>NZ_CAKLCM010000002.1 GCF_921292975.1 Vibrio hippocampi
GAATGCTACGGTGAATACGTTCCCGGGCCTTGTACACACCGCGTCACACCATGGGAGTGGGCTGCAAAAGAAGTGGGTAGTTTAACCTTCGGGAGGACGCTCACCACTTTGTGGTTCATGACTGGGGGTAAGTCGTAACAAGGTAGCGCTAGGGGAACCTGGCGCTGGATCACCTCCTTAACGATAAGATTATTGCGATGAGTGTTCACACAGATTGATGGTTTATAGATTAAAGACGATACTGGGTCTGTAGCTCAGGTGGTTAGAGCGTTCGCCTGATAAGCGAGAGGTCGGTGGTTCAAGTCCACTCAGACCCACCAATACTCCTAACGGATTTTGGCATACAGTATCAAACACCTGATGGGGCTATAGCTCAGCTGGGAGAGCGCCTGCCTTGCACGCAGGAGGTCTGCGGTTCGATCCCGCATAGCTCCACCATCTTTAAGCGCATTAGTGATAGTGTCTTTAGAAATGGTTTCCTTCTTTATAGAGAAGGTGAAACATTGCTCTTTAACAATTTGGAAAGCTGACGAATAACAACAATCCCTTATCTTTAGATAAGCGTTGTTATTCAAATAAAAGTTCTCAAATCCTAGTGATTCTTTTCAATAAAGAATGATTAGGTACCAACACACATTCAAGTGTTCTTGGAAACAACATAACTTCGGTTGTGTTTGTTCACTTTTTGCTTCTGCTTTTTTATAAAAAGCGGAAATAAAGAGTTATTTGAGTCCGGCAAAATCAAAGCTATCTCGCTCATTCAAATAATGAGATAGCGACTTTGGTTGTTTAACGACAGCGCCAAGATTTCTTTAGAAACTCTTTGGGGTTGTATGGTTAAGTGACTAAGCGTACACGGTGGATGCCTTGGCAGTCAGAGGCGATGAAAGACGTAGTAACTTGCGATAAGCCCAGATTAGGTAGTAACAACCTGTGAGTCTGGGATGTCTGAATGGGGAAACCCACTAGCATAAGCTAGTATCATTAACTGAATACATAGGTTAATGAGGCGAACCGGGGGAACTGAAACATCTAAGTACCCCGAGGAAAAGAAATCAACCGAGATTCCGAAAGTAGCGGCGAGCGAAATTGGATTAGCCCTTAAGCTTTTAGCACGTCAGGTGAAGAGTCTGGAAAGTCTCGCAATAAAGGGTGATAGCCCGTAACCGACAACGTGCAATCAGTGAAAACGAGTAGGGCGGGACACGTGATATCCTGTCTGAATATGGGGGGACCATCCTCCAAGGCTAAATACTCCTGACTGACCGATAGTGAACAGAGTACCGTGAGGGAAAGGCGAAAAGAACCCCTGAGGGGAGTGAAATAGAACCTGAAACCGTGTACGTACAAGCAGTAGGAGCCTCTTTTATGGGGTGACTGCGTACCTTTGTATAATGGGTCAGCGACTTATATTCAGTAGCAAGGTTAACCGAATAGGGGAGCCGTAGAGAAATCGAGTCTTAACTGGGCGTCGAGTTGCTGGATATAGACCAAACCAGGTGATCTAGCCATGGGCAGGTTGAAGGTTGAGTAACATCAACTGGAGGACCGAACCGACTAATGTTGAAAAATTAGCGGATGACTTGTGGCTAGGGGTGAAAGGCCAATCAAACCTGGAGATAGCTGGTTCTCCCCGAAAGCTATTTAGGTAGCGCCTCGGACGAATACTACTGGGGGTAGAGCACTGTTAAGGCTAGGGGGTCATCCCGACTTACCAACCCTTTGCAAACTCCGAATACCAGTAAGTACTATCCGGGAGACACACGGCGGGTGCTAACGTCCGTCGTGGAGAGGGAAACAACCCAGACCGCCAGCTAAGGTCCCAAAGTATAGCTAAGTGGGAAACGATGTGGGAAGGCTTAGACAGCTAGGATGTTGGCTTAGAAGCAGCCATCATTTAAAGAAAGCGTAATAGCTCACTAGTCGAGTCGGCCTGCGCGGAAGATGTAACGGGGCTAAGCTATACACCGAAGCTGCGGCAATAACTTTTAAGTTATTGGGTAGGGGAGCGTTCTGTAAGCCGTTGAAGGTGAACTGTAAGGTTTGCTGGAGGTATCAGAAGTGCGAATGCTGACATGAGTAACGATAAAGGGGGTGAAAAACCTCCTCGCCGGAAGACCAAGGGTTCCTGTCCAACGTTAATCGGGGCAGGGTGAGTCGACTCCTAAGGCGAGGCCGAAAGGCGTAGTCGATGGGAAACGGGTTAATATTCCCGTACTTCTTACAATTGCGATGGGGGGACGGAGAAGGCTAGGTGGGCCTGGCGATGGTTGTCCAGGTTCAAGTGCGTAGGCTGAAGGTTTAGGTAAATCCGGACCTTCTTAAGGCTGAGACACGACGTCGAGCATCTACGGATGTGAAGTCATTGATGCCATGCTTCCAGGAAAAGCCTCTAAGCTTCAGATTGTAAGGAATCGTACCCCAAACCGACACAGGTGGTCGGGTAGAGAATACCAAGGCGCTTGAGAGAACTCGGGTGAAGGAACTAGGCAAAATGGTACCGTAACTTCGGGAGAAGGTACGCTCTTAGCGGTGAAGTCCCTAGCGGATGGAGCGGCCGAGAGTCGCAGATACCAGGTGGCTGCAACTGTTTATTAAAAACACAGCACTGTGCAAAATCGTAAGATGACGTATACGGTGTGACGCCTGCCCGGTGCCGGAAGGTTAATTGATGGGGTTAGACTTAGGTCGAAGCTCTTGATCGAAGCCCCGGTAAACGGCGGCCGTAACTATAACGGTCCTAAGGTAGCGAAATTCCTTGTCGGGTAAGTTCCGACCTGCACGAATGGCGTAATGATGGCCACGCTGTCTCCACCCGAGACTCAGTGAAATTGAAATCGCTGTGAAGATGCAGTGTACCCGCGGCTAGACGGAAAGACCCGTGAACCTTTACTACAGCTTGGCACTGAACATTGACCCTACATGTGTAGGATAGGTGGGAGGCTTTGAAGACGGTACGCTAGTATCGTTGGAGCCGTCCTTGAAATACCACCCTTGTAGTGTTGATGTTCTAACTTAGACCCCTTATCGGGGTTGAGGACAGTGCCTGGTGGGTAGTTTGACTGGGGCGGTCTCCTCCCAAAGAGTAACGGAGGAGCACGAAGGTGGGCTAATCACGGTTGGACATCGTGAGGTTAGTGCAATGGCATAAGCCCGCTTGACTGCGAGAATGACAATTCGAGCAGGTGCGAAAGCAGGTCATAGTGATCCGGTGGTTCTGAATGGAAGGGCCATCGCTCAACGGATAAAAGGTACTCCGGGGATAACAGGCTGATACCGCCCAAGAGTTCATATCGACGGCGGTGTTTGGCACCTCGATGTCGGCTCATCACATCCTGGGGCTGAAGTCGGTCCCAAGGGTATGGCTGTTCGCCATTTAAAGTGGTACGCGAGCTGGGTTTAGAACGTCGTGAGACAGTTCGGTCCCTATCTGCCGTGGGCGTTGGAAGATTGAAGGGGGCTGCTCCTAGTACGAGAGGACCGGAGTGGACGAACCTCTGGTGTTCGGTTGTCATGCCAATGGCATTGCCCGGTAGCTAAGTTCGGAATCGATAACCGCTGAAAGCATCTAAGCGGGAAGCGAGCCCTGAGATGAGTCTTCCCTGGCACTTTAAGTGTCCTAAAGGGTTGTTCGAGACTAGAACGTTGATAGGCAGGGTGTGTAAGCGTTGTGAGGCGTTGAGCTAACCTGTACTAATTGCCCGTGAGGCTTAACCATACAACACCCAAAGGGTTTTGATGGACTCAAAGCAAGAACAGATTGAATGTGTGAGAACTTAAAGCTTTCCAGATTTTTACCTTTAGCTTTTTAAAGCTGAAAGTAAGCAAGAATTTTGCTTGGCGACCATAGCGTTTTGGACCCACCTGATCCATTCCCTCAGAAGTGAAACGAAACAGCGCCGATGGTAGTGTGGGGCTTCCCCATGTGAGAGTAGGTCATCGCCAGGCTTTAAATCTCGACTCTGCTTAGTTTCTAAGCAAGTCACCATAAGGTTCTAAAAATAATTAGAATTTTATGTTGACTTTCAAAGTGGAGAGCGTATTATACGCGTCCTGCTTAAGTGTTAAGGCACTGAAAGCCAGCTCTTTAACAATATAAACCTATCAATCTGTGTGGGCACTCGTTGATGATAATCAAAAAGAGATACTTCGGTATCCACTTAGATTTCAATGAACTGAGTGACCAAGCAAGTCGAAAGACTTGGCACAGTCAATTCATTATCATTCTGTTGGAATGGTAATAGCTTTAAAATTACTTCTTACTTTCGAGTAAGGACAGTTTTGAAGTCAGTATTCGTTGAGTCTCCCCTATTTATAGGGAATCAAAATCTTAAATTGAAGAGTTTGATCATGGCTCAGATTGAACGCTGGCGCAGGCCTAACACATGCAAGTCGAGCGGAAACGAGTTATCTGACCCTTCGGGGAACGATAGCGGCGTCGAGCGGCGGACGGGTGAGTAATGCCTGGGAATATGCCTTGATGTGGGGGATAACCATTGGAAAACGATGGCTAATACCGCATAATGCCTTCGGGCCAAAGAGGGGGATCTTCGGACCTCTCGCGTCAAGATTAGCCCAGGTGGGATTAGCTAGTTGGTGAGGTAATGGCTCACCAAGGCGACGATCCCTAGCTGGTCTGAGAGGATGATCAGCCACACTGGAACTGAGACACGGTCCAGACTCCTACGGGAGGCAGCAGTGGGGAATATTGCACAATGGGCGCAAGCCTGATGCAGCCATGCCGCGTGTGTGAAGAAGGCCTTCGGGTTGTAAAGCACTTTCAGTCGTGAGGAAGGGGTATGCGTTAATAGTGTATATCTTTGACGTTAGCGACAGAAGAAGCACCGGCTAACTCCGTGCCAGCAGCCGCGGTAATACGGAGGGTGCGAGCGTTAATCGGAATTACTGGGCGTAAAGCGCATGCAGGTGGTTCGTTAAGTCAGATGTGAAAGCCCGGGGCTCAACCTCGGAACTGCATTTGAAACTGGCGGACTAGAGTACTGTAGAGGGGGGTAGAATTTCAGGTGTAGCGGTGAAATGCGTAGAGATCTGAAGGAATACCGGTGGCGAAGGCGGCCCCCTGGACAGATACTGACACTCAGATGCGAAAGCGTGGGGAGCAAACAGGATTAGATACCCTGGTAGTCCACGCCGTAAACGATGTCTACTTGGAGGTTGTTCCCTTGAGGAGTGGCTTTCGGAGCTAACGCGTTAAGTAGACCGCCTGGGGAGTACGGTCGCAAGATTAAAACTCAAATGAATTGACGGGGGGCCCGCACAAGCGGTGGAGCATGTGGTTTAATTCGATGCAACGCGAAGAACCTTACCTACTCTTGACATCCAGAGAAGCCGGAAGAGATTCTGGTGTGCCTTCGGGAGCTCTGAGACAGGTGCTGCATGGCTGTCGTCAGCTCGTGTTGTGAAATGTTGGGTTAAGTCCCGCAACGAGCGCAACCCTTATCCTTGTTTGCCAGCGAGTAATGTCGGGAACTCCAGGGAGACTGCCGGTGATAAACCGGAGGAAGGTGGGGACGACGTCAAGTCATCATGGCCCTTACGAGTAGGGCTACACACGTGCTACAATGGCGCATACAGAGGGCGGCCAACCAGCGATGGTGAGCGAATCCCAAAAAGTGCGTCGTAGTCCGGATTGGAGTCTGCAACTCGACTCCATGAAGTCGGAATCGCTAGTAATCGTAGATCAGAATGCTACGGTGAATACGTTCCCGGGCCTTGTACACACCGCCCGTCACACCATGGGAGTGGGCTGCAAAAGAAGTGGGTAGTTTAACCTTCGGGAGGACGCTCACCACTTTGTGGTTCATGACTGGGGTGAAGTCGTAACAAGGTAGCGCTAGGGGAACCTGGCGCTGGATCACCTCCTTAACGATAAGATTATTGCGATGAGTGTTCACACAGATTGATGGTTTATAGATTAAAGACGATACTGGGTCTGTAGCTCAGGTGGTTAGAGCGTTCGCCTGATAAGCGAGAGGTCGGTGGTTCAAGTCCACTCAGACCCACCAATACTCCTAACGGATTTTGGCATACAGTATCAACACCTGATGGGGCTATAGCTCAGCTGGGAGAGCGCCTGCCTTGCACGCAGGAGGTCTGCGGTTCGATCCCGCATAGCTCCACCATCTTTAAGCGCATTAGTGATAGTGTCTTTAGAAATGGTTTCCTTCTTTATAGAGAAGGTGAAACATTGCTCTTTAACAATTTGGAAAGCTGACGAATAACAACAATCCCCTTATCTTTAGATAAGCGTTGTTATTCAAATAAAAGTTCTCAAATCCTAGTGATTCTTTTCAATAAAGAATGATTAGGTACCAACACACATTCAAGTGTTCTTGGAAACAACATAACTTCGGTTGTGTTTGTTCACTTTTTGCTTCTGCTTTTTTATAAAAAGCGGAAATAAAGAGTTATTTGAGTCCGGCAAAATCAAAGCTATCTCGCTCATTCAAATAATGAGATAGCGACTTTGGTTGTTTAACGACAGCGCCAAGATTTCTTTAGAAACTCTTTGGGGTTGTATGGTTAAGTGACTAAGCGTACACGGTGGATGCCTTGGCAGTCAGAGGCGATGAAAGACGTAGTAACTTGCGATAAGCCCAGATTAGGTAGTAACAACCTGTGAGTCTGGGATGTCTGAATGGGGAAACCCACTAGCACAAGCTAGTATCATTAACTGAATACATAGGTTAATGAGGCGAACCGGGGGAACTGAAACATCTAAGTACCCCGAGGAAAAGAAATCAACCGAGATTCCGAAAGTAGCGGCGAGCGAAATTGGATTAGCCCTTAAGCTTTTAGCACGTCAGGTGAAGAGTCTGGAAAGTCTCGCAATAAAGGGTGATAGCCCCGTAACCGACAACGTGCAATCAGTGAAAACGAGTAGGGCGGGACACGTGATATCCTGTCTGAATATGGGGGGACCATCCTCCAAGGCTAAATACTCCTGACTGACCGATAGTGAACCAGTACCGTGAGGGAAAGGCGAAAAGAACCCCTGTGAGGGGAGTGAAATAGAACCTGAAACCGTGTACGTACAAGCAGTAGGAGCCTCTTTTATGGGGTGACTGCGTACCTTTTGTATAATGGGTCAGCGACTTATATTCAGTAGCAAGGTTAACCGAATAGGGGAGCCGTAGAGAAATCGAGTCTTAACTGGGCGTCGAGTTGCTGGATATAGACCCGAAACCAGGTGATCTAGCCATGGGCAGGTTGAAGGTTGAGTAACATCAACTGGAGGACCGAACCGACTAATGTTGAAAAATTAGCGGATGACTTGTGGCTAGGGGTGAAAGGCCAATCAAACCTGGAGATAGCTGGTTCTCCCCGAAAGCTATTTAGGTAGCGCCTCGGACGAATACTACTGGGGGTAGAGCACTGTTAAGGCTAGGGGGTCATCCCGACTTACCAACCCTTTGCAAACTCCGAATACCAGTAAGTACTATCCGGGAGACACACGGCGGGTGCTAACGTCCGTCGTGGAGAGGGAAACAACCCAGACCGCCAGCTAAGGTCCCAAAGTATAGCTAAGTGGGAAACGATGTGGGAAGGCTTAGACAGCTAGGATGTTGGCTTAGAAGCAGCCATCATTTAAAGAAAGCGTAATAGCTCACTAGTCGAGTCGGCCTGCGCGGAAGATGTAACGGGGCTAAGCTATACACCGAAGCTGCGGCAATAACTTTAAGTTATTGGGTAGGGGAGCGTTCTGTAAGCCGTTGAAGGTGAACTGTAAGGTTTGCTGGAGGTATCAGAAGTGCGAATGCTGACATGAGTAACGATAAAGGGGGTGAAAAACCTCCTCGCCGGAAGACCAAGGGTTCCTGTCCAACGTTAATCGGGGCAGGGTGAGTCGACTCCTAAGGCGAGGCCGAAAGGCGTAGTCGATGGGAAACGGGTTAATATTCCCGTACTTCTTACAATTGCGATGGGGGGACGGAGAAGGCTAGGTGGGCCTGGCGATGGTTGTCCAGGTTCAAGTGCGTAGGCTGAAGGTTTAGGTAAATCCGGACCTTCTTAAGGCTGAGACACGACGTCGAGCATCTACGGATGTGAAGTCATTGATGCCATGCTTCCAGGAAAAGCCTCTAAGCTTCAGATTGTAAGGAATCGTACCCCAAACCGACACAGGTGGTCGGGTAGAGAATACCAAGGCGCTTGAGAGAACTCGGGTGAAGGAACTAGGCAAAATGGTACCGTAACTTCGGGAGAAGGTACGCTCTTAGCGGTGAAGTCCCTAGCGGATGGAGCGGCCGAGAGTCGCAGATACCAGGTGGCTGCAACTGTTTATTAAAAACACAGCACTGTGCAAAATCGTAAGATGACGTATACGGTGTGACGCCTGCCCGGTGCCGGAAGGTTAATTGATGGGGTTAGACTTAGGTCGAAGCTCTTGATCGAAGCCCCGGTAAACGGCGGCCGTAACTATAACGGTCCTAAGGTAGCGAAATTCCTTGTCGGGTAAGTTCCGACCTGCACGAATGGCGTAATGATGGCCACGCTGTCTCCACCCGAGACTCAGTGAAATTGAAATCGCTGTGAAGATGCAGTGTACCCGCGGCTAGACGGAAAGACCCCGTGAACCTTTACTACAGCTTGGCACTGAACATTGACCCTACATGTGTAGGATAGGTGGGAGGCTTTGAAGACGGTACGCTAGTATCGTTGGAGCCGTCCTTGAAATACCACCCTTGTAGTGTTGATGTTCTAACTTAGACCCCTTATCGGGGTTGAGGACAGTGCCTGGTGGGTAGTTTGACTGGGGCGGTCTCCTCCCAAAGAGTAACGGAGGAGCACGAAGGTGGGCTAATCACGGTTGGACATCGTGAGGTTAGTGCAATGGCATAAGCCCGCTTGACTGCGAGAATGACAATTCGAGCAGGTGCGAAAGCAGGTCATAGTGATCCGGTGGTTCTGAATGGAAGGGCCATCGCTCAACGGATAAAAGGTACTCCGGGGATAACAGGCTGATACCGCCCAAGAGTTCATATCGACGGCGGTGTTTGGCACCTCGATGTCGGCTCATCACATCCTGGGGCTGAAGTCGGTCCCAAGGGTATGGCTGTTCGCCATTTAAAGTGGTACGCGAGCTGGGTTTAGAACGTCGTGAGACAGTTCGGTCCCTATCTGCCGTGGGCGTTGGAAGATTGAAGGGGGCTGCTCCTAGTACGAGAGGACCGGAGTGGACGAACCTCTGGTGTTCGGGTTGTCATGCCAATGGCATTGCCCGGTAGCTAAGTTCGGAATCGATAACCGCTGAAAGCATCTAAGCGGGAAGCGAGCCCTGAGATGAGTCTTCCCTGGCACTTTAAGTGTCCTAAAGGGTTGTTCGAGACTAGAACGTTGATAGGCAGGGTGTGTAAGCGTTGTGAGGCGTTGAGCTAACCTGTACTAATTGCCCGTGAGGCTTAACCATACAACACCCAAAGGGTTTTGATGGACTCAAAGCAAGAACAGATTGAATGTGTGAGAATTTGAACAGCTTTCCAGATTTTTACCTTTAGCTTTTTAAAGCTGAAAGTAAGCAAGAATTTTGCTTGGCGACCATAGCGTTTTGGACCCACCTGACTCCATTCCGAACTCAGAAGTGAAACGAAACAGCGCCGATGGTAGTGTGGGGCTTCCCCATGTGAGAGTAGGTCATCGCCAGGCTTTGAACATTGTCTATTTAAAGCCCTTTTTTGGTCAGACTTTAGATAGTACCACTGCGGAGTGGTAGTTCAGTTGGTTAGAATACCGGCCTGTCACGCCGGGGGTCGCGGGTTCGAGTCCCGTCCACTCCGCCACTTATTTCTGACAAAGTTAAGTCATTAAAATAACGACAGGGGTGTAGCTCCAATTGGCAGAGCAGCGGATTCCAAATCCGCGTGTTGGGAGTTCGAATCTCTCCACCCCTGCCATCTATTCAAGGCTCCAGCAGAAATGCTGGAGCCTTTTTCTTTATCTTAAGAAAAGAAGCAGCGGATTCCGCCACTACTTACTCCTTCCATTCATCCATTTTGTATTAAGTTCGATATTTAGACCAATTGATTACTCACAATTAATTGCGTTTTTCTCAACACGTTCTAACTCTTATTATTAAAGCGGTTGTTCAAATCAGGTAATTTGCGATCTCTTAACAATGCGACTGGAGAAACATCACATTTTTGACTATGTTTATCAGTAATTCAGTGAATTAGTTGTGTGTTTTCTGAGGTATTTTGCGTTAGAACTGATCTCACGCTTAGTGTGAAATGGTCTTTAATTTGGTGGGTAAGGAATACTGTTATGACAATGATATCAGCAAGGCAGTTTGCCCGATGGCTCAGAGAGCGGTTTGCTTTAGAAAAGTCTGGTGTGATTTTGACTCGTCAGGATATAAACCAATTATCGGGGCGTCAGAGCTTTACCCTAGGTTTTATTAATGACATTCATTATGAGTTGATGCAGCATGGCATCGCTTTTGTGACTGATACGAGCCGTGAAAAGTTCTATTTAATTCCGGTCAACTCTGCCGAAAACTGGAGAAAAAAATTGGAAATTCAGTACGAGAAGGAGTTGTACTGCAATGTATTTCCAATTGAAAAATCAGGATAAACAAAAGCCCGCTGAAAAAGCGGGCTTTCTTATCTTTGGTGCTGTTCGTTACGTTAAACCTTGAATGATAACAAACTTCTCTAGCAATTCTTCTTCAGTTTCAACATGTTTAGGGTCGGTAACAATACAGTTTGTAATAGGACATACTGACTGGCACGTAGGTGCGTCATAATGCCCCTTACATTCAGTGCATAGATCAGGGTCGATCTGATAGATTTCATCCCCCATGGTGATCGCGCCGTTTGGACATTCCGGATCACACATATCACAGTTTATGCACTTATTGGTAATCAGCAAGGCCATGCTTATTTGCCTGTCGGATTACGAGTATCTTGACCTGAGTTTAGATTACGCATTAATAGCGCATACTCAAGGTCCATATCTTGAGGGACAGGAATAAACACAAAGTGACCATTGCCTTTTGCGTCATCGATCGATTCTGACTTACGGTTTTCCATGACTTCAAGTGTAAAGACAACATTGCCCTTAGGTGTCATTAGCTCTAGGCTATCACCCACGATGAATTTGTTCTTCACTTCTACTTCCGCAAGATCACCACGACGTTTCCCCGTGAACTCACCAACAAATTGCTGAGAATCAGATACAGAGTAGCCGTAATCATAGTTTTGATACGCGTCATGAGTATGGCGGCGTAGGAAGCCTTCTGTATAACCACGGTGAGCAAGGCTCTCTAATGTTCCCATGAGCGTTTCGTCGAAAGGTTTACCTGCGACAGCGTCATCGATCGCTTTGCGATAGACCTGAGCGGTACGCGCACAATAGTAGAATGACTTAGTACGCCCTTCGATCTTAAGCGAGTGGACGCCCATCTTAGTTAAACGCTCAACGTGCTGTACTGCACGAAGGTCTTTAGAGTTCATGATGTAAGTACCATGCTCATCTTCAAACGCCGCCATCTTTTCGTCAGGGCGGTGGCTTTCTGAAAGCAGTACGACTTCATCACTTGGCTTGCCTAGACCCAGGGTGTTGTCGGGACGCTCGTCTTGCACTTCAATCGCTTGCGCTTCAGGCGTGAACTGTTCAACAATTTGCCCAGCATCGTTTTCTGTTGCTTGCTCGACTTTGTACTCCCAACGACATGCGTTAGTACAGGTACCTTGGTTAGGGTCGCGCTTGTTGATGTAACCAGATAGCAGGCAACGACCTGAGTAGGCCATACATAGCGCGCCGTGTACAAATACTTCCAACTCTGTCTCTGGACAGTGTTCACGGATCTCTTGAATTTCCTCTAGAGAAAGCTCGCGAGAGACGATCACACGCTCAACGCCATTCGCCGCCCAGAACTTAACCGTCGCCCAGTTAACCGCGTTTGCTTGCACTGACAGGTGGATAGGCATCTCTGGGAATGCTTCACGTACCATCATAATAAGCCCCGGATCAGACATAATAAGTGCGTCTGGACCCATTTCTACGACAGGCTTTAGGTCACGGATAAAGGTTTTTAGTTTTGAGTTGTGCGGTTGGATATTACAAACCACATATAACTTCTTGCCTAACGCATGAGCTTCATCGATACCGATCTGTAGATTCTCATGATTGAATTCGTTGTTACGTACACGGAGGCTATAACGAGGTTGACCGGCGTAAACCGCATCGGCACCGTAAGCAAACGCATAGCGCATATTTTTTAGGCTGCCCGCGGGAGACAGGAGTTCTGGAGTAAACATTGCTTCTTCTCTATATCTGATTTCAAGTCAGTAAAGCG
Source organism: Vibrio hippocampi (assembly GCF_921292975.1). NCBI lineage: Bacteria > Pseudomonadati > Pseudomonadota > Gammaproteobacteria > Vibrionales > Vibrionaceae > Vibrio > Vibrio hippocampi. Next base: position 12,317 of record NZ_CAKLCM010000002.1, read on the forward strand.
CCACCTAATGGCACTAAGGGGCGCAAATTTTACGCTAATATAGAGACTATTCCAAGCTAATGATTGAATAGAAATAAGGCTCGAGAGTCTCGAGCCTTAGGTTTATTGCTGTGGTAGTCCGCCAAGTGCCTGATATAGGTCAGGTAATAAAGCGCTCAGCTCACCACACAATAGTGAGAAGTCTGCATCCAGTCTTGCGGCGGCATCTTCACGTGGGATGTCGTCATTTTGATCTTTGAGATCGTCACTGAATTTGAGGCGTTTAATACTGCCATCTTCAGCGAGAACAAATTCAATTCGCTCTTGCCAGTTTAAGGCTAATTTAGTTACAAGCTTGTTAGCGTCGATATGCGCGATAATCTCTTCGCTCGCTAACTCCTGTTTCTTACAGCGAATGATGCCACCTTCTTCCAAAATTGACTTAAGCTCGGCTTCGTCAAGGAGTTGGAACCCTGTTGGGGCTTGGTTGGTTTTTACCCACTCTGTCAATGTGTTTTCGATTGGCTGTTCAGGGATAGCGGGAATTACAGGCAAGCTACCCATGGTCTTGCGCAGCAGAGCAATCACATCTTCTGCTTTCTTATAGCTAGCGGCATCAACAATCACAAACCCTTCTTTTGGCATAATAAGCATGAAAGTTAGGTTGCTGCGGCTAAAGGCGCGTGGCAATAGATCGATAATAATGTCGTCTTTGAGGTCGTCTTTTTCTTTCTTTTTAAGAGGGCGGCCTTCTTGCTGCTCTAGTGCGTCGACTTTATCGTTTAGCGACTCTTTGATCACCGAGGCTGGCAACATTTTTTCTTCTTTCTTTGCACACAACAAAATACGATTGTCAGAGACATGAGTCATCATATCGCCGTGCTTTCCTAGCGCGTGTACCCAGCCAAACTTTTGCTTATCTTGGCTGCCGCACGGGGTAAAGCGAAACTCTTCTAGCTGCTGCTCAAGTTTATCGGCGTTAAACTCAAGTTCCTTGTTAAAACGATAAACCAGACAGTTTTTAAACCACATAATTAATTTTCACCATTTGACGAGATTGCTGCACATCATAGGCAATTTTTGTCGAATTGTCTTAGCCTAAATCTGCATAATGACAATAGATTTTGTGAGAAGGTTATATTAAAAATTGTTTTCACTGGTCACAAAAGTGTCATACTAATTACTGATAATGTATCAAGTTGATTAGATTCCATATTCCATAAGGTTATTCAGATATGTCTAGAAGGATCCTAGTAGTAGAGGATGAAGCGCCAATTCGTGAGATGCTGTGTTTTGTGTTAGAGCAGAAAGGCTACCAAGCCGTTGAAGCTGAAGATTACGATACCGCAGTCAATAAGTTGGCGGAACCCTATCCCGATCTTGTCCTTCTTGATTGGATGCTTCCTGGGGGGTCGGGAATCAATTTTATCAAGCACATGAAGCGAGAAGAACTGACTCGCAATATTCCCGTTGTGATGCTCACCGCTCGTGGTGAAGAAGAAGATAAAGTACGCGGTTTGGAAGTGGGTGCGGATGATTACATCACCAAGCCATTTTCACCTAAAGAACTTGTTGCCCGTCTTAAAGCCGTGATTCGTCGAGTGACTCCGACTGCGCTCGAAGATGTTATTGATGTGCAAGGTCTTAAACTTGACCCTGTCTCACACCGTGTCACGGCGAATGACCAGCCGTTAGACATGGGACCAACCGAATTCAAAATGCTGCACTTCTTTATGACTCACCAAGAGCGAGTCTATAGCCGTGAGCAGCTATTAAATAATGTCTGGGGTACCAATGTTTACGTCGAAGATAGAACGGTTGACGTACATATTCGTCGCTTGCGTAAGGCGTTAGAATCAGCAGGACACGATAAACTTATTCAGACCGTTCGAGGCGCTGGCTATCGATTCTCGACTAAAGGCTAGCATCGAACTGGAGTCATAGATGGTTGAAAGATTAACCTGGAAAAAGCTGGCCTGGGAGCTGGCTTTTTTTTACACCCCTTGGATTATTGTTGGGTGGATATTTGGATACATGCCGTGGTTGCTTCTCGCTGCCACGGTTTTGCAGTTGATATGGCACCTACATAATCAGCTCAAATTGTCGGCTTGGTTATGGGATGAGAAACGTCTTACCCCACCATCAGGTAGCGGAAACTGGGAGTCTCTCTTCAACGGAATTTACCGTTTACAGCAACGTCAACGTCGCAAGCGTAAAGAGCTGACCAACCTTATCCGCCGATTTAAAAACGGTGCAGAATCCTTGCCTGATGCTGTCGTGGTGTTTAGAGGCGAAGGGAACATTGTATGGTGTAACAAACTGGCTCAGTACCTGTTAGGCTTTCGTTGGCCAGACGATAGTGGTCAGCCGATTTCCAACCTGATTCGAACCCCGGATTTTATCAAATACTTAAACAAAAATGATTTTTCAGAACCGTTAGAAATGCGCTCGCCTCTCAATGTGGAGCGTATGCTTGAATTGCGTATCGTGCCTTATACGGAAGGTGAGCATTTGATGGTGGTGCGTGATGTGAGCCAAGTTAAGCAGTTGGAGGGAATGCGTCGTAATTTCTTTGCAAATGTTTCCCATGAACTGCGTACACCGATGACGGTGTTGCAAGGGTATTTGGAAATGACCGAAGACCCAGATATGGTCGTCGGTCCGATGTGGACCAAGGCTCATGGGGTAATGACCGAGCAGTTAAATCGAATGAATGCGCTGGTGAATCAACTGCTGACTTTATCAAAAATCGAGGCAGCGCCGATGCATGAACTCGATGAAGTCGTCAATGTTCCGGCCATGCTTGAGGTATTAGAAAAAGAAGCGGTGAGCCTAAGTGGTGACAATGAGCATCATATTCAATTTGATATTGATACCAACCTGCGTGTATTTGGTGATGAAGACCAGTTGCGTAGTGCGATATCTAATCTTGTTTACAATGCGGTTAAGTACACGCCAGCGGGAGCAAATATCAAGGTGAAATGGTACCAAGTTGCTCAAGGGGTTCGCTTAGAGGTTGTTGACACCGGTGATGGTATTGAGGCTCAGCATCTCCATCGATTAACGGAACGCTTTTATCGAGTCGATAAAGCTAGATCTCGTGACACTGGTGGCAGTGGGTTAGGGCTCGCCATTGTAAAACACGCTTTGTCGCACCATGATTCCCATCTTGAAATCGCTTCGGAAGTCGGTAAAGGCAGTGCGTTTAGTTTTACCCTACCGGCTAGGTTGTTGGTTAACTGATGCATTTTTCCACCTTTGTCACACGGGTTGCCCTTTTATCCTTGCTAAGTGCTGTACCTTGTTACGCTGCCAATGAATTGCCTCGTTACCAGAAATTATCAGGGATATCTGGCAACCTTTCCTCTGTGGGTTCAGATACGTTGGCAAGTATGAGCACCTTATGGTTGGAGGAATTTAATACCCTCTACCCAAGCGTCAATGTGCAGATACAGGCGTCGGGTTCCTCGACGGCTCCACCAGCATTGACAGAAGGCACTGCTCAATTTGGTCCGATGAGCCGAAGTATGCGCCTTAAAGAAGTCGCCGCATTCGAACGCGAACATGGCTACCCTCCGACAGCATTGCGAGTGGCGATTGATGCGATTGGCATTTTTGTACACGAAGACAACCCGATACAAGGCCTCAACTTTAGAGAGCTCGATAGTATCTTTTCGATTACCTTGCGCTGTGGTTCCAACGAGTATGTAAAGAAATGGTCTGAGTTGGGAATCAACAGCGAATGGAAGAATAGAGCGATACAGTTGTACGGACGTAACTCGGTCTCGGGCACTTATGGTTATTTTAAAAATGTCGCTTTGTGTGACGGTGACTTTAGACAAGATGTCAACGAGCAGCCTGGTTCTGCATCCGTGGTTCAGTCGGTGGCCTCATCGATCAATACTATTGGTTATTCAGGGATAAGCTATCGAGTTTCCGGAGCAAGATTGGTTCCGATTGCCAATAAAGGCACACAATACATTTATCCTACACAGCAAAATGTTATCTCTGGTGAGTACCCGCTGGCGCGCTATCTGTATGTTTATGTGGATAAGCATCCCCATGAGTCGCTCGAACCGCTGGAAGAGGCTTATATTCGCTTTATCTATTCCCGTGAAGGGCAGAGTATCGTAGGGCAAGATGGCTTTGTGCCACTCACTAGGGAATTTGCTCAACAAGAGTTAGCCAAGGTGGGACTCAGCCTAGAGTAAAACCTAAAAGACCTTAGCCATCGCTAAGGTCTTTCTTTATTGATGCGGGTTATTCAGTGGGCGAGTTTAGCTTGTCGATACCGACTAAGGTTAACTGCCAGCCTGCGTTGTCCCAATAGGTGAGTTCTGTCATAAGATCGGTATACAGTAGCTTGTGCTGTTGCAACCAGTCATCTTCACTACTCGATAGAGTCCAGTTGTCACCATCAATAGAAAGATCTATCGGTGGCAGTGGCTCATCACTACGTTGACTGTTTACGATGATGGATAGCCTCAAGATGCGAATAAGACTGACAATATGTTTGGCTTTGAATAGGGTGAACTCTGGTAGCTCCTGCAATTTGAGGGACTTTCTCTGAAATCGTGCCAGCGTCGCAAGCACGAGTTGCTGTTCACTATTAAAGCCCGGCATATTGGTATGGTTGAGAATATAACTTGAGTGGCGATGAAAGGCCTGATAGCTAATACTTAGCCCAACCTCATGCAGCAATGCGCTCCATTCGAGCAAGCTAAATAGCTCGCTTTTCTTTTTTAATCCCAACTTTTCATAGACTTGGTTTAGAAACTCATGGGCTTGCCCACGCACTTTTGCGGCATGCTCTAAGTCTACAAAGTGCTTATTAGCGAGGTTTTCTGTCGTCCGCATGCGGATATCAGTGCGCTCAAAGCGTTCTTCCATTTCATAGAGTAAGCCTTCACGTAGCGCCCCTTTTGAGAAGAACAGCTCGTTGATTTTTAAACTCTCAAAAATAGCAGATAAAATAGCGACACCCGCGGCAAACACCGGCTTTCTTTCCGGAGTCAAACCGGTCAGAGAAATCACATCAATTGAGTCGAATTCGCACAGTTTTTCGATTAACTTAGCGAGACGTTTGCTGGTGATAATGCCATCTTCATACCCGATACCAATCAGGACTTCACGAATTGCTTTGATGGTGCCAGAAGAGCCTAACGCCACTTCCCAGCCTTTCTTTTTATATCGTGGCGCAAGGGCTTCTAGGCGCTGTCTAGCCGATAGAATGGCTTTGGAGAAGTTTTTTGATGAGAGTTTGCCGTTAGCAAAGAATCGTTCAGTATAACTCACACAGCCCATTTGAGTGCTGTTAAGCAGAATGGGTTCAAACTCTTGTCCAATGATCAATTCGGTACTACCACCACCAATATCGATCACCAATTTAGAGTTGGACTCGGTCTGAGTGTGGGCAACGCCAGCATAGATCAAGCGAGCTTCTTCTTCTCCGGGAATGACTTCAATAGGAAATGGCAGCACTTCTCTGGCACGCTGCAAGAAAATGTGTGCATTGTTAGCAATACGCAAGGTGTGGGTGGCAGCAATACGCACGTTTTCTGGCTCATAGCCTTGAATACGCTCAGCAAACATGGCGAGGCATTCTAGACCTCGCTCTATTGCCGTATTGGTTAGGTTGTTGTGAGCATCTAAGCCGGAGGCAAGACGGACTCTTTTTTTATGGCGGCTGACAAGTTGTAAGTCTTGACCAACAACTTTGGCGACCACCATATGAAAGCTATTGGAGCCTAAATCAATGGCGGCGACATGTTTAATTTCAGTCTCTTGGGTTGGGGTTGGACTCATCGTTTACTAACTGTTCTCTGGTTTGCTTCTCTACCTGTTTAAGATAGTCGTAAATAGCAACTTGTGAGCGAACTTTCTTGCGATTACCACGAGGAACATACTGGTTACTCATCTCTTTATCAATCCAACGAGCCTTCACGGTATCGGTAAATTGAATCTCGATAATATCGATAATACGTTGCTTTAATCGTTCATCCCTAACAGGTGCAGTCACTTCAATTCGATGGTCAATGTTTCTGGTCATCCAGTCAGCGGAAGAGATATACACCTGCGGGTCGCCATCATTGTGAGTAATAATAACGCGAGGATGCTCTAAAAAGCGATCAACAATACTGATAATTTTGATGTTGTCGCTAACACCTTGAACCCCAGGTACCAGCGAACACATACCTCGTATGATCATTCTGATCTGCACACCGGCGTTACTGGCGCCGTACAGTTTGTTGACCAGCCCTTTATCAACCAAGTTATTCACCTTGAGTGTTAACTGGGCTTTTTTACCGGCTTTTGCGTTGGCAATCTCTGTATCGATAAGGCGATAGATCTGTTTTCTCGAATTACGAGGTGACACGATCAAGTGATTAAATTTCACTGGGCGGTATGGGTTCTGGATATATTCAAACACCGAGCGCACTTCATTAGTAATATCTTGATCGGCAGTCAGTAACGAGAAGTCGGAATAGATACGCGCCGTTTTCTCATGGAAGTTGCCGGTACCAACGTGCGCATAATAGCGAACTTGCCCTGCCTCTCTGCGGCTAATTAACAATAGCTTTGAGTGGATTTTAAGACCGGGAGCACCAAAGACAACGTGAACGCCGTTTTCTGTTAATACTCTAGACCATTCAATATTGGCTTGTTCGTCAAAACGCGCTTGCAGTTCTACAACCACAGTGACCTGTTTGCCAATATGCACCGCATCGATAAGCGAGTTCATCAGACGAGAATCTTTAGCCACACGATAGATATTGATCTTAATGCTGATCACTTTGGGATCAAAGGAGGCTTGGCGAACCCATTCGGTAATATGATCGAAGGTGTGATAAGGGTAGTAAAGTAGGATATCTTTCGCTCGAATCGCATTAAACAGGTTATCGTAGCCATCAAAATCGGCGCAGCGGATCGGTGGCATCGGTTTATTTTCAAGATACTCACGACCCACATTGGGAAAGCCAATAAAGTCCTTAAAGTTTTGATAGCGTCCACCAGGAATTAAGCTGTCATAGTTTGAGATACCGAGCTTTTTACATAAAGTAGTGAGCATTTCCTCTGGCATATCTCGCTCGTAGACAAATCGCACCGGCATGGCGGTTAAGCGTTGGCTTACACCTTCTGACATCTGTTCAAGTAGGCTGTGTTCGACCTCATGGCTCAAGTCATATTCAGCGTCACGAGTCATCTTCATCGCATAACCGGTAAGCTCATCGTAGTCGAAGAAACCGCGGAATATATCGTCGAGGCAATAACGGATGATGTTGTCGAGTAAGATAATGGTTTTACGGCGCTTGCCTTTTTGTTCTGGCAGCATAACAAAGCGAGGTAGATGGTCGGTTGGAATTTCTAGCAGCGCGTAGTTGGATTCTGTTTCTTTCTTTAGGTCAGCAACGATATAGGCGTATTCGTCTTTGAGAAATTGCAATACGTCGATATCGTCATGCAACATAAAGGGAGTGATATGCGGAAGCACATGCTGTTTAAAATACTTCTTAACCCACTTTTTTTGAGTGTCAGTCAGTTGAGATTCGTTGACCAGAAAAATACGACGACGCGCCATTTCCAGAATCAATTCATTATAGAGTTCATCGAATCGCAAATTCAGTTTATGCGCTTTACTTTGCATCTTGCTTAGAAGATGTTTTGAGTTATCATCCTTACCGCGTTCTTGGTTGATCAAAATGCGGCGCTTAACATCAGAAAAGCGGACTTTGTAAAACTCATCGAGGTTGTTTGAAAAAATACCTAAAAAACGTATACGCTCAATCAGCGGGACAGTTTTATCAGCAGCTTCTTGCAAGACACGTTCATTGAAGGATAACCAACTTAACTCTTTCTCTACATAAAGCTTTTCCGTACTCATAAACCTCAACCACCTAACAATTTAATAATTCTGCCTGACGAGCTTTGACCATAAGTATGACAATAGCTTGATCGGCAAAGATAGTGAACGTTTGTGACGTTTTTATTTCAAAAGGATGGATATGCAATAGAATTTATTAATTTCAGTATGTTATATGTGTTGTAATATAAATGTCATGGGAACGACATATTATATAGCAACAAGTCCTGCAAGCTGATAGATAACGTCAGCAAGCATATCTGTTTATACTCAAGTATGCTCCCATAATATTCCACCACAATCATACAGAGAAGCTAAGTAAGTTATGGCAACCGCCAATTTTTCACTACAGACAAAAGACTACAAACGACTTGTGAAAGATCGTTTGGTGAGATGGATAGTGTCGTTTGGTGGAGTGAGTGTGCTTGCTAGTCTCATAGGCATCTTTATCTATTTTGCCTTGGTGATCTTCCCCTTATTTGAGAATGCGGAAGTCAAGTGGCAACCTAGCGTACCGGTGACTGTTGCTCAGCCCGTGGCTTACTCGACTTACGACCCTCGAAGTCGCATTGCTGTGTTGATTACCGATGCTGGCGAAGTGATACAAAAATCTTTAGTGACTCAAGCAGAGCAACGTTTTTACATTGCCGATAACGTCGATAAGGTTCAAAAACTCGATAGCCACCAATTGTTGGTCGTGCAGGGTGGGCAGCTATCGGTAGTGAAAGTCGATTTTGTTTGGCAACAAGACACTGAACAGTATCAATTAAGACTGGAGCCTCAAGGTTCCGTAAGTTGGGCGTTTGATGTACAAGACGACAAGTTTTCCGCCGCAGTATCCAATCGAGTCCTTTCAGCGACGGTGATTGACCACGAGGGACGATTGCACCTCAAACAGATCAATCTTGACGAAGATAATCAACCGTCGTCAAAAGTAACCGACTACCGCTTTAATCTTGAGTTGCCAAGTGATGAGGTTTCTCAGCTTTTAGTGACACCTGACGGTAAGCAGATTTTTGTTGCGACCAATAACCAATTATATGTGTTGGTTAAAAGCGAGCGCTCTTTGTTTCTGAGAGAAATCGTTGACCTGTCTCTGAAAGAAGTTGTTGGTCTAAAGCAGGTGAGTGATGCCAATGTGTTAGAGGTTAATCTCCTGTCTGGTGCGCATTCGCTGCTGGTGACTTATGATAACCAACAGGTATGGCAATGGTTTGATACCGTTACCAATCAACAGCGCCGCTTGACTCCGATCCGTCCGTTTAATTTCGAATCGCCAGTCCGTCAGGTATTGCCAGCGGATATGAGCAAGAGCTTCTTTGCTTTACTTGAAAACCAGCGTCTTGAGTATGTTTACACAACCAGTGAAAAACGTATTTTCAGCGAAGATATCAACACAGCGCAGCCAGCCGCGCTTGGAGTTTCAAGTGGCAATAACGCCCTAGTGGTGGTGGAGAATGGTCAGCTCAACGTACTTGATATTGATAATCCACACCCGGAGATTTCCTTAAGTTCGCTGTGGGAAAAAGTGTGGTATGAAAGCTACCCAGAGCCAGACTTTGTCTGGCAAACCGCCTCTGCCTCCGATGATTTTGAGGCTAAATACAGCCTAGTCCCCATCACTTTTGGTACCATAAAAGCGGCTCTCTTTGCCATGTTGTTTGCCGTTCCTGTTGCGGTATTTGGAGCAATTTATACCGCCTATTTTATGTCTGCCAATATGCGTAAGGTGGTCAAGCCAACGATTGAACTCATGGAAGCCCTACCGACCGTTATTATCGGTTTTTTAGCGGGAATTTGGTTCGCGCCTCTGGTCGAGAGTCACCTGCCTGCGATTGTTGCCTTGCTAGTGGCGCTCCCCGTGGTTTCTTTAGCGGTTGGTGTCGTTTGGTATGTGATACCTGATAGATATAGCGCCAAGTTTCCAAGCGGTTTTCATCCCTTTATCTTAATACCGGTGATTGTGCTGACAATGGCGGTTGCGATCAGTTTTTCTCCTGAGATGGAGGCGCTGTTCTTTGCTGGTGATGCACGAGCATTTTTAGCAGAGCGTGGCATTGACTTTGACCAACGCAATGCACTCGTGGTTGGATTTGCGATGGGCTTTGCGGTCATTCCTACCATCTTTACTATCGCAGAAGATGCCATCTTTTCAGTCCCTAAACATTTATCCGATGGCTCTCTAGCCCTTGGAGCAACCCAGTGGCAAACCTTAACTCATGTGGTATTGCTTACCGCCAGTCCGGGGATATTCTCGGCAGTAATGATGGGATTAGGTCGTGCGGTGGGTGAAACCATGATCGTATTGATGGCGACAGGCAACACGCCAATTCTCGATTGGAACGTATTTGAGGGCATGAGAACTCTATCCGCAACCATGGCGGTGGAACTGCCTGAGTCTGAAGTCAACAGTACCCATTATCGATTACTGTTCTTAGTTGCGTTGATCCTGTTTAGCTTTACGTTTGTGGTTAACTCATTAGCGGAATGGGTAAGGCAAAGGCTACGGGAGAAGTACAGTGCGCTGTAGGTATAGCTTTGGTAGAGATAGCAATGGTAGAAATAGGAAGCTAATTCATGCTTAGATGGTTTAAGTCTGGCGCTCCTTGGATTTGGTTGACCGGAGGTGCGGTGAGTATCAGTTTGATCTCCGTACTGGGTTTGCTATTGCTGATCGGCTGGCGAGGTTTGATCTATTTTTGGCCTGCACCTATCTATCAATGGCAATCAGAGAGTGGCGAAACGTTAGTTGGTCAAATCTACGATACTAACTGGGTCTCCGTGCATCAGTTATCAGATGCAGAGTACACGCTGCCAAAAGAAATTTTAGAGCAGGGTAGAGTCAAGCGCTACAGCATTAAGATTGCCAACCGGGATCTCTACGGGCTAGATTTTGTTTCTCTGTTGGAAACCGAGTTAGGTCATCATGTCTCAACACCCGAAGATCTTGCTGTTATTGAACGTACTCGTGGTGGTGACTTCTTCGGTAAGATCGTCGCGTTTCACACCACTCAAGGTGCGGTTACAGAAGATATCTCAGCAACGTTACGTTTAGAGCTCGAGAAAGTGGCAGCGATTCGAATTCAGATCACAGAGTTGATCGATCGAAAAATTAAGCAGCTCACTCAGCAGTACGAACAAATTCGCCTTAAAAAGCGCAGCGAGCGCCTCAATGGTACGCTCACTCCAGAGGCATTGGCGCTGTATACCCAGCAGCAGCAAATTATCGAAGAGCAATTGACTCAGAGCGAAGTTGAACTGGATGGTTTACGTCTGTTGCTGACCAGCCAATATTTGGTGGTGGAAGATATGCAAGGGCAGCAGGAGATACTCAGTCTTAATCGAGTTTTGGATTTCTGGTATCCCAATCAGATGACGTTTTTGCAGAAAGTGGCTCATTGGTCAGGACAAGGCTTGAAGTTTTTAACCGAAAGCCCAAGAGAGTCGAACTCAGAGGGTGGGGTGTTTCCGGCGATCTTTGGTACGGTGCTATTGGTGCTGATTATGTCTATTGTGGTGATGCCGCTTGGTGTATTGGTCGCGGTGTACTTGCATGAGTATGCAGAGAACAATTTACTGACTCGTATGATTCGGGTCGGTGTTATTAACCTAGCGGGTGTACCGTCGATTGTTTACGGTGTGTTTGGATTAGGCTTTTTTGTCTATACCATTGGCGGCAGCCTTGACGCCTTGCTCTATGCAGAACGTTTACCAGCCCCGACATTTGGAACACCAGGCTTGCTTTGGTCATCATTGACACTGGCTCTTTTGACCTTACCCGTCGTGATTGTAGCGACGGAAGAGGGATTAAATCGTATTCCATCATCGGCGAGACACGGTTCATTAGCGTTGGGGGCAACACAGTTTGAAACCTTATGGCGCATTGTGTTGCCCATGGCGAGTCCGGCGATTATCACTGGCTTGATCCTCGCGGTAGCTCGAGCGGCGGGGGAAGTGGCGCCTTTGATGTTGGTTGGGGTGGTTAAGCTGGCTTCAAGCCTACCCATCGACAGCCAGTTTCCGTTTTTACATTTGGAAAGAAAGTTTATGCACCTAGGGTTTCATATCTATGATCTCGGGTTCCAAACGGCCAACATTGAAGCAGCAAGACCGCTGGTGTACGCCACATCATTTTTATTGGTTACCGTCGTGATTGGTCTTAACTTAACCGCGATTGGAATTCGTAATAACCTGCGGGAAAAATACCGTTTACTGGGACAAGATTAACTATGTTTTCTATCAATCAAACATTGGGCTACCCGACGCCACTGGATGTCAACAATTTGAATGATGAGCAAACTGCGATTGTGATAGAAGATCTCAAGTTGTTTTATCAAGATAAACAAGCGCTTTTCGATGTTTCTATGAGGATCCCGAAAGGACAAGTGACTGCGTTTATCGGTCCATCCGGTTGTGGTAAATCGACCTTGCTTCGTTGCATTAATCGCATGAATGATCTGGTTGAGGGTTGCCGCGTGGAAGGCAAAGTTAAGCTACACGGTGGCAATATCTATCATCCAAAAGTCGACGTGGCGACACTGCGTCGTCGCGTGGGGATGGTTTTTCAGCGTCCAAACCCGTTCCCTAAATCCATCTATGAAAATGTAGTTTACGGCTTACGATTGCAAGGGATTAAGAACAGTCGTCATCTTGATGATGCGGTAGAGCGCTCATTGCGCGCGGCGGCATTGTGGGATGAGGTGAAAGATCGCCTGCATGAGAATGCCTTTGGATTGTCTGGTGGTCAGCAACAGCGTCTGGTTATCGCTCGCGCCATTGCTATTGAGCCAGAAGTTCTGTTGCTTGATGAACCAACCTCGGCATTAGATCCGATATCGACATTAACCATAGAAGAACTGATTAACGAGCTGAAGAACAAATACACGGTCGTCATTGTCACCCATAACATGCAGCAAGCTGCTCGGGTAAGTGATCACACTGCCTTTATTCATTTAGGAAAACTGGTAGAGTACTCGGATACAGATTCAATCTTCACTTCTCCTACTCAGAAGCAGACAGAAGACTACATCACAGGTCGTTACGGTTAAGGAATAGAAACAGATGCACCTCGGTCGCCATATTTCAGGTCAATTTAATGCGGAATTAGAGTCTATCCGTACTCATGTATTAACGATGGGGGGCTTGGTTGAGCAGCAATTATCGTTTGCGATGCAGGCGCTGCATAAAGATGATCTTGAGTTAGCCAAGAAAGTGGTACGCGACGATCATAAAGTCAATGCGATGGAAGTGTCGATTGATGAGGCTTGCACCCGAATTATTGCCAAAAGACAGCCAACAGCAAAAGATCTCCGTCTGGTTATGGCGATCATTAAAACCATTACCGATCTTGAACGCATTGGTGATGTTGCAACACGCATTGCTTATATTGCAATTGAGCAGCAATCTGCGATGGGACAAAAGTACAATGTCTCTTTGGAATCTCTCAGCCGCTTAGCGATTACCATGCTGCATCAAGTACTCGACGTTTTTGCTCGTATGGATGTTGAATCGGTGGCGGATGTTTATCAGTTAGACAATAAACTGGACGCCGAATACGCCTCGGTTATCTCGCAACTCACCACCTATATGATGGACGAGCCAAACGATATCCCCAGCATTTTGCAAGTTATGTGGTCGGCTAAAGCGATTGAACGCGTCGGCGATCGCTGCCAAAACATTTGTGAATACATCATCTACTTTGTAAAGGGTAAAGACGTACGTCACCTAGACGAGAAGCAGATCTACGATATCTTGTAACTTGCTACTTCTTTGCGCTTAGGTCTATTTTTACCTAGCACCTAGCACCTAGCACCTAGCACCTAGCACCTAGCACCTAGCACCTAGCACCTAGCACCTAGCACCTAGCACCTAGCACCTAGTACCACCTATTCCCTAATGCTGTTGTCGCTGCAGTACCCGCACAACCGCCTTAACTTTCTCTTTACTCGTAATGGGAATAGCAAAGTCATCGATTTGTTCATTGCCCATTTTGGCTTGTGGTGAAACAAACTGCATCTTGCTTGGGCGAGTGCTTTTTCCTGATAAATGAACCTCATTGATACCGGTATTTTTTACTATATGCGCAACATTGTCTTCATTGACACCCGCGCCAGCCATAATCTCAATGCGTCCCTGAGCTTGCTGGTGTAGCTGATGTATTTTGTTGCAGCCTTGCATCGCATCTGTGGCTAAACCAGAGGTGAGCAAGCGTTCACACCCAAGAGCGATGATATCTTCAAGCGCCTGATGGGCATCGCGGCACTGATCAAAAGCGCGGTGAAAAGTGATCCCCAATCCGAGTTGTTTCGCGACTCGAGTCAATCGCATGCTATGAGGCATATCGATATTACCGTCCTTGTTAAGCAAACCCAATACGATGCCACTTGCACCAGCTTCAGCGGCGCATTTAATGTCTTGCTCCATCATCGCGACTTCTTCATCACTGTATAAGAAGTCGCCTTGTCGCGGTCGAATCATGGCATAAATGGGAATGGTCGAAAGCTGGGCAGCTAATTGGATGAAGCCCATGCTGGGCGTCAATCCGCCAAGCGCAAGAGAAGAACATAACTCGATGCGGGTTGCGCCTCCTTGTACGGCAGAGTTGAGAGACTCGATGTTATCGATACAGACTTCGATTTGGTAGTGTGTCGTCATAGGGTTTAGGCTCTAGTTATTATTCTATCTCACTATTTTCGAATAAATGACTCATAGGGTACAGAGATATTCTGGTGAGCGTTTTTTATCGTTTTGATAATGAAAAAGCCCGAGTCTTTAAAGGACTCGGGCTTTTAAATTTGGCTAACTCATTTCTCTTTCAACGATTGGAGTGCGTTTTCGCTTTATTTTGTCCCAACCATCCAACCCTGCTTGAGCTTCAGGGTGAAAGTGTGAGTTATTTAGAAAGGTCTTCAGCGTGCTCTGATAGGAACGCAGCAACACCGTTTGGTGACGCGTCCATACCTGCTTTACCTTCTTCCCATTGTGCTGGGCATACTTCACCGTTTGTTTGGTGGAAGTTAAGTGCGTCAACCATACGAAGCATTTCGTCGATGTTACGACCTAGTGGTAGGTCGTTAACAACTTGGTGACGAACCATGCCTTCTTCGTCAATTAGGAAAGAACCACGGAAAGCAACGCCTGCTTCTGGATGCTCAACATCGTAAGCTTTACAGATTTCGTGCTTAACATCAGCAATCAATGGATATTTAACTTGACCAATACCGCCGTCATCAACAGCAGTGTTACGCCATGCGTTGTGAGAGAATTGAGAGTCGATAGACACACCAATCACTTCAACACCTTTAGCTTGGAAATCTTCAAAACGGTTATCAAAAGCGATCAGCTCTGATGGACAAACGAAAGTGAAGTCTAGTGGGTAGAAGAATACAACGGCTTTCTTGCCTTTTGTATACTCAGCGAAGTTGAAGCTATCAACAATTTCACCATTACCAAGAACTGCAGCGGCAGTAAAATCTGGGGCTGGGCGACCAACTAGTACCATTTTTTTGCTCCTAAATTTTGAGAGTGTTTCAAACCTGATGGTTTGTTCCATGTTCATGCACGACAAACTATATTACACAGCTTAGTATAGAAAAAAGCGAAATTAATAGATTAATTTAATCGAAAAAAACGATAAACTTGTTGGCCTCTTTATTGAGTTTTTTCCTTTTAAGTCTGATAGGTAGTATCGATGAACAAATGGCCGAGCTTAAAGCAACTGCACTATTTGGTGACCTTGTATGAAACAAGGCATTTTAGTGATGCCGCAGAAAAGTGTTTTGTCAGTCAGTCGACATTAAGTAAAGGCATCCAGAACTTAGAAGAGTTAATCGGTTGTCCTTTATACGAGAAAAAAGAGAAAAAGAGTCCGCTGGTTTTTACCCAAGTGGGTGAGATGGTGGTGAAAAACGGTCGCGAACTGCTGGCGAAAGGTCAAGATCTGATTGAGTTAGGCAACATCTGTCAAGGCGAAGAGATGCAAGGTCAAATTCGACTGGGTTGCATCCCGACAATCGCGCCATTTTTGCTGTGCGATCTAGTACAAGCGGTCAATACTCGATACCCACAACTCAATTTATTGTTAAGAGAAGATACCACCGCCAATTTGCTGGCGGCGCTACGGCATGGGGAATTGGATGTTCTGATTCTCGCCTTACCGATGGATATTGGCAATATGGATAGCTGTATTGTCGGTCAAGACCCTTTCAAAATGGTCATTAGCCGTTCGCAAGCACACAATGTCCGAGTGCCGATCAAATATGATGAGTTACCAGATGAATCGGTATTCCTCTTGGAAAGAGAGCACTGTTTAACAGAACATGCAGTATCAGCCTGTAAATTGACTAGCACCGATAAAATTAACCCTTTCAGCGCAACCAGTTTGCATACCTTGGTACAAATGGTGGCCAATGGCTTGGGAACCACCTTTATACCTCAGATGGCGATTGATCATGGATTACTGGAAAATCAGAATCTTATGGTCATCGAACCGCCGGGTCACCAAGCTCACCGTGATATCGGTCTGGTATGGCGACCGAGCTCCTCGCGTCGAGAGTCGTTCCTGCAATTAGCCGATGTTGTGTCCGGACTATTGCTTTCGGATTAACATCCAGTTCATATTGGCGAGAAAAAGGTAGAGATTAATTCTGCCTTTTTTTAATTGTTCAGAGCAAAGCTCTGCCTGTTAGCTTTTTCTTGTAAAATTTCACAAAACACATTCAACAAAACATTTCAGTCATTCTATTAGTTTCACAAAGTGAATTTTACATTGTGAAATTTGACACACTTTCCTCGTTATTTCCCGTCAAGCAGCACAATACCAACCACTTCAACTCAGAAAAACAGCTCAATGTACCTTCAGATGGATGAATGAACAAAAATACAGCTTGTAATTTAATTACGAAATTTATTGAAAATCATACAAAACGAGTCGTGAAAATTGGTGAAAGTACAATGTGTCGAATTATAGGTTTGGCGGTGTTTTTGGGTTGTAATGAAAATGTTATTGAGGTTAAATTTTATCACTGGCGGGCTTTGATGAAGTTTTCGATAGCGACATACAACAAGCCGTTGAGTACCTATATTCAGTGGAACGGACTGATTAATAAATAAAGTAAATATTCTAAATGTAGTGTTTTAGTTACAACTGAAATCTAACGATAGGGAGAGGGTTATGTTAGCAAGTGATACACAACAACAAACAGCAGCAAACATGGATGACCAGTCATTTGTAGTGTTGACCCATCCTGTCGAAGGTGAGCATCAAGCGATTCTCGGTGAAGATTCCCAGTTGTTTTTGAGCGAATTGTGCAGCAAGTTTGCTGAGCGAATTCCTCAGTTATTGCAACAGCGCGCTGAGTTTCAAGCTAAGGTCGATGCAGGAGAGTTGCCAGACTTTCGCAGTGATACCCAAACTCTACGCCAAAGTGAATGGACGATTAAAGGCATTCCAGAAGATTTGAGCGATCGACGAGTAGAAATCACCGGACCTACCGATAGAAAAATGGTGGTTAACGCCCTTAACGCCAACGTAAAAGTATTTATGGCCGACTTTGAAGATTCCATGTCGCCAGATTGGAGCAAAATGCTTGATGGTCAAGTAAACCTGAGAGATGCCAACCTAAGGCAGATTGATTTTACCGATCCCAATAGCGGTAAACACTACGCCTTAAACAATGACCCTGCGGTATTGATTTGCCGAGTGCGCGGTTTGCATCTACCAGAAAAGCATGTGCTGTTTAACGGTCAATCGATTCCCGGCGCCTTGTTTGATTTTGCGCTCTACTTTGCCAATAACTACCAAACGCTGCTTAAAAATGGCACCGCACCGTATTTTTACTTGCCTAAGTTACAAGCTTACGAAGAAGCGCAGTGGTGGAGTGACGTGTTTACTTACACTGAGCAAAGATTTGGGTTAGCCAATGGCACCATTAAAGCGACGGTTCTTATCGAGACATTGCCTGCGGTGTTCCAAATGGATGAGATTCTATTTGCACTGAAAGAGCATATCGTCGGACTCAATTGCGGTCGCTGGGATTACATCTTCAGTTATATCAAAACGCTGAAAAATCATGGAGACCGTGTTTTACCTGATCGACAAAGCGTCACCATGGATCAACCGTTTCTCAATGCTTATAGCCGACTTTTGATTCGCACCTGTCACCGCCGAGGTGCCTTTGCGATGGGAGGAATGGCGGCATTTATCCCCTCAAAAGATCCGGTGACCAATCAACAGGTGCTGGACAAAATCCACCACGATAAATCGCTGGAGGCGAATAATGGGCACGATGGCACTTGGGTTGCCCACCCCGGACTTGCGACCACAGCGATGGCAGTATTTGACTCGGTATTGGGTGAGCGGCGCAATCAGCTTGATGTGATGCGCGAGCAAGACGCTCCGGTAACGGAAACCGATCTTTTGATGCCTTGTGCGGGTGAAAGAACAGAACAGGGGATGCGCCATAACATCCGTGTCTCTTTGCAATACATTGAAGCGTGGATCAGTGGTAATGGTTGTGTACCGATTTATGGATTAATGGAAGATGCGGCAACGGCAGAGATTGCACGCGCTTCGATATGGCAATGGATACAGCATGGCAAAGATCTCGATAATGGCGAGCGTGTTACCAAGCCGCTATTTGAACAGTACCTAGTGGAAGAGATTGAGGTAGTGCGCAATGAAGTGGGTGAAGAACGATTTAGCAATGGACGTTTTTCAGAAGCGGCGCAATTGATGTTGGCTCTGACGACCAGTGACCAGCTTGCCGATTTCCTAACGCTATCTGCCTATGAATATTTAGATTAATAACAATAACTTAAACCATACCGTGAAACAGGATTGTCAGAGTAAGCAGTACTGACGGCTCTCGCTGCTTCGACCCCATTTATTTGAAGGTATCGAACGGCAGAGCAACCAGCCAAGAGGGACAAACGATGACATTAACTCGCAGACAACAAATTGAAGCACTAGAGAAAGACTGGGAAACCAATCCGCGCTGGAAACAGGTAAAGCGAACTTATACCGCAGAGCAAGTGGTTGAGCTAAGAGGTTCGGTGACACCGGCGAATACCATTGCTCAACGAGGTGCTGACAAGCTTTGGTCGCTGGTCAATGGCTCGTCTAAGAAAGGTTATGTCAATTGCTTGGGGGCTTTAACTGGCGGTCAAGCGGTGCAACAAGCTAAGGCTGGAATTGAAGCCATTTATCTGTCGGGTTGGCAGGTCGCCGCGGATAACAATAGTGCCAGTACTATGTATCCCGATCAGTCGCTTTATCCGGTCGATTCTGTCCCTGCGGTGGTTAAACGAATTAATAACTCATTTCGTCGTGCCGATCAGATCCAGTGGAGCGCGGGTAAATCACCGAGTGATGAGGGCGCGGTTGATTATTTCCTACCGATTGTTGCTGATGCGGAAGCGGGCTTTGGTGGCGTGCTGAACGCTTACGAGTTAATGAAAAGTATGATCGAAGCGGGCGCTGCGGGCGTTCACTTTGAGGACCAGTTGGCATCGGTTAAAAAATGCGGCCATATGGGCGGTAAAGTGCTGGTGCCAACGCAAGAAGCGGTACAAAAGTTAGTTGCAGCCCGTTTAGCGGCGGATGTTGCGGGTACGACCACACTGGTTATTGCGCGTACCGATGCCAATGCTGCAGACCTGTTAACCTCAGATGTTGATCCCTATGACCGCGATTTTATCGTTGGTGAACGGACATCTGAGGGCTTTTATCGAGTGAAACCGGGGATTGATCAAGCGATCTCTCGTGGTTTGGCTTATGCGCCATACGCAGACTTGATTTGGTGTGAAACGGCAACGCCTTGCTTAGAAGAGGCGAGAAAGTTTGCTGAAGCTATTCATGCACAATACCCCGATCAGCTACTGGCGTATAACTGCTCACCATCTTTCAACTGGGAGAAGAACTTGGACTCAGAGACGATCGCCAAGTTTCAACAAGAGTTGGCAGATATGGGCTACAAATATCAGTTTATTACCTTGGCGGGTATTCACAATATGTGGTTTAACATGTTTGAACTGTCCCATGCTTATGCGCAAGGTGAAGGTATGCGTCACTATGTTGAAAAAGTTCAGCGTCCAGAGTTTGAAGCGGCTGGGAAAGGGTACACCTTTGTGGCTCACCAACAAGAAGTGGGGACGGGATACTTTGATCGCATGACCAATACGATTCAAGGGGGGAATTCTTCGGTAACGGCACTCACAGGCTCGACTGAAGAACAACAGTTTAAGTAGTGGTTTACGCCACTTCTAAGAGCGGTTTTATATCAACCGCTCTTTTTTTCTGTCTGCAATCAGAGGATTAATCGATCTCTTCGGGTTCAATATCTTCTTCTATTTCTAGTAGATTAATCGCAATAGCAACAAAATCACTATTCGTAATAATCCCCACCAATTGACGTTTATGAACTACGGGCAGACAACCAACTTTATGCTTTTGCATATAAAGTGCGCTAGCTCTTAGGCTGCCTTTGGGATCAACGGTCACGATATCACTACGCATCACTTCGTGCAGAGGGGTAGAAAGAGTGTATGACTGATTATTAGGTACTTTATGTAAGCTCGATTCCTGAGCCGCCAATACATCTCGCTGCGAAACAATGCCGAGTAGGGCTTTATTAACGTCGACAATAGGGATATGTCGAATATCTAGCGCTTGCATCATGTCCTTTGCGTCACTAAGAGTGTGCGAACACAAAAGAGTGTGAGGGTTGCGGGTCATAATGTCTTCAACCTTGATCATGGTTTTCTCCCACCTATTCTTAATTATCTCCTTAGAATATAAGATCAATTGGCAATGAAAACTGAGAGGGTAGTCGTTTTTCAATAAAAGAGATAGACCGGACGTCATACCGCCTAGTCTCAATGGAAAAGAGGCGGGAATCGCTGCTGGTTCGCTTGCTATTCCATGGTGCCACTTTATACTAGGCGCCTGCGTTTTTACGCACCGATTTTTGTCTCCTACTTTTACAAGATGAGTGTTATGCAAGTTTCAGATTTTCATTTTGAATTACCCGATGAGCTTATTGCTCGTTATCCAAAAGCCGAACGTAGCGCAAGCCGATTATTACAACTAACTGGCAATACAGGTGAGGTTGTGGATGGTAGCTTTAAGGATATCGTCGATCTTGTTCAAGCAGGCGACCTGTTAGTGTTCAATAATACACGTGTGATTCCAGCTCGAATGTTTGGACGCAAAGCCTCAGGAGGTAAACTTGAGGTCTTAGTAGAGCGTATGCTTGATGATAAGCGTATTCTTGCTCATGTTCGTTCCTCGAAAGCACCAAAGCCGGGAACCTCCCTGTTTTTGGGTGAAAACGACGAATATCAAGCAGAGATGGTTGCACGACATGATGCGCTGTTTGAGATTGAGTTCCAATCAGAGAAGGCGGTACTCGATATCTTAAATGATGTTGGTCACATGCCTTTGCCTCCTTACATCGACCGTCCTGATGAAGATGCGGATAAAGAGCGCTATCAAACCGTCTATAACCAAAAGCCGGGTGCAGTCGCAGCGCCAACGGCTGGTTTGCATTTTGACAATGACATCCTTGAGCAGCTAGAGCAAAAAGGCGTTAACTTTGCCTATGTGACTCTGCATGTGGGCGCGGGCACATTCCAGCCTGTTCGTGTTGACAATATCAATGATCACCACATGCATGCAGAATATGTTGAGGTCACTCAAGAGGTGGTCGATGCAATCGCAAGCACCAAAGCTGCGGGTGGTCGTGTGGTGGCAGTCGGCACTACGTCGGTGCGTTCTTTAGAAAGTGCCGCGCAAAATGCCAAGGCTAACGGCACACCGTTAGCGCCGTTTTTCGGTGACACCGAGATCTTTATCTATCCAGGTTACGAGTATCAGGTGATTGATGCCTTGGTAACCAATTTCCACTTACCAGAATCCACGTTGATAATGTTGGTGAGTGCGTTTGCTGGCTACGACAACGTGATGAAGGCATACGCGCATGCGGTAGAGCAACAGTATCGATTTTTCAGCTATGGTGATGCGATGTTCATTACCAAAAAGCAGGGATAAACCGGCGTAAATCATCGTCGATTTGCATTAGCAGTGGATTAGGACGATCCCAATGCACGAGTCGTTTATGTTTTCTCGGCTCGTGTATTTCAGTGCGACAAGCTACGCTTGTTAGTGCGTTTTACAATATAGTCAGACTGTGTCTCTGGCAATTTGGAGGCTTCGTGAAATTACAATACGAACTTAAAAAGAACAACGGCCACGCTCGTCGCGGTCAACTTACCTTTGAACGTGGAACCGTGCAAACGCCGGCATTTATGCCAGTAGGCACCTACGGTACGGTTAAAGGTATGACACCAGAAGAGGTGAAAGGAACGGGGGCAGAAATCTTGCTCGGTAATACTTTCCACCTTTGGTTGCGTCCGGGTCAAGAGATCATGAAGATGCATGGCGACTTGCACGACTTTATGAACTGGCAGGGTCCCATTCTGACTGACTCAGGCGGCTTCCAAGTATTTAGCCTAGGTGACATCCGTAAGATCACTGAAGAGGGTGTGCATTTCCGCAGCCCTGTTAATGGTGACAAAATCTTTATGGATGCCGAAAAGTCTATGGAAATCCAAAAAGACTTAGGCTCAGATGTGGTGATGATTTTTGATGAATGTACGCCATATCCAGCCACACACGATGAAGCGAAAAAGTCGATGGAGATGTCGCTTCGTTGGGCTAAACGCTCTCGTGACCACTTTGACAAGCTAGAAAATCCAAACTCACTGTTTGGTATTGTTCAAGGTAGCGTCTATGAAGATTTGCGTGATGTGTCGGTAAAAGGCTTAACGGATATTGGCTTTGACGGTTATGCTGTCGGCGGTCTTGCGGTGGGCGAACCTAAAGAAGATATGCACCGTGTGCTTGAACACACCACGCCACTGCTTCCAAAAGATAAACCACGCTATCTAATGGGTGTAGGCAAACCAGAAGATCTGGTTGAAGGTGTACGTCGTGGTATCGATATGTTCGACTGCGTGATGCCGACTCGAAATGCTCGTAACGGTCACCTATTTGTGACTGGCGGCATCATCAAGATCCGTAATGCTAAGAATAAAACCGATACCACTCCGCTTGATCCGCATTGTGATTGCTATACATGCCAAAACTACTCTAAGGCATATTTGCATCACCTAGATCGTTGTAACGAGATATTAGGCGCGCGTCTCAATACGATTCATAACCTACGCTACTACCAGCGTTTAATGGAGAGTATTCGTCGAGCGATTGATGAAGACCGTTTTGAACAGTTTGTGGAAGAATTTTACGCTCGTCGTGATCGTGAAGTCCCACCACTGGACATGAAATAACGGATATAATGTGGGTTATCCTCAAGATTGGTAACAAATCCTAGCTATAGGTCACATTTTTTGAGCCTGTTAGTGAATAAGAAAGATTGAGTTACGCTTTGCTTCTTGAAAAGATATGGGGATAACCCAATTTGGGATATATAAATACATTAAAGAGGATGTTTTTCGATGAGTTTTATTTCTCCAGCCTATGCTGCTGAAGCTGCACCACAAGGTACAGGTTTTGAAATGCTAATTATGCTAGGCATGTTTGCGGCGATTTTCTATTTTATGATCTACCGCCCGCAATCTAAGCGTGCAAAAGAGCATAAAAACCTGATGGCTTCGATGGGCAAAGGCGATGAAGTACTTACTAACGGCGGTCTAATTGGTAAGATCACTAAAATCGCTGAAGATAACGAATATATCGCGATTGCTCTTAACGACAGCAACGAAGTTGTTATCAAAAAAGATTTTATCACTGCAGTGCTGCCAAAAGGTACGCTGAAGTCTTTATAAAAACAGCTTAAGGATCCTCGCTGTGCTAAACCGTTACCCTTTGTGGAAGTATCTAATGGTGGTTTTTATCATCGCCATTACTGCTTTATATGCACTTCCCAACTTATACGGTGAAGATCCGGCTATTCAGATTACAGGGGCGCGTGGCGCCTCTGTTGATATGTCGACGCTGGATACTGTCACCCAAGCTCTAGACAAAGAGCAACTTTCTCACAAATCTATCGCCCTCGAAGACGGTTCAATCCTAGTCCGCTTTAATGATACCGACACTCAAATTAGTGCCCGTGACGTTATTAGCCAATCCTTAGGAAATGATTCTATCGTTGCGCTAAACCTAGCGCCGGCTACCCCTCATTGGCTTGATGCTATTGGTGCAGCTCCAATGAAACTCGGTCTTGACCTGCGTGGTGGTGTTCACTTCTTAATGGAAGTGGATATGGACGCCGCAATGGAAAAATTGGTGGGTCAACAAGAAGAAGCGTTCCGCAGTGAATTGCGTGAAGAACGTATTCGTTATCGTTCTATTCGTCCAACGTCTAACGATGGTGTAGAGATCCTACTACGTAACGCAGAGCAGCTTGCTGAAGCGACTGCATTGCTGAAAACGAAACACCAAGATATGGACTTTATCAGTTCAGATGACAATGGTCGTTTTGCTATCGTGGCTAATTTCAAAGAGACTCGCCTACAAGAAATTCGTAACTATGCGGTAGAGCAAAATATCACTATTTTGCGTAACCGTGTTAACGAACTTGGTGTCGCCGAGCCTCTTGTTCAGCGTCAAGGCGCTAGTCGTATTGTTGTCGAACTACCCGGTGTTCAAGACACTGCTCGCGCTAAGGAAATCTTAGGTGCGACAGCCACTCTAGAATTCCGCGAAGTAGACAGCACTGCTGATCTCTCAGCCGCTGCCAATGGTCGAGCGCCAGCAGGTAGTGAAATTAAGCAAGATCGTGATGGTCGTCCAGTGGTACTGAAAAAGCGTATCATTCTTGGCGGTGCCAGTATTACCGATGCAAGTTCAAGTGCCGACGAGTACGGTCGTCCACAGGTTAACATCTCGCTAGATAGCGAAGGTGGTAACAAAATGGCGGCATTCTCTCGTCAGAACATCGGTAAGCTAATGGCAACGGTTTTCGCTGAATATAAAGACAGCGGTCGCCGTACACCAGAAGGCAAAGTGATTCTTGATAAGCACGAAGAAGTGATTAACCAAGCAACGATTCAATCGGCTCTTGGTCGCAACTTCCGTATTACAGGTATTGATTCTGCTTCGGAAGCACACAACCTAGCACTATTGCTACGAGCGGGTGCATTGATTGCGCCGATTTCGATTGTTGAAGAACGCACCATTGGTCCATCAATGGGTCAGCAGAACATTGATATGGGTGTCAAGGCGTGTATTACCGGTATGATTCTCGTCATGCTGTTTACCTTGGTTTACTACCGTCGCTTTGGTCTATTCGCCAATATCGCACTGATGGCAAATATTGTGTTGATCGTCGGTGTTATGTCTATGATTCCAGGGGCAACAATGACGCTACCCGGGATCGCCGGTATCGTACTGACGGTCGGTATGGCGGTGGATGCCAACGTACTGATATTCGAGCGTATTCGTGAAGAGATTAAAGATGGACGCAGTCCTCAGCAAGCAATTCACCAAGGCTACGCTAACGCGTTCAGTACCATTGCCGATGCCAACATCACAACCCTAATTACGGCAATCATTCTATTTGCTGTGGGTACGGGTGCGATCAAAGGTTTCGCGGTCACGCTATCTATCGGTATTATCACCTCAATGTTTACAGCTATCATTGGTACACGTTGCATCGTGAACCTAGTGTATGGCGGTAAGCGTGTTAACAAGCTGTCGATCTAAGGGTTAGTTATGTTTCAAATAATGAAGGCAGACAAAACGATCGACTTTATGCGTTGGTCAAAAGTAGCGTTTGCATTCTCTATCGTCATGATCGCAGCGGCTATCTTTACCCTATCGACCAAGTGGTTGAATTGGGGTCTAGATTTTACCGGTGGTACGCTGATTGAGGTTGGCTTTGAACAGCCAGCAAATTTAGAAGAAGTGCGTAGCTCTCTGGAAGCAAAAGGCTTTGGGGATGCAACGGTACAGAACTTTGGTTCATCTCGTGAAGTGATGGTTCGTCTTCGTCCTCGTGACGATGTGCAAGCGGAAGCTCTAGGCAACCAGATACTGGATGCGATTAAGCAAGGTACGGGTGATGCCGTTGAGATGCGTCGTATCGAGTTCGTGGGTCCTAATGTAGGTGATGAACTGACAGAGGCGGGTGGTCTCGCGATCCTCGTTTCTCTGATCTGTATTCTTCTCTATGTGTCGGTTCGCTTTGAATGGCGTTTAGCGGCGGGTGCCGTATTGGCTTTGGCGCACGACGTGATTATCACTCTTGGGGTATTCTCGTTGATGCAGATTGAAGTCGACCTGACCATCGTGGCTGCGTTGCTAACGGTTGTGGGCTACTCACTCAACGATACCATCGTAGTATTTGACCGCATTCGTGAAAACTTCCGTAAGATGCGTAAAGGTGACTCTGCCGAAGTCATGAACAACTCAATCACTCAAACATTGAGTCGTACATTGATCACTTCAGGTACCACCTTATTCGTGGTTATCGCACTGTTTACTCAAGGCGGCGCAATGATCCATGGCTTTGCGGCTGCATTGCTACTGGGTATTACTGTGGGTACTTACTCGTCTATCTATGTTGCGTCAGCGCTAGCGCTGAAACTAGGTATCGAGAGAGAACACCTAATGCCACCGCAAGTCGAAAAAGAAGGCGCAGAGTTCGACGAGATGCCTTAAGGCGTTGTTGGGAAATTTTCGTTAGAAAAGTTTTGCATTTTAAAAGTATAGAGGTCTAGCACATGTGCTAGACCTTTTTTGTTGGGGGCTACGTTAGGTAGAATATTTTACTGAAGGCATAAAAAAGCCCTATCGCTAGGATAGGGCTTCAGAATTCAGGCGTGACGGGCCAGTAATATCTCAGTAGCGATTATTTAAGAATCGCTTCGTTACCGTTTTCACGAATATGCTTAAGCATTGACTTAGTACCGCGTGCACTTGCTGCAACCACGTTACCAGACTTCATGTAGTCTGTGCCGCCAGAAAAGTCAGTGATGATAGCGCCAGCTTCACGAGCAATAAGATCGCCAGCTGCTAGATCCCATGGTTTTAGACCAAGTTCGAAGTAACCGTCTAGACGACCTGCAGCAAGATAGCAAAGGTCAAGAGCGGCAGAGCCTGCGCGACGGAAGTCCGCACACTCAACAAACATAGCAGACATGATCTTGAAGTAGCTTTCAGAGTGTTGCTTTTGCTTGAATGGGAAACCAGTACCGATTGTGGCACCTTTAAGATCTTTCAGTGGGTTGACACGAATACGTGCGCTGTTTAGCTGTGCGCCTGAGCCGCGTTGAGCTGTGAATAGCTCGTTAAGCATAGGGTCGTAAACACAGGCTACTTCAGTTTTACCTTTAATGCGTACAGCGATAGAAACCGCGAAGTGAGGTATACCTTTAACGAAGTTAGCAGTGCCATCCAGTGGGTCGATGATCCATTGAACTTCATTATCTTTACCTTCAATAGCGCCGCTTTCTTCAGCAACGATTGAGTGATCAGGGTATGACGCCTGAATAGTGTGGATAATGATAGATTCAGCTTCTTTGTCTACATTAGTAACAAAGTCATTAGTGCCTTTCTGTACCGACTCGATCTTATCAGTGTTTTCTAGAGATTTTGCAATATGATTGCCCGCTTTACGCGCAGCGCGTATTGCGATGTTTAGCATTGGATGCATACGAATTTTCCCAACGGATGTTAAAGAACAAAAAGCGGCGGGGAGTATATCAAAGTTTTCATAAAAGGGAAGCGGTTATTTATTGACCTCTTATGATCTGAGATAAAAATAGTCAGACTAATTTACTCAGGTTTATGATATTATTCTTCGGTTCTGTAACCCCAACGCAATTTGCACATGTTAGACAACGTAAAAATTATCTTAGTAGGTACTTCTCACTCCGGCAATATTGGCTCGGCAGCTCGCGCAATGAAAGTGATGGGCTTGAGTCAAATGGTCTTAGTTGATCCTCAATGTGAAGTGGATTCACAAGCAGTTGCTTTAGCGGCAGGTGCCAGTGATATCGCGCTCGGTGCGACAAAAGTCGCCACCTTACAAGAGGCAGTTGCTGACTGTGGTCTTGTGGTGGGCTCAAGTGCAAGAAGCCGAACTTTAAATTGGCCGATGATCTCTCCAAGAGAGTGTGGCGTACAGTTTGCTAAAGAAGGGATGAATCATCCTGTCGCTTTGGTATTTGGGCGCGAACGTACCGGCTTAACCAACGAAGAGTTACAGCTGTGTCATTTCCATACCTGCATTCCAGCGAATCCAGAATACAGCTCTTTAAATCTGGCAATGGCAGTGCAGACCTTGAGCTACGAAGTACGCGTAGCGCACTTAGATTTGCAACAACAGCAGTTTGCTGAGGCAGCTCAACAAGAGTATCCAAGGCATAAAGAGTTGGAATTATTCTATCAACATCTTGAAAAAGTGTTACATCGTACCCAGTTTATTTCACAAGATAAGCCGGGTTTGGTGATGAATAAGCTGCGTAGATTATTCAGTCGTTCCAGACCAGAGTCTCAAGAAATCAATATTTTACGTGGTGTGTTGACCGCAGTAGAAAAGCAAATAACGAATAAAAAATAACCACTTTTTCTATTGGGTTAAATACCTGAGTAAATTAGTCAAATAAATACTTGATTAAAATAGTCAGGTATGAAAAGATTCAACCACATCGATAATGTGGAAAGCGTGATATGAGACTAACATCTAAAGGAAGATATGCAGTAACAGCGATGCTCGATGTCGCACTGCACTCACAGCAAAACCCAGTGCCGCTTGCGGATATTTCGGAAAGACAAGGTATCTCATTGTCTTACTTAGAACAGCTGTTTTCTAAGTTGCGTAAAGCAGGTCTGGTGGCTAGTGTACGTGGTCCAGGTGGAGGCTATCGTTTGGGTGCAGAGGCAACAGACATCTCGATTGGCACTGTGATTGCAGCTGTAGATGAGTCAGTGGATGCCACGAAATGCTCAGGCAAGGGCGATTGCCAAGGCGGAACTCGCTGTCTGACGCATACATTATGGAGAGATTTAAGCTCTCGTATCAGCGACTTTTTAAACAACATTACTCTCGGTGAGTTAATGGTTGATAACGAAGTATTAGAAATTTCAGGCCGACAAGATATCGATCTTGCGGTAAATCACGGATTTGCAAGAAAAAGTACCAGTACGAACCCTTTGGGTATCAATGTACGCTCTTAAGTAGTGCTGCTTTTACATTGGAGTAAAGAATGAAACTGCCGATTTATTTAGATTATTCTGCCACTTGTCCTGTTGACCCTCGCGTTGCGGACAAAATGGTCCAATTTATGACAATGGATGGTACCTTTGGTAACCCAGCGTCACGCTCGCACCGTTTTGGTTGGCAAGCAGAAGAAGCAGTCGATAACGCTCGTGAGCAAATTGCTGATCTATTAAACGCTGACCCGCGTGAAATCGTATTCACTTCGGGTGCTACCGAGTCGGATAACCTAGCGATTAAAGGTGCGGCGCATTTCTACAGCAAGAAAGGCAAGCACATCATCACTTGCAAAACAGAACACAAAGCGGTGCTTGATCCATGCCGTCAACTAGAGCGTGAAGGTTTTGAGGTTACATATCTTCAGCCAGAACCGAATGGTCTGATCGATCTGACCAAGTTAGAAGCGGCGATGCGTGAAGATACGGTGTTAGTGTCTATTATGCATGTCAACAATGAAATTGGCGTGGTTCAAGATATTACGGCAATCGGCGAGTTATGCCGTAGCAAGAAAATTGTATTCCATGTGGACGCGGCTCAATCGGCGGGTAAATTGCCAATCGATGTACAAGAAATGAAAGTTGACCTGATTTCACTTTCAGCTCACAAAGCTTATGGTCCTAAAGGCATTGGTGCACTTTACGTGCGTCGTAAACCACGTATTCGTCTTGAAGCACAGATGCATGGTGGCGGTCATGAGCGCGGTTTCCGGTCAGGTACATTGCCGACTCACCAAATTGTCGGTATGGGTGAAGCATTTGCGATTGCTAAACAAGATATGCAAAAAGACTACGAGCATGCTAAGTCGTTGCGTGATCGCCTATTTAACGGCGTTAAAGGTCTTGAAGCCGTCACAGTGAACGGTGATTTTGAGCAGCGTGTACCACACAACCTAAACATCAGCTTTGCTTTTGTTGAGGGTGAGTCGCTACTGATGTCCCTTAAAGATCTTGCGGTATCATCAGGTTCGGCATGTACATCAGCGAGTCTAGAACCTTCTTATGTGCTTCGTGCTTTAGGTCTAGACGACGAGCTTGCACACAGCTCAGTGCGTTTCTCTTTCGGTCGTTTTACTACCGAAGAAGACATTGATTATGCGATTGAGCAAATCACAACAGCAGTGAACAAATTACGTGACATGTCTCCTCTATGGGATATGTATAAAGAAGGGATTGACTTAAGCACGGTTGAGTGGGCACACCACTAATCAGGCTGTTGTAGTCTCACGGATGTAGAGGATTCGAGGAATTTATTATGGCGTATAGTGAAAAAGTAATTGACCACTACGAGAACCCAAGAAACGTGGGTTCATTCGATAAAAATGACCCAAATGTGGGTAGTGGTATGGTAGGCGCACCTGCTTGTGGTGACGTAATGAAACTGCAAATCAAGGTAACGCCAGAAGGTATTATCGAAGATGCGAAGTTCAAAACCTACGGCTGTGGTTCTGCTATTGCCTCTAGCTCATTGGTTACTGAGTGGGTAAAAGGTAAATCTATTGATGAAGCTGCAGCAATCAAAAATGCAGAGATTGCCGAAGAGCTTGAGTTGCCGCCAGTGAAAGTTCACTGTTCAATCCTTGCCGAAGATGCCATTAAAGCAGCGGTTGCGGATTACAAGAAAAAGCACGATTAATCTTTTAGATAAACACATTCATTCACATAGTTCATTCACATAAGAGTTAACGAAGTAATTAAGGTTGTAGTATGGCCATATCAATGACAGAAGCAGCAGCAAGCCGAGTAAAAGCGTTTCTTGATAATCGCGGCAAAGGTATTGGACTCCGCCTAGGCGTGAAAACCACTGGCTGTTCCGGTATGGCTTACGTACTTGAGTTCGTTGATGATCTCGATGAGGGTGATCAAGTCTTTGAGCATGCGGGTGTCAAGGTCATTATCGATCCCAAGAGCCTAGTCTATTTGGACGGTACCGAGTTGGACTATGTCAAAGAAGGCTTGAATGAGGGCTTTGAGTTTAATAACCCAAATGCCAAAGGTGAATGTGGTTGCGGCGAAAGCTTCAACGTTTAGTGTTAATGGAGCTTGGTTATTTAACCAAGCTCTTTTTCAGTGAGTCTATACCATGAATCATTTTGAACTCTTTGGGCTACCGGTTCAGTTTCAAGTTGACGGTAGCCTTCTTTCTTCTCAGTTTCTCGAACTGCAAAAGCGTTTTCATCCCGATAACTTTGCCACACACTCAGAACGAGACCGTTTACTCGCAGTACAAAAAGCAGCGCAGATTAATGATGCTTATGATGTATTGAAGCGTCCGATTTCTCGCGCTGAATATCTGCTTGCGCAGCACGGTGTTGATATTAGAGCAGAGCAGCAAACCTTGCAGGATCCTATGTTTCTGATGGAGCAAATGGAATTACGCGAAGAACTGGAAGATATTGCTGATTCGGATACAGCTGATGAACAGCTATTTGACTTTGATACCAAGGTTAGCAAAATGTATCAACAGCAACTGTCTGAGTTAGAGCAGCATTTGACTGCAAGCGAATGGCCAGTGGCCGCAGATGGTGTGCGAAAATTGAAATTTATTGCCAAGCTACAAAGCGAAATAGAACGATTAGAAGAAAGTTTGCTTGGTTGATCGAAGTACTCAAGGATAATTGAATGGCATTACTTCAGATTGCAGAGCCAGGACAAAGCTCTGCGCCCCATGAACATAAACTTGCCGCAGGTATTGACCTTGGCACTACAAACTCGTTAGTGGCGAGTGTCAGAAGCGGCGAAGCAGCGCCTCTTGCTGCAACGGATGGGTCTAAGATCCTACCTTCTGTCGTGCACTATTCAGCAGACGACATATCGGTAGGTTTGCAGGCTCGCAACAATGCGGCGCAAGATCCCAAAAACACCATTGCTTCGGTAAAGCGTCTTCTAGGTCGTTCGTTAGAAGATGTGCAGGCACGCTATCCTTCTCTGCCTTACGATTTTACCGCCAGCGATAACGGTCTGCCGATTATTCAGACACCCCAAGGGGCAAAGAACCCCATTCAAGTGTCCGCCGACATCCTCAAAAAACTTGGCGCAAGAGCCGAAAGTACTCTGGGTGGCGAGTTAGCCGGTGTGGTGATTACCGTGCCAGCTTACTTTGATGATGCTCAGCGTCAAGGCACAAAAGATGCGGCTAATCTCGCCGGTTTGCATGTGCTACGTCTATTGAATGAACCAACAGCGGCTGCGATCGCTTATGGTTTAGACAGCGGTCAAGAGGGCATTATTGCCGTTTATGATCTTGGTGGAGGCACGTTTGATATCTCTATCTTACGTCTGTCTCGTGGCGTGTTTGAAGTGCTTGCGACTGGTGGAGACTCTGCGCTAGGTGGCGATGACTTTGACCACCTGATTGCCGATCATCTGCAGCAGCAAGTAGGTCTATCAACGTTGACTGTGCAACAACAACGCCAACTGTTGGATGCCGCGACTCAAGCCAAAATCGACTTGAGCAACAGCGAAGTGGCTGAGGTGAATGTACTGGGCTGGCAGGGCACACTGACGATAGATGAGTGTAATCAACTGATCCAACCGCTAGTGAAAAAGACGCTGATGTCCTGTCGTCGCGCATTGAAAGATGCTGAAGTGACTTCGGAAGACGTGTTGCAAGTCGTTATGGTAGGCGGTTCAACTCGTACGCGCTTAGTGAGAGAAATGGTCGGTGACTTCTTTGGTAAGACACCATTGACCAGTATCAATCCCGATGAAGTGGTGGCGATTGGCGCTGCAATCCAAGCCGACGTATTAGTGGGCAACAAGCCAGAGTCAGAAATGGTATTGCTTGACGTATTGCCGCTGTCGCTGGGTATTGAAACCATGGGCGGACTGGTTGAAAAGATCATTCCTCGCAATACCACCATTCCAGTCGCACGAGCTCAAGAGTTCACTACCTTTAAAGATGGTCAGACGGCGATGTCAGTACACGTGGTACAAGGTGAGCGTGAGATGGTTGAACACGGTCGCTCACTGGCTCGATTTTCGTTAAAAGGCATTCCACCGATGGCAGCAGGCGCAGCCCATGTTCGCGTTACCTATCAGGTTGATGCCGATGGTCTTTTGTCTGTGACTGCGATGGAAAAAAGCACTGGAGTTAAGTCAGATATTCAAGTCAAACCTTCATACGGACTCAGTGACAATGAAGTGAGTGATATGCTACAAGACTCGATGACTTATGCTCAAGACGACATGAATGCCCGTGCACTTGCTGAACAGCGAGTTGAAGCGGATCGTGTCATTGAAGGATTGATTGCTGCGCTGCAAGCCGATGGCGATGCACTGCTTGAAGAACAAGAAAAAGCGTCGTTGCTGCAAGCGATAGAATCCTTAATTGAATTACGCAATGGTGACGATACCGCTGCCATTGAACAAGGGATAAAAGATACTGATAAAGCGAGCCAAGAATTTGCTTCTCGACGCATGGATAAATCCATTCGTGAAGCCTTATCTGGTCAATCAGTCGATAATTTATAGGAACCACTAATCATGCCAAAAATTGTTGTATTGCCTCATGATGAACTTTGCCCAGAAGGTGCTGTACTTGAAGCGGAAGCGGGTCAGACCGTATTGGATGTAGCGCTTAAAAATGGCATCGCTATTGAACATGCTTGTGAAAAATCATGCGCTTGTACCACATGCCACATTGTGGTCCGGGAGGGTTTTGACTCTCTGGATGAGAGCGATGAACTGGAAGATGACATGCTAGATAAAGCATGGGGGCTTGAGCCTGAATCTCGTCTCGGTTGTCAGGCAAAAGTGACGGATGAAGATCTCGTGGTCGAGATCCCAAAATATACACTAAATCACGCATCTGAAGACCACTAGTCACGATAGCTACGCTGTGTGAACAATGAGACGATGATATAGGGAGAGAATATGAGCTTAAAATGGACCGATTCACGCGATATTGCCATTGAACTGTGTGACCAGTTTCCAGATATGGATCCAAAAACAGTTCGCTTTACTGATCTCCATAAGTGGATTACCGAGCTGGAAGACTTTGATGACGATCCAAATCGTTCTAATGAGAAGATTCTTGAAGCTGTGATTTTATGTTGGTTGGATGAATACGATTAAAGCGATCTCATTTTTGCGTCAGTGACTGATCTCATACAGATAAATTACTGACAACAATCCCAAAAACGGACTTACGGTCCGTTTTTTTGTACCTCTATGTTACATTGATATTAATTCCGTCCTAGGGGACATTGGTATTACCTCTACATAATGCTAACATCGTTCCAAACTTTAGGATGATATAAAAACAGAAGAGGCAGGAGACAGTATGTCCCAAATAATGTCAGTATTCCTTAGTCAGGAAAGTGCCGCTCCGCAATGGGGCGAAAAAGCGATCGTTTCATTTTCAGAACAAGGCGCGACTATCCATTTAGGTGAAGGGCATGACTTAGGTGCTATTCAGCGCGCTGCCCGTAAACTTGACTCGCAAGGTATCAGTAAAGCTGAGCTTGCCGGTAAAGATTGGGATCTTGAGTCTGCTTGGGCATTCTATCAAGGTTATCGCAATGCCAAAAAATCAACCTCATTAACACTTCCAGAACTCTCAGAAGCCGACAGCAAAGAGCTTGATGCCCGCATCAAATCATCGGATTGGACTCGTGACATCATCAACAAGAGCGCGGAAGAAGTGGCGCCTCGTCAGCTTGCAACGATGGCTGGTGAATTTATCAAATCTTTGGCACCTGAGCATGTCAGCTACAAGATTATTAAAGATAAAGATCTGCTAACCGAAGGTTGGGAAGGGATCTACGCAGTAGGTCGTGGTTCTGAGCGTACTTCAGCGATGCTGCAACTTGACTACAACCCAACGGGTGATGCCGATGCGCCGGTATTTGCTTGTCTTGTGGGTAAAGGGATCACTTTTGATTCCGGTGGTTATAGCCTAAAACCGTCCAACTTTATGACCGCGATGAAAGCGGACATGGGCGGTGCGGGAACCATTACAGGTGGTTTTGCATTGGCAATTCTTCGTGGTCTGAACAAGCGCGTTAAGCTTATTCTCTGCTGCGCTGAGAATATGGTGTCAGGTCGTGCGCTAAAGCTGGGTGATATTATCACTTACAAAAACGGTAAGACGGTTGAGATCATGAACACCGACGCTGAAGGTCGTCTTGTTCTTGCCGATGGTCTTATTTATGCCAGCGAACAGAATCCAGAATTGATCATCGATTGTGCCACGCTCACTGGTGCCGCAAAAAATGCATTAGGTAACGATTATCACGCCGTTATGTCATTTGATGATGAATTAACACATCAAGTGCTGACCAATGCTCAGCAAGAGAAAGAGGGTCTATGGCCATTGCCATTGGCAGATTTCCACCGTGGAATGTTGCCATCAAATTTTGCAGACCTCTCTAATATCTCAACGGGAGACTATTCACCGGGCGCAAGTACCGCCGCTGCATTCTTGTCTTACTTTGTGACTGACTACAAAAAAGGTTGGTTGCACTTTGACTGCGCAGGTACTTACCGTAAGTCAGGGACTGAAAAGTGGGCGGCAGGTGCAACGGGTATGGGACTTCGTACCCTTGCTAAGCTACTGACGTCACAAGCAGAAAACTGTCAATAATAGAGCAATAGAAAGGAATAACTATGGGTCTAGAAAGAACTTTTTCAATCGTAAAACCAGATGCGGTAAAACGTAACCTTATTGGTGAAATTTACCATCGTATTGAGCAAGCGGGTCTGAGCATTATCGCGGCGAAAATGGTTCATTTAACTGATGAGCAAGCCAAGGGCTTTTATGCTGAGCATGAAGGTAAACCCTTCTTTAACGATCTGCGTGATTTCATGACATCAGGTCCAATTATGGTTCAGGTACTGGAAGGCGAAGATGCGATTGCACGCTACCGCGAACTGATGGGGAAAACGAACCCAGAAGAAGCGGCATGTGGCAGTATCAGAGCGGATTATGCTCTGAGTATGAGACATAACTCCGTACATGGTTCAGACAGTCCAGAATCTGCGGCGAGAGAAATTGAATTTTTCTTCCCAACTCAAGAGATTTGCCCGCGATCTTAATGGGTGATTTTTTATAGCTTGAAAGCCCGTAGCGTGCTTAGTGTCGCTGCGGGCTTTTTGTTTTTTGGGTGAGCGATAAAGCAAAATTTAAACGTATAAAGCCTGTACAAAAAATGTTCACTTAAAAATGAATACCTTAAGATTGTAGGGACTTGTAGCGCTTGTTGAATCAGCCTAAAGGCTGTACAATTCGCGCCCTTAATCCAAGTTAGAGTCGTTTACGAGGCACCATGACCACACAAAAAGTTAATCTACTCGATTTTGATCGCAAAGGCTTGCGACAGTTTTTCCAAGAAGAGCTAGGTGAAAAAGCCTTTAGAGCTGATCAAGTGATGAAGTGGATCTATCACTTCGGTTGTGATGACTTCGAACAGATGACTAACCTCAATAAAAAGCTGCGCGAGAAATTGATTCGTGTTGCTGAGATCAAAGCGCCTACTGTTTCTGAAGCGCAACACTCTTCCGATGGCACCATCAAATGGGCGATGCGCGTGGGTGATCAAGATGTAGAGACGGTTTATATTCCTGATGATGACCGCGCAACGTTATGTGTTTCCTCTCAGGTAGGTTGTGCATTGGAGTGTAAATTTTGCTCAACGGCTCAGCAGGGTTTTAACCGCAACTTAAAAGTGTCTGAAATCATTGGTCAGGTCTGGCGTGCAGCGCGCGAGGTCGGCTTAGAAAAAGATAAGGGTCGTCGTCCAATCACCAACGTTGTTATGATGGGGATGGGTGAGCCGCTACTGAACATGAAGAACCTAATGCCAGCGCTTGAGCTTATGCTTGATGATCTTGGCTTTGGTTTGTCAAAACGTCGTGTCACAGTCTCCACTTCTGGTGTTGTTTCTGGGCTGGATCAAATGACTGGCGAGATCGATGTTGCCTTGGCGATTTCTCTGCATGCGCCCAATGACAAATTGCGTAGCGAAATCATGCCGATCAATGATCGCTGGGATATTGATGCATTCTTAGCTTCGGTTCGTCGCTATATTGCTTCGTCAAATGCAAACAGAGGTAAGGTAACGGTAGAGTATGTCTTGCTTGATCATGTTAATGATGACATGGACCATGCACGCGAATTGGCTGAGCTATTAAAAGATACGCCAGCTAAAATCAACCTGATTCCATTTAATCCGTACCCAGGTTCGCCTTATAAAAAACCGAGCAATTCACGTATTGATCGCTTTATGAAGACATTGATGCAATACGATTATACGGTGACGGTTCGTAAGACTCGTGGTGATGATATTGATGCGGCATGTGGTCAACTAGTTGGTGATGTTATCGACCGTACCAAACGCACTAAGCAGTTAGCTCAACAACAGTTAGCTCAGGAAAAGGGTGAAGAAATACCAGTGAAGTCGGTTTCTTAATCTTATATCTGATATTTTTTTTCTAAATAGCCCTGAATTCATTCAGGGCTATTTTGTCTCTATTAACCCAAAATGGTTATTGAGAAAACGCCGAAGCGAAAGCAATGGTTAACGCTATGACTCTGGTTACATTTGTTGTGTAAATTAATGAACTAACGGCTTGCTTTGCAATCTAACTCATTCAAAGAGCGAAAACTATCGGTGTAATGTGCTCTTTTTAGCAAAACTTCTGTCAAATTCGCTATTTAGCGTACGAGTCGTTTTACACTCAGGGACAAAAACGATTATTATGAATAGCTAAAATTTGTATCAATCACAAGGTCGTGGTTGAGGGTAGCGAATTAATAAAAATGGACACTTTGCTGTAAATGTTGGTTATGAGATAAGCCATTTACTACTATGCTGTAGTCAGAGTAAGTGTATGTGTATTACCTAAACTTATCGTTAGATAAAAGCCGTTAACAAAAATAAATAAAGTGCGACTATCTGATTAAGTACAAACAAGAAGAAGTACAACAATAATGAGTACTGACCAAAATACCCAAATCGACAACAATGATAGTGAAACTGAATTTGTACCAGCAGGTGTGTTGCTCAAGCAGAAGCGTGAAGCTTTAGGGCTGACACAGAAGCAAATTGCTGATCGACTTCGTTTGCGTGTCGCTATCATACAAAAAATTGAAGAAGACGAGTTTGATGGTGAACAAGTCGCGACATTTACGCGCGGCTATCTACGCTCGTATGCTAAGGCGGTAGGTGTTGATGAGACACTGGTATTAGGTGCGATTTCACCTGATGAAGCCAGCTCTCAAGTTCACGAGCAGCCGATGCAGAGCTTTTCTAAAAAGACCAACAAAGAGAAACACGATAGCCGTATAATGAAACTCACTTGGGGCATTCTGGTGGTGATTATTGGTATTTCATCGGTTTGGTGGTTTCAAAATCAACAAAAAGATACCTTGAGCGAGATTGCGGTTAACCCTGACAGTGACATTCCATCAGAGCCGAGCATTGAGCCGTTAAATCCAGTTCAAGTGAACACTTTACAAGTCGAGCCAAGTTCAAACGATGCGCTTTCTCAGCCTCAACCGCCAACCGGTCAAGAACCTACCGCTTTATCCACGCAAGATGCAACTGCTCCGCAAGCACCGTCAGTAATTGAGGTTCCGCAGGGCACAGAAGAGGCGGCAACGACAGCAGACATTCAACCTGAGCCGGTTGCCGTTACCGAAGTGGTTGACGAAACACCAGTGCCTGAAGGCATGACAAAAATCACCATGACGTTTACTGGCGACTGTTGGATCCAAGTTAAAGATGCGAATGGCAAAACTGTCGTCACTGGCATCAAAAAAACCGGTGAAAATGTCGATATTAATGGTAAAGCGCCATTTAAAGTGATTTTAGGTGCGCCAGAACAGGTTTCGATGACATTTGCGAGTGAACCTGTCGACCTTTCTGGTTATACTTCGGGTAAAGTTGCACGATTCACTTTACCTTAGATATTACTATGCATCAGGAATCACCTATTAAACGTCGTAAATCGACAAGGATTTACGTGGGCGATGTGCCAATTGGCGACGGCGCTCCTATCGCAGTTCAGTCCATGACCAACACTCGCACCACAGATGTGGCGGCGACTGTCGCTCAGATCAAAGCGCTTGAGAATGTGGGTGCAGATATCGTTCGCGTCTCTGTTCCGACGATGGAAGCGGCTGAAGCTTTCCGACAAATCAAGCAGCAAGTTGCGATCCCACTGGTCGCGGACATCCACTTTGACTACCGTATTGCATTAAAAGTTGCAGAATACGGTGTGGATTGCTTGCGTATCAACCCAGGTAATATCGGTAAAGAAGACCGTATCCGTGCAGTTGTGGATTGTGCACGAGATAACAATATTCCTATCCGTATTGGTGTTAACGGCGGCTCATTGGAAAAAGATATCCAAATGAAGTACGGCGAACCCACGCCGGAAGCCTTGGTTGAATCAGCCATGCGTCATGTTGATATTCTAGACCGACTCAACTTTGATCAGTTTAAGGTCAGTGTTAAGGCATCCGATGTGTTCTTGGCCGTTGACTCTTATCGCTTACTGGCACAAAAAATTGATCAACCCCTGCACTTAGGAATTACTGAGGCGGGTGGGGCGAGAGCTGGTGCAGTAAAATCCTCGGTTGGTTTGGGGATGCTGTTGGCGGAAGGTATTGGTGATACATTGCGTATTTCTTTGGCCGCTGATCCAGTAGAAGAGATCAAAGTCGGTTTTGATATTCTAAAATCACTTCGTATTCGCTCGCGCGGTATTAACTTCATCGCTTGTCCGAGTTGTTCTCGTCAAGAGTTTGATGTCATTGGCACCGTGAACGCGCTTGAGCAGCGTCTAGAAGATATTATCACCCCAATGGATGTGTCGATTATTGGCTGTGTGGTGAATGGTCCGGGTGAAGCGGAAGTGTCCCACCTTGGCTTGGCTGGCAGCAATCGTAAAAGTGCATTTTACCAAGATGGCATTCGTCAAAAAGAACGATTTGATAACGATGATCTCGTCAACCAACTCGAAACGAAAATTCGCGCAAAAGCTTCAATGATGGATGAAAATAACCGCATTGAAGTGAATCAAGTCGAAGACAAATAATCTCAACGATAAAACGGTATTTAGCTGTGGCAAAAACTATTCAAGCAATCCGAGGCATGAACGATTGTCTCCCAACTCAATCTCCACTTTGGCAAAAAGTTGAGAATACAGTGAAACATGTTATCAGTGCATATGGTTACAACGAAGTCCGTATGCCAATCGTTGAGATGACGCATCTATTTAGCCGAGCGATTGGTGAAGTCACTGACGTGGTAGAAAAAGAGATGTACACCTTTGAGGATCGCAACGGTGATAGCTTAACACTTCGTCCAGAAGGTACGGCAGGCTGTGTTCGCTCTGGGATTGAAAACGGTCTACTTTACAACCAAGAACAGCGTCTTTGGTACATGGGTCCTATGTTCCGCCATGAACGTCCACAAAAAGGTCGTTATCGTCAATTCCACCAGTGTGGTGTTGAGGTATTTGGTCTAAATGGTCCTGATGTTGACGCAGAACTGATTATGATGACGGCACGTCTTTGGCGTGAGTTAGGCATCGATAAGCACGTACGCTTGGAACTGAACTCTATCGGTTCTCTTGAAGCCCGTGCTAACTACCGAAGCGCGCTGATTGCGCACCTCGAACAGCATATTGATGTGCTCGATGAAGACAGTAAGCGTCGTATGCACAGCAATCCACTGCGTGTTCTAGACAGCAAGAACCCAGAGGTTCAAGCGATTTTGGTCGATGCGCCGGAACTGTCTGATTATCTTGATGAAGAGTCGAAAGCACACTTTGCCGGTCTTTGTGAACTTTTAGACGCTGCGGGTATCGAATATACCGTGAATCAGCGTCTCGTTCGTGGTTTGGATTACTATAACCGTACTGTATTCGAATGGATCACTGACAGCCTTGGTGCCCAAGGTACTGTCTGTGGCGGTGGTCGTTACGACGGTCTAGTTGAACAACTCGGTGGTAAACCAACCCCAGGCGTTGGTTTTGCGATGGGGCTAGAACGCCTTGTGCTGATGATGGAAACGCTTGAACTGACGGATGTGCGTCGTAGCGTTGACGTTTACATCGTAACTGGTGGCGAAGGAACGATGATGGCAGGGATGAAGTTGGCAGAAAATCTGCGTGAAACTCTTCCTGGTATCCGTGTCATGAATCACTTTGGTGGCGGTAACTTTAAGAAACAATTTAAGCGTGCAGATAAAGTCGGTGCGCTGTTTGCTCTGGTGCTTGGTGAGAACGAAGTTGCTGAGAATACGGTCGTTGTCAAAGATTTGCAGGGTGGCGACCAAGAAACAGTTGCTCAAACTGAGTTAGCCGTTAAATTAGCTCATATTATCTAAGTATTGGATTCAGCAACCGGATGATGCGAGTACATTCCATCATTCGGGATGTTAAAAAGTTTAAGTTTAATGAGGACAGGAA
This sequence comes from Vibrio hippocampi, assembly GCF_921292975.1. Lineage (NCBI taxonomy): Bacteria > Pseudomonadati > Pseudomonadota > Gammaproteobacteria > Vibrionales > Vibrionaceae > Vibrio > Vibrio hippocampi. The sequence goes on from NZ_CAKLCM010000002.1 coordinate 53,812, forward strand.
GTGGAACTCTACGATTCTGAAGAACAACAAGTAGAAGCAATTAAAGATTGGTGGAAAGAGAACGGCAAAGCTGTGGTTCTCGGTGTAGTGGTGGGTTTAGGCGGTCTGTTTGGCTGGCGTTACTACCAAGATTCGACCATTGCTGCACAAGAGCAAGCTTCTGCGCAATACATGAAAGTGGTAGAGGCTGTTGCTGAAAATGGCAGTCAAGTTAGCTCAGACGTTCAAGATTTCATTGATGCTAACCAAGGCACGGAATATTCAGTACTTGCGGCGATGCAACTTGCTAAAGCACAAGTGGAAGCGGGTGAGCTTGAATCTGCGCTAGCGCAATTAAAGTGGGCACAAAGCAATACTAAAGACGCTGCTTTAACACCGATGGTGACATTCCGTGTTGCTCGTGTACTGGCGGCACAAGGCGATAATGCTGGTGCTCGTGCTGAACTAGACAAGATCAAACAAGAGTCTTGGACAGGTCGTGTTGCCGAATTGCGTGGCGACATCGCGATTAGCGAAGGTGACCGTGATGCGGCTTATATTGCCTACACAGAAGCTCAGCAATCAGCCGACGCCAGTCAGGTATTGCAAGTTAAATTGGACGATCTTGCCAAGTAAGGGCTTAGCCAATGAAGAAACTGTTTAAAAAGTGGCTGTTACCAATCTCGGTATTAGGGATTATCGTTGGTTGTTCTAGCGAAGAAGACTCTATCGTGATGGCGCCTCTACCTGTTGTAGACAGTGAATTTACTCCAAGCACAGAGTGGTCTTCTAGTATCGGCAGCGGCGTTGGTCAATACTTTTCCAACTTGTCACCTGTGTATGCTTACGACAACCTGTTTGTCGCAAGCCGTGATGGTGTTGTGAAAGCTTATGACGTCGAGACAGGAAACACACTGTGGCAAACCAAAGTTGAATCTGAAACGTTGCCCCGCTTGTCTGGTGGTCTGTCAGCGGCTTATGAAAAGCTGTATATCGGCACCGAAAATGGCGAAGTGATTGCACTTTCTATTGAAAATGGCGAAGAGCTATGGCGAGCGAATGTCAAAGGTGAAGTCTTAGCAAACCCTGTCGCGGATGCCAGTCTAATTATGGTTCACACCAGCCAAGGTTTGTTAGTGGGACTGGATCAAGCTGATGGCAGCGAGCGCTGGACAATTAGCACCGATGTGCCAAATCTGACATTGCGCGGTGATAGTACGCCTGTTGCAGAATCAGGTGGTGTTTTCTGGGGTACAGCGAATGGTCGTATTGCTGCGGCAATCGTCGAACGTGGTCAATTGATTTGGCAACAACCCGTGGGCACACCAAAAGGATCGACCGAGATTGATCGTTTAGTGGATGTAGACGCCTCACCGATTATTTTGGGTGGACAGCTTTTCACTATCGGCTTTAATGGTCAGCTGATCTCTATTGATCTGCGAACGGGTAATCCGGTTTGGAAACGTAATTACTCGTCAGTGAGTGATATGGCGACGGACAATCGTAACCTCTATGTGGTCACGGATACCGATCATTTAGTCGCTGTTGATGCACGTAGTGGCACTGAACTTTGGAAAAATAACCAACTTGAGTACCGACAGTTAACGGATCCCGTGATCATTGATGGTTATCTCGTTGTTGGTGATAGCCTGGGTTATTTGCACTGGCTTGATCGTGAGACTGGAGAGTTCGTTGCTCAGCAATTGATTCACGATAGTGGCATGGCTGTCGGACCGACTTTAGTCGACGGTGGTTACGTCATCATGGCTCGTGACGGTCAGCTAAAGAAACTGACGATCCAATAATAATTTCGTGATACAATTCACATCTGGCTCCTTTCTGTTTTCAGTTAGGAGCCGTTTTATTGCTGCGAAGCAAAAGGATTTGTCCATTTGGATAGATGAAGTGGTTGTACTTAGGTGATTCCGTCGCCGAGTTGCGAACAGATAAGAGAATCATTCTAAGTAGATAGGTAAAATAGTGACTTTTTACCTATAACTACAATATAAAGAATAAGTGTAGAGGTTAATATGGTACCTGTTGTTGCCCTAGTTGGACGCCCGAATGTGGGTAAGTCGACCCTGTTTAATAGACTAACACGCACCCGTGATGCGTTGGTTGCTGACTTTCCGGGACTCACTCGCGATCGTAAATATGGTCAGGCGAAACTAGGCGAGCATGAGTTTATTGTAATTGATACCGGCGGTATTGATGGCACGGAAGAAGGTGTAGAAACCAAGATGGCAGCTCAGTCGCTTGCAGCGATTGATGAAGCCGATGTCGTGCTGTTTATGGTGGATGGTCGTGCGGGTCTAACGGTTGCCGATGAAGCCATTGCTCAACACTTAAGAAAGATTGAAAAGCCGGCTTTTCTTGTGGTTAACAAGGTAGATGGAATTGATGCCGATGCTGCAAGTGCCGAATTTTGGCAATTGGGCGTTGAAAGCATGTATCAGATCGCGGCGGCTCATGGACGCGGCGTGTCTGCACTTATTGATCGTGCTCTTAATCCGTTTGCTGAATCACTGAATGACCAAGCGGAAATTGAAGACCTAACCGGTTTCGAAGATCCAGAAGATGAGAAACTGGATTACACCGAAGAAGAAGCGGAAGCGGAATTCCAGCGTCTGCAAGACCAGCCAATCAAGTTGGCGATTATCGGTCGTCCAAACGTGGGTAAATCAACACTAACTAACCGTATTTTGGGTGAAGAACGTGTTGTTGTTTACGATATGCCGGGTACAACCCGTGACTCTATTTATATCCCGATGCAACGTGATGAGCGCGAGTACGTCTTAATTGATACGGCAGGTGTTCGTCGTCGTAAGCGCATTAATGAAACCGTCGAAAAGTTTTCTGTGGTGAAAACCCTAAAAGCGGTAGAAGACGCTAACGTTGTTCTACTGGTAATCGACGCGCGTGAAAATATTTCAGACCAAGATCTGAGCCTATTGGGCTTTGCACTTAACGCGGGTCGTTCCATTGTCATCGCGGTGAACAAATGGGACGGTCTGGATATGGACGTTAAAGAACACGTGAAGAAAGAGCTAGATCGTCGCTTAGGCTTTGTCGACTTCGCGCGTATTCACTTTATCTCTGCTCTGCATGGCACAGGTGTTGGTCACTTGTTCGAATCGGTACAAGAAGCCTATAAGTCGGCGACAACACGCGTCGGTACTTCCGTGCTTACTCGTATCATGAAGATGGCGACGGATGATCACCAACCACCTATGGTTCGTGGTCGTCGTGTTAAGCTTAAGTATGCGCATGCGGGTGGCTACAACCCACCGATCGTTGTTATTCACGGTAACCTAGTCAATGAATTACCGGATAGCTACAAGCGCTACTTGATGAATTACTATCGTCGTTCTCTTGAGATCATGGGCACGCCGATTCGTATCCAGTTCCAAAGCAGCGACAACCCGTTTGAGGGTAAATCTAACAAGATGACCTTATCTCAAGATCGCAAGCGCAAACGCTTGATGAGCATGATGAAAGGTCGTCCAAAGAAATAATTTAACACCAATAACGCCCTCTATTTTTAGAGGGCGTTTTTACAAGGATAGCTCATTGATTCCTGCAACCAAAACCTACTTTTGTCATCAGACTTGGCAACTTGAGTCTGAGATCCTACTGATTGATTGTCACCAGCAATACACCGATATTGTGGTCGCTGCGACGCCATTTCATCCCATTAGTCATTTGTGGCCTGATCATCCTGCCGATAGAGGTACGCTGACTGTTAATAGCCAAAGCTATGCTGTTGATGATTGTTTGGTTGGGGCGGTAGAAACTGCGTCTCAAGCTCTATTTGTCGGTCAAGATATTCCAGTGAAGCGGGATAGCGACGGTTGGGTTTTTGTGGTGGTACATCGAATTCAAGCAAGCAACCAATTGACTGTTGGAGACGCAATTGGTTTGCAAGTTGATCAGAATTTTCAGCAGGCGCTGAGTCGTGGACACAGTGCTGGTCATATCGCTTCATTCGCACTAAATAAAGTGCTGGCTGCAAACTACTGGCGAAAGGATGCTGACCGCAAGGACGGATTAGGGCATTATGATTTTAATAGTTACGCCCAAGAAACCAGCTTTGTGACAGCCAATCAATGCGTCGATAGCTACCGTTTAGGCAAGACGTTAAGAAAACGTGGCTTGAATACAGCCGAAATGATTGAAGATCTTGCTCAAATTGAGGCGGCGTGTAACCTGCAACTACAAGCATGGCTAACCAACGCCGTGCCCATCGAGATGAGACTGGAAGGTCCTTACCTTACCAGTTCGCGCTACTGGCTATGTGAACTCGATGAACAAACCGTAGCAATGCCTTGTGGTGGCACACACGCAAGCCACATGGCAGAACTGACTGGAATACGAATCCAGCTCAGTGCGACGGATAGCAATTATATCGAGATGCTGACGACAGTAGATTGAACTGACAGATTCATGTAAATGAAAATATTCGTTCGTGACGAACAAGAGATCTTTTTATTAACGTCTGAATTATTGTGTTTATTCACTCCGCGTTAGAATTTTATTCTATCTATAATCCAAATGCAGAATATGTAACTTATGCTTTCGGTGGGTGGTGATATAAATGTTCTTTTTATAGCAGATCGCTGATCAAAATAGAAAGAGCGAATGATCACTAAAAGATCCGAGTGAAATCTAGCCTAAGTTAGCGATTCGATTTAAAATCGTCTAGTTGTGTCATGAGTAAGCGAGGTGTTGGAATGACTCAAACGATCAATGAATGCCCGGTGTGTGCTAATGAATTGGATTGGGATGGCAGCTATCTCTGTCGCCAATGTGATAAGCACTACCAAAAGAAAGCCGATTGCCCGGATTGTGGTGCAGAATTAGAGAAACTACAGGCTTGCGGTGCTGCGAACTACTTCTGTAATAGCTGCAATGAATTGAAATCTAAATCACGCCTGCAATTTTACTTTGTCGCTCAAGGTTAATACTGAACCGCTTTCTGTAGCTTATTAACGTAAAAGCGAGTTAACACAAAACCGAGTCAACGCAAAAGCGAGCATTACAGCTCGCTTTTTATTACCTTCGAAGTCACGATCCCTTGCTCTAACTTGGTGGTGATCACTTCATCTTTTTGTACTTGTTCAGCGTTTGTCACCACATCGCCGTGGCTATTTTGCGTAATCGAATAACCGCGATTTAGAGTAGCCAAAGGACTCACGGTATTCAGCTTTGCTGTCGTGCTAGCAAATTGATGTTGTAGGCGTTCAAGATAGCGTGTCATTGCCGCTTTAAGTTTAGACTCAGAGTAACTGATCTGCTGCTTGTTATTATTAAGCTTAATGACCGGAGAAGAGAGCATAAGCCGGTGTTGCTTATTGTTAAGGCTCAAGGCTTGCTGATCGATACGCTGCTTCATTGCTGTGATCAGTCTTAGCTCCATTTCATCTAACCGTTGACTTTGGCGCTGTAAACGATGCTTGGGATGTTGACCATTCATCGCTTGCTCAAGCCTTGCAAGCCGATGACTTTGGGTCGACATAAAGTGACGCATCGCTTGTTCAAGTCTCTGCTTTCTTCGCGTCACCTGTTCATGCTTATGAGAACTATCTTGGCTGACCAACTCCGCAGCTGCACTCGGCGTTGGCGCTCTGACATCGGCAACATAATCGGCAATCGTCACGTCAACTTCATGCCCAACGGCACTGATGATTGGAATTTGACTGGCCGCAATGGTGCGCGCAACCACTTCATGGTTAAAGCACCATAAATCTTCCAGCGAACCGCCACCGCGACCGACAATTAACACATCACACTCGTTACGGCTGTTTGCGCGACCAATGGCTTGAGCAATCTCAATGGCCGCGCTATCACCCTGTACGGTTGTTGGGTAAATCACCACAGGCAGTGAAGGATCACGGCGTTTCAATACATTGAGAATGTCAAAAAGGGCTGCGCCAGTTTTGGACGTGATGATTCCCACACATTGAGGATGAGAAGGCAGAGGCTTTTTATTGCCTTGAGCAAACAAACCTTCCCCAGCCAGTGACATTTTTAACTGCTCAAACTCTTGTTGTAATCGACCATCGCCTTCAGGCTGCATTGATTCGATGATCAGCTGATAATCCCCTCTGGGTTCGTACAGAGAGAGGCGAGCTTTAACGAGGACTTGCTTGCCGTTTTCTGGCTTAAAGTTCACACTACGATTGTTGCCACGGAACATGGCACATTTGACTTGGGCGCGACTGTCTTTGAGGGTTAAGTACCAATGACCCGAGACGGGTGCTGAGAAGTTAGAGATCTCACCGACGAGCCATACGATCCCCATTTCATTTTCTAATAGCAGACGAACTTCGGCGTTAAGACGCGAAACAGTGAAAATATTGCTGTTATTTGCCGAGGTGCGAGAAGGTGAACGAGGGGATAGGGACACAGCTAATCTCATAGACGTGAGTATGGAAATTAGCGGCAATATAATACATATCAAGGGGGTAAATGCAAATAAAAAACAGAAAAATGTGTAGCCAATCGATTTTCTCGGGCGTATAATCCCACCGCAATATCTAATCCAAATCGCCTTATTATGCGAAACGATAAGGTCGGATTACTCCTTTAATTACCTCTAATTGTGAGATATTGCAAATGCTAAGAATTGCCAAAGAAGCGCTGACGTTCGATGATGTACTACTCGTTCCAGCTCACTCCACCGTTCTCCCAAATACTGCTGATCTTCGCACTCGGCTAACAAAAAGTATTGACCTCAACATTCCAATGATTTCTGCGTCTATGGACACAGTGACTGAAGCGCGCCTTGCTATTGCGCTTGCCCAAGAGGGTGGAATCGGCTTTATCCACAAAAACATGTCAATTGAGCAACAGGCTGAGCAAGTTCGTCTTGTTAAGATCTTCGAAGCGGGTGTGGTTGCTAACCCAGTGACGGTTCGCCCAGAAGAAACCATTGCTGACGTAATGGCACTGACTAAGAAACACGGCTTCGCTGGTTTCCCAGTCGTCAGTGAAAATAACGAGCTAGTTGGCATCATTACTGGTCGTGACGTTCGCTTTGTCACCGACCTAAGCAAACAAGTTTCAGCCGTGATGACGCCAAAAGAGCGTCTTGCAGCAGTTAAAGAAGGCGCGTCTCGTGAAGACGTTCAAGAAGAGATGCACCGTGCACGCGTTGAGAAAGTTCTGGTTGTGAACGACGAGTTCCAATTGACCGGTATGATCACAGCAAAAGACTTCCACAAAGCCGAGCGTAAACCAAACGCATGTAAAGATGAAAAAGGTCGTCTACGTGTTGGCGCAGCAGTAGGCGCTGGTGCAGGTAACGAAGAGCGTGTTAAAGCCTTGGTTGAAGCGGGTGTTGATGTTCTGCTTATCGACTCTTCACATGGTCATTCGGAAGGTGTTCTACAACGCATTCGTGAAACTCGTGCCGCTTTCCCAGATCTTGAAATCATCGGCGGTAATGTTGCCACAGCAGCAGGTGCTAAAGCCCTAATCGAAGCGGGTGTAAGTGCTGTTAAAGTGGGGATTGGTCCAGGTTCTATCTGTACTACTCGTATCGTCACGGGCGTTGGTGTTCCACAGGTAACAGCGATTGCGGATGCAGCGTCTGTAGCAAATGAATACGACATTCCAGTTATTGCTGATGGCGGTATCCGTTTCTCTGGTGATATCTGTAAAGCTATCGTGGCGGGTGCATCATGCGTGATGGTCGGTTCTATGTTCGCTGGTACCGAAGAAGCACCGGGTGAAGTGATTCTTTATCAAGGTCGTTCATACAAAGCTTACCGTGGTATGGGTTCTTTGGGCGCAATGTCTCAAGGCTCTTCGGATCGTTACTTCCAGACGGACAATGCGGCAGATAAGTTGGTACCAGAAGGTATCGAAGGTCGTATCGCATACAAAGGTCGTCTAAAAGAGATCGTTCACCAGCAGATGGGTGGTCTACGTTCAAGCATGGGTCTAACTGGCTCTGCCACGATCGAAGATATGCGTACCAAAGCAGAGTTTGTACGAATCTCTGGCGCAGGTATGAAAGAGTCTCACGTACACGACGTGCAAATCACTAAGGAAGCTCCTAACTATCGTTTAGGTTAGGCGTTTAGGTTAGACGTTTAGGCTAAGCACTTAAATTAAGCGCTTAGGTAACGTATTTATCAAAGGCAGTCGCATCGGCTGTCTTTCACGTAAACGTTTGCTTTTTTCCTTGAAGCATTGCATAGAGGCGAGTAAACTCGCCTCCGTTCTCCCCATTTAGCTGAAAAGATGCCCAAAATGACGAAAAATATCCATGATCAACGAATTCTAATCCTAGACTTCGGTTCTCAATATACTCAACTTGTTGCTCGCCGTGTTCGTGAAATCGGTGTTTACTGTGAGCTATGGAGCTGGGATGTTGATGAAGCGGACATTCGTGAATTCAACCCAGACGGTATTATCCTTTCTGGTGGTCCAGAAAGTGTCACTGAAGAAAACTCTCCTCGCGCACCACAGTATGTATTCGACTCAGGTGTTCCTTTACTTGGTGTATGTTATGGCATGCAAACCATGGCTGAACAGCTGGGCGGTAAAGTTGCCGGATCTGATGAGCGTGAATTTGGTTATGCGCAGGTTAAAGTATCTGGCGAGTCAGCAATCTTTAAAGATCTTGAAGCGACTCAAGACGTTTGGATGAGCCACGGTGACAAAGTGGTTGAGATCCCAGCGGACTTCGTCAAAGTGGCTGAAACAGATACTTGTCCATACGCAGCGATGGCGAACGAAGAGAAGAAGTACTACGGTGTACAATTCCATCCAGAAGTGACTCACACCAAACAAGGTCTACAGATGCTAGAGAACTTCGTTCTTGGCGTATGTGGTTGTGAGCGTCTATGGACCTCTGAATCCATCATCGAAGATGCGGTTGCACGCATTAAAGAGCAAGTGGGTGATGATGAAGTGATTCTAGGTCTATCCGGTGGTGTTGATTCTTCGGTTGTTGCTATGCTGGTACACCGTGCCATCGGCGACAAGCTGACTTGTGTATTCGTTGATAATGGTCTGTTACGCCTTAACGAAGGTGAGCAGGTCATGGAAATGTTTGGCGATAAGTTTGGTCTCAACATCATTAAGGTTGATGCTGAAGAGCGTTTCCTTAATGCACTGAAAGGCGAAGCGGAACCTGAAGCAAAACGTAAGATCATCGGTCACGTATTTGTTGATGTGTTCGATGAAGAGTCTAAAAAGCTGAAGAACGCTAAGTGGTTGGCTCAGGGCACTATTTATCCAGACGTGATTGAATCTGCGGCCTCTAAGACGGGTAAAGCACACGTCATTAAATCTCACCACAATGTAGGTGGTCTGCCTGACGATATGGAAATGGGTCTGGTTGAACCATTGCGTGAACTGTTTAAAGACGAAGTTCGCAAGATTGGTTTAGAGCTTGGTCTACCTTACAACATGCTTTACCGCCACCCATTCCCGGGTCCAGGTTTAGGGGTTCGTGTTCTTGGCGAAATCAAGAAAGAGTACTGCGACTTACTGCGTCGCGCTGATGCGATTTTCATTGAAGAACTGCACAGCGCCGACCTTTACAATAAAGTGTCTCAAGCCTTTACTGTTTTCTTGCCAGTACGTTCGGTAGGCGTGATGGGCGATGGTCGTAAGTATGACTGGGTGGTTTCTCTGCGTGCCGTTGAGACGATCGACTTTATGACCGCGCACTGGGCACATCTTCCTTATGATTTCCTTGGTAAGGTGTCTAACCGTATCATCAATGAAGTCGGTGGTATCTCTCGCGTGGTTTATGATATTTCTGGTAAGCCACCAGCGACCATCGAATGGGAATAATATTCCAGTAGCAATCAGAGCCGGTCAATAGCCGGCTCTTTTTTTGTCTATTTTCCAAGCGACACGCTCCTTACCTCTTATCTTTGGGTAACTTGGAAGCAATATCAATTTCCGCTTCTATGCGTGCCATTTTATATAACGAAAACCTCAATCTAAGATTGCCAATAACGGATCTGCCCTTTTTTCGGAATTGCTTTAAAATTTTCGTGTAATTTTTACCACTATTTTTTAATTAGGGCTCTTTTTGATGCAAAATAAACTTGCTAACCCAGCGCCGCTTGGCTTGATGGGTTTCGGTATGACAACGATTCTACTTAATATTCATAATGCTGGGTTTTTCCCTGTGGATTCTATGATCCTAGCGATGGGTATTTTTTACGGCGGTATCGGTCAGGTGCTAGTTGGCATGATGTGCTTCAAGCGTGGTGACACCTTTGGTACTACAGCGTTTACGTCTTACGGTTTATTTTGGTTAACCCTAGTTGGTCTAATCGTGATGCCGAAAATGGGTCTACCAGCGAGTCCAGAGCACTTTATGGGTTGGTATTTGCTGCTTTGGGGTGTTTTCACTGGCTTTATGTTTATTGGTTCATTGTGCTATCCGGTAGCAAAACAGGTGGTCTTTGGTTCTCTCACCATTCTGTTCTTCTTGCTAGCTGCGCGAGACTTTTTCGACAGCGAATTGATCGGCACCATCGCTGGCTTTGAAGGTATTTTCTGTGGTGCAAGTGCGATGTACTTTGCAATGGCACAGGTTCTTAATGCTGAATATGGTCGTACTATTCTTCCCGTCGGCGAAAAGAAAAAAGTCGTGGCTGAGCAGCAACCTGTTACCGCTTAATCGGCGATAAAAACACAAAAAGCCCCTTGAGCGAATGACGCCAAGGGGCTTTTTATTATGAGAGAGTTAAGATAATTGCATGTGGTTAGGTGCCGCGATTAGCGTCGCTTAAGCCCCTCAAACATGTCGCCAATAACCATCATCCCCAAAGTAAATTGTGCGTCCGTTGACAATATATGATCCAAGGTAATTTGCCATTCACCGTCACGGTATTTAAAGGTTCGAGGCGTTTCATTGATGCTCGACTTTAGACGCTTACGGTTGTTGTTAGGATCGTAAAGCTCGACTTCTGCCGTTACTAGACAGCGGTAATCGATACCATTATGTGCTTGTTCGCACTGTTCGATATCCAAGTTGTCGATATCAATTTTCCATTCGATTTCATCTACAATCGCGACGACCTGTTTTTCCACATCGCGAGCACTCGGTGAGTCTGAGGAGGAGAGCAACCACGAGCCTAAAATAACAACAACGATACCCGCTACGCCAACCCAGATCTTATTTTTGATAACCAGTTGCTTAATATCATCGGCAGAACCGATTTGGTTGATCTGCTGTTTAAGATTATCTTTAATCGGTTGAGCATCGTTGAGTAAGCCTTTACCCGCTTGACTCAGTTGTGACATCTTATCTTTTGCCATATTGGTTACCGCCTCGTTGTCGCCGACTTTTTGCTGAAGTTGCGTTTTTGCCAGTTCTGCACGAGCTTGCATGCCCGATAGTGAGCTTGTTGCAAATTCAGCGACTGCTTGTTTAGAGAAGGCTTGCTTAGAAAAAGCTGACTTGATTTCAGCAAGAGTAGGAAAACCTTCTTGGTTTGGGCGATATTTGGGCGCAATCAAAGCCACGATGCAAAACAATAACGCCGGCACTGTTAGCCAGGCCAGACCGATAAAGTCCTGCCAGTTGTCTTCGAATCGATGGAAATATCGATAGTTGTGCTGGTTGGAGAGAAACTGGATGTCATCACCGAATAGGCGGGTGATGTTTCTTAGTCTTTCTTCATCGAGGAATGCCTCAATAAACGGCATCGCGAACAGCAGGATAAGGGCACAAGCCAAAGCGATACGTGACCAGCGAGCCTGCAAACCCAACAGATAACAAAAGCAGGCTGGAAGCAGAATGATTGCCAATAGCCAAGCTGGATAAGCGTGGGTAAAACTAAAATAGAGATCGCGATCTTGGACAATAGGCTGGCACAGTGCCATTAACAGCAATAGAGGCGCTAAGGCGTAGATTGCATTGGGAAGTTTAACAACGCGTGCAATAAGCATTGTCGGTGATACTTGTTCTGTCATAGTGAATACCATTAAAAACGCCAGTTCTAGCTAAACTGGCGAAATAAGAGTTAGAGAATATCGCGTTGAATTCGGTCTAGAATAGAATCTGAGTTGCTGAAGTATTCAGAAAAACGATCATTCAAGCGCAACTCACCTTCGGTCTTAGCCAGTGAAGAACCATGCCATAAGTAGCCAGGCTGCTGACCTTGGATTGGTTCTTGGCTGGTGATATAAAGGTAGGCAATCTCGTTTTGAGCAATACCGTCGGGAAGATCAAAGCCCGCTTCATCCACTTCAAATCGCACTAAGCTTTGCGCAAGTTGTTGTTTGATTTTTTGGCTGTATAGGCGGTCTGACACTTGGTTGTAGTCACGGAAAATACGCGTGTCAGTATCGATACGGACACTTTTCACACCACGGGTATAACGCATGGTCTTAGCAAATGCAGGTGATTCTAGATTCAACGTGCGGTCTTCGTTGATGAGACCTTCTGGGTAGCGACCAATTTCACGTTTGATACTGTTCACGGCATTTTCTGTGCTTTGCAATGAGCGACCATACTTATTGGTTGCGATGGTTTTTTTCTGAGATAAAGCATCATCGGCTTTATAGTACATACGTTCTAGATAACCTAGCTTAATGTACTGCTCTTTATCAGCGGCTTCAGCTTTAGCGATAATGGCTTCCAAATCTGCTTTGGTGTTTGCATCAAAGCTAACGCGATATTTGCTGTAGCTTAACTTGTACTCAAAGTCGTAGATACAAGCCGTTTCACCGCTAGAAGTGGTCATAAGTGTCGCTCGGTAATCGGCTTTCACCTTTCTATCTTCGCTACAAGTCTGACCGTCACGAAATCGTTGCGCATTGGAAAAATCGACGCTCAGACCGACGCTGTCTACAGAGATTGGGATCTCTTTGTCGATAATATATTGATCAATAGCTTGTTCTGTTTTCGCATCTAACTGCTTAACCAACGCTTCTTGCGCCTTAACAGCGGCTTTTTTTGCTTTGTAGTCGTCAGTATCTTGTTGTAAAAACGCTTTATATTCCGTTAGCTGAGCGGTTTTTGCATCGAGATCAGCAAATAGAGGCTTAAGGTCTTTTTCTAGACGCTCAATGGTCAGCTTTTTACGTTGTTCTTCAGCAAGCAGATACTGTTCAATATTGCTCTTGTATTGCCCAAGGCGAGCGACAAGGGGAGCCGTGTCGATATCGGTAATGGAAGAGAGATTAGCGATATGTTGATCCAGTACTTTTACAGGCTCTGGGGTATTGCGTAAGAAACCACGTGAGCTAATCGCGTCTTGCGCTGAATTGATTTGTGACACAATGCCTTCAACATAGTCACGATCTAAGAAAGTACCTTTGATTTTTTTCGCGTCAATCAAAGCGCCTTCGTAATTTGAGAAGTCAAAGTCTTTATCACTATGACTTTTAAATTCCACATCGTTACCGCACCCAGCGAGCGCAATGGCTAAGCCAATTAAGCCAACTTTATTAACTGTTTTCATTACAACTTCCTTATAGTTATATAGGCGGGCGATTGTAATGAGTTTTCTATTTCGCTTGGCTAATATCAGCTATAAGCTACAGTAAACAATTTAGGTTATTTTATACGCAATGGGTCGCTAGGGGATTAACTCGGTTGGAGTTCAATAGGTGAAAGATTATAAGAGGCAAAAATGTGGCAGAGAAAGGCGAGCTGTAGAGTAGCTCGCCTGATTATTATTATTGCTCGATCACTTGTCGTAATTCAGGATCGGAGAAAATTTTCTCGAAGCGCGCTTTGTAGATAAGCATCATTTCATTACCGATAACACCACCGTCGGGAATGTCATCCTCGCCTTTATAGTTTTTTGTTAGTACAGTTTTACCCGTACTATCAGCAACAGTGATATCTACGTCATACCAAGAGTTGTCGGAAAGCGCATGGAAGTCATATTTCCATTCATTGAGTACAACAACGATTGATGGTTGTTGGTCGTTCTTCAATTTGCTCATTAAATCAGAGAACTGGGTTGCAGTATCGGTCTGTTGTTGCTCAACGTTAACGCCTTTTTGCTCGATACCGTATTCAAGGCGTTTACCTAGATAGAGCGACATTGGCTCACCAGTGATGGTGCTGTAACTGTATGGAATACCGAAGCCACTGCGAATAATGCCTTCAAAGTTAGGTTCTTTGTCTTTGTTTAATACATAAGGGCGTTGATCAAGTACAGCAATTGAAATTCCATTTACCTTGTTAATCGTCACTTGTGGTGCTGACTCCTCAACACTTAATGGGCTAACACAACCTATTAAGTAAAAACTCGTCATAGCCACCAAAAATAGTTTTAATTTATTGTTCATAAGAATCCTTTCTGATTTCGAATTATCGTTACCTTATTATTAATGAGTAATGAAACTCATTTAAGCGTTTGAAATTTATCATTTTAATGTAAGTTGTAAATGATATTTTTGGGTGTGGTTACATATTTTTGATCTTAATCAAAGAGACGGTGAGGTATTGATTAAAACCGCTTATAGATAGAGTATTAAACTAGTAGAGTATAATGTTTGGGTTGTTTAAATAACACCAAAACCAGAGTGATGAAAAATTACCACTCTTGGCCTAACCAAAAAATAGAGCGTTTTTCAGGCTATGCTTTTCTAGTTAGATCAGTAGAAAAAGTGGCTATTGATGGAAAGCAAATAGCGATTAAGGATGATAGTGTGATGCGGTTTTCGGTGAAAGTGCGATTTCAATCACAAAAATATTATTTTATTTCAGTGTGAGATTTTATTTCTACGGACGTTATTTTGACGCAGTGAGTGTCAAAATAATAACGTTTTTTCTATTTGGATGTGGATTTGTATAATTATTAACCTAAAGGCGCAGCTGTCATTACTATTAAAGTTATTTAAGCGCCTCTTACTTTCAATTTTTATATCCTTTTATTGAATAGATAATAAAAGCAGGGGATCATGCCGTTATTGCTGTATTGAAACTGAAAAAAACGCATGCTAATTTAATCTCTATTTTTGGCTGAGCCTAACTCAATGAGCGGTATTGAGAGCACGCAAATCTTGATATTCAGCGTTAATAATAAAACGGATTAATTATGCAGCAACAAGACCCAAATGCCTTATTTACCAGCATAGAAGAGTTCGATAAGGAGTTTGCAGAGCAGGAAGTTTCACTGCTCAATGCACAGCGTAGAATTAGTGATTGGGGCTCAAAAATAAGCCGCCATAACGCACATTTTAGTACAGCGTACACTAATTTGATCATGAATAAGCCGGAGTTTGAATCATCTCTACTCTCTCTGCAACAAAAAGCAGAAATGAAAATTGATAACGAGGTTGAGCAAGTGGTGAAAAATCAGCTTGCTCACTATTTGAGTGATGCAACTCCGTTGATTAGTGGTTCTATCCATAAGGTGGTGACTTCTTTTGATAGCGCTTATCGTGAACTTCCAGAAGACTTTCCTCTCTATCATCAAGCTAAACAGCTTATGGGTGACTACGACCAGGCAAGAGGCGAATTAGAATCTATCGTCAAGCGCAATAACCAGTCCCGTAAAGAGTATTTCCAGTACTGCCAAAATCAATGGAACCAAGAACAGAAGCGAATTGAAGAACGCGAAATAAAATTAAAGCTAGAACGACGTGCCGCAGAGATTGCAGAGCGAAAACAAAAAGAAGTGGAGGCTGCCGCTCAAGCGCACCGTAAGAGCTTGGTGAAAAAAATGATGTTTACTTGTGCATTTATCGTTGCCGCTATGGCGTTTGTTAAAGTTCAGATGGGTTAGGAAGTACCAATATGTTAGCGGAAGAGAAACAATACAAAGCCCTTGAGAAAGAGCGAAAGCAATTTGCCAGTGAAATAGCTAAAGTCTCCAGCAAACTGACAGAGAAAAGAGCAGCACTTACCGATTTCATCAAAAATACCATGTTGCCCGGCATTGCAGAGCGTGAACAATCGTCACAGCAAGAATTGCAGCCGAGAGTCGACAACGTTATTGCCCATGCTCAACAGCAATTAATTGCACGTATTCCAGCACCATTGCAGCCTATTCTCGATCAAGTTGATTGGACCCAATATGATTTTTCGGGCACTTTCCTCCCTAAGCGATTAGTCGTGGGTGCAGCACCTTATGAGTATGACTTTTTACGTTTCGGTAAGCTTGAACTCAACGCGCCGATTCATATCCCATTTTTAGATTCTGACTACAGTTACACCATTGATCAGAGTGAACACTCAATCGATATGATCAATGCGCTGGTGTTCCGATTTGCGGTCATGCTGCCGTACTCATCTCAGTTTACTCTGCTGGATCCTGCGAAGTTGGGACAAAGCTTTCCGTATACCAAACGTCTGCCGTCTAAGCGTGTCTTGGAACACGATGTTTCGCGTGTTCTAGAAGAGATCCTGTCGGATATTGTCCGTATTCAAAACAGCTATCTGGATAACAATATTCAGCGATTGACCGATGTGAGTGAAGATATCTTGGGTAATACCAAGTTTGAGCTGATTATCGCCAAAGACTTCCCGCAAGCCTATGACCGCCGCTCGATTGAGTTGCTTGCTAAGATTGCTAACACGGGTCCTAAAGCGGGCAAGATGTTAGTGCTTGAGCAAGATCGTCAGGCGGAGTTGCCTGCCGGACTGTCGGCTAACGAGTTGTTTCCAAACTTGCAATCGCTACAAAAGCAAAAAGGATTGCCAAGAGAGCGCTTTGACTGTGATAACCAGTTTGATGATTCAGTCAGTGATAAAACCATCGATCACATCTTGGATGGTTTGGCACGAGCGAAACCGAAAGAGACCAAACTGGGCATCAGTGATGTGATTGTCACCGACCCAGAGCAATGGTGGCAAGAGAGTGCAACCGAACTGATTGCAGCACCGATTGGTGGCTCGGGAAGTAAAAAGAACGATATTAATCTCTGGTTTGGTGAAAAGAACAAACAACCGTCTTCTCACGGTATGTTGGCGGCGATGACCGGTGCGGGTAAATCGAACCTATATCACGCTTTTATTCTGTCATTGGCAACGCGCTATAGCCCAGACGATCTGCAATTTTATCTGATTGATGGTAAGCAAGGGGTGGAATTCCAAAGCTACCCTGAACTGCCCCATGCGCGCGTTGTTTCTCTTAATACCAGCCCTCAGTTAGCCCGTAGTGTGCTGGAAGAGTTGCTGGAAGAGATGAACCGCCGCAATGATATGTTTAAAGAGTTGGGTTTTGCTGACTTTATCCGTTATCGCAAAGCGGGTTCACCGAACGGTAAATTGCCACGCTTGATGCTGATTATCGACGAGTATCAAACCCTGTTTGAAGATGACAAGACGGGCTTCGGTTCTCAACTGATGATTGCCATCGCGTCGCAGAGCCGAAGCGCTGGGATACATATGTTTGTTGGCTCGCAAAAGTTTGTGGTGCCGGGCATGTCTCAGCCGCAAGCCATTTTCAGTAACATTAACTTGCGTGTCGCGATGAAAATGAGTGGTGAAGAGGTGACATCACTGCAAGAGTTTGGCTCAAAAGGCAAACAACTGATCCGCGGTTGTACTGAAACTGGACAAGTGGTGGTGAGCCATAGCGGTGGTGCAGACGAAGTGCCGTGTGATGCTGGTCGTGTCGCTTATATCGACGATGAGCAGCGTAGTCAGATGCTAGCGAGCCTAAATGAAAAAGCGCAAGCGGCATCAGGTCAAGAGTACAAGACTATTTTGCTAGATGGTGCCGAGCAGCCACAGCTGATCAATAACGAACAGTTGCGCCGATTGACGTCTGACTTTGGTTCAAAACCGAATGATAAAGCACGTAAAGAGCATGCCAATCAGTCACAACACTTGGGTGGTCTTGAGGAAAGTGAATGGTATCCAATCGAAAAGCCGACCGTATTCTGGTTGGGTAAAGAGATGAACATTCATGGCTATGCCAAGTTTATTCTTCGCCGCCGCGCCCACGAGCATCTGTTGCTGGTCGGCGATAGCACTGAGGCTCGGATTGGTATGTTAGCTTACATGATCGGTCAGTTGTCGATAACCGTCAGTGAACAAGCTTTTGAGTTGCATATTTTAGAGCGCACAATCAAAGGTTCGCAATGGCACGGGGTGCTGGAGCAAGCCAACAACAGTTTAGGTGAACGCAAGGGAACGATATCGGAAACCTATGCCGAGTTTGAACAGCAGTTGGCTCACGTGATGCAAGAGTTGCAGCAGCGTCAGGAGATGGACGAAGAAGAAATGATGAATCTGCCGTCTATCTTTGTTGTCATCAATGATGCTCAGCGCGTTAAAGAGCTAGCCAAAAAAGAAAACTCTTACGGTATGCGTAATCACGACGACGAGGGCGGTCAAATCATCAATACCCTACTGGAAGTCGGCTCTGAATATGGTATTCACCTATTGCTGAATTTTGATAGTGTTCTCTCGGTCACTAAAGCCTTTGATCGTAATGATATTGACCAGTTCCGCCATAAGGTGGCACTACAGATGTCTGAAGAAGATAGCTTCCGACTGCTGAAATCCCGTGATGCCGCCAAGTTGCAGATGGACGGCAAGAAACCGATCTATGCCTTGTATACCGATCAGATGCAGAATCGCCCGAACAAGTTTATGCCTTACTGCCATACTGATGAGGCAGAACTGGAACGTAACCTGTCCTATCTCTCTCAAGCATGTGATGCCTGGAGCGAATAAGCATGTCGTTACAGAATGTTGAAGAGCAACTGCCGCTGTTTCTGGCGGAGTTGCAAGTCTTTTCGGTAGAGGTCGAGAAGCAAATACAGTTGTTGATAGCGCAAGCTGAGCGCAATGTGCCGGAGTTTTCGGCTGAGCATCAGCAGCAATTTGAGAAGCAGTTGACTGAGATAGAGCAGCTTGCTTCTGTGATTGCGCAATCTCGTGCTTCAGAGTTAGCAGAGCAACTTAATCACAAGCTGTCACTATTAAGGACGTTTCTTTATGAGTGATCCGATTAGCAATGATCAGATTCGTCAAATTGAAGCTGCAAAAGAGTTAGCACAAGCGACGTTGACTTCCCATAACCAGATAAAAAGTGCTTATGATGCGTTGCAAGCGCGTTGGTTTGCGCTGCGTGAGCACTATGTGGGCATGGGCGCAGAAGATACTGAGCAGGTAGTTAACTCGATTCAAATGCAAAGTCAGACCTTGTTTGAATTGCTTGAAAATTGCCAGCGTCAATTGGATGCGTTATCGAATCCGAGCAGTGAGGAGTTTGAATGCAACCAAGATGGCTAACGGCTCAGTTAGAGGAGTTTGATTATCAGACTGACTATCAGTCAGATATGATCAGAGGGTTGGTGCAGCAGGTTCAGTCATTGCTGATGTTAACGTCGGACGTGATTCAGGCATCTAAGTCCGATGTTCATGCCTGTTATGAAAAATATCTAACGTTAGAAAAACGCTATCAGGCAGCCCTTGAGCTGAATGCCATGCGCGCACAACGAGTTGAAGATCAGCTTGAAGCGTCTATTCAAGCAGAACAGCAGAGTGAACAACAATTCGATCACTGTGGTCAGGTTCAGCATCACTGGCAACATCAGGTAGACAAAGCTATCCAATGGGTTAAGTATGCGATTGAAGAGCATAACCGTTGTGTGGATATCTATAACGATGCCAGCCACAAGCTAGATAATGCGCAACGGGATCTTCGACACGCCGAAACTCAACTGGACATCGCCCGCCGTCGCCCGCCGGTGCGCGTTTATATTGGCGACAATAGCCGTGGTGAACCCCAGTATCGTTATGATCCGCCGGACACCTCATATGAACGTGCTCAGGTTTCTAGTGCGATTAGTCATGTTAATCGTTGTCAATCAGCACTGCAGTCTGCAGCAGGGCAGTTAAAGCGTGCTAAACACGAGTGTGCGCAAGCGGAGCGTCAACGAGATGGGGCAATAGATTCCAGAAACGATGCTATCGAGGCTGTTGCTTTATCTAAATCGGGCGTGGAACTGGCTGGAGATGCCAAGCACCACGCGGTATTGAGCGTTAAATACAGTGATGAATGTTCCGCGGTGTTGTCGCAAATTCAAGTCATTTTGGAGCAATTCAAGCAGGTATACGAACAGCAAAGTACCATGCTAGGACGATTGGATAATGACCACAACGACGCGCTGATTAATATGCGTCAACTCGAGACGCAGCAAGAAACTGTGCAGGGTGAAACCTATACTTTGAAGTACACCCTACAAGACAAGATCAACCTACTGATTGCTTTTGATCAACCACTCAATCGCTCGTATTAATGGATTGAAATCATGCCTTCTTTTGAGCCCAGCTTTTATCAGAATCAACTTAATCATTTCGATGAACAGCGTGAGAATGTTTCGTATGCCAAAGCGCACTACGTTGACCACTGGAGTACTCTGCGACTTCAATGGCAGGACAACGCCAGTCGTAATATCGCACTGCGTATCATAGAGCCTCTTTGTGACAACTACTCAGAGCTAACCCAAACCTGCCAGCAGCAGACTCATATCGGTCAACAGACCGCCGACAAACTGAGCGAACTGTCGCAACTGCTGCTTAAAGCCGCCGGTATCGAGGATGAGTATGAGCAGGCAATGCGCGCACTGGAAAAACAGAGCCAGTCTCGCCAAACCGAGTTACAAGTGAGCGATGAGAGAAGTGAGCAGTTAAGACAGCGGAACCAAGAAGTTGAAGCGCAGTTAGAGCGAGCCAACAGTCATATCGAACCGATGTAATATCAACGGCATAGCAATATAACCGTGCAACCATATAACTGGACAACCAAATAGCTGTACAGCAATAGATCAGTACAGCAATAGAACAATACAACAACATAACAATAAGCAGGGAACAGACAGTGAACTTTCGTCGATTATTAGTGCTAGTGGGTATGCTCAGCTTGGTAGGGTGTGCTTCCACATCTTCAGATAGCACTCAGCAGACCAAAGATGACTCACTCTACGGTTTATCTTCATTTCCAATGGGAGCTGAAGGGCGCGCGATGCGTCAATCAAGCTTTACCGATCAACAAGTTGTTGATATTCAACTGGCGCTACAGACTAGAGGTTTATACTGGACGGCAGGTCAAACACCGGCTTACTTAGATAACCAATGTTCCGTCAATGTTTATGCCCACCGTGGTCATTATAACTACCCTGAAAACTCTGTTTCAGCGTTAATTATGGGCGTTTTTGGTGGCTTTGATGGGGTTGAAATTGACGTCATGCTGACTCGAGATGGTTATTGGGTCGTGCACCACGATAGCCAAACCGGACGCGCTACTGGTCGAAGCGATGGTAAGCGTTACAAGATGTCGAGAATCAAAGGTAAAGAGTGGAACTCTTTGGTAGTACGTGACAAAGATGGTCGCTTAACCAACGAACGTGCGCCATACCTCGTGGATGTGTTAGAGCCTTGGCGTGATTTCTACTATCGTGGGCAACAGTTGAATATCGAAATTAAACAAGACGCTGATATTTCCGAACTTGCTGCGCTGAACCGTATCGTCACCTCTAAGTTGCCGAAGGGCAGTTACTTCTACAGTTCCCTTAACTTTGAGGTACTCGAATTGATGCGTCAAATCGATGCTAACGTTTATCTCGGCTATGTCTGGGAACCACATCCTACCTCGATTGCTAAAGCGAAACAGACAGCGAAAAAAGCGGTACGCTCTGACGATCTCTATCAGAAATACCAGCGCCAGATCGGTTGGGTATCTGACTATGAATATCGTCGACGCACCCGAAAAGCCTCCAAGAAATACTCCGCTAGAACGGTAAAAAAAGCGCTGGGATCCAACAGTGGACTGCATGTCGATATTCGCAGCTATATGGATGCCCCTACGATTCAATCACGCTCTAAGCAAGCGGGATTAGCGCGTGTCGCGACCTATACCATCAATGGCACCGAGTATCATCAGCAGGCGTTGGTCACGTTAAAGCAGCGGGGCAGAGCCTTGCCTGATGAGGTGATCATGGATACCTCTCAATTTGAAATTTGTCATCGTTTAAATCCAACGCTGAAGAAACAAGCCAAGCATTACACGCCAACAACAGAGTACGGTCGTGCAATAATGAAATTGCCAAATAATGCCGATTTTACGCGTCTGCAAGAGCAAGTGATGTACGTCGCGGATAACCATTACCTCACATACGATGGTCGCGTGCGCTCGTTAACACCGACCCCATTGCGTAGCAGTACAAAAACAGCGTCAAGTAGCAAAAAAACATCCTCTTCGACATCCAGTGCCAAGCCAGCGCTGTCATCGATCTTTATTCCTGTCGATGAAGAGATGGATCTCGAATCAACCCCAATCATCATTACCGTTCCACAGTAAGGAAACCCTGATTTATGACTGAAGAAACACAAGTATCGACCAATAAGCAGGGGAAACCTAAGTGGCTGGCGATCACCTTTTTTGTACTGACGCTGCTGTATTTGATTCCTGAGGTTGTATTCAATGCCAAGTTGGTTGAAGTGGCGGGAGGCATGGATGCGGATGAAGAAGCGCTGCATCTGGTCGAACTGTTTGGCCGTTCTATCTCCGGTATCGGCGTTACCTTATTAATCGCCGATTTGCTGTTAAAAGGCAAAATCGTTAAAACTATACCAAGAACCCTGATCAGCTTTGCGGTGGTTGCCGCTATTGTTTGGCCAACGGTTTTCTTTGGCCAAAAATTGGCAGTGGACAAAATCTTAGTCGAGCCATCGACTGCTAAGCAGCGTCAAGAAGCGTTTTTCTCTTCGGTATTGCGCTCCAGTTTAGCGGCGAACGCGGTGCAGATTAATGGTCTCCCTTATATCCCGGAACACGCAACGTCTCCGACAGAGATGACCTTTTTAGCCATGATGGGTGGCTTGGTGTACGCCAATGACGACTTCATTGTTCATGTTGAGGATAAGAAGCGCGCCATACTGAACCGCTATATTGAAAATCGCGCCAATAACCAGTTTGAGCAACACTTTACCAACTATAAAGCGATGCGCGTGCAGGTAGTTGATGCCTATAAGGAGTATCAACAAGGCGTTAAACGCTATAACCAACAGATGGGCATGGCGAATAAGCACGCCAATGAGGGCTGGGAAGAAATCGAAACTCAGATAGCCCAAGGTTGGAAAAGCTACCAAAATGCGGAGAAAGCCTATTTGGCTCGAGCAGAGGCTAGGGCTCAGGATGTGGCGAGTAAGATTTTTGATCACTTTAAGAGTCGCAACCGTTGTATTGACCGCTATAAGGGGAGTCGTGAGCAAAGTTGTATTGCCAAAGTCGAGAAAAGCTATGCCAAAACCTTGAGTAAAGCAGGTATTCCTTATGTGGATATGGATTACTGGCTGACCAAGAAGGTTAAACGCACCAAGGGTGAAACCTCGTTTGGTGAAGCCGCAAGTACCTTGGGGTTATCGGCTATTCTGGCCGGTTTAGAGATAATGAGCGGCGACTCTGGCAAACAGGATGTTTCATGGATCTACACCAATGAAGTAGCTTTCTATACCCCACGTATCTTAAATCTATGGAAAGGTAAGTTCGAGAAAGAGACGGGATATCCGATGGGGATTGAGAATATTCGCACCTTCCGTTCTCATCCAGTGACCAGTAAGAAAGTACGCGAGCGAGTTAAGCGCAAGGGTATTCACCTGAAGAGTTCTTGGACCGTGGCGCAAATCACCACTTTTAAGAACACGGTAAAAAACAAAGTTCGTATCGAGGTCAAGCGAGAGTGGAATAAAGAAATGGCGAAGCGCGGCATAGATATGAAGCCAAACTTGTCATGGAAAGCGTTTCAGACTCACTCGCATACTCAGCAGCAGATTGCTAGTCAAATGGGACAGCGTAATTACGTTAAGCCTATGATGGCGGACTGGAACAACAAGCAATTCTACAACAAGGTGATTAAGACTAACATCCAGCGCGAAACCGAGTATTGGTTGCGATATATCGAATCAGCTCGCTCCCAGTTTGCCGATGGCGGTCCATTGGCGGAGAACGGTAAATCGGCATTACGCTCTATCATTGTCCCGCCAATCTCTATGTCACTGTCACTACTGCTGATCTTATTAACTGTGGTGAAATTGCCGTTTAAGTTCTGGGCGCTGATTGATTACGATAAACCAGTCGTTCGTCAACCGAAGCCTTGGGAGAAGTTCGTTGGACCACTGCTGTCGATCCTTGTTCTCGGGCTGGTGTTTGTGATCCCGCTGACGATGGGCAGCTCTAAGTTTACGAAGGAACAATCTACAACGTCTTATTTCTTAGATAAGTTTGATGAGAAAGTGTCACCGGTCGGTTCATTGGCGTTGAAGTGGGTGCTGCATACTCAGCCCGTTGTTCAGCCAGTCGGCGCACGATTTGATCAGAATATGCGCATCACGGAGTTGTTTAAAACACATCTCGAAAGCAGCATACATCATCTTGATACGACAATAATGGCTAAGCTAAACCCAGTCACCGCAGTGACGGATGCGACGATGCAGCAAAGCTTAGAAGAGCAGCGACAAGCGATTCAAAAAACGGGTCAGCTTAAAGATGTGCCTTTTGCGGTGAAAACCAATGTCAAGCAAGCGCGGATTCGAGTCTTGAATATTGGACCTGTCTACAAGTCAGGAATGGAACTGCCAGCGGGTAACTATCATGTTGAAGTGAGCGCACCCGGATATAAAACGACGAAGAAGTGGGTATCTCATGGACAGAATCATGCCACTCATACCGTGAATATCGAAAGTCTCTAACGCGGCTTTCGCCTCACTTTAAACCATAAGATAAGCAAGCGGTCATTATGACCGCTTTTTTTCGAACGGCGAGTTTCGGACAACACTTTTCTCAGTTACCCCTGCGGTTTAATTTCTTGGTAACTTGTCTAGCCACAATACTCACAATGATGTTCAGTAGAGCTTTGAAGCGAACAATCCTAAAGTCACTAAATTCTGAAGTTACTAACCATATCAGCTCACCGGTGTGCGGATACAGCTTGTTAAAAAGTGAGCGATAGGTCACTATTTTGTTCGGACTAATTGTGTATTATAAATATTCAAATAAGTGAAGATTTAAGAAGATGAAGCAATATATTAAAAAAAATGGTCAAGCAATTATCGAACTCGCACGTTATTTTATGCTAATGGAGGTTGGAACAAGAGTGCTGACCGTCGATGAATTGTCCAAAAAAATTGCCTGCTCGGTTGGGTATATTGCCAAATCAATTAAAGAGATAGAGGCAATCGGCGCTATCCACCTTGAAAGGCAAGGTCGAAATGGAACCATAGTTAAATCGATCAATTTCAAAAAACTCGTGGAGTTGGCTGATTTTGGTCGTTTGGTTTGTGCGATGCCTTTACCTTATACAAAGCGTTATGAAGGGCTTGCTTCTGCGATTAAGGATCAGATCGATATCGTGCCTCTATACTTTGCACATATGAGAGGGGCTGACGTAAGAGCGGAGTGTCTTAAGAATGGAGTATACGACATCGCTATCATGTCGAAGTTGGCCGCACAAAGTTATATTGAAGAAGGTACATTACAGATAGCGATAGAACTGCCAGTACATAGTTATGTTTCCGAGCATAAGTTGATCTACAAAGGTGACGATAGAGATTCGATTAAACGTATTGGCGTTGATCCTGATTCACCAGATCAGAAAGTGCTCACTGAAATGATTTTCAAAGGTAGAAATGTTGACATTGTTGCTGTGCCATATAATGAGTGCTTGGATAAAGTGAATTCAAATTATATAGATGCGACTATATGGAATCCAAGTTCAAAAAGTAATGAGCAATACTCCAGCCTAAGACAAGAGGCGATCAGTGATTTAGATAATGTAGATAACTTTTCAATTGCTGTTTTGATGGTCAGAAAGGATGCAAACTTCACAAAAGCACTGTTAAATCATATGTTAAATATTGAAGAATTAAAATCACATCAGGAGCAAGTTATATCCGGTAGCCGAACTCCTACTTATTAGGTGGAAATAATGAAAGAAAGAATGAAAATTTTGTTATCTAACAATGTCATCACTAAAGAGTCTTTTGAATCAATCCTATTGGTGATTGATTATTTTAACCGTGAATGGGGGTTGTCTGAGTCAAATGAGCAATATCAAATGATAATGACTCATTTGGTAAGAGCGACGGATCGAATAAAACAAGGGAAAGAAATACAAGACGGGTTGGATTGCGATATTTACAATGAAATGGAATCAATGTCTGAATTTTCTTTTATTAAAGAGATTAATAGTTATATATGTGGAATGATGGGATTAAGAGAAGTACCTGAAACAGAGAACTCTTTTTTCTTATTTAATATCACATCACTTTATGAGATGAGAAGCTAACGATTATGACAATTGATAAGAGTGGTTATACCTATTGCCATGAGCATTTGCATATAGACCTTTCATATGTGAAAGGTGATCCAGATTGCTTGTTAAATCAATATGAAAACATTAGAGATGAACTTGCTTCTTTAAAGAATCAAGGGGTTTCGAACATCATTGAAGTAACAAATCGTTTTATGGGAAGAAATCCTCATTTTATTGAAAGTTTAATGAGGGATACAGAGATGAATGTACTGCTCTCGACAGGATATTACATTGATGGATTTTTTCCTGATAGAGTTCAGCATTTTAGTGAAAGGCAAATTGCTGATGAAATGATAGTAGAACTGACGTCAGGGATTGACGGTTCACGACTCACAGCGTCATTGATCGGTGAAATCGGTAGTAGTGAAAACCAATTTACGGAGGCAGAACAAAAGATTTTTAGAGCAGCTGCCATTGCTCATTTAGAAACTGGAGCGCCGATTTCAACCCATACATCCTTTACTACATGCGGCATAGAGCAAATTGATTTGCTACGTAGCATGAAGGTTAATTTAGAAAACGTAACTATTGGTCATTGCGATCTTGATGACAACTTTGATTATTTACTTCGGTTAGTTGACTCAGGGTGCATGATCCAATTCGACACGATTGGAAAGAACAATTATTACCCTGATGAAAAAAGGGCAAACACGATAATGGAGCTGATCAATAGAGGGTATGTTGAGCAAATAATGCTATCTATGGATATAACACGCTGCTCTCATTTAAAAGCCAATGGAGGATTAGGTTTCTCATATCTGATCGATAATTTTATCCCGCGATTAAAGAAGAAAGGGGTAAATGACAATTATATTGAAGTTATGATGAAGGATAATCCCAATAAATTCTTTTCCTACTAAATAGAGGCAGTGATTATGAAGTCTATAGCGATTGTTGGATTGCAGCGTGAACAAATAAAAGATGAAATAGAGAAAACCTCGCCTGGAACATTTTTGTGTCACATTATGAATGATATGGAGGCAGCAATGAAAGTTAAAGCTGGTGAAATTGATTATTACATAGGGGCATGTAATACAGGAGCTGGTGCCGCACTCAGTATGGCAATTGCAATTATTGGGTTTAATGAATCTTGTACTATTGCAAAGCCATCAATCCAAGCAAAAGAAGATGAAGTTCGGAAATTTATTTCTGAAGGCAAGAAAGCATTTGGTTTATCAGTGGAGCATGTCGATCATGCTGTTCCCATGTTAACTAGGGTGTTAGCTGAAGAGGTGTAATATGGAAATTTACAATATTGGTTTAATTGCAGCGTTGTGTGCGATGACGGCGTTAATTGCCCATATGTCAGCAGCGGTATTTCACGATGGAATTCGTCCAATCTTGCCTCAATTAATTGAAGGTAATATGACGAGACGCGATGCAGGTTCTGTAGCATTTGGTCTTTCGATTGGTTTTGTTGCTTCGGTGGGTATTTCTTTTACTTTATCTACAGGTCTTTTAAACCCATGGCTGCTTTTTCTTCCAACAGACATCATTGGTGTTATGGCTGCTAATCGAGTCATTGCCGCTATCGGTGGCGGAATTTGGGGGGTGTTAGTTGTAACCAGTTTAGCGGGTGTTAATGCAGTATTAACCGGTCTGCCTATTGATGCGTTAGGGGCTCTAGGCGAGTTGGGAACACCGGTCATGTCTGCATTCGCACTGTTCCCATTGCTTGCCATTTTTTACCAATTTGGCTGGAAACCCGGTGCGGTAGCTGCAGTTGTCATTCTCATTTCTCGTCTTCTTGTTATTAAATTTACGGCGATATACCCAGAATCGATTCAGATTTTTGTCGGTATGGTGATGCTAGTGGGCATCGCAATTAGAAAAGATATGACAGATAAAGCTAATGGCACTGCGCCACCAGATATGAGTGGTATGCGTAGTTTGTTCGAGGAGCGTACCAAACGCATCTTTAAAAATATGCCGTTTCTTGCGGTTACAGGAGCATTGATCGCAGCGGCAGCCGCATCAGGTATTTTTGCAGGCTCTGAAGTGTCGATTTATTCACTCGCTGAGGCTTATAAAATCGAAGATGCAGCAGCACAAAAAGAAGCCTTAAATCAGGTCGCATTATCTGAATTTATGCGTGGTCTTGGCTTCATTCCATTAATCGCAACAACAGCTTTAGCAACAGGTGTTTATGGTGTCGTTGGTTTCACATTTGTATTTGTAGTGGGTTACTTATCTCCCAATGTTCCAGTGGCAGCGGTTCTTGGCGCGGTAACAATTTGCTTGGAAATTCTTCTCCTGCGTAGTATTGGTCGCTTCTTGGAGCAATTCCCCTCGATTCGAAATGCTTCTGACAACATTCGTAACAGTATGAATATCCTGATGGAATTTGCACTATTGATTGGTGGTGTACTGGCTGTTATGAAGATGGGCAGCACCACAGGTTTCACTATTTTTGCTGTCCTGTACTACTTAAATGAAGTAATGGGACGTCCAGTATTGAAGATTGCTGCTCCAGCAGTTGCTGCAATTCTTACTGGTGTCATTCTAAATATCCTATTTGTTCTAGGGTTATTTGTTCCTGCTTAATGACTGTTGGCGGTAAGGCTTATACCTTGTCGTCAAATGAGGTAGATCAGCAAATGTTTCTAAAAGCCTTACAAATTCAAAACTCCAAACTGATAGACGCAACACTGAAACTGCACAAAGACGGTCAATTATTACCGGATTCTTATGTGGTTGATTTGGAACAATTTAAGCTCAATGCCCAATGTATCAAAGATAAAGCGGATGAATTTGGAATAAAACTTTATGGAATGACCAAGCAGGTTGGTCGCAATGCAGTTCTTGCGAAAGTATTAGAAGATATAGGGTACGAAGGCATCGTAGCTGTTGATTATAAAGAGGCAAGAGTTTTACATCAGAAAGGCATAAAAATTAGCCACCTTGGACATTTAGTTCAGCCGCCAGAAAATATGTTGAGTGAGATCATCCAAGCGATTAAACCTGAAGTGATGACTGTGTATTCATTAGAAAAAGCACAAGCGATTTCTGATATTGCCGAGAAGTTCGGTGTTACACAGCGAGTGCTGGTGAAATTTATTGATGAGGGGGATTTGCTTTACGTTAACCAAGAGTCTGGTTTCCAGTTGACGGATATGGCGACGGTATTGTCTGAGCTATCGAAAATGGTGGGTATTAAAGTTGAAGGTCTGACTCATTTCCCATGTTTTCTGCACGATGGAGAAAGTACCAAGCCAACAAATAACTTGAACTCATTGGTGAAAGCGAAACAGCAGTGGCCGTCTGATTTTTCATTGAACCAAGTGAATATGCCCTCGACAACTTGCTGCGCAACATTGCCAATGATCTCTCATTTTGGAGGAACTCACGGAGAACCAGGGCATGCTCTAACAGGCACGTTTCCGGAGAATACGGATGGTTCGCAACCTGAAAAAGTCGCAATGTTATATGTTTCCGAGATTGCCCATCATTACGGTAATGATTCTTACTGTTTTGCCGGAGGGTATTACCGCAGAGGACATTTAGACAAAGCACTGCTCAACTCGAAAGTCGTTAAGATCATTAATGATGATAAAGATTCAATTGATTACCACTTGAAAGTTGAAGGGATTCACCCGATTGGTCATCCGCTGATTATGGCATTTAGAACTCAAGTGTTTGTGACGCGATCAGATGTGGTTATCGTCGATGGAGTTCAATCGGGTCAACCACAAATTGTAGGCTGTTATACCGCATTGGGAGACGCAATCAATGAGTAGGTTTATAGTATTTGTCTTGGATGGCTTTGGTATTGGAGAGATGCCAGATGTTGCAACAGAGCGTTCTCAAGATATAGGTTCTAACACTGCATTTAAGCTTTTATCTGCCTTTACAGATAAAAGGCTGCCGACACTTGAAAAGCTTGGTTTAAATAATGTCGTAGGTTGTAAAACATCTGCAATGCAGCCTGTTTCGACAGCTTGTGTTGGTAAGAGTCAGTTAAAGCATGAAGGGTGTGATACTTTCGCAGGACATCAAGAGATTATGGGAACAAAGCCTAAAAAGCCCCTAGTAAAACCGTTTCACTACTCTATTGATAAAATTGAACATTCTCTTCACTCTGAGGGATATACAGTTAATCGAATTACCCGCAGTGGGCAATCACTGCTAATGATCAATGACTGCGTGATTGTCGGCGATAATCTTGAAGCCGAGTTGGGTCAGGTTTATAACGTAACAGCAAATCTTAGTGAGATTTCATTTGAAGATGTTCAGCAAATTGGGCGAGTTATACGCAATAGCAATGATGTGGCAAGAAACGTCGTCTTTGGTGGTGAGTTAGCTTCAAATCAGAACCTTATCGATGCTATTGAAGTGAAAGGAGAATGTATTGGCGTGAATGCTCCTAAGTCAGGTGCTTATGATAAAGGCTTTAAAGTCATTCATCTTGGTTACGGTGTTGATCGTTTAGTTCAAGTACCTGAAATGCTGAATGCGAAAGGAATCAGCACTACATTAGTGGGCAAGGTAGCCGATATTGTTCAAAACCCACATGGCACAAATTTTATGAAAATCAGTAATACTGATGAGATCTGTCGTATCAGTATTGAGGAGATCGCTAAATCAGAAACCGGTTTTTTCTGTATCAATGTACAAGAAACCGACCTTGCTGGTCATAAACAAGATCCTGAAAGCTATTGGGCTACTTTAGAAAAAGCCGACCAAGGTTTAAGTGAAATCCTCAAAATTTTGAATGAAAATGATATTCTTATCGTGACTGCGGATCATGGTAATGATCCATACATCGGTCATAGCAAACACACGAGAGAGTACACCCCACTTTTAGCCTATGGTAAGCAGGTTAAAGGCACCAGTATTGGTGAGCGCCTTACCCTAGCCGATATTGGTGCAACCGTTTGTGATTACTTTGAGTCGAACCCTCCTCAATTTGGTGAGTCATTCTTACCTCGATTAATACAATAAAATAAGAGGTAGGGTGTATAGTTCGGGGGTTGCGATCAACACCTATTCATTCAGGACTGAGCTTAGAAGGCTTACTGAAACGGGGACAAGTCCTACTTTTAATCCGAATGGTTTAAAAACTTTATCGAGAATGTCGGTTTTGAAAGCGCCTCGATCATTCTCAATCTCAGAGATGGTCTTTCTCGAAACTCCAACCATCTTGGCAAATGCATCCTGTTTAATGCCTAACACTTCCATTCTAAGCGCCTTAAGTGCTAACCCTTGCGTCAGCTCCCCCATTAGCAAAGCGTGAATGACTTGGTTTATGCGACTTTTTCGCTCAGATACAGAAATAGGCTGCACGTTCTTGGAGGCTCTCTTCTGCACATTTTTGTGTTGTTATTTTACGCTTTTATGCGCATAAAAGTGTGGGTTAGCATCTTTTTAATGCGCGTAAAAAAGTGATTACATAGTTTTATAGGGATACTTGGTATGCAGAATGTGATTATAGAATATAGGTTTAGTGAGTATCGGTTGTGCAGGTGATGCTGTTGGGTTGGTAGAGTAAATGAAGTGAAGATAAGTGTTCGAGTAAGGCTTGCTGTTCAGCCTCAATCGCTTGAGCCAATAAATTGTGAGATCCCATTTTAAAAGTTCATTCAATGGGTTCTCTAGTTTGTGCAGTTCTGCAATGTTATTATGCCTGTCGATGCATATTGTTGATTGTTGATTGTTGATTGTTGATTGTTGGTTGTTGATCTAGCGAGATCAATCAACTCGTTACATTACATTCCTTCCTATACACCAGAAATAACTATAGCTCCTTTCCCTTTGGAGGTTTATGAAAGATAGAAGTAAGTACCGATATAAGTTTAATTAACTGACTTGCAATAGGTTTATCGAGAACATTACGCAGTGGGAGCGATGTTGATGGATGATTTTAGCCCTAGTGAATCTTATGTTGCCCATCCAGATATTGAGCATGGGCATCACCAAAGCGTTTATGTTCACTTAAAAGCGGTTAGCGAATTAACTGGCAGGCTTGCTGCAAAAATAGGTTTTGCCGAGCAAGGACAACTAATTGGCTTAATGCATGATTTTGGTAAATACAGCAGTGCATTTCAAGAGTACATGCGCCTGATTATTGCTGAGCAAACAGGCTATAACCCTGATAATGATGAGGGTAGCTCTATAACTTTAACGAGCAAAAGCTTAAAAGGTAAAATAGACCACTCCAGTGCGGGTGCTCAGTGGGTTCTAAATTCGCTTTTACCCCATTGCGGGGAGCTAAAGCAACAGGACCAATCGCTTGCATCTTATGGCTTAGCAATTGCTCAAGCACTAAGTATGTGTATCGCATCGCACCACAGCGGGTTGATTGATAGCTTGTCAGAAAATGAAAACGTTTTTGCAAACCGAATTAAAAAGCTCAATGAACTAACCCACCTAAAAGAATGTAGTAAAAATGCGGCTCCTGAATTAATTGAGCAGGCTAAGTCACTCGTGAGTTTTGAGTTTATCTTAGAAAGCAGCCAACATCTTAAAGGCGTGTTTGATAAGTTCGAGCTTTCAGCAATTGAGCATGATTATTACCTTGGCATGTTTACTAAAATGCTGTTTAGTTGCCTGATTGATGCCGACCGGATTGACAGTGCCGACTTTGAGCAGCCAAGTAATAAAACTGAGCGTTTTAAGCAACCTGATTGGGCGTCTGCTTGCGATAAAATTGAAAGCTTCATCGCACAGTTTGAGCCAGTCAATCCAATCGACCATATTCGTGCTGAAATATCAGACAACTGTTTTAATCGCGCACAAGGCGAAACTGACATCTACAGTTTGACAGTTCCAACTGGTGGAGGAAAAACTTACGCTAGCCTGCGCTTTGCACTGCATCACGCTAAAAAACATAACCTTGATAGGATCATCTACATAATTCCGTTTACCTCAATCATTGAGCAAAATGCCAATGCCATTCGCGGTGTTTTGGATGAAATAAACGCAGATGATTGGGTATTAGAGCATCACTCAAGCTTAGAGCCAGAGCAACAAACGTGGCGTTCAAAGCTCGCATGCGAAAATTGGGATAAGCCCATAGTGCTCACAACCATGGTACAGTTTCTTGAAAGTATGTTTGCCAGTGGTACGCGTGGATCAAGGCGGTTGCATCAACTAAGTAATGCGGTACTGGTGTTTGATGAAATCCAAACGCTCCCTATTCGTTGTGTTCATTTATTCAATAACACCATTAACTATTTATCGCGTTTTTGTAACACCACGGTGTTGATGTGCACAGCTACTCAGCCTTTGCTTAATCAGTTACCCGAACAAATAAAACAGTTTGGTGAGTTGCAATTACCGCTTGAAAATGAACTAACCCCAAATATTGAAAAACTTTATCAACAATTAGAACGAGTGAGTTTAAAGAACATTACCAAAAAGGAGGGGTGGAGCGAGGTAGAAATCACGGAACTAGTGCAAAAACAACTATCAGCAGTACAAAGCTGTTTAGTGATTGTAAATACCAAAGCCTGGGCAAAAACCTTGTTTCAATCGTTGCAAAATCAAATTACTGTCGAAACAAAAATATTTCATTTAAGTACGGGCATGTGTTCGGCTCATCGCAAACAAATTCTAGATGAGGTCAGAGCGCGTTTGTCAAACGGGCTGGCAACTTTGTGTATCAGTACACAGCTTATCGAAGCGGGTGTTGATGTTGATTTTGGCAGCGTTATACGTTTTGTCGCTGGTCTTGACTCAATTGCTCAAGCTGCTGGGCGTTGTAATCGAAATGGTAAGCAACAAAAAGGCTATGTTTTTGTGCTTAACCCAGCTCAAGAAAATGTCGGTATGCTTCACGATATTAAAACAGGTATTGCAGCCTCAAGCCGTATATTCACTGAGTTTTCAGAAGAAGACTTACTTAAACCGCAAGCAATGAGTCAGTATTTTCAATACTACTTTTATGATCGTCATAAAGAGATGACCTATCCCGTTAAGCAAGAGCAAACTTTACTTAACTTGCTAAGCAGTAATCAAAGAAATATCAATAAAACACCATTTGCCCTAAAGCAATCTTTTATGACGGCTGCGAAACAGTTTAAAGCCATTGATGCACCCGTGCATTCAGTAATAGTGCCATTTAATGATGAATCGAAAAGCATAATCACACAATTATGTGCGCTTGATAAACGCTTTGATGCTGCAAGCTACCGCAGCTTATTAAAATCGGCGCAAAAGTACAGTGTGAATATATTTCCGAATGTATGGCAAAAATTGACTGATCAACAGGCTGTGTACCCAATAGCTCAAGACGAAGCCGTGTTTTATTTAAGTGAAGAATTTTACAGCCAAGATTTTGGCTTGAGCATAGAGGTAACAAACGCTCAGCAAGATTTAATTTTTTAAAAGCAACCATGTTTTTAACAAGGAGAGTCATGTGAAGAACAGTATTAGTTTTAGATTATGGGGCAGGTACGCGTTATTTACCGACCCCATAACTAAAGTGGGAGGTGAAAAGTGTACTTATCACATTCCAACATACGAGGCGATTAAGGGGATTTTAAAATCAATCTACTGGAAACCAACGCTTGTTTGGCATGTTGATAGAGTTAGGGTGATAAAACCACTACGCACCCAAACGAAGGGAACAAAGCCGTTGAACTGGGGAGGTGGTAATACTTTGGCGTATTACACCTTTTTGCATGACGTTGAATACCAAATTGAAGCTCATTTTGAGTGGAATGAACACCGCCCGGAACTAGCGAAAGACCGTGTCGACGGCAAACATTTTGCCATTGCTAAACGCATGCTTGAAAAAGGTGGACGACAAGACATCTTTCTTGGTACTCGCGATTGCCAAGGTTATGTTGAACCTTGTCTATTTGGTGAGGGCGAAGGTGCTTACGATAATATTGATGAGCTTGGTTTTGGTTTAATGTTTCACAGCTTTGGCTACCCAGATGAAACGGGCAACAATGAACTGATTAGTCGATTCTGGCACGGCGTAATGAAAAACGGTGTAATTGAATACCCTCACGTTACAGCGTGCCCAGTAACGCGTCATGTGAGAAAAATGAACGCAAAAAGTTTTGAGCTTGAACAAAATGTGCAGAGTGTTGAGCAAACGGAGAGTTGCCTATGACTTGGTTAACTACGCTCTACAAAACCTACGATGAACTTGAAAAACTTAATGACACCTTGCTATTTGAACAGCAAGTGATGCCAATTTGTCACACTCCACAAACAGCACACATTCATATCGTTATTAACAATCAAGGTGAGTTTGTTCGTGCTGAAGTACTTGAAAAAACACAAGTAGTCTTACCTGCAACTGAGCAGTCTGCAGGACGCAGCAGTGGTTTATGTGCACATGCATTGGCAGATAAAATTCAATACGTTGCGAAAGATTACGCTGATTTCGGTGGTATTAAAAAGTCTGGATTTGAGTTGTATCAAGTGCAATTAAAAGCTTGGTGTGACTCAGAGCATAGTCACCCAGCAGTGCGGGCTGTCTATCAATACATAGATAGGGGCTTGGTCGTTGCAGATTTAATTGCTGAAAAGGTGTTGCACGAGCAAGATGGGCACTTGCTGACTAGGTGGCAAGATGAGGGAGAAGCCCCAGCATTATTAAAAATCCTGCCGAAAGAAAAAGGGGTGTTTGACCAAGGTTCTGCTTTAGTTTGTTGGAGTGTAGAAACATCCCGTGAACCTCAATCTAAAACTTGGCTTGACCCAAGTATCCAACAAAGCTGGATTGCTTTTGATAGCCAAAATGGTGATAGCACAGCCATGTGTTACGCCACTGGTGAAAATAAACTTGCTGCGAGCAACCACCCAGCAAAAATACGTCACAGTGGTGATAAAGCCAAATTAATCTCTGCTAACGATAAAAGCGGCTATACCTTCCGAGGTCGTTTTTTATCCAATGAAGAAGCTTGCAACATTAGCTTTGAAGTGACACAAAAAGCGCACAATGCACTGCGTAGTTTGTTAACTAAGCAAAGTGTTTTTAGAAATGGCGATCAAGTTTATTTAGCTTGGGCGGTATCAGGTAAAGAGGTGCCTGAACCTACCGAACTAGACTTTAGTGACTTAACAAGTTTCTTAGAAGAAACCGACAGTGTTGATCACTCACAGGATTTAGGTCGAGCTTACGCTAATCAGTTAAAGCGTTACTTTAACGGTATAAAAACTAAAAACCAACTGGATGACAACGAGCAAATCGCATTACTAGGGCTAGATTCAGCCACGCCCGGACGAATGGGCATTTTGTATTATCGTGAAACCATAGCAAAAGAGTTTCTAGCGCGATTAGAGCAATGGCAACTCGAGCTTGGGTGGCAACAGAGAGTCAAAATAAACGAACAGTGGCAATGGGTTTATAGTGCCCCGAGTTTATTTCGAGTGCTTGATGGTGTATACGGTGATGTACTTAAATCAGCCGATACCTTGAAGAAAAACCTCATTACCCGTTTATACCCCTGTATCGTTGAGGGTAAACCAATTCCGCAAGACATAATGCAAAGCGCGTTTCACCGTGCAATTAACCGTGTCGCCTATAAATCAGATAAAACTTGGCTTTGGTTACAAAATTTAGGCATTGCCTGCTCACTGATCAAAGGGTTTTACACCCGAGCAACCCATTCAACTATTCAAAAGGAATTCCCAATGGCATTACAGCAAGACAATGCCAGTCGCGACTATTTGTTTGGTCGTTTACTGGCGGTGGCAAACAAGGTTGAAAAAATTGCGCTCTCAAGCAGCGAAGCCAATCGTTTAACAACGGCAGAGCGTTTTATGACGCAGTTTGTTAATAAACCCTCTTCAACGTGGCTGAATATCAGCAATGCTTTAGTGCCTTATCAGCAGCGACTATTCAATAACTACCAAGGGTACGACAAAGCAACTAAAGCGCTTATTAGCCAAGTTACCGATATGTTTAACCCAACAGACTTTACGTCAAACCAAAAGCTTAGCCCTGAATTTTTGCTTGGCTTTCATAACCAAATGATATGGTTGGAAACCCATAAAGTAGAGAAAGGTCAATGGGTTAAGAAAGTAAACGACGAACAAGTTAAAGAAAATTTAGAAGAAACAGTTTAAGAAAAGGAAATCACCATGACTTTACAAAATAAAATCGACTTTGCACTAATTTTCAATGTGTTAAATGCTAACCCTAACGGCGATCCACTCAATGGCAATCGCCCACGAACAGATTACGACGGCTTTGGCGAAATTACTGATGTGTGTTTAAAGCGAAAAATTCGAGATCGTTTACAAGAAGCAGGTGAAAGCATTTTTGTTCAATCTGATGAAAAGAAAACCGATGGTATGACAAGCTTGCGCAACCGCGCTGAATCAGACGAGGTTGGTTTAGGTAAAGATACCTTTAATAGTAAAAAAACTGCACCAGATGAAGCCGCCAAAAAGTGTTGCGAGAAGTGGCTTGATGTACGTGCGTTTGGTCAAGTGTTTGCCTTTTCTAAAAGTAAGGGGGCAGACGGTGTGTCTATTCCAATTCGAGGACCTGTGACTATTCAAAGTGCTTTTAGTATTGAGCCTGTGAGTATTACCAGTACGCAAATCACAAAAAGTGTGAGTGGTGAAGGTGATGGTACTAAAAAATCGTCCGATACCATGGGTATGAAACACCGCGTCGACAAAGCAACCTATGTTGCTTTTGGTGCTATGACACCACAGTTGGCTGAAAAAGCAGGTTTTAATAATGAAGATGCCGATAAAATCAAAAACGTGTTAGTGAAACTTTTTGAAGGTGATGCATCATCAGCGCGCCCTGAAGGTTCTATGAGTATTTCGCACCTTGTCTGGTGGAAGCATGACTCGAAGTCTGGCCAGTATTCTTCGGCAAAAGTTCACCAAACATTACGAGCGCATATTGAACAAGGCTTACCGATTGAAACATCGGCGTTAAATGATTCACTGGTAAGTGCTTTACAAGGTTTAGAGCCAGAAGTGATTGAAGGTTTCTAATGAATGATGCTCGCCTAATCAACATATCCGCTCTACAACATTTTGCTTTTTGTCAGCGCCAATGTGCGCTGATCCACTTAGAGCAGGTGTGGCAAGAAAACTACCTGACGGCACAAGGTAGGCAGTTACATGAGCGAGTTGATAACGGTGAGCCAGAAACCCGCAAAGGCGTGCGTTTTGAACGTGGCGTAGTCGTTACTGCGCCACAATTAGGTGTCACGGGTAAATTGGACTTATTAGAGCACCATAAACTAAGTAACCAATTCGTCCCAGTTGAGTATAAACGAGGTAAGCCAAAAGCCAGCGATATCGACAAAGTACAGCTGTGCGCGCAAGCGTTATGTATTGAAGAAATGCTATCAGTTGAAGTCGCAAATGGTGCACTTTGGTATTGGCAAACACGCAAACGCATTGATGTTGAATTCGATAACCAACTGCGAACGCAAACAAAAGCCTTAATTACGAAAGTGCAACAGCTGTTTGCAAACGGAAAGACGCCTCCCCCAACGAAGGGTAAACACTGTAAGGCATGTTCTCTGATTGAAATATGTCAGCCAGATTTAACCAATAATGATGGTTCAAGCGGTTACGTAGCCGCATTGTTTAACATGGAGGCTGAATGAAAAAACTACAAAACGCGCTCTATATCACCAAAGACGGAGCGTATTTGCATAAACAGCGCGAAACGTTGCTGATAGAGCAAAAAGTGGATGGCAAAAAGCAAAAACTGATGCAGCTTCCTATTCATTCTATTGGCAGTATATTTTGTTTTGGCAATATTATGGTTTCACCACAACTACTTGGCTTTTGTGGTGAAAATGGCACACATCTCGCCTTTTTTGATATGTATGGTCGTTTTCTAGCAAATGTTGTTGGTAAACAAACGGGTAATGTATTGCTGCGTAGGCAGCAGTTTAACGTTAAAGAGCAGGCTGCAAACGAACTAGCCAAGCATATTGTCGCCGCAAAAATACGTTCATCTCGTATGTTGCTTTTACGCTTTAGACGCAATCACAGTAGTACACCACAGTTAGAAAAAGCCATTTCGCGCTTAAAGCAAATTATTGAGCAACTAAAAGGCGTTACCGCCTACGATACAATTTTAGGGCTAGAGGGCGAGGCGGCATCGCATTACTTCTCCGCGTTTGCTGACATGTTTAAAGGCAACGAAAGCAAACAGCTGTTTGATAAGCGCACTCGACGGCCGCCTAAGGATCCAGTTAATGCCGTTATTTCACTACTTTACTCTGTGTTAGGGCAGGAGATCAGTGGCGCGTTACAAGGGGTTGGGTTAGACCCACAAGTCGGTTTTTTACACAAAGAGCGACCGGGCAGAAATAGCCTCGCCCTTGATATACTAGAAGAGTTTAGGACCTATATTGTCGATAGCATTGCCTTAAAACTCTTTAACAATAAAACCCTCACAACGAAGGACTTTGAGACAGATTGTCTCGGTGGTGTAACCATAAAAGACGAAGCACGTAAGTTAGTTTTTCAGGCTTATCAAGCTAAAAAACAAGAAGAAGTCATGCACCCTTTTTTGCAAGAAAAGGTGCAAATTGGTTTATTACCGCATGTTCAAGCTATGCTACTGGCACGTCATTTTCGTGGTGATCTGGCCCATTATCCGCCATTTGTGATCAAAAAATAAGGAGAGCGAGCAATGATGGTATTGGTCACCTACGATGTATCTTTTGCCAGTAAAGATGGTCAAAAACGCCTCAGGCAATTAGCAAAAGTATGCTTAGACTATGGCATAAGAGTGCAATATTCTGTATTCGAATGTGAAATAGATGCCGCGCAATGGCTGCGTTTTAAAAATAAACTGCTGTCAATTTACGAGCCTGAAGTAGACAGTTTGCGTTTTTATAAGCTCGGCAAAAACTGGCAAAAAAAAGTAGAGCACCACGGCGCGAAAGTCGCCATAGATATATTCAGAGATACCCTTATTTTATAATCGCTAGGCTTGAGTTCTCAGTAAAACATTGGGGATCTAGCGATCACATAAGTTCTTTAAAAATATAGGAAATATTTATTTGTATAGATTCACACAAAATAGTTTTGCTCTACCGCGCAAAGTTAGCGGTAAACAATAGAGTGTGTTAGTTTATACACGCCTTTAAGAAGAGGCAGTCGCGCCTCCTGCGGGCGCGTGGATTGAAACTCTAGAGATAGTTACAAACCCTGCTAATACATTGTCGCGCCTCCTGCGGGCGCGTGGATTGAAACCAAAAGGAGTTGCTGCGACAGCATCATTTGATCGGTCGCGCCTCCTGCGGGCGCGTGGATTGAAACAATCAGTAAAAAGGTGTCCGAATGGGTGAGTGAGGTCGCGCCTCCTGCGGGCGCGTGGATTGAAACACATGA
Organism: Vibrio hippocampi; assembly: GCF_921292975.1. Classification (NCBI taxonomy): domain Bacteria; kingdom Pseudomonadati; phylum Pseudomonadota; class Gammaproteobacteria; order Vibrionales; family Vibrionaceae; genus Vibrio; species Vibrio hippocampi. Next base: position 94,336 of record NZ_CAKLCM010000002.1, read on the forward strand.
TGCAGAGCATACTATCTATGTGGCTGGCGTCGCGCCTCCTGCGGGCGCGTGGATTGAAACCAGTCCTGCCGCACTGCGTTATATAAAGCGAAGAGTCGCGCCTCCTGCGGGCGCGTGGATTGAAACTTCAAACACTCGCGCATTGATCAACGCGATGCGGTCGCGCCTCCTGCGGGCGCGTGGATTGAAACCATAAAGGTCGAGCAGTAATGCTAGTCGTAATACGTCGCGCCTCCTGCGGGCGCGTGGATTGAAACTGGTCATGCCTTGGGTATCCTGATTGCAAAAACGGTCGCGCCTCCTGCGGGCGCGTGGATTGAAACCAAAACAGGGTTTAGGCAAGCGTGCGCAGTTAAAGTCGCGCCTCCTGCGGGCGCGTGGATTGAAACTGGTCATGCCTTGGGTATCCTGATTGCAAAAACGGTCGCGCCTCCTGCGGGCGCGTGGATTGAAACTCGTTAAACAAAAAGACACCCTCATTATAGGCTGTCGCGCCTCCTGCGGGCGCGTGGATTGAAACGCGTCGCTGTGGACGAGTCATTATTTGCAATAGGTCGCGCCTCCTGCGGGCGCGTGGATTGAAACAAGCCTAAATCTTATGAGACTGACATCAATAGTGGTCGCGCCTCCTGCGGGCGCGTGGATTGAAACAATTTAATACACTTGAAGAAACAGAGATTTATCGGTCGCGCCTCCTGCGGGCGCGTGGATTGAAACATTCCATCGTTGGGTTTTGTGCTTATGGTGGTAGTCGCGCCTCCTGCGGGCGCGTGGATTGAAACTATGATGCTGGCGCGTTAGGACCAAACGGTCAAGTCGCGCCTCCTGCGGGCGCGTGGATTGAAACAAGCAAATGCAGTCCGGCGACTTTATGAAAAAAGGTCGCGCCTCCTGCGGGCGCGTGGATTGAAACACTGAACACTTTGGTGTCAGTCATCTCATCCACCGTCGCGCCTCCTGCGGGCGCGTGGATTGAAACAAATAACTAAATTAAAATGCAGTATTTGTAATAAGTCGCGCCTCCTGCGGGCGCGTGGATTGAAACCAGCAAACGTGGTTATGAATGAAGGGCTCTATACGTCGCGCCTCCTGCGGGCGCGTGGATTGAAACTATTAGTATCAGCTCATCGTCGCACCACGCCTTGTCGCGCCTCCTGCGGGCGCGTGGATTGAAACATCACCTCGCGCACGCACGACCAGTTCAATACGGTCGCGCCTCCTGCGGGCGCGTGGATTGAAACATCACCTCGCGCACGCACGACCAGTTCAATACGGTCGCGCCTCCTGCGGGCGCGTGGATTGAAACTATTACTAGCGGTTTGATTTGTTTTCTCTCTTAGGTCGCGCCTCCTGCGGGCGCGTGGATTGAAACAAAAACAGGGTTTAGGCAAGCGTGCGCAGTTAAAAGTCGCGCCTCCTGCGGGCGCGTGGATTGAAACTGTCACCGCGCGGTAGAAGTTTTGCGAATGCTCAGTCGCGCCTCCTGCGGGCGCGTGGATTGAAACACGGCAAAGACGGGCAATATACCCAACTCCCTAAAGTCGCGCCTCCTGCGGGCGCGTGGATTGAAACAAAGCCTTGTTTACGCACTTAAAGTTGATGGCTGGTCGCGCCTCCTGTGGGCGCGTGGATTGAAACGGTTAAATGAGGCTCTACAATAGCCCACCGAAAGTCGCGCCTCCTGCGGGTATAGTGGCATAGTGAATTTGGTCACCTGATTAGAGGTGCTAAAATGCACTTCGTACCCGACAGATGAAATGATGAAAAAACGTGTGAGAAGAACTTTCAGTCCCGAATTCAAGCTCGAGTCTACTCTGTTGGTCGTTGAGCAAGGCTATACTGTTGTTGAATCAGCGAAAGCTTTGAATGTAGGCAAGTCAGCAATGGACAAGTAGGTGCGACAGCTTAAGCAAGAGAAGCAAGGTGTAACACCGAAAGCTTCACCGCATACTCCTGAACGAATCGAGATCCCTGATCTTAAAAAACGGATTTCTGAGCTGGAGGAGCACAATGAAATCATAAAAAAAGGTCACCCGGAGGTGACCTTTTCCAAACGTTTGGTGGAGCTGGCGGGAGTTGAACCCGCGTCCAAAAACCATTCATCATTGGTACTACATGCTTAGTCGATCTTTACATTCACCATCCACCTGCGAACCGACACGCTAATGAATGACTAACCTGAATTATACTTCGCCGTTCATCTCTCAGGTGGGAGAATCCGGGCTAGCGCGTTTGGATTTGATCTCTCGTTATTCCCCGTCTTACGTGCGGAAGCTAGGGCGAGAGAGCTCTGAGCAGGTTATTAAGCTGCTAGTGCGTAGTTTTCGTCGTTTGCGACTATTTTTTTGCGGCTTTTTACGTGGCCAACCGCCCCACGGCATGCACCTCAGACTGCAAAATTCCTGTCGAATCCTAAATCAGCCCCAAAGTGTTCCCCGCATAGTACCAGAAAAGCTTTAACTGTCTAGCTTTGCGAGATTGATTGGTTAAGATTAACGCAAATTGTTACTCTTCATAATGCGCGCTTTATCGCGAGCCCAATCTTTTTCTTTTAGATCTGCGCGTTTATCGTGCAGTTTCTTACCTTTAGCAACGCCTACTTTTAGTTTAGCCCATGAGCGTGACCAGTATAGAGCCGTTGCGACTAGCGTCATACCGTCGCGGTTTACCAGACCAATCAGCTTATCGAGTTCACGTCGGTTCATGAGCAACTTACGCACGCGCGTTGGCTCAGCTACAACGTGTGTAGAGGCTTGATTAAGTGGAATGATTGACATACCGCTGATATAAGCTTGACCGTCACGAATATAGACATAGCTTTCTGCTATGTTGGCTTTACCTTGGCGTAAGGATTTAACTTCCCAGCCTTGCAGCTCAAGACCCGCTTCGATTTGCTCATCGATTTGGTACTCGTGACGTACTTTTTTGTTTTGAGCGATGGTATTGCTACCCGCTTTATTTTTTGAATTCTTCTTTGCCATAGTGGCGCCATTATAAGTGCTGTTTTCGAGATAAGGAAAGGCTTTTATTGCAAATATGGTGATATTGTCTCGCTCGACGTGACTTGTGTGCTCAAGCGTATAAAAGTAGAATCACACCAGCTTTTTGTCTTTAGGAGTTGTTATGCAGCAAGTGACGCGCTCTGCGCTGGTTATGTTTAGCGCTGAGCAGATGTTTAACTTGGTTAACGATGTAACCCGTTATCATGAGTTTTTACCCGGTTGTTCAGGATCTAGAGTTTTAGAGTCATCTCGTTCAAGTATGGTTGCGTCAGTTGATGTGTCAAAAGCTGGGATCAGTAAAACCTTTACAACAGCGAACACCCTAGTACAAGGCAGTGAGATTTTTATGGAGCTAGTGGATGGTCCATTTAAAGCACTGAAAGGTGTCTGGTCATTTATTCCGTTGGATGAGCAGGCATGTAAGGTAGAGCTTCGTTTAGAATTTGAGTTCTCGAGTAAAATGATCGAGATGGCGTTTGGCAAAATCTTTAATGAACTCACTTCAAACATGGTTTCTGCGTTTACCAAACGCGCAAAAGAGGTGTATCACTATGAGTGTTGAAGGTTCGCTTATTCACGTTGAAGTTGTCTATGCCTTGCCTCATGAACAACGTGTGTTTGCTTTGGTCGTCAATGAAGCCTCAACCGTCGAAGATATTATCCAGCGCTCTGGCGTATTGTCTGCCTACCCTGAAATAGATCTAAAACAGAACAAAGTCGGTGTTTTTAGCCGCAATGTTCGTTTAGACGCTACGGTTCGAGACAAAGATAGAATTGAAATTTATCGCCCGTTGCTTGCCGATCCGAAAGAAATCCGCCGTAAGCGAGCTGAACAGGCTAAAGAGTCTGGGCGAGCAGATCCCGTAACGGGCGGCAAACCATCGTCTGTGCGTAAAAGCGGATAGGGCTTAAATCAGCAAGGTAAAAACAAAAAGCTCGCAATCAATGCGAGCTTTTATCTTTTCATGACGGTTAACTTTTCATGATGAGTGGAATTAGTTCAGGCGCTGCTCGAACAAAGCACTTTGCTGGTAATCACCACTGATATCCTTTAGAGCACCCGTTTGGTCAAAATTAACCACTAGGTTCTTTTGCTCGGAATCATCATGACCTTTCGTCGTATGTTGAATGTAGTACCAAGTATTTGGGTAACCATTTTCAACGAGCATAGGGGAGCCGAGTACAAAGCGTACTTGCTCTTTGGTCATACCGACTCGTAATTTATCAACAGACTCTTGTTCAACAAAGTTGCCTTGGTTGATATCGATGCGGTAAACGATTTTCTCTATTACTGAGCACCCAGTCAGGACACTAAAAACGAGTGGTAGAGTTAATAACCACTTTTTGAATTGCATAGTCTTTACTACTACTGTGATTGCTTAAACTGTGACAGATAATAAACAAGGATGAGCCAGAAGTAAAAACTTGTCTTTGTTCAAGGTTGTAACAGTTGCCAAATTTATGATTAATCCGACAAACCTTGTTTATTCTGCCATGATGATGGAACTTACCTGTTAAGCTGCAATCAATAGCTCTTTTGCGTTGGCTAGGGTGGTTTGCGTGATTTCACTCCCGCCTAATAGACGTGCCAGTTCACTGATTCGTTCATCTTGGTTCAGAGTGACCATATTGGTCTCTGTTTTATTGGCTTTGGTCGTTTTGGTCACAAATAACTGTTGGTGCCCGTGACCAGCCACTTGTGGCAAGTGAGTCACACACAGCACTTGGGTCGACTCTCCCAGTTTTCTTAGCATTTTACCCACAGCAGCAGCGGTAGGACCACTAATACCCACATCGACTTCATCGAAGATCAGGCTTGGCGTATCGACTTTCTGCGCCGTGATGACTTGAATTGCCAATGAAATACGCGACAGCTCACCACCGGAGGCTACTTTGGCGATCGGCTGCATCGGTTGCCCAGGGTTAGTCGTTACCAAAAATGTCACGGAATCCATCCCGTTTGGTGTGGGGTGTTTATTTTCAAATGACACATCGATCAGGAACTTCGCTTTTTCCATACTCAGTTCTTGCATGCTTTGCGAAATGAGCTTGGTTAACTCTTTGGCGTATCGACCACGAGACTTACTCAGTTTCTCACTCACGACCACGTACCCTTGATATAACTCAGCCACTTCTTGTTCCATAGTCGCGAGTTTCTCGTCAGAGCAATCTAATGCATCGATCTGTTGCAATAAATCTTGATGGTGCTGATATAACTCATCTGGCATCACATGATGCTTTCGTGCGAGTGACATGATTTTGCTGTAGCGCTCCTCTACATAAGCTAAGCGCTCAGGCTCGACATCAATTTTGTCGAGATAATGTCTGAGCTCTCCATTGACTTCCTCGATTTGAATAATGGCTTCTTCAATCATAGTAGGAAGTGATGCGAGCGAGGGGTCAAGTTCCGTTAAATCGGTGAGCTTAGCGCTTGCCATTTGCAGGATAGATAGGGCGTTCGCCTCTTCATTGTCATAAACGATATCCATCGCTTGCTGGCAGGTCATTGCCAGTTCGCCGCTGTTCGTGAGCAATTTATGTTCTTGTTCTAGCTCTGGAAACTCTTGTTCTTCAATCGCTAATTCGTTTAGTTCTTTAATTTGGTACTCAAGCAATTGAAGTTGAGCGAGATTGTTTTTGCTATTTTCTTTTAGCTGAGTCAGAGCGATATCCGCATTACGCCATTGCTGATAACTGGCGCGAGCTTGCTTTAGTAATCCATGGTGGCCCGCATATTGATCAAGCAAAGAGAGTTGGTAGTCACTTTTCATCAACTGGTGGTGAGCATGTTGACCATGAATGTTAATCAAGAGTTGACCGAGTGCTTTTAATTGGGACAGAGGCACAGGGCTGCCATTAATAAAAGCGCGTGAGCGTCCCTCTTTGGTAATGGTGCGGCGTAAAATGCAGTCTTGTCCATCGAGCAAGTCATTGTCTTCAAGCCAGCGAGTCGCGTGAAGATTGTTGTCAGTAGAGAAAGTCGCACTGACCTCCATTTTATCTTCACCCGTGCGCACAGCGCCGGCATCAGCTCTACCGCCTAGACATAGACTCAGCGCATCAATCGCAATGGATTTACCTGCGCCAGTTTCACCGGTTATTGTTGTCATTCCATGACAGAGTTCTAACTGCAGAGATTTTACGATAGCAAAATTATTAACACTTAGATGGGACAGCATTTTACGTTACCTGTTTAAATTAACATTACTGTATATGCGTTCAGTATATACTGTTTCTTTATACAGTAAAGTTGTCCAGGTAAAAAAAATTCTGGTCAGATAAAATTTGTGACCAGAATTCAATATTGATGCAATGGCGGTGATTTTGTTGCGGCAAAGTTGCTTGGGTTTTGTCGGTATTGCTTTGATTTAATAGATTTATCTAGTGGTTAGAACAATTTGCTCGACCAGCCCAGTTTGTTTCTGAGAACGTGATAGTAATTGTATTCTTCGGGGTGAATGAGTTTGAGGTGATTTGGGCTCTGATAGATGTGAATTTCATCGCCTGGTGAAACAGGCAGGGAGATCTGCCCATCACAACTGACTTCTTGCGTGCCTCGATTATCGGGAGAGACCACGAGTTTGATGCGACAATTACCATCCACTACTAATGGTCGACTGGATAGGGTATGCGGGAACATCGGCACAAGGGAAATCGCGTTGAGTTGTGTTGATAGAATGGGACCACCACCAGAAAGTGAATAAGCTGTCGAACCGGTTGGAGTCGAGACAATTAAGCCGTCTGAACGTTGGCTAAACGCAAAAACTTCATCGATATAAACCTCAAACTCAATCATATGAGCGACTTGTCCGGGGTGTAATACTGCTTCATTGAGGGCGGCATTATGGCTTTTGACCTGACCATGGCGGTGCACTTCTGCTTCAAGGAGAAAGCGTTTTTCTTCTTTATAGTTACCTTCAAGCACCGATTCTAATGCGTGCTCAAAACCTTCAGGGTTGAGATCAGTTAAAAAGCCCAAACTACCGCGGTTTACGCCAATGACCGCAATATCGAAGCGAGACAAGACGCGAGCGGCACCCAGCATGTTACCGTCCCCTCCAACAACAATCGCCAAATCGGCTTGGTTGCCTATCTGTACTAAGCCGACAAAGTGCTGTTGAGGAATATCTACCAAGAGTTCCTCCAGTCTGTCGTCGACTAATACTTGGTAGCCTTTTGAAGTCAGCCAATTAAATAATTCTTTATGAGTTTGAATCGCTTGCTGTGCTCGGGGTTTACCAATTATGGCGATAACCTCAAAGGTTTTGTTCATATCACTTCCAAACTGTTCGATTAATGCTTGAATCAAAATTCTTCATCCCCATAATATACCCAAAGTATAGTTAGAGGCACTGTTTGGAATAATTTTGATCCAACTTTGTGCCCAGACACTGACACAAGTGAAGATTGCGGAGAGACCATGAGCAACGAAGAGAACAAAGTAAATCAAGACGAACTAAACGCACAGGAAGCAGTCGTGAACGAGGCTGAAGCTGAAGTGATAGGTTCTGATGCAGATGTTGAGTGGAACGAAGAATCCGAGCAAGACATTCAAGAAGCGAAAATCGCCCAACTTGAAGCGGCGCTTTTATCAAGCGAAAACAAAGTGAAAGAGCAGCAAGAAGCGGTATTACGTGCCAAGGCTGATGTTGAAAACATGCGTCGTCGCACCGAGCAAGAGGTCGACAAAGCGCGTAAATACGCACTGAACAAGTTTGCTGAAGAGTTGCTGCCAGTCATCGACAACCTTGAGCGCGCGATTGCAGCGGCGGATGCTGACAATGAAGTGGTGAAGCCAATCCTTGAAGGTGTTGAGCTAACACATAAGACGTTTGCTGATGTGGTTGCGAAAAACGGTCTAAAAGAGATCAACCCAGAAGGTGAAGCATTTAATCCAGAATTGCATCAAGCGATGTCGATTCAAGAAAGTGCTGACCATGAGCCAAACACAGTGATGTTCGTGATGCAAAAAGGCTACGAACTTAACGGTCGTGTGATTCGCCCAGCGATGGTTATGGTCTCTAAATAATGATCATGGCGTCTAAGTATTGTATTTAGAACATGGGCATTGAGAACGTGGCATTTAAAACATAGCATTTAGACAAAAAGATTGATGAGCCCCTGTTTTGCAGGGGCTTTTTTCGTTTTTCCTTGAGTTTGAGAACTTTTGATTGCCTATCTAGCGGATTTAACACGATATTTTTCGCTTCTCTTTTTAGGTGTTCACTACGAAATCTTGGTTATTTCTGTAAAAAAGTAAATTTTTTTTATTTTCTTCCCTTGAAAAGAAATTTGCCGCCCCTATCTAAGGGTCATACAGAAACAAACTATTGCGAGCGGACCTACTGTCCCTCGATGTCCCAAGTCCGGGACGATATTGCCAAACAATAGAATTTATTCGGAGATAGCCTGATGGGTAAAATCATTGGTATTGACTTAGGTACTACTAACTCTTGTGTTGCTGTTTTAGACGGTGACAAACCACGCGTAATTGAAAATGCTGAAGGTGAGCGTACAACCGCATCGGTCATCGCTTATACTGACGGTGAAACGCTAGTAGGTCAGCCAGCTAAACGTCAAGCGGTTACTAACCCAGAGAACACGCTATTTGCTATTAAGCGTCTTATCGGTCGTCGTTTTGAAGACGAAGAAGTTCAGCGTGACATCGAAATCATGCCTTACAAAATTGTTAAGGCTGATAACGGTGACGCTTGGGTAGAAGCAAAAGGCCAAAAAATGGCGGCTCCTCAAGTTTCGGCTGAAGTTCTTAAGAAAATGAAGAAAACAGCAGAAGACTTCCTAGGTGAAGAAGTAACAGGCGCGGTTATCACTGTTCCTGCATACTTCAACGATGCACAGCGTCAAGCAACTAAAGATGCTGGTCGTATCGCTGGTCTAGAAGTTAAGCGTATCATCAACGAACCAACAGCTGCTGCGCTAGCTTATGGTCTAGACAAATCTGGCGGCGATCGCACTATCGCAGTTTATGACCTTGGTGGTGGTACATTCGATATCTCTATCATTGAGATCGACGAAGTTGAAGGCGAGAAAACATTTGAAGTACTCGCAACGAACGGTGACACTCACCTTGGTGGTGAAGACTTCGATAACCGCATGATCAACTACCTAGTTGAAGAGTTCCAAAAAGAGCAAGGTATCAACCTTAAGAACGATCCACTAGCGATGCAGCGTGTTAAAGAAGCAGCTGAAAAAGCTAAGATTGAGCTTTCTTCTACTTCTCAAACTGACGTGAACCTACCTTATGTGACCGCTGATGCAACGGGTCCTAAGCACATGAACGTTAAAGTGACGCGTGCCAAGCTAGAATCTCTAGTTGAAGACCTAGTACAACGTTCTCTTGAGCCTCTAAAAGTGGCTCTAGCGGATGCGGATCTATCTGTAGGCGACATCACTGACGTTATCCTTGTTGGTGGTCAGACTCGTATGCCTATGGTTCAGGCTAAAGTTGCTGAGTTCTTCGGTAAAGAAGCTCGTCGTGACGTGAACCCTGATGAAGCGGTTGCAATGGGTGCAGCAGTTCAAGGTGGTGTACTTGCGGGTGAAGTGAAAGACGTTCTACTTCTAGACGTAACGCCACTTTCTCTAGGTATCGAGACCATGGGTGGTGTGATGACTTCTCTGGTTGAGAAGAACACAACTATCCCAACGAAAGCGAACCAAGTGTTCTCTACCGCTGAAGATAACCAAAATGCGGTAACGATTCACGTACTGCAAGGTGAGCGTAAGCAAGCGATGTACAACAAGTCTCTAGGTCAATTTAACCTAGAAGGCATTCAGCCTGCACCTCGTGGTATGCCTCAGATCGAAGTGACTTTCGACCTTGATGCTGACGGTATCCTACACGTATCTGCCAAAGATAAGTCGACGGGTAAAGAGCAGAAGATCACTATCCAAGCATCGGGTGGTCTAAGCGACGAAGACATCGAGAAAATGGTACAAGAAGCAGAAGCTAACAAAGAAGCAGACAAGAAGTTTGAAGAGTTAGCGGCTGTGCGTAACCAAGCTGACCAGATGATTCACGGTACTCGTAAGCAGGTAGAAGAAGCGGGTGACGCTCTACCAGCAGAAGAGAAAGAGAAGATCGAAGCAGCGATTAAAGAACTTGAAGAAGTGAAAGGTGGCGACGACAAAGAAGCTATCGACGCTAAAGTTCAAGCGCTAATGGCAGCGTCTCAAAAGCTAATGGAAATTGCTCAACAACAAGCTCAAGCGGCAGCAGCTGGCGCAGAAGCGGGTGAGCAACCAAAGCAAGATGATGATGTTGTCGACGCAGAGTTCGAAGAAGTTAAAGACGACAAGAAGTAATTGTGGTCACGTCAGAGTCCAGCGTTCATGCTCTGGGCTCTGGTTAGAGTTGAGCCATGAGCCTTCAACTCTTGAAGAAATACTATGCGGGCGTTTTGGGTAACCTTGACGCCCGCATGTTTGTAAACTGTCGCTCTAGATAAGGAAATCTGAGACAATCCTTATCTAGAACGATACAAATCCCAGACAGCGAAAGCTGTATGCAGCAGTAAGTAATTGGTAACGAGCAATATGTCAAAACGTGATTTTTACGAAGTATTAGGCGTTAGCCGCGACGCATCAGAGCGTGATATCAAGAAGGCGTACAAACGTCTTGCGATGAAATATCACCCTGACCGCAATCAGGGTGACGAAAGCACCGCTGATCAATTTAAAGAAGTAAAAGAAGCGTATGAAATTCTGACCAACCCTCAGAAGAAAGCAGCCTACGATCAGTACGGTCATGCAGCTTTTGAACAAGGTGGTATGGGCGGCGGCGGCTTTGGTGGCGGCGGTGCGGATTTCGGTGACATCTTCGGTGATGTGTTTGGCGATATCTTTGGTGGTGGACGTGGCGGTCGTGGTCAAACACGCGCACAACGTGGTGCTGATCTTCGTTACAACATGGAATTGAGCTTAGAAGAAGCCGTTCGTGGTTGTGATAAAGAAATTGAGATCCCGACGTTAGTTGGCTGTGACACTTGTGAGGGAACCGGTGCTAAGAAAGGTTCATCACCAGAAACCTGTGGCACTTGTCATGGTCACGGTCAGGTACAGATGCGCCAAGGCTTTTTCGCGGTACAGCAGGCTTGTCCAACGTGTCACGGTAAAGGTCAAATTATCAAAGACCCTTGTAATAGCTGTCATGGCGAAGGTCGGGTACAGAAGTCTAAGACTCTGAACGTTAAGATCCCAGCAGGCGTCGATACCGGTGATCGCATTCGTCTAACTGGCGAAGGTGAAGCGGGTGAGCAGGGTGCTCCAGCTGGTGATTTGTATGTTCAAGTGCATGTCAAAGAACACCACATTTTTGAACGTGAAGGCAACAACCTATACTGTGAAGTCCCAGTCAGCTTTGCTCAAGCTGCGCTTGGTGGCGAAGTGGAAGTGCCTACGCTTGATGGTCGAGTGAGCCTAAAAGTACCGGAAGAGACACAAACCGGTCGTATGTTCCGTATGCGTGGTAAAGGCGTGAAGGGCGTGCGTGGCGGTGCCATGGGCGACTTAATCGTTAAGCTAGTGGTAGAAACACCCGTCAACTTAAGCGCGCGTCAAAAAGAGCTACTACGTGAATTTGAAGAAAGTTGTGGTGGCGAAGCCGCTAATAAGCATAAGCCAAAATCGGAAGGTTTCTTCAACGGTGTTAAGAAATTCTTCGACGATTTAACCAACTAGACGCTTTAGCGAGCGAGACTGTTTCGCTCACGAGACAGCTTAACTAATAATTAATGAATAGCATAACCGCTATTTTATGATGACCAAGCCCACGGCACATGCTGTGGGCTTTTTGTTTGTCTTATCGACAATGAACGCTCACAAGATCCATCGCTAAACTTTTCTCAATATCGCTGATTGAGCGTTAAATTGACCGAGAAGACGTAAAACTAGGAATAGACTTCAAACTCTTAGTCCATCTTTATCGTTTGTTGCAGTGACTCATTCTAACTCTGTGCAAAGACCAACAATCTAAACTTTCTTCCTGCCGCCGAGTATTTAGTCTAGCGCTTAAACGCAGATTTTGGGCTTGGAGAAGAGGTTGATGATGCACGGTTTTAGTCTTATTGAGCTACTTGTTTGCCTGGCGATTATGTCAATTCTCGCGCTTTATAGCTCTCCTCACCTTTCTCAACAAAAGCATTCGCATCAACTCACCGGTGCAGCAGAACAGATTTATACCTTACTAAATCAATCCCAAGCACTAAGCATTGCGCACAATAAAGCGCTATGGCTGCACTTTGAAGGCTTACCTGATGTCACAGGCAAAGCAGAGTGGAAGTTATGGCTGACCGACCAGCATGAATTGGGCAGTAGTGAGCAGACGATCTTTTATCAGCAAGACAGCGAGTTATTTCTTGGTATCGCAGTACAGTCTAATCATGGTAATCAGCGCATCAAATTTGATCCGGTGAGTGGCATGGTTCGCAGTTCGGGGACGATCACCCTGTCTAATCTACAAGGGCAAATCAATATCAAGACCCATAGCGCTTCAGGTCGAATTATTATCTGTTCAGAGTTAGTGAGTTTATCGGGGCTAGGCGTTTGTTGATGACTCGAAATGATGGCAATACATTGATGGAAACACTGATTGCCTCATCAATAGGTGTGAGTTTGCTGTTGGTGGTACTCGCGCTGCTCAGTCAGTTCAACGCACAGGCTTGGCAGATATCGAAACAGTTGATGCTGAATCAAGAGATAGCCGTCGTGACCAGACGTTTAGTTAATGATCTTACTCGAGCGGGAAGCTCTGATGATATCAACCAAGTATTGATGCCAGTAGGCAGTTTGTTACCGGTTTATGTCGCGGCTGATGGGCATAAAATCCAATACAGTTATTGGGATTATAGACAGGGCAATAGCTTAGAGGCAGTAAAAAACTATGTTTGGCGTTATAACCCGACAGAGCAAACCTTATCGGTTTGTTACCTGACCAGTAGTGTTGCTTCTGGGGCAAAGTCGTTGGGCTTTGATGAGTCTATGGGATGCACATCGGTATTTGAACCTCATCGGGTGGCGGTTTCAGACTTTTCTGTGCAATCACATTGGCTCAACGAGCAGGATAGGGTGAGACAAGGGCTGAATTTGATTATTGAGTTGCAACTGAAACAAAACCCTGAGATCAATCAGAGTTTGCAGCGGCAAATTTGGGTGAGAAATGGTCAGTAAACAGCAAAAATATCCATTATTTCGCCACCGCGGATTAGCCCTTTTGTTAACCTGTGTCTTGATGCTATTGATCGCCTCAAGTGTGTTAATTGCCACTCATCAAAACGCTTACTTTGAAAGTAAACGGGTCGGTAATGAGGTGTTATCAAGGCAAAGGTTCTGGTTAGCCAATAGCTCGGTTGAATGTGCTATCGCCGTGTTAAATGGCGACCCTAACGCGTTGTTGAGTGAGCATGACTTTACTCGCTGTCATCATGATGATTTGCCACTGCAAGTCACACCTACGGGGCAGGGATATCAGATCTCAATTCAAATCAATCATGACTCTGTCATTGCCATGGATACCCACCTTGTTAAAACGGGAACCAATGACTATTGGATGAGAGGAAGTTGGCGTGATTTCTAAATGTTTAGGTATCAGTCTATTGGAAGTCGTGGTCAGTATGCTGATTTTGGCGACGTCTGTTTTGGGGATAAGCCAAGGGCAGGTGCTGCTTTCACGAAGTGTCGATAATGTCATGATGACAACGCAAGCACTGGCTATTGCTGAGTCCCAAATCGAACAGGTTTACGCTGACATTTATGCAACTAACATGAATAGCGAACTGTCCAAGTTGGCTTATCAACATCAAACGGTGGAGTTTGATGCTCCCCCTTTTGAGATACAACGAACCATTGAACCAGTGCTATTGCTGAATTTGATTTCGGTTCGAGTCAGTGTTGGGTGGGGTGATGATATTGAGCAAAATGAGCGAGTTGAGCTTCAAACACAGATAGCCCTGTTCTAGAGGATGGCTCTAGAAGGCGATTCTAGAGATGGTATTTGAAGTCGATAACACCAAGTCCTCTTTCTGTCTCACTCACTCACTCACTCACTCTCTACCTTTCGATAAATGATGACCCTCGCTAAATGATGACGAATGGTGACTAGTTGTATACGGATTTTTATGTGCCAGTTATTTTAATGTTCATCAAAATAAGCTTCAATGTTAGATGATTGTTGTGTTAAATCTAAAATTTTTCAAATTATGTCAAGGTAATCGTAAAAACTACCAAATAATATACTTTTCTGTTGAATTTCGAATAGAATAGCGCCCAGAAATTTTTCGTCGCGCTAACCTCGCTGCGATTTGCAATAACACAACATAACTACGGAGTTACCATGAGTAACCAATCGATCAACCAAGCGCCTGCGCCAAAGCCGAGTGGCATGGATCGCTTTCTTAACTTTATCGAAAAGGCAGGGAACAAGATCCCAGATCCTGCAATCCTGTTCTTCTGGGCTTTAATCATTGTTTGGGTCTCTTCAGCGCTGCTTTCTAATGTCAGTTTTGATCTTATCAACCCACGTACTGGTGAAGCACTTCAAGTACAAAACCTACTAACAGGTGAAGCGCTTGCGAGCTTCCTTGCCAATATGGTAACAACATTCACGGGCTTTGCGCCTCTGGGTATCGTGCTTGTGGCAATGCTGGGTGTCGGTGTGGCTGATTCTTCAGGTTTCATCACGACGGGCCTAAAGAAGATGTTGAACTTCACGCCGGCGAAACTACTCACGCCTATGTTGATTCTTGTGGCGATTGTTTCACACACAGCGGCGGATGCGGGCTACGTATTGGTTATCCCTCTTGGTGGTATCATCTTCCACGCAGCAGGGCGTCACCCTCTAGCGGGTATTGCGGCAGCGTTTGCGGGTGTATCGGGTGGTTTCTCTGCAAACTTTATCCCATCGGGCATCGATCCACTGCTTGCTGGCTTCACTCAAACAGCGGCACAAGTATTAGACCCTGAGTATGTGATCAACCCTCTAGCGAATATTTTCTTTACTGGTCTATCCTCAGTGATTATCGTTGCGATTGGTTGGTATGTGACTGAGAAAATCATTGAGCCTCGTCTTGCGAACACGCCAATTGATGAAGATGCCGAAGAAGCGCCTGATCTTGGTACGTTTACGGCGACGGAATCGAAAGCGTTCAGAGCTGCCGGTTGGGCGATGGTCGCAGGTATTGCGCTGCTGGTTGCAGCAGTGGTTCCTGAAACTTCAGCTCTTCGCTCTCCAGAAGGCGAAATCACCGCATTCTCTGCGCCGCTAATGAAGTCTATCGTTCCATTGATCTTCATCTTATTCATCATCCCTGGTTATGTTTACGGTCGTGTTGCTGGTACATTCAAAACCAGTAACGATGTGATCAAAGCGATGTCTAACACCATGGCGACGATGGGTGCGTACATTGTTATGTCATTCTTTTGTGCGCAGTTCCTAGCGGCATTTGGTCAATCTAATATTGGTACGATGCTGGCACTTTACGGCGCGGAAGGTCTTAAAGCGATGAACCTGCCGGGTCAAGCGACGATTGTGGGTATGATTTTACTTACCGCTGCGGTTAACTTGCTTGTGGGTTCAGCATCAGCGAAATGGGCACTGATTGGTCCAATCCTTGTCCCAATGTTGATGGCTGTCGGCATCTCTCCTGAGCTATCTCAGGCGGCATACCGTGTGGGTGATTCTGTTTCTAACATCATTTCTCCACTGATGGTGTTCTTCCCACTGGTTGTGGTGTACTGCCAACGCTATGTTAAGTCGACGGGTATCGGTACTCTGGCTTCATTGATGATGCCGTTCTCAATCGCAATGCTGATTGGTTGGACGATCTTCTTGCTAGCATATTGGGCTCTGGGTATTCCTCTAGGTATCCAAGCGCCATACACTTACACCATGTAAGTCGCGTAGTCGTTCTTAGATAACACGTAAAAATCCCGCCAACTTCAACGTTGGCGGGATTTTTTGTTTCTACTCTCTGATAGTGGCTACTCTTTGAGAATAACTAAGATTCGGCGCGCTCTTGGTTATGAAGAAATCCCGCATGGAAGCGCAGATGATCTTCAATGAAACTTTGGATAAAGAAGTAGCTGTGATCGTAGCCCGGTTGCATACGAAGTTTAACGTCACTACCGGAACGCTCAGCGGCAGATAGCAGCAAATCAGGCTTCAGTTGTGATGCTAAAAATGGGTCATCTTCTCCCTGATCGACAAGGATAGGTAAGCGAGCCATGGCTTGTTTGAGCAGTTCAACCGCATCGTACTGTTTCCAAAGTTCGATATCCTTTCCTAAGTAGTGACTCAGTGCTTTGGTGCCCCAAGGGCAGTCTATTGGGTGACTGATTGGGCTAAAGGCAGAAATAGAACAGTAACGTTCGCTATTTCTAAGACCGATGACTAACGCGCCATGCCCTCCCATACTATGACCGGAAATAGAGCGTAGTTTGCTAACCGGGAAATGAGCTTCAATAAGGTCGGGCAGCTCACCGACGATATAGCTGTACATTTGATAATGAGTTTTCCATGGAAGTTGCAGCGCATCGACATAAAACCCCGCGCCATGGCCAAAATCATAGGCTTCATCCGCATCATCTGGCACCTCTTTGCCTCGGGGGCTGGTATCTGGCGCGACAATCGCGATACCTAGCTTAGCCGCCGCTTTGAATGCTGCTGCTTTTTGCATGAAATTTTCGTCAGTACAGGTTAACCCCGATAGCCAGTACAAAACAGGAACAGGATTATCACTGCTTGCTTCTTCCGGTAGGTAGATCGCGAAACGCATCGAACAATTGACGACCTTGGATAAGTGGGTAAATTGCTGATGCCAACCGCCAAAGACTTTAGCTTGGCTTATTTTTTCTAGCATAAGTAGAGACTCCAACGATCTTAATAGTGAATAACCGAACGGATGCTTTCTCCTTTGTGCATCAAATCAAAGGCGTCGTTAATTTTATCTAATGACATGGTGTGAGTGATAAATTCCTGCAAACCAAATTCACCTGCCATATAACGTTCGACGATCTCGGGAAGTTCACTACGTCCTTTGACACCGCCAAATGCACTACCACGCCAGACTCGTCCAGTGACGAGTTGAAATGGACGGGTCGCGATCTCTTGCCCCGCACCTGCAACTCCGATGATAACGGATTCGCCCCAGCCTTTATGGCAGCACTCAAGTGCTTGGCGCATCACGTTGACATTGCCGATACACTCGAAAGAGTAATCAACGCCACCATCGGTCATTTCAATAATCTGCTCTTGAATCGACTTGCTGAGCTTTTGTGGATTGACCACATCCGTCGCCCCTAATTGCTGTGCCAGTTCAAACTTACTTTCGTTGATATCAACACCGATAATCTGACTCGCCCCTGCCATACGAGCACCGATAATGGCAGATAAGCCAATGCCACCAAGACCAAAGATAGCCACCGTGGCACCCTGTTCAACTTTGGCCGTGTTTAGCACCGCGCCCATCCCCGTTGTTACGCCGCACCCGAGCAGACAGACTTCTTCGAGCGGCGCTTGCTTATTGACTTTGGCTAAGGATATTTCTGGCAATACCGTATATTCGGAAAAGGTTGAGCAGCCCATATAGTGATAGATAGGTTCACCATCTTTGTAGAAGCGCGTCGTGCCGTCGGGCATTAACCCTTTACCTTGCGTCTCTCTGACCGCTTGGCATAAGTTGGTTTTGCCTGATAGACAGAATTTACATTCACCACATTCAGCGGTGTAAAGCGGGATAACATGGTCACCGACGGCAACGCTTGTGACGCCTTCGCCGACCATTTCTACGATACCGCCACCCTCATGTCCTAATATACTAGGGAAGATCCCTTCCGGGTCGTCTCCCGATAGGGTAAAGGCATCGGTATGACATACCCCGGTAGCAACGATACGAACGAGCACCTCGCCCGCTTTTGGCAACATAACGTCGACTTCTTCAATGGAGAGAGGTTGGTTTGCAGCCCAAGCGATAGCCGCTCGGGATTTAATCATTTTTTCAGCCATGATCCTTCCTTACTTATGGGTTAGAGGTAGGGGTAAGAAGACTTTCAATGTGACGAATAGAGTAAACTCCATTAAGATTAGCTGCTTTGCGGCATTTTGGTGGTGATTTTCAGCTAAGCGGCGAGCAATGTCATTATTATCGCGCAGTTTTTGACCTTAGTCGCACCGCAATATCGAACCTCAGATAATGATCCAGAAAGTGGAAGAAAACCGATGACCTTTAGTGATAATGACTACAAATTTATGGCACGAGCAATGGAATTGGCACAACAAGCTGAGCTTGAAGGTGAAGTTCCCGTTGGTGCGCTATTGGTCAAAGATGGCGACGTGATTGCGGAAGGGTGGAACCGTTCTATTTCCCAACATGACGCAACGGCACATGCTGAGATACAGGTGCTGCGTAAAGCCGGAGAGCAGCTGCAAAACTACCGCCTGTTAGATACCACTCTTTATGTCACCTTAGAGCCTTGCCCTATGTGTGCCGGTGCTTTATTACACAGTCGAGTCAAACGTATTGTGTATGGTGCACCGGACCTAAAAGCTGGCGCGGCTGGAACCGTATTGAATTTGTTTGAAAGCCAAGCCTCTTATCATAAGGCGCAGATAGAATCGGGTTTAATGGAGCAGGAATGCCGCCATCAGCTGCAAGCTTTCTTTAAACGTCGTCGAGATGAAATCAAAAAAAGCAAACAGGATAAACGCCATCAGCAGCAGGCGTTGGGAAATTAGTGCCTGAGGGTTAACGCGTCGAGAAGGGAGACCTTGCTAAAGCATAACTAAGCATATACTTAAACGAAATATGCTTTAGCGAGGTGGGTCGGTAGGGGCGAGATTAGGTACGCGCATCTAAGATTTGCATCATAAATGCTCGATTACGCCAGATAACCCTTTTTTTGTTATTTGCTAAGTAACGCTTACGGCGGTTGGCTGAGACCGTTTTATTCAGTTTATTCGCTCTTAACCTTTTTCTAGACTGCATGATAGCGCCTCTTGTAACAACATATTATACGCGTGATACTCTATGGGCTTATTGGTGTAAATTCAAGCGTTTTTGGCTGCAAATTCCTAGAGTGAAAAACCAGCAAATTCACCAACATATACCCAAGTTACCTCGTCTCTTATAGCCAGCAACGATCCATTATTGATGGTTATCTTCAATGTTGTCGCTTTATTCAACCGTTTCAATCGCCTTCTCTACTTCATCTTGCTCCAAAAGCGTTTCTGCCTCTTCCTCAAGTGGTGGTATCACGGTGAGATCGTCGGTGTTGTTATCGAGCGCTTCTTGCGCAGCCAATTGCTTATCAACATGACCGATGATGCTTTGGTAATAGCGACGAATGTTTTCTACATAATTTTGGGCTTCATCACCGCGGGCAAAACCATATCTTGTTTGGCTGTAGTACTTCTTCTGACGAAGTAGGGGCAGTCGCTCTTTAACATCTGCCCAAGCGTCAGGATTGCCGCCTTGTTTTTTCGTTAGCCGTCTGGCATCCATCATGTGACCATAACCCACGTTATAAGACGCGAGAGCAAACCAGATCTTCTCATGCTGAGAAATCGAGTCGGGAACACGAGCGACAATGCGACGCAAATATTCAACACCACCACGCACCGATTGCTCAGGATCTAAGCGATTGGTGACGCCGACACTTTTCGCTGTTGGCAGGGTGAGCATCATCATACCTCGAACCCCGGTTGGTGATTTTGCGGTTGGATTCCAGTGCGATTCTTGATAAGCCAATGCGGCGATCAATCGCCAATCAAACTCGTTGGAGTATTGTTGGAATAGCGATGACCATTTAGGCAATTTACCATCAAGAGCGCGAATAAACGCACGGGTGTCAACATAGTCAAACACTCCAATATGACCCAAATACTTTTCTTCTAAGTTGACCAGTTCATCACTCTGTTTCAGACCGCCGAAGAACTCAATCAACAACGCATAAAGGCTTTCGTCGTCCGATTGACGAATATACCAGGAGATCGGTTGATCCTCGGTGACTTCAAAGGCAAGGGCGAGATCGGGGTAGATGCGTTGTGAAAGAGACAACTCTACCGAGTCCGCCATCGTGAAAGGCAGTTCGCCCAAGGAGACCAGTTTAAGCAGGTCGTTTACATCCGCATCGGGGTCAATTTGGTAACTTAACTCAGGGTAGGTCTGTGACCACGTTTCTAAGGTCTGCTCAAAGTGAGAATCTTGCACGATAGCCAGAGTGTCAGAAGGTTTTTCTTCCTGTTTTAGCTTCTGCTGGTTATTGACCAACTGCTCCATGTTTCTTGGACGCCATTGTCCTTTCTTATAGACAATTTGCTGACTGACGTAATAGTAAGCGGGACCGGCTCTGAATTTGTCGAGTCGTTGTGGCAGTTGGCTTAAACCTGCCGCAATCATATCAATCTCGCCTTTTTGTAGCGCCGGAAAAAGACTGGACTGGCGAAACGCGGGCTTCATTTCCAGATCAACCCCAAGCTCTTGGGCGAATCTGAGTGCTAATTCGTAATCTAATCCAGTCGGACCGTCGGGACCGATGTAATAAGAAAGCTGGTTATTCAACGTGCCGACACGCAGCACTCCTCGCTCGCGAATGGATTCCAATTCACTTTTAGGTTCGGAATCAATTTGGCAGCCAGCCAGTACGCCGCCAAGTACCACAATAGAGGTGAGTTTTAACCAAGAATCAACGAATAGCTTTAACATGAATTTCACTACATCACAGAAAGTGTGCTGTCTTTATACCAAAGCTGGGATTATTGGCAAACACAGATTGATGAAACCATGATTACTGGGCAAATTTTGAACTTTATTGGGGGAAACTGCCGTTATGATAAAAAAATGACGAAAACGTTTGCGTTTTCGGTTACGTCACAAAAAAAAATGCACTATAATACGCCCGCATCAAGGTAGGAGAAATTGGCATAAGTTCAAATTTTAACTATAAGTTACTGAATTTATTCCAATATCACCTCAAATCAATTGCATAAGAGACCTAAGCACATGAGAATTTTGCGTGGCTCCCCAGCTCTTTCTGAGTTTCGTGTTAACAAGCTACTAGAGCTTTGTCGTGAATTAAGCTTACCAGTCACTGGTATTTACGCTGAATTTACCCACTTCGCCGATCTTACCGCTGATCTAGACGCCTCTGAGCTAGAAAAGCTAGAAAAGTTGCTGACTTACGGTCCAACGATTGAAGAGCATGAGCCAAATGGCACTCTGCTTCTTGTGACGCCTCGTCCTGGCACTATCTCTCCATGGTCATCTAAATCGACTGACATCGCTCGTAACTGTGGTCTCAATAAAGTGGCTCGCTTGGAGCGTGGTACCGCTTATTATGTCGAAAGCTCTGCGGAGTTAACGGAACTGCAACTGGTCGAGTTAAAAGCTGTCTTGCATGACCGCATGATGGAAGTGGTGTTTA
The DNA here is from genome assembly GCF_921292975.1 of Vibrio hippocampi. Lineage (NCBI taxonomy): Bacteria > Pseudomonadati > Pseudomonadota > Gammaproteobacteria > Vibrionales > Vibrionaceae > Vibrio > Vibrio hippocampi. The sequence continues at coordinate 115,773 of NZ_CAKLCM010000002.1, forward strand.
GCGAATTTGAAGCAGCACAAGCACTATTTCAAGTCGCAGAACCAGCACCAGTTGCCGATGTTGATCTTATGACCGGCGGTCGTAAAGCATTAGAGCAAGCCAACGTTACACTGGGTCTTGCACTGGCTGAAGATGAAATTGATTACTTGCTCGAAAGTTTTGTGACTAAGCTAGAGCGCAATCCGACAGATATCGAACTGATGATGTTTGCGCAGGCTAACTCAGAACACTGCCGCCACAAAATCTTTAATGCAGATTGGACTATCGATGGCGTCAAGCAAGAGAAGTCTCTGTTTAAGATGATTAAGAACACCTTTGAAACGACACCAGACCATGTACTGTCCGCTTATAAAGATAACGCAGCGGTTATGGAAGGCTCTCAAGTGGGTCGTTTCTTCCCAGATCCAAAAACACGTCAGTATGGCTACAACCAAGAGCAAGCGCATATTCTCATGAAGGTGGAAACCCATAACCACCCAACCGCGATTTCTCCTTGGCCGGGTGCGTCAACAGGTTCAGGCGGTGAAATCCGTGATGAAGGCGCAACCGGTATTGGTGGTAAGCCAAAAGCAGGTCTTGTTGGTTTTACCACTTCTAACTTGCGTATTCCGGGCTTCGAACAGCCTTGGGAAACGGACTTTGGTAAGCCAGGTCGTATCGTTAATGCGCTAGATATTATGCTAGAGGGTCCTTTAGGCGGTGCGGCATTCAACAACGAATTTGGTCGTCCAAACCTACTCGGTTACTTCCGTACTTATGAAGAAAAAGTGACCTCTCATGCGGGTGAAGAGATCCGTGGTTACCACAAGCCAATCATGATTGCGGGTGGTATGGGTAATATCCGTGATGAGCATGTTCAGAAGAAAGAGATCCCAGTGGGCGCAAGCCTTATTGTACTGGGTGGTCCGGCAATGAACATCGGTCTTGGTGGTGGTGCTGCGTCTTCAATGGCGTCGGGTCAATCGGCTGAAGATTTAGATTTTGCTTCGGTACAGCGTGAAAACCCTGAGATGGAACGCCGTTGCCAAGAGGTTATTGACCGCTGCTGGCAGATGGGTGAACAAAACCCTATCGCCTTTATCCACGATGTGGGCGCAGGCGGTATCTCAAACGCATTACCAGAGTTGGTCGATGACGGTGAACGTGGCGGTATTTTCCAGTTACGTGATGTGCCTAATGACGAACCGGGCATGAGCCCGCTCGAGATCTGGTGTAACGAATCTCAAGAACGTTATGTATTAGCGGTAGCGCCAGAGAAGATGGCGGAATTTGACGCTATCTGTCAGCGTGAGCGTGCACCTTATGCCGTTGTTGGTATTGCCACTGAAGAGCGTGATTTGAAACTAGAAGACTCGCACTTCGAGAACACGCCGATTGATATGCCAATGGACATCCTGCTAGGCAAAACGCCGAAAATGCACCGCGATGCGCAAACATTGAAAGTCGAAAGCCCAGCGATTGATCGTGACGGTATTGAACTCAATGATGCGGCTGAACGTGTACTGCGTCTGCCAACCGTCGCAGAGAAAACATTCTTGATTACCATTGGTGACCGCACCGTAACAGGTCTTGTCGCGCGCGATCAAATGGTCGGTCCTTGGCAGGTTCCTGTGGCGAACTGTGCGGTGACTGCGGCAAGTTATGATACTTACCATGGTGAAGCGATGTCGATGGGTGAACGTACGCCAGTCGCTCTGCTTGACTTTGGTGCTTCTGCCCGCCTTGCAGTGGGTGAGTCTTTGACCAACATCGCGGCGACGGATATCGGTGATATTAAGCGCATTAAGCTTTCTGCAAACTGGATGTCGCCAGCGGGTCACCCGGGTGAAGACGCGGGTCTTTATGAAGCGGTTAAAGCGGTGGGTGAGGAGTTATGTCCAGCACTAGGTCTGACGATTCCAGTCGGTAAAGATTCAATGTCGATGAAGACTAAGTGGAATGACAACGGTGAAGACAAAGAGGTGACCTCGCCACTATCACTGGTTATTACCGCATTTGGTCGTGTTGAAGACGTTCGTAAGACTGTAACGCCACAGCTACGCACAGACAAAGGCGATACTTCGCTACTATTGGTCGACCTTGGCAACGGTAAAAACCGCCTTGGTGCGACTGCGTTGGCTCAGGTTTACAAGCAACTTGGTGACAAGCCTGCGGACGTTGATAACGCAGAGCAGCTAAAAGGCTTCTTTGATGCGATGCAGACGCTAGTGCGTGATGACAAGCTAGTGGCTTATCACGATAAGGGCGATGGCGGTCTATTTGTAACGCTGGCCGAGATGGCGTTTGCGGGTCACTGTGGTCTGAAAGCGGATATTGCGGCTTTAGGTGAAGATACTCTGGCTGCGCTATTTAACGAAGAGTTGGGTGCGGTGATTCAAGTCAGCAATGATGACCTAGCAGCGGTGCAAAGCGTACTTGCGGCTAACGGTCTGGAGACCTGTTCACATGTTCTAGGTAGCGTTGAAGCTTCTGACCGCTTGGTGATTACGTCAGGCGATGCTGTCGTACTGGAGCGTTCTCGTATCGAGCTTCGCACTATCTGGGCAGAAACAACGCATAAGATGCAAGCCCTACGTGATAACTCAGCGTGTGCAGACCAAGAATTTGCGGCTAAGAAAGACAACTCTGACCCTGGTCTCAATGTAAAACTCAGCTTTGATGTCAATGAAGACATTGCTGCGCCATACATTGCCACAGGCGCTAAGCCGAAGATGGCTATCTTGCGTGAGCAGGGTGTGAACTCTCATGTTGAAATGGCTGCGGCGTTTGATCGTGCTGGCTTTGAAGCCACCGATATCCATATGAGCGACATCCTCACAGGTCAAGCGGTGTTGGAGCAGTACCAAGGTCTTGTGGCTTGTGGTGGTTTCTCTTACGGTGACGTATTGGGTGCAGGTGAAGGTTGGGCGAAGTCTATTCTGTTTAATGACCAAGCTCGTGACCAGTTCCAAAGCTTCTTCCAGCGTGAAGATACGTTCTCACTAGGTGTGTGTAATGGCTGTCAGATGCTATCAAACCTAAAAGAACTGATCCCAGGTGCAGACTTATGGCCACGCTTTGTCCGCAACGAATCTGAGCGTTTTGAAGCTCGCTTTAGCCTAGTTGAAGTTCAGAAGTCTGACTCGATCTTCTTCGATGGTATGGAAGGTTCTCGCATGCCTATCGCGGTTTCTCACGGTGAAGGTCGTGTCGAAGTCCGTAATGCTGACCACCTAAGTGCGATTGAAGCATCCGGTACTGTGGCGGTGCGCTATGTTGATAACCTAGGTAATCCAACTCAGCAGTACCCGAACAACCCGAATGGCTCACCAAACGCGATTACCGGTCTGACGACTCGTGATGGTCGTGTGACGATTATGATGCCGCACCCTGAGCGTGTATTCCGTACTGTTGCTAACTCTTGGGCGCCAGAGTCTTGGGGTGAGGATAGTGCTTGGATGCGTATGTTCCGTAATGCACGGGTTAATGTGGGTAAATAAGTATAAATCAGGTACTAGGCGCTAGGTTATAGGCGCTAGGAATTTGAAAATTTGAGGCTTAGGTATTCGTACCTAAGCCTTTTTTTTGGCTTTAATTTAGCTGTTGGTGGAGGTAGGGGATTAATTCTGGTGTTAGCTTTAGTAGGATTGCGAGTGTAATCGCTTAAATATGAATAGAAAATGAAGCGAAAATAGATGGAATGTGGGATAGATCGAGATTTTGCGTTTTGAGATTTGAGCAAAATCACGCCAGTAGAATGTAAACCATGAGTAACGTTTAATATTGCAATAAGTTAGTGCGATGGCAGAACGAACAGGGTAAAATACCCTTCCTATTTGTATTATTTTAGTATTTATATAGAGTGATATTTGATAGCGACAAGCTCTGTATGGAGAAAGTAACGAAACAAGGAGTGAAAGTTGGCAAAAGTAATGTTAACAGGCTATTTGATAGTGCCTAATCAAGATGTTCAAGCCATTGATCAAGCGCTTGAGGAGCATATTCAACTCACAAGAGATGAACCGGGTTGTCTGCTTTTTTATGTGAATAAGCATGAAAGCATCGCCAATCGTTTTGATGTCTGTAAAGCGTTTGCCAACGAAGCTGCGTTTGAAGCACATCAAGCAAGAACGCAAGCGTCACCGTGGAGTAAAGTTGCGTCGAATGCGAGCCGTCACTATAGCGTGTCGGTCGTCTCTGAACAGCGTTAACTTGCAACGCGCAATCTTAGCTCAGTATCAGTAACGCAATGGGCAATCTAACTCAACAGACTATTTATCTTTTTGATTGGGGCGACACTTTGATGGTGGATTTTCCCAATCAGAAAGGGAAAATGTGTGACTGGTCTCGTATTGAGGCAGTCGCGGATGCTGATAGTCTGTTATCCCATCTCTCCAAGCAACATCCTATCTATATTGCCACTAATGCCGCTGACTCAAATGAATCGGAAATAGCCCAAGCTTTCCAAGCGGTGGGGTTAGATCGGTTTATCTCCGGTTATTTTTGCTTTGCCAACCTTGGTATTGCCAAAGGAAGCGCCGAGTTTTTCCTCTCCATTGTTGAGCGACTTGGTGTTGAAGCAAGCCAAGTGGTGATGATCGGCGACACCCTATCAAAAGATGTCTATCCTGCTCTTGAAGCGGGTCTATCTGCTATCTGGTTCAACCCTAGTCAAACGGTTACTGATGACTTCACTGGAACACAAATAGCGACATTGAGTGAGCTAATTGAACACTCATTATGAGTCTTGCTTAAATCTTAGTCGGTTTGTCTTTGCATCACTTTCAATGAAAACAGCTAAATCAATAAAATAACTAGAGAATAGGGACAGTACGACTAGACTTGTTTACATACCTCGCTTGTGTGGAATGGACTTTTATGAAGCCATGTTTAGTCTTATTGTTGATGATGGTTAGCGTTAATCTTGCCGCTAGTTCTTTAGTTAGTCATGCTTTAGTCACCAACCAACTGGGTTATTATCCTTCCGCGGACAAAAAAGCTTACCTGATTGGTGATCAAGAAAAGCAGATAGAATTAGTCTCTATGCGTGATAACAGCGCGGTCGCCAGCTATCCATTAATCGAAAATAATTCGTTACCTGATGGTCGACAAGTTTACGAGGCCGACTTCTCTAGCCTAACGGTTCCCGGATGGTATTACTTTCGATCCACCAAGGGACAATCGACACCATTTGAGATCAGCGAAACGGTATATGAAGCGCTAAACAATAGTTTGGTGCACGCTTTCTACTTGCAGCGTTCAGGCGAAGCGGTGCACTCTCCAGTCACCGGAATGGCGAGACCTGCTAGTCATCTTGAGGATGGCGTGATCGTTCGTAGTGATGCATTTCACACCGAAGGGGAGAAATATGATGGTCGTGGTGGTTGGTATGATGCTGGAGATTTTGGAAAGTATGTTGCGACCACGACGATTTCGGTCGCTCGACTGCTAGAAGCGTACCAACAAGCGCCGGAACTGTTCGACGCTCAGCAGATCAATAATATGCCGGTCATTTTAGATGAAGCGTTATTTGGTTTGTTGTGGCTAGAGAAAATGCAACGTGAAGATGGGGCGGTTTATCGAAAGATTTCAGGCGCTAAGTGGCCAGAACAAATCCCGCCATGGTTGGATCGTCAGCCGCGTTATGTCTATGGTGTCAGCACGCCAGAAACGGCAAAATATGCGGCAACGTTGGCATTCGCTGCTAGAGTATATAAGCGTTATGACGATCAACTGGCAGGGCGATTTTTAGCATCAGCACAGAAGGCGTGGGGATTTCTTGCCACTCAGTCGCAGCAATTTATCGATTGGAGAAATGAAGATGACTCCGGTTCGGGACCTTATATTCGCAATGAATATGATCAAGAGGCGGCTTTAGCGACGGATGTTGATGATAGAATTTGGGCCGCTTCTGAGCTCTATCTCGCCACACAGTCTCCTAAGTTCTATCAATATATCGAAACGCACTATCCAAAGATGATGGAGCAGGATGATGGTATGTTGGATATCTTTGAGTGGAAAAATCCCATCCTGTTAGGTCTTTGGCACTTAGTTGAATCCCTTGATACCCCATTGACTCAAACCATGGAAAAAGACCTGCACAACTTGGCTATTCGCTATGTACTGCAAGCAGAGGCGTCGCCATTTTATGTCGCCAATCAAAGGTTTGTCTGGGGTTCCAATAAAATGACGGCAGAAGCGGGAATTGTGATTGCCCTCGGAGCGAAGTTGTCTCCGGATGACAACTTTCGAGCTTCGGTGCAGTCTCAGTTAGACTATCTACTGGGTGCCAATGCATTTAATCTGAGTTTTGTCACTCACTTTGGTACTTACAGTGTGCGTAATCAACATCATCTTTACCAAATTAGTACAGGAGTGAGTCTGCCAGGTTATTTGGTGGGAGGACCAAATAGTATCGCTCAGGCGAATATTGCTCCAAAAGACATGGGCATGTTGAGCTATATTGATGATCCTCGTGCTTATGCAGTCAATGAATTTTCTATTGATTATAACGCGGCGTTAATAGGCTTGATTGCCGCTCACCATGCGTTAAAGAATAGGCGTTAAAAAATATGCGCTAAAAAATATGCATTAACAAAACAGACAAAAAGTCGAAACTAATTAGTCAGCGTGATTATTTTTATCATTGACGTAAAATTATTTTGATATTATCGCTATTTTTACAGTATACCAGTGCAAATTGTTGTATTTATTGTTATAAATTGTTGTTCATATTTTATAGTCTCAGCGATAAGGAAATAAACAATGAGTGAAGATGTGGGTAGTCATGTAGAAGCAGATTCAGTTCGTACTCATGCATTAGTCTGTTATGGGCTTATGGTACTTAGTATGTTAACGGGTGGTATTGCAGGGATTGTTGGCTTGATTTGGGCATATGTGAAAAAGGGTGACGCAGTAGGTACTATCTATGAGTCACACTTTGCCAATATTATTAGCACATTCTGGATTGGTCTCGTTTTAGGGATTATAGCGGTTGTGACTCTAGTGTTTGTTGTGGGTTATTTGATTGCGATAGCAGCGGCTATTTACTGTTTATACCGCTTCATCAAAGGCATTATTCGTACTATTGATCGCAAGGCATACGCCTAATTTACCCGCGGCAAAAAATGAATAAACAAAAACGCCCAAGAGCCTTAACTCTTGGGCGTTTTTTTAATCGTTGCGATTAAGCGCTAATTTGTGCTTGCAGATGAGCAATAATGTCATCGATAGCGACGGGGGTTTTTTCACCGTTGCGACGATTTTTATACTCGAAATTGCCTTCATCCATACTACGGTCACCAATGACGACAGTATGAGGAATACCAACCAGTTCCATATCAGAGAACATCACACCAGGACGCTCTTTACGGTCATCAAACAGTACTTCAAAGCCAGCAGCTGTCAGTTCAGCGTATAGCTTTTCTGCCGCTTCTTTAACGCGTTCAGATTTGTGCATGTTCATTGGCACGATAGCAATCTGGAATGGGGCAAGTGCGTCCGGCCAGATAATGCCGTATTTATCGTTATTTTGCTCGATAGCAGACGCCACGACACGAGAAACACCGATACCATAGCAACCCATCTCCAAGATGACGTTTTTGCCATCTGGACCTAGCACACCACAGTTCATCTTCTCAGAGTAGTTGGTACCGAGTTGGAAGATATGACCGACTTCAATACCACGCTTAAGCAAGATTGTGCCTTGACCACATGGGCTAGGATCACCTTCTACCACGTTGCGTAGATCTTCAATTTGACCAAGTTCTACATCGCGACCCCAGTTGATGCCGAAGTAATGTTTATCATCGATGTTAGCACCCGCGCCAAAATCGCTCATTGCAGCCACAGTACGATCAACAATAAATGGCAGTGCTAGATTGACTGGACCCAGTGAACCCGGACCAGCGCCAATGGCTGCACGAATTTCTTCTTCTGTCGCCATTTCAAGTGGAGATGCGACTTGAGGTAGGTTCTCTGCTTTGATTTCGTTCAGTTCATGGTCGCCACGGATGATGAGACCAATTAGCTCGGCGTCAACTTCATCGGATGCTTTAACAAATAGGGTTTTAACCGTCTTTTCAATCGGTAGTTCGAACTGCTCTACCAATTCAGCGATTGTTTTCGCATTCGGGGTATCAACTAGCGTCATCGCTTCGCTTGGCGCTGCACGCTCATAAGCTGGCGCAAGTGCTTCCGCTTTCTCGATGTTGGCGGCATAGTCAGATTCGCTAGAGAATGCGATGAGGTCTTCACCACTTTCTGCTAATACGTGGAATTCATGTGAACCACTACCACCGATAGCGCCCGTGTCAGCAAGAACTGGACGGTAGTCGAGACCCATACGATCGAAAGCTTTGCAGTAAGCGTCGTGCATCACATCATAAGACTTTTGTAGACCGTCTTTATCGATATCAAAGCTGTATGCATCCATCATTGAAAATTCACGTGCGCGCATAACACCAAAGCGTGGGCGGCGTTCGTCACGGAATTTCGTTTGGATCTGATATAGGTTGAGTGGTAGTTGCTTGTAAGAACTCACTTCGTTACGAACAAGGCTAGTCACTACCTCTTCCGCCGTCGGGCTCAATACAAAAGGACGCTCATGACGGTCAGTAAAACGAAGCAGTTCTGCGCCCATCTTTTCTGAACGACCAGTCTCTTCCCAAAGCTCAAAGGGTTGAACAACGGGCATTAGAGTTTCTACTGCGCCAGCGTTGTCAATTTCTTGGCGAACAATGTTTTCGACTTTACGCAGTACGCGAAGACCGGTTGGCAACCATGTGTAAAGACCTGATGCCAATTTACGGATCATACCCGCACGTAGCATGAGCTGGTGGCTCACTACTTCCGCGTCGTTTGGTGTTTCCTTCAGAGTAGAGAGAAGGTAATTACTGGTACGCATTTATGCTATCCATTCATCATGTTGAAAATAAGTTAAGCCGCCTATGATATCAGCCAATTGATTATCTACAAAGAGCTATCTACAACAGGCGATTGCTCGGAGGCGCCCTTATAAAAGGACGATGTCTGTGACCAGTATAGTATTGTCGATCATTTGGAATTTGACGTTCCAATCGAATAAACAAACACCATATTCTTTTGTATCCGGCTTGCCTTTCTTGTAGGCGGGGCGTGGATCTTGCGCCAAGATTTCTTGAATTACTTGTTGCTTATATTCGCCGTTGCTCGCTTGATTCAGCTTATTTACGGCTTGTTCCGAGAAGCAAACGTCGACGAGTTCAGGTTCGGCCTCGGCATAACCTCCGGCGGCTTGAGAAATAGAATCGGAGTAGGGAATATAAGGCTTGATATCGACTATGGGAGTGCCATCGACAAGGTCAACACTGCCGAGCTGCAAATAGATTTGACTGCCTTTCTGTTTAATGCCTCGAAACTCTACTGCGGACATACCAATGCCATTGGGACGAAAAGAGGAGCGAGTGGCTAAGACACCAATACGTTCATTTCCTCCTAGACGTGGCGGTCTAACGGTAGGCTTCCAACCCGCGCTGAGGTTTTGATCAAACATAAACAGTAGCCAGAGGTGAGAGAATTGTTCAATCCCTCTTACCGCTTCGATACAGTTACTATCGCCGCAGAGCTTTATGCTGGCTGTGGCTGAAGAAACCAATCTAGGCTGACGGGGAACGGCAAACTTTTCTTTGTAAGGCGACTGGATGTGCCCAATAGGGGAAATATCGAATTTCACAGACATCAAAAGTGGTGGTTTATTTGTGTTTATCATTTCAGAACAGCGGAAATAATTCAATCAACAGCAACAGAGGAAAGACCAAGTGACACAAAGCCTGATACAAAACTAATTATCGGAGGTGTATCTCTTTATTATTTTCGGTGCTCTATTGTTTTCGGTGCGGCATATGGATTACTTTAAAATCAGAGGATTAGCTACATTTAAACTGGCTGTATATGTTGCTAAATGCTACGAATGGTAGCGAATTATTCTGAAATAACTGTCATCTAACGGTTAAAAATTCGGCTTATCACTTGAATGTTGCGTTTCTAGTCTATAGAATCCGCCGCTTTGACGGAAAAATTGAGCTAGAAAAAGCTAGGACAATAACATTAAAGGGAGGGTCAGATGAGTTCGTCTGCCACTATGAAACACAACAAACCAAAGAAGCCGTTATTTACACGCTTCCTCGATTCTGTCGAGTATCTAGGTAACTTACTACCGCACCCAATTACACTTTTTGCTATCTTCTGTCTCGCTATCCTTGTGATGTCTGGTATTGCTGGTTACTTCGATGTTGCCGTCGCCGATCCTCGACCAGAAGGTGCTGCGGGTCGTGCCGCGGATGGAATGATAAAAGTGGTCAGCTTGCTGAATGCAGAAGGCTTACAGCTGATCGTGACCAATCTGGTTAAAAACTTCACCGGTTTTGCACCGCTAGGAACCGTGCTGGTTGCGATGCTAGGTGTCGCGATTGCTGAACACTCCGGTATGCTCTCTGCTGCAATGCGTGGTCTAGTGATGGGCGCATCAAAGCGCATGGTCACCGTTACCGTCGTTTTCGCAGGTATCATTTCTAACACCGCGTCTGAGCTTGGGTATGTGGTTCTTATTCCACTGGCAGCGATGCTGTTCCACTCTCTAGGGCGTCATCCGCTGGCGGGTTTAGCGGCTGCATTTGCTGGTGTGTCGGGTGGTTACTCGGCTAACTTATTGATTGGTACTGTCGATCCATTGTTGTCAGGTATTACTGAAACTGCGGCGCAGATGATCGATCCAAACTACTCAGTCGGTCCAGAAGTAAACTGGTACTTCATGTTTGCATCGACGTTCTTTATCTCTTTTATGGGTGCATTTGTCACTGAGAAGATCGTTGAGCCAAAACTAGGCAAGTATAACGATGAAGAAGCGTCAGAAGACCTCTCTCAAGATAAAATGGGTTCACTCACAGATATTGAGAAAAAAGGTCTAAAAGCGGCAGGTATTGCAGTACTGATTGTGAGTGCCGTGATTGCCTCTACGGTTGTGCCAGAAAGTGGTGTGCTTCGTACCGCTGATGGTCAGATTGCAGGTTCTCCATTCCTTAAGAGTATTGTTGCATTTATCTTTGTATTCTTTGCCATTCCCGGTTTTGTGTACGGTAAAGTAACAGGCACAATGAACAACGACCGTGATGTTATCGACGCCATGTCTAAGTCGATGTCATCAATGGGGATGTACATTGTATTGGTATTCTTCGCGGCTCAGTTTGTGGCTTTCTTTAAGTGGACTAACTTTGGTCAGGTGTTTGCGGTTGCAGGCGCGGACTTCCTGCAGACTATCGGTCTGACGGGTCCTGCACTGTTCTTTGCATTCATCTTGATGTGTGGTTTTATCAACTTAATGATTGGTTCTGCATCAGCGCAGTGGGCAGTGACCGCACCAATCTTTGTACCTATGCTGATGTTGGTGGGTTATGCGCCAGAAACGATTCAGGCGGCTTACCGTATCGGTGACTCAACGACAAATATCATCACGCCAATGATGAGCTACTTCGGCTTGATCTTGGCGGTTGCCACTCGTTATATGAAGAACCTAGGTATTGGTACGCTTATCGCGACGATGTTGCCGTATTCACTCTGCTTCCTAGTGGGTTGGAGTGTGCTGTTCTACCTCTGGGTATTCCTACTTGGTTTGCCTGTTGGTCCGGGCGCAGCGACGTTCTATACGCCATAATTTTGCATGGCATAACAAATAAGAAACGCTCCCAAAATGGGAGCGTTTTTTGATGGTTCGCGACTTATTTTAGCTTTTCTAAATCCGCTTCTATTTCTGCAATTTTACACGTCACCACTTTTTCGAGATGTTTTAGATCCGAGAGAATTTTCTGCTTGATATCGGTTTCTGTCGATGTAATGGGTTTAGTGATTAGGTTAAGCTCATCAATAACCAGAGTCAGGTTGCGGTTAATTTCGGTGACCTGTTTATAGGTTTGGCTGCTGCTATTGTCGCGCACGTTTTTCATCTGGCGCGGATACTTAAATTTAACGCTTTTAGCGAACAATTCGCCTTTTTGTTTGTGGAAGTAGATTTTTAGCACATCCTTGTGCGCTTCTTGTCTTAATGAGTAACGCTCAATTTGTTTAGGATCTGTGATTCCTAGACCCGTGAGGTTTGGATACATAGGCTTACCTCTAATTATTATGTGCTTATAATTATCATGTGCTTAGATAACAAATGTAGCAGGCTATGTGGAGGGGAGATAGTTGATTTGTGCCCGAAAGAGGGAGTTTTGTGGGAAAGATCGCGGATTCAATCTTTCCCACTTTGCAATATTTTGCGTTGTAAGTTTTAAGCTAGTGATTGATACGTCAATCGGTCGATTAGCTAGTAATTTGTTCTGAGATGGTATCTTGTAGCTTTTGCTTTAATTCCAGCTCTTCTTGCTCAGTTAACCGACCACCGGTTGGGCTTGTTAGGATAAATAAATCTTCTGCTCGTTCGCCAATCGTAGTGATTTTGGCACCATGTAAGTGAATATCTAACTCGGCAAAGGTGGTGCCGACCTTAGCAAGCAAGCCCGGTGCATCGAGAGCCACCAGTTCCATCAACGTACGTTTCTTGCCTTTTGTGGGGAGGAAATCAACTTTGGTCTTAACATTGAAATGTTTAAGCACTCTTGGCGCTCGTCTGGCTCTGATTTTTCTGGCTTTATTTTGTTCGAGTAACTGGACTAACTGTTCAATAATCTCTTCGTGTCGATCGACGGCAATCGCCTGACCGTTGTGGTCTAACACCATGAAGGTATCGAGAACAAACCCATCTTTACTCGTCATAATCTGGGCGTCATGGACGTTAAAGTTACGACGGTCTAGCTCAGAGACCACGTTAGCAAAAAGCGCGGGTTGGTCCGGCGAGTAAACAAACACCTCTGTCCCGCCACGGGTGGCATTTTTACTCATCAAGACTAGCGGTTTGTTGGGAGCGTCGGTATTTAAGATATGCTCGCAATGCCAAGCGATTTGTTTATGAGTGTGACGTAAAAAATAGTCGGCTTTGAAGCGCTGCCATAGCACCTCAATTTCACGGGCAGAAAACCCTTGTTTACGCAGCAATGCGGATGAAAGCTGTTGATTATGGCGAATACGGTCACGTACATCGACAGGGTTTTCAAGTCCACGTCTAAGGACTCGTTGCGTCGAGTAAAACAGTTCAGCCAGTAGAGTACGTTTCCAACTGTTCCAAAGTTCAGGGTTGGTGGCGCAAATATCCGCAACGGTTAAGCAAACTAAGAACTCTAAATATTCTTCATCACGCACTTTTTTGGCGAACTCGGCGATGACGTCGGGATCATAGATATCACGGCGCTGAGCAGTCACAGACATCAGTAGGTGGTTTTGAACCAGCCAAGAGACGAGGTTGGCCTCTGGCTTCGATAGCCCATGCTCAATACAAAAATCATAGGCTTCTACCGCACCAATTTCAGAGTGATCACCCCCTCGTCCTTTACCGATATCATGGAATATCGCCGCTAGGATCAGCAGTTCCTTCTTCTGCATCTTAGGGAAGACCTCGCAGCAGATCGGATGCTTTGAGTGGTTCTCTTCCAAACTAAAGCTATAGATATGATTCAACAAACGCACGCTGTGTTCATCAACGGTATAGACGTGGAACAGGTCAAACTGCATCTGACCCACGATTTGGCTCCATTGCGGCAGATACGAAGAAAATACTCCGAGCTTATGCATCAAGCGGTAGGTGCGATGCAGCGCATTGGGATGGCGAACCAACTGCATAAACTTTTCTCGAGCTTCGGGGATGGTATGCAAAAACTTGTTGAGTCGTCGTCGGGCGGTTCTGAGTTGACGGAGTGTTGCCGGGCTGACGCCTTCAATACTCGAGTCGTTCGCGATATGGATAAACATATCTAAGATAGTTTCAGGTCTGGCTTGGAATAAGGCTGGTTTTCGCGCCTCAATCAAGCTGCCTCGTCGTTGGAAATCGTCACTTAAAATTTGTGCGGGTTCGAGTTTACCTTTATTGATAATGGCTTGGTTGAAGAGTTTGAGTAACATCTTGTTTAACTCTGCGACTCGGCGCAGGGTACGATAGAACTCTTTCATCATCATTTCGACTGGCACATTGCCGTCACCGACAAAACCAAGACTCTCAGCAACATTGGCTTGATGCGCAAAGGTGAGTCGGTTGTCGTAGCGTCTTAGTTGCAGATGAAGGGCAAAGCGAACACGCCAAAGGTAATTTTGACACTCAACCAGTTCACGATATTCCGCATCGGTAAGGAAGCCATAGCGGCTCATTTCGAGCAGGGAAGTCGCACCAAAATGCCTTCTTGCCACCCAACTCAGAGTATGGATATCGCGCAGACCACCAGGAGTCGATTTGATATCAGGTTCTAGGTTGTAGGTGGTATCGTGGTATTTCGCGTGACGAGCGCGTTGCTCTTCAAGCTTAGCGCGATAAAAATCTTCAGAGGACCAGAATTCCTTGGCATCGATTTGTTGCTTCAAGCTGGTAAACGTATCTTCACTGCCTGCGAGCAGTCTTGCTTCTTGTAAATTGGTGGCAACCGTGAGATCCGCTTTACCAATCTCAATACACTCGTCGATGGTACGAACAGCGTGACCGACTTCTAATCTTAGGTCCCAAAGTAAGGTAATAAACTCGCTGATGGTGGTTTCGAGGTTTTGCGGTGATTTTTTTCTCGATACCACAAGAATATCAATATCAGACAGAGGATGCAGTTCGCCCCGTCCATAGCCGCCAACCGCAACAAGAGACAGTCCGATATGCTCGCTAAGCCCTGTTGAAGTCCATAAACGTTGCAGTAATTGGTCAATATAATCTGAGCGCCCCATGACTAACTCATCAATAGGGTGATGATTAAGAAAATCACTCTTCTGGTGTTCGGAAAAGTTGTCGAGCTGAGATTTAAGCTCAGCAATGGTGAGTTGGTCGTCAGCGAAGAGGCTTGGGCTTTGAAATGTCATAGTTGCAATCCATGCAGCGAAAATTAATAGCGATTTTTTGTGTGACTAAGTTTAGTGCGACTAAGCTTATGGTAACTAAGTTTATGATAAATGAGTTTATGGTGACTGATTAAGGTGTCTATATTGAGCAACAAAATTTAAAGAGTCACAAAGCAGTTTTGCTTCATAAACAAGGTTATATCAAAATGGCAGCAATAAAAAAACGCCATACGTGAGTATGGCGTCGATTTAATACAGTAAAGATACCGGTTTACAGGTTGTTCATGTGGCGAGGAACCGTGTCATCGCTACGCAGAGTCAAAACTTCACAACCTGTTTTAGTGACCACAATCGTGTGTTCCCACTGTGCAGAGTTTTTGCCGTCACCGGTATAAACGGTCCAATCATCCTCAGTATCGATGCTACAGCCAAATTTACCGGCGTTAATCATTGGCTCAATGGTAAACACCATGCCTTCTTTCAATACACGACGGTCGTTGTTTTTGTAGTGAACCACTTGCGGTTCTTCATGGAATTCAGCGCCGATACCATGACCACAGAAGTCTTTGACGATAGAGAATTTAGCGCGAGGATCTTTTTTGTTGTTCAGCTTGATGTACTTCTCGATTGCGGTGCCGATATCACCGACGGTCGAACCCGGCTTAACAGTTTTCATACCGATATACAGTGCTTCCTGTGCCACCATACAGAGACGTTTGTCATTCGGAGCAACGTCGCCAATCAGGAACATCTTAGAGGTGTCACCGTGGTAGCCTTCTGGGCGAGTGTCGAGATCGGCATTGTCGTCGTTAGGAATAATGACCGTTACGTCAACGTTAACGATATCGCCGCTTTTCAATACAGCCGGTTTTAGCTTACCCGTTGTACCCATCGCGTCTTCGCTGGCTGGGATGCCGTGACAAACGATGTGGTTGATTGAAGTACAGATAGATTTTGGAAAACCATGGTAATCCAATGGCGCTGAGTAAGCGCCTTTTTCACGAGTGTAGTCGGCACAGATCTTATCAAGCGCTTCGGTAGTGACCCCTTCTTTTACGTAAGGTTCGATCATTTCTAGCAGTTCAGCCGCTAGCTTACCGGCAATGCGCATTCTTTCGATTTCAGCTTCAGTTTTGATTTTGATAGACATCTGTGTTCTCGACTCGTTAATTGACGGCTTATTTTACCAGTGCGGCGATAGAGCGCAACAACAAGAATAGGAATTGTTTGCTTCTTAGTTGAACGTGGCAGCATGACTTTAGATTAGAGACTGCGTGTCTAAGTCTCCAATCGCTGCCATTCTGTTAAAACTTGCGCTGTAAGGTCATTTTGATAAAAACATTTTCTTTAGTTATCCGATACGTAGCAAGCGACTCATTAAGACCAAAGTCAGCGAATAAAAGCGCTAAAAATAGTAAGGACATAAAAAAGCACCTTGTTCGCCATCGCAAGGGGGCAGGTTGATACGGTTTAATTTCCATCAATTTTGGATGGTTTGTTGTAAATTCACTGGAAATGATGCGGCAAAATATGGTATAAAGCGCGCCGGAATCCGGACTAATTTTCTCCAACTAGGCGGAATTAGCTGAGTTCCACTCACTTTAATTTAAATCACACACATTTCGTCACATGTTCCGGGGTGCTTGAGTCAAACTCTAAGTCGGACGCATGGGAAATGTGGAGGCCTAACCCCATAGAGGAATTTAAAATGGCAACTGTATCAATGCGCGACATGCTAAAAGCTGGTGTACACTTCGGTCACCAGACTCGTTACTGGAACCCAAAAATGAAGCCATTCATCTTTGGTGCTCGTAACCGTGTACATATCATCAACCTAGAAAAAACAGTACCAATGTTCAACGATGCACTAGCTGAGCTAGCTAAAATCGGTGAGAAAAAAGGTAAAGTTCTATTTGTTGGTACTAAACGCGCTGCATCTGAAGCTGTTAAAGAAGCTGCTATCAACAGCGACCAGTTCTACGTTAACAACCGCTGGTTAGGCGGTATGCTAACAAACTACAAAACTGTTCGTCAGTCAATCAAACGTCTAAAAGACTTTGAAGCTCAAGCTCAAGACGGTACTTTCGAGAAACTCACTAAGAAAGAAGCTCTAATGCGTACTCGCGAAATGGAGAAGCTAGAGAAATCTCTTGGTGGTATCAAGAACATGGGCGGTCTTCCAGACGCTCTATTCGTAATCGATGCTGATCACGAGCACATCGCAATCAAAGAAGCGAACAACCTAGGTATCCCAGTATTTGCTGTTGTTGATACTAACTCTAACCCAGACGGCGTTGACTACGTTATCCCAGGTAACGACGATGCTATCCGTGCAGTACAGCTATACCTAAACGCTGTTGCAGAAACGGTTAAAGAAGGTCGTAACAAAGACGTTGCAGCTGTAGCTGACAAAGACGGTTTCGTAGAAGAAGCTGAATAATAGCGGCTTTAAGCTGGTTGTTGAAAACCTAGGTTTTCATATACACTAAGCTATAGTTTGCATCAGGGGCCGAATTAAGTGCCCCTGATTTTTACCTTAATCAGAATCTACCGAGGAATAGAGAATGGCTGTTACTGCTGCTCTAGTTAAAGAACTGCGCGAACGCACTGGCGCAGGCATGATGGAATGTAAGAAAGCGCTTGTTGAAACTAACGGTGACGTTGAAGTAGCAATCGAAAACATGCGTAAGTCTGGCGCTGCTAAAGCTGCTAAGAAAGCAGGTAACATTGCTGCTGAAGGCGCAATCATCATCAAAGAAGAAAACGGCGTGGCTGTTCTTCTTGAAGTTAACTGCCAAACAGACTTCGTTGCTAAAGATGCTAACTTCACAGCATTTGCTGACAAAGTAGCTGACGATGCACTAGCAACTAAAGCGACTGTTGAAGAGCTAGTTGCTAAGTTTGAAGACGAGCGTGTTACGCTTGTTGCTAAGATCGGCGAAAACATCAACATCCGTCGCGTACAGTACGTTGAAGGTGCTGCTATTGCTTCTTACCGCCACGGCGAGAAAATCGGTGTAGTTGTTGCTGGTGAAGGCGACGCTGAAACTCTTAAGCACGTTGCAATGCACGTAGCGGCTTCTCGTCCAGATTACGTTAACCCAGAAGACGTACCTGCAGACGTAGTTGAAAAAGAGAAAGCTGTTCAAGTTGAAATCGCTATGAACGAAGGCAAACCAGCAGAAATCGCAGAGAAGATGGTTGTTGGTCGCATGAAGAAGTTCACTGGCGAAGTTTCTCTAACAGGTCAAGCGTTCGTAATGGAACCTAAGAAAACTGTTGGCGAAATCCTAAAAGAGCGTAACGCTTCTGTATCTACCTTTGTTCGCCTAGAAGTTGGTGAAGGTATTGATAAAGGCGAGCAAATGAGCTTCGCTGATGAAGTAGCTGCAGCTCAAAAAGGTTAATCCCTTTTGATTTGTCAGTAATAAAGACCGTGGCCATGGCTACGGTCTTTTTACGATTAGACCCAGTGTTATTTTTTAGCCGTCATGAATTGAGATTGATATTCAAGTCTTTTGTCTCAGATTTTTATAACTTAAATAGTTATATAGATTAAATAGCCTTATAACCTAAGTCTCAATTCATGACCGTTAATCGTTAACTCTCTTTGGAAGGTATACTCCATGACAACGAACCCTAAACCAGCATATCAGCGAATTCTATTAAAATTAAGTGGTGAAGCTCTACAAGGCTCGGAAGGCTTTGGTATTGATCCAAAAGTCCTAGATCGTATGGCTCAAGAGGTCAAAGAACTGGTTGAACTGGGTGTTCAGGTAGGGGTGGTTATCGGTGGTGGTAACTTGTTCCGTGGTGCAGGCCTAGCAGAAGCGGGTATGAACCGCGTAGTCGGTGACCACATGGGCATGCTTGCAACAGTAATGAATGGTCTAGCGATGCGTGATGCTCTGCACCGCGCATATGTCAATGCTCGTGTAATGTCAGCGATCCCACTGCAAGGTGTTTGTGATGATTACAACTGGGCGGACGCCATTCGTGAACTTCGCCAAGGTCGCGTGGTTATTTTCTCTGCAGGTACTGGCAACCCATTCTTTACAACAGATTCAGCGGCATGTTTACGTGGTATTGAAATTGAAGCAGATTTGGTTCTAAAAGCAACCAAAGTCGACGGTGTCTTCGACGCAGACCCTGTAGCAAACCCAGATGCTAAGTTATATGATAAGCTGTCATATAACAGTGTTCTTGACCAAGAATTGAAAGTGATGGATTTAGCCGCGTTTACTCTAGCTCGCGATCACAAAATGCCAATTCGCGTATTTAACATGAACAAACCAGGTGCATTGCGCCGTGTTGTGATGGGTGAGGCTGAAGGCACACTTATCAGCGAAGCAGAATAAGCGTACACTGTAAAACATTATTTAAGGACATCACCCGAGAGTGACATGCTCTCGGGGTCATATTATTAAGGTGATATTGTGATTAACGAAATCAAAAAAGACGCTCAAGAGCGTATGGAAAAAAGTGTTGAAGCACTAAAGAATAACCTGTCTAAAGTACGTACAGGTCGTGCTCACCCAAGCCTTCTTCAAGGTATCTCAGTAGAATATTATGGCGCACCAACACCTCTTAACCAAGTTGCTAACGTTATTGCCGAAGATGCTCGTACACTGGCGATCACAGTATTCGATAAAGAACTGACACAAAAAGTAGAAAAAGCGATCATGATGTCAGATTTAGGTCTCAACCCTATGTCTGCAGGTACCGTTATTCGCGTACCACTTCCACCGTTAACGGAAGAGCGTCGTAAAGATCTAGTGAAAATCGTTCGTGGCGAAGCTGAAGGTGGTCGTGTTGCTATCCGTAACATCCGCCGTGACGCGAATGGCGATCTAAAAGCACTACTGAAAGACAAAGAAATCTCTGAAGATGAAGATCGTAAAGCACAAGACGAGATTCAAAAGCTTACTGATATCGCTGTGAAAAACGTAGACGAAGTTCTAGCAGCAAAAGAAAAAGAGTTGATGGAAGTTTAATCCTCTCTCGCGCGTAAATTAAATATAGGCGCTGTGCTCACAGCACAGCGTTTTTTTGTGCTACTCTGTCATACCTCAAAATTTTTATACTGTTCTATGCCAAACTCTCAGATAGTCACAGATTCACTCCCCAAGCATATTGCAATCATCATGGATGGCAATGGGCGTTGGGCAAAATCTCAAGGTAAACCACGCGTATTCGGGCATAAAAAAGGTGTTGATGCTGTTCGTAAAACCATCAGAGCAGCGGCAAAACTCCACATTCCTGCGATCACCTTGTTTGCATTCAGCAGTGAAAATTGGCGTCGACCTGAAGAAGAGGTGGGTGTTTTAATGGAGCTCTTTATCACTGTTTTGTCGAGCGAAGTTAAAAAACTGCATAAAAACAATCTCAAGCTGCAAGTCATTGGCGATACCACGCGCTTCAACGACAAGTTACAGAAAAAAATCTCTGAAGCAGAACAACTGACCGCCGGCAATACAGGAACGGTGATCAACATTGCTGCGAACTATGGCGGCAAATGGGATATTGTCCAAGCCACTCAGAAACTGGCTAACTTGGTTGAGAATGGGGAATTGAGATCGTCCGATATCACCGAAGATATGTTAGGTCGCTTTGTGACGATGTCTGATTTACCCGATGTTGATCTGATGATTCGCACTAGTGGCGAGTGCCGAATCAGCAACTTTATGCTTTGGCAAATGGCGTATGCCGAAATGTACTTTACTGAGCAGTATTGGCCTGAATTCGACGAAGACAGTTTTGCCGAGGCGATTACTTGGTATGTGAATCGCGAAAGGCGCTTTGGTTGCACCGGAGAGCAAGTAAAAGCATTAATGGAAGCCGACTAAGGACGAATTAGTTTGAAGCAACGAATTATTACTGCCTTGATACTAGCGCCGCTAGTTGTTTGGGGCATTTTCTCTCTGCCATTAACTTGGTTTCTGTTAGCCCTTGCCGGTATCACGTTAGTGGGTGCTTGGGAATGGACACAGTTCACTCTTAATCAATCTCGCATAACCGCCTTGATACCGATCACGGTTGTTACGGTGGCTTCCTTGGTCTTTATTCCAACGGATGTTGTCACCCTCAACCAAATTAATGCCACTCACCTGAGTATCCTTGGTATCGGCACCGGATGGTGGTTATTTGCCAGCGCATTAACGCTCACCTATCCCAAGTCGAGCGCCATTTGGCAACACTCTAACTTCTTACGTCACTTGTTTGGTGTGCTGACCTTGCTGCCATTTTTGTGGAGTATTTTGATCTTACGGGGTCATGAATACCCTATTGATAGTTTCTACGGCGCTAAATTGGTGCTCTTTGTCTGTTTGATTGTTTGGGCTGCAGACAGCGGCGCTTACTTTGCAGGTAAAAGTTTAGGTAAACATAAGATGGCACCTAAGGTGAGCCCGAATAAAACCATTGAGGGTTTGATTGGTGGCATAGTGACAGCACTTATTGTCGCTTGGGGTAGCTCGGAGTTGCTTGATATTAGGTTCTCTAGCTTTGCTAGCATGATGGTAATTACATTGGCGACGGTTGTGATCTCAGTTTTAGGTGACTTGGTTGAGAGTATGTTTAAGCGTGTGTCGGCAATTAAAGACAGTAGCAACATCATTCCCGGTCATGGCGGCATTTTAGACCGTGTTGACAGCTTAACCGCGGCATTTCCGATTTTCGCACTGCTGTATTTTACACTGTGATAAACGATTTTTAGTCACTATGACGAGTTTTAAATTAGGGTGAATAGCGGTTAGTAGCATGCAAAATTTAACCATTTTAGGTGCAACAGGTTCGATAGGGACCAGCACGCTTAAAGTCGTGGCACAAAACCCAGATCAATTCAGTATTTACGCTTTGGTCGCCGGACAAAATGTTGAAAAAATGGTTTCCCTGTGTGAGCAGTGGCAGCCTAAGTTTGCGGTATTAGAGTCCGAGCAGCAGGCAGGTGAACTCCGTCAGCGTATTCGCCACTTACCAACCCAAGTGTTATTTGGGCAGCAAGCCATGTGTCAGGTCTCATCGGCAACCGATGTCGACACCGTGATGGCCGCCATCGTCGGTGCCGCTGGGCTGATGCCGACAATGGCCGCCGTTCAAGCCGGTAAAAAAGTGCTGTTGGCAAACAAAGAAGCGCTCGTGATGTCTGGTCAGCTATTTATGGATGCGGTTAAGCACTCAGGCGCGCAACTTTTGCCGGTCGATAGTGAGCACAATGCTATCTTCCAATGTTTGCCAACTGACATTCAAACCCAACTAGGGCATTGCGATCTTCAGCAAGCGGGTATTAACCATATTCTCCTGACGGGTTCTGGCGGTCCTTTTCGCTATACTGACGTGTCACAACTGGCTAGCGTCACGCCAGAACAAGCCATCGCGCACCCAAACTGGTCGATGGGACCGAAAATTTCTGTAGACTCAGCCACTATGATGAATAAAGGGTTGGAGTTTATCGAAGCGAAATGGTTGTTTAATGCTTCTCGTGAGCAGCTAAAGGTGATCATTCATCCTCAGTCTGTTATCCACTCAATGGTTCAGTATTGCGATGGCTCAGTGTTAGCGCAGATGGGCAACCCAGATATGGCGACCCCGATTGCGTATTCCATGTCATACCCTGAACGTATCATCGCGGGTGTTGAGCCCTTAGATTTTATGAAGTTAGGCGAACTTACCTTTTTAGAGCCTGACTTTGCGCGTTATCCTTGCCTCGAATTGGCGATTAATGCCTGTTACGAGGGACAGCATGCAACAACAGCCATGAATGCAGCGAATGAAATTGCAGTGGATGCTTTCCTTGCCGGAAGGTTACCATTTACAAATATTTGTGCGGTAAGTGAGCGTGTGATGTCTAAACTCTGCACATCCAATGAATTTAGGCAATTAGATAACTTGGAAACTATTCTTGAGCTAGATAGAATGGCTCGCAGTTATGCGCACGAATATGTGCGTGCTTTGTCTTAAGAGAGTTTGTGAATATGACGGGTATTATATGGAACTTTGCCTCATTTATCGTTGCACTGGGTATTCTAGTCGCGGTACATGAATTTGGCCATTTTTGGGTCGCTAGGCGCTGTGGTGTATACGTCGAAAAATTTTCTATCGGTTTTGGTAAGTCTATCTGGTCAAAGAAAGGCAAAGATGGCACTGAATACAGTGTTTCTATGATCCCTCTGGGCGGCTACGTGAAAATGCTTGATAGCCGTATTGAAGCGATCCCAGAGTCAAAATATCCGCAAGCATTCGATAAAAAACCGTTGTGGAAGCGATCAGCAATCGTGGCCGCGGGTCCTGCATTTAACTTTATCTTTGCGATTTTCGCCTATTGGTTGGTCTTTCTTATAGGTGTCCCAGCCGTCAAACCTGTTGTTGGTGAAGTCACGCCAAACTCCATTATGGCGCAAGCTGGTTTGCAGTCAGGAATGGAAATTAAATCGATTGATGGAAAGCAAACACTCGACTGGGAATCGGTGAACTTAGGCTTGGTTTCCCATATCGGTGATAATCGAATGGTGATCACAGTTTCGCCGAATAACTCGTTGGGAACGGACAAAAAACTGGCAATCGACCTAGCAGGCTGGAACTTTGACCCAGAAACAGAGTCTGCTATGGGTACTCTTGGTTTTAAACCGTATTCACCGCAAATTTCCACCACATTGGCGAATATCAGTGAAGGTGGTGCCGCGTTTGAAGCCGGATTAGAAGCGGGTGACATCATCGTTACGATGAAAAACCAAGCCATTTCCGAGTGGCAGCAAGTGGTTGAGGTCATCCAAGATAGCCCGAATACGCCTATTCCTATGCGGGTAGAGCGACAGGGTAATGAACTTCAGTTGACACTGACCCCGAATGCTAAAACGCTAAACGACGGTCGTGTGATTGGTTTTGCCGGAGTTGCGCCTGAAGTCGGCGAGTGGCCGGCAGATTATCGTTTTGATTTACAATACGGTCCAGTGGAGGCCGTTGGCAAAGCGATTGTAAAAACAGGACAAATTATAGAACTGACGATCACCATGCTGAAAAAGCTGATCGTTGGGGATGTTGGAATAAACAATCTGAGCGGTCCTATCTCTATCGCTAAGGGCGCGGGAGCGACGGCGGATTTCGGGTTAGTTTATTTCTTAGGTTTTTTAGCGCTTATTAGTGTTAACTTAGGTATCATCAACTTGGTACCTTTACCGATGCTCGATGGCGGACATTTAATGTTCTTTGCTATTGAAGCAGTGATTCGTAGGCCAGTACCGGAAAAAGTACAAGAGATGGGCTACCGCTTTGGCGGTGCGATCATATTCTCACTAATGGCAATAGCAATATTTAACGATTTTACTCGCCTCTAAACAACTCATTTTGGCGGCAGTATCAGCAAGGATAAATCAGAGCAGGTATGGCGATAAAACATATTCTATTCGCATCTCTATTAGCGACCAGTGTGTCGGTGAATGGAGCTGAGAATTTTGTTGTACAGGACATTCGCATTGAAGGTTTACAGAGAGTAGCACTGGGTGCTGCCCTGTTGAAAATGCCTGTACGTATTGGTGATACGGTAGATAGTCGTGATATCTCCGAGATCATCAATGCCCTCTATAAATCAGGTAACTTTGAAGACATCAAAGTACTGAGAGACCAAGATGCCTTGGTTGTTAGGGTGCGTGAACGCCCAACGATCGCCAGTATCTCTTTCTCTGGCAATAGTGCCATCAAAGAAGAGCAACTACAGCAGAACCTTGATGCCTCCGGTATTCAAATCGGTGAAGCACTCGATCGCACTACTCTCAGTAACATCGAAAAAGGCTTGGAAGACTTCTACTATAGCGTTGGTAAATATAATGCCAAGGTTCAAGCGGTTGTGACTCCTTTGCCACGTAACCGTTCGGATTTGAAGTTTGTCTTCACTGAGGGCGTTTCTGCAACGATTAAGCAGATTAATTTCATTGGTAATGAGGTGTTCTCTGACGATGAATTATTGTCACGCTTTAATCTAAACACGGAAGTTTCATGGTGGAACTTCCTTGCTGATGATAAATATCAGAAACAGATCCTCGCTGCCGATATCGAGGCACTTCGTTCCTACTACCTTGATCGTGGTTTCCTCAAGTTCAAAGTCGATACGACACAAGTCTCTATTTCTCCCGACAAGAAGGGCGTCTATATCACGCTTGGTATTGATGAGGGCAGCGCTTATGAAGTAGATGAGGTGAAGTTCCGAGGTCAGTTGATCGGCAAAGAGCAACAATTTAAAGACATGGTGCCTTTCGAGCCAAGTGATATATACAATGGCTCGCGTGTGACCTCTCTTGAGGAGTCCATCAAGCGTGAACTTGGTGAATCGGGTTATGCGTATCCTCAGGTGACAACCATTCCTGAATTTGACGATGAAAACAACAAGGTGTCATTAGTTGTCAACGTTGAATCGGGCAAGCGTATTTATGTACGTGATATTCGCTTTACAGGTAACAACTCAACCAAAGATGAAGTTTTGCGCCGCGAGATGCGTCAAATGGAGTCAAGTTGGTTGAACTCGAGAGCGATAGAAACGGGTAAAGGTCGTCTAAACCGTCTTGGTTTCTTTGAAACGGTGGATGTACAAACCGTGCGTGTGCCGGGTACGGATGATCAGGTTGATCTTGTTTATCAGGTGAAAGAAGCCAACTCAGGTAGCGTCAACTTTGGTGTTGGTTACGGTACCGAATCAGGTGTGAGTTTCCAGGTGGGTCTTCAGCAAGATAACTTTGCCGGTAGTGGTGACAAGGTCGGTATTAGTGCGACAGTAAACGACTACTCGAAAAGTTTGACGCTAGACTACCGTGATCCATACTGGAACTTGGATGGTGTCAGTTTTGGTGGACAGGTTTTCTACAACGAGTTTGAAGCGTCTAACGCCGGTATTATTGACTATACCGATGAAAGCTATGGCGGCTCATTGACTTGGGGTTTCCCGGTTGATGAATTGAACTATCTTGAATTCGGTGGCGGTTATACTCACAGTAAGTTGGGTAATATTAAAGAGTATGTACAGATTGAGAAATTTTTACAGGCTCAAGACAAAAATCGCGATTCAGATGGTAACTTAATCACAGATGACTTCCACCTGACCGCATCGTGGACACGAAATAACCTGAACCGTGGACGTTTCCCAACCGCGGGTAATCATCAGAAGTTATACTCGAAGATCACAATACCGGGTTCTGATGTTCAGTACTTTAGAGCCCAATATGATGTGCGTCAGTACTTGCCTCTAACCAAGAGCCATAACTTTACTTTATTGTTTAAAGGACGTTTAGGCTATGGTAACGGTTATGGACAGACAGATGGCAACGATAACTTATTGCCATTCTATGAGAACTTCTATGCGGGTGGTTTCTCTACCTTACGAGGCTTTAGTCAAAACTCAGCAGGTCCGAAAGCGGTCTATGATGATCCAAACGGATGTGCCAGCAACCCGGGTACCAACAACCCTTGTTACTCGGCGACGGATGACTCGGTGGGTGGTAATGCCGTGGCATTGGCGAGTCTTGAGTTGATCGTTCCGACGCCATTTGCTTCGGACGAATTTAGAAACCAAGTTCGTACCAGTATCTTCTTGGATGCGGCAAGTGTATGGGACACTGAGTTCAGCTATGTATCTCAGGATCCAAACATGTCGGGTGCAGAGTACTACTACGATTACTCAGACCCAACGAATTACAGAGCTTCAGTTGGTGTCGCGCTACAGTGGATGTCTCCAATGGGTCCACTGGTGTTCTCACTAGCGACGCCAATTAAAGAGTACGAAGGCGACGATACAGAGGTCTTCACATTTACGATTGGCAACACATTCTAATTTAAACCAAATACTAGTTATATAGAGGAATCGACCTTGAAAAAATTTATGCAGGCAGCAGGGCTTGGCCTAGTAATCCTTACATCGTCACTGTTTGCCAACGCAGCGGAAGCTGCGCAAAAAATTGGCTATATCAACACGTTACAGGTTTTCCAAGCTTTGCCACAACGTGAAGCGGTGGCTAAAAAGCTGCAAAATGAATTCAAAGATAAAAGTGCTGAACTTAAAGCTATCGAAGCGAGTGCAGGCAAAAAAATCGAGAAGCTAAAGCGCGATGGCGAGCTACTGGGTGCTGACGAAGTGGAAAAACTTCGCATTGAAATCGGTCAGTTGCAAAGCGAATTTAAAATTAAGGCTCAAGCTTTCGAAAAAGAAGGTCAGCGTCGTGAAGCTGAAGAGCACAAAAAAATGCTAAAAACTATCCAAGATGCGGTTGATAAAGTTGCGAAACAGCAAGGTTATGACATCGTTCTTGACGCTCAAGCTATCGGCTACGCGAAGGATGAGTTCAACATTTCTGAGCAAGTTATCAAAGCGCTAAAATAAGCATAAGTGGGGGAACAATGACAGTCGCATTAACATTAGCTGATATCGCACAAATCACCGGTGGTGAAGTTCGTGGCGATGAATCTGTAACTGTAACCAGAGTCGCTGCGATGGATACCGCAGGTGAGGGCGATATTACGTTCCTTACCAATGCAAAATATGCCAAACATCTTGCAGAATCCCAGGCCTCTGCGGTGATGTTAAAAGCGGCAGAAGCGGAGCTTTGTTCTACTAATGCTATTGTTGTTGCCGATCCTTATATTGCTTATGCAAAGGTGGCTCAAGCGCTGGATACCTCTCCAGCGCCAGCAAGCTCAATAGCACCAAGTGCGGTGATCGCAACCGATGCCGTACTCGGTCAAGACGTTTGTATCGGTGCAAATGCGGTGATCGAATCGGGTGTTGAGTTAGGTGACGGCGTGGTTATTGGCGCGAACTGTTTCGTTGGTAAAGGCGCCAAGCTAGGCGCACACACGAAACTGTGGTCGAATGTGTCTATTTATCATGATGTCGTGATCGGCGAGCACTGTCTGGTACAAGCGAACACTGTGATTGGTTCTGATGGCTTCGGTTATGCTAACGAAAAAGGCGAGTGGGTGAAGATCCCACAAGTCGGTACTGTACGCATTGGTAACCGTGTAGAGATTGGTTCATGTACTTCTATCGACAGAGGTGCGCTAGACGATACGGTTATTGAAGATAATGTGATTCTCGATAATCAATTGCAGATCGCTCATAACGTACACATCGGATATGGTACCGCCATGGCGGGTGGTACAGTGGTCGCTGGAAGCACCAAGATTGGTAAATATTGCCAGATTGGTGGCGCTGCGGTCATTAATGGTCATATCGAAATCGTCGATGGTGTGGTTATTACTGGCATGGCGATGGTGATGCGAAGTATTACAGACAAAGGTTTGTATTCGTCAGGTATCCCACTTCAGACCAATAAAGAGTGGCGTAAAACCGCGGCTCGAGTCCATCGCATTGACGATATGAACAAAAGACTTAAGTCGCTAGAGAAAACGCTAACGCAGCAACAAGACTAGTTGTTGAGCAAGCTAAATAAATAGAGACTCGCTTAATGCGAGTCTTTTCTCATTAGCCATAAGCGAAAAGAGCAAAGCAATCATTCAAATTTACCTCAAGGTTCATCTTAATTGCGCTTAGGTATATAATTGCTTTTATAACAGAATAAATTTAAATAGGATTTTGACTTTGAGTACTGATACTAAAACAATGACAGTCACTGAGATCAGAGAGTTACTGCCTCACCGTTATCCTTTCCTGCTGATTGACCGCGTGATTTCTTATGAAGAAAAGAAATCTCTTACCGCAATCAAAAATGTATCAGTTAACGAGCCGCAATTTACTGGTCACTTTCCGCAACTGCCAGTATTTCCTGGCGTACTGATTCTTGAAGCGATGGCGCAAGCCACTGGCTTACTCGCATTTAAATCTTTCGGTGCCCCAGCCGAAAATGAGCTGTACTATTTTGCCAGTGTCGACAACGCCAAATTCCGTAAACCCGTCACCCCGGGTGATCAAATGGTGATTGAAGTGGAATTTTTGAAAGAGCGTCGCGGTATTGCAGCCTTTAACGGTGTTGCCAAGGTTGATGGTGAAGTAGTATGTTCAGCTGAGCTTAAGTGTGCACGTCGAGAGTTTTAATATGATTCATGAATCCGCGAAGATCCACCCAAGTGCCGTTGTTGAGCCTGGCGCGAAGATTGGCGCTAATGTCGTTGTTGGTCCATTCACTTACATTACAGAGCATGTTGAGATTGGTGAAGGCACCGAAATCATGTCTCATGTCGTGATCAAAGGTCACACCAAAATCGGTAAAGATAACCGCATCTTCCCACAGGCTGTGATTGGCGAAGAAAACCAAGACAAGAAGTACGGTGGTGAAAAGACCACTGTGATCGTTGGCGATCGCAACGTGATTCGAGAAAGTGTGCAGATCCACCGTGGAACAACACAAGATAAGAGCCAAACCGTGGTGGGTGACGATAACCTACTGTGCGTCAATGCCCACATCGCTCATGATGTGATTGTTGGTAACCATACCCACATTGGTAATAACGCGATTCTTGGCGGTCATGTCACGGTCGGTGATCATGCTGGCGTGATGGCGTTGTCTGCTATCCATCCATTCTGCTATGTCGGTGCTTACGCTTATGTCGGTGGCTGCTCAGCAGTGGTGCAAGATGTTCCTCCTTACGTCTTGGCGCAAGGCAACCATGCGACGCCATTTGGTCTCAACCTTGTTGGCTTAAAACGCAATGGTTTCGAAAAGCCTGAAATCCGTGCACTACAGAAAGCGTACAAAGAGATCTATCGTTCAGGTAAAACGTTAGCCGAAGCGCGTGAAGTCTTGATCGAGCTGGCTCAAGAGTGGTCATCAGTACAACGTTTTATTGACCTGCTAGATACTTCTGAGCGTGGTATTATTCGTTAATACTTGGCTGAGTTCATCCCATAAAGATCGCTCTCATCAAAGAGCGGTCTTTTTGTGTTTTTAGGACAACGGTAAGCCATCGGCATTTAGGATATTAGGACGACAATATGGGGCAACCTTTACGTATTGGCATAGTAGCCGGAGAGCTTTCTGGAGATACCCTTGGCGAGGGTTTTATCAAAGCGGTGAAAGCCCGTTATCCCGATGCGGAATTTGTCGGCATTGGGGGTCCAAAAATGATCGCTCAAGGCTGCGAGTCACTGTTTGATATGGAAGAGCTTGCGGTGATGGGCATCGTCGAAGTTCTTGGGCGACTGCGTCGTTTGTTCCACGTCAAAGCGGAATTGGTTAACTATTTCACTCAAAACCCAGTAGACGTGTTTGTCGGTATTGACGCGCCTGATTTCAATCTGCGGCTAGAGAAGGACCTAAAGAAATCTGGGACCAAAACGGTTCACTATGTGAGTCCATCCGTTTGGGCATGGCGGCAGAAACGCATCTATGGTATCGCAGAAGCCACCAATTTAGTGCTGGCGTTTCTACCCTTTGAAAAAGCGTTCTATGATAAGTTTAATGTGCCTTGTGAGTTTATAGGTCATACGCTAGCGGATGCCATTCCATTGCAATCAGAAAAGTCACCGGCTCGAGAGTTACTGGGCATTGATGATGACAAGCAATGGTTAGCGGTACTGCCCGGCAGTCGAGGCAATGAATTAAAATTGCTGTCTCAGCCGTTTATCGAAACCTGTAAGAAACTCCATCAAGACAACCCAGAACTGGGCTTTTTGGTTGCCGCAGTGAACAGCAAACGCAAACAGCAGTTTGTCGAAGCTTGGCAACAGCATGCACCAGAATTGGATTTTCATATCGTAGAAGATACCGCACGCAACGTGATCACGGCGGCGGATTATGTGTTATTGGCCTCCGGTACGGTTGCGCTTGAATGTATGTTACTCAAGCGTCCAATGGTCGTGGGCTACAACGTGAATGCGATCACTGCGTTTCTTGTTAAGCGTTTGGTAAAGACGAAATATGTGTCACTGCCTAATATTTTGGCGGATGAAGAGATAGTCAAAGAGTTCCTTTTGGAGCAATGCACTGCCGATAACCTATATCAAGAACTTAGCCGTTTGATGCAGAGTGACAACAGCGCCATCATTGAGCGATTTACTGAAATGCATCACTGGATCCGCAAAAATGCCGACGAACAAGCCGCGAGCGCAGTTTTAAAATTGATTGATAAATTATGACAACGAAAAAAACACCCGTAAAAGAACTTCCTCCTTTTGAGTACCCACAAGGCCATCAATTATTTGCTGGAGTGGATGAGGTGGGGCGCGGTCCTTTAGTGGGCGACGTGGTGACCGCCGCGGTGATTTTAGACCCAGCAAACCCGATTGAAGGGCTGAATGACTCCAAGAAACTCTCTGAAAAAAAACGGTTAGCGCTTTACCCAGAGATCAAACAGAAAGCGCTGGCTTGGGCAGTGGGTCGCTGCTCCCCAGAGGAGATCGATCAACTCAATATCCTTCAGGCAACCATGGTAGCAATGCAGCGCGCCGTAGCGGGTTTAACTATCCAGCCACAGTATGTTTTGATTGATGGTAATCGCACGCCTGATCTGCCGATGGCAGCCAGCGCGGTGGTGAAAGGGGACATGCGAGTGGCTGAGATCAGCGCGGCCTCTATCATCGCTAAGGTAGTGCGTGACCAAGAGATGGAAGAGCTCGATAAACAGCATCCAGAATTTGGCTTTGCCCAGCACAAAGGCTACCCAACCAAAGCTCACTTTGAGGCAATAGAAAAACATGGCGTGATTGACCAGCATCGTAAAAGTTTTAAACCGGTAAAAAGAGCGTTAGGGTTAGATGTTTAGTGCTCGTTGATCGCCACACCCTTTGCTCAATATTCGTCGTGACAAGTTAGGATCCATTTATGTCAGACCCAAAGTTCATACATCTTCGCGTACACAGTGACTTTTCTATGGTCGACGGTCTCTCCAAAGTGCCGCCGTTGGTCAATAAAGTGGCTGAAATGGGGATGCCCGCCATGGCACTGACCGACTTCACCAACCTCTGTGGCTTGGTGAAGTTTTACGGTAACGCTCACTCTTCAGGGGTGAAGCCGATCATTGGTGCTGACTTCGCCATGCAGTCTGATGAACTGGGTGAAGAGTTGACTCGGTTAACCGTTCTCGCGATGGATAACACGGGTTACAACAACCTAACGTTATTGATTTCCAAAGCGTACCTGAGAGGTCACGTACAGCATCAGCCCGTGATTGATAAAGCTTGGTTAGCCGAGCTATCCGAAGGGCTAATCGTACTTTCTGGTGCCAAAGACGGTGAAGTGGGCAAAGCACTTCTAAAAGGCAATAGTGGTTTAGCTCGTCAATGCGTCAGTTTTTATCAAACCCATTTCCCAGACCGTTTCTATATCGAGTTAGTGCGCACGGGTCGCCCTGATGAAGAGAGTTACCTGCACTTTGCCATTGAACTGGCTCAGCAAACGGATTTACCTGTGGTGGCGACCAATGAGGTCGTGTTTGTTGATAAAACGTTGTTTGATGCCCATGAAATCCGCGTGGCAATTCATGACGGCTATACCATTGACGACCCAAGACGTCCCAAGCGCTACAGTAATCAACAATATCTGCGCAGTGAGCAAGAGATGTGTGAGTTGTTTGCTGATATCCCTGAGGCGCTACAAAACTCAGTTGAAATCGCTAAGCGCTGTAATGTTACTGTTCGCTTAGGAGAATACTTCCTACCCGCTTTCCCAACGGATGGAATGGCAGAGACCGACTTCCTTGTGATGAAGTCTCGTGAAGGTCTGGAAGAGCGTCTTGAGTTCCTGTTCCCTGATGAGCAACAACGTGCCGAAAAACGTCCAGAATATGATGAACGTCTACAGATAGAACTCGACGTTATTAACCAGATGGGATTTCCAGGTTACTTCCTGATCGTTATGGAGTTTATCCAGTGGTCAAAAGATAACTTTATTCCCGTGGGTCCGGGGCGTGGTTCAGGTGCAGGCTCATTGGTGGCGTATGCGCTTAAAATCACCGATCTTGATCCGCTGGAATATGACTTACTGTTTGAACGTTTCCTCAACCCTGAACGTGTTTCTATGCCCGACTTCGACGTCGATTTCTGTATGGATAAACGCGATCAGGTGATTGACCACGTTGCCGAGATGTATGGGCGTGATGCGGTATCGCAGATCATCACCTTTGGTACGATGGCCGCTAAAGCGGTGATCCGCGATGTGGGTCGTGTACTGGGTCATCCGTTTGGTTTTGTTGATCGTATTTCGAAGTTGATTCCGCCCGATCCGGGCATGACGCTTGAAAAAGCCTTTAAGGCAGAGCCCGCATTAGCTCAGCTCTATGATGGCGATGAAGAAGTTCGCGATCTGATTGACATGTGTCGTATTCTTGAAGGTTGTACGCGTAATGCGGGCAAGCACGCGGGTGGTGTGGTTATTTCTCCGACCACGATTACCGACTTTGCTCCGATCTATGCCGATTCTGAAGGTCACTTCCCAGTGACTCAGTTTGATAAAAACGATGTAGAAACCGCAGGTTTGGTTAAGTTCGACTTCTTAGGTCTAAGAACGCTCACCATTATTGATTGGGCGTTGGGCTTGATTAACCCAAGACTGGAACGCGAGGGCAAAGAGCCCGTGCGTATTGAGTCAATTCCACTGGAAGACACTGCGTCATTCAAATTGTTGCAAAACTCGGAAACGACAGCGGTGTTCCAGCTTGAATCCCGAGGGATGAAGGACCTGATTAAGCGCCTGCAGCCTGACTGTTTTGAAGATATCATCGCATTGGTGGCCTTATTCCGTCCCGGTCCTCTGCAATCCGGCATGGTGGATAACTTTATCGACCGTAAACACGGTCGCGAAGCGATATCGTATCCGGATGAGAAGTGGCAGCACGACTCCTTACAAGAGATCCTCGATCCTACTTACGGCATTATCTTATATCAAGAGCAGGTAATGCAGATTGCGCAGGTGCTATCCGGCTACACCTTGGGTGGTGCCGACATGCTTCGTCGTGCAATGGGTAAGAAAAAACCGGAAGAGATGGCTAAGCAACGTGCTACCTTTGAAGATGGCGCGGTGAATAACGGCGTTGATGGCGAACTGGCGATGAAGATCTTCGACTTGGTTGAGAAGTTCGCCGGCTACGGCTTTAACAAATCGCACTCAGCGGCTTACGCGCTCGTCTCTTATCAGACTTTATGGCTTAAGACCCATTATCCTGCCGAGTTTATGGCGGCGGTAATGACAGCGGATATGGACAACACCGAAAAGGTGGTGGGTTTAGTGGACGAATGTCTGCGCATGAAGCTAAAAGTATTGCCACCGGATATTAACGCTGGGCTGTATCGCTTTAACGTCAATGAAGATGGCGAGATTGTTTACGGCATTGGTGCCATCAAGGGTGTGGGCGAAGGTCCGATTGACGTGATTATCGAAGCGCGCAACAAAGGTGGCTACTTCAGAGATCTGTTTGATTTTTGTGCGCGAATTGACATCAAGAAAGTCAATAAACGCGTGATCGAAAAATTGATTTTGGCGGGTGCACTTGACCGATTAGGACCGCACCGTGCCGCGTTGATGGCTTCACTTGCCGATGCGGTAAAAGCGGCGAGTCAACACCACCAAGCTGAAGCCTCCGGGCAAACCGACATGTTTGGTGTGCTAACGGATGCGCCAGAGGAAGTTGAGCACAAATATACTCAAGTACCTGCTTGGCCAGAGAAAGTTTGGTTAGAGGGAGAGCGAGAAACCCTCGGTCTCTATTTGACGGGACACCCTATAAACGCCTATCTTAGAGAGCTGACAAAATATACAAGTTGCCGATTAAAGGATGCGACGCCAACACGCCGAGATCAATCGCTCACTGTCGCGGGTTTAGTGATTGCAGCTCGCGTGATGACCACCAAACGTGGGACACGTATCGGCTTGATGACCCTAGATGATCGTTCTGGCAGAATGGAGGTTATGTTGTTCTCCGATGCCCTAGATAAATACGCCGATCTACTTGAAAAAGATAAAATTTTGGTGGTATCTGGACAGGTCAGCTTTGATGACTTCAATGGTGGGCTTAAAATGTCTGCCCGCGAAGTGATGGATTTGGGCAGCGCGAGAGAAAAATTTACTCGTGGGCTTTCTATCTCTCTCCATGAATCGCAGATAACGGGTTCGTTTTATGAGCGATTTACCGAGATACTTACCCCGCACAAAGCAGGAACAGTGCCGGTACATATTTACTATCAGCGCGTGGATGCACGAGCGAAATTGACATTAGGGACAGAGTGGCGCGTGACACCGAACGACGCGTTGCTAGAAGAATTACAACAGTTACTTGGTAAAGACCAGGTAGAACTCGAATTTAACTAATCAGCCTTAGCTAAACGCCAAGGCTGAATCGAAAAGGATTCATTGATGAGCTTGAACTTTCTTGAATTTGAAAAGCCAATTGCAGAGCTAGAAGCAAAGATTGAAGCACTACGTGACGTGACTCGCCACGGTGGTGACAGTGCAATTGATCTGGACAAAGAGATAGCACAACTAGAGAAGAAAAGCTTAGAGCTTAAAAAGAAAATCTTTAGTGACCTAGGCGCTTGGCAAGTGGCACAACTTGCCCGTCATCCTCAGCGTCCTTACACCCTAGATTATGTCGAGAACGTGTTCACGGAGTTCGATGAGCTAGCGGGTGATCGCGCATTTGCTGATGATAAAGCCATCGTTGGCGGCATTGCTCGTCTTGACGGTCGTCCAGTGATGATTATTGGTCACCAGAAAGGTCGTGAAACCAAAGAAAAAGTAAAGCGTAACTTTGGTATGCCTAAGCCTGAAGGCTATCGTAAAGCGTTGCGTCTGATGGAGATGGCAGAACGTTTCAAGATGCCAATCATCACCTTTATTGATACCGCAGGTGCTTACCCAGGTGTTGGCGCAGAAGAGCGTGGACAGTCTGAGGCGATTGCAAAAAACCTAAAGGTCATGTCGGGGCTTAAAGTACCTGTGATTGTTAACGTTGTTGGTGAAGGCGGCTCTGGTGGCGCATTGGCAATCGGCGTTGGTGACTATGTGAACATGCTTCAGTATTCAACCTACTCAGTGATCTCTCCTGAAGGTTGTGCGTCTATTCTTTGGCGTGATTCTGATAAAGCATCGCAGGCGGCAGAGGCGATGGGTTTAGTTGCGCCAAGACTGAAAGAGCTGGAGTTGATTGACGAGATCATCGAAGAGCCTTTAGGTGGCGCACATCGCGATCCTGTGCAGATGGCTGAAAACATGAAAGCGACATTGCTGCGTCAACTTGATGAGCTGGATCAGCTTGAAGAGGAAGCGCTGCTTGAGCGTCGCTACCAGCGTTTGATGAGCTACGGTTACTGCTAATTCGATAAAAACTCTGCGTTATCGCGCTTTAATGAGCGGGATAAGCGATGATCGAATCAGTCGATAGAGATAAGGTGAGTGCAAACTCACCTTATTTTTTTACCGTTTGCTAGCCAATTTGTGCCGTTTTGGCTCATAATGCCTTCATTCTATGTGCAATTTTGCTTAGTCGGTAGCGTCACTACTTTATGGATATTTATCAACAGTTCGAATCTTCACTGACTCAGCACCTCAATGCCCACAACAAAGTGGTATTGGGACTGAGTGGTGGCATGGATTCGCGCGTGTTACTGCACCTTTTAGGGCGTTTTCAAAGCGATTATCCAGAGCGCAATATTATCGCTGTGCATATTCATCATGGCTTGAGTTCAAATGCGGATCAGTGGCAAACCCAGTGCCAACGTTGGTCGCAAAAAGAAGGCATCGCCTTTGATTATCGCTTGGTAGAGGTGAAGTCTAAAGCGGGTGAAAGCCTAGAGCAGGTTGCACGCCATGCTCGCTATCAGGCGCTCAATGACTATATCGAACCCGGCGACGTACTCGTCACCGGTCAGCACCTCGATGACCAAACCGAGACCTTTCTTCTTGCCTTAAAGCGAGGTAGTGGTCCCAAAGGACTCTCTTCGATGGCGCAAAGCATGCCCTTTGGGTTGGGCTATATTCTCAGACCTCTGCTTGCTGTATCAAGGCGTGACATCGAGCGCTACGCGATTTCAGAAAAACTTGAGTGGGTGGAAGATGAGAGTAATCAAGACACCCGTTTTGACCGTAACTTCTTACGACAGGAAGTGATCCCATCAATCAAGCAGCGCTGGCCAAGCTTTACCTCATCGGTAGCGAGAAGCGCCCGATTATGCGCCGCCCAAGAGCAATTGCTGACCGAGCTTTTGCAGCCAGAACTCACAAAACTATGTGATGAACTTGGTGGCTTGAGTATCGTGGAACTTGCCGCTTATTCTCAGCTAAAACGTGACTACCTTATTCGACTTTGGCTTGAGCAGCATACGCAATGGCTGCCCTCAGAGATTCAATTAAACAAGCTTTGGTTTGAAGTCGCTTGTGCTAGAGATGATGCCAATCCAGAACTGCAGTTGGCACAAGGAAGCGTTCGTCGTTTTAAGCAGCGACTGTTTTGGGTATCGAATCATCATGATGTATCACAATGGCAAGGGGCGTTGACGCTCGACGCTTGTCTCGCGTTACCAGACGCTCTAGGTACTTTATCGTTGTCTTCATTGGATAAACCAATATCTTCGGTGCTATCAATCAGCAGGCAGAACCTGCCTCACTCTTTGCAAGTCATATTTGAACCTGAGGGACTTTCTGCCCATCCTTATGGGAGAGTGGGTTCGCGCAAGATGAAGAAACTCTATCAAGAATTAGGAGTACCAAGTTGGCAAAGGCGAAGAATACCGATTGTGATGCATCAAGATAAAGTGGTCGCAGTTGCGGGTCTGTTTGTTGATAAAGACTATTATGGTGAGGATTACCAATTGCTGTGGGATAAGCCTGTCGCTACTTAGAATGGATACTCGAGCTGATACTAACGCTTCGGTTTAGCGTATAAATCGACAGTCATTGATGCCTTAGGCGCGGGATTGAAGTAGAGAATAAACGAAAATAAAGCAAGGAGAAGCAATGAAAAAACGATTAATGTTGAGCACTGCGCTCATAGTGAGTCTTGTCGGCATGCCAGCGATGGCTGCCGGAGATGCTGCTGCTGGAAAGGCTAAATCTGCGGTATGCGCCGCCTGTCATGGTACGGACGGCATTGCCATTATTCCAGGCTATCCGAACCTTAAGGGACAGAACGAGCAGTATCTTATTTCATCGATGAATGCTTACAAGAGCAAAGAGCGTAACGGTGGATTATCGGTCTTGATGCAAGCGCAAGCTTCCATGTTAAGTGATCAGGACATCGCTAACTTGGCGGCTTACTACGCCAATATGAAGTAGAAGCGCTAGCATTAAATAAGCAGCGCTGGTGCGAAGAAATAGCAGCGAAGACATCATCTACAGCCACATGGAGCGATGGCAGCCAATCAGGCTTGCCTGAGTGAAATGACAATAAACTCAATAAGATAATGCGATTGCTCTAGTGTTGAGCTTATATTCAAGCAACAAAGTGGGGTTATCCTCACTTTTTTTTTAATAGGTCGTGTTTTCGTTGATTGTTTCGCATCGCTGCCAGATAATAGCCTGATAGAGCATTAATGTAAGGGATTAACATGAAAAAAATTGAAGCTATTATCAAGCCGTTCAAACTTGATGACGTGCGCGAGGCGCTAGCGGAAGTCGGTATTACAGGTATGACGGTATCAGAAGTCAAAGGCTTTGGTCGTCAAAAAGGTCACACCGAGCTTTATCGTGGCGCAGAGTACATGGTCGATTTCCTTCCTAAAGTGAAGCTAGAGATCGTCGTTGCTAGTGATGTGGTTGATCAGTGCGTTGAAACTATTATCGAAACGGCGCAAACGGGCAAAATCGGTGATGGCAAAATCTTTATCACTGACGTTGAGCGTGTTATCCGTATCCGTACGGGTGAAGAAGACGAAGACGCGATTTAATCAATCGGTAATCGGTAATCAGAATTGAAAAAGGAGTAGGTGACTGCTCTTTTTTTTGCTTTGAAGAGAATAACTATGAAGTTGAAATGGTTTGGGTCGGCCGCCGTTGCCACATTAGGCATTGCGCTTGGCAGCTTTCAATGGGTCTTTTCTGTTGATGAGCAGCCGGAAATCACCTCGATCGAGCAGCAAATGGTCGATACCCAATTAAAATGTTTTCACAACGATTCGCCGCTAGTTCTGGATGAGCAGGGTGTTTTACGGGTGTTAGTCTGGAATATCTACAAGCAAAACCGCCCACAACTGTTTGAGATGCTTAGCCAGCTTTCCGTGGATAAGACATTGGTTCTGCTTCAGGAAGCCAAATTGGATGATCAACTGCTGAGCTGGATAAAAAAGTCGGATTGGAGCAGCAATCAAGTTAGCGCTTTTAAGGCTTTTGATATCTCGTCTGGGGTATTAAATCTTAGCCGAGTCATGCCGGTCACCGCATGCGCCAATTTGCAGATTGAACCTTGGTTAAGGTTACCCAAATCAGGACTGTACGCAGAGTATCGTTTAAGTAACGGCCAGACTCTAAAAACAGTGAACCTCCATGCGATTAACTTCACCCTAGGAACCGAAGAGTATCAGCAGCAACTCTCTTCGCTGATACACGATTTACAGCAGCATCAAGGTCCACTGTTGATTGCTGGGGATTTCAACTCTTGGAGTGAAGCGAGGCAAGATGTGATTGATGAAGTCGTTTCTTTGTTGCAGTTGCAAGAAGTCTCGTTTGCTCAAGATAACCGCACCCGCTTTTACAACAGACCGTTAGATCATGTTTACTATCGCGGCATGACACTCAGCCACTCTGTCGCGCCGGAGACTCAAGCTTCCGATCATAATCCTCTGGTCGCCGAGTTCTCCATCCAATAACGCGTTCGACCGCAGAATAAAAACATGAGTAGAATAAACACATGAATAGCATAAAGACGTTAATAGAATAAATGTTAATTGGATAAAAAGTTGAGGCAATAAAAAAGGCGATGTCTGTTCAGACATCGCCTTTTTTTATTTCTAGCGGTTACGCGCTGGTCTTGGTGACATCCACGTACAACTTAAGTTTTTGCCCAGGCTTAAGATACTTCTGCTTCTCAAGGCTGTTCCATTTCACAACGTCATTAGTGCGAACTTTAAACTTGTGCGCAATACCACTCACCGTATCGCCATTTCTTACTGAGTAAAAAATAGTGCGAATGATGGCACCGTCACTGGCGCTCTTCCAGATCACTAACTCTTGACCGATGCGCAATGTATCGCGTGGTCCCATACCATTCCACTTTGCGAGCGATTGATAAGAGACTTTGTTGGCCTTGGCGATGGTCCACAAGCTCTCGCCACTTTTTACTTTGTGGTTAATTTTGTAGTTGCCTTGCGTCTTCGACTGGGTTTTTGCTAGTCGGTTCGACGCCGTTAGACTGTAGCTTGAGTTGTCATGTGCGGAGTTTGGGATAAGCAAATGTTGACCGATACGAATGTTGTTATTCTTTAGACCATTCGCCGTTTTGATCACATTCACAGTGGTGTTGTGGCGTGCCGCAATCACACTTAATGAATCCCCTGACTTCACCTTATAGCGAGCCAGTTTCAGACCTTGACCTCGGTTTTTCTCTAGCTCTTTGTTAAAGTTATCGACACTGGCGACGGGCAGCAGTAAAGACTGACGACCACTCGGCGCGGTTGCCCATTGGTTATAAGCCGGGTTATAGCTCTGTAGTTCCTTAGTGCTTATCCCTGCGTATTTTGCCGCAATAGCAAGATCCAGTTGCTCTTGAGGGTCAACGGTTGCTAGCGCTTGATGGTTAGGGATCGCCGGAATATCAACACCATACTTGTCACGGTGAGCTAGGATATCGGCAAGTGCCAGTAATTTAGGAACATAGCTGCTGGTCTCTTTCGGCAGATCAAGTGAGAAGAAGTCCGTCGGTTTACCGGCTTTTTTATTCTTACGGATGGCACTCGATACTCGACCACCTCCACTGTTGTATGCGGCAATCGCATGATGCCAGTTGCCATCAAAGCGGCGGTTTAATTGGGTCAGATAGTCGAGGGCGGCTTCAGTCGAAGCGGTGACGTCGCGACGGCCGTCATACCAATAGGTCTGCTCAAGACCAAAGGCTTTCCCCGTTGCTGGAACAAACTGCCAAAGACCGGCAGCGCTGCCGTGAGAATAAGCAAACGCATCGAATGAACTTTCTACCACGGGTAGCAGTGCCAGTTCCATCGGAAGACCACGCGCTTCGATTTCTTCAGTGATCAGATAAAGGAATGGCTTAGCACGCTCAGAGACTGTTTTAAGGTGTTGTGGGTGCTTGATATACCATTTACGGTAGTAATCGACCTTTTTGTTGTCTGGGATCTGCATCTCTAATTGCATAGCGATACGTTGCCAAACATCTTCCTGATCTTGAGGCGTGGTTTTCTTTACTTCCTTAATGGCGCTTTGAGTTTTGTCATCCTTGATTTCAGCGGTATCCGAAGGTGCTGAAACAGGCGGTGTTGTAGACACTGTTTCTGCAGGAGAGTTGGTCGGCTCTGTTGTGGTACTGCTTGATTCTGGCTGGGTTAATTGGCATCCCGCCAACAACAGGGCGAGTGCCCAACTGTGTTTCTTATGCATTGTGTTTGCTACAACCTCTTACTTGTATGGGGGTGCATGATACTAAGTCGGTTGGGCAAAATTCAAGCAAAAATACATTAAAACTCATTTTTCCACTCCCTCAGAGCGGTAAAAGTTGATAAGGGATTATTATTGCTCACTCTTGTTGCAACCGATTGCATCACTTCTGCTTGCTCGGTTCGCAGGAATGGATTGATGCGTTTCTCCAGCCCAATGGTGCTCGGTAGCGTAGCCAGTCCATGTGCCCGTTTTTGATTAGCATCATCACGATACCGTTGAAGTTCTACATTGTGAGGTTCAACCGCGAGCGCAAACGCAAGATTACTGAGCGTATATTCATGGGCGCAGAATACTTGAGTCTCTTCATCCAGCAGCGCCAATTTTTGCAACGAGTGATACATCTGCTCCGCTGTACCTTCAAAGATTCGACCGCACCCAGCCGAGAATAGGGCATCGCCACAAAAAAGCTTACCGTCACCAACGTAGCCAATGTGGTCAAGGGTATGTCCGGGTAGATCAATAACCAGTAACTCATGATTAAACAGGTTTATTTTATGACCTTCGCACACCCGATGGGTAAGTCTTGGGTAAGGCGACACCTCTGGACCCACTACGCACACTGATGGGAATTTTCTACGTAGGGCTTCAATCCCCCCCGTATGGTCGTTGTGATGATGAGTCACTAAAATGGTGGTAAGTTCCAATTTGTGCGACTGCAGGTAGTCTAAAACAGGTGCAGCATCACCTGGATCAACAACAGCGCATAAGTTCTGGTTATTTTGAATTAGCCAGATGTAATTATCATCAAATGCGGGTATGCTTTTGATATGTAACATTGTTGTCTCTCCATCTTGATTTGGAAGGTCGCCAGTCTATGAAGCCAGCGCTCAGCAAGAAAAAAATTGTCCATCCCCACTCTTGGGATGAGCTTGCTCATGGTCAATGGGTCTCTGAATCTATTCAAACCCGACTTGATGAGTGGTGTCCAAAACTGTTTGGTTACCATCTATTAAAGTTGGGCGGCCTAAGTTGCGAGTTAGTCAGTTGTAACTGCAATATACAGCATCAGGTCAATCTGGATACCAAAAACCCACTTCACAATGTTATCGCTGACCGCTATCAATTGCCATTTTTAGAAAAGAGTTTTGATGTGGTGATCCTCTCTCATCAGTTGGAGTTTATTGACGACCCACACCGACTATTA
This sequence comes from Vibrio hippocampi, assembly GCF_921292975.1. NCBI lineage: Bacteria > Pseudomonadati > Pseudomonadota > Gammaproteobacteria > Vibrionales > Vibrionaceae > Vibrio > Vibrio hippocampi. The sequence continues at coordinate 158,367 of NZ_CAKLCM010000002.1, forward strand.
CGAGAGGTTGACCGAGTGATGATCGATGATGGTTATCTGATCATCACTGGCTTTAATCCATTCAGTTTGGTTGGCTTGTCGAGTCTCATGCCTTGGCGTAAAAAGAATCTACCTTGGTGCGGAAGAATGTTTACCACCAATCGCATCAAAGACTGGCTGGGTTTACTGAACTATCAAGTGATCCATTGTGATAGTTATGCGCAGTTTCCCATGAAGCGTAATAGAGCCTTATGGACTTGGCTGGAAGGCAGTCTAGGTGATTGGGCATCTCCTATGGGGAGTCTGTATTTTATTGTTGCGCGTAAGCGCACCTATCCGTTGAAGCCGATTAAACCCCATTGGCAACTAAAGAAAAAATTGACACCCGTGAGTGTCAATTATCGAACCTCAGAAACCCATAAACGCTCTAGCTAGGTTGGTAGCCGGTATCTTCTTCGGTCGGGTTTTCTGCGGCGGTACGTGCGAGTTCATCACACATTTCATTTTCCCTATGTCCAGCGTGTCCTTTTACCCAGCGCCAATCAACGTTATGGCGAGCCGTTTCGGTATCGAGCGCTTGCCACAAGTCGGCATTTTTTACCGGTTTTTTGTCCGCTGTTTTCCAACCACGCTTCTTCCAGTTATGGATCCACTGGGTGATGCCTTGGCGAACATATTGGCTGTCCGTGGTTAAAATAACCTGACAGGGTTCTTTGAGTGCTTTCAGTGCGACGATGGTCGCCAACATCTCCATGCGGTTGTTCGTCGTCAGGGTGTAGCCTTTGGCTAGGGTTTTTTCTGTCCCTTTATAGCGAAGGACAACGCCATATCCGCCAGGACCGGGATTACCTAAACAAGAACCATCAGTGAAAATTTCAACCTGCTTCGTCATGATTTGCTACTATATGCTTTCTAAAATTTATCTTTATAGTCTGACACACAAAATAACATGAATACTAGCCAGAATTCGCAGCAGCGCAGAATAATCGTTCTCGATACCGAGACAACAGGTATGAACCGTGAGGGTGGCCCGCATTATCAGGGGCATCGGATTATTGAAATTGGTGCGGTAGAGATCATCAACCGTAAGCTAACCGGTCGTCACTTTCATGTTTACCTAAAACCGGATCGTGAAATTCAGCCCGATGCGATTGATGTTCACGGTATTACCGATCAGTTCTTGCTGGATAAACCAGAATATAAGCAAGTGCATCAGGAGTTTATCGAATTTATTGATGGTGCCGAATTAGTCGCCCATAACGCGCCCTTCGATGTGGGCTTTATGGATCAAGAGTTTGCCCTTTTAGATAGCTCAATCGGTAACACCGAGCAATATTGCAAAGTGACCGATACGCTCGCGATGGCGAAGCGCATGCCCAACATGCCCGCCCGCAAAAACCTTGATGCGCTTGCGAAACATTACACTATTGATACCTCGGCTCGTGTGCTTCACGGCGCATTGCTCGATGCGGAAATTTTGGCGGATGTTTATCTGGCAATGACCGGTGGTCAAACCGCATTGCAATTTAATGCGGGTCAGTCGTCTGACTCGGATGGCGGCGCAGAAAACATTAAACGCCTCGCAACTGAAAGAAAATCATTAAAGGTTTTGCATGCTACTGCCGATGAAATAGAAGCGCATAATTCGCGTTTAGATATTGTCGAAAAAGCCGGCAGCTGTTTATGGCGCCAGTAGGAGATTAGCATGATAAAGGTGTTGTTGAGATTAGCTTTGTGGCTCGTTGTTGTGTCGGGAGCCAGTGCAAGTGAATCGACGATGCCTTTTTTAGACAATCGCTTTCGAGTCGATGAAACGGTCAAGCAGATCAGCTTTTTAATCTATAGAGAGCAAGGCTCTGGTCCGGTCACCTTAGTTCGACCTGATGGAGAAAAGTACTATTCTTCACATCATCCAGAGCATGTCACTTGGATGGAGGAGAAGGCGGCCGATATTATCACGATTGTTAACCCAATGCCGGGGCCTTGGCAGGCGATTGGTAAGGTGTCCCCTAAAAATAGCATTCGTCTTATTTCAGAATTGTCTCTCAATGCTCAGCGCTTACCAGAGCGCTTATATCAGGGAGAACGCCTCAAGTTTACTGCCAATCTAGAATCGGATGGACAGGCGCTTTTAGTGCCGAACCTTCTTGACCATACCACTCTAAAAGTGGTGTTAACTCGCTATTTTGAAAACCAAGAGGGTACTGCTTACTCCGAGAGCTCAGTACCGACTGAACTAGGGGTTTTTCATGATGATGGTAAAGGGTTAGATGAGAGGGCGGGAGATGGTCATTTTACTATTGAACTCCCAATTTCGATTGAGCCGGGACGCTACCGAGTCCACATTAGCACTGGTAATGGTGTGTTTTTACGCGCAACAGAGCAACAAGTGTTCGTCTACCCCACACCGATTGTTAGCCATTTTATTCAGGCTAAAGACGATGCTCCCCATAAGGTGATAGTGCGTGGTGAACCCGGTGCAATAGAAGAGGGCAGCCTAGCGACCTCAATTGTGTTGACCTCACCAGATAAAACGCAACAATACGTGCAGCGTCAGTCAAAACAAGAATTAGAAGAAGTGGTGTCTGAGTTCGTTGACCTAAATAAAATAGGCACCTATTACTGGTCTGGAGAAGTATTTGCCAATGAAGCTAAGACAGGCAGAGCGCTCACTTTTGATTTACTCAATCGCAGCTTTAGTATTGTCGGTGATCTTGGTCTAGAGCAAGCAGAGAAAATGCGCTTAGAAGCACTGGAAGCCAGAAGAAAGGCACAGCAAGAAGCGCAGATCTTAGCGCATAGAGACAGTGCCAAGAAGAAAGCGGTATTGATGATCGCTGTCGGTAATTTAGTTGTTCTGCTGTTAGTCGGTCTGATTTGGTGGATAATTAGACGAAAACTGGCGGTAAAAGCCAGTGTCCCGGAAATGCAATTGAAGATGCCGGGTTAGGGGGTAGGGTTGAGGTGCTAGGTGCTAGGTGCTAGGCTGATATGACCCCGCAAAAGTTAACGGGGTCCCCTAGACTCTAGGGCCTAGAGCCTAGGGCCTAGAGCCTAGACCCTAGAGCCTAGACCCTAGAGCCTAGACCCTAGAGCCTAGACCCTAGATATCTATACCCTAAAGCCTAAAACCTTCAATATATTAAGATTAAAATTAAGCCACTTCATCCATCGCTCTTGGACTTGGATAAACGGGGTTTGCCGCTAACTCTTGCGGTGCAAAGTCGTCGACGTTGATGGTGTAGAGTCGATGAGCTTCCGCTTCAACCAGTCGTTTCGCTTCTTCTTGGTCGATCACGCCTTGTTGTAACGCCTCGTCGGCAAACTTATCCAGTTGGGTAAATGGGCGTCGGATATCAAGTTCTTTACAAGCTCGTAAGAAGATAGGCTCGGCTTCGAGGATGACATGCAGCGCTTGTTCAATGCGACCAACTGGGTTGTGCTCGGTGGGTTCAAGATACTGACCGCGTCCCAATCGGCTACGTGCGGCGCAAGGAGTTTGCAGTATGCGAGCCACTAGGCTATCGAGTTTATCCGATGGCGCTTTTCTTGTTTTACCAAGGGGTAAAGTGACTAAGCGTAGCAGTTTACCGATAACACGATTGGGGAAGTTGGTGGTAAATTCATCCAATGCTTGCTCAATTTGCAACAAGCTGTCTTGCATTGACCAATGTAGTAGTGGCAAGTCTTCACTATTGCGACCTTCATTATCAAAACGCTTTAACGCCGCACTGCAAAGATACATCTGACTCAGAATATCTCCCAATCGAGCGGAGAGTCGTTCCCTTTTCTTCAACGATCCGCCCAGTACTGCCATGGAAATATCAGCCAGTAGGGCGAGGTTGGCGCTATAGCGGTTGAGCTGTTGATAGTAGCGTGCCGTGGCATCACGATGTGGTGTCGCGGAGCCGCGACCATCGGTCACTCCAAGCCACAAGCTGGTGACAAAGTTGCTCAACACAAAATGGATATGACCCGCCAAGGCTTGATCAAAATCGCTCATTGCCGTTGCGCTGCTGGAGTGTGCGGCTTGCATCTCTTTCAGTACAAAAGGATGGCAACGTATCGCGCCTTGACCAAAGATGATCATCGAGCGAGTGAGAATGTTGGCACCCTCAACGGTAATGGCAATAGGCGAGCCTTGATAGCCTCTCGCGAGGAAGTTGGATGGACCCAGACAAATGCCTTTGCCGCCGACAATATCCATCGCGTCGATAATCCCGCGCTGGCTTCGGTGAGTACAGTGGTATTTGACGATCGCAGAGATGACTGACGGTTTTTCGCCAAGGTCGATACCTGTGACGGTCAGTTCACTCGCCGCATCCATCATGTAAGCATTGCCACCAATTCGTGCCAGTGGTTCTTCAATACCCTCCATCTTGCCAATAGGCTGCTTGAATTGACGGCGGATACGGGCATAGGCACCCGTTGCCAAAGCGGCTGATTTTAACCCTCCGGTGGTATTGGACGGTAAGGTAATACCGCGACCCACAGAGAGACACTCCACTAACATACGCCAACCTTGCCCAGCCATTTCCGCGCCGCCAATAATAAAGTCTAATGGTACAAAAAGTTCATTGGCGCGAGTGGGACCGTTTTGGAACGGCACATTAAGCGGGAAGTGGCGGTGACCAATCTCTACCCCTTTAAGGTGGGTTGGGATCAGCGCGCAAGTGATGCCAAGATCGTCGGTATCACCAATCAGTTTGTCCGGATCTCTTAGTTTAAACGCTAACCCCAAAACAGTAGCGACAGGGGCAAGGGTGATGTAGCGTTTGTTCCAGGTGAGCTTCATACCCAAGACGGTTTTGCCCTCCCAAGTCCCCTCACACACAATGCCAAAGTCTGGGATCGCGCCTGCATCTGAGCCAGCTTCAGGGCTGGTTAATGCAAAGCAGGGGATTTCTTTGCCGACCGCAAGGCGCGGCAAGTAGTAGTCTTTCTGCTGCTGTGTTCCATAATGCTGTAGCAATTCGCCCGGACCGAGTGAGTTTGGTACCCCAACGGTCGAAGCTAATACGCTAGAGACACCGGTGAGCTTTTGCAGTACCAAAGACTGAGCGTAGGCAGAAAACTCCAAACCACCATATTGTTTTTTAATGATCATGGCGAAGAATTTATGTTGTTTCAGATACTGCCAAACTTCGGGAGGTAAATCAGCGAGATCATGGGTAACTTGATAGTCATTGACCATCTCACACACCGTATTGACGGGGCCATCTAAGAAAGCCTGTTCCTCTTCGCTGAGTTTGGCCCGCGATATCTGTTGCAGTTTTTGCCATTGAGGCTTACCGGTAAACAACTCCGCTTCCCACCAAACCGTACCCGCCTCGAGTGCCTCTTTTTCAGTTTTTGACATAGCGGGTAACACTTTCCTAAACATCGTCAATGCCCTTTGAGTGACAAGCGCTTGTCGAATGGGAGGCACACAGGCGATGGCAACGATCGCGATATAAAGTAGCCAAGAGAACATCGCAAAGCCACCCAGTAACGTGCCAACAATCATGGCGAAGGTGGTGAGCGCCAGTGTAATAGGCAGTGAAGATCGTCGGTAGAGACTGACGGCAAAAGCACCCGTCAGGAGTATCAGTGCGAGCAGCATATCCATAATGTTTCCTTTTAATCACGTTTAGGACTGATAGTGTTGACCGATTATTTTTCTTGTAAGGTAAGAGGTCTAACCAGTGCAATTGTAAATTAAATACTCTATAAATGTAAAATTTATGTTTAAAATTACAATGTGCGATCTCGTTTTACCGACAAGATAAAAAGATTGGATAGCCATCAAAGCTCGATTTAATAAAAATAATCTGCTTAGGTATGAAAGCCACACCAAGTCACTCGACAGGGTCTTTGTTTTCTGGGTACACTCGGTAAAGCCTTAAATGAAAGGGTTGAGCGACATACGTCGTCATTTGAGACGTCGCCATTAGAGAGCTAACTGGATTCGTTGATAATGGTGGCGATTACGAATGGATATCGAGTCATTCAATGATCAGTCGACTCACCCACGGAATAAAATGAGAATAATGCTATGTACCAAGACTTGATTAGAAGTGAGCTAACAGAAGCCGCTGAAGTTCTAAATAAATTTCTTAGTGATGACCACAATATCGCTCAAATCGAAGCAGCAGCAAAAACGATTGCTGACTCGTTTAAACAAGAAGGTAAAGTCCTTTCTTGTGGTAACGGCGGCTCTCACTGCGATGCGATGCACTTTGCGGAAGAACTGACGGGTCGTTACCGTGAAAACCGTCCAGGTTACGCTGGTATTGCGATTTCTGATCCCAGTCACCTGTCTTGTGTGAGTAATGACTTCGGTTACGACTATGTATTTTCTCGCTATGTTGAAGCGGTGGGTCGTTCTGGTGATGTACTGTTTGGTTTATCGACGTCTGGAAATTCGGGCAACATTTTAAAAGCGATTGAAGCGGCCAAGGCGAAAGGGATGAAAACCATCGCGTTAACGGGTAAAGATGGCGGCAAAATGGCAGGTACGGCGGACATCGAAATTCGTGTTCCTCATTTTGGTTATGCAGATCGCATTCAAGAGATCCATATCAAAATTATCCATATCATTATTCAGTTAGTCGAAAAAGAGATGGAAGCGTAATCGCTTCTGTCTATTTTAATCCTAAATAACAAGAGTAGAGTCCACCATGTGTGAATTGCTTGGCATGAGTGCAAATGTGCCAACCGATATTTGTTTTAGTTTTACTGGTCTTATTCAAAGGGGTGGCAATACAGGTCCACACAAGGATGGCTGGGGCATCACTTTCTATGAAGGAAAAGGCTTTAGAACCTTTAAAGATCCTAATCCGAGCTGTGATTCTGAAATCGCAGAGTTGGTACAAAAGTACCCCATAAAAAGCCGATCCGTGGTCAGTCATATTCGTCAAGCCAACCGAGGCAAGGTGAATTTAGAAAACACCCACCCATTTACACGGGAGTTGTGGGGGCGTTATTGGACCTTGGCGCACAATGGTCAATTATCCGATTATCATTCTCTGGAAACGGGACGTTTCCGCCCAGTAGGGCAGACCGATAGCGAACTCTCTTTCTGTTGGTTGCTAAATAAGCTAGAGCAAAAGTTCCCAGAGCCGCCAACGGATATGTTAGCCATGTTCCAATATGTTGCGACCTGCTGTGATGAGTTGCACGATATGGGCGTCTATAACATGCTGCTCAGTGATGGGGAGTATGTGATGACGTATTGTACCAATCATCTCTACTGGATCACGCGCCGAGCCCCATTTGGCAAAGCGACGCTGCTTGATGAAGATGTCACGATTAACTTTCAAGAGGAAACCACTTCCAACGATGTGGTGTCCGTGATTGCTACCCAGCCTTTAACGGGTAATGAATCTTGGAGCCGAATGAAGCCGAGGGAATTTAACCTGTTCCATCACGGCGATTTGGTATTGAGCAATGTTGAACAGCTAAAAGATGTCGCCTTTGCAGCAGCGAAACCGGGTAATCAGGCTCCGACCGAAAAGTTGTAACGGTTGCGCTTCTACAAGTCAGCACTTCAATAAGTAGTCAGCACTCTCACAAGCAAACTCTCCCAACAATAAACAACCAAATAAACAAACAACCAAATAAACAAAAAGCGATAACCCTTGGGTTATCGCTTTTTTAATAAAATGATGCGATTCAGCGAATAGCTAATCAGTTGCTAGCATGACCTTGTGGACCAAGTTCATTACCATCAAGACAAGCTTTGCCATCGACCATAGTCAATCGCTCCTCAACAAACCATTTCACCACGAGTGGGTAAATCTGGTGTTCTTGAGTTTGAATACGCTGTTCTAGTGTTTCCACGGTGTCATCATCAAATACTGGCACCTTAGCTTGCAACACAATAGGACCGCCATCGAGCTTTTCGGTCACAAAATGGATGGTGGTTCCATGATGTTCATCGCAGTTGTCGATTGCACGCTGGTGAGTATGAAGCCCCGGATACTTGGGTAATAGCGATGGGTGAATGTTAAGCATACGCCCCATGTAGTGACGCACAAAGTCGCCACTTAAAATACGCATATAACCCGCTAGTACCACCAAGTCAGGTTCATGAGCATCAATGCGGCGCATTAATGCTTCATCAAAGGCTTCTCTGGTCTCACTAAGCTTAGGGTCAAGGAAAGCGGCTTCAGCGCCCACCTTTTTGGCACGTTCCAGTGCAAACGCTGACTCTTTATTTGAGAATACAGCGCTTACCTTTGCGTTTTCTATTGTCGATTCACAAGCATCAATAATGGCCTGTAAATTGGTTCCGTTTCCCGAGACTAGAACAACGATATTCTTCATTGATTAATTGATCTCTACTTGCTCTTCGCCAGCTTCGGCAGTTGCAATGTCACCAATGATCCAAGCATTTTCACCTTCTGCGTTGAGCAGGTCGACGGCGGCTTGTGCCTGATCTTTTGGCAGGGCAACGATAAGACCAACACCACAGTTAAAGGTGCGATACATTTCGAATGTGTCTACGTTGCCTTTCTCTTGCAGCCAATTAAAGATCGCTGGCCATTCCCAGCTGTTGCCATCAATAACGGCTTTAGTACCTTCTGGAAGTACACGAGGGATGTTTTCCCAGAAACCGCCACCAGTGATGTGCGAGATAGCGTGGATATCATGCTGCTCGATCATTTTAAGTGCTGACTTAATGTAAATTTTGGTTGGTTCTAATAGGTGTTCACCAATGGTACGCTCACCCAAAACTTCGTTCTTATCTGCGCCCGATACTTCTAGGATCTTACGGATAAGTGAGTAACCGTTTGAGTGAGGGCCGCTTGAACCAACCGCGATAAGTGCATCACCCGCGGCGACTTTGGTGCCGTCGATGATATTTTCTTTTTCCACAACGCCAACACAGAAACCGGCTACGTCGTAATCTTCGCCTTCGTACATACCTGGCATTTCAGCGGTTTCGCCACCGATGAGCGAACAACCTGCCTGTACACAGCCTTCTGCGATACCTGTGACTACGTCAGCCGCAGTATCTACGTCTAGTTTTCCTGTTGCATAGTAGTCTAGGAAAAATAGCGGCTCGCCACCTTGAACAATCAGGTCATTAACACACATTGCCACTAGATCGATACCAATGGTGTCGTGTTTGTTCATATCAAGAGCAAGACGCAGCTTCGTTCCAACACCGTCAGTGCCAGATACGAGAACAGGTTGCTTGTATTTAGTTGGCAGCTCACATAAAGCACCAAAACCACCGATGCCTCCCATCACTTCAGGGCGACGAGTGCGCTTAACCGCGCCTTTAATACGGTCTACTAATGCGTTGCCTGCATCAATGTCTACACCAGCGTCTTTATAGCTTAGGGAAGTGTTATTTCCGCTCACGGGACAGTCCTCGATATCTAAATGGATGTGAAAAGCGGCGCTATTCTAACAGGGGTTTAACTAAAAAGGAAAACGTTTGCGTAAGAAAATTCAAACTAATATCGTGCCAAGGTAACGTTTGCTTCGCTAGTCGCTGGCGTGAATGACTTTCCATTAAGAACCACTTAATCTTCAAGCGGTTTTACTGTTTATAAACCAAGCAAATTTCGCTGAAATTCGCATCTTGAGTAAGTTTGGGTATATAATCCTCAAGTTTTGTAAAATATTTCCCGGAGTAGGACATGAAAGTTGTTGAAGTAAAACATCCCCTCGTTAAGCACAAACTTGGCTTAATGCGCGAAGGAGACATCAGCACCAAACGTTTTCGTGAATTAGCGACAGAAGTAGGTAGCCTCTTAACCTACGAAGCAACCGCTGACTTTGAAACTGAAAAAGTCACCATTAATGGCTGGAATGGTCCCGTTGAAGTGGATCAGATCAAAGGTAAAAAAGTAACGGTGGTTCCTATCTTGCGTGCTGGTCTTGGCATGATGGATGGTGTACTTGAGCATGTGCCAAGTGCGCGTATCAGTGTCGTGGGTATCTACCGTGACGAAGAAACGCTAGAGCCTGTTCCATACTTTAACAAGCTTGCGTCGAACATTGATGAGCGTATCGCACTGGTTGTGGACCCAATGTTAGCCACTGGCGGCTCAATGATCGCCACTATCGATCTATTGAAAGAAAAAGGCTGTAAGCAGATCAAAGTATTAGTGCTAGTGGCGGCTCCAGAAGGGATTGAAGCGTTAGAGAAAGCGCACCCAGACGTAGAGATGTACACAGCGGCTATCGATGAATGCCTCAATGACAAAGGCTATATCGTTCCTGGTCTTGGTGATGCGGGCGATAAGATCTTCGGTACTCAATAATAGTGACTGTATAAATAATAGCGATTGTGTAAATAATAGCGACGGTTTATAAGTCAGGTGCTTATCCGTTAGACGATTAAGCGCAAGATACGAATAAAAATGGCTGCCCAAATAGGCAGCCATTTTTTATTTGCTGAGTTCGAGATTAATCTTCGATTTGCGTGTTATCAACAACGCGATTTTCGCCAAGATCGTGCGGTAGGATCAGGTTGAGGAGAATCGCCACGATACCGCAAAGGCTGACACCTTGTAGACTGAATTCGCCGATGCCAAATGCCATCCCACCAATACCAAACACAAGGGTAATTGCCACAATCACAAGGTTGCGTGATTTATGCAGGTCAACATGGTTCTTAATCAGAGTATTTAGACCGACGGTCGCAATAGAACCAAATAGCAGAATCATGATGCCGCCCATGACTGGTACAGGAATGGTCTGTAGAATCGCGCCCAGTTTACCTACCAATGCAAGTACGATAGCGGTAACGGCAGCCCAAGTCATAATCACAGGGTTGAATGCTTTAGTCAGCATAACTGCACCGGTAACTTCACTATAAGTTGTGTTAGGTGGCGCGCCCATCATAGAAGCGGCGATAGTCGCAACCCCGTCACCAGCAATAGTACGGTGAAGACCCGGTTTCTTCAGATAGTCTTTACCCGTTACATTTGAGATTGCCAACATATCACCCACGTGTTCAACCGCGGGTGCGATCGCTACAGGCAACATGAACAAAATAGCATTGATATTGAATTCTGGAGCGGTGAAGTTTGGCAGTGCAAGCCAAGCGGCTTCATATATCGGAGTAAAATCAACCACACCGAAAAACAGTGCCGTCACATAGCCTGAGGCGATACCACTCACAATTGGCAGTAGCTTTAGGAAACCGCGAGCAAATACGCTCACACCAATCGTGACCAGTAGAGAGATGCCAGAAATCCATAGTGCCGCATCGCCATTCACTAACTGAACCGCACCGTCACCGGTTTTACCTAGCGCCATGTTTACTGCGACTGGCGCAAGTCCAAGACCAATCACCATGATAACGGGACCCACAACAACCGGTGGTAGCAGTTTATGAATGATTGCCACCCCTTTCACTTTGATCACTGCACCAAGAATGACATAAACCACACCAGCAGCCATAAGACCACCCATAGTTGCGCCTACGCCCCAAGTTTGCACACCAAACATAATGGGTGCAATAAAGGCAAAAGAGGAAGCGAGAAAGATGGGCACACTTCGTTTGGTCATTAGTTGGAATAACAAGGTACCGACACCTGCGCCAAATAGTGCAACGTTAGGGTCAAGGCCAGTCAATAGCGGTACAAGAACCAAGGAGCCAAATGCGACAAACAGCATTTGAGAACCTTGAATGATCGTCTTCATAATTCAATATCCATGTTGTTAATGATATTGCCCACGAAATTTGGACAAATTGGCGCTATTTTAACACCTTGAAACGTTTGCGCGATTGATTTTGATTCGGAAATTGAAAATAAATGACAGAATGTTCAACAATATTGCCAAAAATGAATCGGTGCGATTTGCGTCGCACCGTGAGAGAGAAAGACACCGCGTCAATACGGCGAAAAAATACGCCTAACGAATTGCCTTTTCAGTGGGTTATTACTGGTTTAGTGAGCGATAAATCACACAAGCTTGAACATGTTGGCTTGCTCAGTGGTGTAGACTTGCTTATCATTTCTACTTATATCTTGGTGATTTAGGAACCTTATGCGTAATTTAACTTGGTTGTTGGTGGCTTTGACTTCACTACCAGCATTGGCACTAACCAACGTAGATGTGTACTCCACGGTTGTGATTGTTGAGCCAGAGGCGCCAAATTCCGATGAAGTGGCACGTCAGCAAGGCATGACAGAAGTATTGGTACGCGCCAGTGGTAATCAAAACATTGCAAGTAACGCGGTGATCAAGAAAGCGTTAGGCCAAAGTTCACGTTATATCAGCCAGCTGGGCTATACCCAAAAGCAAGGTCAGCAAGCGCTGCGCGTCCGGTTTAATAGCGATCAAATTCAGGTGCTGCTAAAACAAGCAGAGCAATCTACTTGGCCGGCAGAGCGTAAAAACGTCATGGTATGGCTGGTGCAAGATTCCGGTTATGATCGCGAGATTTTATGGGAACACAGTGATTCGACTTTGATTGCAGACCTCAAACAAGAGGCGCAGCGTCGGGGCTTGCCAGTAACTTTGCCGATTGGTGACTTTGATGACATGACCGGCGTGCAGGCGACGGATTTATGGGGTGGATTTGTCAATCCAGTGGCAAGCGCAACGCAAAGATACCCAGTGGATGCGGTGGCGGTAATAAGAGCCGATAGCTCGGGTTTGCGTTGGACGCTGTATGATCAAACGCCGCAGCAGTTGCTTCAATCTCAGCAGCAACCGATACAAGCTAAAGTTTCAGGTGAAGACGCAATGGCACTGGTTATCGATCAGATAAGTGACTATTTCGCCAACCAACATGCGAGTCCAGTGGTATCAGGCGAAAGTGCTGGGATGATTGCGGTTCAGTTTAATCAAATGAGTGACGCTTCTTCATTCTTTAATCTCGAAAGACAACTGACACAATTTTCCTCTACAGCAAAAGCAGAAATCGCCGAGGTGCGTGGTGATACAGTTATTGTGCGTGTCTATTTGATTGGTTCAGTCGAGTCTTTTAAGCAGGAAGTGCTTAAATCGGGCATGGTGGAATTGGAAAGTGAGTCCATTGTTGCGCCTTTAGGGGAGAGTAATGGAGTTTCCGGTGAAACTTCCGCTCCCGCCCTTGAAGGTCAGAGTTCGGACTCTGCCGCGACTGACGCTTCGCTCTCTGCTGGTGAGACAGAAGTAAACAGTGACACGTTACCTGTGTCAGAAAACCAAACCGCATCAAAAGACGTAAACGGCTTACCAAACGAATCGCAGAGTTCAGGATTGGTTGCGGTACCGAGCTTGATATTTAACGTTAAATAATAGAAAAGGGACGAATTATCGTCCCTTTTTTTACTCTTCAAATGTGGCTTTTTCTTGCTTTTCGACCTTAGATAGCCTTGGCAACTTTAAGCCTAGCTCTTTACCTTTGGTTCGTGCATAGAGAATATTGCAGACAAAAGACATCGTCGTCAGCAGTAATTCCACCGCTGCTAGTCCTCTTTCTCCTTCGTTGACCCAAAGCAGGGTAAAGCCATGCAGAAAGTAGAGCATCAAGATAAAGTTGGCCCAGGCATGAGTATAGGGTTTTGCTTTCAGCATGCCCGGTAGTGGTAACAGCAGAGGCAGTGCCCAAGCGATAGTCATTCCCACTGCATTGACATGTGGATGCGGCGAGAGATAACCGTGCCAGATGATGACCCAAGCCAGCAGGGCGACATGACTCCATAGGGCGAGGTGTCGAAGATATTTGACGTTATTTAGGATCATCGATCCCCCTTAATCGTCGTTTGGCGAAGCTTAAGCGCGGTATTGGCCAAACGTGCGCCTAGTGCTTGCGCCAGTCGCTTTTCTTCCGCAGTGAGCGCTGAACCTTGTTCTGCGGTTGCAACGTGCGAAGCGCCATAAGGTGTGCCACCGGAGTGAGTGTGGTGCAGTTCTGGTTCACTGTATGGAATGCCCATAATTAGCATGCCGTGATGCAGCAGAGGAAGTAACAAACTTTGCTGGACACTTTCTTGTCCCCCATGCAGTGATGAGGAAGAGGTAAACACACAAGCGGGCTTGTCAATTAGGTCACCAGAGACCCACAGCGTGGTGGTTTGATCCCAAAAGTGTTTCAGCGGTGCGGCCATATTACCAAACCAAACCGGGCTGCCCATGGCTAAACCGTCACACTGTTTCAGTTCATCCAGCGTGACGCAAGCATCATCGGACGACGTGCGACGCGTCTCTCCCTCAGCCACTTCTTTCTCTGCAACTACTTTATCCGCAAGCGCTATCTCGGGAACCGTGCGCAGCATCGCTTGGCAACCCTCGACAGATTCGACGCCTCTTGCGATGGCTCTTGCGAGTTGTTGGGTACTGCCATGGCGACTGTAATACAGCACCAATACTCGGCATGGACTCATACCAAAATCTCAAGCACTTGCTCAGGAGGGCGACCTAGCTTGGCTTTACCTTGATGAACCACGATTGGACGCTCAATTAATTTAGGATTGGCGGCCATGGCGGCAAATAGCGCTTCATCAGAGGCTTGCGCCAGTTGCAGTTCTTTATAGAGGGCTTCTTTGGTACGCATCATGTCACGAACCGCCGTCAGCTCAAGCTGTTGAAACAAGGTTTGCAGTTGTTCAACCGTTGGCGGTGTATCGAGATATTTAACGATCTCTGGAGAGAAACCTTTATCTTCAACAAGTGCTAAGGTTTCACGACTTTTTGAGCAGCGCGGGTTATGGTAAATAGTGACCGACATAAACTTTTCCTTTTTTTATTGTAGTGCCATAAAGCGATCTCGTTGAATCAGCAACTGATCAATACGAGCGTCATAGCGGGCTTGATCAAAGCTGCCGAGTTCAGCAACTTGGCTCGCTTGCGAGTAGAGTTGGATGGCTTTATCCCACTGAGCATTGAGGGCCAATATTTCCGCTCTAGCCGCTAAATCTTTATCACTCAATCCAAGTTTAATGCTGGCCTCGGACATTAAGTGCCAGCCATTGGTATCGTTTGGATTATCGTGAGTATATCGTTGCAAGCTTGTCAGTGCTTGCTGGTATTTTTCTTGTTGAATAAGCGCATTGGCGTAATTGATCACCAATACCTTGTTATGCGGTCTGACCTTGAGTGCCTTTTCGAGCATGGAGGTGGCTTTCTCTGGTTTTTTCTGTGCGAGATAGAGATCCGTTGCCGCATCAAGATAAAAGTTGTTGTTAGGCGCCGTACGCATTAACTGCGTTAATATCTTATCGGCTTGGTCGAGTTTATTGTTATCTAAGTAAACCAATGCCTTTCCATATTCAAACGCATCTTGAAGTTCCACAGGTGCACGCGTGGCTGTTCGGTTTAGCCAATCCAATGCGGCTTCTTGCTTAATACCGGCATAACGCACCACAACTCTTGAGCGAGCTAAGTGGTAATCGATAGACGGCATAATACGCAGTGGAGGGTAGCTTTGCGCTCGGGCGCGAGAGTCAGTAATACGATCCTCGGGCAATGGGTGAGTCAATAACATGGCGGGAGGCGTACTGGCGTAGCGATATTCATCGGCGAGGCGACTAAAGAAACGTGGCATGTCGTTAACGTCAAACTCTGCTCTCGCCAGTGTGGCGATACCGAATCGGTCAGCTTCTTTTTCGTTGCTGCGCGTGTAGTTGATGGAAGCCTGCATGGAGCCAGCGGTGGTGGCGGTGAGTGCGGCGATCCCTGCTTGCGGTGAGGCGATGGCGAGCAGTAACGAAGCCGCCATAGCGGCAAGCGTTGCGGGAGAGCGTCTTGCCTCATCTTCCATTCGTCTGGCAAGGTGGCGTTGAGTAACGTGAGCAATTTCATGCGCCATAACGGAGGCAATTTCACTTTCTGTGTGAGCATGTAAAAACAGCCCCGTATGTAAGGCGACGTAGCCACCAAAAAAGGCAAACGCATTAATATCGCGGTCTCGAATCAAGAAGAAGGTGAACGGCGTTTTGACATCATTGGCATTCGACACTAATCGATGACCAATGGAGTCAACATACTCATTCATAACGGGGTCGTTAACGATAGGCGAACTGGCTCGTATCATTCGCATATAGGCATCGCCATAGATAAGCTCTTGATCTATGGTCAAGGTTGCCCCAGCCGCGGTTCCAATATCAGGGAGTTCGGTCTGAGCAAATGAAGCAACTGGGTGCCCAAGGGTCGCTGCGACGCAAAGATACACCAATGAGCGAGTGCGTTTTAACATAGGGTTCGAGTAACTCCTGAAATTAGATCTAGCCAAACGTTCTCTTGAGCAAACGTTCTCTTGAGATAGTGAGGTCGAGGTGTTCGAGATTATAGGTACGACCACAGTCATCACACTTGGTTTCCTATTTTTGCATACAGATTAATGATTAGAAAGGTTTTAACTTTGTGTTAACTTAAGTGACGGGACACTGGAGCGGCGTTCATATGCCCACATGCGGTGCCGTAACCCGGATTTATGGATAAAATTTATATAATTCAAGGCGATTAGCGAATATTGTTCTATGTGATTGGTTTCTCGAAAACGGTTTTACTTTTCGATTCAGTTTAGGTTTGGGGATGCAATGAAAAACCATTACAATGACCCATTAACGGTTATTTTTTAAGTGATTCGGCATGCAGGTTAAACAACTCGATCTTAAGGATGAGCGCTGTCCAATGTCTCTGCTTTTGGTAAAGAGAGCTTACAAAGCATTGGGAGTCGGTGAGGCAATGTCGATAGTATTAGTCGAACCACAATCGGTCACTGATGTGTCTTCATATTTAGGTATGCAAACGGCAAAGGTTGACAAACAAACTCGGTCAGATGTGACCACAATCAGTGTATTAAAACAGGGTGTTTAATCGATGTTAGATATGGCTCGTCGTTGGTACAAACGACGTTTTTCCGATCCAGATGCAGTCAGCCTTGTGCTTATTCTACTGTTCGGATTTATTACGATTTACTTTTTTGGTCACCTTATCGCACCGCTTTTGGTGGCGATTGTGTTGGCTTATTTGCTTGAGTGGCCGGTGACTAAACTCAGCAATTTGGGACTGCCAAGAACCTTAGGTGTGGTGACGGTGATTTTGCTGTTTACCGGTTTAATGCTGATGGCCATTTTTGGTTTGGTGCCTACGATCTGGAAACAGGTCGGCAACCTGATTAATGATATTCCCAACATGTATGCCGTATCGCAGGAGTTTGTCAAAGATATTCCACGTAAGTATCCCGATATCGCCGATATCCATTTGGTTGAGTCCGTCATGGACAATATGAAAAATAAGGTATTGGTGCTGGGTGAAAATGTCGTCAAAGGTTCGTTAGCGTCTTTGGTGAGTTTGGCTGCCATAGCGGTCTACCTGATTTTAGTGCCTTTATTGGTATTTTTCTTGTTGAAAGACAAAGAAGAAATGGTCGGTATGGCGAGAGGTCTACTGCCAAGGAATCGTAAACTGGCAAACAAAGTCTGGTTGGAGATGAACCAGCAGATTTCCAATTATATCCGCGGCAAGGTGCTGGAGATCTTAATCGTCGGCGGGGTGAGTTATGTAACCTTCGCTATTTTAGATCTTCGCTACGCCGTCTTACTTGCCGTTCTGGTTGGTTTTTCGGTTCTGATCCCTTATATCGGAGCGGCCGCGGTGACCGTGCCTGTCGCCATGGTCGGTTTATTCCAATGGGGTTTGGCTCCACAGTTTTACTGGCTGCTGATTGCTTACGGCATTATTCAGGCTTTGGATGGGAATGTGCTGGTGCCGATTTTATTCTCCGAGGCGGTGAATTTGCATCCAGTGGCGATCATCGTCTCTGTATTGGTATTTGGCGGTTTGTGGGGATTTTGGGGTGTGTTTTTTGCCATCCCACTCGCAACATTAGTTAAGGCGGTTTGGCATGCTCTGCCGAGTCAGGATGAGTCTCTAGCGCCAAGCTAGCAGCAGAGTTAAATTCTACTTCAGTTGAAAGCCTCGCATATGCGAGGCTTTTTTTTCGATGCAATGCTATATGTCGTTTAGTCAGAATCATCAACGCTTTAACGTAAACTTTCTGGCATATCTAAGTAAATAGTCTAGATTAATAATTGATGTTAATAGGATGTAGCATTATCTGAAATAGAGTTAATCAAAAGGAGTTGAAGCGATGAACAAACTATTTCCCCTATACCTAGTTTTACTTTCAGCCTCAACATTGACTGCAGCAGCGACGCTCAGTTGGAGTGGTAAGGTTCCAGAAAGAGATATGATCACCAATATTGGAGTGGTTCAGCAGCAGATTAGTTGGGATGTTAATGGCAAACATTATCAGTATTCTGTTCAGCAAGCACCTTCACATCAAATTAAGATTACCGAAATATCAGAAACAACGGCGATAGTCTCGCCAGCTATTTAACTGATTCCACGTTAACTGATTACAAGGTCTTAGTTAAATCATGAGACGGTAGTTGTCACACACACTTCCGTCTCTAATTCAAAGCAACGGACGCGATTTCCTGTCGCATTGCTATATTCTATTGCATCACTAAATTCTGCTGTATAGCTATCTGCTGTATATCTATAGGACACCAGCAATATTAGATTCATTTTGTATGACAAAAACATGAGCCAGTTCAATCAATTGACATCCAATAGCGATACAGCGTGATGCCTCTCTCCTTCCCTGTCTAATCGTCTTTGTTCGCCAACCAAGCTATGAAATAGTGTGGCAATTAAGTAATACAAAATGTCGTGCTTAGTGCTGAAATAACTGAGTTCGACGAGCGCACTATAGCGGTCCTTGGCGGCCTAAAATATTGATGAGGTATAAAATGCAGGTGTCATTTCCTAATAAAATTGTCGTTGCGTTGGGTGCTTGTTTGACGATGAGTCACAGCTTGCCGTTAATGGCGGCGACTGGAACTGAGAGTGTTAGTCAGCAGAATGTGATGGAACTGATCCAGTCAAAAGCCCATTATCTCGCCATTGAAGCACTCGATAATGACAATGAAACATTTACGGCTTACACCGATGTTGATGGTGAATGGGAGCAAGAGCCGGACCGAAACTGGTGCAGCGGCTTTGTACCGGGCATTTTCTGGTATCTCAATGCGATGACTGCGGATCAATCTTGGCAGAAAAAGGCGGAGTTCTGGACGGAAGGCGTGAGATCTCGCGCGTATGCCACCGACAATGATACCGGCTTCCAAGTTTTCGACAGTTTTGGTCTAGGCTACACCATTGGCGGCGTGACCAGTGACGACTATAAACAAGTCTTGAAAGATGGGGCAAATACGTTGGTCACGGAGCGCTACAATAAAGACATCGGCGCGTTCCGCTCATGGAATCAACGCATCGATAACCCAACGACCTTGCCTTTCGAAGTCAATATCGATCAGCTAATGAACATGGAGTTGGTCCTATGGGTGGGGGCAAATGCAGATAAGCCCGAATACACACAAATGGCGGTTTCTCATGCAGATAAAACTTGGCAACATGGTGTTCGAGACAATGGCAGTACCTACCATGTCGTGAGTTATAACCTTGACGGAAGCGTTGATAGTAAACGCACACACCAAGGGTGGCAGACGGATTCAACGTGGTCGCGAGGTCAAGCATGGTCAGTCTATGCTTATGCCATGTATTACCGTTTCACCGGGCTTGAAAGAATGTTGGAACGTTCGATAAAGTCTTACGACTATTTTCTTTCGGCGACACAGCAACAAACCAACGATCTCGTCCCATACTCGGATTTTGATGCGCCGATTGATGTGAGAAACCCTAAAGATACCTCAGCGACCGCCGTGGTCGCGTCTGGTTTGCTAGAGCTTTATCATATAACTAAAGATGAGAAGTATCTGAACGATGCCGAGGCGATGTTGATCTCATTGGCAAAACCAGAATATCTAGCGAGAGAAACTGAGTACCAAGCCATCTTGAAAAAAGGCTCAGAAAAATGGGGTGAACCAGAGGTTGGCACCATCTTTGGCGATTACTTCTTTATTGAGGCGCTGTACCGCTGGAAGCAGTGGTCGCCGCGTGAGTTACCAGGCTATTTTGGTCTGAACTAACCGCGAGAGATAGCGTCACTTCGATATAAAAAAACCGAGCGTTGAAGCTCGGTTTTTTAGTGGGTTCGATCAGTGAATTAGGCTTGTACACCGTTGAGATAATCTAGAACCACTTCATGGTGAGTCTTGGTTTTGAACTTGTTAAACACTTGCTCAATGATCCCATTTTCATCAATCAGAAAACTGATGCGGTGTAGTCCGTCGTAGACTTTACCCATAAACTTTTTTTCGCCCCACACGCCGAATTGTTCGGCAGCGGCGTGGTCTTCGTCAGACAGTAGCGTGAAGTTTAGCTCATCTCGCTCGATGAATTTCCCGAGGCGCTTGACTGGGTCGATACTGACACCGAGTACCGCGACATTATGAGCGTCTAGCTCGGCTTTGATATCACGCAGACCTTGAGCTTGTACTGTACAGCCAGGTGTCATCGCTTTCGGGTAAAAATAAAACAACACTTTTTGACCTTTAAAGTCACTTAGAGTGACGCTGTTTCCATCTTGATCGAGCAGAGAAACATTGGGTGCCGGAGTGCCAGCCGTGAGTGTATTCATTACTATTCCTTTTGAAGTTTTTATTGTCATTATACTGCCGTTTAGTGACCGCTACTGTTAATGAAGTTGAGTGAACCTTGAACCGATAGCGTCCCACACAGCGCATTAAACTCTTCTTGGAGCTGCATTAAATTGCAGTTGTCATCGACGTTGGCGGTGAGTGCTATTTGAAAGTGGTCCACCTCGGAGCCGGTTCTTTCTTTGGTGATGGTTTGAGCGCTGAGCGAGGCTAAACCAATTTGACGATTAGCAAAGAACTGAGTGAACTGCTCCGTCAGTCCCACTCGATCATCTGACTCGACGAACACTTCTACGGTGTAGTGACTGTCGAGAGGGAGATGTTTAGAGGTACGTTTCATCATAGTGATCAGATCATGTTCTTGACCCAATAACGGTAGGCTGGTTTCCACTCGAGTAATGTGGTTTGCATTGCCAGATACCAACATAATCAAAGTAAATTCATTACCAAATAGGGCAATGCGGCTATCAACAATGTTACATCCTGAATGAGTGACTAAATGCATAACTTCATTACAGATACCAGGACGATCAGTGCCTACAGCGGTAATCACTAAATATTGATTCATAGTGTCACTCTATTGTGTTGTTATTGAGTCAGTCTCCAGAGTTTGCTTGCAGAGACTGGGGCGGTATCGATACATGGTATACCTATAGTGGCGAAATTTGCAATCTTGGGACACAAAAGCGTAATGAAAGGCTATGTTGGGTGGTGATAGTGATGGGCGAGCCTAGTGAGTGAGGGCTGAGCAATGACGTGACTTTTATTCTATTGCGTGGTGAATCTCTGAAATATGATAATTATTCATTCACTTCTGCAATCTATATAAGCTTAATAGCTTGTTTTTATCAATGGCATTACAGTACCATGCAGGAAGTATCATTTTAGGGAGATAACCATGTTTTCAGGAAGTATTGTTGCACTCATTACCCCATTCACTCCAGACGGCGAAGTTGACTTTGTTAGCCTACGAAAATTGGTAGAGCATCATGTTAGCGCGGGTACGGATGGTATCGTCGCGGTTGGGACGACAGGGGAGTCTGCAACACTCACTGTTGAAGAACATGTAAAAGTCGTGGCTAAAACGGTTGAGTTTGCCCAAGGACGCGTGCCAATTATTGCCGGCACGGGCGCAAATGCAACGCATGAAGCGATTACCTTTAGTCGTTTATTAAGTAATGTCGGCATCGCTGGCTGCTTAAGCGTGACACCATATTACAACAAGCCGACTCAAGAAGGCATGTTCCAGCATTATAAAGCGATCTCTCAAGAGACCGATATTCCTCAGATTCTCTACAACGTACCAGGTCGTACCGGGGTAGACCTAAAACCAGAGACAGTTGCACGTCTGGCTGAGATCCCATCAATTGTGGCACTGAAAGATGCGACCGGTGATCTTGAAAGAGTTGCAATTCATCGTGAACTTTGTGGCGAAGATTTTATCTTACTAAGTGGTGATGATGCGACTGGACTGGATTTTGTTAAGCGAGGCGGTCAAGGGGTTATCTCGGTAACCAACAATATTGCTGCTGCAGACATGGCAAAGATGCTATCTCTGGCGCTTGAAGGCAAATTTGAAGAAGCAGAAGTGATCAACCAACGCCTAATGGGACTGCACCATAAACTGTTTGTAGAATCGAGCCCGATTCCAGTTAAGTGGGCAGCACACAAATTAGGAATGATTGCCGATGGTGGCTTGCGTTTACCACTCACTGAACTGTCTCAAGAAGGCAAAACAGTGGTAGCTCAAGCTTTAACAGAGGCTTGTATTTATTAAGCTTATAAGGAGACGTTGCTAGCAACGCCTCCTTATAAACGCGACGTTTAAATAGTGACACAGCAGAGCTATTTCAGGGAGTTTTAATGAAATTTTCTCGTCAGCTAGCGGTATCTTCGCTCGCTGTTATCGTATTAGCCGCTTGCTCTAGCGACCCTAGAACTCGCAGAGAAGCAAAAGACGACTTCAATTATCTTGAAGCCCCAGCTCTGGAAAGCTGGAGCATGCCTGATGGTGCGACGCCACAGTATTATCCTAACTATCAGATCCCTAAAGGCGATTATCAAGGTGAAGTGGGGCGTGACGTTGATATTCGACCGCCACAGCAAGTGCTTGAGCTTATTCCGGGTGCCCGTGTTGAGCGCCAAGGGTCACAGGTGACTCTGTGGTTGCTGCAAGAGCAAGAGATGGATAAAGTCTGGAGCACTATCCAAGAAATGATGACAAAGCAGAATATCAAAGCGGTCAAGCAATCCGATACTGAGATTGAAACCGACTGGGTATCCTGGAAATCAGCCGATGAAGATACAGAAATCGGCAGTCGTTATCGTATTACTCGCACAGAAGCCAATAATCGCTATGGTTTTACCACTGAGTTGATCGATTGGAAAGAAGGTAACCAAGTTAAGCCGGTCACTAGGACCAATGAAGAGCGTTACAATACCTTGCTAACCAACTTGATTACCGCACGCTACGATACTAACTTGCGTGAAGACGCTGCCCGTCGAGCCAGTGAGTTGGTGAAAACAATCCCAGTCAGTATGGGTACTGACCGCAGTGGTTTACCGGTTATTATTGCACGGACTTCCTATGATGTACTTTGGCAACGTGCGCCTAAGTTGCTGCCACAAATGGGCTTTACGGTATTAACCCGTAATCAGTCTCAGGGCACAATTACCGCGACCTACGCCTCACCGAACGATGAGTTTTGGAATAGTGTTGGTTTGAAGCCGATTGATCTGAAATCAGGGGATTACACTTTCCTACTGGGTGATCTCGGCAACCGAACTTCGATCAACGTCACCGACGATAAAGGTAAGCCGGTCGAAGAAAACTTATTACGTTCTTTAGAGCCAGTGTTGGCGGCGGTTGGTCAGCTATAACGGTCTTACCAGAGTTAAACTGAACGTGGTTTACAAATAAAACTCAAAAGGGTCTGACTTGTCAGACCCTTTTTACATGCCTGTTTTTATAGGTATGTTTTAAATACATCGCCGTTTGTAAGCTGAGCCTTTTAGAGTAAGCAAGACGTTCTTTTTGTCTAATCTTGCGGTTTTTTATTAGGGTCTTGGCTCTGTTTGTCTAGCTCGTTAAGTCGGTCTAAGTTATGTTCACGGGAACCCGGCTTAGGACCTTGCCCAAACTTCATATTCGCCGTGTATTTAAGTGCAGCGATGTTCCCCACAACCACAGCAACCACCACACAGATAATCACCCATGGACTAAATAACCATTCAATCATACTTATCACCTATTGGCAGATATTCGCTATAAATTGAGTGTATAGGGTATCGAGCTCAGAAAGTATGGTTTTCCGTCCCAAAATTTCAGTTTGCTCTAGCGTGCTTTGCAGTATTTTAGGGTCGGTGAGCTGTAAGCATTGGTGAGCGGTAAGCTTATGGCTAAGATGCCAAGGCTCAGGTGACACGCCCCCAAGATCCTGCGCGTAAGGAAAAAAGAAACCCCACTGCTGAGCGTGTTCTAGTAACCACTGGTAAAACGGTGTTTGATGACCCGATAGATATTCCCAAGGCTCTAAGGCGATTGCCGTGCCTTCTGGCAATAGATTATGAGCGTATAAATCGAAGTCGGTTCCCCAGTGATGTCGACTTGCACCCGGTAGTGCGCTCCATCTTAGGATTGCGAACACTTTCTCTGACTCAGATAAGTGTTCGGTTGCTAGAGGTTGGCTGTGTAGGTCGAGAATCGGTCGCACCCCCGACATTTTGTTGTTCCATATCGCCAGTTGGCGCTCAAAACTGCGATAGCCACTGGCAATATGAAATTCAAACCCAGCTTGACGAGCGCTTTGTTCGAGAGCCAAAAGATCGGCTTTTACCTCTCGATGCACCTCGAATGAGCGAATGCCAATCAACACCTCAGAGAGGTGCGAAGCATCTTGGCCGACAAGTTGGGCTGGAGTCATATTATTGTCCTAGAAGATTAACGAGTGTTTGTTCAAACATATCGGTAAGCTTTTCCAGATCATCCACTTTAACACACTCGTTGACCTTGTGGATGGTTGCGTTAACCGGTCCCAATTCGACCACCTGTGCGCCCATACGAGCGATAAAGCGACCATCAGAGGTGCCACCAGTAGTTAACAGCTCAGGTTTAGTACCGTTGACCGCTTCTACACCCGTTACCACAGCATCTAATAGCGCGCCAGTATCCGTTAAGAAAGGGTGACCGCTCAATGTCCACTTGAGGTCATAGTCGAGCTGATGTTGATCGAGCACGGTATGAACGCGGCTTTTGATCGTTTCATCAGTCAACTCGGTGCTAAAGCGAAAGTTAAACTGAACGTCAAATTCTCCCGGGATCACATTGCTTGCCCCTGTTCCCGCCTGTAGGTTGGGAATTTGGAAACTAGTGGGAGGGAAATAGGCGTTACCTTGATCCCATTCCGTCGCAGCCAGTTCAGCAAGCGCGGGCATGGCTTTATGAATCGGATTATTGGCGAGGTGTGGATAGGCGACATGACCTTGAATGCCTTTGACACGAAGATCACCAGTAATTGAGCCACGACGACCATTTTTAACCACATCACCAACGTGATTGGTGCTAGAGGGTTCCCCCACAATGCACATGTCTATCTTCTCGTCGCGTGCCATCAAGGTATCAATGACGCGAGTAGTACCGTTGATGAACGGTCCTTCCTCATCAGAAGTAATCAAGAATGCGATAGAGCCTTTATGATCGGGGTGTTCTGCGACAAAACGCTCTGCCGCGACCAGCATACATGCCAGTGAACCTTTCATATCCGCAGCCCCACGTCCATATAGGTAGCCATCGATGATCGTCGGTTCAAAGGGCGAGGTGTTCCACTGGTCAAGAGGACCCGCTGGAACCACATCGGTATGCCCAGCAAAAGCAAAAAGTGGTGCTTGCTGACCACGTCGGGCCCAGAAATTCGTGGTGTCTTCGAATACCATCACTTCAATTTCAAATCCGAGCTTTTCCAAACGCTCTATCATTACCTTTTGGCAATCTGCATCTTCTGGGGTTACCGATTGACGGCTAATAAGGTCTTTAGCTAGAGCCAAAACTGGGCTGTCTGTCATCCTTGAGGATCCTTGTTTATCTTTGGTCAAAATTACGATGGGTTAGAAAAAATTTGCTGATATTGGTCGGCTTTAAAACCAAGATGCAGCGAACCATCAATATCTAAAATAGGGCGCTTAATCATGGCAGAGTTGTCCACCAATAAAGGCAGTGCCGTTTCTAAAGAGAGCGTCTCTTTCTGTTCTGGGGTCAGTTGTCTAAAAGTCGTACCACGCTTGTTCAGCACATTTTCCCATCCCAACTGTTTACAGAAATGGCTGACCATCTCAGCATCAATACCTTGTTTACGGTAATCGTGGAATGAGAACTCAATGTTATTGGCTTCGAGCCATTTTTTCGCTTTTTTGATGGTATCGCAATTTGGGATCCCAAACATAGTCACTGCCATGCGCTGTTTCCTTTACTAACTATTGGGTGGATAACGCATCCTATCAAGAACCTTGTTGTGAAACAAAGCCTGTAATGCATCTAAACTGGTAACGAAACTAATCTCGCAAAGAAACTAATCCAGCAAAAAGCAAAGCTTATACCGGATTCAAGCATGTAACGATGCTTAGCAGTAAATGTTATCAAACTTTCACCAACTTCTTGAAAAAGCGTAAATGTTATCTTTTGTGAGGTTTTTCATTTGTAGCAAAGGGTTTGGATCGGGAAGAAATTGATCAAGCGCAACAACCGATGAGCTAAATTGCCTATATTGACTAGCAGGTGCGGTTTTGGAAACCAAGATACGGATGTATCGACGCACGTTGTTGTTATCACTAGGAGGTGTCAATGGAACTGAGTGCTGTTTTTGCTCGTCGTCTCTACCTTGCTTTGCTTGTTGAAAGTATGGAAAGACCGAATGTACCAAAATTAATCGAGAAGACGGGATGGCCACGTCGAACTATCCAGGATGTCATTAAGGCTCTGCCTGGGATCGGGATTGAGTTGATGTTTGTGCAAGACGGACGCAGACATAATGATGGATACTACCAGTTATCAGACTGGGGACCGTTCGACAGTCAATGGGTATTTGATCGCCAAGATGACATCGAACTAACGCTAGGCGTATAGCGTGTATTTAAAAAGTCACACCAGATTAAGCCAGATACTTTCTGGCTTTTTATTACTAAATTTCAAAATACTATCCTAGCTCCTAGCTCCTAGCTCCTAGCTCCTAAACCTAACCTAAAAAAGCATAAGCAACAAAACCAACCCAACTTACGATCAACAATCCCCACGGCAGCAATGCAGTGCGAGATTTTTCGGTTGTTGCTCCAGATATTGTATTTTCAACGATAGCTTGTGAATGACCGCCTTCTTGATCAACCAGTTTCTCTTTCTTTACTTTCTTTTGCGCTTTATCAGCTTGACGTTTTTTCTCTTTCAGTTGCTTTTTGTATACCGCAATACCTTTTTCTATTCCTTGGGCGATAAGCTTGGTTTGCTCTTTCGTTTGCCCCGGTTTTTGCGTTGATCGGGCAATTTTTAGTGCCTCTTGTTGAGTCTCTTTGGAAGGTTGTGGTTGAGAATGCTTCATTATCGCTCCATCAATATCGCTCAATCATTTCTGGCACCAGTATAACCCTAAGTCACCTTAAGATGCAGGGGGCAGAACTTCTAGAAGCGCGTTGTATCATGGAAAAGAGGTGAGTAACAGGCAGCAATAATGGGGATATGGGCAGTTTACCGTCAGCGGTCGGCGTAAATTTGAACACTTGCGTGCCATTCAAGCAAACATCTAGGTGAGGTTTGCGACAAATCTAGGTATATTATCGCCCTTAAAGTCCAGATTGACGGTATGGTTTTGACACGACTTGTCTCTTTGGATACGAATGAATCCGTTTATTCCTAAGCAATAATGAAAAATGCTTGGGTAAGAGTTAAAACGAACTATGCGCTATGCCATCGAGCAATATGATAAACATGGCTTTTTAAAACCCCCAGTGTGGCTGTGGATCGGTTGGATGTTTTTGATCCGCGCATGGGTCGTATTTATTGTCGCTGGAGCGAGTCGGCAAGACGGCAGTACGATACTTCAACACGTCTACCCAGATCACACCATGCTCTATCTTGGCTTAGCAATGGGCACACCGATTGCAATTGGGATGTGGTTGGTCGGTTTACGGACAGTGGATTCAAAGAAAATCAATGTCTGTATTCGTTACTTAAGACCGTTAACCTTGGTGATGACAATGCTTCAATTGACCCATACTTGTTACTTGATCAACCTGCAGCATTGGGCATTTAGTTGGACCAATGCCGTCACCCTAGTGAGTTTAATCTGGTTTGCAATTTATTTGGTCAATAGCCGTTATGTGATAGATTGCTTGCAGAGCAATGATTAAGACAACCACTCGCAATCTATTCGCAATGGTTAGTCAAAAAATGAATTTATAATTAAGTGTAAAAACAAAGGAAATTGTATGTCTTTACCACAAAGCGCCATTCTTCCAGAAGCAGAACCGTTTGCATTGTATGCACAACTTAAAGTTAAGCAAAATGCAGCGAATGTCTTGAGTGAATTACAGAAACTACCAGCTTTGGTTGCTGAGTTAAATGACACTCAACCCGGAGCAGAGTTGACACTTTCAGTGGCTTTCTCTCACCAGTTTTGGAGTCAGTTCGAGCAAGCTATGCCTGCGGAACTTAAACCTTTTCCAGAATTGGGTGAAGGCGAGACGTTTGCACCAAGCAGTGACGTTGACGTTTTGGTTCATTGCCATTCTCGCCGCCATGACTTGCACTTTTACGTGATGCGCAAGTTGCTGCAGGTTTGCAGTGAAGATGTTGTTGTGGTCGATGAAACTCACGGTTTCCGTTTTATGGATTCTCGCGACTTTACAGATTTTGTCGATGGTACTGAAAACCCAGAAGGCGAGCAGCGTCGTGAAGTCGCTATCCTAGAAGAAGGTGACTATGCGGGCGGCAGTTACGTGATGGTTCAGCGCTTTGAACACAACCTACCAGCATGGAGCCGTCTTAATGTTTCAGCACAAGAGAAGGTGATTGGTCGAACTAAGCCAGACTCAATCGAATTGGACAATGTCCCAGCGGCGTCTCACGTTGGTCGTGTTGACATTAAAGAAGAAGGTAAAGGGCTTAAGATTGTTCGTCACAGCCTACCTTTTGGTACCGCAAGTGGTGCTCACGGCTTGTTGTTTATTGCTTATTGCCACACGGTTCATAACTTTGATGCCATGCTTGAGAGCATGTACGGTGTGACTGATGGCAAGACCGACCAACTGTTGCGCTTTACCAAGGCAACGACAGGTGCTTACTTCTTCGCGCCATCTGAATCTGCACTAAGCTCTCTAACGGTATCTAACTAAAAGTTTGATAGCGATACAAGGCTCCAAGCGGAGCCTTGTTGCTGTTCACGGTGTTACTTTCCACTACCTAGCACCTAGCACCTAGCACCTAGCACCTAGCACCTATTTCCTAGTATCCAGTTATCTTACCCGTCGCTTTTCTGCTTCTCACTCGTGATTTTTACCTAAAGTTCTCTTCATTATTGCCGATAGCAGATCGAATCCCTGACTCCAATGGTCGTAATGTCGATTACTGTTAATACCAATGTGAGTGCCATGATGGCGCAGTCACACCTCAATACCGCTACTCAAGCACTGAATCAGTCGCTTGAGCGTTTGGCGTCGGGAAAAAAAATTAACAGTGCCAAAGACGATGCTGCGGGTCTGCAGATCTCCAACCGTTTGAACTCGCAAATTCGAGGCTTGGGCGTCGCTCAACGTAATGCCAATGACGGGATCTCGATTATGCAGACGGCAGAAGGTGCAATGAAAGAGAGCACCAACATTTTGCAACGCATGCGGGATCTATCATTGCAATCGGCGAATGGTTCTAATAGTTCCGAAGATCGACGCGCCCTGAATGAGGAATTTAACGCCCTCAACGATGAATTGAACCGCATTGCAGAGACTACCTCTTTTGGTGGACGTAAGCTGTTAAATGGACAGTTTGGCAGTACGGCATTTCAGATTGGTGCCGGTTCTGGTGAAGCGATGAGTATTCAATTGCTGAATATGCGTTCCGATCAAATTGGAATGGGCGGACTTGCCTATCAAAGCGCCTTTGCAGCCAACAAAGATTGGACCGCGAGTGAAGATGATTCACTCAGTATTCGCTACCTTGATCACCAAAGCAACGAGGTGACTCAAACAATAGAAATAAAAGCGGGTGACGATATAGAGCAAGTGGCGACGTACATTAATGGTCAAACCGATGCGATATCGGCTTCAGTGAATGAAGATGGTCAGTTGCAGTTTTTTGCTGATGAATCGATTGCCAATAGCCAAGTGCTCTTTGCGGGATCGATTGCTGACCAATTTAAAATTGGTGAGATGGGAGTGAAAACGGTTGATGATATGAATATCGGCAGTGTTGGAGAGGCACAACTATCGGTATCGGTCATTGATAAAGCATTGAAGTATGTGGATGGTCATCGCTCTCAACTCGGCGCCATGCAGAACCGACTCGGTCATACCATTAACAACTTGGCGAATATGGAAGAGAATCTTTCCACCTCAAAGAGTCGTATTGAGGACACCGATTACGCTAAGGAAACGGCTCAAATGGTCAAACAGCAGATCCTGCAACAGGTGAGTACCACGATTTTGGCGCAAGCAAAGCAAACCCCTAACCTCGCTGTCACCCTATTACAAAACTAGCCGTTTTCGGCAGCTTGAGTGCGAACTTGAGCACTATTTTTCGAAAAAATAGAGTTTTATCCCTTTCATCACAAATTTCCTTTCAATTAGCTATTTTCTTAAATTTTCTTCAAAAAATACTCAAGTGTTTGGTTTCAAGGGCGATAAAGAAAGTAACTTTGAGAGAACTACTTGGTTTTCCGAGACGTCGGAAACCGCTACACCGGAAAATCAATTGGAGAAATACAATGGCTGTAAATGTAAACACTAACGTATCGGCAATGACCGCTCAACGTTACCTAAACAACGCAAACCAAGCGCAAAACGCGTCGATGGAACGTCTATCTTCTGGCTTCAAAATCAACAGCGCAAAAGATGACGCAGCGGGCCTACAAATCTCAAACCGTTTGAACGTACAAAGCCGTGGTCTTGACGTCGCGGTGCGTAACGCGAATGACGGTATCTCGATTGCACAAACCGCAGAAGGTGCAATGAACGAGACCACCAACATTCTACAACGTATGCGTGATCTGTCTTTGCAATCATCAAATGGTTCAAACTCAAAATCAGAGCGTGTTGCGATTCAAGAAGAAGTGACTGCACTGAACGACGAACTCAACCGTATTGCAGAAACCACGTCTTTTGGTGGTAACCGTCTACTGAACGGTACTCACGGCACCAAATCTTTCCAAATCGGCTCTGACAATGGTGAAGCGGTGATGCTAAGCCTGCGTGATATGCGTTCAGACAACGAAATGATGGGTGGCGCAAGCTATCAAGCGGTCAATGGCAAAGGTAAAGATTGGGAAGTGGCTAGCGGTGCTAACGACCTAACTATCTCATTGACAGATTCTTTCGGTGCAGAGCAAGAAATTACAATCAACGCGAAAGCGGGCGACGATATCGAAGAATTGGCGACGTACATCAACGGTCAAACAGACCTAGTCAAAGCGTCAGTGAACGAAGATGGTCAGCTACAAGTGTTCGCAGGCAACAACAAAGTTGACGGCGCAGTGAGCTTTTCAGGCGGTCTTGCTGGTGAGCTAGACATGGGTGAAGGCAAAGCGGTGACCGTGGATACCATCGACGTGACGTCTGTGGGTGGTGCACAAGAGTCGGTAGCAATTCTTGATGCGGCACTAAAATATGTGGATAGCCACCGTGCGGAGCTGGGTGCATTCCAAAACCGTTTCGACCATGCGATCAACAACCTAGATAACATCAACGAAAACGTGAACGCATCGAAGAGCCGTATCAAAGATACCGACTTTGCGAAAGAAACAACGTCAATGACGAAGAGCCAGATCCTATCTCAAGCATCAAGCTCAATCTTGGCGCAAGCGAAACAGGCACCAAACTCGGCACTAAGCCTACTTGGCTAATCGTTTTAGCGTTGATTAGACAGAGAAACCAGAGCTTCGGCTCTGGTTTTTTTATAATCTCATTGGCAGTCAAAGGCTTGCATCTTGCAGATGTCTAAATGAAATTTGTAATATTTTCTCATATTGTATAAATTGCATATAAACGGGTTGATTTAGATAAAAATGGCTTAAGTGTAAGATTAGTCAGGAGAAAATAATGAAAATTAAGGGATTAACGATCGTATTGCTTGGATTGTTGGCAGGTTGTGCGCAGAATGTAGCCAATAGTTCTAGTGAAGAGATGGCGAAAAGTTATGTCGCCATACCCAGTGACAAAGCGTATTTAGATAAGTCAAAACAAGCCGCAGTACAAGAGTGCGCTGAGTTAGATTACACAACGCAATCGACCAATTTGACTTGTAAGGTTGTCTCTGACACGGTGATTTTTCGAATAAAGCTCAAGGCAAGATACGAATGGACCGCAGGCTTTGATTTTACGCGTATTAAAAATCATTATAAGCATCACTTATTCTGTGCGGATATCCCTTGGATTCAAGATGCACTTAAGTCAGGTATGGCATTTCAAATTCAAGCAGTGGGCAAGGATCAATCTGAACTTTTGGTTCTAGAAGATTGCGGTATTAATAGAGTCGATGTCACATAACCTGATGGAATCGCCCCTGAGTGATTTAAGTAGTGACACTCGCGACAAGAGATAATAAAAAAGCGCTCAATTTGCATTGAGCGCTTTTTTTATCGCTGTGATTTTTATTGCTATGGTTTTTATGGCTATAAAGCGGTATTACTCACGTTCTTTGCTGTAAGGCACGCCGATCGCTTTCGGGGCGACTGCTTTACCAATAAAGCCAGCCAATAGGAACACGGTTAACACATAAGGTATCGCTTCAATCGCCTGTACTGGGATTGGGAAGTCACCAATCTTCACACCTTGCATACGAATCGCGAGTGCGTCTAAGAAACCAAACAGCAGACAGGCTCCCATAGCCGTAAACGGACGCCACTTACCAAAGATAAGCGCAGCAAGCGCCATATAGCCTTTACCCGCACTCATGTTAGGAATGAATTGCGCCGTTTGAGCAACAGAAAGGTAGACACCACCAATACCGACCAAAACGCCACAGATGGCAACCGCAGCATAACGCATACGCACCACTGAGATGCCCGCCGTATCGACAGCTGATGGTGACTCACCAACCGCACGCAGACGAAGACCAAAACGCGTCTTGAACATTAAGTACCAAGCCGCAGGAACAATCAGCACAACCAGATATTCAAGTAGAGAGTGACCACTAATGAGTTCTGAATAAAGCAGACCCAGAACAGGCACATCCGCAACCGCATCAGCACCCGGAAGCGTGATAGGAGGGAAGCGCGCATCACCTCTTAGTGATGGTGTTTGACCACCTTGGCTAAACCAGTAGCGACCAAGGGTGATGGTTAAGCCCGCCGCCAAAATGTTGATTGCCATACCACTGACGACTTGGTCGCCCTTATGGGTGATAGAAGCAAAGCCGTGCAGCAGTGCAAGTAGGACAGAAATACCAATACCGGCACCAAGTCCCATCCAAGCAGAGCCCGTCACATGAGCGGTCGCCGCACCGGCAAATGCAGCCGCCAGCAATTTACCTTCAAGGGCAATGTTAACGATACCTGAACGTTCACAGAACATACCGGCGAGTGCAGCTAGAATTAGCGGCGTCGCTACACGAATGGTAGCATCAAGCATTAGAATAATCGTTTCAAACATGATTATGCTACTCCCTTCTTAGACGGTGTGTTTGAGCCAAGGCTGGCAATTTTTAGGTAAGCTTTTTCAAGCTGAGGTCTAAACATATGTTCAAGCGCACCAGAGAATAGGATCACCAGACCTTGTAGTACCACGACGATATTGCGGTCTACGCCATATTCGAAGCTAAGCTCTGCACCGCCTTGATATAGGAAGCCGAACAGCAAACTGGCGAGCAATACACCGATTGGGTGGTTACGTCCCATCAGTGCCACGGCAATCCCGGTAAAGCCAAAGCCTTCAACGAAGTTCAGCTTGATCTGGTGTAGTTCGCCTTGTAGAACGTTAAGACCAAAGAAGCCCGCCAACATACCTGAAATCAGCATGGTGAGAACGATGATCTTGATATATTTGATACCAGCATAGCTTGCCGCTGAAGGATTCGCGCCAACCGAACGGATTTCATAGCCCCAACGTGTGTGCCAGATAAATAACCAAACAAATACACAGCATAGAAGCGCAAAGATAAAGCTGAGGTTTAGCGGGCTCGCTTCCATTTGAATACCAAATACCGACATGATTTCATGCATTTTTGGTAGCCAACTGGAGACAGCAAACACTCGACTCTCTGTCGCCATGGTATTTTCTGGTTTTAGGATTTCAACCAATAGATAGGCCATCAAAGATGAGGCGATAAAGTTGAACATGATCGTGGTAATAACAATGTGCGAACCGCGTTTAGCCTGCAGATAGGCTGGAACAAACGCCCATGCCGCACCGAACAAACCTCCGACAACCAAAGCCACAGGGAACGTGATATACCAAGGGGCATATTCACCCAGTGTTAAGCAGACGATACCAATACCAAGACCACCAATATACGCCTGACCTTCACCACCGATATTAAATAGACCAGCATGAAACGCGACGGCAACGGCTAAGCCTGTGAAAATAAAGCCTGTCGTGTAGTACAGGGTATAACCTGCACCCTCAGCATAACCGAAAGCACCCATCCACATGGTTTTCGCGGCATCAATAGGATTGATATCGATATAGATAAACAATAGGGCAGACACTAGAAAAGCAACGAGTACGTTGATTGCTGGAAGCAGTGCCATATTTACCCAAGCTGGTACTTTAGCTTGGCTCATGAGTGATCTCCTTGAGATACGGTATTCGCTTCACTAGAAGCGGTTTTCTGAAGATGCTCTGGCATAATGTTTGCCATCATCAAGCCTAAGGTCTTTTCATCAGCATCGGCGATAGACACTTCGCCGACAATGGCACCGTCAAACACCACAAGAATGCGGTCGGCAAGGCTGAGAATTTCATCCAGTTCTACAGAGACCAACAGCACCGCTTTGTCGGCGTCACGCGCCGCAATGATTTGCTTGTGAATGTACTCGATAGCACCGATATCCACGCCACGGGTCGGTTGACCGATCAGAATAACATCGGGGTCTTGTTCCATTTCACGAGCGATGACCAACTTCTGCTGGTTACCACCGGAGAAGTTAGCGGTTTTGAGCGTGGTATCGTTAGGGCGCACGTCCCATTTATCCATGCTCTGTTGACAGGCTTGTTTGATCGCTGCTTTATTTTGCAATAAACCCTTGTTGTATTGCGGAAGATGATGAAAGCCAAGGATATAAGCTTCTTGTGCTTCAAACTTATTGATCAGTCCCTGCTTATGTCTATCTTCTGGAATATGACCCACACCCGCTGCGCGGACCTGCTGAGGATCCAAAGCTTGAGTTGCAGAAATGGTTTGACCGTTAAGCTCAATTTGACCTGAGTGAGGTTTGGTAATACCCGCCAGCAGATTTAAGATCTCTGATTGACCGTTACCCGATACACCAGCAATACCGACTACTTCACCCTGTTTTACGCCAAAGCTCACACTTTTAACGCGCTCAACGCCAGCGTCATCAAAGTACTGAAGGTCAGTCACCTTAATTAGTTCTTTCTTCGGTGCCGCTTCTTGTTTATCCACTTTAAGGCGGACTTTGCGACCCACCATAAGCTCAGCGAGTTGCTCTTTATCGGTTTCTGCCGTAACGACATGAGAAACCATTGCGCCTTGGCGCATCACAGAGACATTGTCGGTGATCGCTAATACTTCTCTTAGCTTATGGGTAATGATCATCACTGTCGTACCTTGGGCACGCAGTTTGTCTAAAATTCGGAATAGGTGATCCGCTTCCTGAGGAGTGAGTACACCAGTAGGTTCGTCTAGAATAAGGATCTTAGCGCCACGATATAGGGCTTTTAAGATTTCTACACGTTGTTGAAGTCCAACAGGAAGTTGCCCAACAACCGTATCAAGAGGTATTTCCAATCCATAGTCGTCAGCAAGTGCTTTCAGCTTCTTGCGCGCTTTTCCTAAGCTTTCACTTAACTTCCAACCATCTTCAGCACCAAGAACGATGTTTTCAAGCACAGTGAATGTGTCTACTAACATAAAGTGCTGGTGCACCATACCAATGCCAGAGGCAATCGCTTCTTGAGAGTTGGCAGGTTTATAGGTTTGACCGTTGACTTTCATGGAGCCAGAGTCTGCGTGGTAGAAGCCGTATATAATACTCATTAAAGTCGACTTACCAGCACCATTTTCACCAATGATGCCGTGAATAGTGCCTGCTGGAACTTGTAGATTGATTGCTCGGTTTGCGTGTACCGCACCAAAACGCTTATCAATGTTTTCCAGTTCTATGGCAAATGAGGAACCTGTTGTCACTAGATACAGCCTTACAGTTAGACGCCGCTGTTTTTAGGCAGCGGCGTTATTACAGTTATCTATCTTGTTGATAAATAGATATTTTAATCTAAACCCAGAGAGGTTTAGAAGTTACAAGTGTTGTCAGACATGTAGTCATGAACGTTGATCTTACCTGCGATGATGTCAGCTTGTAGCTGATCTAGGTAAGTTTTCATTTCTGGCGTGATCAGATCTTTGTTGTTGTCATCGTATGCCCACTCAACCGCACCTTCTTTAAGACCAAGAACTTTGATACCTGCAGTCCAAGTGCCTTTTTCTGCTTCTTCCCAAGAGTTGTAAGCAGCAACACCCACTTTCTTAACCATAGACGTTAGCATTGTGCCTGGTTGTAGGTGGTTTTGGTTTGAGTCAACACCGATAGCGAATTTACCCGCATCTTTTGCAGCTTGGTAAACGCCCATGCCAGTACCGCCCGCTGCTGCGTAGATTACGTCAACACCTTGAGAGAACTGAGACTTAGCAAGTTCTGAACCTTTTGCTGGGTCAGCAAACGCAGCAGGAGTAGAACCGGTCATGTTTTGGAAAGTTTGGATGTTAGGGTTTGCGTATTGTGCGCCTTGACGGTAGCCACACTCAAACTTACGGATAAGAGGGATGTCCATACCACCAACGAAGCCCACTTTGTCAGTTTTAGAGGCTTTTGCAGCCAATGCACCAACAAGGAAAGAACCTTCGTGCTCTTTAAACACGATAGATTGAACGTTTGGCTTATCAACAACCATATCAATGATAGTGAATTGAATGTCTGGGAATTCAGTCGCTACTTTTTCTACAGCAGATGCCATGTTGAAACCAACAGCAACGATAGGCGTAAAGCCACGTTGAGCTAGACGACGCAGACCTTGTTCACGTTGAGCTTCGTTTTGAGGTTCAAACTCACGAACAGCCACACCCTTGTCAGCTTTGTAAACTTTAACGCCGTTTTGGAAAACTGCTTCGTTAAATGACTTGTCGAATTTACCGGCAGTGTCATAAACAACAGCGGGTTTTGCTGCAAATGCACTGAAAGAAGAAACTGCCACTGCGAGAGCAGACATTTTTATAAGTGTTTTTTTCACGATCATTTTCCTTGTTAAAGCCTGAGGCCTAAATGTTTGATGTGCTTTTTTAATCTGGTCGGCGTGGTTAAAATTAACCGAATGTCAACGTAACCAATTACTCCAGTAAGTACTGGAGCCATTTTGACGTTTTCAAGCCTTAGTGCGCATTTTATCGTTTGCTTAGTGATAAATAACAATTTATTACATACTAATGTGATAATGATCACCTTTTGCCTAAATGAAAAGGTTATTTTGTGACCGTCAATGACGCTGATGTAAACTGCTCTTTAATGAAATCGATTACATTGAGTGGGGTGTTTTAGTACTTTGCGTGGTGTTTTAGCCAAAGAGGGCTATAAGTTAGTACAAGTAGCGCCTAAACTAAGCGGATTATACTGATTAAAATGTCGAGTTTTCGGAAGCCAGTTTTTAGAAAACCCTCTTTGAACCTCCGCTATAGAAAAAACGCTTTTTTAGAGATGATTTTGTAAATACAGAGTACTTCCTATGATCGATACCCATTGCCACCTAGATTTGCTTGCGGAACACCTGTCTTTAGATACGGCGTTAGAGGATGCCAATGCGAGTGGGGTGAGCAAGATCATTGTCCCTGCGGTGAATAGTCGCAATTGGCACAAGGTATCCGAACTTGCTGGTCAATATGAACAAGTCTATTTCGCTTTAGGGATCCATCCCTGCTTTATTGAGTCGGGCTCAATATCAATCAACGCATTGCAAAGTGAGTTGCACCAACAACGAAATAATAAAAAATGGGTGGCTGTTGGTGAGTGTGGTTTAGATTTCTATCACAACAGAGATGACGAAGTGCAACAAAAGAAGCTATTGATCGATCAGATTCATCTTGCTAACGACTATGGTAAACCCGTATTACTTCATTGCCGCAAGGCCCATCAAGATTTGATCAAGATACTAAAACAGCATCGACCTCTCTATGGCGGAATAATTCATGGTTTTAGTGGTAGCTACCAGCAAGCTTTGGACTATATTAATTTAGGTATGCACATAGGCGTTGGCGGTGTAATTAGTTACCAGAGAGCAAAAAAAACCAGAGCAACCATAGCCAAAGTCCCTTTAGATTCCATCGTCATCGAAACTGACTCGCCAGATATGCCACTAAGTGGTTATCAGGGGCAAGTGAACCAACCTAAGAGGACAAAGTTGGTGCTAAATCACTTGATTGAGTTGCGAAGTGAAGGGGAGCAAACGGTTACGTCTACGGTTGAGCGGAGTACTAGTGGGTTGTTTTCTTTTTGTTAATTAATTTTATTTATTTAGTGATGCAAATAGGCGTATGAATGCCTTTATGTGATCTATGTCTCATTTTTAAATGTATGAGATATGCGTGTGCGTAGGAAGTGTGATTTTACCACTATTTCTTTTTTTCAGTGTTTGTATAATCGCCGCAGACTTTAGCTTCTACACCTTTTTACACCACACTTTAACTATAAGGAAGTCATAAACTATGAGCTTGTTTATGAGCCTGGTTGGTATGGTGGTACTGATCCTGATCGCAGTACTACTATCAGACA
Source organism: Vibrio hippocampi (assembly GCF_921292975.1). Lineage (NCBI taxonomy): Bacteria > Pseudomonadati > Pseudomonadota > Gammaproteobacteria > Vibrionales > Vibrionaceae > Vibrio > Vibrio hippocampi. Next base: position 197,038 of record NZ_CAKLCM010000002.1, read on the forward strand.
ACCGCAAAGCAATTAACGTTCGCACAGTTGCAGGTGCGTTTGCAATTCAATTCGCACTGGGTGCATTTGTTCTTTACGTTCCTTGGGGACAAGAATTATTAAAGAGCTTCTCTGATGCTGTTTCAAGCGTCATCAACTACGGTAACGATGGCACATCATTCCTATTTGGCGGTTTAGTGTCAGATAAAATGTTTGAAGTCTTTGGCGGTGGCGGTTTTATCTTCGCTTTCCGTGTACTTCCAACACTTATCTTCTTCTCTGCCCTTATCTCAGTGCTTTACTACCTTGGCGTGATGCAATGGGTGATCAAGATTCTGGGTGGCGGTCTTCAAAAAGCATTGGGAACGTCTCGTGCTGAATCTATGTCAGCAGCGGCAAATATCTTTGTTGGTCAAACAGAAGCCCCTCTGGTTGTTCGTCCTTTCGTTCCTAAGATGACTCAATCTGAGTTATTCGCTGTGATGTGTGGTGGTTTAGCCTCTATCGCGGGTGGTGTTCTTGCTGGTTATGCGTCAATGGGCGTGCCAATTGAGTACTTAGTTGCGGCTTCTTTCATGGCGGCACCGAGTGGTCTTCTGTTTGCAAAAATCATTAAACCTGAAACCGATGAGCCGATTGAGCAGCTAGACGATATTGATGCAGAGGGTGCAGACAAGCCAGCTAACGTTATCGACGCAGCCGCAGGCGGTGCATCTGCAGGTTTGCAACTGGCGCTGAATGTCGGTGCTATGTTGATTGCGTTCATTGGTCTTATCGCATTGCTCAACGGTATGTTAGGTGGTCTTGGCGGTTGGTTCGGTATGCCGGAGCTTAGGCTTGAACTTATCCTTGGCTGGATCTTCGCACCTCTTGCATTCCTATTGGGTGTGCCATGGTCTGAAGCCACTATCGCGGGTGAGTTTATTGGTCTAAAAACCGTCGCGAACGAGTTTGTTGCTTATGCAAGTTTTGCTGAATATCTAACGCCAGAAGCACCTGTAGTTCTGCAAGAAAAAACCAAAGCAATTATCTCATTTGCACTTTGTGGCTTTGCTAACCTATCTTCTATTGCCATCCTACTTGGTGGTTTAGGTAGCCTTGCGCCAAAACGTCGCGGTGATATTGCACGTATGGGCATCAAAGCCGTTATTGCAGGTACTCTTTCTAACCTAATGGCTGCGACCATCGCAGGTTTCTGCTTGAGCCTAGCTGCACTATAATTGCTGCTAAGCAAACTATTGACTGAGTGGTGGGCACTCAGTCAATATTATGGATTATGTACACTCAGTTTTGTTCCTTGGCATTCGCCGCTGATTAGCAGCAGCTTAATGAATCGCAAAAGGACAGTGCGATAGGGCAAGGCTTGATGTTTGTGCGGTGACAAGGATAGCAATTGACACTCAGTGTCGAGTCTTCAAGGAACCAAGTCCGTTCATTTATTACTGGAATAACCAGTGAATTAATTGAATATTGATCGGAGATAGAAATGAGCGATTTAAAATCAGCAGCTCTACGTGCACTTAAATTAATGGATCTCACTACGCTTAACGATGACGATACGAATGAAAAAGTAATCGCATTGTGCCACGACGCAAAATCTTCAGTGGGTAATACCGCTGCGATTTGTATCTACCCTCGTTTTATCCCAATCGCTAAAAAAACGCTTCGTGAACAGGGGACACCTGAGGTTCGCATTGCAACAGTGACTAACTTCCCACACGGTAATGACGATATCGATATCGCCGTTGCAGAAACCAAAGCGGCTGTGGCGTACGGTGCGGATGAAGTCGATGTGGTTTTCCCATATCGCGCTCTAATCGCCGGTAATGAAGAGGTTGGCTTCGAGCTAGTGAAGCAGTGTAAAGAGGCTTGCGGTGATATTCTGCTGAAAGTGATTATTGAAACGGGTGAGCTAAAAGAGCCATCTTTAATCAAGAAAGCCTCAGAAATCGCTATCAAAGCAGGCGCAGATTTCATTAAAACATCCACAGGTAAAGTTCCAGTCAATGCAACCCCAGAATACGCACGTATGATGCTAGAAGTTATCCGTGATATGGGTGTGGCAGAGAAAGTGGGCTTCAAGCCAGCAGGTGGCGTGCGCACGGCAGAAGATGCGGCCGCATACCTAGCTATGGCTGACGAAATTTTAGGTGCAGATTGGGCTGACAACATGCACTACCGTTTTGGTGCATCAAGCTTACTAACGAACCTACTGAATACATTAGAAGTGACAAACGAAACAGCAGACCCTTCTGCTTATTAAGGTTTGTTGATGCTAACACCCTAAAAGGGTGTTAGCCCTCTCCCATAATTTTTCCGCAGATCCGTGATCTGTTGATCAGTGAGGCTTCTATGTACCTTCCTCAAGAAATTATCCGTAAAAAACGTGACGGTCACGAACTGTCGGCGGAAGAGATCCAGTTCTTTATTCAAGGTGTCGCTAAGGACACCGTGTCAGAAGGGCAAATTGCTGCCTTTGCTATGACGATTTTTTTCAATGAAATGACCATGAATGAACGTATTGCCCTAACCTGTGCGATGCGCGATTCCGGAATGGTCATTGATTGGTCTCAGCAAGGTTTTACCGGACCTATCGTCGATAAACACTCAACGGGTGGTGTGGGCGATGTGACGTCGCTTATGCTTGGTCCAATGGTGGCGGCATGTGGTGGTTTTGTTCCAATGATCTCTGGTCGCGGTTTAGGGCACACTGGGGGCACACTCGACAAGCTAGAATCCATCCCTGGTTACAACATTACCCCAAGCAATGAAGTGTTTGGTGAGGTGACTAAGCAAGCGGGTGTGGCGATTATCGGTCAGACAGGCGATCTTGCCCCAGCAGATAAACGAGTCTATGCCACTCGTGATATTACGGCGACCGTTGATAATATCTCTTTGATTACCGCGTCTATTCTGTCGAAGAAACTGGCAGCGGGTCTTGAGTCTTTGGTTATGGATGTCAAGGTCGGCTCTGGTGCATTTATGCCAACCTACGAGCAGTCTGAAGAATTGGCGGAATCTATTGTGGCTGTGGCAAATGGCGCAGGGACAAATACCACGGCTATTTTGACCGATATGAATCAAGTCTTGGCGTCATCAGCAGGCAATGCTGTTGAGGTGCGAGAGGCGGTTCGCTTCTTGACTGGAGAGTATAGAAACGAGCGTTTGTACCAAGTCACGATGGCTTTGTGTAGCGAGATGTTGATTTTGGGTCAGTTGGCGAAAGATGCTGTCGAGGCAACCGCCATGTTGAATCAAGTCTTGGACAATGGCAAAGCGGCGCATTGCTTCAATCAAATGGTGCAAGGTTTAGGCGGTCCAGCTGATTTTGTCGAGCACTATGACCGTTACTTACCAAAAGCAGAGATCGTCAAGCCAGTTTATGCTCAGCAACCTGGTACGGTTCTCTCTATGGATACTCGAGCTATCGGTATGGCGGTGGTTGCAATGGGCGGTGGTCGTCGTGTTGCGTCGGATTTAATTGATTATGCGGTTGGCTTTGACCAGTTCATTCAACTGGGTGAGCAAGCGAGCCAAGATAAACCTCTCGCGATGATTCATGCGCGTGATGAAGCACAATGGCAACAAGCGGCCGAGGCGCTAAACGCGGCGATTACCGTTGGTGAAGGTCGCTACACTGCAACGCCTTGTGTTTACAAACATATTCGCGCTGAAGATCTGGCTTAGAGGTGAGGAGATAGAATGAAACGTGCATTTATTTTAGTTTTAGATTCGTTTGGTATCGGTGCGACTGCCGATGCAGACAAGTTTGGTGATGTCGGTTCTGATACCCTCGGTCACATTGCAGAGCAGTGTGCTGCGGGTCTGGCGAACAATGACAAGCGCAGCGGTGAATTAACGCTGCCTAATCTAACCAAGCTTGGTTTGGCGATGGCACACAAAGAATCCACCGGCAAGCTTGCGCAAGGTCTCAGCGACAGTGCTGAAGTCATTGCGGCTTATGGTCATGCTGCCGAACTCTCTTCAGGTAAAGATACGCCATCAGGTCACTGGGAAATTGCCGGTGTACCTGTGCTTTTTGATTGGGGTTACTTCACTGATAAGCAAAATAGTTTTCCTAAGGAACTGACCGATCGTATTTTAGCGCGAGCGGGTCTGTCTGATTTCCTTGGCAATTGTCATGCCTCAGGCACACAAGTGCTGGATGACTTAGGCGAGGAACATATGAAAACCGGACTGCCGATTTTCTATACCTCGGCTGACTCGGTATTCCAGATTGCCTGCCATGAAGAGACGTTTGGTTTAGACCGTTTACTTGAGTTGTGCCAAATCGCTCGTGAAGAACTCGCCGATTACAACATTGGTCGTGTTATTGCCCGTCCATTCATTGGTCCGGGCAAAGGGCAATTTGAGCGTACTGGCAATCGTAAAGATCTGTCGGTTGAACCACCGGCTGACACTGTCTTGTCTAAATTGGTTGATGAGAAACAGGGTCAAGTGGTCTCCATTGGTAAAATCGCGGACATCTACGCTAACTGTGGCATCACGCAAAAATTCAAGGCAACGGGTTTAGAAGCGTTGTTCGATGCCACGCTAGAGCAAATCAAAGTCGCAGGCGACAATACGATTGTATTTAGCAACTTTGTCGACTTTGATTCCGCTTATGGACACCGTCGTGATGTTGCCGGTTACGCTGCAGCGCTTGAGTATTTTGATTCACGCATCAATGAGGTTTTAGCATTGATGCAGGAAGATGATATTTTAATCTTAACGGCTGACCACGGCTGCGACCCAACATGGCCAGGTACTGATCATACACGCGAGCATATTCCCGTGCTGGTTTATGGTCACAAAGTCCCTGCGGGATCATTAGGATTAAGAGAAACCTTTGCCGACATCGGTCAAAGTCTTGCGGGTTACTTTGCTACGTCTGATATGGACTATGGCAAGAGCTTTTTATAATCAAGAGCTTTTTATAACTAAGAGCTTCTTATAATAATACAGTGGATTAGGCTGACGAGCGTTAACCCTAATCCCTTTTCCCTTATTTGAATTTAGAAGGAAGAAAAATGGCTACTCCACATATTAATGCAGAAATGGGCGATTTCGCAGACGTAGTACTGATGCCAGGCGACCCGATTCGTGCTAAATACATTGCAGATACTTTTTTAGATGACGCAGTTCAAGTGTGCGACGTTCGTAACATGTATGGCTACACGGGCACTTACAAAGGTCGTCGTATCTCTGTGATGGGGCACGGTATGGGTATTCCATCTTGCTCTATCTATGTGACTGAACTTATCAAAGACTTCGGTGTTAAGAAGATCATCCGTGTTGGTAGCTGTGGTGCGGTAAACGAAGACATCAAGGTTCGTGACGTAGTGATTGGTATGGGTGCATGTACGGACTCTAAAGTAAACCGTATCCGCTTTAAAGATCATGACTTTGCTGCGATTGCTGACTACAAAATGGTTAAGCACGCGGAAGAAGCGGCAAAAGCTCGCGGTATTGATGTTAAAGTCGGCAACCTATTCTCTGCTGAACTGTTCTACACGCCAGATCCAACAATGTTCGACGTTATGGACAAGTACGGCATTGTCGGTGTTGAAATGGAAGCGGCAGGTATCTACGGCGTAGCAGCAGAATACGGTGCAAAAGCACTGGCAATCTGTACTGTGTCTGACCATATCAAAACGGGCGAACAAACCACATCAGATGAGCGTGCGACAACGTTCAACGAAATGATGGAAATCGCGCTTGATTCCGTTCTACTTGGCGACGCTGACGAGAAGTAAGCGACACCGCTGACATCAGTCAGTGAGCGGACATAAATCACTGAATAGCAAAAGGGGATGCTGATTGAGCATCCCCTTTTATTTTGAACGGATAAGATGATTATGGCTGCTTAAGGAGTAAGTTTTCACTTTTGTCTTTCGGCTGACGGCGGATAATGATCACCATCAATGCCCCAGCGAAAAAACTCATCAGTATCATTAAGTACATAGAGTGATCGCTTTTGCGATAGTGATGATCAGAAATTGCCGTCACTTTTCCGGTTTCAAAGGTAATACGAACAAAACCAATAATGACGTTATCATTCATAATCGGCTCGATCAGTTGCTGCTTACCTATTTTTGCCGTCGATAATGGCGTATCTAATCCCAATACTTCTCTAGCCGATTGAGCCGCGTTACTTGCCGCGATCTTTACACCTTCCGAATCATAAACCGTCGCGTCATAAACCAAGCGCTCTTGTGCCAGTTGATTGGTCAAGGCACCAAGGCGTTCCTGATCTTGTTCAATGAGCATCGGGCGTGCAGAGGCCGCCGCTTGAGAAATAAGAATCTTAGTTAATACTTCAAGCTGGTTAGTTTGGATCTGTTCGTTGCCTTTACTGATGATAAAGCTGTTGGTGGTGACAAAAACCACCATAACCGCAATGATAGCAACGGCAACAAGGCGTATGAAGTTGCGAAATGAAAACAGCGATTCCTGCATAACAAAGGTATGTATTAAAGTAAACTCTCGATTGGGTCATATTGATGCTTGGACAACGAAATTGCAATAGGTTAACGTTGAATACTCGGGTAGTATAACGTTGATATTATTCTCGGAAATCAAACGTGGCGTAATCTACGACTCGATAAAGCAGATAATTAAATGACAAAGGAAGGTATAGACATGGATGCTGCCAGTCCACTTAGAATGAGAAAGCGAATCTCCCTCAAACAGCGTTTTCCAGAAACTCTCTTCAGCCACCAATTAGAAAAGAACAAAGCCTCTTGGATTCTTTACGCGCGTTATCTTTCGCCCTCAATGTTTGAAGATATGGATTTTTATATTGGCGAAACCAGCCGTATTCTCGATGTGTGGCAAGTCGGTGACTACGAAGTTGCCTTGATGAAAGGGACTTTGACGCCAGAGCATAAAACGATCTTAAAAGAGTTACGAGTTGACTGCGTTTCCTTGGTCGATGTGCCCGATGTCACTAAGCCGGGCATCATCGTATTGGATATGGATTCAACAGCGATTCAAATTGAGTGCATTGATGAAATTGCGAAACTGGCCGGTGTTGGTGAGCAAGTGTCTGAAGTGACGGAGCGAGCGATGCAAGGTGAGCTTGATTTTGAACAGAGCTTACGCCAACGTGTCGCGACATTAAAAGGGGCAGATGAATCGATTCTTGCTCAAGTGAAACAAACCATTCCATTAATGCCGGAATTGCAGGTGATGATAAAAACGCTGCAATCCTTTGGCTGGAAGACGGCGATTGCCTCGGGTGGCTTTACCTATTTTTCCGATCATCTTAAGCAGCTACTCGATCTGGACCATGCGCAATCTAACGTGCTATCTATTGCCGATGGCAAATTGGTAGGTGAGGTGGAAGGCGAAGTCGTCAGTGCGCAAACCAAGGCGGAGATCCTCTGCTCTCTAGCTGAAAAATACGATGTAGAAATGCACAATACCATTGCTGTGGGTGATGGTGCTAATGACTTAGCCATGATGGAAGTCGCCGGACTTGGCATCGCTTATCACGCGAAACCCAGAGTTGAGGCTCAGGCACAAGCCGCGATCAATCACGCAGACTTAGGAGGCGTGGTGTGTATTCTTTCCGGTCTTTTGGCAAGACAGAAGCGTTTAAGCTGGGCGAACAATTAGTTTAGTGGTGCTTCATTCCCAAATGACGGCTGGATTTTGTGATTTGAAGTTATCTGTCGATAGATAGGATTAGACAAAAACAGGCGAATCATCGCCTGTTTTTTTAATGGTTAATTTCCAGCCTCACCAAGACTTCTTCTGTAATATCCACCACTTCGCAGTAGCCGCAGATCGCGCTCATTTCGTTTTCAAGGTTTCGAGCATGGCTCATACTAATGGATAGCAGTTCATTGATGTCTTTCTTCATTAGCATGGTTAGGGCATCAAATACGGGGCTGGTGGAGATGCGCAAAATATACAATTCGCCCATATTAAGGGCATTCTTAATAAACTTGATTCTACCCTGTGTGGTTTCAAAGTCGCCGCGAAGCTTAGTATGAACGGATTGAATTCGCTCCCCTAGTTTCAATACGCCAATGTATAACTCTTGATAGCTTGCTTTTGCTCCAGGGCGCCGTCTGATTGGATCGGCAATGAGTGTGTTACTGCGCCCTTTGAATATCGGCTCTAGCGCAAATTTTTCTCCATGCCCTAACTTTTCTAAAAATTGCAGGTATCCAGGAAGTGGATAGTTTACCCCAACGGTGCGACATTTTACGCTGGTGCCTCGACGATCAATATAAATAGGGGTCGAGACCATCTTAGCAAGCAGGACGTTGTGGAAAGACTCAAGCAGTTCAGGGGTTGGTAACAATTCAAGTTTTACCGATAGCTTATCTAAGTTGCTTTCGATAATGCTATTGAAGAAGGCGACGGTCTTTACTGTCTGTCCAGACTCAAGCATCGCAAGGTGCACCACTTTTCGATTCTCAGATAGGCGCACGACTTTATAAGGCACTTGGTTAAGCGGCAATTTAGGGTTATAGCGTTTTAACTCAAGATAGTCGATAACGACATCTGCGTCGGTGTGAACCGGGATCGGGGACTCTAACTCAATGCTGAGCCCGCGCTTAGAGAGATCAAGGGTTTTACCTTTTAGTGAATGTTCACCGGTGGTGATCATTAGCGGCGAGGAAAACTCATATCTTGGTTCTTTGCGACGAGATTGGGCATCAAAATATAAACCACGTATCTGGCTCCCGATTTGTCGTGGATGACGGAACCGATTAAGACTGGTTGCTGGAAGGCGAGGTTTTTCGGTAAATAGGTAATCACTGGCGGAGGTGAAATCCGTAATTTCTTGCAAAATACCGAAGTGCGTTAGTTTTTCTGGGTGATCAACCAGTTTGCTGTAGTTGGTTGAAATATCAATGCTATCGGCATTGGATAACTCGAAGACCGAGAGTCTAAACGCCTTCCAGGTTTCTCTTCTTGCGCCGACATGCCAGAACAATTGGCGCTCTTCTCTATCAGCTTCGGGCATCATCATCGAGTAGAATAACGTCATCCCTTTATGAGCATGAGTAAAGGTATAAAGTACGTTACTGCAACCCTTGATACCGGTTTTGACCAGCATCTCCATACGCTCAGGCGAGAAAAGAGCGCTGAGTGTTTGCTGATGGCGCTCGTCATGCCAGTAATTCCAAAGGTCGTAATTATTTTCGGTCAGTAGCGCGACCTTGAGTTCATTGCCGGAAAAGAATAACGGAAGATTACAAGCATGCTTTAGATAGGTATGCTCGAAGCCTCGAGTTCGAGCTCGGGTAATGCGATCTTGATTATCGTGGCGTACTTTTTTGGAATCGGTGTCAAGTAGAGACTCTAAGAGACGTTCGATAGCGTTAGTCTGAGTCAGTCGTAAGGTTCGCAGGTACTTCACCGGCGAGACTCCGTGCAAACCATCGACACCTAAAATGCGATATTCGATAGGCTGCAGTAACTCGGCGATATCACTTTTGCTTGCGAGTGCTTCAAAGCGAACTTTGACGACTTGTCCTAAGTCATAATCAAAGGTACCCGGTACTTTAATTTTTGCACCCGAATTGGAAAGATCGACGCTGACGCCAGCGATGATGTCGCCATTATCAAACTCGAGCGATACTTGAGATTCAAGCTTGAGGCGATTCTCTTTGCGTTTTAAGTCGTAGCCGAGGTTGATAGGATCAGCGGCGTAAGGACTTTTGGGGTCGGTCAGCTCTTTTGACGATTCATGATGAGCGACTTGGTTAAGAAGCTGCTTATTGAGTAAAAACTCCCAAACCCCTTCGGTGTAGTCGCCATATTTATTAACCAGCTTGTGATAATTATCGAAAGCACGATCGTCAAGCCAATGAGTTAGACCATTCAATTGATACTCAAAACAGGTCGTGGTGACTCGACCACGCAAATCAACGCGCTTTTGGCAGGGTGCCATTAAACGGTTAAGCTCCATTTTTACCAGAAGTTTTGCTGAGGAACTCTCTGCGGCCATGATTTGATTGAAAACCAAATCAAAATCTTCAGACGAATAGGTCGGGATGAGTCGTTCTACTAGTGAAAGTATTTCAGATTGCTGCATGAGTTTTGCTAAAGTAGTCCTTCTTCGGCGTTGAATCTATAAGGCATGATGTTCTCACCTTCGTTATATCGGCCGAGATATCAAAAAACAAAAGAGTTAACAAATAACCGTTTTTACCGTCTACCCATCTTAACAAGAGACACGAGCAATTGTTAGTGATTAGAAAAGATGTGTGATTTAAACGATTAAAAATGGTTCACTGTGTAACAATGTTTCACGGTATGAGCATGCTTCTCTGGGTAACAAAGCTTTACGGGGTCATAATGCTTAACTGCATAATAGTTGCGGCAATAACCTGACAAGATAGATAGAGATTAGAGATAGAGTATGGCAAAAGCGAAAAGAGCCTATGTTTGTAATGATTGTGGTGCGGATTTCCCAAGATGGCAGGGTCAGTGCAATGCCTGTGGAAGTTGGAACACCATCAGCGAAATAAGGTTGGCCGCTTCCCCACAAGTCGCCAGAAATGAACGATTGTCGGGTTATGCGGGTGCTGAAGGTGAAACCAAGGTACAGGTATTGTCAGAAATCGATCTGCAGGAAGTGCCTCGTTTTACCAGTGGCTTTAAGGAGCTTGACCGAGTTCTTGGTGGAGGGATTGTGCCCGGTGCGGCTATCTTAATTGGTGGTAATCCTGGGGCGGGTAAGTCGACGCTGCTTTTGCAAGCAATGTGTTGGCTATCGGCACAAATGCCCACACTGTACGTGACCGGAGAAGAGTCACTACAACAGGTCGCTATGCGCGCTTCGCGATTAGGTCTGCCGAAAGACAATCTAAAAATGTTGTCGGAAACCAATGTCGACCGCATCTGTCAAGTTGCCGAGAAAGAGCAGCCGAAACTGATGGTGATTGACTCGATTCAGGTGATGCATGTGTCCGATGTCCAGTCTTCACCCGGTAGCGTTGCCCAAGTCCGTGAATCGGCGACCGCACTGACACGCTATGCGAAACAGAACAATGTCGCGGTGTTTATTGTGGGTCATGTCACCAAGGATGGCACTTTAGCGGGCCCAAAAGTCTTGGAGCATATTATCGATTGTTCTGTATTACTCGACGGCGGCACAGATAGTCGTTTTAGAACCCTGCGTAGTCATAAGAATCGTTTTGGTGCGATCAATGAGCTAGGCGTTTTCGCCATGACGGAGAAAGGCTTAAAAGAGGTGAGCAATCCGTCAGCGATATTTCTGTCTCGAGGTGAGGAAGAAACTTCTGGAAGCTCGGTGATGGTGGTTTGGGAGGGGACGAGACCTCTGTTAGTGGAGATTCAAGCGCTGGTAGACTACAGTCAATTAGCCAATCCAAGACGCGTCGCAGTGGGGCTTGAGCAAAACCGCTTATCACTTCTTTTGGCGGTGCTGCACAAACATGGCGGTCTGCAAATGGCCGATCAAGATGTGTTTGTTAACGTGGTTGGCGGGGTAAAGGTTACGGAAACCAGTGCCGATCTTGCCTTAGTGATGGCTTTACTCTCCAGCTTTAGAGATCGTCCATTACCGAAAGATGTGGTGGTGTTTGGGGAAGTGGGGCTTGCAGGCGAAATAAGACCGGTTCCCAGTGGTCAAGAGCGCCTAATGGAAGCGCTAAAACACGGATTTAAAAAAGCCATTGTGCCTGCAGCGAATATGCCGAAAGGTGGTATCGAAGGTATGCAGATACATGCGGTGAAAAAGCTATCAGAGGCAATTTCAGCCTTTGATGAGCTGTAAAAGATTTTAATTTAACGTGCGGTATGTTTGCCAAGCGTTAAATATTTGGTTTAGCTCCAACTTATTTGCACGATTGATATCGAAAAATGGTCAATTGCAGCTAAAATGATCAGCGAGCTATTCATAGGGTCCTTTTGACGCTATCCCTGTCGCTAACGGCATTAAAAGCAGCCCGAACGATAGGAAAAGTCTTAAAGGTATAACTTTTTTTCAATGTAGATGCACGCAAAGCTATCCGTATTGACAGATTATGATATACTCTGCGCGCATTTTATATCCTATTAACAGAGTAAAACGATGACTGATTTATCAAAATACAGAAACATTGGTATTTTCGCGCACGTTGATGCGGGTAAAACAACTACCACTGAACGTATCCTTAAGCTAACTGGTAAAATCCACAAAACTGGCGAAGTTCACGATGGTGAATCTACGACTGACTTCATGGAACAGGAAGCTGAGCGCGGTATTACTATCCAATCAGCGGCTGTAACCTGTGAGTGGAGTGGTCACCGTCTAAACGTTATCGATACTCCAGGACACGTTGACTTTACAGTTGAAGTATATCGTTCTCTTAAAGTACTTGATGGCGGTATCGGTGTATTCTGTGGTTCTGGTGGTGTTGAGCCTCAATCAGAAACTAACTGGCGTTATGCTAACGAATCAGAGGTTGCTCGTCTGATCTTCGTTAACAAACTAGACCGTATGGGTGCAGACTTCTTCAACGTTGTTGGTCAAGTTAAGAAAGTACTTGCTGCTAACCCACTTGTTATGGTTCTTCCAATTGGTCGTGAAGATGACTTCGTTGGTGTTGTTGATCTACTAAGCAAGAAAGCATACGTATGGGATGACTCAGGTCTTCCAGAAAACTACGAAATCCAAGATATCCCTGCGGATATGATGGATGACGTTGAACAATACCGTGAAGAGCTAATCGAAACTGCTGTTGAGCAAGACGATGACCTAATGGAAGCGTACATGGAAGGTGAAGAGCCTTCTATCGAAGACATCAAGCGTTGTATCCGTAAAGGTACTCGTGACCTAGCATTCTTCCCAACGTTCTGTGGTTCTGCATTTAAGAACAAAGGTATGCAACTTGTTCTTGACGCTGTTGTAGATTACCTACCAGCTCCAGATGAGGTTGATCCTCAGCCACTAACTGATCCAGACACAGGTGAAGCAACGGGTGAAGTTGCTACTGTATCTGCAGATGAGCCGCTAAAAGCACTAGCATTCAAGATCATGGATGACCGTTTTGGTGCACTAACGTTCGTTCGTATTTACTCTGGTCGCTTGAAGAAGGGTGATACTATCCTTAACTCTGCAACAGGTAAGACTGAGCGTATCGGTCGTATGTGTGAGATGCAAGCTGATGAGCGTAACGAACTAACTGAAGCGCAAGCTGGTGACATCATCGCTATCGTAGGTATGAAGAACGTTCAGACTGGTCACACTCTATGTGATCCTAAGCATGAATGTACTCTAGAAGCTATGATCTTCCCAGAACCAGTAATCTCTATCGCTGTTGCTCCAAAAGACAAAGGCGGTTCTGAGAAAATGGGTATCGCTATCGGTAAAATGGTTGCAGAAGATCCATCTTTCCAAGTTGAGACAGACGAAGATTCTGGCGAAACTATCCTGAAAGGTATGGGTGAACTTCACCTAGATATCAAAGTAGATATCCTTAAGCGTACATACGGCGTTGAACTAGAAGTAGGTCAACCACAGGTAGCTTACCGCGAAACTATCACTCAAGCAGTTGAAGATAGCTACACGCACAAGAAGCAGTCTGGTGGTTCTGGTCAGTTTGGTAAGATCGATTACCGTATCAAACCAGGTGAGCCAAACTCTGGCTTCACGTTCTCTTCAACGGTTGTTGGTGGTAACGTTCCTAAGGAATTCTGGCCTGCAGTTGAGAAAGGTTTTGCATCTATGATGGAAAACGGTGTTCTTGCTGGCTTCCCAACACTAGACGTTGAAGTAGAACTATTTGACGGTGGTTTCCACGCAGTTGACTCATCTGCAATCGCATTTGAAATCGCAGCGAAAGGCGCATTCCGTCAATCTATGCCTAAAGCAGGTGCTCAACTTCTTGAGCCTATCATGCACGTTGACGTGTTCTCTCCAGAGGACAACGTTGGTGACGTAATCGGTGACCTTAACCGTCGTCGTGGTATGATCAAAGATCAACAAGCTGGTGCAACTGGTGTTCGTATTAAAGCAGACATTCCTCTATCAGAAATGTTCGGCTACATCGGTCACCTACGTACTATCACTTCTGGTCGTGGTCAGTTCTCTATGGAGTTCTCTCACTACGCACCGTGTCCAGCTAACGTTGCTGAAGAAGTTATCGCTAAGTCTAAAGAAGAGAAGAAATAATCTCTGCTTTACACTGATAGCAAAAACCCGCCGAAAGGCGGGTTTTTTTATGGCTTGTGTCATAGTCTGAGATTACTATAGCCTGCAATGACTAAAGTCTACGATTACCTAAGCCTACGATTACCTAAAGGTCTTGTTCCCACACAATTAATTGGTTTTTTGGCCAGTTCTGCCCAATGTCATGATATTTCTGTTCAAGCAGATGACGCTTAATCTTTAGAGTGGGTGTGAGTAATCCATTTTCGATACTCCAAGGATCTTGCACCATTAACACGCCTTTAATCTGCTGATGTGACTCCAACTGCTGATTCATTTTCTCTACCACTCGTTGTGCAGTACGCGCATAGCGCTGTTTGTCGAAATTAGGGAAGTCATGAGGAACGACAAGAAGAATCGGTGCCGGCAGACCCAGACCAATTAAGCAGAGCATCTCCACTCGACTATATTCGAACAACTTTTTCTCAATCGGTACAGGAGCAACAAATTTGCCCTTAGCGGTTTTGAAGGTGTCTTTTTTACGACCTTGAATGGTGAGATAGCCATCATTGTCGATAAAGCCGATATCACCAGTATGTAGCCATCCTTCATGGTCGAATGCTTGCTGTGAAGACTCGCTGTTTTTGTAATAGCCAGAGAACATACCTTGTCCTCTTACCATGATTTCCTCATCTTCTGCAATTTTCAGTTCGATACCCGGTCCCGCGTTACCCACCGAGCCGATTTTATCCGCTCTAAATGGGTAATTTAGCGTACTGTAGGCGAAAGACTCTGTCATTCCCCACGCCTCGGTAATGTTCAGACCGACACTGCGATACCACTCAAGCAGGGCGGGCGAGACGGGAGCCGAACCACATCCTAGAACTCGTGCTTGATCCAAACCTAATCCATCGGCTAACTTCTTTTTGATTAGCGAGTTTACTAGCGGGATTTTCATGAGAATGTTGAGTCGTTTCTGAGGCAACTTATCCTGAATACGTTGTTGGAAAAGAGTCCAAAGCCTTGGAACGGAGATAAACAGGGTGGGACGCTGCATCTTAACGTCTTCGATAAAGGTATCGAGAGATTCAGGGAAAGCGGTCACGACGCCACCCATAATCGAAGAACCAAAAATATAAACTCGTTCGGTGATATGAGCGAGTGGAAGATAAGAGAACAGTCGGTCGCTTTCTACAATGCCGATGTGGTCAATCAAACGTTGTACCGACCATGAGAACGCGCCATAGGTCAACATCGCCCCTTTGGGCACACCGGAAGTACCGGAGGTGTAAACGATAGACATCAATTTGTCGTCATAGTGGCTGGGTCGGTCTGCACTTGGAGCGTGTTGTTTAAGAAGTTGCTCAAAAGTGTAAGTGCAGTCTGGGGCGGTATCGTAAGGTAGCGATATGCTCACAATATCGGGTAGCTTTGCAATCACCTCTGCCGTGGCTTTTGGGTCGTCAAGCTTCCCTGCGATCAGGACTTTACTCTCACTATGGGTAACGCAATATTCAATCGTTTCTGCACCGGCGGTAGGGAAAATAGGCACGCTAACAAAATCACCTAGCATCATCGCGAGATCGCAGATAAACCATTGAGCGCAGTTTTTCGAGACAAGTGCGACCTTATCTCCTGGTTTAATGCCGAGTGATTGTAGGGCACTCACCAGTTTGAGAGCCTGCTCAGCGACTTCGCCAAAAGTGTATTCGACAAACTTTCTATCAATGATCTGCTTTAGATAGATCTCATCAGGTTTTTCTTCGGCCCATTTAAGAATCATCTCATTAGGGGGAGGGAGGGTACATCCAGCAGCGGGTTGTTGATTTGGCATGATCATTATTGGACTCCGTACGGCAGAAGTAAAAAGTTATTATTATGTTAATTAATTGTTTATTTTAAAGATACTAGCACTTACAGTGACGACTTCAAGGCGTGTTCAATAATCAACAGTGATAACAAATCACAAACAGAGTAGATAAACGACCAATCGTGAACTTTGTCACGATTGGTCGTTTTTTATTGCAGAATTTAAAGCGGATGGTTGGTATTACATTGAGAAAAATTAATGTACTGCAAGAGGTTGAGATTCAAGAATCGGTTTAATTTTGGCTTGCTGGCAGCGTAGTGCATGAACACAATGACCGTCTAACTTGCCAAGCGCCACCATCTTCTCAAGTTCGAGTAAAGCGTGAATTAAAGACCAAGACTCGCAATAGTGTCGATCACTGGTCAAAGCATCAAAAATATTCGCCACTGTGACGATGCGAGCAGCAATAGGTATTTGTTCATGTTTTAATCGATTAGGTAAGCCTGAGCCATCAAGATATTCATGGTGATGCTGAATGATGCTGTGCAGGAGGTCATGGCAAGCGTATTGATTGTCGTCTATTTGCTGAGCCAATTGATTGACTAAGTTTAATCCTTGCTGAACGCGTCCCGACACTAAAATGCGATCATCCCAATCTTGATGCCAGATAGAGCTTTGATTTGTGCTCAACGCCGAAAACTTACCGATATCGTGCAGTGTCGCAAAATGGGTAATATGGTCGATGTATTCATCAGAGAGTTGATAGATATCGCCTAATCGCTCCGCGATTAATCCAGAGTAGAGCCCAACACGTTGTGCATGTGAACGGCTATCTTTATCCTGTTCAAGCGTGGTTTGGCGCATGGACTGACCCAGTTCGGTCATTGACTTGATGTAACCACGTTCTTGAATCACGGAATTAAGGATGGCTTTGGTAGAGTGACGTAGATCATCAACACTCGACTTATCGAAAAACTGCTTACTATTAGCATCGATAAAGAGTATCCCTTCAAGTTGACCATCATGCAGGATTGGGTAGGTCAATGAGGACGCATAGCCTTGCTCAATAAGCCAATTTTGGTGAGAAGATGGCGTTTGATATCCAGATTGTAGGTCATTGATAACACGCGCTTTTCGTCTGCATACATATTTGCCCAGCGAAGATTTTGAGCTAATCGGCGCACTATATCGAAGCAGAGGTTTACCTTGAAGCGTGCTATCGGCAAATGTTTTTAACTCTTGAGTATCGGCGTCGTATAGGGCGACCGCGATTCGAACAACATCAGGAGCTTGAGATACAATGTCGTGATGCACCTGCTTTAGCGTATTGCTGACAGAGATGATTTTGGGTTGGGTTGTATACCCTTGGGTATTGGTCATTTCCTTTTTCATCGCTTTCCCCTCCAACTGATTGCGTTCGAAGCACAGTGGTCATGTCTTTATGCGCTTATCGATAGGACAAGTGGCAAATGTGACAATGCAGGGGCATTAAGACACCCCTACATTTAGTCTAAGATCTGAGTTAGCGATAAACTAGGTGAGAACGTATTAATCGAGGCATTGTTTGATTTAGATTAAGTTTTGAACAATGGGCGTTGCCAGCCCAGCCAGAGCAAACAAAGCGACTAACCAAACAATCGGCAGTTTGAATTGCTTTAGCAGTAAAGCCCCAATCAACACCCAAGCTAGGTCAAGTGGCACAGTGATTGCGCTGGTAAAGACCGGCTGATACAAGGCACTGATCAATAGACCAACCACTGCAGCGTTAACCCCTTTTAATGCACCAGCGATTTTAGGCAGGCTTGCCAACTGCTGCCAATTCTTCAATACCGCTATCAACAAAAGGAAGCCGGGAATAAACACGCCTAGCGTTGCAATTAAAGCGCCTGCAATTGGAGAGCTTGGCAGCAACTGGTAGCCAATATAAGTCGCGAAAGTAAACATGGGACCCGGTACAGCCTGTGCGGCAGCATAACCCGTTAAGAAACTATCTTGGCTCAGTTGATCACCCACAATATTTTGCAGCAAGGGTAGAACAACATGACCACCACCGAATACCAGGCTGCCAGCTTGATAGAAATCTGAGAATAACTGAACTTGAGATGACCATTGACCAACCAACGGTAGTCCAAACAACAGCAACAAAAAGAGTGCCAGTGGCGTTATTGATACTTGTTTTATTGAGAAGTTTTGCGGTTCAACGGGCTTAGTGTTGCTCAGGCAGTAGCCGCCAATTAAGGCCGCGATGACTAACACGCTCACCTGAGTGGCGAGTGTTGGCAGTAAAAGTAAGGCAACAGCAGTAGCAATCGCAACCGAGATGGTGAGTTTTTGTTGGCAAAAACTGTTGTACATACCAAGAATCGCGTCTGCCACAACGACAACGGCAAGCAGTTTTAAGCCATGAATCACATGCTGAAAATATGAGGCATCTGTCAGTTGGCTACTCACGATAGCTAAAACTAACATCAGGATCACCGAGGGTAGAGTAAAGCCAAGAAAAGCAGCAATACCACCAGTTAATCCTCCTTTTTGATAGCCAATCCCAAAGCCTACCTGACTTGAGCCGGGACCGGGTAAAAACTGGCTGAGAGCAACCAGTTGACCGTATTCTTCATCGGTCAGCCATTGCCTTTTTTCAATAAAAGCATGGCGAAAATAGCCAATATGAGCCGCGGGACCACCAAAGCTCACCCAGCCCAAGCTGAAGAAAATCTTAAAAATAGAGAAAAATGAGACCTTGTGATTCGCCTGTTGAGATAATGATGTCACTGTACTGCCTGTAAAAAGAAGATCTTGAATTAGCTTAGAGAATAGAATGTGCGATACAATGATTCAAATTAATAGTCTACATAGTAACTATGAGTGAAATAAATACAGGTGCAGTGGATTGGCGTAAAGTGGACCTCAACCTTTTGACGATGTTTTACCGGCTCTACCAAACCCGCAGCGTTTCTCTAGCCGCAGAAAAATCATTTGTCAGTCAATCGGCTATGAGCCATAGCTTAGCCAAACTTCGTGTTATATGCAGTGATCCTCTATTTGAGAGGAAAGGGCATCAGATGCAGCCTACGCAAAAGGCGAATGAATTGTTTCCGGTGGTGGAACAGATATTAAATTTGGTTGAAACCAATCTCTTGTCTGGTGGTGAATTTCATCCGGAAGTGTACCAAGGAGCGATTAGAATTGGGCTTACGGATTATGCCGAGTTCATCTTTGCCCCTAGCATTTACGATGCGATAGTGTCGCAAGCGCCTTGCGCCAAGATCAGCTTTGTTAATGTTAATCGACACAACTATCAAGCGGTTGATGATCGGCAGAGCCTAGATGTGATTATTGGCAGCATTGCACCGTTGCCGGATAACTATCAGTCACAAACGCTGTACACAGAAAAGCATGTCTGCATTTATGATCCTAGGTTTGTGCGCTTTGAACATCTTGGCATTGAACAGTTTATTGATACCCCTCACTGCCTAGTCAGTCCTGATGGTCAGTTCCGTAGTAAGGTAGACGAGTACCTAGATTCTATTGGGCAAAAGCGCAATGTTGCAGCGGTATCAGGTCACTTTCTAACGATTGGTCAACTGGTTCAGGGCAGAAAGTTACTTGCTATCGTACCGGAAAAAATGGCGCAAATAAGTGCAATGCAGTCTAATGTAAAGACAGTGTCTACTCCCGTTCCAGTACCCGACTTTGATATCTCGATGATATGGAAAAAGCAGCGCCATGATTTAGATAGGGTGCAGTGGTTGAGACAATTGCTGTATGAAGCGATTATTACTCAGGTGTCAGCGAACCCTTGATAATGAGTAAACTTGATAACAAGTGAATAAGAATAAAGCGATAAGACGACTGCGTGTTTTACACCATGGACTCAACCTATGATTAATATTACCGACAATAAAGTCGAGCAAGCCATCCCACCGTGGTTGCGCCTTGGCTTTCGTCCCTTTTTCCTGCTTGGTGCTATCTATGCCATTGTTTCTATAGCGGTGTGGGCATATCTTTTCCAGCGTGGTCAACCCGAGGCTCTACAGGTTCCGTCGCTGTGGTGGCATGGGCATGAAATGCTCTTTGGTTTCGCCATGGCGATTGTGGCGGGTTTTGTGTTAACCGCAGTACAAAACTGGACCGGGCAAGCAGGTACAAAACACCATAGATTATTTGCACTGGTGCTGCTCTGGCTTATTCCAAGAGTGTTATTTTGGCTGCCGATACCGATTTGGGTCGCAGCCCTTGTTGAGACGCTATTTCTTGTTGCGCTCGCTTATGAAGTGGGAAGTCGAGTGGTAAAGGCGAAAGGGTGGCGTAATCTCTTTTTTGTACCTCTATTCTTGGCGGCCATGATTGCGAATGCTTTAAGCTATACCGCATTGACTGGAATCATTGCAGTCAGCGCCAGCGCGATCTGGCAAGCGATGTTGTGGTGGTTTGCACTGTTGCTTTCAGTGATGGGTGGCAGGGTGATTCCTTTCTTTTCGGCAAAGCGATTTAACTTCACCAAGCCACAGCCACTGAAATGGTTAGAGTGGGCGGCAAACCTCCCCTTGATGGCGCTATTCCTACTGAGTTTTAGTCACGTCTGGATGACGAAATACGGATCAACATTGATGCTGGTTGCAGGGGTATTTCAGCTCTGGCGTTGGTGTCGTTGGTTGCCTTGGAAAACGATCTCAGAGCCTTTGGTTTGGTCTTTGATGCTCAGTTATGTGTGTTTGCCATTGAGTCTACTGGCTCGAGGTCTGGTTGACGATGCGCTGGCTTCTCATACCTTGCTGCATCTGTTCGCGGTCGGTGCGTTAGGGGGATTGATTCTGGCTATGATTTCTCGGGTTACGATGGGGCATACCGGTCGAGCTATTTATGAGGGACCCAACATGAGCCTTGCGTTTATCGCGATCATCTTAGCGGCAGTGGTCCGTGGATTCGCAGCAGTGTTTTGGCCTCAGCATTTATTTATTCTGATTGATATCAGTGCGACGCTTTGGGTGTTTGCGTTTGCCATGTTCTGCTTAAAATTCGGTTATATGTTGGTGTCCCCAAGAGTTGATGGGCATCCTGGTTAACGACAGAGCTTTAAGCAATAGAACGGTACAAAACTGAGTATTAAAAAAACAAAGCATTAAAAAACTGAGCATTAAACAACAAAAAGCCTAGCAAACGCTAGGCTTTTCAATTTGAGTGTCAGATTCGATTAATAAGCATCGTTGTGGACAGCTTGAACCGCACGACCTGAAGGGTCAACACAGTTTTGGAACGACTCGTCCCATTCAATTGCTTTCGCTGATGAACAAGCCACTGACGGACCACCCGGAACACACTTCGCCGCGGATTCTAGCGGGAATAACTCCTCAAAGATTTCGCGATATACATAACCTTCTTTGGTCGTTGGCGTGTTGTATGGGAAGCGGAATGCCGCAGTTTCCATCTGTTGCTCTGTTACTTTGCCTTCAGCCACTTCTTTTAATGTGTCGATCCAACTGTAGCCAACACCATCCGAGAACTGCTCTTTTTGGCGCCAAGCAATCGCTTCAGGTAGATAGTGTTCGAAACATTCACGCAGGATATGCTTCTCCATTTTACCGTTACCACACATCTTGTCTTGTGGGTTCAAGCGCATCGCAACGTCAATGAATTCTTTGTCTAAGAATGGGACACGACCTTCCACACCCCAAGCGGCAAGCGATTTGTTCGCGCGCGCACAGTCGAACATGTTTAGTGCAAGCAACTTACGAACGGTTTCCTCATGGAACTCTTGGGCGTTAGGCGCTTTGTGGAAGTAGAGGTAACCACCGAAAATTTCATCTGCCCCTTCACCTGACAGCACCATTTTGATGCCCATCGCTTTGATCTTACGACCCATTAGGAACATTGGCGTTGAGGCGCGAATGGTCGTTACATCATAGGTTTCGATATGGTAAATAACGTCGCGAATAGCGTCCAAACCTTCTTGAATGGTATAGGTCATCTCATGGTGAACAGTACCGATTTGGTCGGCAACTTCACGCGCCGCTTTAAGATCCGGAGCGCCTTCAAGACCAACAGCAAAAGAGTGTAATTGAGGCCACCAAGCGGCGGATTGCTCGTCATCTTCAATACGCATCGCAGCAAAACGCTTCGCTACGGCGGAAGTGATGGAAGAATCGAGACCACCTGAGAGAAGCACGCCGTAAGGAACGTCAGTCATTAGCTGGCGTTTTACCGCTGCTTCAAGCGCTTCGGTTAGCTCTTCTTTGCTGGTGCTGTTACCTTGAACCGCAGCATACTCGTTCCAGTCGCGGATGTAATAACGCTGGGGTTCTACGTCGTTAGAGCCGTAGTAACAACCAGGAGGGAATTCACTGATAGTTTTACAAACTGGCACAAGTGCTTTCATTTCAGAAGCAACGTAATAGTTACCGTGCTCATCATAACCTTGGTATAGAGGGATGATACCGATGTGGTCACGACCGACGAGATACTCGTCTTTTTCTTCATCGTAAAGAACGAATGCAAAGATACCGTTCAGCTCTTCAAGCAGGGCTTCTGGACCTTTATCTTGGTATAGCGCTAGAATCACTTCACAGTCAGAGTCGGTTTGAAACTCGTATTTACCCTCATAGCGTGCGCGGATCTCTTTATGGTTGTAGATCTCACCGTTAACCGCAAGGATGTGTTTTTTGTCTTGGCTGTAGAGTGGTTGGGCACCACTGTTTAAACCTACGATAGCAAGACGCTCGTGCGCCAAAATTGCTTTATCAGAAGAATAAATTCCTGACCAGTCGGGACCACGATGTCGCAGCTTTTTCGACATCTCAAGGGCAATCGGTCTAAGTGAGGCAGCATCACTTTTAATATCTAAAATGCCAAAGACAGAACACATACAACTTCCTTATTATTTTTGAGTCACATTTTTGTTCCGTTCAATGTGCCATTTGCTCAAAAAAAAACAACCCAAATCAATCAAAATGATGACAAAAAGTGCGCTGCGGTGAATTTTATTTAATGTAATTTGATTTTAATTAAATAATTTCTAATTGGTGTTTAGTATGTGTTCAATTTCTCGATTTTGACGCTGTTTTGCTAACGAAATCAAGCCGGTCACTTTAGCGTGACACGGTGTCCTTAAGCTGCGGTTGTAATTTATCACAGACGTTGCGTGCAAAGCCGCTCCCCGCTTCGCTGTAGATATTGAAGGAGGCATCGACGCCTAATTCATCAAGCTCTTGCAGCTGATCTGCATAGGCAGCAATGGCGGCAACCTGCCCATTAAAAGAGGTTTGATTCAGCAGTGACAGTGCGGTCTGATTACCTAAATGATTAGGCATGGCGAGCAACACCAGTTTTACTTGCGCGGTATTGAGGATCCGCTCCCAAAAGTCCGGGTCGGTCGCATCGCCGGTAATCACGTTTCGACCTTGTTCACGATGATGCAAAGCGGCATCTTCACGCACCTCAACCCCTAAACTGACCTTGCCATATCTTTGATGTATTTCATCGTATGCCCCGGTGCCAATACGACCCATACCGAGGATAAGCACTTGAGCTTCACCCGGATGAATAAATTGGTCCTTTAGGTTCACTTTTTCTTCAGCATGCTCTTTTAACCACTTAGAGCTGCGACGGTAGAGATCATGAGCCACGCGGTTTATTGGCGCGGAGATGACAAAGGAGAGAGACACGGCAACGGCAAGCGCCACGAGTAGGTCGCCAGACAGCCAGCCAAGTTTATAGGCCAGTCCGCCAACAATGAGACCAAATTCGCTAAAGTTAAACAGGGTCAAAGAGGCGAGCAAACTGGTGCGTACTCGGAACTTAAAGGCATTAATGATTAAGAAATAGAGCGCGCCTTTGAGTGGCAACAGGATTAATAGCAGTATGCCAAGAATAATCCCTTCAACGGTGGTTTGAACGGCTAAGCCTATGTTGAGGAAGAAGCAGACTAAGAATAATTCTTTAAGATTAAACAGTGACTTAGAAAGCTCGGAAGCCTTGCTATGAGAAGCAAGCAGCATACCGAGAATCAGCGCGCCTAAATCCGGCTTCATCCCCACGAGTTCAAACAACCCAGCACCTGCGACTAACGCGAAGAATATGCCACTTAACACCAGCATTTCACCGTGACCCGCTTTATCCAATATCTTGCCCATCAGTGGACGCAATAACGGTAGAGCAAAGAGGGCGATGGCATACCAGTGTGGCAGTTTGCCAGTCGAGGCGGTAAGAAAGATCACCGCAAAGACATCCTGCATGACCAAGATACCGATGGCTAAACTGCCATAGGTGGCGTTTAAATCCCCCTTTTCTTGCAGAGTTTTCACGGCAAATACGGTACTTGAGAATGAAAGGGCGAAACCAAGCAATAGCATTTGTCCCCAATCCATTCCAGCAAGGTTGCTGATCCCTAACGTCTTCAAACCCACTAAAATTATCGTAAACAGTGAGGTCGATAACAAGTTGTGAATGGTGGCACTCGCCCAGATATCTTTGGATAATAACGTGCGGATATCGAGTTTAAGACCAATGGTGAACAGTAACAGCGTGACACCCAGATCGGCAAAAGTGACCAGTTTCTCTGTGGATTGGTAGCCAAACTGACTAAGGGCAAAACCTGCGATGAGAAAACCGACTAGCGGCGGAAGCTGGCATTTAATAGCAATAAAGCCAGCGATAAAAGCAACGGTGATTAGAATAAGTTCCATAGTATTTCTAAATAAGTTATGAGCCGTTTGCTACCTGACTTGAGTCCTTGCTTATTCAAGTCGCGAGAGGTTGAAAGCGAATCTCTAATTTGATGGTTAGAGATTGAATACCTGTGATAAAACGATAGCAAAACCCCATTGTAACCAAGTTACTCAAGTGATTTCACTATCGAGGCTCAAACTTCCAGTAGTTTTTGTAACAAAACGCCATTAAGCATCGCTCGCTTTATCATGGCGAATGCGCCGAGTGTGGGCTGTTTGTCGAGCTGTGAGGCGACAATCGGCAAATTGGTGTGGAAAGTGGTAAGCGATTGGTTCTCCACATTGCGACGTATCGCAGGGAACAAAATCTCGTGTGCTTCAGTGATGTCGCCAGCGATGACGATCTTTTGTGGATTAAACAAATTAACGGTGATTGCAATCACTTTACCCAGTTGGTCGCCAACCTTAACAATGCTCTGCTTCGCCAATTCGTCACCATTCAGGGCGTGCTCACAGACATCATCAATGCCAATATCCATTAATTCGGCTAACGAAGAGCTGTAACCTTGCTGGATCAGTTGCTCAATACGCTTGAGAATAGCGGGGTTTGAAGCGACAGTTTCTAGACAGCCAAAATTGCCGCATTGGCATTGAGTACCCAGAGGGTCGATCTGAATATGACCTATCTCCCCAACATTATGGTTGCTGCCCAAGAACACTTGCCCATTAACGATAATACCCGCCCCTGTTCCTTGATGGACGCTGACTAGAATAGAGTCTTGGCAGTCTTGACTAGCGCCAAAATAGTGTTCCGCGAGGGCGAGTCCACGAGTGTAGTTGCCCACAAAGCATGAAACAGAAAATGTTTCATTGATGATATTGGATAACTCCAGTTTATTGATATCAATATTGGGCATATAAGAGACCACACCGGTGATCGGATCGATGAGTCCTGATAGGGTAATGCCAATAGCAATAAGCTGGTCGATTCTATTTTGATGATTGGAGAGAAAGCGTTTGATGTGAGCGACTAATCCATCGATCAGTTCACTCTCGCTTTGATATGCAAAATGATGATGTTCGTTAGCGATAAGCTTAGCGCCCAGATCGTAAACCGACAGTTGAATATCATCCCTGCCCACACGGATGGCAATCGAGTGGAAGGACTCCACCGAAGTCGTTAAGGAAATGGCTCGGCGACCGCCGGTTGAGGCTTGCTGAGCCACTTCTTTGACGAGACCTTGTTCAAGAAGTTGGCGGGTGATTTTGGTAACGCTGGCCGGCGCAAGTTGACTGACATCGGCGATTTGGATGCGTGATATCGGACCGTGTTGGTCAATAAGTCGATATACTGCTGCGCCATTCAGTTGCTTAACTAAGTCTACGTTACCTATCTGTCCGCCATTCATATTTAATTTTGCTCGTATTGTCCGTTAACTATGGTGCTCTGAACGTGAAACTTGTGATCAAACACGGTTAAGTTCGCCACCATCCCTTTTTTGATTTGACCCAGTTTGCTCTCCACACCAATTGCTTTGGCAGGATAGAGTGTGGCCATTCTCAATGCTTCGTCCAAAGCTATGCCTGCATATTCTACCGTGTTTTGTACCGCTTCAATCATGGTCAGTGCGGAACCACCTAAAGTGTTGTTTTCATCAACACACTTTCCATCTCTGTAATATACTTTCTTCCCGACAAAAATAAAGTAATCCATCTCAGCACCGGCTGGTGCTGTGGCATCGGTCACTAACACGAGCTTATCGCCCTTTAGTCTGTGCGCTAAACGTATGTTGGCGTAATCGACATGAAATCCATCAACAATGACACCAGCGTACACATCTGGGGTATCAAAAATCGCGCCGACAGCACCGGGTTCGCGCCCCGTCATTGGGGTCATTGCGTTGAACAGATGAGTGGCAAATGTGATACCCGCGTCAAAACCGGCTCTTGCTTGCTGATAAGTGGCGTCGGTATGCCCTATAGAAACCACAATGCCAGCTTTTGCTAGTTGCTCGATATGTCGAGCCTCGTTCAACTCGGGAGCGAGGGTCACTTTGGCGACGAGATCTCGGTTGGCACAGATCAAATCGATCATTTCGTCACTTGAGTGGCGGATATAATCCGGGGAGTGAATACCTTTACGCGCTACATTGAGGTAAGGACCTTCAAGGTGCAATCCAAGAGAATGATTTTGATGTTGGTTTTGATAGTCGCGAGCTGCTTGCAGCGCCAACTTCATATCTTCATCCGATGACGTGATAAGGGTCGGCAGAAAGCTAGTACAACCTGACTTGAGATTGGCTTTATGCATGATCTCGATGGTCTCGGCGGTGATGCTGTCATTGAACATAACACCACCACACCCATTCAGTTGTAAGTCGATAAAGCCGGGCGATAGGTTAGCACCGTTGAGATCGATGATCTCAAGGTGTTCAGGCAGTTCTTCCTGCGGTACAACAGAATCGATAGTTGTACCATCAATAACAACAGCATGATCAACAAGAATGTCTTTGCCGGTGTAGATTTTGCAATTGGTTAATGCGTACATAGTTGATGATTCCTAAATTTTCAATTTCATATACCTAAGTAGATTGACGCTTGAAAGATGCTCAAATTACTTAGGTATATTGTTGTTTGACTGCTGAAACAACGGACTCGAGACTCGAATGACCATTCCACTTGTGAGCCATTCCACTTGTGAACCTTGCCACTGTGCGACACTGCTTTTTTCCCAAGTGTTCCCACTATCTGTCATGCAATCATAACCACACAAAGAAGATTATTTAGATGATAAAATAAGTTTTATGATCTAGCTAGCATATTAATCTAAATCTCACCATTTTAGGGGATCTAAGTCACATTATTACTGGGTATAATTTGCGATGCGAATTAACTGACATATTCTTTGTAGGACTAATTTGAAGGGCTAAGATAAGTCCTACAAAGAATATTATTTATTCGGAGGGTAGTAACGTGAATATACTAGGGTACTTTCAGAAAGTAGGTAAGGCATTGATGGTGCCGGTTGCTACTTTACCAGCGGCAGCAATATTAATGGGGATTGGTTATTGGATTGATCCTAATGGTTGGGGCGCGAACTCTGCGCTTGCGGCTTTCCTGATCAAAGCGGGTGCCGCAATTATCGACAATATGTCGGTGCTGTTTGCGGTTGGTGTTGCGTTTGGTATGTCTAAAGATAAAGACGGCTCGGCAGCACTGGCAGGTTTTGTTGGCTTTTTGGTGGTGACGACACTACTTTCTCCGGCAGCCGTGGCACAAATTCAGGGGATTGCGCCTGAAGCGGTGCCAGCGGCTTTTGCTAAGATTAATAACCAATTTGTCGGTATCCTAGTTGGTATTGTCTCGGCTGAAATCTACAATCGTTACTCGACAGTTGAGCTGCACAAAGCGTTGGCTTTCTTCTCTGGTAAGCGTTTGGTGCCGATCTTGACCTCTTTTGCGGGTATTTTCATTGCTTTCATCTTGATGTACGTTTGGCCGACGGTTTATAACTCATTGGTCTCGTTTGGCGAGTCGATTCAAGGTATGGGTTCTGTCGGCGCAGGTATCTACGCTTTCTTTAACCGCCTTCTTATTCCTGTCGGTCTACACCATGCACTAAACTCCGTATTCTGGTTTGATGTGGCGGGCATTAACGACATTCCTAATTTCCTTGGTGGCGCAAAGTCGATTGCTGAGGGTGTTGCGGTTCAGGGTGTCACGGGTATGTACCAAGCGGGTTTCTTCCCAATTATGATGTTTGGTCTGCCAGGTGCAGCATTAGCTATCTATCACACCTCTAAGTCAGAGAACAAAGAAAAAGTCGCTTCAATTATGATTGCCGCTGGTTTTGCCTCGTTCTTTACTGGTGTGACTGAGCCGCTTGAATTCTCATTTATGTTCTTGGCGCCAGTACTTTACTTGTTGCACGCGGTACTGACCGGTGTGTCAGTGTTCATCGCAGCATCGATGCAGTGGATTGCTGGTTTCGGTTTCTCAGCTGGTCTTGTGGACATGGTGTTATCAAGCCGCAACCCACTTGCTGTTAACTGGTACATGCTGATTGCGCAAGGTTTGGTTTTCTTCATGATTTACTACTCAGTGTTCCGCTTTGCGATAACCAAGTTCAACTTGAAGACACCGGGTCGTGAAGATGAAGATACGACAACTCGTGTGGTTGAAACGTCAGATAAAACCGAGCTCGCGGGTCACTACATCCAAGCGCTAGGTGGCAAAGAGAACTTAGCTTCCATTGATGCCTGTATCACTCGTCTTCGATTGGTACTGAATGATGCTTCTTTGATGGACGAAAAACAATTGACCGCATTAGGTGCAGCGGGTGTGATTAAGCTTGGAAATGGCGCTGTCCAAGTGGTGCTTGGTCCCCTTGCTGAAATCATTGCCGGTGAGATGAATCAGTTGTGTGTTGATGATTTAGTGGTCAGCAAACAGCATTAACCGCCGCTGATGTGTGAGAAAAGCCTCCTTGTGAGGCTTTTTTGCGATTTAAAGACAAGGTTAACTAAAATAATCCAATGAAAGTGCGAGTTCTTGTTGAGCTTTTCAGAATAATTGTGGATCATTGCAGATTATATTTCGACGATACTAAAACTTAGAGGTGTTATAGATGAGTGAAGCTGAAGCTCGTCCATCGAACTTTATCCGTCAAATTATCGATAAAGATTTAGCTGATGGTAAGCATACCAGTGTCCATACCCGTTTTCCGCCAGAGCCAAACGGCTATCTGCATATCGGGCATGCAAAATCCATTTGTTTGAACTTTGGGATTGCTCAGGACTACCAGGGACAGTGCAACCTTCGCTTTGATGATACCAATCCAGAGAAAGAAGATGTTGAATACGTTGAGTCGATTAAAAACGATGTAAGCTGGTTGGGTTTTGACTGGTCTGGTGATATTTGCTACTCGTCAAACTACTTCGACAAGCTGTATGGTTATGCGGTAGAGCTGATCAACAAAGGTCTTGCTTACGTTGAAGAGTTAAGTGCTGATGAGATCCGTGAATATCGCGGTACGCTAACGCAGCCGGGTAAACTGAGCCCATATCGTGATCGTAGCGTCGAAGAAAACCTAGCGTTGTTTGAAAAAATGCGTGACGGTGGTTTCGAGGAAGGCAAGGCATGCCTGCGCGCTAAAATCGATATGTCGTCATCATTTATGGTGATGCGTGATCCGGTACTTTACCGTGTGCGTTTTGCTTCTCACCATCAAACCGGTGATAAGTGGTGCATCTATCCAATGTACGACTTCACTCACTGTATTTCTGATGCGCTGGAAGGGATTACACACTCACTATGTACCCTTGAATTCCAAGACAACCGTCGTCTTTACGACTGGGTGTTAGAGAACATCACTATCGACTGCCAACCTCGTCAATACGAGTTCAGCCGTCTAAACCTTGAATACACCGTGATGTCTAAGCGTAAGCTAAGCCAACTAGTGACTGAAAAATTGGTTAATGGTTGGGATGACCCACGTATGCCAACGATTTCAGGTCTACGCCGTCGTGGTTTTACGCCAGCATCAATTCGCGAGTTTTGTAAGCGTATCGGTGTGACCAAGCAAGAGAACATGATTGAATTTGGTTCTCTAGAATCTTGTGTTCGTGATGATCTTAACAGCAATGCACCGCGTGCAATGGCTGTGTTGGAGCCCATCAAGCTAGTGATTGAAAACTTCGAGCAGGACAAGGTTGAAACTTTGTCGATGGCTAACCACCCAAATAACGAAGAAATGGGTGTGCGT
This sequence comes from Vibrio hippocampi, assembly GCF_921292975.1. Taxonomy (NCBI): domain Bacteria; kingdom Pseudomonadati; phylum Pseudomonadota; class Gammaproteobacteria; order Vibrionales; family Vibrionaceae; genus Vibrio; species Vibrio hippocampi. The sequence continues at coordinate 227,373 of NZ_CAKLCM010000002.1, forward strand.
GAAGTGCCATTCACACGTGAAGTATGGATCGAACGCGACGATTTCCGTGAAGAAGCGAACAAGAAGTATAAGCGTCTTGTTCTAGGCAAAGAAGTTCGTCTACGTGGTGCTTATGTGGTTAAAGCCGAGCGAATCGAGAAAGATGAAGCGGGCAATATCACGACGATTTTCTGTAGCTATGATCCAGAGACGCTTGGCAAAAATCCAGCGGATGGTCGCAAAGTAAAAGGTGTGATTCACTGGGTATCCGCAGACAAAGGTCTTCCAGCAGAAATCAGACTGTACGATCGCTTGTTTACCGTGGCTAACCCAGCGGCGGCAGACAACTTTGCGGAAACGATCAATCCAGAGTCACTGGTCACTCTTAACGGTTTTGTTGAGCCAAGCTTAGCGGAAGCGAAACCTGAAGCGGGTTTCCAGTTTGAGCGCACGGGGTACTTCTGTGCTGACTCGAAAGACTCTAAACCTGAGGCATTAGTGTTTAACCGCACTGTCGGTCTTCGTGATACTTGGGCCAAGATTGACGGCTAATCATGCGTCTATCTGTCCTTAAGGGCAGTCATTAGAAGCCAGTCATTATAAGTAGGTCATCAGAAATGGTGACTTACATAAAAAAACCTATCCATTGGATAGGTTTTTTGCGTTTTATAAAGTGAAAATTATTAGCTGAGCAAAACCAACAATTACTTCGCTTTATGTGCGTCTGGGTTGGTCTTGCACGCTCCACCGATACATTTACCATAAAGATATAGGCTGTGGTTGGTGAGTTCGATGCTGTAACGAGCGGCGATCTCTTTTTGACGAGCTTCAATCAAGTCGTCAGAGAATTCGATAACCTCGCCACAATCTAAGCACACAAGGTGGTCGTGGTGGTGTTGCGTTGATAGTTCAAACACTGACTTACCGCCTTCAAAGTGGTGACGGGTAACGATTCCAGCATCATCAAATTGGTTCAAAACGCGGTAAACGGTGGCAAGACCGATCTCTTCACCGATATCGATGAGTTTTTTATACAGATCTTCTGCACTAATATGTTGGAATTCTGGTTTCTGCAGTACTTCCAAAATTTTTAGCCTAGGTAGGGTGACTTTAAGTCCCGCATCCTTAAGAGCTTTATTGTTGTCTGACATATACTTTCCTGTGGTGGGCTGCAGTTATAAACAGATTTTATAATCGATACATTATAGGGTACTAATACAAAACAATAAACCGCGAACTTCAAGGGGTTACTTACTATAGCCTGAGAAAGAGCGCTATGTCACTTTACAATCACATCTGACCAGTTACAATTTATTTACATTTGTAAGGGTGGTTAGCATGGATAGACGAATAGAAAAGTGGTACAGGCCAAAGTGGGTCAAGCTCGCGCTTAATCTTTGGCCGCCGTTTTGGGGAGCAGGCATTCGTATTGTCAGCATTAGTGAAGACTTTACCTGTGTCAAAGTACGATTGAAATTTCGCTGGTGGAACAAAAATGTCAATCGTTCACAGTATGGAGGCAGTATTTTCTCCATGACGGATCCCATCTATACGTCGATGTTAATTGGTATTTTGCGTGAAGAGTATTACGTGTGGGACAAAGAGGCGAGCATTGATTTTATTAGCCCCGGACTTTCCTACCTCGAAGCAGAATTTATTATTTCCCAATCTGTTGTCGATGATATCGTTCGACAAACGGCGACTGGCGAGAAGTGCTTTCCTGAGTTCACTACCCATATCACCGATAGTCAGGGAAAAATCGTTGCCACGATTCAGCGTAAACTGTACGTGCGTAAAAAGCGCAAGTATCGAGAAAAACCGCTCTCGGATAACGAAGAAATATCGACATCTCAATAAAAAATGCCTCCGTTCATTCATGAAGGAGGCATTTTTGTTACGAAAATGATCGAATGATTAGTCTTCGAGTTCCGACAGACACATCTCTTCATAAAGTTGCTTAGTCCAGTTACTCACACGTTCTTCAGTGAGTTCTGGTTGACGATCTTCATCGATACATAGACCAACAAATTGTGACTCATCGCCTTCGACGAGTGCTTTAGACGCTTCAAACTCGTAACCGTCGGTTGAAGTTTGACCAATGATAGTGCCACCTTTCGCTTCAACGACATCGCGGACAGTACCCATTGCGTCACAGAAGTACTCTGCGTAATCTTCTTGGTCACCACAACCAAAGATAGCAACCAGTTTGGTTGAGAAATCGATGGCTTCTAGCTCTGGGAAAAAGTCATCCCAATCGGCTTGTGCTTCACCGTAATACCAAGTTGGGATACCCAGAAGCAGTAGATCAAAGTTGTCGATGTCTTCTTTGCTACTTTTTGCGATATCTTGTACGTGAACGAGTTGTTTACCCAATTCTTTTTGGATCATCTTTGCAATAGCTTCTGTATTACCAGTATCACTACCAAAGAATAGACCTACACTTGCCATAGATTCAGTACCTTTTCAAATTCTCTGATGGGGTAGTTTTATTACGCGTTAATCATGTTTTAACTTAGCCCCGAGCCTTCCCAGCTAAGCTGTATAAGACCTTTTGCTATAAATCCTGCACACCCTAAAAACAGTACAAGCCAAACGATACGACGTCCAAAAACCGGCACATTGCCTTGTTTTAATACATCTTTGATTGCCATACCAATCAAAAAGAAGATGGCAGCAAATAATAAATCGAGTCCTATGGACTCCAACTTATCAATGTAGTCGTATAGCATGGTGTTCCTTGTATGCCAAAAATGCTAACGCTGAACTATATCATTGTTGGAACACAAAGTTAATGACTCTTATTGTCATCTGAATATTCGCTTTCAATGATCTTAATGACCTAAAAATTTACGCATACTTCGCAGCACTTCAATCGGCTTTTCGGCATGTAACCAATGCCCAGTGTTGGCAATGATGTGCGCTTTAGCGTTGTTGAACTGTGCTTGAATTTGCGGTTGATGTTCAGATAGAAGGTAGTCGGAATCCCCGCCTTTGACAAACAGCGTAGCCACATCAGTTTGTTCAATTGGCTGCCAGTCAAGAATGTTCATATACTCTTGCTTTAATGTTTCAAGATTAAACTTCCAGCACATATTGCCATCCTGTTTGTCTAAGGATTTGGCTAAAAATTGGCGCACACCTTCTAATTCGATATGTTTTGCCATCAATGCGAGGGCACTGCGCCGATCCGGTACGGGGTTGTTCGCCACTTCAGTTAACCCAGCTAGGACCGCATCATGCCGCCGCTGAAGATATTTTACCGGCGCCATATCCAATACGATCAATTTGTCGATTGTTAACGGTAAATCGCACAACTTCATCGCCACCTTGCCACCCATAGAGTGACCGACCACAATGGGATTATCGATGTTGAGATGCTTAAGGAGTTCTGCAACATCTTGTGCCATTGCTGGGTAGTTATGCTGGGAACGATGAAAGGACTGACCGTGGTTGCGCAAATCAATGCTGACAACATCAAAGTCCTGTTTTAGGTCGCGAGCAAGCACCCCTAAATTGTTCAGATCACCAAAAAGACCGTGTAGCAGAATCAGTGGTTTTCCTTGACCTTCTCTTTTGTAATTTAATAAAGCTGACATTTTTCTGTTATTCGTGATGTGTTTAACGTGGAGGTTCATAAAGGAACTCGTTATAATCAGTCAGAGTTTAAACATAGAGATTGTGAAAAGCGAATGAAAACAATTGAGGTTGATGAGGATCTATACCGTTACATTGCCAGTCAAACCCACCACATTGGTGAGAGTGCTTCAGATATCTTAAGACGTCTGCTTAATGTTGATGCCTCTGAAACGGAACAGAAACCGGCTACCGCGAAAACTATTGTTGTCAGCAAAGATGTCCCGGCACCGGTATTTGAGAAAACCGATGCAGTTAAAGAGATCCGCTCATTGTTGATTTCTGATGAGTTTGCAGGACTTAACAAAGCGATTGATCGTTTTATGCTGGTATTGTCAACGCTGTATCGTATTGAGCCAACCAGTTTTGCCGAGGCAACTCAGGTTAAAGGTCGTAAGCGCGTATATTTTGCCAATGATGAACAAACCTTATTGGCGAGTGGCACCACCACCAAACCAAAATCCATTCCTAATACACCGTTTTGGGTCATAACGAATACCAATACAAGTCGAAAACGGCAGATGGTTGAACAGGTGATGACGATGATGTTACTTCCCGCGGAAGTCATCGAAAAGGTCACCAACGCTATCTAGGATTTAGCTTTCACCTCATAATGTTCATATTTAATGGATATTATGAGGTTTTTTACTTTTTAGCTTAATTTTTAAAAGGACGTCCCCTATGGCTAACCATCCTCGCGCCGGGCAGAAAGCCTTGCAAGAAGATCTACATAACATTCCAGCACTCGTTGCCAACTATTTTCTGATCCAACCAGAAGCGGGCAATGCAGAACAGAAAGTACAGTTTGGTACTTCTGGTCACCGTGGCAGTGCAGATAAAGCGACTTTCAATGAAAACCACATCCTAGCGATTGCCCAAGCTGTGGCAGAAGTGAGAGCCGCACAGGGCATAACTGGTCCTTTGTTTGTGGGTAAAGATACTCACGCTTTGTCTGAGCCAGCGTTTGCTAACGTTGTTGAGGTATTGGTTGCCAACGGTGTTGAAGTCATAGCGCAGGAAAATAGCGGTTACACGCCCACCCCAGGTATTTCGCATGCGATTCTTACCTACAATAAAGTTAACCAAGCCAAAGCTGACGGCATCGTTATTACCCCTTCGCATAATCCACCACAAGATGGCGGCATTAAGTATAACCCTGTTCACGGTGGTCCAGCAGAAGGCGAGTTAACTCAAGCGATTGAAGATAGAGCCAACGAAATTATTGCCAATGGGATGAGTGATGTAAAACGTCTGCCTTATGCTCAAGCGGTTGCCTCTTCACTGTTTGTGGCGAAAGATTTGGTGGCACCTTATATTGATGACTTAGTTAACGTTATTGATATGGAAGCGATTCAGAAGGCGGATCTTAAAATGGGTGTTGACCCACTTGGCGGGTCTGGTATTGATTATTGGCGTCAAATTGCTAAAAAATACCAGTTAAATCTGACCTTAGTGAATGAAGCTATCGATCCAACCTTCCAGTTTATGTCATTGGATAAAGACGGCGTGGTTCGTATGGACTGCTCTTCACCTTACGCAATGGCAGGTCTGCTGGAGCTGAAAGATGACTACGACTTAGCCTTTGGTAATGACCCAGACTATGATCGCCACGGTATCGTGACGCCAGCGGGTTTGATGAATCCAAACCACTACTTGGCGGTGTGTATTGATTACCTATATCGTCACCGCGAGGGTTGGGGTTCGGATGTAGCCGTTGGTAAAACCTTGGTTTCAAGTGCATTGATTGACCGTGTTGTTGCTGATCTTGGTCGTGAATTATGTGAAGTCCCAGTGGGCTTCAAATGGTTCGTTGATGGTCTTTATAATGGGTCGTTTGGTTTTGGCGGTGAAGAGAGCGCGGGCGCGTCTTTCCTAAGAAAAGACGGTACACCTTGGTCAACGGATAAAGACGGCATTATCTTGTGTCTTCTTGCTGCGGAGATCACCGCTGTGACGGGTAAGAACCCGCAACAATATTATGAAGAACTCGCCGCGAAACATGGCGAATCTCAATATAGCCGCTTGCAATCTGTCGCCAATACAGAGCAAAAAAATGTGCTGAAGAAACTTTCTCCTGAGATGGTTTCTGCCACGACGCTTGCGGGTGATGAAATCACCGCACGATTGACTCACGCTCCAGGTAACGGTGCCGCAATCGGTGGTTTAAAAGTCACCACAGCGAACGGTTGGTTTGCCGCGCGTCCTTCCGGTACTGAAGAGATCTATAAGATTTATTGCGAGAGCTTTAAAGGGGTTGAACACCTTAAGCAGATCGAAGCCGAGGCACAAGATATTGTTAGCCAAGTCTTTGCAGATGCCGGTTTTTAACTTAAAGAGTTAACGACATTAATAGAGAACGGTTGCCATGAGCAGCCGTTTTTTTTGCTTAATTTTGGCAGTTGGCATAGCGAGGCGAGCAACGAGTGATAAAAGTGTCGGAATCTTGCAGATAAAAGAACACCGCCATAAAGGCGGTGCAAACATTGACAGACAGGTCAAAAACAGGAAGTACGTACACCATTTACTCAGTAAGTAGTATCACTCAGTAAGCACTGCACGGTGGTAGAATCTACCTAAACTCGAAAATCGAGATTGCAAACACAACATTACAATCGAGTGCCAATTGATTCTAGAGAGAATCAAGCCGTTCAGGCTCTCGTCTGTGGGGTGAAATATAGAATTTATCTGGCTCTGCGACAATCGACATTTTATAATGTTTCGCATAAGAAAAACTAATGCAAATAGAGAGAGTCAATGTCGAGACGTTTCCCCCCATTAAATGCCTTGAAAGTCTTTGAAGCGGCGGCTAGGCACTTAAGCTTTACTCGTGCCGCCGAAGAGCTATTTGTGACGCAAGCAGCGGTGAGTCACCAAATCAAACTGTTAGAAGAACATCTGGGCTTGAAGTTATTCCGTCGTCGCAATCGTTCTTTGCTGCTGACTGAAGAAGGGCAAAGCTATTTTCTCGATATTAAAGAGATCTTTTCCTCACTAGCAGAAGCAACGGATAAGCTGCTTGAGCGCAGTGAGAAAGGGGCGTTGACCATTAGTTTACCGCCAAGTTTTGCCATTCAGTGGTTGGTACCGCGCTTGGCGGATTTTAATCAACAACAGCCGGATATTGATGTACGAATCAAAGCGGTGGATATGGATGAAGGTTCACTGACCGATGACGTGGATGTGGCGATTTATTATGGACGCGGAAATTGGCCCGGCTTGCGAGCGGATAAATTGTATCAAGAGTTTTTAGTGCCACTTTGTGCACCCGCGCTGCTGTTAGGTTCAAAACCATTAGATACATTAACCGATCTCTCTCAGCACACCTTGTTGCATGATATGTCGAGAAAGGACTGGAAACAGTTCGCCAAGCAAAACCAAATTGAAGGGATTAATGTCAATCAAGGTCCTATATTTAGTCACTCAACTATGGTGTTGCAGGCCGCAGCTCATGGGCAAGGTATTGCTTTAGGTAATAATGTGTTAGCACAGCCCGAACTTGATGCGGGTCGGCTGATTGCCCCGTTTGATGAGGTGTTGGTCAGTAAAAATGCCTTTTATGTCGTCTGCCATGACAAACAAGCGGACATGGGACGAATTGCGACTTTCCGAGATTGGATGCTGGCGAAAGCACAAAGTGAACAAGAGGAATTATTGGATGACTGAATTACTTGAACCATCAATGCTCACTGATGGACCGGAAGAGGGACCTATTTTTCTCTTTGCTCATGGTGCTGGCGCGGGGATGCAGCATGAGTTTATGCAGGACATAGCAACGCGCTTAGCGCAAAAACAGATTCGAGTGATACGTTTTAACTTTCCTTATATGGATAAGTCTGCGGTCGATGGTAAGCGACGCCCACCAGATAGGGCACCCAAATTATTGAATGCGATGACAGGCGTATTAGAAAACGTGACCAACCAACCGATTGTGATTGGTGGTAAGTCGATGGGTGGCAGAATGGCGTCTTTACTGGCTGAGCATCCGTTAGTCGCATCCATTGCTTGTTTAGGCTTTCCATTTCACCCTCCGGGAAAACCAGAAAACTATAAAGGCGCTCATCTAGCGGAGATCGCGAAACCTTGTCTTATTATCCAAGGAGAGCGTGATACCTTTGGCAACGCAACGGAGTTGCCGGAGTTTGCCTTCTCACCACGGGTTTCTACGATGTTAGTACCTGATGGTGATCATAGCTTTAAGCCTCGGAAATCCTCAGGTTTTACTGAGGAGCAGAATCGACAAATGGTCGTCGATCGCTTAGCGTTATTGATAAAAGGAGTGACCGATGTTTAATCGTGTATTGATAGTCATCGCCGCTTTATCTGGTTTGTTCAGTGTTGCCCTCGGTGCATTTGCCGCTCACGGTCTAAAATCTTCTCTGTCACCTTATCTGCTTTCCGTATTTGAAACGGGTGTGCATTATCAGTTTATTCATACGCTTGCGGTGATCTTCTGTGTGGTGTTGGCGTTACAGTCAAATAGCCACAATCATCAAAAGGCGTTTCATCGTGCCGCTATTTGTTTTATCATCGGCATCCTTTTCTTTAGTGGCAGTCTCTATGCTCTAGCATTAACCGGCGTGAAATGGTTTGGACCAATAACACCGCTCGGTGGTGTGATGTTTATGATAGGGTGGGGATGCTTGGCTTATGCTGGGTATCGAATGACTGACAAAACCGAACAAGATGGAGTCAAACAGTGAAACAGGTCATGCTTTATTGCCGCTCAGGCTTTGAAAAAGAGTGCGCGGGCGAGATTCAAGATAGAGCTACACAACTGGAAGTCTATGGCTTTCCTCGAGTTAAAAACAACGCAGGTTTCGTGCTGTTTGAGTGCTATCAGGAAGGCGATGCCGAACGCCTGATCAAAGACATCGATTTTCAATCGCTGATTTTTGCGCGTCAAATGTTCGCTGTGGCAAGCGAGCTTCAGGCGTTGCCGAGTGATGATCGCATCACGCCAATTTTACAAGCGTTGGGTGAACATGAGACCTTCCCGCGTTGTGGTGATCTGCGTATTGAAACTCCTGATACCAATGAAGCGAAAGAACTGCTTAAATTCTGTCGCAAGTTTACGGTTCCAGTACGACAAGCGATGCGTGGTAAGGGTTACCTGTACACTAAAGAAAATAGTAAAAAACCGGTGCTGCATATCTGCTTTGTTAAACCGGGTCACTGCTTTATCGGCTACTCCTATTCAAGCAATAACTCAGCGTTCTTTATGGGTATCCCGCGTTTGAAATTCCCAGCGGATGCGCCAAGTCGTTCAACGCTGAAACTCGAAGAAGCTTTTCATGTGTTTATTCCAAAAGAGGAATGGGACACGCGCTTGGCGTCGGGTATGTGGGGAGTAGACTTGGGCGCTTGTCCCGGTGGTTGGACTTATCAGCTAGTGCGTCGCTCTATGTTTGTTCATGCCATTGATAATGGCATGATGGCGGACAGTTTGATGGATACGGGTCAGGTAAAACACCATCAGGTTGATGGTTTCAAGTTTGAGCCACCTCGTAAAAACGTGACTTGGCTAGTGTGTGACATGATCGAGAAGCCTTCGCGAGTGGCACAGTTAATGGGCGAATGGCTAATTCGTGGTTGGGCAAAAGAGACCATCTTCAACCTAAAACTGCCAATGAAAGGTCGCTATGATGAAGTATTAGAAGACATCGAAAACTTAAAATACTTCCTAATTGAAAACAAGGTCAAATTTAAGCTGCAAGCCAAGCACCTCTATCACGATAGAGAAGAGATCACCGTACACATCCAAGTGCTATCCAACATCTCCCCCCATTAACCACAAAAAGCTCTGCATTTATGCAGAGCTTTTCCCTACAACCTAGCCCTTATAAACCTAGCACCTATAAACCTAGCACCTATAACCAACAACCCTACTTTTCCCCAAACCGAATATCCTGCAAGTTAAAGCCGAGTTCAATATCGGTTTTCAACGCCGCCACTCGCTTGCAGATCCTCGCCATTTCGATCGAGGGTAACAGCTTTTTTTGATATTTCGGGGCGAGTTCATCCGATGACACCGCTTGCTCAATATCAGTAAACTGAGTCAGGATCTCTTTTGCGGCTTTAGGTCCAATACCCGCAACGCCGGGCACTTGTGATGAACTGATTCCAGTTAAGCCCCAATAGTCAGCAAGTTGCTCAGGTTTGACGCCAAACTCTTGTTCAACGAACGGCGCATCTAGCCAGCGGTGCTGGAAGTAATCGCGAATTTGCAGTGTCGGAGACAGCAACTGGCAATAACCTTTGTCGGTAGAAATAATAGTGACTTTTTCATTGTGCTGCGCCACTTTGACGGCCAATGTGGCGACCAAATCATCGGCTTCATCACCGTCAGAGAGTAGAGAGTCGATCCCCAATTCCCACCAAGCTTGTTGAATATCATTGAGACCATTGAGCAATGGCTCAGGCATGGGCTTTCTATTTTGCTTGTATTCCGGTAACAGCTCAGCACGCCAGCCGCGTTCTTGCAGATGGTGGTCGAACACGGCCAAAATATGAGTAGGCTTTGCTTCTTCAAGAATTCTATGCAGTGTTCTCGAGGTGGTCTGAATAGTACGTGCGATGTCGGTGGGATCGGGTTGAACAGCATGAACACGGCGGATCAGGTTAAGTGCATCGATAATAACAAGATGTATAGACATAGAATGGATAAAGGTCACGAGTTAAGGTGACCTTTATTGTAAAGAAAACTGCGTGTGTTTTCAGAGGTTATTGTCTCGCTACCAGACAAATCCGTTTAATCGGCAATCTTGTAACAGGGAATATACTCAGAACCGGGCAATTTCATACGTTGTTGATCCACAAAGTCACTCAGCAGTTTGTCCATTTTAGTCATCAAAGCTTTATCACCGTCGATGATAAAGGGACCTTTCTTCTCGATTTCTTTAATGCCTTCCGCTTTCACGTTGCCTGCCACAATACCAGAGAACGCTTGACGCAGCGCTGCGGCAAGATTTTCGGCACGTTGATTGAGGTGAAGATCTAAACCAGCCATGTTTTCATGGGTCGGGTCAAACGGCAGTTGGAATTCAGGCTCAATTTTGAGTGACCAGTTGAAGCTATAGGCATCACCATTAGATTTACGATGTTCTTTTACAGCTGGCATCGCCTGCTTCATGATCCTTGCTGCCTGCGCCGGGTCATCAATGATAATTTGATAGTGTTTGGTCGCTTCCTCGCCCAGTGTTGCCCTGACGAATTCATCAATGGAGCGGAAGTAGGCTTCACTTTCTTTAGGACCTGTGAGGACGATAGGCAGTGGCTGCTCACGGTTATCGGGATGCATCATGATGCCAAGAATGTAAAGTAGCTCTTCGGCAGTACCTGGACCACCCGGGAAGATAATGATGCCGTGTGCCATGCGAACAAACGCTTCGAGGCGCTTCTCGATATCTGGCATGATAATCAGCTCATTAACGATAGGGTTTGGTGGCTCAGCAGCAATGATCGATGGTTCAGTGAGACCAATATAGCGCTTGTTGCCATAGCGCTGTTTGGCATGACCGATAGCCGCGCCTTTCATTGGTCCTTCCATCGCGCCGGGACCACAACCAGTACAGATATTCAGTTCACGTAACCCTAATTCATTGCCCACTTCACGAGTGTATTGATACTCGGTTGGGTTGATGGAGTGTCCACCCCAACAGACGATGAGGTTTGGATCGGCTCCGGGAATTAACGCGCCAGCATTGCGAAGAATACCAAACACCAGATTGGTGATATGAGTAGAACTGGTGAGATTGAGTCTTTGGTTATCTGCCAAGTGCATGTTGACGTAAACAATGTCTCTCAAGACCGAAAATAAGTGTTCTTGGATGCCCTTGATGATCTGACCATCAACGAAAGCATGTTCAGGCGGATTGGCCAGTTCGAGTTTAATACCGCGTTCTCGGCGCATAACACTGACATCGAAAGAGAGGTGTTTATCCAGCAGTTCTTTGGAGTTATCGGTGTGACTGCCAGAATTAAGTACCGCAAGCGTGCAGTTACGATACAGTTGATAAAGATCACTTGAGGCGGTTTTTTTTAGACGTTCTACTTCGAGTTGCGAAAGAAGATCCATGCTGCCCGCAGGACTGATATGTGTAATCATTGGCTTTTCCTTGTCATGAGTGAGCGATGGATAGAAGAAACCCAAAACGATAGCGTTGGCTTTTTCGGCTCGCTTCTTTTAGATTAGCAAAAATATAACTAATTGAAATATAAATGCTTGATCTTATGCGAATTCGCCTAGAGGGAAAATTATGACCTACGAATTAAGATTTCCACGCTAATTGGCGACTACCTAACTTTTGGCTGTGTTGCATGATTTCGTGTAAGCGATCCAACACGACGTCTGGCGTGTCATTCTGACTGAATGCTGTACTTGCCGCTGACAAGGTGATTCTTATCAGTTGGTCACGGAACTTAAAGGGTAACTCACTCACTTTGTTTTGTATCTGTTGAACCATCGAGAGTGAGGTTTGTTCGCTTTGTTCTGGAAGAATCAGTATAAACTCCTCGCCAGAGAAGCGAGCAACCGTGTCGGTATCTGAGATAGCACTAGCGATGGTTTTAGCGATAATTTTTAGCGCTTTGTCACCAGCACTGTAACCAAACTGTTGATTGATTGCCTTAAACTTATCAATATCAAATAGCACCACACGCAAGGGATGTTGGCTCTTGAGCCAGCGGCGGTACTCTAATTCTAACTTATCAAATAGAGCCGTACGGTTATAAGCTTTAGTCAGCGGATCTTGCAATAGGCGTTTTGACTGGTCTTCTAATCGGCGACGATAATCTTGAGTGACTTCATAAAGTGCTTCCAGCTGATTTTGGCTGTGCGTCATGCGCTCTAGCAAGGCTTGTTCACGCACTTCTGCGTGCTGAAGGCGTTCTGCCAATGAGCTTAACTGAGTAAAGACCTGTTGAGCTCTTTTTATATCCGGAGTGTCGATAAGCAAGGACTGTTTACCGGTATGAACTAAGGCTTTTAATTCTTGATTGGTAATTTGGCGCTGCTCAAAATAGACCTGATTCTGGTCGAGGTTTTGATGATTGCTTTTTAATGAAGAAGACAGGGAAGTATTTACCTGTTCTAAAAACTGTTCGGAGGTATTCCGCTCATAATTAGTGGCATCAATAACAAGCCTAAGCACTTGTAACGTGAGCTCCAGAATATGATTTTCTGGTTGCTGTTGCAGTAGTTTAGACCGGATGTCAAACAACTGCTCGCCAGCTTCCCCATCGAAGTCTAGCTCGGTAATCAAATTCTGCAGTTCGTCGTTTAAGCTCAACAGAATATCGCTACCAGATTGAACCTCATGATCGTTGCGATTCAAGCCTGTATTCGAGGTGATAATTTTAACCGCGCGATCATAAATGCTGAGCAGTTTTGTGGCATTGTCCGTGACTTTAAAGCCAGTTTGAGCCTGACTTTCGTACGCTAAAATATTGCGTAAATCACGCTTGATTTGTGCCGGTAGACCGGTGACGCGTTGTAAAGTTTCGCCACTACGGCGAGTTTGTTCTTCCAATGAGATTTGCTGCTTTTCCATAGTCGCTGCTTTTTGTCCGAGAAGGCGTTCTAAAATGGCAAAGTTTGGCACCAAGCTGCTGATATCTTTTTTATGCTCTAATTCGCGACGTAACTCGATCAGTTTGTCGTCTATTCTGGAGTGAGAACCGATATGAGCTTGACTAAGGCAGGCAAGAAAACGTTTGAGGATTTGTTGTTCACGACGCGCTTTTAACGAGCTGTCTCTTTGCGAAACACGTAGTTGTTCCAACTGCACTTTGAGCAGGTGGATATGTTCTAATGTTTCGCTCTCAGATGAACTCATAAATCTTCTAACAGTATGGGAAGGTGGTAAACTTATTGATGCTTTGCTAGATAGTATCAAATAACATCACAACGTCACGTATTGTGATGACTGATCGCTGCATTTTTAAGCACTAATAGTTATTTTTTTTGACTCCATCCTCATTCTGGAAAGAAGAATTAATTTTTATTAGACCTTGGTTGATTGCCGCTTGACAAGCTTGACGAATATCATTGTTCGCTAAACTGGCGGCAGGTGCGTTATCGATTGCTTTTAAGTAAACCCACTGACTGTCATTATGCAGCTTACTGACGTCACGCGCCTTGTGCGTCGCCAGCAGCAAAATGTCGAGTAGCTCTTGGTCGTTGATTGCGGTGTAAGCTCTTGGCAAGAATGGGTAATCTGCCATCCCCAATCGCACGATCGCATCAATATCGTGTTTCTCAGCAAATTCATTAATCCAGCCTTGGATCTGCTTATAAACCTCTTCGGCATCGCGAGCCTGTGCGCTTGGTTCGATATAAAGTAGGTGCGCATCAGAAAAGTGATACAGACGAGCAGGCGCGACCACTTTGCTAGCGATAAAGGTGCCAAAGGCATTTTCGAGTTCTAAGCCAGCTTTGTAGCCGTTTTGTAGGTAGGCATTGCTCAAAAAAGGTAAGTCCATCATAACAAAGCGCAACTTGTCACTGAGGGGTTCACTAATTAATTCGCCGACTTGCCACTGTTCAAAATAGTGCTGCGTCTTTTCTAAAGAGCTTGGCAGGTTAAGGTTAAGCAAGCGTAGATTAGACAACCCTGAGCGAGGATGAGTAAACAGGTTGCTAGTGAGTTCACTACGCTGAACCTTGCTTTTGCGATTCGAGTGCATCAATCTAACGACGACTAAGGTTGCCAAAATCAATATACAAACCAGCACGAAAGCGAGTTTTTGGAATCGTCTTTCTCCAGCGGTGACTTCAGTCAATTGCTGAGTTTGTGTCTTGTAGTGCAGACCTTGTTCAACAAATTGCTTTTGCTGCCTAAAGGCTTCTTCGCTGATTAAGTTGAACTGGGCTTGACGGTCAACCTGTAAAGCGTTGGCTTGTTTGGTATTTACCAAGGCTTGTTGGTATTCGTGAGTTTGCTCATAGCCTAGCGCCAGCAATTGATGCGCTTGTTGTGCCAGTAACGATGATTTTATCTCCCTTGCCAGCGTCAAGGCATTGTTGGCATGGTCGATGACTTTATCCGACTCTTGTTTATGGTAGGCCAATCCGGCATACAGCAGTTCAGCTCGCGCTTTTAGTTTTGGGTAATCAGCAAAAACAAGCAGTTTCTCGGCGCGTGTTAGATACTGTTCCGCAAGGGTATAGTTATAAAGTTGCAGATAGGTAGCCGCAAGGCTGATGCGAATATCGATCACTCTATCAACACTACTGACGGTTGCAGGATGGTCGATGACATTAAAGTAGTGAACAAGCGCGAGGTTCAATTTGCCCTGCAAGAAGTAAAGGTCGCCGAGTTTCTTTAATGTTTCTGCAAGTACCAGTGAGTCTGGATAGTTGTCATAATAATCCGCAGATTGAGTTAGGTGTTCTAACGCTTTGTCTAACACGTTGCGTTGCATAAATAGCTGTGCAAGCAGTCCGTTGACCTTTGCCAAACGAGCGCTATCGTTTTGTTCAATCGACGCCCAGTAGGCCATCAGTAGTTCAGATAACGCTTCGTTATATTTGTGGAACTTAAGGAAGTGCAGACCGTATTCGGTATGAAAGTCGATCTGCCATGCAGGTCCGGCGTTTGCGATGGTCTTTCCAGCATCGGTAAATAACGTATTGGCTAATTCAAATTGCTGTTCAGATGACGCAATCTGGGCGCGCAGTATCTTGATTTTATAGTAGGTTTGGTACGCAAGCCCCTGACCTTTTTCAATCACTTTCAAATTGTTTTCGATTAAGGTCAGTGAATCAAGCGCTTGAGTAGCATCGCCATTACTTACCCACAGCATACGGGTTTTCAAAATACCTATCTCTAATTCCAAGAACATCAAGTGGTACTTTTGTGCCATGACCGTTGCTTCTTCAAGGGTCTGAAGCGCATTTCTTGGTGACCCGAGATTGAACTGAGATTTGGCGGAAATAATCAATGCGTGAACACTGCTGATCGGTGTTCTTATTCGTTGATCACTGTCATCACGGGGCGTGCTCGGATTGTGCTCGCTAGTGTGTTTGGTCAACTTACGATTATCTAGGTAGTTGCTCACAATCGCATCAGTTTGAGCAGGGTCGATATCGACCAGCTTATTCGCCTCACGCAAAATAGGCGATGTGAAGTGCAATGCAGCCGAGGCAAAGCCAGAGCAAAGCGTGAAGCCAAGCCCTAAAACCACACTAAAGACCAGCCCTAGATTTATCCTAAGATGTTTGCCCATGATGATATCCGTATTCTTCCTGTGTACTGCTGAAAATTACTGTCTTGCCATACGCTTGTTATGGCGAGGTGCATCCAAATCACTGGAGCGGAAAGGGTTGATATCTAAGCCGCCGCGACGGGTATAACGTGCGTAAACGGTCAGTGACTGCGGTTGGCAGTATTGCATAATATCGGTAAAAATACGCTCAACACACTGTTCGTGAAACTCGTTGTGTTCGCGGAAAGAGACGATATAGCGCAACAGAGCTTGACGATCGATCTTGTTTCCTTGGTATTGAATTTCGACGCTTCCCCAATCAGGCTGATTAGTAATCAGACAGTTGGATTTCAGCAAGTGGCTATGCAGGGTCTCGGTGACAGGTTCATCAGAGACAGCGCCGTCAAGCAGGCTAGGGTCGAACTGGTAACTGTCGATGGTAATGTCTTGGTCATCAATACATTCACCAGACATCGCCGCGATGGTGCTATTTTCAAAATCCTGTACTGGTGTCAGTTTAACGTCCACAGGTTCGCCAGCGCATTGGGATAAGTCGCGGCGCAAGAACTCAGTGACTTGCTGCCAAGATTCAAAGCGTGTTTGGTTAAAGCTGTTTAAATAAAGCTTAAAAGACTTAGATTCAATCAGGTTTGGGCTGGTGACAGGAATACTTGCCTCGCCAACAGCAACCTGAGGTAATCCTTTGCTGTTTAACCAAGATAACTCATACAGAGTCCAAATATCGCAGCCTTTAAATGGCAAAGTATCACCCAGATTGAGGTCATCACGGTTGAGGCTTCTTGGGACGGCTTGCAATAACGTCGCGTCGTATTGATTCGCATAATCTGTTTTTTGACCTAGGGTTAGGCCAGTAAGTGCCTCAGAATTGGAATATTTGCTCATAATTTGGGGATACTTCGATTAGAATAATGGGCGATTTTACGAAATCCCGCCGAGACTGTCATCTATTGCACACCGAAAAGGTGAGACTTGAATGTTAAAGCTTATACGCTCAAGCAATCTAAGGCACAGTCTGAAGTCGATCAACTGGAGAAAGTATGAGTGTACAACAGGCACTAGAAGCATTTGGCCACCGCTACCAACAAGCATGGTTTGATAAATATCAGACACTACCAGCAAGTGAAGAACTGTTTGAACTTGTCTCTCCTTGTGTGGATAGCAAAGGTGTGGATAGCAAAGGTGAACAACAGGTGTTTTGGCAGCGTATTGTCAGAGAGGAGCCTGAGCAGCTGGAAAATATTGAAAAGGGTATTGAGCTGCAACTGCACTCGGACATCAAAGGGTTTTATGGTCATCAATACAGCGCGGATATGCAAGCAACTTGGCAAGGCAACCCGCTCACCCTGTTGCAGGTTTGGAGTGATGAAGACTTCGACCGTTTGCAAGAGAATATCCTTGGTCATCTCGTGACTCAAAAACGTCTTAAATTAAAGCCGACGGTATTTATTGCTGCCACCGATGCCGATATGGACGTTATCTCGATTTGCAACCTCACTGGCGAGGTGATTTTGGAAAGGTTAGGCACCAGCAATCGCGATACGATTGCGCCCGATCTTGAAACGTTTCTCAATGGCTTAGAGCCGGTAGTGTAATCGTATGTATGTGGTAGAACTTGTTTTTGAGTGTTTTGACGACACCACCATCTCGGCGGTCGAGAAGGGAATCAATGGCTTAATGGATGCCTTGAGGTTCAACGGACAGGTATTGGGACGAGAGTTTCCGGTCGTATTGGGCGACGGAGAATTTATGGTTCGTGCCGTTTGTCCAGATCAAGATAGCATGCATCCAAAGTATCACTCTGATTTTGTTAAAGTCTGTCTTAAGCGTCTATCGGACGCGAGTCTGCTCGCGCCAAAGGTGCGCTTATTAGGGCTGGATATTAACTCAGAGCAAGCAGCAGAAGAAGAGACGCCGAGTTGGCAGGTGCTGTACACCACTTATGTTCACACCTGTTCGCCACTGCGCAGTGGTGAATCCTTGCTGCCGATCCCGCTCTATCGCAATCCACCTACGTTAAATGGTGATCATAAGTCGGTGATTAAGTGGCAGACAGAGTGGCAAGCGTGCGATGAAATCCAGATGGCGGGAGGCTGTAAAGCTGAGCATGCGGCATTGCGTGAGCTAACCGAGGTGGACAGTGATCTGTTTCGTCGTGGCTGGGATATTCGCGGTCGGATTGAATACATTACTCACATCCCAACCTACTATTATCAGTACCGCGTTGGGGGTAAGAGTTTGCAGGACGAGCAAGCACGCAAGTGCCCGAAGTGTGGCGGTGACTGGTTATTAGACCAGCCGTTACACGATATTTTTTACTTTAAGTGCGATTCGTGCCGCATCGTCTCGAATATCTCTTGGGATCATCTTAAATAACGTTGAATGATACCGATAAAAAAACGGGTGACAGAAATCTGCCACCCGTTTTTTTATCTATCGTTGCATTTGGAACTTGGCATTTGGAACTTGGCGGTTATTACCAGCCTTTAACCACGCCACCTTGGAAGATGTCTGATGCACCTTGGTAGACTTCGTCAGTTTGGTACGCTTTAACGAAGTTCTGTACGTTTTCAGCATTGACATTGTCTTCACGAGCCACAATCAGGTTTACATAAGGAGACTCTTTATCTTCAACAAAGATACCGTCTTTTTGTGGTGTTAGGTTGATAGAGCTCGCGTAGGTGGTGTTGATGATCGATAGAGCAACATCGTCAAGTGAACGAGGAAGTTGCGCCGCATCGAGTTCAACAATGGTGATGTTTTTTGGGTTAGCAGTAATATCGCGAACCGTTGCTTGCAGGTCTGCGCCTTCACGTAGAGTGATAAGACCTTGTTGCTCAAGAAGTAGCAGTGAACGACCAAGGTTGGTTGGGTCGTTTGGAACCGCAATACGTGCACCGTCTTGCAGTTCATCGACGGATTTCACTTGCTTAGAATAGCCCGCGATTGGATAAACAAAGCTGTTACCCGCAATTGCCAGCTTGTAGCCACGATCTTTGACTTGCTGATCCAAATATGGCTTGTGTTGGAAAGCGTTAATGTCTACCGAACCATCATCCAAAGCGGCGTTCGGCGTCACGTAGTCAGTAAAGGTGACAAGCTCAACGTCTAGACCGTACTTCTCTTTAGCCACTTTCGCCGCAATCTCAGCCACTTGTGCTTCAGCACCGGCCATCACGCCGACTTTGACTTTGCTGGTATCAACTTCTTTGTCACCGCAACCAGCAAGAACGAGTGTTGATGCTGCCACTGCCGTTGCAACAATCTTTTTAATACTTAATTTCATGGCTTTCTCCTTGTCATTATTTTAGATTTTTGAATCTGTGACTATCTGTGGTCAACACGGCGTACAATAGCGTCGCCAATGGATTGAATGATTTGCACGAGCACGATCAGCATGACTACCGTCACGGCCATAATAGTGACATCGTAGCGGTGGAATCCGTAGCGGATGGCGACATCACCTAAACCGCCGCCGCCCACAGTGCCTGCCATTGCAGAATAGCTAACTAATGTGACTAAAGTGATAGTGACCGAGTTGACGATGGTCGGCATCGCTTCAGGCAGCAAGACTTTAGTAATAATTTGGTAGGGTGTGGCTCCCATTGACTGCGCGGCTTCAACTAAACCAGACGGAACCTCTAGCAGCGCGCCTTCAATTAAGCGTGCCACAAATGGGATAGCGCCAATGGTTAAAGGTACGATAGCGGCGGTTGTGCCAATAAAGGTACCGATCAACAACTTGGTCAGTGGAATAATCGCCACCATCAACACAAGGAAAGGTACGGAACGACCAACGTTGACAATCGCGCCAAGGATGCCGTTTAGTTTGCTGTTCTCTAGCAGGCCACCTTTCTTGGAAATGTGTAGTACGACACCGAGTGGGATGCCAACTGCGAAACCAATCAAACCCGCGACCGCAACCATATAAAGGGTTTCCCACGTTGCACCCAGCAGTAAACCGCTGTTAAAAGACAGCCACTCTGTGACAGAATTAAAGGACATAACCAAGCACCTCTACTTTTACATTGTTGTCGCGCAGGAATTCAATGGCTGCATTGTCGTTTTCTTCATCGCCAAACAGTTCCGCCACCATCATGCCGAACTTAACGCCACCAGCGTAGTCCAGATCAGAACTTAAAATACTGACATCAATGTTAAACTTGCGAGCAATTTGCGTCATCAGCGGCGCATCAACGGTTGCGCCAGTAAACTCTAAACGCACCAGTGGATAACTGCCTTCAACACGAGTTGGCTGCAAGCGCACTTGATAATCTTCTGGAATAGAGAGATCTAAAGTAGAACGAATGAATTGATGCGCTAATTCGGTTTTCGGATGAGCAAAGATCTCACCCACCGTGCCTTTTTCCACCAATTTACCATCACCAATAATTGCAACTTCGTGGCAGATGCTTTTGACCACATCCATCTCGTGAGTGATCAGCAATATGGTGATTTTAAGCTTGCGGTTGATCTCTTTAAGCAGCTCTAAGATGGATTGCGTCGTTGCAGGATCCAGTGCGCTGGTCGCTTCGTCACAGAGTAAAACCTTAGGGTCGCTTGCCAGTGCACGAGCGATGGCTACACGCTGTTTTTGTCCGCCACTGAGGTTGGCTGGATAGGTATCACGCTTATCGGCAAGACCTACAAGCTTAAGCAGTTCGGACACTTTAGATTCAATCGCGTCGCTCGCACGCCCAGCAAGTTCAAGGGGGAGGGCGACATTTTCAAATACAGTACGAGAGCTAAGAAGATTAAAGTGCTGGAAAATCATACCGATGTTGCGACGAGTCACGCTCAACTCAGACTTAGTGAGCTGAGTTAGATCGACGCCATCAACGATCACTGAACCAGACGTTGGTGCTTCGAGCATATTGACGCAGCGGATCAGGGTACTTTTACCTGCTCCCGATGCTCCAATCACACCAAAAATGGTGCCTTCGGCGATATGAAGATTGATATCAGACAGGGCATTTATCGCTTTACTGCCTTGATAAAACACTTTATTTACTTGATTTAACTCGATCATCTAAGCAATCCAATTCGCTTTACTAGCATAAAAGTTTGAACTATATCTCAATTATTGGTTGATGCTATGGTTTTCACTTCTTGGTGTCAATAGATATTTTTACGTCTAGACGTCTAAAATAAAAATTGCCCGTGAAGTCCAGCATAAAGCGTGCAATAATTCTGGCATTCAACAGCTATAGACCTAAGTGAGTGATTGTGGCAAAACCAGCAGTGTTTCTAGACCGCGACGGCGTTATCAATGTAGACCATGGATACGTGAGTGACGAACATGATTTTGAATACGTGGAAGGTGTGTTTGAAGCAACCAAGAAATTAAAGCAAATGGGCTATCTGTTGGTGTTGGTGACCAATCAGTCTGGCATTGCTCGCGGTATGTTTAGTGAAGATCGATTTTTGTCACTGACTCAATGGATGGACTGGAACTTCGTTGATAACGGCGTTGAACTCGACGGTATTTACTACTGCCCTCATCACCCAGAACATGGTATCGGCGAATACAAGCAAGACTGTGATTGCCGTAAACCTAAACCGGGCATGTTTATTTCAGCAAGAGATTTTCTGAAAATAGATATGGCGAACTCAGTGATGGTCGGCGATAAAGCAGAAGACATGATGGCGGCAGAGGCCGCAGGGGTGGGAACAAAAATCCTAGTCCGCACAGGCAAACCTGTCACAGAAAAAGGCGAAGCCATTGCAACGGTTGTACTTGATAGTATTGCAGATATTCCTGCGTATCTAAACAAGTAGCCGTTACTGTCTATTAAGATAAGAGAAGTCATGGCTTCCCTTTTGTTTGATTCCTTCTTGTAGTTTGATCACTTATGAGCAAAAAACTTACCATTCTTGATATTGCTAAACTGGCTGGTGTGGGCAAGTCGACAGTCAGTCGAGTGCTAACCAATGATCCCAAGGTAAAATCGCAAACGCGTGAGAAAGTAGAGCAAATCATTCGTGATTCAGACTATGTGCCTTCGAAATCGGCACAGTCCATGCGTGGTGGTAGCCAGAAAGTGGTCGGTGTGATCATCTCTCGTTTGGACTCCCCATCAGAAAACCGCGCGGTCGGTACTATGCTCAACGTTTTGTATTTGGCGGGATATGACGTGGTGATCATGGAGAGCCAATTCGATCGCGATAAAACCAACGAGCATTTGGATGTTCTTAAACGTCGCAATGTCGATGGGGTGATCGTCTTTGGTTTCACCGGATGCGACGAGCAAGCCTTAGCCGAGTGGGGCAATCGCATCGTAGTGATCGCCATGGATACGCAAATGGTTTCGTCGATAAATTATGATAATCAAGGTGTTATCGATATGGCGTTGTCGCATCTGGAACAACAATCTATCTCTCGTATTGCCTATATCGGTGTAGACCCAGAAGACCGCACCACGGGTCTTGCTCGTCTTAATGCTTACCAAGCTTGGTGTGAGAAAAAGTGCATCAAACCTTGCTATCAAACCGGAAAGCTTAGCCACGAAAGTGCCTACCAGTTGGTGGATCAAGTACTTCAATTGGACACGCAAGCCATCGCTTGTGCAAGTGACACCATCGCCTTAGGGGTAATTAAACGTCTGCAAGAAATGGGACGCGAAGATGTGGTGGTCACAGGTGTGGGCGGCAATGAATTACTCTCTTTTCTTTTTCCAAATGTCTTTAGCGTAGATCCGGGCTACGTTCATGCAGGTGAAAAAGCTGCGAATATGTTGATTAATCAATTGAATGGTGATGACTCTGTGGTGCATTTTACCCAGCAACCAATCCACCATCAATCCGCCACCAATCCACCTTTCAACGATCTACTCTAAAATTACACTGTGATCATTCTCCATTAATGGGACTGTTCCCATTTTGTTTTTGCATGCAAAGTGACACAATCAAATTACTGGGTGGGAATGTTCCCACTGCAAGAGTGTTACGATGAATTGAATGTATCCAATACAGGGTGGAGAAAGTTATGAGTAAGATTGCGCGTCAAGATGTACAGCGTCTTATTGAGCGGGTCGGGGGGGCGGATAATATCGCCAGTGTGAGCCACTGTTTAACTCGCTTGCGTTTCGTGTTGAATGACACCGACAATGCCGATACTGAGCAATTAGATGCACTACCTATGGTTAAGGGCTGCTTTACTAACGCGGGTCAGTTCCAAGTGGTGATCGGTACCGAAGTCGATGATGTTTATAAGGTACTCATTGAGCTGACAGGTCAAAGTGAGACCAGCAAAGACGAGGCTAAGAATGCTGCTCGTCAAAACATGAATATTGTTGAGCGTGGTATTTCCCACCTTGCTGAAATCTTTGTACCACTGTTACCAGCGATCATTACCGGAGGCTTGATTCTTGGCTTCCGTAATGTGATTGGCGACATCAAGATGTTTGATGGTCAAACGCTAACGGAAATGAGTCAGTTTTGGGCAACAGTACACTCATTTTTGTGGTTAATCGGCGAAGCGATCTTCTTCTTCTTACCGGTCGGTGTCTGTTGGTCTACAGTGAAAAAGCTTGGAGGTACACCAATTTTGGGTATCACGCTGGGTGTAACACTGGTTTCGCCACAGTTAATGAACGCATATCTGATTGGTAAGCAAGTTCCGGAAGTGTGGGATTTTGGCTTGTTCGTAATAGAGAAAGTGGGCTATCAAGCTCAAGTCATTCCGGCGATGTTAGCGGGTATGGCACTGGCGTTTATCGAAACCAACTTAAAACGCATCACTCCATCTTACCTCTACCTAGTCGTGGTGCCGTTTGTTTCTATCATCGTGTCTGTAATTCTTGCGCACTCCATTATCGGTCCATTTGGTCGTATGTTGGGTGACGGCGTTGCTTTTGCGGCGAAAGCAGCTATGACCGGTGATTTTGCAATCATTGGCTCAACCATCTTCGGTTTCCTATATGCTCCTCTAGTGATTACAGGTATTCATCACACCACCAACGCAGTTGACCTACAATTGATGCAAGAGCTAGGTGGCACACCAATCTGGCCTTTGATTGCACTATCAAACATCGCTCAAGCCTCTGCGGTTATTGGCATCATTATCATCAGTAAAAAACATGGTGAGCGTGACATTTCAGTGCCAGCTGCGATCTCAGCTTACCTTGGCGTCACTGAGCCTGCGATGTATGGCATTAACTTGAAATACAAGTTCCCAATGTTGAGCGCGATGATTGGTAGTGCAATTGCGGCCGCTATCTGCGGTAGTGCAGGTGTGATGGCGAATGGTATCGGTGTGGGTGGTTTACCAGGTATCTTGTCTATCCAACCACCGTTCTGGGGAGTGTTTGCACTGGCGATGTTGGTCGCGATGGTTATTCCAGTCGCGCTGACACTTGTGCTGTACAAGCGCGCTCAAATGAAAGGCGAATTAGAAACCGCCAACGCGTAATTCAAGCAACCGCGTAATTCAAGCAACGAAGCGATGGTTTCAACTACTATCGCTTTCTGTCTTACAGACTAAAACGGTCAATCCAGAATCGAGGCACGAGATGTCAGGAATCTCAAGTTTAATGAGTCAATGAGAAGATCCCAAGTCCGCTTCAACATTCTTGGATATAACATCTAGTGAGCCATGATGAAATGGTCACTGTTTTCAATTTTTATTTTACTGGTATGTGAGTGTTAGAAATGGCAATGACCAAGCATGATGAGAGTTGGTGGAAAACCGCAACTATCTACCAAATTTACCCAAAAAGCTTTTGTGACAGTGGAAGTAAAGGCACCGGCGATATTAAAGGGATCATTTCTAAACTGGAGTATCTAAAACACCTTGGTGTGGATGCGATTTGGCTGACGCCTGTGTACCAATCGCCAATGATCGACAACGGTTATGACATCTCCGATTATTACGCGATCAATCCAGAATTCGGCACTATGCAAGATTTCGATAGCTTGTTGGTAGAGGCTCACCAACTTGGTATTCGAATCATCATGGACATCGTTGTGAACCATACGTCGACAGAACATCAGTGGTTTCAGTCGGCACTCGGCGACAAAAACAGTCCATACCGCGACTACTACATCTGGAAAGACCCCATCAATGGCGCAGAGCCAAACAACTGGCAATCAAAGTTTGGCGGTAATGCTTGGGCGCTGGATGAAATGACGGGTCAGTACTACTTACACCTCTTTGCTAAAGAGCAAGCGGATCTTAACTGGGAAAACTCAGTAGTGCGTGAAGAAGTTAAAGAAGTTATCAGTTTCTGGGCGGAGAAGGGCGTTGATGGTTTCCGTCTAGATGTAATCAACCTGATTTCTAAGCAGCAAGATTTCCCTAGTGATGATACTGGTGATGGTCGCCGTTTCTATACTGATGGGCCACGTGTGCACGAATACCTTCAAGAGATCAGCGAAGCGGTATTCCAAAAATACGGCAGCGTGACGGTTGGTGAAATGTCTTCAACCACGCTAGAGCATTGCCAACAGTACTCGGCGCAAGATGGTAAAGAGCTATCGATGGTGTTCAACTTCCATCATCTAAAAATTGATTATCCCGATGGTGACAAGTGGACCAAAGCGCCGTTTGATTTCATCCAACTGAAGCAGATTTTCAACCATTGGCAAACTGGCTTGAATGGCAAAGGGTGGGGCGCACTGTTCTGGTGCAATCACGACCAGCCTCGTGTTGTAAGTCGTTTAGGTGACGACCAACAATATCGAGTAGAATCAGCCAAGATGCTGGCGGCGTCTATTCATATGATGCAAGGGACGCCTTATATTTACCAAGGCGAAGAAATTGGTATGACCAACCCAAGTTATACTGAAATCAGCCAATATCGCGATGTTGAAAGCACCAATATGTACGATATCATGGTCAACCGTGATGGCATTGCACACGAAGATATGATGGCAATTTTGGCGCAGAAGTCGCGTGATAACTCACGTACACCAATGCAATGGAATAGCGCTAAACATGCAGGCTTCACAGTAGGCGCGCCGTGGTTAGAAGTCGCTCAAAATTATACTAGCATCAACGCAGAAGCGGCTATTGCGGATTTGAACTCAGTGTTCTACTTCTATAAACGCTTGATTGAACTGCGTAAACAAGTTCCTGTGATTACGGATGGTCGCTACGAGGATTTACTGCCAAAACACAAACGCATTTTTGCTTATGCTCGCCAAAACGCAAAGCAAACGCTGTTGTGTGTCAATAACTATTACGGCGAAGAAGTGGAGTGTGTGTTACCTGAGCGCTTTGATATGAGTAAAGCCAACAACCTACTTTCTAACTATCATAATGCGACTGGCGCGATTGCTTCCAATCACCTGGTTCTACGCCCTTATGAAACACGCATTATGTTAATTGATAACTACCTCTAAGAATTTCGGTATTAAACAAAAGGCTTTGAAGTGACCCCCAAAGTCTTTTGTTTTTTTAGTTTGGCGCAGAGTGAATTGTGCTTCAAATTTCACTGTAAGGTTATGAACCGTAGCTTACCGAATAACGATACGGTTTGTGATTCATTGCAAGTACTAGATTCAGCGCGAATGCGCCAAGAATCGACAAGCCGATAATCCAAGGTGTCACGAAGAACAAAGACGAAATCAGGATGCAAGCGTCAATCACCATCTGAGATTTACCAACAGAAATCCCAAACTTATCTTGAATAAGCAAACACAGTACGTTGAAGCCACCCAGACTTGAACGGTGACGGAATAGGATCAACATACCTAAGCCCATCAACAATCCACCAGTAATGGCACAGTAAATGTCGCTAATCGATTCGAGTGAAATCAGTAAATACAGATGATCAGCAAAGATAGAAACCAAAGCGCCAGAAACGGCACTGTTAATGGCAAACTGCCGCCCAAAGCGTTGCCATGCTAGCAAGTAAAAAGGACAGTTAGCTAAAAAGTAAAGTACACCAAACGTAAAAGGTGTAAATTGACTGATAAGTAGGGCAAGACCTGTTGTGCCGCCGGTAATTAGGTGTGCTGATTGAAGAAAAAAGACCCCTTGGGCAACGATAAAGGTGCCAGTTAGAATCGCAATCCAGTCTTCTTTTGCTGTGTGTTTTTCCATCAGTGGCTAAATCTATCTGGTGTAAATGGAGGCTAATAGTAGTAAAAAGATGATCTTTTCGGTAGCTAGCGGATAAAAATTGCGGTAAATCTATGTAATTCAAATTTTACACAGTGTAAATAGAATAATTGACACTTGGGGTTTGCATGGCGGCTATATACCAATATATGAACCAACGGAGTGTTACTATGAAAAAACAACATGAGAAAAAGCCAATTTTTTCTTTATGACCTAGATCAAATTATGTATTATGCCAGTCATCAAATGTGGTGACGAAAACGTTTGCTTTTGGTCATTATGTGGTTTTTTTGAAACTTTCAGTCATATCTGAGTCAGGAGATACAGATGCTAAAGCGTGATATGAACATCGCCGATTACGATGCGGAGCTATTTGCGGCTATTCAAGAAGAGACCCTTCGTCAAGAAGAGCACATCGAGCTTATCGCTTCAGAAAACTACACCAGCCCACGCGTAATGGAAGCGCAAGGCTCGCAACTTACTAACAAGTACGCAGAAGGCTACCCAGGCAAGCGTTACTATGGCGGTTGTGAATATGTAGATAAAGCAGAAGCATTAGCGATCGATCGCGCTTGCCAACTGTTTGATTGTGAGTATGCGAATGTACAGCCACACTCAGGCTCTCAAGCGAACAGCGCGGTTTACATGGCGCTGCTTAATCCTGGCGATACTGTTCTAGGTATGAGCCTAGCTCACGGTGGTCACCTTACGCACGGTTCTCCGGTTAACTTCTCAGGTAAGCATTACAACGTTATTCCTTACGGCATTGATGAAGCGGGTCAGATCAACTATGACGAAATGGAGCAATTAGCGCTTGAGCATAAGCCGAAAATGATTATCGGTGGTTTCTCTGCTTACAGCCAAGTGGTTGACTGGGCACGTATGCGTGAAATCGCAGATAAAGTGGACGCTTTCCTATTTGTTGATATGGCGCACGTTGCGGGTCTGATTGCCGCGGGCGTCTACCCAACGCCAGTGCCACATGCGCACGTTGTAACAACTACAACTCACAAAACACTAGCGGGTCCTCGTGGCGGTCTTATCCTATCGAATGCTGGTGAAGATATGTATAAGAAGCTGAACTCAGCGGTATTCCCTGGCGGTCAAGGTGGTCCTTTGATGCACGTGATTGCAGGTAAAGCAGTGGCTTTCAAAGAAGCGATGGAGCCTGAGTTTAAAGAGTATCAAGCGCGCGTAGTACAAAACGCAAAAGCGATGGTGGCTCAGTTCCAAGAGCGCGGTTATAAAATCGTATCAAACAGCACAGAAAACCACTTGTTCCTTGTTGACCTTATCGACAAAGACATCACGGGTAAAGAAGCAGATGCTGCGCTGGGTGCTGCTAATATTACCGTCAACAAAAACTCAGTTCCTAATGACCCACGTAGCCCGTTTGTTACATCGGGTATCCGTGTTGGTACTCCAGCGATTACTCGTCGTGGCTTCACGGTCGACAACGCAAAAGATCTGGCGAACTGGATGTGTGATGTTCTCGATAACCTTGATAACCAAGACGTGATTGAAGCAACAAAACAGAAAGTTCTGGCTATCTGTCAGTCTCTGCCTGTTTACGCATAATCAACGGATTGATTAGTTTGAATTAAGCCCTCATTTGAGGGCTTTTTTGTGCCTGTTGTTATTGGCTTGAATGACGATCAGATTGTGATGCTCAATACAGCTTTACCCAGCTACTTTTTACAAGCTATTTTGCAAAAACGCCTTTCCAAAAGCTACTTCAGCGTATCTTTCCACTTTCTTAGCTGTTGAATATGACTGGGTGAAATACCACAACATCCACCGATGATATTTGCGCCTAAACTCTGCCATTGCTTGGCAAACTCCAGATACTCATGTTCAGACACGTTGCGTAATCCTTGAAAGCGGTCATTCGCTTTATGGTCGGAATGGATCGGTGTAAAGCTATTGGCGTACACGCCAATATCGAGAGTCTTGCCGGTTTGGCTTAATACCTTATTGACGTCTTTGATTGCTTGCTCAATAACCTCTGGAATAGAACAATTAAAAAAGATGCCCGCGGCTTGAGTATGCAGAAGTTTTTCAACGGCATCCGTCACCAATTCTCCTGAGCGGAGGCGTGATACGGAACTGATCTCATCTTGTAGGGTGTAGGCGATATAGCAAGTTTTGTCTGTTTGCGATAAGACTTTGCAGAACACGTCGGCCTCAGCCAGGCTAGATACGGTCTCAACCAACCAAAGATCGACATGACTATCTTGCGCTTGGAATAAGTCTAAACAGATTTGCTCTGCGCGTTCTGCTTCAAAGAGATCAGGACGATAGGAACCAAAAGGAGGAGGAATTGCCCCGGCAACTCGCACCGGTTTTTGTGATTCTACCACCGCTTCACGAGCAAGTTGCGCCGCTTGTTGAGCAAGATTCGCCCCTTGCTGAGCGTAAAGCTCCTCGCCGAGATGAAAGGGAACACAGGCATAGCTATTGACCGTGATGATCTCTGCCCCTGCGTTGATGAAAGATTGATGTACCTGCTTAACATGCTGAGGTGACTCGATGAGCGCCTGAGCACTCCAAAGTGGTTGAGAAAAGGGCGCGCCGATCTGCTTTAGCTCACGCCCCATACCGCCGTCTAGGATTGTAATATCGACCATTTGGACTTCCATACTGCTTAACGTCTATTGCGCAATATAAACATAAAGCGTCAATAGATACAATTTTGTCTTGAACGAAAACTGAAGGTAGAAAATAGACCAATGAATCAAGGGCAAACAGAATACCGTTTTAAAGCTTAGCTCATTGCTCAGAGATCGTGTAATGGCGCTCAACATTCGCGGTGACTTGCCCCCAATAGGAAGATTTAACACGCTGCTGGTGGGCGGAAAAGGCCGATTGATCGATAAATTCTTCATATACATCATAACGGCAAGGGTTGTCAGGACTGACGGTGACACTAAAGCTAATGCATCCCGGCTCTTGCAATGTAAGCTTAATATGGTCGGGTAGAGCGCGTTTGACGGCATTGAGTTCGTCTTGTGGGACGATGATAAATCCCGTTAGGGTGACTTTGGTCATTTATCGCTTGATTCCTTTCAGCGGTGGTATTGTTGGCTCTCCTTGTCGGTATGGGAAGAACCGTGAAGTTAACGCTTAATGAGCCAACAATTTACCATAGATGTCTTAGATGCGTGAGCCAGAAAAGAAGCAGACAATATAAAAGAGGCAGCCCATGTACGACTAAACAACGATGTGCTGCAAAGCCATTCTGTGCTGCTAAACCATTATGTGTAACTAAACCACTATGTGTAACTAAACAATAAAGCTAGCCCCTTCTTCCGCTGACGAAACATTCTGTCTTGCACAGTCGAATAGTTGACGTCCCCATGTTGTTTGTTGCGGTGTTAAATCAACATACTGCGACTCCCGCTGCTCAATATCGACCAACGCTTCGATTAAGCCGGTGGTGCAATCAATACGAATCTTATCACCATCTCTAATTAAACCAATTGCGCCACCGCGAGTGGCTTCAGGGGAGAGGTGAATGACAGAGGGAACCTTGCCGGATGCGCCAGACAGTCGACCATCGGTTACGAGGGCGACCTTATAACCGGCTTTTTGCAGGTTTCCTAAGATTGGCATTAATTTATGCAGTTCAGGCATGCCGTTGGCGGCAGGACCATTGTGAGAGACGACCACCACACAGTCTTGGTTTAATTCCCCGTTTTGATAGGCTTTTTCGACGTCATGTTGAGAAGTGAAAACGCGAGCGGGCGCTTCAATTTGGTGGTATTGAGTATCAACTGCGGATACTTTGACAACGCCTCGACCAAGGTTGCCGGACAAGAGTTTTAGCCCACCGGTCGCTCTATAGCATTGCCCAGACGCTGCAATAACATTGTGGTCTAAACTGCCAGTCGTCGGATGCCAGACCAATTGGTCATCTTCAATCTTGGGTGAGTTTAATTGCGATTCAAAGCTGCCGAATGCGGTGACGACATCGGTATGAAGAAGGTTTTGTTCATTCAACCTATGCAATAGTGCTGGCACGGAGCCGGCGTTTTGGAATGCATTCATATCCATTGAGCCATTAGGGTAGACGTTAACCAGTAACGGCACCACTTCGGATAAGGCGTTGATGTCATCCCATTTCAAGTCAATGCCTGCGGAACGCGCCAAAGCCACCATATGAATCGTGTGATTGGTACTCCCTCCTGACGACAACAACGCGACGATGCCATTGATGAGGGTTTTCTCAGTCACGACTTGGTAGAGTGGACGGTACTTTGGTGAATCTATGGTTCGAGACGCTATTTGAATACTGGCTTCAGTCGTCAGTTTCTCGCGTAGTTCGCTATTTGGATGAACAAAAGCTGAGCCAGGTAACATCAATCCCATTGCTTCAAAGACCAATTGGTTGGTGTTTGCGGTTCCATAAAAGGTACAAGTCCCACTTGAGTGGTAGGATTGACACTCCATATCGAGCAGTGCTTGTTTGCCTACTGTTTTGGCTGCGAACTGCTGTCTGACCGTTACTTTTTCATCATTACTGATCCCAGTAGCCATTAAGCCGGAAGGAACAAAAGCCGTGGGTAAGTGTGCATAAGACAATGCACCCATTAGCAGCCCAGGCGCGATTTTGTCACAGACACCAAGTAGTAAACTGGCGTCGTACACATTGTGGCTAAGAGAAAGGGCAGTGGATTGCGCAATTAAGTCCCTTGAGAATAGAGACAGATCCATGCCGACTTGCCCCTGAGTAACGCCATCGCACATTGCAGGCACGCCACCTGCAACCTGTGCAGTGTGTCCTGAGTGGGCAAGAGATTGCTTAATCTTGTCAGGATAACATTGGTAAGGCTGATGGGCAGAGACCATATCGTTATACGAGGTGATAATCGCTACATTGGCAGAAGTAAAGTTAAGGAACTGCGCCTTGTCTTGCTCACAGCTTGCGGCAGTCGCGTGAGCAAGGTTGCCGCAAGATAAGTTCGTGCGATTCTTTCCCAGTTGACGTTGGGCTTCACAGTGCTGCAAAAACGCTTGTCGAGATGCTTTACTTCGCTCAATCAGCCGTTCGGTAACTTCGAGAACTTTATTGTTTAACACAAGTTACTCCTCTGGTTTCAAGCTTAAGTAAACATTCATTGATCAAGTCAGGAACAGATTGATCAATATTCACCGTAATCACGTCGCACTCATCGTAGGGCTTTTCTAGCGCGGCAAACTGGCTATCAACCATTTCGGGCTTCATATAATGCCCATTGCGCTGGCTAATCCTTTCTTTAACTAACTCAATGCTTCCGTCGAGAAAGACAAACATGACGCTTTGGTTACCTTGACGAATCAGATCTCGGTACTGTTTTTTGAGTGCAGAACACACCAAGACCATACTTTCGCCTTTACTTTCGACGCTATAAATAGCGTCATTCACCCGGTTTAACCACGGCGTTCTATCTTCATCGGTTAGAGGAATGCCCGCAGACATTTTTTGTACATTCTCTTTTGGGTGAAGATCATCACCATCGATAAACTTGGTATTGAGCCGCTTGGCAAGCAGTTCGCCAATGGTCGACTTTCCTGAAGAGCAAACCCCCATAACAACAATGCTAAATCCAGCCATTCGATCCCTCACTCTTATTTGAAATGACACTAAATAATGATGTTATTGGTAACATGATACGCGTAACAGTTTAATTTGTCGAAAACTTATCCATATCTGTGACATGAGTAACTAAAAATATGGTGTATCAAATAGGGTTTGAACTCGTTTTTTGCGGTTAACTGCTCTCGCCTTGGGTAAGAGTAAAGCCTAAATCGAACGAGTTTTTATCGATAAATTGACCTTCGATCTTGTCAAGCAGCAGCTCTGCTGAGGTTTCACCAATTTCGTACCGGGGAGTATAAACACTGGTTAATTTCGGTGACACCGCTTGACCGATGTTAAGCGCGTTGTAACCGATGATGGCAATATCATTCGGGATTTGGATCCCTTTTTCAGAGCAAGCTAAAATCACGCCAATCGCAATATCATCATTGGTGCAAAATATACCATCTAAGTCCGGACACTCTATTAAAGCACGCTCTAGAAGCTCTCTCCCTAGGGTAAAACTGGAATGGCTAGAGGTGAGAAAGTGATACTTTTGTAGTCCAGCGTCTATTATCGCCCGATCATAGCCTTGCATGCGGTACTTAGTACGATTGTCCAAGCGAGCACCGAAATAGCCAATTTTGTTTTTCCCTTTTTTTATCATTGAGTTAACAGCAAAGTGAGCCGCGGCTTTATGATCAATACCGACCACGATATCGATGGGGTTGTCGGTAAGTTCCATCGTTTCGATAACTGGAATACCGGCTGTTTTCAGCATTTTTAGGGTTCGTTCGGTATGCGTTGTGCCAGTAAGAATGACGCCATCGACATGGTAGGAAAGTAGAGTGGCAATTTTGCGTTCTTCAACTTCATCAGAATAACTGTAGTGTGACAATAGAACTTCATAACCTCTTTTATTGGTTACTGTTTCTATGCCTTGAACAAAGCTTGAAAATACTTGGTTGGACAGTGAAGGCAGCAATACACCGATCGCTTTACTGGAGGCTTTAGATAGCATCGCAGGCGCTCGATTGTGAATATAACCTTGCTCTTCAATCGCTTTGGCGATTTTTTCCCGTGTTCGTTCTGCCACCAAATTGGGATCGCGCAAATATCGGCTCACGGTCATCTTAGTCACATTGACCTGATCAGCGATGTCTTGTAAAGACGGCCTAGATTTACGCTTAGAAACTGTCATGTCGATACCTATCAATAATAATGCAATGACTGTTACAGTAACATAACATGATACTCTTCCGCTATATTTATGCTTGTTCACTAATGTTAGATAAGTCTCAAAATAATGGTCGTATATTAGGCTGTGATCGACGTCAACCAATGGTGTAGGAAAGAATGAATACAACTTTCATACATTTAAGTCTTTTAAAATCAAGGTTTTAGTTGTCATTCTGTGCTTGGTTCCTTGCTCGATGTAAGGATTTCTTATGATCAGGCACACACTTTCATCATTAAGCGTTTGTATAAAATCAATCCCCCGATAAACTGAGTTTAAAAGTTACCAGTAACATAAAAGAGTAACATCACATAATGGGTTCAATTTAGGGGTTCCTATGGAAGTTTTAAATAATACGGTAGTTTTCATTACCAAAGTGCTTGAAAAATTACTGATCTTTCTAATGTGGATAATGGTTGCTGCTGTGGTTTGGCAGGTATTCACAAGATTTGTCATCAACTCTCCGTCAACATTCACCGATGAGTTGAGCCGATACCTGATGCAATGGGTGGGAATTTTAGGTGGTGCTTATGTCTATGCTTTAAAGCGCCATCTAGCCATTGAAGTTTTAGTGACGAAACTTTCACCGAAACGTCAACATATATTATCCATCATCATTAGTGTCATCGTTTTTATATTTTCAGTGATAGTACTTGTGTATGGTGGAATGAATGTTGTTCAAACCACACTAAAATTTAATCAAGTCTCTCCTAGCTTAGTTTTCTTTGGTTCTAATTTGCCAATGGGATATGTGTATTTATCGGCACCTATATCAGGCATTATTATCGCAATTTGTTCAGTGAATGACTCATTACAGAGCGCAAGAGAAATTATTAATATGAAAGGGGATAAAGCATGACTCTGATGGATATTATGCTTACTGAAAACTACATATCTAATATGCCAGATTTCATGTATGAATTGTTGCCAGTGTTAGTATTGTTTGGGGCGTTATTTGTCTTTTTGGTAATCGGTCTTCCTAT
Source organism: Vibrio hippocampi (assembly GCF_921292975.1). Taxonomy (NCBI): domain Bacteria; kingdom Pseudomonadati; phylum Pseudomonadota; class Gammaproteobacteria; order Vibrionales; family Vibrionaceae; genus Vibrio; species Vibrio hippocampi. Next base: position 262,046 of record NZ_CAKLCM010000002.1, read on the forward strand.
CGCATTTGCCATTGGATTTTCATCACTGCTGACAATATTCCTTAACTTCCCTATTGATAAAGCGGCGGTGCTTACTTCGCAGAAATTATTAGGTGGCTTAGATAACTTTGGGTTACTTGCGTTACCATTCTTTATATTCGCGGGGAACTTGATGAACTCTGGGGGCATTGCGAAACGGTTGATTAACTTTGCAATGCTACTAGGCGGAAAACTGCCGGGCGCATTATGCCACGTGAATGTGATTGCCAACATGATGTTTGGTTCTCTGTCTGGTTCAGCAACGGCATCAGCCGCTGCCGTCGGTGGTCTTATGGGACCATTACAAGATGAGAAAAAATATCCTAAAGGCTTTTCGAGTGCCGTGAATATCGCCTCTTGTCCAACAGGGCTGCTTATTCCACCCTCGAATGTGTTGATTCTCTATGCATTAGTGAGTACCAGTTCAGTCCAGTATTTGTTTTTAGCAGGCTATATCCCAGGCATTATTATGGGTCTGTGTGTCATGCTCGGTGTCTATATATTTGGTCGTCGCTATGGTGTGCCTAATGAAAAAATTACATTAGACCAACCTGTGATGAAGACTATTATTGATGCTGTACCGAGTCTGATGATGTTAGTCATTATTATGGGCGGTATTGTTGGTGGTGTATTTACTGCAACTGAGGCATCGGCAATAGCGGTTGTATATAGCTTGATTCTCGGGTTTATATATAGAGAGATTAAGATAAAAGACTTGTCAAAAGTGGTATTGGATAGTGTAGTTATCACGGCAATCGTATTGTTTATGATTTCAACATCCAGCGCGATGTCTTGGGCAATGGCTTACTCGGATATTCCAGCGTTCATTGCTAACTTTGTTCTGAACTTTTCAGACAACCCTATTGCGATACTTATTTTAATTAACATCATATTTTTGGTTGTTGGCACCTTTATGGATATGTCTCCAGCAATCTTAATATTTACACCCATTATGTTGCCAATCGCTGCTTTCATTGGCATGGATCCTATCCACTTTGGAATCATGATGGTGTTTAACTTATCTATCGGTATTTGCACACCGCCAGTAGGGACTGCCTTATTCGTTGGTTGCAGCGTATCAGGCACAAAGCTTGGTGAAGTGATACCGAAGTTAATTCCGTTATACGTGCTTATTATTGTAGGTCTAACGGTGGTTGTTGCGTTCCCTAGTCTAACCATGTGGTTACCAAGACTAGCGGGTTACACAGGTTAAAGGAATATACTATGAAAAAATCGATCTTAGCTATATCTGTTGCAGTACTCTCTTCGTCAGTGGCATTTAATGCATCGGCAAAATTATTGAAACTGGCACACGCTATGCCTCTCGACCACCCAGTACACCAATCTCTAACCTGGTTTGCTGAAGAAGTGAGTGAGCAAACGAAACACCGCGTTAAAATTTATCCAAATGCGACGTTAGGTGGTGAAGAAGCGACGCTTCAGATGCTGCAAAACGGCACATTAGCATTCACTAAGGTTGGGGGAGGTCTAACGGCTTCTTTCTCTGAACAGTACAACGTGCTTTCACTGCCTTACTTGTATAAAGATGAAGCGGACTCAAAACGCATATTACGCGGTCCTGTAGGTCAAGGTATTCTAGCTTCATCCGAAAAAGATGGCTTTGTAGGGCTGGCATTTTTATCAAGTGGCTCTCGTGGTTTCTATTCTAACCATAAGATTGAAAAAGCCAGTGATGTTAAAGGTCTAAAAATTCGTGTGCAAAATTCACCAATCGATATTGATACCATGAAAGCACTTGAAGGCAGTCCGGTGCCTATTTCTTCAACCGAAGTTTACTCAGCGTTACAGCAGGGTGTGGTTGATGGTGCGGAAAACAATATCCCAACTTATTTTGCCAACCGTCACTACGAAGTGGCTAAGTACTATACCGAAGACCATCACACGATGATCCCAGATATTCTAGCGGTATCAGCGGAAACGTGGCAGCAACTGTCAAAAGAAGATCGCGATACTATAAGCAAGATTTCGGTTGAGTTGCTTGATGTACAAGATCGCTATTGGGATGCGTATGTAGATAAAGCCAAAGCGGAAATTGTGAAAAACGGTGGTGAAATCGTTGAAGCGGATATCGCCTCTTTCCAAGAGCGAGTACAACCAGTTTATAAAAAGTTTGTACGTGAAAATCCACAACTTGAAGAACTACTTCATTCACTACAGACATACTAAGAGAATAACAACATGGGAAATCTAACAGGTAAAAAAGTGCTGATCACTGGCGCAGAGCAAGGGATTGGTTTTAGTACAGCAAAATGCCTTATTGAGGCGGGCTGTGATATCTATATCCACTATTTTAGTGGTACAGAAGGTCCAGAAAAGCTTGCCTTGATGGCGGAAGAACGCGGTCAAAAAGCCATGTTTGGTTACGCTAATCTTACCGATGCTGCTGAGACTGAAAAGTGCGTGGCGGAAGCGGCGGAGTTTTTAGGCGGGATTGATATTTTGGTCAACAACGTAGGTGGCATTATTGCTCGTAAATGGTTGGGCGAAATTGAGCCTGAGTACTGGCAGACAGTGATTGATGTCAATATGACCACGATGCTCAATGTGACGCAATCAGCGCTTCCTTATCTTAAACAGAATACCGAGGGTGCGAGTATTGTTAACCTATCCTCGTTAGCAGGTCGTTCAGGTGGACATTCAGGTTCACTAAGCTACTCAATGACTAAAGGTGCAGTGCTGACTTGGACGCGTTCTTTGGCGGCTGAGTTAGGTGAGTTTGGTATTCGTGTTAATGCGGTGGCGCCGGGGCTTATCCTTGGTACTCGTTTCCACAACCAACACACAACGAAAGAGTCGGCTGATAACACCGTCAAATCTATCCCATTAGGTCGAGCGGGTGATTCTGACGATGTGGCGAGAGCAATTACCTATTTAGCCTCGGAGTATGACGGCTTTATCTCAGGTGCTACGTTAGACATCAATGGCGGCGTATATCGAATGTAGATAAACAAGCTTTTACGTCACGATATTTATGTCACGATAGGGCGCTATGAATATAGCGCCCAATTAATTTAGGAAATGAGAGATGATTAAATCCCAAGTGATTCATCCGGAACTACTCGGTGTGCTTGCTCAGTGCGGTCATAAAACTCAGATTTTGATCGCGGATGCTAACTATTCGTTCGTTACCAATTCTGGCGAAAATGCACACATCGTGTATCTCAACTTTATGAAAGGTATGTTACCTGCGACGACCGTGTTATCGGGTATTCAACAGCTGATTAATGTCGAGTCAGCAAATATGATGGCTTGGCCACAAGAATTTGATAATACGATTTATGCAGAGTATTTAGATATCCTCGAAGACGGAACCCCAGTGGAACTGTTGGAAAGGGCTGACTTCTACTCCGCGGTTAAGTCGCCGGATACGTTACTGGTTATTGCGACCGGAGAAACTCGTCGCTTTGCGAATATACTTCTGACTGTGGGTCCGGTTATTGATTGATTTATTGCCACTCGATTGGATTCGCACTTTTGTTGTATCGCAGTGTGTATAGCTGTGTGCGTATTGGCAATTCACTTTACGGGTTCAAAAAACAAAAAAAGCTGGCATTATTCGCCAGCTTTTCTCTAATAACTTTTCGTTAATAACTTATTTCTAATAACCGCTCTCTAATAAAACCTGAGAAAATTATTTAATCTCAATACCTTGAGCCTGCATGTCTGCATGATAAGACGAGCGAACAAATGGACCACAAGCGGCGTGGGTAAAGCCAAGCTCTAATGCAATCTCTTTAAGCTCATCAAACTCAGATGGCGGAACATAGCGTTCAACCGGAAGATGGTGGCGGCTTGGAGCTAGGTACTGACCAAGCGTAAGCATGGTAACTCCGTGAGCGCGCAGATCTTTCAGTACTTCGATGATCTCTTCTTTGGTTTCACCCAGACCCATCATCAAACCTGATTTTGTCGGTACATCGGGATGCATCTGCTTGAATTTTTGTAGCAGTTGCAGCGACCATTTGTAATTTGCGCCAGGACGCGCCTTACGATAAAGGCGTGGTGCGGTTTCTAGGTTATGGTTGAAAACATCCGGTGGGTTGTCTTTCATTGCTTCAAGCGCCACTTCCATACGACCACGGAAATCCGGTACGAGCGTTTCAATTTTGATATGTGGGTTGAGTGTACGGATCTCACGGTTACAATCAGCAAAGTGCTGAGCGCCGCCATCACGTAGATCGTCACGGTCTACCGACGTAATCACCACATACTTTAGCTTCATATCTTTGATCGTCTGCGCCAGTTTTTGTGGCTCATCGGCTTCAGGTGCGTTTGGACGACCATGGGCAACGTCACAGAATGGGCAGCGACGAGTACAGATAGCACCCAGAATCATAAAGGTAGCGGTGCCATGGTTAAAACATTCTGCCAAGTTAGGGCAAGATGCTTCTTCACAAACCGAGTGCAGATTGTTTTTACGCATCGCCGATTTGATGTCTTGGATACGTTGACTATCTGATGGCAGCTTAATCCTCATCCACTCTGGCTTTCTAAGCACTTCTTTCTGCTCAGTCGGCATATTTTTTACCGGAATAAGCGCCATTTTGTCAGCGTCGCGATACTTGACGCCCTGTTCCATTTGAATTGGTTTGCTCATCTTTTATGCTTCTTCGCTAATTTTATGCTTGTTCGCTAATTTAAAGCTTCTTCGCTAAATTCTACATGCTCATAATCAAGAATCTGTACCAGTTGCTTGACCAGTTGGTCTTCAACGTTAGCCACGCTATCGGGGCCGCCGAGTTGACTCACTTGGATCATTTCCATACCGGCATAACCACAAGGGTTAATTCTTAGAAAAGGAGAGAGGTCCATATTGATATTGAGAGCCAGTCCATGGAATGAGCATCCTTTACGGATACGCAATCCCAGTGAGCAGATCTTTTTATTGTCGACATAAACGCCAGGGGCGTCAGGTCTTGCTGCTGACTCAATATTATACGCATCGAGGGTTTGGATCACGAGGTTTTCGATATGAGTGACTAGCTCTCGAACACCGAGTTTTTTACGGCGTAGGTTGATCAGGAAATAGGCGACCAATTGGCCGGGACCATGATAGGTCACTTGACCACCACGATCGCTTTGCACTACCGGAATATCCCCTGTGTTAAGTAGATGTTCCGCTTTACCTGCCTGTCCTTGAGTGAACACTGGATTGTGTTCCACTAACCACACTTCGTCACTTGTGTCATCGGTTCTTGAATCAGTGAAATCATGCATTGCTTGCCATACCGGAAGATAGTCTCTTCGTCCAAGCTTTCTCACTACGAGCCGATTTTCCACCAAGTTCACCTCAATGTGTGTTAATAAAGTATTTGTATTATAAACCTAGTTGCTACGCTGAACTACTAATAATTAACAATTGCAGCGATAGGTAATAATACGAAACGATATATCAATATGATAAATAAAGGAAAAGCAGCCGAAGCTGCTTTCAAAAAAAGTTTAATATTTAAAAATATTAAAGAACCATGCGTACGATATCGATCTCGCCAAGCTCTTTATACAGGGTTTCTACCTGCTCGATAGAGGTCGCTGTGATGTTGATAGATACGGCGTGGTAGTTACCTTTTGCACTTGGTTTGATCGTCGGAGAGTAATCCCCAGGTGCGTGACGCTGAATCACTTCAAGTACCTTTTCTGGAAGCTCAGGTTTGGCATAGCCCATCACTTTGTATGTAAATGAGCAAGGGAACTCTAATAGATCTTTGAGTTTTGCATCAGAGTTGATGGTTAACATAATGGAGACTCCAGTTAATAGTGTTAATGCTAATAATAGGCTTAATTTTAATGCTGCGAATAGTAATGGTAATAGTCCACGAACTCAAGACCAGAAAACATCAAAGCCGCATAGAGCGGCTTTGTTATCAGTGGGGTGTCTCGACTGGCTTAAAAGAAGCTTTTGAGCAGTCTGACAACGTAATCCCAAAGGCGGCTAAAAATGCTGCCCTCTTGCACATCTTCAAGAGCCAGCAGTGGATACTCAGCCACGTCTTCGCCATCCAGTTGATAGTATAGCTTACCAACGACATCGCCCTTAGAGATTGGGGCTTCAAGTTCTTTTTCAAGTACAAAACTTGCCTTCAGGTTTCTCGCTTGACCACGAGATAGCGTCACGTAGGTATCTTGGTCAACACCCAGAGCCACCGTTTCTTTGTCACCCATCCAAAGTCTTTCTTCCACGAAGGTTTCGTTGGCTTTGTGTGGTGTTACGGTCTCGAAGAAACGGAAACCATAGCTAAGCAGCTTTTTGCTCTCTGATTTACGCGCGTTGGCACTCGTCGTTCCCATCACAACTGCGACTAAACGCATTTGACCTTCGGTGGCAGAACTGACCAAGCTATAGCCTGCATTGCTTGTATGACCGGTTTTGATGCCGTCAACGTTCATGCTCTTATCCCATAACAAGCCATTGCGGTTGTATTGGGTAATACCGTTATAAGTGAACTTTTTGTCAGCGTAAACACGATACTCGTCAGGCACGTCACGGATGAGCGCTTGACCAAGTAGTGCCATGTCATAAGGGGTCGAATACAGATTTGGGTTATCCAGTCCGTGTACGTTGGCAAAGTGGGTGTTGGTCATACCGATAGATTCAGTCCAAGCATTCATCAGATCCACAAACGCATCTTCAGAGCCAGCGATATGCTCGGCCATGGCGACACAAGCGTCGTTACCAGATTGAATGATGATGCCTTTGTTGAGCTCGTCAACCGTCACTTTAGTGCCCACTTCAATGAACATCTTGGAAGAGTCTGGGAAGTTTTTTGCCCAAGCATTTTTACTGATGGTGACTTCATCGGTTGGAGAAATATTACCACTCTTTAGCTCTTGACCAATGACATAGCTGGTCATCATCTTGGTCAAGCTGGCAGGAGAAAGTTGCGTATGCATCTCTTTTTCCGCCAGTACTTTACCGGAGTTGTAATCCATTAACACAAAACCTTTCGCGGCGATTTGCGGCGCATCCGGTATAACGACTGGCGCTGCAGAAGTTGAAGCAGCAAGGAACGTTGCAGAAAGGGCAACAGAAGTAACAAATTTCATAGAAAACTTATTTTTATTCATTGTGAATACAAGGTTAATTTAATCATCCGACGATCAACCGACAGTGTTTAAGTGCTGGTGCCTGAGTTATCTCGTTATACAGCTGAGCCGAACTCGACAAAACTTGGGGTATACACTATGTAACAATCGTGATCGATGTCAATGCCGTTTACTGTTTTTTGACGAACGCTGAGGGATATCCCATGTTCTGAACCTGCTTTAGTATCTCTTTTGCATGGTGCAAATCTAAGAACGGACCCAACATCAAGCGATGGTTTTGGCTGCTTGAATCGAGAAAAGCCTCAACTGACAGGTTTTGACCGATCTGTTGCGATAAAGTTTCCAAACGGTCTTTATGCGGTGAAGCCGCTACTTGAATTGCATATTGAGCGTGTTTGTCGATCTCCCTCTGCTCAGTCGGTTTATCGACAGTGATAACCTCAATGCGTACGTTGGCAGTCCCTGTTTTAATAATATCGAGCTTTTTCGCCGCAGCGTAACTCAGGTCGATGATTCTTCCTTCATGGAAAGGACCACGGTCGTTAACACGCACGACCGTTTCTTTATCATTATCAAGGTTGGTGACCTTAACATAGCTTGGCAGAGGTAAGGTTTTGTGTGCAGCAGACATGGAATACATGTCATAAACTTCACCGTTTGAAGTTAGATGACCATGAAACTTTTTGCCGTACCATGACGCTTTGCCGGTTTCTGTAAAGCCTTCAGGGTCTTTGATAATGGTGTAGCTTCCCCCTCGCAGCTTGTAGTTTTTATTACCACCCAGACTGTAAGGTTCATATCTAGGGACCGCGCCCTCGATATGGTCAACAGAAATAGGTTGATTAGGCGCAACATCGTCGCTTAATTCATAACGGCTATCGGAAGACGAGCAACCTACCACCAGTGCGACGACGGCAAAAGTTGCCAGTCGAATCAGGGGTTGAGCGATTGAAAAAGTCATGGTTTTCATTAGGTCGCCTTAGAAAATGCTTTTCTGTGAGTATGGATCGACATCAAGATGCCAAAGCCTGCCATCAAACTGACCATGGAAGTTCCACCGTAGCTCACGAGGGGAAGTGGAACACCCACAACGGGCAGAATGCCACTTACCATACCAATGTTAACAAAGACATAGACGAAGAAACTCAGGACAATACTGCCTGCCATCATACGTCCAAATGCAGTTTGTGCCGAGCCTGCCAAGTATAAGCCACGCCCAATAATAAATAAGTAAAGCGTCAATAGCAGCAAAATGCCAATCATGCCCCACTCTTCAGCGATCACCGCAAAGATAAAGTCGGTATGACGCTCGGGTAGAAATTCCAGTTGTGACTGTGTGCCTTGCAACCATCCCTTACCGCTAATACCACCAGAGCCGATAGCAATTTTACTTTGAATAATATGGTAACCCGCACCGAGTGGATCACGCTCAGGATCGAATAGTGTCCGCACCCTGACTTTCTGATATTCGCGCATAAGGAAAAACCAGAGGATAGGGGCGAAAGCACCAAGAGCGGCGACGGCAGCAAAAATGATCTTCCAACTGATCCCCGCCAAGAAAATCACAAAGATGCCAGAAGCGGCGATAAGAATAGAGGTGCCCAAGTCAGGCTGTTTGGCGATCAAGATGGTCGGCACGGCTACCATAACGAGTGAGATCACCAAGGTCTGAAATGAGATTGGTAAAGCACGTTTACCGATATAGCGCGCCACCATTAACGGCACCGCAAGCTTGAGTAACTCCGAGGGCTGAAAGCGGATAAACCCAAGGTTTAACCAGCGCTGTGCTCCCTTAGAGGCCTCACCAAATAGTAGCACTGCCAGCAAGAGTCCAACACCAGCAAAGAACATCAAAGGCGCAAGGGACTCGTAGGTTCTTGGGGAGATTTGCGCCAGTGTCACCATGACGGCCAGTGACAGCATCATACGCATCGCTTGTCTGTCCATCATTGCCATATTTTGACCGCTGGCACTGTACATGACGATCAGTGCAAAACCCATTAAGGTTAAAATACCCAATAGCAGAGGAAGATCGATATGAAAACGTTCAAATAAAAGACGATTCTGTCCGGTAGAAGGATCCAGTTTCATTACTCTACACTCGCTTTTGATTGAGTCTCTTGCTGCTCTAATTGCAGCTCTTCCTGTAACGCAAGATCAAACAGTTGTCTCGCAACCGGAGCGCCATTGGTTGAACCACCGCCGGCATTTTCGATCACCACAGTGACAACGACTTTAGGATCTTTAAATGGTGCAAATCCAGTAAACAATGCGTGGTCTTTTAGATGCTCTTCGATTTCATCCGCGTTGTACTCTTCATCTTCGCCAAGGCTGTAAACTTGGGCGGTCCCTGATTTACCTCCGCTCTGATAAGGCATATCAGCGAATGCACGGCGAGCAGTGCCGCGAACCCCATGGTTCACTCGGCGCATGCCTTCAAGCGCGATGTTCCAGTACTGCTGTTTCACATTAGTGATCGGTGGTCGAGAGTCGACTTCCGCTAAAACTTGTTCATCAAAATTGCCGCCGTTATTAATGGTGGCGCGAAGTAGGTGAGGAGACAGCACTTGACCGTGGTTGACTAACACCGAGGTAGCTTTCGCAATTTGCATCGGTGTTGCGGTCCAATAACCTTGTCCAATACCGACCGGAATGGTGTCTCCTTGATACCAAGGCGTGCGATGACGCGCCATTTTCCATTCACGAGTCGGCATGTTGGCTTTACTCTCTTCATGGATGTCAATGCCGGTATAGTCGCCAAATCCAAACATCATCATCCAAGTCGATAAGCGATCAATCCCCATGTCGTAGGCGATCTGATAGTAGAAAGTATCCACGGACTCTTCGATTGCTTTGACGATATCAACACGCCCGTGTCCCCATCTTAACCAGTCGCGGAATGGACGGGTTTTCGAATTCGGAATCCGCCAATAGCCCGGGTCATTACGGGTTGTTTTCGTTGTGATCACCCCTTCTTGTAGGGCACCAACAGCAATGAATGGCTTGACGGTAGAAGCCGGAGGATAAATACCGTAAGTCGCACGGTTGAGCAGCGGTTTATTTCTATCACTGGTCAACGCATTGTAGTCTTTGTATGAGATGCCGTGAACAAATGAATTCGGGTCGTAACTAGGGCTTGAGACCATAGCCAAAACGCCATTGTCGCTCGGATCTAAGATAATCGCTGAACCACGGCGTCCAGCCAGTAATTTATGTACTTTTAGCTGTAGTTTGATATCGAGGTTAAGAACAATGTCTTTGCCCGGAATCGGTGGCTCAAACTTAAGGGTGCGAATCACACGACCACGGCTGTTCACTTCGACTTCTTGGTAGCCAGCAATGCCGTGAAGCACATCTTCATAATAACGCTCGATACCGAGCTTACCGATATCTCGGGTTGCTTGATAATTGGCGTCTTTTTCTTCACGGACTAAGCGCTGGATGTCTCTGTCATTGATACGCGACACATAGCCAATAACGTGAGTCAGCACCTCACCGTAGGGATAATACCGTTTCAGCGTGGCGGCGATCTCCACGCCAGGAAATTTGTGCTGCTGGACGGAGAACAGCGCGACTTGTTCTTGGGTTAACTGTGTGAGCAGCGGGATAGATTTAAAACGACGTGAGCGTTTTCGATCCCGTTGAAATGCTTCTAACCTATCATCTGAAATATCAAGAAACGCCCGCAATCTTGCGATAGTTTCGTCCATGTTTTTTACTTTTTCAGGTGTGATTTCGAGGTTAAAAACAGGGCGATTCTCAGCCAACAACACCCCATTTCGGTCGTATATCAAGCCACGGTTAGGGGCAATAGGGACGATCTTAATTCGGTTGTCATTAGAGCGGGTTTTGTAATCTTGGAACTGATTCACTTGGATGTGATACAGGTTAGCGACCAGTAACATGACCATCAAGATAATAAAAATAAACGAGATAACCGCTCGACTTTTAAATAGCCGAGCTTCTTCCTGATGATCTCGTATCTGGCTGCGTCTGCGTTTCATAGGGAACGACTTACTCTCTATGATAAGGGTGATTGGCGGTAATTGACCAAGCGCGGTATAAGCTCTCAGCCATAACAATTCTCACTAACGGATGGGGAAGTGTTAGAGCAGATAAAGACCAGCTTTGATCGGCCGCTGCTTTGCAGGCAGGTGCTAGCCCTTCAGGACCGCCAATAAGAATCGAAACATCTCGACCATCTAGCTTCCAGCTTTCGAGCTGTTCTGCCAGTTGTGGTGTGTCCCATTTTTTGCCAGGAATGTCTAGAGTGACAATGCGGTTTCCCTTTGGCACTGCAGCTAGCATCGCTTCGCCTTCTTTTTGTAGAATGCGAGCGATATCCGCGTTTTTACCTCGTTTACCGGCAGTGATCTCTACCAATTCAAGTGGCATGTCATGCGGGAAGCGGCGGCGATATTCTTGAAATCCCTCTTCTACCCACTTAGGCATCTTAGTGCCTACCGCAATGAGTTGCAGCTTCAAACGATTAACTCCAAAGTTTTTCTAATTGGTATAGCTCGCGGTGTTGCTCTTGCATCACGTGAAGCATGGTTGTACCCATATCTAGGACAACCCATTCACCTTCTTGTTCACCATCAAGCCCAAGTGGCTCAAGACCCGCTTTTTTCACTTCGGAGGCAACGTGGTCAGCTATCGAGATAACATGTCTTTTTGAAGTGCCCGTACAGACGATCATATAGTCAGTCACGCTTGATTTACCTTCAACATCAATGGTGACAATATCTAAAGCTTTCATGTCATCGGCTTTATCGGCTAAAAAAAGTTTAAGTTCTTCGCGTAGCAAAAGGGGATCCTCGGTCATCGGTGTGTATGGTGGTCAGTGTGGGTTTACTGACGAAACTAAAATTATACCACGCTTTTACGGATGAAAAGACAGTGGATTGTCAGTGGTCGCTAGATTGAAACTCAGTTGTTGAATAAATGGCCACGGACTCTGGTCGTATTGCGTTTTAGCATCAATCTCTACCGCTGTCAGCAGATGTATCGCTTGCTTGAGCTGCGGAATATCTAAGCGCGATAAAGCCGCATTGTAGATTGGCTTTTTACTTTGCCAAACTCTAAATTGATCAAACACTTGGTTAAGAGAGGTTTGCTGCTGCATCTGCTTCATCTTGATCAACTGGAGCAACTCTTTTTGTAGTGAGCGCAGCAAGATAATTGCCTCGACGCCTTCAACTTCGAGTTGTGACAGAATTCGGCTGGCGCGCTTGGGTTTGCCTTCGAGAAGCGCGTCAATCCAGTGAAATACAGTAAAGTGATTATGGCGGCTAAGTGACTCTTGTACCCTTGGCAAGGTCAGTTCGCCATCAGGGAACAGCAGTGTCAGTTTTTCAAGACTTTGTGATAGAGCAAACAGGTTCCCTTCGTGCCATTGGCATAACAGCATCAAGGCTTCGTGATCGGGTTTCAGATGCATGGTATGGCAGCGCTGTTGTACCCATTGAGGCAAGCGCTTGGTATCAGGAGTTGCGCAATTAACAAGACAGCCGTTGAGCGCTTTGAACCACTTGGCGGATTCTTGCGCGCGGGTCAATTTACTGCCAGTGATGATCAGTACAATATCTTGGTGCAGAGAAGGCGCAAGCTCAAGCAGTGATTTTGCTGAGGCGGCTGTGATGCCAGACTCTGGCACCGTCAGTTCAATAATCTGTTTGGAAGAAAAGAGGCTGAGCGCTTGAGTACAATCGAACACTTGATTCCAATCGAGCGACTTGTCCATAGAAAATCGATGATGCTCTTCAAAACCAAGTTGCTTGGCCTTTGCCACGATGTGGTCGCGGCTTTCTTGGACAAACAGTGGTTCATTGCCAAACAGCAGATAACAATGATGCCACTGACGTTCGAGAGTTTGTGCCACTCTATCGGCAAAAATTTTCACTAACAGATCCTAGATATCGGCAAACTATGACGGATCAACACGACTGTTCGTAACACTGTTATTCGTGTTGGGATCATTTGTGTTGGGATGTTCCGCCTCATATTCTTCGATCTCCGTTTTCAAACGTGCCATTTGTCGCATCATCTGCTGAGCAGAAAAAGCGCGCATTTCATTTTCCAGAAGATCACGTTCGACGGTTTTTGCTAGCGCAGACAGTGGGTTATCAAGGTAGCTACGCGTCATGGTCGCTTCAAATTGTTTGCTACCAATTTCTGGTAGTGTCACTTGATACTTCACCATGTAGGTGATTTCTTTTTCTGCAGCACTGGTGTTTTGGTATAAGGATAAGGTGCGGTCGCTGACGTTTTCTTCCTGAATATGGAGGTTTGGAACGTCTGAACTTGGCGGCACAATATCAATTTTGCTCAAGCGTAATTGCTCTTTCACCAGGCGAGTGATGGTGCTGTATTGATCATAACTGGTCACGGAGATCTGTTTGATATCCTCGGGAACCGTGTACTCGCCGCGTAGATGGAAGCCACATGCCGTCAGCATGGTAGCAAGAACAGCAATAATCGTTGTTTTAACAAAATTCATTTTCATTTGGCGCATAGGACCGCACACTCTTTCCATAAAGACTTATATAACTACCCAAGCTGGCAGTATGGATGTTTATAAAAGGCTTTAAATATGAATGTCGCAGACAGGGCTGCGACATTTTACACCCAAGTTATCCCTGATTTTGCATCGAGCGATAACTTGGGTATAGCTTAAATTGTTGCTAATTAATTAGCTACAATATTGAGAAGTTTACCCGGTACATAGATCACTTTACGGACAGTTTTTCCGTCAGTGAACTTGGTCACGTTCTCGTCGTTAAGGCCAAGTTCTTCAACTTGTTCTTTCGTTGCGTCTGCCGCGACCGTCAATTTAGCACGTAGCTTACCGTTGACTTGAACTACGATTGTCTTCTCGTCTTCAACCAGTGCTTTCTCATCGAATGTTGGCCACACCGCATTGTCGATGTCTGCTTCACCAAGCGCCACCCATAGTTCGTATGAGATATGCGGAGTGATTGGATAAAGCATGGCAACCACGGCTTTAAGTGCTTCATCAAGGATGGCACGATCTTGTGCGGATTCTTGAGGGGCTTTCGCTAGCTTGTTCATCAATTCCATGATGGCTGCGATTGCTGTGTTGAACGTTTGACGACGAGCGATATCATCAGTCACTTTGGCGATGGTCTTGTGAACGTCACGACGAAGTGCTTTTTGATCACCTGATAGTGCTGCCGCATCAACGGCTTCTGCTGCGCCTTTAGAGGTATGCTCGTTAACGAGTTTCCAAACACGTTTCAGGAAGCGGTTCGCACCTTCTACGCCAGACTCTTGCCATTCAAGTGTCATGTCTGCTGGAGACGCGAACATCATAAACAGACGTACTGTGTCAGCGCCGTACTTGTCGACCATCTCTTGTGGGTCGATACCGTTGTTCTTAGACTTAGACATCTTGATCATGCCTGAGTGTTCAACGTTACGACCTTGGTCATCTTTCGCTGACGTGATGCGGCCTTTGCCGTCACGCTCAACATTCACGTCAGTTGGCGCAACCCACTCTTTACCGCCTTTCTCGTTCTCGAAGTAGAATGCATCAGCCAGTACCATGCCTTGACATAGTAACTGTTTGAACGGTTCGTCAGACGTTACATAACCCGCGTCACGTAGAAGCTTGTGGAAGAAGCGAGAGTACAATAGGTGCATACAAGCGTGCTCGATACCACCAACGTACTGGTCGACAGGTAGCCAGTAGTTGGCTTTTTCTGGATCTAGGATGTCGTCAGCTTGTGGTGAACAGTAACGCGCGTAGTACCAAGAAGATTCCATAAAGGTATCGAACGTGTCTGTTTCGCGTAGTGCCGGTTCGCCGTTGAATGTAGTCTTAGCCCACTCTTTGTCCGCTTTGATTGGGCTGGTTACGCCGTCCATGACCACGTCTTCTGGAAGAATCACAGGCAGTTGGTCCGCTGGAACTGGGTGAACTTCACCATCTTCAGTCGTGACCATTGGGATGGGTGCGCCCCAGTAACGTTGACGAGAGACACCCCAGTCACGTAGACGGAAGTTAACGGTCTTAGTGCCTTTGCCTTCGGCTTCTAGCTTCGCTGCAATCGCGTCGAACGCGGCTTGGAACTCTAGACCGTCGAATTCGCCTGAGTCGAACAGAACACCTTTCTCAGTGTAAGCGGCTTCAGAGACGTCTAACTCGCCGCCATCAACAGGTTTGATGACTGGCACAATATCTAGACCGTACTTAGTTGCAAACTCGTAGTCACGTTGGTCGTGCGCAGGAACCGCCATTACAGCGCCTGTACCGTAGTCCATCAATACGAAGTTAGCGACGTAAACCGGGACTTCGCGACCGTTCAATGGGTGAATAGCAGTAAGGCCCGTCGCCATACCTTTCTTCTCCATTGTCGCAAGTTCAGCTTCCGCTACTTTGTTGTTTTTGCACTCTTCAATGAATGCTGCAAGCTCTGGGTTGTTCTCTGCGGCAACGGCGGCAAGAGGGTGACCTGCGGCGATACCAACGTAAGTCACACCCATTAGTGTGTCTGGACGCGTGGTGTAAACTTCTAGGTCTTGTTGACCTTTCACTTCAAACTTGAGTTCAACACCTTCAGAGCGACCAATCCAGTTGCGCTGCATGGTTTTCACCATTTCAGGCCAACCATCAAGGTTGTCGAGATCGTCAAGAAGCTCTTGAGCGTATTCAGTGATTTTGATAAACCACTGAGGGATTTCTTTCTGCTCAACCGGTGTGTCACAACGCCAGCAGCAGCCATCTTCAACCTGTTCGTTAGCAAGTACGGTTTGGTCGTTTGGACACCAGTTAACCGAAGAGGTCTTCTTATAAACCAACCCTTTTTGATAAAGCTTGGTGAAGAACTCTTGCTCCCAGCGATAGTACTCAGGCGTACAAGTCGCAAATTCACGATTCCAGTCGTAACCAAAGCCAAGAAGCTTTAACTGGTTTTTCATGTATTCGATATTTTCGTAAGTCCAAGGCGCAGGTGCGGTGTTGTTTTTTACTGCTGCGTTTTCTGCTGGTAGACCAAACGCATCCCAACCGATTGGTTGCATTACGTTTTTACCTTGCAGGCGTTGGAAGCGAGAGACCACATCACCGATAGTATAGTTACGCACGTGACCCATATGGAGTCGGCCACTTGGGTAAGGGAACATAGATAGACAGTAGAATTTTTCTTTATTTGGGTCTTCACTTACAACAAAGGTCTTGTTGTTGTCCCAGTGCTGTTGAACTTTCTGTTCAATATCTTGCGGGTTGTATTGTTCTTGCATCGATGATGTCCGGTTATCTTGGAATTTGTGAGTTCGGTTAGAACAGACTTAAATAGATCGTCATAGAATACCTAAAGGAACGAGGTACAACAATAGTCAATGTATCCTTTGTAGTGCAAGTTACTGCGTCATCGGTCAGGTTAAGGCGAACCATGGTGGTTTCACCTTAAATTATTCACCAAGATGCTGTGATTGCCGCTGCTCGGATAGGCAAGGGGAGATGAAGTATGCCAAAACGTAAAGCTAGCTATGAAGAAATGTTTGGAGATGTTGTTGAGAATCTTAAGCATAGCCCTGAAGAACTTCAGCATGTATTGGAAAAGTCGGGAGAAGTGGTTGAAGCAGCCAACGACATGACTAAGGATGAGATGGCGCTGATTTCAGCTTACATCAAATCCGATCTTCGCGAGTTCTCTGACAACTATGAACAGAGTAAGAGCGGTCCCTTTTATACCATGATTGCGAATTCCATCTGGCAAGGACTATTGGACATTACCGATCGCACCAAGATTGAGTGGATGGAGGTGTTTCAAGATCTTGAACGGCAAGGCTTATATCAAGCGGGGGAAATGATAGGTCTCGGCGTCTTGGTTTGCGAAACCTGTGGTCACAAGATGGAATACACTCATCCCACAGAAATCACGCCCTGTATTAAGTGTGGGCAAACCCACTTTACTCGTCAGTTGCTGAAACCCTAGTTTAAGATTTGGATTAAGGTGAAACAAAACGAGGTGGCTAAGCCACCTCGTTTTTTATCGACATCTTCTTGTATTGGTAACTTGGGTATATCGGTTACTTATATTCATCTCTAAATTCTTGCACCCACATCGCTGTCGCGCCGCACACTGAGACAGGAACGATACATAGGTTGAGAATTGGAATCGAAGTAAACAGTGAAACCAGCGCGCCAAAACTATACGCTTTACCTTGTTTTTGCTTCATCGACATGCGCATGTCGTTGAAGGGGACTTTGTGGTTATCAAATGGGTAGTCACAATATTGAATTGCCAACATCCAGGCGGTAAACACAAACCACAAAATAGGACCCACTGTTTGTCCCAGAGCAGGGATAAGCAACAGCAAAAACAGTCCAATGGCTTTAGGCAAGGTATAAAGCAGTTTACGCCATTCACGAGCCATAATACGTGGCACGTCTTTGACAACACCAAGCATACCCTCTTCAGACACCACTTGACCGGTTAGCTTTTCTTCTACTTTTTCGGCAAGTAAACCGTTAAAAGGCGCGGCGATAAAGTTTGCTAAGGTACTAAAGAAGTAGGAAAAGGTGGCAAGAATAGTCAGAGCTAACAGTGGCCAAAGTATGTAACTCAGCCAAGCCAGAAATTCCGGAAGGTTACCTAACCAACCATCAATCCAAGCGTTAAGATTAGCGAATAGGTAGTACATCGCGCCACCGACTAAAATGATGTTCGCGAGCAGAGGCAAAACGACGTAGCGACGAATGCCCTTAGTAAAGGCCAATTGAAAACCTTGGTGGAAATAACCAAATCCAGTGGCAGCTTTGTTCAAAATGTGGCTCCTTGTGCTACGTTGGTGTTATGAGTTGCCACGACTATATCAAAAAAGCCTTAAGGAAATCACAAAGTTCTTGTAGTAAGATGTTCATTTCCTACATAGTCTTTTGGTACAGTAGGGCAAGTTAAGCCTTGGAGAGGCTTAGCAACGAATTATTTTTATAATATGAGATCAAACAATGCAGGAATTGCGATTCGTACTGATAATTGTTGGTGCCTTGGCCATCGCCGCACTACTTTTTCATGGTTTGTGGTCGAGCAAAAAGGAAGGCCAGAAGAAATTTGGGAACAAGCCGCTAGGTAAACTGGATTCGGCAGATGAACCCGCTTATGTGGCACCGGAAGATGATTTTGAAATCATCAAGAAAACACGCACTGAGCCTGATTTTGGACTTGCCCCAGAAAAGTCGGATTACGATCCTCTTGATGACTATACTCCAGTTGAACAAGAGATCGAGCCAGAAGCCACTATCGAACCGCAGTTTGCCCAAGCGCAGGATGAGGTGAAGATAGAACCAACTCCTGAGGTGGTGGCACCAGAGCCTGTATCGACAGCGCCGATTCAAGAGCCGCCTGCGTTTATCACCAAGAAGACGCCAGTAACCGAAAATGCTGTGCCAACAAGCAAGAAGATTGAGCCACAACTGGATCTTGATAGCTTGGACGATGACGAAGAGTCTCAACCTCAATCAGATGTCACTCAAAATGCGGTTCAAGAGTCCGTTCAAGATGAACAGCAAGACGAATTACAAGTCATCGTGATGAATGTTCACTGTGCTGGCGATCAGCCGTTTATTGGTACTCAATTGTTCGATAGCATGAGCCAAAATGGCTTACTGTACGGTGAAATGGATATATTCCACCGTCATGCGGATCTGTCAGGCACGGGCAAGGTATTATTTAGTGTTGCTAATATGATGCAACCGGGTACGCTTAAGCACGATGATCCTGCGACGTTCAGCACTAAGGGCATCTCTTTCTTTATGACTTTACCTTGCTTTGGTGAAGCCGATCAGAACTTTAAATTGATGCTAAAGACGGCGCAGCAAATTGCTGATGATTTAGGTGGAAATGTTCTTGATGACAAGCGAAACTTAATGACACCAACTCGCTTAGATGTTTATCGAAAACAGATTAAAGATTTTAACGCTGCCAGAGCAACAGCATAGAGAACCCCTCGTTTTTCAAAAGGCTCCGATGGAGCCTTTTTCTCGTTATAACCAAGGTATACCATGTCTCAACAACGACTTTCTGAACTTAAGGAACAACTTCACTATCACGGCGTAAAATACTATGTCGAGGACAGTCCGGAGATCCCTGATGCGGAATATGACAGGCTGATGCAATCGTTGCTCGCCATTGAAGCAGAGCATCCTGAGTGGGTGACTTTAGATTCGCCAAGTCAGCGGGTAGGCGGTTTGCCTCTGGATAGCTTCAACCAAGTACAGCATGAATTACCGATGCTCTCTTTGGACAATGCTTTCTCTGATGATGACCTTGATGGGTTCAACAGACGTATTCGCGAGCGTGTCAACCGCACTCAAATTGGTGCATTTTGTTGTGAGGTGAAACTGGATGGTTTGGCGGTAAGCCTGCTTTATGAGAATGGAATCTTGGTACAGGCGGCGACGCGTGGTGATGGGACAACCGGTGAGAACATTACCGAGAACGTCAGAACCATCTCAGCGATCCCACTGAAACTGCAAGGGGATGATATTCCAACTCGTGTCGAAGTGCGTGGTGAAGTCTTTATGCTCAAAGCTGGCTTTGAAAAGATGAACCAAGAGGCGTTAGCGAAAGGGGAGAAAGTCTTTGTTAACCCAAGAAACGCTGCCGCAGGAAGCTTACGACAGTTAGATTCTCGAATTACCGCCAAGCGACCACTGAGTTTCTATGCCTACAGTTTAGGCATTATCGAAGGGGCTGAACTGCCACAAAGTCATTACCAACGCTTTGTAAAATTGAAGTCTTGGGGTTTCCCGATGGGACCTGAGACCAAACGCGTTGAAGATATTGAACAGGTGAAAGCCTACCATAAAGCGATTCAAGAAAAGCGTGAAAGCTTGGATTATGAGATTGATGGTGTGGTGATCAAAGTTGATGACATTGACTTGCAACAACAGCTTGGCTTTGTTGCTCGTGCTCCTCGTTGGGCAATTGCCTATAAGTTTCCGGCGCAAGAAGAGATCACGACGCTGAATGCGGTAGAGTTTCAGGTTGGGCGTACAGGCGCAATCACGCCAGTTGCTAAACTAGAGCCGGTGTTTGTAGGGGGTGTGACCGTAAGTAATGCCACCTTGCACAATGCCGATGAGATTGAGCGCCTCGGTGTGATGGTGGGCGATAGTGTGATTATTCGTCGTGCGGGTGATGTAATCCCGCAAATCGTGGCGTTTGTGCCTGATCGTCGTCCGCAAGACGCGCAAGCGATCCGTTTTCCGATTGACTGCCCGGTTTGTCATTCCGCCATTGAGCGTATTGAAGGCGAAGCCGTTGCAAGATGTAGCGGTGGCTTGGTTTGCCAAGCTCAGCGTAAAGAAGCGCTCAAGCACTTTGTTTCCCGTAAGGCCCTTGATGTTGACGGTTTAGGCGATAAGGTCATTGAGCAATTAGTGGATCGTGAAATGGTTGAAACGCCCGCGGATCTATTTGGTTTATCGGCAGGTGTCTTGACGATTTTGGAGCGAATGGGGCCGAAATCGGCACAAAATGTGGTTAACGCGTTGGAAAAGTCAAAAGAAACGACGTTAGCTCGTTTTCTTTATTCGTTAGGTATTCGTGAGGTGGGTGAAGCCACCGCGGCTAACCTTGCGGCGCACTTTAAAACGCTCGATGCCATCATGGTGGCGTCACACGAGCAGCTAATTGAAGTTCCAGATGTTGGTGAAATTGTTGCCAAACATATCCGCTTGTTCTTTGCTCAAGAAAGTAATCAAGTGGTGATTGCGGCACTTATTGACGCGGGTGTTCATTGGCAGGATGTACAAGAACCAGATCAAGATGTTCCACAACCTCTTGCAGGAAAAACGGTGGTGCTAACGGGGTCGCTGTCGCAATTGAATCGCAATGAAGCAAAAGCGGCACTACAAGCTTTGGGCGCTAAGGTGACAGGCAGTGTTTCTAAGAACACCGATATTCTGTTTGCTGGTGACAATGCGGGCTCAAAGTTAGCGAAGGCGCAAGATCTTGGGGTAGAAGTGCGTACCGAACAGGACTTGGTTGATTTACTAAACTAAAGCGAACAAGCCAGAGACTAACGATTGGTATTAGTGAGTCTCTGGCGATTGAATGGTGATCATAGGTGAGGTTTTTATGAATATTGGTGAAGTAGCAAAACGAACAGGCTTAACCAGTAAATCGATTCGCTTGTATGAAGAGAAAGGTTTGATTCATTCTCTACGCTCAGAGAACGGTTATCGAACCTACAGTGATGTGCAGATCCAGCAGTTGGTCTTGATTGCACGGGCTAAAAACCTTGGTTTTAGTCTTGATGATTGCAAAGAGTTGGTTGAGTTATCACAAAATAATCAAATGCAAAGTGCGGTGGTTAAAGCTAAGACAGTGGCTAAAATCGCCGATATTGAACAAAAGATTGCCGATCTCACCGCCATTAAGAATACTTTGAAAACCTGGGCGTCGCACTGTCCCGGCAATGAATCGAATGACTGCCCTATCATGGATGGTCTCAAGGAAGGATGGTCTCAAGGCGCCATTGATTGACAGCAAGGGTTAAGTGAACACCCCGCCATCAATCCATTGTTCGACCTTTTACCTTCATCTAGCCTTTCATCTAGCTATCGAATGCACACTCAGTGCGACTTCCTTGAGTTAAAGGGGTCACTGTGTAACCCAATTGTTCAAGCAGTTGCGGGACATTGTCCTTTCCAACTAAGTGCAAAGCACCAACCGCAACAAAATAGCTTCCAGACTGCCAATTAGGGTTAGAGGTAAACTGTTTGACCCAATCTTGGTTTCGCTCTGTGACGAATGTTCGGTATAGCTCTTCACCGAGTAAATCCTTCTGTGATATTTCAGCGAGGTTCGTTTCATCTCCGTGGACCCAAGATGTCACTAAACATGCAACTTGCTCAGGTTGCTGATCCCACTCTTCAATTAACTCCGTTAGTAGTTCCAGCCCTTTGTTAGGTAGGTCACTCGTTAGACTAATCTGAAACTCAATACTCTCTAATCCCCAAATCGGCTTATTGGCCATCTTAGCTTTGGTAATAAAATGTTGGTCGATGCCATATTGAGCGTCATACCCAAGAGACTGAAATTGCAATTGCTGCAACGACAGAGCTGCTTGCCACGGTTCCATTGCCAATAGAGCAGAGGGGGAGAGCGATAGTGATTGAGCAATAGAGATCAGAATTTGCTTTTGTTTATCAGAGAGCAGTTTGTCAGCCGTGAATGATTTATTCGCTGCGGGTAGGCTAAAGCTGCCATTGAGATCGGCTTCAACGATCACTGCTTGGCTGGCTCGAAACGCCCGACTCACGGCTTGAGGAAGGGGGTAAAACTCTGGTTGACCGACATGAATGGTGCCAAATAGATGTAAGGTCTGTTCACCGCGTGAAGCGGTCCATGCTAATGGCTCTGCCTGATTGGTTAAGGGGAATAAACCTCCCAACAACAAGAGTGAACATAGCCAATGGTGACGCAGTAATTTCATGATACTCCTTACATTTATCGAGAGAACGTCTTTCATCCGATTGATGGATAACTTGAGCATATTAGCACTATATTGGCGAAATCACTCTCACCTTGCTGTTACGGATTATCAGATCTGACTATTGGAGAAGGTTATTCGACCAACTGCGATACTTATTTTGTTTTGATAAATTACTCTCAAGAAAATCATCAATAAACCTAAATAATAGTGATGTATCTCGCATTGTTTTTAATGAAAATTAAAATACGGCTCGAATCGCAATGACTTTTTATGGCTAATTTGATGAGTTCTGTGAGCTACATAAAGGTTTTTCTCGTCATTAAATTTACGAGAAAACATTTAAATTCATGATTTAAATGGATTTATATTTTTTGTTGTTATTGTCATGTGACACTGGTCACTAACCAAATAAACTTATTTGATCGAGAAAATTAAGTGGCGTTATAGTGCGTCTCAGCCAACAGGCACTGATAGAGACAGCACGATAAGTTGTCCATAAATCTTAATTTAATAGGTGAAATAATGAAAAAAATCTTAGCTTTGACGACATTAGCAATGGTTTCTGGTTCTGCATTCGCAGGTTCTTCTTATGTGACAGGTAACGTCCAATTTCACGACACGTTTCTACAAGGTTCAAAAGCAACCTCGACGCTAGAAGCCGGCCATACCTTTGATTCAAACACGACGTTATTAGTTGAGTTTGATGCGATCCCACTGGGTGATGTGCAAGACAATGCTCGCCCATTACCATACATTACATTGGGCGCTGAGCAGTCTTATGCGGTAACAGATAACTTGTGGGTGGCAGTTGGCTACCATCACCTAATCTCTGGTGGTGAGACGATTCAATATCGTCCATTGGTAAAGATTGGCTATAACTTCGATAACGGTATTGCGATTAGTAACCGTACCCGCCAACACATTCAAGAAGACAGTACAGCGAACGACCAAACTCGTTTCGACAACCGTATTGCATACTCGTTTGCTGAACAGCCAGTAACGTTAAGCTATAACAACGTTTACGTGATTACTAATGGCGATGGTGACGATACGATGGACCATGAGCTTCGTGCAACTTGGACGCGTAAAGGTGTGCAGCCATACTTTGAGTTCCGTAGCCAAGCGCACGGCTTAGACAACGCAGATGGCAGTAGCGCTGTAAATAACGCCTTCGTATTCGGTGCGTCTTACGGCTTCTAGTATTCAAACAACGTCAGTCCGCTAGGAAGATAATTATTATAATTGTTTGATGTGACTTAAGGCTCTTTGTACCTGTAATGCAAAGAGCCTTATTTGTTGGTTACTCTTGGTGATAGCTGTTGTAGCTAAATACCTGCCCCTTCTCATTAAATGCATAGACATGATACGGCTGTTTTTTGTCGCCATATTCCATTCCCGGCGAGCCAAGCGGCATACCCGGTACGGCAAGCCCTTTAGCGCCACTTGGCGGGTTATCTAAAAAGGTTTTGATATCACTTGCTGGAATATGTCCCTCGAACACATAGCCGTCAATAACAGCGGTATGGCAAGAGGCGAGTTCACCGGAGACGCCTAATTTCTGTTTGATGCTATGCATATTGTCGTGGTTTTCGACTTGAGTGGTAAACCCAGCCTGTTCCATATGATCTACCCAGTCACTGCAGCAACCGCATGTTGGCGACTTGTAAGTCATCACATTGGTTGCAAACGCCGAAGCCGAAACTGTGGCGAGTGCCAAGGTAGAGAAAGCGAGTCGTGTTTTTTGCATGTTTTGTTTCCTTGTTCGGTGATTACTTGACGTCACTCGGGTTTGAAAAATGTTTAAGACGATTGGCGTTTAATACCACCGTGATCGACGATAGAGCCATAGCCGCGCCTGCAAATACAGGACTGAGTAAGAAGCCAAATACTGGATATAGCACACCCGCGGCGATTGGGATGCCTAAACTGTTATAAATAAACGCCCCAAACAGATTTTGTTTAATGTTTTTTACGGTGGCTTTGGCTAGAGCGATCCCGTAGGCGATATTTTGGGGATTGCTATTGAGCAGCGTCATCGAGGCTGTTTCTATTGCGACATCGCTCCCGCTCCCCATGGCGATGCCGACATCGGCAAGCGCTAACGCCGGAGCATCATTAATGCCGTCTCCGACCATTGCCACGTATTGGTATTTTTGTTTTAGCGATTGAACGTGCAGGGCTTTTTCATCGGGAAGCACTTCGGCAATGACCTCATCAATGCCTAATTGCTTAGCAATGGTTTTTGCAACCGTTTGGTTATCGCCGGTAAGCATGACCGAGTGAATGCCTAACGCTTTGAGTTGTTGTATTGCCTCTTTAGATTCTGGTTTCACGGTATCGGCAATAGCAATCAGCCCCTTGATTTGCTGATCAACGATGACAACGACAGGTGTCGCTGCAAGGTTTTGGCTATCGGTTAGGGCTTCGGATAGAGGGGCGATGTTAACACCTAAACTGTTAACGTGATTGACTGAAGCGATAGTTACATGGTGACCATTGATCCGACCCTCAATACCTTTGCCGTCTAAGTTTTGGAACTGCTCAACTTCACTTAGTAACGCTTGATTTGGCCAATGATTGACAATGGCGCTCGCAAGTGGATGTGGAGACAATTTTTCCAAAGGGATTACCCACGCGGCAAGTTGTTGCTCAGAGCAATCAATCGACCACACGCGGACTACTTCGGGAGCGCCTTGAGTTAAGGTGCCTGTTTTATCGAATATCACCGCTTTTACTTTGGTCAGATTTTGGAGCGCATCGGCTTCTTTTATTAGGATGCCTGATTGCGCCGCTTTGCCAACGCCAACGGTAATAGAAAGCGGTGTCGCCAAGCCTAATGCGCAAGGGCAGGCGATGATAAGAACGGTAGTGGCGACGACCAACATATAACTTGCAGTTGGTTCGGGACCGATAAAGAGCCAAATAGCAGCGGAGAATAACGCAATTGCGATCACTACGGGCACAAAAATGGCGGAAATGGAATCGGCTAGTTTTGCGATAGCGGGTTTACTGCTTTGCGCTTCACGGACTAAACGAATGATTCGTGACAGCATGGTTTGTGAACCGATGCTGGTGGCTTCAATGATCAAGCGTCCATTGGTATTAATCGTGCCAGCAGAGACGGAGTCGGAAACGGTTTTTCGGCTCGCAATGGGCTCACCAGTCAACATGGATTCATCGATGTAACTCTCACCCTTAATCACAATGCCGTCAACTGGGACTTTATCTCCCGGCTTGATGAGTAGCGTCATTCCTTGAGTGACACTTTGTAGGTCAATAGCTTGCTCTTTGCCATTAATGATGACCCAAGCCTCGGTCGGTTGCAGTTTCATCAGCGATTGCAATGAACGATTGGTGTTAGCCTTGGCCTTGGCTTCAATATAGTGACCCAATGAAATCAAACCGATGATCATTGCGCTGGCTTCAAAATAGACGTGACGTGATTGTTGGGGAAACCAACTCGGAGAGATAACAACAAGCATTGAGTACAACCAAGCTGCACCAGTGCCGAGAGCAACCAGACTGTCCATTGTGGCGCGTTTATGTTTCAGAGCGTTAAGCGCATTGCTGTAGAACCCTCTTCCGGCGGTAGTAAGTAGCCACAAACATAGTATACCAACCACTCCCCAAGCCATTTGGTCAAGTGAGTTGCGGATCATCATATTGCCCCCAAATACTCCCCAAAGCATCAATGGAGCACCGACGGCTAATGCCATGATGGTGTTGCGTTTTTGTATAGCTTGATAACGCTGTAATTTATCTTGTTGCTGTTGTTGCGATGACGTGAGATCAAGCACCACCTCAGCTTGATAGCCAGCGTTTGAGATGGCCTTGATGATCTGTTCATCAATGCTTTGTGCATTAAGGCTCTTTGCATCAGAGCTATTTACGTCAGAGCTATTTCCTTCAGAGCTCTTTGTATCAAAGTCATCCTCGTCTTGATTAATACTGACGATGGCACTTTGTTCGGCAAGGTTGACGTTCGCTGAATGAACTTGAGGCACTTGTTTGATTGCTTTCTCGACCGAAGAAACGCAACTCGCGCATGTCATTCCTTGAATTAACAGTTGAATGGAATACGAGGCTTGCGGTGTGTTGCTCTGCGGTGCTGAATTTGTGTCTATACTGGGAGTGGGAACAGGTTGTTCATCTTGAGTATGTGAATGTTCACTTACCGGTTGAGCCTCGAAACCTATTTGCTGGATATGTGCCTCGACCGTCTCGCTCTTGAGTGATGATTCGATAGTGAGATAATGCTTGTTGAGCTCGATAATAGAAGAATCTTGTAGCGAGTGTAAGTGCTCGCGCAGTTTTGCGACACATTTGCCACAGTTTAAACCCGTTAAGGTGAAATGCTGAACGTGACTCTTCAAGCTGGCTTGATAGCCAACTTGAGACACAACGTCGGTGACATTAGCGAGTGGTGCCTCAGTTTTAACTTTCAGGTGTTGGGGTGAGATGTCAATAATCTCAATATTCCGTTCTGAAGCGTTTAAGGCATTGGTCAGTTTTTTAACGCAACCCATGCAGGATAGGCCTGCTAAATCTAGTTCATAGTGATTCATAACGGCACTCGTGATATCTCTGATGATGTAACCATAAACCTTGCCCTTAGGGGAAGGTCAAGCATTTGGAATAAAATTTAGATTCTAATGATTAATTACACTTCCTATCCAAGGCGCTCCGTATTCTAAGGTTGTTTGGGTTCTGAGGTGAGTAAACAGTTTGGTATGGCTAATTCCCTTGCTGAACTGGTACTTGAGTGAAGTTGAGTATAAAATAGCGCGCAAATTTGCAACGTAGGTTTTTTTGCAACGCCATAGTGACTAGCACCCTACGCAGTTGACAATAAGGTAAATTCAATGACGGTTAAAACACGTTTTGCTCCAAGCCCAACAGGCTATCTTCATGTTGGTGGTGCTCGCACCGCTCTATACTCTTGGTTATTTGCGAAAAACCAAGGTGGTGAGTTTGTACTACGAATTGAAGACACAGATTTAGAGCGTAACTCTCAAGAAGCAGTAGATGCGATTCTTGAAGGTATGCAATGGATGGGTCTGGAGTGGGATGAAGGTCCTTACTTCCAATCAAAACGTTTTGACCGTTATAACGAGATGGTTGATAAGCTGCTTGCTGAAGACAAAGCGTATAAGTGCTATGCACCGAAAGAGGTCTTGGAAGAGATCCGCGCTGAGCAAGAAGCGAACAAAGAGATGCCTCGTTATGACGCTAACCACCCTAAAGTGGTCGCGGCTAATGCAGCAGCAAAAGACGGTGACCCTTGTGTGATTCGTTTCCGCAATCCAAAAGAGGGTAGCGTAGTTTTTGATGACCAAATCCGTGGTCGCATCGAAATTAGTAACACACAAATGGATGACCTTATCATCCGTCGTACTGATGGCGCACCAACCTACAACTTTGTTGTTGTTGTTGATGACTGGGATATGGGTATCACTCACGTCGTTCGTGGTGAAGACCATATCAACAACACGCCACGCCAAATCAACATTTATGAAGCACTTGGCGCACCAGTTCCGACGTTTGCACACTGTGCTATGATTTTGGGTGATGACGGCGCGAAACTGTCTAAACGCCATGGTGCGGTATCTGTGATGCAATATCGCGATGAAGGTTATCTGCCTAACGCATTGAACAACTATCTAGTGCGTTTGGGCTGGTCTCACGGTGACCAAGAGATCTTCTCGCAGCAAGAGATGATTGATTTGTTTAGCCTGAATGCTATCTCTAAGTCAGCGTCAGCGTTCAACACCGATAAGCTATTGTGGTTGAACAACCATTACATTAAAACCTCTGAGCCAAGCTATGTCGCTGAGCATCTGCAATGGCACCTTGATCAACGCGATCTTAAAGTGGACAACGGTCCAGCGATCACAGAAGTGATTAAACTGGTGGGTGAGCGTTGCAACACTTTAGTTGAGCTTGCTGATCAAATTGGTTACTTCTACCAAGACTTCTCAGAATTTGAAGCCGGCGCTGCGAAGAAGCACTTACGTGGCGTTGCCAAAGCGCCGCTTGAAGCGGCACTTGCGAAAGCTGAAGCACTTGCAGAGTGGACGACGGAAAACATTAAAGATCAAGTGATTGCCGCGGTTTGCGAAGAGCTAGAAATCGGTATGGGCAAGATTGGTATGCCTCTGCGTGTTGCTGTAACTGGTGGTGGTCAATCTCCATCTGTCGATGCAGTCATGGAGCTGGTTGGTAAAGAGCGCGCAGTAGCTCGTATCAAGATGGCCCTGGACTTTATCGCTGAGCGTGAAGCCAACGCATAATCATCGCTAAAGAATCGTATTCATATTGCGTTTTTGAATTCGACGCTGCTCTATTGAGTGGCGTCGAATTTTTCTTTCCAAGCAATAAACATCTGTTCTGTGACACCGATTGAAATGATCGCCCCACTATGAAGTTTACCTAGCTCCACCATTGCAATAGAAACAAACTTATCACTCTCTGCAATCTGATGTTTTTTACAGAACTGTTCAAGATAACTCGGTATCTGTTGACCCGTCATTCCATTTCTTATTATCTCGCCAATGGCTTGCTTTCTTTCACTACGATATTTAATTCGATAAGAATCGATATGACCGACCGACTTCTCGACGCTGGTATATTGCTGACAAGAACGCTCATAGGCCCAAATAAACACATCTAAAGCAGGAAGATAATCGCCGGTCTCGTAAAAATAAATTAGTGATCGAACATAGTCGTCTTTTGGTACATCGACAAAGCTTAAGGGGCAGAGGTTTTGTTGAATAAAAGGTAAGTTACAACCTAACCGTGCGGTACGCTTATTCACATCTTCAAATGCTTGAAGATAGGAAAGGTGAATAAATAGAAAAAAGGCTTGTTCGAATGGTTCGGTTATTTTGGCTGCTTTCCTTAATAGCAGGATAAACAGTTCTTCGAGTTGTTGGGGGGCATTAAGTGGCAGATAAGACGTTTTGGTGATACGGACTTCTTTTTGACGTACTTGTCCACATGCCGCGCTGTCGGATAGTAAGTCTTGTGAAAGT
Source organism: Vibrio hippocampi (assembly GCF_921292975.1). Taxonomy (NCBI): domain Bacteria; kingdom Pseudomonadati; phylum Pseudomonadota; class Gammaproteobacteria; order Vibrionales; family Vibrionaceae; genus Vibrio; species Vibrio hippocampi. Next base: position 291,628 of record NZ_CAKLCM010000002.1, read on the forward strand.
AATTGATGCAAATTGCGTATGACGAAAGGAGTGACTGAGAGTTCTTCAGCGTTTTCTATCATAAACAAGATGGCTTCCTTGTGGTTCAGGATCATAATGGTTTCTTCGTCGAATTTACCATTAGCCGCCTCACCAACGAGTAGTAATTTTCGCGTATCTAGCATTGAGTAGGTGTTGCCTTCTAAGCGACTAGAGTTAAATGATAGGTCGATCAGAAGTCTTTGAGCGATGTCTTTTGCATAAGTGCCAGCCGCGAGATTTTTATTGAATCGAGTACCAAGATTCATCAGCCTTTCAGCTGTGTCCCTAGATAGATAACGGGTCTGGTTAGGGACATACTGTTCAATCAACGACGAGTTATAGGACACTTTAGGGCGCATGAAAGACGGAACATTAAGGCTTTCTAAGCGAATACTGGATTGTTGAGAAAAAACGGAAGTGACATCAGTTAAATATTCGGCACCTGGTGCTCGAATAGAAATGTCCTTAGATGTGTCCTTAGGTATGTCTTTAGTTATATTTAGGGACACATACTTGAGACCGCTCTTTTCACCAATGGTAGCAATCCTTGTCGCTTCCTTTAGTTTTTTAAGACGTCTTTGTAAGGTTTTTTCAGTGATATCAATAGTAATTTTTTCAAGTATTTGGCTTCTTGATAGCGGAGTGGAGGCGTTATCAATGATTTCTTGAATGATATCAATCTGTCGATCTATTGACCTTGCAGTAGGCTTCATAGGCTGCTAATAAGTGTCCTTAAATGTGGTTAAACTAGCACCACTAAAGACATTTGGCAATAATTAAGGACAAATAATGGGTATTTAACGGATTTAGGACAGGTAGAATCAAAAACAGATAGAACTAAAGACAGATAGCATTAAAAATAGATAGAATTAAAAAATAGATAGCATTAAAGACACAAATACAAAAACACCCAAACCACGTAGGCTGGGTGTTTACTTGTTAGTGATGATTGAGTAGCTATTTGGCTAGATAATCTAGGATGGATTGCTCAATACCTCCGGCATCCAAGCCTAACTCGGCGTGCAACTCTTCTTGTGTCCCCTGAGCGACAAAGTGATCAGGCAAGCCCAAATTTAGCACAGGTTTCAGTAGTTTTTCTTTCATCATAAATTCATTCACCCCTGCGCCCGCACCGCCCATAATCGCGTTCTCCTCAAGTGTCACGATTACATCGTGACACTGAGATAGGTTGCGGATAAGTTCTTCATCTAGAGGTTTGACAAAACGCATATCGGCAACCGTTGCGTTGAGCTTTTCGGCTGCAATCAGCGCATTATCAAGGAAGGTGCCGAAAGAGAGGATTGCCACTTTTTCACCTTGACGAATAAGGCGTCCTTTGCCTATTTCTAATGCGGTAAAACACTTGTCAACAGAGGTGCCATTACCGCCACCTCTTGGATAACGTACCGCACTTGGACCGGTGTGTTGGTGACCCGTGTAGAGCATTTGGCGACATTCATTTTCGTCACTTGGCGCCATAATGACCATATTTGGAATACAACGCATGAAGCTAAGATCGAAGGCACCTTGGTGTGTTTGACCATCAGCTCCGACTAATCCAGCGCGGTCGATAGCAAACATCACAGGCAAATCCATGATAGCAACATCATGAATGAGCTGATCATAGCCTCGTTGTAAGAAGGTCGAATAGATGGCGACGATAGGTTTATTGCCCGCAATTGCCATCCCCGTTGCTAAGGTCACCGCATGTTGCTCTGCAATTGCAACATCAAAATATTGCTTTGGAAATTCTTTTGAAAAACGCACCATCCCTGACCCTTCACGCATCGCAGGCGTAATGGCCATCAATTTTTCATCTTGCGCGGCCATGTCGCACAAGAAGTCACCGAAGATCTGTGAATATGTCGGTTTGCCAGACTGACTCTTTGGAAGGCTAGTTCTTGATGGGTCGAATTTTGGAACACCATGATAACCGATAGGGTCTTTTTCCGCAGGCTCATAACCTTTGCCTTTCTTGGTCATGATATGTAGAAATTGAGGACCTTTAAGATCACGCATGTTCTTAAGCGTTTTTACGAGCTCGTTGACATCATGACCGTCAATTGGACCAATATAGTTAAAGCCAAATTCTTCGAATAGGGTGCCGGGTACGATCATCCCTTTGAGGTGTTCTTCGGTACGCTTTACCAACTCTTTGATTGGCGGCAGACCGCGTAAAGCTTTTTTACCCCCTTCACGAATAGAGGTATAGAGACTGCCAGACAGAATACGTGCAAGGTGATTATTTAGTGCGCCGACGTTCTCTGAAATCGACATTTCATTGTCGTTAAGGATCACTAGCATGTCAGGACGAATATCACCGGCATGGTTTAACGCTTCAAATGCCATACCTGCAGTAATAGCACCATCTCCAATAACACTGACGACTTTACGATTGTTGCCTTCTTTGGCTGCGGAAATAGCGATGCCTAACGCAGCACTAATTGATGTGGAAGAGTGACCCACCGACAATACATCATATTCGCTTTCTCCACGCCAAGGAAAAGGGTGTAACCCTTCTTTTTGACGTATCGTCGACATCTGCTCACGGCGACCCGTCATAATTTTGTGAGGGTAGGCTTGGTGGCCAACGTCCCAAATTAACTGATCAAAAGGAGTGTTATAGACGTAGTGTAAAGCAACAGTCAGTTCGACGGTTCCTAAGCCCGATGCAAGGTGACCACTAGATTGACTCACTGAGTTAAGCAAATACTCCCTCAGTTCTTGGCAAAGCTTAGGCAGCGACTCTTTTGGCATTAACCTTAACTCATCAGGAGTATTGGTTAGACTCAATGTCGGATATTTTGAGATATCAAGTGTCATAGTGATGTAGCGCTTATAAATTTAGTTGTTGCGTTCGATGACATATCTGGCGAAATCTTCCAGTAATTTTGTATTGTACGGTATCGCATCCAGGGCAGAAAGAGCTTCCTCAAAAAGCGCGTCAGCTTTCTGTTTTGCCCCATCGAGTCCGAGCAGAGCAGGATAAGTACTTTTTGCCTTCTGTTCATCAGAGCCCTGAGGCTTACCTAAGGTTTTGGTATCACTGACAATATCGAGGATATCGTCCTGTACCTGAAATGCTAGACCGATGGCATCCGCGTATTTTTCGAGTTGGGGCAGCACTTTTATGCCCACCTCTCCAGCCGATAATGCGCCAAGCACAACGGCACACTTAATGAGTGCGCCAGTCTTGTGGCGATGTATCTGCTCTAATTGTTCAAGTGAGACGGCTTGGTTTTCTGCTTCTAGATCTAAAGCTTGACCGATACACATCCCGGCCGCGCCAGACGCTTTCGCTAGTTGCTTCACCATATTGATACGTTGAGCTTCAGCTATTGGTGCTATTTGACCCTCAGAAAGCACAGTAAAGGCCAAGGTTTGCAATGCATCTCCGGTAAGGATAGCAGTTGCTTCATCAAATTCTATATGGCAGGTCGGTTGCCCGCGGCGCAGGTTATCATCATCCATAGCCGGAAGATCATCATGAATCAATGAGTAAGCATGGATACATTCGATAGCGGACGCTGGCGTATCGAGGTGTTCAACGTCCACACCCAACATGTTGCCGGTAGCGTACACCAAGAAAGGGCGAGCGCGCTTGCCGCCAAGCAGCAAACCGTAACGCATAGCCTCAATCAATCTTTGCTGTTGGACAGGGTATTGATCCAGCCAATCATTCAGCTGTTGATTATTGCGCGCTTGGTAATGCTGCAACGCATCAATCATGGTTTGGCTCATACTTGATGTTATTCCGTAGGTTGAATGAAGTCCGAAAGTGGTGAGTTATCATCCTTCTCTAAAAGGATACTCACTTTTTGCTCGGCTTCAGATAACTTCTGCTGACCAGAACGTGTCAGCGCAATCCCGCGTTCAAATTTCTTTAAAGCATCATCAAGGGCTAAGTCCCCTTGCTCAAGCTGTTCAACCAAGGTATCAAGCTCGTCAATTGTTGCTTCAAAAGACATGTTCTCTGGTTTCTTTGTTGCCATAACGTATTTGCTTTTTGAGAAATGTTTGAACGTTACATGAGGTACTGCAGTTGGTCAAACTAATGACACTAAAAAGTACGTAAATTTAACAGGATGGAACATCGCGCGTGTTGAGGCACCATTTAAACGCTTAGAGCCTTGTTGAATGGACATGCTATCAATCAGCAGGATCTTGTGCGGTTTGTGACAATCTAAAAATTGTGAGTTTCTAATCATAATTTGCTTAAAGATACTGGGCACTGGTCGATAACATCATTATAAAACGGTAGTCTCTTGTGAATTTTAACTTCAATAGAGTTAAGTGAATTTGAATAATAGTTGGAGTGTTGAGTGGATTTAGCAACGCTTATAGGCCTTATTGGAGGCATAGCATCGGTCATTATCGCTATGGTGCTTGGCGGCAGTATCTCAATTTATGTGGATATGACCTCCATATTCATCGTTATTGGTGGTTCTACCTTCGTTGTCTTAATGAAGTTTACCCTTGGGCAATTTGCCAGTGCCGCCAAAATTGCCGGCAAGGCGTTTATGTTTAAAGCGGATGAGCCAGAAGATTTGATAGCCAAAGTGGTCGAGATGGCGGATGCAGCACGTAAAGGTGGCTTTCTTGCCCTTGAAGAGATGGATATTCAAAACAGCTTTATGCAGAAAGGCATTGACCTATTGGTTGATGGACATGATGCCGAAGTGGTTCGAAACGCATTGCAAAAAGACATTGCCTTGACGGATGAACGCCATGTCAAAGGTGCGGGTGTATTTAAGGCCTTTGGCGATGTCGCGCCAGCAATGGGTATGATAGGCACGCTTGTTGGTCTGGTTGCCATGTTGTCTAACATGGATGACCCCAAATCTATCGGTCCTGCGATGGCGGTTGCGCTATTAACCACGTTGTACGGGGCGATTTTGTCCAATATGTTATTTTTCCCTATTGCGGACAAACTGACCTTGCGTCGTGAGCAGGAGAAGCTGAATCGTCGTCTCATTATGGATGGTGTTCTTGCCATCCAAGATGGTCAAAACCCACGTGTTATCGATAACTACCTTAAGAATTATCTCAATGAGGGTAAACGTGTCCTTGATTTGGATGTTGAGTAGTGAGCCAAATCACGCTTAAAACCAGAGAATAGAGTGTAGTTGGGAGTAAAAGATGGAAGAAGAACAATGTAATTGCCCCCCTCCGGGGTTGCCTCAGTGGATGGGGACTTTTGCTGACCTCATGTCGCTGCTGATGTGCTTTTTCGTCCTATTGTTATCTTTCTCTGAGATGGACGTATTGAAGTTTAAGCAAATTGCCGGTTCTATGAAGTTTGCTTTTGGTGTTCAAAATCGTTTAGAGGTAAAGGACATTCCGAAAGGAACCAGCATTATTGCTCAGGAGTTTCGTCCGGGTCGACCAGAGCCAACACCCATTGATGTGATAATGCAGCAGACAATAGATATTACTCAACAAACCCTTGAGTTTCATGAAGATGAGAACGAAAGGGCTGGGGGTAAGCAGCGTGATGCAGGCAAGATGACGGGAGGCGAAACCGCAGAGCGTAGCCAGCAGCGAACGGATGCTGCGACGGCTGTGGAGAGCCAGTCCTCTTCAGAAGAGTTAGAGCAGCTAGAAAAAGTGATCAAGCAAGCTCTTAAGCAAGAGATTCAGCAAGGGGCAGTGGAACTGGAGAATCTAGGTCAACAACTCGTGATCAGAATTCAAGAAAAAGGGGCATTCCCTGAAGGTTCCGCATTCTTGCAGCCTAAATTTCGACCGTTAGTTCGACAGGTTGCCGATTTGGTAAAAGATATTCCCGGACAGGTAAGAATTTCGGGTCATACCGATAATCGCCCATTGGATTCAGAGTTATACCGTTCTAACTGGGACCTCTCTTCTCAACGCGCCGTTTCGGTTGCTCAAGAGATGGAAAAAGTGAAAGGGTTTTCCCATACTCGATTGAGAGTCTTAGGTCTTGCTGATACGGAACCTCTCGTTGCAAATGATTCTGAAAGACAGCGTGCAAGAAACCGCCGCGTGGAAATAAGCATCATGCAAGGGAAACCAAGCGTTTCTGATGAAGTGTCAGTAAAATAATTTTGTTTATATATTAACGCTTACTGGTGATTTAGCACCAGTAAGCGTTTTCCCCTCAGCGCTCGCATCTTCACTCACTTGGGTATATACTGCGCGACTAATTTAATCTCCGATACTGATTTTGGTCTCAGTGATACCGATTTTGGTCTTAGTAAAGTGAGATTGTTCTACAGTTATATTGTAATAAGTGTTCCTTACTGTCGCGTTTTGACAGCATGCAATGAGATGTGAAAACCATGAGATTTATCGTCAAGCCCCACCCAGAGATTTTTGTCAAAAGTGAATCTGTTCGTAAGCGCTTTACAAAGATCCTAGAGTGTAACCTGCGTATTATCATTCAACGCCGCACGGAATCGGTAGCCGTTTATAATCGACGTGATCACATTGAAGTGAATGCCAGCTCAGATCAGTACTATCAAGAAGTATTGGAAATTCTGACGCACACTCCAGGTATCCACCATGTGCTAGAAGTTCAGCAATCAGAATTTGCGGATATGCACGATATCTACGAGCAAGTGCTTGAGCTCAATAAAGATCGTCTAGAAAACAAAACCTTCGTGGTACGCGCTAAGCGTCGCGGTAAGCATGACTTTACCTCGATTGAACTTGAGCGTTACGTTGGCGGCGGTCTAAATCAAGCGATTGAATCTGCGAAAGTAAAACTGTCTCGCCCTGATGTCACAGTGAACATTGAAGTGGCAAACGACAAACTGAATCAAGTTATCGCGCGTCACAAAGGTCTTGGTGGTTTCCCTCTGGGTACTCAAGAAGACGTTCTAAGCTTGATTTCTGGTGGTTTTGATTCGGGTGTATCAAGTTACCTGCACATTAAACGTGGCTCGAAAACGCATTACTGCTTCTTCAATCTAGGTGGTCCAGCGCACGAGATTGGCGTAAAACAAGTCGCACACTACTTGTGGAACAAATACGGCTCGTCAGCTAAAGTGAAATTTATCTCGGTTGATTTTGAGCCCGTCGTGGCAGAGATCTTAGAGAAAGTCGAAGACGGTCAAATGGGCGTGGTGCTGAAGCGTATGTTTATGCGTGCTGGCGGCATGCTGGCAGAGAAATTTGGTATTCAGGCGCTGGTAACGGGTGAAGCATTAGGTCAGGTATCTAGCCAAACACTGACTAACTTGCGTCATATCGACGGTGTAACCGACACCTTGATTCTGCGTCCACTGATCAACTGGGATAAAGAAGACATTATCGATCTTGCGCGTGTTATCGGCACTGAAGATTTCGCCAAAACCATGCCAGAGTATTGTGGCGTGATCTCTCGTAAGCCAACGGTCAAAGCGGTCAAAGCGAAGCTCGAAACGGAAGAAAATAATTTTGATTTCGAGATTCTAGATCAAGTTGTTCGTGACGCGCGTGTGATGGATATCCGTGACATCGAAAAAGAGAGTCAGGAGCAGGCACCCGAAGTGGAACAGGTTGAAGCGGTAGAAGACGACGCGATCGTTCTTGATATTCGCAGCGCAGAAGAAGAGGAAGCGAGTCCACTGGAATTGGACAATGTTGAGGTGCAGCATATTCCATTCTTTAAACTGGCGACTAAGTTCGGTGACTTGGATCAGACCAAGTCCTATCTACTGTATTGTGACCGCGGTGTGATGAGTCGCTTACAAGCGCTTTATCTCAAAGAGCAGGGCTATCACAACGTTAAGGTGTACCGCCCTTAGTTTAGCGAGCATTTAACCTTCAGCGTAATTAAACATTCAGCGTAAAAAGACTAGATGAGTTTATCATCTAGTCTTTTTGTTTTTGGGGCGAAGGATCGTGCTGATGGTTGAATGGCCAAGTATCAGGTAGGACAAACCAGAATTGCCCTTGTTGGTCTTGGCAGTGGTTAATCCGGTCAGGAATCATCTTATGGGGTTGCCTCTTACCTCTCTCTTCTGCAACCTCACCGACCGCCCACTTGTCTTTCGATAACGAGTAAAGAGGCGACTCAATTTTATCTGCATCACGATAATGACACCAAAAGCCGTTGATTTGGTTAGTAGTAATTGGGTACTCAAGACAGTGACTAGGAATAGTCTCGGCTCTAAAGGGATTGATATAAAGCCGACCTTGTAGCAAAAGGTGCTTACTGACGGTCGTGAAATCGGGGAACTGTTCACGAAAACTGGCTCGCTCGCTCATCATAAGTTGATGCGTTAACATGCGTGATAGCTTTTTATCCAATTGATCTTGGCTGTTGGGTCCGTACCAAATGCCGTCGTATAAAAGATAGAATTTTATCGCTACTTCCCAGTGTTCGACTTGCTGTTGTGAGTTTTCGATCAGGAAGTCAATGGCACCTTGAGTTTGACCATTCTCTTGCAGTTGTACTTCTTCGGCGACCACGTTATGTTCTGAACTTAAATCGAATAATCTGCGACACAATTCCTGATATAAAAATCCTAACCGACGATTCCCCTCGTAAGTGTCCGGTAAATCGCGCAAGTTACTTGCCGTTATAGGTAAGCATTCAACGATGTTTACCTTGTCGTTTGCCTTGCTGATCAACTCGACGGATGGCGGTACTGCGTGAATCAAACTAGGCGTGGTTAATATCCACTCATAAAAACGAGTCAGGCTTGGGGTTGGGTTTAAACTGTTCATTTTATTAGCGACCTAATTCCCTTTTGATCATGCAGTTTCTCCGTCAATATATTCCTTTCGACAATACAAGAGTAAATTGCTATAACCTGTCAAATCAACCGCGAGTTTGGAAAATCTAATGAATAATGTGCAACTTGAGCAACTGCTTAATGAGAAATTGTCGCCGCACCTGATAAAAGATTACAGCCCGAATGGGTTACAAGTTGAAGGTGCAGAGCAAGTGAAAAAGATTGTCACGGGTGTTACTGCATCGCAAGCATTAATAGACTATGCGATCAAAGTGGGTGCAGACGCGCTGTTGGTGCATCATGGCTATTTCTGGAAAGGTGAACCCGAGCCGATTCGTGGCATGAAAGGCAAACGGATTAGAAGTTTAATCAAACATGACATCAATCTGTATGGTTACCATCTGCCACTCGATATACACCCAGAATTGGGTAATAACGTGCAACTTGCGAAGTTATTAGGCATTGAAATTGATGGGGGTCTTGAGGGGCATCCACAATCCGTGGCGATGTTTGGTCATCTGCCTTCCCCTGTATCTGGTCACGAATTTGCACAACGAATCGCTAAGGTGCTACAACGAACCCCTCTCCATATCGCACCAGAACAGTCTGACAAGCTGATCTCGACAGTAGGCTGGTGTACGGGAGGAGGACAAGACTTTGTTGAACTGGCGGCTTCTCAGGGGCTAGATGCGTTTATTTCCGGTGAGATTTCGGAGCGTACAACATACACCGCACGTGAAATGGGCATTCACTATTTTTCAGCGGGGCATCATGCAACGGAAAGATATGGCATAAAAGCGTTAGGCGAGTGGTTAGCTCAAGAGCATGGCTTAGAGGTTGAATTTGTCGATATTGATAACCCAGTTTAAATAATGATTAACATTAAAAAGGCTTCCAACGTTGTCACGTTGGAAGCCTTTTTTTATCGAAAATAACTCACCATTATTCACGTTCATGCAGAGGCTTAAACTCACGCATGGTTTGACCGGTATACAACTGTCGTGGACGACCAATACGGTTTGTTGGGTCACTGTGCATTTCATTCCAGTGCGCGATCCAACCAACAGTACGAGACATTGCGAAGATAACGGTAAACATAGAAACAGGGATACCAATCGCTTTGAGGATGATGCCTGAGTAGAAGTCTACGTTTGGATACAGTTTCTTCTCAACGAAGTACGGATCAGATAGAGCAATACGCTCAAGCTCCATAGCTACATCAAGCAGTGGGTCTTGGATGTTTAGCTCTTTCAGTACGTCATGGCATGCTTCACGCATAACCGTTGCTCGTGGATCATAGTTTTTGTAAACACGGTGACCAAAGCCCATCAAACGGAATGGGTCGTCTTTGTCTTTGGCACGCTCAACGTACTCAGGGATATTTTCTAAAGAACCAATCTCTTCAAGCATACGCAAACACGCTTCGTTGGCACCACCGTGTGCAGGACCCCAAAGAGAAGCAATACCAGCAGCAATACAAGCGAATGGGTTAGCGCCTGACGAGCCTGCTAGACGCACGGTAGAGGTCGATGCGTTCTGTTCGTGGTCGGCATGTAGAGTAAAGATTTTGTCCATTGCTCGAGCGACAACAGGGTTTACATCGTACTCTTCACACGGATTGGCAAACATCATCTGCAAGAAGTTTTCTGCGTAAGTCAGGTCATTTCGAGGGTAGATAAAAGGCTGCCCAATCGAATATTTGTAGCACATTGCTGCCAGTGTCGGCATTTTCGATATCAGACGATAGGCCGCAATTTCACGGTGAGTGTCGTTATTGATATCTAATGAATCATGATAGAACGCGGCAAGAGCACCAACTACACCACACATCACAGCCATTGGGTGAGCATCACGTCGGAAGCCGTGGAAAAAGCTTGCGATTTGCTCGTGAACCATGGTGTGACGAGTAACGATTTGCTTGAACTCTTCATATTGAGTCCGAGTCGGGGCTTCACCGTTGAGTAGGATATAACAGACTTCCAGGTAATCGGCATTGTTCGCTAACTGATCAATCAAGAAACCGCGGTGTAGAAGGACACCTTTGTCTCCATCAATATAAGTGATCTGAGATTCACAAGATGCAGTGGCAAGAAAACCTGGGTCAAAAGTGAAGTAACCATTGGCTCCCAGTTTACGAACATCAACTACTTCTGGTCCGATAGAACCTTCCATAATTGGCAGTTCGATTGGCGCTTTCCCCTCGATATGAAGGGTCGCTTTCTTATCCGCCATAACAATCTCCTTTGTTTATTATTTAATCCATCCAGGATGTTTGTGTGTCAGTTTTTTACTTTGCTTCGCCGCTAAAGTCAATTTTTATACGGCTTTGTGTGGACTTGTTACGATTTTTTATACAAAAATGGTTAAAAATCTGCCCTATGTATCATAATTTGTTACGAGGATTGTATTAGAATGTTGCTAACCGTATAGTTTCGGTGCAAATATAAGCGAATGCCTTATTTAGTATAGGGTAAATAGCAGACAAAAATGGGATTTCCCCTTCATTTGTTAACAAGGCGTTTACATTTAACTCGGTCGTGATGAAAGTTTTTTGTTGATTTTATGTTAACTTTTGAAGCTTATAAGACCAAATAATTAGTTATAACTATAAATGCTCAATGGAGCTGAGTGAGCAAGCCCGTGAAAGAAAGAAAGTCCAGACCTGTAAATCTTGATTTACAGACAATTCACTTTCCGATCACAGCAATCGCATCCATCTTACACCGTGTGTCAGGTGTGATTACGTTTGTTTCGATTGGAATCCTTCTTTGGCTTTTAGCCAAATCACTCTCATCCCCCATCGGATTTGCCGAGGCAGTGGATATTGTTGACGGTTTTTTCGTTAAGTTTATCTTGTGGGGTATTTTGACAGCACTCGCGTATCACATTGTAGGCGGGATTCGCCACTTAATTATGGACCTCGGTTATTTTGAAGAACTCGAGTCCGGGGCGAAAAGTGCCAAGGTTGCATTCATTGTAACCGGTGTTCTTTCACTGTTGTCAGGAGTATTAGTATGGTGAGAAGTGTTTCTTCCGTAGGTCGTAACGGTGTACACGATTTTGTACTGATCCGTGCCTCGGCCATTATTATGACTCTCTACACGATTTACATCGTGGGTTACATCGCATTTTCAGGTGATGTCTCTTACTTATCTTGGACCCAGTTCTTTGGCGGTCTATTCACAAAAATCTTTACCATGCTCGCACTCACTTCGGTGCTGATTCACGCGTGGATAGGGTTATGGCAAGTATTAACCGATTACATCAAATGCGCAAAACTTCGTGGTGCGCTGCAAGTGGGTGTGATAGCGGTGCTGCTTGGCTATTTCTTCTCTGGTTTCTTTATTTTGTGGGGTGCGTAAGTGACTATTCCAGTTCGAGAGTTTGACGCCGTTGTTATCGGTGCTGGTGGTGCAGGTATGCGTGCTGCATTGCAAATTTCTGAGCAAGGACTAAGTTGTGCCTTGCTCTCTAAAGTATTTCCAACTCGTTCACACACTGTTTCGGCGCAGGGTGGTATTACCGTTGCTCTTGGTAACTCGCACCAAGATGATTGGCAGTGGCATATGTACGATACCGTCAAAGGGTCTGACTATATTGGCGACCAGAATGCGATTGAGTATATGTGTAAGAACGGTCCTAAATCGGTCATCGAACTAGAGAAGATGGGTTTGCCTTTCTCTAGATTTGAAGACGGTAGCATCTACCAGCGTCCTTTTGGGGGGCAGTCTAAAGCGTTTGGTGGTGAACAGGCGGCAAGAACAGCGGCAGCGGCGGACCGTACGGGTCATGCACTGCTGCATACTTTGTATCAACAGAACATTAAACATAAAACCACGATTTTCTCTGAGTGGTACGCATTAGATTTGGTGAAAAACCAAGACGGTGCGGTGATGGGTTGTACCGCGCTATGTATGGAAACCGGCGAAATTTGTTATTTCAAATCCAAGGCGACCATTTTAGCCACGGGTGGTGCAGGTCGAATTTATGCATCTACCACGAATGCTCACATCAATACGGGTGATGGTGTCGGAATGGCACTGCGCGCTGGTGTGCCGATGCAAGACATGGAAATGTGGCAGTTCCACCCAACGGGTATCGCGGGTGCAGGCGTTCTGGTGACAGAAGGCTGTCGTGGTGAAGGTGGTTATCTTCTCAATAAAGATGGCGAACGCTTTATGGAACGTTATGCACCAAACGCCAAAGACTTGGCAGGGCGTGATGTCGTTGCACGCTCTATGATGATCGAAATTCGTGAAGGTCGTGGCTGTGATGGTCCATGGGGACCTCATATCAAGCTTAAGATGGACCACTTAGGCAAAGAAGTCCTCGAATCGCGTCTACCGGGTATTTGCGAACTGTCTCGCACCTTTGCTCACGTCGATCCAGTAAAAGAGCCGATTCCAGTGATCCCAACCTGCCACTATATGATGGGTGGCGTTCCAACACAGGTTTCTGGTCAAGCGCTGAAACAGACGAGTTCTGGTCAAGATGTTGAGGTTCAAGGTCTGTTTGCTTGTGGTGAGATCGCATCAGTATCGGTGCATGGTGCCAACCGATTGGGTGGTAACTCACTGCTTGACCTTGTGGTGTTTGGTCGTGCAACAGGTCTACACCTTGGTGAGACGCTTGCCGCACAGGCAGAAGCGCGCCCAGCGACAGAATCTGATATTGAGGCGTCTCTCGCTCGTACAATGCGTTGGGAAAACAGCACCTCAGGTGAAGACCCTGTTCAAATCCGTAAAGATCTCCAGTCTTGCATGCAAAATAGCTTCTCTGTATTTAGAGAAGGGGATGCGATGGCGACCGGTCTTGAGGAGCTTAAGGTGATCAGAGAGCGTCTTGATAATGCCCATCTAGCGGATAAGTCCCAAGAGTTCAACACGCAACGAATCGAATGCCTTGAGCTAGACAACCTAATGGAAACGGCATTTTCTACCGCAGTGGCCGCCAACTATCGTACTGAGAGTCGCGGTGCTCATGCTCGATTTGATTATCCTGAGCGTGATGATGATCAGTGGCTATGTCACTCAATTTATAATCCGGAAACTGAGCAGATGTCGAAGCGCGATGTAAATATGGCGCCAGTGCACCGCGAGGCTTTCCCACCTAAAGCTCGAACTTACTAGGGGGAGACTCAGCTATGGAACTGAAATTTTCACTTTATCGTTATAACCCAGATGTGGATACCAAGCCTTACATGAAAGGTTACACGCTCGAGGTGGATGAAGGGTCGGACATGATGGTCCTTGATGCCCTTATCTTACTTAAAGAGCAAGACCCATCGTTATCATTTCGCCGTTCTTGCCGTGAAGGGGTTTGTGGCTCCGATGGTCTGAATATGAATGGTAAAAATGGTCTAGCGTGTATTACTCCATTGTCAGCGTTAACAGGCAAAGACATTATTATTCGTCCTTTACCCGGTCTTCCTGTGGTAAGAGACTTGATTGTCGACATGACTCAGTTTTATGATAACTACGCGAAAGTAAAGCCTTTTCTTATTTCTGATGGTAATCTACCTCCATCGAGAGAGAATTTGCAATCGCCTGACGAACGTGAGCATTTGGATGGTCTATACGAGTGTATTATGTGTGCCTGTTGTACCACCTCGTGCCCATCATTCTGGTGGAATCCGGACAAGTTTATCGGCCCTGCGGGTCTGCTTGCCGCCTACCGATGGTTAATCGACAGCCGAGATACCGCAACGGATGAGCGTCTCTCAAATCTCGATGATGCATTTAGTGTATTCCGTTGTCACGGGATCATGAACTGCGTCAGTGTGTGCCCTAAGGGGCTCAACCCAACGAAAGCCATTGGTCACATCAAATCAATGTTACTAAATCGTTCGGTATAAACAGTACAAAATATTGCCGACCAACCTCAGGCGGTCGGCTTTTGATAGCTCGGCATAGACCGAAGCATAAGTGAAAACAACTGGTTAAGGGAAAATATGCACAATGGTGTGATGAAGGCATGGCTCGAGTCTTCACACTTGGCTGGAGCCAATGCAACGTACGTAGAAGACCTCTACGAACTGTATCTCAGTGATCCCGAACAGGTTAGTGAGGAGTGGAAACGTGTATTTGATGGGTTGCCAACGCAACCTGAGGTGGTGGAACAACCCCATTCACGTGTTCGCGATTACTTCCGCAGGCTCGCTCAAGAAACAAAGCATTCCAGTACACAAGTTAGTGATCCAGAAGTTGATGCTAAACAAGTAAAAGTACTACAGATGATCAACGCTTATCGTTTTCGTGGTCATCAAGCAGCCAATCTTGATCCTTTAGGGTTATGGAAACGTCCAGTTGTAGAAGAACTCGACCCTGGATATCACTCATTAACAGAAGAAGATCTCGACGAAACCTTCAATGTTGGTTCGTTTGCTATCGGTCAAGAGAGCATGACGTTACGAGATCTCCACAACGCGCTTCAAAAAACCTACTGTGGCTCTATCGGTGCAGAATACATGCACATGACCAATACGGCACAAAAACGTTGGATTCAACAGCGTTTAGAATCAGTCGTTGGCCAACCCTCATTTGATCTTGAAACCAAGCACACCTTTTTGGCCGAACTGACCGCTGCCGAAGGACTAGAACGCTACTTGGGAGCGAAATTCCCGGGCGCTAAGCGTTTTTCCCTCGAAGGTGGTGATGCCCTTATTCCAATGACCAAAGAACTGATTCGCCACGCCGGTGAAGTCGGTATGCGCGAGGTCGTGGTAGGTATGGCACACCGTGGTCGTCTTAATATGTTGGTTAACGTATTAGGTAAGAAGCCACAAGACCTATTTGATGAGTTTGCGGGTAAAAAGAACGACGATAGCTGGGGCACGGGTGACGTTAAGTATCACCAAGGTTTCTCTGCCGACTTTGCCACGCCGGGTGGTGATGTTCACCTCGCGTTGGCTTTCAACCCGTCTCACCTCGAAATTGTTAACCCTGTGGTCATCGGCTCAGTTCGTGCACGACAAGACAGGCTAGGCGATAAGCAGGGCAGCATGGTTCTGCCTATTACCATTCACGGTGACTCAGCGATTGCGGGTCAAGGGGTGGTAGCGGAAACCTTTAACATGTCGCAAGCCCGTGGCTTTAAAGTGGGTGGTACGGTGAGAATTGTGGTGAACAACCAAGTAGGCTTCACGACCTCAAACCCACGAGACACTCGCTCAACCATGTACTGTACCGACATCGCGAAGATGGTTCAGGCGCCGATCTTCCACGTTAACTCAGACGATCCAGAAGCCGTGGCCTTTGTGACTCGGATTGCATTGGATTTCCGTAATGAGTTTGGTAAAGACGTGGTCATCGATCTGGTTTGTTATCGTCGTCATGGTCACAACGAAGCGGATGAGCCGAATGCAACTCAGCCATTGATGTATCAAAAAATCAAGAAACATCCAACGCCAAGAAAACTCTATGCCGATGTGCTGATGGAGCGTGGTGAAGCGGATATCGAGATTGCAACTCAAATGGTGAACGAATACCGTGATGCCCTCGACCGAGGGGAAGTGGTATGTAAAGAGTGGCGTCCAATGGCACTTCATTCTGTCGATTGGAGCCCATACATTGGTCGCGATTGGGATGAAGCTTGGAATAGTACCATTGATACCGAACGTTTGGTCGAGCTAGGTCAGCGTCTAGGACAATATCCAGACAGCCACAAGCTGCAAAGCCGGGTCAACAAGCTCTACAACGACCGCGCTGCCATGATGAGTGGTGAGAAGATGCTTGATTGGGGCATGGCGGAAACATTGGCCTACGCAACCATACTCGATGAAGGTAAACGTATCCGTATTTCAGGGCAAGACTCTGGTCGAGGCACTTTCTTCCACCGCCATTCGGTATTGCACAACCAAGGTGATGCCAGCACGTATATCCCGCTGTGTAACATTCATGATAAACAAGGACCATTCCAGGTCTTCGATTCTGTATTATCAGAAGAAGCCGTCTTGGCGTTTGAATACGGTTATGCCACGGCAGAGCCTAGTGGTTTGACGCTTTGGGAAGCGCAATTTGGTGATTTTGCCAACGGGGCTCAAGTGGTGATTGACCAATTTATCTCGTCTGGTGAGCAGAAGTGGGGACGCCTTTGTGGTTTAACCATGCTGTTGCCTCATGGCTATGAAGGTCAAGGTCCTGAACACTCATCGGCACGTCTTGAACGTTACTTACAACTCTGCGCTGAGCAAAATATGCAGGTGGTCATTCCATCAACGCCAGCACAGGTTTATCACATGATTCGCCGTCAGGTTGTTCGCCCGATGCGTCGTCCACTGATTGTGATGTCACCGAAATCTCTACTACGTCATCCACTGTGTGTGTCAAGCCTAGAAGATTTATCGGAAGGCACTTTCCAGCCAGCGATTGGTGAAGTGGATGATATCGCGCCAGAAAACGTGAAACGCGTGGTGTTCTGTTCCGGTAAGGTTTACTTTGACCTACTGGAACAACGCCGCAGTAATCAACAAGATGATGTAGCGATTGTTCGTATTGAGCAACTCTATCCGTTCCCATTAGATGATGTGAAACAGAAGATTGCGCCTTATACCAATGTGCAGGACTTTGTGTGGTGTCAGGAAGAGCCACAGAACCAAGGCGCATGGTATTCAAGTCAACATAACTTCCGCGCCGCAATTCCTGCTGGTACGGATCTAAAATACGCCGGTCGAGATGCTTCGGCATCCCCTGCAGTTGGCTATATGTCGTTACACCTAAAACAGCAAAAAGCGTTAATCAATGACGCGTTAACCTTGGATTAAGAACTAGAAGAAAAGGAAGAAACAGCTATGACAATTGAAATTCTGGTTCCAGACTTACCTGAATCAGTCGCCGATGCAACAGTGGCAACATGGCATAAACAACCAGGTGAAGCGGTAGCGCGTGATGAAGTTATCGTTGATATCGAAACCGATAAAGTTGTGTTGGAAGTCCCGGCACCGGATGACGGTGTACTTGAAGCGATTATTGAACAAGAAGGCGCTACGGTTTTATCTAAGCAGTTGATCGCCAAAATCAAGTTGGGTGCCGTTGCTGGTGAGCCAACCAAAGACTCATTAGATGAGAAAGAAGCGTCACCGGATAAACGCCACAAAGCGTCGTTAACGGAAGAATCAAATGACGCACTTAGCCCAACAGCTCGTCGCTTACTTGCTGAAAATGATCTACAGCCATCTCAGGTTGCAGGTACGGGTGTCGGTGGACGAATCACTCGTGAAGACGTTGAAGCCCATCTAGCAAACGCGAAATCGGGCGCTGTAGCACCAACACCTGCTGTTACTGAACAGCCGGAAGTGATTGCGCCAGCACTGGCTCGCAGTCAAAAGCGTGTACCAATGACTCGCCTGCGTAAGCGTGTTGCAGAACGTCTGCTTGAGGCGAAAAACAGCACCGCCATGCTGACGACGTTTAACGAAGTCAACATGAAGCCAATTATGGATCTTCGTGCGCAGTACAAAGACCAGTTTGAAAAACGCCATGATATTCGTCTTGGGTTTATGTCTTTTTACGTGAAAGCGGTCACTGAAGCATTGAAGCGTTTCCCAGAAGTAAACGCATCCATTGACGGTGAAGACATTGTTTATCACAACTATTTTGATATCAGCATGGCGGTATCAACACCGCGTGGTCTCGTTACCCCAGTTCTCAAAGACTGCGACACGCTTGGCTTTGCTGAGATTGAAAAAGGCATCAAAGAGCTCGCACTGAAAGGTCGTGACGGTAAGCTAACGGTTGAGGAGTTGACCGGCGGTAACTTTACCATCACTAACGGCGGCGTATTTGGTTCACTGATGTCGACGCCAATCATTAACCCACCACAAGCGGCGATTCTGGGTATGCATAAAATCCAAGAGCGTCCAATGGCGGTGGATGGCAAGGTGGAAATCTTGCCAATGATGTACCTTGCTCTATCTTACGACCATCGTTTGATTGATGGTCGTGAATCGGTAGGTTTCCTAGTCACAATTAAAGAGTTGCTAGAGGATCCTGCAAGACTGCTGCTGAACGTTTAAGATTACGCTCAGCAGCCACAACACAACGCCTACGGTTAGGCGTTGCTGTTGGAAGTAGAAACAGGAGTAGGGCATGCTCAACACTCTACTCTTCAACTAAGCGCCTAAAAAGGCGACGCTTGCTGCGCAGGCTTACACGCATTATGCTTGCTTGCAATAAATGGAACAAAAGAATCCCGTCAGGGATATAACAAATGGAAACGCACAATGAATTTGCATGAATATCAAGCCAAACAGCTGTTTGCAGAATTCGGGTTGCCCGTACCCGAAGGTTACGCATGTAATACCCCCCAAGAAGCGTTCGACGCTGCCGGTCGTATTAGCACTACCAAGAAAGTCGTGAAATGCCAAGTTCACGCGGGTGGTCGAGGTAAAGCCGGTGGTGTTGAATTACACGATACAAAAGATGGTGTTAAGCAATTTGCTCAAAAGTGGCTAGGTCAGAACCTAGTGACTTATCAAACAGATGCCAATGGTCAGCCTGTGACCAAAATCCTTGTTGAAGAAGCGTCCGATATTGCCAACGAACTGTACCTAGGTGCGGTGGTTGATCGTTCGACTCAGCGCATTGTTTTCATGGCATCAACCGAAGGTGGTGTTGAGATTGAGAAAGTCGCTGAAGAGACACCTGAGTTGATTCACAAAGCGGCGATTGACCCGCTTGTGGGACCTCAAGCTTATCAAGGACGTGAACTGGCATTTAAACTGGGTCTTGAAGGCGACCAGATTAAACAGTTCGTTAAAATCTTTATTGGTCTCGGTAATATGTTCTCTCAATATGATCTTGCTCTGCTTGAGATCAACCCACTTGTGATTACCGGCCAAGGAAACCTACTGTGTCTTGATGGCAAGATTAACATCGACTCTAACGCACTTTACCGTCAGCCAAAGTTGCGTGAGATGCATGATCCTTCACAGGAAGATGAGCGCGAAGCTCATGCTGCTCAATGGGAACTTAACTATGTTGCGCTTGATGGCAGTATCGGTTGCATGGTGAACGGTGCGGGTCTCGCAATGGGAACCATGGACATTGTTAACCTACACGGCGGTAAGCCAGCAAACTTCCTCGATGTTGGTGGCGGTGCGACCAAAGAGCGTGTTACGGAAGCCTTTAAGATCATCTTGTCTGATGACAATGTGAAAGCGGTATTGGTCAACATTTTTGGCGGTATCGTCCGCTGTGACCTGATTGCAGATGGCATCATAGGTGCAGTCGAAGAAGTCGGCGTTAAGGTTCCAGTCGTGGTTCGTCTAGAAGGTAACAATGCACCACTCGGTTCGCAAAAACTGGCGGAAAGTGGTCTTAACATTATTGCTGCGAACTCGCTAACAGAAGCAGCGGAAAAAGTCGTTGCAGCAGCGGAGGGCAAATAATGTCGGTACTCATTAATAAACAGACAAAGGTCATCTGCCAAGGTTTTACTGGTGGTCAAGGGACTTTCCACTCTGAGCAAGCGATCGCTTACGGCACGCAGATGGTTGGTGGTGTTTCGCCAGGTAAAGGCGGTCAAGTTCATCTTGGTCTTCCAGTGTTTAACACCGTGCGTGAAGCGGTGGAGCAAACCGGTGCAA
The DNA here is from genome assembly GCF_921292975.1 of Vibrio hippocampi. Taxonomy (NCBI): domain Bacteria; kingdom Pseudomonadati; phylum Pseudomonadota; class Gammaproteobacteria; order Vibrionales; family Vibrionaceae; genus Vibrio; species Vibrio hippocampi. Next base: position 311,917 of record NZ_CAKLCM010000002.1, read on the forward strand.
CGGCGTCGGTTATCTATGTTCCAGCACCATTTTGTAAAGATGCGATCTTGGAAGCTATCGATGCGGGCATCAAGCTCATTGTGACGATCACCGAAGGCATCCCAACGCTTGATCTGTTGGATGTTAAGGTTCGCTTAGACGAAGCGGGCGTGGTCATGATTGGTCCTAACTGCCCAGGTGTGATTACTCCTGATGAGTGTAAGATCGGCATTATGCCGGGTCATATCCATAAGAAGGGTAAAGTGGGCATCGTTTCTCGCTCCGGTACACTGACTTATGAAGCCGTAAAACAGACGACAGATGAAGGCTTTGGTCAGTCTACGTGTGTGGGTATCGGTGGTGACCCAATTCCGGGTTCTAACTTTATCGATATTTTGAAGCTGTTTGAGGCCGATGCGGAGACAGAAGCGATTGTGATGATCGGTGAGATTGGCGGTACTGCGGAAGAAGAAGCGGCCGCGTTTATCAAAGACAATGTCACTAAGCCGGTTGTGTCGTATATCGCTGGTGTCACCGCACCTCCAGGTAAGCGTATGGGTCACGCAGGCGCAATTATCTCTGGCGGTAAAGGAACAGCCGAGGATAAGTTTTTTGCACTTGAAGCCGCAGGCGTTAAGACAGTGAAAAGCCTTGCTGATATTGGTAGAGCACTACGTGAAGTCACGGGTTGGTAATATTTCCGTGTCTACCTAAGTGAAAAAAAGCTGCATTGATTGCAGCTTTTTTTGTGACTAAATGCCGCATCGGCGGCAGCAATGAGCTAATTCGGGACGGCTATTGTTTCGCTGGTGTCAGTTGCGATAGCAAGAAAATCGCGGCTGCGGAGATCACCACAGACGGCCCCGCAGGTGTGTCGTAAAACCAAGATAAGCTCAGCCCTGCCAACACAGAAATCATGCCAATTCCAGAAGCCACAACCGCCATTTGTTTTGGCGTTGCGGTATATTTTCGCGCGGTGGCAGCCGGAATAATCAGCAGCGATGTGATAATCAACGCCCCAACAAACTTCATACCCACGGCAATCACTAAGCCCACCATCACCATAATCAGCAAGCGCATAAGGTCAACATTGACCCCCTCAACGGCTGCGAGATCTTCGTTGACCGTCGATGATAACAATGGACGCCAAAATAGAGTTAGCAATAGAAGCACAGCCGCAACGCCTGCGTAGATATAAAGGAGATCTTCGGGCGAGACCGCCAGCAAATCCCCAAACAGGTAACTCATTAAATCGACACGAACGTTGTCTAAAAAGCTGACCGCCACTAAGCCCAGTGAAAGTGAGCTGTGAGCCAATATGCCCAAAAGGGTGTCTGTTGCCACTAAACGTTGCTTTTGCAGGGTGACAAGAACCACAGCAAGCACCATACAGCAAGCGATAAGAGCGAGGTAAAGGTTAATATCAAATAACAAACCTAACGCCAAACCCATCAATGAAGCGTGCGCTAAGGTGTCACCAAAATAGGCCATCTTTCTCCAAACGACGAAAGAACCTAGCGGTCCCGCAATCAAAGCGATACCCAATCCAGCAATAATAGAAGGCAGTAAAAACTCAATCATGATGATGGTGTCCATGTTGGTGATTTGAACAAGTCTGAGCATCACCAGAGACAGGCTCACCGGCTAAATCATGATGGTGAAGATGTTGATGCTGATAAAACGCAAGAGTCTGCTGTGTCGCGTTACCAAACAAAGCAATGTACGACGGATGCTTGGTGATAATCTGCGGACTTCCCTGACAGCAGATGTGATGATGTAAGCAGATCACGTCATTGGTTTTCGCCATCACTAAATGTAAGTCGTGAGAAACCATAAACACGGCACAACCAAAACGATGACGTAAGGTGTCAATCAAGTCGTATAAGTCGATTTGACCTTGTACATCGACACCTTGGGCGGGTTCATCCAACACCAATAAATCAGGGCGTCTCAATAAGGCGCGAGCAATCAGGACGCGTTGGGTTTCACCACCGGACAATTGATGCATATTACTTTTCATTAGATGCTCAGCCCCGACGAGCTTTAGCGCATCCAAACGTTCTTGAGCGCTGTAATTTCCAGCTAATGACAAAAAATGCTCTACATTTAACGGTAGCGTTTCATTGAGCTTCAATTTTTGCGGCACATAGCCGATGCGCAGCCCTTTGCTGCGCGTGATCTGCCCTTGCGACTGCTTTTGCAGCCCCAATATGACTTTCACCAAGGTTGATTTACCCGCACCATTGGGACCGATAAGGGTAATGATCTCACCTTTGGTAATAGTAAGACTGACTTTATCGAGAACTTTGCGCTTACTGAACTCGACCGTGACGTTATCGAGAGAAATCAGTTCTGACATCAAATACAACTCATTTGCAATTAACTAATGTTATAATGTAACATCTCAACACTTTGTTAGCCAGTACACCGTTTTGTACTTACCTAGATTATGCGAGGGAATATGCGCCGCACCATGACATTAATACTTATGACAGCTTGGTACTCAGTATCAGCACAAGCCCTTGAAGTGCTTAATAGTATCAAACCTTTTGAAATGATCACGGAAGAATTGGTTTTAGATGCTCAATCGAACTCTTCTCTTTTAGCCACCAATGCCTCCCCTCACGATTACGCGTTAAAACCGTCAGATATTAAACGCATAGATAGCAGTGATTTAGTGATTTGGTTTGGTCCTGACTTAGAAGGCTTTTTGCAAAAATCGCTTGCTGATAAAAATAAAGTACTGACGATTCAAGATATCGAAGGCGTGTCGTTACGTGAATTTGGTAGTGAAGAAGCGCATCATGATCACGATGGTCACAACCATGGCAGTCATGATCCTCACGTTTGGCTTGGTCCTGAGGTGAGTGGACAAGTGGCCGCTGCCATTACCGCAAAGCTGATTCAGCTAGATCCAAGTAACCAATCGGCTTATGAAGCTAAACTCGCTCAGTTCCAGAGCAACTTAGCGAACAAAGAAGCGGAAATCGTGGCTCAACTTGCGCCCGTTAAAGACGAGGGTTATTACGTGTTCCATGATGCCTACGCGTATTTTGAACACCATTTTGGACTCAATAATCTGGGTCATTTTACCGTTAGTCCTGAAAGAAGACCGGGTGCAAAGACCTTGATTGGCATTAAAAAGACGTTGAGGAATGACAATGTTAAATGTGTATTCTCAGAGCCGCAATATACTCCTGCTGTCGTGGAAACAGTGGTGAGAGGGACCGATACCCGCATCGGTCAACTTGATCCTCTAGGCACCGATATCAAAGTGGCGAAAGGCAGTTACTTCCAATTCTTGCAAACGATCGCAGACAGCTATACTAACTGTTTAGGGCAATAGCTTATCGCAATAGCTTATGCAGTCGCGTGTACCGTCGTTTAGGTCATTGTAAATAGTGCTTAATCGAATCCCTTGTTATCGGCTGAGTCGATAGCAAGGGAAGTGAAGTGATCTTCAGGCAAAAGTGTCAACGCAAGTGGCTAAAATACTTTAGATCGACCGTGAATGTGGTTAATTTGACAAGCAGTGAAATTAACCCACTCAGTTGAAGCAATGACCTTGAAGCAATGACCGATTTCTTATACCTGTGCTATTTTGTGATTCTGCATCTGTTGCTGGTTGCACTGCTTGTTTACGTGCTTCAATTGCGTTACAGGCTAAAGCAACGCCATACGGTTCAAACCTCCACTTTTTCCCAAGTTCAAGATCCAGCCCAAAACGACTCTCAAATCACCTCAAGTACACCGCAGACTTCGGAAGCGTGGCGTGACAAAGTCAGCAGTTTGATCTCCCAACATTTACACCAAACGGGTTTACACACTGGGGATATCGCTCAAATGTTGTACATGTCCAAGCGAAGTTTTCAGCGTCGATTTAAAGCCGAGTTTGAGATGACATTTGGATCGTACCTGATGATGGTTCGTATGACGTCTGCCAAAGCGTTACTGCAAGAGTCGTTGTTGGTCTCGGAAGTCGCGGCGCGTTGTGGTTATTCGGATCTTTCTTATTTCTGTTTTTGTTTTAAGCAGTATTATGGCGTGTCGCCGTCTCACTATTTGCCTCAGCGACCCCACCAGCTAACTCAGCGACACAACAACAAGCCCGATGATCGTTAAATGTCGAAATATCGGTAGAATGCCTGTTGCTTGAGTCGCTCTAACTCGAGTGCAGTGAGCTTAAAATTACAGCTATCCCCAGGTCGCATTTGAGCGAGCTTAGCAAGATCGCGAAAGGCGATAGTCCCGAGCTTTTTGTAGCCCCCTAACGTCTGTCTATCTTGCAGCATGATAATCGGCAATCCGCTATCGGGAACTTGCACCGATCCCGTGACGATTCCCTCGGAAATAATATTAGCATCGTAATGGTTGTCGATAACTTGAAAACATGACGCTTGATTAGGTTCTAGTCGAACCCCCATCCGATTGCTATCCGGCGAGATACGATATGTCTGACTCAATAAGTGCTGAAGGGTCGCATTTGAAAAGGATGAATATTGGTAACTAGGAATTAGGTGCAATGTTTGCTGCCGCGGATAGTCCGGAATAGCCGATTGTGGCATGACAATAGAGGTATCGATTAGGCTGTCAGTCTCGGCAGCTAAAGCAAGCTGGTCTCCCGCCGCCAGTGGTAAACCATTGGCTAAACCGCCCACTTGATTGCGTTCGATAGCAGAAGCGCTACCCAAGGTGAGTGGAACATTAAAGCCACCTTTCACGGATAAGTAGCTGCGTAGCCCATTTCTAGGTAGACCAAGCAGCAACTCCTCACCTTGCTTAAGGTGAAAGGGTTGCCAGTTGGGAATGGCACGGTTGCTAGAGCCAATTCTGGCATCGCAGTCAGCACCAGTCATGACAATAGTCATATCCGCCGATGCGCGAAACTGAGCTTTTCCCAACACGATTTCGATGCTTGCAGTATGGCAGGGATTTCCGAGCAGCTTTTGTCCCCAACAATGAGCATGCAAATCGGCGGCTCCCCCTTGACTGAGACCAAATCGAGAGACTCGATAGCGACCGAGATCTTGCAGCGTGAGATGGTGTCCCGCCGAGACAATTACCAATGACATAGCTTACCTCCAAGGTCGATATACTCCGCTTCTGTAATCGGTTGAAATTGTACCCTTTGTCCAACGCTTAACAGTGAATCTTGTGGGGCTGACACATCAAACAGGGCGATAGGACTGTTACCAATAATTTGCCAACCACCGGGCGTTTCGCTGGGATAGATCGCCGTCTGTTGGTTAGCGATACCAATGCTGCCTTTAGGAACCTTTTTACGCGGTACTTTCAATCTCGGCATCTCTATCTTTGGATTCACCTGAGCCATAAACGCAAACCCAGGCGCAAAACCAATGGCACAAACGGTATAAATAGCTTCACAGTGTAGGCGAACAACCTCATCAATCGCTAACTTGAGCTGTGCTGCCATCGGCGCTAAGTCGGGGGCGACTTTAGGATGGTAAAACGCTGGAATGGTGACTAACGGCTGTTGCGTTTGTGTTTGTTCCTGATTGGGCTGATATTGACCAATAAAATTGACCACATCGTGATAGGAACAGAGCAATGGATGATACTCAATGACAAGCGAGGTATAGCTTGGTGTGCAGTCTAAAATGGCGTTTCCAAAATGTAAGCAAACCGCATTCGCGTACTGACCAATTAAAGGTGGAAGCGCGATATCGATCGCCTCACCAAAATAGACAATACAAGCCGACTCCGAAATAGGGGATATCTTTAAATGGTCAGTCATGATTCTGATGCGCCTCTTTGGCTTGATCTAACAGAGAGCGAATGTTTTGCGCCACTTGCACCGAAGCCATATTGTCACCGTGGACACAAAGTGTATCGGCTTTCAGTGATAGGCGGTGATCGTCCGCGGTGATGACGTACTGCTCTCGAGCAATAGCGTTCGCCTGATGCAGGATTTGCTCTGGCTGGTGAAATACTGCCCCTGATTGGGTGCGAGGCGTGAGGTGTCCGTTGTTTTGATAACGTCGGTCAGCGAACGCCTCAAAGATTAGCTCTGCGCCCAACCTTTTGGCGAGTGCAAGATGTTGTTCGCTATCCCCTGTCGCCAGCAACATCACAGGCAGCTTTAGTTTCGCCCCGAGCATGAGCATTGCTTGCATGATTTGCGGTGACGCCATCATATCGTTATATAACGCACCATGAGGTTTAAAGTAGCTGACTTGAGTATTGTGATAGTGACAGAGACTTTGTAGCGCGCCAATTTGATAACAGACAAGGTGGATAAGTTCATCGTTCGGCATAGAGACTGAGCGTCTTCCAAATCCTTCACGATCATCGTAACTCGGATGCGCGCCAATCATTACGTTATTCTCGACACAAAGTTGAAGGGTATCGGTCATCAGTTGAGGGGTTGATGCGTGGAAACCGCAAGCGATATTGGCCATATCAAGTAGGGGAATCAGTAGATGGTCTAGGCGACTTTCTGAGTGCTCGTTTTCCCCTACATCTCCATTGAGAGTCATCATAATTTTGCGTCCATTGCTAACCTATTTGATCATTATAACGCCAATAATCAGAGAATTAGAAATGATGAGCATAGATTGCGTTGTTATATCGACTTAATCACTTAAACCTAAGCTATTCACCAAAACTATTCATCTAAACTATTCACCTAAACCAAGGTCATTGAAAAAATTTAAGCCATTCACCACTAGCAAAGCAATAGACAAAAAAAACGCCGTAAAATCAGAGGAGGATGATCTTACGGCGGGTGAAATCACACCAACGCTTGCTGTTGAGGTGTGCTGGGAACGCGAGCACCTCAGAATGTAACGACTTAGCAATGTCTTCCCAAGTCACCGCTGATTATCTTGTACATACGGCAATATGAGGTATCAAATTGACGCCAAACGAGTGTTGAAATCGCGCCAGAACAGTGACGATATGAGGTTTATGACCAGTGTTTTCGGATAACTTTAATTAAATGGAATTTGACGGTTTTTGACGGGGGCTTGACCACTCCCTTGATAATACTTGCTTACAATTGCGGCGAAAAGTTGGGCAAAATTGATTTATCGCAAGGTCAGTGCAGGGATAAAAATTATAAAATAAACGCTAATTCTTCTCATTACCAATATTATTCTAGGAAAATTATGAAGTTATCGGAACTGAAAGTAGGAAGCAGTGCAACCATTACTCAACTTGATGGCCTCTCAACGGACGTGAGAAAGAAACTGATGGTAATGGGGCTGCTACCCAATACAGACATTAAGCTTGTGCGTCGTGCTCCAATGGGGGATCCGTTGCAAGTGGAAGTTCGTGGTGTATCACTTGCTGTACGTAACACCATTGCACAAGCGATTGAAGTGGAGCAAAAATAATGAGTTATAACATATTAACAGTCGGTAACCCGAACAGTGGTAAAACGACGCTATTTAATGGCTTAACGGGTGCTAAGCAGCACGTCGGTAACTGGGCAGGTGTGACGGTAGAAAAGCGTACTGGTCAATATTCACATGCCGGCGAAGACTTTTTGTTGACTGATTTGCCTGGTATTTATGCCCTTGATAGTGGCAATGATGGCAACAGTATTGATGAGTCGATTGCCTCTCGTGCCGTACTGACTCAAGAAACTGATCTAATTATCAACGTTGTAGACGCCTCCAGTTTAGAACGTAGCCTTTATATGACGCTGCAACTGCGTGAATTAGGTCGCCCAATGGTTGTGGTATTAAACAAGATGGATGCGCTAAAACGTGAACGCATCAAACTTGATATCGCAGGACTAGAGCAGGCGCTAGGTTGTCCAGTATTGGCTCTTTCCGCAACGGATAAACAGCAAGTCAAAGGATTGAAAGAACAATTGCACAAAGTTGTGGTGCAAGGTCTTTCCATTGATTCTCTCAATATCGATTATGGCAGCGAGATGGAAGCGGCTATCGCTAACGTTAGCCCGCTATTTTCTGACCAAGTGGTGGATTCCAGAGCGCTTGCAATACGTGCTCTTGAGCGTGATACGCTTGTCGTCAATATGCTCGCACCGCAAGACAAACAAACCGTTAACGCGACACTAAACCAAACTAACGTTGATATCGATCTTCAGGTAGCCAACGTCAAATACACGCTTTTGCATCAACTGTGTAAACAGCTGCGCCGTAGCGAAGGCAAGTTTAGTCGTAGTCACTCAGAAAAAGTGGACGCTGTGATCCTGAATAAATGGATCGGTGTGCCGTTCTTCTTCGTGGTGATGTACCTGATGTTTATGTTCGCCATCAATATTGGTGGGGCGTTTATCGACTTCTTTGATATTAGTACCGGTGCGCTGTTTGTTGATGGTACTCACTATCTTCTTGATGACCACCTTCCGGTTTGGCTCGTGACATTAATCGCTGATGGTGTGGGCGGTGGTGTCCAAACGGTTGCCACCTTTATTCCGGTTATCGCGGCGCTATATCTATTTCTTGCTGTGCTTGAAAGCTCGGGCTATATGGCGCGCGCTGCATTTGTTCTTGATAAGGTGATGCAAAAAATCGGGCTACCGGGAAAAGCGTTTGTGCCTTTAGTGCTTGGCTTTGGCTGTAATGTTCCGTCTATCATGGCAACGCGTACGCTAGACCAAGAGCGCGAGCGTAAACTCGCGGCATCCATGGCACCCTTTATGTCTTGTGGTGCTCGTTTGCCAGTTTATGCGTTGTTTGCGGCAGCGTTTTTCCCAGACAGTGGTCAAAACATCGTTTTTGCTCTCTATCTACTGGGTATTGTCGCCGCCGTCTTTACTGGTTTGGTGTTGAAACACACCATCTATCCGGGTTCGAGCGACACGCTATTGATGGAAATGCCAGACTATGAATTCCCAACGATTCAGAACGTATTGATCAAAACATGGCAGAAGCTGAAGCGCTTTGTACTGGGTGCAGGTAAAACGATTGTGGTCGTGGTGACGATTTTAAGCTTCCTAAACTCTGTCGGCACTGATGGGACTTTCGGTAATGAAGATAGCGAAAATTCAGTGCTATCAAAAGCTTCTCAGCTTGTTACACCCGTGTTTTCTCCGATGGGTGTTCAAGAGGATAACTGGCCAGCAACCGTGGGTATTATTACCGGTATCTTTGCTAAAGAAGCGGTCGTGGGTACGTTAAATAGCTTGTACACGTCAGCAGAAGGTGAAGAAGGCGAGTATGATCTGATGGGCAGTCTGCAAGAAGCGTTAGAGTCTATTCCAGCCAACCTAGCGGATCTAAGTTACTCTGATCCTTTAGGTGTTGAAGTCGGTGACCTATCGGATTCACAAGCCGTGGCTGAAGACCAAGAAGTGGATACCACGATCTTTGGTAATCTAAAAGGCTTCTTTGTGAGCAGTCATGCAGCCTTTGCTTACTTGATCTTTATTCTTCTTTATACGCCATGTGTCGCAGCGATGGGTGCTTACGTTAAAGAGTTTGGTCATAAATACGCACGCTTTATTGCGGTCTGGACTATGGGTTTAGCTTACGGTGGCGCGACTTTGTATTATCAAGTGCTAAACTTTGCCAATGACCCGCTAACCAGTGCGATTTGGATTACTATCGTCATTGCCGCTTGTGCACTGACCTACGCAGCCTTGAAAAAGCAAGCTCGTACCCAACAGCAATTGGAATTAAGCATCGCGTGATTTTATCTGAACTGAAAAGTCATATTGAGAGCCACCCGGGCGTTACCCGTGGGGCTCTTGCCAAGCATTTTGCCCTGAGTGAAGACGGGGTAGATGCCATGTTACAGGTATGGCTCAATAAGGGGCAGGTTTCTCGCACGGAAGATTGTGATAAGCAGGGCAATATTTTAGGTATTCGTTATCACCTCAATCAGGCTGGCGCGTTTTCACTGCAAGTGAAGATGTAGCGATAGAACTGGAAAACAGGCGAATAGCAGGTTGAAAGTGATAAAACTGGTCTGTTGAGAGCATTAAAAAAGGCGATAAGTGAGTTCACTTATCGCCTTTTGTTTATCTAATACGTGTTTATCTAATGCGGTTGATTACATACGCTCAAGCGTATCGATACCCAATAGTGAAAGACCTTGTTTGATGGTATTCGCAGTTAATGCCGCTAGCTTAAGGCGGCTCTGCTTAGTGGCATCGTCCGCAGAAAGAATAGGGCACGCTTCATAGAAGCTAGAGAATTGACCAGCAAGCTCAAACAGGTAGCTACACATGATATGAGGCTGACCTTCACGAGCAACCGACTGTACCGCTTCTTCAAATTGCAGCAGTTTAGCGACCAGTGCTTTCTCTTTCTCATCACCAATCACGATGTCACCGCTTAGGGCATCCATTTCCACGCCTGCTTTCGCAAACACAGAAGCGACACGAGTATAGGCATACTGCATATACGGCGCAGTGTTACCTTCAAAGGCAAGCATGTTATCCCAGTCAAACACGTAGTCCGTGGTGCGGTGCTTAGAAAGATCAGCATACTTAACCGCAGCCATTGCAACCGTGTTGGCAATCTTGGTTTTTTCTTCGCTGTCTAGCTCTGGGTTTTTGCTTTCGATCAGCGTTGAGGCACGTTCAACCGCTTCATCCAGAAGATCCGCAAGACGGACAGTACCGCCAGCACGAGTCTTAAATGGACGACCGTCTTTGCCCAGCATCATACCGAAAGCATGGTGTTCAAGGGTAGTAGACTCTGGCACATAACCCGCTTTGCGAACGATAGTCCAAGCTTGCTGTAGGTGTTGGTGTTGACGCGAGTCGATGAAGTACAGCACGCGGTCTGCGTTTAGCTGTTCATAACGGTATTTTGCGCAAGCAATATCGGTAGTCGTGTACAGGAAACCGCCGTCACGCTTACGGATGATAACGCCCATAGGCTCACCATCTTTATTTTTGTATTCATCAAGGAACACAACTTGCGCGCCGTCATCTTCAACTGACAGCCCTTTTTGTTGTAGATCTTCGACGATAGCGGGCAGCATGTCGTTGTACATACTTTCACCCATCACGTCATCGCGAGTTAGCGATACGTTTAGGCGGTCGTAGTTACGCTGGTTTTGGATCATGGTGATGTCCACCAATTTCTTCCACATCTGGTTGCAGAACTCGTCACCGCTTTGCAGTTTCACCACGTAGTTACGAGCGCGCGCAGCGAAAGCTTCGTCTTCATCGTACAGTTTCTTAGATTCACGATAGAAGGCTTCCAGATCGGAAAGCTCCATTGAGACTTCACCTGATGTTTGCTGTACGCGTTCAAGGTTAGCGATCAACATACCAAACTGCGTACCCCAGTCACCGATGTGGTTGGCGCGAATTACTTTATGACCTAGGAACTCCAGCGTACGCACTACCGCGTCACCAATGATGGTTGAGCGCAGGTGACCAACGTGCATTTCTTTTGCAACGTTTGGCGCTGAGTAATCAGCAACGATCGTTTGCGCTTGTTGCGCGCTGACACCGATGCGAGGATCAGCCAAAGCCGCATCGGCTTGCTTAGCAAGAAACGCTTCGCTTAGGAAAATGTTAATAAAACCTGGACCCGCGATCTCAGTTTTGCTCGCGATACCGTCAAGATCTAAGACGTCGAGAACCTTTTGTGCGAATTCTCGAGGATTAGTACCCAGTTTCTTTGCTACGCCCATCACGCCGTTTGCTTGGTAGTCACCAAACTGTGGTTTTGCAGATTGGCGAACCGCCGCAGGACTGCCTGCAGGTGCGCCAGCGGCTTCGAGAGCCTGAGATACTTTATCGTTGATCAGTGCTTGGATATTCACACGCGTTTCCTTCAACTCTTAGAACTTAGAATTTAGATGTTTTGTCATAGCGATTGCTATTGGTACCGATGGCTATTGAAACCGATTGTTATTGAAACCAAGGGTCATTGAAACTGATGCTATCTCGTCTGTGACAGAAATAAGTTAGCAACAGGGGTGACAAATTGGCATTCAGCAGCAATAGCTTAATCAGTTAGCCGCACATGATAACAATTTTAGTGTGATCCACCTAGTCTCTAGTGATGAATTTTCACTTCGAACTGGGTTAAGTCAGTTTTGCCGGCTGAGTTGAGCTTACGCAGACAAATCAGTATATTGGCGCACGATCGCACAAAGGAGCCAAGATATGATTCAACACGCCCAAAACAAAGGTTTGATGCCACCGCAGATGCTGGTGGAAATCGAACCATTTATCTCAAAAATACAGTCGCTTAGCGCTTTGTTAGGCTTGAACTTACAAGGCTACGAGGCGGATCATATCGCGTTACGTGTTAACGACGAGCAAGTTGCACAGGTTATTGACCAAGCATGGAGCGAGTATGGTGATGTTATTTCTCGAGCTCATATTAATGGTCGACCGATTGTGGTGATCGCATTGACGCAACCTATTGAGATTGAGGAATGGCGCATTAAGTGCTTAGAGCTCCCATATCCTGCCGTCAATAAGACCCATCCTGTTGAAGGTTGGGAGCATGTCGAATTTGTTGTGCCTTCCGATGCAGAAACAGCACAAGACTATCTTGCTTACCTACAACAGCACTTTCCTGAACTTGATTGCTCAGAGCAACACCTCGAAAAATTAGGCATAAAGATGAAGTTATCGAGCCCAAAAGGCGAGGGGGAAAGATTAGCGAACCCAACGGTTGCTTTTAAACACCAAGGAATTTGCATCAAACTGCACCCTCACAGCTTGGCGGATATTGTGGCCTCCGAACAAGGGTAACTTTGCTGTAGGGTTGTTTGAGATTAAACGTGCTCTCTGTGACCAAGTGCTGACATCACCGAGAGCGTCTTTTAACAGCCGCTCTATGTCCTGCAGGTACAATAAAACACTGTTCTAAAGGTAACGATGGAGTCTGCTCAGGTAATGATGCTAGAGTGTCATAAGATCACTGAGTACCAAAAAACTCGCCCAAGAATCGTAATGTTTTGTTGAGAGATTTCGGACCGGGTGTATTCTCGAGCTGGATATTCAGTGTGGTTAATACTGACGACTCGCATTCCCTGTCCCGGAAGGTGGTAGAGTTTTCGTATATACACCTCTCCGGCATGAGCGAGCACGTACAGGCTACCGTCGACTAACGTTTGATCACCGCAGTTAATACCCAAGGTACAGCCTTGAGGTAACACGGGTTCCATACTTTTTCCTAGCATGGTCACACAGATGGCATCCTCGGGTTCAATCGCGTATCGATACAGCATGGATTTAGTGAATTTAAGGTAGGTTTTATTGCCGCGCTTGGGCTCTCTTATGACGTTGTCATCAACAATCATCTCGTCATCAGATAACAGCGGCACAGCCACTTCGTCTTCGGCTAATGGCGTCTCTCCATTCCACACCATCATATTGTCTAAATGGGTCACTTGCTTTAGCTCTGCCTGTATCGGCAACGGTAAAGTTTGATCGCAGTGAGCTGGGTCATCTAAGTAGCCGCTGGGCAATCGCAACGCCGTCTCAATGATTTCGATCATTTTCTCCGAGATACGTTTTTTATATTCATTACCTGGTGGGCTCAACATTCTCGACACATATGAGGCCTCACGATCGATAGCTCTTGCTAACATGGCGTTTTTGTCGTCAAAACGATCCTTACGAATTCGTAACAAATTCAGTCTTCTGACCTCATACCTATCCATTGTTCGTTCTCTCCATTTATCACTCTTAACCCGATCACTATAACAGCTTGATTACCAATAGGTAAATGACCTGTAGGTATTGATAAAGCTTTAACCTCTAGGTATGTTCAAGAGAGAAATATGGAGGTAACGAATGGAACAATTACGTAATTATCTAAATACTTTGAAACCTTATCAACAAATGATTTTTGCAGAAAACTGCGAAACTTCAATAGGTTATTTAAGAAAGGCTATCAGTGTATCGCAAAATCTTAACCCAATACTTTGTGTTCAGATAGAAAAAAACACTCAAGGAAAAGTGACTAGACAGGCACTCAGACCCCATGATTGGCAGCGTATCTGGCCGGAACTTATAGGTTAATATTTCACTATTATAGGTAATTTACAAAGTTTAAGATAAATTATTTGGGTAACGGTTTAGGTGAAATTAGCAGTGGCTGACTCATTTCGGTGAAGCCACTATTATTCTTTAGATAATGAGTATTTCAAGTATCACGGTTTCAATGGATTAACCTACTGCCGATAGAATAATTCGCTGCTGATAGAATAATTGATAGGTGATTTATAGAATCTTGTGCATAATCAAAATCCCCATCGCCCAACTGGGTTAGGTTAAGCGCCGCAGCGAGTTATTTGATCGGCTGTCCCCAACCAAGATGGTTATGCGTCATTCACGGAGTAATTAACTTTTTAGGTAAGTTATTTAAGTAAGTCTGTATGTATCGGAATGTGATGAAAACTCTGTTGACCTTGTTACTTATGCTGGTGTTTATGCCAGTGCAAGGCACATCTGCAGAATGGCAACATCATCCATTATCTAGCCAAACGGGCTTAACGCTTTTTCAAGCAGCCACACCTTCCGATGGATTCACGCATTATAAGGGAGTAACCCTTTCTCTTGCCGAAAGCGAATCCGTCACCCCGAAAGCCCCGAAATCAAAAACTCGTTTTAGCGAAGAAGTCGTCGCGATAGTTAACTACTATCGCCATGCTTATGTTCAAAGAAAAGATTTAGAGTCTGAATCAGACTCCTTAGAACAGCCTTACTCTCATCCGAAAAGTGCGGCATTTACTGATTCGACGCGATTAAACGTCGCTCGTTGGAAACAGACCTCTCACCACTTTCATTATTCACGATCCCATCGCATCTCAGGCTGGAAAGAAACCAATGCCCTGTATGTGGCATTAAATAGTCAGTTCTTCTCTTAAATCACTTTTTGGCACTTAGGTGCTTCCTATTAGTGGCTTTGTTCGCAAGCGTCTTTGTTTATAAGCGCTTTAATTTGCAAGCGCCGATTGAGGTCCTTGTGGGCAACTCCAGCCACCGAATCTGTTATTAAAAGATAACTCTGCCTGTTGGCAGAGGGACAAAAAGTATATGAAAAGAACGCATACTCAGCGCCGAGTGTTAAACCACTACTCGGCATGGAAATATATTGTGTTGGTGACCACCATCATTATTTTGGGACTCAGCGCTATTCCTACCTGGTTTGGAGAGAAGCCGTCGATCCAGATCACCTCGCAGCAGGATAGCCCTTATCTTAATTCGCCATTAGCGGTATCGCAGTTGTTGCAATCCAAAGGCATTGAAGCAAGCCAGATCACCCAACAGGGCGATAAAACCACGTTAGTTTTTGCCGATGAACAAGCGCAAACCGCTGCACGTACATTGTTGGACAATACGTTATCAAAGGATGACAACATTACCTTTGCCTATGTCTCAGTTGCTCCGCAATGGCTTAGCGACCTTGGTTTTGCGCCGATAAAGCTAGGGTTAGATTTACGTGGCGGGGTGCAATTCCTACTCGATGTTGATATAGAAAAAGCGTTTGCTCTACAGCGTGATGCGTTGATGGATGAACTGCAAACTTCTCTAAGAGCACAGCGAGTCCGAGGTGTTCAGGTGCGAGCCAACGCACACAACGCTATCAATGTGATAACAGACAGCGATGCAGGGCGAAGTGCGGTGCAGAATTTTATTCGTCAAAATTACCCCACTTGGCAACTGACCAGCACCAGTCGTGGTCTTGAGCTCACACCGACTGAGCAGAGTATGGTGGAGTTTCAAACCACTACGGTAGAACAAAACCTGAAGATCATGCGTGGTCGAATCGAAGAGTTGGGGATCACCGAAGCCATGGTTCAGCGCCAGGGTAAGGACAAGATACGGATTGAATTGCCAGGTGTCCAAGATCCCGCACAAGCGAAGAACGTGATTGGCGCGACCGCCAGTCTGGCTTTTTATGAGGTACTAGACGGCGACCGCGCTCGAAGCAAGCAAAATCTAGTGTTGCAGGATAATGATGGTCGTCAGGTTGTGGTGGCCAAACGACCTGTATTGACGGGCGAGCATATTGTTAACGCCAGAGCGGGCGTTGACGAGATGGGGATGTCCGAAGTGAACATCTCACTTGACCAAGCGGGTGGTAAAAAGATCAGTGATTTCTCCGAAACCCATATCCACAAACCCATGGCAACGGTTTACCGCGAATACACCAAAGATGCACAGGGCGCGACTCAACTTGAAGAGCGCGTGATTAGCGTCGCCACCATCCAATCCAAACTGGGCAGCCAGTTTCGCATTACGGGCGCTGGCAGTATGGCGGATGCTCAAGAACTCGCGCTGTTGTTAAGAGCTGGCTCATTAACTGCTCCAGTGACCTTAGTCGAAGAGCGTACCATTGGCGCTTCTTTAGGCGCTGAAAACATCAAAAATGGCTTTGCTGCACTGGCGCTTGGCATGGGGTTAACGCTGCTGTTTATGGCTTGCTGGTATCGCCGATTAGGTTGGGTCGCTAATGTGGCCTTATGTACCAATATGGTTTGCTTACTGGGGTTAATTGCTTTGATACCGGGTTCAGTGTTGACCTTGCCGGGCATTGCTGGATTGGTATTGACTGTCGGTATGGCGGTGGACACCAACGTAATTATATTTGAACGGATCAGAGACAAAATGCGAGAAGGTCGCAGCTTTGCTCAAGCGATTGATGCTGGCTTTGATAGTGCCTTTTCAACCATCTTGGACGCCAACGTCACCACTATGATTACCGCCGTGATTCTTTACACCATCGGTAATGGACCGATTCAGGGCTTTTCACTCACTTTAGGGCTAGGACTACTGACCAGTATGTTCACCGGTGTATTCGCTTCAAGAGCGATGATCAATCTCATTTGGGGCCGCGATGCCCGTCGTGATGTAAGGGTATAAAGATGCTGAATACGATTAAGAAAAATATGCGTCAATTGCGCTACTTGACGACTTGGATCTCCGTTTTTCTGATGGCAGTCTCGCTGCTGAGTTTATCTGTTAACGGTCTGAATCTGGGATTGGACTTCACCGGAGGTATGGTGACCGAGGTGAAAGTCGCCCCGTCATTGACTAACCAACAACTCCTTAAAACCCTTAAGCCGGAGTTGGGTGATACCACGTCTGTGACCGCGTCGGGTGAAGCTGGGCGTTGGGTGATCCGCTATTCGGCACCGGAAGGTGGTGATGTTCAGGCGAACGTCGTTGATATATTAACGCCAATCTCAACTCAAGTTGAGGTAGTCAGCAACAGTATTGTTGGCGCTCAAGTTGGTCAGGAGTTGTTTGAACAAGGCGGATTGGCTCTGCTTATTTCAACGTTAGCGATTCTCGGCTATCTATGTTTTCGCTTTGAATGGCGCTTAGCCAGCGGCGCACTGATGGCATTGATTCACGATGTCGTTTTAGTGCTAGGCTTTTTTGCGGCCACGCAAATGGAGTTTAACTTGACCGTCTTTGCCGCCATTCTTGCCATACTCGGCTATTCACTCAATGACTCCATCATTATCGCCGACAGAATACGTGAGCTGCTGGTCTCCAAGCAAGATTGGCCGACCAGTAAAATCAATGACCAAGCGATTATGACGACCTTCTCACGTACCATGGTCACTTCAGGAACGACCTTGATTACCGTCAGTGCATTATGGTTGCTTGGCGGCTCAGCATTAGCGGGCTTCTCAACCGCTATGTTTATTGGCGTGTTATCGGGTACTTGGTCGTCAATCTCCATCGGTACGATTTTGCCAGAGTGGTTGAAAATTGAGCCTAAGCACTACCTGCCAGTTGAAGTAGACAGTGCGCCGTAATGGCAAAAACGTAAGCGAGAATAAACGAAAGCGCCTTAGCGAGGTTATTCGCTAAGGCGTTGTTCTATATAATATCTCTAACGAAATTCGAATTTGATCGGTCAGCACCGATCAAGTTACCGATCATGCTAACGATCATCGGTGTGACCGAGTTTGTCGCCGTAGCCGAACAACAGAGCTTCACCGCTGATCAATCAATTTATGCTGCTTTATCCGCAGATAGAGTTAGAGTTGGTGTTGTCCAATCAAACCTTTGACCTAATAGAGTAAGATTTTGACTTGGCGATTCGCCTTGGACACCTCACAGATTCAAGTATGATGGCAAAACAACTTGCGTCACGTCAGATAAGAGTTTGTGCCTCTCCTGACTACCTTAAAAAATACGGTGAACCGTATTCATTGTCCGAACTCGAGCTTCACATCTGTTTGGTTGAAATTTTGCAAGCGTATCGACAGGGGCAGCAAGGCATATGGGCGGTGTATCCCAATAATCGCCACTTATCAACCAAAGTTCGTCGCCTGATTGAGTTTTTGACCAAAGGGCTAAGAGGGGCAGACTAGATAACGGCGACAGTACAAACAACATAATCTGGGCTCATTATATGGACATAACGCGATTTTCCAAATTGGTGGGCTTATCAGCCCATACACTTCGATATTACGAGAAGATAGGGTTAATAAGAGATATCCACCGTGATTCTGGTGGGCGACGGAGTTTTGTTAACAAGGACATCGACTGGGTTCAGTTTATTGTCCGTCTTAAGGAAACAGGAATGCCGTTGGACGGTATCAAGCAATACGCTGAACTGCGACATCAGGGAGACACCACACTGCTCGAAAGAAAACAGTTACTTGAGCAACATCGTCGCCAGATTGAAAAAGAAATCGAAAAGCAAAAGCGGCACTTATCCGCACTCGATGCAAAAATCCACGTCTATGAGCTTAAAATTGACGCTTGACTTAGAGTAAGCTCTAACGGCTAGCCTATTGTTATCAAACAAAAGGAAAGCATGATGAATAATTCAAGGTACCAAATAGGTTTAGAGCAGCTAGCAAAAATTGATGGTGAAGTAGGGCAAAAAGTCATCGACAGTTTGGAAGACATTTGCCCAGATTTGGCGAGGTTAACCATTGAATACCCTTTTGGCGATATATACAGCCGTGAAGGTCTGAGTTTAAAAGAGAGAGAAATCGCCACGGTCGCCGCCTTAACGGCAATGGGCACTTGTACTCCACAACTGAAAGTGCATTTGCATGCCGCGTTAAATGTCGGCTGCACTCAAACAGAACTTAAGGAAATCATACTTCAAATGTCGGTTTATGCTGGATTTCCAGCGGCGTTGAACGGTATGTTTACTCTAAAAGAAGTCCTGTCAGAGCTAGAGCGCTAATATCTAGAAAAAGGCAGAGCTAGTGGATTGCTCCATTCGGTATCAACTTTGTCTCGTCCCAAAATACAGCCTCAATCTTATGTCCATCCAAGTCTCGGACAAAGCAACCATAGTATGGGTCCCCATATTCTGGACGAGGTCCCGGTGCGCCGTCACAGGTTCCCCCCAGCTTTAAGGCGGTGTCGTAAAAAGCATGCACGGCCTTTTCTGAGTTGGCAATAAAGGCAAAATGCACGCCATTCGCAACCTCTGCAGGCTTTTGATTGTATGGGAGTTGCACCCAGAACTCGGGGAACTTCTTGCCGTATGCAACGGCAACGTTAGGGACTTCCTCTTGACGACTTGCGCCAATGGTTGCCAGCACTTGATCGTAAAAATTGAGCGCCTTTTCAAGTTGATTGGTGCTTAATGATAGATGGGAAATAATTGACGGAATATCATCGAATTCTTGAGACATAAGCCTTCTCCTTTTAATCAATGTAGAGATAGATCTGCAACCACTAGTTCTCTTAAAACCAGTCATTCCATTGAACCACCAAACAAATGAAACTGTATATGAATGCAGTTTCATTTGTCTAATATTGGCTTGAGGTAAGTCTGGAGTTGGCAGGGTGATCACTGTATTGAGCCGCTCGTCTCTTCGTTTCAGCGACTACTAAAATTTTGTTGCGTAGTGACTTTCTCTTTAGATAGCCTTGGCGTCACTTGAGGATGAATACTTCTACTACAAATAATCGTCTGAATTTCGCGCTACAGAGCGGTCTGGTTTCTTAGTTTGCACTCTAAGCTTTGAATTTAAAATTGAGGAATTAATATAGTAGGTTGTGAATAGTTGATAGGCATCAAATCAGCGTTATACAAGAGAGGTCAAATATGGACATCACCAATGCAGTTGGAGAACGGGTTGCCACGACACTAGGTGATGTGACCATTCGGAGGTTTTTGGGTAAAGGGAAATCAGGGTATTCTTACTTGGCAGAAAATGATGTAAGCACGTATGTGATAAAATTCATGCATTATGAACCGTGTGCATACTATTCGTTTGGTGATGCCAATAAAGTAGACCTAGAAGTTGTAGCATTCAAAAAATTAGAGCGTATGGGTATCAAACTCCCCCGACTATTGGAAGCGAATGCAGATCACAACTTCTTGCTAAAAGAATATATTGATGGAAAGCTTGTTACCGACCTAGTTATAGCAGCTTCTTTACCAGACGCTTGTGTGAAACAAGTTTTTGAAATGGCTCGTGTGCTAAAAGCATCAGACCTCAACATTGATTACTTTCCTGATAATTTCGTAGTGATGAATGAAGTACTCTATTATGTTGACTATGAATATAACCAATATGACCCACTATGGAACCTGCCTAATTGGGGGCTTTATTACTGGGCGAATTCATCGGGCATGAAAGCGTACAAAGAAACGAAGGATGCACTTCATATAAATCAGAGTCTCGATTCAGGTGTACCAATCAAGCAGCCTTTTGAAGTCTTAGTTAGAAAATGGTGTGACTCATACGGTTAGAGAGTTTGTATAACACGCCGAAGGAAAGGTTTTTAAGAGCGATTCGCAACGCTTGGTACTTTCGGTTTGGAATCGGTTTCAACGAGGTGGGCAGCACTCTCTGCTGCCTTAGGCTTGAAATCTTAGAGAAATTCAAAGATATTATCTAGATCATTAAGGAATCTTCTTCCCATCAAATCATGGTTTTCCTCGATTGCGAGTTCTGGCTTTGTGTTCTTCCATTCGAGCTTTATTGGAATCGCGTGCCTCAGTCCTGAATTGAGCTAGCACTCAAGGAGTACTATGAAAGTTCATCAATTAAATCAAGAACATTACAAAGCCCTTTTTGACTTCGAAACCAGAAACAAAGAGTGGTTTGAATTGTTTGTTCCTCCTCGACCTAGAGCATATCAAACGCTAGTCGGTTTTAGTTGTGCTTCAGACGCGCTTTTGCGAGAACAGGATTCTGGCGCTAGTTATTTCTATGTTGGTTACTTAGGCGACACAATTATTGCACGAGCAAATTTAACAGAACTATCGAATGGAGTGGGAAGTATTGGTTACCGTGTTTGCCGCAATCAAACTGGCAAAGGCTATGGGTCAGCAGCTTTGAACTACCTTATTGATGTCGCAAAACATAAATTAGGCTTAAAGGAATTAAATGCGAAGACAACGACTAACAATATTGCCTCAATGAAAGTCTTAGAAAAGCAAGGTTTCTCGGAAACAGTTAGGGAAACAAATACTTTTAATATGAATGGCGAGGAAGTGTCGTTTGTACACTATGTTAAGCATTTGGAGTGAGTGCCATACCAGCCTTCAAAGCGCAAAGATATGTTTTTCAACCCAAAAACAACAAAGGGCTGGCAGTCACTAACTAACTTGCTAGCCCTTTTAAATATGGCGCTCCCGACAGGATTCGAACCTGTGACCTGCCCCTTAGGAGGGGGCTGCGCTATCCAGCTGTGCCACGAGAGCTTTTAGGTTATGTTACTAAAAGCGATTTTGCTTTGCCGTGTTGCCGGTCACTTAACCTATTGTTTGTGCATCACATCGCCAATTTGAATACTGTTGGCTAAATTGGCTTGGTCAACGACGGCTTCGGCTTCTCTCTCGTAAACGCGCGAAACGGTCAGAGTGATGTCACTCTGGCTCACTTTATTACGAGGGATGCCGTTTTGGTCGATAAAGGCGCCGGTGTGCCAAAGCGTTAACTTGTCCCCCTCTTTTACCCCATGAACACGACCGAGATCTAGGGTCACGGTATTGCCGTAGGCGGCGACCACTTCAGGGAGTGTCATCTTACAAGAGATGTCTGATTCAAGTGCCAACATAATGTTACGGCTGATACGCTGCATCATTTCCCCATAGGTTGAGGTCCAGAAGCGGGCGCTGGTGGTGTCGACCTTACTGGTTTTCGCAAATGGCCATTGTGCCACTTCTCGGAAGGAGTATTGGTTGATCTCGTGACCGGTTTTGCCATCAAAAACCTTAAGATCCATAGCAAACTGACGGTTAATCACATCGTCTTTCAACAGACCTCCTTGCGTGACCGTCGCGGTGAGATCACGAATATGTCCGGTGATTAAGTATTGTGCCCCAAGATCATCGGCAATCATCTTGATGTGCTCTGGTCGGGCTTTCTCGATTTGGTAGCGGGTGGTACCGACAGACACAAAACTGTAAGAGCGATTTGCCAGCTGTTTTTCAACCAATGAGCTGAAATCATGCCCCACCTTATAAATTTGTCCCATTACCGCTTGCTGAGGATCGTCGATCTCAAAATTTGCCACGCCAATGGTTTTTTTGTACATGGTGTTATGGCAAGCCTTTGCCGTCGGGTAGATGTCCAGCCTTGCCTTGATCCGCACCTGATTGCCGCTCACTCTGGTTCTGTCGATCACGATATGTCTAACTTCAGAGTTAACAAACTGATACTGACTTTTTTCTTCTTCTAATAAAGGGGCAAGCTGAGCCAATGTGCCGATATCGGCACCGGCAAAGTCTACCGCCTTATATACCGCGTCCTCTAGCGCGTGCAGACGTGCCGCCTTCTCAGAGGAAACGATGGTGGCAACACCCGTCACTTCATACCAAGCCGCGTGAGCACTGCTGATGGTTAAGCTGGCTAACGTGGTTGAAATTAAAGAGAAAATAAATTTTTTCATGGTCACATCCAAATGCGGAACAATATTTGCTTTCGTTATTCACTAAATCAGCGAATCAGCGAAGATTGGAGCGGGCTTTCTAATTATGAGCATTTTTAGAAAAGCAAAGATTGTTCCAGCTTTTACATAGCGTAAAGAATGATTGCCCCAATGAATAACTTTGGAGAGTGTGAAATGAAAAAGTGGCTATTGATGGCGTCGGTGTTAACACTGACCTCTTGTGCCTACTCACCAATCTACAATGGTAAAGAATCCTACGCGGGATCTCAGTTTATGCTGATGCAGAGCCCGAGACATACCATGGATTTTTTTGTAGAGAGCCTAACTGATGAACTGGTCAAGTCGAATACCAGTATCTCTGCACGTACGCCAATCGCGGTTGCGTCCTTTGTCGATTTACAAAACTTAGACGCCACTAACTGGCTGGGTAACTCCGTATCAGAAGGTTTTATTCATCAGTTTCAGAGCCGAGGTTTTAAAGTCGTTGACTATAAGACAACCGGTTCGATTCAGGTGACGAGTCAAGGTGATTTTGCCTTTAGCCGTGACTGGCAAGACTTAGCCAAAGAGCAGCAGATCCAGTTTGTCCTGACCGGAACAATGCTGCGCCAAGACGGCGGTGTGTTAGTCAATGCTCGTGTTGTGGGGATGCAGTCAAGAATAGTTGTAGCGTCTGCGCAGGGCTTCTTGCCTGCGGACCGTATCGGCCGAGACTTAGATACGCTAAACCAAATCCGTACGGAAGATGGTGTCTTGATTCGCTCTGACCCGTCAATGACAACCCCACATACTGTGATTTTACGACCTTAGTTGGAGTGTAATGATGAGACTTTTAATTGCCACGCTAGTGTCACTGCTTATGCTGGGTTGTGCGCCGATCAGTGTAATGAAGCAAAATACTTTGACCGCCGTTGGCTATGCGAGCATCAGCGAACAGAGCGGCAAGAATGAAGGCGAGCAGCAAGTCCGTGCGATGCGTGCTTCAAAAATTGATGCCTATCGTGAATTAGCTGAACAGGTGTATGGACTGCGTGTATCCGCAAGAGCCGATCTGCAAGACCAACGCCTAGGCGTTGAATTAACATCGGGCGCGGTGGATGGTGTGATTCGTGGCGCTCAAGTGGTTCGCAGCTACAAAGTGGGCGACAGCTATGTGACTGAGCTTGTCCTCGATATTGATAAGATGGACAGACTGCGTGACTACGGAGAAATCCAGACCGTCAGTGAGAAGAAGCGAGTTAGCTTGTTTTAGAGAATAGATAAAAAAACGGCAAAGAATGTTCTTTGCCGTTTTCTTTTGTCTTTGCCGCGTATCAGGTTTATCAGGCTTTGATATTGGTGCCTAGGGTAGACAGCGTGTGCGTTTGACCACCGGCATTGTAAGTCATACCGACCTTGCCATGGCTCTGCTGCATTAAGTTGTTTAGCTTGTTAAAGCTAAGTTGAGCACGCTGTAGGCTTTGACCGTTGATGTCATTGAGCTGTTGGCAGTCGAGTATGACAGACTGGATATCAGCCACTTGCTGGGCAAGATGAGGTTCGCTTTTGAGTCGCTCAATATCTTGGTGTTGACTCAAACGCTGGTCGGTTTGTTGCAACTGAGCAATCAGTGCCATTTTGTCTTTGGCAATGGATTCTATTTTTGATGACTCACGCGCAGCAATCGCCTTCGTTTCTTCACTAAGAAGAATCGAAAGCGCTTTTGCATTTTTTAGTTGATACTCAATCAAATCAACCAGAGCGGCCATGGTGTTTACCTATCAATCAACGGACGATCAATCAGCGGACTATCTTAGCCCACCGAATTCGTTTTCAAATTTCATCATGTTATCAGCGAGCTTTTCGGCATCGACGGAATATGAGCCATTTGAGATTGCTTCTTTGATTGCAGCCACTTTTGCTGAATCAAAGCTAGGTTGAGCGGCCATCTGTTGATGCATTTGACCAATCGCTTTGCCGCCTTGGCTAAGCGTGACTGCATCTTGTTGTGCTGATGAGGTTGAAACTTGGTCTAAGCTGTTATCGCTACGATTTTCCGAACGGGCAGCAGTACGACTGGTGGTCGCCAGTGTCTGTCCAGAACGAATATTATCAATGCCTGCCATAGTTTAAGCCTTCTTCAAATGTAGATACATAAGGTTGCCCCTATCTATCAGTGAATAAAAATGGATGGTGACACCCCACAAAATGATTGCAAGGTTTGCTTTTATACATGGTGTATCGACGATGTGAAACAAACCTTTAGAAAAAAATCAGAAATTAACGGTAATTTCGCCGACACCAGTAACAATTCCCTCAATTATACGTTGAGATTTGTCATTTTTCACCCTGACTTGATCGCCGCTCGCCCCATCGTTCAAAGCCGTGCCTTTGGTTGAGATGGCTAATTCGCCCTTGACCGCCTTTATTACCACCTTTTCATTGCGGCACACAACGCATACGTCGTTGCGCTCGATGATGTCGCCAATTTGTAGGTTCTTTTTTAACTTTGAACCAATCACTTGGTCGAGATCGGTAAAGCCTTGTCGCCGAAAACGTCTCTGCTCGACCATGGTCAAGGTCACATCTTGCGGTCCCACAATACTTCCACGACTTAATGAAGTAGTGGTCGCAACAAGGGGAGCGGAAATGGAGAGCTTAACCGGAACATAAATACGCCAATTGTCCTGTGGGCACTCAACCAATACCGTTATATTACTGCTGGTATGACGAGTATTCGACGAAGAAGTCTGTAAGATAGTCGGACAGTCGGTTGCAAAGACTCTGGTGTCCAAGCGGCTTGCGGTTGCCACAATTTCACCGCCACGAGGCGCGTCAATGGTATCTAAAACATGACCTTCGGCAGCCTTTTGAATATTTTCTATTTGCTCAATGGTAGCGGCATGCGTAAATGCGCTAAAGAAAATTAAATAGCAGACGATAAATAAGGGAATTAAGTGAAACATTTTTCCTGATTTGCGACTGGATATGATCAAAAAAGATGTTTTACAATGCATCATAAGGTATCTCGGGTTCCTAGCTACCTGTGTAGAGTATCACTTTTTAGCCTAAAAGTTTGAAATGGAGATGAAGTTATGACCGGTATCTTAGATTCGGTAAACCAGAGAACACAGCTGGTGGGACAAAACCGCCTAGAGCTGCTGATGTTCAAGCTAATGGGGCGACAGCGATACGGCATTAACGTATTCAAAGTAAAAGAAGTCTTACAATGTCCTAGGCTTACCTCCATGCCAAATTTACACCGTTTGGTTAAAGGTGTGGCTCACATTCGTGGACAGACGATTTCTGTCATTGACCTGAGCTTAGCGGTGGGTGGGCGTCCTACTACAGACGTAGAAAATAGCTTTGTGGTTATTTCTGAGTTTAACCGTAGCGTGCAAGGCTTCTTAGTCAGTTCGGTGGAGCGCATTATTAACATGCACTGGGAGTCGATCTTACCGCCTCCTGAAGGCGCTGGACGTTCAAACTACCTCACCGCTGTCACCAATATTGACGATGAATTGGTTGAGATCATCGACGTAGAAAAGATCCTTGCTGAGATCTCTCCTGTCGATGAAGCGATGAATGGCGAACTGATGTCACAAATCGCTGAAGTTGAGAAAAAAGAAGAGAAGAAAATCGTAAGACGCATCTTGATTGCGGATGACTCGGCAGTCGCACGTAAGCAAGTACAGCGCGCGATTGAATCTATCGGCTTTGAATCTATCTTGGTTAAAGATGGCAAAGAGGCCTACAATAAGCTGTTAGAAATGGCGGCAGAAGGGGATATCCGAGACCAAATCTCGTTGCTTATTTCTGATATTGAGATGCCAGAGATGGATGGATACACGCTAACGGCAGAAATTCGCCGTCATCCCGATCTCAAAGATCTCCACGTTATCTTGCATACATCCTTGAGTGGCGTGTTTAACCAAGCGATGGTAGAGCGTGTAGGTGCGAATGAATTTATCGCTAAGTTTAACCCAGATGAGCTTGGCACCGCGGTGAAAACGGCCATTTCTGGCGGCAAGAAGTAACGAATAAACTTCAAGCAGTAACGAATAGATTGAATGGCACTTTGCCATTTGTAAGCATGATAGAGTAGTGAATGACAGCGATTACCATTAGCGATCAAGAGTATCGTGATTTTAGCCGTTTTCTTGAGTCCCAGTGCGGCATCGTGCTGGGAGACAGTAAACAATATTTGGTTCGTAGTCGACTGAGTCCTTTGGTTGCCAAGTTTGGTTTGTCTTCGTTATCGGAGCTACTGAGAGAGGTTGCGACGGGAAGAATGAGAGATCTCAGGGTTGCTGCAGTGGATGCGATGACAACGAATGAAACCCTTTGGTTTAGGGATGGTTATCCCTTTACTTTGTTATCGGACAAACTATTGCCGGAAATGGCGGCAAATAAGCGCCCAATAAAAATTTGGTCTGCAGCCAGTTCCTCAGGTCAAGAACCCTACTCGATGGCAATGACCGTTCTAGAAACTCAATTAAAACGTCCGGGTTTGCCAAGTGTGTCCATCACTGCAACAGACATATCAAATACGATGCTTGATATGTGCCGAGTCGGTGAATATGACAATCTCGCCTTGGGTAGAGGTTTATCACCAGAGCGACGACGTGCGTTCTTCGAGCCAACAACCGATGGCAAGATGAAGATCAAAGACAATGTGAAACGCATGGTGAACTTCCGTACTCAGAACCTGATGGACTCGTACGCATTACTTGGTAAGTTCGATATTATTTTTTGTCGAAACGTGTTGATTTACTTCTCGCCAGAAATGAAAGCGAAGGTTCTCAATCAGATGGCTCGCAGCTTGAATCCAGGTGGTTACTTGCTGCTCGGCGCATCGGAATCATTGACCGGATTAACGGATCATTTTGAGATGGTGCGCTGTAATCCAGGGATCATTTACAAACTTAAGTAGGCGCGTGCTTACTTCGCCATCCCAAGCCCAATCAATACCACTCCATCGCGAGTGGTATTTTTTTACCTCTCTTTCACGGCTAGATTCATGCCTAAACCAAAACTTGGTCTGCATTTTGCAAATCTATCTTGAGAAGAATTGTCGATAACACGATATCGCAGCAAGACAAAATCGCGACAAGACAAAATCGCAGCAAGACAAATTTAACCGCTCTACCGATGTTGGCTTGATAATTGCTTTGTTTATATCGTCAATGCCGCAAAGCTTTGCCAGACGGCAAAACAGGCACTATTTTTGAACTAAGAGGTTTTAATGGCCATTTCTTTTAATAACGCGTTAGGCATTCATCAGCACACCGTGGGTGTACGTGAAAAGAACGCAGGAGTTATCTCTACCAACATTGCTCAGTCCAACACACCGGGCTTTAAGGCAAAAGGGATGGACTTCGACCGCGCATTAAAAATGGCAACTTCTGGAACAAGCTTTGGTTTGAGTCGTACAGATGGACGGCATATTTCTGCCACCTCGGCAGCGCCAGGGGAAACCCTTTACCGTTTGCCGACTCAACCGGACACCGGCGACGGCAATACCGTCGATGTGGACTTAGAACGAAACTTGTTTATGCAAAACCAATTAAGACATCAAGCATCAATCGATTTCTTAGGCGGCAAGTTCAAAAATATGACCAAGGCAATTAAAGGGGAGTAATTTAGATGAGTATATTTAATATTTTTAACGTTACCGGCAGCGCGATGAGTGCAGAGTCAGTACGTCTAAATACGACCTCAAGTAACCTTGCCAATGCAGACAGTGTCAGCAGCTCAGCAAAAGAGACTTATAAAGCTCGTCATGCTGTGTTTGGCGCTGAGCTGAACAAAGCTCGTTACAACAGCGATCATACGGTGCCAGTCAAAGTGCTTGGCATTGTAGAGAGCGATAAACCCTTAAACGCAGAGTACAACCCAGATCACCCATTAGCGAATGAAGAAGGCTATATCTACAAGCCTAACGTCAACGTGATGGAAGAGATGGCGAACATGATTTCTGCTTCTCGTTCTTACCAGACAAACGTTCAGGTAGCGGATGCGAGTAAGCAGATGTTGTTAAGTACTTTACGTATGGGTCAATAGAGATAGGAGAGAGCAGATGTCTGGAATCAACAATGTTGGTCAAGGCGGTTTATCCTACGTTGACCAACTGAAAAAACTGCAAGAACAAAACAAACCTAATGAATCCACAGGTAAGCAGGAACTCAAGCAAGAAGATTTCTTGTCACTGCTTACTAAACAGTTGGCTCAGCAGGACCCATTCAAGCCAGTCGGTAACGATCAGATGATCGCCCAAATGGCTTCGTTTGCAACGGTTGACGGTATCGGCAAGATGAATAGCCAGTTTGAGAGCTTGAACTCTTCGATGACCTCTAACCAAGCGTTGCAAGCTTCTTCTCTGGTTGGTCGCGATGTACTCGTACCTGGCGCTGCAGGGGTAAAAGAAGCGGATAAGGGCATGGCGGCAATGGTGAAATTGCCACAAGCCATGAACGAAGTGTTTGTTCGTGTAGAAAATGAAGCAGGTCAACTGGTTCGTACCTTTAGTGCTGGCGCAAAACCTGCGGGTGATGCACGGGTTGAATGGGACGGCAAAGATGACCGTGGTAATGCGTTACCTGAAGGTAGATATAAGGTGAAAGCCTCAGGTCTACTTGAAGGCGAGAGTAAAGAGTTTGAGGTTTCCACTTATGCAAACGTCAACAGCGTACTTCTCGGCAAAGGTGATGGAAATGTATTACTCAATTTAGCTGGCTTCGAGAACCCAGTTCGACTAGCTGAAGTACTAGAAGTTGGCAAAGCATAGTTGCTTTTAAACAAGCATCGCTGCTAGCTAAATTAGGAGATTAGAATGTCATATGTATCTTTAAGTGGCCTTTCCGCTGCTCAATTAGACTTAAACACGACCAGTAACAACATTGCCAACGCTAACACTTTCGGCTTCAAAGAGTCGCGTGCTGAATTTGGTGATGTTTACTCTAAGTCATTGTTTACCAATGCTAAAACCACGCCTGGTGGCGGTGCGCAAGCACAAAAAGTGGCACAGCAATTCCATGAAGGTTCGAGTATTTATACCAATAACCCAATGGATCTGCGTATCAGTGGTACTGGCTTTTTTGCCGTATCTAAAGACCGCTTTGTTCCCGATCAGAACGAATTAACACGTAATGGTGCTTTCCATCTTGATCAAGACAGTTACATGGTTACCTCTAACGATGAGTTCTTGCTGGGCTATGATGTAAACCCTGATACTGACCAAGTCGTGTCGTACGAAGCAAAGCCAATCAATATTCCGCCTGAGTTTGGTAAGCCAAGACAGAGTGCGAATGTTGAAGTCGGCGTCAACCTTCCAGCTAACGATCAAGCGAAAGATCCGCTGCAGTTTGACTACAACGATCCAGATACGTTTAACCGTTCAACGTCTTCGACTATTCATGACTCTATGGGTCAGTCGTACAAGTTAACGACTTACTATTTGAAAGATCAGACTCAAACCAACACTTGGAATACGTATTACACCGTCACCGATACCGAAGGTGAAAAGCCAGTGAATATCTCTGGTGGTGATGCAACCACACCAACGGGTCACGTTGGTCACACGGTGCGTTTTAATAGTGATGGATCATTAGCGAGCCTAAACAACGGCAACCCAATGATTACCGAAGCACTCGGTTCGGGTGAAACCCCAATTAACCTGCAAGGTTCAGATCCTAACCAAACACTGAACTTTGATTTGAACAGCGCCACTCAATATGCAGCGCCGTTTGAACTAACATCGTTTAAAGACGATGGTGCCACAACAGGTTTCTTGACGAAGATTGATTTTGACCAAAAAGGTAACGTGCTAGGCAGTTACTCAAATGGTGAAAACGTCACCCTTGGTCGTGTTGCCATGGTTCGTGTTCCTAATGAGCAAGGTCTTGATAAAAAAGGCGGCACTCAATGGGATTCCACCACCGCTTCAGGTGCGAAGATTTGGGGTGAGTCGAATAAGGGATCATTTGGTACGATTAACAATGGTACGCTTGAGCAATCGAATATTGATATGACTCAAGAGCTTGTTGACCTGATCTCTGCCCAGAGAAACTTCCAAGCGAACTCACGTGCGCTGGATGTTCACAACCAAGTACAACAAAACATTCTACAAATCCGCTAATTAACAGATTGAGTCGGCTTTGGCAGACTCAATGCTGTCTAGCTTTAAGGGTAATTGCCGTGGGTAACAAAAACGGCATTACCCTTCCTTTTTTATCTCCCCCTTGCCGTTCCAGCTTGCCGCTTAGGCAAATGATTCCCCCTATTGTTGCCACGATTTAACTTTAACTTATTGATAAATAGCCAGTTTCATTTTTGGCACGGTGCTTGCTTTATCAGTGGTGTACCTTGAATCTTGGAGTGACCAATGGATCGTGCCCTGTATCTATCGATGAGTGGAGCAAAGCAAAATATGCATGCTCTACAAATGCGTGCTAATAACCTAGCCAATGCGAGTACCCCTGGCTTTCGAGCTGACCTTGCGCAAGCTCGCTCAATGCAGGCTTACGGTGACGGCATGCCATCACGCGTGTTTAGCATGACAGAGCGTCCAGGCTATAACTTTGACCAAGGCAGCGTGGTGACCACAGGTCGTGATTTGGATGTCACTATCCAAGGACAGGGTTGGATTGCCGTGCTTGATAACAATGGCAAAGAAGGTTTGACCCGTAATGGCAGTTTGAAAGTGGACCAAAACGGTCTGCTGACCAATGACCGCGGTCACTTGATTCTGGGTGAAAATGGCACACCGATTACGCTGCCGATCCCATTGAGTAAGATAGAAATTGGTAAAGATGGTACGGTTTCGGTGATCCCACAGGGCGCGCCAGCTAACGAGATGCAAGAGATAGATCGCATCAAATTGACCAATACGGATAACCAATCTTTGTTCAAAGATACCAACGGTTTGTTCCGTAACAAAGTGCCGCAAATGCCTTATCAGGCATCAGCACAAGTGCAACTGATGACCGGTGCGGTAGAGGGCAGTAACGTCAATACCATTGGTGAAATGACTGGGCTTATCGATTTACAGCGCCAGTTTGAAATGCAAGTTAAATTGATGAGTACCGCAGAAGAGATGGATAAAGCGTCCGATTCTCTACTGCGTATGGGTTAAATGATAGGGGAATACCATGCATCCGGCATTATGGGTAAGTAAGACGGGCTTAGATGCTCAACAAACTAATATTTCAACGATCTCTAACAACCTAGCGAACGCCTCGACCGTCGGTTACAAAAAGAGCCGAGCGGTGTTTGAAGATCTGTTTTATCAAAATATTAATCAAGCGGGTGGGCAATCTTCTCAGAATACCGAATTACCTTCGGGTCTGATGTTGGGTGCCGGCTCCAAAGTCGTGGCAACGCAGAAAATCCATACGGCGGGTAACGCGCAAACGACCAGTAACAGCCTAGACATGATGATTGAAGGCGATGGCTTCTTCCAAGTATTGATGCCAGATGGCAACATCGGTTATAGCCGCAACGGTCAATTTACCCTTAACGACGAAGGCGTGATCGTGACTTCAGGCGCGGGCTATGCGTTGGAGCCAGAAATTGCCATCCCACAAGATGCGATTTCTGTGACCGTAGGTACGGATGGTGAAGTGTCTGTGCGTCTACGTGGTCAACAAGAAAACCAAGTCGTGGGCAATATTACTACCGTCGATTTTATCAACCCAGGCGGTCTTGAGCCTATTGGTCAAAACTTGTATCTACCAACTGGTGCGAGTGGCGATCCAACCGAGGGCGTCCCGGGGCTTGATGGCTACGGTCAAATCCGTCAATCAATGTTAGAAACTTCGAACGTGAACGTAACCGAAGAACTCGTCAACATGATCGAAGCACAGCGTGTTTATGAGATGAACTCTAAAGTGATTTCTGCGGTTGATAAGATGATGAGCTACGCCAACCAGCAGCTTTAAGCTGTAAAGCTATCGCTGTAGCGCAATAGCTCTGATGAAATAGCTCTTACGAAATAGCTCTGACAAAATAGCTCTGACAAAATAGCTGTGTTGAAACAACAGTAAGACAATAGCGGCAAGGTAAATAGTTGAAAGGTAATATGTGATGAAGAAGCTAGTACTAGCCACATTGATGTTAGTGATGGGAGGTTGTGCGCAGTTCAACCCACCCGAAACCATTGATGACGTGGTCGATTCGACCACCACTGTCGATGCGGTTGAGGGCGATCTCTCCCAATCTGATTCAACCGGTCTCGTGGACACCATGCGCGGTCGCACCGATCCGGTGGCTGACGATCCAGCATGGGCGCCAATTCATCCAAAAGCCAAACCGGAGCACTATGCCGCGGCAACAGGTTCTCTGTTCAATACTCACTACGCACGCAATTGGTATGATGATTTCAAGCCACGCCGAGTCGGTGACATCATTACCGTTCAGTTGAACGAAGCCACCAAAGCGGCAAAAAGTGCCGACGCTGACCTGTCAAAATCGAATGACTCCTCCATGGACCCTATCGCCGTAGGTGGACAAGAGATGACAGTGAGTGGCTATAACTTCTCGTACGATCTACAAAGTGACAACAACTTCTCTGGTAATAGCTCAGCAAACCAAAGTAACAGTATCTCGGGCTCCATTACCGTTGAAGTGATTGAAGTGCTATCAAACGGCAACCTCGTGATCCGTGGTGAAAAATGGCTGACATTGAATACCGGCGACGAATATATTCGCCTGAGTGGCACAATCCGTCCCAACGATATTGATTTCGACAATACCATTGCCTCCAACCGCATCTCCAACGCAAGAATTCAATACTCTGGCACTGGAACTCAAAAAGATATGCAGGAACCTGGATTCTTGGCACGATTCTTTAATGTCTCTCTCTAGCAGAGGATATTACGAACATAACGCGGCAAGCCCTCTCAACAGAGGGCTTGTTTCGTTTTATAGGTAACGTTATGAAAAAAATCACATTTTTCCTTTTGTCGCTATTTTTAGTAGCGGCAAACAGCCAGGCGGCACGTATAAAAGACGTGGCAGAAGTTGCCGGAGTCAGAAGTAACCAACTGGTCGGTTATGGTTTAGTGACTGGTTTGCCGGGTACAGGTGAGCAAACGCCGTTCACAGACCAGAGTTTCCGCTCAATGCTGGAAAAATTCGGGATTCAGATGCCGATTGGCTTTAAGCCTAAGTCAAAGAACGTTGCGGCGGTCGTGGTAACGGCAGACTTACCGGCTTTCTCGAAACCGGGGCAGAAAATTGACGTCACCGTTTCCTCAATCGGTGCGGCAAAAAGTCTCCGTGGCGGCACCTTAATGCAGACTTTCTTACAAGGTCTGGATGGTGAAGTGTATGCGGTGGCTCAAGGTAACTTGGTCGTGAGCGGATTTAGCGCCGAAGGTTTGGACGGTTCTAAGATTGTCGGTAACAACCCAGTAGTCGGCATGATTTCTAGTGGTGCCAGTGTTGAACGTGAAGTGCCAAGCCCATTTTCTCGTGGTGACCACATTACCTTTAACTTGCTTGAGTCCGACTTTACCACGGCACAAAATATGGCGAACGCGATTAACGACTTCTTAGGTCCACAAATGGCGACAGCCCTCGACAATACCTCAGTAAAAGTGCGCGCCCCTCGTGATTTAAGCCAACGTGTCGCTTTTCTTTCTGCTATCGAGAATGTCGAATTTAGCACCGCAGACAGTGGCGCTAAGATCATTGTTAACTCACGCACCGGCACTATTGTGGTCGGCAAGCATGTGAAACTAAAACCGGCGGCCGTGACTCATGGCGGTATGACGGTGGCAATCAAAGAAAATCTCAACGTGAGCCAACCAGCACCGTTCTCTGACGGTCAAACCGTGGTGACTCCAGATTCAGAGATCCAAGTCAATGAAGGCTCAGGTAAGATGTTCAAGTTTGAACCTGGACTAACATTGGACGATTTAGTACGGGCGGTAAACGAAGTCGGTGCGGCACCCTCTGACCTCATGGCAATACTGCAAGCATTAAAACAAGCAGGGGCTATTGAAGGCCAACTGATCGTTATCTAGGTAGTAGCACTATGGTTAATAACTCTCAAGACATCGGCTTTATTCACGATATCAGTAGCTTAGATAAGCTTCGTCAGCAAGCGGTAAGCGGTGATAAAGAAGACGACAAAGCGGCACTGCAAGCAGCAGCCCGTCAGTTTGAGTCGATCTTTACCTCCATGATGCTCAAGTCAATGCGTGATGCCAATACGCACTTCGAGTCGGATTTGATGAATGACCAAAATGGTCAATTCTATCGCCAGATGCTCGATGAGCAGATGACCAGTGAGCTGAGCGCCTCAGGTTCTCTCGGCTTAGCAGATATGATTGTTGCTCAGCTTGGAGCAGCAAAAGCAGCGCCTGAAAATTTTGAGCCTAACCGAGAGTTACAGATCCGTAACCAAGCGTTTGATATTGATCGTTCCGATCAATACGACTATAAAAAGGCACGTCGCCGTGCCGCAGAGCTGGGTTTAAATCAATCCGAACCAAAAGTCGCGCACATGGCAGAGGCTCCGGTTGCTGTTCAAACTGCCCCTAAAGCGCGAACAAAAACAATCAGCTTTGACTCCCCAGAGTCTTTTGTTACCTCATTGAAGCCTTATGCTGATAAAGCGGCGAAATCGTTAGGCGTAGAACCATCGTTATTGATCGCTCAAGCCGCGCTTGAAACCGGATGGGGCAAGAAGGTCATCGTCAATAGTCAGGGTAGCAGCAATAACCTATTCAACATCAAAGCAGACCGCAGTTGGAAAGGGGATAAAGTCGCCACCCAGACTTTGGAATATCATCAAAACATTCCAGTCCAAGAGCGCGCCGCGTTCCGTTCTTATGACTCTTATGAACAGAGCTTTAATGACTATGTGGAGTTTTTGAACCGCAACCCAAGATACCAAACCGCGTTAAATCGCAATCAGGGTTCGGAAGCGTTTATCCGTGATATTCATAGTGCCGGCTACGCCACCGACCCAAGCTACGCCGATAAGGTGCTCAGGGTCAAAAACAAAATTGACCAGATGAGTCAATAGGAACTGATTAGGCGACCATTCTGGTCGCTTAATTTTTGAATAATGATATTTACCCTACCAAATCGTATTGATATGGTTTGTAGTAAGAGATAAAAATATTCATTTGATTGGCGTTTGCAGATATATATTGTAGCCTGAAGTTTAAACAACTGATTTTCATGTTCAAACGGGTAAAATTATATGAATTCTTCGGGTAATCAAGGATTAAATACGATAGATAGCCGTTCGTTAGTGATAGTTAAGTTGACGGTGGTCTTCTTAATCTATTACTTTTGCGCTTATCTTTCGGAGAAGAGCTTTTCATATTTTCTCTTTGATATTATATACTTTCAGTACTCCAAAATAATTAACCACATTTATCACGCTTATTATTATATAGTGCATTTGTTTTGTGCATTACTAGCATATAAAATTATCGCCCCTCAAACGACCACTAATAAAATTTCGCAACGATATTGTGACTTCGGATTGATGGTTGTCATTTTTATAACAAGCTCAGTCTTAGTCGCTTTTATAGTTAGCACGATAAGTAGCATGGTGATTGATGACTATAATTTGATCATGATGAATAGTGATAAGCCACTTTTTGCAGTAGATGAACATGGTGTACAGTGGTCATCTGTGGTTATCTCGATGATCTTACACGGACTGCTTTATCCTATCTTAGAAGAATTGTTTTTTAGAAAGACTCTGTTTCAACGCTTGAGTGAAACGACTTCGATAAAATTATCGTTTGTTATTAGCAGCGTATGCTTTGCTTTAATCCATAATAATATGATATCTGCTTTAGTTGCTTCTTTTTTTCTCTGCTATATTTATTTAAAATTTGGATTTTTCGCGGTCATTATCTGCCACGGAATTCACAATCTGTTTATTCTATTTATATATTTGGTCTATTTTTACTTTAACGATCACCACATGTTGGTGTGGAATGTGATTTCCAATAATATGATCTATTTTCCACTGCTGTTGATTTTGAATATGGTATTAATATTGCTATATAAACTCAGAACTTCTGGATTACTTCGACATTGAATTTGGAGTATTGCTGTTGTTGGTAAGAGTTTACTTTTCGAACCTCGGCTTACTTTTAGAAACGAAGCCCCTCTTTCTTACCATTGAAATTCTCTCTTTTTAATACATTGCATCTGAACTATTTTTATTTGGCACACATATTGCTTTACTCTTACTAAGAACGTGTAATTAATCAATTTATTACGCAATTATAGTGTTTTTTGGGGGCGATATGGCGTCAGATCTTCTGAACTTGGGTACACAAAGTGTGCTAACAGCTCAGAGACAACTCGGCACAACGGGTCATAACATTTCTAATGCAAATACAGAGGGTTACAGCCGGCAATCTGTGATTCAAGGCACCTCTGATCCTCGTATGTATGGTGGACAAACCTACGGTATGGGCGTGCATGTGGAAAATGTTCGCCGCTCATGGGATCAATTTGCCGTCAAAGAACTCAACATGGCGACGACGCAGATGCATAGTCGCGAGGAGAATCTGACCAATCTAGATGTGATGTCGGGAATGTTGTCTTCTCAAGCATCGAAAAAAATCCCTGAAACTCTGAATGATTGGTTTTCCTCGGTGAAAACCTTGGCCGATACCCCCAATGATGTCGGTGCTCGTAAGGTTGTGTTGGAGAAGGCAAATCTTGTCCGCCAAACCATGAACAACTTTCACGAAACGATCAGACAGCAGTCGGATACCGCCAATGACAAGTTGAATATGGGTATTGAACGCGTCAACCAGTTAGCTATGGAGATCCGTGATGTTCATCGTCTAATGATGCGAACGCCGGGTCCACACAACGATCTTATGGATAACCATGAGAAGCTCATTCGTGAGTTGTCTCAGTACACCAAAGTCACCATCACGCCTACTCAGCATGAGGACGGATTTAACGTCCATATTGGTAATGGTCATACCCTTGTTGCCGGCTCTGAAGCGAGCCAGTTGAAGATGATCGAAGGCTCGCCCGACGTTCACCAACGCCGCTTAGCTATGGTTGAAGGTAGGGCGATTAAGCCGATACATTCCACTGAAATTGGCGGAAAGTTAGAGAGCATGTTCAAGTTCCGGGATGAAGAATTACCTTATATCCATGATGAACTGGGCCGTCTCGCTACGACTTTCGCGTTTGAAGTCAACAAACTCCAAAACCAAGGTCTTGACCTTGATGGTCAAGTCGGTGCGAATATTTTTGTTGATGTGAACAGTGATCATCTTGCGACTTCTCGAGTCGTAAAAGAGGGCGCATCACAAGCGGATGTTGCGGTGTTTATCGCCAATCCCGACAAAATTATTGGTGGAGAGTACAGCCTTAAGTTTGATGGCAGCCAATATTTGGTCACTAAACCGGACGGTCAAGTGGACAAGATGGACCTCAACATTGACGGTCGAGCTTTCTACTTAGATGGCATGGTCATTGATATGCGCAACCCGCCACAAGTGGGCGAGAAGTTACTGATTCGTCCAACGCGTAATGGTGCGGCGCAATTGCAGATGGCGACCTCGGACCCTCGCACGTTGGCCACTCACAGTTTTGAGGCTTCGACCACAGAAGCTCAGGGTAGTGCTAGATTTACCATTCATTCCGCAGGACAACTGCGAGAGTTTGAAATTATTATCTCGCCAACCGGGCAGGAATTTGCCGTGACGGATAAGTCGGGCAATGTATTGTTGACTCCACAGCCTTACCCACCGCTAGAACCCGTTACGGTATTAGGCACGACATTCGAATTGTCGCAAGGGGCGTTGGCGAATGACAAATTCACCGCCAACTTAAACCCATCAGAAGGCGATAACGGCAACTTGCGTAAGCTATTAGAGCTGCAAAACGGCAAAGTGGCAAACCAAGGCGAATCCACCCTCATCGAGCTCTATCACAACCTAAATACCGACGTGGCATTGAAAACCTCGACGGCGACTCGTTTGCAGGAAGTCGCCAAGCTTGAACATGAAGCGGCGCAAAGTCGTGTTGCCTCGATATCTGGGGTTAACCTTGATGAAGAAGCGGCCAATATGATGAAGTTTCAGCAAGCGTATATGGCGTCATCGCGGGTGATGCAGGCGGCGAATGAAACGTTTGATGCCATTTTGGCACTAAGGTAGGTGAGGGATGATGTTAAATCGAATTTCCAGTTTTCATAACTACCAAAGCGTACAAAACGATTTGCGTAACCAAGAAAACAAGATCCACCATAATCAGGCGCAGTTAGCTTCCGGCAAACAGTTGCAAAAACCGTCGGATGATCCGTTGGCGACTCACTATATTCAGAAAGTGAACCAGCAGACGGAAATGCTTGATCAGTATGGCGACGCCATTGTTCTATCACGTAACCGTTTAGAGCAATCGGAAGTAATGTTACGAGAAACGGAGCAGTTTACCGATCAGGCGAAACGCATCACGATGCAATCGATCAACGGTGCATTGTCTATGACGGATCGCCACGCGCATATCAAAGAAATGAAAGAGATAGCGCGTAATTTTATCGCGATTGCCAATGCACAAGACGAGTCAGGCAACTACACGTTTGCCGGCACCAAGAGCAGCACCCAACCTTTCCTTCATAATGCCGATGGAGACATCACTTATCAGGGAGATGGTTATCACCGTCGCATGAAAATATCGAACAGTTTAGAAGTGCCGACCAGCATGCCAGGTGATCGCCTGTTTATGGATATCACCAACCCACTGGGCGATTATAAAGCGGACTATAAATTGCAGAGCGGCTCTGAGTTACTGCTGCAAAAAGCGACCAATAGCAGCGGCAATGATAACGGCAGTTACCGCGTGACGTTTGTCGACATGGGTAACGAAAAGTTTGGCTACCAGTTAGAGCGTAATGGTTCGGTCGTGGATGCCGGTGATTATGAGCCGACCCAAGGTGTCACTTATAACGGGTTAACTGTCGAGCTTACCGGGCAGGTGACAGCGGGCGATGTCGTTGAACTCAAACCGCAAGCGACGTATAGCATCTTTGAGGCATTTCGCGATGCGGAGATCAATCTGGACAAAGAAGTCTCAGATGCGTCTGCAACGGCCAATTTACACCAGGTTACGGAACGATTTCAGCAAGCGTTCTTGCACCTTACCCAAGCAAGAACAGAAGTCGGTACACAATTGAATACCTTAGATGTACAAGAGGTCCAGCATGAAGATTTTAAAATCTCGCTGGCTCGTTCAAAAAGTACCTTTGAAGATTTGGATTATGCAAAAGCCGTGATTGAGTTTGAAGAAAACTCACGAGCGCTGCAGGCGTCACAGCTTGCGTTTGGTAAGACAAAAGATTTAACCCTGTTTAACTATTTATAGTCGATTTTTTTATAGTCGATTTTTCTTTGCCATTGATTTTTGATGGCAACAGAGCAGATGTTTAAAGCCTCGGTTGCCGAATGTGCGATGCCATCCGAGCAGAGGCAACATTGAACGGATACTCATGGAGTCAATCTCATTGAGAAGAACGGCACTGAGTAAACGTCACTGAGTAAAACAGCGGCAACAGTTGCTTGCCGCTTATACAATAAAAGGCAAAGGGTTAAAAACAAGAATTGCTGATAAGATATTGAAAAATATCATTTTAAAACAACATTTAATAATTATTTGTATTTTGGCACGCATATTGTATTAACTTAAGCATAGCAATTTTGTTTGCCGCCTAGCGCAGAGAGGCGAGAGGTGAACAGAACAAAGTTATTACGAAAGATACTCCCCCTGATACGGGGTATCAGGTGGATATTGACGGTCAGTGCTTCTGCTAAGAAGTATGCCTGACCGTTTCGCAATCCAACTTGAACGCTTGCGAACTCATTTAGGAGAGCAAAATGGCAGTAACAGTAAGCACTAACGTCTCGGCGATGACCGCTCAGCGTTACCTGAATAAAGCGTCAGATGAATTGAATACGTCAATGGAACGTCTTTCATCTGGTCACAAGATCAACAGCGCAAAAGATGACGCTGCCGGTCTACAAATTTCTAACCGTTTGACCGCTCAATCTCGTGGTTTGGATGTGGCAATGCGCAATGCCAATGATGGTATTTCGATTGCTCAAACTGCAGAAGGGGCAATGAATGAGTCAACGTCAATCATGCAACGTATGCGTGATTTGGCGATTCAATCTTCAAACGGCACCAATACCGCTGCTGAGCGCACTGCCATCAACGAAGAGTCGAATGCACTGCAAGCAGAACTTAACCGTATTGCAGAAACAACCTCTTTTGGTGGTCGTCGTCTACTTAATGGTACATTTGGTGATGCGTCATTCCAGATTGGTGCTAACTCAGGTGAAGCCTTGATTATGGGACTAACCAGTATCCGTGCCGATGATTACCGCATGGGCGGCACTACTTTCACCGCTGAAAATGGTAAAGGTGCAGGCTGGGAAGTCAATCAAGAGAACAGCGACCTTAAGTTTGAATTCCTGACCAAAGCTGGCGAAGAAATCAGTATTGATATCTTTGCTAAAGCAGGTGACGATATTGAAGAGTT
Source organism: Vibrio hippocampi (assembly GCF_921292975.1). NCBI lineage: Bacteria > Pseudomonadati > Pseudomonadota > Gammaproteobacteria > Vibrionales > Vibrionaceae > Vibrio > Vibrio hippocampi. The sequence goes on from NZ_CAKLCM010000002.1 coordinate 353,163, forward strand.
GGCCAGTTATATCAACGGTCAATCTGATATGATTAATGCTTCTGTAGGTGATAACGGTGAACTACAAATCTTTGTAGCAGAGCCTAACCTTGAAGGTGCTATGTCGATTTCAGGCGGTCTTGCCTCTGATCTCGGTATAAAAAGCGAAGGCAAGCAAACGACGGTTCAAGATATTGATATGACGTCAGTTGCTGGCTCGCAAAACGCAATTTCTGTGATTGACTCAGCGTTACGCTATGTGGATTCACAGCGCTCTGATTTAGGTGCAAAACAAAACCGCCTAAGTCACAGCATTAACAACTTAGCCAACGTACAAGAAAACGTGGATGCGTCAAACAGCCGCATTAAAGATACCGATTTTGCTAAAGAGACCACGGCGATGACGAAAGCCCAAATCTTGCAGCAAGCTGGTACCTCGATTCTTGCACAAGCTAAACAGTTGCCTAACTCTGCAATGTCCTTACTACAATAATCGTAGTCAGCCATGACAGGTTTAAGTGAATGTTACTCCGCCAGACGTGGCAATAGTAACCTTTACTTGGCAAGCATACTTAGTCGGCGTTTGAGGGCTCTCTCTCTCACCCTGCCTGATAACTAAAGCTAAGTATGTCGGATAGCCGGAATGTGTTCATTTCTCTGATCTCCACAGGCAGGCTTCCAACCAGCCCCAGTTCTCTCAAAGGAAAAGGGGCTTTTTTTCGTCTGTAATTTGCGGTTTTTGTTTGTTATCTAGCGTGTTTTGCCAATCGACATAAACCCACGCAATGCATTTTCGTTTCATTTCTTCATATTTTTCCTGCTAGCAATCAAGAATTTACCTACACTAACGGGTCTGGTGTCCTGTCGGTTTTAGGGTGATTTATACAGTAATTCCAGTTTTCGATTTATTTTAATAAAAAAGTCATATCGCTTACTTAGGTTGGAGGCAATTTCAATCAAGTAAGGACACTAACGTGAACTTGTATCAACGTCTTATACCATTAACCGTGGCTTCATCTTTACTATTAGCTGGCTGTAACAGTGACGATAGTGCGACGGAACAGCAACTAGAAACGTCGACCAAGAAAAATATCATTCTTATGATTACCGATGGTGCCAGTGATGGCGCTTGGGATATTGCGAGCTTTTGGCAACATGGCGAACTGCTTAATGACACTTATCCCTACAATGCGCTGGATACGCGTTACGCAATGAGTACCTATGCCCTCAATGGCAACTCTGCACCTGATACCAGCGAAAACTGTGACGCATCCACGTATGCTGAAGGGTTTGGTTACGATCCTGAACAAGCGGCAAGCGATAAAGCGACCGATGCGACGACATTTACCCAGATGCAGGTTCTCGCTTATTCAGACGTCACCGGGACTCATGAACTGTGTCTTAATCCAGAGCAAGGAATGGGCTGTTCGGTGGTTATGTATGGGGAGTTGCCTATCACCATTTACGCTAACGAGGTTAATTTAACCTTCGAAGCCTACGAATATATCAACACCAATTATACCGATTCAGCGGCGTCTGGGACGGCATTCGCGACCGGTGAGTCCACTTATAATGGGGCGATTAGCGTTGATAACTGTGGCAATACCTTGCTGCCTATCACGGCGTATGCCAAAGATCATGGACTTGCCACGGGTATTGTCTCCAGCGTTCAGTTCTCCCACGCTACACCGGCGGTGTTTGGTGCCAACAATACTTCACGTAGCAATACCGATGTTATTGGCTCCGATCTTCTGAATAACGGTCATTTGGATCTGATTATGGGATCGGGTCATCCGTTGTTTGATGAAAATGGTGAGTCGCAAGAGGCCGATTATAGTTACATTGAAGCGCAGTCATGGCAGTCGTTGCAACAGGGTGAACTGGTATCGAAAACTCATCAAAAAGCATGGACTTTCATTGATTCTAAAGACAGTTTTGAGGCATTAGCCAATCAATCAGCCGATGAAGAAATGCTATCGGGTCCTTTGATTGGTCTAGTACAAAACAACGCGACATTACAGCAGTCACGTACGCTCTGTTCCGATGAGGACGCTGCTGTTGCGTTTGCATGTTCTTATGTTGAAAACGTTCCTAGCCTTGCCACAATGACAACTGGAGCGCTCAACTATTTGTCCCAAAATGACAAGGGTTTATTTGTGATGATTGAAGGTGGCGCGGTGGATTGGGCGGCGCATGCCAACGATACAGCGCGAATTATCGAAGAACAAGTCGACTTCAATGACGCAGTAAAAGCGGCGTACGATTGGGTGGAAGAAAATAGCAACTGGGATGAAACCTTGCTGATTGTCACCACCGATCATGGTAACTCGTTTGTGCTGGGCGCGTCGTCTGACCAAGCGGTGTATGATCCTGTCGCGATGACAGCCAAAGAACAGATGCCAGAAGTGAAATATTACAGTGGCTCTCATACTAATGAGTTGGTACGTTTTTATGCCAAGGGAATGGACAGCGAACGTTTTGCTGACTACGTGATCGGCAAAGATGACAACTATCCAAACCACTACCGCCATACTGGCGCAGATGGCAGCTACTTCCAAAACAAGCATGTTTTTAATGTAGTGAAAGATATTCTCGACCAATAGTGTTGAGCAAAATACGCTTTTGTTGGCCGCTTGATTATCAAGCGGCCTTTTTTATGGCGGAATCCTAATGGGAGTGATTGGCTTTATTGGATGATTTCGGGGCTAAAATATCGAGTTAAAAATCCCGTGAAACCGGATGTTTTCGGCGTGATTTTGATTAACTTTAGCAACAAATTGCCTTTACTGAACTGTTTGATTAAAACTTGGCCAAGTGACGTTTTTTTCTGATTTTTTTCCGTTTTTTTCTAAAGGTTTTTTCGGCTGAGTCGTTAAACGAAGTAACTTTGAGAGAACTACTTGGTTTTCCGAGACGTCGGAAACCGCTACACCGGAAAATCAATTGGAGAAACACAATGGCTGTAAATGTAAACACTAACGTATCGGCAATGACCGCTCAACGTTACCTAAACAACGCAAACCAAGCGCAAAACGCGTCGATGGAACGTCTATCTTCTGGCTTCAAAATCAACAGCGCAAAAGATGACGCAGCGGGCCTACAAATCTCAAACCGTTTGAACGTTCAAAGCCGTGGTCTTGACGTCGCGGTGCGTAACGCCAATGACGGTATCTCGATTGCACAAACCGCAGAAGGTGCAATGAACGAGACCACCAACATTCTACAACGTATGCGTGATCTGTCTTTGCAATCATCAAATGGTTCAAACTCAAAATCAGAGCGTGTTGCGATTCAAGAAGAAGTGACTGCACTGAACGACGAACTCAACCGTATTGCAGAAACCACGTCTTTTGGTGGTAACCGTCTACTGAACGGTACTCACGGCACCAAATCTTTCCAAATCGGCTCTGACAATGGTGAAGCGGTGATGCTAAGCCTGCGTGATATGCGTTCAGACAACGAAATGATGGGTGGCGCAAGCTATCAAGCGGTCAATGGCAAAGGTAAAGATTGGGAAGTGGCTAGCGGTGCTAACGACCTGACTATCTCATTGACAGATTCTTTCGGTGCAGAGCAAGAAATTACAATCAACGCGAAAGCGGGCGACGATATCGAAGAATTGGCGACGTACATCAACGGTCAAACAGACCTAGTCAAAGCGTCAGTGAACGAAGATGGTCAGCTACAAGTGTTCGCAGGCAACAACAAAGTTGACGGCGCAGTGAGCTTTTCAGGCGGTCTTGCTGGTGAGCTAGACATGGGTGAAGGCAAAGCGGTGACCGTTGATACCATCGACGTGACGTCTGTGGGTGGTGCACAAGAGTCGGTAGCGATTATTGATGCAGCACTAAAGTATGTGGATAGCCACCGTGCGGAGCTGGGTGCATTCCAAAACCGTTTCGACCATGCGATCAACAACCTAGATAACATCAACGAAAACGTGAACGCATCGAAGAGCCGTATCAAAGATACCGACTTTGCGAAAGAAACAACGTCAATGACGAAGAGCCAGATCCTATCTCAAGCATCAAGCTCCATCTTGGCGCAAGCGAAACAGGCACCAAACTCGGCACTAAGCCTACTTGGCTAATCGTTTTAGCGTTTATTATTCGTAAAGCTCGTAGTACCGATAAAGCTCGTATTACGTATAACGCTCGTAGTACCAATAAAACGAGATTACAAAATAAACAGATTACCAATAAAAACCAGAGCTTCGGCTCTGGTTTTGTTTTTGGATCGAAGTCACAAGTCATCAATCAATTGAATTAATTGCCAAAAAATCCATTTTTTTTCCTAAAGCTTCTCTAGTAATCGCCGTTAAAGGGATTGAGAGAAATGAAATTAGGTGTGCCAATGTGAGGTGAGAGACACGGCGGCCACTAACCTATATGCCTAAGGAGATCAGAATGGCAATTAATGTAAATACCAATGTATCTGCAATGACCGCTCAGCGTTATCTAAATAATGCTGCGGAAGGTACTCAAAAATCAATGGAGCGTTTGTCTTCTGGCTATAAAATCAATAGCGCAAAAGACGATGCTGCAGGTCTACAAATTTCTAACCGTTTGACGTCACAGAGCCGTGGTTTAGACATGGCGGTGAAGAATGCGAATGACGGTATTTCTATCGCGCAAACCGCAGAAGGTGCAATGGATGAAAGTACTAACATCCTGCAACGTATGCGTGACCTATCACTTCAATCTTCTAACGGTTCAAACTCAAAGTCTGAGCGTGTCGCGATTCAAGAAGAAGTCACTGCACTTAACGACGAACTAAACCGTATTGCTGAAACCACTTCTTTCGGTGGCAACCGCCTACTTAACGGTACTTATGGTACTCAGTCTTTCCAAATCGGTGCTGACTCAGGCGAAGCGGTACAGCTAAGCATGGGCAACCTACGTTCTGACAACAAGGACATGGGCGGCAAGAGCTACGCAGCACAAGAAGGTAAAGGCGCAGATTGGGCAGTGAGCAAAGGCGCTGACCTAACCATGAGCTACACCAACAAGCAAGGTGAAGCGGTTGAGCTGTCTATCTCTGCGAAAGAAGGCGATGACATTGAGCAGCTTGCGACTTACATCAACGGTCAAAGTGATGATGTAAAAGCCTCTGTGGGCGAAGATGGCAAAATGCAATTGTTTGCTTCTACGCAAAAAGTGGAAGGTGCTGTTGAGTTTGGTGGTTCTCTAGCGACTGAACTCGATTTAGGTGAAGGCAAAGATGTTACCGTTAAAGATATCGACGTAACAACGGTTGCGGGCGCTCAAGAAGCAGTGGCTATCATCGACGGTGCGCTTAAGAATGTTGACTCTCAACGTGCGTCTTTAGGTGCATTCCAAAACCGTTTTGACCACGCGATCAATAACCTAAGTAACATCAACGAAAACGTGAATGCTTCTAACAGCCGAATCAAAGACACTGATTACGCGAAAGAAACCACCGCGATGACGAAGAGCCAAATCTTGCAACAAGCAAGTACGTCTATTCTTGCTCAAGCTAAGCAGTCTCCATCTGCTGCTCTAAGCCTACTAGGCTAAGTACTACCTTAGACCAAGAGCTTTCTAGACCACCGATAAGTCGTTTGGTCTAGAGGCTTAGACAATGGGGTGAGCGGTGAAGCAGGTAACTGCTAAGCTGCTGGCTCTGTTGACGTCACTGAGGGAAACTATTAACCCAAAAGGTAGATAGCAGAGGTTAAGAACGGGAGATTAGACTATGGATATTGCATCCTACGCATCGAACATTCAGCCTTTTTCCTCATCTAGTGGCACAGAAATTGCTTCAAAAAATACCAAGGCGAGTGAAGTGCCGCTTGAAGCCGACAGTCAGACCGTTGTCCGACAAGCAGAGGCGTCAAGCAGTACTGAAAGCGACAAGCTAGCCGAAAGGCAGGCAGCAGAAGTTATTCAACGTATGGCAGCGTTCCGAGAAGATCTTAATGAATCGGAACGGGAAAAGATGGTTGAGAAGATCGGTGAGTTTTTAACGGAGATGAATACAGGTTTGTCCTTTCGTACCGATGAAGACTCCGGTCGAGATATTGTGACCGTTTATGCCAAGGATAGCGGCGATATTATTCGTCAAATTCCTAATGAAGAACTTTTGGATGTCCTCAATCGTCTTGAGCGTCATGGTTCAATGACCATAGATATGATGGTTTAGTCTCGATTCATTAGAATCGAACTCAGTATTTTTAATTGAAGCGGTTTGGTGAATATGGGTCCAATAGGCATGTCGTCTGGGATGGATATCAACTCCATGGTAAGCAAAATAGTTGATGCAGAGCGTGTGCCTAAACAGCAACGTATCAATTACGCGCGTGATCAAGTTGATGCCAGTATCAGTGCTTATGGTCGACTCAGAGAGTCACTAGATACGATGAAAAATCTGATGGCAAACTTTCGTCAGGAAAAAGCGTTTGCAACACGCAGCGTGAATACTTCTGAGGATAGTGTGGTGTCGGCAACCGCAACAACCGATGCGATTGCCGGTAACTACGCCGTCGATGTATTGCAGCTTGCCCAAAGCCATAAGATAGCCTCGGATCCCATTCCAGAGGACATCAAATTTGGTCCCGGCAAGCTGCAAATTTCTCTAGGTGACGATAGTTTTGACCTCTCGGTTGGCAAATATTCCAAGCTAACCGACATCGTTCGATCCATTAATGGCTCGCGCAGCAACCCCGGGGTGCGTGCGTCGGTGATTAAGGATATGGATGGTCCACGCCTTATTATTGCCGCCAACCAGTCTGGCGCGGAAAAATCAATTTCTATTAACGTGCAAGCGGAGCCGGAAAGCGAGCTGCAACGTTTCGAATATAAAACCCTAGAGCAACGCGTCGCGGACTTAGAATCCGCACAAGCTAACGTCGTGGCTTTAGCCAATAACATCACGCCAGAAGAGGCGGCGGCGCAAATAGCAAGTGAATCTCCTGAGCGTGTTGATTCAGCGGATGCGTCACAGAATCCAGATTCATTATCGACACAACAAGCGGCTCAGTCAGCGAACGATCCTCAAACGCTAACCGAAGAGTCGTCCGCATCACAGCAAGAATTCACGCAACAAGATTTAATTCAACAACAGCAAGCACAACAGCAACTCGCACAACAAGCGGCAATTTCTGGCCGCCCTGAAGATATGATCCCCGGTTGGACTAATACCGCCTCGGGGACATTGATGGATTCCTACCGTCATCCTGAACCAGAACTTGACGATATCGCTTTAGAAAAATCAACACAGGTTCCGGGCTGGAGCAATACCGCCTCAGGGACATTGACCGACTCTTATGTCACGGTTAATGAAGCGCAGGCGAAGCTAGATGAAGAGTTGGCGCAAGAGAAGCAGGAAATTGAGCAGGCAGTGGTCAAAGGTGAAATAACCGAAGAACAGGCCAAGCAGATTGAGCGCAGTAAGCTCGAGCCAGAAGAGATAGAACGCCTAGAAAAAGTCGAAGTCGCTCAACAAGAGTTGCAACAAGCTCAGCAAGCGGTGAGGACTTATCAGGGGATGAGCCAAGTTCAAGCGGCGCAAGATTCCGTCGTGGTCCTCGATGGCGTGGCAAAATTAGCGAGTCACAACAATGTCATTGAAGATGCCATTGAAGGGGTAGACTTGACCCTAAAAGGCACCACCAAACCCGGAGAGCGAGCGTCGGAAATTGGGGTGGAATATGACCGAAATAGTGTTCGTGCCGATATTGAACAGTTTGTTGCGGCTTACAATCAATTTTTCCAGGTCTCACAACAGCTTTCCAAGGTGGACCCAGTAACCGGACAAGCCGGTCCCCTTGCTGGCGACAGCATTGTACGAAGTGCGGATAGCCGACTTAAATCGGTGTTCTCTAGCACTATCGAGCAAGCTCCGCCAGACATTCAATCGCTCACAGAGTTCGGTATTACCACCACTAGGCAAGGTAATCTTGAAATCAACTACCAGATGCTCGACAAGCAGCTGAATAATAACTTTAACAAGTTAGAAGACTTTTTTGGCGGCAACCAAGGCTTTGCCAAAAAAGTGGAAGATGCCATCCACAGTCTGACGGGTGTGACGGGGTCGATTCGGACGCGAGAAAAGAGTTTAGGTGAACAAAATTATCGGTTAAATGACGACCAAGACAAGCTAGACCGACGCATGGATTCGTTACAGCAGCGTACGCACGATAAGTTCAGTGCGATGCAAGACGCGACCAGCAAGATGCAGGCACAACTGTCGGGTTTGATGAATGGTCTGGCTTAATAAATGGTCTCGCTAGATGAATCGCTTAGCCACAAGGTAACCGGTGATGAATGATGAGCTCAAGCAACGTATCGCAGCATTGTGTGATCTAGATCGCCAATTGTTTGATCTGTTGCAGAAAAATGAATTAGAGACTGAAGAAATCACCCATCTGGTCGATAAAAGACAACAGCATATACATTACTTGATTGCCTTCGGGGAGCAGCATGCCGACCTGAAACAGACTTCGCAGTGGTTGCAAATCGTCAAATCGACCCAGCAAATCAGTGAGTTAATGCAATCAAAAACACAGCAATTAGGACTGACGTTGCAAAAGGTTCGCCACGGCAACAAGTCCATAAAGCAGTACCAGAAATTTATTTGAGAGGTTAGTGATGCGCGGTTCATTACAAGCATATAAGAAAGTATCTGTCGATAGTCAGCTCAGTGCGGCATCGCCTCACAAAGTGATCCAGATGTTGATGGGTGGCGCAATCGAGCGCTTGATTCAAGCCAAAGCAGCAATGGAGCAGGGGAACATTCCTGTGAAAGGCGAGCGTATTGGTAAAGCGCTGGATATCATCATTGCGCTTCGCAGTTGCCTGTCGATGAGTGATGGTGGTGATATTGCCAGTAACCTAGACCAATTGTATGAATTTATGATTAGCCAGATCACCGCCGCGAACCATGAAAACAATCCTGCGCCTATTGACGATGTGATCGAGATTATTCGTGAGATCAAATCGGCTTGGGATCAAATCCCTCAAGACTTCCACAACTTAACTGCTCAAGAAGTTGGCATCTAAACCGTTTTGCCTTGAAAAGTGATAGTCACTCAGTTGCTATATTAAAACAATGCCAATAGAATAGATGCCATTCTTAGCCGAATGGCATTGTTTTATCCCGCTACCCGTTTTATAACTCATTCATTTTATTTATAAAACGCCAACGTCAATAATATTAATTTTGATTATAATTAAAATGACAAAAATTTGACGCTAGGTGGCTCCACTATCAAGGCGCGATTTCTGATTCATGCAAGACTTAGCAAAACTTCTGGTGATTGCTGACGATGCTCAGGCCCGTGCGAATCTCAATATTGTATTGGAGTTCGTAGGCCAGCACTGTCTAGTCGTCTCGTCCGAACAGATAGAACAGATCGATTGGTCTCAGTCGTGGGCTGCTTGTATCGTGGGCGCTCTTGCCAGTCCGAAGTTATCGAAAGACCTGTTAGGGCGATTGCATCAAGCCAATCATATCCCTCTGCTCGTGACGAGTAAGTTTACTGGTGCGGTTGAACCTCTCACCAACTTTGTAGGCGAATTGGAATTCCCTTTAAATTATCCTCAGCTAAGCGATGCCTTGCGTCACTGCCAAGAATTTTTGGGGCGTAAAGGGCTGCAAGTTCCTGCCAATTCAAGAAAAAACACCCTATTTCGCAGTCTAGTCGGGCAGAGTTCTGGTATTCAAGATGTTCGTCACCTGATCGAACAGGTCTGTGGCTCTGAAGCGAATGTTTTGATTTTGGGCGAGTCCGGGACAGGTAAAGAAGTCGTGGCACGTAATGTCCATTATCACTCTAGCCGTCGCAAAGGTCCGTTTGTTCCCGTTAACTGTGGTGCGATTCCTGCTGACCTGCTGGAAAGCGAGCTGTTTGGTCATGAGAAAGGCGCGTTCACGGGAGCGATTACCTCACGTAAAGGGCGCTTTGAGCTCGCCGAGGGCGGTACGCTATTTCTGGATGAGATTGGCGATATGCCAATGTCGATGCAGGTTAAATTATTACGCGTTCTGCAAGAGCGAGTGTTTGAGCGAGTTGGCGGCACGTCGGTCATCAAAGCCAATGTCCGTATCGTTGCAGCGACTCACCGTAATCTGGAACAGATGATTGAGAATGGCGATTTTAGAGAAGATCTTTACTATCGTTTGAATGTATTCCCAATCGAGATGCCGTCGTTAAGAGAGCGCAAAGAAGATATTCCGCTATTGCTTCAAGAGCTGCTTGCTCGCACAGAAGCAGAAGGAGGACAACCGATCTGTTTTGCTCCTCGCGCCGTCAACTCGTTAATGGAACATGACTGGCCGGGCAATGTTCGTGAACTGGCGAACCTTGTGGAGCGAATGGTGATCCTCTACCCAAACAGTTTGGTGGATGTGAATCACCTACCGGTAAAATATCGTTATAGCGATATCCCCGAGTTCCAGCCCGAAAAGAACAGCTATAAGACCATTGAAGAGCAAGAACGAGAAGCGCTCGACAGCATTTTTGCTGACAACTTTGCGTTTGATGAACCCGAATTTGAAGCTTATCAAGCCACCGGTCCTGAAGAGTTACCGCCCGAGGGCGTCAACTTGAAAGAGATGCTCGCCGATTTAGAAGTGAGCATGATTAATCAGGCGCTGGATGCACAAAATGGCATCGTCGCTCGTGCCGCTGATATGCTCGGTATGCGCCGAACCACATTGGTTGAGAAGATGCGTAAATACGATCTCAATCGGTAGTGCTTGTCGAGAAATAGTGCTCTCCGAGAAACAGTGCTCGCAGAAAAATAACGGTCACAGAAAAATAGCGTTCAAAGAAAAAGCGATTGATGAAAAAGCGTTATCGCGAAACATATTGTGATCACGATCATGTCAAAATTTGCACGACAAAAAATTGACGCGATTAAGTTGTTGAAAAATATATATAAAAGCCCGGCATGCGTTTTGCATCTGGGCTTTTATTGTTTATGGGTTACTGTTTTATATCGGACCATTACATTGCGTAGCTAGGAAGATTACCACAATGAAAGAAACGATGAATGACCCGTCGTCATCAGAATCACCGTCCAGTTCACATTTAGATTCGTTGGAGTCACAAGTTGAACGCTACCAGCAGGTTATCGAAGCGATGCCAGCAGGGGTGATCCTGTTGGACAGTCAAGGCGTGGTGAGAGAAGCCAACCCTGAAGCGCATCGTATTCTTGAGTTACCTTTGGTAGGGCAAAAGTGGTTTCACCTTATTCAGGTGGCTTTTGACCCGAAAGAGGATGATGGACATGAAGTGTCACTGCGCAATGGTCGTAAGGTGAGGCTTGCGATCTCCGCGTCGACCACGGGACAGCTGATATTGATTACGGATTTAACCGAGACCCGATTGCTGCAATCACGAGTCAGTGACTTGCAACGTTTGTCTTCCTTGGGTCGCATGGTGGCGTCATTGGCACACCAAGTCAGGACGCCACTTTCAAGCGCGATGTTGTATGCCTCAAACTTAGCCTCGCCAAATCTCAATGAGGCGACGCGTTCACGTTTCCAAGTGAAGTTGGTCGATAGACTGCATGATCTTGAAAAGCAGGTGAACGATATGCTGCTGTTTGCAAAAGGTGGCGATAACAAAGTGGTGAAGCCTTTTACCCTCAAAGAGTTGGTTGACGAATATCAGCCGATGGTGGAAACCACGCTTAAAAGCAATAACGTCGACTACTTTATTGAAGTTGAGCAAGAGCAAGTGCAGTTGATGGGCAATGTGAATGCCATTGCTTCCGCACTCAGCAACTTGGTACTGAATGCGGTACAAATCGTTGGTAAAGGGGCACAAGTGGATGTGTTCTTTCGTCCAGTGAATAACGAATTGAAAATCTCGGTACAAGATAATGGTCCGGGCGTACCCGCAGAGTTACAACAAAAGATTTTAGAGCCATTTTTCACCACCCGCTCCCAAGGCACAGGTCTTGGATTAGCGGTGGTACAAATGGTTTGTCGTGCCCATAACGGGCGCTTAGAGTTAATTTCTGAGCCGGACGATGGAGCATGTTTTACCATCTGCCTGCCACTGTCAGAGAATGAATAATTGAGCTTCATTTTCGTTAGAAAATTGATGAGCGAAGTCCATCGATTGAGGAGCAAACATCATGGCACAAAGTAAAGTACTCATCGTTGAAGATGATGAAGGCCTGCGTGAAGCATTGGTCGACACCTTAGCCCTTGCAGGATATGAGTGGATTGAGGCTGATTGCGCTGAAGATGCGTTGGTGAAGCTGAAAGCCGAGCCAGTTGATATTGTCGTCTCGGATGTACAAATGGCAGGCATGGGCGGTTTAGCGCTACTTCGCAGTATCAAGCAACATTGGCCGAAACTTCCGGTGCTGTTGATGACCGCATACGCCAATATTGAAGATGCCGTTGGCGCAATGAAAGAAGGCGCTATCGACTATATGGCGAAGCCATTTGCGCCGGAAGTGCTACTGAATATGGTCAGCCGCTATGCGCCAGTCAAATCAGATGACAATGGCGATGCGATTGTCGCGGATGAAAAAAGCCTTCAGTTGCTGGCTTTGGCGCAAAAAGTCGCTAAAACCGATGCCAGTGTTATGGTGCTTGGTCCGAGTGGTTCGGGCAAAGAGGTGATGTCACGCTACATCCATAATCATTCCAATCGCGCCGATGGTCCGTTTGTCGCAATTAACTGTGCCGCAATCCCAGATAATATGTTGGAAGCGACACTGTTCGGCTATGAGAAAGGTGCATTTACCGGCGCGGTTCAGGCTTGTCCGGGTAAATTTGAACAAGCACAAGGTGGCACCATCTTGCTGGACGAAATCAGCGAAATGGATCTCAACCTGCAAGCAAAACTGCTGCGCGTGTTGCAAGAACGCGAAGTTGAGCGTTTAGGCAGCCGCAAGAGTATTGCGCTTGATGTTCGAGTCTTGGCCACCAGTAACCGCGACTTGCGTCAATATGTGCAAGAAGGCAATTTCCGCGAAGACTTATACTACCGCCTCAATGTTTTCCCAATTGCTTGGCCACCGCTGAGTGAGCGTAAGGGTGACATTACGCCCCTTGCACAGCATCTCACCGAACGACACTGTAAAAAGTTGGGCATGCCCGTCCCTTCCTTTAGTGAACAAGCACTACAAAAATTGCTGAGTTACCCTTGGCCGGGCAACGTACGTGAGCTGGATAATGTGGTTCAACGTGCCCTGATACTTTGCGATCATAATTTGGTCTCTGCGGAGAATATTTTGCTCGAAGGGGTCGATTGGCAAGACGCGTCAGGACTGCAAAATGTGGTGGCGAATCAAGAAGTGATAGCGCCTTATGTTGCCCCGGTAGCAGAAAAGCTGACCGTGGCTGAACGCAGTGACCCAGTCGCGGTATCGACGCCAGCGAGCGAGGGACTAGGTGGCGAGTTGAGAGATCAAGAATTTGCCATCATCTTGGAAACACTCAAAGAGTGCCAAGGGCGTCGCAAAGAGATGTCAGAGAAGTTGGGTATCAGCCCAAGAACACTGCGTTATAAGCTCGCTAAAATGCGTGATGCAGGTATCGATATTCCGAACTAATCCTACTCGCTGACCTCTAGCTCAATAGGGGCTTTTGGTGGTATGATTTTTGCTAATATTTAATGTTAATTTAGTTTATTTAAGCGATCTGTCAATAATTTGGCAGCGGTAAGGTGTCGTATGAAAGTCGATGGACTACATAATGAAATGCAAGCCATGATGCTAGAAGCGGCCAGCGCTCGGCCTAATGCGACCGCTCAGCAGGTCGGGGCGGACTTTGGCAATATGTTGACGCAAGCAATCAACAATGTGAATGGACTGCAAAAATCTTCCAGCGATTTACAAATGCGTTTTGACCGCGGTGATGCCGATGTTTCTCTATCGGATGTTATGATCGCACGTAACAAATCCAGTGTTGCCTTTGAAGCAACCATACAAGTGAGAAATAAGCTTTTTGAAGCCTATAAAGAACTCATGAATATGCCAGTTTAATTTGGGTAGTAACAAGTAGTGGCTCAGAATACACATTCAACCGATATGGCCGTAGTGGACGGAAGTCCCGATGCGCTAGTGTCAACCAATTCAGACTTGGCGGCAGACGGTCAAAATCCCGACATTAACGAAAAAAGTAGCGGTAAGTTTGACTTCGCCGTCGGCGATCTCGATCTGTTGAGACAGGTCGTTTTAGTGCTGTCTATTTCTATCTGTGTCGCATTAATCGTTATGCTGTTCTTCTGGGTCAAAGAGCCAGAAATGCGTCCATTAGGTGTTTATGAGACGGAAGAGCTTATTCCGGTGCTCGACTACCTCGATCAGAAGCAAGTTACCTATAAGCTGGAAGGCAATTCTTTAAGTGTACCTGTAAGCGAATACAACACCATTAAGTTGGATATGGTGCGCTCTGGCTTAAACCAAGCGACCAATCCGGGCGATGATATTCTGATGCAGGATATGGGCTTTGGTGTTTCTCAGCGTCTTGAGCAAGAGCGCTTAAAGTTAAGCCGTGAGCGTCAATTAGCGAAAGCCATTGAACAGATGAAGCAGGTACGCACGGCCCGTATCCTTTTGGCATTACCAAAACAGAGCGTATTTGTCCGCCACAATCAAGAAGCCTCAGCCTCGGTTTTTCTTACCTTGGCAACGGGTGCCGTACTCAAGCAGCAAGAAGTTGACTCCGTGGTCGATATGGTCGCGAGCGCCGTCCCCGGGATGACAACCAGTCGTATTACGGTCACGGACCAACATGGTCGACTGCTGAACTCAGGCTCTCAAGATCCTATCTCGACCGCTCGACGCAAAGAGCAAGAGTTGGAGCGCAACCAAGAACAAGCGCTAAGAGAAAAAATTGATTCTGTGTTAATCCCTATTCTGGGGTTAGGCAACTATACCGCTCAAGTCGATATTCAGCTCGACTTCAATGCAGTCGAGCAAACGCGTAAACGTTTTGATCCAAATACGCCAGCAAAACGCAGTGAATACACCCTTGAAGATTACAGCAATGGCGGCACGGTAGCGGGTGTACCGGGCGCGCTGAGTAATCAGCCTCCTGCGGATGCGTCTATTCCTGATGATGTCGCACAGATGAAAGATGGATCGTTAACGGGGCAAGGTTCTGTTCATAAAGAAGCGACTCGTAACTACGAATTGGATACCACCATCAGTCACGAGCGTAAACAGGTCGGCACCGTCAGCCGACAAACCGTGGCAGTGGCGATTAAGAATCGCGCCAAAGTGAATCCGAATACCGGAGAAGTCAGCTATGAACCGCGTACCGATAGTGAGCTTGCCGCGATTAAACAAGTGCTCATCGGCTCTGTGGGCTTCGATGAGACTCGCGGTGATCTGTTGAACGTATTGAGCATGACCTTTGAGGAACCCGTGGCTGAGCTGTTAGCCGATGTGCCAATCTGGGAGCATCCAAACTTTAACGACTGGATCCGTTGGTTTGCCAGCGCCATGGTTATCGTGGTGGTGGTGTTAGTTCTGATCCGTCCTGCGATGAAGAAACTGCTTAATCCAGCGGCGCAGGAAGGTGATGACCCGATGTATGGTCCAGACGGTCTTCCATTGTCGGCTGATGGCGAAACCAGCTTGATCGGTTCAGATATTGATAGCAGTGAGCTGTTTGAGTTTAGTACCGGCATTGATCTGCCGAACCTACACAAAGATGAAGACATATTGAAAGCGGTGCGCGCTCTGGTTGCGAATGAACCAGAACTTGCTGCACAAGTAGTGAAAAATTGGATGGCTGAAAGCTAATGGCAAATGAAATTATCCCTCAGCAAGGACAAGCGCAACTACCAGACGCGACCAACGTAGATATTTCTAGCGTGACTGGTGATGAAAAAGCCGCAATTTTGCTACTGAGTTTAAATGAGCAAGACGCGGCAAATATTATCCGTCACCTTGAGCCAAAGCAGGTTCAGCGTGTGGGTAGTGCGATGGCTCGTGCCAGCGATCTAAGCCAAGATAAAGTGGGCGCTGTTCACCGCGCATTTCTGGAAGACATTCAGAAATACACCAATATTGGTATGGGCAGTGAAGACTTTATGCGTAATACCTTGGTTGCGGCGCTGGGTGAAGACAAAGCGAACAACCTAGTAGAGCAAATCCTATTGGGTACGGGTTCAAAAGGCTTGGATTCATTGAAATGGATGGATCCACGTCAAGTGGCCAGCATCATTGTCAATGAACACCCGCAGATTCAAACCATTGTGCTGTCTTACTTGGAATCGGATCAGTCTGCGGAAATCTTGTCTCAGTTCCCTGAGCGTGTTCGCCTTGATTTGATGATGCGTATTGCCAACCTCGAAGAAGTTCAGCCTTCGGCACTGGCAGAACTGAACGAAATTATGGAGAAACAGTTTGCGGGTCAAGCGGGTGCTCAAGCTGCCAAGATTGGTGGTCTGAAAGCCGCGGCTGAGATAATGAACTATCTAGATAATAACGTTGAAGGTCTGCTGATGGACCAAATTCGTGACCAAGACGAAGACATGGCGACGCAGATTCAAGATCTTATGTTTGTGTTTGAGAACCTTATCGAAGTGGATGATCAGGGTATTCAGAAACTGCTTCGTGATGTACCACAAGACGTGCTACAGCGCGCATTGAAAGGCGCGGACGAAGGGCTTAAAGAGAAAGTCTTTGGCAACATGTCTAAACGTGCTGCCGATATGATGCGTGAGGATATTGAAGCGATGCCTCCAGTGAGAGTTGCAGATGTCGAAGCGGCTCAGAAAGAGATCCTAACCATTGCAAGAAGAATGGCCGATAACGGAGAGCTGATGCTGTCTGGCGGCGCTGATGAATTCTTGTAATCTTGATGTGAGGTAGAAACGAGTATGTCTGGAGAGAGAAAACGCGGCTTTTTGCGCCCGTCAGAAGATAACACGGCAGAATCGACCCACTCTTGGGGATTACCGGATTACACCTCACAAACGACGCAACATGCAAAAGAAACCGCGTTCAACTACGATCCCAGTTGGTCGCCGACTGATGAACCTGAGGTAGACGAAGCCCCGCTGGAGCTTACCGAAGAACAGATAGAAATCATCAAGCAAGGTGCGTATCAAGAGGGCTTATTCCAAGGTCAAGAGGCGGGCTTTAAGCAAGGCTACGACAAAGGCAAGGAAGAAGGCTTAGCAGCGGGTCATGCCGAAGGTTTACAACAAGGTCAAGCTGACGGTGTGGCAGCGGGAGAAGAGTACATTAAACAGCAAGTGGATACGCTTATGGAACTCGCGAATCAATTTGCTCAGCCCCTTGAGTTGGTGAATAACCAAGTCGAAAAACAGTTGGTGGATATGGTCTTGGCGTTAACCAAAGAAGTGGTTCACGTTGAGGTGCAAACCAACCCGCAAATTATTCTCGATACCGTCAAGCAATCACTTGATGTTCTTCCTGTTACTGGGCACGCCATCACCTTGAAAATGAACCCGGTTGACGTGGATATTATCCGTGCCGCTTATGGCGATCAGGAAATCGAAACCCGCAACTGGACCTTAGTGGTGGAACCCTCATTAAATCGCGGTGATCTGTTTATTGAAGCTGGAGAATCGAGCGTCAGTTATAAAATGGAAGACCGCATCAAAAGCGTGTTGCAAAGCTTCTGCGGAACGAATCGCCATATGGGAGGCGAGTAATGCTGCCGTTGGCTGAACGTTTAGCAAACTACAGCACGACAGGACACCGCTCACGAGCGACGGCATCCGGGAAACTGGTCAGAGTCGTCGGGTTGACGTTGGAAGCGATTGGTTGCAAAGCGCCGATTGGCAGCCTGTGTAAAGTCGAAACCATGTCTGGCGAGATGGAAGCGGAAGTGGTTGGTTTTTCCGGTGAACACCTTTACTTGATGCCAAGCGAACAGATCACCGGAGTCTTGCCCGGCGCAAAAGTCACCCCAATGACCGCGGAAACGGGCTTGCCAGTCGGCATGGAACTGTTAGGTCGCGTCATTGATGGCGTGGGCAACCCCCTCGACGGTTTAGGGGCGCTTTACACCGATAAACGCGCTTCATTTAATGGCACGCCAATCAATCCTTTGGCACGCAAACCTATTTCAGAACCGCTTGATGTTGGCTTAAAGGCGATCAACGGCTTATTAACCGTAGGTAAAGGCCAGCGTATTGGCTTGTTTGCGGGCTCAGGGGTCGGTAAATCGGTCACGCTTGGCATGATGACTCGTGGTACCACCGCGCAAGTCGTTGTCGTTGGCTTAATCGGTGAGCGTGGACGAGAAGTTAAAGAGTTTATCGAAGAGATCCTCGGCGATGAAGGGCGCGCTCGCTCTGTAGTGGTTGCCGCGCCTGCGGATGCGTCGCCTCTGATGCGACTGAAAGGTTGCCAGACCGCGTTGACGATTGCGGAATATTTCCGTGACCAAGGCTTAGACGTCCTATTGTTGATGGATTCATTAACCCGTTTTGCCCAAGCACAACGTGAAATTGCGCTGTCAGTTGGTGAACCGCCTGCGACCAAAGGTTATCCGCCCTCGGTGTTTGCCAAGCTTCCCGCTTTGGTTGAGCGTGCGGGTAACGGCGATGATAACCAAGGTTCGATTACCGCGTTCTTTACGGTGTTAACCGAAGGGGATGATTTACAAGATCCCATCGCCGATGCGTCGCGAGCGATTTTGGATGGTCACATTGTTCTGTCTCGTGAGATGGCGGATGCCGGACACTATCCGGCGATTGATGTTGAGAAATCGGTCAGTCGTGTAATGCCACAAATCACCGATGAACAGCATGTATTGATGTCCAAAGCGGTTCGACAAGTGCTGTCAGTCTGTCGTAAAAACCAAGATCTGGTGTCTATTGGCGCTTATAAGCCGGGCACTGACCCCGCGATTGATAGCGCCTTTACCCTTAAACCTCATCTCGACCAATATTTGCAGCAGACCATGAAAGAGTCGGTGCCTTACGATATGTGTATCAATATGCTGAAAAGTATTTTGCAAGTAAGCTGATATGGATAATGCGTTTGAGTTCTTACTGGAACAAGCGAAAGACAACGAGCAGCAAGCGATCTCGGCTTTGACCAAAGCGCAAGGTGAGTTGGATGAATTTTACCAACAAGTGAAACAGATTGAACAATATCGCCTTGATTACTGCAATCAGTTAGTCGAACGAGGCAAGTCTGGTTTGAGTGCCAGCGAATATGGCCACCTTAATCGATTCTTAACCCAACTTGATGAAACGTTGTCAAAGCAGAAAACCGCCGAACCCCACTTCACCCAGCAAGTGAGTGATTGCGAAGAGGCGTGGCACAATGCTCGAAAACAGCGCCGTTCTTATGAGTGGATGATAGAGAAAAAAGCCAAGGAAGCGGCAATGAAAGCGGAAAAATTGGAGCAAAAGCAGATGGATGAATTTTCAAACCTGCTGTTTTCTCGTCGAACCCGGAGGTAGTTGTTCCGCATAAATGGCGTAATTATTGCATTTATGTGATTGGATGTTGTTAAACGGCACGCTTTTGCCGCAGCAATACAATTCAACTTTGACTATACGAGCCTGAGCAGAATGAGTCTGTCTATCGCAACCAGTAATCTAGTAAAATCTTCAGTAACTAAGCCTGAAATTGCCACTTCGGGACAACCTGTTGAGGTGTCTGAATCCGGTGGCGATAGCGGCGAAGCGAGCACCTTTTCTGATACCCTTGATGCCACGTTGACAGAGAGCAAGGGCAAAGCCTCCGATAAGGCTGTTTCTACGGACAAAGCTTCTATGGACAAGGCGGCTTCTATTGATCAAGCAGCTTCTGCGGATAAGACGGTTTCTGCCGATAAATCCCTATCTACAGATAACTCTGCCGCAGAGAAAAGCGTCACTGAGAAAGCCGCCAAACAAGGCGACGCAGAGATGAACCCGCAACCAACAGCGAAAGCGGTCGTCTCAGCTCAAGGTGATGATGGTGAGTTGCCATTCAGTGATGAGTCACTGGATGTCAAAACCGATTCGTCAGCAAACATCGACAAACACAGTGCCAGTCACGCGGCGCATTCCCAATCTTCTAGCGCCGTATCTGGTGATGAGTCTGCCACTCCAGCAACAACTCAAGCGGATACCAGTAAACTTTCAGCGAACAAAACCCTTTCTGATAGCGCAGAACTGTTGGCGCGTCTCGATCAGTCAAATAAAGCGTTAAAGCCCAATCCAAATCAGTCATTGTCGAATGATTTCAAAATTTCCGCCGTTACAGCCCACAGTACTCAGGCGTTAACTGGCGACGAGACGGGTATTCACCCAAGCAAACCACTGTCTAGTCAAACCGATGATAGTCACGAGAGTGATGTTAAAACGGGCGATTCTAAAATGAATAGCGCGACAACCGAGCAAGTCGCGAAAAGTCAGGGTGAAGTGGTGACGCTCTCTTCCGGTAAACCACAGCAAGCGGGTTTAACATCGTCTGAACATGGACAACTTACCGAAGCAGGACGTGCGGCAACGGTCGAGCAGGCGTCAACCCTACCGTCTGGTGATGCAAACCCCGAAAGTTATAAACAAACGAACATTGAACAAGCCGGTTTAGAAAAAGTTGGTGTAGAAAAAGTCGGCGTTGAAAAAGCAGCAGTGACCTCTGACGTTGCTACGCAAGTAACAAACTCGACTTCGATGATATCAGGGTCGACAGCCGCTAAAGAAGTGACGCATAGCGGTTTTTCCTCCGATAATGTGCTGAATGAAAGCGGCAAGGTTGTTGAGAAAAGTGCCGATATGACCGTGGCATCGAACCAGACGACGCAAGTTGATGGCAAAGAGATCAAAGCGGTAGCAGCAGCCGACGCAGTAGCGTTAGCAAATGGTGATGTTGAACTGCAATCAACCTCGGATTCACAGCAAGTCAGCAACGGCTCGCTAATCGACACCTCATCAGCTCAGCCGTCAACATCGGTCACTGGTGATGAATCCGTGGCTCAAGTCGCCCCCGGCGTGCTTGCTGTGGGCAGCGCCTCTGTTAGTGCGGAACTATCAGCGCGTTTAGAACCGTCCAATAAAGCCGCGTCTCAGCAAAGCCAAGTCGTTGACGATGAATTTGCCGATGAATTTAAAGTCTCAGCGGTGACAGCAAAAGGTGCTCAACAACTCGCGGAGGGTGAAACGGATGTTAGCCAAACCAAGCCACTTGAGGGTAAAACTGGCGCTGCCATGACCGCCGCCGTTGCGCAGAATCAGCTTGACGATCCTGCGTCAGCGATTCAATCAAAATCCGTTGACTTAATGTCGCCGGAGCATGTGCAAGCGAGTAAGGCAGAACATTCGGCAACGGCTGACGTTACGCAGACTGGACAATCACAAGCGGTTGGGCAGCAAGTCGCGGGGCAGTATATTTCTGGTGAACAAATAGTAGGTCAACAAATAGTAGGTCAACAAATATCAGGTCAACAAGTCGATGGTCAGAAAATAGCGGGTCAGCAAATCAGCGCGCAAGATATCACGGTTGAAAAGGTATCAAAATCGCAGTCAGGCGATGGTGAACACGTTAATACTGCACAAAGCAAAGTGACCTCAGATCTTGACTCAATCAGCGCGAAAGAGACAGCGTTGACCAGCCGTTCTATGGATACGTTGGCGGATAGCGCAACGGCAAAGACAACAAGCCCAGCGTTAGACGACGAAGCTCAGGCTCGCTTAATCGCTCAACAGGGTGACACCGTGTTAAGTGCACAAACAGAGAAAACTCCAGAGGCAACGGAGCAATCTGGCACAATGGTGACTGAACAAAAAGCGGCTCAGATTGAGTGGGGCTCGGCAACAACGACGTCATCAACCGATGCCGAGACCGTATTGCCTGTTGAACAAACCAAGCAGGCATCATTGGCAGCAACAGTGGTGAACGCCGACAACACTGAATCTGGACAAGAGAGCAAGTCGGTCGGCCGACAGTCGGTTGCATCATTGAGTGAAGACCAAACTCAATCATTACAGACGCAGCCATTATCAGGGAATACCGCGATTGACTCCGAAAAGTTCGGTACTGAGTCAACGACCAGCGAACTTGAATCCGCGGATGAATCATCATTATTGATGGCTTCGACGTCAGCGCCAACCACCAAGACAAGCAATGAGTTGCAGTGGAGTCCGGCAGAACCTGCGGCACGAACAACGCTCTCGACCGCAGGAGCTGCCAATGCGTTGGCCACAGCACAAACGGCAGTAAATAACGCGGCACAAGCCCAAACGACAGAAACACAACCTCAAGCAAATTCAGCGGCGGATGCAAGATTGATGAACAGCGCTAGCCAGTTAGCCGAATTGCAGGCTTCCGCACCGACCAGCGCGAGTGCCAGTGCTGCACAATCTGCGGCATTCGCTGCCAGCGCAGCCGCAGCGGGCATGGGGTTTGATTCTCGCAAGCAAGGTGCCAATGAAGTCTCTGACATCAATGCGGCTAGCGGCACGACATCAGCACAGGGCATAAATCAGCCAAATATGGCAAGAGCGGAACAGGCGCAAGCAACGACCCCTCAATCGCCATTGCTGTTAAATAAAGAAAACGCTGCGGAACAGATGAACGAGCGTTTGCAAATGATGATGTCGAAAAACTTGAAGCACGTCGATATTCGACTCGATCCGCCAGAATTGGGTCGTATGCAGATACGTATGACTTTAAATAGTGACTCGGCATCAGTACACTTTACCGTTCAGAACCAACAAACTCGTGATATGGTCGACCAAGCGATGCCACGATTGAGAGAAATGTTGTCCCAACAGGGTATTCAGTTAGCGGATACTTCGGTACAGCAACAGAACTCAGGGCAGCAGCAGCGACACGCTCAACAGACTGCTCAGGGGCAAGGACAAGGTTCTGGTGGTCAATCCGCGGGTCAAGGTGATGCGGACATGGGCATGGATGAGGCAACCAGTGTGAATATGGCGGTGCGTAATGCCAGCGACGGCATTAGCTATTATGCCTAAGCGATTATGCTCAACTAGTAATATGCCTAGCTAGTAATATGTCCAATAATAAAGAGTGACTGACCGAATGAAAGTCACTGGCATAATAAACATCATCATCATAAAGATTTTTAGGGTAACAACAGCGCTATGCCAGAAGAAGCGATAGAACAACCAAAAAGTAAAAAGAAACTTATAATTATCATTGTTGCGGCCGTTGCGGTGCTATTGGGTGTGGGAGCGGGAGCGTATTGGTTCTTTGCCTCTGATAAACCTGCCGAGGAAGATCTCCGTGGGGCAACAACAGAGTTAGCGGCACCGGTCGATCCGATTGCGTATGTCAATATTGCCCAGCCATTCGTGTTCAATGTCGCGGGTAAACAGCGTGATCGAATGGTACAGATTAAGGCTCAATTGATGGTACGGGGTGCAGCCAATGAAGAAAATGCGCTCTACCACTCTCCTTTGATCGAGAGTACGCTGCTGTCCACATTTGCTTCTGCGACCGTTGAGCAATTGCGTAGCTCAAATGGCAGGGTAGAACTGAGAAACAAAGCCACGAGTGATATTCAAGCGGCTTTGACACAGGTGGTCGGTCAACCGGTTATTGAGCGTGTTTTATTCACTGATTTCGTAATTCAGTAGGTAGCTTGTGACAGATTTATTAAGCCAAGACGAAATTGATGCGCTGTTGCATGGCGTAGACGACGTTGATGAGGTAGATGAAGAACTGGCTGATGAACCCAAAGATGTGGTGCATTTTGACTTTTCTTCGCAAGACCGCATTGTACGCGGTCGTATGCCAACACTGGAACTGATTAACGAGCGTTTTGCTCGTCATATGCGTATCAGCCTGTTCAACATGTTGAGAAAAACCGCTGAGGTTTCTATCAACGGTGTGCAGATGATGAAGTTTGGCGAATATCAAAATACCCTTTATGTTCCAACCAGTTTGAACATGGTGCGTTTCCGTCCGCTCAAAGGGACGGCATTGATCACCATGGAAGCGCGTTTGGTGTTTATCTTAGTAGAGAACTTCTTTGGTGGTGATGGTCGATTCCATGCCAAGATTGAAGGTCGTGAATTTACTCCGACTGAGCGTCGCATTATTCAATTACTGATGAAGACCGTCTTTGAGGATTATAAAGAAGCGTGGTCGCCGGTGATGGGCGTGGAGTTTGAGTATCTTGACTCCGAGGTTAACCCGAGTATGGCGAACATCGTCAGTCCAACTGAGGTGATTGTTGTCAGCTCATTCCATATCGAAGTGGACGGTGGCGGCGGTGATTTCCACGTCGTTATGCCGTATTCCATGGTGGAACCGATCCGAGAACTGCTTGATGCGGGTGTTCAATCCGACAAGATGGAAACCGACGTACGTTGGAGTACCGCATTGCGGGACGAGATCATGGATGTTCCGGTTAACTTTAGAGTGAATCTGTTAGAGAAAGATGTGTCCCTGCGTGACCTTATGGAATTGCAAGCGGGTGACATTATTCCTATCGAGATGCCAGAAAACGCGACAATGTTTGTTGAAGAATTGCCAACCTTTAGAGTGAAAATGGGTCGCACCAGTGAAAAAATGGCGGTTCAAATTTCAGAAAAAATTAGGCGTCCCGATGTAGTTAAGAGCGACCTTGCTTTCTTAGGTAAGGATATTGTTGCAGAACTTGAACATGTCGAGTCGTCGGATGATGAAGAGTAAGAGAGTAAATAGAATATGAGCATTAGTGATGACCAAAAACTGGCCGATGAATGGGCGGCGGCACTGGGTGAAGACCCGTTAGCACCTGAAATTGATGTCGATGATGTCTTGGCTGCGCCACTGGATGAACTCAAAGATTCATCATCGCCTATTTCCGAGGATGAGCGACGTAAGCTCGATACCATTATGGATATCCCAGTGACCATTTCGATGGAAGTTGGGCGTTCGCAAATCAGTATTCGTAACCTGTTGCAATTAAACCAAGGTTCGGTGGTTGAGCTTGACCGTATTGCCGGTGAGTCACTCGACGTTATGGTTAATGGCACCCTAATTGCGCACGGTGAAGTGGTTGTGGTGAACGACAAGTTTGGTATCCGACTCACGGATGTGATTAGCCAAACTGAACGAATTAAGAAACTGCGTTAATGGTGAAACGTTAATGGTAAACCATCGGTTATTTGGCATTTTTGCTGTCCTGCTATCCTCGTCGCCAGCGGCGTTTGCGGTCGAGAACACCTCGGTCTCCTCAACGGGCGCGTCACTGGATCTTGCGGCCACCCTCGGCGCTTTGCTGTTGGTGGTCGGTATTATTTTGGGACTGGCTTGGCTGTTAAAGCGAATGAAAGTCCCTGGCATGATGAACCAACAAGGTCTCAAGATTGTTCGTCAAATACCCGTGGGCACCAAAGAGCGTATCGCGATTGTGCAAGCGGGAGAGCAGCAGTTTTTAGTCGGCATTACGGCTCATAATATTCAACTTATCTCTGAATTAGATGAACCGATTGAAGCCAACACGCCCAACTCAGCCAATGCGCCTTTTGCCAGCCAGTCCTTTGCTAAACAGCCCTTTGCTAAACAGCTATCAAAGCTAATGAGTCAATCACAAAACAAAAAAGATAACCAAGCATGATAAAAGCGCTAAAAAACTGGATCATCACGCTGTCATTTTGCTTTGTCTCGCTTGTTTTTGCGCCCCTTGCTGTGGCCGAAATAGAAGCGAGCAGCGCGGTTACAACCACGGAAGCCGGATTGACGGCTAGTAATGTCACCACAAGCAATGTTACCACAAGCAGTGTCACCACGAGCAGTGAGTCAGGCTTATCCATTGCTGACAGCTTTGGCTCGGGTCCGGGTATTCCGGCCTTTAATATGAAGTCCAATCCAGACGGCAGCGAGGATTACTCCGTCAATCTACAGATTGTCGCCTTGATGACCATGCTGGGCTTCTTGCCTGCGCTGGTGATTTTGATGACGTCGTTTACCCGTATCGTGGTGGTGATGTCGATCTTGAGGCAAGCCATGGGTCTGCAACAGACGCCATCTAACCAAGTGATTATCGGTATCGCGCTGTTTTTGACGCTGTTTATTATGTCTCCAGTGATTGACCAAGTGAATGAGCAAGCAGTTCAACCTTACTTAAATGAACAGATCACCGCCAAGCAGGCGTTTGATACGGCGCAGCAGCCGATTCGCGCGTTTATGTTAAAGCAGACACGAGTGAAAGATTTAGAAACGTTCGTACAGATCTCGGGTTCTACGGTGCAGAATCCAGAAGATGTGTCGATGGCGGTGTTGATTCCGGCGTTTATTACCTCAGAGCTGAAAACCGCATTCCAGATTGGTTTTATGCTGTTTCTGCCATTCTTGATTATTGACTTGGTGGTGGCGTCGGTATTGATGGCGATGGGTATGATGATGTTGTCACCGATGATCGTCTCACTGCCGTTTAAACTCATGTTGTTTGTTCTCGTCGATGGGTGGAATTTGATACTTTCCACCCTCGCGGGCAGTTTTGCGCTCTAGCAAACTCCTCGATTCAAACCCAAAGGAATCCTATGACCCCTGAGTTGTTTGTAGAACTATTTCGAGATGCCCTGTGGATGGTGTTGATCTTGGTATGCGCTATCGTGATACCCAGTTTGCTGATTGGTTTAGTGGTCGCGGTGTTTCAGGCTGCCACCTCAATCAACGAACAAACACTGAGTTTCCTACCAAGGCTAGTGGTGACCTTATTGGCGCTGATGGCGTTTGCCCATTGGGGAACACAGATGATGATGGGGTTCTTCTATGAAATCATTGAACGTCTCCCTCTGATCCTTTGGTAACTCAGAGATTGGATTGACGCCATGGAATATCCTACCGATATTATATTGCAGTGGATAGCCAATTATTTTTGGCCGTATACGCGCATCTCCGCCATGCTGATGGTGATGTCGGTAACCGGCGCGAACTTTGTTCCAAGCCGTATCCGACTTTATCTCGGTTTGGCGCTTACATTGGCGGTTGCCCCCGTATTGCCTGCTATTCCTCAAGAGATTGAACTGTTCTCACTGCACGGTTTTTTGATCACCGCTGAACAGATTATTATCGGTGTCGCGATGGGAATGGTGACGGTGTTTATGGTTCAGACTTTCGTCATGTTGGGTCAGATTTTGGGTATGCAATCAAGCCTTGGCTTTGCCTCTATGGTCGATCCCGCCAACGGTCAAAATACGCCGGTGCTCGGTCAGTTATTTCTGTTCTTAACCACCATGTTCTTTTTAGCCACTGATGGTCATCTTAAAATGATTCAATTGGTTGTGATGAGCTTTTCTACTCTGCCCGTTGGAAGTGGCAACTTAAGTGCTATCGACTTTCGAGAGATGGCCGGTTGGTTGACCCAAATGTTCCAAATGGCACTGAATATGGCGTTATCTGGGGTTATCGCCCTGCTGACCGTTAACCTCTCTTTTGGGGTGATGACTCGAGCTGCCCCTCAGTTAAATATCTTTTCTCTGGGTTTTTCGTTTGCATTGTTGATTGGCTTGATGATTTGCTGGTACATCATGGCGGGCTTATACAGTCACTATCAAATCTACTGGTTAGACGTTGAGGATCAGGTGTGTCGCCTGATTGATTTGGCATGTTGATGGGGTATTTATGCTGATGGATTATTTATGCTAATCGCTTATCTACGGATTCTCGGAGGCAGTCATGGCTGAGTCTGACGGTCAAGAAAGAACCGAAGACGCCACCCCCCAGCGGTTAAAACAAGCCCGCGAAAAGGGTCAGGTGGCGCGATCCAAAGAGTTAGCCTCCGTGTCGGTACTGATTGTGGGGGCGCTTTCACTGATGATGTTGGGTGACGGTTTAGCAAAAGCGCTATTCAGTGCTATGGGGCGCATGTTTTCGCTCACTCGGGAAGAGATCTTCGATGTCAGTAGATTATTTGACGTGATATTGGGGACGCTATCGACCTTGTTATTTCCGCTGCTGCTGATTCTTATTGTGCTATTTATTGCGGCATTTATCGGGGCTGCTGGCTTAGGGGGGATTCAATTTTCCGCCGAGGCAGCAAGACCGAAATTGTCAAAAATGAATCCACTTAGCGGCTTAAAGCGCATGGTGGGCATGCAAAGCTGGGTAGAGCTGATCAAGTCGATTCTTAAAGTGTCCCTCGTCGCTGGGATGGCATTTTATCTGGTTAATGCCTCTAAAGCGGACCTGTTTCAGTTGAGCTTAGAGGTCTATCCGCAAAACATTTTTCACGCGTTGGATATCCTGCTTAATTTTATTTTGTTAATCAGCTGCACCTTGTTGATTGTGGTGGCGATTGATATTCCGTTTCAGATCTGGCAACACGCCAATCAATTGAAAATGACCAAGCAAGAGATCAAGGACGAGTACAAAGACACGGAAGGTAAACCGGAAGTGAAAGGTCGTATTCGTATGTTGCAGCGCGAGGCGGCACAGCGCCGAATGATGGCGGAAGTCCCAGAGGCGGATGTCATTATCACCAACCCAGAACACTTTTCTGTGGCGCTAAGATATAAACAGGGCCAAGACAAAGCACCGGTAGTAGTGGCAAAAGGCGTGGATCATATGGCGCTGAAAATTCGAGAAGTGGCAAGAGAGCATGATATTTATATTGTGCCATCTCCACCGCTGGCTCGTTCGCTTTATCATACCAGTGAACTGGAGCAGGAGATCCCCGATGGTCTGTTTGCGGCGGTGGCACAAATACTGGCGTATGTTTACCAACTTAAGCAGTACCGAAAAAAAGGCGGCGAGAGACCGAAGCTTCAAACCGAGCAAATCGTGATTCCGAAAGATATGAGGCATTGAGGTTTAGGTTTTAGGGGCTAGGAACTAGGGGCTAGGGGGGGATTTTGACCTTCTTGCGATTGGGCTGGGTTGTCAAATAATTGACATTATGATTTGGCTTAATAATTGCAATTATTAAATGTTAATTAAATCCAATGCTATTAAATGCTCTGCGAAGCGCTATTTAAATTGGCGTATTGCTTTACAGTGATGTTGTAATGAAACTAAGCTTACCGTTTACTAATAAACTCCCGTTTCTGTCTGGACGCTCTCTGCCTGCTATAGGCGCGCCAGTGATGGTGCTTGCCGCCTTAGCGATGATCGTGTTACCGATCCCGGCAATTCTGCTCGACCTGTTTTTTACCTTTAACATCGCTTTGGCGATGGTGGTGCTGTTGGTGTCGATCTATACCCGTCGCCCATTGGATTTCGCCGCCTTTCCTACCGTTTTGCTTGTTGCGACACTGCTCCGTTTGGCGCTAAACGTTGCCTCGACTCGTGTGGTGTTACTTTATGGTCACGAGGGCGGCTCTGCAGCGGGTAACGTTATCGAAGCGTTTGGTAACGTGGTGATTGGCGGTAACTACGCCGTTGGTTTGATTGTGTTTCTGATCTTGATGATCATCAACTTCGTGGTTGTGACCAAGGGTGCGGGACGTATTTCTGAGGTAAGTGCACGATTTACCCTTGATGCTTTACCGGGTAAACAGATGGCAATTGATGCCGACTTAAATGCTGGCTTGATCGACCAAGAGCAAGCACGGACTCGACGCTTTGAAGTCACCAAAGAGGCGGACTTCTACGGTTCGATGGACGGTGCGTCTAAGTTTGTTAAAGGCGATGCCATCGCCGGTATCTTGATCCTGTTCCTAAACATCATCGGTGGTTTGAGCATTGGTATGATGCAGTTCTCACTGGGTTTTGGTGAGGCGATTGAAATCTACACCTTGCTGACGATCGGTGATGGTCTGGTGGCTCAGATCCCATCATTGCTACTGTCGATTGCCGCAGCCATTATGGTGACGCGTCAAAATACTGACGAAGATATGGGGCAGCAGTTAGTCTTTCAACTTTTTGACAATCCAAAAGCGCTGACCATTACCGCAGGCATTCTTCTGGTGATGGGTTTGGTTCCCGGAATGCCACACTTTGCTTTCCTGTTGCTTGCCGCGATGGCAGGAGGCGGTGCGTATTGGCTGCATAAGAAGCAAGCCAAAAAAGAGCAACAAGCTTCTTTACCCGCTGAAATTAGTGGTGGCAACGAAGCCAGTAACAAACCGAAAGAGCTTTCTTGGGACGATGTGCAACCTGTCGATGTGATTGGTCTTGAGGTAGGTTATCGGTTAATTCCATTGGTCGATAAAGATCAGGGTGGGGAGTTGCTTGAGCGTGTGAAAGGCGTGCGTAAGAAGTTGTCCCAAGACTTTGGCTTTCTTATTCCGGCAGTGCATATTCGCGATAACTTAGAGCTGACACCCAATTCATACCGCATCACTTTGATGGGTGTCGCGGTGGGTGAGGCTGAAATTCGACCAGACCAAGAGTTAGCGATTAACCCAGGTCAAGTCTATGGTCTGATTGATGGGGAACAAACCATTGACCCAGCGTTTGGGCTAGAGGCGGTTTGGATTCAAGAGTCACAGCGTGAACATGCACAGGCGCTAGGCTATACCGTGGTTGATTCCTCGACCGTGCTGGCGACGCACCTGAGCCAACTTCTCACCAACAATGCTTCACAGCTTCTTGGTCATGAAGAGGTACAAAACCTATTGGAGCTATTGGGTCGCTCTGCACCAAAATTGGTGGAAGACTTTGTGCCTGAACAACTGTCTCTGGGTGTGGTAGTAAAAGTACTCCAGAACCTGCTTAACGAAGCGATTCCAATTCGAGATATACGGACTATCGTACAGACGCTGGCTGAATATTCCTCTAAGAGTCAAGAACCTGACGTTTTAACGGCAGCTGTTCGTATTGCATTAAAACGACTAATTGTTCAGGAAATCAATGGTATAGAGCCAGAACTGCCGGTGATTACCTTGATACCGGAGCTGGAACAAATATTGCATCAAACTATGCAAGCATCAGGTGGTGAATCCACAGGTATTGAGCCGGGCTTAGCGGAAAGACTACAAGCATCACTGACTCAAGCGACACAAGAGCAAGAACTGAAAGGTGAAGCGGCAGTATTACTCACATCGGGCGTGTTGCGTTCGACCTTAGCAAGGTTTGTGAAAAATACCATACCAAACCTGAGGGTTCTCTCCTATCAAGAGATACCTGATGAGAAACAGATACGAATTGTACAAGCTGTCGGCAATTAACTTGGCCAAGAATAGCGGTATAACTAACGGGTATAACAGTTGAAAATTAAACGATTTTTTGCCAGAGACATGAGACAAGCTCTGCTTCAAGTTAAAGAAGAACTTGGGGCGGATGCGGTGATCATGTCAAATAAAAAAGTGGCCGGTGGTGTAGAAATCGTGGCAGCGGTGGATGGCGACAATGCCCAGTCAGCACCTACCCAGATGAGTGCATCTCCAAGTCGCACCAACCTTGCGGTAAGCTCGAATCAGCACGATCCGCGTCAACTAAAAGATGACCGAGTCAATCTGCAGTCTTCAAGGGGTCAGGAAACGGCAACAATGACCGACCGTTTTGCGAATCTGTTGAAAAACTATCGCTCTGCACCGAGTCAAGAGACGCGAGATAAGCCTATTGCTCCGGATTCACTGTCTGCACTATTAGAGCGTCAGTCAGAGCGTGCCAGTTCGGTGCAAAAGGGGTATCAAAACAGTGACCGATACCAGTATGCCAGCGAAAATCGTGATACCTCATCCCGTTTGAGTAGCCCATCTCGATATGCGTCTGATGATCAACGCGAGGCATCAAGA
Organism: Vibrio hippocampi; assembly: GCF_921292975.1. Lineage (NCBI taxonomy): Bacteria > Pseudomonadati > Pseudomonadota > Gammaproteobacteria > Vibrionales > Vibrionaceae > Vibrio > Vibrio hippocampi. Next base: position 384,691 of record NZ_CAKLCM010000002.1, read on the forward strand.
CGCAGTGTTGGCGGCAATGGCGGCAAACAAGATGGCAAAATCAATGAAGAATTGGAGGCGATGAAAGAAGATATGTCTTCGATTCGTCGTCTTTTAGAGCACCAAGTCTCTGGGTTAATGTGGCAAGAAGTTGAGCGTCGAGAACCGCTAAGAGCGATGTTGATCAAACGATTAGAACGCATGGGCATCTCGCCAGAACTTGCCGACCAAATGGCCTGTTATATCCCAGAAGAAACCCCCCCTCAAAAAGCATGGAAAGCCTTGCTATCTCTAGTCTCTGATCAAATTGTTATCAGCAAGCAAGACCTGCTTAAAAAGGGAGGCATTGTCGCTTTATTAGGTCCAACCGGAGTCGGTAAAACCACGACAGTCGCCAAGCTTGCCGCTCGTGCAGCGATGGAGTATGGATCGGACAATGTCGCACTGGTTACCACGGATACTTATCGTATCGGTGCTCATGAACAACTTTCGATTTACGGCAGAATTATGGGTTGTCCTGTAAGAGTTGCTAAAGATTCTGAAGAGTTGGCCGATATTCTTTATCAGTTAAGAAATCGACGCCTAGTTTTAATAGATACAGCGGGTATGGGGCAAAGAGATGTGCGCCTATCCGAGCAGTTGGATACCTTGATGCAAGACACGGGAGATGTCATTAACAGCTACTTGGTTTTACCAGCCACTGCTCAAAGGCAGGTATTGCAGGAAACGTTAGATCATTTTAGACGTATTCCTTTGTCCGGATGCATTATGACCAAGCTTGATGAGTCATTAAGCTTGGGTGAGTTTATCAGTGTAGTGGTGCAAAATTCACTGCCGGTAACTTACATCGCAAATGGTCAACGCGTACCAGAAGATATTGTGATCGCTCAGCCCAAATATATGGTCGCCAAAGCGAACGATTTACTAGAAAAGTCGACAGAAAATGAACCCCACTTCTGGAACAGCGATATGGAGGGGGTTTAGGTGCAAGTTAAAATGACAAATAACATGATACAAGACCAAGCGAGTGGCCTAAGACGATTAACTCAGCCTACGTCTACGAAGGTAATCTCTGTAACCGGAGGCAAAGGCGGCGTTGGTAAATCAAACGTCACTCTTGGCTTGGCAATTTGTATGGCGCGCCAAGGTAAGAAAGTGATGGTGCTTGATGCTGACCTTGGTCTAGCAAATGTCGACGTTATGTTAGGTATCCGTCCTAAGAAAAACTTAGGCCATGTGTTGGCGGGTGAGTGTGAGCTTAGAGACGCGATAGTGGAAGGACCTCATGGGATCAGAATTATCCCAGCCACTTCAGGCACACAAAGTATGACCGAATTGAGCCATGCTCAACATATGGGTTTAATTCGTGCATTTGGTAGCCTTGAAGAAGAAATGGATCTGCTGTTAATTGATACCGCAGCGGGTATTTCGGACATGGTCGTGAGCTTTTCTCGTGCAGCACAAGATGTGGTTGTTGTGGTGTGTGATGAACCTACATCAATTACCGATGCTTATGCTTTGATTAAATTGCTGAGCCGTGAACATCAAGTTCAGCGCTTCAAAGTCGTGGCTAATATGGTTCGCAGCTACCGTGAGGGGCGTGAATTATTTACAAAATTGACATTAGTCACAGAACGCTTTCTCAATGTGAGTCTGGAGCTTGTTGCATGTATCCCTTTAGATGATAAAGTGCGACAAGCAGTGAAGAGACAAAAAATTGTTGTGGATGCATTTCCACGTTCACCGGCGGCAATGGCGCTCAATTCATTGGCAAATAAAGCCTTGACTTGGCCAATACCGAAAGTACCCAGTGGACACTTAGAATTTTTTGTTGAAAGGCTACTAAATCGACCTTCAGTCACAGAGGAACCGTTTAGTGAATAAAGCTTTGACCTACGACCAAAATGCTAAAGTGAACGGTCAGCAAGCTTTTCTTGAGAAATACTCAGTGCTGGTGAAGCGTATTGCTCACCACCTGATAGGTCGGCTGCCACCGAACGTGTTGGTAGAAGACCTCATTCAAGCTGGCATGATTGGCCTGATAGAAGCACAAAAAAACTACGATGGTAGCAAGGGGGCGAGTTTTGAAACCTACGCAGGTATCAGGATTCGTGGCGCCATGCTAGACGATATTCGTCGTGGTGATTGGGTGCCGCGGTCGGTGCACAAACACAGCCGCGAAATTACCCAAGCGATAGGCGCATTGGAAGTTGAGCTTAATCGAGATCCCACGGATGTCGAAGTCGCCAATTACCTGCAAATGAGCTTGGAACAGTATCACCGAGCGTTAACCGACATTAACTGCTCTAGGTTGGTGGGTATCGAGGATTTGGGCGTGTCCGAAGACTCTGTTGGCTCATCGACTGAAGAAGAAAATTCACCATTTCAGGGTGTCGCAGATGAAGCTTTCCGTGAAGCGTTAATAGAATCAATAAAATCGCTTCCTGAGCGCGAAGCGCTCACGCTATCCCTGTATTATGATGAAGAATTAAATTTGAAGGAGATTGGTGAAATATTAGGTGTCAGCGAGTCTCGTGTCAGCCAAATATTAAGTCAATCAATGCAGCGTCTTCGAACCAAGCTTAGTGCTTGGACTGAGAATAATTAATAAACACTGATTTCGCTTTCAGTGGAGGCAATTTTGAATAAAAACATGAAAATCCTTATTGTTGACGACTTTTCAACAATGCGACGTATTGTCAAAAACCTTTTGCGCGACTTGGGCTTTAGTAATACACAAGAAGCCGATGATGGTTTAACTGCCTTACCTATGCTCAAGAAAGGCGAATTCGACTTTGTAGTGACTGACTGGAACATGCCTGGTATGCAAGGTATCGATCTGTTGCGTCATATTCGTGCTGACGAAGAACTGAGACATCTACCCGTATTGATGATCACAGCGGAAGCAAAGCGCGAGCAGATTATCGAAGCGGCACAAGCGGGTGTAAACGGCTATATCGTTAAGCCATTTACCGCAGCCACACTAAAAGAAAAATTAGATAAAATTTTTGAACGCTTATAAGCGTTCTTTATAGCAAAGCGGCTATATCAGAATGATTTCATTGGAACAAGCTAAGCAACTTGTTGAATTGCTCGAAAATGAGCAGCAACAAGAAGCAAATGAATTGGTCATGTCACTCCAAAGCGACGGTGATGTCCGCCTGCTGAATGAGGTGGGTGAGCTAACTCGAGACTTACACAATGCGTTAACAGAGTTCAGTGTTGATACTCGCATTAACGAAATTGCTAAAGACGAGATGCCAGAAGCTCGCGATCGCCTTGAGTATGTGATCAATAAGACCGAAGTCTCGGCAAATACGACGATGGACGCAGTTGAAAGGTGTATGCCAATGGCAGACAACCTTCATAACGGCCTGCTACAAGTTCGCCCACATTGGAATGAACTGATGCATGGACGACTTGAATTGCAACAATTTAAATCACTGTGTCACAGTATAGACAGTCTGTTATGCCAAGTGGAAGGCGACAGCACCGAAGTTCGATCTCAGCTAACCAATATTTTAATGGCGCAGGATTTTCAAGATTTGACGGGTCAGATTATTCGTCGTGTGATTTCACTTGTGAGCGAAGTGGAAGACCGTTTAGTCGAGATCTTGAGACTGTTCAGTGAAGAACAACAAACAATAACAACGAAACCAAAACAAGCACCAACCGGCGCAGAGGGGCCAATTATTAACCCCCATGAGCGCGTTGATGCGGTGTCTTCGCAAGACGAAGTCGATGATTTGCTTTCAAGTCTTGGGTTTTAAGGGTGTACTATGAGCTACGATTTAGATGAAGAGATCCTACAGGACTTTCTTGTAGAAGCAGGAGAGATTCTCGAATTACTGTCCGAACAGCTGGTTGAACTGGAAAACAGTCCTGGCGATAAAGACCTTCTAAATGCCATCTTCCGAGGCTTCCATACTGTCAAAGGTGGAGCTGGGTTCCTTTCGCTTACCGAGCTTGTGGATACCTGTCACGGTGCTGAGAACGTATTCGATATATTACGAAACGGTCAACGTACTCTTGACTCCAGCTTAATGGATACCATGCTTCGTGCATTGGACACCATCAATGTTCAGTTCCAAGCGGTACAAAATACGCAGCCTATTGAGCCAGCGGCTCAAGACCTTTTGGATGAACTGCACCGTCTAAGTCAGCCGGAAACGGCGGAAGAGAAAGCTCAAGCGTCAGCACCTGTTCAACCCGCTGTTGAAGCGGAACCCATCGTTGCAGTCGATACCATTGTTTCAGTAGAGCCTAAAGCGGAGTCTACGCAAGTCAGCCAAGGCAATTCGATTGACGATATTACTCAAGATGAGTTTGAACGCTTGCTTGATGAATTGCATGGCAAAGGCTCCAGCCCTAGTTCAAGTAAACCACAGCCAACCGCCGCGGTTGAACCTGCAAAACCAGCCGTCGTCGAGCCGTCAGACCTAAGCTCAAGTGATATCACCGATGATGAGTTTGAAAAGTTACTCGATCAATTACATGGTGTTGGTAAAGGTCCATCCGATGGCGACTTTACGTCTGCTGCAAATGAATCGGTCGTGGAAGAAAAACCGGCACAGCCAGCCGCTAGCGCACCAGAGATCAAGCCAACCGGCGATCTGATGACTGATGAGGAGTTCGAAAAGCTTCTTGATGAACTTCATGGTGTGGGCAATGGTCCAAGTCCTGAAGAACTGGAAGCCGCCACGCAGCCAAAAGCTAGCCTAGCAGAAACGACGCCAGCCAAAGCAGTGACAGCTCAACCTGTAGTCGCAGCGCCTCAGGCGGCACCCGCGCCAGTTTCAGCGACTCAAGAACAAGCCGTGCCTGCGGTCAAAGCAGAAGCAAAAGCCCCTGCGATTAAAAAACCACAACCCGATACCACCGTGCGTGTGGATACTTCCACCCTAGATACCATTATGAATATGGTCGGTGAGTTGGTATTGGTTCGTAACCGTTTGGTGAGCCTTGGGTTAAATAGCAACGATGAAGAGATGTCGAAAGCGGTATCAAACCTCGATGTGGTCACCGCTGACCTACAAGGTGCGGTGATGAAAACCCGCATGCAACCGATTAAAAAGGTCTTTGGTCGATTCCCGCGTGTTATTCGCGATTTGGCACGAAACCTCAAGAAAGACATTGTGTTAGAGATGCAAGGTGAAGAGACGGATCTGGATAAGAACCTCGTTGAAGCACTTGCCGATCCATTGATTCACTTGGTCCGTAACTCGGTTGACCATGGTATTGAAATGCCGGACGTTCGTGAGCAAGCCGGTAAATCCAGAACGGGTAAAGTGATTCTCTCTGCATCGCAAGAAGGGGATCATATCGAACTGGCTATCATCGACGATGGCGGCGGTATGGACCCAGAAAAACTGCGTGCGATTGCCGTTAAACGCGGCATGATGGACGAAGACGCGGCCTCTCGTTTAACCGATAAAGAGTGTTTCAACCTTATCTTTATGCCGGGCTTCTCAAGTAAAGAGCAGATCTCTGACATTTCGGGGCGTGGCGTGGGTATGGACGTGGTCAACACTGCGATTAACGCGCTGAATGGTTCTATTGATATCGACTCAGAGCTGGGTAAAGGCACCAAGATCATCATCAAGGTACCACTGACTCTCGCCATTCTACCGACCCTAATGGTGGGCGTAGGTGGCAATCCATTTGCGCTACCATTGGCAAGTGTTAACGAAATATTCCATCTTGATCTATCACGCACCAACGTGGTCGATGGTCAGCTGACGATTATCGTTCGCGATAAATCATTACCTCTGTTCTATTTACAGAACTGGCTTGCTCCGCAACTTGGGCAAGTTGAAGTACGCCAAGGTCACGGTCATGTGGTCATTGTACAAATTGGTAGTCAGCGCGTCGGTTTTGTTGTTGATACCCTGATTGGTCAAGAAGAAGTTGTGATTAAACCACTGGATAACCTATTGCAAGGTACACCGGGTATGGCAGGCGCGACGATCACCAGTGATGGTCATATCGCCCTAATCCTTGATGTGCCCGATCTGCTGAAGCAGTATGCAGCAGCATCGCGAGTGTAATAGGGGACTCTATGTCGATAAAAGTTTTGGTGGTAGACGACTCAAGTTTCTTTCGTCGTCGTGTCAGTGACATTATCAATGCTGCGCCACGTTTGGAAGTGATCGACGTGGCGGTCAATGGCAAAGAAGCGGTAGAGAAAGCGCTATCGCTCAAGCCTGATGTCATCACGATGGATATTGAAATGCCCGTTATGGATGGCATTACTGCCGTTCGTGAAATTATGGGCAAGCGTCCAACGCCTATTCTAATGTTTTCCTCGCTCACCCATGAGGGTGCTAAAGCGACACTCGATGCGTTGGAAGCGGGTGCATTAGACTTTCTTCCTAAGAAGTTTGAAGATATCGCCCGTAATAAAGACGAAGCGGTCTCTTTGTTGCAACAGCGAGTTCAGCAAATCGCAAGTCGTCGCGCTTTTATGCGTCGTCCGCTGACGCCTCCGCGTCCAGTAGCAAAGGTCGCAGACAGTTCGATAACACTCGGTGTGAAACCAAGAATCGCGACAGATACCCCCGCTCGCTTTAGAGCGAGTGGCAAAAGCTATCAGTTAACGGCGATTGGTACGTCAACCGGTGGACCGGTTGCGCTGCAGCAGATCCTGACCAAGTTACCGGCAAACTATCCTCATCCTATCGTGTTGATTCAACATATGCCCGCAACCTTTACTGCCGCGTTTGCTGCACGTTTAAACACACTATGCCAAATTGGTGTTAAAGAGGCGGCAGATGGTGATGTGTTAAAACCGGGTGTTGCCTATTTGGCGCCGGGTGGTATGCAGATGATGATCGAAGGGCGACCGGGTTCGGCCAAAATTCGTATCATTGATGGCGGTGAGCGCATGAATTATAAGCCCTGTGTTGATGTGACTTTTGGCTCAGCGGCAAAAGTGTATCAAGATAAAGTATTGTCGATGGTGTTGACCGGGATGGGTGCCGATGGTCGCGAAGGCGCGCGTATGCTGAAAAATGCTGGCGCCACCATTTGGGCGCAAGATGAAGAAAGTTGTGTGGTGTACGGTATGCCGCAAGCTGTCACTAAAGCGGGACTATCAACCGAAAGCCTGCCTTTGGATCGCATCGCTGAGCGTATCTTGGTTGAGTTGAAGAGGCAGTAACCATGATTGTTTGGAGTGTTGCAAACCAAAAGGGTGGTGTCGGTAAGACCACAACCACCGTAACACTGGCGGGCTTGTTAAGTCAGAAAGGGCATCGCGTTTTGCTGATCGATACCGATCCTCATGCTTCGTTGACCACCTATTTAGGGATGGACTCGGATCAGCTAGAGAAAAGCCTATTCGATCTATTTCAACTGACGGAATTTACCGATAGTCGAGTGAAATCACTGATTCATTCCACTCACTTGGACAATATCGACATCCTCCCCGCCCATATGTCGCTGGCAACCCTTGACCGCGTCATGGGCAACCGCAGCGGTATGGGGTTGATCCTCAAACGAGCGTTACTGACCCTGAGAGAGGATTACGACTACGTGTTAATTGATTGTCCACCGATACTCGGTGTGATGATGGTCAACGCATTGGCGGCCAGTGATCGTATCTTGATACCGGTACAAACCGAATTCTTAGCCATGAAAGGGCTAGAGCGTATGGTTCGCACCCTTTCTATTATGCAGAAGTCTCGTCAGCGTCCCTTTAAAGTGACGATTGTTCCAACGATGTACGACAAACGTACACGGGCATCACTACAGACTTTGACGCAATTGAAACAAGATTATCCAACGCAAGTGTGGAGCTCGGCGGTTCCTATCGACACCAAGTTTCGTGATGCCAGTCTTAAACATATGCCAGCCTCTCACTTTGCCGCAGGCAGTCGAGGGGTCTTTGCGTATAAGCAACTGTTGATTTATTTAGAGAGGCTAACACTTGATGAAGGGTGATACTTCTCCTCTTTCTAGTGAACAAGCGCTTGATGACTATTTTTCAGCTCTGCTATCACTTGAGGAGCCTCAAGAGCAGCAGGACGATAATGAGGATTTAAGCCTTGAGTTATCTGAACTGGAAAGTGAATCTTGCACGATTGAAACCCGTGAACTTGACTCCTCAGCGGGAGAGTCAGCGCCACTGGACGAAAACCATTGTGATGACCCAGACGATGAATCGCTAGCGTCTTGTGACGCTGTTTTGTCTTATGAAGCTGTTTCGTCTTATAAAGCATTGCCTCAAGAAGCGTCATCTCAAGAGTCATTACCTGATGAAGAGTGGTCAACTGAGGCTGATCAGTTAAATGATATTCAGGAGACAGCGGAGCCACAAAAGGAGAGTTCGTTTGAATCCGGTGCTGAGTTAGCCAATGATATCGAGTCAGATCCCTATTTAGCGCAACGACAATTGATGAATACTCAACCGCTTGCTCAGACAGAGTTGGCGGAAATCGATCAGTTACCGGATCTCGACAATCTAGAGAAATTGTTTAGTGGTCTGCAAGCTCAGATAGACAGTGAAGTCGATATCGCAGAGGTCCAAATTGACACCGCAGTGGCAACCATTGTGGAACCTGATGTCGACGAAGCGGAGCAAGAAATACAAGCTTGGGACATCGAATTTGAGAACCAAGTCGAGCAGCAATCAACCGTTTTTGAAGCTAGCTCAACCGTCGCGTTAAATCCGGAACCTGACACTAAAGACCCATTAGAATCCGCCGATATAGAGCCAGAAGCCGTTTCTGTTTCTGAGTTAAGTGAAGGCAACGGTGGTGCTAAAGTGTGGCAAAACGGTGAGCGTGACCAAGCGTTTCAAGTGCTTTACTTTGACGTCAATGGTGTCACTTTTGCTGTACCGTTGGATGAGTTAGGCGGTATTCATCAGTTAACGTCGCTCAGCCATCTTATCGGGCGTCCCGCTTGGTACTTAGGGTTACAAACCAGTCGAGACGATAAACTTGATGTGGTGGATACCGCGATGTGGGCGATGTCAGATGTCTTAACAGGCGAAGAGTATAAAGACGCTTACGAATATGTGGTGATGCTAGGTGAGAGCCAATGGGGTCTTGCTTGTACCGCACTAAAAGGAACAGAAATGCTCACCTCGGACAAGATCCGTTGGCGAGAAACCGCAGGTAAGCGTCCGTGGCTTGCCGGCATGGTAAAAGAACAAATGTGTGCCTTGGTTCATGTGTCAGAACTTATCGGTATGCTTAACGCTGGCTTAGATGTTAAGTCGGTACAATAACAAAATTAATATACAGGCAGTTGCAATCGTAACCGCGCTACTGAAATTGAGAGGAAAACTATGTCTCAAACGATGGATGTCGAATTAAGAAAAGATCAGAGCAATGACGAAGTTCTGCAATGGGTGACTTTCCAGTTAGAGGAAGAGACCTATGGCATCAACGTTATGCAGGTTCGCGAAGTGCTGCGCTATACTGAAATTGCGCCAGTACCGGGTGCGCCAGATTATGTGCTAGGTATTATTAACCTTCGTGGCAACGTTGTGACCGTGATTGATACTCGCGCTCGCTTCGGTTTGATGGGCGGTGAAATCACCGATAATACCCGTATCATCGTTATTGAATCTGAGCGCCAAGTGATTGGTATTCTGGTCGATAGTGTTGCTGAAGTGGTGTATCTACGCTCTTCTGAGATTGATACCACGCCAAGCGTAGGCACAGACGAAAGCTCGAAGTTTATCCAAGGCGTGAGCAATCGTGAAGGCAAACTATTGATTCTTGTAGACTTGAACAAACTGCTCTCTGAAGATGAGTGGGATGAGATGGCTTATCTATAATGACTGATGTTGCTATTTGGCAATCGCCACTGGTTATTGGACTGGTGGTGTTTGCTGTTATCTTGTTTGTGTGGTTAATCAAAGTGCATCGCGCTTTGAATCTCCACAAAAATACGGTGCGTCAACAAAAACGACAGCAAGAGAAAGAACTCGAAAACTGCAATAAGCAGCTACTTGAAGTTCGCTCGGTATTGGTGGGCTTGGGTCAAAAAGTGACTGAGCAAGAGGATATTATCCGCCACCTCAATGAGCGTATTCGCGAGTTGGAAAATGTCGATAATGACGGACGCTTGTATACCCGTGCAAATAAGATGGTGAAACTGGGCGCAGACCTAGAGGAATTGATTGAAGAATGCGAACTGCCAAAAGCAGAAGCGGAACTCATGATGTCTCTGCAAGCCAAGATCGCCGGCAAAGAGAAAGTTCCCCCGCTGTATAAATCACAGCAAGCGCCAAGTAGGCCTGTTCGGGGCGGCTATCCGCCAAATAAACGCAGCCGCTGATTAAAAATGGCGCCAAACGTTCAACGTTGGCGCCATTTTTTACCCACCAAAACGCCTTTCATTGCTTTATCTATAAACCAAGCAAACCTCTATCTACAAACCAAGCAAATCTCTCAGAACCTCGCATCTTGAGGTCGTTTTGGGGGGATTCCATCATGTTATCGTCGAGTTATCGTTTAGTTACTAAGCCATAAGAAGTGCGGCGGGATTGATGGTGGAAAAAATGAAAAAATATGAATAAAACTACTACTTTAGTGTTATTTGCCTAAAGTTGAGAACAGGACGTTAAAGCTTGTTACCAAGTTTCGTGACAATTGCGCAAACATTCTTGTTTCGCCGACAATTAGCTATGTTAAACTGTGCCTCCAATCGAGACAGTATGTAAGTGAATGTTAGAAGTAAATCAGTTAACTGCGATACGTGATGACCGTGTGCTATTCAGCGAACTTTCGTTTTCGTTGCATGCTGGCGATCTGGTGCAAATTGAGGGTCGAAACGGTACGGGTAAAACCACTCTAATGCGTATCATTGCTGGTCTTGGTGATAAAGAATCCGGAGAAGTAAGTTGGTGCGGTGAACCCGTCAGCGCCAATCGTGACAATTTCCATCAGTCATTACTTTTCATCGGTCACCTTACTGGCGTTAAGCGTGAACTGACCGCGTATGAAAATCTGCGCTTCTCTCAATCCATTAATAAAAAACAGACGGATAAAGAAGCCATCTACGATGCGCTTACCAAAGTAGGCTTAGCGGGCAAAGAAGATATTCCGGTTGCGCAACTGTCTGCTGGTCAGCAACGTCGAGTTGCGTTGGCGCGCCTTTGGTTGAGTGAACAGACCTTATGGATTTTGGATGAACCGCTAACTGCTATTGATAAACAGGGCGTGAAAGTGTTGGAGCAGCTGTTTCTATCTCACACCGCTAAAGGTGGCATTATATTGCTGACGACACACCAAGATATGCTGTCTGAGCATCCTAAACTGAAAAAGATTAAGTTGGGGGACTAAGCATGTTGTCAATCATGATGCAGATCATCCAGCGAGAATTGCTTATCGCCTACCGCAGACAGGCGGATGTTTTTAACCCGTTATGGTTTTTCATCATTGTCATTACACTTTTTCCTCTAAGCATCGGTCCTGAGCCAAATCTGTTGGCGCGCATTTCTGCGGGCATCGTTTGGGTGGCGGCTTTGCTTTCAGCGCTATTATCACTAGAGCGCCTGTTTAGAGATGACTATCAAGATGGCGCGCTTGAGCAGATGATGCTGATGCCGATTCCGTTGCAACTGGTTGTGATCGCCAAAGTGATTGCTCACTGGTTATTGACTGGCTTGCCTCTGATTATTATTAGCCCATTATTGGCGATTTTGCTGTCACTCGATTTTGCTACTTGGAGTGCCGTTGTCCTGACGCTGTTGGTCGGCACCCCAACCCTGAGTTTTCTTGGTGCGATCGGTGTCGCATTGACGGTCGGACTTTCCAAAGGCGGTGTATTGTTAAGCCTATTAGTGCTGCCCTTGTATATTCCGATACTCATCTTTGCCACGTCGGCAATTGATGCGGCGAGTTTAGGTGTTGCGTATAACGGTCAACTGGCTATTTTGGGCGCAATGTTGGCGGGTGCGGCAACACTGACACCTTTTGCGATAGCGGCTTCGCTAAGAGTTAGTGTTAACTAACAGTAATTTGGTATTAACTAACAATGAGTTAGGTCTACACTATAACAGGGAATGTTTTTGATTATTTGAGGGAAGCGCCCTCAAAGTAACCGAATGTTGTAATAGAGTGAGAATCACTATGTGGAAATGGCTCCACCCTTACGCAAAACCTGAAACCAGTTACCAACTATGTGGAAAGCTTTTACCTTGGTTTGCGGTCTTATCATTTATCACCCTTGTCACGGGCACGATTTGGGGACTGGCGTACGCCCCGGCTGACTATCAGCAAGGGGATAGCTTTAGAATTATCTATATCCATGTGCCGTCTGCGATTTGGTCGATGGGCGCTTATATGTCGATGGCGATTGCAGCGCTGATTGGTCTGGTTTGGCAGATCCGCTTATCCAGTATGGCTGCGCTGGCGATGGCGCCGATTGGTGCGGTGTTTACCTTTATTGCATTGATTACCGGTGCGGTGTGGGGCAAACCGATGTGGGGCGCTTGGTGGGTGTGGGACGCGCGTCTGACCTCTGAGCTGATTTTGCTGTTTTTGTACTTAGGGGTGATTGCCTTATATCACGCTTTTGATGATCAAAAAACCGCAGCGAAAGCCGCCGGTATCCTTGCCATTGTCGGTGTGATTAATTTACCGATCATTCACTTCTCAGTCGAGTGGTGGAACACATTGCACCAAGGGGCAACGATCACTAAATTTGCTAAGCCGTCGATTTCCAATGATATGTTGTGGCCGTTGTTGCTCAATATTATCGGCTTTGCGCTATTTTTCGGCGCGGTAACGATGCTGCGTCTGCGCAATGAAATTATCAGCAAAGAGAGCCATCGCCCTTGGGTGATTGAAATGGCAACAGGACAAACCCTATCCAAGCAAGGCAATGAGAGGTAGTAAACATGCACTTTGATTCTTTCTCAGATTTTGTTGCCATGGGCGGCTATGCCACTTATGTTTGGAGCGCGTTTGGCATCACATTGTTGGCGATGATATTGCTACTTATTAGTAGCCTACGTCGTAAAAGTAAACTGCTACAAGAGATCCGTAATCGAATCGACCGACAAGCTCGTATCGACGCGGCGAAAAAAATGGAGAACACGCTATGAACCCAAGACGTAAAAAAAGGTTAGGGGTGATTCTGGCTATTTTTATTGGTGTGAGTGCGACGGTTGGGTTGGTGTTGTATGCCCTCAATCAGAATATGGACCTTTTCTATACCCCAACCGAGTTGGTCAATGGCAAACCGGGTAGCGGCAAACCTGAGATCGGCCAGCGTCTGCGCATCGGCGGTATGGTGGTCGCGGGCTCGGTGAAACGTGACTCTGAATCACTGCGCGTGAGCTTTGATCTTGCCGATGTGGGACCGAAAGTTACCATCGTTTATGACGGTATCCTGCCGGACTTGTTCCGCGAGGGGCAGGGCATTGTGGCACAAGGCAAGCTGATCGCCGCCGATCAGATTGAAGCGTTTGAGGTTCTGGCGAAGCATGACGAAGAATACATGCCACCGGAAGTCGCGGAAGCGATGAAGAAGACGCACGAGCCGTTGCAATATTCTACAGAACAGAAACAAGGAAGCGGTCAATGATTGCTGAAATTGGTCACTTTGCACTGATACTCTCGCTGAGTCTATCGGTGCTGCTAAGTTTGCTGCCTATCGTCGGCGCATCGAAAAACAACACCATGCTAATGAACTCCGCAAGGCCTTTAGCGTGGGGTATGTTTTTGATGCTATTGCTGTCGTTCCTGATTTTAGAGTGGTCGTTTTATGTCAATGACTTTACCCTGACTTACGTGGCGAGCAACTCCAACAGCCAACTGCCATGGTACTATCGTTTGACCGCCGTTTGGGGAGCTCATGAAGGCTCGCTATTGCTTTGGGTGTTGATTCAAGCCGGATGGACAGTCGCCGTGGCGACGTTTAGTCGCGGTATGCCACAAGAATCCGTCGCCCGTGTGTTGGCGGTCATGGGGTGGATCACGGTGGGCTTCCTACTGTTTATCATTTTGACCTCAAACCCATTCTTACGCACGCTGCCTTATTTCCCAGTTGATGGTCGCGATCTCAATCCGTTGCTGCAAGATCCGGGGCTGATTATTCACCCACCGATGCTGTACATGGGCTATGTTGGTTTTTCGGTCGCGTTCTCGTTTGCCATCGCTTCATTAATGTCGGGTCGTTTGGATACCGCTTGGGCGCGCTGGTCAAGACCTTGGACGACTGCGGCGTGGGTATTTCTAACGCTGGGTATTGCGTTGGGCTCTTGGTGGGCTTACTACGAATTGGGCTGGGGCGGCTGGTGGTTCTGGGATCCAGTAGAAAACGCCTCCTTTATGCCTTGGTTGGCTGGTATGGCATTAATGCACTCATTGGCGGTCACCGAAAAGCGCGGCACCTTTAAAGCTTGGACTGTACTGCTGGCGATCTCGGCGTTCTCGCTCAGTTTGCTCGGTACCTTCTTAGTGCGTTCCGGTATTTTGGTTTCCGTTCACGCCTTTGCTTCCGATCCTGCACGCGGCATGTTTATTCTGGCGTTCTTGGTGGCGGTGATTGGTGGTTCGTTACTGCTGTTCGCTGTTAAGGGTGCGTCGGTGCGTGCCCGTGGTAACTTTGACCTTATCTCGCGCGAAAATGCGCTGTTAGCCAATAACGTGATTCTGATTGCCGCTTTAATGGTGGTGCTGATTGGTACACTGCTGCCTCTCGTTCATAAACAGATTGGTTTGGGTTCGGTGTCGATTGGTGCGCCATTCTTCAATATGCTGTTTACTTGGTTAATGGTGCCGTTTGCCTTTATTTTGGGTATTGGTCCACTGATCAGATGGAAACGCGACAATCTCTCTAAGTTAGCCAAACCGATGTTGGTATCCGGTATCGTTTCCTTAGTGTTGTCGGCGCTGTTTGTGGTTCTGCTATCAGAACACTTTACTGGTATGGCTTTCCTTGGCTGGCTAATGGCAATGTGGATTATCACCATGCATGGCTTTGAGCTTTACCAACGCGCTACGCACCGACATTCGTTTGCTGAAGGTATTAAGAAATTGCCGCGCAGTCACTGGGCGATGATGCTGGGTCATATCGGTCTTGCCGTGTCGGTGATTGGTATTGCGATGGTGCAGAACTACAGCATTGAACGTGATGTTCGACTGGCACCGGGTGAGCATTATCAGATCCACGATTATGACTTCTACTTCAAAGGTCTGAGAGATAAAGATGGTCCGAACTATGACGGCTATATCGCAGACTTTGAGATCACCAAAGATGGCAAGTACGTCAACACGCTACATGCGGAAAAACGTTTCTATCGAACCGCTAAGTCAATGATGACGGAAGCGGCGATTGACCGCGGCGTAACGCGTGATTTGTATATCGCCATGGGTGAGCGTTTAGATGACGGTAAATCATGGGCCGTGCGCATCTACCACAAACCGTTTGTACGCTGGATCTGGTTGGGTGCGTTGTTGATGTCCATCGGTGGTCTACTGGCGATGAGTGATAAACGCTACCGTTTCCGAAAACAAAAAGATAATAATCAGGAGTCAGCATGAGTAAGAAGCTCCTATTCATCCCACTGGTGCTGTTTTTGCTTTTGGTGGTGGTGTTTGCTGTGCAGCTTGGTAAAAACCAATCCGGTGATGATCCGACCAAACTGGAATCGGTGTTGATTGGAAAAACGGTGCCAGAGTTTCGCCTAGAAGATCTCGCGGAACCGGGAAAATTGTATAGCCAAGACGTGTTCGTGGGTCAACCTTTACTGCTCAATGTCTGGGCAACCTGGTGCCCGACTTGTTACGCAGAGCATCAATACCTCAATGAGTTAGCGGCGCAAGGGGTGAAAATCATCGGCTTGAATTACAAAGATGATCGCAATAAAGCCGTGCGCTGGCTTAACGACTTGGGTAATCCTTATTTGATTAGCCTGTTTGACGGCAATGGAATGTTGGGTTTGGACTTAGGGGTTTATGGTGCGCCAGAAACATTTCTGATCGATAGCAGTGGCGTTATTCGCTACCGTCATGTCGGCGACGTCAACGACCGTAACTGGAAACAGACCTTAGAGCCAATGTATCAGTCTATGTTGCAACAGACCGAGCAGCAGGAGAGCCAACAATGAGAAGCTTAATCGCCTTTATTGCCACTATTCTGCTTGCCGTGTCGGTGCATGCCGCGATTGAATTCCATGAGTTCGAAAGCCTAGAACAGGAACAGCAGTTTAAAGAGTTAAGTAACACCTTGCGCTGCCCTAAGTGTCAAAACAATACCATTGGCGACTCCAATGCCCCTTTGGCTCAGGACTTACGCCAAAAAGTGTATGAGATGACCAAAGATGGCAAGTCGAAGCAAGATATCATTGACTATATGATTGCTCGCTATGGCAACTTTGTGACCTACAACCCGCCATTTACCGTAGCGACGGCGATTCTTTGGTTAGGACCGTTAACGGTCGTGGTGATTGGCTTTACGCTGATAGTCATCAGAAGCCGCAATAATAAAGTGAAGCCAGCGGCAGAAGCGGACGGTTGGAGCGAAGAAAAAGAAGCCAAACTGAATGCACTGTTAAAAGACCAAAATACGGGAGATAAGCCACAATGACAGTTTTTTGGTTGTCCACAATTGGGCTTGTTGTACTCGCGGTATTCTTACTTTGGTACATCATTAGTGACTCGAAAACCAACCATGATGACGCCTTGCGTGATGAATTGAACAAGGCTCTGTATCAGGATCGCTTAGAAGAGTTATCAGAGGAAGCCAATGAGGGCTTGGTAGATAACCAGCAAGACCTTGAGCAAGATCTGAAACAGTCTCTGCTAGATGATATTCCTGAACAGACGCAGCGTCAGCAAACTCGGATCTCTTCTAAAGCTGTGCTGATGCTATCGACGGTACTGATCGTCGTGCTGAGTTACGGTATGTATTGGTACTTTGGGGGTTTGAACAAGGTTCAACACTGGCAAGAAGTGAGTTCCAATCTACCGGAACTCTCTAAAAAGCTGATGCCGGGCTCAAACGAACCGCTGACTGACGACGAAATGCAGGATCTAACGTTGGCACTGCGTACTCAGTTACATTATAAGCCCAATGATTCAACCGGATGGATGTTACTTGGTCGTATCGCAATCGCGAATAGAAATGTGACCACCGCGATTGATGCAATGGAGAAGGCGTATCGTCTCAAGTCAGACGATGGCGACATTAAATTGGGTTATGCTCAAGCTTTAATGATGTCTCAAGAAGAGATGGATCAGAATCAGGCTCGTTCACTGTTAACCAGTTTAATGCAAGAAGAGTATGTTGATATTCGCGTGTTTTCGCTACTCGCTTTTGATGCGTTTGAGAGTGAAGATTATCCTTCCGCGATCAAGTATTGGTCGGTCATGCAACGCATGGTTGGTCCAGAGGATGCTCGATTTGAGATGCTAGGAAAGAGTATTGCCAATGCTCAAGAGCGTATGAAAGGGTCTGTTGTGCCGGGTCAGGCTGTGGCAGTGACTATTTCATTGTCTGCTGATGTGGTTGCGGATAATAATGCGAGCTTAATAGTCTCTGTCCATACCGCCGATGGGTCACCGATGCCCATTGCAGCAGCACGTTATCCGCTTGGAAGCTTTCCAAGAACCGTGGTCTTGGACGATAACAATAGCATGATTGAAGCGCGTAAATTATCGAGCCTGACGGACATTATGGTACGTGTGCGCTTAGATAGCGATGGCAATGTGACGACTAAACAAGGCGATTGGTACGGCGAGAGCCAGCCTGCTAAATTAGGCGATACTGTCGATGTGCTTGTCGATAAACAATATTAATTGAGTTGTATATGACCCGTACAGTGATGCTGTGCGGGTTTTTTTATACGCCCTTGCTATTTATCACTTTGATTTATGGCTAATTTACCTTAACGTAATGGGCTGAATACAAGATATTCGATTTATATTGGACAATCGGATATAAAGTTTGGATATATGAGTTTCATATATAAAGTAGCGTAGCAAACGGGAGACACCTTGAATATAACGGACAAGGTACTCTGGCGATGCCAATTATTGTCAACTAGGCTAACTACACTCAACACGCTTTATAGATAAAAGACGCATTACATCGATTTGGAGAGTTCGTTCCAGATGGCGATGCAAGCGCAGGGTTTTATGGATTTATTTATGCGCTCTAATTACTTCCCTCAAGTTTCAAATTGGCTCTTGAGTCTAACGATCAGTGTTGTGTTACTGGGTTGCTCATCGGCTCCAGAACAGCAACAGACTGAAATAGATCAAACGACGACGACCCAAGTACACAATAGCAATAGTGATATTTCAGACCCATTCGAGTCAATAAACCGAGTCATGTGGGATTTTAACTATGACTATCTTGACCCGTATTTTGTACGTCCAGTTTCACTCGCGTACGTTAATTACACGCCTGTGCCGGTTCGCTCCGGTGTTCGCAACTTTCTTTCGAACCTCGATGAACCTTTTAGCGTGGTCAATAACGTGGTGATGGGGAACGGCGGTAAAGCGATGAACCACTTCAATCGTTTCTGGATTAACAGTACCTTTGGTCTATTGGGTTTGATTGACATTGCCTCTGCCGCTGGCATAGAAAAACGCGATAAAAAAGAGTTCAGTGATGCCATTGGTCATTATGGCGTCGGGAGTGGTCCTTATTTTATGGTACCTGGCTATGGACCGATCACGTTACGTGAAGGCGCTGATGTGGTTGATGGTTTATATCCGCCTCTGTCACTGATTAACTTCTGGGCAAGCTTAGGCAAGTGGGCGCTAGAAGGGATGGAGACGCGGGCTCTGTTGGTGTCTCAAGAGGCGACGTTAGAAAATTCGCCGGACTCATACTCGTTAATGCGTGATATTTATTTTCAGCGCCAGAAATTCAACGCAGAAATCGAAGTTGAACCTGTTGAAAACAGTGAAGAGGAAGCGTTAATAGACAGTTTCTTGCAAGACGACTATTTTGATGAATAGTCAGTAAAAGGTTTTTAAAATTGTCAGTAAAAAGCGTTTAATGAATAAAAATAGAGCCCTAGTGTCTTAGCATTAGGGCTCTTTTTTACAGGTTAGGTATTGTTTGCAAGCTAGGCGAGTGTTAGAAGCGATAGTTCGCTTGTACGCCAGCTATCCATACATCACCAGAGATCTCACCGTCAAAGCTACCAAAAGAGGTTTCATAGTCGGTTTCGCTAATCGATGCCGTTTTAGCAAAGATGTAAGTCAGACCACCATCTAAAGTGAACTGCTCAGTGAATTGGTAACTTGCACCAGCACTTAACCAAGTACGATCGGTTTCAGGGATTGTCGTTGTACGGTTTTCATCACTAACTGCTGACATATCATAGGCGATACCAGAGCGTAGCGTTAGCTTTGGTGTCATTGCGTAAGTCGTACCTACCGCAAAGCGGAAGTTATCTTCCCAATTTTCTTCTTTGATCAGGTCAGTCGTACCGTCATCGAACTCAGCAACTAGGCTTTCAAATTTACTCCACTGCGTCCAGTTGATGCTTGCATGAACGGCCCACTGTTGATTAAGTTGATGGTATGACGCAAGTTCAATCGTCGCCGGTAGTGGGATGCTAAGCTCACCGTCAATTTTGTCCGTGGTATTACCGGTATAAACTAGACCTTCAGCATGACCATCAAAATCCATCATCACTTCAGACTTATAAGCAAAGCCGATGCGATGGTTATCATTGATTTGCCAAGTGGTGCCAAGCACATAGCCCCAAGAGATGTCATCGCCTTCCATATACTTTAAGCGATCCATACTGCCGGTGATTGCATCAGAACTGGCACCAAAGTGACCTTCACCTGCGACAAGGCGAACACCAGCACCAAAGCTCCATTGGTCATTAAGCTTGTAACCAAGGTTAGCAACAGCTTCAACCGTCATGACATTGGCTTCATTACCATAATGTAGGGAAGAAAAATCTTCGCTCAATTCTGTTTCCATACCGTAGTTAGAGCCAAACGCTAAGCCAGCAGCCCAGCTTTCATTAATACGGTGTGACAAGTAAAAGTTTGGAATCGGTGCACTGTGAGCGATATCGTTAGACTCGGTATATGCGCCATTGCCCCCTTTGCTTGCTGTGCCCGTTACATCGATATTAGGGTCAACATACAAAATACCACCAGACACCTGAGTGCCTTCAAGATAGGTTAGCATCGCAGGGTTACGCCATTGTGCGCTGGCATTATCCGCCATTGCCGCTTCACCTGCGTAAGCTCTACCTAGGCCAGTGGCAGAGTATTCCGCCAGTTGGTAACCCGCAGCCATCGCGCTGCCTGAAGACATTAAAGTTGCAAGTACCACTAAAGAAATCGGTGTCCGTCTTAAACTTGTCATTATTGTTCGCTCAAAATATTTCCGTTAAGGCGGCAAATTGTATTTTTAGAGTTATTGCTTTAAAACGGATTTATCATAATAGTGTCATATTTGGGATAATATGCTGGTTATTATTGTTTATGCAGAGTAATGAGTTGGTTTGTAACTAAGTGTGAAAAAATTTCAGCGAACACACGTTACAAAAAACAAGGGAAAGGTACGACCAGTGATAATAAAAAACCGCTACATCAGTGAAGATGTAGCGGTTAAATAAGTTAACTTACAGCGTGGTTAGAATTAGAAGCTGTAGCTGTATTGTAAGCCTGCTAGGATTGCATTCGCTTTGGTTGTCGCGGTAAGCTCACTCGACACTGAGCTGTTTTCAGTTACTTTAGTGTCTTTACCAACAAGGTAAGTGAAACCAAAATCTACAGTGTGACGTTTATTGAAGTGGTAGCCGAAGCCCGCAGAGAACCACTGGCGATCTGAGTCAGGAACAGAGATTGAACGAACGTCGTCTTGCGCTGCTGTGTCATACATATAACCCGCACGTAATGTCCATGCATCATTTAGATAGTATGTACTACCTACAGCAATATGGTAGCCGTCTTTCCATTCGTAGTCTTTAATCTCAGCACCGTTGTCAGTTTCGACGTTATCGAACACGCTCCAACCAATCCACTGTAGACTATAGTGAACAGCAAATTTAGTGTCAGTAATTCGATGATAACCACTAAATTCAGCCATGCTTGGCAGTTTCAAGTCGATGCTTGTAGCATCTGGATCGGCTATATAGTTAACTTTGCCGTCTGCTGTAACCGTTGGGCTGTAGTGATAAGCAAGTCCGAATCGGTTGTTTTCGTTTAGTTCATATACGGCACCTAGGTTGAAACCAATACCTAGACCATCAGCATCAATATCAACAACTTTTGATTCACCAAGGCCTGGTGTGGATGGAGATGTTGAACGCTCGAGCTTACCTGAACCTTGTACAATATCTAAACCGCCACCTACGCTCCATTGTTCGTTAATACGATAGGCAGCATTCATTGTTAAGTTAATGCTAGAAATTTCAGTGTTACCGCCGTAAACCTTAGCTAAGTTGTTGTCACCAAAAGAACCATCAAATTCATTGGTTGTACCAAAGTTCGAGTATAGACCTACGCCAAATGCCCACTCATTGTTAAGGCGATGAACATAGTAAATGTTAGGTACCAGTGATGTTGCTTCGTTAGTAACATCTGATTGTTGTCCCGGGAATGAGCCAGAACCACCAATATCTTTAACATCAATCTCCGAAGCAATCACATTGAAACCACCAGAAAACTGATGACTATCAAATAACGTCATTGCCGCAGCGTTACGTGCCATTACTGAAGCGTTATCAGCGATAACTGCATCACCAGCAAATGCACGACCAAGGCCAGTAGCAGATTGTGAGTTAAGTTGGAAACCAGCAGCAAGTGCTTGTTGAGAGGCGAAACCGAGTGACGAAACGGTCACAGCGATCACTGTTTTTTTAAACAGACGCGAAGTAGTCATTATTTACATCCTTAAGTATTCGCCTCTAATGGGCGTTATTTGAAAACTGAGCTTGTACTCAATTCGGGGCTGATCCTAATCGCTAGTATAGATAATAGAAATCAGACCAGTAGGTAAATGCACTAAAAAAGATGATAAATGCCACGTAAATGAGGCGAAATGCTGCAAATAATGGTTATTTTAGAGTTAATGCTCTAGTTTTGGCTGTAACTATAAAGTATTACGCCTCGATTTTGTTCGAGGCGTAAAGATAACGGGAATTTAGCTAGGATTAAGGATTTTCTTGATGTTTTCGCCGATCTTTTTGTAGTTTTCGTTGGGGTCTCCAACCAAAATCAAACTCATGTCACCGACAGGGTCGACCATGCCCGCCATGTCTCCTTCACTAAAGTTTAGACTTTTCTCTGTCGGGACTTTAGTCAGAAACAGGGTGACTTTGCCTTTATCTCCTTGGAACACCAAGTGAACCGCGTTGCTATCCCCAAACCCACAATGATTGAGGTAATAGACGTGATAAGGGAACGCCTCTGTTAATTTCACGGCAAATGGAGACAGTTTAGCGTTAATTTGCTGCTCACTTGCCCCCTCATCAAGTGGTGCAATAAAAGGCATTTCGTCATGTACATGTTCAATCGCGATCTGTGACAACGTTGCCTGCGCCGGAGAAACCACCAGATTACCCCAATTGACTTGACCCGCTAACAGACCAAATACAAAGGCGACAGATGCAGCAAGCGATAGGGCGCGTTTACCAAATGTGCTCTTGATGACGGTCGATTCTGTTTGATTGAACAAGATACGATCCGCGAGATCATCAGGCACATCAACTTGCAGTGCCTGCTTAATTTGGGCATCAAGTGACTGGATATCATCCGCAAATTTAGCGTTAGCGTCACTGCCTCTTATCGCTTGTAGCACCTCGCTATCTTTTGCCCTTGGGTCGGACATAATACGACGACGGAATTCTAAATCATCCATTGTGTTGCCCTCTGCTGCTGTCTGATGAATCCATGCTTTCTTTGAGTTGATTTCTTGCTCTGAAAAGGCGTGTCATCACGGTATTTTTATTGAGATCGAGAATATCAGCGATTTCCTCTCCGCTAAAGCCGCCAATGACTTGTAGAAATAGAGGTTCGCGATAGTCTATATCCAGTTTCATAATCTGTGCTTGAAGCCACTGTTGCTGGTGGTGCGGATCGTCTGAGACTTTCGCCTCATTACCATAATCATCAATATCGACTAAATCGAATTGTTTACGCTCAAATCGTCTGGCATTTTCACGACGTAAAATAGTAATCAGCCAAGATTTGGCGGCTTTCTCGTCTTGCAGACTGTCTATCGACTTCCACGCCCTCAAACAGGTCTCTTGTACCAGATCTTCGGCGACGGGCTTGTCTTTACACAACCAGTAAGCGTATCGGTAGAGATCCTTATGGTAGGCTCTCACCAGTGCTTCATATCTTCTTTGTTTGTCCATATCAGAGTTGACCGGACGTGTTGAAAATTTCTTTCCAAAATTTTTAATTATCGACACAGCAAACCCCATTTATGCTCTGTGAATCAATTTTTTATCCAGTAATGACGTTAAACTCACTCAAAATTGATCTAGTTCAAAATTACCGCGCCAATAGCCGTTATATTACAACTTGTCATCTAGTTAGTCGTTTGACTAGCGTGTTGAGCAAGATGACACTTCCTTTTGAAGGCTGACTTTACTTTCTCCTAATCAGGAAACTGGTTATTTTCAATTGGCGTAAGTTAATTGCTTTATACATTCCAACCACGCAGTTCACTGTGTGGTTTTTTTTTGCTTGTTATCCTTGACTCAACCCCACCCAAGAAACAATCTAACCTAGAACCTAGAACCTAGAACCTAGAACCTAGAACCTAGAACCTAGAACCTAGAACCTAGAACCTAGAACCTAGAACCTAGAACCTAGAACCTAGAACCTATATTTCTCCAAAATCATATCACGCATCACATTTATAGTCGTAACTTTTATCAAACGTTCGTTTTAATTATTTAACATCTTAGTTACACTGTTTGTGGTCAGACCTGTAAATCAAGGGAGTATCTATGAGCAATAGGGTAG
Source organism: Vibrio hippocampi (assembly GCF_921292975.1). Classification (NCBI taxonomy): domain Bacteria; kingdom Pseudomonadati; phylum Pseudomonadota; class Gammaproteobacteria; order Vibrionales; family Vibrionaceae; genus Vibrio; species Vibrio hippocampi. The sequence continues at coordinate 408,591 of NZ_CAKLCM010000002.1, forward strand.
TGGAAAAAGTCGAACTCTCCACCAAAAAAGGGGAAAGAATCGCTGTGGTGGCGGGGTTACGGACGCCATTTGCTAGGCAGAGTACCGAGTTTAGTCAGGTGCCAGCCGTGGACTTGGGTAAGATGGTGGTCGCAGAAATGATGGCGCGAACCAATATCGACCCGGCACTTGTTGATCAAGTGGTATTTGGTCAAGTGGTTCAGATGCCAGAAGCCCCTAATATTGCGAGAGAAATCGTGTTGGGCACGGGCATGAATATCCATACCGATGCTTATAGTGTCACCCGAGCGTGTGCCACCAGTTTTCAAGCTGCCGCCAATGTGTGTGAGAGCATTATGGCGGGACAGATCGATGTCGGCATTGCTGGCGGTGCGGATTCTTCGTCGGTGTTGCCGATTGGGGTTTCCAAAAAACTCGCAGCGCATTTATTGGCGTTGAGCAAAGCGAAAACGGTCGGGCAAAAATTCAATATTATCAAAAAACTGTCGATGAAAGATTTGATGCCAGTGCCGCCAGCGGTGGCGGAATATTCGACCGGTTTATCTATGGGTCAAACCGCTGAACAGATGGCAAAAAGTCATGGTATTACCCGTGAGCAGCAAGATGAACTTGCCAATCGCTCTCACCAACTTGCGTCTGAAGCTTGGAAGTCCGGCAAGGTTCGTGATGAAGTGATGACCGCATTCCCAGAGCCTTACCTTAATGTGCTGAGTGAAGACAACAATGTTCGCCACGATAGTGAACTGAGCAGCTACAGCAAACTTCGTCCCGCCTTTGACCGTCAATACGGCACCGTGACCGCGGCGAACAGTACGCCACTTACCGACGGAGCTGCGGCGATTATGCTGATGCGCGAGGGTAAAGCTAAAGAGTTGGGGCTGGAGATTAAAGGCTATATTCGCTCTTACGCTTTTTCTGCCATCGGTGTTGATAAAGATATGCTGATGGGGCCCTCTTATGCTACGCCCATCGCCTTGGCTCGAGCGGGGATTGAACTATCAGATTTAACCCTGATTGATATGCACGAAGCGTTTGCCGCTCAGGCGCTGTCCAATGTCAAAATGTTTGCCAGCGATCAGTTTGCCCAACAAAAGTTAGGACGTGCGAAAGCCATTGGCGAAATTGATATGGATAAATTTAACGTGCTGGGTGGTTCGATTGCTTATGGCCACCCATTCGCCGCAACTGGGGCGAGAATGATTACCCAAACACTGAATGAACTAAAACGCCGTGGTGGAGGACTGGCACTGAATACCGCCTGTGCAGCGGGTGGTCTGGGTGCAGCGATGATTCTGGAGGTAGAGTAATGAGTGATTTAAAGGCATTTAACTTGACCATAGATGACAACGACCTCGCGTGGCTGGCTATTGATGTTGTCGGTGAAAAAATGAATACCCTGCAAGCGGCGTTTGCCGATGAGATGGCGGACATTTTTAACCAATTGGAAGCGAAAAGCAGCGCAATTAAAGGACTCATTGTTCACTCTGCTAAACCAGATAACTTTATCGCGGGTGCCGATGTGCGCATGCTTGATGCTTGCCAAACCGCACAGGAAGCGCAAGCACTGGCAGCTCAAGGGCAGCAGATGTTCGCTCAATTATCGGCATTGCCATTTCCTGTGGTCGCCGCGATCCACGGCCCTTGTCTTGGTGGCGGCTTAGAGTTGGCGCTTGCTTGTGATTATCGCGTTTGTAGTGATGCTGACATTACCCGTTTGGGGTTGCCGGAAGTTCAACTGGGGCTATTGCCGGGCTCTGGAGGCACGCAACGCTTGCCGCGGCTGACGGGTTTATTGCCAGCATTGGATATGATCCTGACCGGTAAACAATTGCGTGCTAAAAAAGCGAAAAAACTCGGTGTGGTTGATGCTGCGGTGCCACAAACCATTCTGTTACAGGTGGCTAAGCAATTTGTAGAGCAAGGCAAAAAACGCAAAGTAGAGAAAGCGAAAGGTAAAGAGCGTTTGATGTCAGGCACTGGACTTGGACGTAAAGTGATCTTTGAACAGGCGGCGAAAAAGACACAACAAAAAACACAAGGCAATTACCCTGCCGCCGATGCCATTTTAGCAGTGATCCGTAATGGATTGGAAAATGGCATGGAGAAAGGCTTAGCGATGGAAGCAGAGGAGTTCGGTAAGCTGGTGATGACTCCGGAATCGAAAGCGCTGCGCTCGATCTTCTTCGCGACGACTGAAATGAAAAAAGAGTTTGGCAGCGAGGCGACCCCAAAAGCCGTGGAGAATGCGGTGGTGCTTGGTGGGGGTTTAATGGGCGCGGGCATTACCCATGTGACGGTGACTAAAGCCAAAGTACCAGTGCGAATCAAAGACGTTGCTAATGAAGGGGTGATGAACGCCCTCAACTATAACTTCAAGCTATTAGAGAAAAAACGAAAACGTCGTATCTTGTCGAAAGCCGATCTGCAATCGCAAATGCTAAACATTGCCGGGGGCACGGATTTTATCGGCTTCGCAAAAGCAGATGTAGTGGTTGAAGCGGTATTTGAAGATCTGGCATTAAAACAGCAGATGGTTGCGGATGTTGAGGAGCATGGTAAGCCAGAGGTGATTTTCGCCACTAATACCTCGTCTATTCCTATTGGACAAATTGCTGCGAATGCCAAACGACCCGAGAATGTGGTTGGTCTGCACTACTTCAGTCCCGCCGATAAAATGCCGTTAGTGGAAGTCATTCCACATGAATCGACCTCTGATGAAACCGTGGCAACCATGGTTAAGTTTGCTCGCAAGCAGGGCAAAACGCCAATAGTGGTGAAAGATCAGGCGGGATTCTATGTCAATCGCATCCTTGCGCCCTATATGAACGAAGCGGCGCAAATCCTGTTGTCTAATGAGCCTATTGAAGCCTTAGATAAAGCGTTGCTCAAGTTTGGTTTCCCGGTAGGACCGATTACGCTACTGGATGAAGTCGGCGTCGATATTGGCGCGAAAATCATGCCTATCTTGGTGGCGGAGCTAGGTCCAAGATTCCAAGGTCCCGATGTGTTCGATAAGTTGCTTGCTGACGGACGAAAAGGACGCAAGGCTGGCAAAGGATTTTATAGCTACAAAGGCAAAGAGGATAAAGGCAAAACCAAGAAGGTGGATAGCTCAGTCTACAAGGTGCTTAATTTAAGCCCTGAAGCCAAGTTGACCGAGAATGAAATTGCCCTACGAGCGGTGCTACCTATGCTCAATGAAGCAGTTCGTTGTCTTGATGAAGGCATTATTCGCAGTCCGAGGGATGGCGATATTGGCGCGATATTTGGTATTGGTTTCCCTCCTTTCCTCGGCGGTCCATTCCGTTATATGGATCAACTGGGTATTAAGCGAGTGGTTGAGCTGATGAATGAGCATGCTGAAAAATATGGTGATCGATTCGCTCCTTGCGATGGCTTGCTCACTCGCGCAGGGTTAGGTGAAGGTTTTTATACCTCGGCACCTGAGCGAGAAAGCGAATAGCGGTTTCTCGCATTAACCAGCTGATTAACCAGCCAAACCCATAAAAAATGGCAACCTGAGATAGGTTGCCGTTTTGTTATTACTCATCTCAATGACTAGCCTAAGTCGGTATCTTGAGGTCGCAATTGGAACTCCGCAATGGAACCAATTTCATTGCCAATATCAAGACGTGGCGCGTCAATATGCGCTTTACCTTGGCTGTGCATGATCAAACGGTTGGCGGTTCGCGGTTTGAGTTCGTTGACCACGAAGCGAATCATATCGGCTCGTGACAACTGTTTGAGTTCCGCTAACACTTTTTCACGCTGGCTGAATTCGGTGTCTTTATTGCCGATGGCGACCCAAAGTCGCTGCGCGCGCCCTCTTAGTGTCGTGTCTGGAGATGCGATCTGGTGCCACAAGCCTTTTTTGCTGCTGTGCCATTGGTAGTCGTCTAACTCCAATAAAACCATGTAAAACGCATTTAAGAACTCATCAATGGAGCGAATCAAATCATTGGGCGCGGCATTAGGCGATTGCACATAGAGGACGATGCCGGGATGTCGATTAAGCGGCATATTTCCAGTGCCAACCATATAGCCCAACTGCTGCTTGGTGCGTATCTCATGGAAGAACGTCGCCGACATCAGATGATTGGCGAGCGAATAAAGCGCGATATTGCGTGGTGATATATCTTCACATTGGTAGTAAACCACAACGGCAGAATCGTCTTGATCGCAGTGCACCTCACGTTGGAAAGTGCCACTTTCCCCCAGCATGACCAGCGGTCTTAAACTCTCTTCATATTTTTGATTGTAGATCCGCATGGCATCTTTCAATGTGGTGGCGATATCGTGCGCCCCTTGTTGATTCCAGTCGCCGTAGACAAACATTTCTATATGCAGCTCTGACAAAATGGACAGCACAAAATCAGGGAGTTCATCAACCTCAATACTTTCAAGCTCCTCAATCAGCACCGGATAAGGGGGATTATTAGGCTGCAAAATACCTGACATGGCATTGAAAAGCTGAGAGATCGGGCGATCTTTAGCGGTATTGCGCCAGCTACGCAATAGCTGCGTTTTGATACTCTCAAAGCGGGCAACGTCAAAGTCTCGTGACGCAAAACGCTTGAGGATCATTTCCAGTAGCTGCGGCTGTTTTTTGCTAAAACCAGCAATGGATAAGGTGACGCCACCTTGATGCGCGTACATATCATAGGTGAGACCGGCGACTTCCGCAGGATAGGTTTCCTCGGCAAGGGCGTCTAGGAACATTTCAACGCAGAGACGAGTTTTGACGATATTGCGCGGGCTATTGACCGAATGAGGGCTATCGATGGCGATAAACACCACGCCTTTTGGCACTCGAAATTCGCTATCTTGCAAATGCCATAGACGGAAACCATCAAGATCTTCGATGAGTTGCGGCTGCTCTGGCTCAGACTCTATCTCCAATGGCGTGAGATCATAGGTGATAAACGGGTTTTTCTCAGGCAATTCGAAAGGTAATGAATTTAGGTCGTTGCTATTGTCAGTAGCGCTATTGTTACCAAAACTATGGTCATCAAAAGCATGGTCATCAAAAGCATGGTCAGTAAAGTGCGCAATACTTGCCGCGCTGAGTGGCGTCATTGAGTAGGGAGTAAAGTACCAAGCGGCTTGCTTGTCGTACTCTTGTTCTTTAGCAACTAAGGTCAGGCGCAAGTTGTCACAGGTCATGTAGTTGAGGTATTGGACTAACAGCTCTTCATCATAGCCCTGCATTTTATAATCACCGTAAGCGATATCTTCCGGCTCATAGTTTTGCATGTTCATCACAAGGTGGCTGACGAGGTCAAGCGGTCGTGCAGATTCCTGAAACTGGAAGGCAGACTCGAGTACCGCTTTTTTCTCATCATAACGCCAAGCTTGCAAGCCTTGTCGTTTGATTAATTCGATAAACCGGAATACTGCTTGAGTGATGTCTTCATAATGTTCGATGCCCTCGGGAGTGAGGCTCATGCTGATAGCAAACTCACGATAGTTACTGCCGGAGGCACCGCCACCAGCAGACAATGAGGTGATCCAGCCTTGCTCTTTCAAGTACAGCATAAGGCTGCCTTTGCCTTCATAACCGAGCAGGTTTGCGAAGTAGGAGAGCGGCTTCCAGTGGTAGTGTTTAGCGGTCGACGGCATTGGGAACGACAAGGTCAGGCGTCGGATCTCTTTTCGTGGTTCGACTCGAATAATGACCTGTTTTTGTTGCTCAGTCACAAAAGGAATGGTGACCGACTTACCCTGCTTTTCGCTGTTGGTGATCTGGGAGAACTTCTGCTCAACCCAAGATTGAAGCTCATCCAGAGAGTGGGGACCAATCACTGACAATGTCATGATGTCGGCGGAATATTGCTCTTGGTGAAAAGCCAAAATCTCATCGCGAATGGATTGACCATCTCGGTCTGACAGTGTCTCTATATTGCCCACGGAAAACTTGGCAAATGGATGCTGCGGATTAATGGATTCTTTTTGAACCTGATACAAACGGCGCGCATCTTCATGCAATTTAAGCTTATATTCCGAGTCGACAGCTTGGCGTTCTTTGTCTAATGCTTCCTCATTGAACAGTGGAGCGGCAAAAAATTGGCTGAAGCGATCGAGGGCTTTCTCAAAGACATTGGGATAAACATCAAAGAAGAAACACGAATGTTCGGTTCCGGTCCAAGCGTTATTTGAACCACCATGTTGGCTGATATAGGATTGAAATTCGCCTACTTTTGGGTATTTCTCTGTACCTAAGAAAAGCATGTGTTCCAGATAGTGCGCCATGCCCTCACGGTCATTAGGATCATCAAAGTGACCGACATTCACGGCCAGCGCGGCAGCCGATTTTTGTGCACTTTTGTCTTCAATCAGCAACACTCTAAGCGCGTTATTCAGAGTCAGGTATCGGTATAGTCGGTTATCATTGGGGCTTAAATGCACGTATTTGTCTCCAACTAGAGCGGTCAGAAGGTTGGCTGAGTTTGATATAGTCTTACGATTTGCGCGGCACAAAAAACGTCACCCAAGACTGTAGAATAAGTATGGTGATAAAACCGAAACACGCAAAATAAAGTTACAATAAACTAAAGAGACTTAGCCATAATATGAGAAAACCAGAGCTTTCGAGGCTCGAATTGTTATAATATGCCCTTGTTGATAGATTGGCTAGTTTTAAAGAAGAACAATCAATAACTTAAAGCAATAAGCAGTCAGAGGCTGGGGTATTGTGAGTTAATGACGATTTAGCAGGTAACGTATGAAAGTATTTATTATGCGACACGGTGAAGCCGTGCACTATGCAGCAACGGATGAAGAGCGTGAGTTAACGCCGCATGGCGTTGAAGCGTCGCTGTCGGTTGCTACAGCCTGCAACAACAAAGGCTTTGCTGAGTTTGATAAGGTTCTGGTGAGCCCTTATGTACGAGCTCAGCAAACGTGGCAAGCAGTGAAGAGTCAGTTTGCATCGGACAGTGTGGAAGTGTGCGATGACATTACGCCTTACGGTCAATCTGAAGATGTGGTTGAGTTCGTTTGCGCTCTGGCGGATGTGGAAAATTTACAGTCTATCCTGCTTATCTCTCACCTGCCGCTGGTCGGTTATTTGACTGCCGATTTTATCGGTGACAGTCACGCTCCTATGTTTCCAACCTCTGGTCTAGTCTGTATCGATTTTGATTTGTCATCGAGAAAGGGCGAGATGCTTTGGAATCTGCGCCCTTAATTCTGAGTTCTGAAATCGCTATTTTTTCAATCGCTATTTTTCAGGAATAGAAAGCAGAACCAAAAGAGCACCATCACCACCAAATTCTAACGGAGCTTGGTGGAACGCCATCACGTCAGGGTGTTGAGCGAGCCACAGCGGCGCTTTTTGTTTAAGAATGTGCTTACCGATACCGTGCATGACACAGGCACAATGAATACTTTCTTTGACGCAATGAGCAATCATTGCGCCTAATTCGCGCTTGGCTTCTTGTTGCGTCATCCCGTGCATATCTAAGAAAACGTCTGGTACATAGACACCACGACGCAACCTTTTCACTTCGTACGTCGATACATCATCTCGGGAATAGCGGGTGGGTCCCTCGTCACTCAGATGAGGAACAAATTCATCTGAGAAGTAAAACTCCGCATCGGTTGCTTCGCGCTGGGTTCTTTTTTGCTCTTTTTGTTTCTTATTTCTGTTTGGTCGTTGGACTATGGTATCCTGTTGCAACTTTTTTACGCCTTCTACGGCGTCCCTAAACAGAGCGAAATCATCGTCGTCATTATCGGTTGGGTTCATCTTTTAGGAAAACTCGGTTAAATCTAGTAATGAGCGGTATTGTAGCGCTTTTTGGAGATAATTTTGGATAAGATTTTTGTGGAAGAAGCCGTTTCTGAGCTTTATACACTACAAGACTTCATTCGTTGGACGGTTAGCCGCTTTAATGCCGCTAATCTTTTTTATGGTCACGGCACCGACAACGCTTGGGATGAAGCGGTACAATTAATTCTTCCGACCCTCTACTTACCTGTTGATGTTCCGCCCCATGTTTTGAACTCTCGTTTAACCAGCAGTGAACGCTTGAGAATTGTGGAGCGTGTGATTAAGCGCATCAACGATAGAACGCCAACGGCTTACCTTACCAACAAAGCTTGGTTCTGCGGTCTTGAGTTCTATGTGGATGAGCGTGTACTGGTGCCACGTTCGCCAATCGGTGAGTTGATTGAATCTCAATTCCAACCGTGGTTAACCGAAGAGCCGACGCGAATCATGGATCTGTGTACCGGAAGTGGCTGTATTGCGATTGCTTGTGCCCATGCTTTCCCTGAGGCGGAAGTTGACGCCGTGGATATCTCGACCGATGCTCTTGCGGTTGCAGAGCAAAACATTCAAGACCATGGTCTTGAGCAGCAGGTATTCCCAATTCGTTCCGATCTATTCCGTGATCTACCTAAAGAGCGTTACAACCTTATCGTGACCAACCCACCCTACGTTGACGAAGAGGATATGAACTCTCTGCCGGAAGAGTTTACCCATGAGCCAGAGCTTGGCTTGGCAGCGGGAAGTGATGGCTTGAAGCTGTTTAGACGCATTTTGTCTAATGCTCCAGATTATTTGACGGATGACGGTATTCTTGTCTGTGAAGTGGGTAATTCCATGGTGCATGTGATGGAGCAATACCCAACGATCCCGTTCACTTGGATTGAGTTTGCTAACGGTGGTCACGGTGTGTTTATGTTGACTCGTGAACAACTGGTTGAGTGCGCGCAAGAGTTTGCTTTATACACAGACTAAGATACCTCAGTAGACAGATTAAGTGACCTCATTATGTTGAACTAAGCCTGCTGAGATAGCGTGATATCAACGAAAATCTCTGAATAAATGGCATTTCCTTTCGAGGTTATTTGAGTACAGTGTGACTTGTTCTGCGTTAAACGCCCTATTTAAATCAATAGGGCGTTTTTTGTTTTTGGGGTTTACAACGGCAAGCTTTATCGTCACTATGATTTCACGAAAAATTGCAAGTGTAAGCGCCAGACAAAGCGCATCTGGCTCGACAAAACAGAGGAAGTAATGGCAGGAAATAGCATCGGACAACATTTTCGTGTGACCACATTTGGAGAGAGTCACGGGATCGCTCTGGGTTGCATAGTCGATGGATGCCCTCCAGGATTAGCAATCACAGAATCGGATCTACAGCGCGACCTTGATCGCCGTCGTCCAGGAACCTCACGTTTCACTACGGCTCGTCGTGAACCCGATGAAGTTAAGATCCTCTCTGGTGTATTCGAGGGTCAAACGACTGGCACCTCAATTGGTTTGTTGATTGAAAATACAGACCAACGCTCAAAAGATTATTCAGAAATTAAAGACAAGTTCCGTCCGGGACATGCTGACTATACCTATCATCAGAAGTATGGCGTACGTGATTATCGTGGTGGCGGTCGCTCGTCGGCTCGTGAAACCGCGATGCGTGTAGCGGCAGGTGCGATTGCTAAAAAATATCTGCAGCAAGAATTTGGTATCGAAGTTCGCGCTTACCTTTCTCAGATGGGTGATGTGTCCATAGATAAAGTGGATTGGAATGAAATCGAAAATAACGCTTTCTTCTGCCCTGATGTGGATAAAGTGGACGAGTTTGAGCAACTGATCCGTGATCTGAAAAAAGAAGGCGACTCGATTGGCGCTAAAATTCAGGTAGTCGCGACTCAGGTGCCCGTTGGATTAGGCGAACCGATCTTTGATCGTCTTGATGCCGATATTGCCCACGCTTTGATGAGCATTAATGCGGTGAAAGGCGTGGAAATTGGTGATGGCTTTGATGTTGTGGCACAAAAAGGCAGCCAACACAGAGATCCATTGACGCCTGAAGGCTTTACCAGCAACCACGCTGGCGGCATTTTGGGGGGCATTTCTACCGGTCAAGAAATTGTTGCCAACATCGCATTAAAACCAACCTCAAGTATTACCGTTCCCGGTGAAACCATCACCAAAAGCGGTGAGTCAACGCAGTTAATCACCAAAGGTCGTCACGACCCTTGTGTGGGCATTCGTGCCGTGCCGATTGCCGAAGCGATGTTAGCGATTGTTTTGATGGATCACTTGTTACGTCATCGTGGGCAAAACCATGGTGTCACAACCGAAACGCCGCAAATTTAATCGATAAACCGTTAGCCCGACGTTTAAGCCTCACTATTTAGTGAGGCTTTGTTGTATTATCCTGTTATTGCGAGGTCAGCCGAGTGGCGATCGATAACGATCCCCGTTGCTGATTTCTATCTATGATGAGATGTCCGTTTGCAGACACAACGATAATTTGAACCATGACACACCAGATTCAAGACCTTATCTCGATTTTCAATCAGACGTTTTTTAGCCAGTACAATACCAAATTAGTACGCGGCGATGACGAGCCGATTTACCTGCCAGCCGATAGTGACTACGATTACCATCGTATTATTTTCGCAAGGGGTTTTTATGCGTCTGCTCTCCATGAAATTGCCCATTGGTGTGTGGCGGGACCAGAGCGTCGTCTGTTAGAGGATTTTGGTTACTGGTATCACCCCGATGGTCGCAGTGAACAAGTGCAAGCCGAATTTGAACAAGTTGAAATTCGCCCACAGGCTTATGAGTGGATACTGTCGATGAGTGCCGGATTTGGTTTTACGGTCAGTTGTGACAACCTAAATGGAAACTTTGAACCTGATCGTCTCGACTTTATGCAAAAGGTGCAGCAGGAAGTGTTGGCAATATTGCAGCAAGGATTACCTCCAAGGGTTGCCAAGCTATCTCAAGCGCTACGTGTCTTTTATCAGGTAACGCCTTTAACCAAAGAACAGTTCATTGTTCGTTAATTTATTGAGCTTATATTGAAAATAAGCCAGTCACATAACCTAAGTATTAGGATTGCTTTCAGCTATGATTATTGAATTTGAAGAAAAACTATTGAATACCATTGATGCACGAATTGATGGCGCATCTGATGATGAACTGTTTGCTGGCGGTTACCTACGTGGTCATATCTCGCTATCTGCTGCACATTGTGAAGAAGAAGGCATCAATGATATTGCGATGATGAAGCAGCAAATTGAATCAAGCTTAGAACAAGCAAAATCTGAGTTAAGTCCGGCTGACCGAATGATTGTCAGTGATCTGTGGCAGGAGTTGCAATCGCTAGCATAAATGGCTCACTCATAGCGTCGATGGCATCAATTAGATAGGCGATCTTAGAGCAAGTTCAGCGATGCTAACTCTCTCTATTTCTTCATTTGACTTGTTGAATGCAGTGGATCGCTTAATCTTAAAGGTAACTTGATAGACATGTTACCGTTAAGGAATTGACCATGAAGATTGTTGCTTTTGGAGCCAGTACAAGCCGTACTTCTATTAATAAAGCGCTTGCCACCTATGCCGCCTCTCTTGTTAAAGACGCAGAAGTGACAGTATTAGATTTATCTCAATACTCACTGCCTTTATATAGCGAAGATGTTGAGAAAGAACAGGGACAGCCAGAAGCAGCCCAAGCGTTTCTTGATCAGATTGCCCAAGCGGATGCGTTAGTGATCTCTTACGCTGAACATAATGGGCATTACCCCGCTGCGTATAAAAATCTATTCGATTGGGCGACACGCGTGGACATGAAAGTGTTCAAAGATATTCCTGCGGTCTATCTGGCAACGTCACCCGGCGCAGGCGGTGCCTCTAGCGTACTGGCTGCCGCTATCAATTCAGCGCCATTTTTTGCCGGTAATGTAAAAGGCAGCCTATCTATTCCGAGTTTTTATGACCAGTTTGATTTGGAAAAAGGTCAATTAACGGATCCCCAGTGGCAAGAAAAACTGCAACAAGTGATGGACACGCTCTCATCTTAAGTTAATTGATGAAACTAATAGACTCTCTAAGCTGCGAAGCGCCCGAATTGGGCGCTTTTTTTGCGTCGTGTTCAAATGATAAAGCTGACCAGAGTGTGTAAGAAAAGCATGTCATCACCTCAGAAGATTACAGTGTTTGTCATCATAAACGAAATGTTAACATTGGCTAAAATGATGCAACTTTTTATGCCTCTCATTGGTGCAAAAAGCAGCACTATAAGTGAGCATTACGGCTTTTGGGTGGCATAAAAGTCTAAAATTAGATAAACCAATGAAACTTTCAGGATTTATGTCTATTGCCAGTGCGTGAGATAGGGGATGTGGTGAGATAAAGCGTTGTGGGCAGCACAATTTACTGAATTCTCATTAAGTGGCAGTGACTATACCATTTTTCTTACAAAATTATGGCAAATTACTTCAAAGATTGGTAATGTTTGCCGCAGTCTTTGTAGATACCTAGGTTTGTTGTTCACAAACTGAACTAAATAAACCTAAATGCTGGCCGTTCTAGCAGTGGATACAAAGCAGTCATGGATGCAGAATAAAAACTTGGAGTTAAATGCATGTACAAAAATAAAATTACGCGCGCTTTATTTGTTGGCGCGGGCCTGTCACTAGCACTAGTGGGTTGTGGTGAAAAACCAGCTGAAAAACAAGCGACACAACCTGCAGCGCAACCAGAAGCTAAACAGAACGACGGTGCTTTCGAGCTTGCTGACGTTCAAGAACTTGTTCGTGGTAACGGTACTGAAGTTGCTTCTATCGACCCACACAAAACGGAAGGTGTTCCAGAGTCTCACGTTATTCGTGACCTTCTTGAAGGTCTAGTAAACCAAGATGCAGACGGTAACACTATCCCAGGTGTTGCAGAGTCTTGGACTACAGCAGACAACAAGACTTTCGTATTTAACCTACGTAAAGACGCAAAATGGTCTAACGGCGACCCAGTAACCGCTGGTGACTTCGTATATAGCTTTAAGCGTGCAGTTGATCCAAACACCGCTTCTCCATACTCTTGGTACCTAGAGATGACCACTATGGTTAACTCAGCAGACATTATTGCGGGTAACAAAGATAAAGAGACACTGGGTGTTAAAGCACTTGACGACCACACACTAGAAATTCAACTTGAGTCTGCTCTACCATACTTTGTTATGATGATGGGTCATACGACAGTTAAGCCAGTTCACCAAGCAACGGTTGAGAAGTTCGGTGATCAGTGGACTAAACCAGGTAACTTCGTTGGTAACGGTGCTTATGTACTTAGTAACTGGGTTGTGAATGAGCGCATTGAGCTTGCTCGTAACGAACAGTACTGGGACAACGCTAACACGACACTAAACAAAGTCACGTACTTGCCGATCGAAAACCAAGTATCGGAAATGAACCGTTTCCTATCTGGCGAAATTCAAATCACTAACGAATTGCCAATCGAGCACTTTTCTCGTCTGAAGAAAGAACACCCAGAGTCAGTTTCTGTTAAAGGTGACCTATGTTCTTACTACTACGGCTTTAACAACAAGAAAGCACCTTTCGACGACGTTCGCGTTCGTCAGGCACTGTCTTACGCAATCGATCGTGACGTAGTGGCAAATGCTATTCTAGGTCAAGGTCAAAAACCAGCTTACTTCCTAACGCCAGAAATCACTGCCGGCTTTAGTCCAGAGCTACCTGGTTACGGTAAGATGACTCAAGCAGAGCGTATTGCTGAAGCGAAGAAACTTCTTGCGGAAGCGGGCTTTGATGAGAGCAAGCCTCTTAACTTCACGCTACTTTACAACACATCTGAAAACCACAAGAAGATTGCAACGGCAATCCAATCTATGTGGAAGAAAGATCTTGGTGCAAACGTAACGCTTGAGAACCAAGAGTGGAAAACTTACCTAGACACTCGTCGTCAAGGTGACTTCGATGTGACTCGTGCGGGTTGGTGTGGCGACTACAACGAAGCGTCAAGCTTCCTGTCTCTAATGCAATCTAACAACAGCTCTAACGATCCTAAGTACCATAGTGCTGAGTACGATGAAGTTATGGCGAAAGCAATGGCTGCAACAAGCGACGCTGAGCGTGAAGCTTTGTACATCGAAGCTGAGAAACTACTTGCACGCGATATGCCAATTGCTCCTATCTATCAATACGTTAAATCTCGCTTAGTATCTCCTAAAGTAGGTGGTTTTGCTGCAAATAACGCAGAAGACAAACTATTCTCTAAAGATATGTACATCAAAAAGTAATCTACTTATAAAACTATAATTATGATGACACTGCACGTGGAATAACACGTGCAGCGTCTTTTTATTCTTTAAATTGTCACAGACTGGATGGATGAGTTTATGTTTAAATTCATTATTAGAAGGGTATTTGAAGCAATCCCAACACTATTAGTGTTGATTACCGTATCATTTTTCTTGATGCGCTTTGCTCCAGGTAACCCATTTTCAAGTGAGCGCCCACTTCCACCGGAAGTGATGGAAAACATCAATGCCAAATATGGTCTAGATAAACCGGTATTTGAACAATACACCACTTACCTGACCAATATTTTGCAAGGTGACTTCGGTCCGTCATTCAAATACAAAGATTTCACCGTAAATGAACTGGTTGCTAATGCATTGCCAGTGAGTGCCAAGGTGGGTCTACTTGCCTTTATTTTCACTGTAATCATGGGGGTCACGGTCGGAACCATTGCGGCATTGCGGCAAAACTCCTTTCTCGATTACGGAATCATGGCCACCGCCATGCTCGGGGTTGTTATGCCCTCGTTTGTACTCGCACCGGTACTGATTTATATCTTCTCGATTAACTTAGGTTGGCTACCTGCGGGCGGCTGGAATGATGGTTCATTCCAATATATGGCGTTGCCTATTCTCGGTATGTCTATGTTGTACGTTGCGACGTTTGCTCGTATTACCCGTGGTAGCATGATTGAGACGCTAAACAGCAACTTTATCCGTACTGCGCGTGCCAAAGGTCTAAGCTACCGTTACATCATCCTAAAACATGCACTTAAGCCAGCAATGCTACCCGTCGTGTCTTATATGGGTCCAGCGTTCGTTGGTATTATTACCGGTTCTGTTGTTATTGAGACCATCTTTGGTCTACCAGGCATCGGTAAGCTGTTCGTCAACGCGGCATTTAACCGTGACTACTCATTAGTAATGGGTGTAACCATCTTGATTGGTTTCCTATTTATTCTTTTCAACGCGGTCGTTGATATCTTGCTAGCAATGATCGACCCGAAAATTCGTTACTAAGGAGAACAGCAGTCATGCTAACGAAAAAAGAGAACTTAGAAGCGATTGAAAAGTTTTCTGAGAATCTAGAAATTGAAGGCCGCAGTTTGTGGCAAGATGCTCGCATCCGTTTTATGCGCAATAAAGCGGCGATGGTGAGTCTATTTATTCTAACGGTGATGACTTTGGCCGTGATTTTTTTGCCAATGTTTTCATCTTATGCTTTTGATGATACTGACTGGTATGCGATGCATGCCGCGCCAAGTATGGAGCACTTGTTTGGTACCGATAGTCTCGGTCGTGACTTGTTCGTTCGTACCTTGGTAGGTGGTCGAATTTCGTTGATGGTTGGTGTGCTTGGCGCACTGGTCGCGGTATTGATCGGTACACTTTACGGCGCAACTTCAGGATTCATCGGTGGTCGTGTTGACCGCGTTATGATGCGTATCCTTGAAATCTTATACGCCGTTCCATTTATGTTCCTTGTGATCGTACTGGTGACATTTTTTGGTCGTAACATCATTCTGATCTTCGTGGCAATCGGTGCCATCGCTTGGTTGGATATGGCGCGTATCGTTCGTGGTCAAACCCTGAGTTTACGCAGCAAAGAGTTTATCGAAGCGGCGCATGTGTGTGGTGTGAGCAACTGGAAGATCATCACTCGTCATATCGTACCTAACGTGCTAGGTATCGTAGCCGTTTACTCAACGCTATTGATTCCAAGCATGATTCTAACGGAATCATTTTTATCATTCCTTGGTCTTGGTGTTCAGGAGCCGATGACAAGTTGGGGCGCACTTCTTCAAGAGGGTGCAAATACAATGGAAGTTGCAGTATGGCAGCTACTATTCCCAGCCGCATTTATGGTGGTTACACTGTTCTGTTTTAACTATGTGGGTGACGGTCTACGTGACGCGTTGGATCCAAAAGACAGATAATAAAGATTAAGGAAGCACAATGAGCTTATTAGATGTAAAAGATCTGCGTGTCGAGTTCACAACGCAGGATGGTATTGTTACCGCAGTTAACGACTTGAACTTCTCCCTCAATCAAGGTGAAACCCTAGGTATTGTAGGCGAGTCAGGTTCAGGTAAATCGCAAACCGTATTCTCGATTATGGGACTACTGGCTAAGAACGGCATTATCTCAGGTAGTGCTAAATTCGAAGGTCGCGAAATTCTTAACCTGCCTGAAAAAGAACTGAACAAGGTTCGCGCAGAACAGATCGCGATGATCTTCCAAGACCCAATGACGTCACTTAACCCATACATGAAGGTGAGTGATCAGTTGATGGAAGTGCTGATGAAGCACAAAGGCATGGGTAAAGCAGAAGCATTCGAAGAGTCTGTTCGCATGCTTGAAGCGGTTAAAATCCCAGAAGCCCGCAAACGTATTACCATGTACCCACATGAATTCTCTGGCGGTATGCGTCAGCGTGTGATGATTGCAATGGCACTGCTTTGTCGTCCAAAACTTCTGATTGCTGATGAACCAACCACCGCATTGGATGTAACGGTTCAAGCTCAGATCATGGATCTACTGAACGAATTGAAGTCTGAGTTCAACACGGCAATCATTATGATTACCCATGACTTGGGTGTGGTTGCTGGTTCTTGTGACAAAGTGCTGGTTATGTACGCGGGTCGTACAATGGAATACGGTACGGTTGATGAAATCTTCTACAACCCAAGCCACCCATACGCGGAAGGTCTACTTAAAGCCATTCCTCGTTTAGATACAGAAGGTGAGATCTTGCCTACGATTCCAGGCAACCCACCAAACTTGCTACGTTTACCACCAGGTTGCCCTTACCAAGAGCGATGCCATCGTGTTACTGATCAGTGTCGCAAAGAGGCACCTCAGTTAGTCAACTTCGGTCAAGGTCGTCAACGAGCGTGTTTTTCTGATTGGGAGACTTGGGCAAAATGAATGCAATGACAGAAAAAAAATCACTACTTCTTGATGTTAAAGAACTCAAAGTTCACTTTAGCATTGCTTCAAAGTCTGCTTGGCCATGGTCAAAGCCGTCTAACCTAAAAGCCGTTGATGGTGTTAACGTTCGTCTTTATGAGGGTGAAACCTTAGGCGTCGTGGGCGAGTCAGGTTGTGGTAAGTCGACATTTGCACGTGCCATTATCGGTCTTGTTGAAGCGACGGAAGGCGAAGTTATGTGGTTGGGTCAAGACCTGACTAAGATGCAAGCGGTTCAACGTCGTAACACGCGTAAAGAGATTCAGATGATCTTCCAAGATCCTCTCGCTTCGCTTAATCCACGTATGACAGTCGGTGACATCATTGCCGAGCCTCTAGAAACGTTCTACCCAGAGCTTTCTAAGCAAGAAGTGAAAGATCGCGTTAAAGAGATGATGACTAAGGTAGGTCTACTACCGAACGTTATTAACCGCTACCCGCATGAATTCTCTGGCGGTCAGTGTCAACGTATCGGTATTGCCCGTGCTTTGATTCTGAAACCAAAGATGATCATTTGTGATGAACCCGTTTCTGCACTCGATGTGTCGATTCAAGCTCAGGTTGTTAACCTGCTAAAAGAGCTTCAGAAAGAGCTTGGCTTAAGCCTTGTGTTCATTGCTCACGATTTGTCAGTGGTTAAGCATATCTCTGATCGCGTTTTGGTTATGTATCTGGGTAATGCGGTGGAGTTAGGTGAAGCGAGCGCTCTGTTTGCTGAACCAAAACACCCATACACGAAAGCATTGATGTCAGCGGTGCCAATCCCAGATCCAAGGCTTGAGCGCAACAAAAAAATTGAAATGTTGGAAGGCGATTTGCCGTCTCCGATAAACCCACCATCAGGTTGTGTTTTCAGAACCCGTTGTCCAAAGGCGACGGAAAACTGTTCTAAACAAAAACCAACAATCAAGGGAACGGATGTACACGCTGTGTCGTGCCTAAACGTAGAAATTTAGGAATTCCCAAGAGAGTAGCAAGGATATTCCCCTTCGAGTAAGGGGGAGCTGATTTCAGCCTGTGACGGGCCTAAGCGCGACAGCTTTTTTTGTCGCGCTTTTTTTGTTTTTGGCGATCGTGAAGCAGTTCTTTTTAATACACATCTCAATTTAATGGGACATATTTCATAGTTTTCACAGAAATATCCGATTTATCGTTGGAAAATGTAAAATTGTGCAAATGATATATAGCTCATTAGTACAAATCAGGTATGATGCTTTTCTGCACAATGAGGTGCTGTTTATGTGTTACAGAAGTTAGTCTTATCAGATATGTTTAATCGTTACCGAAATCTATTTTTTGCATTAGTCAGCCTATCAGCAGGCTTGGTTTCATTCAGTGCAACCAGTGGCAGCAGCGCAACCAATGTCAGCAAAGCGGATAAATCTTCTGCTGGTGTTTTCTACAACAACTCTCAACTCAAGGGTAAACTTGATTTCCAATTGTTTGAAGATGCGTTTAATGCGTATAAGACAACGTCCGGAAAAGCCAAGCCTATTTTGACCATCATTGATTATTCAAAACCATCGACAGAAAAGCGCTTTTACGTTATCGACATGAAAAAGGGTGCTTTGATTTACAACACGTATGTGGCTCACGGTGTGAATAGCGGTCAAAAGACGGCAACAAAGTTCTCTAACGTTGTGGATTCAAAAAAGACTTCTTTGGGCACGTTTCTTACCGACAGTACTTATTATGGCTCAAAAGGTTACTCTTTAAGATTGGACGGTTTAAGTTCTGGTAAGAATGACAACGCTCGTAAACGCTATATTGTAGTCCATGGTGCAGACTATGCAGACGAAGAATTTCTTCAAAAAAACGGTTACCTTGGGAGAAGTTGGGGCTGTCCGGCACTGCCACAAGCTCAGACTAGAGAGATTATTGATACCATTAAAGGTGGCAGCGTCATTTACGCCAGTTCATAGAATGGAATAAAACCGTAAGAGGGGGATTTATTTAGATAAGCCCCTTTTTTGATCGGCGAGCTTTGTTGTGCGAATGAGCGGAAGTTTTGGGTCAATAAATAAGTAAAAGTTAAAGCAAAAAAAACCGACTAAAAAGTCGGTTTTTTTGAATATGGTGGAGGGGGACGGATTCGAACCATCGAAGGCAGTGCCGTCAGATTTACAGTCTGATCCCTTTGGCCACTCGGGAACCCCTCCAGGGTTTTTATACTTGTGAAATGTTTTCCCAACACATAACGTCAAGTTAGCAGGTTGATAGTTCAACGAGCAAAATATGGTGGAGGGGGACGGATTCGAACCATCGAAGGCAGTGCCGTCAGATTTACAGTCTGATCCCTTTGGCCACTCGGGAACCCCTCCAGGGTTTTTATACTTGTGCCATGTTTTCCCAACACATAACGTCAAGTTAGCTGGCTGATAGTTCAGCGAGCAAAATATGGTGGAGGGGGACGGATTCGAACCATCGAAGGCAGTGCCGTCAGATTTACAGTCTGATCCCTTTGGCCACTCGGGAACCCCTCCAGGGTTTTTATACTTGTGAAATGTTTTCCCAACACATAACGTCAAGTTAGCTGGCTGATAATTCAACGAGCAAAATATGGTGGAGGGGGACGGATTCGAACCATCGAAGGCAGTGCCGTCAGATTTACAGTCTGATCCCTTTGGCCACTCGGGAACCCCTCCAGAGGATTTTTATACTTAGGCGATGTTTTCCCAACTCATTGCCCAAGTGCGGAGCGCATCATAACAAACTGCGTCATGCTGTAAACCCTTTTTTGTCCATTTAAGATTGAATGGTGCCTTTTTAGGCAAAGAGGCTTAAAAATAGCGCTTTTAGTCACCAATTTGCTTCCAGTATCGAGGGCAAAAGCAATGGCGACAACCTATGAATGCATACGGGTAGGAGCCATATAAAGTTCATTTATCTTATATACTATGAGGTGTTTAGAGCCGTTTAGTAGGACGGTAAGCCTAATTTTTGGCTAGTTACGTGGCGAATTACGATATAGGTCAAATTTCCTTTTTGCTAATTTACACTTCTTGACGTTATAACTCGTACAAACTCGCTAGAATGACAAAAATCTTTATTTGGTTAAGAAATCCAGTATGAAAAAAACAACATTGACGGCTTTACTGAGCCTAGCACTCGTAAGTGTTTCTCCAGTAAGCTTTTCTGCAGGGAAAGCAGGTCCACAATCGGTGTCAGTCGTTACTGATAAAGTCGGTATTCATCAAGTGTCTCAATCACTGTCTCTCATCGGCAAACTGGAGTCTGATCAGTCGGTTATTCTTGCCTCAGAAGTTTCCGGCATCGTTAACGACATTAAAGTGACCGAGAATCAACAAGTGACAAGAGGTCAGTTGTTGGTGCTATTGAATGACGACAAAGCGTTAGCCTCGGTTGCCGAAGCGCAATCTTACCTGAAAGATCAGAAACGTATCTTAGCCGAATTTGAGCGTCTGGTTGACCGCAATGCGATCACAAAAACAGAAATCGACGCACAGCGCTCCAGTGTTGAGATCGCCCAAGCGCGCCTCGACTCTGCGAATGCCTCTTTGTCAGATCTCTATATAACCGCGCCATTTGACGGCACTGTCGGCTTGATTGATTTCAGCCGCGGTAAATTGGTCAATGTTGGCACGGAACTGCTCACGCTTGATGACCTTGAAGTGATGCAGCTCGACTTGCAGGTGCCGGAGCACTACTTACCTATGCTTGAAAAAGGTATGGAAGTGACGGCTCGCACCTCGGCATGGGGTGAAAGACTGTTTACTGGCAAAGTGATGGCGATTGACACTCGTGTGAACCAAGAAACGCTTAACCTGCGTGTTCGAATCCATTTCCCGAATACCGATAACAAACTCAAACCGGGTATGCTGGCTCAAGCTCGAATGGTATTCCCTCCGATTGAGGCGGCGATTATTCCGGTTCAAGCTTTAGAGTATTCAGGCACCAAGCGCTTTGTTTATGTGGTTGACAGCAACAATAAAGCCAACAAAACCGAAGTCTTCTTGGGTGCGCGTGTTGGCAACGAAGTGGTGATAGAAAAAGGTATCAACATCGGTGACCGTATTGTGATTCAGGGTACGGTGAATATGCGTGATGGTATCAGTGTTAAAGAGGTCGAAGGGGAGCCTACCGCGACCATCAATAAACCACTTATTTTATCTTCGGACTCAGGTGCTGAGGAAAGAAGCTAATGTTGCTATCAGATATTTCGGTTAAACGCCCTGTCGCTGCCGTCGTATTGGCTTTGTTGTTGTGTGTCTTTGGTCTTGTTTCGTTCAGTAAACTTGCCGTTCGAGAGATGCCAGATATCGAAAACCCAGTCGTGTCGATTTCAACCCGTTACGAAGGTGCCTCGGCGACCATTATAGAAAGCCAGATCACCTCGGTGATTGAAGATCAGCTGTCGGGTATTAGCGGCATTGATGAGATTGAATCGACCACACGAAACAGTATGTCCCGTATTACGGTGACCTTTGATCTGGGGTACGACCTAAACACCGGTGTCAGCGATATTCGTGACGCGGTAGCCAGAGCCCAGCGCTCGCTCCCTGACGAAGCCGACGATCCCCTTGTTTACAAGAATAACGGTAGCGGTGAAGCGTCACTGTATATCAACCTCAGCTCTTCCGTGATGGACCGTACTCAGCTTACTGACTATGTGAATCGTGTCTTGATAGACCGCTTTAGCTTGCTGAATGGTGTTAGCTCGGTTGATGTCTCTGGTGGTCTTTATCAGGTGATGTACGTCAAGCTTAAACCCGCGTACATGGCAGGGCGGGGTGTCACAACCTCAGATATTACCAGTGCGCTTCGTTCGGAGAATATTGAAAGCCCGGGTGGTGAGGTTCGTAATGACTCAACGGTGATGTCAGTACGAACTGCCAGAGCGTATAAGCAACCGATTGATTTTGAATATCTCGTGGTTAAGCGCGCGAGCGACAATACGCCAATTTATCTCAAAGATGTCGCCGATGTGTTTGTCGGGGCAGAGAACGAAAACTCGACCTTTAAGAGTGATGGCGTGGTTAACGTCAGCATGGGCATTGTTCCGCAATCCGACGCCAACCCGCTTGAAGTCGCCGACTTAGTGCATCGTGAAGTCGAGCGTATGCAGCAGTTTTTGCCTGACGGCAGTCGACTGGCGATTGACTATGATTCGACGGTGTTTATTGATCGTTCGATCTCTGAAGTTTATAACACACTGTTTATCACTGGCGGACTGGTGATCTTGGTGCTGTACATCTTTATCGGACAGGCGAGAGCGACACTGATCCCGGCGGTCACGGTGCCAGTATCGTTGATTTCTTCTTTTATCGCCGCGTACTTTTTTGGCTTCTCAATCAACCTGATCACCTTAATGGCACTGATTCTTTCCATCGGTCTGGTGGTGGATGACGCGATTGTGGTGGTAGAGAACATCTTCCACCATATCGAAAGAGGCGAGTCACCCTTGCTTGCTGCTTATAAAGGCACACGAGAAGTGGGCTTTGCCGTGGTTGCCACCACGCTGGTCTTGGTCATGGTATTCCTACCGATCTCCTTTATGGATGGCATGATTGGGCTGCTGTTTACCGAGTTTTCGGTGCTGCTGGCGATGTCGGTGATATTCTCTTCTTTAATCGCTTTGACCCTAACGCCCGTGCTGGGCAGCACGATCTTAAAAGCCAACGTAAAACCTAACCGTTTTACCGCGGCGATTGATAAAGGGTTTCGCAAGCTAGAACGCGGGTACAAGCGTGCATTAGCCGGGGCGCTAAAACTGCGTTGGATTGCGCCTTTGGTGATTCTGGCTTGTATTGGCGGCAGTTTCCAATTAATGAAGATGGTGCCGGCGCAATTAACGCCACAAGAAGACCGTGGGGTGATCTTTACCTTTGTTCGTGCAGCGGATGCGACCAGTTATAACCGTATGGCAGCGAACATGGAAATTGTTGAGCAGCGTCTGATGCCGCTTCTTGGACAAGGTTTCTTGAAATCGTTTAGCATCCAATCGCCCGCTTTCGGCGGTAATGCGGGTGACCAAACCGGTTTCGTTATCATGATTCTTGAAGACTGGAATGAACGAGATGTCACGGCTCAGCAAGCGCTTAATGAGGTAAGAAAAGCCTTGTCGGGTATTGCTGATGTCCGAGTGCGTCCATTTATGCCGGGCTTTAGAGGCGGGTCGAGTGAACCGGTGCAGTTTGTTATCGGTGGTTCTGATTACGGTGAGCTGCAAAAGTGGGCAGAAAAGCTCGAACTGGCGGCGGAGAACTCGCCGTATATGGATGGCGCAAGCACAGACTACTCGGAAAAAACACCTGAGCTGTTAGTCACTATTGACCGTGAGCGTGCCGCAGAGTTGGGGATCAGCGTCGAAGATATCTCCGACACCTTAGAGATTATGCTCGGAGGTAAAAGCGAAACCACCTATGTTGAGCGTGGTGAAGAGTACGACGTGTATATTCGTGGCGATGAAAACAGCTTTAACAACGCCGCAGACCTGAGCCAGATCTATATGCGTACCCAGTCGGGCGAACTCGTGACATTGGATGCGGTGACCAAGATAGAAGAAGTCGCGTCGGCTCATCGTTTGTCTCACTATCAAAAGCAGAAATCGATCACCATTAAGGCTAACTTGCTCGAAGGCTACACCCTTGGTGAAGCCCTTGATTTCCTCGATCAGCAAGCGATTGAGATATTGCCGGGCGATATTTCGGTCAGCTATGCAGGTGAGTCAAAAGATTTCAAAGAGAACCAGTCAAGTATCTTGATTGTATTCGGTCTGGCGCTGTTGGTGGCGTACCTTGTGTTAGCCGCGCAATTTGAGAGCTTTATCAACCCGCTAGTGGTGATGTTTACGGTTCCGATGGGCGTGTTAGGCGGCTTTGTCGGTTTGATTGTGATGCAACAGGGACTGAACATCTATAGCCAAATAGGTATGATCATGTTGATTGGTATGGTGACCAAAAACGGTATCCTGATTGTTGAGTTTGCCAACCAACTGCGTGATAAAGGCTTAGAGTTTGAACAGGCGATTATTGATGCTGCGGCAAGACGTTTACGCCCCATTCTAATGACTGCGTTTACCACGTTAGCGGGCGCGATACCGCTTATCATGTCAACAGGGGCTGGCTATGAAAGCCGAGTTGCCGTTGGTACGGTTATCTTCTTTGGTATGGCGTTTGCGACGGTGGTGACGCTGTTTGTGATTCCAGCGATGTATCGCCTCATCTCCGTGAAGACGAAAGCTCCAGGTCATGTTGAAGCCAAGCTAGAGCTTGAATTGAGCAAAGATGTCAAAGTGCGCAGTAGTCATGGTGAGATAGAGCCGAACTCGTAGAACGATGGCGATGAGTTAAGTTCTTTGAATGGTTATTGGAAATGCCCAGCGAAAGGTTGGGTATTTTGTAGAAGCTCGCTAATTCAGCGAGCTTTTTGTTATCCAAGCAAGCCTTAACTTTTTTTCTCCTGACGAGCTTCAAAGGCGGCAAGTTGTTCTGGTGTCGCTTTTGGTTGATGGTTGGCTTTCCATTCATCGTAAGTCATCCCATATACGCGTTCTCGCGCATCGTCCAAATCAAGGTCGACACCCATTGAGTCTGCTTCAGCGGCATACCATTTGCTAAAGCAATTACGGCAGAAGCCCGCCAAAATCATGAGGTCGATATTCTGCACCTCTTTATTCGAATCTAAATGTGCAAGTAGTCTGCGAAAAGCTGCCGCATCGAGTTTGTCTTGTTGTTCTTGAGTGAGTTGCTGGTATTTGAATTGCGCCACAATCTCTTCCTTTTTGATTTGTTGTTTATTTGTTATTACTTATTTGTTTTGAGTCTACACGCCTGTGCTCTTGATGCAAATCGAATTCAGATGGGTATAAAAAAAGCCAATCGCAGTCTGCGCATTGGCTTGGTGACTATTTTAAGTGCTTACAGATTGGAAGCGCTTATTTAGCTAAAATGCTAGGTATTTTCAGAACCGACTAAGAATGACTATTCGACAAGTTCATCACCGTATTCGACACATTCTCAGCCCCTTTATGAATTTCATCCATAACCGTCGATACTTCGGTAATTTTGGCATTGCCTTGTTCCGAGATTGACGACATTTCGGTCATCATATTGGTAACATCATTAATAAGCTGCTGATTCTCTTCCACAACTTTGACGATTTCGTCGGTAGAATTTGAAGTGCGTGACGCGAGTTGGCGAACTTCGTCAGCGACAACCGCGAAGCCTCTCCCATATTCACCCGCTCTTGCCGCTTCTATCGCAGCGTTCAGCGCTAACAAATTCGTTTGATCAGCAATTCCCTGGATTGTCGACACAATATTGTGAATATTTTTCGAACTGTCGTTGAGCAAGTGGACTTTTTGAGAGGTACTTTCTGCTTTTTGGGATACGTTTAAAGAAACTTCAACCGATTCCCCGAGTAGCCTTGAGCCTTCCTGAGCGATCTGTGCCGTTTCTACTGATGTAGAGTAGGCAACTTCGGACGCTTCAGCCATGGCGCGGTTGCGTTCAACGCGCTCAGTGATATCAGTGGCCAATTTAACCACTTTGATAACCTTACCGGCTTTATCCATGATTGGGTTATAGGTCGCCTCAATCCAGACACTTGACCCGCTTGAGCTACAACGTTGAAAGAGTCCTGACTTTACTTGACCTTTTTGTAGATCTTGCCAAAAGTGAGGGTTTTCATTGTAGAAGTTGTCAAAGCAGAACATGCGATGTTGATAGCCCACGACTTGGCTTGCGCTATAGCCTAATGCATTTAAAAAGTTTGAGTTGGCGGAAAGTATCGTCCCATCAGGTTCAAACTCAATAATGGCTTGAGACTTATCTAGGGCAGAAAATAGATCGTCGTTGGTTTGTTTTTGGTAGGAAAGCTCTGTGATATCGGAAGCAATCTTTGCAACGCTTGTAACATTACCGTGTGAGTCTTTAATAGGGAAATAGGTAGCTTCGAGGATGAGTGTTTCACCCTGCTTATTTTTTCTATCGAAAGTGCCTTCTTTAGAAGCCCCACTGGCAAGATCTTGCCAAAAACGGTGATAAATCGCAGAGCGAACATAGCTATCATCGCAGAAAATTTTGTGGTGTTTGCCTATCACTTCAGTGAGTGAGTACCCTACAACATCCAAAAAGAGCTCGCTGGCATCTTGGATGATTCCTTCTGGGTTAAATTCGATCCATGCAACATGTTTTTTTAAGGAGTGATAGACATTATCTGAATGGCTAGACTTTGTCTCTGGTTTTTGCTTTTTGGTAAAAAACATAGCGTGACCCAACGTAAATTGTAACAAAATGTATTAATGTGTTTTTCGCTACCTTACACGATCAACGTTAGTTTTTTAACCTAAAAATAAGGTGTTTTATAAAATGTGAGCGGCTTAAATTTTGAATTATCGAGCTATGCGACTAGCTATACACTGTCACTGTTGTGCATGCAATTGATAATAGGGAGATTTTTGTGGTACAAGGAAATGTTCAGCTTTGAACTGGCGAGATCAGCTTTAAAAGCGTCTAGTTAAAAAAAATCATAATGCTTCGTCATAAATCGATAACGAAGCACTATCAATTGAATTGCTGGGCTCAATACACGCACTGAATAGCGAAGATGTGGCACATTCAGTGACTATATACTCAGTCACTATACATTCATTAATTATATTGATATTTAGCTGCGTTACAGTTCCAGTAACCCATGACTCTCAAAGGCTTCAAGTCGATGCAGCCATGATTGAATATCACCGATGTTGTCTTTAATCCAATCGTCGTTGTAATAGGTATCGAGATAGCGTTCACCACCGTCACATAACAGAGTCACCACAGAGCCTCGCTCGCCTTTTTGTTGCATTTCGCAGGCAAGCAGCAGGGCACCATAGAGATTAGTGCCGGTAGAAGCGCCGACTTTACGACCTAAGATTTTTTCCAGCCAATGAATCGTTGCGATACTCGCCGCATCGGGAATGGTCATCATTTTATCGATAACGCTCGGAATAAAGCTAGGCTCTGCTCTAGGTCGTCCAATCCCTTCAATTTTACTGCCGCAATCCCCTTTCACCGCAACATTGCCAGTGAGGTAATATTGGTGGAACACCGAGTTTTCTGGGTCGACGACACAGAGCTGCGTATCGTGCTGCTGATAACGAACAAAGCGTCCTAAGGTCGCCGATGTTCCCCCCGTTCCGGGGCTCATAACCAACCAAGTTGGGATAGGATGCGCTTCAAGCTTCATCTGATTGTAGATAGAGTTAGCGATGTTGTTATTGCCACGCCAATCGGTGGCACGTTCTGCGTAGGTGAACTGGTCCATATAGTGACCATTGAGTTCTTGAGCAAGGCGTTTTGACTCGTCATAGATCTGGTCTGAGCGCTCAACAAGGTGAGCCTGACCGCCATAAAATTCAATCTGTTCGATCTTTTTCCGAGCGGTACATTTCGGCATAACTGCGATAAAAGGCAATCCAAGCAAGCGGGCAAAATAAGCCTCAGAAACCGCGGTACTGCCCGATGAAGATTCAATCACCGTTGTCTCAGGTCCAATCCAACCATTACTCAAGGCATACAGAAAAAGCGAACGCGCTAATCGATGTTTGAGTGAGCCTGTGGGATGAGTACTTTCGTCTTTTAAATAAAGGTCGATGTTAGGCAGTGCCGCCAATTCAAGCTTGATCAGATGGGTATCGGCAGAACGTTGAAAATCTGCCTCGATTTTGCGTATAGCGTTGTTGGTCCACTGGCGATCACGACACATATATTGATTCCCTTATTTTGTTTAGCGATTGGAATAGATAATTTATCGCTCTACTTGGGGAAAAACTTTGCTATTTTTACTTTAATATTGGCAAAATGGAGAAAAAATTTCTCCGAGGATGCGATGGAACTCGATAAAACAGATTTGACCTTGCTCGCGATGCTGCAAAAAGACAGCACCTTATCACTCAACGAGTTGGCAGAGGCGGTGAATCTCACCACCACACCTTGCTGGAAGCGTCTAAAAAAGCTCGAAGATGAGGGCATTATCAGTCAGCGTGTGGCGCTGTTA
The DNA here is from genome assembly GCF_921292975.1 of Vibrio hippocampi. Taxonomy (NCBI): domain Bacteria; kingdom Pseudomonadati; phylum Pseudomonadota; class Gammaproteobacteria; order Vibrionales; family Vibrionaceae; genus Vibrio; species Vibrio hippocampi. The sequence continues at coordinate 436,616 of NZ_CAKLCM010000002.1, forward strand.
TCACCAGAAAAACTGGGGCTTTGCTTTACCGCTTTTGTCTTGGTCAAAACCAGCAATCACTCTCATGAGTGGTATCAGAACTTTGCCCAAACTGTGTCGGTGTTTCCCGAGGTGATGGAATTTTATCGTATGGCGGGAGAGTACGACTATATGATGAAAGTGCTGGTGAAGGATATGACGAGCTATGACAATTTCTATAAGAAACTGGTGAATAGTGTCGATGAACTCTCCAATGTGACCTCAACCTTTGCGATGGAGCCTTTGAAGTACACGACTGCTCTGCCGATATAAGGTTGGAATGCGACAGGGTAGGCAATCGGATAAGGTGAGACTAAGAGGTCAAGCTCGTGACCTCTTAGTAAGCTGACCTTTTAGTAAGCTGACGTCTTAGCCATTGAGTTATTCCGTCGAGCGCATCACACCTTCTTGAATGGTCGAGGCGACCAGTTGTCCTTGGCGGTTAAATATCTCACCACGAACCAAGCCGCGAGAGTTACCGGCATTGGTGCTTTCGATAGCATACAGCAACCATTCATCGATTTTCACCGGACGGTGGAACCACATCGAGTGGTCGATGGTGGCGACTTGGAACTTAGGCGTCATCAACGAGACCGAATGTGGTTGCAGTGCCGTCGGTAAAAAACGCCAGTCAGAGGCATAACCCAATAAGTATTGGTGAATGAGGGCATTATCAGGAACTTCACCATTAGCTCGTATCCACAAGTGTTGCTTGGGTTCCTCTTTGTGAGGCTTGAGTGGATTAACAAGTGTCACCGGACGCACTTCGATGGCTTCTTCTTTACAGAAGATCTCTCTTAGTTTTGGCGGCAATTGATCGGCGATACGTGCAGCCAACTCTGATTCTGGCAGATAGTTTTCTGGTCCAGGGATATCGGGCATCACACTATGATGCTCAAACCCCGGCGCTTCCCCATGGTAGCTAGCCGTTAGATAGAAAATAGGACGCCCGTTTTGAATCGCTTTGACACGGCGGGTACTAAAGCTTCTTCCATCTCTTAAGTTTTCAACATCATAAATAATCGGCTTTTGCGGATTGCCCGGATAGAGAAAGTAGCTATGGAAGGAGTGAACCGTGCGGTCTTCTTGCACCGTGTATCGGGCCGCGGACAGAGCTTGTCCAATAACTTGACCGCCATAGACTTGAGGCAGACCGAGATCTTCGCTTTGTCCTCGAAACAGTCCTTGTTCAAGCTGCTCAAGTTGCAGCAGATTCAATAGATCGCTTAACGCTTTACTCATAATGATTGGGTTCTCTTATTGCTCTTGCTCGTCAAAGTTTGGTGATTTCCAGCGACAACGTCAAGCGTAATAGGTGAGGCTAATATATACTTCAATGGGTTAGATAGCGATGTTAAGCACAATTTATCTTTTCGATAGACAAGTTTTCACTTTTTGAAAGTCGATTTTTGTTAAGGTGCTTACTTTGTACTAGACCTAGTTATGCTAAGCGATATCAATCAGGAGGCGATGTGAAAAAACGTTTTATTCCGGCTACTTTACTTGCTTTGGCGGCTGTTTTAAGCGGCTGTGAGGCTTCAAAAGAATCACAAGTAACAACAGAACAGGCACAAATGAAATCAGTCACAGGTACGGTTGCGTATCGAGAACGCATAGCGCTCCCACCAAATGCTGTCGTGACGATTAAGTTGCTTGATGTTTCTAAACAAGACGTGGCAGCCGATGTGGTTGCTGAACAGACATTCACGACCGATGGCGCGCAAGTTCCGTTTGATTTTGAATTAAGCTATGACACGACAGACATTCAACCTAAGCACACATACAGCGTCAGTGCTCGTATCGAAGTGGATGGCAAACTAAGATTCATCAGTGATACACGATATGCGGTGATTACCGACAGCAACAATACCCAGCATGCGGCACTGATGTTAAAAGGGGTTCGTTAACCTAACTATTATGGTTGCAACCGTTGATCATGGTTGCCATTGATAGTGGCGCAATTTTATCTTTCCAGAGGGCGTCAACGTGATTCCCTCTGCCGTTAACTTCTCTTTCTGTCGATGCCAGTCGTCGCCTTTCAGTGATATTTCCCCTTTACTATTGATCACCCGAAACCAAGGTAATTTGGAGCCCTCAGGTAAGTTCCCCAATGCTTTACCAACATGGCGCGCATAACCGGGATACCCCGCTAATCGAGCGATTTGACCATAGGTGGCGACCTTTCCAGGTGGAATTTGGTGAATTACAGCAAAGATTTGCATTAAAAACTGATCCATACTGTCACTGTCCTCAGTCGTTTTTTACCATCGGGTATAGGGAGTGGCTTATGGTATTTTCTGTGTTTCAGTTTCTAATAACAAGTCTGTTGGCGGTGTTTTGTGTCAACTCTTTAAGCGTTTCTACCAGTGATGTGCCCGTATTGGCGCTGCTCATTCCTGCGCTTTGGCTGCTGCCACAAGGCGGCATAGCTGGACTTATGCTGCTGGGTTCTATGTTGGTTTACGGTTTAACGCTGCCCAGTCAACCCGTCGCTTTATCGATCGCCGTTTGGACTTTACTTCCGGTTTTGATGGTGGTGTTTTCTCGCCGCAGTAATATTTGGATTGTCACCATTGTGGGCGTGATTGTGTCGACACTCAGCTTGGGTATTTTATTTACACAGGCAAGTGGAGGTATGGGCGGTTCTGCCATCATGAGTCTTGTTCAGGGCGCGGCGGTCTGCACCGCATGGTACGCGGTCAGTCATTGGCGCACTCGCGAAAACCGCAAAGGGGTGAGATATCATAGTTGGTGGGCGTTGCTACTGGTGATCCCAATGTGGATTGCCGGGTGGGCAACGGCGTCTGCAATTTCGCTGTGCTTAATCGGTATTCTTGCCATGGTCGAGAACTTAACTCGTCTAAAAAATCTGCGTTGGAACAAGTTGTTATGCTGGACACTGCCGACGGTGGGTTTTGCCGCATTGGTGGTAAATCCTGCCATTGACGTTCCACAACCTGTGTTTGTCGTCTGGCTCTGCTTGCTAGGAACGGCATGGATGACGGATTATATCTTACAGGTTGAAGCTCAAACGCAAGATTGATTTTAATCGACGTCTCGCCGAACTTGTTCACTCTATAAGCAATTAAACGTGAGCGCGGACAAAAAGCCGTATATAAGGTTGCAATCAGTGCAGCGATGCTTGATAATCCTCACACGCTAAAGCAAGGCAGAAAACTTGCTGAACGCACCAAATCTATGGAGGCTCTGGTCCTCCCGCAACAATAGTTCGTGAACTCGGTCAGGTCCGGAAGGAAGCAGCCGCAGCGGATGACTTGTGTGCCGGGATGTGGCTGGGGCTTCCACCCATTAAAAAAGCCGCTTTAATTAGCGGCTTTTTGCTATCTGAATAATATCGCCAGTGGTTGGTCTATTGATGTCTTAGAAGTTCGACCAAAAGGATTGACCAGTCATATTTTAAGTCGACCTTGATGACTAAACGTTTCAGTTAATCGGCTGTTTTAATTAACCTTCTTGTCTATTTTATTACGCCGTCAATACAGGGTGTTGAGTTAAGTAAATCCTCACAATGCTAACCCTGATTAAATGTTTAATAGCTAAGTGTTAATTTTATTACTCTGGCGATTATTGAATAGCCACTCAAACCTCTGGTTGCAATTGGACATGATAACCATCTAGGTCTTGCTTTGGGAGAGGGAGGTTCATGCATTTGTGCCCCTAAATAGGCTTCCACTAGGAAACACGACACTCTGTAGACTTGCTTGAACACGAGCTATATCAATGAAGGGAAATGTTATCAATTGAAGTCGATGTCGATGGAACTTATTCGTACAACCTGCGAGCTTTATAGAGCAGAATTTAGAGAAAAAAAGGTTGGAGTACAAGGGGGATTTGCCTCCAACCTAGTTGAATCGGTAGTTACAATATGACTAGTTGAACACTGCCTATTGAGAATTGCATGCCTTGCAATGTATCGTCAGCCCCAACCCATTCAGGAAGAATTGAAACCGCGGTTTCAATGTTCTTTAAGGCATTGATGTCAATGCTTCCATCTTCATTCGTGAAGAGCTCACGTAGAGGAACTTGAATCTGTTGCCAGCCCAAACCAACGTCTAGAAAGTAAGGTTGCGAGTTACCAAACTCTTTGGATTCCATTTGAATTTGAAAACGTTGAGTTGGGTGAGAGCCGTAACTGTCGACGTTGAACATAAACTGCAATACTCCGGAGTCTATGTAGTTGGACAGGTCACGGGTACTGTCATCGGTTGTTTTTAAAACTAACCCCCCGTTTTCACCTGCTGGTGCATTGTCATATTCAATACGAATGTGATCTCCTCCCCAATGAAGTGTTGAACCTCCTCCTGTCATCCAGTTGGTAATACCCGTAGCCCAACCTTGTACGCCACTAGAAACAAAGAATACTTTAGATGCAGAGTATGAATCATTTGGATCATCTCCAGGAAGTGGCGTGCTCGTGTCATCACACTCAAGTACGTTGTTTTGATCGAGCGAACTCCCTATGACGCGAGCGTTGCTAAATTCAAAATTGAGATTGGTTGAAGATTCCAATGCTAAGGGAGTAATTGTATTCGCAAAATCCATACCTTCGTCAGAGAAACACGAAAGAGGAACCTTGATGGTTTGTGTTCCCTGATTGTAGTTCGCAAGCAATGAACTGGTTATAGAAACTTTCCCTATATCGACACCGATTTCATTTTGAGTCGTGATGTAGATTTCTTGGTCTAATGCCGGTTTACTAATTGCGTTGGTATCAAACTGGAGCGTTGCACTTGATGGGTCAACATCCAAGTTAATATGACTTGAATCGCTACTTCGCAGCAATATTCGACCTTGTTTATCGTCTGAAATGTTGACGTTAAGAGTGCCTCTTAGCGCACCTAGTGGATTCTGAGTTTGGATATTGCCCTGTATCATATTTCCACTTTCATCAACGGTCGCTTCCACACCATCACTATCCATGATGATGACATCAAAGCTTTGATCATCACTAGGACTATATAGGTCTATCTCTTTCGTCGGATCGCTCATTGCAATTTGAATATCGCGAATAGAAAAATCTATCCCTTGTAGTGTGTCTGTAGATTCCACCCATTCAGGGAGAATAGACAGACCCTTATCGATGTTTTTAAGTACGTTAATGTTCACACTGCCATCATCGCGAGTGAAAAGCTCGCTTAAGGGAATCTTTATCTCCGTCCAGCGGTTCGACGCTGCACTTTCATCTAAGAGATAGGACAGAGAATTACCGAACTCACTCGATTCCATTTGTACTTGGAGACGCTTTGTTGGGTGTGACGCGTAGCTTGATACATTCAGTGAAAATTGAAGTATGCCTGTGTCGATGTAGTTTGAAATGTCTAGAGTGCTTCCGTCTGCTGTTGCGAAAACCAGTCCACCATTTTCGCCTGCAGGCGCATCAGTAAATTCAACACGAATGTAATCGCTTGCCCAATGAAGAGTCGATGTGCCAGTTGTCATCCAGTTTGTAATGCCTGTTGCCCAACCCTCTGTACCAGTGTCGCTTACCTTAAATAAGGTCGATACTTGGTAGCTATCGTTGAGGTCATCAGCTTCGACCATATCACTGGTTGATTGGCATTCGAGTACATCATCTTCTTCGATTGAATTGGCAACGATTTGAATATTGCCAAGGGTAAAGTCGAGGCTGCTAGAAGATTCAAGTGCAAATGGGGCTACAGCTTGAGTGAAATCCATTCCTGCGCTTATAAAGCAAGACAGTGGGACCTTGACTGTTTGCGTTGCTCCGTTGTAGCTAGCCAAAAAAGTGCTGGTTAAGGGAACATTCCCAAGATCTTGTCCTATCTCTTTTTGGGTAGTCAAGTAGACTTCTTGACCATCAATAGGTTTGCTCTTCATTTGGCTGTCAAACTGCAAGGTAGCTTCTGATGTATCTATATCTAAAAAGACAGCCTCTTCGTCGTTACTCTCTAGTAGAATACGTCCATTTTCGTCGTTGGTGATTGTGACATCGAGATCGCCACTAGTACTTTCCGACATACTTTGAGTGTGAATATTACCTTGGCTCACTGAGCCACTACTGTCTACGAACGCTTTTGTTCCTGAGCTGTCGATGACGGCCATTGAAAATGAACCATCATCACCTGAACCATAGAGCATAATCGAATCAACAGGTTGTTTCGGCTCTTCGTAGGGATCATCTAGGCATCCTGCTAGCGTTAAAGTGCAGAGAGATGCAATAAGTGTTTTCTTACTAAATTTAAACTGTTCCATGGCTTTTTCTCAATCCTATGGCTACTTAATAACTTATTTCAAAGTTCGCTTAAACGTTTAATCAAAACTGAGCATGATGTTTAAATGATAAACAGGCAAGGAAAAATATAAAGTCAATGTGATTTTTGTGAATCTCGGCATAAATGGGCTTGGAATGTTAAATTTTATTGGTGTGATTTTGAATTAACTCAGTTAAATGTGCTTTTGTTTTTGCATAACTTTTTGATTTTATTGGTTTTGTTTGAATTTGTGTTTTATGGAAAGAAAAATAATGAAACTTGGATCACGTTTGTATAGTACATATTATTGACGATTCTCCTTTTTTGCTTGATGTTAATATAAACGTTTAATCAAGCCCCTTTTAATTTTATGATTTGGAATTGATGATGAATAATAAGAAATATGCTTTTGCTACCGCATTGATAGGTTTCAGTGCGAGCGCCTTTGCCAATGACATTGTTTTAAATGAACTGACGATTAGAGATCATTTGTACCCTGATAACTTTAAGTCTGAACTCAACAACAATCTGAACTTTTTCCGCGATGGTGTAGGTGTGGACCCAGTTTCTAAAGTCCCTTTTGACACCGTCTCTATTGTTGATGGTGAAGTTGTCCCTTTTTACTATGTAAACACCACCGAGATCGGTTTGTATCTCAACATTTTGGTTGAGGTGGAAAAAGCGGGTAATGCCGATGCACTGACAAGAATTGCCGAAGTGCTTGATGTTCTAGAAGAAACACCAACCTGGAAAGGGCTGTACTTTTGGCCATACGACATTGTTGATGGAAAACTGCAGCCAACCATAGAAGGTATTGTACCGGCTGTTGATAATGCCAATTTAGCATTTTCGCTTGTTGGGGTAGCGGGTGCATATCTTGATTCAACCTCGCCAGAGAAACAAGCTATTGTCGCAAGAATAGAAACCATCCTAGAAGGGCAAATTGATGGTTGGATTTCTATTTATGACAAAAACCGAGGTCTGTTGAATGCGGGTTGGAGCACTAAAGACGATGCGGCATTACCCTACTTTATTGACAGAAAAGCAAATGAAAGCCGTTTGGCTCCGCTATGGGCTGCACTAATTACTCGTGATCAAGGTGCAAACGCAATACCGACTAGTGCCTTCGATGATATGGAGCTATATACGCACTCATATACTTTCAATGGTAAAGAATACAATCCAATGCTGACTTGGAATGGTACTTACTTCCAAGGCATGTTGCCTTCTATTTGGATGAATGAAAGAGAACTCATGCCTGACTACAGCTTGGTTGAAGACATGACGTTTGCTCAGATGGTCTATGCGGCGAAGCACAATATACCTTTACTTTCATCATCGGCAACCGTTGATGATGGGTACTCTGAATTTGGTGTTCCTTATCTTTCAGAGAGTACCGTTATGTTTAACAATGAGATGCCTCCTGGAGATACAGGAACGCCTCATGCGACGGCACTATCTTATATTGTTAGTCCTGAAACATCGATACAAGCTCTAAAAGCGCTGAAAGCTTACTACCCAAATATTGAAAGCGAATTTGGTTGGTATGACGCTGTTAATACTGAAGGTCGCATGTCGACCAAAATACTTTCTCTCGATCAGGGCATGTTTGTTGGGGCGTTTGTTGCTGGCGAGATCAATGCCGATGTGCAAACTTACTTGGAAGCACGTGGCTACATGGATGATGTAAGAGACATGTATCGCAGCTTTGTTCCGAATAACCAGTAACCGTGGGGGGTTAGAACATGAATAAATTCTCTACGGCATTATGGGTCAGCCTAGCTTTATTCTCTACAAATGCGCTCAGTAGTGATGAAACGAAGGCAAAGGTATGGGATGACATCTCTTTACCGGGATACGGCAGCGTTAAAGCTAAGCCGGGAATGTGGGATGGTATTGAACTACCGGGTCACGGATTAGTGGCTGGTGAGCAACTAGAACTTCCGAAACTCGATGAATCTTTGCGAGATATTGGTGGCTTTGGTGAGGTACTTATGGCTTCAGATTCGGGTGGAGCGACTCCCAAACGAACACGTATGCTGACCGGGTATGAGTACGAAGAATACGTCTATAAGAATGCGCCAAGCCAGCTTTTTCAGACGTTTATTTTTGCTGATGGTTCAACCAAAATCAGTGAGCACTTTCGACTTGCCTACGTAATCAAGGAGACGCATCGATACCGAGGAAAAGATAAAGTATCAGAGGGTAACGCGTTACTCACCACTGAGTTTATGCCTCGTTATGAAAAGTGGGTGAATGAGCATTTCAATTACGCCATCGAGCTAGGCTATGAAAAAGTGTCTGGCTTCCTAGAGAGTAGTCGGTACCAGATCACACCAGAACTAAATTTTTCATATGGAAAGCACTTTTTGCACCTCAACCTAGAATCTGGTTACTGGGATGAAGAAAAGTCGATGTTTTATGAAACAGAGCCTTTGTATGTATATCGCTTTAATGACTGGATCAATGTAGGCGGTAAGTTTTTGTATCATGAGGATAAAACGGATTTTGCTTGGACAGAAATCGCTATAAAACCGTTAGTTCAGTTCCGCTTTGATAACAATGTGTACCTTGAGCTTCGTTATGAAAAAGGCGAAACGGAAATCTATGATGGGACGGGCTACGATTACAACAATTATGCTTTGTACTCAGAAATCCCCATCAACTCAAGTATGAGTCTATTAGCGGATCTCGCTTATCGAGACCACAAGCAGAGAAACGGTAATGAATACACTTGGGGTGATAAAGAAGGTGTGTTTGCCAAAGTTGGCATCATTTGGAACTTCTAAATAATTATCCGAGATATGACAAAGCCCTTCGGGGCTTTTACTTAGTGAGGCTCCTATGAATTTTAAACTCTTATCTCTTATCACCTTATCGGCTGCTATCTTGACAGGGTGCAATAGTGGTGGAGGTAGCAATAATGATGACTCGACACCCCCAACTGTCCCTGAAGAAGATGTGATCACTCAAATTAGAATCGAATCGAAATACTATCCCACGGGGTTTGAACAGTCGTTGCAAGACAATATGGATTACTTTATCGATGGTGTTGGGGTTTCAACTTCTGCCCATATTCCTTTTGATCATGTTTTGGTCAATGATGGTGAGATAACCCCTTCGACTTACACCAATATATCGACGATTGCCTTGTATATAAATGTACTGATTCAAATGGTTGAGTTTGGTGATGAGGCTGCTATTACTCGTTTAAGTACCGTACTAAGTACATTAGAAAACGCCCCAAAATGGAATGGTCTTTTTTACTGGCTATATCAGATAGAGGGGGACGCTCTAACCATTGATGATAGTGCCATCGCATCGGCGGTAGACAATGGCATCATGTCTTTTACCTTAGCGGGTCTATACGGTGCGCTCAACAACCATACTGATGAACGCTTGAACCAACTGTCTCTTAGAGCTGAAGCTTTATTGAATGAACAAGTTACAGGTTGGTCAGTGCTATATGACCCTATCCAAGGTTATCTAAGGGCTGGGTGGGACAAAAATGCCTTTGCGTACCTTCCTTATTATTTGGATCGCAAAGCTAATGAAAGCCGGTTAGCCACACTCTGGGCAGTCATGGTGACGAATGGCCAAGTTCCGAGCACCGCTTTTACCGATATGACATTGGTGAGAGGAGAGGTCTCAAATGCGGGACTCAGTGTCACGCCGATGCTCACTTGGGATGGCTCGTATTTCCAAGCGACTTTACCAGCACTATGGCTTGATGAGTCGTCATTGATGCCCAGTTATGAAATGGTAGAAGAGTTTACTCAAGTACATCTTCAATATGCCGATGAACACAACATCCCCTTTGTCTCAGCCTCTTCAACTATAGATGATGGGTATGCAGCATTTGGACTCGAATCGGTTTCTGAGAGCCATAGAAAATACAGCAACTCAATTGAAACAGGTACCACTGGCACTCCCCATGCTTTGGCTCTGTATTATATGCTTTCACCTACCGATGCAATACAACGTTTAAACCAATTGATACTGACTTATCCTCAAATTGAAACGTCGGCTGGTTGGGCTGATGCTATAGACAGTTCAGGTCAAGTATCAAGTAAAGTGATTGGCTTAGATCAAGGGATGTTTGTGGGAGCATTCTTCGCAGATTCAGTGCGTGAGCATGTTGCTGCATACATTGATTTTAAAGGGCAAACATCAACATTACAGACCCTTTACTCCACTTTTGTCGCCGATGAAATATTGTAATATTTCATCGTAGAAGACAGAGATCACGAAACGAAAAACTATCGAAATGAATTCATTGCTTTGAATTATCGGTATCGTTATTATTTTTGTTGAAACGTTTAACCCTCGCTTGAGATAGGAAGTTATAGCCCATGGCAAAGGTCACTCTAGAAGGCATTAACAAGGTTTACGACAATGGCTATCATGCGATTCATGATGTCAGCTTAGACATTAAAGATGGTGAGTTTATGGTACTCGTTGGTCCATCTGGTTGTGCCAAATCAACAATGCTAAGAATGGTTGCAGGTCTTGAAAGTATTACAAGCGGTCAACTATTTATTGGTGATAAGGTGTGCAATGATTTGCCTCCGAAAGACCGTGGAATCGCAATGGTTTTCCAAAATTATGCGCTTTACCCGCATATGACCACCTATGAGAATATGGCCTTTGGCTTAGAAACGGCAAAGAAATCGAAGCAAGAAATCGAACGACGAGTATCAGAAGCCGCCGAGCTATTAGAGATCACTGAGTTGCTTAACAGCAAACCCAACCAAATGTCGGGTGGGCAATGTCAGCGTGTGGCTTTAGGTCGGGCAATGGTAAGGAAGCCAGAGGTTTTTCTATTTGATGAACCGCTTTCAAATCTTGATGCCAAATTACGTGTTTCTATGCGTATGCGAATTACTCGCCTACATAAACAGCTTCAAGAGTCTGGCAGCCCTGCGACTATGGTTTATGTTACCCATGATCAAGTGGAAGCCATGACAATGGGAGACAGGGTGTGCATCTTGAATAAAGGGCATATCATGCAAGTGGATACACCAATGAATGTGTACCACAATCCTAAAAATCGCTTTGTCGCTGAGTTTATCGGCTCGCCAGCAATGAACATGTTCGCTGGAAAAGTGAGTAAGTCTGAAGGCACCGTTGGCGTTGATTTCGGAGGGAAAGTTATTGAATTACCTCAAGAGCGTCATGCCCGTGCGGAGTTATGGGCTGATAAGAAGGTTCACGTAGGTATTCGTCCAGAACATATCGCTGTTCGATTAGAGAAAAGCCCTGCAACCTTGTCTGCGGAAGTAGAGGCTATCGAGGAGCTTGGTTCTGAAGTTTACGTCCACCTAAACGTTCTAGGGTGTCAGGTTATTTGCAAGCAGTCAGATCGTGAGCAGGTTCCTGCTGTCGGCTCTCGCTGCCATATCGAATTATTCATGGGTAATTGCCATCTGTTCGATGATTCAACTGAAAAAAACATTTTCTATTCTTAAAATTCAGCGCTTGGAGATTTGTCGCGATGCACCAATTTATTAATGAACCGACTTTGATCGTCGGTGATAAAAAACTCAATATGACCTTTAGCCCAACGGGCGTGCTGTCTGCGATTCGCAGTGAAAAATTGATGGTATCTCTTTTTGATACACCGCTTAATGAACTGTCGATCAGCAATATCTATCTACGTACATTCGACCAGGATATTATTTCAGCAACCCCTTTGCTTTTTTTTAATGAAGAAATTGAAACGTTTAAGCAGAAGGGTGGCTCATTAGCCTGGAAGACCACTACTGATAAATATGAAGCGCTGGTATCGCTAAGAATTGTGGATAGTGCTTTTTTCTATGACGTAACAGTTAGCAATATCGGCAGCCACGACCTGAGTTTTGATCTGGTCTATGGGCAAGATCTCGGATTGGCTGACGAGGGTGCAGTTAAAACCAATGAAGCGTACTGTTCGCAGTACTTAGATCACCAGATTCATCAGCTGGACGATTATGGGTTTACTGTATGTAGTCGGCAAAACCTGCCGCAAAGTGCAGGCAACCCAAGAATTCAGATAGGTTCGTTTTCTCCGGTTATTGGCTTTAGTACGGATGGTTACCAGTTCTTTGGTCAAGAATACAAAGTCACTGGCGAAGCCATGGCGCTGAAGAAGCACGAACTCGCGAATGAAAAATATCAGTATGAAATGGGTTATATTGCCCTTCAAACTGAGTCGGTCACACTCGCGCCAAACAATGATAGCGTTCAAACGTTTTATGGCGTTGTGGAAAGCCACTGTGAAGAATCTAACCTCAAGCAACACATTGATATTTCGTCTATTCAGTCCATCTATGCTCGCGGTGAACATGCTGTCGATTGTGATAATGCTCTGCCTTACAAACCACAAGGAAAAGCGCCTTACATTAAAGGTGAGAATTTAACTGAACATGAATTAAGTGAGCTTTTCGGTACAGAACGTCGTTTCTCTGAGTCTAAAGATGGTGAACTGCTTTCATTTTTCTATGGTGATAGCCAATACGTAACGTTGGCCGCAAAAGAGCAACACATGGAGCGTACAACAGGTCATGTAATTGCAACAGGCAACAATACCGATTATCAAGACTCAATTATGAGTGCGACCCACCATATCTTTGGTGTGTTTAATTCTCAGTTAACACTGGGTAATACGTCATTCAACAAGCTACTTGGTGTATGTCGAAATCCTCTCAATCATTTTTCCAATGGAGGCCAACGTATTTGGATTAAGGAGGGGAATACTTACCAAGCTTTAGGAATGCCTTCGGCTTACGAGGTAGGGACGAATTACTCTCGCTGGATTTACAAATACCTTAATGGTTTCATTGATGTCCGCTCATTTGCTGCTTCAGCTACACCAAATATTCAGCTAGAGATTGAAATTCGTGGTTTAGATACCGCGCTCGATATTGCTGTGTCGCATCAGCTTGTCTTTGGCAATAACGAGTCAGATAGCGTTATTAGTGTGGCTCAAGGTGAAGATGGTCTCACCATTAAAGGTCGTAATGAGCTGATTGAAAAGTTTTCACCCGAGCTGAGTTTTAGCCTGTTACCAAGTTTAGAATTATCTGAGTGGGACATTATCTCTAACCCAGAGACAGGTTCGGTAGATTATCTAGTGCTCAAAGGGCTTGTACACGATAAAGCACGGATCACCTTTGGTGGCGAATTGGCCGGGATCAACTCTAAAGGCCAATGTATAGAATTTAATGAAGAGACCGAAAAATGTGAGTCTCAACGCCTCAAGCTAACCAAGGGCTTTAAACTGCATTTTGAACACGATGAAATTAACAGCCAGCGTTTAAATGAGACAGTTCATTGGTTTACCCACAATGCGCTGGTTCACTATAGTACGCCGCATGGCTTAGAGCAGTATTCTGGCGCAGCATGGGGAACTCGAGATGTATCTCAGGGTCCATTCGAACTGTTTATGTCAATGCAAGAATATGGCAAAGCAAGAGACCTGCTCAAAGAGATTTATAGTCATCAGTATCAAGAAACAGGAACCTGGCCTCAGTGGTTCATGTTCGATCAATATGCCCAGATTCAACAAGAAGATGCCCATGGCGATATCATTGTTTGGCCTTTAAAAGCTCTAGGTGAATACCTAGCAGTCACAAGTGATTTCAGCTTACTTGATGAGATGCTTCCATATACGTTGGCGAAAGAAGAGTTTGCTAAGAGCGATGATCATTATTCACTCTTCAGTCATGTTGAACGTCAAATTCAGCACATCATTGATAATCTCGTTCCGGGGACGTCATTGTCTTGCTATGGAGACGGTGACTGGGATGACACATTGCAACCTGCCAATCAATCTCTGCGTGAAAACATGGTCAGTGGCTGGACGATCCCTCTTACGCTGCAAGCGTTGAAAGGAATGGCGCGAGTCTTAAAAGATGTGACTAAGTTTAATCATTTCAGTGATGAGTTAACAAAACTTGCAACTGATATGGAGCAGGACTATCACCACTACCTCATCAAAGATGAGGTGATTGCTGGTTTCATCCATTTTGCTCGAGATGGGCAAGGTGAAGTTGAAGAAGTGGAGTACCTTCTTCACCCATCAGACAAAAATACGGGTATTAAATATCGCTTATTACCAGCCAGTCGCTCTATCATTTCCGAAACGTTCACACCAGAAATGGCACATGAACATATGACGATGATTAAAGAGCATTTAGTGCACCCAGATGGGGTACGACTGATGGATCGAATGGCGGAATACAAAGCAGGCAAACAAACCTACTTTAAACGCGCCGAGCTTGCAGCAAACTTAGGCCGTGAGGTTGGGTTGCAATATTGTCACGCTCACATTCGCTTTATTGAAGCGCTGTGTAAATTAGGTGATGCGGAAGCCGTATTCGACAACTTGTACAAAATTATCCCTGTGGGGATTCAAGATATTGTGCCTAATGCAGAGATTAGACAGTCGAACGCGTATTTCTCAAGCTCTGATGCGAAATTCAATGACCGTTATTCTGCTTACGATAACTTCGACAAAGTTAAAGCAGGCGAAGTCTCGGTGAAAGGAGGCTGGCGTATTTACTCTAGCGGTCCTGGCATTTACTTAAATCAACTGATCAGCAATGTGTTTGGCTTGCGATTCGAACGTGGAAACTTAGTGCTCGATCCGATTGTTTCGTCGCGACTCGGTACCGTTTCAATGGACTATGAAGTTGAAGGTAAAGCCGTAAAAGTGGTCATTGAATCAATAGAGGGTCAATACACACCTAAAACCATTCAACTGAATGGGGTAGATGTTCCTTTTGAGCTCCAATCGAATCGCTATCGTACGGGTGGCGCGGTGATTGAATCTAACTACCTGAAAAACAAGCTTAATGATTCAGGTAATATTCTGAAAGTAACACTATAGCCGAAGATGTTAACCCGGTAACCGGGTTAACATCATGTATTTCAACTTTGGTTGGGTATTAATTGTTGCTTATTGCACATTCTTGGTAGAATCGTTTCAACAAACATGATGGTGAAATCAATTGAAACAAGGGCTCTGTAGAACATGGCAGTGACAATTAAAGATGTAGCAAAGAAAGCAAATGTGTCGATCGCAACGGTATCTTATTCAATAAACGGAAGCCCACGAATTAGTGATGCGACCCGAGAGCATGTATT
The DNA here is from genome assembly GCF_921292975.1 of Vibrio hippocampi. Taxonomy (NCBI): domain Bacteria; kingdom Pseudomonadati; phylum Pseudomonadota; class Gammaproteobacteria; order Vibrionales; family Vibrionaceae; genus Vibrio; species Vibrio hippocampi. Next base: position 451,993 of record NZ_CAKLCM010000002.1, read on the forward strand.
GAAAATTGCATCTGAGCTTAATTATGTTGCAAACAATAATGCAAAGCAGCTTAAACAGAAAAAGAGCAATGCGATTGGCCTATTTTTTAACTCGTGGTTTGGACCGATCTACAGTGAGTTAGTAAAAGGTATAGAACAAGTTTGTCACCAAAACGGGTACGATCTTGTTGCTTGCAGCGTGTATGGCAATGAAGGTTCTACGGCACACAAGTATATCCGAGATCGAATGGTTGACGGAGCGATTATCTTGACTAACTCATTTGATGATGAATTTCTCAAGTCGATAGCGAAGAAAGACTTCCCTGTTGTTGTGCTAGATAGGGAGGTTTCTGGTCCAAATATCTACAACATTCTTATAGATAACTTTGGTGGTGCGTTCTCAGCAACAAAAGCACTGATTAACTCAGGATGTGAAGAGATCTATTACTTTGGAGGTCCTGAAGATTCTTATGATGCTCAGAAGCGCCTTGATGGTTATATCTCAGCGCTGGGCTATTACAAAATCAACGTGGATCACTCACTGTTGATCGAATGTGATTTCACCGAGCGATCTGCGTATACCAAAATGCAGGAGCTTATTGAATTAGGTAAACAACCGAAAGCGGTGTTCGCTTCGAACGATGAAATGGCAATTGGTATTATTCGAGCGGCGAAGGAAAAAGATATCGCAATCCCAGAAGATATGAAACTGGTTGGGTTTGACGATATACAGATGGCAGAACTCATGATTCCAAGACTCTCCACTATCTCCCATCAAAAAATGGGCATGGGTGAGATAGCAGCAAAGACACTGGTCGATGCAATGAACAGTAAAGATGATATGGAAGACTTGAGAATTCTACCAACAAAATTAATTTTAAGGGAAACTTTGTAGGGTGGATCATGAAAAAATGGTTAATTGGGTGTGTGCTTGCTCTAAGTTGTCAGACAGTTACGTTTGCCGCAACTAAGCTAGAAGTCATGACTCCTGCTGGCAACTATATGAATTTTGTTCGTAGTGTCGTTGTACCTGAGTTTAATAAGCAATATCCCGATGTTGAAGTTGTCGTTTCAAACGATGAGAATTTAGAAACTCGAATGGCGGCAGGGGATTTACCGAATTTATATGCGGGCGTGTTTGGCTATCAACCTGCCAAGTATGCAAAAATGGGTAAGCTTGCATATCTTGAACAATTTGATGGATATCAGGAGCTTATAGACAGAATCGATCCTGTTTTTCTCCGTAAAAATTTTGGTCGTAGTTACTACATCCCATGGAGTGCGACGACTCAATTAATGATATATAACAAAGAATTATTTATTGAGGCTGGGCTGGATCCAGATCAGCCCCCACAAACTTGGGAAGAGTTTTTATCCGCAGCAGAGAAAATTAATCAACTGCCACCTCGTGCTGATGGAAGCCCAGTATACGGGACCGTTTTTTGGAATGATGTCTTGTCATCAGGAAGCTGGTATTGGGGTATGTTAGCGCAGCTATATTACAACTTTAACGAGGGGGAATTTACACTACTTAATCGCTTTGGAACTCATCCTATTTTCGATAAAGATGAGGCCAATATGACAGAGTTCTTAGAGACGATGCAGCAAGCACAAAAGTTTGCTCCATTGACGATGGAAAAGAGCTTCTTCTCTCGTAATATTGGCATGTGGCCACAGTTTGGCTTTGGTTGGAAAGCAAATTTACAAGAGGCTGCACTACGACCAATGGTTGTGGGAGAAGACGTTGGCCTAGCACCGATACCAACCTTAAATAAAGGCGATACTTCTTATTCAACCCTTGATGGTCGTGCACTGATGATATTCAAGAATACGATTGAAGTAGAGAAATTGAGTTGGGCGTTTGTGCAATTGCTCATGGATGATGAACTCAATCATCTTGCTAACGTTGAACTTGGACAGTTGCCAGTATTAACCGAATTACAAGGCAGACCTTACTACCAAAGTAAGGAAGCAAAACCATTTGTCGACCAACTTCCCCACACTATTATGAGTGAGCCTTTTTCACAGTCGGCTGATGTCGCAACCATATTACTGCAACAGTATTCTAGGGTTGTTCTAAAAAATGAAATAACTGCCGAAGTTGCCGTTGAATCAGCGAGTAATCAAGCAAAGAAAATATTCTCTCATTAATATATAACTTTTAGTGGTAATAATATGAAAAAGAACAATCTCATTATGGGGTATATTTTCCTTGCGCCTTGGATAATATATTTCACTGTTTTTTTAATGTACCCATTTTTCTTGTCATTTGAAAGTAGCTTTCTAGAGACAAATATTCTACTTCCTGAGAATACGCGGTTTGTTGGATTGGCAAACTGGCTATCTGTTGTAACTGACGTCATGTTTTGGAAGTCGTTGTTTAATGTTCTTTTTAATCAAGTGATATTCGTTTTTCTAAGCTTCTTAATTGGACTTGGTCTTGCTTTGCTGTTAAATGAAATTAAGTTTATGGCAAGTTTCTTTAGAACGATAATGTTTATTCCTGTCATAACATCTATAACTGTTGCTATGGTTATCTTCGATTTTATTTCAGGTCCATCAGGACCAATACAAAGCTCGATGATCAACGCCAATGTTATATCTGAACCTGTTTTCTGGAAGTTTGAAGAGTGGCTCCCAATGCCTGTAATTGCTGTATTCAGTGCATGGAAATGGTTTGGCGTTCAGATGATCATATTTTTAGGTGGTATCGCGAGTATTAATCGTTCTCTGTTTGAAGCCGCTGATATCGATGGTGCTTCTTGGTGGAGAAAGACACGGAAAATCACTCTACCTATGATTATGCCTCAGATTGTATTTGTTATGACGATGAATATTATCAACGGATTACAGATGTTTATTGAAGTCTTTATGAACTTTGATCTAAGTGGTGGACCTTATCAATCTGCGTTGACCCCAGTTTTATATCTGTATCAAGTTGGTTTCGAAAAAATGCAAATGGGCGAGGCTTCAACCATAGGATTAATGCTTGCTGCTGTTATTTATCTACTCACGATGATGCAATTAAAAATCACAAGTAAGGATAACTAAGTATGAATAAGAATAAAAATACGATGTTACTCGTTTACGTAACATTAATTGTCGCTTCAATCGTGGTGCTATACCCTTTCTTTTTTATGTTAATTAACTCATTTAAAACTGGGCCTGAGATCATGCACTCACCTAATAGTCTACCGACAGAGTGGTCATTTAGAGGGTATGTAGAAGTTTTTGGATCGATAAACTTAGGTCGAGTTTTCTTTAATACGATATTTATTTCTATATCAGTCACGTTTTTGAATGTGTTATTTTCTTCAATGGTCGCATATGCCATTGTTAAAACGAACCTACCAGGAAGAGAATTCTGGTTAAAAGTGATTCTAGGGTCCATGATGATCCCTGCTGTATTATTTACCATCCCCACATATATGATGATGTATGAGTGGGATTGGATAAATACGTACCGAGTGCTTATTATTCCAGGATCTATCAGCGCTTATAATATATTTCTTCTTGTTCAGTTCATGAAACAAATCGATAACGCCTATTTAGAAGCGGCTCGAATTGACGGTGCTAATGAAATTCGTATTTTTAGAAAGATAGTTCTACCTATGTTAAGACCAGCTTTAGCAACGGTTGGTATCCTAACGTTCATGGGAGCTTGGAATGATTTTATGGGACCACTTTTATATGTCAGAGATGAGTCGCTAATGACACTACAGTTGGCTCTCTATAATTTCCAAACTGAAGTGCCAGGTACTAATTTAGAGCAGTTGTGGGCGATGACGACCATGATTGCTGTACCTGTGGTTATCGTGTTCTTCTGTTTACAGAAAAACTTTATTAAAGCGTTTACCGGTGTTGGGGTGAAGTGATGAGCAGTGGAATAAAACTCGGGCTCTTTGCCCTTTTGGTGGCGATCGCGTACGGTTCTGCATGGCTAAAAACATATCAACTTTCTGAACAATATAATACTTACGCTCACCAACAGCTTGAAGAGCGAGACTTGGTCATTGCTTTGAAAGGGATGAACAAACTCGAGTTGCGTCAAGGTGACCTATATTTTGGCGGCTTTCAGCAAGTGCTTGAAACTTGGGAAAACTCAGTGCTTGGACCTAAGCCGTCTTTTTACGACGACGCTAAAGTTATGCCTGAAAAAATCTTGGCTAAGTTAAATCAGCAACAGCTTGAAATGTTCATTGAAACTTATGTTGAATTGGACGCGCGTTATGTACCTGAAGCGGCAGAACGATTGCGAGTACTTGCATTACAAAATGGCGATACTGAAATGGCTGATGAAATGAGTGAGTTTTTAATCGAAGCGTTTCCTAACTATAAACTTAAGTCAGTTTCGGAGTGACAATCATGGACAAATATAAAGATTCGTCACTTTCTATTGATACCCGTACGGAAGACTTGCTGTCACGCATGACGTTAGTCGAAAAAATGGGTCAGTTATGTCAATCACCAATGCTCGATTATGATTCCCATAAAGCGGATTACTTGAGTAAAGTTCGCGATGGAAAGTGGGGTTCACGAATTTTGGCAGACACCGCATGGGCAGGTAATGCACCTGGGGAGTCGGTTGACCCAAATCAGCTCAATGAAATTCAAAAAGTAGCGGTAGAAGAAAGCCGATTAGGCATTCCGATTATTTTTGCTCGAGATGTTATTTATGGACAAAAAACGGTGCTACCGATTCCGCTAGCCCAAGCCTGTTCTTGGAACCCGTCATTAGTTGAGGAAGCATATCGTGGTATTGCGGCAGAAGCGGCCTCACTAGGCATCAATTGGACCTTTGCCCCGATGCTCGATATTGTGCGCGACCCTCGCTGGGGACGCGTAATAGAAAGCAATGGTGAAGACCCTCATTTAACCAGTCAAATGGCTAAAGCGGTCGTGCGCGGTTTCCAAGGCGACGACTTAACTCAACCAGAAAATATTTTGGCCTGTGCTAAGCATTTTGTTGGCTATGGCGCTTCTGAAGGAGGTCGAGACTACGATACAACTGAAATCTCAGAGAACAGTTTACATAATGTGTATCTCCCCCCCTTTAAGGCAGCGATTGATGCTGATGTTGGTTCATTGATGACTGGATTCAATGATCTTGGTGGCACACCCGTCACAAGCTCTAAACCATTGGTCCGTGACTGGCTTAAAGGGCAGCAAGGCTTTGATGGCTTGGTGGTAAGTGATTGGGGCTCAATATCTGATCTTGAGTATTTCGGTGTTGCGCGTGATAGTGTGCATGCTTCCATGCTGGCACTTGAAGCGGGCGTCGATATGGCCATGCCAGACGAAGCCTATGAAGCGAATTTATCGAGAGCGATCGAAATGAATCCTTCGCTTATGACATATCTGAATGAAGCGGTGAGCAGAGTGCTTCGAGCTAAATTCCGAATTGGTTTGTTTGAGAACCCGTGTATTGATCCAATGCGTCACTTGAGTGTGCTTGGCAAACCCGAGCATGCGAGCAAAGCACTAGCCCTTGCTGAACAAAGCTTGGTGTTGTTAAAAAATGAAAACCAAACTTTGCCCTTGATTGATTCAGGCTTAACCATTGCGGTTATTGGTCCGCATGCGGAATCACAGAGACAGCATCTTGGCTCATGGTGTTTGGATGGCAGCAGTGAAGATGTGGTTTCTATTGCTGACGGACTCAAGGCTTATTCGCAGCAAAATATCACACTGACTGACAGTTCTGCGTTCAGTGACGATATGGTTGAATGCGCGCATCGTGCTGATGTGGTCGTGTTGTGTATTGGAGAAAGCCATAGAAGAACGGGTGAGGCGCGCAATGTGGCTGAATTGGCATTGCCAGCTGGTCAAGAGCAACTTATATCAGCGATAGGGCAAACGGGGAAACCGCTAATTGTGGTTCAATGTACAGGGCGTCCGATTCCGTCTCCTGCGATAGAGCAATACGCAGATGCACTTGTCTATGCATGGCAAAGCGGTACTCAAACGGGGAACGCGGTTGCGCGAATTCTCTATGGTCTGTCTAATCCATCTGGCAAACTTTCGATGACGGTCCCTCGTACTACAGGGCAGGTCCCGATCTACTACGCACGTAAAGAACTCGGAAAAATGCGCGCGTATCAAGATTATCAGCCTTATAAGGATTGCCAAGATACACCACTGTATCCGTTCGGTTTTGGATTGAGCTATAGCCGTTTTTCATATCGTGATCTGCAATCACGTAAACCTAAAGTCTCTATCGGAGAGGAAGTCCATGTTTCCGTTGAAGTGACAAATGATTCTGAGATTGATGGGAGTGAAGTGATTCAATGCTATATCTCACAGAAAGGGACTTCAACCACTTGCCCTCGTAGAGAGCTAAAGGCGTTTAAAAAAGTAGATTTAAAGGCTTTTGAAAGCAAAACGATTGAATTTGTTTTAACCAAAAACGAATTCGCTTTCTATGGCAAGAAAGTAACGATTGAGCAAGAGCCTGCAAAGGTCACTATCTTTGTCGGTGGTGATTCGAACGCTAGCTTGCAAGTATCCATTGATGTACTTAGCGGATAGTTATTATAAAGTTTGATGACAGCGAACCTAGGCCAACTTTATAGAGCTGATCTGATGAGTGTTAGAGCAGTATCAGAGTTAATCATCGTGGTTGCTGCGGTGTTCGGTAACTCGCTCTAGCACTCTAATTACTAGAGCGAGAAGTAGAGATAATCGCCTTTGAAGTGCCGAAGTGAAGTTGGGACAGACATAATAAAAAGCAGTAAGGAGAGAGGGTCTGGTGTGTGTCATCACGTCAATCATATCCTCTAAAGCCCCAATGAGCCTCACTTGATACATCAAGCTAGGCTCATTATCTTCTAACAATCAATCAAGCGGTGTCATGCTATCGACGTGTCGGGCGTCCACGAGGTGAGCGTGTTTTAAATGCAGAGGCTGCTTTAGCTTGTGACTTAAGAATAGAATCAACAGTTAGCTGCATAGGCTCTTTAGGTTCAAGACCATTAGGGAAAGTACGTGCTCTCGGTGATAAATCATATTCTTCTGCACTCGCTCGTGGCATGCGCTTGAATCGGTAAAGGTAAAAGTTTTCTAACTTTTCTCTCGCCCAATCTGTTTTCTTTAAATACTTCACGCTACTCGCAATCGAAGGGTTAGTGTTAAAGCAGTTAAAGCGCATTGCTGTATCTAGAATATCCCAGCCATAAAAATCCACCAATTCTTGCAACATAGTCTCTAGCTTTAGCCCATGCAGTGGGTTGTTTCGTTGCAGTTCGATTCTTTCTTCGTCAGTCATCATTTTATCGGTTTCACTAATTAAATTGCGCAATTTGGTGGAGTATACAGTGCAGAGATATCTAAAGTCACGATGCGATGATTTGAAAAGAAATGTATGGGGTTAAGTCTTGTTATTGAGACCACACGGTAGATCCTTGGGTAGTAGCTTATGCCAGCGATATAGATAGGTTTGCATCAATAGACCGGCTCCTGGTGACGCGAATTTGCCCCATCCCGCTTTAGTGGATGTTATCAACAAAATAATGACGAAGGGTCACTATTGTTCATTATGTCAAAGTTAAAAAACCAAGTTCCTAAAGGTCAAAAAGCCGCATTAGCGGCTTTTTGTATCGGCAGTATCTGGTTTTATTGCCAATCCATCTTTAATTCTTTGTGCTTACTAGCACAGTCTTTTAAATATAAGTTGATTAGATTTTGGTAAGGAACCCCGTTTTTGTCAGATAACTCTTTAAAGTAAGTCACAACATCTTCATCTAGACGGATAGTGATTTGCTTTTTTGTCTTTTTGACATAAGGGTTAGCGATTGAATTAGAGAAGTCATATTGATCACGCATAACGATAGTCCTCATATTGCTTACGCTCTCGCTTTTCAGCCTTCCTTGCTGAAATTATACGGATCCGTTCATCGCTACCTCGATAGCAATGACAAACCACGAGCGTGTTGTATTGTTCACTGCGGCCCATGATGATGAAGCGTTCTTCTCCAACTGAACCATCCGGATCAGGAATGACTCGGGCAAACTCATCATAGAAAACCGATTCTGCTTCATCGAAAGTCACTCCATGCTTTCGCTTGTTACTCGCTGCTTTGTTCGGATCCCATTCAAAGCTTAAATAAGACATCACCACACCATAATTATATTGCAATTACAGTGTATGCCAACTTCTCTAGAAGGTCAAACTGATCTCAATTATCGCAGGTGGCGTTGAGTAGTTCGTAACTCAGAAATGTCCAGAACTTTCACCGTTGGCACTTTGTAACTCAGAGGTGCCCCAAAGCGCGTTTACATAATTACTCAGTGGTGGATCGTGCCACTGAAATCACCGTACTTTTGCTCATGGTTCGTAGCAGCAAGACCCTGACAGAAAACTCCCATTTTCTATCAAAATAAACATGTGTAGACAAAAAATTTCATCCGCATGACTATCCATTACTACCATAGTCGTGTTAGCTTTTATCTGAAGATGGTCATAAGGATTATTGATATGTATTTCAGAAGCTTACACTTTCAACCAGAGCCAGTTTTGATATGTAACGTATGGGATGTGTCGAGCGCAGTTATAGCGGAGCAGGCTGGTTATCAATGTATCGGTACTTCCAGCGCAGCCATTTCTCGTATGCTTGGGTATTCAGATGGTGAAGAAATGTCCTTTTCTGAGTTGCACGATCTTGTTGTTAAGATTAAGAGCCGAACAACCATTCCATTAACTGTTGATATTGAGGCTGGTTATGGGGATACAATATCTGAAATCTACGAGAATATTAAGGCGCTAGCTGAAATTGGAGTCGCTGGCATTAACATCGAAGATAGTGTAGTCATTGGTGGAAAGAGAGTTCTCAAAGATCCATATGTAATGGAAAATACCATCTCTGGTTTGGTAGCACTTTTACGTGCATCAGACATATCCATATTCTTGAACTCAAGAACAGATGCTTATTTAGTTAAAGGCGATACTCCACTTGAGGAAACAAAGCTTCGTATATCCCTGTATCAGAAAGCAGGCGCTGATGGCATTTTTGTACCGTTTTTAGAGGAAAAAGAGGACATTAAGGTTCTTGTAGAATTCACTGATCTACCTCTGAACGTAATGTGTACCCAACGTTTACCTGATTTCAGGACTCTTTCTAAGTTAGGGGTAAAACGTATAAGCATGGGGAATTATGCTTATAGTAGGCTCTATAAAGAACTAGAAAAAGACTTGCTGGAAGTCGCGGCTATTCAATCATTTGCACCATTTTTCAGTAATACAAATTGAGTTAGAGGGAGGTAAAATATCCCGATGGTGAACAGCTCTGTTAGACAGATGTTTTACTGCATGGTCAATGCAAAATCCTGCATAAAGTAAATCCACCCCCACACATCTGAGATGAACGATTTTGTCCATTTTCTTCCATCTCAGGCACTGCGTTCAGCGGTGACTGATTGCGTTTTTTGGATACCTAAAGTTATTCGATGATAGCTAAATTAGAAGAACCACCTGACACGCCTTTGTCCAAAAGCATGCTACAAGTATGCTCATGGTTTTTTCAATGCACACGACTTTCTACGGGCATGGGGCAAGATGTAGTAACTTTACAATGCTAGATCTCAAGGTCTATTGAAATATGCAGACTTATCTTGCAACCATCACCATTAAAAAAGCCGCTTAAATTAGCGGCTTCTTGTCATCAGAACAATATTAGTTGACCACACCAAATGTGAGCGGGTCGCGTTCGTCGATGAAAGGCTGGTTAAGCGTCACGCTATCATCGACGAGCTTACTTAAACCGCAGGCACTTGCTGGGTAATGCAGTGAATATTGCCACCACCCAACAAAATCTCTCTTGCTTGAACCCCGGTGACTACATGATCGGGGAAGGCTTTTTCGAGTACGGCTTTGGCTTGTTGGTCTGATTTTTCATCTAACAAGGGATAGATAACTTGCCCATTGCTGATCAAGAAGTTGGCGTAAGAGGCGGCGAGTCGTTCGCCGGCTTCTCGTTCCATTCCTTGGCTTTGGATGATTCCAGCGGCTTCTTCCTCATTCATATATAAAGGACCGGGCATCGGTAGTTTGTGAACCTTGATGGATCGTCCTTTGGCGTCTCGCTGGGTACTTAATGTATCCATCGCTTGACGGCTAATCTCATATTGAGGGTCGCTCGGGTCGTCACAATAAGTTAATGCGACTTCGCCGGGTTTAACAACGTGCATGATATTGTCAACATGACCGTTGGTTTCGTCATTATATAAACCGCGCGGCAGCCAGATAACCTTATCAATGCCAAGAAACTGTTTTAGTTGCTGCTCGATGTCTGCTTTGGACAAGTCAGGGTTGCGACTTGGGTGCAGTAAACATTCCTCGGTGGTGTAAAGAGTACCGTCGCCATCGGTATGAATGGCTCCGCCTTCCAGCACAAATGGCGCGTGATAGACATCATCTCGCGTGAGGTTGAGCATTTTATTGGCGACGGCATTGTCTAAGTCCCAAGGGAAATAGAGACCATCGACCAGTCCACCCCAAGCATTAAATTGCCAACTGATACCGCGCCGCTCACCTTGTTCATCAATCACATAAGTAGCACCGATGTCGCGCATCCAGCAGTCGTTATAGGACATTTCAATGACTTGAATATTCGCCGGAAGCTGCGCTCTTGCATATTCGAAATGCGCATGCTCAACCAACATCACTACTTGAGTCTGTGACGAAATGGCGATAGCCACATCCATAAACGCCTGTTGAGCGGGCATTCCACTGTAACGCCAGTTGTCGCCGCGTGACGGCCAAGCCATCCATACTTCACTTTGCGGTGCATGTTCAGCTGGCATGTAAAAATGATCGGCTCTTGGGTGAGAGGAGAGAGTTTGACTCATGCGACCTCCGTTTTACCGCTTGGCAGTGTTTGTAATTTAGCGCGAAGCAGCAGAAATTCACCGATAGCAATAGTGATAGAGACACCGATTAAGATGGGCAGCGTATATTGCCAATCCACAGTCCCAAAAATAATGTCTGGCAGAATAAACAGCACCACCGCTTGTAGAATAACTAGGAAGCAAAGTACGGTGAGGGCTTTTTGTACCGCAAGGCTACCGGGCACTTTAAAGGGACGTTCGGTCGCACTATCTTTGATTCTCAATGACAGATAGGCTGGGAACATAAATAGGTAAGGCATTAAGAACACGCAGCTAGAAAAGGCAAACATAGACCAGAACAGCTCGTCATTACTACTGGCGAATAGAGCGTAAGTTAAGATCACCGACGTAGACACCAATCCAGTAATGATATTTGCTCCAACTGGTGTACCGTGCTTGCTTGACGTTTTCGCGACGATAGCCGGCAATTCTCCCTCTTTAGCGGATTGTGCGGCGGCACGGCTCGAACCCATGGTCCAACTCACCATATTGCCAACGAAGGTCACCAGCGTGACGATACCTAGGGCATAAATCATAAATTGACCGAATGGACCGTCGCCAAATAAAACTTTCAGTGTATCGACGATGCCGGAAACAAGACCGACTTGCTCCACAGGTAAGGCGAGAAGAATACCCAGCGTACCGACAATATAAAGCAGCGCAGTGATGCCGATGGCAAGAAAGACCACTTTTGGCATCTGCTTGACGTCTTTCATATCGCGAGTCATCGTGGCGACGAGTTCAAATCCCATAAGATTGAACACTAATGCGGGTAAAAAGGCAGCGCCAGAGTCGAAAGAGGGCGCCATATTAGCCAGTGAAAACTCATTGGCTACGCCGTTTTGTGCGGCATAGATAAATCCACCCACACCCAATACAGAAATGACTACAACTTTGAGCACGGCGCAGAAGTTGGTGATCATCACACCAATATCGGTCGAGATATTACAGACCCAAACGGTGCCCCACGTTAAAGCAACACAGATCACCACTTGTGCGGCTAGGGAGAGATCAGGAAAAAACAGCTCCGCAAACATGCCGGCAAACAAGATGTAAACGGCGGGCATCCAGAGACCGACATTAATCCAGTAGAACCAAGTGGTGCGAATCGCCCAACTAGAGCCAAAAGCCCGTTTTACCCAATCGTATATGCCACCTTCTCCGGGGTAAGCGGCGCTTAGTTCTGAAGTAATCAGTCCATAAGGGATCACAAAGATAACTAAAATCAGTGCCCACCAACCTAGCGAGCTGACGCCAATCGAGGCGGAAGCGGTAAGGGTGTCGACCACAAGTACGGCGCAGAGGCTGAAAAGCGCCAATGGGGTGATGCCCATCTTTTTATCTGTCATAGCATTAATCCTTTAATTGCCCATCAAGTGTCTTTAGGTGTGAATAGTGTTCAGGTCTTCTATCGCGGAATAACCCCCAAGCGCTGCGCTGGAAGCCGATTTCATCAAGGTCAAACTCATGCACTAAAATCCCTTCTGTGCTGCGGTCTGCTTTGGCGATGATTTCTCCGGTATAGTCGGCGATAAAGGAAGAGCCGAAGAAGGTGATCTCAAGATCGCGAGACTTCGCTTGTTCCGTTCCTATACGGTTAGAGGCAATCACAGGAATTTGATTCGCGGCGGCATGACCTTGCATCACACATTGCCAATGGGGCTGTGAATCCATCTCAGGCTGGCTAGGCTCACTACCGATAGCCGTTGGGAAGAATAACAGTTCCGCTCCTTGCAATGCCAGACTGCGTGCTGTCTCAGGGAACCATTGATCCCAGCAAATACCAACACCCACCTTAGCATAACGAGTGTTCCATACCTTAAACCCAGTATCGCCAGGACTAAAATAGTATTTCTCTAGGTAACCGTCGCTATCAGGAATATGTGTTTTACGGTACACGCCCAACATCGAGCCATCGGCATCGATCATAGCCAGCGAGTTAAATTTAACGTTACCCGCTTGTTCAAACCAGCTAAATGGCAGTACCACTTCGAGCTCTTTGGCAAGGGCAGACAGGCGTTGGAACGCTTCATTTTGCTCTAGCACACTGGCCAGTTTGTGGTAAGACTCTTCGATTTCGATACAGAAGTATGGGGTTTCAAAAAGTTCTTGAAGAAGAATAATTTGCGCGCCTTTTTCGGCGGCTTGGCGCACAAGGCGCTCGGCTTTTTCGATATTGTCGTTGATATCCCACGAGCAAGACATTTGCGTTGCTGCAACGGTGACTTTTTTCATCTCAATCCCTATGAGTTGTGTTTTTCTTTTCCCTATTTTTAATTGGTGTTACGTTATGATGGAAATGTGTTTTTTTTATTTTGATATGAAGGATTTCGATAACCTATGGATATGGACATTAACCAACTGAGACTTTTGGTGGTCTTGGAAAGAGAAAGAAACCTTTCCAAAGCTGCGCAAAAACTGTTTATGAGTCAATCCGCAGCCAGTCATGTGCTGTCAAAACTTCGTAATCGATTCGATAACCCACTTTTTATCAAAACCAGAACCGGTATGGAGCCGACGCCATTGGTTCAAGTGTTACTTCCAGATATTCAAAAGGGTTTGAATGCGATAGATATGGCATTTGAGAAGGTAAAGCCTTTTGACCCAACACAAGATGCTAAAACCTTCTATGTGGGTGCGATAGATTATTTTGAGTTTTATGCGCTTCCTAAGCTTGGCAAAAGGTTGGAGGAATCGGCGCCTAACGTCAGGATTGCTATCGATATTCTGTCTGAAAATATGCAGATGGAGCGGGTGGAGCAGGGGCATATTGACCTTATTCTTGGCGTGGATGAGCTGCAACTGATGCCACGGTATTACAACCGTTACCATTGGCTGACCGACAACTATGTGGGGATTGTGGCAGAAAAAACCTCAATAGCGGATCGATTGACGCTAAATGAGTTTGTCCAAGTCCCTCAGGTGCATTTGCCCTTAATCAACTCAGGCGCTGACCCGATTGACCGCTGGTTGCACGAGCAGCATCAATCACGGCATATCTCGATGATTGTGCAGAGTTTTGCGGTGGGCGGCATGGTTATCGCTCAAACAAATAATCTCATGTGTGTGCCGCTGCGTATCGCCAAAGAGCTGCAACAGATGTTACCGATACGCATTGTGCAACTGCCTAAAGGGATCCCAGAACTCTCTTTGTCGATGTTCACCCACCAGTTGTACGATAGCCAAGATAGTATTCAATGGCTAATCGCTCAGCTGCACGCCTGTATTGAGGCAGAATAACCGAGCGGGGCGTATATCTCAGACACTAGCCATCGAATCGGATGGCTAACGCTTGATGTTTGAGTGTTGGTGTTCGCGGCTAACTCAGCGATCTAACCCGCCCATACAGAGATACTTCATCTCCATATAGTCCGCTAGACCATGTCGAGAACCTTCACGTCCATTGCCTGATTGCTTAACGCCACCAAAGGGCGCAGCGGCGTTGGAGATGATACCTTCATTGATGCCGACCATGCCAAAATCTAAGCCCTCGGCAACACGCCAGATACGACCGATATCTCGGGTGTAAAAATAGGCGGCTAAACCATATTCTGTGTCATTGGCGAGCGATAACACTTGTTCCTCGCTGGTGAAGGCTATGACGGGGGAAACTGGACCAAAAATCTCGTTTTTGGCGATAGGCATATCATTGGTGACTTGGGTTAAAATCGTCGGCAAATAGAAGGCGTCACCAGCGGGGTGGCGTTTTCCGCCTAAGACGAGTTTTGCACCAGCGGCAATCGATTCGTTCACCAGCGAATCAACTTCGCTAACGGCGTCGCTGTTGATCATCGGCCCGACCTGAGTCTGCTTAGCAAAACCATCGCCTACGTTTAATTCACTGACTGCCTGAGTCAATTTCTCGGTGAAAGCGGGCAACACACTTTGATGGACAAAAATGCGATTAGTACAAATACAGGTTTGCCCAGCATTACGATATTTTGAAGCGATAACACCTTCAACGGCGGCGTCTAAGTCTGCATCCTCAAATACGATAAAAGGCGCATTGCCGCCTAATTCCATTGAAACTTTTTTTACACTGGTTGCACATTGGCTAATCAGGGATTTTCCGACGGCGGTTGAGCCAGTAAAAGTGAACTTAGCGACATCAGGGTGCTGAGTCAGGACTTTGCCCATACCGCGCGAATCTTTACCCACGACAACGTTAAACACGCCTGCTGGGATGCCCGCACGTTCGGCGAGTTCTGCCATAGCGAGCGCAGAGAGCGGGGTTTGCGTGGCAGGACGGACTACAAAGGTACAACCTGCTGCAAGCGCCGCCGCGGCTTTACGCGCGATCATGGCGTTGGGAAAATTCCAAGGCGTAATCGCAGCGACCACACCAACCGGTTGTTTGATGACGAGGAGCCTTTTATTACCCGATGGTGATGGGATTGTCTCGCCATAGACGCGCTTTGCTTCTTCGGCAAACCATTCAATATAGGAGGCGCCATAAGCAATTTCGCCTTTCGCTTCGCTCAATGGTTTACCTTGTTCCAGAGTGAGAATACGCCCCAGATCATCTTGATGTTGGATAAGTAACCTAAACCAGTTTTTCAGCAAGGTACTGCGTTCGTTGGCGGTTTTTGAAGACCACAGTTGTAAGGCTTGTTTGGCCGATTTTATCGCCAGTTCAGTTTCGGCAATACCGGCATTGCTGACCTTGGCAACGACCTTGCCATTTGAGGGATTGGTCACGGCAAGATCGGACTCGCTGCTGTGCCAACTGCCGTTGATATAAGAAAAACGCTTGAGCAACTGCTCGTCGTTGAGAACAAAACCCTGTTCACTTTGCATGACTCACCTCCATTGTTTGCAGAACTTCTATTGAATACAAAGCTATTGAATACAAAGCTATTGAATACAAAATAGACATCAGGTTAAATATCAAACTATCAACGTTAAGTTTGAAGTAGTTAAAACTAAAAGGATTTAGATGCGAACTCATTCAATCATTCCCCGCCCAGTGACAGAGTATGATCTGCGTTTACTGAGGATTTTTGTGTCAGTGGTCGATCATGGCGGTTTTGCCGCCGCTGAAGGTGCATTGGGGATTACCCGTTCGACGATCAGTGTGCATATGACCAATCTTGAAACAAGGATGAATCTTAAACTGTGTCTTCGAGGAAGATCCGGCTTTTCATTAACCGAAGAGGGACAAGCGGTTTACCGGGCGGTCATCCAACTATTCGACTCCCTGAATGACTTTTCGCTATTGGTAGGGACGCTAGGGAAAGAGTTGAGTGGAGAGTTAGTCATTCTCTGCGCCGATCAGCTCGATGAGAAGAAGCAGTTAAAACTGGCACAAACGATAGAGATTGTTCATCAGGCAGCGCCGAATTTACATATTGTGCTTGATGGGGATGCCATTTCAAATATTGAAAAGCTATTGCTCAAAGACAAAGCACATATCGGTATTTTTCCAGATTACCAGCCTATCGAGGGGCTTGACTATCAGCCTTTGTCCTCAGAGCCCATTTATCTCTGCTGTAGCCATCGTCATCCTTTTTTCCACAAGGTGGACCATCAAATCTCAGAGCAAGATTTGGCACAGGCGTCGACGATTCATCCCGGTGTTGACATACACAAGGACGGCAAAGAGCAATTAAGGAAGCTAAACCTTAATGCACGTTCCTATCAATTTGATATGCGCAAAACCATGATTCTATCCGGCCAATACTTAGGCTATATGCCACAAAGTTATATTCAGCAGGAGCTTAACGCAGGGATATTAAGAATTATCCAGCCGAGCATACTCACTTACCAGTTTGATCTCTCCTTAGTCACTAAAAAGCGCCCAAGAGAAACAAGGAAGTTAGCGTTACTGCAAAAGGCGTTTAAAACGGCTTTTGATTTACCCGCATAAGAGAACGGAAAATAGGCGATATGACGACCTGAAAAGGCCAGCAATAATGAATAATTATTCAATTTAATGGGGGTTTTTTATATGAGTTATTTCGTAGTTAAATAGGGAGTTAGGTTATAAATCACATGGTTAGCCTATACCTTGTTAACGTATCTTATTCGCCTAATTGACTCACACTAATATCGGATGATCGCATCGTCTATTGCCGTTCAGTTCATCAGTTACATCATACAAAATAATGGTTTTTACCTGTTCTGTTATGCAGATAACTTGAGCGGTGGAATCGTCATTGATGAAATTGGTGCAACATAAAGGGGAGGCTTTTTATGGCAAATAACTCTATATTGTCCAACATATAGGTGGTTTGATTCTAGTTTTTGACTAATCTATGGAGTTTGGTTAGTTTTTTTATCTAATTATATGCACTGGAAAGCATTAATGTGTTGTTTCTGGTTGTGGTTACTTTTGCACCAAAATAAAGCGCCAACTCACATCTTTTGTATTATCTAAATATGGTAATAGAACCTAGCTCACACTTGGGAAAATCTTGATTATTTTTTTTAATATTTCGCTGCTACCGTTACTTTCGCAACAAATGCTCACAACATTTAATTAACTTCACTCTTGGGCAAGGGTTGATGATAGAACGCATTAAATGTTGGGTTAATGACTAATTAATTAATGGAATATTTATTCAGGAGATATCATGAAACCGATAATGGTGCGTCCGTTGACGGTCGCGATGATGGCAGTGTTCGGTACACTTGCAACATCCGCTAGCGCAGCAACTTTTGTGATGGAGAAAAACGGGACCAGCTTTTCTATTGATGGTAATGGTGGTGCACAAGAAGGGCAGCAACTTTATCTATGGGGTACCAACCAATCGAATGTGAATCAGCAATGGGTGCAGGTTAATCATGGTGATGGTTATTACTCATATAAGAAAAACGGCACCAACTTATGCTGGGACGGTGGTAGCGGCGGTGCACAACGTCAAGCGGTGACGCTTGAAGTGTGTGATTCAAGCAACTACGACCAACATTGGCAAAAAGTGAAAGTGGTGAGTGGTAGCGAAATCTATCGCTTCCAAAAGCGTAATGCGACGGGCTATTCCATCGATGGCAATGGCGGCGCTGTGGAGAGACAGTCGTTGTACTTGTGGGATTCAAGTGACAGCAACGTCAACCAGCAGTGGGTTCTAACCAATATTGATGATACTTCTGGTAACGCACTGGCTATCGATACGGCATTTGATGATGGTTCCGGTCATGGTAACTATCCGGCGACCAACGCGATTGATGGCAGCACGGATTGGGCAACTCGCTGGGCGGGTTCATCAACAGAGGCGGTCAACCTAACGATTCAGCTACAAGAAACCAGCAATGTGAGTGAAGTCGCGATTGCATGGGGTCAAGGTGATTCACGCGCTTATACCTTTGAAGTTTATGCACGTCCAGGTACCAGTGGCTCGTGGACTAAGGTTTATGATGATGTGAGCAGCGGCACGACGGATGGATTTGAAGTCTTTGATGTAACGGATATTTCTGCTCAGCAGATCCGTATTAAGACCTTTGAAAACACCGCAGGGACGGAATGGACCAACATCAACGAAGTTGAGATCTACGGTAGTTCAAGTGATGGCGGCGGTGATCCGGTTGATCCACCTGTCGGCGATGCAGAATATCCTTCTGATTTGATGAGTAACTACAATCAGTGGAAGATCACTTACCCTGACGGCTCGGAAGATAAGACGTTATACCAAGCAAGCAACGAATTCTTCTATGTGAATGATGACCGCAACGGTATTGTGTTCTTTGCTCCAGTTCGCTCTGATAACGGTACGACACCGAATTCAAGCTACATTCGTTCTGAGCTTCGTGAGCGTGAAGCTGACGGCAGTTCAGATATCTACTGGACCACATCTGGCAAGCATGTTGTGTATGCGAAACAGGCGATTACTCACCTGCCTATCGTTAAAGACCACTTAGTGGCGACTCAGATTCACGGTAACAAAGAAGAAGGCATTGATGATTCGTTGGTGCTTCGTTTAGAAGGTTCACACCTATTCCTATCGTTCAACGGCGGCAAACTGCGTGACAACCTAACCATTAAGACCAATTACTCGTTGGGTACGGTTCATGAAGTGATGTTTGAAGTTATCGATGGCAAGCACTATGTCTACTACAGTGAAGACGGCAACCTAGGCAGCGCGTATGCTTCGGGTAACGCTGACCAATATCTGGTGAAAGACAATGGTGACACGGTATTGATGGATCTCGATTACGGAGAAGCTTACTTCAAGATTGGTAACTATACTCAGAGTAACCCTGAAGAAGAAGGTTCATACACCGATGACCCTGATAACTACGGTGAAGTTGTGGTTTACGATTTCTGGGTATCTCATGACTAATATGGATTGTATCTAAGCTGTTTAGCGGCGGTTGATACTATTCAAAGTTAAAAACTCCATCCTCTGTACTATGACGAGTCGGGATGGAGTTTTTTTATGCCAATTTTAATCCATACAATGTCAGCAATTGACCATTGATAACGGCTAACTTATCACCATAGCAATATAGCCGAATATCAGAACTAACACCGATGTCAGCGCATAGGGGACGGGATAACCGATTGCGGGCATATCACTTTGACATGTGTCTTGTGCGCCTTTCATAGCGGGGGTGCTATTTCGACCACCTGCACATGCTCCGGCAAGAATGGCGGGATTCATTTTCCTGATATATAAGCCGTAGAGCCAAGCGAGGAGTGGAGGAACCAAAGCCGCGGTCAAACCCAGCAAAGCAATCTTAATCACGACAATACCCTGAAACGATGCGAGAATTTTCGGTCCTACCGTAGCGGCAAGGACAGCGACGAAAAGATTCAGCCCGATATCTTGTAAAAAACTACGCGCGCCTTCACTCATCGGCCCACCAAAAGCGGGATTTCGAGTTCGTAAGAATGAGAAAATAATACCGGTTAACATGCAACCCGCTGATGTCCCAAGGGCAAAGGGGATGCCGGCAATCGAGACGCTAAAGTGACCCACGACATAACCAATAAGCAGGGCAACGGCGAGGTAGAAAGTTTCGGTGACCGTGCTTTCAACAATTGGGGCACTGTTGAGCTGTTTTGCCGCTTGTTCAACGCACCATGCCGATCCTGCTACGCGCAATACATCGCCGACTTCAATTTGGGTTTGTGGCAATAAGGGTTGCTGATGCCCTTGACGGAACAAGGCTTTGAAATGAACACCAAAGCCGATCTCCGAGTGCAGATCTGCGACGGTTTTACCAGCATGATCGGATTTACCGACATGAATATCGGCGACTTCAAGGTCAACGTTTCTTGCTCTGGGTTCATCAACCTCGTTGCCGACCACATTTGTTCCTTTCTCAATCAGAACTTGGTATTCACCCCGAATACCGACAATGTCATTGAGCTGTAATTTGGGATTGTCCGAGGCATCAATGATTTGCTCACCGCGAACCACGCGCAGGATGGCGGCTTGTGGGCATTGATGAAATAGTGCTTGAACCGATTTACCCACCAGTTCTTGGTGCGTCACTTGATACGCGCGTATATCAATCGGCAGTTGATCTAAATCGGAAAAGCCAAAGGTACTCGGCAGTTTTTCATTATTCTCTCCATCTGAAAATTGCGCCTCGGCTTCTTGACCCGCTTTGACTGGATCAATACCAAATAGAGCGGGCAGGTATTTGATTAGCAGAATAATAAACACGGTGGATAGCACATAACTGATGGCATAACCGGCGGCAATGTTGGCACTGACGGTATCAATACTCATGCCGTCGGGAGGTACAAATGCCCCTGAGCTGACCGCTGATTGGGCAACGCCCATTACTGCTGTCACGGTGTAACTGCCTGATATAATGCCAGCAGCATAGCCGGGGGCGAGTCCGAGCAACTTAGCGCCGACCACGACGATAATAAAGTTACTGACAACGACAATCAGACCAATAACGACGAAATCGATCCCGCCACGGGCTAAGCCGGAGAAAAACTGCGGACCCACTTTCATTCCGATGGCGTACATAAACATCATTAAGAAAATGTCCGACACCAATCCCGGCTCTTCGATTTTTAGATTGAAGAGGGAAAAAGCAGTGAGTGCCAAAGCAACGCCAACCACAAGCGTTCCTGCTGTGGTGCCGAGGCTGACTCCCTTAATCGTCAATTGACCAAGTGGGTAACCAATCGCTAATGAAACAAATAAAAAGACAAAAGAATTGTTTGCTAAATATTCAAAAATGAAAAGCATGGATGCTCCTTGTCACAGTGTCATATCTATTATTGTGGGCGGGCTTTGGTAACTATAGTTGCTAAATCGCTGCTGCTGAGTGTAAATGCGGTTTTAACAGCAAAAGCGGTGTTTGCGTATAGGGTCAAGGAAGCACTATTTAGCGATGAATCACAGGTCGACGATATGTGAGAATCGTTGCAAAATAGATCATCGCGCTAAGTGGGACTAGGGATAGATCGCTTTTTTGTTCTCCGTTGAGTGGTAATCTCGACCTTCCAATTTTGCAATGAAGATGACTATGAAATTCCATAAATTTCAGCGAGTGACAACCGTGTTAGCGCCAGTCGCATGGACACTGTTTGTCGTGGGTTGCAGTTCAACACCGCCCGTTGTTATTGCTCCAGATTATTCCCTCACCGTCTATCCCTTTAGCTATCCGGTGCCAGTGACAGATAACGACGATGCCCCTTTAGTGGCATTAGATCCGAGCAGTGGAAAAGCGATCTATCGCCGTTATGCCAATCAGGGTCAGCAAGGTGCGGTCAACATTGTTCCGGATTTTTCTTACGCGGGTTATCGGTCTGGCGGTGTTGCCTTACCGAGCTATGACGCATTGCCGGTGATTAAACAGCTCTCACCGAGTGACAATGACGCTCTACAGTTACAACAAGCGATTGATAAGGTCAGCCAACAGATGCCCGACGAGAATGGGGTACGCGGTGTCGTTTTGCTCAAAGCGGGTGATTACTATATTGACCGTCCGATTGTTGTCCGTGCCAGTGGTGTGATATTGCGTGGCGAAGGACAAGGCGTGAATGGGACGACGTTGCATGCCACCAGCGAAGCTCATCGGGATAAGTTTATTCGTGTTCAAGGTAAGGGTAAGAAAAACAAATTCCAACCCGCAGATGCGCCACGCAATGAACGAATTCAACAAGATTATGTGCCAGTGGGAAGTAATAGCATAGCGATCGCTAATGTCGCGGGCTATTCGGTTGGTGACACGATTGCCGTCGCAAGAACACCCAATCAAAAGTGGATCGATGTGTTGGCAATGTCGGATTACGGCTGGACACCAAAAAGCTATCGCATTCAATATGAGCGAACCGTGATTGCGATTGAAGATAATCGTTTGATTTTAGATATCCCCATCGTTGATGCTATTGATGCTTCCCTTGGAGGTGGAGAAGTTTACCGCACTGATCTCTCCGGTCGCTTACAACAAGTCGGCATTGAGAATCTGCGGTTGACAACGCGAACTGACGTCATGGCGAGTAATGAAGATCGCGCGTTTTATGCCATCGATTTCGCAGAAGTAGAGAATTCATGGATTCGTGATGTAACGGTCGAAGCTTTCTCTCACGGTTTTAACTTTAGGGATGGGTCGCGATTTAATACTGCGCAAGATGTGGCCTACGTGGAACCAGACTTTGCCGTCGTTGGAGGCAGGCATTACAGCTTTAACTTTGATGGCGGATCTTTAAACCTATTCCAACGCTGCTATGGTGATGAAGGGCGTCATACCTTTGTGGTTGGCTCTCGAGTTACCGGTCCCAATGTATTTTTAGATTGTGTGGCAGAAAATACCCAGAATGACTCAGGACCGCATCATCGATGGTCGACAGGGATCCTTTACGACAACACTTACGGCGGCGAATTAAGGACGCAAAATCGCTTGGATTCTGGCTCAGGGCATGGCTGGGCAGGGGCTCAACAGATGTATTGGCACACCGAACATGAGAGCTATGTGCTGCAAGCGCCACCGGGTGCCATGAACTGGGCTGTCGCCAACCAAGGTGATTGGGGGCGACCACAATGGTCACCGAACGAACCTCTCGGGATGATTGAAAACCATCACGAAGACAATAAGCCGATGACACCAATACGAAGTTTGTATCTTCAGCAGTTACAGGATCGTTTGGGTATTGAAGCCGTTGAACAGGTTACACGACCCGAACAGAGGCAAGGCAGGATTTGGCAGCAGTTAAAACAGTGGAAAGGCGATAATCAATTTCGCTAGTTGGCAGCCGTAAGTGTTTCGGTGTCAATGGTGAGTTATTGGTCGTTAATCGGTAATTGAAGATAAAAAAATAGCCCTGTTTAGGGCTATTTTCGGTTCTATTACTATTAGTGAGTCACTGATAGATCGTAGAAGGTTGCTTGTACGTAGTCATTAGGCTCGCCAGTTTTGTTCTGGTTGTAAACGCCCGCTTTGAAGTACATGTATTGACCACCTTGGTCGTAACCACTTTCCGACATATCAACCGCTTGAACAAGGTCACGCTTACCTGGACGCATAATTGTCACAGTCAGAGTGTTACCTTTTACATCAATACGGTAGCTGAACTTCTCGTTAAGCTTAATACCATCTTCTGGTTCTGCTGGCGTTGCATCTTGGTTCCAGTAGTTTGGTAGTGAGTTACCAATCATGTCGTACCATTGTTCTTTGCCGAAGTCTTTTCTTGGCTCGTGAGCGAAGTAGATTGACCCTTTCTCGTGATTAGGCAGTTTGCGGTAGTAAAGGCGAATAGGCTCGTCTTTGTTAGCGTGGATCTGACCAATGATCACACGACCTTGTTGCCAGTTTTTACCCGTTGTTGTTACGTGATTTACTGCCAGTGTCGCTTCAAGCGTGCCATCAACACCACCTGCATTTTTTAGGTCTTCAGCTGGCGCTGTTGAGAATACCCAGTTGTTACCGCCCACACCTTTTGTCTTGTGAGAAGTATCGCCACGACGCATCATTTCACGTAGCTCTGAGCGCGTATAAGTGGTGTTCTTCGATGTTTTTGCCCCTTTAACTGGAGATTTAAACACCATGCCGCCATCTTCTGCTAGGTAGAAGAAGTTAGCATCTGAGTAACCACCCGCCAGTTGTTTTTCTTTAATTTGGTCTGATTTACCGTTGCCATCAGAGTCAACAGGAACACTAATTGTCCAACCTAATAGATCGAATTTGTCAGCAGGGACACCAGCAGCTTGAACAGGGGCTGTTAAAGTTAGGGCGCTTGCCAGTGTTGCGATAGCGCCAAATTTAACGCCTTTTTTGTTAAAAGTTTTGCGTAACATGATAGTCTCATATTTATGATATTGTATGACCAGATGTTAGCATTGTTTTCTTTTTGAAAGCACTAGGCATAGTGAGAGCTAGATCATAAATTGGCATCGAAATAATCATAATTAGGCTTAAAGAAGGTGATGCTAGTTCAAGCCCGAAAGGAGATTGATTAAACTTTCAGCATTACGGTAACGAAGTAACCCTCATAGTGTCATACAAATTTTAAACAAATCCCTTTTCATAACCTGACCAGACTTTTTCTGCTTGGCTTAGGTGTTCAATTGCACATCACTCACTCATCTATTCCCACGGTGGTGACTCAGCCGCTTATTAGTCATTTGCCTATTAGCATCGGCAAATCTAGCACCGGCAAATCTATCATCGGTAAAGTTAGTATCGGCAAATTGTCACTTGGAACTCGATACTCCTTTGCCACTGGCAAGTAGGCAAAATCAACACAGACTTCACAGCATTCAACTTGTAACTTTTAACTTAAAAAACAGTTGCTTTAGTACCAATCACACTATTTTGTTCTAAGCTAATTAAGAGCGGGTTTGTGCCTGTTCGGCAAGTGATGCCGTATCAGAAACAGATCGTTACTCAGAGCAAATATCACGCTTTTGTGCTGCTCTAATAATCAAGCGTTAAGACTTGTTGATTAGTTCAGATTGTCACGCGGTATATTATTGCTAGGTTGTAGACAGGATGTGTACGCAATGTTGATCAGTTTTGTTTGGCAAAAATTCTTTAAGCTTTTTAAGTCGTTATCTGCATGGATGTTGATATCCTTATCAATGTTGGTCATGTTTCCCGCCGTTGCAGGCGAAGAGCAGATCGATGATATCCATATCGCCTTATATGGTGACCTCACTCCAAATCAAATCAAGAATATCGCCGTTGAGTTGAAGTACTTTGATGATGTGATGACATCATCGGTACTTAGCTATGCTTTTTCTAGCGATGAAAAATGGCTCGATCGCTATTATGAGTATGAGCCAAAGTTAACCGAGTTAATCAACGCGTTGTTAGCCAACAAAACCAGTGGTGATGCTGAGGTGGTTGCCGATCTCGAACAAGTCAATTTAGATCTGGTTGATTTTGAGATGCGAGCGATCGACTTGGTTCAAGCGGGTAGACGTCAAGAGGCCATGGAGTTGATCAATGGCGAAGACTATTTATTGCGTAAAAACCAATATATGGGGTTGCTGCTCAATCTAGCCAACAAAATTGAGCGACGCATTTTGGATCAACAGAATGGAGAAGCGTTGCTGCTTTCTGCTGACGAAAAACAGTGGATTGCCAACCATAAGGTACGAGTCGGTATAGAGCATTGGCCACCGATGCTTTTTAAGACTGATGATGGATCTATTGGTGGTTTAGCGGGTGCGATTATCAACCAAATCGTCGAAAAAACTGGGCTTCAAGTTGAGTTGGTTGAAGGGGAATGGAGTGAACTGTTACAACAGTTTTATGCCGGAGAGATTGATGTCTTGCCCCACAGTTATAAGAATCTTGAGCGTGAGCAATATGGTGAATTTACCACGCCATACTTTTTAGTTCGTGAACTGTTTTTTGTGCGTAAGAAAGAGACTCAATATAAAACCAGTGCCGATCTGGCTAATGCGAAGGTGGCGATATCTCAAGGCTATACCACGATAGATAAAATCAAAACGGTGTTGCCAAATATCCAAGTGGTTGAAGCGGGCAATATCGATCAAGCGATTCAACTGGTGCTTGATGGCAAAGCCGATGCGGTTTTGGATGCGGAGAGTGTCATCAAGGATTGGTTGGCTCGCAACAAGGTCAATAGCCTGCGTTCTATCAATGAAGATGTGGTTTCTCCATCCACTCTCCATTTACTCTCAAGTAACCAATTGCCGCTACTCCACTCAATCTTACAGCGTGGTCTGGACTCGCTGAAGTTACGCGACTTGATCCTTACACAGAATGATTGGTTGAAGCCGAGTGTCAGTCAGTCTTCGACAGACGAAACTCTCGGCGTAGCTGATTTGGGTTACCTACTACTTGGCGTGGTTGTCATTTTGCTGGTGATTTTCATTGCGATAGCCAAAGCCCTTAAGGTCAGTGATCAAGAGTTGGCTAATAAGTTTGGCTCTAAGAAATTTAAAAATGGTCTTACGCTGGCTCAAGTCGTGCTATGTATTTTCTTAATATTGATCACATTGGTCGTGACTGGCTATGCACATCGTAAAAATCAAGGATGGATTCAAAACAGTCTAGATTCCTTATTGGATTCAACTCATGACCGTATGACTGAGTGGGTTGATATAGAAATCAATACCTTGGAACGTCTCGCAAACAATAGGGAACTGGTTGGGATCATTGAGAAACTGGTGACCTTGCCGAACAATCAGCAGACACTGCTGGCGTCACCGTTGCAAACACAAATTCGACAGTTCTTTGATGAGCGACAAAGCAGCGTAGATGAGTTTGGTTTCTTCGTCATCTCTCCCGATAAGATCAGTCTTGCTTCCAGTCGCGACTCAAACGTCGGCACCATAAACCTGATTCAACAACAGCGACCGGACTTACTTGAGGCGGTATTGAGTGGAGATAGTGTCTTTATTCCGCCGATTCGTTCTGATGTTATGTTGGAGAACGTTTTGGATGGCAGTCGCTCGGATACCATGCCACCGACCATGTTCTTTGCCGTACCGGCAAAGAATCGACGCGGCGAGATCATTGGGATCTTGACCAAGCGTGTCAATTTCGACGGGTTCTTTTCCAGTATTTTATCGGCAGGCTTTATTGGTAGTAGCGGGGAAACCTATGCCATCGATCGTTCTGGCTTGCTGTTATCGAATGTGCGCTTTGAGGAACAATTGCATGATATTGGTTTGATTCCCTCAGATCAAAGCTCGTCATTAAACTTGCGTATTGCGGATCCTGGAGTGGATTTAACCCAAACCGATACGTCGCCGAATCCTGACTGGCCATTGACTTTGATGGCACGAGGAATTGCCAATAAAAACTCAGGTAATAATCTGGCAGGTTATCGCGATTACCGGGGCGTTGAAGTTGTGGGTACTTGGGTTTGGGACGAAAGGCTGGGCATTGGTATTGCTGCCGAAATTGACCAACGTGATGTGTTTGCGGTGCAGCGAATTTTTGATTTTATCCTTTGGTCAATGTTAGCACTTGCCATCGTCCTTATGCTGGGTTCCAGTATGTTTACCTTTAGGTTGGGTAGCAGAGCAACCAGAGCGTTAACTCGCCACCAGGCAGAGCTAGAATCATTGGTTTCAAGTCGTACCGCAGAGCTACGTTTAAATGCCAAGCGTACTCAAACCATCATCGACAATGCCTCAGACGGTATTATTGTTGTCGATGTAAATGGCAACATTGCTGTTTTCAGCCCAGCAGCAGAGGCGATTTTTGGCTACGCCCGTGAAGAGGTCATCCAGTCTCCAGTCAGCAATCTAATGAGTGACTCTTTCCATCAGCTTTATCTTGATGCTCAAACACAAGGTGAGCAAATTAATGTGGTGGTTGAGCTAACGGGCTATTGCAAGCAAGGAGAAACCATCGATATTGAGGTGGCAATTGGTCAGGCCGAGTTTGCTGATGACTATTTCTACACCGGCATCGTCCGGGATGCGACCAAGCGTAAAGCGTCCGAACGTGAATTGATGTTGGCGAAGCAAAAAGCTGAAGAAGCGACGCAAGCAAAAAGTGACTTCTTAGCCAATATGAGCCATGAAATCCGAACACCGATGAACGCCATTATTGGTATGAGTTACTTGGCGATGCAGACGGATTTAAATCGCAAGCAAGCAGAGTACGTTAACAAGATTCAAATCTCGGCGGAGTCGCTGCTTGGGATTATCAATGACATTTTAGATTTTTCTAAAATTGAGGCTGGCAAACTGGATTTGGAGGCGATTGATTTCAATCTGCATGATTCTATCGACAATTTGGTGCAGGTTATTTCACAAAAAAGTCAGCAGAGTGGCGTCGAATTGTTGACCGATATTTCGCCAGATCTGCCAGTAGATTTAGTGGGTGACCCATTACGCCTTGGGCAAATTTTGCTTAACTTGGCTAACAATGCCATCAAGTTCACCGATCACGGTGAAATCATTATTAAGGCAGAGCCAGTTGAGTTGAGCGAGGATAGCGCGGTGGTGCAATTCTCGGTCAAGGATACGGGGATTGGTATGAGTCCCGAACAAGTATCACGCTTATTCCAGTCCTTTAGCCAAGCCGATGCCTCAACCACTCGTAAGTATGGTGGGACGGGCTTAGGGTTATCCATCAGCAAAACGCTAACCGAGCTAATGAAGGGAAAGATTTGGGTCGAGAGTGAACAAGGTAAGGGAAGTACGTTCATCTTTACTGCTCATTTTGGTGTCTCGAAAAACCCAACCCAGTCAAAGCGCACGGCAACACACGATGTTAAAGACTTACCCGTGTTGATTGTCGATGATAGTGTGGCGGCGCGAGAAATTTTACACAACCTCTGTGTCAGTCTCGGCTTTGACGCAGACGTTGCTTCGACGGGTGCCGAGGCACTAGAAAAACTGGTTAGCGCTGAACAAAGGGGTATGCCAATACCATTGGTGTTAGCGGATTGGAAGATGCCGCACATGGACGGCGTGGAACTCGCCCGCCGTGTTGGAGAACCCGATTTCTTGCAAGTGCCACCGCATATGGTCATGGTCACAGCCTATGACCGCGATGAAATGTTAAAAAGTGCTGGTGATATTCGTATCGAGGCTTCGATGACCAAGCCTGTCAGCGCTTCTACCTTATTAGATACGGTCTTGCGCGTCATGGGCAAGAGGGTCTCGACTCAGGTTGAACAAGGGGGCAAGCTTGATTTCTCAGCGACGCGATCTATCGCCGAAGCAAAAGTGTTGCTGGTTGAAGACAATGAGATCAACCAAGAGATAGCGACAGAGTTGCTGACCATGGCGGGACTTGAGGTGGTGTCGGTATGGAACGGTCAAGAAGCAGTCGAAAGAGTGGCCAGCGAAACGTTTGATGCGGTGTTAATGGATATTCAAATGCCCGTGATGGACGGTTATGAGGCAACCAGAGCCATCCGTGGCAGCGGTAAATTTGATGACTTGCCGATCATTGCGATGACAGCGAATGCTATGGCGGGAGATAAGGAACGCTGTATAGAAGCGGGAATGAATGATCACCTCCCTAAACCTATCGACCCACAACAGGTTTATCGCACCCTTGCCCAATGGATAACATCCAGCGGTGAGAGCACAGTGCTACCAACGAATGTCAGCCAAGCTGAGCCAGAATTTGTGGTGGCAGGTGTCGATACTAAAACCGCGATTGCACGGATGGCGGGTAATGTTAAAGCGTACAAAAAGACACTAATGCGTGTCGCCAAGAGTGAAGCTGACATTGTTGAACGGATGAATTCTGCATTAGCGGCCAGTGATCTCGATAGCGCGATTATTGCGATTCACTCACTAAAAGGTGTAGCGGGTAATATCGGTGCCATGAGTATAGTACCGAGTGCCGAGGCGTTGGAGTTGCGTCTGCTTGATAATAAGAGCGTGCGTAATAATACAATCAAGGGTCAAAGCGAAGCCGATGATGAAGTGAACAGCCTGATTGCGCAAGTCGGGGAAGAAACCGCTCAGGTCATCGAAGCTATCAATGAGGCGCTTGAGCAAGATGCGCAGCAAAACGTTGGCGAAATAGAACCCACCGGCTTTAACCGACTGGAATTTAACCGAGTAGAGTTTGAGCGATTGACCCATCAGTTGCTCGCACAAGTCGATGATTATGACACTTCTGCTGTCGATACATTTGACACCATCCTAGAAACCATTGGTTCAAGACTTGAACCTTCCTTAAAAAATTCCATCGCAACGGCACTGAGTCACTATGACTTTGACTCAGTGCCGCCATTAATAACACAGATGTTGGAACAGGTAGGGAACGCCTCTAAGTCAACAGAAAACGCTCAGTTCGTTGAGACTGATTTAGAGCCCTATTTAAACCGGTTGAGTCAACAGATAGAACAGTTCGATTCCGCAGCGGTAGAGACACTCGATGAACTGTTTGAACATCCGCTTCCAGAAACCGTGAAGCCGTTACTGGAGCCATTACGAGATGCTTTAAGCCAATATGATTTTGACCAGGGAGAGGCGCTGTTACCGCAAATTACCCGCCTTGTTTTAGACCGTAACGACAACAAAGGATAAGTAGAAATGTCGATGACGAAAGCAACCATTTTAACGGTGGATGACACCGTCACCAATATTGAAGTAGTCAAAGGGGTATTGGCTGATGACTACATGGTTCAAGCAGCATTAAGTGGCGAGGTGGCGCTTAAAATTATTGCGAAACGCAAGCCAGATTTGATTTTACTCGATGTCATGATGCCGGAAATGGATGGGTATCAGGTATGCGAAATTCTGAAATCTCAACCAGAGACCAAAGATATTCCAGTGATTTTTTTAACTGCAAAGTCGCAGGAAGAGGATGAAACCTATGGGTTATCGTTAGGTGCGGTGGACTACATTACCAAGCCAATCAGTCCTCCTATCCTCAAAGAACGAGTCAAAAATCACTTGCTGTTAAAACAGTCGAGAGAGATTTTGCAACGACAAAACGAGATCCTAGAAGATAAAGTGGTTCAGCGAACCGAGCAACTCAACGACTTGCAAGACGTCGCAATGGTGGCAATGGGAGCGCTGGCGGAGTCGCGTGATCCAGAAACTGGCAATCATATTCGACGCACACAGCGCTACGTGAAAGTATTAGCGGACGAACTGGCAAAAACCGAAAAGTACCGCGACTATTTGCAGCCCGATGTGATTACTGCTTTATATAAATCCGCACCTTTGCATGACATTGGCAAGGTTGGTGTGCCGGATAGTATTTTGCTCAAACCCGGTCGATTAACGGATGAAGAATTTGCAGAGATGAAAAAGCACACTAACTATGGGCGCGATGCGATTGAGGCGGCGGAAGGCTCCTTGGGGATCGCTGACAATTTCTTATTGTTTGCCAAAGAGATCGCCTATTCACATCAAGAAAAGTGGGACGGCTCGGGCTACCCGGAGGGTTTGATGGGCGAAGCTATTCCAGTCTCGGCGCGAATTATGGCGATCGCCGATGTTTATGATGCCCTGATCAGTGCACGCGTCTACAAGCCAGCTTTTCCCCATGAAAAAGCGGTGGATATTATTGTTGAAGGCAAAGGCAGTCACTTTGATCCAACGATGGTCGACAGCTTCGTCAACATTACTGAGAAATTTAGACAGATTGCCGTGGAGTTCAGCGATAAATAGAGTGTTCGGGTCAAGATAGGTTGGGGACAACTGTCGATGGGTCATGAAGTTTGCTTTTACCTCTTGGCTCCTATCTTTTGGTTCGTAAGTCTAAGCTTACGCCTATGTCAAAGTTTGATTAGAATGTGTTTTATACCCAAGTTATCTCGCTGAACCTCGCATCTTGAGGTAACTTGGGTTTAGTATCCAAACTGGGCTTGGATCACGTTTAATTATTTCCATCCATTCCTTTGAGTTGTAGGAATATTCCCTGAATTAAAATTGCTATAGTGCAATTTGTTGTAGGAGTTCAGTAGCTCGCCAGATATATATTGCGCACGGAATACGATTGCTAATAATTGCGAGGAAATATTAATTATTTAAAATTCCTTTATAAACATAGAATTAACGGTTTATGTCTGTGAGTGAATCTCAAAAATATAGGTCTGTTTATGATTAGAATTTAACACTATCAGGAAGGACACCTTTTTTAATGATAATTGTTAATAATAATTCTTGTTGTAGAATGCAAACATCACTTAGAAAATTCTGTTGGTTGATACCGCTTAATGGTTTATTTCAACTGATACACATTATGCATGACTATAAATATGAGAGGACGTATGGATATGGAAAAGTGTTTTATAGCGAGCTGTAACTGCTGCTTAAATGGTGATTACTACACTGAGATTCGTGGAGCTAAACCTTTGGGTATCATTTCTCGAAATGGTTCTTCGAACTTTCACCAAAGGTTGATATGCCTACTGACCTCTGGTGCAGCAGGAACCGTTTATTCAACACAGGAAATACGCGACTTTGTCTGGGTAGGCAAGCAAGTCGGTGAGGGCAGCGTTCCTCAATTAGTTCATCATACAAGGAAGTTTTTGCCTGAAGGGTATGACATTGTGAGTCTGCGTGGTAAAGGCTATTTCCTATTTAACCCTGCGGCGCCAGTTTGTCGTTTAAGTGGTGATAGCGGTTATGAAGCTAATGAAAGGTTAATTTAGTTTTGTAATATTAATCCTAACTAATTGTCGTTATTTTCTTAATTCTTATTTTTCAAAGCATTTTATGTGAACAAGTTTTGGATTGAATATAGCGAGCATAAGGAATATCCGCAGCACTAATTTGTCGTTGTATATTTAATATGATGTTAGTTAGGATTACATTTCGTTTGGGAATTGATATTTGTCAGCGCTTTTAGCAAAGCACTATTTTTTATCGGCGATGGGCTCTAGTAGGCAGTGTTTAGTAGGCAGTGTTTAGTAGACAATGTTTAGTAGACGATAAATTCTAGTCGATGATGGTAAATATTAAAATTAACCCAATAAAAAACCTCCCGAAGGAGGTTTTTTTAATAGGCGTTCGGTGACACTTATCGTTGCTCTTGGCTAGATTGAATAGCCGTTAGCGCGATAGTGTAAACAATATCGTCAACAAGTGCGCCACGAGACAGATCGTTCACCGGCTTACGCATACCTTGAAGCATAGGACCGATAGACACTAGGTCTGCTGAACGCTGTACCGCTTTGTATGTTGTGTTACCTGTGTTTAGGTCAGGGAATACAAATACGGTCGCTTTACCCGCAACTGGAGAGTTAGGCGCTTTAGAAGCTGCTACGTTCTCCATGATAGCCGCATCGTACTGTAGCGGACCATCAATGATTAGGTCAGGGCGTTTCTCTTGAGCAAGTTTGGTTGCTTCACGTACTTTGTCTACGTCTGCACCTTTACCAGATTCACCAGTAGAGTATGAGATCATCGCAACACGTGGATCGATACCAAACGCAGTTGCAGAGTCAGCAGACTGGATTGCAATCTCAGCCAACTGTTCTGCTGTTGGATCTGGGTTGATTGCACAGTCACCGTATACCAATACTTGATCAGGCAGAAGCATG
This sequence comes from Vibrio hippocampi, assembly GCF_921292975.1. NCBI lineage: Bacteria > Pseudomonadati > Pseudomonadota > Gammaproteobacteria > Vibrionales > Vibrionaceae > Vibrio > Vibrio hippocampi. Next base: position 485,204 of record NZ_CAKLCM010000002.1, read on the forward strand.
AAGAAGATTGAAGATACGATTGAAGTACCTGGTGCCGTCTTGATGATTTGGAACGGAGGAACGATAGTGTTTGCTGTGGTATGAACCGCACCAGACACTAGACCGTCAACTTCGTTGTTCTCAAGCATCATCGTACCCAAGAATACTGAATCTTGTAGCTTCTCACGAGCAACAACTTCAGTCATGCCTTTCGCGCCACGTAGCTCAACTAAGCGAGCAACATAGTTTTCACGAACAGCATCAGAGTCGATAATCTGAACACCAGCACCTAGCTCAACACCTTGTTGAGCGGCAACGCGACGGATTTCTTCTGGGTTACCAAGAAGCACACAGTCAGCGATACCGCGCTCAGCACAGATAGCCGCCGCTTTAACAGTACGTGGCTCATCACCTTCAGGAAGAACGATACGCTTGCCAGCTTTACGAGCAAGTTCTGTTAACTGGTAACGGAATGCTGGTGGGCTTAGCTTACGAGAACCAGTTGTACCTTCAGTTAGAGAGTCGATCCAAGGACCATCGATGTGGCTTGCCACGTGTTCATTGATGAACTCGATACGCTCTTTATCGTCTGCTGGAACTTCTAGGCTAAAGCTCTGTAGGTTTAGAGAAGTCTGCCAAGTGTTACCTTGTGCTTTGAAGATCGGTAGACCCGTCTCAAGCGCAGGCTTGATAAGATCACGAATCTCAGCAGGGATATCGTAGCCACCGGTTAGAAGCATTGCACCGATTTCAACGCCGTTCATTGCTGCAAGTGCCGCTGCAACGATAACGTCTGGGCGGTCAGCAGAAGTCACAAGCAGTGAACCTGGCTTGAAGTGCTCGATCATGTTTGGCAGTGAACGTGCACAGAAAGTAATGCTCTTGATACGACGGTTAAGGATGTCACCTTCGTTAATGACGGCAGCATTTAGGTGCTGAGCCATGTCATTGGCACGAGTAGCAATTAGCTCGATGTTCCATGGCACACAACCTAGAACACGAATTGGACTCGTGTTGAAGATCTGCATCACTTCAAGGTTCGCTTGGTGAGCTGAATCAGCATCGTCGAAGATCTCAGAAAGATCTGGACGAGTACGACCCGCATCATCAACTGGCGCGTTTAGCTTGTTGATGATAACACCAGAGATGTTCTTGTTCTTGGCACCACCGAAGTTAGATACTGCAACCTCAATACGCTCTTTAAGCTGTGTTGGGTTGTCTGTACCAGGCGTTGCAACGAATACGATTTCAGCGCCAAGTGTTTTAGCGATTTCATCGTTGATTGCGTTTGCAAACGGGTGCTTACGAGTAGGAACTAGACCTTCGATCAGCGTTACGTCCGCATCAGAATTGATTTGGTTGTAACGCTCAACGATAGTTTCTAGTAGAACATCTACTTTTTCGCTACCGATAAGAGTTTCTGCTTCTGACATTGGCATTGGTTTGCCAACTTGCATATCGCTGCTTGCGCTAACGATAGTAGAAGTCAGATCCGGTTGGTCGCCACCATGGCGAGGTTGTGCGATTGGCTTGTAGAATGAGACATTCACGCCTTTGCGTTCCATTGCACGCAATACACCCATACTAACACTGGTAAGACCGACACCGGCGCTAGTAGGTACAAGCATAATAGTACGGGACATTCTCTAAGTACCTCAGACTATATGTTGGGGAAAAGAGACCAAGATAGCGATTGGGGTAACGCTATTAATCGGCTCCAATAAGAAAACTGGCTAACCCATAAAATGAGTTAGCCAGTTAAATCTTTAAAGACCTGCTAGGCGCGCAGTGTCTTCGGCAATGACTAGCTCTTCGTTAGTAGAGATAACCATTGCAGGGATGCGGCTTGCTTCAGCTGTGATAGTACCTTCACCACCGAAACGTGCTTTTAGGTTTGCTTCGCTATCAACTTCGATACCGAATACACCTAGACGGTTAAGAACCATTTCACGGATAGGTGCAGAGTTTTCACCGATACCACCAGTGAATACGATCGCATCTAGGCGGCCGTCAAGAGTGGCAGTATAACCCGCAACGTATTTCGCTAGACGGTGACAGAACACGTCCATTGCACGAGTTGCTTCTTCTTTTTCACCGTAGTTTTCTTCAACAAAACGGCAGTCAGAAGTCACTTGAGTTAGACCTTGTAGACCAGACTCTTTGGTTAGCATAGTGTTGATTTGGTCAACAGAGTAGCCAAGCGTGTCGTGTAGGTGGAAGATGATCGCTGGATCGATATCGCCACAACGCGTACCCATAACGAGACCTTCAAGTGGTGTTAGACCCATTGAAGTATCGACAGACTCACCGTTTTTGATTGCACAAACAGAAGCACCGTTGCCTAGGTGGCAGTTAATGATGTTTACTTCGTTTGCTGGCTTGCCAAGTTGCTCTGCAACTTCGCGAGCGATAAATAGGTGAGAAGTACCGTGCATGCCGTAACGACGGATGCCGTGCTCTTCATATAGGTTGTATGGTAGAGCGTATAGGTAAGCTTCTTTAGGCATTGTTTGGTGGAATGCAGTGTCAAATACTGCAGACATTGGCAGGCTTGGGAAAGCTTTTTGCGCCGCTTTAATACCGATGATTGCCGCAGGGTTGTGAAGCGGTGCAAGTGCTGCACAGTCTTCGATGCCTTTAACAACAGTGTCATCAATCAGTACAGATTGCGTGAACTGCTCACCACCGTGAACAACGCGGTGACCCACAGCAGCAAGTGCTTGAGAAAGTTCTGGCTTAGAAGCAAGAATAGTTTCAACGATGAAAGATAGAGCTTCATCGTGAGCTGCACCTTCACCAAGTTGTGCTTCATGCTTACCATCCAATTTCCACTTAATACGTGCTTCTGGAAGGTTAAGACATTCTGCAAGACCAGTTAGGTGCTCATCACCATTTTCTGCATCAACGATGGCAAATTTTAGAGAAGAACTACCGCAGTTTAAAACTAAAACCAGCTTAGACATTCGAGGTTACCTGTAATTAATTTGATCCGAGATCAAGGGTATAAACGTATCTCAACACTGAGATGTAATAATTGATTACGATTCAGTATTTATAAAAAAGTCGTCAATCGCCGTATAATGATATGCGATTTTGTCGATAAAATCATATTAGCTTCCTTGCGAGACACATATCTTGTTGCCTTAATGCGAAATTAAGTCAACAATGGGATTGAGGGCTCGCAAAGAATAACGATAATGGCAGAAGATAACAAAAAAAATTTGAGAGAACATTAACTTCAGTCAATATTTTGCGAATTTAGTTGAATAGTTCAACTTTTTTTTAGTGAGGTGACCAATGAGTGAACATATCAGTCTGACTCAGAGTATAAAAAACGGTCAAAAGTATATGGAACTATGGCCGATGAGAAAGGAACTCACCCCCTTATTTCCCGAGCAGCGTATCATCAAAGCCACCAAGTTTGGCGTTAAAGTGATGCCTGCGGTTGCCGCGATCAGTGTTCTTACTCAAATGGCATTCAGTAATGCTCAGGCGATGCCGCAAGCGATTATCATCGCGCTATTTGCTATAAGCTTGCCGATTCAAGGTATGTGGTGGCTCGGCAATCGTTCCAATACACGGCTTCCGCCTGCACTCGCTACTTGGTATCGAGAGCTGCATCAAAAAGTATTGGAAACAGGTTATGCTTTAGAGCCTGCTAAATCCAAACCCCGCTACAAAGAGCTTGCCATGTTGTTAAATCGTGCATTCCGTCAGCTTGATAAGAGTGCGTTTGAGCGCTGGTTCTAACTCATTCAACAAGAACTTATTCAATAAGAACTCAATCAACAAAAAACTTAACTCACATTCGCCCTCACATCAGGGGCTCGCAATTTCTAAACCAGAGTCGATATCGACTCTGGTTTTTTTTATCTTTATAGCAAATCCTACCTCTACTTTGTGACAGACTCCTTAAGCCAATGTGATGCTTTGATGTATACAAAAATATACAGCTTGTTTGAGATCTAAATCGCGAAATCAAGCTGTTGACACGTTTTCGTTTTGTATTGTTAAGAAATTCTTTCGATTTGGTTGCGTCTCTGGTAAATATAAAGCCTATTGCACGAGAAGCATTTTCTTGTGTCAGATGCGTAAAATAATAAATACACTTATTAATAAACATTGCTAAATCAAGGAGTCGAGATGAAAGCAAACAAATTTCTTGCCACTACCGTCCTCGCCGGAGCGGCGTTACTGTCAGCCCATACAGCGCTGGCAGATACAGTGAAAGTGGCGGTATCGCAAATCGTAGAACATCCCGCTTTGGATGCCACGCGCGAAGGTCTAGTCGATGGTTTAAAAGCAAAAGGTTATGTGCAAGGAGAGAACCTGGAGTTTGACTATAAAACGGCGCAGGGTAATCCAGCGATAGCGGTACAGATTGCAAGACAATATGTAGGTGAGCGCCCTGATGTCTTAGTCGGTATCGCAACGCCAACGGCGCAGGCATTGGTGTCTGCGACTCGTGATATTCCAGTGGTCTTTACTGCCGTGACGGATCCGGTTGGTGCTAAGTTGGTTAAGACACTTGAGCAACCGGGTAAAAATGTCACGGGTCTTTCTGATTTGTCGCCAGTTGAGCAACATGTTGAGTTGATTAAAGAGATCATGCCAAACGTGAAAAGTATCGGCGTGGTGTATAACCCTGGTGAGGCGAATGCGGTAAGCCTGATGAAACTGCTGAAGCAAAGCACCGACAAACACGGTATCACTTTAGTTGAAGCAACGGCGCTGAAAAGTGCTGATGTACAGACAGCGACTCAAGCGATTGCCGCTAAATCTGACATTATTTATGCCCTGATCGACAACACGGTTGCAAGTGCGATTGAAGGAATGATTGTTTCCGCTAACCAAGCGAAAACCCCCGTCTTTGGTGCTGCCACCTCTTATGTTGAACGTGGTGCTGTCGCGAGCTTGGGCTTCGACTACTACCAAATCGGTGTTCAAACTGCGGATTACGTTGCACAAATTCTTGACGGTAAAGCGCCGGGTGATATCGATGTCAAAGTGGCTAAAGGCTCTGACCTTGTCATTAACGCGACGGCTGCTAAAAAGCTTGGTCTAACTATCCCAAAAACCGTTGTTGATCGTGCAACAAGCGTCAAGTAACTCGTTTTGTAATGAGACAAGTTCCGAATGAGATAAGCTGGACGTTTAACGTCCAGCTTTTTGTGTAAGCAGTAAAGGAGTAGTTATGTCTGCTTTTGCATTTTTTGGCGCGTTAGAGATCGGTCTAATCTATGGCTTGGTTGCGCTTGGTGTTTATCTTACTTTCCGAGTGTTAGATTTCCCAGACCTGAGTGTTGATGGCAGTTTCCCTATGGGAGCAGCCGTGGCGGCGACGGCAATCGTTGCTGGGATCAATCCGTGGGTAGCCACTGGATTGGCTATTTTGGCGGGGGCTGCCACTGGTTGGGTGACCGCTTTTCTTGCGGTACGTTGCGGCATATTGCATCTGTTGGCCTCGATTCTGACCATGATTGCGGCGTTCTCCATCAATATTCGTATTATGGGTCGTCCAAACATGGCATTGCTCGGTGAAGAGACGATTTTGACCCCATTTGAGATGATGGGTGACGCTGTTTATATACGTCCGCTTGTTGTGGGTGTGTTGGTCGTGTTCTCAGCCTGGTTTGTCGTTCGTCTGTTAAACAGTGATTTTGGCTTAGGCTTAAGAGCGACGGGTGTCAATGCACGAATGGTCGCTGCGCAAGGCGCAAGTACGGCATTTTATACCTATTTTTGTTTGGCTCTGTCTAACGGATTTGTTGGTTTTGCGGGCGCGTTATTTGCCCAGACAAACAGCTTTGCCGATGTCACCTCTGGTGTGGGCACGATCGTAGTTGGTTTGGCCGCGGTGATTCTGGGGCAGACGATTATTCCCGGTAAGAAAATCTGGGTCGCGGTGATTGCGGTAATTGCAGGCTCTGTACTTTATCGCTTGGCTGTGGCGTTTGCGCTGAGTTCGGGCATGTTTGGCTTGCAAGCCTCGGATCTAAATTTAGTCACCGCCGTTTTGGTCGCATTGGCGCTTATCGCCCCCAAAATAAAAGGCAACTTTAAATCAAAGCAGCGAGTCGCCTCCAAGGCAGCCGATAAAAACAACAAGGCGGGGAAAGCAGTATGATTCGTCTCGAAGATATCCAAGTGACTTTTAATCCAGGCACCATATTAGAAAATCAGGCACTAAGAGGGATTAACCTCGAAGTACCAGAACATCAGTTTCTCACGGTGATTGGTTCAAACGGTGCCGGTAAGTCCACCTTGCTGGGCGCGGTGACGGGTGAGACGCCAATGATTGGTGGTCGAGTCATCATTGATGAGCTTGATGTCACCCAACAGAGTGTCGATAAACGAGCATCACAGTGCGCGAGGGTGTTTCAAGATCCATTAGCAGGAACTTGTGGCGATCTGACCATTGAAGAGAATATGACCTTGGCTTATATGCGTGGCAAATCCCGGGGTTGGAACCTGTCCCTTTCATCAAAGAGACGTAAGCTGTTTCAAGAGCGCATTAGCATCTTGGGGTTAGGTCTTGAGGACAGACTGGGTGACAGCATCGGCTTATTGTCTGGTGGTCAACGTCAAGCAGTGAGTTTGGTGATGGCAACCCTTTCCGACAGTAAGTTGCTGCTACTTGATGAGCATACCGCCGCTCTCGATCCGCGAATGGCGGCTTTTATCATTGATCTCACGAAGAAGATCGTCAAAGAGTTTAATTTGACGGTGATGATGGTCACGCACTCGATGAAGGATGCGCTGGCATGCGGTGATCGGACGGTGATGTTGCACCAAGGCGAGATTGTTCTCGATGTTGCTGGTGAGCAGCGTGCCAATATGCAAGTGGCCGATTTGCTTGAGATGTTTACTAAGGTTAGGGGTGAAGAATTGGCGGACGACAGTTTGCTTCTTGGCTAGCCTCGCTTTTGGTTGCGGCAAGTTGTGTCGACAGTCCGTTACGAAAAAACGAGTGACGACAACGAGTCACAAAAATATCGCCCGTGGTAAGTCTGCCTTATCACGGGCGATTTGTTTCATTAACAGGTCGATGCAAGCAATTCAGAGCGATATTGCTCGATGCGCTCCACAATCGGTGCCGCTTTATTAAAGGTACGGATCTCTCGGAACAGTGCGTTAGCCTCGGGGTATTGTTGACGCAAGTAGGCGAACCATTGTTTGACTCTGTTCGGATAATATAGCCCTTTGTCTCCCTCGATTTCATAAGTGGAATACTTAACAAGTAAATCAACCACCTCTGACCAAGGCATGACGGATGCATTGTGTTTGACCACGTTGCCAAGGTTCGGCACGTTAAACGCACCTCTACAGATCATAAGCGAGTCAATCCCCGTGGTTTCGATACAGCGCTGTCCATCTTCATAGTTCCAAATTTCACCATTGGCGATGATGGGAATAGCAAATTTTTCACGAATTTGATTGATGTACTGCCACTTAATTTCACTGGCGCGGTAACCATCCATTTTTGTTCTCGCGTGAACGGTTAACTCATTGGCTCCGGCACTTTGGATAGCGTCAACAATCTCAAAGCAGTCTGATGGATTCTCCCAACCTAGACGGATTTTTGCGCTTACAGGAATGGCGGGATCAACGGCATCGCGGCACGCTTTCACCACTGAGTGAATAAGCTCTGGGTGTTGCAATAGAGCAGCGCCACCTTTGCTTTTATTTACCATCTTCGCAGGACAGCCAAAGTTAAGGTCAATCCCTTTAGCGCCTAACGATTGCGCCATCACGGCATTTTCTGCCATCCAATGAGGATCTTGCCCCAGCAGTTGGATATGTACTGGCGTTCCCGCTTTTGTCTGTGAGCCTTGAGCCAACTCAGGGCAGAGTCGATAGAATACGTGTTCGGGTAGACGCTGATCGACCACGCGCACGAACTCAGTGACACAGAGATCATAGTCGTTAATATCCGTTAGGATCTCTCGCATCAGGTGGTCAAGTACGCCCTGCATTGGACCTAAGACAACACGCATAATATTTTACTCAATAACAATCGGGGCGCTGATTCTATACTCATTGGCAACAATAATCGACCCTTAGACTGGGCAATCACTCATTTCTGAGCGCTTGTTTTGTTGTCTGTGGGGTATATAATTCGGCGCGACAATGAAAGCGACAACAGACAATAGAGAGCAACGATGAAACTCATTGAATTGGCAGATGACCCGAAACTGGAGTCGAGCTATTTTTACGAAGGTATGGTTTTGGCGGCAAATATGGCAGTCAAACCGACTCAACCCGAGTCATGGTTGCCAGAGGTGTTACCCGACGCAGATAGCCAACTGCACACTCAGATCGTTGAGCAAATCCATACTCAGTATGCTGCGCTAAAAGCAAACCATTATTCGGTGAGTGAGCTGCTTGAAAATGACGTTGAGCTTGCCGAATTTGCCGAGGGCTTTATGGCGCTTTGGCCGGTGATTGAACAGCAGTGGCAAGAACAGTCGCCGAGTGATGGCACCATGAGAATGCTACATGCTTGGCTAACGAGCTTGATGTTGATCATTGATACTGAGCAAACGCATGCGCAGATGAAACAAGCTGGCTTTGAGCAGTTACCACAATTGGACGATTTTTTACCTCAGCTCGATATGATGATTAATGAAATCGCCATGGCTGCGGATGAGATGATGCAGGGTCACCAGAGCCAAACGGTGAATCCCTATAAGCAGATTGGACGTAACGATACCTGTCCGTGTGGCAGTGGAGTTAAGTTTAAAAAATGTTGTGGTCAGAATCGCTAAGGAAGTTGCGAAACCATGGTGTGAATACCAATCACCGTTAAGAGCAATCACCGTTAAGACCAACAACATTAGCTCACTAAAACAACGCCGCAATGATTGATTCAATCATTGCGGCGTTGTTGATTATGTCGGTCTCGCTAGGGTGTTACTTAAATCCGTAGCGTTGTGCGCCAGACGGCTTACTAAATTGAGCCAAGATGATAATCGCCAGCGCGACGAGATTACCAGCAAAAATGATCACCAACCATTGCGGCATCGAAAGCCCAACAAATTGCCACACAATTTCTGAACAATCCCCATAGGCTTCAAACAGCCAAGGTGCCCATTGATTAAGCGGAGCCCAATCAGGGAAGGTGACAAAAATGTCACAGGTATTGAATGGCGATGAATTAAATTGGTAGCTCACATGCTCCAGTGACAGCAATAGACCTTTGAGTGCTGACGCGCCCCAAGCCAATAAACCTATCCAACGCAATAAGCCGTTACTTGGGTTAATAAAACCCACGGCAGCGGCGGCAAGAATACCAAACATGGCGACACGCTCGTAGATACACATGACGCACGGAGGTAGCAGCATCACGTGCTGAAAAAACAGGGCGCTGAGTTCAAAAAACAGCGTACAGGCTATCAATAGCCCCCAAGCTAAACGTGTTTTAGAAAAAGTTTTCACGTTGTACAAAACAGTCACTGACAATTCCTTGTTAAAAAGCTCTGATAACTCAGAGCTTTTTAACGTGTAATAGTTTCACATTCAACTAAAAAAAATTAGTGCCCCGATGAAACTGCCGATTCTGTGATACCTGTATGCATAGAAATCCATCCCATGTCGTACATCCATGCCGTCATTGGCTCAAGGAAGAAAACGATGCCCATAAGACCGACAACCGATAAAACAACAGTGTAAGGCAGTGCCATCCATACCATGCGACCATAAGAAAGGCGAATTAGGGGAGCCAATGCAGAGGTCAATAGGAACAGGAATGCTGCCTGACCATTAGGCGTTGCCACTGAAGGTAGGTTAGTACCGGTATTAATGGCGACGCTGAGTAAGTCAAACTGGTTGCGGTCAATGATGCCATTGATTAGCGCATCTTTGACTTCAAGGATATAAACAGTACCAACGAATACGTTGTCTGACACCATCGACAGTAAGCCGTTTGCAAGGTAGAACAGAGCCAGTTGAGTCCCTTTGTCTTCGATATGCAGTACAGAATCAATGATCGGCTTAAATAGTTCTTGATCGATGATAACCGCGACGACCGAGAAGAATACCGCGAGTAAGGCGGTGAATGGTAACGCTTCTTCAAACGCTTTACCCATTGAGTGTTCTTCAATCACGCCAGTGAATGCGGTGGCAAGAATTATGACCGATAGACCAATAAGACCAACAGCCGCCAAGTGCATCGCCAAGCCAACGATTAACCAAACGGCAATCGCGCCTTGAACCCATAGTTTAGCGACATCTTGTTTAGTCCGGTTTTTTGTCTCTTCACTGTCGAAGTCAATCAGGATTTGACGCACGTTGCTAGGTAATTTAGCTCCGTAGCCAAACACTTTGAATTTTTCGACTAAAGCGCACGTCAATAAACCCATTATCAACACGGGAACGGTAACAGGGAGCATACGCAGAATAAATTCGATAAACATCCAACCAGCTTGGTCTGCGATGATAAGGTTTTGTGGTTCGCCCACCATTGTCGTAACGCCACCCAGAGCGGTACCCACACCAGCATGCATTAACAATGAACGCAAAAATGCACGATAGCCTTCAAGGTCGTCACGAGTTAGCTCTGGAATATAGTCATCTTGAGTATGGTCATGAGAAGAACCAATGTTTGAGCCAGAGGCGACTTTGTGATAAATCGAATAGAAACCAACCGCAACACTGATGACAACGGCGATGACCGTTAGCGCATCAAGAAAGGCTGAAAGGAACGCGGCGGTAAAGCAGAACGCGACCGACAAAAGTACCTTAGAACGGATGCCAAGTAATATCTTGGTAAAGATAAACAGCAACAACTGTTTCATGAAGTAGATACCGGCTACCATGAAAATCAATAGCAGCAGTACCTCGATGTTGTTGACGATTTCATGTTTGACCATGGCAGGGCTGGTCATGCCTATCGCAATGGCTTCGATGGCCAGTAAACCACCCGGTTGCAGTGGGTAACACTTTAATGCCATTGCAAGGGTGAAAATAAATTCAATGACAAGTAACCAACCAGCAACAAATGGGTCAATTAAAAAGAAAACGATAGGGTTAATAATTAAGAAAGCAATAATGGCGACTTTGTACCAATCGGGTGCCTTACCAAGAAAGTTCTTGAGAAACGCATGTCCTAATGTCTTTGGCATAATATACTCTTGCGTGTTTAAACAGATTCGATAAATAGAAGTTACGCGACACAGAAATGGTTAACGACATAACTCTTCACTTTGACTAATACTGGCTTGAGAATTTAGCGAACTGTATTCCCAAAATAACAAAGAGTTACGCCTAAAAGTAGGTGGCTCCATCGGAAGCCAAGTAGTGTCAACGGTTAGAACGATACTGACCTTTCCGACAGTTTTAGTCAATAAAAGTTACAAATCAAAACAAAAAGAAAGTTGATTTATCAGCGCTTTGCTGAGTTAGGCGATAGAATGTTCTCTTGACAGAAGTAAAAAGCCTATTTGTATTATTTTAATATGATTTGTCTCACTATTGTTACGTTTGGCTAGTTTTTGCTATTTAAAGTTAAAGTTAATTTATAAATTTCATTTAGTTAAGAATAATAACCACATTGTTTATGTCGTTTAATTATAATCAACTCATCTTATATAAAATAAGTCCGTTATTTGTTCAATGGTCAAACCTGGTGGTGAGTTATTTTAAAATGGTTTTTTGCAATCTTACATTGAGTAAATAGTGCGAAGGTAACATCGCTGAATACTCTATTTTATGGAGTGCCATACGTTATGTTGATGTGATGCTTACACACCATGTTGATGATTCCGCGCTGGCTTTGGCTGTAGTGTTACCTCTCATTAATTCAGCTGAATAGTCCTACAGATGTACCAAATTCTTAAAGGAGTGGTATGATGAGTGCCAAATAGGATTTAACACAGTGATCGGAAACACCCCAACATGGTAATCAAGGCAAAAAGCCCAGCAGGTTTTGCTGAAAAATATATTATAGAGAGCATCTGGAATGGACGTTTTGCTCCAGGCTCTATTCTCCCAGCCGAACGTGAGCTATCAGAGTTAATAGGGGTAACACGAACCACTTTACGCGAAGTATTGCAGCGCTTAGCCAGAGACGGTTGGCTCACTATTCAACATGGTAAACCAACGAAAGTGAATCAGTTTATGGAGACTTCCGGTCTGCATATCCTTGATACCTTGATGACCCTCGATGCAGACAATGCAACGTCTATTGTTGAAGACTTACTTGCAGCACGGACCAACATCAGCCCTATCTTTATGCGTTATGCATTTAAAGTAAATAAAGAGAACTCGGAGCGCACGATCGAGAATGTCATCGATTCTTGCGAAAGCTTATTGCGAGCCAGTTCTTGGGATGTTTTTGTCGAATCCTCACCTTATGCTGAGAAAATTCGCCAAAATGTCAAAGATGACGGCGAAAAGAACGAGGAACTGAGACAGTCGATCTTAGTCGCTCGTACCTTTAACTTTTACGACTACATGTTGTTTCAACGTCTAGCATTTCATTCTGGCAACCAGATTTATGGTCTGATCTTTAACGGTTTGCGTAAGTTGTATGATCGTGTAGGGAGTTATTATTTCTCTAACCCAGAAGCAAGATCGTTAGCGCTTAACTTTTATAAAGAGTTGCTACACATTTGCCAAACTGGTGAGAGAGAGCAGTTGCCAAATGCAATTCGTCAATATGGTTTGGCGAGTAGTCATCTCTGGAACGAGATGAAAACGACACTGCCAACGAACTTCACTGAAGACGACAGCTAATCTTGTTGTCTCGCTAGCTAAGTGATTAAAATAGAAAGGGATACGGAGTGAATTCGTATCCCTTTATGTATCTCAAGACGAATTAGCCATCAATAATTTAACTATCAATAAGTTAACTATAAATATGTGCGGCTAAACCTGATTGGTCTCTAAACCGTGATTAGCAACTAAATCATTGCTGCATTATTAATGGGAAGATAGCTGTCGACCGACATTTCTCGTAGCACGCTGTCATAACAACTAAAGATAACCTCAGAGATCTCTGAAGTCAGTTGATATAAAGATTCTCTATCCATATCCGGTTCCGGATTGGCAATCAGCGCTTCAAGTCTATGGACTGCGGTGCTGTACATCGGAGAAGCGACGGCCTGAGGACATACCAAGCTGAGTTTATTGAGTTTTCGATACATCATGTCGCTGTAATGAATACTTCTCTGCTGCCCAAGGTTCGAATCTAGGGTGCTGACACTGACTCTAAACTGAGTGAGGCAATCTAAAGCATCGATCATACCGAGCCAAAAATCTCGATACTCTTCAATCGCCGCCTCTTGATCTCTATCCATCAACCAAAGCCTAAATAAATCGTCAATCGACATCAATACTTGGCGCATTAGTTTGCCGTGTACGAGTTGGTTCCGGCTCACTGTGCTGCGTTTCCAAGTCTTGCTCAACTGTTTAAGTTGATTTTGTAATACGCGGTACATAGGTTTGTTATCGACGTGAGCCGTGGCGATGATCTCGTTAAGCAGTTGGTCTACTTTGCTATGGATCATACTGAGCTGTTCATTTTTGTTTTGACCAAAGCTAAGAGAGTAATGAGTGATGGCTCTGTGCTGACGTAGAAGCGGTACTAACGCCTTCAGTTTACAGATGAGTTGGAATTTACGTTCTGTTTTTAGATCGGTGTATTGGGAATAGCGGTAAATAGCCGCCAAAATGGCGATGGATAATACAAGCGACAGAAATACAAACATATCTAGCTCCTTGACGTTTGACTAATTAGCTATGTCAAGAAGAGGAATTGCAAGGACGGTGCCAATCGTAAAAAGCCTTGATATACAATGGTTTGAATAAAAATTCTGTCGCAAAAGTGAGACAAGTTGGTGCAGGTGCACCGCTATTGTGAGTTAAATCACAAAAAAAGCCGACCTATAAAAGGTCGGCTCGATCAATCCGTTGCGTAAGTATCCAAATGGTTACATTACACGCATGCCCGGCTGTGCGCCTTCATGGGGTTCAAGGATCCATAGATCGCTACCACCAGGACCGGCAGCGAGAATCATACCTTCAGACATACCGAACTTCATCTTACGAGGCTTAAGGTTCGCGACCATAACGGTCAGTTTACCCTCAAGTTCTTCCGGTTTGTACGCTGACTTAATACCAGAGAAAACCTGACGAGTTTCACCACCGATGTCTAATTGGAACTTAAGCAGCTTGTTAGCTTTCGGCACTTCCTCACAAGAGATGATGCGAGCGATACGCATATCGACTTTGGCGAAATCGTCAAATTCGATCTCGTCAGCGATAGGATCTTTACTCAGTTCGCTTTGTTGCGCCGCTTCCGCTTTTTCTTTAGCGGCTGCTTCAACTGCAGCATCTTCTTTAGATGTTTCGATCATCGCTTCGATGTGCTTAGGATCGATTCGGTTGAATAGCGCTTTAAACTTAGTGAGCTCGTGACCCGTTAATGGTGCCGCGATGCCTTCCCAAGTCAGCTCATCATTTAAGAAAGCTTCGGTGCGTTGTGCTAACACAGGCATCACCGGTTTTAGGTAAGTCATCAGCACGCGGAACAGGTTGATACCCACAGAGCAGATGTCTTGAAGCTCTTGGTCTTTACCTTCTTGCTTAGCAATAACCCACGGTGCTTTTTCATCAACGTATTGGTTCGCTTTGTCAGCCAATGCGGTAATTTCGCGAATAGCACGACTGAACTCTCGAGTTTCATAAAGCTCCGCAATGCGGTCTGCTGCGTCAACAAACTCTTGATATAGCTCCGCTTCAACCATAGTGTCAGACAACTTGCCTTCAAAACGTTTGCTAATAAAGCCTGCATTACGAGAAGCAAGGTTAACAATTTTATTCACGACATCGGCGTTAACACGCTGTGAGAAGTCTTCTAAGTTGAGGTCCAAATCATCAATACGGCTGTTTAGCTTAGCCGCATAGTAGTAACGTAAGCACTCAGGATCTAGATGTTTAAGGTAGGTGCTCGCCTTAACGAACGTCCCTTTTGACTTAGACATTTTGGCACCGTTTACCGTGACATAGCCGTGAACGAAAACGTTATTTGGCATACGGTAGCCCGCACCGTCCAGCATGGCTGGCCAGAATAGGCTGTGGAAGTAAACGATGTCTTTACCGATAAAGTGATACAGCTCAGTTTTGCTGTCTTTGTTCCAGTACTCGTCGAAGTCGAGATCATCGCGTTTGTCACACAGGTTTTTGAATGAACCCATGTAACCGATAGGCGCGTCTAGCCATACGTAGAAGAATTTGTTCTTCTCGCCTGGGATTTCAAAACCAAAATAAGGCGCGTCACGAGAAATATCCCACTGTTGAAGACCTGATTCAAACCACTCTTGCATCTTGTTGGCGGTTTCAGTTTGCAGTGAACCTGAACGTGTCCACGCTTGCAGCATGCTTTCAAACTGAGGTAGGTCAAAGAAGAAATGCTCAGAATCTTTCATTTCTGGGGTTGCACCAGAGACTGCCGATTTAGGGTTGATCAATTCCGTTGGACTGTATGTCGCACCACAGTTGTCGCAGTTGTCACCGTATTGGTCTTCCGACTTACACTTAGGGCAAGTACCTTTTACAAAGCGGTCTGGCAAGAACATCTCTTTTTCAGGGTCAAACAACTGAGAGATGGTGCGGCTCGAAATGAAACCATTTTTCTTAAGCTGCAGATAGATGTGAGACGCTAGCTCGCGGTTCTCTTCAGAGTGCGTGCTGTGGTAGTTGTCAAAACTAATATTGAAGCCAGCGAAATCAGACTGGTGCTCTTCACTAACGGCTGCGATCATCTCTTCAGGCGTGATCCCCATCTGCTGAGCTTTCAGCATGATTGGTGTGCCGTGCGCATCATCAGCACAAATGAAGTTGACGACATTGCCGCGCAGACGTTGATAACGTACCCAGATGTCTGCTTGAATGTGCTCAAGCATGTGACCGAGGTGAATTGACCCGTTAGCGTACGGAAGTGCGCAGGTTACCAATAGTTTTCTTGGATCGGTTGCCATACTATAGTTTCGCTTTGTTTGTTATGAATAAAATATTGGCTAATACTACATGATGGACGGCAGGACTCCAAGATTTGGGACCATAATCCCGTTAGATTTTTAGGCTTACTGACTTTTGTTTTTAGGCTTATCGTCTTTTGCAATGACGCTTTGGTGGCGGGATGTTTGCTCATTATTAGCAAGGAAACGGCTATTTGTTAGTAAGGAAGCTGCTATGGTTAATAAAAACAGATAATAATAAGGAAGTAGTAATGCACTCTTTTGAATCCAAACAAGCATTTTGTCAGTGGTTAGGGCAGTTTGTGAGTGACTATTTTATTGTGGGGTGGAGTGAGGTTCCGGGTGTCGTAATCGTGCAGCCGTCAGGTGAGTTTTTAATTCGCATCCCTTTTGCGAATCAGACGAGCGTGGCAGAGCTCAATCAATGGATTAAACAACAGCAACAAACACAGCAGGTTGCTGCCTTTGATTATCGTATAGAAACTCAAGTAGCCTCACTGGAAACCACTGTTGCCTCAGCGGTGGCTGGGGTAAAAAATATTATTGCCGTGACTTCAGCGAAAGGTGGCGTAGGTAAATCAACCACGGCGATCAATCTTGCATTGGCGATTGACAAGCTTGGGGCAAAGGTGGGGATTTTAGATGCGGATATTTATGGTCCGTCTATTCCCATGATGATGGGAAAGATGGATGCCCAACCTGAGGTTCGAGATGCGAAATGGATGCAGCCTATTGTCAGCCATAATATTGCGACTCAATCTATCGGATACTTGATCAGCGCTGATGATGCAGCAATTTGGCGCGGTCCCATGGCATCAAAAGCATTGGCGCAATTGCTCAATGAAACCGAGTGGCACGAACTGGATTATTTGATCATCGACATGCCTCCGGGTACAGGTGATATCCAATTAACTCTGTCGCAGCAAATTCCTGTGACGGGCGCTTTGATTGTTACCACGCCTCAAGACCTCGCGTTAGCTGACGCGGTAAAAGGGGCGGCGATGTTTGAAAAGGTATCGGTGCCGGTTGTCGGGATTGTCGAGAACATGAGTTACCACATTTGCAGTCAATGCGGCTCAAAAGAAGCGATATTCGGCAGTGGCGGAGCGCAGTGGATGTCAGAGAAATTTGGTTTAAATTTGCTGGCACAAATTCCACTGCATATTGATATTCGCGAGTCTATCGACAACGGAGTGCCTACCGTCGTCGCCGATCCCGCTGGCGAACATAGTCAAATCTATCTCAATCTTGCACAAAAAGTATGCGCTGATATGTATTGGACTGGCAAGGCAAAACCAGAATCGATTCAATTTACGATGGTGAATTGAATCGAGGCTAAGAAAGCACGGAATTAATTGTAACTTCATCTAGTAACTAACAGGTGAACTGCCTATAATTACGCGGTTTTTGTTCCAGCTCCAAATTAAGACTAGGTATAAAGAATGTCTGAAAATAATCAATGTGTCATTGTCGGTATCGCAGGTGCTTCTGCGTCAGGTAAAAGCTTGATCGCGAGCACCATCTATAACGAATTGCGAGAAAAGGTTGGTGACCATCAAATAGGTGTGATTACAGAGGACTGTTATTACAATGACCAAAGTGATTTGAGCATGGAAGAGCGTGTCAAGACCAACTATGACCATCCCAATGCCTTGGACCATGATCTTCTTCGTGAGCATCTACAAGCGTTGATTGATGGAAAGTCAGTCGAAGTGCCGGAGTACAGCTATTCAGAGCATACGCGTACCGAAAATACGGCAACCATGACACCTAAAAAAGTGATCATTCTGGAAGGGATTCTGCTACTGACCGATCCCCGTCTGCGCGACCTAATGCACGCGACGGTCTTTATGGATACGCCATTAGACATCTGTTTACTGCGTCGTGTTAAACGTGACGTTGAAGAGCGTGGTCGTACTATGGAGTCTGTTCTGACTCAGTACCAAAACACCGTTCGTCCAATGTTTATGCAGTTTATTGAGCCGTCGAAACAGTATGCCGACATTATCGTTCCGAGAGGCGGTAAAAACCGTATCGCTATCGATGTCCTTAAAGCGCATATTGCGAAACTGCTCAAGGCGTAATCAGAAGGTGATTTTCTGTCTATTTTGAGTTATTTAGTTGCAAAATCGACCTAGGAATAATCATGATTAACTGCCTATTTGTCGCTTAGATGATCTATACTGTCTAGATAGATAAGCTGCTTTAAATAGCGTTTAAATTTAATGAATTAGTGGCTCTTATGAGCCACTTTTTTTGTTTATAGCATTCAAGGAAAGTTATTCATGAAAAAACTACTGCTCATTGTGGCCATCCCGGTGCTTGTGATTGTATTGGGCATTGTCGGTTTGGTGACCTTGGTTAACCCAAATCAATTCAAACCAATGATTATTGAACAGGTGAAGAATCAAACTGGGCTTGATTTGGAAGTGAAAGGGGATATTGGTTGGCAGTTCTTTCCATCGGTTGGTTTAGAACTCGGGCGAACGGAGTTGAAAAACCCACAAGGTTTTTCTAAGCCGAATTTGTTTGCTGTCGATCAAGTCAGCGTCAGCGTGTCCGTTGTTCCATTGCTCAGCCAGCAGTTAGACATTGGCTCAGTGACATTGGATGGAGCTCAAGTGTATCTGGAAACGCTGAAGGACGGTCGTTCAAACCTCGACTCAATTAATCAATCAGCACAGACAACTCAAGATCAAAACGCAGCTGCGGAACAAGAAACAGCGCCAACCGACCAGTCATCAGACAGCAAGTCCTCAGCCAGCAATTGGCAAATCACCCTCAATGGTGTGACGGTGTCCAATGCACAACTGGAAGTGAATAACTTTCAGACCGATAGCTTCACTAAATTGTCGAATGTGGGTTTGAATATCTCAGAGTTTGTGGCGGATCAGTGGACTAAAGCAGACTTCTCCCTTGATGGTGAAAACAATCAGCAAAAATTCACCGCGAAAGGCAGTTTAGAACTTAAATTGAGCCAAGACTTTAAGCAGTATCAAGTTAAGAATATCGATTTTGCAGCAACCTACAACGATGGTGTCAACCAAGTAGAAAGTGCACAACTGACTTTAGCCACGTTTAATTTTGACCAAGCAAACCGTCTCGATTTCAGTGCGCTGGGTATGGCAGCAGATATGAAGTTTGATGCCAAAGGGGGAACCGATTTCACGCTAGATTCGGCGATTAGCAAGCTTGATGTCAAGCAGTTGACGCTGGATGCGAAACTAGAGGGTGAGGCGTTACCTAAGTCTGCGATGGATATCAACATGGCTTCGGATCTGAGCTTTGATATCAGTAAAGGGTTTCTAGATTTTGTTCTTGAGTCTTTATCGGTCAATAACATTACGTTAGATGGTAAAGCAACCGTACAGCTTGATGACATTCCGAAAGTCAGATTCTCTCTCCACAGTGCCAATATTGACCTTGATGAATTTTTGGGACTCGATCAACAACAATCTGCGGACAATTCAGAAACGAATAAGCCAGCTTCAACCGCGAGCGCTCAAGAGGTTGAACCTGACCTAAGCGCATTAAAGCAACTCGACGTTCAGGGCGATATCGTGATTGATAAATTCAAAGCGAGCAACGCTCATATGCAGAATGTGAAAACCAATTTTCATATCAATAGAGGCGTCGCGTCTCTCAATGCGTTCAGTTCTCAACTGTATGATGGAACGATCACCGCGAAAGGGCAGCTTAATGCCAATACCTCTCCTGCAACGTATTCAGCCGTCAAAACCATTAAAGGCGTAAAAGTACAGCCGATGCTTAAAGATGTGGCGGATAATGACATGCTGGAAGGCACCGGTAATATTGACGTTAATGTCAAAGGTAAAGGTCTAGCACCCACGACCATGAAGAAAAATCTAACCGGTACGGTTAAGATTAATTTTGCCGATGGTGCGGTGAACGGTATCAATGTTGCGCAGATCATCCGTGAAAATTACGCTAAGTTTAAAGGCGAATCGTTAGAAGGCACTTCAGGACCACAGAAGACCGACTTTAGTGCGATGACGGCAACGCTAAACTTAGCGAACGGTGTTGTCTCGACCACTAACCTGACGGCAGAGTCGCCATTGTTACGTATCCACGGTGAAGGCTCGGCAGACTATGTTAACGAGACGGTTGATTTTCTGGTACGCACATCGGTAGTCGGAAGTCTAGAGGGACAGGGCGGCAAGACGATTGATGACCTTAAAGATGTCACTATCCCAATTAAGATCACTCATACTTGGTCGGATCCTAAATTTGCGTTGGTGTTTGACGATGTCCTTAAACAGAAAGCACAAAAAGAGGTGGAGCGAGTGACCGACCGCCTCGGCATTAAAGATGAAAAAACCAAGGAAGCGGTTGATGGTCTATTAAAAGGTTTGTTTAATTAATTAGGTCGTCAGAAAACCAATTTTTAGCAATCCAATTATTAGAAACCAAATGCGTTAGAAACCAAATGCGTTAGAAATCCAAATCTTAGAAATAGAGTAAGCCAAGCTGAATGTTAGCTTGGCTTTTTTTCGGCTATGTAAAATGGAAGAGTAATATGTCAATAGTAGCAGTAAATGTAATTGATTATATTATCAAATTGACCGTTTTGAGCGAAAATTAAACAAATATAGCGCATTCGGTGCTATAGATATTGAGCCAAAAAATAAACAAAGTGTTGCTTAATGTTTCAAATTAATGCGTGGTTGCGTCACAGTCCACATACATTTGTATAACAATACGACAAAACTGTGAGATTAAACTTTATTATTTTTCTCTACTCATCCTAGAGTCTTGCTACTAGTTACGGTTTTGTAACTGGTTTTGCTCAATGCGCTCAATTTATTCCGTCATATTTGTCTTAGGAAAAGACATCCCTTTCATGGTGGATAGGAGCATTAACAAGCAGGGCAAATGGATATTTTATGATGAGGAAGATCATGATGTTAAAAACCACAGCGAGTATTGCAAGTATCATGTGCTTGAGTGCTGTCGCGAATGCTGCTCAGTTAAACATAGAAAGTGCCACGGATTGGGGCGGAACAGTGGATGGCTATCCGGCGTCAAATGCCATTGATGGTAGCACCGCTTGGGCAAGCCGTTGGAAAGCATCTAACGGTGACTCAGAAAATTTAGAGTTAGATTTAGGGTCAGTACAAAGTATCACTGATGTAGCGGTTGCTTGGGGTAAGGGTGATGATCGCACCCATAGGTTTGAGATCCGTACGCTTGCAGATGAAAGTTCGAACTCTTGGACTAAGGTTTATTCTGGTACCAGTTCGGGCTTATCAGAAACTTATGAAAACTACGATGTGACCGATATCGATGCTCGCTGGGTGCGAATAAAAATATTTGAAAACAGTGATGGTGATGAATACACCAACATTAAAGAAGTCCGTATTTATGGCGGTGAGTCGACGGACCCAGGTAACGGTGACAATGACTATGGTCTAGATGCATCACAACCACCGTCATACAACTTTGACCTTTGGGATTGGTATCTCAGTGTACCAACCGACACCGATGGTTCGGGTACGGCTGATTCGATTAAAGAAGATGCACTAAATAATGGTTATGAGAGTCAGTACTTCTATACTGCCGATGATGGTGGCATGGTGTTCGAATGTACGGTAGGCGGTTACAAGACCTCATCTAATACAAGCTATACACGTACAGAGTTGCGCGAGATGTTACGACGTGGCGATACCAGTGTCGGAACCAGTTCCGCAGAGAACAACTGGGCATTCTCAAGTATTCCAAGCTCAAGCCAGAGTGATTTTGGCGGCATTGATGGTGAGATGAAAGCGACACTGGCCGTGAATAAAGTCACCACAACAGCGTCATCAACCGAACAAAATGGTCGTATCGTGATCGGTCAAATCCACGCTGAGAATAACGAGCCGATTCGCTTGTACTATCATAAGCTTCCGGGTAACAGCAATGGCGCAGTTTACTTCGCCCATGAAACCTCAAGCAGTGACGGTGGCAATGAAACCTGGTACAACCTACTGGGTTCAATGGTAGATTCGAGCGGAGAGATCAGCAGCACTTCTAACCCATCTGCGGGTATGGCGCTGGATGAGCACTTCTCTTATCAGATCACCGTTGAGGGCGATGACCTTACGGTTATCATCAGCCAAAATGGTTCTCAGTTGGCGAAGAAAACCGTCGACATGTCAGGCAGTGGTTATGATGACGCCGACAACTATATGTACTTTAAAGCGGGTCTATATTTGCAAGATAAGACCGGTGATGACGACGATTATGCCAAGGTAACGTTCTATGAGTTAACCAATACGCATGATAATTATGGTTACTAATAGCTTATGTTTATTAATAGCGGTGTTTACTCATAACTCTGTTCATTAATAGCTAAGGTTACTGATAACGATGACTAGTCATTAAACCAAAAGGGTTGAGTCCATAGGCTCAACCCTTTTTAGAACTGTCTCGATTAGGTTTCTGTGGGTAATTCATGAAGGATTCACGATTCCTTCACATCTTTCCTTGATATAAAGTCATCTAGGTCTTCTGAACTCTGCATCTTGAGGTAACTTGGGTATAAAGCTAAATACGGTACTCTTGTCTGGAATAAAGCAAGGTAACGGATAAAAGGGGGAAAAGTTGATTTTTGAGGTCAGTGTCTATTCAATGCTCAACCTTTCTTGTATATGTGATGCCAGTTTTATACATAAACTAGCAAACTCTTTTAGATGTTCTTTATCTTCAGCGCGGCGATAATATAGATACAAAGGAAGAGCGTGTTCTAGTTTAGGTATTGGAATACACGCACAAGTACTCTCGGCGACAAAGCGGATGCAACTTGGTGCAATAGAAATACCCTGACCTGATGAAACAGACATCACTAGATTATGCATGTTTTCAGGATAACGGATAATATTCGGAGCAAAGCCCACCTCCTGACATTGAGATAAAATATGATCGAAAATTTCAATCCATAGAGAACGCTGAAACAAAATAAATTTATCATTCGCCAATTCAATCAAATCAATACTACTCCTACAAGACAAGGGATGACTGAATGGTAAAACTGCTACGAGGTGATCGGAATAAATCTTGTCTACATGAAACAAATTTCCGTCTAAGGTAGGTTGTCGACGAGAGAATGCAACATCAATCTCTCCTTCAATGAGTGCATCTTCTTGTTGCTGTCCTGCCATTTCATGTAAATTAGCGACAACATTGGAGTGCTGTTCAGAGTATTGGTCAAGCAAACAGGGTAAAAAAAATGAACAGGCTGTCGCAAGATAACCAATGTTAATCTTCTGCTCAATGTTTTTATCTAACTGAGTAATCTGTTTTTTTACTCTTTTTTCATTTGCTAGAATGTTTACTGCTTCTGGTAGCAACCACTCTCCAGCCTTTGTTAATTCGACCACATGGGTCGTTCTAACAAACAGCTTTACTCCCAATTGCTGCTCTAAATCAGAAATATGCCGTGAGACAGTCGGTTGAACGGAATGCAGTTCATTAGCAGCCGCAGAAAAATTCTTATGCCTAGCGACAGAAACAAAGGTTTTAAGCGTTTTATTGTCCATTTTCTCTACGTTATCCAATATCTTACTGTATCCGACATTCCACTGCATTATGAGAGTTGATTCTTCTAAATATGGTAACGCAACTTAGAGAATAATATACATTTTACGCAAGAGGTTATATCAGGTTAAATTTTATTGTTTATTACATGCAATGTGTAATCTCTTGATGTTGAATATAACTTTTTCATTGATCTAAATGTTGCCAGTCAACAGAATATTCATCAATAATGGGACGAAAGTCGCTTTAGTTGTGTAATGATTATTTTTAAAGTTGGTTATAAGTGTTTTGTATAATTATTATACGTTAATATCATTTCCACTCAATTGTTATTTTCATTATAGTGAGAGTCGAATTATATCTTGTACATTCTTTATATTAATGTGTGAAGCGTTAATTTTATATTTATAAAGTAATGTAATGATTATCATATCTATGGGTGTTAATAATTTATGTTTATAATGAGAAGTAATTTTACTACCGAAGATGAATGCATACAATATTTAAAAGAACGCTTTACTTTCGTTCCTCAGTATACAGGTGAAGATGTACATTATATTGAGTCAAGGGAGAAAACCGAAGCAAACTTTGCTTCTCAGACTACGAATAAAGTAGGGTTTCATAATGATGGTTATGACTATAATATAGTACCAACACATATTGCGCTCTATTGTATAGAAGATAACTATAAAGACGGTGAGACGTTTTATTCTAACTTTGTAGATGCACTGTCAATATTGGATGAGAGTCAAATTGAAACTCTTATTAATAAAGATTTATATTTTAAGACTGATCCTGCGATATTCTATAATGCACCAGGGTTTGGAGTTAAAAGTAGTATAATGAAAGATGATGTATTGCGCTACAGTTATGCTTATGTTAAGAGGTTAGATAATGATAAAGTTTTTGAGAGTGCTTTAGATAAATTAAACTTAGAGCTATGTAAAATAAAAGAATCTATAAAGCTAAAATCTGGTGACTTAGTTATTATTGATAATCGACACTTAGTTCATGGAAGGGAAGGATTTACAGGTTCAAGAAAAATTGCCAGATTTTGGTTGACCATGGAATAATCTATTATCTTGTTCTAATTTGGTAATGTTATCTTGGTAAATATATGATTAGTTTTAGACGCTTTATAGCACAAATAAATCCACAAATTGTCCCTATTGTTATTCTATCTTTGCTTGCGCATGCGACTTTGTCTGGTGGGCGCGTCGTTTCTTCTCTATTCGTTCTTCAGGGAGGAAATTCAGAAGTAATAGCAGGTTTAACTTATGGACTATATGGTCTTATGCCAGCGCTTTTGTCTTTGCATATAGGCAGATGGGTTGATCATGTTGGTCCTAAGTTAGTTATGCGTATAAGTCTACTTGTCATCGTGATGGGGTTGCTTATACCTGCATTCTATTTGTCTGTTAGTTCAGTTTTGGTCTGCGCAGCATTTAGCGGACTAGGGTTTGGAGGCTATATCTTATCTGCTCAAACCAGTGTTTCATTGATGAAAGTGGAAAAAGAATCTGATAGAACAGGAATGTTTGCGTGGTTGCAAATGGGGACATCCGTTTCAGCAGTAACAGGACCAATATTAGTCGGTTTAATTATTGATAATAATAACTTTACAACCGTGTATATCTGTTTAGCTGGAATCGTTTTCCTTGGTCTTGTGGGGTCGTTTTATGCGAACATTCCCGAAAAAAAACAACCAAGTGACAAAGTAAAGCGCACGGGAATTATTCAAGAGGTTGTCAAAAACAGATCGCTGATGAAGATATATTTCTTGTCGATGGCAACGTATTTTGCGTGGGACTGTTTTTCATTCATGATACCAGTGTTAGGTGTTAACCAAGGTTATTCAGCGACAAATATAGGGTTGATGCTGTCTTTTTTTTCCGCTGGTACACTAGTAGTGCGATTGCTTATGCCTTGGTTATCACGTAAATGTAATGAATTAAAAACACTCAGTATCTCTTATGGTTTGGCCGCGGCAGTGTTTTTTCTACTACCCATTGCTGGAAACATAATAATGTTATGTGCATTGAGTCTTGCGTTTGGTCTTTTAGCTGGTTTGTGGCATCCCAATATTCAAAATCTTATCCTTACAAAAGTGGGAGCAGAGAGAGCCGGAGAGGCATCAGGGCTGCGCCTTATGTCGGGAAATTTCTCCGGAATGTTAGGGACGACAACTTGTGGTGCCCTAACAGTATTAGTCGGCTTTTTCCCTGTTTTTGTGGCTATTGCAGGGCTTATGGGTGCATCGAGTTGGCAAGCCTATCTAAGTCATCGTACAGAGAACAATGAGAAGACAGGTGCTTAGTGCAGCAGATGCAAATGAGTCAGTGCAGCGGATTAGAAACGTCACGACTTGTGATGACGACGACTATGCCAAGGCAACGTTCTATGAGTTAACCAATACGCATGATAATTATGGTTATTAATAGCTAAGGCTACTAATAACTAAGGCTACTAATAACGATGACTAGTCATTAAACCAAAAGGGTTGAGTCCATAGGCTCAACCCTTTTTAGGCCGACTTTTTTAGGATGATAAGGAAGGAGTCTCTACCAGTCGACGCCTTTAAGTGCTTTAACGCCGGATTCAAAAGCATGTTTGATGTTTTTGACTTCTGACACCGTATCTGCGAGTTCGATTAGGCGACGGTGTGCGCCGCGCCCTGTGATTATCACCGATTGCATAGCGGGTCTTGCTTCTAAAGCCGCTATCACTTCCTCTAACTCAATATAGCCGTAGCTGACCATGTAGGTTAACTCGTCGAAGAGAATCACGTCCAAGGTTTCGTCTTGCAACAGCTTTAGGCATTGTTGCCACACTTGTTGTGCTGCCGCTGTATCTGCTGATTTGTCTTGAGTTTCCCAAGTAAAGCCCGTCGCCATAACATGAAATTCAACGCCTAACTTTTCTAGCAGGTTGCGTTCTCCATTGTCCCAAGTGCCTTTGATAAATTGAGCCACCGCGCATTTTTTCCCATGCCCCACCGCTCGTGCGACCGTGCCAAAGCCAGAGGTCGATTTGCCTTTTCCGTTGCCAGTGATAACCAGCAGCAAGCCTTTTTCTATCTGTGCTTGAGCGATCTTTTGGTCAACATTATCTTTCACTTTCTGTTGGCGTTGTTTGTGTTTATCTTGTTTCTGTTGGTCAGATAATGACATGCTTAGAATCCTTTATCATTGGCATTATTTGCTTGGCTGAGTTTATCAATTTAATGATTGTTTCTTAACTGTTAACGGAATAGTGAAGTGAAAGTCGAGCAAAGTGAAGCTAAGAATGGCAAATGGTTAGATTTTATTGTCACATACTATAGCCTTGGCTTTTTGCTGGTCAGATCCAGTGCCTAAAATAACTTTAAATAGCGGATTACTTTTTGACATCTTTCTTTTAGCGAAATACGCCTCAAACACTGCGGCAAACTTAGCGATAACTGCTTGAGCTGGGTCATCGAAAGGTTGTTTAAAACCAAATCGAATCAGATCTTTTGGGATCAGGCCATAATGAGCAACAATCTCGATGTTGACGTGTGGCTGTTCCAAGATAACTTCAGCCAATGCTGTTTGAGAAATCGATAAGCTGATTTGAGCTCATCGGCTCCTCGATGCGAATAGTTGGTTTTTTGGGCATGACAAAGATGGGGTCAACGATACGTGGCTTAACGACGTCTAACTAGTCGCCCCGCGATAAAACTCTGCTATCACCTCCGTTCATCCCGCTGTGAATGAATGTAAAAACTCAGGCATGATGTCGATGTTTAAGCGACAATCCAAATTTCTGTGTTAAATACACACCATACTCCGGATACTTCGATGTACTAACGCTAAATCATCAATTTTGCCCGAGGTGATAGTCTCAATCGGTTTTCTGCCATCAAGAAGAACGACCTTGCTTGGGTGATGCATAAAGGCTTTTTGTTCTTTGCCATTACGATAAAGTAGCTTTAAGCACTCATTAATCGCGAGAATATACTGTTTACGTTGTTGCAACTCCGCCTCATTATTCTCAGGCAAAATTGCATCAATGTTATGTGGCATTACTCCCCACGCTGCGAGGAGGTGCCACGCTTTACCTTTCTTCATCACTATCTCAATACTGCCCAATCTCAATGGCAGACTCTTCAAAAATATGTTGTAAACGTTGGGCGTAACTTTCTAGTTCAGACACACGCTCTTCTTCGGATTTTCTCGCCGGACCAAACACTTTTTGTGGTGCTAATACTGAAAAACCGTTGAACTCGAAAATACCGCGATGAATAGGACGTAAAATGGCATCCAAATCGCCATTCCATCCACCTTTCAGGTACATTTCTTCCGGTCCACCCATGGTGATACTGACCATGGCTTTTTTGCCTTTATAGACACCATTTTCATAGAAACGACCACCTCCATAAGTTCGCCCCATTGCTAGCACACGGTCTACCCAGCCTTTGAGCATAGCTGGCATGCCAAACCACCAAAGAGGGAACTGGATGATGAGGAGATCACACCATTCCAATTTCTGGATTTCCGCTTCAATTTCGGGGGCAAAGCCATCATGATCAGTGGCGTACATTTCCTCCAGTTGCTGTTTGAAAAACTCAGAATCATTTGTAGTGGTAAAGTTATGGCGGCCAGATACAGGGTCAAAATTCATCGTATGTAGGTCTGAGGTTTTAACGCTATGTCCTGCTGCTTTTAGCGTTTCTACCGCAGTGCGAAACATTGCGCCGTTAAAACTTTTTGGCTCTGGATGCCAGTAAACAACAAGGACATTCATTATTTTTCTCCAATACTTTGATGATCTCAGGATAGTGATATTCTTGCGCAAGTGCTCGTGGCGTTTTGCCATCGAAACCTTGCAACTCGCTCTTGCTGTCCTATCACTGTGTAATAACCACAGTATTGAACAAATTTTCACAAACCTGTAGATTGCTTTAGGTTACTTTAAAGATGAGTAAAAGTTAATGAAATCACTTCCATCTCAGTTGCCGGTCTTTATCCAAGTCGCGAAGCACGGCAGTTTCGCCAAGGCAGCAAGAGCGATTGGTGTCTCCGCCCCCGCAGTAAGCAAAGCGATCACCAAGCTCGAAGAAGAATGGCAAGTAAAACTATTTTTCCGCTCTTCCCACTCATTGAGCCTAACCCAAATTGGTCAGCAACTCGCCGATGAACTCACGCCCTCAATGGCTTCGATCCAAAGCACAATTGAACAGCTTTCCGATAAAGCAAAAAATCCCAATGGAGCCATCAAAATCAACCTACCTGCCAGTTCTATCGGTCAAGAACATATTTTGCCGTTGGTGTTGGAGTTTATGCAGCGATATCCAGAGATCACTTGCGATCTCCATTTTGATGATCGCAATGTCGACTTAGTTGAGCATGGGTTTGATCTCGGTATTGGCACTGCGATTAACCAAGATTCGCGTTTGATTGCTCGCCCGCTTATTACACAGAATATTGGTATTTATGCGGCGTCATCTTATTTAGGCACCTATGGCATTCCCAATAATATTGAGGCGTTAGCTCAGCACCGATGTTTACCTGTTCGTTCGTTAACAACAGGGCGCTTGCACCATTGGCGGCTCAAAGAAGGTAACGTTGCCAAACTGTATGAACCGCAAGGTAGACTGATTATGAATAACTTCGCCGCGGCACAAAAAGCCACAGTTGCCGGTGCAGGTATTGCCATGCTGGGCAGTTGGATGTTTAAAAAAGAACGCCAAGATGGCACGATTCAACCTATTCTTGAGCGGTATTGGGGGGAACCGATCACCATTTGGGTCTACTATTCATCCCAAAAATACTTGCCGAATCGAGTACGTCTTTTGATAGATTATTTGGTCACAAACATCAAACGAATCACATGAACAGTAATCCAATTATGTCAGTCGAAAAGTGGTTCTTTGACACTTTGGTTTATAGAAAGCAATCTGAAACTGGACTTTTTGGTGTTTTATTCTAAGTCACAAATGCCCCATTGTTAGTCAGGGCAATGACTGAGCAGAAAATGGCGTTCCTCAAATCAAGATACTTCTTACTAATGGTTGCGAGTTTAGAAATCGTGAAAGGAACTTTCTCGTTTCATTCCTTCACTTCCATAGAGATGAATAACGCAATGTGTTTAGCGTTTATCGAGACTAAGAGGAAAGCGTTATACGATTATTTTTTGAAGCATCCTCGTGTGACGCGAGCTTTTAGAAATGAATATTCGAATTCTTTTACACCGCTAACTTTGGGGCATCGTAATCTGCATAACCCTGCAACTGTTCGTAAGATGGACGATCCCGTTTCGATTAAGCTGGTCAGAGCGCGAACAGTACTACAGGTGTCGGGAAAAAAATTTCCAATTCGCCAAGATGTGATTTGGGATAAGACAAGTCGAAGCTATTTTGATAATGAATTTCAAAAAGGTCGCATGCACCTCAATGAGCAACAATCTCAGTTTCTAGCTTTGATCATTAAGCAGGTTAATGAAATTAACCACACAATTATGCGTCACTACTATACTTTTCTAGAGTTGCAAAACTTACTCGAAGATAACGAAAAATATCTTGGAGGCGATCATGACTAAGCTCACACAAGAACAAAACCAAACCGTTAAAGATACGGGTAACTCGACGGTTATCGCGTCTCCTGGTTTTAGTAAGACCGCTGTGTTGATATAAAAAACGATGACCTGTGCCCACAGCTGGACACTTCGCGAAGCGACTTACCCATTCCTAAAGTTATCCACGCTTTCCTGATTAAAGTAAAAAGTCTAAGCAACTTTTGCCCCAAAATCATATAGACTAAATAATCACTCACACTCTATTAACAAGCGTTTACCTTACCAAACGTAATGCTTGTCAAAAGCAAAACCTAACCCCTATGTGATGCTATATGCCTTAAGCCCCGCACATCAAATCATTTACTTTCCGGAATAAACTCATACGGTTCATTGGTCCGAAAGATGGCGAGGCCTTTTAAGTCAAGGGGGAAGTAATGATGTGTGTGATTCATAGAGATGGTTTCAATTTTCTTAGCTGAAGATCAAGCTTGTAATTCTGCTCTTGAAACCGCTCTTTCTCGATCTGGTAGTGCTGAGATACCTCTTCAGACAAAGGAGTTTGATCAGATATCTCAGTAATCCTGTCTATCGGGGTTAGCCCATTTAACGAGCTGTGGGGGCGTTCCCAGTTGTAGTAGTGTTGCCATTCAGCTAGTAACAGATCCAGCTCTTCCAGCCCCACGGAGACATCTATGGTCGGATAGAACTCACTTTTATCTGTTTTCTGAGAGCGTTCAACTTTGCCATTCAAGTGAGGTGAGCCAGGTTTATTTGGGCGAAACTTGATTCCATAAATCATGAGTTTTTTCTGGACTTTCTCAGCAAAGAATTCACGCCCTCTGTCCGTCTGAATACGCTGGATAGGAAATGGCATCTCTTCCACGACACAATCAATAAAATCGACTGTATTTGCTGCTGTGCGCCGTGAGTAGCACCTCAGAACCCGATAGCGAGAGCAGTCATCAATAGCTGTGTACTGATAAATTCCAGGTGCTATTTTACAGGTGTCCATCTGGACTCTATCACCAGGAATTGGGCGCTCATATCTTTGGAAATCTTTTTTGCGTCGGTAAGTTACAATGGGTTTGACTGACGCTTCAGATAAAACTTTATGGAGTGTCGCGGTGCTTAAGTGTATTTGGTGAAGTCGGATTAATTCCGTTTGTAAACGCCGCGCCCCTAAATTGCGTTTCTCACGCATCGTAAGGATCAATGCTCTTAGCTCATCAGTGACTTTAGTAACTGGAGATGAATGAGGTCGTCTGCTCTGACTTTCCAGGCCAGCTATTCCACACTTCTTATATCGCTTAGCCCACTTGCGTAATGTTGGTCTGGAAATACCACAGCGTCGACATACGAGACCTGCGTCACCACATTCCTCATACATTTTTACCCACTGTAGTCTTTGTTGGATTTCTCTGTCCATAGACACCCAGTATAGTTGAAAGGATGTCTATGAATCACACAAATGATGACTATGCGGCCCGGACTTTTGCAATTAATGCCGCCTTGTTAGCATCCATTTTGTCTGGGTTTACCTTTCTACTTAGCTCTGCTTTCGCTTTTTTACCAAGAAAGTATTTAATTCGTTCTTGATTACTCCCGCTTGGGTGTGGCAACCCTGACAGAAGTTGAGCGTCCTTTAAATGCCCAGTCTTGACCATATAGCGCAGTGCTTCATCAGCTTGCTTTCCAAGCGGTAACCAAAGACAGTCCGGACCAACAGCTCTGATTTCTTCGGCTAAGTAAGTGTCTAACATCGATACTAGATAATCTATGCTCTCCAGTTTAGGAGCCCCGTTATAGTTATCACCATTATCTCGGGTTACTGGGTAGCGCAGAGCACTGGTATAGTGCACGATGTCAGATTTCGCACCAAACAAATCTGCGCTACTATCAATACCTAATCGCATATTTAGACCAACAAGATCAAGCATTTCTACCAGCCGATCTCTTAAGCCTTTAAAGCTTGCTGCAGCTTTCGCTTTTTCCTGTGCTAGCTCGATTGAGCTGCCACTGATCAAGTGCGTTTTGGCGATGCTCAGAGCCTCGATAGCTTGTGTTTTACCTGGGGTAATACCACAAAGTACAATCTTGGCTTTACGGTTAATATGCTCGAATGGAGCATAGTGCACATTTACCTTACTATCTCGGTACAGTTCAAGTGCTGATTCGAATGGTGACTCTGGGTTGCAGTGTCTTACTTCACTGCTTAGGTTATGTAAAGTTGTCTTTTTCATATCTAGCCTATTTTAGTAATGGTGTGCCACGGTGATTACATGGCCGTCATTGGAACAAACGATGTAAGGGTTTCCCTCACAAGCTCTAACTAATCGTTTTAAGCGCTTCACTAAATCTTTCTTTTCCCGTTTAGACAATTCGATCGTATCGCCTCCGGAATCTGAGCGTGTGACGATTCCCATCGCGTTAATAATGTGAGCCAACAGTGGGTCAAAACCACGTTGATGACAGCGCTCTAATGAATGTTTCGTATGTTCCACCATGCCTATCTCCTTACAGTAGCAATAGAGTAGATAAATTAAATTTGAGGTTACGACTTCAAAGCGACAAAGCCTCGACGACCAGCGAGCCACTCACGGGCAACTTCGACACTAATAAAAACACCACCATCTTCTTTGATGACTTCTAATGGCTTCTCTTTGACATATTGCGCATTACGCACAGTATTGATGTTCTTGATGCCAGCTAATAGAGCGAGTTCAAGCACAGTTAGGTGCTTTAAAGCAACTTGGCTCCACCAACCAGAAGAAAGGGTTATGAGTTCACCTTGAATTGATGGGATTGCTTCAACGTCACCACCACTCTCAAAATCGACACCAAACTCAAGTTTCATTCGTGCCAAAGCTTTAATAACTACTTTCAGCACCGGATCTAAAGCGTACTCACCTTGGTACTCACACATTGGCAAAATTGCGCATATCCATTGTGTTAATGCCGAAATTACATCTTCCATATGGAAGCTCGTTAGGTTCTCGCTAATTACTCCCGTTTCTGCATAAGTCCACAGGGCTTGCACATATACCCAAGTATGTGAACTCTCAATCTCTTGGATCAGCTTCGGAGTTAGATTCCTTGACTCGATGCTTTCGATAAATGGTAAGCCATTACCCGATATTAAGTTAGATTCATGCAGCTCTTTCAGGTTTGCATTCACAAAGTAAGTTGAGATCCGTAACTGCTCGAGTGTGACTGGCGAAAGGTCAGTCTTACTTCTCAATGTTATTGCAAATGGATTGTTCATATTCATAGTGCCTTGTGATTGATATGTACTTGACTAGTACATATATAATCGATCATGAATATGTACTAGTCAAGTGCATATTGAGTTTTTTTTAGTCTCATTGCATAAGCTACTAGAGCGATATGACTCAATCATGCTCACTGTAGTGATGTTCGTGAAGGGATTCGAGGAAGTAGAAGAGCCTCTAATAAGAACCGCGGATTTCGCTATGTAGTGGATAAGCGATTTTGGCCAACCATATGTAGGTTGGCAGCATGGTTGAGATACTAGAAGTAATGCAAGAAGTTGAGGTGGCTTATGGATCTTAACTCGGAATTGTCCAGAGCCGTGCTGACTGGACGTGTAACACGTATTTGCCCCAAACCAAGTTAGCTCAAGATCATTTCCTTTAACCTTGCCATAGATTCACCATTAGTTTAACTTATCGAATATAGCCACAACAAAGGAGTGGTTTTTATGCTAGGAAAGCACCAAGAAGCCTATGGCGCATTTTATCGTTCAACTCATGACAATGAGTACTTAGACTCTAAGACTGAACTATTAGTCGGTTTGGCCGCAGCCATGGGGATGAATTGCCTGCCATGTACAAACTATTATCTAAAACAGGCAAAAAAGGCGGGAATCACGAAAGGCGAAATTTCGGATGTAACAGCCAAAGTTATGGCTGTAGCGGCAGGTCAGAAAAAGCTTCAGCTTCAAGAAGTACTGGAACGTTATGAAATAGACTTAAACTCGTTCAACTAAAGAAGGTGTATGACGTTGTGAGGAGGCTAAACACTAATGCCCAATTATGAGTTTCGGTCAGAACATTCGCGTGCATAGACAACCGGAATTTGCCCAAATACAGCTCATGTGACGCCCAAAAAACTCATGCAGTAAAAGTGATTTTTTATGTTGGTAAGGTCGCTACAAGAAAGACTCACGGCAAGTGTTGCGAATCACTCTTAAATGCTTTGTTAGGCTTAAAATCTTGGTTGTGAATATAAAGTCATATTGCTTTGATGTTCTTGCTCCGACAACAACTCTAAATTGAGTAATTTGGCAGATATTGACAACGGACTTCTTTCAAGTTGGAGCGCTATCTCTTTTATATCTAATCTCTGGCTATGGAGCCTTAACAATATAGCCAAATCTCGATCGTACCAACTGAGCCCTGCATTTCTTGGTCGACCTGCACGTTCATTCTCTGAACGTTTATGGGCATCTTGCTTTTGTCTATAAACAACTTTCTCAGAAGCTACAGTACCTTTAACTACAAAACCCTCTCCTTGTGGGTTTCGAACTAAAGTTGTTCCAGGGTGAGCTAGAGCATAAGCTTTAGCGTCCGCCAAAGAAGAGAAGTAGTTTGAAGCACCACTAAATTCCTCTTTTAGCTCCTCTTCAGGCTCTTCAAAAGAATCTCCCCAACCCGGCTTATCCCAAGCGAAATCTCCATTTTCATCAGGAAAATATAGTTCGGGAAACTCGTCGCACATTGGCATTACTCAATCTACCTTAGTTAGACGTATTTTCGTCGGGTGAACAACAATAAGAAATAATCCCAGACACAACTAAAATAGGTCCCGCAACATATGTCACATAAACTCCAACGTAAGAGACTGTGCACCAAATCAAAATATAAACTGCTAATGTAATAATGAAAACGGCAAGCGATTTCTCATACAACCATTGTTTCATCGAGAACTACAACTCTGGAAAGTAAAAAGTAGCGAGATTATAAAACAAACATAAAAGATGACATACTGTTATTTTAAGCCTAACGCCGCGTTAAGTGGTGAGCAACGCTACCACCAGACCTAAACTATTGTGCCGTAGACACTAAAGCCGAATCAAACCGAAAAAGCCAAGCGTTGGGAATCCGTCTTAAACGCTTTGTTAGCTGCGTACACGCATACGATATACCGGCTTCAAATCAAAACGGTATATCGTCATCAAAATTCATTGGTGGCTCATTGTATTGAGATTGAGCCTGTTTCGATACGCCGAGCTGCTGTTGTGCTCTTTGAGTGTAGAACACATTACCTTGCTGAAGTTGAGGTTGACCCCATCCGCCCTGCTGTTGCTGTTGACCACCACCCATTTTCGGGATGTCTATAGGTTTTGCTACTCTTTTCCAATAACTGTCATAACCATCAGCTACGGTACACAAATATCCAATAATTTCCCCAGAGGTAGTTGTATCAACAATAATATCGTCTACCTCAGGTTCAGGGCGAGCATTAAACATCATCTGCCGCCACGCGTTTAAGTTTCCCTTTTTTAGCCCAGATGGTTTAGCTGTCCATGAACCATCATTTTTCATAACTTTTGCGATGATAGAACCTCGAATAATATATTTGATACACTATACTATATAAGTGATAATGTTATTTAATTTCCCGCCTAGCCGCTAACGCCCAATTAAGGGGTGAACAACGCCTTCACCCACACCTAAAGCATTCTGCCATAAACACTAAATTTGAAGTAGAAGTAAAAATGCCAAGCGTTGTGAATCCCTCTTAAATTGATTGTTATGGCGCTGAACTTGAAGCTAGTTGTTGAATGTCAATTAGGTCTACTTCCCTGCCCAATATCCGCTTGTACTCTACCAATTGGTGGACTGGGATAACCTGTAATTCGATGCCTTGATAGCTTTTGGTAACTGACTTTGAAAAGTCGATTTCCAGTTGGTGCCACGAACCGTCCAACGATGACTGGATTTTTGTATTGAGAGCCAAGCCTATTTCAATTTTTTGATTTTGATAGACTAGCTGAAAATACTCTAAATCCCAGCCATATTCCGAGTAGTGAGCAAGCGCTTTAGAAATATACGGGGCAACGTGAGCAAGTATTTTATTTGCATCTGAGTTATGGATATAGAGATCAATATCTGCAATTTCACGACTACCGCCATGAATTGTTGCCGCTAAACCACCGACAATTTGGTATTCGATACTCTCCGATTCCAAAAGAATTTTCAGCCAGTTCAAGGCTACTTTTACTTTCTCGCTCATATACTCCCTTAGCTGATTTTTGCCCTGCGCCATAACGCTTTCTATACAGCAACAAGCCGTTTTTATGCGGCGATTTAAGCCCATTTAATCTTTCATGGTCAACATAAATTCAAAGACTTAAAACGACACTTTGCATGTTAGATCGCAACATATCGCTTAATATGAAGAATTGAATTTAACGTAACGCTCGTTGTGCGCACCAAGCCAAAGCCTAATCTTGAGGCAATCCTTTTAGCTAGCGCTATCTTAACCGAAGCGCTAGCTCTCCCAAACTCACTTTGCCATACAAAAAGTAATTTATGAATTGCTAATTTAAGTAGATGCTCTAGCTGATTTCTGTCCAGAGCAGTGCTGTCTGGGGCATGTAACACGAAACTGCCCCATTGTGTGTTTCGATCCCACTAAGCGCTATGACTAACATGACTTTTTCAAAAATAAAACTAATACAAAAAGTCAATTACTATATACCAGACTGGCTCAACTCATTAGTTGAAATTCACTAAACTTAGCAAAATTAGGTGTGTTTGAACTACCACTAAAGGTATAAAGCATAAGTCCTTTTGCTTGGCCGTTTAATGTCTTCGCAGATCCAATGACTTGCCAAGAGCGTTTTTGATTACATCCCAAGAACGCAGTGATAGTACCATCATTTTTTTCAATCTTAACTGACGCTGTCGTGCCTTCAAATGTGCGAAGTTGTTTGATCTCTGGTTGACCATCTTGCTCTACAACAAACACAATGGAAGGCTCGCCCATGAACATTTCTTTACTAATTTTGATGTAATTATCGTTGTCCCAGTAAATGCCTAGACCAGCTTGTTCAAATGGCAAGGTTGGCTCTAAGGTGATGGTTACTTCTGCGCTATAATTGAGTTGAGATACCGGGTAGATGAAAATGTTATCCACGTCACTTGAACCCGCGCCAAAAATATTGCCCTCTTGCACTTGCATCGACAACAGCCCGTTATCAAATGACCAATGGCTTGGGTTCTCATTTTGAATGTGCCAGTCGTTTAAATTCTTCATTTCGGACTCCTTGGGTTCAGATCATGCGTTGGCGAAGGCTATAAAAAATATCTTCAAGGTCGCCAAGTTTTTGCTGCTCTATGCGCATTAGCTGTTGCTGCACCGTGTCATACATAAGCGTATTGTTCATGTCATTCAGTGTTGCATAGTGGTGGGTGCGACGGCCTAAAATAAAGTTATTTTGATCGTTTTTGTTCATCATCATGAAATGATCAATAGTACGCAAAAACGCCTCTTTATCATGCGGAAATTGTCCATTGAGTTCCATCAGCAAGTTTATCCCATGATAATTACCGTAATTGCTGTTGATACCATTTAATTGGCTAATCAATTGATATTGCTCTACAAGCATCTCACGCTCGGTTAGAGGCGTAAACTGGCCGTTTTGAACCATGTCATCCAACCCTGTACCGGGTTTAACTGCTAGCGATAATATTCGAATCTCATCAGGATCAATCTGATTTAATAGCTGAGCAGTCTGTGCAACATGGTCATCAGACAACGCCTTGCCACCTAAACCAAGAATGATGAATGTCATCATCTTCATACCGGCTTGCTTCGCATACTGGGCTGATTTTAAAATTGACTTAGGGGTGATCCCTTTTTTCATCAACTTGAGTACCTCAAGTGAGCCCGACTCCATACCGCAATACAGCATGTTTAGCCCTGCATCGCAGATCGCCTGCATCTCGGCTGGAGACTTTTTAGTCATGGTTTGAGCTCTGCCATATGAGCTAATTTGTGTGAGC
This sequence comes from Vibrio hippocampi, assembly GCF_921292975.1. NCBI lineage: Bacteria > Pseudomonadati > Pseudomonadota > Gammaproteobacteria > Vibrionales > Vibrionaceae > Vibrio > Vibrio hippocampi. Next base: position 523,263 of record NZ_CAKLCM010000002.1, read on the forward strand.
TCCGGGAACGCCTCTTTTAGTGTATTAAGCACATCCAGTAAATCGTCCGTTTCCATTGCAAACGAATCACCATCTTGTAAAAAACAACTCTTGAACTGTCGGTTTTTATAGAAGGTTCTTGCCGCCCAGATATCACGCTTAATATCTTCAACGGGACGAATAGCGAACTCCATCCCTTCAAATAAAGTGCAGAACTTACATTTATTCCATGGGCAGCCTTGCGTTGTTCTTATCAGCAAACTGTTTGCTTCAGAGGGTGGACGAATTGGACCTTGTTGAAACTGAATGTGTGTCATAGCGAATCTTAATAGTGAAATCAATTCACTAATCCTACGTGAAACAAGGTAAGTAAAAAACAAGGTAAATTTTGATATATTATCAAAATATATTTGACAATATATCCGCTATAACCCTGTTTATCCAACACCAGTCACCACCTATTATACGACTATCAAAACACGGTAGCCTAAGCGGTTACATTCGTTAATTATCAGGAAATTCCTATGAGCAAGCTCACTATCGTCGCTAACATCGTTGCCAATGAAGATAAAATTGAACTGGCAAAAGCTGAACTACTGAAGCTGATTGATATCACTCGCGCAGAAGAGGGTTGCATTAACTATGACCTTTACCAAGATAATGAAAACCCTGCACATTTCATGTTTTACGAAAACTGGGTATCTCGCGAATTATGGCAAGCACATATGGGTAACACCCACCTTGTAGAATACATGACAGCAACGGAAGGGTGTGTTGCAAGTTTCACTCTGAATGAGATGACACAAATCGCGTAAGCACCTTTACGACTGTAGTGTCAGCAAGGCCATTATGGCCTTCTTTTTTTGCCTGTCGATGTAGTGAAAATAATGATTACTGATATCTGGTTCTATCTAGCTGCGATACCTGCTGTGTTCTTTTATGGAATGGGAAAAGGCGGTGTTGGAGGGATCTTGGGTATGCTCTCGGTGCCATTAATGGCAATGAGTATTTCGCCTGTCCAAGCCGCTGCGATTTTATTGCCACTTTTATGTGGAATGGATCTAATGGCGCTGTTTTATCATCGTAAAAATTGCAATTATACCGAACTCAAAATCATGATGCCTTTTGCTGTGCTAGGAGTAATGACCGCTTCTTATTTCATGGGTAGTCTTCCGACACACATTGTTGAACTAATGATTGGTGGATTGGCGCTGACTTTTCTGGGGAAAAAGTTATTGTTGAAGCAATCAAGTTCACCTAACCGAATCAAAGGCTATGCATTAAACCTATTATCAGGTTTCTCAAGTACGATAGCTCATGCAGGGGGACCGCCAGCAAGCATGTATTTACTACCCAAGAAACTGCCTAAAGAGCAACTTATAGGCACCAGTGTTGTATTTTTCGCTGGGCTTAATTTTGTTAAGTTAGTCCCATACAGTTATATGGGACAGCTTGATAGACAAAATTTAATGACATCACTCGTGCTTATACCTATTGCATTCTTGGGGGTGAGAACCGGTGTTTGGTTGGTTAACATCATATCTCAAGAGCTGATTTATAAAATTAGCTATAGTGTATTATTCATTACGGCGATAAAAATGCTGTACTCTGGAATCGCCTCGCTATAAGTCATAGGCCGTATCTTATATCACTTCTTTTCTTGCTAACTCCTCAAGAATCACGTTGGTTTTCTCTCTAAATAAATCTCTTAACAGTCGAACCGTTGGTGTGATGGACTGACGGCTCGGACAAACCAACCACAACTCAGTCGGAGTCGGCTTATACTCCCGCATAATACTCACAACACGACCGCTAAGAAGGTTATCCGACATATCAAGGCAAGATTTGATTGCCACGCCTTTACCTGCAACACACCAGCGTCTAACCAGATCTCCATCATTCGAAGCCCTATTACCCTTAAGTTTTACCTTATGAACTGTATCCTCATGGCTTAATAACCACTCATTTTGCAACACATCATGCAGCTGATAAAACAGTACATTGTGCTCAAGCAGATCATTAGGCTTAGTGGGAGCGGGATTCTCTGCTAAATAGCTTGGACTCGCGCATAGCACTCTCGGCACATCACAGATTTTAAAGCCATACATATTGGCATCTGTTGGTGAGCCATAGCGCAGAGCCATGTCGACAGAGTCGCGGTAGAAATCAATATTGCTATCACTAATGCTTGATCGCAGTGAGACATTCGGATACTGCAATAAAAATTCATCTAACCAAGGGGTGATAAGATTGCGCCCCAAATCAGAAGATAACGCGATACGAATTTCACCATCAATAATGCCTAACTCTTCATGCATATTCATTTTGGCCTGCTCAAGCATTTTTAATGCCTCCTCACACTGAGGTAAATAACGCTCTCCAGCAGAGGACAATCGTAAATGGCGAGTGGTTCGGACAAAAAGCTCAGCGCCCAATGATGCTTCAACGCGCTTTACCGCTGCACTGGCTGTCGCGGTGCGCATATCTAAAGCGGTTGCGGCGGCGGTGATGCTGCGAAACTCCGCGACTTTCAAAATAACCTGTAAATCTTCTAAAAGCATGACAAGACCTTCGTTAGGAAAGGACAGCAATAATTGCTGAGTGCTTTCTATTTATAATGCAGCTATGACGACAGAACAATATAATTTCAAAATATTTTTGATAATAATTCAAATTAGAGCCTGTTTTTCATTGTCAATAACTCGCCTATCATAACTCCATTCAAACAAAACCGGTCAAACACAAGACCTAATGTATGACGTTTATGATTATCAATTCACTTTAGACACTGTTTCAAAAATGATTAGATAATCAATGATGTTTTATTGTCTACACTGAGTGTGTATTGCCAGTGCTTATGATGATCATTTATTAATAAAATTTTGTTTATATTGGTTTTGTTGTCGTTAATAAGTAGAGGGATAAAGGAATTAAACATGGCTAAATTGACTATTGTTGCAAATATTGTTGCAAATATTGTTGCGAACGAAGATAAAGTAGAACTGGTAAAAGCAGAGCTATTGAAGCTGATTGATATCACTCGGGCGGAAGAGGGGTGCATTAACTACGACCTTCATCAAGACAACGAAAACCCAGCACATTTCATGTTCTATGAGAACTGGGTATCTCGTGAACTGTGGCAAGTTCATATGGGTAATACTCACCTTGCAGAATATATGGCAGCAACAGAAGGGTGTGTTGCAAGTTTCACACTGAATGAGATGACTCAAATCGCTTAACGTTACATTAGATGGTCATCAGCTATTTATAGCAATCCATAATCAAGTGAATCCCAGTAGGATGCATGAAATGAAAAACGTAAAATCACTTTTAGCTATTGCGGTAGCAACCCTCTTTAATACTGCTCAAGCAGCAGAGATCGAAGTTGTCGCTGAACTTAACGGTACCCGCCCTGGGAACATCACTGTGACAGAACAAGGCCGCATATTCCTTTCAATGCAGCCTCTTGATGGCCCCAAATATCGCGTTGTTGAACTGATGAAAGATGGTTCAACTCAGCCTTTCCCAAGTGAGGACTGGGCGAATGGTCCGGAGACTGGCAAAGTTGGGCTTTCGTCGGTTATTGGTATTGATAGTACCAAAGAGGGTGTGGTTTGGATTCTGGATATGGGCAGTTCTGAAGCGCCAGCGCAGATTGTGGCTTGGGATACAGTAAACAACAAGCTATTTAAACGCATCGAGATAAGCAAAGATGTCACTGTCGGCAACTCTTTCCTACAGGATTTCGCTTTAGATACCAAACGTAACCAGATGTACATTGCAGATACCAGCCTTGGTAACTTGTTCGGTGACCCGGCACCTGCATTTGTTGTTGTGGATTTAGAAACGGGGAAATCTCGCCGCGTTCTTGAGTCTTACAAGGCGCTATTATCACCAGAGCATGACGTAATTATTGATGGTTCACTGATGGGTGCAAAGCGTGAAGATGGTAGCTCGGATGCGCTTTATCTTGGACTGAACCCAGTAACGATTGATGCTGCGAACGAGTGGGTATATTTCGGCACGGTGAATGGCAGCGCGATTTTCCGACTACCAGCGGGGGCGCTTGCAAACGAGAAGTTGACAGATAAAGAGCTTGCTCAATCTATCGAGTTCTACAATGAAAAGCGCCCAAGTGACGGCATGATCATTGCTGATAACGGTGATATCTATGTCGGCGATGTTGAGAAAAACGCTGTGAGCATTGTGACGAGTGAGAGCTTCAAGACGTTTGCACAAGATGACAAATTACTGTCATGGGCAGATGGCTTCTCAATTCAGGGTGGTTACCTCTACGTGACGCAAAACTCTCTGCACCTAAACCCCGCCCTTAATGAAGGTGAAGAAGGTGCGAGCAAACCGTTTCATGTGTTACGCATCAAACTAGATTAAGACGACAATAGATAGACTCGTCAATATAAAGCGTATGTATTTCATCAATGCATGCGCTTTTTTATTAAGTGTAAATTGGTGTCTATCAATTAATTTTTGATAATGATTCGAACATTAGGCTGTTTTTGATTGCTCTAGTGCCTTGTATTATCAATCTATAAACAACGATAAGAGCGAAAGAACAATGAATAAAAAAATCACAATGGGTGTAACAGATTTATCATTTCATCGTACGACAGCTTCACTAGTTAGCAATGTATTGAAAAGTATGGGCTTCGAAGTTGAGCGAATCTTTTCCCCACATCAGGAAAATTTTGAAAAACTGAAAACGGGTGAAATCGATATGCTCTCTTCTGCTTGGTTACCATCGAGCCATGGTATCTATAAGTCGGACGTTGAAAAAGTTGAGCTATTAATCGAGCTTGGACTTCATTACGAACCTTACGCACTGTGGGGTGTGCCGGATTACGTACCTGAAGAGATGGTCGCTGAAGTGGCGGATTTATTGAAGCCTGAAGTCGTCGAGCAAATGAGACCTAAAATTCAAGGTATTAATCCAGGAGCTGGTATCACTCGCTTCTCTATCCAGATGATGGCAGAGTACGGTTTAAGTAAAGCAGGCTATGAGTTTTATACAGGCAGTGAAGACGACTGTTTTAGTGCTTTTGAAGCTGCCGTCGCAAATAAAGAGTGGGTCATTGTGCCGCTATGGAAACCGCAATTTCTTCACTATCGTTATGATATTCGCGAGCTTAAAGAGCCGAAAGGGCTGCTTGGAATTGTAGACCGAGCTGTACTGTTACTGAGAGATGATAAGAAAAATCTGTTTAATGATGAGCAGCTTAAAACCTTAGATTCATTACGTTTCTCCAACGATATTATTGCAGAGCTTGATTATAAAGTGTGCCGTGAGGGTAAACCACAAGATGAAGTAACGTATGAGTGGTTGGTTGCACAAGGTGTTATCTAACTAGGTTAACAGATAAGTATCTCAACACTACCCGGTCGAGTCGTGTGATTATCAAAAATATATTGAATGTAATTAAAAGATTAGGCGGTTTATCTAGGGTAAAAAATCTCTATGATGAAGGTGTCCGATCAAAGGAGAAACAACATGTCAGCACCAACAACAATGAAAGCAATTGGTTTTACTCAATCACTAGCAATTACAGAGCAAGACAGCTTATTCGAGTTTGAAACAAGCCTACCAGAGCTAAAAGACAATGACCTGCTGGTGAAAGTGAGTGCGACCTCGATTAACCCAGCAGATGCAAAAATACGTATCCGAAACGCACAAGATAAAACCCTAGAGCAGCCAAAAGTATTGGGCTATGACGCGGTGGGTGAAGTGGTTGCTAAAGGTGGCAATGTTTCAGGCTTCGAAATTGGTGACCGTGTTTATTACGCAGGTGATGTGACACGTATGGGGGCGAATGCTGAGTACCAAGCAGTCGATTACCGAATTACAGCCCACGCTCCAAAAAGCCTTTCTGACGAATCAGCAGCCGTTATGCCTCTCGCTACATTGACAGGTTGGGAAGCCCTGTTTGATCGCCTACGCGTTCGTCCAGAAGAGAAGAAATCTATCCTGATTATTGGTGGCGCAGGCGGTGTCGGCTCGATTACGATTCAACTGGCGAAGCAGCTCACTAACCTAACAGTGATTGCGACCGCTTCAAGACCAGAGACTGAGCAGTGGGTAAGAGATATGGGCGCTGACCATGTTGTGAATCACCGCAATCTAGTGGAGTCGGTACGTGAACAAGGCATTCAGCATGTGGACTACATCTTCAACGTTGCAGATACCAAAGGTCACTGGGATACAATGGTCGAGTTGATTGCTCCGCAAGGCATGATCAGTTCAATTGTAGAATTTGATGGTGGTGTTGACCTATCAAAACTACAAGGCAAATCAGCTGGCTTTATCTGGGAGCTGATGTTTACTCGCTCACTGTTTAACACTGACGATATCCAGAAGCAGCAAGATATCCTATTCCAAGCTGCAAACTTGATTGATGCTGGCCGCATTAAGTCTACACTGACCACCACATTGAATGGCTTTAGTGTTGAGACGTTAAAAGACGCACACCAACGTATTGAAAGCAGCGCATCAATTGGCAAAACTGCGATTAAATACTAATTCAGACTTATAAAAACGGCTTCTTTGTTGAGCCCACCGTTGCTTGGCCGCAAGAGCTTAACTTATGGCTGGAAACAAACAGTAATGAGCTAGGTGCTAGTATACTAACCGGCTAGATTGGTTGGACGAAAGCGTATTAATTAGGCCCGAGTTATCAAGATGGTAGCTCGTTTTTTTTATTAATATAACCAGTCAAACTTAAAAACAGTAAAACCTGTGATTCCTTTTTACTCATTACTATTTCTCTTCCCCTAGAAGTAACCTCAAGGTAGGTTGGAAATCTTTACGACGTGATTTTCCATACCTGTAGTTATTCATTTATTTCTAATTTAGCAAAATCGCTGACTCATTTTTGTCCAAAATCTTCACAGGCTGAATTTTTACCTAGGGCACTTTCTAACTCAAAAGTGCCCCAAACCTTCACAGAACTTGCAAACGGAAAACCTAAGCAATACACCAATAGACCAAGTTAATCTAATCTGTACTTTGTTCTCTTATACGGAATTTTTCCGTAATTCGACCCCGCAACTATATGCTAATTCACATAACAGGTTGATACCAGTTGAGTTTCATAATGAATGGCAGCAACATAGACGGAAAAAGTCCGTCTATAAAGCGTTAACTAGCAGTAGAAGTTATGCAAAAAATATCAGTTCAAGGTGTCGAAGTTTTAGTTGGAAATCACGTCTACAAGACAAGATATTGTAGGCTGGTCATATTCGGCTTCTTTCTACTTGTATCTAGTCCAGCAACAAGGGGCAACGAACCACTGTTCGCCTATGTTCTAGTTTTAATTTTCTTCGGCTTATTAGTGCATGAAATACGTCGCATGGCGCTCAAACCGACTTTGTTAGCTATCGGTTACGATGGAGTATATCATCACCAAATAGGTTTCGTTCCTTGGTCAAATGTAGAAAGTACCGATTTCTTCGTGGGTTCAACCAATACCATGCACAAGGCGTTAATTCTTACGACTATCGAGCATCGAGTGAAGTTAAAGTATCATTGGTTGCCTCGCCCCATTAGAGTCGAATCAAATGTATTAAGGCTCGACATGTCGTACTCTGACTGCAACATACAGAAAGCATACACTAATGCAAAAGTTATGCGAGAGTGGTATTTAGCGCATCACTCAGCTAGTTAACAAAGCGTTTAAGACGGATTCCCAACGCTTGGCATTTTCGGATTCCTTCAGTTTAAGTGTTTATGTCACAATGGGTTAGGTAAGGTGGTAGGCGTTGCTCACCACTTAACGCGGCGTTATGCCTTTGGATGGTAAGTATGAGTAAATCAAAAATTCCTCAAGAAATGTTCCAGCATGTTGTTAATAATGCGCTCGACTTCTTGGAGCAGTCGATTGATGAACTACAACAGAAGCCGAAGTATTCCGTGATTCATTTTCATGCAGCCATTGAGCTTGTATTGAAAGCAAGATTGATGAGCGAACATTGGTCTCTAGTTGTTTCACCTAAAAAGCAAGCAGACTGGCAGGAGTTCACCCAAGGTAAATTTGTCTCTGTAACTTTAGAAGAGGCAGCAACAAGATTGGAAAAAGTTGCTCAATCAGGTCTAGGAGATAAGCAACTCAAGTCTTTCCGGGCTGTAACAAAGCATAGAAACCAGATGGTGCACTTTTACCACGCGGCAGAAACAGAGCAAGCGGGAATTCAAAGAATTCAAGCTATTGTTAAGGAGCAGTTATCGGCTTGGTATTTTTTACATGATTTGATGCTTGGCCAATGGAAAGAGACATTTAACGATTGGGAACAAGAAATTTCGGAAATTGATGCGAAATTACGCGAGCATCATGAGTTTTTAAAAGTGGTGTTTGAAGCACTCAAACCGAAAATTAAGGAACAAGTATCTGAAGGGTATGTCTTTCATACCTGTCCTTCTTGTGGATTTGAGTCTGATAGACATCCAGATGAAAGAGACAGTCTGTACGAATCGAAATGTCTTGTGTGTGGCCTTAACGAGCAATGCATCCTCATTGAGTGTACTGAATGTGAGGAAGGGGAAGCATTGTATCGAGGAATAGCTGAAGCAGAGTGCTCTAGCTGTGGACATCACCACGATGGAAGCCAGTTACTTGAGAAGTTTGTAGATGATGGGGCAGCCTATATGGCCGTCAAAGACGGGGGTGACTATCCATTCCCTCTTAATTGTGGCGAGTGTATGGGTTACGAAACCGTCGTTGAGGTAGCTGATGCTCAATATCTTTGTACCGAATGCTTCGCAGTTTCTGACACGTATGGAGTTTGCGGTTGGTGTAGCGACGAGTCTACCAATTTGTCTGAGGACTCATATTGGAGAGGCTGCGAATTCTGTGATGGTCGAGCTGGTTGGGATAAAGATTGACGTGCAAGGGCATAACAAGTTGCTTCACACGGATAAATTACTCGCTGTGCTCGCAATTTACCGGTGAGCAAAGCGTTAGGCAATAGCAGGTGATTTTAGGTTTAAGTTATGAGTTACATAATTGCATTTGTTTCGTTTTCTGATTCAGGTAAAGAGTTCCCTGTTCAGTGCTTTAGGACAGACATTAAGACCAACGAAGAGGTTGTAATTCGACGATCTGACGGGAAGTTAAGGTTAGCTAAAGCTTTGTATACGAAGTATTTGAACTGGGATTGTAAAGGGAGAATTGAATGTAAAAAAAGTGAATGTACATTTGACCCTCTAGGTGAGGTGATTTTACCTAAGGGCAGTCCGATAAGTTATGGTTTATCTACTCCAGAACTCTTAATAAAAGCACTTAAGGGTAGTGGTTGGATTCAGATTAAGACTACACAACGAATCTATCGTTCGGTTTTCACTAACCTAAATATTACAAGCATTGCGTATATGTTTTTTCGCAGGAATGGAGTGGATATACAAGTTATCCCAAGAGGTGGGGAGGAGACAATTAAACCTTTTAGCTTATATAACGGGTCATTTAGTGAAGGAAAAGTTGTAAGACATTCTTTTGCTCACACTACTTTCAATTTGCTTGAGGGGCTTCAGCGTTTTTCAAATAGCTTTCTTAATAATGAAAACGATTTAGAGCGGTATTTTGTGGCTCAAGGGCAGTCTGATAAAAGAACAGAAGAGTTGAAAAAACAAGCTCTTGAACGTAAGAATTCGAGAAATGAAATGATAGATATCTATAATGCCTGCTCAGATGGTAGTGGTGGCGCCGCTTATCTGGGAGACGGCATGTGGATCTCATCAGATGGAAGCCTTAATGACTGGGGTAGGTAAATATGCCTAACAAATTGCTTAAGAGTGACGGCTAACCTTTGGCATTTTTGGTTTAGTTTAGTTTAGTGGTTACGGTGGCTTTGCTTAGGTTTAGTGGCTTAGCCGCACCTTAGCAAGGCGTTACTTTTCCATACGTGGACTAATCCGTTACATTCTAATTTAGTAATATAACTGACTCATTTTTGTCCAATTTCGAGTTTGCGCAACGTAACACTGTGTGAACACCGTGGCAGTCGGTTGGTGCAAATTGTGAACCGTAATGGCAGAGCTTAGTAAGCATGCTGTGATTAGCTCAGTGCATCGCGGCAAACTCTGATTTCATTAGCATTGATAAAAAGCTAACAATCTCACTCCAGTTGTAAGACCTATTGCGTTTAATTTATGTGTGATGTACCTACATTTTGATACCCCAAAAAACACTTAAACTGCCCCTAAACGTAAGAAAGGTATTTTTTGTTTATTTACAGTGAGTTATGAGCACTTTGAATTAATTTACCTGATTTTATGAATGCAAAATCCATCCTGCTAGCTCTTGATTTTGAAAAAAATCCCCTCCAAAATTACTATTAAACATTTGATTTCAAAACCATTTATTTTTGTTCATATGGATGGGAATAATAGATTTTTAATGGATTAAGATTATGATTAATAAAGAAAAAACCAAAATCTTGGTGGTCTGTATGGGTAACATTTGCCGCTCTCCAACCGGAGAAGCCGTTATTAAAGCGAGAGCTCAAGCACTCGGTAAATCTGTAGTGGTCGATTCTGCTGGCACCATCGACTTCCATCGTGGTAATGCGCCTGATCCGAGGGCAAGAAAAGCGGGAGAGGCGAGAGGCTATAGCTTTAGTGGTATGAAAGCGAGACCGGTAGAGTTGGACGACTTTACTCAATTTGATCTTATTCTGGCGGCGGATAAAGATAATCTTAGAGATTTAAAACGCATGTGCCCTGCCGAGTATCAACATAAGCTGTCACTGTTTCTCAGTCATGGTAATTCAGCGGTATCGGAGGTTCCTGACCCTTATTATGGCGGCGAGCAAGGTTTTGAGACCGTATTGGATCTGATCGAAGATGCGGCGGATGCTATCTTGTCAAAAGTGGCAGGATAAATGACCCAAGCCTCACTGAGGCTTGGGTGACGTTAAAAACTTATAGACTCATCTCACCACGTAGCACCTTGAGCATCTCAGCTTTGACTTGCTCGTAGCTTAAATTCTGGCTGAGCAGATAGTGCAATTTGGCAAGGGCAGCTTCAGGTGTCATATCGTAGCCGCTGATGACTCCAGCATCGGCAAGGGCACAGCCGGTTGCATAGCCGCCCATGTTGACCTTTCCTGCAAGACACTGGGTTAGATTCACTACAATCACACCACGCTCAGAGGCTTGTTTTAGGTGTGACAGCAACTCAGGGTTTTGCGGTGCATTACCCACGCCAAAAGTTAGTAAGATCATCGCGTTTACCGGTTGCAACAGCGTATTGCGAATCACTTCATGAGAAATTCCCGGATACATGGTAATCACGCCAACGGGTTGTGGGGTGATGTCATGAACCTTAAAAGGACCATCGGGCTGACGGTTGATCTCTACGCCACTACTTAACTGAATATTAATCCCCGCTTCTAACAAAGGTGGCAGATTCGGCGATGTGAAGGCATTAAAACCGTCGGCGTGAGATTTGGTGCTGCGGTTGCCACGCATAAGCTGGTTATTAAAAAACAGCGTCACCTCATTAATCGGATAGTTCGCCGCAATGTGCAATGCATTCAACAGGTTCGCTTGTCCATCAGAGCGAAGTTCAGCCAGTGGAATTTGCGAGCCAGTAACGATCACAGGCTTGGCTAAGTTTTCCAACATAAAGGACAAAGCGGAGGCAGTGTAAGCCATGGTATCGGTGCCATGAAGAATCACAAAGCCGTCGTAATTGTCATAATTATCACGAATGTCATCCGCAATCTGCTGCCAATCTGCCGGTGTCATATCCGATGAATCGATAAGGGGCTCATACTCGTGAATAGTGAATTCTGGCATCTCTGGGCGGTGAAACTCAGGCATTGATGCCAATTGTTTCTCCATAAACCCAGCCACGGGAATATAGCCATGATCTGATTTCTGCATCCCGATTGTGCCACCGGTATAGGCGATATAGATATGTTTTCTTGTCATATTGGAAATAGCTTCATTAGGAGTCGCTTAATTAAAAATAGCTTTAATTAAAAAATGGCTTAATAGACCCAGAAATTTGGGCTTGAGGAACTGTTGGCGAGATTATAGCGAAAAAACCGCAAAGTGCTAATGGAAGTCTGGTGTTATCTAGGATTCGCCTCCCTCTTGGAATCAAGAGGGAGGCTCGGCGGTAATTGAATGCTGTGGTGATTGAATGTTGTGGCGATTGAAATGGGATGCTATTGAATGTTGCAGGTTAAGCAGAGAACGTACTGACCTCTTGGGTCATTAAAGCTCTGCATCAGTGACGCTTGTTGTTGCACTTGTTGGGCGACAGGCTGCAAGCTTTCTGGCAACCAAGTTGACACATCAATACCAAGAGAAACCTTAACCTGTTGCATCACATCTTGAATAAACTGCTGAGCAGGGCTTAGCGGCTCTTCAACAAAGTAGATAGCGTAATCTTCGATGTTAGCGATTTGCGCCGCTGCTTTTACTGCATCATCAAAATCACCAATCTGGTCAATCAGACCGTGTTGCAGTGCATCTTTCCCGGTCCAAACGCGCCCTTGAGCTACTTGGTCCACTTTATCAACGGTCATGTCTCGATTCTCTGCCACCAAAGAGATGAAACGCTGATAACCGTGTTCAATGCCCATTTGAATGGTTGCAGATGCGCCCTCGCTGAGTCCGGTCGTCAAACCCACACCTGAGAACGGCGTCGTACCCACGCCATCGGTATAGATTCCCATGTTGTTTAGACCTTTCTCAAATGTAGTCATTACGCTGAAAATCCCAATAGAACCCGTAATTGTGGTCGGCTGCGCCATAATTTTATCGGCACTCATCGAGATCCAGTAGCCTCCCGATGCGGCGACACTCGACATCGAAACCACCACAGGCTTACCCTTGGCGCGCAGAGCCTCGACCTCGTTGCGAATCACTTCGGATGCAAAGGCACTGCCGCCCGGACTGTCAACTCGAAGCACCACCGCTTTGACATGGTCTTCTTCAGCAGCTTGTCTGAGTAGAGCGGCGGTGGTTTCTCCACCAATAGAGCCTCTTGGCTGCTCACCATCCATAATGGTGCCGCTGGCGACCACAATAGCAACACTGTCCTCTGCATAAGAGATGTTCGCCATTTGAGCCGTCATCAGGTAATCGTAGTAGCCAACACCATTAAAACTTGCTGCGCCATCGCTACCGAACTGGTCGATCAAGGCTTGGTTAACTTGTTGTCTGGTCGCCAGTTCATCGACTAAGCCGAGATTTTTTGATAGCGCCGCAAAATCGCCATTGACCGCTTTTAACTCGTCGAGGAATTGGTCCATGGTCGGGGTGAGCACGGACGAGTCAATCGCTCGGTTGTTAGCGACATCGTCAACGTACGCGCCCCAGAGTTGGGTCACCCAACGAATGGCGGAAGACTTGGCTTCCTCAGACATATCATCACGAAGGAAAGGTTCTACCGCTGACTTGTAGGTACCAACACGGAAGACATGCGTGGTCACATCCAGCTTTTCTAGTAGCGTTTTGTAGTAAATCGAATACGCGCTGTAGCCTTTTACTAACACCGCACCATCGGGGGCGAGATATATCTTGTCAGCGTAACTGGCGAGGTAGTACTGGCTTTGGTTATAGAAAGCGCCGTAAGCAATAATCGGTTTGCCCGTTGCTTTGAACTCGTTCAGGGCTTTGGCGATATATCGAAGCTTGGTCAGATTAGTTTCTGGCATGTCTTTCAATGAAAGAACCAATCCGGTTATCTTTTCGTCTTCTGCCGCATATCGAATGGTGTCAACCACATCAAACAGGACGTTTTCTTTCGGCAATTCACGACCGAAAAGTGAGCCTGTCACCGAATCCATTGGGTTGACATAAGTGCTTTGTTCAACAATAGGACCGGACAGATTGAGCACCAGTGCCGAGGCGACGCGTTCAGGAGGAGTGGATTTTTCAACTTGAGTGAACGAGAAATAGACCAGAGCGATCATGGTGAAAAACAGTAAATTGATGATAGCCAGTCGGGTGAAGTTGATCAGTTTCCATAATCCCTTAAAGACCGTGCCGATAAATTTGAATAGCTTTTTCATTACGTCTCCACACCAGCTTGGTCGTTTGCACAGCGCCAAGATGGTTGATGTTAGTGAGCGGGTGAGTTTACCGTTCACATTCATTGTTGTACTACGAAAATTGTTGTACTACGAAATATGGTTATACCCAAATTTACACTGAACCTCGCATCTTGAGGTAACTTGGGTATATATATCGAAACTTATTATGTTACGAAAGTATGGGGTTTTTTAGTCACTAATGAAAGTAAATCAATAGAATTAGAGGTTTGTTGCTGCAGTTGAGTTCCCTTCTTGGATTTAAAAAAAGCGTTATGTTGCAAAAATGTAAAGCAAAGTTTGATTTTTCTCTTGTTGCTGTAATAATCTGGTCTGACCACGACAGTAATAATCAAACAATAATAAACAAGGGGATGCCTGTATGTACCCGAACTTACTAAAGCCTCTAGATCTTGGATTCACCCAGCTAAAAAACCGTATTTTGATGGGCTCAATGCACACGGGTCTTGAAGAACATAAAGGCGGATTAGCAAAACTGGCGGCTTTCTATGAGGAGCGAGCAAAAGGCGGGGTGGGTTTAATCGTGACGGGTGGGTTTTCCCCCAATTTACGTGGGCGTTTAGCGCCGTTTAGTGCCGAATTTAGCAAACCCAAACATGCTCAGCAGCACAAAGTGATTACCGAAGCTGTGCATCGCCATGGTGGAAAAATTGCCCTGCAATTATTGCATGCGGGTCGATATGGTTATCACCCGTTTTCATTAAGTGCCTCAAATATAAAATCACCGATTTCGCCCTTTACGCCCAGCGCAATGAGTAGCCGTCAGATATGGAAAACCATCGAGTCCTATGGCAATAGTGCCGAGCTAGCAAAAACTGCTGGTTACGATGGCGTCGAAATCATGGGTTCTGAGGGCTATTTAATCAACCAGTTCATTTGTCAGCGCTCTAATGTCCGTTACGATGAGTGGGGCGGTAGTTACTCAAACCGGATACGCTTTCCGCTCGAAGTGGTGAAAGCGGTGCGTAAAGCGGTAGGCGAAGAGTTCATTATCATTTTCCGGCTCTCGATGCTGGATTTAGTTGAGCAAGGCAGTACGTTCGAACAGGTGATTGAGCTTGGTCAGGCACTAGAACAAGCGGGTGTGACCATTATTAATACTGGTATTGGCTGGCATGAGGCAAAAATTCCCACCATCGCGACTCAAGTGCCGCGAGGCGCGTTTACTTGGGTCACCGAAAAAGTGAAACCTCACCTGTCTATTCCTGTGATTACCACCAACCGCATCAACACCCCAGATGAAGCGGAACGGATTTTGTCGCAAGGGCACGCCGATATGGTGTCTATGGCGCGACCGTTTTTAGCCGACCCAGAATTTGTCGCAAAAGCAGCCAAGGGGCAAGCGAACCTAATCAATACATGTATTGGTTGCAATCAAGCCTGTTTGGACAACGCCTTTAAAGGCAAACGCGCCACTTGCTTGGTCAATCCACAAGCCTGTTACGAGACGGAGTTGGTGATTGAAGCGACCAACGCCCGTAAAAATATTGCCGTTGTCGGTGCAGGTCCAGCAGGACTTGCTTGTGCGACCAAGTTGGCAGAGAAAGGGCACAAGGTTGATCTATTTGAAAAGAGCGACCGCATCGGTGGGCAGTTCCGACTGGCGATGCAAATTCCCGGTAAAGAGGAGTTTCGCGAGACGATTCGTTACTTTGCCAACCGTATCGAAACCACAGGCGTTAATCTTCACCTCAATGTAGAAGCCAATGCGGACTTGTTGGCGGAATACGATGACATTGTGATGGCGACTGGGGTGCAACCGAGAATGCCGAAACTGGAAGGCATTGAGACGGCAGATAAGGTGATCGATTATCAAACGTTGATCCGAGATAAAACCTATGTCGGTAAAACCGTCGCTATTGTCGGAGCTGGTGGCATTGGCATTGACGTGGCGACCATGATTACTGAGCCGACCGAGCAAACTTTGGATGATTGGCTGCAAGAGTGGGGGATTGATAAGCAACTTGAACATGCGGGTGGCTTATATCCTTATCCAGAAACGACGCCCGATGTGGATGTGTGGCTAATGCAGCGCAAAGCAGGTCGTGTGGGTCGAGGACCGGGGAAAACCACGGGTTGGATTCATAGAAAAACCTTGCAAAAACGCGGCGTAAATCTGGTGAGTGGCGTTGACTATGAAAAGATTGATGCCGAGGGACTGCATATTAAACTCAAGGGAGAACGCAAGATTATCCCCGCGGATACCGTGGTGATTTGTGCTGGTCAAGACTCGGTCAAACCTTTCGTAGACAGATGGTCGGAGTTTGGCGATAAATTACATATTATTGGTGGTGCTGATCACGCAGGCGAACTCGATGCGGTGCGGGCGATTAGGCAGGGTTTTGAGTTGGCTGCTAAATTATAACAAAGAGGCTATAACAATAGGGCTATAACAATGGTTTATCCTCACTTTTTCAGTGGTGTTATCCCGCATTGACTTTGTTATCCTTGAAACCAGTCACTGTTAAACAGCGAGAAGTAGTATGGATGCATTAGAGTTGTTATTGAATCGACGTTCGGTCGCGAAACTGGTTGAGCCAGCGCCTGAAGGTGAGCATTTAGAGAATATTATTAAAGCGGGCTTAAGAGCGCCCGATCACGGCAACCTAACGCCTTGGCGCTTTGTATTAGCGCAAGGCGAAGGTCGACAAAAGCTTGCCGACATATTACAGCATGCCGCCCAACAGCGTGGCGGCGATGAAGCCGCGATTGAAAAGGCAAGTAAGGCACCGTTTCGAGCGCCATTGGTGATTACGGTTATCGCCAAAGTGACGCCCCACGAAAAGGTCCCGCCGATTGAGCAACACTTGTCAGCGGGATGTGCGGTGCAAGCGATGCAACTGGCTTGTATTGCGCAAGGCTTTCAAGGATTTTGGCGCTCAGGACCGTTAATGTTCGACGCCAACGTCCGCCAAGCGCTCAATGTTCACGGTGATGATGAGATCGTGGGTTTCTTGTATGTCGGTACGCCCGCGACAGAACCGATGAAAGCCGCGGTTAGAGATTTGAGTCAGTTTGTTGAGTTTATATAGCGAATGAGACTAAAACGCTGCCTTTTTAAGGCAGTATTTTAGCTAGCCTATTTTTAACCGCTATATTTCTAACTGCGATATTCCTAACTGCTATATTGTTAATTATAAACAGACCTGCCGATGTCTGTTTTATTATGCATGTGACTCAATCGCAAAGGTTTGCAGTGCCGCCAGTGTCATAGTCAACGAGGCATCAATATCGGCATAACGTCTTGCTTTGCCGAGCACTCGGATGCCTTGCAATTGACATAGGATAAATTGCGCAATGGTTGCTATGTTCGCCTTGGCTATCAACTGATTGTTTTGACGCGCATGTTGTAATGGAATCATCATCGCCTCAAGCAGTGTGTCGTAAAGTTGATCACTCTTGTTTTGCACTGTTGTGTCTTGCCCGCCATGTTCAATAATCGCATTTTGAATCAAACAGCCATTCAAGCTCTGCTTTTGCATTGCAGCAAACTGCTGCAAAAAGCGCTGTAAAGTGGCGAGGTCGCTTTTGGGATCACGCAAACTCTGCAATTTAGGTAAAGAGACCGTATTGAGATAGTGATCCAGCGCCAAATAATACAGTGTCTCCTTGTCGCCAAAGCTGTTGTACAGACTAAAGCGATTGATCTCCAATTCAGTCACCAGATCGTTGATCGAGGTATTGGCGAAGCCTTTTCTCCAAAACAGTGCCATTGCTTGTTCGAGTTTCTGTTGCTTATCAAAGCCGACCTTTCTTGCCATATGCCTTTTTCTCCGGGTGTCATAATAAATTATTCTTGACCGAACGTTTAGTTATTGCATAAAGTTTAACTAAACGTTCGGTTAGATAAAAGGGAATAGCATGAAACTTTACGATTTTTCTGCCACTGTCAGCAGCAAGAGGCTGAAATTTGTACTTAATGAACTTGGTATCAAGGATTTGGAGACGGTTGAGGTGAATGTTCGCGAAGGAGCGAATGTGGATGCCGAATACCAAGCCAAGAGTATCAATGGCAAAGTGCCGCTACTGGAATTGGATGATGGCACTTTTATCAGTGAAACGGTGGCAATCAGTCGTTACTTTGACGAAACCACCGACAATGATCTCGCGCTGTTCGGTGCCACGCCAGTCGAGCGAGCAAAAGTGGAAATGTGGAACCGCATCGTGGAAATCGATGGTATCCAAAATGCATTCCAAGCGTTTCGCAACTTAACAGGGCTCTACAAAGATAGAGAAAACTGTGTCGAAGCGTGGGGTGAGGAAGCCAAACATCGCCTTGGTCTGTTTTTGCCTAAGCTCGACGCCCAGTTGGCACAATCTGCTTACGTGGCAACAGAAAAGTACACCATTGCGGATATCAGCGCTTACACCTTGATTTTGGTTGCCGTGAATGCATTGAAGATTGACGTGTTTGAACACTATCCCAACATCAAGCGTTGGTTTGATTCAATCGCGTCACGACCTGCGATGGCGTTATAGTTCTACCGCAAACCATTTTTACTGTGATTTTATACAGTTTCTCTTGATCTCCTTAGGCAAGCTTCGATAAGCTTGCCTTTTGTTTTACAACGTATTCATCGTTATGACCCGCTTATTTATCGCAGAGAAACCCAGTCTAGGAAGAGCCATCGCTGCCGCGCTTCCTGCTCCTCAAAAAAAATCCGACGGTTACATTAGCTGTGGTAATGGCGACGTGGTGACTTGGTGTATTGGTCACTTGCTGGAGCAAGTCGAGCCCGATGCATATGATGATCGCTACAAAAAATGGAATATGCACGATCTGCCGATCATTCCTCAGCAGTGGCAACTCAGACCCAGAAAATCGGCATCGAAACAGTTAACCGTGGTTAAAAAGCTACTCAAGAGCGCGGATAGTATTGTTAACGCGGGTGACCCCGATCGAGAAGGGCAACTCTTGGTCGATGAAGTGATCGATTACTGCAAAGTGAGTCAGAGTAAAAAACAGCAGGCTCAGCGTTTATTGATTAGCGACTTGAACCTACCCGCGGTGAAAAAAGCGTTGACCTCAATGCGCATGAACCGGGATTTTATTCCGCTGTCGGTCTCCGCTTTGGCTCGCTCCCGAGCCGATTGGTTGTATGGCATGAATATGTCACGCGCTTATACTCTGTTGGGGCAAAAAGCGGGCTATCAGGGCGTGCTGTCCGTTGGGCGCGTGCAAACGCCAGTACTGGGTTTGGTGGTGCGCCGTGACGAAGAGATCGAAAATTTTGTCTCCAAAGACTATTACACATTGGATGCCTTGATTCCTTATCAGGACAGCCAGTCCAGTTTTGATATCCGTGCCAAATGGAAACCCAGCGAAGCTTGCCAACCTTGGCAGGACGAAGAGGGGCGAGTACTAAATCTGAAACTGGTCGAGAACGTTGCCAATCGTATTCAGGGGCAGCCTGCCAAAGTGGTAAAGTCTGAGCACAAGTCGAGCAAGCAGAACCCGCCTTTGCCTTATTCGCTATCAGCCTTGCAGATCGATGCCGCTAAACGCTTTGGTATGAGTGCTCAACAGGTGTTGGATGTTTGCCAACAATTGTATGAAAAGCATAAGCTGATTACCTACCCAAGATCCGATAGCCGCCACTTACCCAAAGACCATTTTCATCAAGCGGACAGCGTGCTCTCTGCCATTAGCAACAATGACAAGTCACTGGCTTCAGCGGTGTCGAAGGCGGACTCAAGCAAAAGATCGAAAGCGTGGAATGACGCCAAAGTGGATGCTCACCATGCGATCATTCCAACCCCAAAGAAAAGCGCGGCGGTGTTGTCGAGTTATGAAGAAAAAGTCTATGCGCTGATCGCAAGACAGTATGTGATGCAATTTTATCCCGCGGCGGTGTATGCCGAGGCGCTACTGGAGTTTGATATCGCTGGTGGCTGTTTTATTGCCAAAGGCAAAAAGCTGCAACAACCGGGATGGCGTGAACTGCTTGGTCAGCAAGTGGATGATCAGGCTCAACAAGATGATTTGGTACCGCCGCTTTCACAAGGCACGGTATTGACGTGTCGCGAGGGCGAGATCAAACTGCGGAAGACAGAGCCACCTAAGCACTTTACTGAGGCAACGCTGCTGCAAGCGATGACCGGAATTGGACGCTTTGTTGAAGATAAATCGTTAAAGAAAATTTTGCGCGAGACCGATGGCATCGGCACAGAAGCAACTCGTGCTGGCATCCTTGATACGCTGTTTAAGCGTCAACTGTTGCAACGTTCTGGAAAATCTGTCCTAAGTAGTCCAGCGGGTAGAGGTTTGATTCATGCGCTACCGGATGCCTCGACTTATCCCGATATGACGGCTCACTGGGAACATCAGTTACAAGGTATGGCGGAAAAAACTCAATCTTACGCGCCTTTTATGGCAGCGTTGCAAGGGCAAATAGAGCAGCTTATGCAGAGTGTAAAAAACGCGCCGGTTCCAGATTCATTGCGGCATTTACCCAAGGTCGAGCGACCTGCGTATAAGAAGAAACGCCGCTTTTCCGGCAGCAGTAAAAAAGCCACTCAAAAGGGCAGAAAGAGCACCAGATCATAGCTCATTAAATCAATATCCATAATGACTAAATAAAGGGAGGATGCCCTCCCTTTATGGCGCTAATTCGATTTATTCAAACAGTTCTTCATTATCACGTATTGCGTTACTGACATCTTCATGAGTAAGTACGCGCTTACCCAGCTCACCTTTGACCTCTTTGCCTAAGCCAATTAACGCGTGTCGATTAGCTTGTGTTTGTCTTTTTCCAGCACTTCTTAAGCAGTGATTTAATTCGTGCTCTTCACTGAAGTTAACCAGATCTCGATCGCTTGCCATAACTCTGTTCCTTATGTGGTTGGTGAGAAATAATCGTTAGTGCAAAATAATGCTAAGTGAGAAATCTCGTTAATTCTGGTTCAGATTATCTAATTTGCAAGCCACGAACAGGTGTTGTTGAGATAAGATGCCGAAGTCCTCATCCATTCAGTAAGTGAGTACTGACCCTATGGATTCATGCTTACCAAGGCAGCGATTGACCATCGTAATTGATAAATTTCCCCGATTGATTCACATGGCTGTTGGCGATGACATCATAAAGTCCGTTGACTGAGGTTTCGGTGGTAATCAGAGCATTGGGTCCACCCATTTCGGTTTGAACCCAGCCGGGGTGCAGCGCAAGAACCGTAAAGTTATCTTGGCGTAAATCGTTGCTTAGACTTTTTACGACCGAGTTGAGCGCTGCTTTTGACGAGCGATAAATGTAGCCGCCGCCGGAGGTATTCTCGGTCATACTGCCCACTTTTGACGATAGGCAAGCGATCTTACGTGTGGTGTTGGCAAGGAGCTTTGGATAGAGAAACTCGACCAATTTAAGCGGCGCGATGGTGTTGATCTCAAAAACCTTGCGCCACTCTTCAATATCAGTATGCCCAAACCCATAACCTTTGGGTCCATAGTAGCCCGCATTATTGATGAAAATATCGAGGTTAGGCAGATCACCAAGAGCAGTTTGCCATGAAGCATAGTCCGTTACATCAAACTGAATCAGCGTCAGATTGGTATATTGCTGCTGCATCGCGATAAGATCCTGAGAAGTGTTGATATCGCGATAGCTGGCGTACACGTCAAAGTCGTGGTCTAAATATTGGCGAGTTAAGGCAAGACCAATGCCTCGGTTCGCGCCGGTAATAAACACAGTTGTCATTGTCAGCTCCTAAAACGTAGAATGGAAAATCTAGGTTTAGCATCGTCGAATTAGTTATGCAGAGCAAGTCCATTCCATTGATTTATCATCCCATTTATTCCGCGCTGCCCTTACCAGAAGAGCATCGTTATCCAATCCATAAGTATCGACTGCTGTATCAAGGGATAGAGCAGCATGCTGGTTGGTCTCCTGACGCTTGGCGTTATCACCAGCCAGAGCCAATATCACTGGATGTGGTGAAGCAAGTCCATGATAGCGACTATGTGGATCAGCTAGTACGAGGCGACTTGCCCGCCGCTAAGATGCGTCGTATCGGTTTTCCGTGGAGCGAGTTATTGATTGAAAGAACCCTGACCTCGGTCGCGGGAAGCTGTCTAACGGTCGATTTGGCACAACAGCAGGGGATAGCGATTCACTTAAGCGGTGGCTATCACCATGCTCACTATGATTTTGGTAGCGGATTTTGCTTGTTTAATGATCTGGCTATCGCCGCGCATCATGCTGTCAGCAGCGGGGTGTCTAAGGTGTTGATCATCGATAGCGATGTGCATCATGGCGACGGGACGGCAACGTTAACGCAAGGGCGGGAGGATATTATTACGCTCTCTTTGCACTGCGATAAAAACTTCCCCGCCAAAAAACCGAGCTCAGATTTTGACGTACCGTTAGCCAGAGAGACTCAAGATGGTGAGTTCTTAATGAGTTTCCAACAGGTGGTCGAGTTTGCCATTCGCCTGCATAGCCCTGATTTGGTGATTTATGACGCTGGTGTTGATATTCATCAAGACGATGAACTAGGTTATTTGTCGATTTCTCAACAAGGTATACAAGATCGAGATGAGTGGCTGCTGGATCATCTAAAGCAGCAGGGAATACCGGTGGCGTGTGTTATTGGCGGTGGCTATCGCAGTGACCATGATCAATTAACGCCACTGCATCTATGCTTGTTGAAGGCGGCAAAAAAGGTCTGGTCATCGACACTGTAACTTTGAGTCCATAAAGTATATGATGCGTGACCCCAAAACAACTGAGGACTGTCGGTGATGAACCGTAAAAAACGTATCAACCAAATTTTGAAAGCGAAGGTAAAAAAAACCAACGCAAAAATACATAAGAGCAACAAGCCGAAATACATCTCTAAGGCAGAACGCGCGAAGATGGAACAAGAGCAAGAGTCTCAAGAGCAAAACCTAACCGCTGAGCCAGAAACGCCAAACGAGCAATAGGAAGCGTTTTCGATGACGATCAAGATTGAAGATGTGTGGCGTGAATACCAGTCCAGTTTGAAGGCGTTCTTACATAAAAATGTCGCCAACCACGCTGACGTGGAGGATTTGCTGCAAGAGATCTTGATTAAAACCTATCAAAAACTGCCCACGGTGCAAGAAAGCAGCAAGATAAAGTCTTGGTTATTCCAAGTCGCTAACCACACTATCATCGATTTTTATCGCCAGAACGGTAAACCAGAGCCGAACGCAGACGCATTGTGGTACGAGCAAGATGAGCCGAAGGTGGTTGACCAGCTCGCTCAGTGCGTAGAGCCTTTTATCAAGGCGTTACCACAACAAGACGCCGACTTGCTCACCGCGATCGAAATTAACGGTGTGTCGCAAAAACAGTATGCTGAGCAACATGGCATTAAATACTCGACTCTAAAGTCACGAGTGGCTAAGAGTCGCAACAAGTTAAAGCACTTGTTTGATGACTGTTGCCAGATGTCCATCGACAGTCAGGGCAACTTAATGGATTTCGACCCCAACTCCCCCTCAAGTCATCAATCCACAACCCCGCAATCCGCCTGCAAATCTTGTTAGTGGCGGTCTTCCAATGACGGTTTGAAGCTAAATTGACGCCGGATTGGTTTGTGTCAAACATAACGACAGCGAACTACAGGGACAGGCATGTCATTACCAGTATCTCTGTTGGACAAGTTGTGTGTAACTTGCCTTAAAAACAGGATTGCACTGCATGGCAGGCATTTAAGACGGATTCGCAACGCGTGGCATTTTCGGTTTGCTTTGAATTTAGTGTTTACGGCGCAATGGTTTAGGTAATGTAGCAGCGTTGCTCACTACCAAATGGGCATCATGCAGCTTTCACAATTCTCTAGCTACGACTTAAATTATGGTCTAAAATTAGCGCTAATTTAAATGCTTAATTGGTGTTGTTATGAGACAAGTCTTAGCTGATTGCTCAGCAAGTATTTCTGAGCTAAAGAAAAATCCTACCGCTTTACTAAAAGAAGCGGATGGCTCTGCGATTGCCATTTTAAACCACAATAAGCCCGCAGCTTATCTTGTTCCTGCGGAAACTTACGAGTTTCTGATGGATATGCTTGATGACTATGAGCTTGCAAAGCTTGTTGAAAGTCGTCGTGTTGAGCTATCTGAAGCTGTGGAAGTGGATATCGATGACTTATAAACTTAAATTTCTACCTGCTGCAAAGAAAGAGTGGAGCAAATTAGCGACACCAATTCAAAGTCAGTTTAAAAAGAAACTTAAGGAACGTCTCGAAAATCCACATGTTCCATCTTCCAAGCTCCGTGGTTACGACTCTGTTTACAAGATCAAACTGCGCACAGCAGGCTACCGTCTAGCTTATGAAGTTATTGATGATGAAATTGTTGTATACGTGTTAGCTATAGGAAAACGTGACAAAGATGCAGTGTATAAAAAGCTAGCTTCAAGGATCTCGTAAAACAGCACAAAAAACACAAAAAAGGACAGGCATATTAAGTAACATGCCTGCCCCTATTATTTGGTTATTTGTGTTATCGAAGATGGAACAAGAGCAAGCCCTTAGTCTGGTTGCTTTTCAGATTGACTAACTGAACGGTTCAATCTCTGGAATAGCCAACCAAGAGCAATTAAAGACGCCCCTAATCCTAAAAAGCTGATCGCTCGCCAGACGCCATCGAGTGAGCGTACATCCCATAAAAAGACTTTCAATGCGACACAACCCAGCACGACAAGTCCAATGTGTTGAACTTTGGGCGCTTTGCGAATAGCGCCACCCCATGTCAGCAGGTATCCGATAATCAAACCTATAATCGAGTAACTGAACAATTCTGCTGTGCTGGTTGGTTGCGCTAATGTCATCGATATGGGTTGCCAGAACTGACGAATCGACATAATCAGCCAAATCGTGCCAAGGGTGATACCAATGCCGGCAACCCCCACTCTTGGAACGTTCAAGGTGTTCCATCGTTTATAGGCGGTGAGAATAAGAATCACAGCAGGCAATAACCACCCCAACGACAACATGTTGAAAATAGGCAGTGATTCAGCCGATACATTGTTGGTTACTAGCGGTGATTCAACGCTGTTAAGCTCCAAGACTAACAGAGTAAAAACTCCCCAGAGTAGGTAACTATAAGCTTGGTAGACACGCTTTAGCTGCTGCGAAAACTGACAGCGATAGCTATATACCAAACCCATCACTAATGTTTGGTTAGCAAACACAATGGCCGAAGTGAAATCTATATAACCAAGATAACCATAGTCTCCCGTCAACCAATAGTTGGTTTGGATAAATACGGTCATCAAGAACACATGCAAAAATGCTCCTTCAAACCAGTTAGCAAGGTCGTCATTTGTATTGCGCAAGGCGGTGCGCGCGTATGCCAAAATTAACAGCGATGGCAAGTAACTGATCAATACCCACGCCCAATGCCCACCATAGGCAGGTTGCCACTCAGGGATAAATGGCAACAAGGTGAGATGCACGGCTAATATTCCCATCGCAATTTTAATCGCCCAACTTGCAGGGCGGAATAGCGTAAATTGCGTTTGCAGCGCCATGACTGCGACCTGAATGGAGATAGCGGTGGTTAGCCAAATATCGTTGAGCCACACAAAGCAAATTGCACTGACGATGGCGTGCATAACGGCAGAGCACTCGGTCGCTAACACTTTAAAGCGTTGACCCAGTGCAGCGTAATAGATGGCGACTAGTGCAGTAAAACCTGTCCAAGCAAGCGCGTGAATGTGGATAAATTCATAGGTGTAGAGCAAAGCAATCAGCGTCATTAAAGGGACAGCAACAAGGAAAATAATGCTCGTTGTTTGTGAACGATCGCCGCCGAGTCTTTGGCACAGAGTTCTAGCGGCTATGAATCCGATACTGATAGCCAGCGCGACTAAGACTCCTGTTTGTGTATCGACCACGTAGGCATACTTGAGCACAAACGAGAGCAGTAAGATTGCAACCGAAGAAACAAGCATAGAGGGCAGGAAGATCCTAAGCGACCAGCCTTTACGAATCGCTGGCAACCAAATGAGAGCCAGTAAAAAACCATAAAAGTAGACCATTTGTATTGTGTCGATGATTGCTATCCGAACAATAGCGAAGAACATCAACATGATCAGTGCGAGCGAAATGATGCTGGGCGGGTGGGTCCATTTCCCTTGGCAATGACGAAAGCGCGGATTAAGCAACCATCCCAACCTTGGTACAGCAAAAAGCAGATACAAGGTGAGCGAGAGAAAGATAGCCAGCCACGAGAACAATTGTTCTCGTGGCATGATGTCGATTAACAGCCACATCCACAATAGATGAGGAATGGTCACGCATGGAGAGATCCACGCGTGACGCACAGTTTGCAACAATAGGGTTGTCGCAATGGAAATCGCGCAGATATAGCCAGCCAATATGTAGTAATTGGGCTCGCTGCCACCAATCCAAAATGGCGCAGTGTAGCCTCCGATTAAGCCAAGCACGATCATTAAAGGACCTTGGCGTAACGACAACGCAAGGCTAGAGAAAGCCGCGCCTGCCAAGATAATCAAAGAAACGCTCGGCGTTAAGAGCTGATAAAATACAAAGGCAAAAATGACCGTACAGTAAATCCCAGTTAACCCCGTTCCTGTGATGGCGGCGGGTGCATAGGTAAAGCTTTGTGCACGTTTGGCGCGGTGTAGGCTTTTTTGCTCCTTTCGATGAAACCACTCGCCAGCAAGTACAGTCGCGAGTGAAATAGAAAACGCAATGGCGATACGCATGATTGGCGAGAACTCAATATGGCGGCTAATTACCTGCACTAGATAACCGCCCCCAATCAGCATCGCAAGCGCACCGACCCAGACGAGCCAATTTTCTTTAATATTGGTCAGTAACTTACTGACTTGCTGGTCGAATAAGGATTCACCATGTTGGGTCGGGCGAGCAATATGACGATTATCAGAAGTAGGGATACTTGGTTTAACAACGGGCTGCGCAGGCTCTTTGGAAGTACACGCCGCAGTTGGTTCTGGGGGCATTTGATAATGGCTTGGTGAGACTTCTATCGGTATTGCTGGCTGTGGCGCAATCGGTTTGCTTGTCTCGAGGTCGAGGTCAGGTTCAAGGTCAAGGTTTGGCAAATCCTCAGCCGGTTTAACCTTTTCAATCACACGCGAACGCAACTCTGCCAAATCTTTATGAAGCTGTGAGACTTCCGCTTCCAACCTAGATATTCTTCCGGTCGCTTTCAATGTTGCGTACATGGCGTAAAACGCCAAGATTGCCACCAATATAGACATCAATAAAGTAAACAACGACTTTACTCCCGTACTTTGCCCCAAAACTCAAAACGATTTATCACTTAACCGAACTCACGTTATCGCGAGCCAATACAATATACATGGACTGATACAGATGACTGCCGTATTAATGTTTATTAAATTAGGAGTGGTTCGAAGCGGGAGCAGTTTTAGGTGCAAGAAAGCCGCAAGATAAGGATTTGAGGTAAAGATCGGCACATGATTGATTGCCGTCAAAGGCATGACTGATTAGAACGGTCGTTGGTAGAAAATATCCTACAATGAGCTAGTGAACCCACTATCGAAGTTGAGGAGAAAGCGATGATTAAATTTCACTGCAACGTTCTGCTTCATGGCTCCCAGTCCTACCATGCCGAAGTTCATATTAACCCCATCGGTGAAGTCGATATTGATATCTTGGAATCCAAACAGCATTTATCCAGCGAATTTGACCAACTGAAGTTTCAGCGAAAACGCAGCGGTACTCAACTGCAAGGCGTTGAGCAAGTGAATCAGAAACCGTGGCATATTGAGCTGGCACACCAAGATGCGAAACAGGTGAGTCGCTTGATAAAAAACGCCAATGAAGAGTACGAGCAATTGATGTGTGATTTGATGTAAGGCGGGCGTATGACTGCAACGAACGTGTGGTTACCACTAATATGGCGTTGTAGCAAAGCAGGAACATGCTTTGGCCGATTTAAGTCACCTGCCTGTCCCTGTTATTGGTTATTGTGTCAACGATCATTATTATAATTGAACCCGATCAGTCGATACTTGGTTGTATAATAATCCCCAACCTTGTTAGAGGTTCGGGGATTATTAATAAGTGTCGTTAAAATACCAACACGCTCAGTTTGCCGTACTTAATCTTCGTCTGAGCAAGCGCCCGTAGTACAGACCGGTTGATCAGTGAAATCCACATCACCTAAACTGCCATCAGTTACAGTCTGTGATTTTGGACCATAAATATTTTCATCGTCACTGTCCACGGCGTAGATATCATAGTCACCATCAGGAATCGAGTTGGCAGTATAGTAGTAAGTTGTTTGATCTTGAGTAACGGTGGCTGTGTAGCTGATACCATCTTCATTTATCAGGAATAACTCACCAATCTCAATCGTCTCGTTCACACTAGTGAAACCAGCACTGTATTCGGTGTCTGCTAGCCAGTCATTTAAGACAAGTTCGGTAAATCCAGCCACTGTACGCAGATCTTCATAGGTATACCCTGTAGGGATTTCAATGTCGCTATCAGCTTCGAGATCGTTCATCGCAGAATGAAACGCCTCACGAGTGTAGTCACTGCCATTGGAGTGCGAATTGCGAATTAAGTTTAGCATGTCACCTTTGTCCAGACCCACATCAACCAAATATTTTAATGATGTGACATAGATATCGTATAGCTTGTTCTCATAACCGACATCGGTACGGATTGCTTGGTCTTGAGCGTAGTGCAATACATCATATGAGGTGTCTGCCGGATCGGCCGCCGATGTGACATTGGCGATATTGGCTGTAAATTCCTCAAGGAAGCTGCGAGACTCACTCTCTTGAAGCTCAGCATGAGCAAAATATTCAGCTGTTGCTTCTTGGAACCAGAATGGTAGGTGTGAATATGCCTCGTTATCCTGAAGTAATTCGGCTTGAATAGTGTGAAATAATTCATGCTTGGTGAGCGCTAACGCATTGTTATCAAATGCCTTAGGATTAACGCGCATACCATTAATGTAGCCAGTGCCTTCACCGAGCTTACTGTTCTCAAAGCAGATGAACCATTTGTCGGTGCCATTCAGATTTAAATCTGTTTCTTTGTCTAGACCGGTTACACTGATGAGCTCATCAAGTCCAAGTTGGCTCATCTGTGCAGCATACGCTAAGTCTTGCTCGTAGTATGGTGCCTGGGATTTTTGACCAAAACTAACGATTAGGTCCTCAGTTTCAAAAACGGTGGTTGCTTCTTCAGGTGCTTGGCAAGAGAAAGTTGGTGCATTGGCGCTATCGCTGATCTCGATCTTTTCCATAGAAGTTTTTAGTTCACCCGTCGGAGCATCGAATGAACTTTCCTCTGACGGTGAATTATCATTAGAGCTGCTATCGCTACCCCCACATCCAACTAATGTGGCTAAGATTAGTGCAGCAAGAGTTTTTCTTCTTACAAGGTGCATGTAATTATTCCTAATATAATCAAATATATAAATCCAATTAATAGGGTAGTGACTTGGTCGAATACTGCAATGCAATCGCTCTTATATCAGAAATAAGCAATGTCTTTATCAATAATAAATACTTGGGTTAGCATAACGTGAGACATCAGATAAAGAGGCAAGGGAATTCTGATTTGCTTTACTTTGTTTACGACTTTGGAGGCTGGTCAAAGCGAGAATAGTCTGAGATGCAACAAAGATGCAAGATAAAGATTTGAGGCAAAGATCGACACTGGATTGATTGAGGTCAAAGGAATCGGGTATTCGATCTGTCGTTGCCAGAAAGTATCCTACAATGAGTGAGTGAACCCACAATCGAAGTTGAGGAGAAAGCGATGATTAAGTCTCACTGCAACGTTCTGCTTCATGGTCCCCGATCTCATCATGCCGAAGTTCATATTAACCCCATTGGTGAACTCGATATTGATATCATGGAATCCAAACAGCATTTCTCTAGCGAATTCGAACAACTGAAGTTTCAGCGAAAGAACAACGGTACCCAACTGCAAGGTGTTGAGCAAGTTAACCAAAAAGCATGGCATATTGAACTAGAACACCAAGATGCGGAACAGTTGAGTCGTCTGATAAAAAACGCCAACGAAGAGTACGAGCAATTGATGTGTGATTTGATGTAAGCCGGGTTTATGGTGACAACGAACATGTATCGCCACTGATGTGTGGTTGTTGGTTTCGCTCCTCCATGCCTAGACAGGCAGTTAAGAAAATCACTACACTGCTGCTGCAGCTATTTAATCGTTAATTGGGTGACATTTTCAAGCTGTTTGGATTTAATGAATTGGTTTACCGACACTAGAGCAGGCTGGAGCTGTCTTTACTGCCGTAGTGCCACTAAGTATCGGTACGCTGGTCGGCGTTTCTGGCTCGGAACGATAATTTTGACGCAACTGATTAATAGCATCGGCAAGCTCTGCTTTGAACTCGGCAAAACTTAATGCCGTCGCTTTGGCTTTGTCGAAAATAGCGTGAAGCAGTTGAGCCTGTTCGATATTTCTCAGGTAAGTAACCATGCGCTCACGGGTAAAAAGGGAAATTTGAACTCTTTAGGGTAGCCCCTTTCACGCGGCGGAAGGGGTTGCGATACGTGTGTAGTAAACGCTATTTGGAAGTCTCGATAAGTACATCTGTGCCACCTATATGTGCAAGATGATTTTCGAGGCTCTAGATACGAAAAAACCGCTGTAAAAACAGCGGTTTTTTCTTGAATGTGGCGGAGAGATAGGGATTTGAACCCTAGAACCGCTATTAACGGTTGCCGGT
The DNA here is from genome assembly GCF_921292975.1 of Vibrio hippocampi. Classification (NCBI taxonomy): domain Bacteria; kingdom Pseudomonadati; phylum Pseudomonadota; class Gammaproteobacteria; order Vibrionales; family Vibrionaceae; genus Vibrio; species Vibrio hippocampi. The sequence goes on from NZ_CAKLCM010000002.1 coordinate 554,008, forward strand.
TTTCAAGACCGGTGCTTTCGACCACTCAGCCATCTCTCCGTGTTGATGCGAATAATAATAGGCATCTTATTGTTTGTAAACCCCTAATTTAACTGTTTGCTTGTTTTATGAGCGTTTGATCAAATATTTAGGGTAGGGTGCCTATAACTAAACAATAACTATTATGATACTGGCGATTTTTGCGCCGATATCTATAAAAATGGTCGGACTGAGAGGATTTGAACCTCCGACCCCCGACACCCCATGACGGTGCGCTACCAAGCTGCGCTACAGTCCGATGGCATTTAATCTAAACCACTGTCCGTTTAGGGTCAATAGGTTAGATTGAATTAAAGCTAATAATTATTGGCTTTTAGCGTAAAAGCGCTGCAACTCGGTAAAACCCTGCATTAAGATAGGTAGCTTAGGGCTCTTGTCTTTCTGCTTTTTGTAGTTGATATCGTAGAGGCTGTAATTACCAAATTTATCAACCACCGTGGTTTCAGTATCGGTAATCACGGCGAGCTCGCGAGCATCTCCGGCGATGACCCACTTGCGCTTGCTCTCATCAAACAAATTGCGCCCACTGCTGTACTGCTTACTATTGGTGGAGACGCCGCTTAGATCTTGCATGATAGTGACAGAGAGATCTAAATGGCTGGTTTTATGACTGTAAGTCGCGGCGAGTTTGCCCGGCCAATGAATCACCATCGGTACTTTAAGCTGATACTGACTATAGTTGCTGTTTGATCCCCAGCTGCGCGTATTAGTTTCGTTAAACTCTGTCCCGTGGTTGGAGGTCAGGATCACAATGGTGCGTTCTAAAAGTCCTTGTTCATCAAGCGTGCTTATTATTTTTCCAAACTCTTTATCGGCTGCAGCAGCTGCAGAAGAGTAGGCTTGGATAAACTGTTCTTGTGCTGGCACTTGAGCATTGGTCGACTGATAGGTATCGAAGTTATCCATCGTCGTCAATTCGATGTAGCTGAACCAAGGCGCTTTTGGCGTCAAGGTAATAGCCTGCTGCCACTGTTCGATAGCCAGATCATCGTCAATCTCTGTTGCCTCAATGTTGCTAAGATCAACCATTGGGAAAGGTTTAAAGATGGTCTCTCGATACAGGTCATTGTCAAAATTGTCGCCACTGTATAAGTGGAAACTGTAGCCTTGCTTGAATAAGGTCGACAAGAAGATCGGTGCGTCCCCTTGTGCTTTGATACTACTGGAATAACTGTTAGGAATACCGTACATCAAGCCAAAAGCCCCGTAACTATCGTTACTCGAACTATAGTGGTTGAGGAAATTTTGGTTTTGCTGCGCGAACTGGTAGCTGTTTGGCATCGTTGCTTCGTTCAGCGTATCGGCTCTTAGGTTATTGATGTTAACCAGCAGAACATTGAGGCTTTCTGAACGGCGGTTAAACGTGATCTCTGAAAGCGGATAGTCAATGAGGTCGGTGACGAATTCGTTCTGTTCCAGTTTCTTCAGGTACTCTTCTCTATCGAGTAAGCCGTGTTTTTCCATAAATGACTTAGCGGTCATAGGGTAAGAGAGCGGGAAGTTGGCTTTCTGCACCGTGACTGGGTTATAGAAGTACGCATCAGCCCAAATAAAAATTAGGTGGCTAGCGATAAAACATAAGAAAAAGACGGCGGTGACAGGGCGTCCAATATGTTTGTGAGACAATTTTCGTTGTTGACGCCATACCCACTCAGATAAGCCGATTTGTGCCAGAAAAATAGGCGGCATCATCACAAACAGATGTTGTAGGTCGGTACTTACTAAGCTGTCATCTTTGCTAAATAACAACTCCCACACCACAGGCGAAAGGTGCAAACTGATGGATTGATAAGCTTGAGTATCAATGATCAAGATAGTTTGTCCGCACGTCGCAAATATAACCGCAAACAGTCGGAACAGTTTCCGAGCCGGTGTGACAAACGTGAGAGGGAAGAGTATGAGCAGGTATAAGGCAAAGACTAAAAAGCCAAAATGACCTATCCATGAGGTAAGTAAATAGAATTGGCCGAGTAGTGTTTCTGGCCAAGGTGAAGCAACGATATATCGCGTGCCAATCAGCATGGCTGCGATGATATTGAAGAATGCAAACCAATGTCCCCAACCCACTAGTCGAGAGACACGTTCACCATAAGAATTTCCGCTATCTACCATTTTGGCGTTTATAATCCGTTGATATTAATGTTGTTCTTATTCGCCAACTGAAGAAATCAGGGCACTAGAGAATTTTTCCGCAATCGCGCGTCTTTGTGAAGCAGCAACATTCTGATTTAAGACATTGGTAGCGATATTACCAACAATCATAAGAGAAAGTTCTGGACCCGCGCCATGTTTGTCTAGTACCGCGGCAATTTCGGTCAGGATTTCTTCGACTTGTTGGTCGGTATATTTTGAAGTAATTGGCATAAAAACTCTAAGTAGTGAATATGAATGATAATGAAAACGGCCTATGATAACCTACTTGGCATCACAAACGAACATGGCTAGACCAATAATTTCATCATGAGTTTGAACTTATCTAACGTAATTTTACACCAATTGGCGATAAATGATCAGGAACAGCTTGAGATCCACTTTCGTCAAGACGTATTAAATAATGATGCGGCAACAGAGAATCTCGTTGCTGAGTTGCATCGCGTCTTCAATGCTAAGTCTGGTAAAGGCTTCGGCGCATTTGCTGATGATAGTCAGTTTCAGGGTTGGCTGAACGAATTGCTAGCCAATAACATGGATTTTTACACTTTCTCTTCTGAAAGTACCAAACGTCTACGTGACGAACTGGCAAAATACCCTTTTGCTGAATCCGGCACATTGGTCTTAGCTCAGTATCAGTCTTTAGCAACAGACTTCCTGTTTATCGGTTTGCTGCCATCATACAATAGCTTGCAGGTAACGGAAGGGTTGAACATTGACTCTATTCATTATCTTGATATTGCTAAAATGGACATTGTTGCGCGCATTGATCTGACCGCTTACCAGATGGATAAAGAGTCCAACCGATATCTTAGCTATATCAAGGGGCGAGTGGGGCGTAAAGTTGCAGACTTCTTCCTTGATTTTTTACAAGCAGAAGTAGGGTTAGACACCAAGCAGCAAAATACCATCTTAATGCAAGCCTTGGATGACTTTTGTAGTGATTCGCAACTCGATAAACAAGAAACCATCAGCTATAAAAAACAGGCTTTTGATTACTGTAATGAGCAGCTTAAATCGGGTGATGAAGTTCAGATTCAAGAGTTATCAGGGGAATTGCCTAGTAACCAAGGCGCGAGTTTCTTAGACTATACCCAAGAGAGAGGGTATGAATTAGAACAAAGTTTCCCCGCTGATCGTGCAACGGTTCGTAAACTGACCAAATTTGTCGGTGCAGGGGGTGGTTTAAACGTCAGCTTTGATAGCTTATTGCTCGGTGAGCGAGTGTTTTACGATCCGGATACGGACACGCTGACCATTAAAGGTACGCCACCTAACCTAAAAGATCAGCTTCTAAGAAACAGTTAATGATTACCCAAGTAATTACGGTTACTTGGGTATTTTTTATCTATTCCCTAGTTAGGGTGTGAGAAACTCAATATCAAGGATGAAGGGTGTTGGAATTAAACCGTCGTTATTTTCGTTTCGTTGCTATTGCATTAGCGCTTTGGTTATTAGTGGTAGCCGCTGTTTTACATTACAGCCACAAACAGCAGCAGCTAACGGATCAGATTGAAGAAATAACACTGAGCATTAATGAATTACAACATAAACTCTACCTACCTACGACTCAGCGTGTAAAGCTGATCGACGACATCGATCTTGAGCGTCAATTGCTTTATGCGCAAACACTCCAGCTAAAATCGGAAACCTTGTCTTGGCTGGGTGTCGATATTACCCATACGGTTTATCTCCTTGAACGTTTTATGGAGCAGTTGGCTCTGCTATTGGCAGACGAAGTGCGCTTTAGTGACTTTATTGAAAATATTACGGTTCAACCAGATACGATTAGCCCTGAAGCGTTGGGGCTAGGCAATGAACTGGCGTCAGTGGTACTCAATACGCTTTATAGTGAGGTAACGAACCCTCGCGCCGTCTATTTGAGGTTAGAGCAGATTCAGCATCAAACTTATCAACTTCCTGTCACCGAACAACCTCGATTATTGCAGTTAATCGCGCAAGCCTCATCAATCCTTTCTCAGTCGGCGAATACGGAGTTTTTGATTGCTCGTACCATCAATCACCCGATATACAATGAACTCGATCGTCAGATGAAAAAGTCTCAATCTCTGCTAAACCAGCAACTTTGGATGGTGACTTTGTTCAGCGGACTGGTCATGTTGGCGTTGTTGGTATTGGTTTTGAAGTCTCGTCGTGACAAGGACAACGATGCAGAGAAACAAGATCTTGAATCACAACAGCAAGCCCATGAGCCCGATGACCGTTCCGCCGATCTCTTGATGGCGCAGGATATTGAGAGAAGTGAAGAGTTGGTTCGCCAAAAGTTGATCGAACATAACCAAGAGCTGGTGGTTTTGTCCGAAGAGGTTGAACAAGAATCACAAAGACAGAAACAGCAACACAATCAACAAACGGTGGATAGCGTAGAATCAAGTAATACCAAGCCAAATAAAACAAAGCCAGCGCCCCGAATGGCGATAGACTTCGACCAGATGCTCCATACGCTGGATGATGATCAAGACTCTATGTTGCTGCTGTTAAATGTCTTTATTTCGGAGCATTCACAGGATGTCCCGCTTTTTCGTCAGACTTTGTCTGAAGATAGAGAAAAGGCAACCCGCGTCGTACACACGTTAAAAGGGGTATCGGGCACCTTATTTGCCGATGGTCTAAGAGCGATAGCGATTGAGCTCGAAGAGACACTTTGTGCCGGTAATTCGGTACAAGAAGAGCAGATTATTCAGTTAGAGAAAGAACTGGATGCCACGCTTGGGTTGGTTCATAGTTACATCGCTAAACATAGTTACATCGCTAAACACAGTTCGTAGATATTTGCTGTTTAACTGAGTGTTATTTAAGTCAGTGTTACTTAAGCTAATGTTATTTAAGTCAATGCTATTTAAGCCAATATATGGGTTCGTAAGGTGCCAGTAATCAAGGGACCAGCGAGCCAGATGTCATTAGTCAAAAACTTCATTAAATTCACCTTAGCGTCTATTTTTCCTATCAGAGGCGCAATTTTGCTACTCATCCCAGCTGGATTCACTGGCTACTGGTAGGCTTAGTTAAAAAAATAGGCATTAATTTTCATTTTAGACTTGTGTTCTATCGCGGAAACTTTTATAGATGTGCAATGCCATTTTAAAATTCACACGGAGAGTAGATAAATGAGAGTTGGTTTAGTAGGTTGGCGTGGCATGGTAGGTTCCGTCCTTATGCAACGCATGGTAGAAGAAAGAGACTTCGATTTGATCGAACCTGTGTTCTACAGCACCTCACAAGTGGGTATCCCAGCTCCAAACTTGGGTAAAGATGCCGGTATGCTACAAGACGCATTCGACATTGAAAGTTTGAAACAACTTGATGCGGTTGTGACATGTCAAGGTGGCAGTTATACAGAGCGTGTCTATCCAGCTTTGCGTCAAGCAGGGTGGAAAGGTTACTGGATTGATGCTGCATCAACACTTCGCATGGCTCAAGACTCTATTATTACGCTTGACCCAGTTAACTTGACGCAGATCCAACAAGGTATCGCCAAAGGCACCAATACCTTTGTGGGCGGCAACTGTACGGTTAGTTTGATGTTGCTCGGTCTTGGCGGTCTGTTTGAGAAAGGTTTGGTTGAGTGGATGTCGTCAATGACCTACCAAGCGGCTTCTGGTGCAGGTGCTAAAAATATGCGCGAGTTGATTTCTCAGATGGGTGTCGTCAACGACGCTGTGACTTCTGAGCTTGCCAATCCAGCCAGTTCGATTCTTGATATTGACCGCAAGGTTGCTGAAACTCTGCGTTCTTCTTCTTTCCCAACCGACCAATTTGGCGTCCCTCTTGCGGGATCATTAATTCCATGGATTGATGTGAAACGTGATAATGGTCAGAGCAAAGAAGAGTGGAAAGCTGCGGTTGAAGCGAACAAAATCCTAGGTCTTCAGGATAGCCCAATTGCGATTGACGGTACCTGTGTTCGAATCGGTGCGATGCGTTGTCACGCTCAAGCATTGACTATCAAGCTGAAACAAAATGTACCGATGGACGAAATTGAAGAGATCATCGCGACGCACAATGATTGGGTTAAGGTGGTTCCAAATGAGCGTGATATTACCGCTCAAGAACTTACCCCAGCGAAAGTCACTGGCACAATGTCAATTCCTGTGGGTCGTCTGCGTAAGATGAGCATGGGCGATGACTTCTTGAATGCGTTTACTGTGGGTGACCAACTTCTTTGGGGTGCCGCGGAACCGCTACGCCGTACACTGCGTATCGTGCTAGCTGAAAAAGCCTAAGTCATTTAGACGGACAATATAAATTATCGAGATAAACCCTTGGTTGCCGATGGCGTCCAAGGGTTTTTTTATTGCGTGTCATTTACTATTTCAGCATGCGGTCGTGATTGATGAACTCGTTCTCGATGTTGGAATGATTGCCACTAGGAGTGACTTGCTTTTGAATGGTTTGCTCCAGAATGATTATCCTCACTAACCACGCGCGCTTCAGGTGTCGCTAATTCGCTGCCACAGTATTTGCAATGCAGCGCATCGCTTTCATGTCCGGCGCGAGAGCAATTAGGGCATTTGACCAAGCTTCTATGGGCGCTGATTTCTTGGCTGAGTTCCGCGGTGATAATCCCTGTGGGGACCGCGAGAATAGAATAACCCAGCAACATAGTGAGCGAAGCGACCGCTTTACCTAGCGCAGTGCTAGGAACCAAGTCTCCGTAACCCACGGTGGTAATGGTCACGATTGCCCAGTAAATACTTTGAGGGATACTGGTAAAACCATTGCTGGGACCTTCTATCACATAAATGAGCGCGCCAAAAATGGTCACCAATACGGCGACAGAACTGAAAAAGACAAATATCTTTCGCCGTGATTGCAGCAGTGAGCGCAGTAAAATATTGGAGTCTTGTAAGTATCTAACCAATTTAAGGATACGAAAGATACGCATAACGCGTAGCAGACGAATCACACCCATAAACGAAGCGGACGGAAATATCAGCGCGAGATAAGTCGGTAATATCGCAAGTAAATCGACCACGCCATAAAAGCTCGTTGCGTAGGCTTTGGGTTTTGGCGAGCAGTAGAGGCGGAGTAGATACTCTAGAGTGAATACGCCGGTAAAGAAATACTCAGCAAGTTGAAGTTCACGATCCCATTTTGTCGCGACGCCTTGAAGAGAATGAAGAATTAACACCAATAGCGACAACAATATGGCGATAATGACAGTGATATCAAAAGCACGACCTGCACGGGTGTGTGTACCAAAAATGATGATATAGAGCTGATGTTTTAACTTGTGTTCTGGTTCCATGACGAGCGCTTATCTATGTTCACTACAAGAAAGTATAGCGATCATATACCTAAGTTACCTCTGAATTCTACATCTTGGGGTAACTTGGGTATAAGTCAGCGTAAAGGAAAAAACATGGCCATTAGGAACAAAAAGAGCCGTGTTTTTAAAACGGCTCTGAGTATCTATTGTTATTGAGTTTATTGAGTTTATTGAGTTTATTGAGTTTATTGAGTTTAGAGTTAGGCGAGTCCAGGGAACAGCGCTCGTAACCCATTAGCCATAAATTCGATGCCAAGCGCACCAAGAATCAAACCCATGATACGTGTGATGACGTTAATACCGGTTTGACCAAGAAATCGGACGATAAGCGGAGCCGATCTAAACAGCAACCAAGAGCAGAAACTAAACACAATGATGGTAGCAATGATTCCCATTGTTTCAAACATACCCGGGTAGCGAGAGCCATAAACAATGGTGGAACTGATAGCACCGGGACCCGCCATAAGAGGCATCGCGAGTGGGACCACACCGATTTGCTCTTTGCTCACGTATTCAGACTTTTCTTGCTTGTTCTGCTTATCCTCACCTAATTTCCCTGACATCATCGAGAAGGCGATGCTTAATAGCAGTAAACCACCGGCAACACGGAATGAGTCCAGCGAGATACTGAACATGTCTAAGAGGATCTGCCCAGCGAGTAGGGAAGTGATCAAAATAATCGCCACCGCAACATTGGCTGTCGTGGCAGTTTTGTTTTTATCTTCTGGGGATAGGTGACCGGTTAACGATACGAAAACAGGCATGATACCCACTGGGTTAACAGCGGCTACTAAACCCAAGAAAAACTGTAGATAGATAGCTATTTCTATATTGTTCATCGCACAATGCTCATGTTGTTCATTATCGACACAACTAACGGTTAAATTACCACATTAACGTAAGCGCCATGTAAGGGAAGTATAGTGTGTCCAAGAAAGGCGCGTAATGTACGACAAGCTCCAAAGATATGCGACAAAAAAATGAGCCAACGCTGACAAAAAGTCATTCTAGTGCGTAAAAAAGCAAAGTAGGAAGTCGACGGAAACCTCAATCGTTGAGCCAGTACAAAATTTTATCAAAAAAGTGACCGTTAAATAGCGAGGTAAAACAAAGCGCTTATACTGATCAGAGCGAAATTTGCCCCATTTGGCCTTGAAACGCGCCACACAGACACCACTTTATGATTAGGTTTTGTTCGAATAGATTATTTAATTCGAGTACTGAAATTTTTATTGAGTTTTTTGAGTTGTATTTTTAACCTGTAAAATCAATCGCTTATCTTGAGTTAACCCATTTTGATTAACTCTAAGTGGGTAAATAAATTTTTACGTGTGATCTGAATCAATTTTTTTCACGGCGTGAAATATTATACTCACTCCATGAAAGCGATTTACTAAGTTATGTTGTTCTGCAATCCGAGCTTTTTATGCTGTAAACAACTGGTTTAATAAAAAGTTTTTAGTTTTTTATTTTAGGAGATCCTATTATGCCTGTAACAAATTTAGCTGAACTAGATGCTCTAGTCGCTCGCGTAAAAGCAGCACAAGCTGAGTTTGCAACTTACTCTCAAGAGCAAGTTGACAAAATTTTCCGTGCCGCTTCACTTGCAGCAAACCAAGCTCGTATCCCTCTTGCACAACAAGCGGTTGCCGAGTCTGGTATGGGTATCGTGGAAGACAAAGTAATCAAAAACCACTTTGCTTCTGAGTTCATCTATAACAAATACAAGGACGAGAAAACTTGTGGCGTTCTGGATGAGGACGACAACCTAGGCACGATGACGATTGCAGAGCCTGTTGGTATCATCTGCGGTATCGTACCGACCACTAACCCAACGTCTACGGCAATCTTTAAGTCTCTAATTTCACTTAAGACTCGTAACGCTATCATCTTTTCGCCACACCCACGTGCGAAGAACTCAACCAACGATGCAGCAAAACTGGTTCTAGATGCAGCAGTGGCAGCGGGTGCGCCAAAAGACATCATCGGTTGGATTGACCAGCCATCTGTTGAGCTTTCTAACGCGCTTATGAAGCACGACGATATCGCGCTTATCCTTGCGACTGGCGGTCCAGGCATGGTTAAAGCGGCATACTCTTCTGGTAAGCCAGCAATTGGTGTTGGTGCAGGTAACGTTCCTGTTGTTATCGATGAAACGGCTGACGTTAAGCGTGCAGTGGCTTCTATCCTTATGTCTAAGACATTCGATAACGGTGTAGTTTGTGCTTCTGAGCAGGCTGCTATCGTGGTTGATGAAGTGTATGACGAAGTGAAAGAGCGTTTCGCATCTCATAAAGCGTATGTGTTAAGCAAAGCTGAAGCGGATAAAGTTCGTAAAGTTCTTCTTATCGATGGCGCACTGAACGCGAAAATCGTTGGTCAACCAGCACCAGCTATCGCTGAAATGGCAGGCGTAAAAGTACCAGCAGACACGAAAGTTCTTGTCGGTGAAGGTCTAGGTAAGGTTTCTTACGACGACGCATTCGCACACGAAAAACTATCGCCAACGCTAGGTCTATTCCGTGCTGACAACTTCGAAGATGCGGTTGCTCAAGCGGTGACTATGGTTGAAATCGGTGGTATCGGTCACACTTCTGGTCTATACACCAACCAAGATGTGAACGCAGACCGCATCCGTTACTTCGGCGACAAGATGAAGACGGCTCGTATCCTGATCAATATCCCAACCACTCACGGTGGTATCGGTGACCTGTACAACTTTAACGTTGCGCCTTCACTAACACTGGGTTGTGGTTCATGGGGTGGTAACTCAATTTCTGAGAACGTAGGTCCTAAACACCTAATCAACAAGAAAACTGTTGCGAAGCGAGCTGAAAACATGTTGTGGCACAAACTACCTAAGTCAATCTACTTCCGCCGTGGTAGCCTTCCAATCGCACTTAGCGATCTAGAAGGTAAGAAACGTGCATTCCTAGTAACAGACCGTTTCCTATTCAACAACGGTTATGCTGACGACGTGGTACAACTACTGAAAGCACAAGGCATGGAAGTTCAAACTTTCTTTGACGTAGAAGCGGATCCAACGCTATCTGTAGTTAAGAAAGGTGCGGACGCAATGCAAAGCTTCCAGCCAGACGTTATCCTTGCTCTAGGTGGTGGTTCTCCAATGGATGCCGCTAAGATCATGTGGGTAATGTACGAGCACCCAGAAACACACTTCGAAGAACTGGCAATGCGCTTTATGGACATCCGTAAGCGTATCTACAAGTTCCCTAAAATGGGTTCTAAAGCAGAACTTGTGTGTATCACAACAACGTCGGGTACTGGTTCTGAAGTCACACCATTTGCGGTAGTGACTGACGACGAGACAGGGGCTAAATACCCACTAGCTGACTACGAGTTAACGCCTAACATGGCAATCGTTGATGCTAACCTTGTTATGAACATGCCTAAGTCTCTAACCGCATTTGGTGGTTACGATGCTGTGACTCACGCTCTGGAAGCTTATGTGTCTGTTCTAGCGAACGAATACTCTGACGGTCAGGCTCTACAAGCACTTAAGATGCTAAAAGAGTACCTACCTTCTAGCTATGCGAATGGTGCCAATGACCCAATCGCTCGTGAAAAAGTACACAACGCTGCGACTATCGCGGGCGTGGCATTTGCGAACGCATTCCTAGGTGTGTGTCACTCGATGGCTCACAAACTGGGTGCTGAGTTCCACCTACCACACGGTCTAGCAAACGCATTGCTAATCTCGAACGTGGTACGTTACAACGCGAACGACAACCCAACGAAGCAGACAGCATTCTCTCAATACGACCGTCCACAAGCACGTCGTCGTTATGCAGAAGTTGCTGACCACCTAGGTCTAAGCCAAGCTGGCGACCGTACAGCACAGAAAATTGAGCGTCTACTTGCTTGGTTGGAAGAGTTGAAAGGCGACCTAGACATCCCACTGTCTATCCAAGCAGCGGGTGTAGCGGAAGCTGACTTCTTAGCGAAGCTTGAAGAACTCGCGGTAGAAGCGTTCGATGACCAATGTACTGGTGCGAACCCACGCTACCCATTGATCAGTGAGCTTAAAGAAGTGCTAACAGCCGCTTACTACGGTAAAGCGTTTGTAGAAGGTGAAACTTTCGAAGGTACAACCGTTATCAAGAAGAAAGCAGACCAAGAAGCGCCTAAAGCGAAAAAAGCAAAAGCGTAATCTCAGTTAGCTGAATAAAAGCCCCTGTTACCGTAAGGTAGCAGGGGCTTTTTTGTATAGGCTTGTCTGGTAGCGGAGACGATAAAGAAATAAACACAGAGTTACCCGTCGGTGCTTACCACTCGACCACTGAAATAGTCATTAGTCACAATGTACTCAGTGGTGCGGGTCAGTTCATCTTGAAACTTTGCCCAGTTAACCGATACCGAATAGTTGTGAGTTGAGACTGGGATAATACCACCCACTCGGATGTTATGAATCTTGAGTTCTTTGGCCCAGCTTTTAGTGAAACCTGTCACCATGGACGTGGTGCTGTCTATGTCACTCTGTTTCTGATCCGGCTCTTGCGCCACTACATTAACGATAACGCCGGATTGATGAGACGCCATACGTTCGGCAGCGACCTGCCCAAACAAAAATAAACGGGATGCTAACAGAGAAAATTGTTGAATAAACTGAGCGCCAGACAAAGTGTCTGTGAACGACAATCGAGGCAATGCTGTCCAGTGATTAACCAAGATGTTTGGTGATCGACCCAGTTTGGTTTCGATTCCGTTAAAGAGATCATCGACTGCTGAGAGACTGACATCATTTAGCGCCATCATGTCTACTTTTGAGGTGATTTCACGACAACGTGAAAAGGTATCTTTGAGTCCTTGAATGTTAGTGTCACACACAATGACATGCGCATCGAGACGAGAAAAGTGAGTGGCAAACATCGCTCCAAGCGGAGTGGCTGCTGATGTTATCACTACAACGGAATCTTTTATGACCATGGACAGCTTCCCTCAAGCATAATTCGCGTTAGTAGATCGATGTGTCGCTTCAATCTACCCGTATGAGCCAAAATGCGAAATGACGCAAATGGCACAAAGGATAAGAACTAGTAACTTGGGAAAAAATTACGCAATTAAGCGTGAAGAAGGTCAAAAATTAATCAAGCTTGGTGTGGGGTCATCGAAAAATTTGGAACTTGTCACGGAATGTGAGAAACAGATGTCTGGTGACAAATGATTTTTGTTGCCCGTATAACGCTTATAGGCGCACGGATATTTGGTCGGTACGACGACTTTCGGCAAGAGTGAGATAGAGAGTATCTATGGTCGATTTTCGTGATTCGCCTTCACTCAACTGACGTCGCGTGTGACCGCTGAGGTTTTGATAAACATCTTCAGAAAACCCATGGGTATGAGCCGGAGAGTAGCTTAATGGTTCAGGCTTAACATAATGCTGGAGTTTTGCCCCCGCAAGCCCACCTTGGTGGAACAAATTGGCAATCTTTGCTGAGTTTTCATAATCGCTGGTTTCTGCTTTTAGCCTTTGTGGCTCAGCAATACCCAACTGAGCTTTCAGTTCGGATTCGGTGATTTCTTGGTGATCGCCTGTTTCCAAGGTTGATGTCTCGCGACAATCCTGGCTTAGCATAGATAGCAGCAACGAAAAGTCCGCACGTCGGCCTTGCTCAACCGCTTGGCTGAGTGAGCTTCCGCACTGGAGTTCGTTGATTAAATTTGCTGTGTCTAAGCGATGAATTTGCATAAGTACCTCTTGTTACAGGGACTTTATCGGCAAACCATAGCAGACCTTTAGCGCTTTATGCTGATAAATACATGCTGACAAATATATACTGACAAACGAATAGGGATGCGAGGATCGCGCAGACATTAAAAAGGCCTGTATCAAACAGGCCTCTATCATTCGACTTAGGTTGTCGCTTATTTTGCTAGGTTTTCAGCAACAAAATCCCAGTTCACAAGTGCCCAGAAACCGTTCATGTAATCTGGACGTACGTTGCGGTAATCGATGTAGTAAGCGTGTTCCCAAAGGTCAACCGTTAGCAGCGGAGTAATACCTTCTTCAGTGAGAGGTGTTGCTGCGTTTGATGTGTTAACAATATCAAGAGAACCGTCCGCCTTTTTCACAAGCCACGTCCATGAAGAACCGAAGTTGTTGATTGCAGAATCAGTAAACTTAGCTTTAAACGCTTCAAATGAACCAAATGCGGCATTAATAGCGTCCGCTACTGCGCCTGTTGGTTCGCCACCCGCGTTTGGTGCTAGGCAGTGCCAGTAGAACGTGTGGTTCCAGATTTGAGCAGCGTTGTTGAAGATACCACCCGCTGAAGTCTTCACGATCTCTTCAAGCGTTTTGCCTTCAAATTCTGTACCAGGGATCAGACCATTTAGCTTTACCACGTAAGTGTTGTGGTGTTTGCCGTGGTGGAAATCCAAAGTTTCCGCAGAAATGTGTGGTTCTAGAGCGTCTTTTGCGTATGGTAGCGCTGGTAATTCAAATGACATTGCTTGTTTCTCCATTGATTTTACTGGGCTAAGCCCTTGATTGCTTCCAATATCTTTATCGTTGAGTCTGACCTATGTTAGGCTGACTGTCATTTTAGCAAGTTTTTACTTTATTAAAAGGGTAAGGTAAAAATTAATCCTAGTTGAGAATGACAGTTGATGACTCTTTGACCCAATTTAGCGCGTTTGTGTTAATAACGTGTTGCGCGATCGGGTGGGTTTGCGTTATAAAAATATAACCACATTATTATTGTGCTTTTTATTCTGTGTCAATCCGCTAAAATGTCAACAACAGCGATATAAGTATTTGAGGAAAAAATGGAAACTATCGACAAAATCAAACAACAAATCGAAGAGAACGCGATCCTTCTTTATATGAAAGGCTCACCAAAGCTACCTAGCTGTGGTTTTTCTTCGCAGGCAGCTCAAGCACTTATGACATGTGGTGAGAAGTTTGCTTATGTAGATATCTTACAAAACCCAGACATCCGCGCTGAACTTCCAAAGTACGCTCAATGGCCAACGTTCCCGCAACTGTGGGTTGAAGGTGAGTTAATTGGCGGCTGTGACATTATTGTAGAGATGTTTCAGAAAGGCGAATTACAGCCACTCGTGAAAGAAGCCGCTGCTCGTAATGCAGAAGGTTCGTAATACAAAACGCTTGTAATACAGAAAAGCTGGAGAAGCATAATTCGCTTTAACCGCTAACTTGTGTTTAAAAAAGGCTTGGTATGACCAAGCCTTTTTGTTTTTGCAAAGTTAAGTCTGCGAATCAGGTGTCTTAGATTAGAGCACCATCGCAGCAATCCAACCAAACACAATCAGCGGTAGGTTGTAATGCAGGAAGGTTGGAACGACGGTTTCCCAAATGTGCTCATGCTGACCGTCAGCATTTAAGCCAGATGTTGGACCTAATGTCGAGTCAGAGGCTGGTGAGCCTGCATCACCCAAAGCGGCTGCCGTACCAACTAATGCCACTGTCGCCATTGGAGAGAAGCCAAAAGCAATCGCCAGAGGGACATAGATCGTCGCGATAATAGGGATAGTGGAAAACGAAGACCCAATTCCCATCGTGACCAACAAACCTACGACTAACATCAGTAGCGCAGCAAGAGGCTTGTTGTCACCAATACTTGTTGATAGCGCTTCAACCAAAGATTCAACACCACCGGTCTGCTTCATTACCGCCGCAAAGCCCGCTGCTGAAATCATGATAAAGCCAATCATCGCCATCATGTGTACCCCTTTAGTGAACACATCTTGCGTTTCTTTCCACGCAATGACGCCCCCAAAAGTGAACACCATAAAGCCAGCTAATGCACCAATAATCATAGAACCCGTGGTGAGCTGAACCGCAAGCGCTGTCACGATACCGGCAACGGCTACCAAGATACTCTTTTTGTTTATGTGCGATGGTTCTTCATCGATTTGTGTCAGCTCAGTCGCTTGGTATTCGCGAGGTTTTCTGTAGCTAATGAAAATGGCGACCAACAGTCCAGTGATCATACCCGCAGCAGGCAGCAACATTGCCATTGGAACCTGTGCCGCGGTAATGGTTTCCATGCCATTATCATGCAGGTTTTTAAGCAGGATGTTGTTTAGGAAGATGCCACCAAAGCCAACCGGTAACACCATATAAGGTGTGACTAGACCGAACGTTAGAACACAGGCAACCAGTCGTCTATCGAGTTTAAGTTTTGCAAAAACGCCTAAAAGAGGTGGGATCAGAATAGGGATAAAGGCGATATGCACCGGGATAATATTTTGTGAAGACATGGTCACAAGGATCAGCGCGACTAACACCGCGTATTTTAATCCGGTGGTTGACGCCGAACTCTCTTTGCCATGGATGCGCTTGATAACACTTTGCGCAAGTAGGTCAGTAATACCTGACTTAGAAATCGCAACAGCGAAGGTGCCTAACATCGCATAGCTAAGTGCGATAGTTGCGCCGCCACCAAGACCGCCTTCAAAAGCACTGACAGTATCGCCAAGTGACATGCCAGATGCGACACCGCCAATCATGGCACTTAGCGTCAAGGCAACGACGACATTGACACGCATCAATGCCAAAACAAGCATGACGCATACGGATATAACGACAGGATTCATAATTTTCCCAAATTTAATGTTGTGATGATTTTTAATTATTGCTGTCTGACAACGGCCAGCCACCAAGGGCTTTCCATTTGTTGACAATTTTACAAAATAGCTCGGCTGTTTTTTGAGTATCATACAGCGCGGAATGTGCCTCTTTGTTGTCAAACTCCATTCCTGCAGTTTTACACGCTTTGGCTAATACGGTTTGACCAAACGCTAATCCACTCAGAGCCGCGGTATCGAACGTGGCAAATGGATGGAATGGCACTCTTTTTAGCTTGGCTCGCTCGTTGGCAGCATTAACAAAGCTTAGGTCAAAGTTCGCATTGTGGGCGACCATGATGGCTCGACTACAGTCATGTTGTTTCTGCTCTTTACGAATGACTTTATAGATCTCTTTTAGCGCCTCTTGTTCAGACACGGCACCTCGAAGGGGACTAAAGGGATCACGAATACCATTGAATTCAAGCGCTTCTTTTTCGAGATTAGCTCCTTCAAAAGGCTCGATGTGGAAATGCAGTGTTGTCGCTGGTTGGAGATTACCCTCTTCATCCATGGCTAGGGTGATAGCGCAGATCTCTAACAGAGCGTCGGTTTGTGAATTGAAACCCGCGGTTTCAACATCAACAACAACAGGAAAGTAACCACGAAATCGATTTTTAAGGCTCAAAGCTTGGTTTTCTGTAGACATTTTAGAGTTTTCTAGTGTGACAAGGGCTGCATTATTGCAGATTATCAGTATATAAAAAACCCATAGTCCCACTTATACCCAAGTAACTATTGAATCCAACAATATACGGTAACTTGACCCAGAGCGCTGTGGTGTGATCATTTGATAGTGGCACAAAATCAGGAAATATGGCGAGTATTTTGCATATGCTAGTTGTACGATGCAAAATATACATTAAAGCGGCAACACGCTGCCATGATAACAACGTCTTTGTGAGTTATTTATTGTTATGAAATTCAAAGCTTTAGCTACCATCTCTCTTTTAATGCTTTCACAAACCTCGATGGCTAAAGCGGCAATGGAGAAGCGTTATGCCGCCACTCCGAGCCAATCGAAATGGGAAATGGTAGTCAATACGCCGTTAGAGTGCCGCTTAGTGCACCCAATCCCTAATTTTGGTGACGCGGTATTTACGGCTCGTGCCAACAAGAAGAAAAACTTGGACTTTGAGTTAAAAATGCGTCGTTCAATGGGAGACACTCGAAACGTTAGCTTGGTTTCTATGCCGCCCCCTTGGCGACCGGGCGAGAGTGCGGATCGCATCACCAACTTGCAATTTTTTAAGCAATTTGATGGTTACGTCGGAGAGCAAACGGCTTGGAGTTTGTTAAGTGAATTGGAGAAAGGACGCTACCCGACCTTTAGTTATCAAGACTGGCAAAGTCGCGATGAGCGAATTGAAGTCTCCTTGTCTTCAGTACTGTTCCAAGCCAAATTTAATGTATTCAGCGACTGTTTAGCGAATTTATTACCGTATAGCTTTGAAGACATCTCATTCACGATCCTTCACTATGATCGAAATAATGAGCAATTGAACAAAACCTCTCAACAAAGACTGAATCAGATTGCGGAGTATATTCGTTACAATGCGGATATCGATCTTGTGCTGGTCTCGGCCTACACGGATTCAACGACGAGCAAGAGTGAGAGTCAGCAATTATCGATTCAGCGTGCAATTATCCTGCAAGACTATTTTGAATCGATAGGGCTCCCTAGAGATCGAATTCAAGTACAAGGATACGGTAAGCGTCGACCGATAGCCGACAATACCTCACCAATCGGTAAGGCAAAAAACCAACGCGTAGTCATCTCTTTTGGGCGGACAGAATTATAGAAACCGGCTGTAATTGAGCGGTTTGTCAGAAAGTGAGTTTTTTGAACTTAATTGAAGAACGTTTGCTACCATTGGTTTGCAGAGCTCAAAAGCGCTCATTGTCGGAGGACATTAAAGTTGAAACTTTTTGACTTCCGACATTCGTTTCTATCGTGGCTACCAGAGGTCAAATGTGCATAAAGTTCGAAACTCACTTTTGGACAAAAACGTTTTAGAATAAAAACTACTGCTGTTCAAAAGTCGATAACTATATCTAATCTACTAGCTTTCAATTACAAGATTGAACAGTAGCAATTTCGTATGTTCAGAGCCCAACTCCAAGCGCATTTTGAACCGCTAGACTTTTCTAACCTGAGTGTTTTACTCCTGTTTTATTCCCTCCCATTAAAGCCTTCTAAATTCAACTTACAACTACTTTTGTTAAGTCATCAATTATCGGGCAATAACTGTCAGAATCACCCAGTCATGCTGAGATCCAGCATTCTAATTGCGCTTTCATTTCGAGCAATTCTGCTATTTTCGCATCTACTTCAACTAGCTTTGTTTTGGCATGGAGCTTCACGACTCGACTTTCTCGCTTGGGGTTCCGTGACATCTCAGCAAACTCCTTACACTCTTGTAAGGAAAAGCCGGCATTCTTTGCTCTAGAGATAAGGTTAAGCTCATTAATATGATGTTGTGAAAACTCTCGGTAACCAGATTCACTTCGTTGAAGAGGCGAAATGATGCCTTTCTCCTCATACAAACGAATAGATTTTGCCGATAGGTTCGTTTGCTTTGAAATCTCTCTAATATTCATAATCTCACCACTGCTCAAACTATAATTTTTTTGCTAAGACATTAAAAAGCAATGGTTTACTTCATCGTCAAAACCATTCTGAAATTCACATCACCGGACTTCATCTTTTGAAAAGCCTCATTCGCTTGCTCAAAAGGCATGATTTCGATTCTAGGTCGGACGTCAGTCAACACGCTAAATTTCAATGCCTTTTCATTTTCAAATGGGGTTCCTGTGATAGAACCCAAAATTTGCGTCTCTCCGCCAACTAAAGCGCCACTTCTAAATACAAGCGGTTTAGCTCCTGCTCCTAAAATCATGACTCGTCCTTTTGGTGCGAGTATATTGGTTAGCTGAGAGGTTAAGTCTGGGTGATTAATCGTCGCGATGAGCACTTGTATAGGTTCTAATTTTGCACATACTTCAGTGATGGATTCTTCATTAGTATCAATGTAATGGTGAGCGCCAAGGCTTAATATGTCACCTTCAATATCTTTTCCCCTACCAATAGCAACCACTCGGTATCCCATTCGTTGAGTATACTGAATCGCCATATGACCTAATCCCCCAATACCTAGGATCGCAACCGTATCACCGGGCTCTGCCCCACACTTTTTCAATGCATTAAATGTTGCTATACCAGCACAAAGCATGGGAGCAGCTTCTACGGAGGATAGACTCTCTGGGATGGAAACTAAGCCTGAAGACCGAACTCGCATCATTTCAGCATAACCACCATCCATTGAAGAGCCTACTACCGGTTGATCTGAGCACTGCTGAAAGTGTCCAGCACGACAAGAGTCGCAAGCGAGACAAGGCCCACCAAGTCGACCAACCCCAACTCTTTGGCCTACTTGCCAAGTATTTGAAACTCCTTGGCCTAGCGATATGATGCGGCCAACAACTTCATGTCCGGGGATTCGTGGTGTTGACTGATTAGGTGCGATACCATCAATGTCGAATATATCTGCACCACATATTCCGCACGCTTCAACTTTAATGATTACTTCACCAAAGCTCGGTGTTGGCACTTGTCTTTCAACTAATTCAAGCTTACCGGGTTGAGATACTTGCATTGCACGATAGGTCATAAGTCAACCTCACCTAGTCTAGATTCCTGATTTAGAGGTTCAGCACGCTTTATTTTTGTCGCTGCAAGGGTTAACGCAGCTAAAACCAATGGGATCAGCGATAGCCATAAAACGACTTCCCAGCCATAAGCACTTAAGACGCCACCAGAAGCAAATGAGCCAATTGCCATTAGCCCAAAAATAATAAAGTCGTTCAGCGATTGGACTTGGTTCTTTTCTTCAGGTCGGTGGCACTCAAGAACCAAAGCAGATGCACCAAGAAAACCAAAGTTCCAGCCAACACCAAGTAAGATAAGGAGTGCATAGAAGTGGAAGACGTCACTACCAAGCAGGCCAATCATTGCCGAAATACCGGTTAAGACAATACCAACCGTAGAAACCAACGTTGCTCCAAAACGGGAAATTAATTTGCCAGTAAAAAAGCTCGGTACATACATCGCCATTACATGCCATTGAATACCGAGGTTCGCAGACTCATAGCTATGACCGTGCATTTGCATTGCCAATGGTGCGGACGTCATTAGGAAGTTCATAATAAGGTAGGAAGCCGCTCCACAGATTACCGCTGAAATGAAGCGTGGCTGAGTCGCTATGTCCGTTAGTGTGCGTCCAACCACTTCCTTTGATTGTTTGATATCCGGCACCCGCACCCCCGACAGGATAAAACCAGAGAGCATCGCCACAATTGCTTGGCCTATAAAGGTGGCTACATAAAGCCTCTCAGGAAATAGGTGCATGGTATGCGTGATCAGTTGAGGGCCAATGACCCCGGCCGCAATACCGCCAATCATGACAAACGATAGTGCTTGCGCTCTCTTCTCAGCAGGTACACCATCGGCGGCGGCAAATCGGAAAGAAACAGTGACCGAGGCATAAGCTCCACCCAGAAATGCAGAGAAGCAAAAAAGCCAAAACCACCCAAAGTACATAGCCAATGCTGCCAGTATGCCTGTCAATGCACCGGTAGATGTCCCAACCATGAAGGCCATTCGGCGACCAAAGCGTCGTGCAATTTCACCAGCAGGTAATACGCACGATGCCATGCCCACCACAAAGATAGAGATAGGTAAGGTCGCTAGCACCGCTGTTGGAGCGAGCATACTACCGACAATCGCGCCTGTGGCATAAATAACAACCGAGTTCGCCCCTGCCAATGCCTGAGAAATAGTCAACCGCCATAAATTAGAGCGATGGTATTTAGAGACTAGCTGCTCTTCATTGAGTGGTAATTGCGCTACTTCAGCCATGATTTACTTCTTAGTCTGCGTTACGTGGAGGGTTACTTTAGTCTTAGTAGTCCTTATCAACAAACAAGAAGATCTTTAATTGTCGAATAGAAAAACTTTAGCGCTCGGGTTTATCGACCACTTCTTGTAGCAACCAGAATTTAAATACCTGCATTCTTGCAAGCTCTGCGTCTTCTTGCTTGTAGACAACGTAATAGGCCAATGGTGATTCAAAAGACAGCTCAGGGAACAAACGCACCAATCGACCTGCGGCTAAGTCATCCTTTGCCATCACACTTCGAGCAAGGGCGATACCTGCACCGTCTATCGCAGACTGAAGCACTCCAGCTGAATTGTTGATTTTAAGATTGTGCTCGGCAGTGTGCTCCGAAGAGCCAGCCTTATCTAGCCACTGCCGCCACGTAGGAAAGGCTTTGTGTTTCTCAATTGAGGTATCGTGAATTAACACCTCACTTAGCAGTTCTTCTGGTTTTGCAAAGCCTTTTTGTTTAAGCAATGTTGGGGAGCATACGGGGAACACCTCTTCATCCATCAGCTTTTCAGCACTGAGCCCCGCCCACTGACCGAGACCATAACGCACACCGACATCAATATGCTGCGCAACAAAGTCAACCGAATGCCGGCTCATATCAAGCCGAACGTCGGTATCTGGATAAGCACTTTGAAAGCGGTGCAACTTGGGCAATAGCCACTTGGCGGCAAACGCTGGACTGACGGTAACGTTTAGTACGCCACAGGTTGGGCTTTGCTTCATCTTCTCAAGCCCTAACGCCAATTGCTCAAAGCCCGATTGAATGTCAGGCAATGCTCTTTCAGCGGCTTCGGTCAATGTTAAGCGGTATTTACCACTATTGGAGCGGATAAATAGTGGCTCACCCAACCAGTCTTCCAAGGAGCGAACTAATTGCCCCACAGCTGCAGGGGTGACGTACAGCTCAGCAGCTGCACCAGAGAAACTTCGATGCCGGGCACTGGCTTCAAACGCCTTAAGTGCATTCAAGTGTACGGGAATTTGCATATCACTAAATATTTTCTTTATCGTCGGTACAGATTAACTCGTTTGTAGAGTCTAGTAAATTTATCAAGAATGCCCCTACACGACATGACAGGTCCACTGCTTATGTCACTAAACAGCAAGTGTATTTCAATGAACTGCACTGTGTATCGAATCTGCGAGCATAGATATTTCATGGCTTAGGATTCGATACAAACAATCACAACAGATATAAGAGATTGCATCATGAACAAACAATTTTCTGGTAAAAAACTTCTAGTTGTCGGTGGCACAAGCGGCATGGGGTTCGAAACAGCGAAGATGGTTCTGCAAGAAGGTGGTGAAGTAGTTATTGTGGGTAACCGCCCTGAAAAAGCACAAGCGGCGCAAAAAGAGCTCGCAGAGTTTGGACCGGTTGAAGCGCTGAGTGCAAACCTAAAATCTGAAGATGGCGTCCAAAGTTTACTGAGCGTGATTGATGAAAAACACTCAGATGTCGACATGCTCGTGAATGCAGCAGGTGTATTCTTCCCTAAGCCTTTCTTAGAGCATGATTCGAATGACTACGATCAATACATGAGTATTAACCGTGCAACTTTCTTCATTACACAAAAAGTGGCGGCAAACCTAGTGGCAAACAAGCGTCAAGGTACGATTGTCAATGTAGGCTCTATGTGGGCAAAACAAGCGATTGCAGCGACACCTTCATCTGCTTACTCAATGGCGAAAGCGGGTCTGCACTCTCTAACCCAAAACCTTGCGATGGAGCTTGCACAGCATAACATTCGTGTAAATGCGGTCTCTCCAGCGGTAGTTAAAACGCCAATCTACGAAGGCTTCATTCCAAAAGAGGAAGTGGATACAGCGCTACAAGGCTTCAATGAGTTCCACCCAATTGGTCGTTTTGGTACACCTCAAGACGTAGCTAACTCAATTGTCTTCCTTTTATCGGAAAAAGCAGGCTGGGTAACTGGCGCAGTATGGGATGTTGATGGCGGCGTAATGGCTGGCCGTAACTAACATTTGAATTAACAGCAAATATCGGATTTGAGGAGAGAGACACAATGAATAATGATTGGAATGAATACCGTGATCAGCTAATGGGTAAAGTCGGTGAGTTCGCAAAAGAGAGCCCAGATGTTGTAAAAGGTCTGATGACAATGGATTCAGCCGCAGCAAAAACAGGTCATCTTGAGCCTAAAATTCATGAGCTTATTGCCTTAGCGGTGGCTGTAACTACACGATGCGATGGCTGTATTGCTGTGCATACTAAGAAAGCGGTAGAGCACAGTGCAACTAAGCAAGAAATTGCTGAAGCACTGGGTGTTGCAGTTGCACTCAATGCTGGCGCTGCAATGACTTACAGCGCACGAGTTCTAGACGCTCACGATCAGCTGTAATTCTATAAAAGACTAAGCCCATCAAAATCGTACTCAATGATTTTGATGGGCTTTGAATTTTTAGAGCAAGTTGTAAGTAGGGATAGCACTTTCAGGGCATGAGCCCACTGAATCAAAAATTGATGGTCTAAGAGATGAAAAAACAAGTAACAATTATCGGTGCAGGTTTAAGTGGTGTGTATGCTGGTTTCCTTTTAGAGAAATACGGCATCACTGATTATGTGATCCTTGAAGCGAAAGATTCGATTGGCGGGCGAATTGTTGATTACCCTGTAATTGCTGATGGTCAAGACGGCGAGGATAAAAATAGTATTTTCGATCTTGGGCCATCATGGTTTTGGCCTGATTTCCAGCCTGATCTTACAAATTTGCTTGCAGAGCTCGGTATTGAGCATTACCCACAATATGAACAAGGCGACACGCTAATTGAGCGAACTATCGACCAAGATCCTGCGCGCTATGCTGCGTATCAGTCAGCACCAGAGTCGCGACGCATTCATGGTGGCATGGGTAAAATTGTTAATACTCTGGCCAATAAGCTGCAATCTAGTGACCGTATTTTGGTCAATAGTGCCGTGAAGAAAGTAATTGTTCAAACAGCAAGTAACACTATCCATATTGAGTGTGAGTCTACGGATTCATCTAATAGCTTCACCATTGAAACAGAGCATGTGTTGTTTGCTATGCCACCACGATTGATTGAGAAGTCGATTGAGTTCAGCCCGGCGTTATCTGACGCAATCAGTACGCAGTGGCAAGCGACCTCAACTTGGATGGCTCCTCATGCGAAATACTTTGCTATTTTTGATAAGCCATTCTGGCGCGAGCAGGGCCTATCTGGTGACTCACGCAGCTCAGTAGGTCCAATGGTTGAAATCCGTGATGCCTCTATTCCAGATGGTAAAGCAGCATTGCTTGGCTTTTTCGGTGTGCCGGCTGAGGTAAGAAAGAAAGTCACAGAAGATGAGCTAAAGCAAGCTTGTCGCCAGCAGATCATTCGCTTATACGGTGAACAAGCTATCCCTGAGGTTGATGTGATTAAAGACTGGTCGCAAGATGTTTGGACATCAACAGAGTTAGATGCTCAAGATAGTGGAGAGCACACCAAACCGCCAATCGCTTTTATTAATGATGGTCTTTGGAGTAACAAGATCACTGGCATCGGTAGCGAGTGGTCACAAAGATTTCCGGGCTATGTGGCTGGCGCGATTGATGCCGCAGAGGTAGGTGTCAAAGCACTAGTGAAAAAGCAAAAGTTAGCGGAATAAGAAAGAAAGCTAAGCTCAGCTTGATAATATTGACGAATTTGATCGCTGAGCTGGCGGATTCTAAACAATGTAAGGAAAGCCAAATGAAATTGTATATCTACGAAAATTGTCCATTCTGCGCAAGAACTGCCTTTGGTTGATTACAATTTGCTAATCGATTTAAATTGCAGAGATTGAATTCACATCCAATCCCACCCTAACTCACAACGGGGCAGAAATGAGTCAGCTAAACCATTACTCATAGAATGCTACACACTAAATAATCATAAAATTATGTTATCAAATTTATAATTATCGATAATTTTAATTTTGGTTATTTCATACCTATACTTCTCCATATCGAAACGAAACACAAACAAATAATTAGATCAGTTTTTGGAGAAAGTTATGAAAATGAATCACGTGGGCATCATGGTTGGCGATATGGACAAGGCTGTAGAGTTCTACACTAAAGCTTTGGGCCTTCGCGTTGTAATGAACAACACTAAAGTCATCGAAGAACGTGAATCTGCAATCGGTCGTATGTGTATTGCAGTGTTTGGTGAAGGTTTCAAAGGCTTCAACATCGCTCACCTAGTGACAACTGATGGTATTGGTGTGGAACTGTTCGAAATGGTTGACCGTGAAGAGCGTCATAACGTTGATTTTTCTCGCCTAGGTATCTTCCACTTCTGTCTGCAACTACCAAAAGAGCAGTTTGAGTCTGCAATGAAGCGTGTAGAAGAGTTTGGCGGTGAAGTGCGCATGGATATTCACCGTTACCACCCAGAAGACGAGCTAAAACAAGCGCAGATGGTTTACCTAGAAGACCCGTTTGGTAACTTGTTCGAGTTTTACTCTCACTCTTACGAAGATACTTACGCTTCTGATTACGAGTAATTGTCCTACGTTTAAATTAACATCTAATGTCTAAATGATTTTATGGCAAACCTTCTTAGGTGTGTGATTCATAGACATCCTTTCAACTATACTGGGTGTCTATGGACAGAGAAATCCAACAAAGACTACAGTGGGTAAAAATGTATGAGGAATGTGGTGACGCAGGTCTCGTATGTCGACGCTGTGGTATTTCCAGACCAACATTACGCAAGTGGGCTAAGCGATATAAGAAGTGTGGAATAGCTGGCCTGGAAAGTCAGAGCAGACGACCTCATTCATCTCCAGTTACTAAAGTCACTGATGAGCTAAGAGCATTGATCCTTACGATGCGTGAGAAACGCAATTTAGGGGCGCGGCGTTTACAAACGGAATTAATCCGACTTCACCAAATACACTTAAGCACCGCGACACTCCATAAAGTTTTATCTGAAGCGTCAGTCAAACCCATTGTAACTTACCGACGCAAAAAAGATTTCCAAAGATATGAGCGCCCAATTCCTGGTGATAGAGTCCAGATGGACACCTGTAAAATAGCACCTGGAATTTATCAGTACACAGCTATTGATGACTGCTCTCGCTATCGGGTTCTGAGGTGCTACTCACGGCGCACAGCAGCAAATACAGTCGATTTTATTGATTGTGTCGTGGAAGAGATGCCATTTCCTATCCAGCGTATTCAGACGGACAGAGGGCGTGAATTCTTTGCTGAGAAAGTCCAGAAAAAACTCATGATTTATGGAATCAAGTTTCGCCCAAATAAACCTGGCTCACCTCACTTGAATGGCAAAGTTGAACGCTCTCAGAAAACAGATAAAAGTGAGTTCTATCCGACCATAGATGTCTCCGTGGGGCTGGAAGAGCTGGATCTGTTACTAGCTGAATGGCAACACTACTACAACTGGGAACGCCCCCACAGCTCGTTAAATGGGCTAACCCCGATAGACAGGATTACTGAGATATCTGATCAAACTCCTTTGTCTGAAGAGGTATCTCAGCACTACCAGATCGAGAAAGAGCGGTTTCAAGAGCAGAATTACAAGCTTGATCTTCAGCTAAGAAAATTGAAACCATCTCTATGAATCACACATCTTAGGGCTAGATTTCTAGTGCGTTCATAGTGGATACTCCTATGAATACACAGTAAGTTCAACCTAAACCGATGTTAATGTTATCAGCCAACTTCACGGGAATTGCTGCTGGCTTTTAATCAGGCATTCAAAGTCCTCGCTACCAAGCTGCAGGGCTTCATAGGAATCACCAACTGTTTTGAAAAGGTAGGTTATCTGCTTTTATCTTTAGCTTTTTTCCACTCCACCCATTCGATAACGTCTGAAGGGTCTCCATATCTTTTGAAGAATCGTATGGCCGATTGCGGGCAGGATAAACCCAATGAATCTTTACACCAACTATTTAGCTTCCAGTGCGTAGAGTAGCCATTTATGTATGCTATATGAACTTCATCCAGTTTACGCCAAAATTTAACATTCGCCTGCCCACGTATACTTAAGAAAGGAAACTCATTAGGTTTGTCGTCCACCTCAGCATAAACCGCCAAAGACATCATATGCAGTAATTTGCTTAGGTTCGAGGCGTTTAACTGTTTGACATTTAAGCTTTGGATCTTGCCTATATCATCACCACAGATACTAGCAACGTGATTAATAATAAAGTCCATATCAAACCCATTTGAGGTGCAGATATCGTAACCAAGCGTATCGAGACGTGCCAAAATCTCATCGCGGTAGTCATCTTTGCTGAAAGTTTTTTTGCGTATAGCGGTCCTAAAAGAGACGCTTTGTTCGTTCTTTTCAACCAAAAAGGCTCTTAACTCTGGGTAATCCTCTAGCATATCAACACTTGATGCCAATATATCTAAGAGCTTTTCGTGGTCTGTTAGCAACAACCCAAACTGTTGCCTTGCTTCATGGTCCATTAACACCTCCTTTACTTTAGCATTAAGTCTAGCAGTAGAGTGATACTGGTGCTTTGTATTAGAATTGTGACAGTAGATAAGTGGCAAGTTTCACCTCACGCTTAGTTCTTCCCAGACCACTTAACAACTGTTACTTGTAGACAAGGGACCGAAAGACCCTTGTCTAATTTTATTGTTCAATCAGACTTCTGCTAAATACTTTGACGATTCCTTCGTGTCGTAAAATCGGTTAGAGCGGTGGTTATTCTTGGTAGGTGAATTCATAGCAAGTGCGGCCATCTAAGTCCGTGGGAGACTTAGAAGAACTAACTATGACATTGCCTTGCTTTCTGATATTCAACCAATCTTGTCCTGCCTCTTGAAGCTCTTGTTTATCGACTTTGTTGAACAGGCCACCTGAAGTAGAACAGACTAAGATTCGATCTGTGTTCGAGTTGCGAGGTGCTGGAATATGATATTGCTTTTTATTAGCCGCTGTGAAGATAGCAGCTCCTTTTTGTTCAACCTTGTAGTCTTTTGAAAGGTTAAGGATATCCATGATAGATGGGCCAGCACAACCAGCTAGAGTAACGATAACAGTAAGTGATAGGGCTCTTTTCATTTTGTAGATCTCATTTGTAGTAAAAGGGTTTCTAGTTCCTCGAAAGAAGCAACTTGTTCGAACGATACTTTGTTGTCTTCAACGAAGATTGTTGGTGTAGCAGAAATGTTGTGCTCTTTGACCAACTCTCGGTTGGTCTCAACTTCGATGTATTGCACGTCGATGTTGTGCTTTTCTGAAAAGTCATCAATAAAGCCTTTCATCGTATGACAAGGGCGACATTGTTCTGAGTAGAACATCGTCATTTCAGATTCGAATGACTTTGTTTCTGGTTCACTACAACCAGCTAAAATTGCTAAGACCAATAGCGCGATTGCTTTTATCATCTTGTTTCTTGCTTAGTGGGAAAAAAAAGAGGGAGACCAAAGTCTCCCTTGATGATTAGAACGTGTAGTGAAAGCCTGCTTTCAACTCGTTGTCGCGAGATTCGTTAGCGGTGTACTCGATGTATGGAGCAGCACTTTCGAAGCCAGTGTAGACAAGCTTCATTTCGTGAGATTTTTCTTGGCCTGTGAAGACACCAGAGTAGTCACGGTGCACATAGTTGTATTGAGCTGCGATTGGAGCAAACTCACTAGCGTCGTAACCCACTGTCAAGTCCCAACGGTTGGTCTTTAGCTCTTCACTTGAAGATTTTGTGCCTAACTTGGTGAGTACTGGTTTTTTTGAATCATTCCCAATACGCTCAATATATGCGCCGTAAGCAGTAGATTCGGAAATTAGTTTAGTTCCCCCCATTTCATGACGGAAACGAGCTGCCGTGTAGAAACCATTATCGAAATTGTAACCCGTCTTGAGGCTGAACTTAGCAACGTTAGTGCGTTCAAACTGCTCGACCTCTTCAGATCCAGTAAATCCAAGGCCGGTAATTTCCTTGCCATCATTGTCGATGAAGTATGTATCGTCGATACTGTAATTACTTCCAATAAGACCACTCATCTTCTTGTTGAACACGTAATTCGCTGAAGGAGTAA
The DNA here is from genome assembly GCF_921292975.1 of Vibrio hippocampi. NCBI lineage: Bacteria > Pseudomonadati > Pseudomonadota > Gammaproteobacteria > Vibrionales > Vibrionaceae > Vibrio > Vibrio hippocampi. The sequence goes on from NZ_CAKLCM010000002.1 coordinate 583,068, forward strand.
CATACCAGTTGCTAGTAATGTTGAATTGATAAGCCGCTTCAAGTTCCGTTTTGTCGTAGTTGCCTTTGACAGTAGAAACTTCAGCATTCACATCAAGACCCTCGAGACCAAAGTTAGAACCAACTTTGACCGCGCCGATGTCGTGAGATTTATAGTTCGCATCTACGTAAATATCGGCCATCGTGTTAGTTGAAAGTACAAGCGCTGTAAGTGCTGTTAATTTGAATTTCATTTTTATTCCTCATTTGTAATGCCATATCCGTATGAGGTAATTTAATTTTCCATTGATAGTAAAACCTTCTTCAAAGGTCACGCGAAAAAATTCAATAAATATCAATAAATTATTAAAATAATCAGTTCACGTTCAACACTGGCGATAATAGTATTCTCAAACGCATTTCGAGTGATTTCAGAGGGTTTTATTGATCCTTAGAAATGGGGTGTAACGGCAACTACAAAAGATAGCCTTTGGGGTACTTCAGACAACTGATAAAAGATTAGTCATCATGCAAAAGCGTTGTTCTAATAGGGAAAGCGATGTAAGGGATAGCTTTACAGCTACGTTTCAATGACCATCTTTTCACTGAACTAAAATCGAAATAGTAAGGATGAAACAACTGGTTACTCAACGCTACGTAGTTCATATCACCAAACTCGTACATGATGAAATGGCTCATATCCATTCAAAATGGTAATGGCAGTTCATCCCAATGCCCAAGAGGGCAGGGCTCCATTTAATGCGAAATAACGGTATCTAAAGTCAAAACATATAAAACGCTATCACTTGGCATATCTATACCGATGCAATAGTTAGAGCGAGTCGAATACGCATTCTGGCTATGGAAAGGATTACAAGCCTGAAGTGACATCGTCGAATGAACTGACACAGGCGAAATTATTGAGATCGTTATGTTCGTTGCCGTGGGCTAAATAGTGAGGGAGACATTTTGCTTACGGGAGAGGCGTAAAACAGTAGGGTGATCGCTATGGGGGGGCGCTATTGAAAATTAGCAGTGCGGCTTATGGCACATCACCTAACGAGGAATTCTAAGTCGAAAGTAAGTTTCATCAACAATCTGAGGCCGCATATTGCGGCCTTTCGTTTGGTCAATCGACTTAACTTAACATCCTTCATTGACAAGCTCGAACTCAAGCTCACCAGTTTCTAAGTCCTGATATATTTTTACATGGCATGTATTGGTATCTTTCCACTTACCAAACGAAATCACCGTATAGTCATCACCCATGGAATTAACCAACTCCGTCACGTCAACGCCGTCGAAATTCACAGCGTTCTTTAAATTTATCTTGGTATTGAAGATATGACCAAACGCAGCTTCGATGATATTTTTCCCAGACTTGATTTCAGATCGCTCCAGATTCTCACGACCAGCAATAACAGACTTTCCGTAGACAATGCCGTCCGCTCCCTTTATTGCGCCAACTGCACCTTTTAATACACTTTCTCTTGCGCCAGAATGAATACCCAAAAACTTTGGTGCAACAGTAGCTGACAAGACGCCTAAAATCACGATGACGATAACTAGCTCAATTAAAGTAAAACCGTTTTGCTTTTTCATTTTAAATTCTCAATATCGAGAGGTGCCGTCCTTGGTCTAAGGTAATCCTTTAGAAATGTATTAGAAGTACACGTAGTAGTTTACGGTGTTCAGGAAGTCTGTTTTGCCTTTCCCGTATTTAGATAGTTCGCTCTTAAAGCCTAAAGAACTATTGTCCGTAACCATAAAGCCGCCACCAACCTCAATTTGGTTGTTGAAGTTCTTATCTTTAAACACATAGGTAGTCTTAGGGTTCACATATAACCAGTGACCAGCTTCAAATCCATACATAGCGTAAACACCGGCCTGACCTAGATATGAGTCAGCTTTTAACTTTGAGCCTGGTACGTCTTTATATTGAGTCTCACCAGTTGCGTAACCGGCATAAGCCATGGGTGCAACGATGATGTTGCCAAAGTCCATCTTATACAGACCACCAGCAAGGAAAGCGTTTGAGCTAGTCTTAACACCATCGTGGTTCTTGTAATCACCAAGAACATCTACAGACCAACCAATATTGGTTTCTCTATCGATATTGAAGTAGCGAGCGCGATAAGTAATATCCTTGTCGCCAGACGTACCGACATCACCAGAGAAGATGTGATCACCAGATCCATACACAAAGTTACCTTGCTTGAAACCTTTAGAACCAGTGGTCAAACCAAAACCCTTAAATGAAGCAGTTGGATCGCCATAGTTAACCTTTTCTTGAGCTGGTTCACCTAGTAGTTCTGGGTTCTCAGGTACTACAACTTCGCCTGTCTCTTCGTCTAGGTACGCGGCGTTCGCTGCGAAAGTTGATACCAATGCTACTGCTAAAAGAGTCGTTTTCATTTTTAATTGCCTTGTTTAATTAAAGGCATCCTTGCTTAATTGTCCTTTGGAAGAAATATCCGAAAAGCGAATGATCGCTTTGCGCATGGCTCTAGGTGTGCCGCCACCAGACGGCACACATTAGGGGTATTACATTGACTTAAGTAAGGTAGGGATAACGCTCAACATCGTCATACCAACTGTGCGAGGTGCTTGCATTTGGTCTTGAGCACCAGTCATAGCAATTACTTTGCCCGTAGATGGCTCACCAACAATGACTTGTCCGTGAATACCAACCATCAGAATGAAGCTATGACCATCTACATTAAGAACACGGAATTGATCTTTGTACCAAGCGTCAGCGTGCAGTTGAGAGAATCCGTCATGCTTCCAAGCGCTCTTAACCTCATCATTACCAACCATTAAGTTACTGATGTATTCAGGAGAAACGATTTGCTCACCAGCTCGGTTCTTACCGCCGTTAACCAGAACATCCATCATGATTGCTGCGTCTCGAGTAGTAGCGTTCAGGCCACCAGACATGACTGCTTCACCGTTGTGGTTAGACTGCAGTTTTGCGTTGTTTTCGAAACCAACACGCTTCCATAGTCGTTCTTCCATAGCTTCTGCTGCTGTCATGCCAGTAACGCGAGCAATCAACATGCCTAGCATTTCAGTGTGTGCGCACTGGTAGTCGAACGCTTCACCGGTATTAACGTCTGTGCGCTTACCTAGTGTTGCGCCAAAGTCTAGAATCGATTTAAGTTCTGAGTAGTTGTTAACGCCATTCCACTCTTGAACGTGCGTCATGCGCTCATCCCAGATTTTGCCAGGTGTGAACTCAATCTTTACACCAGAACGCATATCGAGCATTTCTTGAACAGTCGCATCACCAAAGCCAGAGTCTTTAAGTTCTGGTAGGTAGTCAGAAATCAGTTTGTTTACGTCTACCTTGCCCTCTTCAACAAGAGTTTGCAGAGTTAGTGCCGTGAAAGACTTTGTTACGCTCATCATTAGATGCGTGTGGTCTTTGTGCATACCTGACCAGTAGAACTCATCAACCAACTGACCATCTTTTAGCATTACAATTGACTCAGTGTTTAGGCGGTCACGGAGGACAGTTTCCATATCGTGTAAACCATCTAGGTCATACGCCAATGGGCCTTTTAAATCGAAACCTTGAGCCACGCCAATATCGTGAGTGAACTCGCCTTTAGATAGTTCAACGTAGTGAGTGAACTTGTAAGCGTGTTTCAAAGTAAGCTTTGCTGATTGACCAGATTCCCAGTTAGCTTGAGTGATACCAACTGCTCCCACTTGATCAAGAAAAGCTGTATCTGGATTGTGAACCTCAATAGCTTGAGCGCCAAATGCGGTAGTTAGTGCAACAGTAGCGGCTAGGATTGTTTTCTTCATTATGGTTGCCTCATTTATGGTTTATACGTTCACTGGTCCGTAAAATGGGTCTGCTGTCCTTGCCGCAGTGAAATTCAATGAGGTCAATTTAGTCACCTAACTTTTTCCAAGCAATTTGGTCGTCTCTAGAGATACTTAGAAATACAAATTAGTGATATGAGGCGTAAACTTTTGCGCTGTTGGACAAAAACACTACAACACTCGGGCATCAGTAGAATGTTGCGGTTATTTTCTAGGGAGGGGGACTGAAAACTGGGGGACTTATCGTTTTAGGTAAGCGTTTGGATAAGGAGTAGATGTAGCCGATTATCGAGCCTAAGAGTTTATTGACAAAGGGCTCTGCGATTTCCAATCCACTTGAATTTCATTTCCAACGCTTTCTAAAAGCAATGCATTACTTTAGAAAAACAACGTCAGGCATGATGGAGCTCTAAACGCAAGAGAGGTAACAACATGTTCTATTTAGCCATTGCCATTATTTCTGAAGTTATCGCAACAACACTTCTACCTTTAACAAACGGCTTCACCAAGTTTTTTCCATCTGTTGGATGTGCTTTGGGCTATGCGGCGGCTTTTTACTTCTTATCTCTGGCGACTGCGTCTGGTATGTCTAGCTCTACCGCATACGCAATTTGGTGTGGTGTCGGAATTGTTCTTATCGCCTTGGTTCAAGCGATGTTTGGCAAAATCCCTAATGGGCAAGTGATTATGGGGCTACTGCTGATTGTCTCGGGTGTCACTATGATCAATCTAGGGGGGAATATAAGCCACTAGCTTCACTCTAGATTTAGTCATCAGAAAAGGTGGTAAGAGGCATTCAAACCATCTCCTCCCTGCAAGTAGTTACAGCCAAAAAAGCCAATAAATTGAACCGCTATTTTTCGCTATCAGTCCACTCAGACCATTTAACCCAGCTTTCAATTAGTCGAGGGTCACCATACGTCCGTGCAAATCGAGGAAAGCTTTGCGGACACGAAACGCCTAGTGTCAACTGAGCCCATTGATTCAATTTGTAATGACTGCCATAGCCCTCGAGCATCATCGCGTCGTAGGCCAAGTGACACTTTTTCCAAAAGGCATGGTTCGTCTGCCCTTTTTTTGCCTCCCAAGGAAAAGACGGTAGTGATTCCGACTGAGAGTAAATGGCTTCCCCCATCATGTGTAACAAGCGGCTGACTTTTTCGATTCCTATGTCTTCTAAGGTAATATTTTTTACCGATTCGATATCCGCACCGCACTTAGCCGCCACACTATTGATAACGAAATCCATATCTAACTCACTGCAGACCTTGTAGCCTATCCAATCGAGCTTCGATAAGATCTCATCGCGATAGTCATCCTTGGTGAATTCTTTGTTGCGAATCGCACGCCTATATTCTACAGACTTTTGGTTTTTATCTGTTAAATGCGATTGTAAATTAGGGTAGCCTTCTAAGGCGGCTGGATTCTGAGATAAGATTTCTAGAAGTCTTTCTTGATCTGTAAGTATATTCCCAAGTTCAGCACGAGTTTTACTGTCCATATTGCCCCTTAAGTTTTGTAATGCTTTGGTAAGAATACGCCAGAAGAGAACAAATATTCTAGATGTAACCGATAAAGATTTCAGGGAGGATAATAAAAGATCTACCACCTGTACTGACATTGCGACAATACGACCCCCCAAATCTGGTGTGGTAATTTGGCGTTGTTTTGGAAGCTGTTTTAGTTTCTTTTTCTACCATAATTTCAAGTATCGTAAACTCTGTCGATATTCCTCTTCAGAGCTATTACTTTAAGTAGAAAAGGGGCAAAACCTTGTTAGAGCAAAAGGCAAACTACGCAAAAGCCTCGAAAAGTTTCAAACTTTATTGTCGGGTTCTAATCTTTATTGTCCACCGACACTAATCTGGTCGTGTTTTTGAGGTTTTATTTGAATATCATGTGTTGAGTGGGGCTGAGACAAGTCGCTGTTTGCCATTTTAATCGCTGGTGTGTGATGGGTGGTTTGTTAATCACCACGCTAATCGGTGTAATAGCGACTCTTGCTTTGCCGTTGACCCAATAATGACAGTACTTACAAAAAAACACCCCGATTTTTGTCGGGGTGTTCTAGTTTTGGGACGGCACTGATTGCTCAATAGACTAGCCTTCGATACCCGCATCTGCTTGAGTATTTTGGATAAGCTCGACCATGTAGCCATCAGGATCTTTGATAAAGGCAATCTCGGTCGTTCCGCCTTTTACTGGACCCGGCTCACGAGTGACGTTGCCACCCGCTGCTTTTATCGCATCACACGTGGTGTAAATATCATCAACACCAATCGCGATATGACCGTATGCAGAACCAAGGTCGTATTCAGATACGCCCCAGTTGTAAGTCAGTTCGATTTCTGCGGCATCAGGGTTATTTCCAAAGCCTAAGAACGCAAGGGTGTACTTGTACTCAGTGTTTTCATTTTTGCGCAGTAGTTTCATACCAATTACATCGGTGTAGAAAGCGATCGATTTATCAAGATCACCAACACGTAACATAGTATGCAAAATACGACCGTTAGACATGACATTGCTCCTTAGTCATTAACAGATAGTTTTATTCTGGGTAAACCTTTTCTTTAAACTCACACAGATCTTCGATAATACAACTTCCGCAACGCGGCTTGCGCGCCACACAAGTATAGCGACCATGTAAAATCAACCAATGATGGACGTCAAGCTTAAACTCTTTGGGAACCACCTTGAGTAACTTTTGCTCTACGTCATCAACGCTTTTTCCCATCGCGAGTTTGGTTCGGTTTGATACTCGGTAAATATGGGTATCGACGGCGATAGTCGGCCAGCCAAAGGCGGTATTTAAAACCACATTCGCGGTTTTACGTCCTACGCCGGGTAACGCTTCCAGTGCCGCTCTATCTTCAGGAACAACGCTATCATGCTGTTCAATCAATATTTTACAAGTCTTGATGACATTTTCGGCCTTGGAGTTAAACAGTCCAATCGTCTTGATGTACTGTTTCACACCATCCACACCGAGCGCAAGAATACCTTCAGGTGTGTTTGCCACGGGATAGAGTTTATCGGTGGCTTTATTGACGCTGACGTCGGTGGCTTGTGCAGACAATAACACCGCGATCAGCAACTCAAACGGTGTCGACCAGTTAAGCTCGGTTTGTGGGTTTGGGTTGTTTTCACGTAAACGTTCTAATATCAGCTTTCGTTTGTCTTTATTCATAATTGAGCCACTTTACTTCCTAGTCATCGTGTGCCTGTACTTCTTTGTCGTGCACTTATTTTTCGTGCACTTATTTATCGAGTAATAGTCACATTAATTGGTCACGCGAGCCCGCTCTATGGGGGCTTTCTGTTGTTTTGGTTGTCTTTGAGCAATAAAGTGGTCGATGATGTTTTTAAGTGCGATTAAAAAGCCCACGCCGATAAAGGCACCGGGTGGCAATAAAGCGAGTAAAAACTGGCTATCGAATTGAAAAATTTCAATGCGTAACATCGATGCCCAATCCCCAAGTAGCAAATCGGCACCATCGAACAGTGTGCCATTGCCAATGATCTCGCGCATCGCGCCGAGTATGACGAGAGCCAATGTCATCCCTAATCCCATCCAAAAGCCATCCAATGCGGATTTAGCCGGTGTATTCTTTGAAGCAAAGGCTTCGGCTCGACCAATGATGATACAGTTGGTTACGATCAGGGGAATAAAGATGCCTAAAGAGAGGTACAACCCGTAAGCGTATGCGTTCATGAGCAACTGGACACAGGTAACGAGGGCGGCAATGATCATCACAAACACCGGAATACGGACTTCGTTAGGAACGTAGTTACGGATCAGCGACACGGTGACATTAGAGCCGACCAATACCAGTAGGGTGGCGATACCTAAACCTAACGCATTCGTTACAGTCGAAGATACCGCGAGCAAAGGACACAAACCAAGAAGTTGCACTAAGGCCGGGTTGTTGTCCCAGAGTCCATTTTTTAACAGTTGCTTGTTACTATCCATGGCTTACTCCTCACAGCCTAATGTCTGTTGGTAAATCGTGCTGCGATTGTCGTTAATAAAGGTGGCGGTATTTTTGACAGCATGAACAACCGCGCGAGGCGTAATGGTTGCGCCAGTAAAGGAATCAAACATCCCGCCATCTTTTTTTACTGCCCATTGCGCTTGGTTTTGCTCTGTGATGGTTTTGCCACTAAAGCTGAGTATCCAGTCGCTAATTCGCAGATCGATCTTATCACCCAGTCCGGGCGTTTCTTGATGACTTAGAACGCGCGTTGCCAAAACGGTTCCTTGGTTGTCGATACCGACGATGATTTTGATTGCACCGTTATAGCCATCGGGAGCGATACTCTCTACAGCAATAGCCGCAGGCTGTCCTGCCAGTGTCGCGACATAAGCGTGTTGTGGCTCTGAGGAACCTAGCAGCGGACTACTGACCCAAGTGCAAGCCTGCGCCAGTTCATTATCATGTAAATCCTTTGGGATCACTTGATTCAGCGTCGCCGCTAATTGGGCTTGCTGTTGGTACTGAATCTGATCTTTGGTCAAGAATTGAGTCAAAGCGACTAACCCGGTTGATGCACAGGCAAATATCGCAAGGGTCAGCCCATTTTTTTTAATGGCATTCAACATGTTAGTTAGTGTCCATAGGTTCTTGGTTTAGTGTAATAATCAATCAGCGGAACGCACATATTTGCCAACAGTACCGCAAACGCCACGCCATCAGGGAAGCCTCCCCAAGCACGAATGATAAAAATCATCACCCCAATAAAAGCGCCATAGACCAATCGCCCTTTTTTGGTGGTTGAGGCGGAAACAGGATCGGTGGCAATAAAGAACGCCCCTAGCATGGTGGCACCAGATAACAGATGCAGGATAGGCGAGGCGGTTTCACCGGGCATAAATAACGCACAGAGACCACTGATTGCGAACAGTCCAGCTAACATGGCGACAGGAATATGCCATTGGATAACGCGTAGTTTTAATAACACCAAGCCACCCAGCAAGTAGCAGATATTGACCCATTGCCAGCCCACGCCAGCCAGTCCAGAAAATACCGAGTCTTGGGTTATCTCAGGCAGGGTGTTGCCATTTTTTAGCCCCGTCTTGATAGCATCGAGCGGTGTCGCCGCCGTTACGCCGTCGATGCCAGAGCGAATCTGTTGTAACGAGAAACCATTGATGTCGAATCCAGTAAAAATCACGGAAATAGCATCTACAAAACTGTAACTCGCCCCTTGCATCCCGGTCGCTGGCAGCCAGCTGGTCATCTGCAACGGAAATGAAATCAGTAACACCACATAGGCAACCATTGCTGGGTTAAATGGGTTTTGCCCAAGCCCCCCATAGAGCTGTTTAGCAATCACAATGGCAAAAATAAGACCTATGGTGATGACCCACCATGGCGATAACGGAGGGATCGCGATAGCCAGCAACCAACTAGTGACAAGCGCACTACCATCGTTGAGCGTGGCTGTTACTGGGCGCTTTCTTATCGCTAATACTGCGGCTTCCATCGCTAAGCCGATGACGAGTGCGAAGACGAGCTGAATCACCGTCCCCCATCCGAAGAAGTAAGTCTGAGCGACTAAACCCGGTAAAGCACACAGCGCGACGGCTTTCATAAGATCTGAAGTGCGCTTACGGTTGTGCGCGTGAGGTGAGCTAGCAATAAAAAAAGCCATTACTCATTTTCCTTATTAGTTGTTTTGCTTTGCGCTTTTTTTGCTTTAGCTCGAGCGATGGCAGCGGCAACGGCGGCTTTTTTGTCATCTTTTGGAGACTCATGATCCTGAGATGAGGCAGTTTGTTGTTCCGCTTTGCGTGCTTTAGCACGGGCAACCGCTGCAGCAACGGCAGCTTTTTTGTTGTCCTCAGGAGATTCGTCACTCTGAGATGAGGCAGTTTGTTGCTCCGCTTTGCGTGCTTTGGCACGGGCAACCGCCGCGGCAACAGCGGCTTTTTTACTTTCCTCTGGCGATTCATCCTCTTGAGATGAGGCTGCTTGCTGCTCTGCTTTGCGTGCTTTGGCACGGGCAATCGCTGCCGCGACAGCGTCTTTTTTGCTGTCGCCTTGAGATTCGTCACTCTGAGATGAGGCAGTTTGTTGTTCCGCTTTGCGTGCTTTGGCGCGGGCAATCGCTGCCGCGACAGCGTCTTTTTTGCTGTCAGCTTGAGGTTCATCACCTTGAGGTGAGCCTGCTTGTTGCTCTGCTTTGCGCGCTTTGGCTCGGGCGATCGCCGCGGCAACAACCGTCGATTTATCCGCGCCATTTTCCGCGCTTTCTTGGGCTTCGTTACTCGCTTTTTCCGCTTTACGTTCCCGAGCAAGGCGCTTGCGTTCTTCGCGCAGCTTATTCATTTCACTGTTATCAGGTTCCGCTTTTTGGCTCGCTAACGCTTCGGCTTGTTTGGCTTTGGCGCGAGCAATGGCGGCCGCAACGGCGGGTTTTGGCTGCGATGATGCGATATCACTGGTTTGTTTCGCCTTCACTCGAGCAATCGCTGCGGCGACCGCATCGCCATCGGTGCTTGCCTTCATCTGTTGGCGACGGGCATCAGCGGCTTGCTTAAAGCGATTTTCTCGCTCTTGCTTATCTCGCTCCATGCGCGCCTTTTTCTCTTCAAAACGTAATCGTGCGCGCTCAGCGGCTTCTGCTTCTTGGTTGCGGCTGCGAATCTCTGCTTTCGCTTGTCGGTAGTATTGAACCAGCGGAATTTCACTTGGGCAGACATAAGCGCAAGCCCCGCACTCAATGCAGTCTTTGATATTCAGCTCTTCACACTTATCGTATTCCGCCGATTTTGCATACCACTGTAGCTGTTGAGGGAGCAGCGAGGCAGGGCAAGCTTCAGCGCATTGGCTGCAACGAATACAGGGCATTTCATAGCTGTGGGGTGCGATCTCTTTGCGTGTTGGCGCCAGTATACAGTTGGATGTTTTAGTTATTGGCACATTAGCATGTGGCAAGGTAAAGCCCATCATGGGACCGCCCATGATCAGACGAGGCGATTTTTTGTCCGCTTGGTAGCTGTACTCATCAAGCAGGGCTTGCACCGGTGTGCCAATAAGCGTCCAAACATTTCTCGGCTGCGCAAAGGTATCACCGGTCAGGGTGACGACTCGTTGAATCAAAGGTTCGGCATCTAAAACCGCTTTTTTTACGCTGTACACCGAGCCGACGTTTTGTACCATCACTCCAATATCGGCTGGGATACCGCCGCTGGGGACTTCCAGGTTGGTGATAATTTTGATCAGCTGTTTTTCGCCACCGGACGGGTATTTGGTTGGAATCACACGAATAACAATATCAAGATGCTGTGCCGCTTGTTGCAATGCCTGTATTGCTTGCGGTTTATTGTCTTCAACACCAATGACGGTCAGTTTTGGTTCGAGTATATGTTCCAGCACTTCAATGCCAGCGATAATCTCGTCAGCAAAGTGCTGCATTAGGGTGTCGTCGGCGGTGATATACGGCTCGCACTCGGCGGCATTGATAATCAGCACGTCGGTACGTTTTTGTCCCGCTTGGATTTTTTTAGCCGTTGGGAAGCCTGCGCCACCCATACCAGAGACACCGGCTTGGCGAATGATTTCTATCAGTTGTTCCGGTGTATGCTGCTGATAGTTTTCAATCGGCGTTTTGTCGATCCACTGATCTTGACCATTAGGCTGCAAGACAATGCACAACTCACTTAAACCCGATGGATGCGCCACCGTTCTGGGTTCAATAGCGACGATGATTCCTGACGTTGAGGCATGTACTGGCAGCATCATGGCGGCATTCACTTCCGTTAGGCACTGACCTTTAAGTACGGTATCTCCGACAGAGACGAGAATATCGCCCGGTTTACCGATGTGCTGTTTGATCGGAATGACCAACTCACTAGGTATAATGGCTTCGGCAATCGCCGTTTGGTTCGATTGGGTTTTATTTTCGACAGGGTGCACGCCACCAGGAAAATCCCATAACAGACCAGATTGAATTTGTTCTATTAGTGATAACATACGGCTTCCTAGTGTGCTTGCTTTTGTTGTGTCGCGTCAGTGATGTCTTTCACTGGGATCATATTGAGTTGCCACTTCCAACTGTCGGTCGTCTCTTTCACCTCAATCATTTCTATACAATCAGTAGGGCACGGAGCGACACAAAGATCACAGCCTGTGCATTCGTCTTTTATGACGGTATGCAACGCTTTGGTTCCGCCGACGATGGCGTCCACGGGGCAAGCTTGAATGCATTTAGTACAGCCAATACACATGTCTTCATGAATAAACGCCACGGTCTTAACGGCTTCTTCCTCATGAGCGGACTCTTGAGCGTCAACCCCCATCAGATCGGCAAGTTTTTCGATGGTGGCTTGACCACCCGGTGGACACTTGTTGATGTCATCGCCACTAGCAATGGCTTCTGCGTATGGACGACAGCCGGGGTAACCGCATTGACCACATTGCGTTTGAGGCAAAATAGCGTCGATCTGTTCAACAATAGGATCGGATTCCACCTTAAATTTGATGGAAGCAAAGCCGAGGAGAATCCCGAAGATAGCGGCAAGAACGACAAGAGCAATCACTGAAATAACGATGGTATCCATTAAAGTTTCACCAACCCAGTAAAGCCCATGAAAGCCAATGACATTAAACCTGCGGTAATCATGGCAATAGAAGCGCCTTTGAAGGGCGCTGGAACGTCAGCAGCCGCAATACGTTCACGCATCGAAGCGAATAAAATCAGTACCAGAGAAAAGCCCAAGGCCGCACCAAAACCATAGATAATCGATTCGATAAAGTTATGATTTTCATTGATATTCAGCAAGGCGACACCCAAAACCGCGCAATTGGTGGTAATTAGGGGCAAGAAGATGCCGAGCAAGCGATAGAGTGTTGGGCTGGTTTTATGTACCACCATCTCAGTGAACTGCACCACGACCGCGATCACTAAGATAAAGCTCATCGTACGCAGATAGGAGATACTCAGCGGCTCGAGTACGTATGTCTCAACCAGATAAGCGCAGACAGAAGCGAGCGTTAGCACAAATGTCGTGGCTAACCCCATGCCAATAGCGGTTTCTAGCTTTTTAGAGACCCCCATAAAAGGGCATAAGCCAAGGAATTTTACCAGTACAAAGTTGTTGACGAGAACCGTGCCTACCAACAACAAAAGATATTCGGTCATAAATAGTCGATGTAAAGAGCTGTGATCTCCCTATTATCCTGTTTTGCGCGCCGAATAACAACCGGATAAAGCTAGGGTTTTATCCATTCGGCCAAGGGACATGCAGTGACAGGCGAGAGGCATATTGTTCTCAGAGTGTAGTCGTTACGGTGCGGCAGGGAAAGTGTGTATGACAGAAAGCAAAAAAGACGCCGTAAAAGGCGTCTTTTTCTAATTTGGCTCCCCCTGCGGGACTCGAACCTGCGACATACGGATTAACAGTCCGCCGTTCTACCAACTGAACTAAGGGGGAAAAGTTGATGGCGGGAATACTAACACCACCATTTGGCAAAATCTAGACTGAAAATAAAAAAATTAACCGACGACGTGCTGTTTGACGAATAAATGGTCGATTGTGGTAATGTAGCCCTTGCTCAGGATGCCAAAATGACCGCGTGCGTGAGAGCATTTCTGGGTGGTCGCAAGACTAATACTCGACGGTGGCTTGTGTCGATTGCAGTCGACACAACGCAAAGGATTGCTATTTTAAAAACTGTAACCCACCACATAGAATGATAACTAAGGAATAGCTAGGAACAAACCGGATTAGGTCGGCAACGCCTTGTTTTTCAAAGGGGTGAGGCTATATTCAGCGATGAAAGTTAAAAGCCGCAAGAAATGAGAAACGACGCGGATCTACTTTCATTACACCGCGTGGATTTAGAAAACGGATGATATGAGCACAATCATCCGATTCTATGTTTTGAGAGCGTTTAAAGATCAGTTGCCCGTTGAACGACCTTACCAACGATGCACAGCTCGTTGAGTTGTTCTTTCGGAACGGCAATAGGTCCATAGTCTTTATTGTCACTAATCAGCACCAAAGAACCGTCAAAGCTCTTCTGGATTCTTTTAGCGTAAAGCTCATCACCAAGTCTAACCACATAGATATGACCATCAATAGGCACTCTTGATTCAGTATCAATCAGTAGTGAGTCGTTATCTGTAATGGTATCAGCCATTGAGTCGCCCTTTACAAACACGACTACTCTCCTCGGACTGTACAGAAATGTATTAAGCATCACGCACCAGAGCGGGTGACGTTGAGTAAGTTGCTCTTTCTCGATATTTATAATGACAAACAGTATAGGTTAGCTAAAGAGCTTCGCGGTTGTTGGAATCCCAATATTTTGTGAATCCTAATGCAGTAAATTCAATTCTCTTAAACTCTTCCCAGTAGTTAGTTTCAACCGTTACCGATTTGCTTTTTTTAAATTGATTGACGACGAACTGTAAACCCTCGTATGTTTGGGGTCTAAAGTAAACCATCGAAGGTCTCTCTTCCGTTCCAGCCACACAAAAACCTGTCATTTTCACAGGCTGGTTATTAAACTTATGAACCGAAACTCCTTTTATCACGTGCTGACCTTCATTATTCAGGTCTTTTAACCTGTCATAGTCACAAATGCTCCGCGTTTCGTCATTAATCGAAAAGTAGTAAAAAAACGTAGTGATATTTCCTCTACTATCTCTGCTAACTTCTGCTACGCCAACTTTACTCAATTCAATGTCTTCATCAAAATTAAACATCATTACTTTGCCATTTGACCAAGAATTATCAGGTGCAATAACCCAAGCGGAATCAGCTAAGGCACTGAAACTAAATATAAAAATAAATATAGTAATTGTGTATTTCATTAACAGTTCTTTCTATGTTTTTTATGCAAATTTAAACTGTACATTATACCCAATTGGCACAGCTCGGAAAAACTTAGAGTCATTCAGAAATGTAAATGCTTGGTCAAATCTTTAGCAGCTGGTTAGATTTGTTTGCTCGATGTGACAAGGGCTGACGGGTTACCTTGGCTCAAGCTTACGTCTCTTAGAGTATTCTACCTAGTTCATTTTCGTAGCCCTAATTTAGGCAAATATAGAAAATGATTGATTTCTAGTTTGCTATGGTGACTTTTCCCACAATTATTTGTTCATACTTCACATGATTCGCCATAGGTGTTGAATTGCATATGAGCTTTGAGCATGATATACGGAAAGAAAAGTCGGAATTATTCCGTCTAATAAGCGTTAAGCGTATTTGAGAAATGAGGAAAAATTGGATACATATCAATATCTATATAAAAGAGTATCGGTGACATCGAAAGCTCGCTATGAAGCTAGTCGGCGCCTACGTTCACAAAGTTGGTTCTCACAATGGACTTTAGCTTATATGGCTATAGGTCAAATTATATTGTCAATGTTACCCATCTTTGAGTTAACCACCACATCGATATCAAGTAATGCTCAGAATGCAGTAGCTGTGTTTTTTGCAGTAGTAGTACTAGCGTACTCTCTATTGCTTGGTATGGGAGATTTCTCTGCACGATCAGCCAAAATACATCAATGTGGTTTGGAATTAGCTGAACTAGCAAGAGAATTGAAATTCATGGTCGACAGCAAGGCTAAGGTCGGCAGGAAGGAGTATCTTAGTTACGTGGGTCGCTACTATCAGTGTTTAGGGCGTTACGAAAACCATAGTTCTCATGACTACACTGTTGCCAAAAAAGAGCATAAGAATGAATCGGCTAAAGAGGAAGACACTAAGATTGATTGGTATGTAAACTTAGGCTGGACAGCCAAAATTTTTCTATATCGTATTTGGGACTTTTGTCATTATCCAATATCAATATTGATCATAACGGTCTGGATATACACAGTTTGTTCATCGTAGAAAATACGCTTAACAAACAATTCAAGCAGACTCGCAATATTCGGCACTTTCGGTTTGAATTGACTTAAGTGTTTGCGGCACAATAGTTTCGTTAGGTGGGTATTGCTCACTTAATTGGACGTATGTGCTTGAGAGGTACAATGAAAATACCGACAGATTTAAAAATATTAGAGTACATTTTTAATCATTATATGGATGATTACTTGACTTATGAAACAACCAAAAATAGAGAAGCCAAAATCCATGTCCCAATCGATATAGACCATGTTGCCAAGCATTTTGATATCGAAGGAGATTTAGTTTTTGGTCGCCTTTATTATCATTTAAATCCTAAATATCAACATGACAATTCTGACGGCATTACAAACTATTTGTTCAATTTGTCCGTGGGCAGAGACCGACATTGCATAAATTTCCCTATGCTGTCATCTATTGTTGCAGATCTGTCAAATGAGCATAGCCGTTTTAAATTGTCGTTAAATGTTGCAATATTAGCGGCGATAGTTTCTATTTTTTCTCTGGGGGTGGCAATCAAGTCAGAACTACTTAATAGTACAAATCAGATAGTTGAAGTAATAGACGAACAACGCAAATAACAGGTATTTAAGAGTAATTTCAACTCTTGGCATTTTGGGTTTGGGTCTAATAATAGATCTATTCATCGAAATCGTTCTACCTAGACTCAAGCTAGCCTTCTGTTCGACTAGCCAGAACATCTATAACACCCCCCAAAAAGCCATGCTTCAACATGGCTTTTTACATCGCAACCCCTGCCTGTAACTTCATGGAAATCTTACTATCAACGATACCCATAAACTTTCTGCTGTTCTTAAGCTTGGCAATAAACGTAACGTCTTTTTTGTTACCGTCAAGCACTGCGCCTGCCTAGCCAAGAGTACCGAGACCGTTCAGAGGCAGCGCTAAACAAATACACGCGCCGCATTTTGAGGCATCAACAACATAAAGTGGATTGCAATGCTTGGTGTGACGAGTATCAAGCGTCTCAAGTTCTTGAAGCTCTTAAACGCTGGCACCGCCGAGTTATGATTGATGAGCTAAAAGCTAAGGGTTGGCAACCTTCGCTGTTCTAGTGTCGGTGACCAATAAATTTTGTTCGGAAATGGGTAACTTTACTAAAATCATCAGCACTTATAATCGATATAACTCCTGACGATAGCTTTCTAAAGTTTCATCATCAATATAGGTGATGAATGGGTCAACTGACCCCTGATTCTTGTACAAGCAGATCATTTTGAAGATCGTTCTTCCGACTAGTTTGATAAAACTATTATCAAATCTATCTCTAGCCGTTTTCTCGTACAGGTATCGACCATTAAAGAAAACGTCCCGATACGCTTTGATTATCTCTATGTCTCGCTCATTGAATAGATGTGTTTTGATGGTTAATGGCACATTATCTAACAATGACACTAAATCGTGATTTTCTCTGGGCTTATTGCTTCGGTTGTATGCATACTTGGTAATGTGTTCACTTTGAACTTCAGTTTCTACCGAATTGAAACTTTTGAGTATGATTTCTAATGCTAAACCAGATATTACGGAATGAACGCAATACAAGCTATTTCTGCTTGAATCTGTGCACATCGTATGAAAGTCGAAGGCCTTCTCTAGCATTTGTTCTCTTGGCTTAAGCTTTTCACAGTCTATCTGTGTATGTGAATTGTTGAGGTTAATAACTGCCATTCAAGATACCTTTGTTGTTATGGTACACGTCATCTCTTGCAATACTAAAATAGAGGTTTCAATTCGGTTGATGCAGCCCGCCTAATACTGTTAGCTTTGATCGGCTATAGTAAATCCGTAAGAAGATAGGCGATAAAGTATGCCATCGTAATGCTCGATTACTTGAGCAGGTTTAAGTTCATTTATAATAGATTTAGCTTGTGCGATGTTACGTTGCTAAACACTTAGTAACTTGTATTGCTTCTTCACTTAGCTTCATGTATTCGAACCTCTTTCTGGTTAATTTGTGAACATTATATCGGCGAGTTTTTTGGTTGTAAAAAACCTGACAGTATTGGCTTAGTCTAAAACGATGTTAGCAAAGAATGGGGAAAAAGCATGCCAGAGTGCCAAACAGTAACGTTCTGGACACTTTTAAGGCAGAAAGTGAAACGGGTTAAAAATCAGACTGTAACGACTTGGGACAATTGCTATTTTAAAAACAGTGACTTGCTTCCATCACGGCGATAAAAAACAGATAAAATGGTCTTTACTTTTCTGGATGCCTTGTCTCATCAGAGTCGGAGTTAGTTATCCACCAAATTTGTGGATAAACTTGTTAATAGTGGTACTTTAAGACGATTGAGCAAGATTGTATGACAAATAATTTGTGAATAACTTTGTCAGTGATTATTTAAGTGGCTGTTTTGCTTATTTTTATATTTAGGTTGTTGATTGGTGTCCTTATTTGTTCGTCAATTCAATCGCTAAAGTCTCAGTAAGTTGGGGAAAAAGTGTGGAAAACCTGAGAAATGTTTTTCAACGCGCGACTTGAGGTTGCAAATTTTGTCAGCTAGATGTGAAATACAGCCAAGAATCAAAAAGGGCGCATTCATGGATAAATATTTTCAACTCTCCTCTGAGTATCAACCCTCAGGAGATCAACCAGCAGCGATAGAGAAACTGTTTGATGGCTTGGAGTCAGGGTTAGCTCACCAAACCTTATTAGGAGTGACGGGCTCGGGCAAAACATTCACATTGGCGAATGTGATAGCGCAAGCACAGCGCCCGGCAATAGTGTTAGCCCCGAATAAGACGCTGGCGGCACAGCTTTATGGTGAGATGAAGTCTTTCTTTCCAAATAATGCGGTTGAATATTTTGTTTCTTACTATGATTACTATCAACCGGAAGCGTATGTGCCGACCACGGATACCTTTATAGAAAAAGACTCTTCTGTGAATGCGCATATCGAACAGATGAGGCTATCAGCGACTAAGGCACTGCTAGAGCGTAAAGATGCCATTATTGTCGCCTCTGTATCGGCGATTTATGGCCTGGGCGATCCCGATTCTTATCTAAAAATGATGCTGCACGTTACCCGAGGCGATGTTATCGATCAGCGCGCGATCCTAAGACGCTTAGCAGAGCTACAATATACCCGTAACGATATGACCTTTGAACGGGGTCATTTCAGAGTACGTGGCGAGGTGATTGACATATTCCCGGCAGAATCTGAGCAAGAGGCGGTTCGCTTGGAGATGTTTGATGAAGAGGTTGAGTGCATTAGCTTATTTGACCCGTTAACCGGGGCGATTACCCAAAGAGATCTCGCTCGTTTCACTATTTATCCCAAAACGCACTATGTCACCCCAAGAGAACGTATCCTTGAGGCGATTGAAAATATTAAATTGGAACTCGCTCAGCGCCAACAGTTTCTCAAAGACAGTAACAAACTGCTGGAAGAGCAGCGTATTAGTCAACGGACCCAGTTCGATATCGAGATGATGAATGAGCTGGGCTTTTGCTCGGGTGTTGAAAACTACTCAAGATACCTCAGTGGTCGCAGTGAAGGGGAGCCGCCACCGACGCTATTTGACTATCTGCCAGCCGATGGTCTACTTATCATTGACGAATCCCATGTTACCGTGCCACAAATTGGTGCGATGTATAAAGGCGACCGATCTCGCAAGGAGACATTAGTCGAGTACGGTTTTAGATTGCCGTCAGCATTGGATAACCGCCCACTGAAATTTGACGAATTTGAGAGCTTAGCGCCGCAGACGATTTTTGTTTCCGCGACACCAGGACCTTACGAATTGGAGAAATCGGGCACTGATATTGCTGACCAAGTGGTTCGCCCTACCGGTTTGTTGGACCCAGAAATTGAAGTCAGACCAGTCGCGACTCAAGTTGATGATTTACTCTCAGAAGTAAGAGCTCGCGCCGCAATTGAGGAGCGAGTGCTCGTCACCACGCTGACCAAAAGGATGGCAGAAGATCTCACCGAGTACTTGGCTGAGCACGATGTGCGGGTTCGCTATCTGCACTCAGATATTGATACGGTTGAGCGTGTAGAAATCATTCGCGATCTGCGCTTAGGTGAGTTTGATGTTCTGGTGGGCATTAACTTGCTTCGTGAGGGTTTGGACATGCCAGAAGTTTCATTAGTTGCCATTCTTGATGCGGATAAAGAAGGCTTCTTGCGTTCGGAGCGCTCATTGATTCAGACCATAGGGCGAGCAGCACGTAACCTCAAAGGTAAAGCGATCCTTTATGGTGATACGATTACTAAGTCGATGAAAAGAGCGATTGACGAGACGGAACGTCGCAGAGAAAAGCAGGATGCCTACAACAAACAGCATAATCTGGTACCTCAAGCGCTAAAACGCAACGTTAAAGATATTATGGAGCTCGGTAGCGTCACCAAAGGCAATAAAGCGAAGGCGAGTAAACAGGTTCCGTTGTCGAAAGTGGCAGAGCCTTCGCAAAGCTATGTCGCGTTGTCTCCACAAGATATTGAGAAGCAGATCCAAGCGCTTGAAACGCAGATGTACCAGCACGCACAGAACCTAGAATTTGAAGCAGCCGCAGAAAAACGTGATGAGATAGAGAAGCTTCGACAACATTTCATCGTAAATAGTTAACATTAAACAAGCTCTTTGATAGCCTTATAAAAAATATTATTAAAATGACCGCCTTGTGCTTAACGAATACACGGGGCAGTCGATACAACACAACGATAGTTAACTAGGACTTATGCAAAATAACCTTACCGAACCTAAGTCGCGCTATCTACTGATGGTAGAAGACACCGCTTCGGTTGCTGCACTTTATCGGTCATACTTAGCCCCTTTAGGTATTGATATCAATATTGTTGGCAATGGACGCGATGCGATAGACAGTCTTGCCCATAGAACGCCAGACTTAATTTTGCTCGACCTGCGCCTGCCTGACATGACCGGTATGGATGTGTTGGATAAAGTGACACAGTTCAACCCCGATGTTCCGGTGATCTTTATGACCGCCCATGGTTCGATTGATACTGCGGTCGATGCCATGCAGCATGGGGCGCAAGATTTTTTGATTAAACCCTGTGAACCTGACCGCTTAAGGATCACGGTGACTAATGCCATCCGCAAAGCCTCCAAGCTAAAGCAAGAGTTTAACGATACAGGTACTCAGACCTATCAAGGCTTTATTGGCAGTAGCCAAACCATGCTAGCGGTTTATCGCACCATTGACTCTGCCGCTTCGAGTAAAGCCAGTATCTTTATCACCGGGGAAAGTGGTACGGGTAAAGAGGTGTGCGCTGAGGCAATTCACGCCGCCAGTAAAAGAGGGGATAAACCGTTTATTGCCATTAACTGTGCCGCGATTCCTAAGGATCTTATTGAGAGCGAACTGTTTGGTCACGTCAAAGGCGCATTTACTGGAGCAGCAGGTGACAGACAAGGGGCTGCAGAGCTTGCCGATGGCGGCACCTTGTTTCTTGATGAACTGTGTGAGATGGATTTAGAGCTACAGACTAAATTGTTGCGCTTTATTCAGACTGGTACGTTTCAGAAAGTGGGATCTTCAAGCATGAAGAAAGTCGATGTCCGCTTTGTTTGTGCGACTAACCGTGACCCTTGGCAAGAGGTTCAAGCCGGTCGTTTTCGAGAAGATTTGTATTACCGCCTTTATGTTATCCCACTTCATCTGCCGCCCTTGCGAGAGCGTGAAGACGACGTCATCGAAATTGCCTACTCTTTACTAGGTTTCATGTCTTATGAAGAAGGGAAAAGTTTTGTTCGCTTTGCGCCTGAAGTGATTGAGCGATTTACGCAATACGAATGGCCGGGCAATGTCCGCCAGTTGCAAAATGTGCTGCGTAACGTTGTGGTACTTAATCAGGGCAAAGAGATCCGTCTTGATATGCTGCCACCGCCACTCAATGTGCCAATTGAAGAAGATAAGGTGGTCGCTCAGGTAACAAGTAGCCACTTAACACCGGAAAATATCTTGCCACTGTCCAAGATAGAGCGAATAGCGATAGAAAGTGCCATTAAAGCCTGTGATGGCAATATCCCTCAAGCGGCTAAGTATTTGGATGTGAGTCCATCGACGATTTACCGTAAGATTCAAGCCTGGACGGCGAATGAGGCACAAGCATAATGGAGATGAATACCAAAACCATCGACTCTTTGCGTAATGAAATCGGGGCGGATAACCTACCGATTTTACTGGGGATATTTACCTCAGAGCTTGAACAGTATCAAGCCGCGTTGACCACAGAGACAGAGCAGGCAAGTCAGTTCCAAGAAATTTGCCATTCATTGAAAAGTAGCGCAGCCAGTTTTGGCGCTGAAGATCTTTGTCAGGTGGCGACGGAGGTCGACGACGAAGTCAAGGATGGCGCGTATCGTCACGACCTAGCAAGGGTTGATGCGTTCTTACTGCTGTTACAGCGTACACTTGGCTGTTATCAACAAGTCCTTGCCACGCTGGAGTCTGATTAATATCAACCATCACAGTGGCTCAACCGAGTCGTCACTGTGATGGTTGTTGCTTTATGTTGTCCCCTCGATATTTTGTTCACTCAATATTTTGCTCAGCCAATGTTTATCTCAACTCAATGTTTTCCTTAAGTTAATATTTCCCCTTAAGTCGATGTTTACATTAAGCTAATGATCGCTTGCTTCAATTTATCCCTGTCGTGACGCCAGTCTCGATTGGATGACGCGAGAGGTGTGGTGACAAAATTCCATTTATCTTCAATTTCTGGGTGAGGATCTTGCCCTAAAATAATGTCCAATTTTCGACCATGCATGGCGCGCTCACACCAAGTAATCTTTTGTTCAAGCGTCATTCGCCCCGCGGGACCATACTCCGGTGATAGGTTCTCAACAAAGATGAGTTTGGCTTGTCGATTTTGTTCTAGCGCACGGCTTAACTCAGGCAGCAGCAACGGCGGCATAATACTGGTGAGAAAGCTACCCGGCCCCAGTACAATGCAGTCGGCGTGCTCAATGGCTTCAACCGCTTCTTTGGTCGCCGGAACGCTGGGGTCGAGATCAAGTCTTAACAAATCTTCTTCTGCGACATCAACGCTGGTTTCTCCAGTGATCCATGCGCCCTTGGTTGTCAGCGCGGTGAGATCAGAAGGATGTTCAGACATGGGGATAATATTGACATCGACCTTTAACATCCCGCGGATCAGGTTGATCGCTTCCAGCGGTCTGACCGAGAGGTTATCTAATGCCGTTAACATTAAATTGCCTAGGTTATGTCCATGTAAGTCGCCACGACCTTTAAAGCGGTATTCAAACATCATCGAACTGATTGAGGGCTCAGTAATCAACTGATTGATACAGTTTCGGGTATCGCCCCATGCGATGCCGCCAAAGTTATCACGAATTATTCCGGTCGAACCGCCATTATCCGTCGTTGCGACGATGCCAGTAGCGTTACACCCAAACTCGCTGAGGGCGGCGAGTAATCGACCTAAACCGTGACCGCCGCCAACAGCGACGACACGCTTGGAATCAAATAGAGACATAGTGAGTAATTCTTTATGGTTATTTTATTGATGACATTTAGTGATGATAATAGGCGAAATGCTTGATGTCAGATACTCAACTATAATAAAACCATGAACGGATCCCGCATAATCTCTTTTGGTGCTGGAAAACCGAGTCAGAATTGAGTATTTTACTCATCATAGCTGTTATCGAGACAAGTTCCGTTAACTGCCATAAATAACTCCGAGCTTTGTTAGCTAAGTCGCGTTGATATGCTAGCTCAGCCAGTGGCTAAAGGTCACAAGGGCATGATTGGAAATGATTCTGCCTCCCGTGTTTGGAAAGGTGTTCCGTGGCGCAACAATTTGAAGATAAATTCCATCGCAAGTTTTATTACTTGCGTCTATCGGTTACAGACGTCTGTAACTTCCGATGTACATATTGCCTACCCGATGGCTACCAACCGCCAGGTCGAAAACGACCTGCTTTTTTGACGCTTGAAGAAATCAAACGCGTGGTGACGGCGTTCGCTGATTGCGGTACTTCTAAGGTCAGAATTACCGGTGGAGAGCCGAGTCTACGAAAAGATTTTCCACAGATTATCGAAGCGGTTGCGAATACGCAGGGTATTCGTAAGGTAGCGACGACGACCAATGGCTATCGCATGGCGAAGCAAGTGGCTACTTGGCGAGAGGCTGGGTTGACCCACATCAATGTCAGTGTTGATAGCCTAGATCCGCGTATGTTTCACCAGATCACCGGAGAAAATAAATTCTTCGATGTGATGGCTGGGATCGATCGTGCGCTGGAAATTGGTTACCCGCAGGTGAAAGTGAATGTGGTGTTGATGAAAGACCGCAACGCTAAGCAGCTTCCGGAGTTTCTACAGTGGATCAAGGATCGCCCGATCCAACTTCGCTTTATCGAATTGATGCAAACCGGTGAGATGGACGAGTTATTTAATAACCACCATGTCTCCGGGGTCGAAATTCGTAATCAATTGATTGCCAATGGCTGGATCTTAAAAGCGAAAGGTGAGAGTGATGGACCGGCACAGGTGTTTGTTCATGCCGATTATCAAGGTGAGATTGGCTTGATTATGCCTTACGAAAAGAACTTTTGTGAAAGCTGCAATCGCTTAAGAGTGTCGGCAATGGGTAAGCTGCATTTATGCCTGTTTGGTGAGCAAGGGGTGGATCTAAGAGATCTGCTGCAACACGACTCACAAGAGAACGCTCTGATTGAGCGCATTCAAACTCAATTACAAAACAAGTCGGTGAGTCATTTCCTCCACGATGGAAATTCGGGAATGACGCCGAACTTGGCATCTATTGGCGGTTAACTTTACCGCCAACTAACCATTTTTATTATTTTAGGGGTGAGCAACATGGGTCACGCAGAGAGCAAATTTGTGCCTGCAAACATAGCGGTGTTAACTGTTTCTGATACCAGAACTGAAGAAAACGATACCTCTGGTCGTTACTTAGTCGAAAACCTTCAAGACGCTGGACATACCTTGGCAGATAAACAGATCGTGATTGATGATATCTATCAGATCCGTGCGATTGTGTCGAAGTGGATTGCGGATGAATCGGTACAAGCGGTGATGATTACTGGCGGTACCGGTTTTACTTCTCGTGATAGCACTCCAGAGGCTTTGGTTCCACTGTTTGATAAACAAGTTGAGGGTTTTGGCGAGTTGTTCCGTATGGTTTCTTATGAAGAAATTGGCACGTCGACTATCCAGTCGCGCGCGATTGCGGGTTTTGCTAATCACACGGTCATTTTTGCTATGCCGGGCTCAACTGGCGCATGTCGAACCGGTTGGACTAAAATCATCAAGCAGCAGCTAGATGCCAGCCATCGTCCGTGTAATTTTATGCCTCACCTCAGCCTATAAGGAAACCCCATGTCTGAATTTACCCATATTAATGCCTCGGGTGAAGCCAATATGGTGGATGTTTCCGCCAAAGCGGATACGGTTCGTGAAGCGAGAGCAGAGGCGTTTGTTCATATGGCACCAGAAACTCTGGCAATGATTGTCTCTGGTAATCACCATAAAGGCGACGTTTTTGCCACGGCTCGATTGGCGGGTATTCAAGCGGCGAAAAAGACTTGGGATTTGATCCCGCTTTGCCACCCGCTGTTGTTGTCTAAAGTCGAAGTCCAATTGCAAGCGATTGAGGCGGAGAATAAAGTCCGTATCGAGTCAGTATGCAAACTAGCAGGCAAGACGGGCGTCGAGATGGAGGCGTTGACCGCAGCTTCAGTCGCAGCGTTAACCATCTATGATATGTGCAAAGCAGTTCAAAAAGATATGGTGATTGAATCGGTAAGACTGCTAGAAAAAACTGGCGGGAAATCAGGACACTTTAAGGCGGGATCATGATTAAAGTTTTGTTTTTTGCCCAAACGCGCGAGTTAATCGGTCAAGATGCTTTGGAGCTCGAGCCAGCTTTTACCACCGCAGAAGAGATTCGCGTCCATCTGGCATCAAAGGGACGTCAATGGGAGTTAGCTCTTGATAGCGGCAAACTGTTGGTGGCGATCAATCAAAATATCTCTCCTTTGGATAGTCCGGTGACGGCGGGCGATGAGGTGGCGTTTTTCCCACCTGTTACGGGAGGCTGATCATGAGCATCTCTGTTTCGGTACAGCAGCAAGATTTCGATCTCGGTTTTGAATACCAACAACTCGCTCAAGATAATCAGGCTGGTGCGGTGGTGACGTTTGCCGGCAAGGTTCGAGATATGAACCTTGGGGACAACGTCACTGGTCTTACCCTAGAGCATTATCCAGGGATGACTGAAAAGTCGCTCAATGCTATTTGCCAACAAGCGACTGAGCGCTGGCCACTTAATGGCGTGCGTGTGATACATCGCGTTGGGGCATTGGATGTCGGTGATCAGATTGTGCTGGTTGCGGTGTCGAGCGCCCATCGCGGCGCAGCATTTGAGGCGTGTGAATACATTATGGATTACCTCAAGACCCAAGCGCCTTTCTGGAAGAAAGAACGTGTTGCGGATAGCGAACGCTGGATTGAAGCTCGAGAGAGTGATAATCAAGCGGCGGGTCGCTGGGAAAGTCATTAATGAATGGGCCTGTGGCGAACGGTTTTGCGACAGGCCATCATCAATCTCTGACTTATTGCTCTAAATCTTGCAAATAGTCACGAATAACCGTTAGTACCCCAGAGTCGCGGTTGCTTGGCGCGATATAGTTGGCGAGTGCTTTGATCTCTGGATGGGCGTTATCCATCGCATAAGAAAAATCACTCACTTTCAACATTTCAACATCATTGAAATAGTCACCAAAACTCATCGTCTGTTGCTGAGTAAAATCAAATCGTTGCTGTAAGAATTCAATCGCCGTGCCTTTTGAGGCACTCTTGTTCATCACGTCTAGCCAAATCTTGGCACTCACGACCACTTGCAACTCTTGCCCAAATGCCGTGTTTACCGTTGGGTAGACATTGTCTTGTGTGCCTGAAAAATGGCAGATAGCGACCTTGATAAACTCGTCGTTAACTTGGGTGAGATCGTCGACGTATTGGCAGCGGTGATAGTACTTTTTAATCTCTTCTACTGCCGTAGCATCTTGGGTTTCGATATAAGCGGATTTTTTGCCACACAGCACAACAAAAGCACCGTCCAGTTCTCTTGTCTGTTTGATCACCTTATCGGTGACGGATTTTTCGATCCCACAACTGTATAGGATTTCATCGTTTTGAATGACTAGCGTGCCATTCTCGGCAATAAACAACATACGATCTTTGATGGATGCAAAGGTCTCCGCCAGACTGTAATACTGGCGCCCAGAAGCAGCAGCAAAAAGGATATCGTGCTTGTCGATTTGTTCAAACAATGGAAAGAAACCGTCGGGTAATTGACCCTGTTCATTGAGCAGCGAACCGTCCATGTCGGTGGCGATAAAACGAATTTGGTGGCAAGGCATAGCGTCAACTGATTGTGATAAAGGGATGGGGAATTATAGCGATAATCGAACCAGAACACATCTCTGTTTCGCCGCTGGCTAGCGCAAGCGATGGTCTATAATTGAGCAATAAGTTAATAGCGCCGCACTGTCTTGGTGCGCCTACTATTGTTAGAGAGTGATATTTTGTTCAAATTGCCTTTAAGTGTATGAATAACGGTCATTGCCAATCTTGGTACTTTACTTGCTACGCGTTATATGAATAGCGGTTAACTTTGAAGAGTGTTATTCCCCTATATTGAGATTTGGTAGTTTCACACTACCGTTTAGCATGGTGCGAGCTTCCCGATAGGCTGGCACCTTTTTTTTGTCTTTCTTTTGTCAACATGGTAAAAGTGACACAAATGTTATAGTCGTTTTAAGGGAATAATTGTGTCTTTAATTAAAGAGTGCATTCGTACCGTGGGACGTGGTTCGCGCGGAAGAGGTCCGTTGACGCAAGAGCAAGCAAGACAAGTTATGGAGCAATTTGTCGCGGGTGAGTTTGACGATGACCAGATGGCGATGCTGTTAATGCTTATTCGTGTGCGTGATGAAACACCAGAAGAAATCGCCGGTTTTGTTGAAGGTCTGAAAGCGAGTCAACAACCCGTTCGAGCTGATTTCGATTGGCCGCTGTACGCGGGTAAACGCGTCGGGGCGACATCAGGAAAACCGTGGCATCTGCTGGCAGCGCTGCTTTTGGCACAACAGGGTGTGAAAGTCTTTTTACATGGCGATTTGGATAAAGAGAGTGATCGCATCCATGCCCGCGATTACCTTCAAAACCTCAATATCTCTCAAGCGGATAGCTTAGAACAAGCGCAACAAATCATTGGCAGAGATAATATCGTTTACCTCTCCTTAGAAAGTTTCAGTCCACTTGCTAAGCGTATGCTGGATTGGAAACACCGATATGGATTAAGAACGCCAATAAATACGGTCATTCGGGCGATGAACCCATCCGATGCGCCCTACGGAATGCGCGGCAGTTTTCACCCCGGCTTTCAAGAGCTGCATGCTCAGGTAGAGCATCTTTTGGCACGCCAAAGTAGTGGCGTGCGTGAGTATCAGCGTATGCTCTCATTTAAGGGGCAAGGTGGTGAGGCCGAATATAATCCTAAAGTGAGCCAAACGGTGTGGTGGGTAGAAGCTGACCAAGTTCACTCGTGTTACTTGCCGGAATTTATGGACAAAGAAATTCCTTTGCCAACCAGCTGCCCACTTGAGACACCGCAAGAAGAGTGGTCGTTGATGGCACATACTGTGGTTGATACCTTAACCGCGGCACTGTTTGCCATTGGAGGTGATTGGCAGCAGGCGCGTGACAAAGCCATGGAATGCTGGGCATTCTATTGCCAATCAGGTGGCACTGGGGAAGTGGTCAGCTAAAACGCAATCTCTATGTTAATAGAAAGTGTTAATAAAAAGTGTTAATAAAAAGCACCTTGCTCACATTGAACAAGGTGCTTTTTTGCTTCTTGAATTGGTAAATGTAAAAAGCCCTAAATCGCGAGGAACTGTTGTTCGATGCTGTCGGCTTCGGTTTCGTCAAATAACGCCTTTAACCATTCTAAATCGTCGTCGGATAACTGTTGCTTCACAACAAAGGCGCGTTGCATTCGGTCTGCGCGTACGATGGCTTGGCGATATTCACTCTCTTGTCCATCATAAGCGAGCGTTTTTCCTGTTTCCGACTGCATCAGTTGGGATAGTTGCAGCACTAAATCCGTGGAAGCGGTTTGACTCGCGACACGATAGAGATAACCCTGCGGCAACTTTTGTTTCACCCAATAATCCATGCTGCCCAAATCAAGGGGTGAGCGGGTTAGCACTAAGGCTTCACAGCGATATGCCCATGATTCCACCTTGACTGGGGTATGCTTAAATTCTGGTTGACCTGAAATGGGATCAGCGTATGGCGCAATTAATGCGCAAGGTTTGCCATTGCTCGCGGTCGCTTCATTCCAATGGATAGGCATAAAGATCTGGTTGCGTGCCATTCCTGAGTCAAGGTCGACTCGAGCTTGAATATCGATGTCGCCGTTACTGATGTTGGCGATGCCACCCTCGGTCAGTTTGAATTGCTTGGCGGTATCAGGGTGGACGCTGACATAAGGCTCAGGCGTGTGCATTGCCAAGCTCGGTGCGAGCCCTGTTCTCGACATCGTGTGCCAGTGATCTCTTGCGCGTCCACTATTTAATAACAGCGGGTAGCGCTGATCAGTGGTCGATTTAGGTTTGCTGTATTGGACGGTAACAAAATTGGCTCTGCCTGATGCGGTGTAAAACTGACCATTGCTAAACATGCGCTGGTGCTGTAGTTCGGTCTGATATTCTAAAACCGGCCACTGTTGCGGAGTCAACTTGCTGTAGCCGCTATCATCAAGCTGAGTTAAACCAATCAAATTGAGATCTCGGTTCTCCCCACGGGTATTGTTAATTGTGGTCATTTTGGCGTATTCGTTAAAAATCTGCCCTTCGTGAAGATAGTTAAAGGCGCGGCTATAGCCCATTTTTTTCGCGACTTGAGTCAGTATCCACCAATCAGGCTTTGCCATACCGGGACTGGCGAGGATACGTCTTTGGCGCGAAATACGACGCTCAGAGTTGGTGACCGTCCCCGACTTTTCACTCCATCCTTGAGAAGGCAGCAGTAGGTCAGCCAGTGCGGTGGTTTCCGTTTCCTTGATGCAATCCGAGACGACAACAAAAGGGCAATTAGCGAGGGCGCGTTTTACTTTTTCTGTGTCGGGTAGGCTAACGACGGGATTTGTCGCCATTATCCATACCGCTTTCACCTTACCGGCATCGATAGCGTCAAACAGATCTATCGCCTTGAGTCCGGGCTTGGTCGTGACATTGTCACTTTCCCAATAGGCTTTGACCAGTTCAACATCTTCGGGTTTATCAAACTCGAGATGAGACGCTAGGGTATTTGCCAATCCTCCCACCTCGCGTCCCCCCATTGCGTTGGGTTGTCCTGTGACCGAAAACGGTCCTGAACCTTGTTGACCGATACGCCCCGTCGCCAGATGACAGTTGAGAATGCTGTTCACCTTGTCTGCCCCTTGGCTCGATTGATTGACGCCTTGCGAGTAGACGGTGATGGTTTTGTCGGTATCGGCAAACAGTTGATAGAACTGTGTTAGAAGCTCGCTATCAATACCGGTTATCTCAGCGGCTTGCACAACGTTAAGGCAGCCTTGCAATGCCGATTCGAAGCCTTGGGTATGCTGGCTGATATAGGCTTGATTGAGTTGGTCGTGATCGGCGAGATAGCGGAGTAAACCATTAAATAACGCCACATCGGAGCCTGATTCGATTGCCAGGTGTAAATCTGCAATTTCACAGGTCGCGGTTTGTCGGGGATCGATAACGACGACTTTCATTTCTGGGCGAGTTTGTTTGGCGATCTTGAGGCGTTGAAACAGCACAGGGTGACACCAAGCGAGGTTTGAGCCAGTTAAAACAACCAAGTCGGCATGCTCTAAATCTTGATAGACCACCGGCACCGTATCGGTACCAAATGCGCGTTTGTGACCCACCACACTGGACGCCATACAAAGACGAGAGTTGCTGTCAATGTTCGCAGTGCCAATAAAACCCTTAATGAGTTTATTGGCGACATAGTAATCTTCAGTAAGCAGCTGACCAGAAACATAAAATGCCACTGAATCTGGACCGTGTTCTTGTATGGTTTGTTTGAATTTTTCGGCAACAAGCTGAGTGGCGTCGTCCCAACTTAGAGTTTGCTCTTGCCGTGATTGGGTTTTATCGGTCACCAATGTTGGAGCCAACAGTCGACCATCGGTGATAACCGTCTCACCGAGCGCAATCCCCTTAGTGCAGAGCTTACCGAAATTGGCGGGGTGTTGTTTGTCACCCCTGATCTCTAATAATCCATTGCTCATGGGTCTGGCTTCTACTCCACAGCCAACACCACAGTATGCGCACGTTGTCTTTATCCAGCCTTCCTTGCTCATATCGACCGCCTTTTATATTTTGTAATGTTAATATTTAAGCAAGATGTGCGCCATTGTGCATTAGATGCTTAAAAGTGGCTATTTATTATAAAAAGAATTAAATAACAACAACTTAACCTATCTACCACTAAAGTGGTAGATAGGTAATTTGCTCCTAAACTGTTGTGTTTGATGTGATTTGTGCACCGTTTTGGTTTTGTGTGCACTGTAGTGGCTCAAAAAGTGTACTTTTATGATTTCAATTAGACTTGTTAACAAGTCGGTTTTATCTGGTTTCTTTGTTGTAAATGGTTGTTTTTATGACTGTTAATCTTGACTGGTGAGTGCGATCTTAATATTGGCATTCATATTGCTTGTACAAATTCGTAACAAATTAGCCCCCAAGGAAGAGTGGGTAATGGAGAGAAAGATGAAAGGAAGCAAGCCGCAACAAACTCAAGTGACATTAGTCGGCGCCGGTCCGGGTGATCCTGACTTACTGACACTCCGAGCCGTTAGAGCCATCGAGAATGCCGATGTCATCATATACGACAACTTGGTCAGTGAAGGGATCCGTGAATTATTCCCCAGCGACGTTACCCAACTCTATGTTGGCAAAGCGAAAAACTGCCATAGCTACACTCAAAAAGAGATCAACCAAACACTGCTTGATCAAGCATTGGCAGGCAAAACGGTGTGTCGAGTAAAAGGGGGCGATGCCTTTGTATTTGGGCGTGGCGGTGAAGAGATGTTGTGGTTAGCACAGCATGGTATTGAAGTATCCGTTGTTCCGGGCATTACCGCGGCTTCCGGCTGTACTACCTATGCTGATATCCCACTGACTCATCGTGGCTTAGCGCAAAGCTGTACGTTTATTACTGCCCACGCAGAGAAAAGTTTAGAGGTGAAATGGCGCGCGCTGGCTGAGTTGAACCAAACCATTGTGATTTATATGGGGTTAAGTAAAGCGCAGTGGATCTCTGACAACCTAATCGAATCCGGAATGGCAGCAACCACACCGGTTGCCATTATCGAAAAAGGTTGCTGCCCAGAGCAAAGAACCTATATCGGGCAGTTGTCAGATCTTGAACAGATAAAACAGCAGCATCGCATCCAGTCACCTGCGCTTATTGTTATCGGTAAGGTCGTCACGGTTGCTGAACAGATGCAGTGGCTATCTCAGCTCAATACCCGCGCTGCAATCGAGTCGGGTACGGCTCAAAATAAACAACAAAAACTTAAGTTGTCAGCTTAAACATTGGAAGGAAGTGATATGAGTAAACAAAGGATTGTTGTCGTCGGCAATGGTATGGTCGGTCACAAGTTTATCGACAGCATAATTGCCGCCAAGACGGAAGAATATCAGGTGATAACCTTTTCTGATGAGCCTAGGTTGGCCTATGACCGAGTTCAGCTGACAAGCTACTTCGATGAAGATAAAGATGCCAGTCACTTAGCCCTGACCGATGAAGCCTATTATGAGAGCAATGGAATTTCGTATGTGGTGTCGGACAAGGTCGTCTCGATTGATAAACAGAATGGGCAAGTGGTTACCGAAAGTGGACGCACCGAAGCCTACGACAAGCTAATTTTGGCAACCGGCTCTTTCCCATTTGTGCCACCGATTCCCGGTAAAGATCAGGAGCATTGTCATGTCTATCGTACTATTGAAGATCTTGATGCGATCGAGGCTTCAAGCCAAGTCAGTAAAAGCGGTGTCGTCATCGGTGGGGGTCTGTTAGGTCTTGAAGCGGCAAACGCCATCAAGAACTTAGGACTAGAAACTCACGTGGTTGAGTTTGCCCCTCGACTGATGGCGGTGCAACTTGACGAAGGCGGCGGCGCGCTGCTGCGTCGTAAAATAGAAAATTTGGGCGTTAGTGTTCATACAGACAAAGCGACCACGGAAATCGTTGCTGGTGAAGAGTCGCGTTATCGACTCAATTTTGCTGATGGCACCTACTTGGAAACGGATGTCGTGGTATTTTCTGCGGGTATCCGTCCACAAGATGAACTGGCTCGACAAGCGGATATTCAAATTGGTGAGCGCGGCGGCATAGTGATTGATAACTTCTGTCAAACCAGCGAGTTAGATATCTACGCCATCGGTGAGTGCGCGCTTTGGGACAACAAGATTTTTGGCTTGGTTGCGCCGGGTTATCAAATGGCGAAAGTCGCTGCGGCTCATATTCTAAATCCGAGTGACCCACAAGCGTTTACTGGCTCTGACATGAGCACCAAACTCAAATTGTTAGGAGTGGATGTTGCCAGTATCGGCGAAGTTCATGGTCGCACACCGGGCGCGCAATCCTATACCTATAACGACGAGATTGAACAGGTTTATAAACGACTGATTGTGTCTGAGGATGGTAGCAAGATCGTCGGCGCTGTTCTGGTTGGTGATGCGGAAGCATACGGCACTTTATTGCAATTAAAGCAAAACGATATGCCACTGCCTGAGAATCCGTCCGTGCTGATCTTACCGAATGTCGCGGATGACAGTTCTTCAGCGATGGGGGTCGAAGCATTGCCGGATACCGCCGTGATCTGTTCGTGTTTCGACGTCACTAAAGGTGATATCAAGCAAGCGGTCGCGGATGGTTGCACCACCATGGGCGCGCTTAAAGAGACCACTAACGCCTCGACAGGTTGTGGTGGGTGTGCCGCACTTGCCAAACAAGTATTAGATTCTGAACTGCTTAACCTTGGCGTAGAAGTGAACAACGATCTGTGCGAACACTTTGCTTATTCTCGTCAAGAATTGAGTGACATTATTCGCGTCAATAAGATTGCCACTTTTGATGAGTTATTGGAGAAGCATGGTAAAGGTCTAGGCTGTGAAATCTGTAAGCCGACCGCAGGTTCGATTCTCGCCTCTTATTGGAATGATTATATCCTTGAAGATCAACATATGGAGTTGCAAGACACCAATGATATCTACTTGGGTAACATGCAAAAAGACGGTACTTACTCGGTTGTTCCACGTATCCCTGGCGGTGAAATCACACCAGAAAAGTTGATTGTGTTGGGTGAAGTGGCGAAAGAGTACGATCTCTATACCAAGATCACGGGTGGACAGCGTGTTGACCTGTTCGGAGCGCAATTAAATGAGCTGCCAGACATTTGGAAGAAATTGGTGGATGCTGGTTTTGAAACAGGGCATGCCTACGGCAAGTCAGTACGAACGGTGAAATCTTGTGTGGGTAGCACTTGGTGCCGTTATGGGGTCGCGGACAGCGTTGGCTTGGCGATTGATATTGAAAACCGCTACAAAGGCTTGCGAGCGCCTCACAAGCTGAAGTTTGCGGTGTCGGGCTGTACCCGCGAATGTGCGGAAGCGCAGTCTAAAGATATCGGTGTGATTGCATCGGATAAAGGCTGGAACCTGTATGTCTGCGGTAACGGTGGTATGCGTCCACGTCATGCGGATCTGTTTGCAACCGACCTTGATGAACAGACGCTGCTTAACTATATCGACCGTATTTTGATGTTCTATATTCGTACCGCTGACCGTCTACAACGAACGTCAGTCTGGTTGGAGAACCTAGAGGGCGGTATTGATTACCTTAAACAAGTCATTATTGATGACAAATTAGGTCTGGCTCAAGAGCTGGAAAACGACATGAATACCAATGTGGGCAAATATCAGTGTGAGTGGAAAACCACCTTGGAAAGCCCAGAAAAACTTAAGCGTTTCCGTCATTACATCAACAGTGACGAAATGGATGGCAACCTGCAGTTTGTGACCGTGCGTGATCAACGCTTGCCAACAGAGAATAAGAAAGAGTCTCTGATATTAGAACAACGCATTGATGTGGTTGAAGTTGAGTAAACCGGCTTGTTAAAAGAGATGAATCTAAACTGTTTTTGGAGGAAAAATCATGAGTGATTGGATAACTGTTTGTGCAAAAACTGATCTTGTGCCGCAAACGGGTGTGTGCGCCAAGTTTGACGAGCAACAAGTGGCGATATTTTATTGCCAGCGCAGTGAGTCACTGTACGCGCTGTGTAATTACGACCCGTTTGGCAAGGCGTATGTCATGTCTCGTGGAATCATGGGCTCAATAGAGGGTGAACCGTGTGTAGCTTCGCCACTTTATAAGCAGCACTTCAATCTTAAAACTGGCGAGTGTTTTGAAGATCCGACGCTTTCACTGAAGTGTTTTGATGTCCGTGTGGTCGATGATCAAGTGCAGTTAAGTCAGAAAGCGGCTTAAGCATGAGCGACTTGTTATTAGCTGTTTATCATGAGCAATTTATCATGAGCTATTTATATCGTTAAGTTAACTTGCCTATTAGTTGTTGTGTGCAAAGGCATTGCCAGTCCGAAAGGGCTGGCTTTTTTGTTGCGACCTTTTGACGTGTCAGCGAAAGCAATTGTTAAATAATTTAACAATTTAATAGGCAAATTATTAACTTTGGTCTTAATCTTAGAGGAATACGGGATGAACATTGCACAAAATGCGATCGACCTAACAGTAATCGACCTAGTAGTAATGTGCCTAACAGCAATATGTCGAACAGCAAATATGCCGAACAGCGATGATAGTCATCAACGATTGCAGGTATTGTTATATCCCATTTCGTAAAGTCAGCCAATAGTAGGAAAATGCTTCAGTGTTTACTGATTGGGTTGCAAGGAGATAGCTATGGAATCGTTGAAAGTTAGAGACTATATGACACAAAGAACGGTCACCTTTACCAAGGATATGCCACTGAGTGCGGCATTGGATAAAGTGATGCAGTCGACCCATCTCGGTGGTCCGGTGATTGACGACCAAGAGCGTGTGATTGGTTTTATTTCTGAACAGGACTTACTGGATAAATTGGTTAAGGTCAGCTATCACTGCCAAGACACTCATATCGTGGGTGATTGCATGTACCAAGAAGTGCTTTCTGTCTCTCCAGAAATGTCCATTATCGAACTGGCGGATATGATGAAAGTCGGCAAACCCAAGGTTTATCCGGTGATTGATAATGGGCGTCTTGTCGGCACCATTACCCGTAGAGATGTATTGCGAGCGATTGGTAAAAATCTAGAGGCATGTTTTAAACATCCGGTCTAACCTTATGAAAGGGAAACAATAAAGAGCGCCTCGGCGCTCTTTTTAGTCTATATGAAGGAAAACCATGGCTGATTCATCCGCAAAGTTCGTTGAAGGCTCAACGATGCGTCATATTCTTGTGATGTCAGGCACTGGCTCTATTGGCTTGATGTCGCTGTTTGTTGTTGACCTACTTGATATGCTGTTTATCAGTATGCTTGGGCAAACTGAGTTAGCCGCCGCGGTTGGGTTTGCAGGTACGCTCACTTTTTTTGCGACTTCGGTATCCATTGGCACCTCCATCGCGATGGGTGCCTTGATGTCAAAAGCGATTGGTGCAAAACATAGACGTTATGCCAAGCAACTAGGCTCCAGTGTTTTGGTGATCGCTTTTGCCATTAGCGCCGTGATTACCGCGGTGATGTGTTTTTACATTCCTGAATTGTTAACCGCAATTGGCGCAAGCGGTGAGGCTCTGGAGCGTGCCGAAGCTTATTTGTGGATTTTGCTACCCACGAGTCCAATCATCGCATTGGGTATGGCTTGTGGTGCCGGATTAAGAGCTGCCGGGGATGCAAAGCGATCCATGTGGGCGACGCTCTGGGGCGGGATTGTTAACGCCATCTTAGATCCGTTGTTTATTTTTGGCTTTGGTTGGAATATTGAAGGGGCAGCCATTGCGTCAGTGATTGCGCGATTTACCGTGTTTTATTTCTCTTTTATGCCGTTAGTCCGTGTGCATCAGTTATTGAGTTTGCCATCGGTTAAGGCGTTAAAGAATGATGTTCATGCTATTTTGGCCATTGCGATCCCCGCGATTGTCACCAATACCGCAACGCCGATTGCCAACGCGATAGTGACCACGGCACTCGCCAAGTTTGGCGAAGATTTTGTTGCAGGATACGCGGTCATTGGCCGACTGACTCCGGTCTGCTTTGCTGTGATTTTTGCTTTATCTGGCGCAGTAGGTCCCATTATTGGTCAAAACTATGGGGCTAAACGTATTGATAGGGTGTCAGAAACGTTACGCAATTCATTGATTGTTACTACTGTATATACCTTGCTGGTCTGCGCAATACTCTATTTGCTTCGCGAGCAAGTCGTTCAACTGTTTTCATTAACCGGTGATGCCGCTCTGATTTTGGTTGCCTTTGCCACTTATGTCGCAGTGACGTTTATATTCAATGGGGCCTTATTTGTTGCTAACACCAGTTTTAATAATCTCGGCAAGCCTCTGTATTCGACCGCATTGAATTTAGGTAAAGCCACCTTAGGCACCTTGCCATTTGTTTATCTTGGCGCACAACACCTTGGCGCACTGGGCGTCATTTACGGTCAAGCGCTGGGCAATATTGTGTTTGGGATCTTAGGATTGATCGTGCTGCGTTTTCATCTTAAAGAGTTAAGACAAACCAATGAATGCATCGCCAAACATGACCCGAGTCTGCTTGCGGTCAACTCACAGCCATTCTGTACTCATGATGCGGTATTACTCGAAGATGTGGCTAAAAATGAAGAAGGCTTAGAGCAACCCTTCTTATCTGGCTAATTTTTTCTTGACCTTGGAGTCCACTCCAAGGTTTACAATTGCCATTATCAACCGCTTTATCAGGATGACCGTTATGAGCGATGGCAGCAAAAAGCCTATTTTTCACTCTTTATCCGCAGTGAAACCTTTATCTTCGAATTCGCCGAATCTAAGACCTCAGCAGTCTGACGCCGTTTTATCACCGAGCCAAGATTGCAGTGGCCAAGCTTGCTGCTCTTCGAGTCAAGCGTCACAGCAACCGCCGCTCTCCGAGGCAACTTCCAGCACGAGGCAATCGCACAGCCAACACGCTTGGTTTATTCGCGGAATGGATTGCCCTTCTTGCGCCCGTAAGGTTGAGACCGCAGCCACCAATGTGGTGGGCGAGGGTCAGGCAAAAGTTCTGTTTGCCACTGAGAAATTGCTGGTGAATGTGACGGATGCTGGGCAAATTGCTCAAATAGAAGCCGCAATTAAAAGTGCGGGCTTCACACTCTCTCCAGTGAATAACAGCGGCGCGACCAAGAAAAATGCCGACACTGATCGCTTTGCGTTTCTCAAATCTAATGGGCATATCCTTGCCATTGTGTTCGGCATGCTTGCGGCTAGTTTAGCCTCAGCGTATTACCCAGATTACAGCCAAGGAATGTACGCGCTAGTCTGCCTACTCGGTTTGGCGCCTATTGCTTCTAAAGCGATCAAACTTGCCAAATCAGGCACCCCATTTGCGATTGAAACCTTGATGAGTGTTGCCGCGGTTGGCGCTCTTTATTTAGGGGAAACCGTCGAAGCTGCGATGGTGCTGTTGCTGTTTTTAATTGGTGAGCGATTAGAAGCGTTTGCTGCCTCTCAAGCAAGAAGTGGCGTGAAAGCCTTAATGTCTTTGGTGCCTGAAGACGCGACGGTATTGGTCGATGGAAAACCAATACAAAAAGCGGCGAGTGAGTTGCAAGTTGGCGATACTCTACAACTGGGTCCCGGAGACCGAATGTGTGCCGACGCAGAATTGCTGGTGACCAGTGCCAGTTTTGATGAAAGCGCACTGACAGGAGAGTCGCTACCGGTAGAGCGTCAGTTTGGTGACACGATCATGGCGGGTTCGGTGTTGGTCGATAAAGTGGTGACACTGCGAGTGACGTCAAAACAGGGTGAAAACGCCATCGACAGAATTTTGCATCTGATTGAACAAGCCGAGTCTCATAAAGCGCCAATCGAACGATTTTTGGATAAGTTCAGTCGTTGGTACACGCCATTAATGATGCTGGTGTCTCTGCTGGTCATCATTACGCCGCCTTTACTGTTTAGCCAAGATTGGCATACCTGGATCTATCGAGGACTCGCGCTACTGTTAATCGCTTGTCCATGTGCGTTGGTGATCTCAACGCCAGCTGCAATCACCTCAGGGTTAGCGGCAGCTACGCGCCGAGGCGCTCTGATTAAAGGGGGAGCCGCTTTAGAGCGACTGGGTGCAGTTGAGTCGATCGCTTTCGATAAGACCGGAACCTTGACCTTGGGTAAGCCGCAAGTGACGGATGTGGTGGTGATTGACCCGCATTCTAGCCGTGAACAGCTATTATCGTGTGCAGCCGCCATCGAAACGGGCTCTAATCACCCGTTAGCCGTTTCGTTGCTGCAATATGTTAAACAGCAAAATATCGAGCTACCAATGGCAAAC
This sequence comes from Vibrio hippocampi, assembly GCF_921292975.1. NCBI lineage: Bacteria > Pseudomonadati > Pseudomonadota > Gammaproteobacteria > Vibrionales > Vibrionaceae > Vibrio > Vibrio hippocampi. The sequence goes on from NZ_CAKLCM010000002.1 coordinate 622,374, forward strand.
GAGATCAGCGCCAATGCGGGAGTGGGCGTTCAAGGGCATATTGAGGGCATTTTGTGGCAACTTTCTGCTCCGTCTAAGCTGCCCTTCGATATTGAACAACCAGTGCGTGACCAGATAGAACATATTGAACAGCAGGGCAAAACCGTGGTGCTGGTGTTGCAACAGCAGCGTGTCGTCGGTCTGATTGCTTGGCAAGATACCGTGAGACAAGAAGCCAAGTTAGCCATGAGCGCACTGACTTCTCTTGGTATCAAAGCCACAATGCTCACAGGCGATAATCCTCGTAGTGCGTATGCTATCGCTCATCCTCTTGGCATTGATTACCAAGCGAGCCTAATGCCTCAAGATAAGGTGACGTTTGTTAACGATATCAACGACACGCATAAAGTCGCCATGGTGGGTGACGGTATCAATGATGCGCCCGCAATGAAAGCGGCACACATTGGTGTTGCAATGGGGGGAGGAACGGATGTGGCGCTGGAAGTCGCCGATGCCGCTTTGACGCACAATCGACTGACTGAACTGCCGGTTATGATTGAACTCTCACGAGCCACTTTACGCAATATCAAGCAAAATATTGCGCTAGCCCTTGGGTTGAAAGGTGTGTTCTTGGTGACTAGTTTGCTAGGTATCACCGGACTTTGGGTAGCGGTGCTTGCAGATAGTGGGGCAACGGCGATTGTCACGATCAACGCGCTGCGGTTGCTAAGGTTTCGCTCTAAAGTGATGCCGATTGAAGAATCGAAAATCTCGGCTAATTGATCACGAGTAGGGTGATTTAATGTGATTGATGTCGAATATTTTATGAAATATAAATGCTACGTTACACCAATAAAGTGACGAAAAGCTTATTTGATTGCTGGGGTTGGTTGGTGGTTTCTCAGACTAATGTGATGAGATTCCGCTACGCTTATCTTACTCTTAGCGGAGAGCGTAACCGATGTTCACTGAGAGCGATGTTCACTAAGAGCAATGTTCACTAAGTAAGACCATAGCAGATAGAGTCACCGCCTAAATTCGATTTAATAGGAGAGTATAATGGGTGCATTTCATATTGGTGTGACAAAAGAAGATCTTCAGGGTGCCACTCTGGCCATTATTCCTGGCGACCCTGCACGGGTAGAGAAAATTGCCCGCCTGATGGAGCAGCCCGAGTTTCTTGCTAGTCATCGAGAATTTACGCTTTATCGCGCCCGTATCGACGGACAAGCGGTGATTGTTTGTTCAACCGGTATTGGCGGGCCTTCTACCTCCATTGCCGTGGAAGAACTGGCACAACTGGGTATTGATACTTTCTTGAGAGTTGGCACTACGGGTGCGATTCAGTCTGATATTAATATCGGAGATATGATCGTAACCACCGGCTCTGTGCGTTTAGATGGTGCGAGTCTGCACTTTGCACCGATGGAGTTTCCTGCGGTCGCTGACTTTGATGTCACGCTCGCGCTTCGAGAGGCAGCCATCGCCTCAGGTGCACAAGTTCATACTGGTATTACTGCATCGAGTGACACCTTTTATCCGGGGCAAGAGCGTTATGACACGCATACTGGACGTGTAGTAAGACGTTTTCAGGGCTCGGTAGAAGAGTGGCAACAAATGGGGGTGTTAAACCTTGAGATGGAATCAGCAACGCTGTTGACCATGTGTGCGAGTTCAGGGTTAAGAGCTGGCTGTGTCGCGGGCGTGATAGTGAATCGTACCCAAACAGAAACCCCAGACCATGAAACCCTTCGTTTGGCAGAAACTCGCTCTATCAGTGTGGTGGTCGATGCCGCAGCGCGTCTATTAAAACAGTGAAAAAGTTAAACGAGTAAAGCTGAAATAAAAAAGATCGCTTCATCATCGAAGCGATCTTTTTTATTTGTTCAAGGCGACTATCTAAGCAACGTGACTATCTAGTCAAGGCGACTATCGCAGTTATGCCAGTGACAACTGTTCGTCGATACCACCTGCACCGTGGAACCACATTGACAAGTGATGACGCAGATCGGTCAACTCATCGGGACCAATAAGGGCTAAACCGAGATCTTCTGCGCGGGTGATATCTTGATGTCGAAGAGGGCGGAAGCTCACCAGCATCGCTCTTGCTTGCAGACCACCGAGTAAGTCACGTAATGATTCTAGCTTGTAGAGTGTATCATCACCGTCATCGCGCATGCCTTTGGTCTTACATTCAATAATATGCAGCTTATTATTCACCACAGAAGCCACATCAAGTTCATTTCGAACCTCTTGCTCTCCTCGTTTACGATAGACTTGAACGTTAAGAGAGTGGTCTTGAATAGTCGGTATCTGATCTTGGATTTGCTTAACGGTACTGTGTACCAAGTTTTCTAACCACTCACCATTGGAGAAACGGCGCGCATCTTCGTTAACAAAGGTCAGCACTCCAGATTGGTAATGGGCAATTTCAGAGTCAACAAGATCGCTGATCAACATATTTAGCTCTTTGTAGCCCTGTTGTTTCTCTGAAAGTTCAACGTCGAGTTTTTGTTCTTTACGGCAGGTCGTCGCAAGATAGTTCAGCGTCGCCAGTCCCGGACCGAGTTCAAACGCATTACTGGCCCATTTTTCGCCAAGTCGATAAAGCTTTTCATCAAGGGTCGGTGGCAGTTGATAGTCACTGAATTCCCCCCGAGCCCCAAAAACAGTGAGGTATTCCGAAATAGTAATATGGTCTTGCACTTGGGCGTCTTTTTGACCTTCTGGGTAAAGCCAGCACATTTTATCGCTGTTTGGTTCTACCACAAAAATTGGCCAGTGGAATGTCCGAAATACTTCGTAAACAGACAGTAGCCGATGTCTTAAGCCACAACTGGCGTTGAGTTTCACTTCTTCGTTTTGCTGCTTCAGTCGGTTGGCGAGTTGTTGAATGGCGTGCTTTATTTCTGCGATATTCACGACATCGGGAATTTCAAAAAACTCACAGCTAATCCCGCGAGCCGAGAGAACGGTATTGAGTCTCTCGTACATACTGAATTGAGTGTCGACACCAATAAAGATGATGTGCTGACTGACCGTTCTCTCGTCGAGTAATGGAGTGACTAAGCGAATGGGATCGCGATCAATAATGCCTACGTGAACGGCCATAAAGTATCCTTCAACAATCGGCTTACTGAAAATGGGTGTGACGTTATGTCATAAGATATGATGTAAGCCTTATCAATACATATTGTGGCATATAGTGAAAAAACAAGAGCAGGTTTTACAAAACCTGCTCTTTATCAAGTAATTAAATGGCGCTGGTTAACGATTTATCAAAAGCAGCGCTAAATACCTCATAACTCTCACTGACGATAAGGTGTTATAACTTAAAGCGATGTACTAACTCGCTCTGTTGGTTTGCTAACAGCGACAAGTTGTCACTGGTCTCAGCTATGGTTGACATTGCATGGTAACTCTTATCTGCGATATAAGTAATTTCTTCGATATTTTTAGCGATATCGGAAGTGGTTTCACTTTGTTCTGCCGCCGCTTGTGAAATATGAGTACTCATTTGACTGATCTCGATGATCAGAGCCTGAATTTCCTCCATCGCACTATTGGCATTAGACGCTTGGTCTACCGACTGCTCCATATCCTTCATGCAGCTTTCAATCACGTGCCCAGCACTCTTAGAGCTGGTTTGTAAGTTGCCAATCATGTTTTCAATTTCGGTGGTCGATTGCGTTGTCTTCTGTGCAAGTACTCGAACTTCATCGGCAACGACCGCAAAGCCACGACCTTGATCACCGGCGCGCGCCGCTTCGATTGCTGCATTAAGTGCCAGCAGGTTAGTCTGTTCAGCAATATTGCGGATAACATCTAAGATGCCACCGATTTGACTGCTCATGCGTTGTAATTCACCTACGGCATCAACAGACTCAGTCAAACGTGATTCAAGCTGGTTAATGGTGCTGATATTGGTATTCATGATCTGACGACCTGATTCAGACGCCGATTCAACCTGATGGACTTTCTCTAGCGAGTTTTGCGCGCTATGCGCGACTTCTTGAACAGAATGTGCCATTTCGGTCATAGCGGTGGCGACGTTTGCTGTCTGTTCTCTTTGCGCATCAAGTTGAGTTTGCGCACTGGCAGAAGTGGTTTGGTTGTCGCTGGCGGTAGTTGTAAGGTCATTAGATGCGTCGTTAAGCTTGACTAAGACATCATGCAAACTATCTGCAAGGGTATTGATATGGTCGCCAAGACGGCGGAATTCATTGTTATATTTGACTTCAATGCGCTTGGTCATATCACCATCAGTAAGATCTTCCAGCGTCAACAGCATGCTATTGAGTGGTTGACGTACACTACGGGCAATATGATAACCAATACCGGCGGCGATCAACGTGACAATCAGACCAATGCCGATGGCTTTGATAATCCCTTGGTCATAAATTTCGCCGGCTTCAGCAAAAGAGAGGTTCAGGTTTTGCGTGGCAACATCATTGAAACTCTTAAGAGTGACCATAGTTTGATCAACTTGGTTGGCTAGGTTTTCGATGTTTTCATACAGTGCGGCACGAGAAATAAGGTAGTCATTGTGTTGATCTAATACGCCCCCTTTCTCACCAAGGTCTTTGATAAACAGGCTCATGGACTCGCCATAGAGTTCACCAATCTCAGGCATTTTATCAACGATACCTTGGAAAGATGTTTGCAGTAGGCTGACCGGCTTTTGGTTACGAATCACCGCTTCTTGTACCAATTGGGTATGATTGCTCGCCAGTGCATCTGAAGTGATCAGCTCGGCATCTTTCATGCGAATAAAGAAACTTTTTGCCATCATTCTGACCGCAATGTTGCGAGAATCATTGACGGACTCTTTCATGTTAACGGAAAGCTCGGTATTCAAAATTTGGAAGCGGCGCGTTGATTTTTGCACTTGTTCTTGAGAAACAAACATAGATTGGTAGTTGTTCATCGCCGTTTGTGCTTCGAGTGAGTAGCGATCGCGCGCTTCACGTAATTCACGGATTCTAGTTTCAAGTTCGGGATTACCCGTACTCACCGCGGCAAGTTGATCCAAAACGGTGCCAAACGCATCCATTGACTCGGTGAAGTCCTTTCTCCGCGCTTCCATGCGCTCGCTATTTTGCGTTGTTAAAAAGTCCTTAAAAGATTTGTCCGCAGACAACAATTGGACACTGGTTTGATTGGAGAGAGAGACCAAAGGTAATGATGACGTCGATACCGAACCAAAATAGTTATGTATCTTACTCATGCCATCTAACATGATCATGATGGTGACAACAAAAAGAATGACGATCAGCGTAAAGCCTGCGTACATTCGTCTGATTACAGAACCCTGCATAGATTTACTTCCTTAACCCTAAACTACCCACTATATAAAAATTACAAATTCGCCTTGGACCTTAGTTTGCTCAATTCAATCACAGTCAATTATTGTCAGTATATGATGAACTTTGTCAGATTGAGCTTGTCTCTTTTATCGACAAATCTGTCATGCTCTAGAATATATATGACATCTAATGGATGGTTTTATGACCAATGCGGCAAAAACGTAAGAAAAAAGAGTGTTTTGTACAAAAGTGTTAACTAACAACGATGTCGTATATTGGTTCTGTATGATTACTAGTCGATGGACGTTTCTCTATATTCATCGTTTCTTAAATTGTGCTTATCTTTCGCATCGTGCATACTTTGCTGTATCAAATCAGAGAGCAAGAATTTGCTTAAATAGCAGTGTCTTAAAAGCAGTATCTCAAATAAAAGTATCTTGGTGGATCTGCATACTGTTTTAGAGATTATCAACAATACTCACCTTTTCATGGAGTCACTCATGGCTGAAGAAACCATTTTTAGCAAAATCATACGCAAAGAAATTCCTACTGAGCTGTTGTACCAAGATGACTTGGTCACGGCTTTTCGTGATATCAGCCCGCGAGCGCCAAGCCATATATTGATTGTTCCAAACAAGTTGATTCCGACGGTAAACGATATTGAAACGGAAGATGAGCTGGCGATGGGGCGTCTATTTACAGTGGCGAAAAAATTGGCTCAGCAGGAAGGTATTGCGGACGATGGTTATCGTCTGATTGTGAACTGCAATTCTCACGGTGGACAGGAAGTTTACCATATCCATATGCATCTATTGGGTGGACGCCCTCTAGGTACTTTGGTTACAGGTTAATGATTTGAGTGTTTCAGTGTTAGGTCGTCGTAGGGTTCGAAGTGCCTTTGTCGTTTTCACTTCAGCTTTGCTGACGGCTTGTGCGTCGATAACCGCGGGAAACCTGTTTAGCCATTACAGCCAACAAAACGCCGCCCTTTATCAAGCAACTAAGAATGGCCAATATCAACAGGCGCAAGCTCTGTTACCGCAAGAGAGTGGAGCAGGGGAGATCCTTGATAACTTCGAGCGTGGGCGAGTCGAGTTTTTAGCTGCGTCTTATCCTCAGAGTAAAGCTGCATTAGAAATCAGTGATAATGCGATTCGTGTCCAGCAGGATAAAGCTCTGGTTTCAATATCAGATACGGTGACTAACGTCGGCGCGATTGCAGTCAATGATAATATTACTGAATACGTTCCCGCAGACTATGAACTTGGGTTTTTGCATCTCTATTTGGCACTCAACTATATCCAGCGTAATGATTTAGAAGGGGCTTTGGTTGAGGTTCGAAGAGCCAACCAAGTTCAAGAAAGAGCCAAACAGGTAAGAGAAAAAGAACTTAATTCAGCCCAGTCGCAAATGAAACAGCAAGGGTTGTCGCCGAATTTGGGTTCGATTTTATCTCGATATCCTGACGCTGGTGACACATTGAAAGCGGTGCAAAATGGCTATTTGCTGTTTTTATCGGGTCTACTCTATGAAGCAGAAGGCGACTTAAACAACGCCTATATTGATTACACCAGAGCGTTAACCGTCGCGCCCAACAACCAAGCCATCATTGATGCAACGATTCGCGTGGCAACTCGCTCAAGTCGCCGTTCTGATCTCGCTAAGCTCACCAAGCAATATGGTCAGCAACCAGCAATGCAAAAAGGTCAGGGCAGAGTGATTGTGATTGAAGAGCAAAGTGCAGTTTCGGCGATGCAAGCTTGGAAGTTAACTTTACCCATTTATGACAGTCGAGGTAATGGGGCGCTGTATAGTTTAGCGTTACCTTACTATCCAAAATCGGCAGTGCGTTCCACTTCTTCTATTGCTATCGACGGAAAGTTAGTCAAAGGCGATATGCTTGTTGATGTTAATCTTATGGCACAGCAACAGCTAACAGAGAACATGCCGTCGATTATCCTGCGTCAGGCGCTACGAGTTTACGCGAAAGACCAACTGCGTAAGGGGGCGACCAATGGTAAAGATGATGTTGGCAACCTATTGTTCAATGTTTGGAATACTTTGACCGAACAGCCGGATACTCGCAGTTGGCAAACCTTGCCACAAGCCGCTTATGGTTCGTCGAGCTTGGTAAAGGCGGGCACTCATACGGCGGCGGTTGCGGGTAAAAGCTATACTTTTGAAGTGAGAGAGGGGCAAACAACCTTAGTTTGGGTCTCTTCTCAAGGTAACAACGCCACGATTTGGCATAAGCAACTAGGTAGGATGTAGATGAATAAATCCATGATTTTTATGTTAGCTCTGGTTTTGGGGTTGGCAGGATGCACCAACAACTATTCTGCTGGCGTGAGTGTTGAGGGACAGACTCAGAGCGTCTTTTATGGCGATGAATATTTGGGTGCCCAGTTTGATGTTAAGAATATACGCACCCTTGATCGACATGGTCATGCACGTGGCGTGGTCGAATTGACCAATACCTCGGATTTTAACCAGTCGATTCAATACCGCTTTTATTGGTATGACCAACAAGGGTTAGAAGTGAATACGAAACAAGCCCCTTGGAAGCGACAGATCTTTCGAGGCGGGGAAACCTTAACGCTTTCCGAAGTCTCAATTAGCCCTGAGGGTAAAGAGTTTCGTATGCAGTTAAGAGAAGCCAAAGATTAAGCCTCATCGGCTGTAGTAGATGAGAAAACAAAGGAAATAGAATGAAAAAGACAATGATTGCTTTACTGGGTCTGGCTGTGATCCTTGGTGGCTGTTCCAACAAAGTCAGCTATGGTGACGCTCAAGCAGAAGAAACCACAACGATTGATTTTGGGTCGACTGATTTGCAAAAAATCGCCAGTGAGATGATTGATAGCATGCTAATGTCTGGGTCAGTGGCGGCAATCACTCGTGATAACCGTCCAATCGTATTTGTGGAAAGCATCAAAAACAAAACCACAGAGCATATTGATACCGAATCAATTACCGATACGATTAGTACTAAGATGCTGAATTCCGGTAAATTCCGTTTTGTTGATATGGATCGAGTGGAGTCTGTGCGCGATCAACTTAACTTCCAAAACAATGATGAGTTAGTGAATCAAAGCACGGCAATCCAGTTTGGCAAAATGGTTGGTGCGCAATATATGCTTTACGGCAACCTAAGCAGCATCGTTAAGACCGCTGGCAAAGACAAAGACGTTTATTACAAGATGACTATGCGCCTTATGGATCTGGAAACAGGTTTAGTTGAATGGGCTGACGAGACAGAGATTCGTAAGCAGCAGTCGCGCACTCTACTTGGTTTGTAAAAAGACGTGTTGTCTTGGCAGCAAGCCCTGCAACAAGCGCCAGAATTGGCTTGTGTATCGGAAATGCTGAATGAAGTGCCCCTCGGGGCACTTCCTGTTTCTGGTGGACTCAGTAACCGAGGATGGCGCATCGCAAGCAAAACTCATGGTTGGGTGGTTTATCGTGGCGTCGGTCATCATTGCCAAGCTTTCGATATTGATCGCCAGAATGAGCGGAACGTACTCCAGGTTCTTGAGCAAAAAGTGCCTTGCAGCACCGTCATTGCCAGTGGTGATTCAGGGTTATTAGTCCGTTGGATTGATGGGCAATGCTTGGCGAATAAAAATGCCTTGGATGAAAGCGATGTTTTTGCACTCGCTGTACTCATGGCGAAGACGCATCGGGTTGAAATTGATCGACCCATTAGAGCGTTTAACTTTACCGAAAAAATGGATTATTACTGGTCACAAATATCCAGCCAAGAGGTCAAACGACGTTTTCGCGAAGTCTATCAAAGCTATAGAGCGACGCCGAATTTGTTGATTCAAGAACATACACTGTGCCACTTTGACTTCGGTGCTCACAATATCATTGTTGGTGAGCAAGCGATGTCGGTCATCGACTGGGAGTATGCGGCGTTAGCGCCTGCCAGTCTTGATCTTGCTCTCACCTTATCCATGCTTCCCGAACGGCAAGCGTTGTTTTTCCAACACTACTGCCGTCATCAACCGCAATTCAGTCATTCTCGGCTCACTCAACAACAGCTCGAACAAGATATTATCACTTGGCGACCTTATGCGGATGCGATGGCGATGCTTTGGTATTTAGTTGCTGCTGAGGTTTGGGATAATCCATCGTTTGTTGCTGATGCCGATGAGGCACGTATTAGGCTGGAAGCCAATCATTAAGTCCCTGCTGGCTTACTTGAAATAACCCGCTAATATCAAATTTGTTGAGATGATCACTGTTTGCAAGTTATGTAGTGAGAATTGTTGCAACGGTAGTATAAATGTAGTGGTTTCGTGTTAGATTTAACGTTAAAAGCGTACCAATAAAGGATGAATTAGAGAGGTACTATGATTATCTATCTTCATGGCTATGACTCAACAAGCCCGGGCAATCACGAGAAAGTGCTGCAATTGCAATTTATTGACGAAGACGTCCGTTTCGTAAACTACAGCACTTTACACCCGAAACATGATATGCAGCATTTGCTGAAAGAAGTGCATAAATTGGTGCAAGAGTCTAATGACTCAGAGCCACTTATCTGTGGCGTGGGACTGGGTGGCTTCTGGTCCGAGCGTATCGGATTTTTATGCGGTATAAAGCAGGTTGTTTTTAACCCTAACCTCAATCCAGAGCACAATATGCAAGGGCGTATCGATCGCCCAGAAGAGTATGAAGACATTGCGACAAAGTGTGTTGAGCAGTTCCGAACCAAGAACAAAGGTCAGTGTTTAGTGATTTTATCGAGAGAAGATGAAATTCGTGATAACCAAGCGACGGCCGATGAACTAGCCCCTTTCTATGAGGTCGTGTGGGATGAAACACAAACACATAAGTTCAAGAAGATCTCTCATCACTTACAAGCGATGAAAGCATTTAAACAGCAAGCTTAAGCGGACAATCGTATAAGTGACCAATAAAAAAGCTTCCAGTGGAAGCTTTTTTTGTGCTTCAAAGCTTTTGTATCTCAAAGCTTTTTGTTTTTTAAAGCTATTTATACCGCGAAGCTTTTTATGCTTCAAAACCAACTCAACTCAAAGCGAACTCGCTTGCCTATCTATCTATCGCAAGATCTTAAATTATGGCGCAAGACCTAAAGTTGTTAACGTGTCGATTAACAAATGTCATTGACGCGTTACAACTGTGACAGGATAATCACAAGGGGTTATTTTTACGGATCGAAAAAAATAATTCCACAGAATGGTTGCGGTCATAAAATTGGGCTATATAATAAAACCATTCCATTTTTTTTGATAGAAATCAAAAAAAGTTTAATGAGCGCTTTGGGATTGCATCAAGATTTCTAGGTTTGATAACCAAATGTTGCTTCTCAGTGACGAAAGTTTGCTCAATAGAAAGAATTTGTGACTAGATTTGATTTAGTCAAACCCGTTTTCATAATGTAGAGGATAGCCATTGTGACTAATATTGTCGTTGTAGGTGGTGGTGCAGGTGGTTTAGAGCTTGCGACTAAGTTGGGACGTACCTTGGGTCGTAAACAGCGTGCCAACATCACGTTAGTAGATAGAAAAGCCAGCCATTTGTGGAAACCTTTGTTGCATGAAGTCGCAACAGGCTCGCTGGATGAAGGTGTTGATGCGCTGAGTTACCGCGCCCACGCCAAAAACCATCATTTTGATTTCCAGATGGGTAGTCTTGAAGATATCGATCGTGACAACAAGCGTATCGTATTGAGTGAGCTAAAAGATGAGCATGGCGAACTGTTAATGCCGTCGCGTGAGCTTGACTATGACGTTTTGGTATTGGCGATTGGCTCTACTTCCAACGACTTTAACACTCCGGGTGTTCGTGAAAACTGTATCTTCCTTGATAGTCCAGAGCAGGCTCACCGTTTTCGCACCGAGATGAATAATCAATTCCTAAAACTGCACGCGAAAAACGGTCAAGGCACTGTTGATATCGCCATTGTGGGTGCGGGTGCGACGGGTGTTGAGCTGTCTGCTGAATTACATAACGCGATCAAAGAGCTGCGCACCTATGGTTTCGGTGACCTAGATTCAAGCAAGCTCAATGTGAACTTGGTCGAGGCCGGTGAACGTATTCTTCCAGCATTGCCACCGCGTATCTCGTCAGCGGCACACTCAGAGCTGACTAAGCTTGGCGTGACGGTTCGCACCACGACGATGGTCACCAAAGCGGACAAAGAGGGTCTGACGACCAAAGACGGTGAGCATATTCCAGCACAGATCATGGTTTGGGCTGCGGGTATTAAAGCCCCAGACTTTATCAAAGATATCGCAGGTCTTGAGACAAACCGCATTAACCAACTGGTGGTGAAAGAGACGCTGCAAACCACTCGTGATGATGACATCTTCGTGATTGGTGATCTTGCCCAGTGCACTCAGGCTGATGGCTCTTTTGTACCGCCACGCGCACAAGCAGCACACCAAATGGCGAGTCGCGCATACAGCAATATCATTGCTAAGCTCAATAACCGTGACCTTAAGCCATACGAGTATAGCGACCATGGTTCACTGGTTTCACTCAGCCGCTTTTCGACGGTGGGTAGCTTGATGGGCAACCTGACGAAAGGTTCAATGATGGTTGAGGGTCGTATTGCTCGTGCAGTGTACATCTCACTGTATCGTATGCACCAAGTGGCACTTCATGGCGTGCTTAAAACCAGCCTGATGATGCTGGTGGGGCGAATCAACCGTGTGTTGCGTCCGAATCTAAAGCTGCACTAATTTAGAAATAGTAAACTGAACAGCAGTCAAAAGCAGTAAGGCAGGTGTTATCACCTGCCTTTTTTATATAACAATTGCCGATATTAGTTGACGTGAATTGCTTATATAACAGAGTACACTTTGCCAGTTTGCGGCACCCCGTTAAACACAAAGCGGTTTCTAGCCTCACACTCAAACTCTCCGCCTACTGCCAGAGCGAGTTTATTACTGGCAAGGTTATTGGGATCGCAGACGATTTCTAGTCGAGTTAGTTTTAGCTGTTCAAAACAGAAATCGATCAGTGCCTCTAAGGCTTCCTTACCTACGCCTTGCCCTTGAAATTCATCCGCTATCCAGTACCCCAAACTCGCCATATTGAAAGTATGGTAGAACTCATTGACGGCGACCATGCCGAGCAGTTGATGGCTATCGCGAGCGAAAATAGCGAAGCCGAGGGCGTTGCCTTTGACCCAACTTAGTCGAGTTGCACGAATAAAGTCTTCGGCGTCTTGTTGGTCAAAGTCACCATGGCACCAGTCGATCCATTGATGTAGCGTAGGGGAATCTTGAATAGCGATGGATAGCTCAGAGGCGTGATCCAGAGCGAAAAGCCCAAGCTTTAGTCGTGGTGTATAAATCACGTAATCTACTTGCATCACTTTGCTGCTCGGTTGTTTTAACTAGAAGGTTGTTTCAGCTAAAAGATAGCGGTAAGTAAAAGATAGCTTTAACTAGAAGATATCTTTAACGAGAAAATGGTTTTAACGAGAAAAAACAAGGTCCGCAATGACGGACCTTGTTTATCAATTCAGATCAGTTGCCGACTCGGCGAACTTGCACAATCATTCCCATTAAAGGGTGGTCGAAGTAGTGGGTTTCACTGCTTCTCATTCGACGTTTTTGATCGAGGCGGTATGACTTTAAGAAGCGGAACACTTCAGTCTTAGGCTCAATCGCTTGCAGGTTGCCTGCTACAACGGTGCTGTCTGCTAATGGCGCACCATTGTACTGATTGTCTACCGTAATGCTGGTGAGTTCTGGCGTGATTGATTCCTCGACAATCACCTCTTTAGTGCTCGGTGATTTCAAATCAAACTGTGCTTCAGTGAACAGGTAGTGTTGCACATACACTTGCAGCTTGCCGTCTAACTCGTAGAGCGGTTTGTCGATAGCGACTTCTTGCACTCCATCAATTGGGTTACTCAAGTTATCGCTGGAGCCTTTTTCACTGCCATCGGCGTTGTAACTGGCGGAGAAATCTCTGCCGGCACGAATATGAAAAACAGGAGCGGAGGCTCTGCCGTTATCTCCTTGACGCCATGCTTCATGAACCAAAACGGTGTAGCCCGCATGATTTCTTAATTTTTGCGCTTGTCCGTTGAGTTGGAACGACGAACTTGACAGGCGAGTGACGCCTTTAGAGTTAGTATACTGCCGGTTGGTGAGTGATCCCGCTCGACCGAACTCGATCTCTGGCAATTGATTAGGCCATGATTCGCTGGTCGTTTCAGGGTTGGTCGCTCGTTTAAAAATGATCACTTCTATATCAAATTGTCTTTGCGCCAAGCTAGGTAGCGAGACAAATAGGAGTAGCAGTGGAATCAGCTTTTTCATTCTATCTCCATCAATTGCTATTTAGTGCTTTAATAGCAAAAGGTTTTTAATTCAATAAATTAAGTATATACCTAAGCAAGGGGTCTTGTCGCTTTCGGTTACTTATTTCTGGGTGACCGTCAATTGAACGCCTAATTTGCTAAGCGATTTTGCTCAAAGTCACTCAATAAATCATTAAGATAACGCAATCTCTTACGTCGGTCTGTTAAAGTCTCAATAAACTTAAACTTAGTTGGCCCTTCCATGGCAAACTTGTTTGGTTGTGCTTGCAACAGTTTAACCAAAAATGCCGGATTAATGTCAGCATCGGGATAAAACTCGATAAAGCCACCTTTATCATGAGCCTCAAGTTTTTTCACCTTCATGGCACCAGCGCGCAGCTTCATTTGAGAGACGCTGAGTAGGTGTTTAGCGGCATCGGGTAGCAAACCAAATCGATCGATCAACTCCACTTTTATTTCGTCAAGCTCGTCACTGTCTGAAACACTCGCAATACGCTTATACATAGATAAACGAGTATTGATATCCGGGATATAATCATCGGGCAGTAGTGCCGGGATGCGTAATTCCACCTCGGTCTGTTCACGCAACAGGTCGTCAAGAGAGGGCTCTTTGCCTTCTTTTAGAGCTTCAACCGCTTGTTCGAGCATCTCCATATACAAAGAGAAACCAACCGAATGAATTTGACCACTTTGCTCATCGCCCAACAGTTCGCCCGCGCCACGGATCTCTAAGTCATGGGTTGCTAATGTAAAGCCAGCACCGAGATCTTCTAACGATGCGATGGCGTCAAGGCGTTTGATTGCATCCTTTGTGATTGCTTTCGGATGTGGTGTCAGCAGATAAGCATAGGCTTGGTGGTGAGAACGTCCCACACGACCTCTTAACTGATGTAACTGCGCTAGGCCAAGGTTGTCTGCACGATCCATAATAATGGTATTGGCCGTTGGAACATCGATACCGGTTTCAATAATGGTGGTACAAACCAGTAAGTTAAAACGCTGATGATAGAAGTCGTTCATGACGCGCTCTAGTTCACGCTCACGCATCTGACCGTGTGCGGTGGTGATGCGAGCTTCAGGGAGCAGCTTTTCTAAATCTGCGGCGACCTTATCAATGGTTTCGACTTGGTTATGCAGGAAATAAACCTGACCACCACGCATGATTTCTCTTAACACGGCTTCACGAATAACGGCATCATCATGCTGTCTTACAAAGGTTTTGATCGCAAGGCGTCTAGCCGGAGGGGTGGCGATAATGGAAAGATCGCGCATACCACTCATGGCCATATTGAGAGTTCGAGGAATTGGCGTCGCGGTTAGCGTCAGAATATCAACGTCAGCGCGCATCGCTTTCACTTTCTCTTTTTGTCGTACGCCAAATCGGTGTTCTTCATCGACGATCAACAGACCAAGATCGCTAAATCGAAGGTCACTGGACAGTAGTTTGTGGGTGCCAACGACAATATCCACTTTGCCTTCCGCTATATCTTTGAGAATAGCCTTTTGTTCTTTAGCGGATTTAAAGCGTGACAGTACTTCGACGCGAATCGGCAGGTTGGCAAAGCGGTCTCGGAAGTTTTCAAAGTGCTGCTGTGCTAGCAGGGTGGTTGGCACCAAAACCGCAACTTGCTTGCTGTTGTCGGTGGCAACAAATGCCGCACGCATAGCCACTTCTGTTTTACCAAAACCAACGTCACCACACACCAAACGATCCATCGCTTTTGGTTGGCACATATCAGACATAACAGCATTGATAGCTTGCGCTTGGTCGTCGGTTTCCTCAAATGGGAAACCTGCCTTAAAGGTCGCGTATTGACCGCGGTCGAGTTGAAATTTATAGCCCGGCTTCAATTCACGTTTGGCATAGACATCAAGCAGTTCAGCGGCCACATCTCGCACTTTCTCTGCGGCTTTGCGTCGCGCTTTAGCCCACGCTTCGCCACCTAACTTGTGCAGTGGTGCGGATTCTTCAGCGCCGCCGGAATAACGACTGATAAGGTTAAGAGAGGCAACCGGAACATAAAGTTTTGCGTCGCCTTGATACTCTAGCGTCACGTATTCGGTCGTTAGACCGCCGGCTTCAAGGGTTTGCAGACCGATATAGCGACCGATGCCGTGGTCAATATGAACCACTGGCTGACCAGGTTTTAATTCCGCGAGGTTGCGAATAACGGTATCGCTGTTAATCGAGCGCTTATCTTTTTTACGGCGCTGGATAACGCGATCGCCAAGCATGTCGCTTTCACACACCAGAGCAAAATGTTCGGGATAGACAAAGCCATGCTCGCATTGACCAATGATAAGACTGAATCGATTTTTATCTGTTAATGCTTCTGCTAAAGAGTCGCATTGTTGAGGCTTGAGTTTAATGCGAACGAGCAACTCTAACAGCGCTTCGCGTCGTCCCTCAGACTCGACAGAAAATACGATTTTACCGGTAAATTGCTCGCAGAATTGACGCAGTTGCGCCATCGGTTCTTTCAGTTGATGTTGAACCGCAATATCTGGGAGTTTATCGACGGGGCTATTTTCTCGACCCGCTTTGATTTCCAAAGGCTCTGTGGAACACAATAACTGCTGATACTGTTTCAGTGAACTGTACAGTTCATCTTTGGCAAGCCACAGTTCATTTGGTTCAAGAAGTGGTCGTAATGGATCGACTTTTCTCTGTTGGTAGCGATGTTCAATATCCGCTAAAGCTTGGTCGACAGCGGTTTCTATCTCACCCACCAACACCATTTGAGTGTCAGTTGCGATGTAATCGAATAGGGTTTCCGTGTGGTCGAAGAACAGCGGTTGCCAGTACTCAATACCCGATGGCCAAGTGCCCTTAGTTACCTGCATATAAACCGATTCAGGCTCACGACGTGCTTCGAACTTTTGTCGCCAACGACCACGAAAATCTTCGATGGCTTGTTGTGTGGTCGGGAATTCGTGAGCAGGCAGTAGATTGATCTCGCTGATGTTGTCAATCGAGCGTTGTGTCTCGGGATCAAAGGTACGAATGGTGTCTATCTCGTCATCGAAGAAGTCGATGCGATAGGGCAGACTGCTCCCCGTTGGATAGAGGTCTAAAATGGAGCCACGACTGGCATACTCGCCAGGTCCAAACACTTGGTCAACATTGCGATAACCGGACTGTTCCAACTGCATTCTCAGTTTATCTAAGGAAAAATTATCGCCCGCTTTGACCATCAAGGTGTGTTGCAACAAATAGTCCCTTGGGCTTTGGCGTTGTAATAGTGTGCTGACAGGAACAATGGTGATGCCGCTGTTTTTATGTGGCAGAGCGTAAAGGGTCGCGATACGATCAGAAATGATGTCCTGATGAGGCGAAAAGTTGTCATAAGGTAGCGTTTCCCAATCAGGGAATAGAGTGACTTGATTGGGGTGAAATTGCTCAAGCTCGCCTTGCAGCTTTATCGCAAGTTGTGGGTCAGGCACGACCAACAAGGTGTGAGCGGCATGGCTAAGCGCATGTTCACTGATCGACAATGCGAGAGAACCACCAACAAGGTTGCCAAGGTATTTTTTATCACCGCTGCTCTGCGGCATATTGAGCGGAAGCAGAGGGTTATGAGTGGGCATAATCGTTATTTTTCTCTGTCTAGTGAGCGTTGTCTGAGTAGTTTCTGTTGTTGATGCAGGGCCGCTTTAATGAGCATATCCTGATGCTCTTCCAGAATGTGGACAAATCGAATTGTAATATCAAATTGATCTTGATGCTCTTTGATGTGACTGACCTCACCGATACAGTAGATTCCCGCTGGCGGGTGGTCGAGGAACAATTTTACTTCAGCGAACTGTCCTGTTTGCAACGTATGATTAGCGCGATAAGTGAGCTCTCCGGCACCAAACTGTGTGGCGGTATGGCGGAACTCGGCTTGATCTTGTTGCGAAATAAGGTAGTTGAGTAGCAGGTTAAGCTTACTATTTTGCTGTTCAATCAGTTGGGCTACATGCCGAAGATTATGTTGATTGAGCTCATGAGTCGCTGCGTCATTCTGCTGTTCTAACGCACTGAACTCGCTAGAGGCGGCAAAGGGAGCAGGGATCTGGGCAAGATAATCTTCAAAGCTTGGAGTCGGTTCGCCGACGGCTAAAGGTTTAATATTCGTCTTAAGTGGCGCTCGAACGGTAAAAAAGTCGTTTTGCTTCATAGGGTTTTCCTGGTCAACTTACGTCAATTATCTCTGCCTAAGCCATAGTTATCAAGAAATTGGCGAGGGAAATCGCTAAAACGACAGAATTTAACTGAAATATTGCTACCAGGGCTACAACCTTGGTCGATTGTTGGTTACATTAGCCACTATTATAATTATGACGGTCAATGCTATGTTTCACCCCATCTCCTTGTTTATTGGATTGCGCTATCTAAGAGGCCGCTCTGGAGATCGATTTAGCCGCTTTGTTTCCTTTATTTCTACCGCAGGAATCACTATCGGGGTAATGTCATTGATTACCGTTCTTTCAGTGATGAACGGTTTTGAAGCGCAACTTAAAGGGCGTATTTTGGGTGTGTTGCCACAAGCTGTGATCACCCATAGCGATAACTCGCCAGTGTCTACCCTTGAGCCTCCTTCGTTTTTGCAACAATTCCCCAATCAGACAACGCCTGTTCCTATCGTGCGCAGCGAAGCGGTGGTGCAGAGCCATAAAAACCTCTCGGCAGCCTTAATGATTGGTATCAGTCCAGAAAGTGATGATCCTATTGGTTATCGACTGGTAAGCGGTAGCTTAGAGAACCTTAAAGCTGGTGAGTATCGTGTTCTTTTAGGGCATAGTTTAGCGCGTACCTTAGATGTGACGGTGGGCGATAAAGTCCGTCTTATGCTAACCAGTGCCAGTCAATATACGCCTTTAGGTCGCATACCAAGTCAGCGCATGTTTACCGTGGCGGGTCTTTATAGCACCGGCTCGGATGTTGATAGCCAACTGGTCGTTACTCACCTTGAAGACAGTGCCAAATTAATGCGCTACAAAGCAGATCAAGCTACAGGATGGCGTCTGTTTTTTGAAGACCCATTTGTGGTCTCGACACTGAGTCAGCAGGCTATGCCTGAACCGTGGTCATGGAGCGATTGGCGTGATCAACGTGGGGAACTGTTTCAAGCGGTCAAAATGGAAAAAAACATGATGGGTTTGATGCTGGGTCTGATCATTGGTGTTGCGGCGTTCAATATTATTTCGGCATTGATTATGGTCGTGATGGAAAAACAGTCTGAGGTAGCGATACTTAAGACGCAAGGCATGACAGACCGCCAGGTATTGATGATTTTTATGGTGCAAGGCGCGAGTAGCGGTGCGCTTGGCGCCATCATTGGTGGCGTATTAGGCGTTGCGTTTGCAAGTCACCTTAATCAAATTTTAGAGTCTTTTGGTGTGGCACTATTTAACGTTGGTGGCTCGCTTCCTGTACTTATTAATTGGCAGCAAATTATTATTGTTGTTATCGCAGCGGTGTTGCTGAGCCTCGTTGCCACTCTATTTCCTTCCTACCGTGCGTCCATGGTGAAACCTGCTGAGGCTTTAAGATATGAGTAATTCTCTAATTTCGTGTCACGAGATTTGTAAAACCTACCATGATGGTTCTGTCGATACTCAGGTTCTCAAAGGCGTTAGCTTTCAAATCGCTAAAGGCGAATTAGTGGCGATTATCGGCTCATCCGGCTCCGGTAAGTCGACGCTGTTACATATTCTCGGTGCGTTAGATGACGCCACCTCGGGAACGGTCAGTTTTCAAGATCAGCCTCTGTTTGATTTAACGCGTAACCAGCAAGCCAAACTTCGCAATCAGCATTTAGGCTTTGTGTATCAATTTCACCATTTACTGAGTGATTTTACCGCATTAGAAAATGTCGCGATGCCGTTGCTAATTGGGGGCACCAATAAAAAACAAGCTCAAGAACAAGCAAAACAGTTGTTAGAGCGTGTTGGGCTGAGTCATCGAATTGAGCATCGACCGTCGGAGTTATCCGGTGGTGAACGTCAGCGAGTAGCGATTGCGCGTGCGCTGGTGAATAGACCGGCTCTGGTGTTGGCTGATGAACCGACCGGTAATCTCGACCATAAGACGGCGCTTGCTATCTACGAATTGATGCGCACGTTAAACCGAGAGTACGGCACGGCGTTCTTGGTTGTCACCCATGATAATGAGCTCGCGGATAAAATGGATCGACAAATGCACATGCAGGACGGTTTATTGCAAAACGTTGCTGTGGTATCGGCGTAAAGGAGTGCTTGTGTCCCTATCATTTTTTATTGGTCAAAGATTTAGCCGCGCAAAGCAAAGAAATAAAATGGTGTCGTTTATTTCTATCTCCTCGATTGTTGGGATTGCGGTCGGCGTTGCCGTGATTGTTGTTGGTCTGTCGGCGATGAATGGCTTTGAACGAGAATTAAACCAACGGGTATTGTCAGTGATTGCTCATGGCGAATTTGAGGGTGTGAACGAGCCGATTTACAACTGGCAACGTATCGCGGATACCTCGCTCAGCAACAGCAACGTGGTCGCGGCGGCACCTTACGTTCGAATGACCGCCTTGGTCGAAAGAGGCAAAGATTTGAAGGCGGTGGAAATCAAAGGGGTTGAGCCGAGTTTAGAGCAGAAAGTCTCTAGCCTAGCTCAGTTTGTCGATAAAGAGGCATGGCAGTCGTTCAAAGCCGGAGAAAACCGAGTCATTTTGGGTCGTGGGGTAGCGAATGAGTTGAATGTCGAAGTCGGAGACTCGGTGACATTAATGATTCCAACCACGACGGATGCGACCAAGATACAAGCCCCAAGACGAGTAAGAGTCAAGGTGCATGGCTTATTGACCCTCAATGGGCAGATTGACCATAACCTCGCTCTGGTACCGCTTGAGGACGCTCAGCAATATGCGCGCCTTGGTGATAAAGTGACGGGTGTGTCGATAAAAATGGATGATGTGTTTGCCGCGCGTTATACCGTGCGTCAGATCGGCATGCAACTGACAGACTATGTGTATTTAAGAAGCTGGGAACAAAAATATGGTTTTCTGCATCGCGATATACAGTTGGTTCGCACCATCATGTATTTAGTGATGTTCTTAGTGATTGGTGTTGCCTGCTTTAATATCGTCTCGACGCTTATGATGGCGGTGAAAGACCGTGCTGGTGATATCGCTATTTTGCGTACAATGGGCGCAAGTGATGGTTTAGTGAAGCGTATTTTTATCTGGCAAGGACTGTTTTCAGGAGTGGTCGGCAGCGTGATTGGTGGTGGGTTAGGCTGTTTACTAGCGCTTAATCTGACGCCGATGATAGCCAGCCTAGAGCGACTGATTGGCCATAAATTCCTGTCTGGGGATATCTACTTTGTCGACTTTCTTCCGTCGGAATTGAGAGTCGAAGATGTCGTGACGGTGGCGTTAACCGCAATGGTGTTAAGTCTTATCGCGACATGGTATCCCGCTAAGAAAGCGAGTCAGTTAAACCCTGCAAGTGTGTTAAGTGCCAAATAGTGATTTGCTTCAATTAACATGCGTGCAATGAGTAACGCACGCTACTGATTTAACAAAATGAATAGTCATAAAAAAAAACACGAGCAAGCTCGTGTTTTTTTATGGCTGGCAACATCTCAATTACACTTCCATTGGAACGTCTTAGCACATCAAATGATTCAATTTGTTGACTTGATGCCGACCTTGCTAGGGTGAGACCGTTAGCGTGACCCTCGTTTTTGCCAACTTCTCACTACCGAGTAGCGCCATAAGCCTCGAATACCAAAATAACCAATCAACGCAAAGCCGATGGCGCAAACCGCGCAGCCGAGCAGAAATGGAGGACCAATCGTTGTCATTTGATCGGCAAGGTAAGCCCATGAGAGCTCAAAATGAAACGGTTGTGGCGGGGTCTTCAGACAGAATGCACCCACTTTATAGGCGAAGTAAAACATCACGGGCATAGTGATTGGATTACTGATCCAGACCAAAGTGACCGCTAGAGGCAGATTAACACCGAATAAGATAGCCAGACCTGCCGCCATGATCATCTGACTTGGCAGTGGGACAAAAGCCATAAAAAGTCCCACAGCAAATGCCCCCGACGCAGAGCGACGGTTTAAGTTCCATAAGTTGGGGTTATAGAGAACATTGCCGAATACTCTCAACGCCTTTTGCTGCTTAATGGTGTCTGGATGAGGCATAAAGCGTTTTATGAACTTTCTTGGCATAGGAATATATGACTCTTCTAACGGGAATTGCAGCACCACTAGTTTATACATGGATAGTCATTAGTGCCATGTGGTGGCCAGTGATGCCTGATGCTTGTTATCTATTTTCTATAGCGTTGATAATTATCTTTTTTGTCACTAAGCGCCAGTGGTTATGGGTAACAGTTTTTTTCGCGATATTAGTAGTTGTTACTCAAGCCAATAGCCTGCGCTATCAGTCAAAATTGCTTTTTAATTCGGGCTCAGATATTACCATAAATGCAAGAGTTGACAGCTATTTTAAACAATTAAGTTACGGTTATGAGGTGGCTGTGACGGTTTTCGCCGTTAATGGTGAGAAATTACCCTTTTGGTCGCGCCCAACGCTGATTTTATATACACCACAACCTGTTGAATTCGGGGCAAAAGTTATTGCGCCAGTCACACTAAAAAAAGTGTTTGGTCGTTTAAATCAAGCGGGATTTGATAAGGAGAAGTATTACTTTTCTAATCGCTGGGTCGCACAGGCAAATATTGCTAGCAACGCCCATTTTATGGTCATAACAACGGGTAACTGGCGGGCTTGGCTATATCAGCGTTTAGGAACTCAATTCGACACCAGTGACTATCGCCGTTTTTATAATGCCTTGATATTTGGCGATAGGAATGGGTTGAGTTTTGAGGACTGGCGCGAACTAAAACAGACGGGGCTCTCTCATCTATTAGCGATTTCTGGTCTGCATGTGGGCATTATATTCGCGATTGTTTGGGGATTGTATCGTGCGTTGTTTGCCTTGGTCTGCCGGTATTACTTTGGTCGTTATCGGCTTAAGGTCGAGAAATATGGTCCGTTAGCGAATTTGGGTTGCAGTTTACTCGTGACATTGGGGTACTGCGCGCTTGCTCAGTTTGCGATACCGACGGTGCGGGCATTTATTATGCTCGCCATGTTATCACTGCTTCAGTGGCATGTGGTTCGAGTCAGCGCATTGTGCCTACTTGCTTGGTGTGCGGCGTTACTGGTCACGATGCTGCCTTTTTCCGCCGCGAGTACCAGTTTTTGGTTGTCGCTGTTTGCGGTGGCGAGTCTGATGTTTATTGCTCGTTTGGGACAAGCGCGTTTGACTTGGCTCGCGGTTGTGAAGACGCACTTATTTTTGTCAGTGGCATTTGTACCGATGAATCTATTGCTGTTCCAAGGTATCGCGCCGCTAATGTTTATCTATAACTTAATTTTTGTGCCTTGGTTTAGCTTTTGTTTGATGCCCGCAATGGTGCTTGCTGTCCTGTACTCTGTTGTATTTGAGCAAGCGAGTTGGGTTTGGGAGCTTGTTGATAGGTTATTTATTCCGATTGATTATGCATTGAGTCACACCGAAGGCGGCTGGCTAAGCTTACCGCCATATTGGGCGTGGATGGCGTTGGTGGGATTACTCGCCCTAACCCTGCATAAGTGGCTTCAGTTTCAATATGTGCTGGTGTTGCTCTTGGTATTTTACTTGAGTCGCGAAACCGCACACCAAGCAAAGTCAACAACAGTCAACTTTATGGATGTCGGTCACGGACTGGCGGTGGTGCTGCAACAAGGCAATCGGGCTGTGCTCTATGACACTGGTGCTAAATTCCAGCAGCGCTCAATCGCGAATGATGTTTTGACGCCAAGCCTGCGTAAAATGGGCGTGGACTATTTGGATGGCGTGATCATCAGTCACAGTGATAATGACCACGCCGGGGGTGTTCAGGACATTGTTGATACGTGGGCGCCTTCTTGGGTTATGAGACCGGATCCCAAACCGACTGAATTGCCATGTAAAAAAGGTCGGCAATGGCATTGGCGACAATTCGAGTTCTCAGTGTTTTGGCCGCCTGAAACGGTCACTCGGGCTTACAATCCTCATTCTTGTGTGGTTTTAGTTACCTATAGAGAAAACGATGCAAGCAACCCAGTAACCTTCCTGCTGACTGGGGATATTGAGAAAATAGCAGAAATCTTAGTGTTTCGAGAAACCGCTAAAACTCCTATCAATGTGCTTAGTGTCCCGCACCATGGTAGCCGAACTTCATCCTCAACGTTTTTACATAATAAACTACAGGCTGATTACGCCGTGGCGTCGGCTCAATGGCAATCGCGTTGGAACATTCCTCATCCGGAGGTCAAACAAGGCTATCTTGAACGCGGTACTCAATGGTTTGAAACGGGAGAGAGTGGTCAAATTCGCTTTCATATACAGGGTGAGTCACTGCAAGTTTCTACACTTCGACAACATTACCTCACGCCTTGGTATAGGCAGATGTTGCGTTACGGAGTAGAATAACCGTAATAGATAAAAAAAATGATTTAAATTATGTCGAAAAATCAAGACCAAACCACACTGCAGACCTTTAAGCGTTTATGGACTTATATCCGCGATTATAAAAAAGGCTTAGTGGTCGCCGTCATCGCGTTGGTCATTAACGCCGCCTCAGATACCTATATGAT
Source organism: Vibrio hippocampi (assembly GCF_921292975.1). Lineage (NCBI taxonomy): Bacteria > Pseudomonadati > Pseudomonadota > Gammaproteobacteria > Vibrionales > Vibrionaceae > Vibrio > Vibrio hippocampi. The sequence continues at coordinate 646,616 of NZ_CAKLCM010000002.1, forward strand.
CTCGCTCCTAAAGCCTCTCCTTGATGAAGGTTTTGGTAATATTGAGTCAAACTTCTTGCAAATCTTACCACTGATTATTATTGCCATGATGTTTGTTCGTGGTTTGAGTGGTTTTGTCTCAACCTACTGCCTCAGCTGGGTGTCAGGCAATGTCGTGATGCAGTTGCGCCGTAAAGTGTTTAATCACTTTATGCATATGCCCGTCTCTTTCTTTGATAGGGAATCGACGGGGGGATTACTCTCTCGTATTACTTATGACTCCGAGCAGGTAGCGGGTGCCACCAGTCGAGCTTTGGTGAGCATCGTCCGTGAAGGGGCATCGATCATTGGCTTGTTAGGTTTGATGTTCTGGAGTAGCTGGAAGCTTTCACTGGTTTTGCTGCTTGTCGCGCCTGTGGTCGCCTGGGCAATTCGTATTGTATCAAAACGCTTCCGTAGTATTTCTCGTAATATGCAAACTTCGATGGGGCATATGACGACATCGGCAGAACAGATGCTGAAAGGTCATAAAGTGGTGTTAAGTTATGGTGGTCAAGACGTAGAAAAAGCGCGTTTTGACAACGTAAGTAATAAAATGCGCCAACAAACCATGAAGATGGTGGCGGCGTCGGCTATTGCTAACCCAACGATACAGATGATCGCTTCAACGGCACTCGTTGCCGTGTTGTATCTTGCCAGTTTTGATTCGGTTCGCAGTGAACTGACAGCGGGTACCTTTACCGTTATTTTCTCAGCCATGTTCTCATTAATGCGACCATTGAAGTCATTAACCAATGTCACGGCGGATTTCCAACGTGGTATTGCCGCGAGCCAGACCTTGTTTGGTCTTATCGATCTTGATACTGAAAAAGACACGGGCACGTTAGAAACCGCTAAAGTGAAAGGCGACATTAAAGTCACTGATGTGACCTTTACCTATGACGGGACGGAAAAGCCAGCATTGAGAAATGTCAGCTTCGATCTGCCAGCAGGTAAAACCATCGCCTTGGTAGGTCGTTCCGGTTCGGGCAAAAGCACCATCGCCAACCTGTTTACTCGTTTCTATGATCTCGATAGTGGTTGTATTGAACTGGACGGTCACGCTATCGACGAATATAAGCTGACTAACCTACGTCAACACTTTGCTCTGGTCTCGCAAAATGTGCATCTGTTTAACGATACGATTGCGAATAACATCGCGTATGCGGCGCAAGATGAATACAGCCGTGAACAGATTGAACGAGCGGCTAAGTTAGCTCACGCGATGGAGTTTGTTGATCGCATGGAAGACGGTCTTGATACCATGATTGGTGAAAATGGAGCCAGCTTGTCGGGTGGTCAACGTCAACGTGTCGCCATTGCCCGCGCGTTATTGCGTGATGCTCCGGTGCTGATCCTTGATGAAGCGACATCAGCTTTGGATACCGAATCTGAACGTGCGATTCAGTCAGCGTTAGATGAACTACAAAAAGATAAAACCGTACTGGTTATCGCCCACCGTTTATCGACCATCGAAGAAGCCGACGAAATACTGGTTGTCGAAGAAGGTGAGATTGTTGAGCGTGGCGATCATGCGACGCTACTCGCAGCAAAAGGTGCCTATGCGCAATTGCATAAGATTCAGTTTGGTGTCCAGTAGTGGTTGAAAAACTTTGGTTTGAAAACCATCCCATCCGTTATCTTCTATGGCCACTATTGTGGCCATTAAGTCGTCTTTATCTATTGATTGCCAAGCAGCGCCGAGCCCGTTATCAATCGGGCAGTAAAGTGCGCTATAAAGCCAGCGTACCGGTGATTGTTGTTGGCAACATCACCGCTGGGGGAAATGGTAAAACCCCAATGGTTATCTGGCTGATAGAGCAACTGCAGGCGCAGGGTTATAAACCGGGTGTGGTTTCGCGAGGCTATGGTGGCAAAGCAGAGCGTTATCCGCTCGTGGTCGAGGAGGGTACTCGTACTTCACAATCTGGCGATGAACCCAAGCTTATCTATAACCGAACCCAAGTTCCTGTGGTGGTCGACCCTGTTCGCAGTAATGCGGTGAAACAAGTCGAGCAGATGGGCGTTGATGTGGTGATTACTGACGATGGACTACAACACTATGCATTAGATCGTAGCTTTGAAATCGTGGTGGTTGATGGCAAACGTAGATTCGGTAATCAACAAATAATTCCACTAGGTCCGTTGCGAGAGAGCACAGAGCGTCTTGATGAAGTCGATTTGATCGTCGTCAATGGTGGTCAAAGCCAGCGTACGGACGAGAAATGTTTCGTATTGAATGCTGAGCTGGCGAAAAACTTGCTGACGGGGGAAGTGCTGCCATTATCAGGGCTGGGTTCATTAGCTGCTTTTGCTGGTATTGGACATCCGCCGCGATTTTTGGACACCCTCAATAGTTTGCATGCCAACGTTCAGCGCTTTGAGCCTTTTTCTGATCACCATGATTTTACTCAACAAGAGATCATGGCGTTGGCTCAAGGTATGGATAATGTCGTCATGACAGAAAAAGACGCGGTGAAGTGTCGCGCATTTGCACAAGATAATTGGTGGTATCTGCCTGTTTCAGCCCAATTTTCACAGCAGGATAGTCAGCAGATATTGCAACAAATAGGAAAGGTAATAGAAAGTTATGGATCATCGACTACTTGAAATTGTCGCTTGCCCAGTGTGTAAGGGTAAACTGACCTTTGATAAGGTGCAGCAAGAACTCATTTGTAAACTCGATCGTTTGGCGTATCCCATCAAAGAGGGGATTCCGGTTTTGCTTGAAGACGAAGCTCGAGCTATGACCATGGATGAGGGCAGATAATGGCTTTTACAGTGATCATTCCCGCTCGCTACCAGTCGTCTCGACTACCGGGTAAGCCGTTGGCGGATATTGGTGGTATGCCAATGGTTCAACATGTCTATCAAAAGGCGTTGGCGTCGGGTGCAGAGCGAGTGGTTGTTGCGACAGATGATGAACGTGTACAGCAAGCGGTTAAAGCGTTTGGTGGCGAGGTCTGCATGACATCACCCGATCATGAGTCAGGCACCGAACGTCTGGCTGAAGTGGTTAAACTATTGGGTTTGTCTGCGGATCAGATTGTGGTCAATGTGCAAGGTGATGAACCATTAATTCCGTCTTCGATCATCGGTCAAGTCGCAACGAACCTTGAGCAAAGTGTCGCTCCAATGGCAACATTAGCCGTGGAGATTAGTGAACCAGACGAGGTGTTCAACCCCAATGCCGTTAAGGTCGTCACCGATGAGCAAGGTTATGCTTTGTATTTCAGCCGAGCAACCATCCCATGGGATCGTGACGCCTACGCTAATGGAGATAAACCCCGTGCTGTTCAGCCACTCATGCGACATATTGGCATTTATGCCTACCGCGCTGGTTTTATCAATACCTATGTCTCATGGCAGCCAAGTGCGCTTGAGAGAATAGAGAGCCTAGAGCAGCTTCGCGTGCTTTGGTATGGCGAGAAAATCCATGTCGCTGTGGCAAAAGAGGCACCGCCAGCAGGCGTCGATACGCCAGCTGATTTGCAACACGTGCGAGCGATTGTTGCAGCGACAAAGTAGAGTTTAAAAGGGCTTACAAGCCTTTTAGAGCAGGGTGAGAGTGATCGAGTTGTTGCCACTCTCCACTCGCGAGATCATTCAACTCAAACGCACCAATAGAAGCACGGATCAAGCGCAGAGTCGGAAAACCAATATTGGCGGTCATACGGCGAACTTGTCGGTTTCGACCCTCAACAATGGTAATGCTTAGCCAAGTGGTTGGAATGTTGGCTCGAAAACGCACGGGTGGATGACGATCCCATACCTTGGGTTCATCGATGACGGCTACCTGAGCGGGTAAGGTTGGACCATCTTTCAAAACCACCCCTTTACGGAGTTTGTCTAGAGCTTGTTCATCGGGCGCACCATCCACTTGTACCCAATAGGTTTTAGGGGATTTTGAATTGGGTTGGGTGAGTTTAGCCTGCAAAATACCATCGTTGGTGAGCACCATTAAACCTTCACTGTCACGGTCTAAACGTCCCGCAGCGTAAATCTCTTTAATCGGGATAAAGTCTGCCAATGTTTGTCGCCCATCGCCGTCAGTAAATTGGCTCAGAGTGTCGAATGGCTTGTTGAAAATCACCACCTTACGATTCTCTTTTGACACCGTTGGTTTTGCTTTATCGGCTTGAGATTTTTTTGCTCCGTTCGACGGGTTGCTCTTCGGATTGTGTTTAAAACGCTTGCTGGTGGAGCGTGTGTTTGATGTGTTTTTGTTTGCTACTAACTGTCGCGTCATGTTAACTACCTTGCAAAAATGTAAACAAACTGTGTGCTTTAGTTTTGCCAAATGACCTTTTGAGCTATCATAGGCGCGCTCAAAACTAGGAATATTGCACAGAATAATAGACTAATTAGTTAAATTTGTTTAATTATACGTGCTTAGGATTTCGTTTTAGCCCAATAAACCATCTTTGTGCTGGATTATTAGCCGTTTAAGCTCAAGTGACACAGGGAAAGGGGAGTTAAAACGTTTACGTGCATGTGAAAAGCAGCACGTTAATCAAAAAGGACCAAAAGTCCGAATAGAACTATAGGGAAATTTCATGCCTCAAGAAAAGCCAACCATTATCTACACCATTACTGATGAAGCTCCAGCTTTAGCGACGTATTCTTTGCTGCCTATCATTCAGTCGTTTACCGCCTCGTCAGGAATCAGTGTTGAAACAAGGGATATCTCACTTGCTGGTCGAATCATTGCTAACTTTCCAGAACATTTAACGCAAGAGCAACGCATTGGTGACGCATTGACTGAACTCGGTGATCTCGCCAAGACACCGGAAGCGAACATCATTAAGTTGCCAAATATCTCGGCTTCTATCCCTCAGCTGAAAGCCGCGATTAAAGAGCTGCAAGATAACGGTTATGATCTACCTGATTACCCAGAAGAGCCAGCCACTTACGAACAAGAAGCGATTAAAGCGACTTACGACAAGATCAAAGGCAGTGCGGTAAACCCAGTGCTACGTGAAGGTAACTCTGATCGTCGTGCACCGCTGTCTGTTAAGAACTACGCGAAGAAAAACCCGCACTCAATGGGTGCTTGGGCAAGCGATTCAAAATCTCATGTCTCTAGCATGGAATCGAACGACTTTTTTGGTAGCGAGAAATCGGTCACTGTCGCAGAAGCCACCGAGGTGAGCATTCAATTCTCGGCGCAATCAGGTCAAACTAAAGTCCTTAAAGCGCCATTTGCTATCCAATCTGGTGAGATCATTGATGCTTCAGTGATGAACAAAAACGCTTTAGTGCGCTTTTTTGAGCAACAGATTGAAGAAGCGAAACAGCAAGACGTTCTGCTGTCGTTGCATATGAAAGCAACTATGATGAAAGTGTCTGATCCCGTGATCTTCGGTTACGCGGTAAAAGTGTACTACAAAGAGGTGTTTGCGAAGCACGGTGCACTATTTGAAGAGCTCGGTGTTGATGTGAACAACGGCATTGGCGATGTGTATGCCAAGATTGCAGCGCTGCCTCAAGATACCAAAGCAGAGATTGAAGCAGATCTGCAAGCGGTTTATGAAACACAGCCACCATTGGCGATGGTTGATTCAGATCGCGGTATCACCAACCTACACGTACCTAGTGATATCATTGTTGATGCTTCTATGCCCGCCATGCTGCGTTCTTCTGGTCAAATGTGGGGACCAGATGGTAAGCAAAAAGATACTAAGGCGATGATCCCTGACCGCAGCTATGCAAGTATTTATCAAGCGGTGATCGACTTCTGTAAGAAAAACGGCGCTTTTGATCCAACGACGATGGGCAGTGTTCCAAACGTTGGCTTAATGGCTCAGAAAGCAGAAGAGTACGGCTCGCACGACAAGACCTTCATCTTATCAGAAGCGGGTACAGTAAGCGTGATTGACGCTCAAGGCGCGGTGCTGATTGAACAACCTGTTGAGGAAGGCGATATCTTCCGTATGTGTCAGGTGAAAGATGCACCAATCCAAGATTGGGTGAAATTAGCGGTAACACGTGCACGCGCTTCTGAAACGCCAGCGGTATTCTGGTTGGATGAAAATCGTGCTCATGACGCTCAACTGATTGCGAAAGTAAACCAGTACTTACCAAACCATGATACCGCAGGCTTAGATATTCATATCATGGCTCCATTAGAAGCGACAGAGTTCTCTCTTGAGCGAATTCACAAAGGCGAAGACACGATCTCAGTAACCGGTAACGTATTACGTGATTACCTGACGGACTTGTTCCCAATTCTAGAGCTAGGAACCTCCGCTAAAATGCTGTCGATTGTTCCGCTGATGAATGGCGGTGGTCTGTTTGAAACAGGTGCCGGTGGTTCAGCGCCTAAGCACGTACAGCAGGTTCAAAAAGAAAACCACTTACGTTGGGACTCATTGGGAGAGTTCTTAGCGCTAGCAGCGTCTCTAGAGCATCTATCGACCATTACTGGCAACGCCAAAGCCGATGTATTAGCGAAAGCGTTAGATTCGGCAACGGGTGAGTTCTTGAACAACAATAAATCACCATCCCGTAAAGTCGGTGAGCTGGATAATCGCGGTTCGCACTTCTACTTGGCAATGTATTGGGCGCAAGCGCTTGCGGTTCAGACCGAAGATGCAGAATTGGCGAAAGAGTTTGCGCCAATCGCGCAGCAGTTAGCGACTAACGAAGAGAAGATTGTTGCAGAGCTGAATAATGCACAGGGAATCGTGGGTGACATCGGTGGTTACTACCAGCCAGATGAGGCAAAAGCAGCGCCTCTGATGCGTCCAAGTGCAACACTAAATGCAATTGTTGGCTAGCCCAAACAGCGATTAACTGAAAAAACCACCGTAAGGTGGTTTTTTTATGGCTGTGTTTTCAGTTATTGAGCTTGATAGCTGTTCAAGTCAATAGTGATTCTACTTGGCAGCGTCGCCTTCTACCGGCGTGACAGAACTGGCGTGGTAACCTTTTGGTCCTTCTTCCAATTCGTAATTAACTTGCTGTCCTGCTTTCAGGGTACGATATCCATCCATATTAATGGTTGAGTAGTGAGCAAAGATGTCACCGTCTCCTCCCTCAGGACAAATAAACCCAAACCCTTTAGCATTGTTGAACCATTTTACTGTACCTGTAGCCATGCTATACATCCCTCATGCATTTTGTTACTTACGTCACTTGAATACACTACACCAGCAGTGCGATCTTCCCTAGAGTGACAACCAACTGATTGTTATTAACAGCTTGTGTGACGAAATCTGTTAAAAATTTAGCCACTAGTTAACCACTCTAGCCAAACATTACCGGTAGTCAATAGTAAAATAGTTCAAATAGCCACATATGCTATACATATGACGTTTAGTTTTAACAAATGCTTAAAGCTAATATTATTTTCATATCAACTTCATGTAATCTATGGATATTGTCCGACGCCCTTCGATAAGAGTAAGCAATCGACGCTGTTTAATTCGTCATTCGGCTCAGATATGACACACACTAATAGCATTGTTTTATTTGCAGCGATACAATTGGTGCATTAGTCTCTAAATAAGAGATGCTTTTCGAGTGTTGCTGGCGTTAGATAAGTCAATCATTTGCCCGATCTTTGCCCACGACACGTACCTTTAAATCGAACGACGAAAACTCTCACAAAACTGGCCATGAGTAGAAATTTTGAATGGGTGACTCCAGACTCAGATTTATTGGAGAAGGAAGAAACTAAGGTTGAACCGCCGGCGATGTATAACGTCATTTTGAACAACGATGATTACACACCGATGGATTTTGTAGTCGAAATCTTGGAACGCTTTTTTTCACTCGACGGAGACAAGGCGACACAGGTAATGCTAACAGTGCATTACGAAGGCAAAGCAGTCTGTGGCACTTACACATCAGAAGTCGCTGAAACCAAAGTAGCTCAAGTGACCATGTATTCACGGGAACACGAACACCCACTTTTGTGTACCATGGAAAAAGCCTAATTTATATTCGGATGTCACATGATATCCCTTAGGAGGTACGTATGCTTAACAAAGAACTAGAATCGAGTCTGAACGGAGCTTTCTCTCGCGCTCGCGATATGCGACACGAATTTATGACCGTCGAGCATCTCCTGTTAGCTTTGTTAGAAAATGACTCAGCAAAAGAAGCGCTAACGGCTTGTGATGCTAAGTTAGATAGTCTGCAGGGCGAGCTTGAAATGTTTATTGAGCAGACCACGCCTCTCATTCCAGATAATGATGAAACTCGTGAGACTCAGCCAACGCTGAGCTTTCAGCGAGTTTTACAACGCGCTGTATTCCATGTGCAATCCTCAGGTCGCAGTGAAGTCGCAGGCGCTAATGTTTTGGTGGCTATTTTTAGCGAACAAGAATCTCACGCGGCTTACTTACTCAAGAAAAACGACATCAGTCGCTTGGATATCGTCAACTTCATCTCTCACGGCATTACTAAAAGCTCGGACTCAACGGGTGACAGCAGCGCGGGTAGCGGCTCAATGGGCAGCAATAATGAGAATATTGAAGATGTCAGCAACGAAGAGCGATTAGAAAGCTTTGCCACCAACCTCAATCAAGTCGCCAGAGAGGGCAATATTGACCCACTGATCGGTCGCGATAAAGAGCTTGAACGCACCATTCAAGTGTTATGCCGCCGTCGCAAGAATAACCCGTTATTAGTGGGTGAAGCCGGGGTTGGTAAGACCGCTATTGCGGAAGGTTTAGCTTGGAGAATTGTTGAAGGACAAGTGCCAGAAGTCATCAAAGACAGTGTCATCTACTCCTTAGATATTGGTTCATTGCTGGCTGGTACGAAATATCGTGGTGATTTTGAGAAACGTTTCAAGACCATCCTTAAACAACTTGAAAAAGAAGACGATGCCATCCTTTTCATTGATGAGATCCATACGATCATCGGTGCCGGCGCCGCTTCTGGCGGTCAAGTCGATGCCGCGAACTTGATCAAACCTCTGCTTAGCAGCGGTAAGCTACGTTGTATTGGCTCGACAACCTACCAAGAGTACAGCAACATCTTTGACAAAGAGCGCGCTTTATCTCGTCGTTTCCAAAAGATTGATGTGGTCGAACCGTCTCTTGATGACACGACTAAGATTTTGATGGGACTTAAGCCTAAGTACGAACAGCACCATGAAGTTCGTTATACCAATAAGGCACTGCGTGCTGCGGTGGAGTTGTCCGCTAAGTACATCAACGAAAGACATTTACCAGACAAAGCAATTGACGTGATTGATGAAGCGGGTGCTCGCAGTCGTTTGGTGCCGGCGAGTCGCCGCAAAAAAACCGTGAATGTATCGGACATCGAAGCGATGGTCGCTAAGATGGCTCGTATTCCTGAAAAGTCAGTATCATCGTCAGATAAGGACATTCTGCAAAGCCTTGACGAGCAGATGAAGATGTTAGTCTTCGGTCAGGATCAAGCCATTGATGTGCTGTGCGAAGCCATTAAGATGACCCGAGCGGGTCTGGGACATGACGATAGACCGGTTGGTTCTTTCTTGTTTGCTGGACCGACTGGGGTTGGTAAAACCGAAGTGACGGTGCAGTTGTCTAAACTGCTTGGCATTGAATTGCTCCGTTTCGATATGTCTGAGTATGGGGAACGTCACTCAGTAAGTCGCCTGATTGGTGCGCCTCCGGGTTATGTGGGGTACGATCAAGGCGGATTGTTAACGGACTCGGTCATTAAGCATCCTCACTCTGTTGTGCTACTGGATGAGATTGAGAAAGCGCACCCAGACATCTTTAACCTACTGCTACAGGTGATGGATAACGGTACGCTGACCGACAACAATGGTCGCAAAGCGGATTTCCGTAATGTTATCTTAGTCATGACCAGTAATGCGGGTGTGGCTGAAACAGAGAAAAAATCAATTGGTCTTATTCAACAAGACCATAAACCGGACGCGATGGGTGCGATTAAGCAAGTGTTTACTCCCGAGTTCCGCAACCGCCTAGATGGTATTATTTGGTTCAATAGCCTTGATGATTCGGTGATTCATCAGGTAGTGGATAAATTTATCGTTGAGCTGCAAGCACAACTTGATTCCCGAGGTGTGTCTATGGAGGTCTCGGCTGACGCGAGAGATTGGTTAGCGGTCAAAGGTTATGACAAGACCATGGGCGCAAGACCTATGGGGCGCGTGATTCAAGATAAGTTGAAGAAACCACTGGCTAATGAACTGTTATTTGGCGCGCTAGTTGATGGCGGTACGGTGAAAGTGACTTTAGTCGAAGATGAACTTGAGTTTGAGTACGTTGGCGCGAAAGAAGCGGAATTGCACCATTAACAGTATCATCATGACAACATCACTATGACAACAAAAAACGGAGCTTAAAGCTCCGTTTTTTTGTGTTCGGTTAAACCTTAAAGATTAACGAGCACGGAAGACGATGCGACCCTTAGATAGGTCATACGGAGTCATCTCTACAGTTACTTTGTCACCAGTAAGGATACGGATGTAGTTTTTACGCATCTTACCTGAAATATGAGCAGTTACTACGTGACCGTTTTCTAGTTCAACACGAAACATTGTGTTTGGTAGAGTATCAAGGACAGTGCCTTGCATCTCAATTACGTCTTCTTTAGCCATTTAATCCTCTTTGAAATGTGGCGCTTTTAACGGCTGCAAATTGTGCCGATAAAACTGTGATATGTAAAGTCGGGGTATTCTACCCTTGCCACCGCTGATTTACTAGCCTTTGATGAGGTACAAATCGTGTTTTATAGTTCATCGCGGCGCATTCGTCGATTTGATAACCTAAATATAACCATTGAAACTGCCTTTGTTGGCATAATTCAATCTGGCATAACACAGCATAAGTGCCGAGAGATAAGGGGTAATCAGGATCGAAGAAAGTGTAAAAGGCACTCGCACTATTGGAAAGCACATCAGTCACGGCGACAGCGACCAACTTTTCCCCCTCATAGATATGAAGATAATGCATCGTTAGCCAGCCACATTTGGCAAAGTCGTGAAATACCTGAGTATTAGGCGGATACATGCTGCCATCGGAATGCCGAGCGGTGATATAGCGTTCATAGAGTGAATACCAGCCCTCATCCAATTGTTGTTTCAGTTGCCATGTGAGCGCTTGGCATTTGTTGTTTAGTCGCTTTTGACTCTTAGAGGGAGTGAAGTCGGGTATTGATACTCTTATTGCTTGGCATGCCTGACACTGGCGACAGTGAGGTTTATATATGGTGTTCCCGCTACGTCTAAAGCCATTGGCAAGCAGCATCTCAAAAGCATCTTGATAGTGATAACTTTGCTCCAATACCACCGCCACTTGCTCCATTTGGTTCGCTAAGTAACTGCATGCGTGTGGTTGGCTCAGCCCAATTCTAATTTGCTGGGTAGGTTGATTCATAAACGTTCCGAATCCTCTGGTCGCGACGGCTCATGAGATATTGAGGACTCTTGAGCTACAGAGAGTGGCGCAGAGACAAGAAGCTTTTGAGATTCAATCAGCTCTTTAGAAACACACAGTTCTTTAGAAACAAAAAGCTCTTGAGGGACAAAGCAATCGAGTGGCAAGGATTGGCTGCGATGTTGTAATAATTGGTCGATAAAGTCCGACCTTGTGAGCTCTTTGGCGCCCAATGAAGCTAGGTGCGGATTCATTACTTGGCAATCGATCAATTGTCCGCCTTTGCGAGCAAAATGGTGACAAAAATACCAAAGTGCAGTTTTGGACGCATTTGAGACCAGTGAGAACATTGATTCACCACAAAACAGTCTACCGATGGACAGACCGTATAACCCGCCAACCAAACGCTCATCCTGCCAAACTTCCACAGAATGACAATGACCTTGTTTGGCAAGTTCACTATAGGCTTGTTGCATGTCTGAGCTGAGCCAAGTCTCCTCTGGAGGACGCAGTTCAGCGCAGAGTTTGATCACTTCATTAGTGGCTTGATTGATCGTCACCTTGAAGCCCACTTTTCGCTGATGTTTCCTAAGGCTTTTCGACGGACAATAATCGCTAGGATCGAATACCGCTCTTGGGGCGGGGCTCCACCAAAGAATAGGTTCATCGGGACCAAACCATGGAAAAATCCCATTCTGATAAGCACACAGAATACGTTGCGGGTTTAAGTCGCCACCAAACGCTAACAGACCATTCGGCTCGCAAAGGGCTTCAAATGGCGAAGGGAAAGCAAAATTATCCAACGCTAATTCAGGTAGATAGAGAGTCATAGTTAGCTTATCAGAGAGAGTGATTCATTGTTTACGTTGAATCCTGCTCGTGATGGTTTCCTTTGTCGGTGGGATGAATATACCCAAGTTACCTCAAGATGTAGAGTTCAGAGGTAACTTGGGTATATCAATACTATAGAAGAGGCAAGTCGATATTTTAAGTGAATAAAATCATCGAGCAAGCGCTTATCATGGTGATGTACTCGTTAGCTAGTATTGTTTGTCGAATAAAACAGCAATGACACGGTGTTTTACGCTAGCGTTTAGCCTTTAGATTGGTTACGCTGCTGAGTACGAAAAATTGTTACCGCTCACTGAAAATAGATAGGCAGTGAGAAACTAAGGATTGAGTTCAACTAATGGAAAGCTTAACACTTCAACCGATTTCAAAAGTGTCAGGAACCGTTAACCTACCAGGGTCAAAAAGTGTTTCTAACCGCGCGCTACTTCTAGCAGCTTTAGCAAAAGGTCAAACCCGTCTTACCAACCTACTCGATAGCGACGATATTCGTCATATGTTGAACGCGTTAACCAAGCTTGGTGTCGATTATCAGTTGTCCGCAGACAAAACCGAATGTGTCGTCAATGGTTTAGGGCGTGCATTTCAGGTGTCCGACCTCACCGAACTGTTTTTAGGCAATGCTGGAACGGCAATGCGTCCATTAGCCGCTGCGTTATGTTTGGGTGAGGGTGAGTATGTACTTACTGGTGAACCTCGAATGAAAGAGCGTCCGATTGGTCACTTAGTGGATGCATTGCAACAAGCGGGTGCTAAAGTTGACTATCTTGAGAATAAAAACTATCCGCCTCTAAAAATTCAAGGCACTGGACTTGAAGGCGGCAAGGTTTCTATCGACGGCTCTATTTCTAGCCAGTTTTTGACCGCATTTTTGATGGCGGCTCCTTTGGCGAAAGGGGATACCAAAATTGAAATTGTCGGTGATCTGGTTTCAAAACCTTATATTGATATTACCTTGCATATCATGGCTCAATTTGGTGTTGAGGTTGAAAATAACGACTATCAGAGCTTTGTGGTAAAAGGTGGTCAACAATATCAAGCGCCGGGTCACTTCTTAGTAGAAGGGGATGCTTCTTCTGCCTCGTATTTCTTGGCGGCCGCTGCCATTAAAGGGGGCGAAATTAAGGTCACGGGGATTGGTAAAAATAGTATTCAAGGAGATATTCACTTCGCGGATGCACTGGAAAAAATGGGTGCAGAAATTGAATGGGGTGACGATTACATCCTGTGCCGCAAAGGTGAATTGAACGGCATCGATATGGATTACAACCATATTCCAGACGCAGCGATGACTATTGCGACGACGGCACTGTTTGCTAAGGGAACGACGGCTATTCGCAATGTGTATAACTGGCGTGTTAAAGAGACCGATAGACTGTCAGCAATGGCGACAGAGCTAAGAAAAGTCGGTGCAAAAGTAGAAGAAGGTGAAGACTATATCATCGTTGAACCGTTAGAAAACCTGACTCACGCAGCGATTGATACCTATGACGATCACCGAATGGCGATGTGCTTCTCTTTGGTGGCACTGAGTGATACGCCAGTGACAATCAATGATCCAAAATGCACCTCAAAAACGTTCCCAGATTATTTCGATAAACTGGCAGGATTGAGTCAATAATTAATGTTAGTGCTCTGAATCAAGATAGAAAATAGCGCCAAAAATTGGCAGTAACGCTATTTTTTGTCGCTAGAACGATATTTTTTATTGGTAGATTGCAGATAAACTCCAGTTATTTGGTTAGTGATAAATAACTGGAGTTTGTTGCTGTCAGTCGGTTTCGTTGGGGATTATTTTTCCAATGTAAACTCTTTAGAAAGATGATGCGCTAGGTATTTAAACATGTTGAATACCGCCGTGGTATTCGCCGTTGGCAATCCTTTTTCATCCAAGAAATAGTGACCTTTAAACACCAAAACTCCCTCTTTTTCTTCAACACTATCCGCGCGCATACCCTCAATGTAGTCATCGTGACTTTGAATGATTTGGTTAGCAATCAATAGTAGATCAAATTCGGAAACGGTTTTTTTATCGGATGCTGTTTTTTTATCAAACATAGTCGAGCCTTTATTGTTTGTTAAGCCAATATTTATTGGTGCTATTCAGACGCCGTTAAATGGGCAATGACGCCGATTTTATCTACGTCTTTTGCGGGCTGATTAGCGAAAAATTTGGCTTAATTGTGTATGAGTCGCAGGGCATTTTGCAAGTAGAATCGCAATGATGAGCAAAGAGGGCGGTGCAATTTCATGTGGGATCGCCTATTTTAAAACTGTGATACGCAGCGATGTTTCGCTGTCAGTGATATTGCAATTGATCTCGGTATCTTTACTATGGCCGAAAATTTAACGCTGTGAGTGTAATTGCAGTAGAGCAATTGTCGAGCAATTAGAAGTCAATTGAAAAAAACTGGTTGACCTTCGTTTATTCTCGCTCAATAGTAAAAAGAAGCAAAAATTATGAACATCGAGCGATTATTCAATCGCACTGTGAAATAGGGCGTTAGTGTCATTATGGGTAAGTCACTGGTTATAGTGGAGTCACCAGCCAAGGCGAAAACTATCAACAAATATCTTGGTAAAGACTTTGTTGTTAAGTCGAGTGTTGGTCACGTGCGCGATTTGCCAACTGCAGGGCAGAGTACAGGCAAGAAAGCGGCGGCGGTGTCGACGAAAGGCTTAAGTGCTGAAGAAAAAGCACGTATTAAAAAAGAGAAAGATCGCAAGGCACTTATCAAGAAAATGGGTATCGACCCATACAGCGACTGGGCAGCCAACTATCAAGTGTTGCCTGGGAAAGAGAAAGTGGTTGCTGAACTGCAAAAGTTAGCGAAAGATGCTGACCATGTTTATCTCGCAACCGATTTGGACCGTGAGGGAGAAGCTATTGCGTGGCACCTTCGCGAGATCATCGGCGGCGATGAACAGCGCTACAAGCGAGTGGTTTTTAACGAAATCACCAAAAATGCGATTCAACAGGCGTTTGAAGCGCCTGGTGAACTGAATATGGATGGCGTAAACGCTCAACAGACTCGGCGTTTCCTCGACCGTGTTGTGGGCTTTATGGTCTCGCCTCTACTTTGGAAAAAAGTCGCTCGTGGTCTATCCGCTGGGCGTGTTCAATCGGTAGCGGTTAAGTTACTGGTAGAGCGTGAGCGTGAGATTAACGCTTTCATTCCAGAAGAGTTCTGGGATATGCATGCAGACACAAAAACAACAGATAAAACCGATTTTCGTCTGTTAGTGGCTCAGAAAGACGGTAAGAGCTTTAAACCCGTTAACGAGAGTGAAGCTAAGCAAGCGGTAGCGACTCTTGATAAAGCGGCTTATGAAGTGTGTAAACGCGAAGATCGTCCAACACAGAGCAAGCCTTCTGCGCCGTTTATTACTTCGACACTGCAACAGGCGGCAAGTACGCGTCTTGGCTACGGTGTTAAGAAAACCATGATACTCGCTCAGCGTCTCTATGAAGCGGGTTATATCACTTACATGCGTACTGACTCTACCAACTTGAGTTCAGAGGCTGTAGACGCGGTACGTGGCTATATTGGCAGTGAGTTTGGTAACCCTTACCTACCAGAAAAACCGATCTTCTATGGCAGCAAAGAGGGTGCACAAGAAGCGCACGAAGCGATTCGTCCATCCGACGTCAACGTAAAAGTTGATGATTTACAAGGTATGGAAGCGGATGCGCATAAACTGTACTCGCTGATTTGGAATCAGTTTGTCGCGTGTCAGATGACCCACGCTAAATATGATTCGACCACCATTAGTGTTAAGGCTGACGAGTTCACGCTGAAAGCCAAAGGTCGTATTCTCAAGTTTGACGGTTGGACACGAGTACAGCGTCCACTTGGTAAAAATGAAGATGCGATCCTGCCAGCAGTGCAAGTGGGTGATAAGCTTGAGTTGATTGCTCTGGATCCGAAACAGCACTTCACCAAACCGCCAGCCCGTTTTACCGAAGCGGCTCTGGTTAAAGAGCTAGAGAAGAAAGGCATCGGTCGTCCTTCAACCTATGCGTCAATCATTTCGACTATCCAAGATCGTGGTTATGTCAAAGTGGAGCAGCGCCGTTTCTACGCAGAAAAAATGGGTGAGATTGTCACTGATCGCTTGGATGACAGTTTTACCGATTTGATGAACTATGACTTCACTGCACGTATGGAACAGAAATTGGACCAGATCGCAGAGGGTGGGGCTGATTGGAAAGGCGTGCTAAACGAGTTCTTCCAAGAGTTTACCACTGATCTCGGTCAAGCTGAGCAAGAGGAAGATCACGGTGGTATGAAGCCAAATCATATCGTCTTGACCGATATTGAATGTCCGACCTGTTCACGTCCAATGGGGATTCGAACGGCTTCTACCGGTGTGTTCTTGGGTTGTTCTGGTTATGCGTTGCCGCCTAAAGAGCGCTGTAAAACCACCATCAACCTGGGTGATGAAGAAGGCATTGTCAACGTTCTTGAAGAAGATGTTGAAACAGCAGCCCTTCGCGCTAAAAAACGTTGTCCTATCTGTGAAACAGCAATGGACGCGTACCTTATTGACGACAAGCGCAAGCTGCATGTTTGTGGTAATAACCCGAACTGTGAAGGTTATGTGGTTGAAAAGGGTGAGTTTAAAGCCAAAGGTTATGACGGTCCAACGGTGGAATGTGATAAGTGCGGTTCAGATATGGTGCTGAAAAACGGTCGATTTGGTAAGTATATGGGCTGTACCAATGAAGAGTGTAAGAACACCCGCAAGATCTTGCGTAACGGCGAAGTCGCGCCACCGAAAGAAGACCCTGTACATTTGCCGGAATTACCGTGTGAAAACTCAGACGCGTATTTTGTGTTACGTGATGGTGCATCAGGTCTGTTTTTAGCCGCGAGCACATTCCCTAAATCTCGTGAAACTCGTGCTCCGTTGGTGAGTGAGTTGGCAAGATTTAAAGAGCGTTTGTCACCGAAATTTCATTATTTGGCAGAGGCACCTCAGACCGACCCTGACGGTCGTGATGCCGTGGTTCGCTTTAGCCGTAAGAGCAAAGAGAATTACATTCGCTCTGAGATTGATGGTAAGCCATCTGGCTGGACTGGAATGTTCGTCGATGGTAAATGGGAAATCACAGACAAGCGCAAAAAAGCCAAGTAATTTCCACCATTAATTACGTTTTAAGCAGCACCTTTGAGGTGCTGCTTTTTTTTTGCGCGTCACTGCGTGTGCTATGCCCAAATGTAAACGTCATCAATTCTATGTGATAGAGCTCATTTGTTAGGTAGGATTTGTTCGATTTAACTCTGTCCAGCTCTAAATGGGTAAGATTACCTATCGGTTGTGACCGTTTTGAATTAGAAATTTGTGACTAATCGCCCGAGTTTGTTTGAAAATAAGACCAATATTTAACAATGCGTCCTAGTGCATAGCAATCTTTCTGTAAAAAGATAATTTAAACACTAGTCTCTACTATTCAAGGGTGGTTGATTACCCTGACGATTTTAGAACAATCCGACTTTAGAGCAATATGATTCTAGAACAATATGACTTTAGAACAACGTTGAATTAAGTCTTTAAAAATAATGAAAAATGGAGATACTTATGGCTGGTGTATTAGGAATGATTTTGGCGGGCGGTGAGGGGTCACGTTTACGTCCTTTAACGGAATTGCGCAGTAAACCTGCGGTTCCATTTGGTGGCAGTTATCGTTTAATAGATTTTGCGCTGAACAATTTTATCAATGCTGACTTAATGAGAATTTATGTGCTCACGCAATTTAAGTCTCAATCCCTCTATCAACACATGCGTAAGGGCTGGAATCTAACGGGTATTACTGACCGATTTATCGACCCCATTCCTGCACAGATGCGGGTTGGTAAGCGCTGGTATGAGGGAACCGCGGACGCCATTTATCAAAATATCGGGTTTATTGAAATTGCTGAACCGGATCACGTTTGTATTTTTGGCTCTGACCATATTTATAAAATGGATATTGGTCAGATGCTCGACTTCCATAAAACCAATCAGGCTAAGTTAACGGTATCGGCGCTACGAATGCCATTGGAAGAGGCGTCAGAGTTTGGCGTTATTGAGGTGGATGCTAATGGTAAAATGATAGGCTTTGAAGAAAAGCCAGATAACCCTAAATCAATTCCTGGTATGCCGGATATGGCTTTGGTTTCAATGGGGAATTACATTTTTGAAGCCGAAAGCTTATGCCACGAACTGCGAGTAGACGCGGAGCTAGAAACATCCAGTCACGATTTCGGTAAAGATATTATACCTAAGATGTTCCCTAAGGGTGAGGTTTACGTCTATGATTTCGCTTCGAATAAAATAAATGGCGAAAAGGACAGCACCTATTGGCGTGATGTAGGTACGATTGATGCTTACTGGAGCGCCCATATGGATCTGCTAGACAGAGACCCTGAATTCTCGCTCTATAACCGAAACTGGCCGCTGCACACCTACTATCCACCATTACCGCCAGCCACCTTTGTTGATGCGGAAGATCGCAAGGTCAAGGTTACCGACAGTTTGATCTCGGGTGGTAGTTATATTCAAGGCAGTTCGATCTATAAATCAGTGTTAGGTTATCGAAGTAATATTGCTGCTGGCTCTATTATCAGTGAATCTGTTATTCTGGGGGACAGTAAGATAGGTGCAGGCTGTACTATCAAGCGTGCGATTATCGATAAAAATGTGGAAATTGCCCCTGGAACGGTGATTGGCGAGGATCTTGAATTAGATGCGAAACGTTTTCATGTATCTCCAGGTGGCGTAGTCGTCATCAAAAAAGGGACTAAAGTTGGATTCTAGAATGAGAAACATAGATATATGGTTTTCAGTATCAGAAGCTCAAGGACTTGTTAAAAGTGGAGGCTTGGCAGATGTTGCTAAGGCTCTGCCAAAAGCATTGCAAGAGTTGGGCAAAACGGTAGCAATTGTACTACCTGGCTATCAAACCTTACCAAATAAAGAGCATTATCAGGATGTGCTTGCTACTGAATTAGAACACTGGCCTCATACCCCTTATCAAGTAAAGAAAACAGAGCTTGATGGTGTTGAGGTATTTGTGATCGAATGCGCTCGCTATTTCGATCGCCCGGAGCTCTATGCTGAGCATAACCAAGCCTATTTGGACAATGGTGAGCGTTTTAGCTTTTTTGCTGCCGCTAGTTTGGATGTACTGCCAAAGCTTGGCATCAAACCGTCCATTGTTCACGCGAATGACTGGCATACTGGTTTTGTTCCATTTCTACTTAAAACGCGCTATGAACATGATGAGCGTTTTCATGGGATTAAATCGGTATTAACCATTCACAATGCCATTTTTAAGGGTAACTTTAGCTACAACCAGCTTGAGCTTATTCCTGAATTGCAACTGTCTGGTATGGAGTTTTTGCAGTACGGTGAAGGGCATGTGAGTATGCTCCGTGCTGGTATTGCCTTTGCGGACAAGGTTAACGCGGTGAGCCCAAACTACGCAGCGGAACTTCTTACCCCACTTGGCGCTCATGGTTTAGTGGATGATTTTGTGCATCGTTCTAGGGACTTATTTGGCATTGTTAACGGCTGTGATTATTCAGAATGGAACCCGAAAACGGACGCTTTTTTGCCGCAAACTTACAATGATGAGTTAGACAGTATGTTGCAAGGTAAGCGAGCTTCTAAGCAGACCTTACAGCAAGAACTCGGCTTGCCTGATCAAGATACTCCGATGGTCGGCATGGTATGCCGCCTGACTCACCAGAAAGGCTTCCATTACATTCTGCCGATTCTTAATCAGTTTTTGAAAAATAATGTGCAGGTGGTAATTGTAGGAACCGGTGAACCACAGATTGCTGCTCATCTGAGGCAAATCGCACAGCAGTATCCAGATAAGTTTGCGTTTGTAGAAACCTACAACGAAAGATTAGCTCATCTGGTGGAAGCGGGTTCCGATTTCTTCCTAATGCCTTCGGAATTTGAGGCCTGTGGTCTGAATCAGATTTACAGCATGGCTTATGGCACCTTACCTATTGTTCGTAAGGTTGGCGGTCTAAGAGATACGGTCATCGACTTTGATGATGATCCAGACAATGCCACGGGTTTTGGCTTTGATGAGCCTTGCCATGATGCACTTTTAGTGACTCTTCAGCGTGCACTACTGTTTTATTTACAATATCCGGATATAATGCGCGGCATGCAACAGCGAGGTATGCGCATGGACTTTAGCTGGACAGAGTCCGCAAAAAGTTACATCGATATGTATCAGTTAGCACTGTCTGAATAAATATCAACGACAGTGACCGCAATGCAAAAACCGCTTATCTTATTGTTGATAAGCGGTTTTTTTGATGCTTAAGAAACGTGATTAGAGGTCATCCTAGTATGCCAACAGGCAAAAACTGCAGTCCAAACGGCAATGATATCAACAAACGTATGTCTATTACGGCTCTCGCTTGGCCTATTTTAGTCGAGATCTTGCTGCGCACTATATTGGGAACCAGTGATGTATTCATGCTGAGTGGCTATTCGGATAAGGCTGTCTCTGCCGTGGGTGTGATTTCTCAGCTAACGTTTTTCTTGATTATTGTCTCCATGTTTGTAAGCAGTGGTACTGGTATATTGATTGCGCAATATAACGGTGCTGACAAGCCTCAACAGTCCCAAGATGTGGGTGTGGCGAGTATTGTATTGTCCTTTGTGGTTGGTGCGGTACTGAGCGTTTTAGCGCTGATGTGTGCGATTTACTTTTTGCCTTATTATGGACTTGAACCACAGGTCGAGCAGTATGCACAAGAATACCTGCTGATTAGCGGAGCGATGACGTTTAACGTGACCATCGGCATTGTTTTGACGACAATTTTCCGAAGCCACGGTTATACCAACTTACCTATGGTGGTGAACATCATCAGCGGCGTGTTGAACATTGTTGGTAACTACATCGCGCTTTATCAGCCATTCGGTTTACCCGTCTACGGTGTTGAGGGGGTCGCGATTGCGACTGTGTTCAGTCAGGTGGTGGGTACGTTACTGCTTTGTCTATTAGTTGGTCGCAGTGGCATCCATCTTCCATTAAAAACGTTTCGTGATATTTCCAAGCATGTTTATACACGCATATTGAAAATTGGTGGGATGAATGCCGGTGAGATCCTGTCATACAATCTTGCCCAGATTACGATTGTCTATTTTGTGGTTCAAATGGGAACCGCATCAATGGCAGCGTTTACTTACGCTCAGAACATTGCTCGATTCTCTTTTGCTTTTTCGTTGGCGCTTGGACAGGCTTCGCAGATTCAAACCGGTTATTATCTAGGTAAAGGCTGGGTGAGTGCGATTACCAAGCGGGTACAAATCTATTTTTTGGTAGGCTTTATTGTCTCACTAAGTGCCAGTTTACTGATCTATGCATTGCGCGAACCGATCCTTGCGTTGTTTACTGACCAGCCAGAGATTGTCCTATTGACGAGCTCTTTGATTCTTGGCTCGGTGTTGATGGAGTCAGGGCGAGTGTTCAACCTGATCTTTATTTCTGCGCTCAAAGGAGCCGGTGACATCAAGTTCCCCGTTCAAATGGGGATATTAAGTATGTGGGGATTGGGCGTTGTCTTCTCGTATCTATTTGGTTTGCACCTTGGTTGGGGTGTGTTTGGTGCTTGGATGGCCATCTCATTAGATGAATGGGTACGCGGAATTGTGATGTTTAGGCGTTGGCGTTCGGGAATTTGGACTAAATTTAAAATAAGCTAACCAGAGTTAGACACATTTTGTCATGATTTAGCGGACCAAGCTCATGGAGAAATTTTCTACCTAAAGCGCTATTATGGTATGCTGTCTCGGTGTTATTGATATTTTTTTGGATTCATCTATGTCAGAAAGTTTACTGTTTCATAAAACTTATCACCATCCTACAAGTAAAGAGTGGGTGGTATTTGTGCATGGAGCAGGCGGCAGTTCCTCTATCTGGTTTAAGCAAATTAGAGCCTATCGCGAACACTTTAATTTACTGTTTGTCGATTTAAGAGGGCATGGAAAGTCGAACAATCTGCTAAAAGGCATTATTTCTAATCAATACACCTTTAAGTCCGTCACAATGGACATACTGAAAGTGTTGGACCATCTAAAAATTCAGAGCGCTCACTTTGTGGGGATGTCATTGGGAACCATCATCGTGCGTAATCTGGCTGAGATTGCGACCGACCGTGTCACCTCAATGGTGCTGGGTGGTGCTGTGACGCGCTTCAACACTCGTTCTCAGATCTTGGTTAAGATCGGCAATATGAGCAAACACGTGATTCCGTATATGTGGCTCTATCGCCTGTTTGCGTACATTGTCATGCCGCAACGAGGTCAAAAAGAGTCTAGACTCATGTTTGTTCATGAGGCCAAGAAACTGTGTCAAAAAGAGTTCAAACGTTGGTATGAACTTACCTCTGAAGTGAATCCATTGAACCGTTACTTTAAAGATAGAGAACTGCCGATTCCCACGCTGTATTTGATGGGCGATCAGGACTATATGTTTATTAAGCCGGTAAAAGAAATGGTCGCAGAGCATAAGTCGAGTCAATTACTAGAGATTAACGACTGTGGGCATGTTTGTAATGTGGAACGTCCAGAAGAGTTTAATCGTTACTCCATCGCGTTTATTCGTTCGGTACGCGCCTGTTAAGATTTGACCTCACTGATATTCGGTTGCATGCAATTCCAGCAAATATCGAATTGCGCTTCATTTTCTTCCTCACAGGCTTGGCAAAGCCACATTAAGCCTTCTCCCGCGTTTGATAGGTTGATCTGCCAATTTTCTATGGTACGTTTAGCCTCCGGTGCTCGACGCGTGTCTATTAGCCACACGTAAGGTAGAGTACTTTCGTCAAACGGCACTTCACCGCGCAATCCATACAACGACTCTCCTCGTACCTCAGATTGTATTCCCTGCGAAACTAACTGCTGATGTGCGATATGGGCTTCAGCAGGGGAGTTGGCAATAAATATCTTCATCTATTCTTGAACCTGTGGTGTTTGTCTAAATTTGTTCATTAACCACTTGGTGATTATTGGGAACAAGCCAAGCAATGCAAAAGAAGCGAGTACAGTCGGAGAAACGATACCTGCTAGGCTATCAATATTCGCCAACTGCGTACCAGCATTAAGGTAAACCGCGGTACCCGGAAGCATACCTAACTGACTCACCAGATAGAACTTACTAGCTTTAATCGGGGTTAATCCCATCAAGAGATTGATTAAGAAAAAAGGAAATACCGGGATAAGGCGCAATGACAGCAGGTAAAATGCGCCGTCTTTACGAACGCCTTCATTGATGGTGGTTAACTTAGAAGCGAATTTGGATTGGACCCAGTCGCGCAAGAAAAACCGACTGCTTAAAAAGGCGAGTGTTGCGCCAATTGTACTCGCGAATGAAACTAAGCCTAAACTGGTCCAAAAACCAAACAGCGCGGCACCTAGTAACGTCACTACAGCGGCACCGGGTATAGAAAATGCGGTAATAGCGATATACGCAAAAAAGTAAATTGATGTCGCTAAAACAAAATTAGCGTCAATAAATTCCGCTAACGCGAGTTGCTGAGCTTTAGCATTTTCAAGAGTCAGATATTGACCGAAATGGATACCCGCCCAAACAACGAGGATAACCAGTAACACCCCGACAATGAGTTTTTTACTTGGGGAGCGCTTGGGCGTGTCATGAGTTTGCTTCGTCATCTTTTTTATCCTCTGTCTATATCACTCTATAGTTTAGTAGACAGGTGGATGAGCGAATAACTTTCATCAATAGTAAATTAAATGGGTCTGAAAAAGTCGTTACTATTTCTCATGACTCAGCGAAGTCTTTCGCCTTTCAGCCAAGCCAACCAACGCGAATTAAATTAACTCAGCAAGCTGCTGACGCTTGTCTTGGGGAATCACCGACCAGTGTTTGCCCTCAATTGCGCCTTCAAGCGCCCATAGCAATTCGATACTCACGTTGCCTTTATGTGTGCGTTGGATAGCTTTAAAAGCTTCTACGGAGCCTTGTTGTTGCAATTCAGACACCGAATCAATGCCCGCTTTCTTTAGCATGCGTTCGGTTGTGAGTCGCAAGTTCGGAAGATCTTTAAGTCGAATCGAGGTTGGTTTTTGTTGGGCAATCTTGGCCTGCTTAGCCACCTGTAATGCTTCTTTTGCGTACTCAATGATCTTTTCTGGGGTTTGCCAATAAGCGTCAGGTAGCGCGAAATAGTTGGTGACCACAGGAAACCCACGTTTTTGGTAAACGTAAGGATGGTATGCCAGTTGCTGAAATTTGGTTGCCGTTGATTTGTCTGCACGAATATGAATGCGATCATTGACGACGAGTGCAAACATCGTGTCGTCAATAAATATTCCGAAGCCACCGAACATTGAGCGTGATTTGACCACGCCGATTTCGGAAAACAGCTTCATCGAATTTGTTAAGATAGGTTTATCCATGTTTCTTATTTCTCGGTTTCTATAACTACGCCACCTAGATCAGGTCCGAGAGATTAGCAAAACAGAGGTTATTAATTGTTAGCAAAGTTTGAGAATTTGCTGTTAATTCCTCTGCTGCCATCGGTAACCCCGCTACCTACCTGATTGGGTTTAGGCCGGAGGCTTTGCGTCCCACCTTTTCAAGTGGTTTGCCCTGTGCGTGACAAGCTAAAGAATAAAGGAAAAGCGATTCGATAACGGAGGCTTGACCTGTGAAGTGTGATGTTGGTTCAAAAAATAGAGTGGTTAGAAAGCAATGAATCGACTAGTTCTGTCATGAGAGTAAAAGCCCGCGTCGGGCTTTTATTACAAACATTGCTAGCTGATGAAAGTTATCTGTTGAGATCCAATACGGAATCACGCTCAATGATTTCTGGATGCATCTCGAAAATACGCTTGTCATGACCTTTATCTTTGATACGCTCAAGCAAAATTTCAAAGGCGTTTTTACCCACGCGTCGCTTCGGTTGGTGAACCGTCGTTAGCGGTGGAGAGAAGTATTCCGCAAGTTCAATGTTATCGTAGCCAATCACAGAGATATCTTCAGGGACTTTGACACCAAGTTGCTGAAGGCGACTCATTAAGCCAAGTGCCATTGTGTCATTAAAACAGAACACAGCCGTTGGACGATCTTCCATCGCCGCGATTCGGTTTGCTGCAATGACTGCGGTATCACACTCGAAATTACCCTCAAGGATTCGGTCAGCTTTCATTTCGATGCCCGCTTCGGTCATGGCTCGCTTATAACCATCAATACGCTCTTGGCAGACGGCTTTTTCCAGATGACCACTTAAACAAGCGATATCGGTATGACCTTTACCAATCAGGAATTTAGTGGCTAGATAGCCACCTTCTTCTGAGTTATCAATGATTTTATCCGCTTGTGAGCTTTCTGGGCCCCAGTCCATGATAACTTTTGGTATATCGGCATGGCGATCAAGCATTTCTAACAACTCTTCCGTGAGGTCGGAGCACATCACCAAAATACCATCGACACGTTTTTCCGCCAGCATGCGAATATAATCGCGCTGCTTCTCATATACACCACCTGTGTTACACAGAATTAGGGTATAGCCTTGGCGATAACAGTAACTTTCTACACCGTCGATCACTTCCGAAAAGAATAGGTTGGTTGATTGGGTCACCAACATGCCTATGGTTTTGGTCGTGTTACACTTTAAACTGCGAGCCACGGCACTTGGTGCGTAGTTAAGCTCGTCAACCGCGGCCATGACTTTTTCTTGTGTCGTTTCTGCCACGAAGCGAGTTTTGTTAATGACGTGAGAAACGGTGGTCGTTGAAACGCCAGCGAGACGAGCTACATCTTTTATCGTTGCCATCGCGATATCCTAATATCTCACCTTCTGCTTCAAAACGGACACGAAGAGAAAGTGGTAAATAAGCAAGGTTTCATGCCTATTTAAAGTTAACCAGAGCGACTATAAATCGCTGAAACGGCGAATTGTATGTCGAGCATCCATTGCAAGCAATGTAAATCTGTATAAATTTATATCAGTGGCGAGATGTGCCACTGAATTTCCAATAGAATCGGCAAGTTACGCTGACTCCTAAGGACGCAGATAAGTCAGGTCTAATTGGCAAAATGCGACTAATAGAGCACTACAGGCTGAATAAAATCCAAACTCATCGTGTTTTTCACACGCTTGACTGAATTGTTCGATCCAAGTGAGTAGGTGCTGCTCAATAAAGTCAGCTTGCTCTGAGAACGCTTCGTTAAGATGTTTTTCAGCCTCAAGTTCGTTGCTGCGAATAATGAGGTTGCCAAGATAATCTAATTCAATGGCGAGGTGATCCGCGGGTTCATTGAGATCTTTCGTGACGGCAATATTGTGCTTGGTTAATAATTGCTGCATTTGTAAAGCGGGTTCGCCATTAAGAAGACCGGATTTATCAAGATAAATTGAAGCGTATGGCAGTGCGCCATGTTTATCACTTTTCAAGAAAAGCTCGCAGAAGTCGGCGGATAGTTCGAGTTGAGCATCGTGGCGAACCTGCAGACGGTTCAGTGCGTCCACCAATTTGTCGATAGGTTGTTTTAGCGCTTCGTTTTCACCTAACCCAGACAAGAAAGCGCGGATCTCTGGCGATTGATATTGCTCTAGTTCACTTTCTGTTAACTCTTTGGTGAATAAACTTGATAACCACCAGTAGATTTCTGCGCGTTGTTCATTAAAGGCTTTTACTTCTTGCACTTTGGTACTCTCCAGCAAATATTCTATGGGTATATACCCAAGTTATTCATAGTGTAGACAAAAAATATGAATAACAGTCACTCACAATGTGAAAAAAAACCAAACAATATAAAGTAATATGAATAAATTAAAACTAAACTTTGAAGCATAAGGAATGGGGTGCGTATTGGCGTGGTGCTGAATCAAGGTTTTCTTAAATAAATAGACTCACTGCTAGTATCTTGAAGCGTAACGCTTAAAATGGCAGTGGGGTCAAGATTAGAAGAAGTAGAAACAATGAAATATCATGTTTTGGTCGTCGAAGATGATGTCGTGACAAGAAGCAAACTCGTGGGTTACTTTGAACACGAAGGCTATCTCGTCAGTGAAGCTGAAAACGGTGAGCAGATGAGACAAGTGCTGTCTGAATCGAGTGTCGATCTGGTGATGCTAGATATCAATCTGCCGGGCGAGGATGGTTTAACCCTTACCCGTGAATTAAGAAGCCAATCAGACATCGGTATTGTGCTGGTGACTGGGCGCACCGACAGCATCGATCGTATCGTTGGTCTCGAAATGGGCGCTGACGACTATGTGACGAAACCGTTTGAATATCGTGAGTTACTGGTCAGAGTGAAGAATTTACTTTGGCGTATTGCTCTGGCGCGAAAAACGCCGGTGGACAAAGGTAGTGATAAGCAAGAAAGTAAACTGCATTTTGGTGATTGGATATTTGATAAACAGCGCCGCTCACTGACGAATGGTGGGGAACCAGTAAAACTCACCAAGGCAGAATATGAATTGCTTGTGGCGTTATCTTCTTATCCTAATCAGGTGCTCAGCCGAGAGCGCATACTTAATATGATCAGTCATCGAGTAGATGCACCCAATGACCGTACTATTGACGTATTGATCCGCCGCATGCGCGCTAAAATGGAGCTAGACCCGAAAAACCCGCAGATATTTATTACCGTACACGGTGAAGGGTATATGTTCGCCGACTAAAAAATACAGGCATTGCCAATGGCAATGCCTGTATTTTGATGCCGTCAATTTTTAAGTTAAGGCAGAATAGAATCTAAAAAAACAGAGTGTCAGTCGCACAATTAAGGTTGGCTTGAATCGCTGTTTAGCTCAATTTCTACTTCCTCAATCTCGTTTGTCTCGGTTTCGTTCACTTCGAGCGTTTCTAATTCATCTTCGCTTCCTACTTCCACTGCATTTAGCTCGGGTTCTTCAGGTTCGGCGAACTCAAGGTTACTGACATCGACAGCCCAGTCTTGCAGTTCACGCCAGTGTGACCCCAGAGTTTCGTGCCAATATAGTTCGGTTTGAGCAAGATATTGAGAGTCAGGCAAATAGCGCTCCCAACCGTTGAGAAGATGCTTGGACGCGATGTAGTTGGTTGGAGCTGGATAGGGTTTAAGCCCTGCTTGTGTAAATTCATTCATAGCGCGAGGCATGTGGCTCGCGGATGTGACCAAGACTAAATTGCTGTCTTGAACATAAGCCGTCGCCAAACGCGCCTCTTCCCAGGTATCTTTTGCTGTTTCCAAAAGCACAATGTTAGGTTTGGAAACCCCCAGAGCTAGAGCAACCTTAGCCATCATTCGAGCATGACTAGTTTCGCTATGACGACCGTAGCCGGATAAAATCAGTTTGGCATTAGGGTACATTCTTAATATACGGATGCCTTCAGCTAATCGGGTTAACGCCGTTGGACTCAGTTCTGACGTTGGAGGGATAGAACTATCCACAACATGAGCGTGACCGAGCACCATCACATAATCGATGGGCTCATTTACCGGTAAAAATGCTGAGTATTGGCGTTCTAACGGTAACAGCAAACGGTTAGAAATAGGTTGAATACTGATAAGCAGGATGCCGGTCAGTGAGAGTAGAACCACCAAACAGCCAAATTTACGTCGAGACGTAAACATAATTAGGGCGAGACCCAAAAAGCCAATAATCAAAAGAGCCGGTAACGGCATCAAAAAGGCTGAGACAATTTTTTTCAGTTCAAACATACAATAGTCCGAAAAAACACCACTTAACGCTAAAAAGAGGTGATACCTCTTTATTCCTGTCGCTTATATGACAGAATAGCGGCACGACTGGTTATAGTAACTTAATAAACTCAGATGCAAGACCGTAATTTCGACGATATTGCCCACAAATTTGCCAAAAATATCTATGGCTCAGAGAAGGGTGAGATCCGCCAAACCATTGTTTGGGAAGATATCACAGCGGCACTGACCGTGCTAGATGATACCAACACACGACTAAAAGTGTTAGATGCAGGTGGTGGATTGGGGCAGGTATCCCAAAAAATTGCAGGCCGAGGACACGATGTTACATTGTGTGATCTGTCTGGTGAAATGTTGAAGCTAGCTAAGGCATCGGTTGAAAAAAGCGGGCTACTTGAGCATTATCGCTGGCTTAATTGCCCGGTCCAAGAGTTAGAGCAGCATCTTGATCATCAGGTAGACATGGCACTGTTTCATGCGGTAATGGAGTGGCTCGCAGATCCGCGACTCGCACTAGAAACGGTATTAGCCCAGGTGAAACCCGGTGGCGTTGCGTCAGTGATGTTTTATAACCATCATGGGTTAGTTTTTAAAAATGCTATTTGTGGCAACATTCCTCACGTATTAGAAGGCATGCCACACCGCAAGAGATTTAAGCTCCAGCCACAAAAAGGACTGGTTCCAGAAGATGTCTACAAATGGATTGAGGAGAGCGGTTTTACCATTCAAGGTAAATCCGGGATTCGTTCATTTAGCGATTACATTGGCAATAGACAATACATGGGCGATTACAGCGCAGAGGATGTTCTAAAACTGGAACAGATGTTGTGTCGACAAGAGCCGTACTTGTCCATGGGTCGATACATTCATGTATGGGCAGTAAAGCGATAGTTATCCATAAAACGATAATTTAGCAGCAAAGCAATAATTAGCAGGAAAGAGTATGAGTGAAAACACTCTAAGGGTTGTTGACCAACCGATCGATGAACTCGTCGGTTGGGTGAAACAGCACGACTTTGCATTAAATCTTTCCACCGAACGACTGGCATTTCTGATTTCAATCGCCGTCTTAAGTAATGAAAGATTTGATGAAGAGTTGGGGGAGGGCGAACTGCATGATGCATTCAAAATCGTCACCCAGCAATTTGAAACAACGGGTGAAGCCACAGGATTTCGCGCTAATAACGCCGTTAATGAATTAGTAAAACAGAAGCTGTTGAGCCGATTTACCAGTGATATCAATGAGGGTGCGAGCATCTATCGTTTGACCCCATTGGCGATGGGTATCACAGACTATTACGTCCGTCACCGAGAGTTTTCTAAGCTGCGCCTTTCGATTCAACTGTCAATGGTGGCAGATGAAATGGCAAAGGCAGCTCAAGCCGCCACTGATGGCGGCACCCCCGAGCATTGGCGTAAAAATGTGTTTGCGGTACTGAAATACTCTGTTGGGGAGATCTTTGATCAGATTGACCTTAACCAGAGGGTAATGGATGAACATCAGCAATCCGTTAAACAACAGATTGCTGAGCTGCTCAATAAAGACTGGCGTGAGGCGATCAATAACTGTGAGTCCTTACTGTCAGAAACCTCAGCCAACCTCCGAGAGCTACAAGACACTTTGCAAGCCGCGGGGGATGAGTTGCAGACCCAGTTATTGGATATTCAAGAGCTCGTTTACAACAACGATGAGTTGGAGTTTGTCAGTGAAGCACTGTTTGGCTTACAGATGAAACTTGACCGCATCACCAGTTGGGGTCAACAAGCTATTGATTTATGGATTGGCTATGACCGACATGTCCATAAATTTATCCGAACTGCCATTGATATGGACCAAAACCGCGCCTTCAGTCAACGACTAAGACAGTCGGTGACTGAGTATTTTGACGCGCCTTGGTATCTGACGTATGCCGACGCCGAAAAACTGACCGATCTTCGTGATGAAGCATTAGTGCTACGTGATGATGAGGTGATTGGTGCTGCACCACTTGATGTGGAATATGAAGAATTAACACAAGTAAATGACGAACTGCGCCAGCGAATTAGCGATATGTTGACCTTGCATAAACGCAATGGAACACCCATCGATCTTGGCAGTGTGTTGAGAGACTACCTAGCGACTCATCCACAAGCCCGTCATTTTGATTTAGCGAGAATGGTTGTTGACCAAGCAGTAAGACTCGGCTATTCGCAGTCAGATTATTCTGCGATTCAGCCCGATTGGCAAAGCATCAACGATTTTGGCGCAAAGGTACAAGCAAATGTCATTGACAAATATTGATGAATACATGTCAGAGAATCTGGCAAAAGCAATAACAAACCCACTGTTTCCCGGGTTAGACAGCGCATTGCGTTCTGGTCGTCATATCTCGACAGAAGATATGGATAATCACGCCTTTCTGAGCGATTTCGAGGTAGAACTTGCTGGTTTTTATCAGCGATACAATAGCGAATTGGTCAAAGCGCCAGAGGGTTTTTTCTATTTACGCCCACGTTCGACTTCTTTGATTGCGCGTAGCGTTCTCTCAGAACTCGACATGTTGGTGGGTAAAGTACTCTGTTTTCTCTACCTCAGCCCTGAGCGTTTAGCTCACGAAGGTATCTTTACCAATCAAGAACTTTTCGAAGAAATCTTGTCATTGGCTGACGAAAAAAAATTGATGCGCTTAGTGACTCATCGAGCCACAGGTTCCGATCTCGATAAAGAAAAACTGTTTGAAAAAGTCCGTACCTCATTACGTCGCTTGCGTCGCCTTGGTATGACCATTTCCATCGGCGACAGTGGCAAGTTTCGTATCAGTGAAGCGGTGTTTCGCTTTGGTGCCGATGTCCGTATCGGCGATGATATCAAAGAAGCACAACTACGCTTGATCCGTGATGGTGAAGCCGTCACACACGCGCAAGCCCCAACGCAAAGAAGTTTGATTCTCGATGACGAAGCAGTGTCACCGCAAGAAGAGCAACAACAAGACCAAGCGGAGAATGACGCATGATTGAAAGAGGTAAATATCAATCACTCACAATGGTGAACTGGAACGGTTTCTTCGCCAGAACGTTCGATATTGATAGCTTAGTCACCACGCTTTCAGGCGGTAATGGTGCCGGTAAATCCACCACGATGGCATCATTCATCACTGCCTTAATACCAGACCAGAGCCTGCTTCACTTTAGGAACACCACCGAAGCGGGCAGTTCTCAGGCATCACGTGATAAAGGTCTTTACGGAAAACTGCAACCGGGCACCTGTTATTCCGCCCTTGATGTGGTGAACTCACGAAATCAGCGTGTATTGTTTGTGGTCAAACTACAGCAAGTCGCAGGTCGAGATAAGAAAGTAGACATTAAACCTTTCCTTATCCAAGGGCTTCCAAGTGGAATTAAGCCTACCGATATCTTGATAGAAACACTATCGAACAACAACGCGCGTGTGCGCCAAATTAACGAAGTTAAAGCCGCAGTTGCGGAGCTTGAGGGTGTGCAGTTTAAGGCATTTAACTCCATCGTTGATTATCACACTCAGATGTTTGAACTGGGTGTGCTGCCTAAGAAGTTGCGTAACAGTAGCGACCGCTCTAAGTTCTATCGTTTAATTGAAGCATCCTTGTACGGGGGCATTTCTAGTGCGATAACCCGCTCTTTGCGTGATTATCTATTACCGCAAAACGGGGGGGTCAAAAAAGCGTTCCAAGATATGGAATCGGCGCTACGTGAAAACCGCATGACCCTTGAAGCTATTAAGGTCACACAAGCGGATCGTGATCTATTTAAGCACTTGATTACCGAATCGACCAACTATGTGGCCGCAGACTTTATGCGTCACGCTAACGATCGTCGTAGCAAACTTGAGCAGTCGCTTGCCTTACGCTCCGAGCTTTTTGGTTCTCGAGATAGCTTGAACTCATTTAATGAGCAGCACGCGAAAGCAACGCAAGAACTGGCTGAGTTAGTGGAAGGTGAATCTTCGTTAGAGCAAGACTACCAAGGCGCACAAGACCACTTACAACTGGTGGTGAATGCGTTGCGTCAACAAGAAAAAATTGTCCGCTACCAAGACGATCTTGAAGAACTCAATGAGCGTCTTGAAGAACAAATGATGGTGGTGGAAGAAGCGAATGACCGTAAGCTCGAAGCGGAAGAGCAGGCCACCCATGCTGAAGAAGAAGTGGATAGCCTAAAAACTCAGTTGGCTGACTATCAGCAAGCGCTTGATGTACAACAAACTCGTGCTTTGCAATATCAGCAGGCAGTGCAAGCACTAGAGAAGGCGCGTCAATTGCTTGATGATGACACCCTGTCTCAAACCAATGCACAACAAAAACTGGCACAACTGAAACAGCTTGAGCAGACCAGCACACAAACCCTGTTGGAGCTTAAGCATAAGGTCGATTTGACCAGTGCCGCTCAAGCGCAGTTTGAGCAAGCCTATGCAACCTTGAAGCAAATCGTTGCAGATTGTCCGCGCAATGAAGCGGCGCAGCAAGCGAAGCATTGTTTGCAGCAAGCGCAGCAATATCGCGAGCAATTGAAACATGAAGCGCAACTAAGAGCTCAATATCGTGAGCTTGAAAAGTCCATCGAACAACAGAAACAGGCACAACAGCTTATTGCCCAACTGCAAACTTCTGGTATTACTGTTGAGATCGAAAGCGATGTAGAACTTGAAACTGAGCGCTTACAAGAGACGGCAACAGAGCTTTCGCTACAAGCGGAGTCTTTACGTGATGCTCAGCACCAAGAGCAGCAACTTGAGCAAACGGCAGCTAATGACATTAAGGTGTTAGAGCAGTCTGCTCCGGCTTGGATCGCTTCGTTTAATGCTTTGGAATCTTTACGTGAATTAACCAACCTTGAGTTGTTGGATCGCAGTGCCGTGGTCGAATCCATGCACTCGATCAACGAGCAAGAGCGGGCATTGATTATAGAGCGCGATGGCTATGCCGTGCGTCGTCAACAATTAGAGACAGAAATTGAACATCTTGCCTCTCCAGGCGGCTCGAATGATCCGCGTCTTAAAGGGTTGGCGGATACCTTAGGTGGCGTGTTGCTGTCTGAAATTTATGATGATATCACGCTCGCCGATGCGCCTTACTTTAGTGCCATGTATGGTCCAGCCCGTCATGCGATTGTGGTTTCAAACCTCGACGGTATCAAAGAGAAGTTGGTTGAGTTAGATGACTGCCCAGAGGATCTCTATATCATCGAAGGTGATGTTGATGCATTCGATGACAGCAGCTTTGACGCGGATGAATTAGAGGGCGCGGTGTGCGTTCAGCTTAATGACCGTCAATTGCGCTACTCTCGTTTGCCCGAAATTCCTCTGTTTGGTCGTGCTGCGCGTGAACAGCGCCTTGCACTGTTGAGAGAAGAAAAAGAGCAAGTGGTAGAGAAACACGCTAAAGCGGCATTCGATGCTCAGAAGTTGCAGCGTCAGTATCAGGCAATGAACCACTTTGTCGCCGAGTATCTACAGTTAGCTTTTGAAGCGGATCCCGAATTAGCACTGGCAAAGCTGCGTGAAAAACGCAATGCAAGCTTACGTCATCTCAGCGAAATTGCTCAGCAGCAACAGCAAGTGACGGCACAAAACAATCAAGTTAAACAGTCAATTGCAGCGCTAGGTCGCCTTAGCTTATTGGCGGCGAAAGCGTTTGATGACACGCTGCAACAACGTTTTGAGGAAGTCGCACAGTCTGTCGAGGAGTTAGAGCAAGCTAAACGCTTTATTTCTCAACATGATGATGCGCTGAATAAACTGGCATCGTTGGTTAATGTTCTTGACAGCGATCCTGAACAATCCGAGGCACTGACCGAGCGATATCAACAACTCGATAGCGAACTTCAAGCCAATAAAGCGCAAATTTTTGCTGTCTCTGATGTGGTTGAACGTCGTCATTACTTCGCGTATTCAGACTCAGTCGAAATCTTAAACCAAGGCAGTGAATTGAGTGAGCAACTGAAAGCCAAGTTAGTGGAAGCGGAAGCCAGTCGCCGCCGTTTACGCGATGGTCTAAAGCAAGTGCAAGAGCAAGCAAGCCAATATCAACAGGTGCTTGCCTCACTGAAAAGCTCGCATCAAGCGAAGCGTGAAACGGTTGAAGAGTTTAAGCTAGAGTTGCAAGAATACGGCGTCGTCGCCGATGAAATTGCGCTAGAACGCGCTGAATCTCGCCGCAACGAACTGAATCTTGCTCTGCAAACCTCGCGTAGCCGAAAGAGCGAGTATGAAAAGACGCTGACGGCGACAGAACTAGAAATGAAAGGTCTGGTTAAACGTCTTAAGAAGGTTCAGAAAGACTACGCTGAGTTACGTCAGTTTGTGGTTGCGGCCAAAGCAGGTTGGTGTAGTGTACTGCGTCTTGCGAAAGAGAATGATGTAGAGCGTCGATTACTCAAGCGTGAATTTGCTTACTTATCGGCTCAAGAACTGCGTTCAATCTCGGATAAATCTTTGGGCTCATTGCGTCTTGCGGTGGCAAACAACGAAACGTTGCGTGATGCTTTAAGACAGTCAGAAGATATCTCTAAGCCAGAGCGCAAGGTGCTATTCTATATCTCGGTTTATCAACATCTGCGTGAGCGTATTCGTCAGGATATTATTCGTACCGACGATCCGGTTGAAGCGATTGAAGAGATGGAAGTCGAGTTGGCGCGTCTCACTCAAGAACTGACCCAACGCGAAAACCGTTTGGCGATCAGTGCTGATTCGGTGGCGAGTATCATCAGAAAGACTATCCAGCGTGAGCAGAACCGAATTCGTATGCTCAACCAAGGATTGTCGAATATCCACTTTGGTCAGGTCAAAGGCGTGCGCTTGAATGTCAAAGTACGTGATAGCCACGAACAATTGCTATCGGCGTTAACGGCTGAAAACAAAGACCTGTTCGAATCATCACGCTTCACGTTTTCAGAAGCGATGGCGAAGTTGTTCCAACGCGTTAACCCACATATTGACATGGGACAACGTTCACCACAGGTGCTGGGTGAAGAGTTGCTGGATTACCGTAATTACCTAGAGCTAAGTGTTGAAGTGAATCGCGGCTCAGATGGATGGTTACAAGCGGAATCCGGCGCACTGTCAACAGGTGAGGCGATTGGTACTGGTCAATCCATCCTATTGATGGTGGTTCAGAGTTGGGAAGAAGAGTCTCGCCGCCTGCGCAGCAAAGATATCTTGCCATGTCGCTTGTTGTTCTTGGACGAAGCCGCGCGTCTTGATGCCAAGTCTATCGCGACGCTATTTGAGCTTTGTGATCGTCAAGGTATGCAGTTATTGATCGCTGCACCGGAAAACATTAGCCCAGAGAAAGGTACGACCTACAAGTTAGTTCGTAAGGTCTTTAAAGACCATGAGCATGTGCATGTGGTTGGCTTGAGAGGTTTTGGCGAACAACCAAAACAATCCAACGCGCAGGTGTTGATGGATGAAGCATTGGGTTGATGAAGTATTAGGTTAATGAACGGGATCTTCGATAAGCCAGATCCTCAGTCATTTTAAATGATTAAGCCAGAGCATACGCTCTGGCTTTTTTATATCTGAACAATAAGAAAAATAGCGACATTGACTTAGGTTTATTAGCTCGGTAAACCCGTTACATATAAGTGATAAATCATGGAGTCAGAGGTTATGTCGATATATCTCTATGTATAAGCGTTCGGAAACTGTTTTATGTTTTGTCGTTATAGTCCTGATTTTTATTAATGTAATAGATTTGAAATGTTCCCAGTTACTTTATATATCACCACAAACATTATGGTTTAAATGGGTAATCACTTATTAAAACTAAGGGGTTAAATTGATTCAATTTAAGGTAATGTTTGATATAGCTACATTTACGAAGGTGATTAACTGGTTGAATTTATAAATTTTTAATTGAACATTTACGATTGATTATGTCACGCAAATGTAAGTGATAGTTATATTAATTTGTGATGGAGGATAAATTATTGTTCATTAAGTAAACAAAATGAGGTTGATTCAATAGCTTTTATAGCTTGAGAAAGATATAGTGCGGATTGATATAAAGTATATTATCAGTTATTAGATTAAAGTATGAATCAAAACGGAAGCACGACTACTCTAAAAAAAGTCAGGCGCCGATGGTATCACAAATTGGCAGGCGTCAAAGAAATTTGGCTTGTTGATGGTGAACTGAAGTATATTAAGCTCAAAAAATCAAAAAAAACATACAAGGACTTCTATACTTATTACCGTCGCGAATTGGCGATATTTTTACGTTTTTTACTGAATTAGAATAATGACCAGAAGTGTTGCTTTGAGGACACTGCCCAAACCGCTCATCTGTTGTTATGTTAATCAGTTTGTTTAACTTTATGATTGTGAGGAATCAAATTGCTTTTTACCAAGCTAGAACCCAGCGTATATTGGCAGCGGAGTTTGACTGACTTCTATAGTTTTACTGACTTATAGAGAGTGACATCAACCTTCCGCTGCTTAATCTTGCTTTGTTATCAACAAAATCCTATTAATCTTTAAGCAAGCGAGCTCTAAACTGTCGCCCTTTCATCTTGCCGTTAGTAATCTTGCCTAATGCCTTTTTAGCAACCGACTTATTGACTGCAACATAAGCGTTCATAGGGAACATATTGATTTTACCGACATGATCGCCCGATAGCGTTTTGTCCCCAGTCAAAGCGCCAAGGATATCGCCAGGACGTAGTTTTTGTTTCTTGCCCCCTAGGATTTGAATCGTAACCATTTTTGGCTGCATCGGCGATTGATTGGCGCTTGATGGCAATTGAGAAGGTTCAATAGGGAGGTCCATATATTCATCAATACGAGCGACACGGTAAGTCTCTTTTTCGCTAAAGAAACTAAACGCCAACCCTTTGTTACCTGCGCGACCCGTTCGACCGATTCGGTGGACATGTACTTCTGGATCACGGGACAGTTCGTAGTTGAATACGGCGTCAAGGTTATCCACGTCTAAACCACGCGCCGCTACGTCAGTGGCCACCAAAATATTAACGCTTTTGTTAGCAAATTGAACCAGAGCTTGATCGCGATCTCTCTGCTCAAGATCGCCATGGATATCAATCACACTAAAACCACGATGATGAAGCTCATCCGCGACATTCTGTACTTCTCGTTTCGTGTTGCAGAATACCACGGCGGATTCCGGCTGGTGAGTCAGTAACAAGGTTTCTAGTGCATTATCGCGCTCTTCGCCCGAGCTCAATTGGTAGAAATACTGTTTGATACTGGAATGATCGTGTTTACTTTCTACTTTGACGATGGAAGGATTTTTCATCACCTGAGAAGCAATCGTTTTGATTTGCTCTGGGAAGGTGGCGCTAAACAGCAGCGTTTGTCGCTGCACAGGTGCTTCGTTGATAATAGTATCAATTGCTTCCTTAAACCCCATTTCTAACATACGGTCCGCTTCGTCCAGCACCAAAGTATTGAGCTCGTCGAGTTGGATGCGACCTTTTTGTAAATGATCCAAAATACGACCAGGCGTGCCGACTAAAATATGTGCCCCATGCTCCAGAGAGCCAATTTGCGGACCCATTGGCATACCGCCACACAGAGTCAGCACCTTAATATTATGAATACCGCGTGCTAGGGTACGAATTTCTTTGGCAACTTGGTCTGCCAGTTCTCGCGTTGGGCAAAGAACTAGGGACTGAACTCTAAAGCGTTTCACGTTCAAGTTTGAAAGAAGTCCAAGAGTGAAGGCAGCGGTTTTTCCAGACCCTGTTTTGCCTTGGCCTATCACATCGTTGCCCTGAAGAATTTCAGGTAATGACTGTGACTGTATCGCTGTCATTGTGTGATAACCCAAGCTATCAAGCGTTGAGAGTAGCGCGGGTGACAAATTCAGGGAAGAGAAGCTTTCAGTATTCAAGTTAAGTATCCTTGATGGCGCTTGCGCGTCGTGAGCAAGCAGAAAAGTAATGGGGGTTAGTATACTGCAAAATGGATCATTTATACCCAAGTTACCTTAAGATGCAGAGTTCAGAGGTCAATTGGATGTACTGCAGAGAGTGTCGAGCGGCATACTCTGATTCCTCTCGACCAAAATCGAGTTAACTTTAACATTTTTTAAAAACAATATGTGACCATAGTTCCACTTTGATTTGAAAATACTGTACGATCCGATCACAATGGTATGATGAAACAGTTCAGGTAGTAACTAGATGTTTCGGGTGGGTAGTGTAGTGGAAGCAGTGATAAGCCAATTGAAAAAGGATTTTTATGCGCATTTAAGATCATCTGATGGTCGCAATAGCAGTGAAAACAGTACAACCATTGCTATTCTTACCAAAGAGGAACTGAGCGAATTAGAAAATGTTTGGATCCAACTTGCGGTTTGGAAAAAACAGCAATCCTGAAGAGCACCAAAACTAAATTATTATCAAGGTTAGCCCCCGATCCTGATCTAACCACCCGATGTTCGCGTAAGACCCTGAGGTTGAATACTCAGGGTTTTTTTGTACCTAAAGGTTTATTATTGTTATATTATAACAATTCGACCGTATCAAAACAGAACGTCGGTCGAACCCACATACCCTCGGTTACCGTCGACGATAGGCAAATCGCAACATTAGGTGATAGTTATGAAAGACGGATTACAAGCACAGGTGTATGATTACCCGTTAGAGATTGAAAAGCCGACCGAGCGCCCTCATAGTAACGGCTATGAAGTGCAAATAAAAAGAGCGGCTATCAAATCGGTGTCAGCCTCAAATATGCAAGTGAGAGAAAATATGGCGGAAGTTCGAGCCAGAATTGAATTAAAAGTTGGAGCAAAAAGCGATATACAAGCAGAGATGCTGTCGTTTAGTGGTCTAAAAACAGACAAAGAACACGTAGCAGTGATTTTTCATCAAGCTGACCAAAAACATGATGTGCCAATGGTACGCATGCATTCTGAGTGTTTAACTGGAGATGTCTTTCACTCATCACGTTGTGATTGTGGTGAACAGTTAGAAGAGACCATTCAAAAAATGGGTCAGCAGGGCGGTATTATTTTGTACTTGCGCCAAGAAGGTCGTGGTATCGGGCTGTATAACAAACTCGATGCATACAGGCTGCAATCCCAGGGAATGAACACCTACGAAGCCAACAATCATCTTGGTTTTGGCGATGATCTTCGAGATTTTACCGAAGCCGCGCAGATGCTGAATGCATTAGGGGTAGACCGAATCCGTTTGGTGACTAACAACCCTAAAAAAATTAAAGAATTACAAGAGCACGGTATTGACATCATTGAGGTTGTTCATACCCACGCACACATCAAAGATGGCAATGAAAATTACCTAAAAGCAAAAGTGGCACACGGTAAACATCAACTCGACCTTTAATTTTTCCACCGAGTGACTGAATCGAGAAAGTGCCTCAATACCGAAAGTTACTAAATGTAAAAAGCCTTGCAGAAATGTAAGGCTTTTTTATTGTTTGTTATTGAAAATTATCTGTGAACCAGTATTATCCAATTAAAGTGCTAATGATAATAATTCGTACTTATAATTGTAACTATAAATAGAATAACTGCTCAACAAGGATGATTTCCATGAATGTAACCCCAATTCTTAAGGGTACGGCTATAGTAGGCGCAGCACTCGGCGCTTCAATGGCTTATGCCGAACCCGTCAACAAGCAGCAAGTTGTTGAACATTATGCCGACCTTGCTCATGCCGTATTCGAAGATGCATTAATCACAGCAAAGACGCTTGATGCCTCTATCGATACATTCTTAGCCAACCCAAATGAAAAGACCTTCTCTGATGTTAAACAGGCATGGATCGACTCTCGTGTACCATACCAACAGACAGAAGTGTTCCGTTTTGGTAACGAAATTGTTGATGATTGGGAAGGGCAGTTAAATGCTTGGCCTTTGGACGAAGGGCTGATTGATTATGTCGCGAGTGATTATCAATATGAACTCGGCAACGAAGGGGCACAGGCTAATATCGTTGCGAATACCAGCCTACAAATCGGTGCGACAACACTCGATACGTCGTCACTAACCCCAACGTTGCTCGCCTCTCTCAATGAAGTGGGTGGCTCTGAGGCTAACGTTGCTTCCGGTTATCATGCCATTGAATTCTTATTATGGGGACAGGATCTAAATGGCACTAACTCGGGTGCAGGTGAACGCCCTTATACCGATTATGCCAAAGGCGATGCGTGTACAAATGGCTATTGTGATCGCCGTGGTGCGTACCTAAAAGCGGCATCCGAGCTATTAATTGAAGACCTCACTTGGATGACTGAGCAGTGGGCAGAAGAGGGTAAAGACAACTACCGCCAAGCGTTGCTTGCAGACAACGCCGATAATGGCTTACGTAAAATGTTATTTGGCATGGGCTCGCTTTCACTCGGTGAATTGGCAGGTGAGCGTATGAAAGTGGCATTGGAAGCCAACTCATCAGAAGATGAACATGATTGT
This sequence comes from Vibrio hippocampi, assembly GCF_921292975.1. Taxonomy (NCBI): domain Bacteria; kingdom Pseudomonadati; phylum Pseudomonadota; class Gammaproteobacteria; order Vibrionales; family Vibrionaceae; genus Vibrio; species Vibrio hippocampi. Next base: position 687,931 of record NZ_CAKLCM010000002.1, read on the forward strand.
TTCTCAGACAACACTCATAACTCTCATTACTACAATGAGCAAGGTATCTACAATGTCTATACGGGGACTTATGTTCGTGCAGACGGTTCGCTGGTTGAAGGTGCGAGCATCTCGGATTTAGTGGCACAACAAGATACCGCTGCGGCAAAAGAGATCCAAAAGCAGTTTGATCTTGCGCGAGCTCAGGTTGGTCAATTGGTTTCAGCCGCTGAAAAGGATGATCAACATTTCGATCAACTTATCGCAGCCAATAACCCACAAGGGAACAAACTGGTCAATGAAGCCATTATCGCCTTGGTTGCACAAACGGATTCTATTGAACGTGCGGCAAAAATTGTCGGCATCACCAGCCTAAATCCAGATACGGCTGACCACGAATTTTAATAGAACAACAACACTAATTTTTTGGGGGCGCAATGCCCCCTTTGCTGATCAATGTGAGTATGTGGTATGAAACAGCGTAAATTAATCACAATGTGGATGGCGGTGTTCGTTACAAGCTATGCGGGCGTGGCGCATGCGACCGTTAACGAATCGACGGCTAATAGCGGTTTATCTAATAGCAATATCTCTAACAACAATATCTCTAACAACGATATCTCAAATAACAATATCATCTCACACAAAAACACTGAGCGTTCTGGCGGAAGCACCACGGTTTCTAAACAAGGCGCGAATGCCTTTTCTCTGCCCGCTGCTAATCTCCCCATGAGTAAACGTCTTGATTTCAGTGTCGGTAATAGCTTCTTTCGTAACCCTTGGGTTCAAGCTCCCGCGTCAACTGATGCGAGGGATGGGTTAGGACCGTTATTCAATACCAATGGTTGCCAAAACTGCCATATAAAAGATGGTCGTGGCCACCCGCCAGAACAAGGTGAGCGTACCGCGGTGTCTATGTTGGTTCGTTTAAGTATTCCGGCGGTGACTAGTGAGCAAAAAGCGCAGCTTATACAATCTGGTGTCATCCCTGAGCCCAACTACGGTGATCAGTTACAAGACTTTGCCTTACCGAATATGCAGCCTGAAGGTCGCATCGTGGTTGATTATCAAGAGTTTCCGGTGCAATTTGACGATGGCACGACGGTGTTATTGAGAAAGCCTGACCTAACGATTGTCGATCTTGCTTATGGAGAGTTACATCCTGATGTATTGTTTTCTGCTCGGGTAGCGCCCCCTATGATTGGTCTTGGTTTGCTTGAAACGATCCCTGAGCAAACGATTCTCGCGATTGCCCAGCAGCAACAGGCAGAGGGCAAAGTGTCTGGCAAAGCCAATTATGTCTGGGATGTGACCACCAATAGCCAAGCTTTAGGACGTTTTGGCTGGAAGGCGGGTCAACCGAGTCTGATGCAGCAAAATGCCGCCGCGTTTAATGGTGATGTCGGATTAACCAGTTCACTCTTTCCGCAAGAAAATTGCAGTTCTACTCAAGAAGTCTGTCATCCAAAGTACAGTGGCGGTGAACCGGAAGTGAGCGAGAAAATACTCAACTTTGTCGAATTTTATAGTCAGCATCTAGCGGTACCTAAACGCCGTTACGTTAATGATCCTCAAGTGATATTAGGTCAAACACTGTTTAACCAAGTAGGGTGTGAAAGCTGTCACCGAACCCACATAAAGACGGCACTGCGTCCAGATAGACCTGCGCTGTCTGAGCAAGTGATCCATCCGTACACCGATATGCTGCTGCATGATATGGGAGACGGTTTAGCTGACCAACGTCCAGAGTTTCTAGCAACAGGTCGAGAGTGGCGTACGCCACCACTTTGGGGCATTGGCTATACCCAAGAAGTCAATGGTCATACCCAATTTCTCCATGATGGACGAGCCAGAAATCTGACAGAAGCGATTCTTTGGCATGCTGGAGAAGCCCAATCAGCCAAGCAAGCGGTATTGGCTATGAGTAAAACAGAACGAGACGCGTTAATTGCGTTTTTGAACTCACTCTAGGAGGCGTAATGAAGCATTTTGTTATTGGTTTATTCTATCTAGCTTGCCTTGGAAATGCCTTTGCGGAGACGAGCGTTCGCCATCCGAGTGACGCTGTCTATCAACTGCAATACCAGTCAGCCCAGTCACTGAATGAGCGATTTGTCGACCTAAGTCAGTCCGTTTGGCAGTTTTGTCAGCATGATACCGAAATCTCAGAGGTCAAACTGGCTTGGCAACAGGGCACGAATGCTTGGATGAGGCTACAAGGGCAAGAACGTGGACCGGAAGTGGCTTTGGAGCAGAGTTGGAATATTCAGTTCTGGCCAGATAAAAAAAATACCACGGGCAGAAAAATGTTACTTGCAGTGAAAACTGACGAGTGGCAAGTCGATCAACTGCAGCAGCAAAGTGTCACAGTGCAAGGGCTTGGTGCGATGGAATGGTTGTTGTTTGATTCACAGGCATCAATGAGCCAAGGCAGCCGAGCGACTTGCTCATTGGCGGTCGCTATCTCTGAAGCCTTAGTGAATCGTTCTCAGCTAATCGCGTCGGCTTGGTCGAGTAACCCTTGGTTGCCGCTTAATCAGCAAGCTTGGCATGGGGAATACCTTGCGCTGCTGAGTAATCAGTTAGATTACAGCATGAAAAAGCTGTCGAGACCTTTAGCCAAGATGGGGCACCCTAAACCCTATTTTTCGGAGTCATGGCGAGCAAAAACGTCCATGGCACAATTGAAAGTGAATGTTGAGGCTCTTAAAGCACTTTATTTTGCGAAGGGTCATGGGCTGGACAACGTGTTGAGAGAGTACGGCAACGTAGAGCTTGCCGATAGCATTAGTAAGCAATTTGATTTGTTACTGTCGACATGGTCATCACAAGCCAGTCTGTTTGATTTATTACAGACCAAGTCAGGTTATACCGAGGTGTTAAGTCAGTACAATAAACTGGAATACCTGCGCTATTTATTGTCAGAACAGGCGGCGATTCAGTTAGGCGTTGTCGTCGGGTTTAATGCTACCGATGGCGATTGATAACCAGAGACGCAGACTGATCAAATGGGCTGGACGAGGTTTAGTGGCTTCCCCGATGTTAGCCCCAACGCTGGTAAGTGGAATGTCATCCAGTGTTGCAGCGCTGCGTGACGGCGACCTCAAGCCACAAGTTATTGGCTGCGGGATTCAATCTCAAGACCGTTATGAAGCGGTCGTGTCTGATGTGTTTGGTCAAGCAATCCATCGACTGCCTCTGCCTGATCGTGGTCATGGGGTTGCCGTGTCTGGCAAGCATAACCAATGCGCTGTTTTTGCGCGCCGTCCGGGCAGTTTTGCTGTGATACTCGATTTCAATCGCGGAGAAAACCAACAAGTGATTCTGGCAAGCCACAATCGCCACTTTTATGGACATGGTGATTATTCGCAAGATGGGCGCTGGTTGTACGCGACAGAAGGAGAGAGTCATAGCAGTGAGGGAATTATCGGTGTTTATGACGTTCATCAGCAGTACCAAAAAGTCGCCGAATGGCGAGGTTTTGGCATTGGTCCTCATGAGTTAAAGGTGTTAGAAAATGGAGACTTGGTGGTTGCGGTAGGCGGTGTGCATACTCAAGGTCGCACACCGATCAATTTACAAACCATGCAACCTAATCTCAGTTATCTCAGCTCAGAAGGAAAGCTATTGGAACAGGTCAGTTTGGGCGACAATAAAAATAGTATCCGCCATCTTTCTTCGACCGCCGATGGAACGGTGTTTATTGGTCAACAGTATCGCGGAGATCCAGACGAGTTTGTTCCCTTGGTTGCGATGCATCAAAGGGGAAAAACGCTCAAACATCTCCATGCTGAACCGGAACAGTGGGCGCGTTTTCGTCACTATATTGCCAGCATTGGCGTGTCCAAGCATCATATTGTGGCGACCTCTCCTCGCGGCAACTGTTATGGTATTTGGGAGCGTGAGACACAAGATCTTTTGTCGATCAATGCCTTGCCTGATGCTTCTGGTGTGGTTGTCGATCAAGGCTGCTTTTTTGTCAGTTCTGGTGCGGGAAAAGTCGTCAAAATAAATTCCGATCTCACTAGGCAAAGCTATCATTCGAAAATTCAATGGGATAATCACTGGACCGAAATTGCACAAATGAGATAGGTGAAAATTTAAACATTATTAAGCATGTCACTGGATCGATTTCTGCCATACTTAAGATCTCAGAATAACGGAGGTCTGAAGATGTTAAGTCGAATTATTTTATCATCTGTGGGCATAGCAGTGTTTTCGCTTTCATCCATCGCGGTGTCTGAAGAAAGTCAATTAAATGCTCAACCTGGTGAAATACAGGGATTTCTCGTAGGGTCTCAAAAGATCGACGTTCAATATCCTGATAGCCCAGTAACGGGAACAGATAGCAACCTGTTGGTTGCGCCTAGTGATTTATTTTATCCATCACTGGTCAGTGAACTGTACCAGCAAATCAATGGTCAATCAGTGTGGAGCAATAGTGAAGTCAATGCTCAATTCCATTTGCAACTTGATATGATGAGATTGGCAGGTTTTAGCCCAGTGTTCGAGCAGCGCGTTGATAAGCTTGAGCATCTGTTCCAACAGCAAGATTTCGCAACGTATGATCAAATTATGACAGATACGGTGTTGCTGTATATGAGCTACGTCGGCTCGGTGGTCGATGGAGGAAAAGAGTGGTTCTTTACTCATAGACTCAATGAGCAACTACCACCGCCGTCGCAAACCGAAATCGACTTACTTGTTGCGGCTGTCAATCAAGACCACATATTAGAGTTTGTACAAAGTCTGGCATCGCCAATGATCATGCAACCGGGTTTTGATCAGGTGTATGTTGATCTATTGGCGAAGTCGCAGTTGCCGGTTGAGACATTTCATCAAACTGGCTTGAAGCGCAAAGGCGATATTTTCGATGTTGAGCAGTATCAAGCATTACTCTCGCGTCTTAACGAGTCAGGTCTCTTGGTATTAGAAAATAATGAATGGCTATTTGATTCAGCGCTTGACGATGCCGTGCGAGAGTTTCAACGCCTTTATGGTTTAAAAGACGATGGGGTTATTGGTCCTAATACGATCAAATGGTTAAATAGAACCGCAAACGACAAACTACAGATCTTAGCGCTGAATTCAGAGCGCTCTCGATTGTGGCCACAACAGCGTGAAAATATCGTGTTGGTGAATGTTCCTAGCTTTCAATTGCAGTATTGGGATAGCGGCAAAGCTCGCTTTCAATCGCGGGTGATTGTGGGCAAATACACGCGTCAAACGCCAATATTTGTGACTCAAATGGACTCGATTATTGTCAATCCGACTTGGAACGTGCCTTGGAAAATTATGGTTAAAGATATTATCCCCAAGGTTAAGCGCGATCCGACTTATCTTTTTTCGCAACAGATTGAAATCTTGGAGGGCTGGCACACGCAAGAGCGCGTCGATCCGACCATGATCGATTGGAGTGAAATTAACGCAAAGCGTTTTCCTTACCGTATGCGTCAACGCGCGGGCGCATTCAATGCATTAGGTCAAGTTAAGTTTAATACGCCCAACGATAGAGCGATCTTCTTGCATGACACGCCAAGTAAGTATCTGTTTAATCAAAGTAGCCGTGCGTTTAGTTCAGGGTGTGTCAGGGTCGAGCATGCTGAACAGTTTGCACAGGTCTTGTTGAAAGGTCAGGGCAGATCCGTGGATAGCATGATCACGGAACGCTCAAATAAGTCGATTGGTTTTAAACAGCGCATACCGGTACATATTATCTATCAAACCGCTTGGCTTGAGGATGGGCAGGTGCACTTCAGAAATGACGTGTACGAATACGACTCCCCAAAGCAAAGCGTGAATGATGCCGCACTTTCCAAAAATTAGTGAAAAATAATCAATGAAAAAAACACGTTTACGCTCAAAGAGTAAACGTGTTTTTGTTGTTTTTTTGTTCAGACCTCACCAGATTTCGTTGCTCTATCGATTTGTGTTATGTCGATTAACTGGGTATCTTTCGTGCCAGACACTAAGTAGTACATCCCCATTGAAGTAGTATGATCCAAAAAAATTTATCAAGAAGAGAGCTAATGAAAATGGCTGCTCTAGGGATTGGAGCGTCTTGCATCCCATCGCTAGGTATTGCCAAACCTGTCTCGATACCAAGGTCGTTAGCACTTAATAATTTACATACCGGTGAAAGCCTTGAAAGTCGATATTTCGATGGTACGCGTTACATTAAGCCGGAGTTGCGTCGCTTAGATAATCTTTGCCGTGATCATCGTCGTAATGAAGTCTATCCAATGGATAGAATACTGTTTGATCAAATTGATGAAATTCAACGTCTGCTGGGTGTTTCCAGTGAGGTGTTGATCATTTCTGGTTATCGTTCGCCTGCGAGTAACGCCAATTTGCGCGCCAAGTCTTCCGGAGTCGCGAAAAAGAGTTTTCATATGACAGGTCAAGCCATCGACTTTCGATTGGATGGCGTTAAATTGAGCCATGTTCGAGAAGCGGCGTTAACGCTGAGAGCGGGGGGCGTTGGTTACTATCCACGTAGCAACTTCGTTCATATCGATACGGGTCAGGTACGTAGCTGGCGCGGTTGATTTCTAGCATATTTGTGTTGCTTGAGTATAATCATCTCAGCCTATCAATATTATGTTTACAGGATGAGTCATGAGCCTTAAATACCAAACCGTCCCCGTTACTTCATTCGCACAGAACTGCTCGATTGTCTGGTGTGATGAAACGATGAAAGGGGTTGTGATCGATCCAGGTGGTGATGTGCCTCAATTAGAGGTCATTATTAAAGAGTTGGGTGTTCAAGTTGAAAAACTGGTACTGACTCATGGCCACTTAGACCATGTCGGTGGTACACAGCCTTTAGCTCGTGCGCTTAATGTTCCGGTCATTGGTCCTCATAAAGCCGATAATTTCTGGTTGCAGGGTTTGGAAGGGCAGAGCCAAATGTTTGGTTTTCCTTTGACTGAGGCGTTTGAACCGGATACTTGGTTAGATGAAGGCGACGTGATTGAGTTTGGTCATCAATCTCTTTCGGTGCTGCATACTCCCGGTCATACCCCGGGTCATATTGTGCTGTTTAACCAAGATAGCCAACGCGCGTTTGTGGGCGATGTATTGTTTAATGGTGGCATTGGTCGTACCGATTTCCCGAAAGGCGATCACCCAACGCTCATCAACTCAATCAAAACCAAGCTGTGGCCACTCGGGAACGAAGTGACCTTTATTCCGGGTCATGGTCCAGAGTCCACGTTTGGCTATGAGCGCCGCACTAACCCGTTTGTCGCGGATGAGATGCCACTTTATTAAGTCTCAATGGTCTTGGTATCGTATTACTACTCAATCAATGCCCCTGTAATTAGGGGCATTTTTGTGTCAGCGTCACAGACCTTATTTTAGTCCGCCAGTTTCTGCCCGCTAGCGAGTACGTTTTGGCATTTGGTGAAATCGAAGTGACGGATGCGATTGAGGTTACTTGTGAGATTAAGGCTACGTGCAAAATCAAGGCTACTTGCCAGATTAAGGTTGAGTGCGCTCAGCGGCGGCGAGGTAACGACGTGCTAATCCCACAAAGTCCTCTGCGTTACCAGCAAGATCCGTCTCGGCGATATAAATATCATAGTCAAAGAAACTTCGCTGATGGCGCATGCGATTTGCGAGCATGGCAACTAAACCTCGGTAAAGATGATGCGGGCTCTGGTAAGGGGTTGAATCGAGCACAATATCCTCAAAGGGCTGACTGGGTGCTTGCTGCTGAAAGCCGACATAGAGTAAGGCGCGTTGATCCAATAAAATGTCAGTGGCAATACGTGGGCAGATGCTGTCTAAATATGGCTCATAGTCACGGATTTTGATGCCAATCCAAGGTAAGGGCTTTTGCCAACCCTCCTTTTGATAGTGGCATAAGCCGATTTTTTCGATGTTTTCCCACTTGAGAACCCACCCGCCTTTGGCAAGATGTTGTTGTATATGAGTCGCGGTAAAGGTGAAGGAAACGCGACTTTTCATCAGTAGATAGTAGGCGACGCAACCCAGGGTGATCACACTTAACACCAGCACGGCGCCTTGGGCTAGGTTGCCAACAAAAAACAAGCTGATGACGGTAAAACAGAACGCAGCGCTGATGATTTTTACGACGACAGGCGAGCGAATCGAATAGTTGTGATTACTAAAATGTCGCGTTTCCATATTATCCATTTCGGTCTATCTTGCTAAGTCTTGAGGCTATTACGTAGTGCATCACAGATTGTTCAATTTTCCATCAGTTATAGGTGAATGTCGGGCTTTTCGGGGGCATTTTCTCTATTTCGCTACAAAAGAAGGCAAAATTTTGGTATAAGACGCGCTGATAATTTTAGACCACTGTCTCAAGACAGTGAAACGGAGAGAGAACTCAATGAGACTTGCTCATAAACGCAAAGTGCAAGCTAAATTGCAAAAGCGTATTAAAGCGGTAGTTGCTAACACAGCGGCTGCAACTCAAACAGCAAAACCTGTTGCAGCAAAAGCAGCGGTTGTTGAATCAGTTTCTACGACAAAAAAAGTTGACGTGGCTTTAACTCCTAAGCAGCAACAAGTTCTTGATATCGTTGTTAAACACAATGACGGTATTAACCCGAAAGGCATTGGTCTTGAAGCGGGTCAAGACGATGCTAAAGCAGCATCTTGGGCAACAGGCGCTCTGAAGAAGTTGCTAGAAGAAGGCTTGGTTGCAAAAGAGCAGTTAGCTGGCAATAAAGTCATCTACAAAGCCCAATAATCAGCATACGCTTGGGTTGAATGTTGCGCTGACTTTATTGTGCGAACTCAACCTACCAGCGCCAAAGCGCCCCATAAGTCAATCGTGCTTACGGGGCGTTTTTGATCGGTCGAAGCTTTTGCTATGTGGGTTTATTTTCTTGGTTTCCGGTGCGATATCCTTGATGTTACGCCATAAAGGTAAGGAAAATGTTGCGCTCATTTGATGATAACTACCTAAGTATTTACTACCCATTCAGCGATTCTTTCTTCTCGATAACAGATTCATTTCTATCAATAAAACTTCACCCGTTACCAATCTCCTACGAATAACTACTTAATACCTTGGTCGAATGGCCGTCTCGCACCGAGTATGAGTTGCGTACTCATACTCATACAATCCTTGTTATTTAAGCGCCATAGTTGCAGTGATTCTAATACCTAAAGTGTCTTGTTGATGCTTTAAAAGGAAACCACGCAAGGAAATAAAAATGAGCTTAATAACACAGTGTGTGCGTCGCACTTTAAAGGGAACGGCGTTATTAACCACAGCTTGTGCTGCCTTTATGGCGATGTCTGCTTCTGCTGCTGATAAAGTCTACCGATTAACGATGGCGGAGACATGGGGACCAAACTTTCCCATCTTTGGCGATGCGCCACGCAACATGGCGAAGATGGCGGAAGAGATGTCTAATGGGCGTCTACAGATCCGTATTGACTCCTCCAATAAACACAAAGCCCCATTCGGTGTATTTGATATGGTGAAGTCAGGTCAATATGACATGGGGCACTCTGCATCTTATTACTGGAAAGGCAAGGTGCCAAATACCCTCTATTTTACTTCAATGCCTTTTGGTATGACGCCTCCTGAACAGTACGCTTGGTTTTATTACGATGACGGTATGAAACTGATGGAGCAGGTGTATGAGCCCCATAATATGTTGTCATTCCCAGGTGGTAACACCGATGTACAAATGGGTGGCTGGTTTCAAAAAGAGATCAAAACCATCGACGATCTCAAAGGGTTAAAGATGCGTATTCCGGGCTTTGCGGGTGAGGTGTTAGCGGAAGTTGGGGCTAAGCCCACCAACATTGCCCCTGGCGAACTCTATACTGCCCTTGAACGCCGAACCATTGATGCGTTGGAGTGGGTGGGACCGTCATTAGACTTGCGCATGGGATTCCACAAGATTGCGCCGTACTATTACACCGGTTGGCACGAGCCTGCGACGGAGTTGCAGTTCTTAGTCAATAAGCGTACTTGGTCAAAATTACCGGATGATCTCAAAGCGATTCTAACCGTGGCGATGAAAGCGGCCGCGTATGACATGTATATTCAGTCCACGCATGAAAGTGGTAAGAACTGGGCGCAAATACGCACCGAATATCCCGATGTGAAGATCAAGGATTTCCCGCCTGAAGTAATCACAGCACTGCGAGAAGCGAACGACAAGCTACTTAAAGAACATGCTGAAAAAGATGAAATGGCGAAACAGATCCAAGCATCGCAGGCAGCGTATCTTGAGCAGGTTCGTTCTTGGACCGATATTGCCACCAAAGCGTACCTCAATAACTTTGATTAAACTGCCATTAAGCCATGACAGCATCCGTTGTCATGGCTTTTTTATGCCGAGAAGTGTTGGCATACATGAGTTTAAGACTCGATAAAGCAATGACTTGGATGGAGCCATGAGCAAGCTAATTTGTATAGAGCGAGGAATCAATAGGGTGAGTGATGGGTTGGGTTGGTTAGCGAGTGTGCTGTTTCTGCTGCTGCTCACCAATGTGGTCTATGACGTTGTGATGCGTTATGCATTCAATGATGTCTCCATCGCTTTTCAGGAGATGGAATGGCATCTGTTTTCGGCCGTGTTTCTATTGGGTATCCCGTTTGCCATTCGTACTGGTGGTCATGTACGAGTGGATATTTTTTATGAGCGTCTGTCTTTTAAGGCTCAGGCGGTCATCGATTTGATTGGCTGTGTTTGTCTGCTGCTGCCTTTTTGCTTGTTGGTGGCTTGGTATGGCTATGACTTTGCCTATGAGAGCTATCAACTGGGAGAAGGCTCAGGTGACCCCGGCGGTTTGCCTTACCGCTGGGTCGTAAAGGCACTTATTCCCGTTTCTTTTCTGATGATGGCGTTGAGCGGATTCGGTTTGTTAATCCACTCACTCAATAAACTCCTTCACCCTCACTTGCTGTACGCAAAGGATTCAAAAACACAATAATAGGAATGCAAGATGATTGGTATTGTCATGTTTTTTGTTGCCCTTCTAGCGCTGCTATTAGGGTTTCCGGTTGCCTTTACATTTGGAGGCATCGCACTGATTTTTGGTGTGTGGGCGGAAGGGTTCGATATGTTCGCTTTTATGCCTTATCGCATTCAATCTATCATGGAGAATACGGTGCTGATGGCGGTGCCTCTGTTCGTGTTTATGGGTTTGGTATTGCAAAAAACCAAACTGGCAGAGCAGCTGCTAGAGTCAATGGGACGTTTGTTTGGCGGCGTTAGAGGGGGCATCGCCATTTCAACGGTTTTAGTTGGCGCATTACTGGCAGCATCAACGGGTGTTGTCGGAGCGTCGGTTGTGGCGATGGGACTGATCTCCTTACCGGTGATGCTGAAATATAATTATGATAAAGGACTGGCGTGCGGCACCATCTGTGCGTCAGGAACGCTTGGGCAGATCATTCCGCCATCCATCGTACTTATCTTGCTGGGTGATGTTCTGGGGATCCCGGTCGGAGATTTATTCCAAGCGGCGCTTTATCCCGGATTAGTGCTGGTTGGGGCTTACGTGGTTTACATCTTAATCTACGCCAAACTCAACCCTGAGAGTGCAAGCGTGATTGCCCCTGATGAATCCATTTCGCGTCAGCAAGAAGTATTCAAGGCGTTAAAAGCGGTATTGCCACCACTTACGCTTATCATCGTCGTACTCGGATCTATCTTTGCCGGCATCGCGACACCGACAGAATCAGCAGCACTCGGTGGTGCGGGTGCCATCGTATTAGCGCTGTTCTATCGTCAATTTAGTTGGGGTATGTTATACGACGCCGCAAAAGAGACGGTGAAAGTGACGGCGATGGTTTTTGCCATTCTCTTGGGGGCGACGGCTTTCTCGATGGCATTTACCTATACCGGTGGCGATATGTTGGTTGAAGAATGGATGTTGGCGATTCCCGGCGAAAAGTGGGGCTTCTTGGTGATCACCATGTTGGTCATTTTGCTACTGGGCTTCTTTATCGATTTCGTTGAAATTTGCTTTATCATCGTGCCAATGATTGCTCCTGTCGCCGAACTACTTGGCATTAATATGACGTGGTTTGCGATTCTGGTTGCGATGAACCTGCAGACGTCGTTTTTGACCCCTCCTTTTGGTTTCAGTCTGTTTTACCTGAAAGGCGTTGCGCCGGATGGCGTAACCACACGAGATATCTATCGTGGTGTCATCCCTTTTATTGCGATTCAAATTGTGGTGTTAGCATCAATACTTTTCTTCCCTAACTTCTATGGGATGTGATCCTGTCTACAGGTCAACTCATTGATAATTCAATTTTTAACTAATGATGACTAGGTTTAAATTAAACCTAGTCATCATTGTTTTTGGCGAGTGTGATTGAACGAATGGCATTGAACGAATGTTAATGGACGAGCGCTATTGGGCGACGCTTTTTAGACCGGTGTGATGAAATAAATGAACAGTATGTCGTTGAAAGTTAAGTTGATACTGCTTACCTTGCTGCCTCTGGTCATCTTGACTTCCAGCGTGGGATGGATTGTGTTTCACCAAGCAAAGAGCCTTGGTGCCAGTGAGATCCAATTATTTAATGACAGCTTGGCGCGCTCGAAAGAGTCGGCGTTAAAAGACAGTGTCCAGCAGGCTGTTAGCGCGATTTGGCATGTCTATCAAGATGAAAGTTTAGATATGGTCACGGCGCAGCAGCGGGTCAAAGCGATCGTCAATCAACTGCGTTATGGCACCGATGGTTACTTTTTTGTCTATGACAAAACTGGTCGTAACTTGGTTCATCCCATCTTACCCAACTTGGTGGGGCAGGAGTTGATCAAGTTGCAAGATGAGAATGGAGACTATGTGATAGAGGCGTTGCTGTTTCAAGCGCAGTCAGGGGGCGGTTTTCATCAGTATCAGTGGCAAAAACCGTCAACAGGGGAGGTGGTCACAAAGTTGAGTTATGCCGCATGGTTGGACGATTGGCAATGGATGATAGGGACGGGGCTTTATATTGAGGATATTGCGTTAGAGGTCACCCAATTAACGGAGCAAATTGATGCCAATATCGAAACCACCATGTTTTCGATTGCGACCATTTTCTGTGTCACCGTGGCCGTGATTGTGGTGTTGACGCTGGCGGTAAATTGGCACGAGCACAAGTTAGCCGATCGCCATTTGAAAGAGTTGTCCCATAAAACAGTGATGTTTCAAGAGGCGGAAAAAAAACACATCGCACAGGAGCTGCATGATGGGGTCAATCAGCTGCTGGCGTCAGGTAAGTGTCATTTAGAGTTGGTTACTAGCACCCAACTCGATGCGAACTCTGTGGGTCATTTGGATCAGGCTCAAGATTCTTTATCCGAAGCCATTTTGGAGGTTCGACGTATTTCTCATCGTCTTCGTCCCAGCGCGCTGGATGATATTGGTTTAGATGCGGCGATCAAAACCCTATTGGAGGATTTTGGTCAGTATTCGATTGCTGACACAGAATTGGTGGTCGATTTGCCCAAAGTTAAGCTGAAATCAGAAGTGGCGACTACGCTTTATAGGGTGGTTCAGGAATCACTGAATAATATAGAAAAACATGCGCAAGCGACTCAGGTGAGCGTGTATCTGCAACGTTTTAATCAAAGGCTGCAGTTAATCGTTCGTGACAACGGTATCGGTTTTGATGCGAGAGCAGGATTAAATCATCAAGGTATTGGCTTTCAAGGTATCGGTTTACGCAACATGCGTGAGCGGGTTGAGTTTATCGGAGGCGAGTTTGATTTGCACAGTGAGTATGGCGCAGGGACAGAGGTGACGGTCTTACTGTACATGGACGGAGAGAATGAATGACATACCTAACAGAAAGCGCATTGCATAAGGGGATAAAAATAGTCATTGCTGATGATCACCGTGTGGTGTTGGAGGGGTTTATTGCTCGCCTAGAAAGAGAACCTGATATCAAAGTGGTTGCCACCGCAAGCAATGGGGTTGAGGCGATTGAAATGGTGAAAGTCCATCAGCCGGATGTGGTGTTGATGGATGTCAGTATGCCGATTATGAATGGCATTGAAGCGACGGAAGTGTTGGCTAAAGAGTATGCGGAAGCGCGAGTGTTGATGTTAACCATGCATGATAATCGTGAATATATAATGAAGGTGATGCAATCGGGTGCAGTGGGTTATATGCTCAAAGAAATTAGCGCAGAAAAGATGGTACAAGCAATTAAAACGGTACATCAGGGCTCGACCTATTTCTGTGAATCCACCACTCAGACGCTGTTTTCTCAACAAATTGAAGCAAGTCAGCCGACGGCTAACCCTTTAAGTCGTCGTGAAGAATCTGTGCTGAGATTGGTCGCACAGGGCGGTAGCAGCAAGAAAATCGCTCAGTTGTTAAATATCTCTTATCGCACCGTCGAAACCCATCGTCAGAACATTAAACATAAGCTTGATTTACACTCAACCGCAGAGTTAGCTAAATATGCGTTTGAGCATGGATTGACCAAATAACGGCTGGAAACAGTTAGAGTACAAAGTATGCTGCTGGCTTAGGATTGGGCAAAGTCTCTTAACTTTCGAAACTTTAAGTGAAATTATACCTATAATTTGCTAAGGTGCGCCGCTGTTAACAACAGTGGATTAAAAACCTAACTAGAGTATTTGTGTCATGTATGTGCATTAAAATAGTTAGAGTTGAAATGAAATCACTCAAGGTGAGGCGTGATGACAAAAGGTGTCGATAAATACAGTATAGACAGTACGGACTATACGATTGGACAAGACAATGTCCAAAAATGGGGGTTTGATGTTCATAACCCTGTATTCGGGGTTAGTGCCGGCTTTATCGCACTACTGCTAGTGCTAACCGTGATCGTTGATGCGGATACAGCTAAAGCTGCCTTGGATGGGATGAAATGGAAGATCATTGATAACTTTGATTGGCTGTTTATGTGGTCAGGAAATATCTTTGTGGTGTTCTGTTTGGCGCTGGTCGTCTCCCCGTTTGGTAAGATCCGTTTGGGTGGCACAGAAGCGGTTGCGGATTACTCTTTTATGTCTTGGTTGGCAATGCTGTTTGCCGCGGGCATGGGTATCGGCTTGATGTTCTGGAGTGTGGCTGAACCGGTTGCCTATTTTACCGGTTGGTATGAAACCCCACTCGGCGCAGTGCCCAATACAGAAGAAGCGAAGCAAATGGCGATGGGGGCGGTGATGTTCCACTGGGGACTGCACCCTTGGGCTATTTATGGTGTCGTGGCGCTTTCGCTTGCTTTCTTTACCTATAACAAGGGTCTACCGCTCTCAATGCGCTCGGTTTTTTATCCTATTCTAGGTGACAGAGCTTGGGGTTGGGCGGGTCATATTGTTGATATTCTGGCTGTACTTGCCACCCTATTTGGCTTAGCGACCTCGCTTGGCTTAGGCGCTCAACAAGCCGCCAGTGGTATTCAGCACGTATTCGGTATTGAAGCGAATATGACACTGCAAGTTGTGGTGATAACTGCGGTAACACTGCTCGCGGTGGTATCGGTGTTGCGTGGTATTGATGGCGGTGTAAAAGTCATTAGTAATATCAACATGATTGTTGCTTTCGTACTACTGATTTTGGTTGCTGTGATTGGCTATACAGTGACGTTTGCGGCAATACCTGAGACGCTATTTGCTTACCTAAAAAATCTCGTGCCGTTAAGTAATCCACACGGTCGTGAAGACGTGGCTTGGATGCATGGCTGGACTGTATTCTATTGGGCTTGGTGGATTTCATGGTCCCCATTTGTTGGGATGTTTATCGCGCGAGTCTCTAAAGGTCGTACGGTTCGTGAATTCATTACCGCTGTATTGATTGTTCCAACAGCAGTGACGCTGATTTGGATGTCCGTGTTTGGTGGCCTGGCGATTGACCAAGTGATTAATCAGGTCGGTACACTGGGTGCCAACGGGCTACGTGATGTACCGTTAGCCATGTTTGAGATGTTTGATGCACTACCAATGGGCACGATGTTGTCGATTATTGCCGTGGTCTTAGTGCTGGTGTTCTTTATCACCTCATCAGACTCGGGTTCATTGGTGATCGATAGTATTACCGCGGGCGGTAAAGTCGATGCACCTGTGATTCAGCGCGTGTTCTGGGCATTTATGGAAGGAGCGATTGCGGTTGCTCTGCTCTGGATTGGTGGTCAAGAAGCGATTCAAGCGTTACAAGCGGGGGCAATTTCTTCGGCACTGCCATTTACCGTTATTCTATTGACCATGTGTGTGAGCTTGCTTATGGGCATGAAGACAGAGCGTTATTAATCTCTGTCGCTTGATATAACTGATAAATGCCACCCTTGATAGGGTGGCATTTTTTATGATTGAGACTTTATTGCGATCACTATCATTTATAGCCAAAAATCAGAGAGTTTTGCGCTCTCATCAAAGTGGTAGGCCATCTGTGCTTGCAGTAATTCTGCGGTTGCAATGGCATCCGTTAGAGCGTGGTGAGGAGGGTAGTCCGGAAGCCCGTAGCGACGTCGCGTTTGACCGAGTCGAACAGGCTGCGCGCTGTGACCTTTTAGCTTGTTCAATAGCCCTGATGCGCGCTTGGCTTGGTAATTTGACTCGATCTGCATGGTGTCAACGACAGGAAAATCGATCCCTTCACCTAACATACGCTTTAGGGCTGCATTTAAAAAACCACGCTCAATCGGTCGATAGTGTACCACGATGATTTTCCCCGAGAGCGCCGTTAATACTTCAGCAAGGATGTCGTCCAATGTCGGCGCATCTAAGATATCATTATGAGTGATACCATGAATCACGACCGACTCCTCCTCTAGTTTTTCCTTCGGTCTCACCGTCCAGTGCGCCGCTTGACGCAAATGGATACGACTGAGACTAAAGGGCACCAAACCGATAGACAGGATACCATCCTTGTCGGCACTTAAACCGGTGGTTTCAAAGTCGAGTGCCACAAAAGGCACTTCGTGCATTGAGGTGTCTGCCGCGGGCAATCCCGCTTGATAAAAAGCCGTCAGTCGCGGATCTTTCGAGCGTTCAATTAAGGTCTCGAATTTGCTATGCCATTGAACCACGGGTGGAGTCAGAAGTTTTTTTATCATGCGACCTACTTAAAGCTATTGTTAGCTTGGTAGCGGAATTTCAAGAAGTTCTGACCATTGCTTAACACCTGGAAAGCATCTTTGAGGTTGCGGCGCTCAAAGTCTGACAGGTTTTCCGGCTCGACGTTATTATCAGGCTCAATCCCTTGCTCCACGTCCCAAGCTTGGTGGGAAATACGCACCATTGAGATAAACTCCAACGCGTCTTTTAGGTCGCGAGCGCGCCCCTTAGGCAATATCCCTGCTTCATGAATATCATCGAGGCGTTCAAACGAGTTGGTTGAGCGAGAACCCACCGCAAGTGCGTGGACGCGAATAAGATCAACCAGTGGCGCGGTGCCGCGACGTTTTAAGTTGATCGAGTTATTGTGACGACCATCTTTCTCCATCACAAAATCTTTAAAGAAACCAAGTGGTGGCTTGCGGTTAAGGGCGTTTCTTGCCAAGCAGGCAAGGAAGCGATTGTTACGACGGGCACGACGAACAATAAAGCTATTTAGCTGCTCAGCCCATTTTAATTTGCCGTAAACACCATCAAGATCGAAGAAAATAGAGGCGTTCAATAGGGCTTTCGGATTGGGGTCATCAATCCAATCAGCAAAACAGGCTTCCCACTCTTTACGTGTCATACGCCACTCAGGATTGGTCGCCATAATATCGCCAGTACAATAGGTGTATCCGCAATCGGCTAAAGCATCACAGATAAATGTTGAGAGGTCGGCAAAGTATTGACCATGCTTCTTTTTGTCATAGCTGTCGTCGAGAATGATGGCATTATCTTGATCGGTCACCACAAGCTGTTCATCGCGCCCCATAGAGCCAAGAGCAAGGAAACAGAACGGGATAGGGGCTTTGCCAAATTTTTCTTCACCCAGTTCAATGATACGCTGCTTGAAACTACGACCAATCACCGACATTGCGGTTCCCACCATGTGGGCGTTGGCGTCTTCATTAACTAAGCGTACAAAACTATCACGCACTTTCTCGGACAGTGCTTTCAGCTCTTCAACGGATTGCTGTTGGAAGATAGTGCTCACCAGTAGCAGCGAGTTTTGCGATTCGTAACGAACAATATCCGTGGTTTCAATAATACCAATGGGCTTTTTATTCTTAAGAACCGGCAAGTGATGGACGTTATAACGAAGCATGACCAGCATCGCTTCATAGACATAAGCGTTATGGTCGAGCGAGATCACATCGGTAGACATGACCGAAGCAACATCATCTTGGGGATCGAGATTCTGTGCTAAAACTCGGGTGCAGAGGTCGCGGTCGGTAATGATACCGGAAACTGGCGAGCTATCGTCTTCGTCATCTTCGACCACTTCAGGGTCGATAATTAACAGCGCGGAGACCTGCTCATCCGCCATCAGTTTCGCTGCGTTTTGGATTGTGCTGCCTTTGTCGATCGCCGGAGCATCACGGGTCAGCAGGGTGCGTACTTTAGACGTGGTTAAGTCATTAGTGTTGCTGTTGCTTGACACGGCTTGTCGCAGGCGAACGTTATCCTCGACTTCCACAAAGTCCGCGAATGAATCAAAGTTGTCGTAGAGATCTTGAAACACTTCCGCAGGAATGCAGTAAACCAAGGTGTCTTCGACCGCTTTGGCTGGGAATCGAACCTTATTATTGGTGAGCAGTCCCATTTGACCAAACAGGCCACCCGTGTCGATACGGTTGTATAGCTCGCCCTTACGGCGATAGATCTCAACTACGCCACTGCGCACCATGTAGAGGTCTGAGATATCATCACCAAAATGGATAATGGGCGTATCTTGACGGTAGTAGGCGATTTCGATTTGCCCAGCAACGGAGGCTAACTTCTCTTCAGGAAGTTCATCAAAAGGGGTGTAAGAGGCAAGGAAATTCTGTATTTCGACTAATTCTGCGTCCATGGTAGACCTTGTAGATAACCGGAGTCATTTGAGTATATATCGAGAACCAAAAAAGGTCAGCATTTGCTGACCTTTGAATCTTATTAGCTGATATTTAAAGAAAATTAAAGTACCGCTGCGATGCCTTTACATAGAGGAGCCATGTTGGTTTTTGTCATGCCCGCCACACTGATACGACCAGAACCGACAATATAAATCGCGAAATCACGTTTTAGCTGCTCAACTTGATCTTTATTGAGACCAGAGAAAGAGAACATACCGTTTTGGCGTTCGATAAAGCTAAAGTCTGCGTCGACACCTTCTGCTTTCAGTGTCGCGACAAACAGTTCACGCATTTCTTGGATGCGGTCGCGCATTTCAGCCACTTCTTGCTCCCATTGAGCGCGAAGTTCTTCGTTATTCAAAATATAGGTCACCACTGCGGCACCATGTGCAGGTGGATTTGAATAGATTGAACGGATGATGCTTTTCACTTGTGAAAATGCCGTTGTTGCGACTTCTTCAGACTCGGCAACTAATGTAAATGCACCGACACGCTCGTTGTAAAGACCAAAGTTCTTTGAGAATGAACTCGCAACAAGCAGTTCTTTGTTGTATTTAGCGAATGTGCGTAGACCTTGAGCATCTTCCTCAACGCCTTTTGCAAAGCCTTGATAGGCAAAATCGAATAATGGAATCAGACCTTTCTCTGCCACAAGCTTAGCCAGTTGTTCCCACTCATCAGCGGTTGGATCAATACCCGTTGGGTTATGACAGCAGCCGTGCAGCAGAACGATATCGCCCGCCGCCGCTTGCTCAAGATCAGCCACCATACCAGCAAAGTCTTTGTCTTTGGTTGCTGCATCGTAGTAACGGTACTGTGCCGTTTCGATACCGGCAGCAGTAAACACACCGTTGTGGTTTGCCCACGTTGGGTTACTGATCCAAATTTTGGCTTCGCCTAGTTGACGTTTAATGAACTCACCAGCAACACGAAGTGCGCCAGTACCACCTGGAGCTTGAGCCGTTTTACCGCGCTTAGCCGTCACAACATCAGAGTCGGCACCGAACAGCAGTTTTTGTACTGCAAGACCATACTCTTGAGTACCTTCGATAGTCAGATAAGATTTGGTTTTTTCCGTCTCAAGTAGTGCCGCTTCAGCTTGTTTAACGGTAGCGAGAACCGGGGTTTCACCTTGTTCGTTTTTGTAAATACCAACACCAAGGTTGATTTTTTCTGCACGAGCGTCTTTTTTAAACTCTTCCGTTAAACCAAGGATTGGATCGGCGGGTGCGGCAACAACTTTTTCAAACATTTTCGTCATCCATGTAAATTGAGAGGGGGAATCGAGTATGTGCTACAAGCACAGCAGGTTATTTATACCTTTCGACAACAAAGGTGACAACCAGATTAGAGAAGAAATTGACAATTATTTTTGATTTAAAACAGAATAAAGGTGGTTTTGGACGGAAACGTTTGCGGTGCGTCGACCTGTTACTCGAATTGCAGTAACAATACTACAATTAATACGACACTTTATCGCCGGAAAATAAGCAAAAAAAAGGTCAGCAATCGCTGACCTTAATAGAATAACTAAGACAAACTTAATTAGAAGTTTGCGCTACGTGGCGTACGTGGGAAAGGAATGACGTCACGCACGTTACCCATTCCTGTTACGTAAGAGACTAAACGCTCAAAACCTAGACCGAAACCAGCATGTGGTACGGTGCCGTAACGGCGTAGGTCGCGATACCAGTTCATGTGCTCAGGATCGATGTTCATTGCGACCATACGCTGATCAAGAATGTCTAGACGCTCTTCACGTTGTGCACCACCAATGATTTCACCGATGCCCGGTGCTAGAACGTCCATTGCCGCTACTGTTTTACCATCGTCGTTGAGACGCATGTAGAAAGCTTTGATGTCTTTCGGGTAGTTTTTAACTATAACGGGTGCTTTGAAGTGTTCTTCAGCCAAGAAACGCTCGTGCTCAGAAGACATATCGATACCCCATTCCACAGGGAATTCGAATTCTCGACCAGAATCAAGCAGGATTTGGATGGCGTCGGTGTAGTCGACTTGTGCAAAGTCAGCGTCAACAAACTGCTCTAAACGAGTGATCGCTTGCTTGTCGATACGTTGCGCAAAAAACTCAAGATCGTCGCGGCGCTCAGCGAGAACTGCCTTGAATACGTACTTAAGCATATCTTCAGCCAGTTTTGCTACATCGTCTAGGTCAGCAAATGCGACTTCAGGCTCAACCATCCAGAATTCCGCGAGGTGGCGACTGGTGTTTGAGTTTTCAGCACGGAACGTAGGACCAAACGTGTAAACTTTGCTTAGCGCACAAGCGTAAGCTTCAGCGTTAAGCTGACCAGATACCGTTAGGAACGTTTCCTTACCGAAGAAATCTTCGTTGTAATCTACGTCGCCCTTGTCAGTGCGAGGTAGGTTTTCCATGTCGAGTGTCGAAACACGGAACATCTCGCCAGCACCTTCTGCGTCTGATGCTGTGATCAGTGGCGCAGACGTCCAGAAGAAGCCTTGCTCGTGGTAGAAGCGGTGAATCGCTTGAGACAAACAGTTGCGAACGCGCGCAACCGCACCAATCACGTTGGTACGTGGACGCAGGTGTGCCACTTCACGCAGATACTCAATAGAATGGCGAGTTTTTGCCATTGGATAAGTATCCGCATCTTCTACCCAACCGACAACTTTTACGCCAGTCGCTGCCAGTTCAAAGTCTTGACCTTTTGCTGGAGACTCAACGATGGTACCTGTAACTTCAACAGAACAACCTGTTGTCAGTTTGAGCACTTCGTCTTGGTAATTATTTAGATTATTTGGGACCACGGCCTGAATCGGGTCGAAACAAGAGCCGTCGTAGATGGCAAGGAAAGAGATCCCAGCTTTGGAATCACGACGTGAACGGATCCAGCCGCGTACAGTGACTTCACTGTCCACAGCAAGCTTACCGCTAAGTACGTCAGTTACAGGCGCGTAAGTCATGTTATTAATCTTCTCCATTAGAGGTTCATCACTAAAGATGTTTATACCGATGACATCATGTTCACCTTGGCATAAACCACCCAAATCTTAGGGTGAAATTCTTTTCAAACCGACATATTACCTGTCAAATTTCTTGGTTCAACCTTTATTATGGTTATTGCCACTAATAATCGCCGCTTGGCATCGAAAAACGCTTAATTAACCGATAGAATGGTGGATTATTGTGCGTAAAATTCTAACCAAGCATTGACAGTTCTGTCGTCAATTCGGCTTAATGTGTCAAAATGTAACTTTCATGCTTATGCTATCCATTTGGAGCCACTACTTTGTCATCACCAAATCGATCCGATACTCGTGTTTTTGGATTGCCTACCAATCTTGTTCTCACCCTGCTTATTTTACTGTCTGGTTACTACCTTTGGGTTTTGTATCTGGCGGCGACACCGAAAGTTAGCCCAGCCTACCAAACTTATTACATCAATACCGATACCCTCTACTGGGCGAAAGAGAATCATCAACTCGCGATTGGTTCGCAAGAAATTATCGATGTGACACAAAAAACGCCGTTTATCAGCCGAGAGGGCTGGGACAAGGTGGCAGAAGATAATCAAAGAGGCTTGGAAGATAAGGCGGGGCTATTTTTTAGTTTTGCTCAACCGAAAGTGGATAAAGTAAAAATCGAGCTAACATTAGCGAAAGCACAAACACAGCCTATTCCAGTTGTCGCGTTATTCGACGGTCAATCACCCGCAGAATTTACATGGCTTGACAATAAAACGTTGCAAACAGAAATCAACGTCACTTCTCATGCTAACGTTACTTCTTATGCTGATGCAATGGGTTCTGGTGAAGATAGCGCCGATGAGAACGTTATTCATCATATTCAATTTGGGTTGCAACAAAAACTGCAAGTCCGTCAGATATCCGTCACACCCATCGACCAAGAACGCACAGCCGTTCTTGTCTTGAATGAGGGGTGAACCGATGTTTTATCATCCTCAATCAGCGCCTGATAAAGCGCCATCTTTGTCGTTGACATCCTCTCAATGGTGGACGGTGATCGCTGCCGTACTGCTGAGTCGTGGTGTTTTTTATGGGTTTGGACTACTCGGTGCTCATCTTTTTAATCCAGAAGTGGTCGCGGACTTGCCTATTTGGCAGCAAATCTGCCGGTTTGACTGTGTGTGGTTTCATCGTTTAGCAGAGACTGGCTATGATGTCGCGCCTTCCTATATGTCAGGAGGCAACGCTGCAAACTGGGCATTTATGCCGGTCACTCCTTATTTGGGTAAATTGATAAGCTATGCCGTCGGTGACATTCGTCTCGGCTTGATTATTGTTTCCAACTTGGCTTTTATAGCCAGTGTTGTGGTGTTGTTGATGGCACTTAAGCAGCTAAAATTTAGCGATGGGTTGCAAAATAGTGCGATTTGGTTGATCTGTTTTTCACCCTATACCGTTTATTCTCTGTCCGGTTATTCAGAGCCTCTGTATATTGCGTTGGTGGCGGGCTTCTTTATCGCTTGTTATCGTGGCAATTGGTGGGCAGTGGCGCTGATGGGACTGTTAGCGGCGGTGACGCGTAACCTCGGAGTGATGTTGGTGTTTTCCGCACTCATCTTTGGCGTACAGTATTACGGACTCGCCAGTTTTATCCGCTTGCGTACCGAAGCCGTTCGCGTCATAACGGCTATTTGGTTGATCCCTTTAGGCTTTTTCCTCTTAATGACCTATCTCTATTTTCATGTCGGTGATGCGTTGGCGTTTGGACACATTCAAGTCGCATGGGGGAGAACCTTTACCCATCCTTTGAATTGGTTGCAATATGGTTTTGAGCGCGGTGGCGCAAAGCTCTATTTAGCGATAGTGTCTCTGCTTGGCTTAGCGTTGAATATCTACCTGTTCACGAAGAAGAAATTTGCGGAAGGCGTATTTATGCTGATTAGCCTTTGGCTACCTTTGTCGTCAGGCGTCAATGCAATGCCGCGATATATCATGGGGCTTTATCCCACTTATCTTGGGATCTTTATGCTGTTGGAGCGCTTTCCAAAGGCAAGAATGCCGGTCACCTTGCTAGGAGCCGTCGCAGGTTGTTTTATCACCATTGGTTTCTTCTCTAAGATGTTTTTCACTGTTTGATGGTGAGAGACTTTACAATGTGAAGTATGAGTTGTGTCGCGTAAGCACTAGTATCTCTAGTGCTTGTTACGCAACACTCATCGCTATTCAGTCCCTAAATTGGCAGCGGATTGTTGGATCTGTCTGATAAGCAACCCGTTGCTAAACCTTAGTGTGAGTTAAATCCTGTTGGTTCAATCGCTCTTTTTTCAAGTTCTCTTGGCTTAGGTTCTTTTGGCTTAAGCCAAATAACTTTGCAGTTGATCGATGATTTGTGCTGTCACGCCCCAGATAAAGTGCTGCTGATAAGGAATGGCAAAAACGGGGATGGATTGATGCTTGCGAATTAAGGTGTCACGAAACATATTGCTGGGGTTAGCGAGGAATGCGAGTGGAACCTCAAATAGACACTCCACCTCGTTTTCATCAATGGCTACGGTATAAGAGGGCGATACAAAGGCGATGATAGGCGTCACACTAAACCGTGACAAAGTCGCGATGGGCGGTAACGAACCTATCACCTTGATATCTGTGGATGAAATACCGACTTCTTCCTCTGTCTCTCGTAACGCGGTGTCAATGGGAGAGCGATCAAACTCTTCTACCTTACCTCCTGGAAAACTGATTTGACCAGGATGATGCTTAAGGTGTTTGGCTCGTTGAGTCAATATGACGTTCAAGCCACCATCACGAACGACCAGTCCAATTAACACACTCGCGGCTCGTGGTGTTACGCCTTGTTGTTGAAGAATGACGTCTATTTCGTTAGATGGTCTTAATGTAGGAGAATGATAAAACCTGAATAAAAATTCCTCTCTGGTCATCCGCTGTTACGCCATTGAACCTAAATAATCGCTGATTTGTTGCTTGATGGTAGCGATTTCTTTGACCACATAATCAATATCGTCGGCATTAGGTTCGCCGTTTTGTCGGGTAATTCCTTCGATTGTTTCCAACTTTTCAACCGCTTGTGCCTCTCCAAAACTCGCGAGGATACCTTTTAGTGAGTGAGCAGTGATAAACAATTCGGACCAGTCTTTGTTGTTATAAAGTTGCTGAATTTTCTCTGCACCGTCGTCATGTTCTTCAAGAAATGCCATAAAAACTGCCTCGATGATGTCGTCATCGTTATCCATATAGCTACGTAGTATATCGAAATCGATCATTCTAAATCCCTTCTTTAGATTAATGCTGATGATAGCGTGTTTTTACCTCAACCAAACAGCCACAATCGTACCAACTTCATACAGTTACACCTTAGTACAGGTGCGGCAAAATTAAAAATAAAATGCGTGGTAACAGGGTCGCGGAGAGCGACTGCAGCGTGTTTAGTAACAAATATGCAGTAATGGACTGAGTGTTTAGTTGCTTAACAAGAAAGGCTAGCTTGAGTTTTGAGATTAATAATACTTTATGTCTAAATTTATGAGAAATGGATCATTCTTTTTAACTAAACTTTGTCACATTGATTAATCCTGTCTATTCTTCAAGAAGTAAGGGAAGTATTACAAAATTGTAACAACACGCGTCAATTTGGCTAACTCGGTATCGACAATATGGAGTCTAATAATGAAAACAAGGACAGCAAGTAGTACCGAAAAACAAACCTCCTATGTAGATAGTAGTAAGGTAGAGAGTAGTAAAGACTTTTACTCTCAGTACATTAATGATGTGGTGGGCATTGATCTGCTTACGCAAGAGCAGGAATTTCACTACGCGTCGTTAGCGAGAAAAGGGGATCAGGCCGCTCGGGATGTGTTGATCGAATCTAATCTGCGTTTAGTGGTGAAGATTGCACGAGGCTATACCAAGCGAGGGTTGAGTAACCATACCATCTTGGACCTTATCGAAGAGGGTAACTTAGGTTTAATTAAAGCGATTGAAAAGTTTGACCCAGAGAAAGGCTTTCGCTTTAGTACCTACGCAGTTTGGTGGATTAAAGAGAGCATCGAGTCCTCACTGATGAATACCGGTCGTACCGTTAGACTACCTGTACATATCATTAAAGAGATCAATCGTTTATCTCGTAAGACCAATGAAATCAGTGCTGACCTCAAGCGCGCGCCATCGGTAAAAGAGATCGCAGAGCGTACTGAAAAGACTCAGAGTAACGTCAGTGAGTTAATTCATATGAGTGGTTTTATCGAGTCCAGTTCGTCAGTGGACATTACCGATAAAGTTTATCATACGCTAGAGACTTGTCGCTCTGAGGCAATACCTGAGCCTTATGAGGTATGCCATGATGAGAAACTGTACAAAAATCTTGAGCAAGTAGTGATGTCATTGCCCGACAAATACCGAGACATTGTGATTCATCGCTTTGGTTTGTTTGGTGAAAGTGTGATGACGCTCGATACACTGGGTGAGAAGTATGGCTTATCTAAAGAACGCGTCAGGCAGTTGCAGCAAGAAGGGGTCGCTAAGCTACAGTCTAAATTGCAGTTTGAAGGTTGGATAAACTAAGCATATCGATGTCTGGTTTCAGAAACTAGCGTTAATGATTTAATGATGACATGAAAACTCGTCCCTAGCTGGCGAGTTTTTTAATGCGTAATGGTTTTGTTTTGAGAGAGTTCCAGTAAGTGCTGAAGTCGAACTGTGCAATCTTTTGGCTTTAGTGTCGTTAATACACGAATATACGCGGCACGATAAATTGGGTTTTTTAATACCATCAATAAGGTGCTTTCTAGCTTTTTCAATCGTGCGACAGCGTCGTGATTGGATGTCTCAGTCGCAGGAATAAAACCAGTCTCATACCAAGCGCAAATCATTTCTCGGATCTCTATCTCTTCGACTGGGATCTCTTCAACGTTGAAAACGATTTTATCAGGCAAGCTACCGATGTACTCGGTATCAAGCTTGTGTGCGACGTATTTGTACATTGTTGTGACCTACCACAGTTGTTAATTTTTGTTGTAAACGCTAACAAAATATAAACTAGCATAACAATATCATGATTTCTAACTGAGTTTAGTGTTAGTAGAGTAAATGGTCTACTTTTCATCAGAGGCGATAATTATTAAATTCAATCTGATGCATATAAGCCATTCAGTATGATAATGGTCGGGTCAGTCTAGGATTGGTTGCGTGTAAGTAAGTAATCTACATACTGTTTTTCTAATGAATTGCCAACCCAGAGAGAGCTAACACGCTGCACTGCACAATAATAGGCGCGGTGACGAATAAGTGTGTTCAGTGTCCGGCTTAACCGTTTAAAGTTGTGAGTTTGAGTCCAAAATGTTGTCGGACTTAATTTGGTTTGCCGCAAAGGAACCAGTCCTTGTTCGTACCAACAATCAAGAATTTCACGTATCTCCATTTCCTCTTCAGGAACATCAAAGCGATTCAAGCACTGAGCCTTGGGAGGAGGGGTAACATAATGATCATCATAGACGTCGTTAACATAGACATAAGCCATAATGATTCGCTCGCTCTATCTATTAACCTTATGTGACAAGCTAGTAGTTTTACTGACCGATTCAAACTTATTTAAATGCCCTTGATTTCATAAGCGACTCTCCTAGTTTACTGAAAAACAATAATGAGTTGGCTAACAAAAGACTAGAGCGAGAATCAAATGGCGCGACCGCATCAGGCTGAAACACAAAAAGTTTTTTGGTCAGAATCTCTGGCAGACATTACCTCAGTGATTACCACAGGCGAGTTTTGGCAGCGTTATATTTCTGTGGATGAAAGGATTTCCAATATTCAGCCACCGTCAATCAAGAGCATCAATCACATCTTGTCCCAGATAAGAGATGTGCAGTTTTCTGGTGCACCATCTGCACTTCCTATCGCACTCGAAACGACAGATGGAGAACTGTTGGTCGCGAAATTCGAGATTTGCTTAATACTGGATAATGTTGTGAAAGGTAGTCTCAAACTTCTATCTCGATCTCATACTCGCATCAATCTCATCACCATGATCGAACACCTTTTGGATGATCCGGTTCGTGGCGTAATGGTGACCGATTACAATCACAATGTGTTATTTGTTAACACTGCTCTCTGTTTGAAGCATGACTTAACCGCGGCGAGTTTATTAGGCAGCAATATTACCGATATTGACCTTTTCCAGCAGGACCGCGCGCATATTGAAGCGTTTAAAAATGTGATTGCTCAGAGTCAAAAATGGCACGGCGCGATGATTACTAGCTCTTATCAGCAGCAAGCGATGCTTGAGACAGTGACAGTCAAAAAAATCGAATTGCAACAGCAAGGGTGTGTGTATCTGTATGCCTTTTTTGGTGATAGTGAAATCAAACGGCATCAAAAAGCCAAGTCATTGTATCTATCTACAGACCATGTTCTTGATGAAGCCACCTTTAGAAAAAAAGCGCGTCATCTTGCAAAGCAAGGGGGGAAGCATATCGTGATCAGTTTTCGACCTAGCTTTTACAGCGAGTTGGAACAAGAATCACGAGATAAGGTACTGAATGCTCTGAGTGCTTTTCATGACAAAAACAGTTTTGGCTATCTCGGTCGCAATACCTTTGCGGTGTTAATTCATATCCGATCTGACGATATCGAAGATCTTAAAACCATCAATACTTGCACGCTTAAGTTTTTCAAAGGGCTCAAGAAGTACTTAGATGACCATATTATCAACGATATTGAGGACGGTCAGATTGGTGTCGCCCTGTCTGGCTTTAATGCGACCAATATGGATGAGGTGATTTCTCAATCGGCGCAAGCGATGTTTTTGCACGATAAATCCAAGGCTAGGATTAACTTTTATGATGATAAGTTAGTCAGAGCCAACATCAGACGTAAACGCTTAGAGCAGTTATTGATCGATGCGTTACGTCGAAGAGCCATTGATATTAACTTTCAACCTATTGTCGATACGAAATCGAACCAGATTATCAAGTTAGAGGCGCTGTGCCGTTTTCGATTTGAGGATTTTCAATACTCGGTTCAAGAGGTGATTTATCTAGCGGAAGATTTAAAAGTCATCGCTAGGCTTGATACCATGGTGGCGGAAAGAGCGATCGAGGAGTTTCTGCAACTCATTGAAGCAACGGGTAACGATACGCTTTCGCTGTCACTAAACTGCTCCATCGCCGATGCCAAACGTGCACAGTGCCACTTGTCAGAAGTGTATGATCTCATTAATCGTTCCGCCGTTGATAATAGCAGAGTAACGATAGAGATCACCGAGAGTGCCTATTTTGAAAATAATATTAATAACTCCAACCTGATTAAAAAGATACGCTCCGCTGGGATTAAGATTGCCGTTGATGACTTCGGCACGGGCAGTTCTTCGTTCTCTTACTTTAGTGATTTTCACTTCGATGAGTTAAAAATTGATAAGAAATTCATCTCAAATATCCATCAAGTAAAGCAGAAATATTTTGCGGTCAATATGCTGCGGCAACTCTCCCATGACTTAAACATCAAAGTGGTGGCAGAGGGCGTAGAGTGTCAAAGCGAGCTTGATACCTTAAAGGAGATGAGTGTGGACTACATTCAAGGTTTTTTCTTTTATAAGCCCATGCCGGTTGAACAAATAACCCAGTTACTACAAGAGTTAGCTAATGGCTATAAGAGCTAAAGGTCAACTAACACCTTTAGTGAAATGTAGTCAGCATTAAGGTATCAGTTAAGGGACGAGTTATGGATCGGGAAGTTTCGGATAGTCAAGTATTACTAACCCAGCAAGACTTGTTAGTCGAGTTATCAAACGGACTGTTGGTGTTTAACAGTGACTACTTGATTCGACGTATACCTGAACTGAATCAGTTGATTCCAGAGCAACTCGTGATTGAAAACCAAGCTGGGGTGCTCAGAGATTTTGGGCATGGTGTTTACTTGTTGATGCCCTCTGATTCTTTTGATGGAACGGTGGAGTTTCGTTGTGTCGTTGCGGGTGTTCCCATCACGGCTTGTTGTGATTTTTATCCTTCCGGAAAAGGTGAGGTATTGTGTGTTGAACGTACCCATCTGTTGGATGCGTTGCCCAATCACTTAGGATGTTTCAGTATATTGGCAGACAACAGTTTGCTGCTCACCCATAAGCAGTTGTGGGCTCTGTTAGGATTGTCGCAATCGCAGGCGCAAGGTTTTAAAATACACAAAGTCACGGTTGCAGGAGACGAGTATCAAGCGAAGTTATCAAGGGATTTTTGCTTACTTTGTCGCCATCATCCAGTCTATACCAGTCTCACTTCGCCATTACCAAAAATGGTTAACATACAAATAGAGCTGCTAAATTGTGTGACCAAACAGCTCTATCACCACACGTTACCGCTTGATCTGAGCTTGTTCCATCATATCTTTGTGACTCCGATAGCAACGCGTCACCAAACGCAACCAAAGTACTTAAGTCAATCCGATTTATTGCGTTCCGCCGGGGAACTCTCTAGCCCGATACTATTTATTGATAGCGTTTACAGCGTAGAAAACGACGAGTTTCTTGTCGCGACGGAGAACGGCTCGTTTAAGCTACCGACTGATCGAGATCCGCACTTTATCTACAGCATTTCTGATGCCATTGATATTGTTGCATTAGGGGTAGTGATGCCATCGTTATCCTCAGTGGAACATAACAACCCCTCCTTAGCGGTGAAAAAATGGTGTGATATCAAGGTCAATAAACAAGACCTGCTAGCCAGTGCGGTAGTAGATAATACAGACCGTTTAAATTCCGTGTCCTATCAACATTGTGATTGGGTTGATGTGGTGACTGAAAGTGGCGATGAACTGACGCTCAACGCGCAAAGTAGCAGTCATGGATTAGGGAAACTGTCACTCAGTGCGAGTGAAGATAGAGTCTCTGAGGGCTATCTAAGTTTTGAGTTGGTATTTATGCCGAACTTGGTTTTTCATCGCTGTGTTCAGGAACGCAATGAGCATCAATGGCAAATCTCAACCAAAGAGATAGAAAACCTGATTGCTAAAAGAACCAAAAAGCGTATTCAACATCTCGACATTAACTGCAACACAGCCTGTGTCACCATGTCGGACGCAGAGACTTGTGCATTATGGACGACAGAATGGCTCTCGCAAGTCAGGTTGAACCTGACCTTAACGTTTGAAGATGGCAGTTTGGGTTTTTCTTCGATCAATATTTGAGTCGGGCAGCGTTACCCATCGGTTCGTTGTCGTTAATAGCTTCGTTGGCATCCATAGCTTCGTTGTCATCTATAGCTTCGTTGTCATCTATAGCTTCGTTGTCTCCATAAATTGATAGCGCTCATTGTTAACGTACCTCGTAACATATCGTCATAGTCTTAAGATTGAGATAGCGGAATAACTGGACATTGTCGTTGTGTGTTCTATTACTAACACTATGACTTTTCAGAAAGTTGTTATACCCAATTTAAGATAATAAGTGCGACCATGCTGAACAGTTTGTGATCGTATTGAACGGTCTGTGATCATGTCGAATACAGGGGAAAGCGAATGAAAGGGATCATATTCACTGAGTTTATGGAGTTGGTGGAAGATAAATTTGGACTCGAAGTCTTGGACGAAGTGCTTGAGATGTCGGGGGATGAAGGCATCTACACCGCAGTGGGCAGTTATGACCACAATGATCTGGTTAAGCTTATCGTTAACTTGAGTAAAAAGACCAAGATTGACCCAGCAACACTACAACAAGTGTTTGGTCAAACCGTGTTTAAGACGTTACTCGCGTCCATACCCGAGACAGCTAGTATCGGTCAGAGCCATTCTACCTTCCAGTTTATTCGTCATGTGGAAGACTACATTCATGTCGAGGTAAAAAAACTTTATTCCGATGCGCAGCCGCCGAAATTTTACTTTATCAGTGAAACAGAGACGGAAATGGTGATGGATTATCAAAGTGCGAGGTGTATGTCTAATGTCTGCTTGGGACTCATCGAGGGCTGTGCAACGCACTTTGGGGAAACGATCACGGTAGATATGTCCCCTCAAAGTGATGACAGCAGTTTAGTGCGTTTCCATTTAACTCTCGCCTAGCTCGCGTATGCCTGAAGGGTCAGCGTTAGAACGCAAATTAAAGCGAGAGGTCTCTGCACGAAAAGCAGCGGAGGCGCTACTTGAGCAAAAAAGCTTGGAGTTGTTTACTGCCAATCAACAGCTCGAAGTGGCATTAAAGCAGGTCGAAGAGCGCTCTCAAGACAGCTTTAAGCGTTTAGAACTGCAAGAGCGGGTGGAGAAAATACTGATTCACTTCGGTCGTACCTTCCTGCGCACCAATCCTGATGATGTGCTGGTTCTCGATCTCGTCAGGCAGTTAAACGCTATTTCCGACCAACTCGAATGTGAGATAACTCTACCCAACGATCTCCTCGCTAGCCTGACATTTGGTCATTATGGCAATAGTCAATCCATCACTGATGGGGAAGGCGAACTTAACCAGATAGCCATTGCGATTGAGGTTGAGCAGTTAGCGATAGGGACTTTAGAGGTCACGGTCTGTGACAATAGCTATGATAGTGAATTTGTGACCAGTCAAATGTCGCTGGTTTGTGAGTTGATATCCAGCGCACTGAGTCGTCAGATGATGAACAAGCGGTTGATTGCCTCAAAAGAGCGCGCGGAAGCCTCGGAGCGTTCTACTCGTGAATTTCTTGCCATGATTAATCACGAGCTACGCACGCCACTTAATGGCTTGCTCGGCAGTGTCGAATTACTGGCGGATACCGATCTAAGCGAACCACAAAAAGACCTACACCACAATTTGAGCCAGTCCGGGCAGTTATTGCGGGCTATCATCAACGACCTGCTTGATTACAGTAAAATTAATGCTGGTATGTTAGAGCTGATCAAAAGTGAATTTGCTTGGAGTACGTTAGAGAAAACCCTGCGCAGTATTTTTGAGTACAAAGCGGATGAAAAACAGATTGGCTTTAATATCAATGCATCATGCTTGGAAGGCATGGTGATACATGCTGACTTAGAGCGTTTGACGCAAGTATTCGTTAACCTAATCGGCAATGCCATTAAGTTCACCCACCACGGACAAGTCGATGTCAATATTCAGCTCGAGCAACAACAATTTGTTTTTGAGGTCAAAGATACTGGTATCGGTATCAGTGAACAGGCACAAGAGCGGCTATTTCAGCCCTTTATCCAAGTTGATCGCTCAAGCTCAAGAAACTACGAAGGCACAGGTTTAGGGCTAGCGATATGCAAAAAGCTCATTGAGGTGATGGGGGGCGAGATACAACTCAGCAGTGAACTGGGTGTCGGTACTCGTTTTGAGGTTCGACTGCCTCTGCCGGTGAAGAAGATCCAACAGAGTGTGCAGCATGCAACTCAGCATGATGAAGAGTCGACCGACTACTCCATGCTTGATGTGTTAGTCGTGGATGACATTAAACTCAATCAAGTCATTATCACCAAAATGCTGCACAAGCTAGGCATCACGGCCGACCTTGCTGTGAATGGTTTAGAAGCGGTACAACATGCCAGCGCGAAGCAATATGACATCATCTTTATGGATTGTCGTATGCCAGTGATGGACGGTTTTGAGGCGACTAAACAACTGCGTGATGCCAACTATAGTCAACCTATAGTTGCGTTAACGGCGGGGACGACATTGGAAGAGCGTCAAACTTGTTTTGATGTCGGCATGGATGACATTTTATCCAAACCTTATACCGCTAATGATCTGAAACAGACGCTATCTAAGTGGGGGCTGAGATGATTTCGAGACTGAGATAGCATCGAGACCGAGTTAGTACCGAGACTGAGATAGTACCGAGACTGAGATAGTCGTCTGTTATTCAACGGTGATTCACACTGACTCGTTTTGTAGCACAGGCAGTATTTTTGATAGCTTATCGAAGGTTTCTTGGTACTCAGATTCCCATTGACTATCCGCGACGATACCGCCGCCCGCCCAAGCATAAAGTTTGCCTTGTTTGGCCAGTAACGTACGAATGGTGATACTGGTATCCATTTTTCCGTGGGCACTGATATAACCGATGCTGCCGCAATAGACACTGCGTCGGTTTGGTTCTAACTCTTCAATGATTTCCATGGCTCTTACCTTAGGCGCGCCAGTAATCGATCCTCCAGGAAAACAGGCACGCAACAAATCACAAGCACGGTATTGTTTGTCCAACTCTCCAACCACAGTGCTCACTAAGTGATGGACCGCAGAAAAGCTCTCGATTTCAAATAGCTTAGGAACTTGCACACTACCCGGTTTGGATACGCGACCAATATCGTTCCGCAGTAAGTCAACGATCATCAAATTCTCCGCCTGATCCTTACTTGCTGACGCCAGTTCAGCGGCGTTGGCTTGATCTTCCTCAGACGTTTGACCGCGGGGGCGTGTGCCTTTGATTGGCTTAGTTTCTATCTTGTGTTGATCAAGCTGTAAAAAGCGCTCAGGAGAGACACTTAAAATAGCGCTATCATCGGTACGAATGAAAGCACTAAATGGCGCGTTATTGGCGCGATCCAATCGCTGATAGGCTTGCCACTCGCTGCCCTGATATTGAGCATGAAAGCGTTGTGCTAGATTGATTTGGTAGCAATCGCCAGATTGTAGATAGCGATGAACCGAGGCTATTTTGTCCGAATAACGGGTTTTATCCATATTGGATTGCCAAGGGGATTGTAAACAAAATTCCCCATCTTTCTCGGCGTGAGACTGCGTCAGCCAAGCTAAAAATTGTTGTGCTTGTTCAATCGTTGGGGCAACGACAACCGCTTGCTGTTGTTGATGATCCACCATTAAGGCACAACGATAAATTCCGACAGACATATCGGCAGTTTGTGTGTCATTACTGGCTAAGGTCGGAATCGTTTCGACACGACGACCAAGATCGTAAGCAAAATAACCCAGTGCGCCACCGACAAATGGCCAAGGTGTGTCAACTTGACCTTCACCTATCTCGATTTGAATCAAAGACTGTAATAGTTGGAACGGATCGCGGTTGGTTTGCTGCTGTTGACCCTGACTGGTGTAGTGTGATGATTCACCGCGAGTGACAACCGTCGCGCAGGGTTGGGCGACGAGGATATCGAAGCGACTGTTTTCATGCTGGTGACCAGAGGAGTTGAGCAGCATCGACCACGGCAGATGTTGAATCAATGCGAAATAGTCTTTGGCTAGTTCTGGAGAGTAGTCCAAGGACAGAAATTGACAAGAAAGTGGTTGTTTGTTGTTCATTTGCTTAATTTGTGACAAAAGCGTTATCAGATAGATGGCGCATAGAGAAAAGCAAGAGTATCATATTTTTACAGCAAAAAGTCGTCCATTTATCCTTATGTTTACTGGGGTTTCGCCCAAGTTTCTGGTTAGCACGAGGTCTAGGGTGAATGAAAACGGCGCACAATTAGGAAGTAATGATAATAAAGAGGTATTCAATGGCGATTATAAAAAAGCAGGATGTGATTAGTAGTGTGGCGGATGCATTACAGTACATCTCTTACTATCATCCACTCGATTTTATTCAGGCCCTAGATCAAGCGTATCAAAGAGAACAGAGCCAAGCGGCAAAAGATGCCATGGCGCAAATTTTGATTAACTCCCGCATGGCGGCTGAAGGTCATCGTCCAATTTGTCAAGATACGGGGATTGTGACCTGTTTCGTTAACATAGGCATGAATGTTCAATGGGACAGCGACTTGACGGTTCAAGAAATGGTGGATGAAGGGGTTCGACAGGCTTACAACAACCCAGATAATCCACTGCGTGCGTCGGTACTTAAGGACCCGGCAGGCAAACGCATCAATACCAAAGACAATACGCCAGCCGTTGTGCATATCAATATGGTGCCGGGCGACAAAGTCGAGATTCAAATCGCGGCTAAAGGCGGAGGTTCGGAAAACAAGACCAAGATGGTGATGCTTAATCCATCTGACGATATAGCCGCATGGGTAGAAAAAACGTTGCCAACGATGGGCGCGGGTTGGTGTCCACCGGGCATGCTCGGTATCGGCATTGGTGGCACCGCAGAGAAAGCCGCCGTGCTGGCGAAAGAGTCTCTGATGGAGCATATCGACATTCAAGAATTGATCGAACGCGGTCCAGAAAATGCCGAAGAAGAGTTGCGCCTTGATATCTTCAACCGTGTTAATCGACTGGGTATCGGTGCGCAGGGTCTTGGCGGTTTAACTACCGTAGTAGACGTCAAGATCAAGACCGCGCCAACCCATGCCGCTTCGAAACCGGTTTGTATGATCCCCAATTGCGCGGCTACTCGCCACGTTCATTTTACCTTGGATGGCAGCGGACCTGCGGAACTCACGCCACCTAAATTGGAAGATTGGCCTGACATTACTTGGGAAGCGGGTGATAACACTCGCCGAGTCAACCTTGACCAAGTCACGAAGGAAGATGTACAGCAATGGAAAACCGGTGAAACCATACTGCTGAGCGGAAAAATACTCACTGGTCGTGATGCCGCACACAAGCGTATCCAAGGCATGTTGGAAAGCGGTGAAGGGCTACCGGAAGGCGTCGACTTTAAGGGTAAGTTTATCTATTACGTTGGACCCGTTGATGCTGTCGGTGATGAGGTCGTCGGTCCTGCCGGTCCAACAACGTCAACTCGTATGGATAAGTTTACCGATATGATGCTTGAGCAGACGGGTTTAACTGGCATGATAGGAAAAGCAGAGCGTGGTGACGCCGCGATTGAGTCTATCAAACAACACAAAGCGGTTTATCTTATGGCGGTCGGCGGTGCCGCGTATTTGGTTGCTAAGGCAATCAAAAAAGCGTGTGTTGTCGCGTTCGAAGATTTAGGTATGGAAGCCATTTATGAGTTTGAAGTGGAAGATATGCCGGTATCGGTGGCGGTGGATTCTTCGGGAGCCAACGCTCACCAAATTGGACCTGATACTTGGAAAGTGAAAATAGCTGAAGCAGAAGGCAATCTGTAGCCCGAGTTTTAATAACTCGATAATCATGGTTCAATAATTGATAGCCCGATAAAAAAAGTGAATCTGGTGCAGCATAGACCCAAATGACCTCTCAATCCCGCAGTTTGAGGTAACTTGGGTACATTCACTTTTTTTGTCTATAATTCAGACATATACTCAAGCGTATCAATTTAATCAAAGGAGAGTGTTGGATGCCTCGGTTTATTCAGATTCTACAACTTATCGTACTTGGTGTGGTCGGCTTCTTTGTCGGTTATGATCTTATCCTGCACGGGGTCAGTATTTTCCATGAAAAATACGTCACAATGGCGTGTATATTAACTGCGCTGCTTGAGATTGCACTGTTCGTTATTTATAAGCTAATCGAGGATGATTAACGCCTTTATCTAAAAGGCAGTGTGTTGTCACAAAGCACTTAATCTCCTACAGGCGGTGGACGAGTTATTACGATAATTTATCCACCGTTTCAACGTTTACTATTCTGTTTCAAATCCTATTGTTGGCCTCCTTACCGTGCTGGACTATACGTGACACCGAACACTTAACACCTAACGGGTGATTTTCATCATGCTTAATTGCAGGGTGTTCATGTTAGATTAATCTTGCTTTGCGCATAGTGTGCAGCCTAAATATCAATCTTATTGTCGGAGCTTTTACATGAGTCGAATTGGCCAAGAAGTGTCAGAGTTATTACACAGAAGTATGGACTCTCATGTTCGTGTCGCGGTGACTGGTTTGTCTCGAGCCGGTAAAACGGCGTTTATCTCCTCGCTGGTGAACCAACTTTTGCACTCATCGACCCATGATAATCTGCCATTACTTGAATGTGCTCGTGACAACCGATTAGTCGGCGCGAAACGCGTTCCTCAAGAAGATCTTCTGGTGGCTCGCTTTGCCTATGATGAAGCGATGCAGCAGTTACACGCCGAGCCACCTCAGTGGCCTGTGCCAACAAGAGATGTTAGCGAAATACGTTTAGCGATAAAATTTCAATCGCAGAAAGGCGCTAAGCGACTGCTAAAACGTACCTCGACACTCTATCTTGATGTGATCGATTATCCGGGGGAATGGTTATTAGACTTGCCTCTGCTGGATATGACGTTCGAGCAATGGAGTGAACAGCAACTCAGCCAACTTACCGGTGTTCGTCAACAGTTAGCGGCCACTTGGCTGGCAACGATGGAAACGTTTGACGCCACACTTGCGGCGGATGAAAAACAGATTGCCGATATTGCTGCCCAGTTCACCGACTATCTTCATCAATGTAAAGACGCGGGACTGCACTGGGTGCAACCCGGACGGTTTGTTTTACCTGGCGATTTAGAAGGTGCGCCAGTCTTGCAGTTTTTCCCCTGTACTGCGCCTGAAGGGCAACTGGATCAACGTAAGTCATATAAACATAAACCTGATAAACATAAGCCCAATAAACATAGCAGCTATGCCATGCTGAAACATCGCTATCAAGAGTACCAAAACAAGGTGGTGAAACAGTTCTATCGCAAATATTTCTCAACGTTTGATCGCCAGATTGTGTTAGTGGATTGCTTACAGCCGCTCATGGCTGGCAGCGAGTCATTTCATGATATGAAAAATGCGCTGCAACAGATCATGAAAAGCTTTCGCTACGGCAACAACAATTTGCTTAGACGACTGTTTTCATCGCGCATTGATAAAGTGTTATTTGCTGCGACCAAATCGGATCATGTCACGCCCGATCAACATGCTAATTTGGTCAGTTTACTGCAACAAATGGTCCATCCAACATGGCAAGAAGCAGCGTTTGAGAATATTGAAATGAACTGTATGAGTATCGCCTCTATTCAAGCAACGCAAGCAGGTTTCATTACTAAAGGGAGCGATAATATTCCTGCGCTTAGAGGTGTGACGCTACAAGGTGAACCGATGACGCTCTATCCGGGCGATGTGCCAGAGCGACTGCCTAAGCCGGATTATTGGCAACATAATCGGTTTGAATTCACCGCGTTTCGACCTTTAGAGTCGGCAATGGATGAGCCGTGTCCACATACGAGAATGGATAAAGTGCTGCAATATTTGCTGGGAGATAAATTACGATGAGCGATTTAAAAGGGCGTCAAGTTTTTCAACACCATGAAACATCAACGGAAGCGGAACTGACTAGCCAACGACTGTTTGAAAAACAAGCGCTTGAACAGCAAGTATTTGATCAAAAAGAGCAGTTTGTGCCTCAGGTAGAGACTCCAGAGATCGAAAACGATGAGCCAGAATTGGAGCAGACTTTTAAGGGCAGCAATAAAAAGGGGTGGTTAGCCACTGGCTTGATTGCGAGCTTTGCCGGTCTTGTCGGTTGGCAAGCGATTGATTCTGTTATCACGGCAGTCACTCAGTCAGATTGGCTCACTCTGGGTTGGTCGGCGTTTATTGCCGCAATTGCGAGTCTTGGCATCGGTGCTATCGGCAAAGAAATGCTGACACTGCGACGTCTGAAACGTCACTTTTCCGTCCAAGAGCAGGCGGAGCAGATCATCGACGATAATGGTGTCGGCAAAGGGGAGAGTTTCTGTGTGGATTTGGCGCAGCAAGGCGCGATTAAGCCGGAAAACCCCGCCTATGACCGCTGGAAAAACAGCGTGCAAAGTGTCCACAGCGACGCAGAAATTTTGGATATGTACCAATCCATGGTGCTGTCTCAACAAGATAAGCAGGCATTAAAAGTGGTGTCACGTTTATCCGGAGAGGCGGCAATATTGGTTGCACTTAGCCCATTGGCGATTGCCGATATGCTGCTTATTGCTTGGCGAAATTTTAAGATGATCGACAAAATCTCCCAAGTTTATGGGGTTGAGTTGAGCTACTGGTCGAGACTGAAGTTATTTAAGCTGGTGCTGATTAACATTGCGTTAGCGGGTGCCAGTGAATTGGCGATAGAGACGGGTGCCGATCTTTTGTCGATGAATTTGACCGAAAAGTTATCTACTCGAGCGGGGCAAGGTCTTGGCGTTGCGTTAGTGACGGCGAGATTGGGGCTAAAGACCATGAGCCTGATGCGTCCTATCCCTTTTAGTGATGATAACAAGCCAAAGCTGAGCGCAATTCGCAAGCAAGTGATTGACGATATGAAACTTCGCCTATCAAAGTAGTGTTCGAAGCGCTCGTTTCAGAAAGCTCAGTAGCTAATGTGCAGTAATCAATTCGCAGTAACCTGTTCGCAGTAAACATAAACAGTTCGCAGTAACCAGTTCGTAGTAACCAATGATAAAAAGGTCGAGCG
The DNA here is from genome assembly GCF_921292975.1 of Vibrio hippocampi. Classification (NCBI taxonomy): domain Bacteria; kingdom Pseudomonadati; phylum Pseudomonadota; class Gammaproteobacteria; order Vibrionales; family Vibrionaceae; genus Vibrio; species Vibrio hippocampi. The sequence goes on from NZ_CAKLCM010000002.1 coordinate 728,019, forward strand.
TGAATTCAAATTCAAACTCGACCTTTTTTTGTCTCGCTCATGCAAGCTCAAGCAGCACTTACTGACTTGTACGCCGCATTGTCGTTAACTTCATATCAGCCGATTACTCGCATGGTGGCGCTAAATGAATCAGTGCCAATCCGCCTTGCGAGGTCTCACGGTATTTTTTGTTCATGTCTTTACCCGTCTGATACATGGTATCAATGACCTTATCAAGAGAGATAAGACACTTGCTGGTGCGTTTTAGCGCCATGCGTGAGGCATTAATTGCTTTCATTGCGCCCATCGCATTACGCTCGATACAGGGTACTTGTACTAAACCGCCAATCGGGTCACAAGTCATCCCAAGTGAGTGCTCCATTGCGATCTCTGCGGCAATGCATATCTGTTCATTACTTCCGCCGCGCAGTGCCGTGAGACCTGCTGCGGCCATTGAAGAGGAAACGCCAATTTCGCCTTGGCAGCCCACTTCAGCGCCAGAAATAGAGGCGTTAGTCTTGTACAAAATACCGATAGCGCCGGATACTGCTAGGAAGTCTTTCAGCTGTTTAGTATCTAGCGGCTTGATGAACTTATGGTAGTACATCAATACCGCTGGAATCACACCTGCTGCGCCGTTGGTCGGTGATGTGACCACTTGACCGCCCGCGGCATTCTCTTCACTAACGGCAAAAGCAAACAGGTTGATCCAATCCATGATTTCCATCGGGTCGTTTTCAATCGCGGCATTGGCTTCGAGTTTTTTCAGTAGGTTAGGGGCGCGACGTGTTACTTTCAGACCACCTTCCAATATGCCTTCGGTTTCAAATCCACGCTGCATACAACGGGTCATGACTTTCCAGATTTGGTCCACCTTGCTATCGATCATATTGAGAGATTGGAAAGCAGTCTCGTTGCGAATAACCATTCCGCCAAGACTCATACCATGAGTTTCGGCTTGTTCAAGCATCTCATCGGCGGAGCAAAAAGGAAACTCAACCTGAACTGGCGGCTCTTCCTTACCGTGTTTCAACTCATTTTCAGTCGCGATAAATCCGCCACCGATTGAGTAATAGGTTTCGAACTCAAGAATGTCATCGTTCACATCAAACGCGGTTAACGTCATGCCATTTTCGTGCAGGGGCAGATTGTCTGCATGAAAACGCAGATCCCTTTGATAATCGAATGCAATATTGTGCTTGCCTGCCAACAGCAATGCGCCACTTTCTATCGCGTGAAGCATCCCTTTATTGGCACTGCGAATCTTTATCGTATCAGGCTCATGACCCAAAAGACCGAGTAGGGTGGCTCTATCCGTGTGGTGACCGATGCCTGTCAGCGATAGCGAACCGTATAAATCGATCTGCACCCGGTGCACTTGGTTAAGTTTGTCGATAAGTTTTTGAGCAAACTGAAAACCTGCGATCATTGGACCATTAGTGTGAGAACTGGATGGACCAACGCCAATTTTATAGATTTCGAAAATGGAAAGCATGTTCACCTTCTTTGCCGATCCCACTGCGGGATATAGCGATATTGCCGTGAAAATTATGTCGCGGATTCTAGCCTGAAAATCAACATAATGTCTTATATTTTTATTGCTAAATATGATGACTGACTAATCTAAAGCTTTCAGCTGGAATCATCGACTTTTGTAGTTCTAGCACGCAGAAATATTTAGTATCATTGTTTGGCTAACATGGATTCAGGTTGGGTAGGATTTGCGCTCAAACCTTGCGCCAACTAAGAGTCAGACTATCTTAATTATAGCCAAAACTTATTTTCAATTTACTGAGTGCGCTGTTAACATGGCGTCCGCTTTATACAACCGCTTAATTCTCAAAGGAAAAGAGATGGTAATACCTGAAAATAGTAGCATCGTGATATTTGGTGCTTCCGGGGATCTGACCTATCGCAAGCTTATCCCTGCGCTTTACCATTTATATGCCAGTCAACAGCTGCCAAAATCATTCGCCATTCTTGGTGTCAGCCGTACTCAGTACAGTGATGAGTCGTATCGTGAAAAACTGAAGAAATCGCTGGTGGAGATGGAAAAAACGGAACCGGAAATTCTGGAAGCGTTTTGTAATCATCTACACTATCAAGCCATTGATACCTCCGATACTCAAGATTATGCCAAACTGGCGACTCGCCTTGATGAGATGGCGACGCAATATCAGTTTGAACAGCGCAATACTCTGTTCTACCTTGCTACTCCTCCGAGTCTTTATAGTGTGATTCCAGCAAGCCTTGCTGCGCACGGAATGAACCAAGAGCACGATGGCTGGAAACGCCTTATCGTAGAGAAGCCATTCGGCTATGATCTTGCTTCTGCTCGCCAGTTGGATAAAGAGATCCATGAGCACTTCCAAGAGCATCAGATTTATCGTATCGACCACTACCTCGGTAAAGAAACGGTTCAAAATCTGCTGGTTTTGCGTTTCTCAAATGCCATGTTTGAACCGCTATGGAACAACAAGTATGTGGATTACGTTGAAATCACCGGCGCAGAGTTTTTAGGCGTTGAAGAGCGTGGCGGTTACTATGACGGCTCGGGTGCGGTTCGCGATATGTTCCAAAACCACCTGCTGCAAGTTCTCGCTATGGTCGGTATGGAATCGCCAGCCCAGATCAATGCTGATGCCATTCGTAATGAAGTGGTGAAAGTGTTGCAGTGTTTGCGTCCATTATCAGACGAAGACCTACGCAATAATTTAGTGTTGGGTCAGTACACCGAGTCTAACGTGCGTGGTCAATTCCTACCCAGTTATCGTGATGAGCAGGGCGTCGATCCAGATTCTCGAACCGAGACTTACGTCGGCTTGAAAATGTTTATCGATAACTGGCGTTGGAACGGTGTGCCTTTCTATGTGCGTACTGGTAAGCGATTGCCAACTCGCGTGACGGAAGTGGTCATTCACTTTAAGAAAACGCCACATCCCGTATTCGGTCAAGATGCGCCTGAGAATAAGCTGATCATCAGGATTCAACCGGATGAAGGTATCCAGTTGAGCTTTGGTCTTAAAGAGCCAGGTGCTGGCTTCAACGCCAAAGAAGTGAAAATGAACTTCCATTACACGTCTTTGCAAGAGACTCAAATGCTCACCGCTTATGAGCGCTTACTATTGGATGCGCTGAATGGCGATGCAACATTGTTTGCGCGTACCGATGCGGTAGAGGCCTGTTGGCAATTTGTTCAGCCTATTTTAGATTACAAACAAGATCCAAGATCGCTGTTTGGTTATGCCTGTGGTACTTGGGGACCGAAAGAGTCGGATCACCTGCTTGAGCGTGGTGGTCGAGAGTGGCGATTCCCATGTAAAAACCTAACCGATACAGATTACTGTGAACTGTAATTGTAATCAGTTTTAATTCAAGCCTAGTGCAGGTGTGTGGCTTTATGTCATTATCCTGCAAGGCAAAAACAAATTTAAGTTTGTTGATTCAAATGCAGAAATAAGTGCAGAGATGGCAAACAGAAGTCAAGCAGCAAGATATGTTGCCGATGAAATGGAGAAAACAATGAAAGGTGATATTGGTGTAATTGGTTTGGCGGTAATGGGCCAAAACCTGATCCTAAATATGAACGACCACGGCTTTAAGGTTGTTGCTCATAACCGCACTGCGGCCAAAGTGGATGAATTCCTTGAAGGTCCAGCAAAAGGCACTAACATTATCGGCGCATACTCACTTGAAGAGTTGGTTGAGAAACTAGAAGCGCCACGTAAAGTGATGCTGATGGTACGTGCCGGTGCAGTGGTTGATACCTTTATCGAAAACCTAGTTCCGCTTTTAGATGAGGGTGACATCATCATCGATGGTGGTAACACTAACTATCCTGACACTAACCGCCGTGTTGCTGCGCTTAAAGAGAAAGGCATCCATTTCATTGGAGCGGGTGTTTCTGGTGGTGAAGAGGGCGCACGTTTTGGTCCATCCATTATGCCGGGTGGCGCGGCAGAAGCTTGGGAAGCAGTGAAGCCGATCTTCCAAGGTATCTCTGCAAAAACTGACGCAGGTGAACCTTGCTGTGATTGGGTTGGCAACGACGGCGCAGGTCACTTTGTGAAAATGGTTCACAACGGCATCGAATATGGTGACATGCAACTGATCACTGAAGCGTATCAGTTTATGAAAGACGGTCTTGGTATGTCTGCTGATGAAATGCAGCAAGTCTTTGCACAGTGGAACACCACAGAACTTGATAGCTATCTAGTGGAAATTACCGCAGATATTCTGGGCTATAAAGACGAAGAGGGTGAGCCTCTTGTTGAGAAGATCCTCGATACTGCCGGTCAAAAAGGAACGGGTAAGTGGACGGGTATTAACGCGCTAGATTTGGGTATCCCACTGACGCTTATCTCTGAATCGGTATTCTCTCGTTGTTTGTCTGCGCTTAAAGAGCAGCGTGTTGAAGCACAAAGCCTATTTGGCAAGACGATCACGCCAGTTGAAGGTGACAAGCAAGAGTGGATCGACGCATTACGCCAAGCACTACTTGCGTCTAAGATCATCTCTTACGCTCAAGGCTTTATGTTAATGCGTGAAGCTTCAAACGAAAACGGCTGGGATCTTAACTATGGTAACGTTGCGCTGATGTGGCGTGGTGGTTGTATCATTCGCTCTGCATTCCTTGGCAACATCCGTGATGCATTCGAGAAAGATCCAGAGTTGGCTTTCCTTGGTTCAGATAAGTACTTCAAAGATATCCTAACCACTAGCCTAGCAGCATGGCGTAAAGTGGCTGCTAAGTCTCTAGAGACTGGTATCCCAATGCCTTGTACGACTTCTGCGCTGACTTTCCTTGATGGTTATACAACGGCACGTCTGCCAGCTAACCTGCTGCAAGCTCAGCGTGACTACTTTGGTGCTCACACCTATGAGCGCGTTGACCGTCCACGTGGTGAATTCTTCCACACTAACTGGACTGGTACAGGCGGCGACACGGCATCAACCACTTACGATGTTTAATCGCAGTTGATTGACTCAATGAACAAAGGAGAGCCGTTGCTCTCCTTTTTTAATGCCAGTGATAACCTCAACAAAATTCCCCCCATCAAGTAACCTCTGTGCCAAATAGTCTTTTGATATTATTCTAGAGTTTGGGGTATTGAATATTGATAACACTAATAATAGCTTGTTCAATTAATGGTTATTTATAATTTTAAAAATAATATCAATTGGACGCCTTATTTAAGGAAACTGTTGATAAATAAGAGTATGGCGCTGTTTTTCATTTCTAAAATAATCATTAATTTCTTAATTAAGTTTATATTATTAGAATAGATGCAAAGGCTATTGTTTTTATATTGTTCGAAATGTAGCATGACACCCTGTTATTTGGTTATTCATTATTTTACCAAGGAGAGTGAAAGTGAAAAAGGTGTATAAATTATTTGGTTTTTTCTTGATGAGTTCAGTTTCGTTAAGTTGTTTTTCATCAGAATGGCTTGAAGGTGTTTACATTAATCTAGAAAAAGACGCTTTAATCAAGGACGTGGTTTTCTGTGAAGATGGTAAGGCGTATGTAGGCGGTATGGCTCGAGGCAAGTATTCGATATCGGTTGAGGGGGATATCAATTTGAGCGTGAGCTCAAATGGCAATTTTAAGCTTAAAGTGTCAAGTGATAGAACTGAATTACTGCCAGAAGATTCATTTACAAAAAGTTGGTTTACAGACACTGGCTTTAAATTAGATTCTGAACGTTCAGATACCTGCAACTGGTAAACTGTTTCCTCTATTAAACTATTTGATGGATATTTATTTTATTCGAAATATTAATGATTGATGCTTATTTAAATTTAGTCAGCTAGTATTGACTAAATATAGTTCATTTTTATGATGTTTGACTAAGTACTATCAGAGATTACAACGTATCGATTAGAATAGTTTTTGGAGACCAGTTAAATCACATTAATAGCAACACTCAGTTTAGTGGAACTTACACAATGATCTTAACCCTGAATTATCTTTCAGGGCTAAGTATGCATACTTCTATTCTGAGTGTTGATTAACCATTAACCATTAAGCAAAAATAAAACTATATAAGAATCCAGCGCCAATGGCCATGCTGAGAATCACAAACAAAAACGCTGCGATCATCTGATTCTTAAAGATAGATTTTAGTAATATCACTTCGGTTAAACTTGCGCCCGCACTACCAATAATCAACGCCATCACCGAGCCTAAAGCCATCCCTTTTTGTACCAATGCCGCACTCAGTGGAATCACTGCTTCAGCACGAATATAGAGTGGAATACCAATCACCGCTGCGACAGGAATTGCATACCATAAGCCTTCACCCGCGTACTTAGCAATCATATCCGTTGGAATAAATCCGTAGATAAATGAACCGACCGCGACACCCAACATTAAGTAAGGCAGAACTTGCTTAAAGTCTTTCCATGTTGAGCGCCAAATACGCAGCCAACGACTCGGTTGCTCTGTGACCAATTTGGCTGTTGCAGTGCCATCAGTCGAGCAACATGACACGGCGACAGTTTCTGGTTTCGCTTCAGCACTGCAACACGCGCTGGTGGTTGTTGGCTGTTGAGTCGGACAACTTGGCGCTGGTTTCGGTTCTGGTTTAGCACTACAGCAAGCGCTTTCCACAGTCGGTTTTTCAGTACCGCAACGGCGATTTTTTTCAAAATCACTGGTTTCAAGGTTACTGGTTTCAAGGTTGCTGTTTTCAAGGTCATTAGTTTTACAGCTACTGACTTCACGGTTGCCAGTTTCACAGCGACTAGTTGTTCCACAACTGGTTTGTTCTGCAGATTGATAAGCTTCCGGTTTAACGTAGCGCTCGAAGCCCAGTTTCTCCAGAATGTAGCCAGCTACCACAGAAACTAGCATAGCAATCACAAAGTAGAAAACTGCAACCTGCCAACCAAAGGTGACCACAAACAAACCAATGATGATAGGGTTAAGCAGCGGACTGGCAAACAAGAACACCATCATAGGACCAAATCCCGCTCTAGCACGTAGCAAGCCTTTTAAGAAAGGAATGGTTGAGCAAGAGCAAAACGGCGTAATTGAGCCTAACAACGCAGCGACAACATAACCTTTGCCTTGTTTCGAGCTTAAAATGGATTGGATCTTTTCTGGTGTTAGAAACTCTTGCAGTACTCCCACAAGATAGCTGATCACCAAGAATAGGATCACCAGTTCGGTTGCTAAGAAAGCAAACATATCGAGTGCTTCTTTGCCCATGTTTAATAGTTCTGGATTCATGTTGCCTCTTTAGGTGGCGCACCACCAAATTAAATCTAAATTAAGATTAACGATTCGAATATTCTCGAATTATAGAAGCAACGTGATATGAGTCAACATATATTTCGATAAAAATCGAAATATATGTTGTGGCGGGTTGAATTTGAGTGAGTTAGTGCTCGTTATCTCTGAGCGTGTGAAAGCCAGAGTAGATACGTGTTGCGGTGGTAAACCAACAGGCTGTCGCAAAAAGCGTGGCAATGATAGCGAAGTGCTGCGGTAACAAACACAAGGCGACAAAGCAGAGTATGGTTTCGGTTCCCTCAGTGAGACCGCTCATATAGTAGAGAGATTTATGTTTGTACACCGGATTCTCAATGCCTTGTTTACCAGCCATAACCGCAAAGGCAAGAAAGCTGGTACCTGTGCCGACAAAAGAGAAAATCAACAAGCTGCCAGCTATTGCATTGCTTTGTGGATCGGCAATGACAAAGCCAAATGGGATAAGCGAATAGAACAAGAAATCCAAACTGATATCCAAGAACCCCCCAGAGTCGGAGATGCCCTGAATACGAGCCAGTGCGCCGTCTAATCCATCACAAATGCGATTGATAAGGATAAAGACGAGCGCTAATCCATACTGCTGGCACGCCAACGCAGGAAGTGCCAAGCACCCAATAGCAAAACCAAATAGCGTAGTTTTGTTTGCGGTAACACCTCGTGCATTCAGCGCTATTGCAGCGTTATCCAGTGGTGCTTTGATAAGTTTAATCGTTAGTCGATCAAGCATGGTTAACTTCCATCGTCCAATCAATAATACGTCCTTGCGTCGGTGCATCTTGAACATCGTGCGTCACTAACAAGGTTGGAATATTGGCAGCGCTGAGTTGGGCTGCGACCCAGTCTCTGAATTGTATCCGCAACTCTTTATCCAATTTACTAAAGGGCTCGTCGAGCAAAGCAAGTTTAGGTTGAGCGAGTAACATTCGTGTGAGACTGACACGAGCTCTTTGTCCACCGGAGAGTTGCTCCGGATAATGTTCAGCCAAGTTTGATAGGTTTATCTCTTCAAGGGCGGCAAGTGCTTGCTGTTTACGCGTTTCACCCTTAACCGCGTTAGGCAGAGCAAAGGCTAAGTTTTGCCACACATTGAGGTGGGGAAATAGCAGATCGTCTTGAAACAAAATCCCAACCTGTCTTTTGTGAGCGGGCAACTGGGTGAGGTCGGTGCCCGATATTGAGATGCTACCTTGATAAGAAAAATCGTTGCAAAGGTGTCCGGCGATCATATTCAACAGAGTGGATTTTCCACAACCGCTGGGTCCCATAATGGTGACGATTTCTCCTTTGCCGACGGATAGGTCAAAGTCGCTCAGCAAAGGCTGCCCCTGATGATTAAGAATGGTGAGGTTTTCGATCGTAAGCGGCATGGCCAATCGTTCCTTTTACTTTAAGTTTACGCCGACTCATATGGCAGCGGTTAAACACAACAACCAATAAGAAAAATGCCAAGGGCAACAAGGCTTGGAATAACGCATAAATAGCAGTGACACGGCGATCAAAACCGCTCGATAGCGCCACCGCCTCGGTGGTCACTGTTGCCACGCGCCCGGCACCGAGCATCAGAGTCGGTAGGTATTGCGCCAAACTGACACTGATACCAATCGCCCATGCGAATAGCACGGCGGGCAGAAGTTGCGGTAATTTCACTTTAAACCAGCTCTGTAATGGACTTTTACCTAAGCTCAGTGCGGCTTGAGTTAGCCTATGATCGTAGCTGCTCCAAGGTCCATCTAACGCCAGATAGACATAAGGGAATGCAAAGAATACGTGCGACCAATAAACCCAGAATGAAAAACTGTTGGAACTCAGCAATAAGGTGGTGACTTGTAACCCAAACAGGAGGCTGAGTTGCGGAAGCAGCATCGGAATTGCGATCACGCTATTGGGCAATCGGTATTTGTGCTTGTGATGAAATTCATGCGCGATGACGGCAAACAGCAGCGCAAGAGAGGCGCTAACGATGGCAATCAGTAAGCTCTGATTGACGACGCTAATCAGGTTGTCCCATTCATAGTGCCAAAAGCGTGTAGTATAGCGGCTAGGCAGCATATCGGGAAAGCGCCAGCGCTGAGCAAATGACCAGATCAATGTGATGGGAATAATCACAGCCACAACGGTCGCAAGAATTGAAAACAGCACTCTACCCGAGGCGTGCAAAGCAAATCGTCCCGAATAGTGCCATTGATTGAGCCGTTGGCAAACCAGCCACTCAATGGCTTTAACCAAGCCAATAAACAGGCAGGCAATCGCAAACAGTAGCACAGCCCCTGCACTCGCTTGAGGCAGCAGAGAGAGAGCAGGATCGTTGAACCATTGCCAAACCAGTACGGAAAAAGTCGGAGGCGTCGTCGGACCCAATATCAGTGCAATATCGACCACAGAAACCCCATAAGCCACCACGGCTAATAAAGGAAAACGGATCTTAACCAGCCATTGAGGAAGAATCACTTTCCACCATGCCTGATACGAGGAGTAGCCTAACGATTGTGCCATGATCAATGAGCGAGAGACATTGAGTTGGTTGAGAATCGGTATGCTCATCAGCAATAGAAAAGGCACCTCTTTTACCACTAACATGGCAATCATGCCCAAGCCCCAAGCATCGTGGATCAGCAGGGATTCACTCCCTAGCGGCACTTGCCCCAATAAGCTTTGTCCAAAAGAGCTTTGTCCTAACGAGCTTTGCCAGAGACGAGCGACTAAGCCAGTGGGAGAAAACAAAAAAGCAAAACCGATGGCAAAGGCGACATGAGGAAACGCCAACATTGGTGACAACAGCCACTCAATCTTGCGCCAAGCGTTAGAGTGCCAACATGATTGCAAAATAAAAAAAGTGATAATCAGTGCTAAATAGCTACTGATAAATGTTGTCGACACCGTTAAGGCAACGGACTTTTCCACTCCCGGCCAGCGCAGTACTTGTACCAAGGAATCAAGGCTGGCGGTGTCAAAACCCAGTTGCGGTAGATAACCTGCCGCTGCCAACAACACACCGGCTAAACCCGGAACGGTAGGAACAATACAGACAATCACCAATAAGGCGTACAACAGTCTGAGAATCATCACTAACTACCGTAACGACGCAACCATTCGCGCTCCAGTGCAGCTTGCCAACTTGGGTGAGGTTCAGCCACGGATGGAAAGGCTTCGGTTTTGGCGGCATTCCCCGTCAGTACCGATTTCTTAAGCACAGAAGGGTCGCCCCAGATTTGCAGATCGCCTTTACGAGATTGTGCTTCAGGGCTTAATAGAAAGTTAATCGCCACACGCGCCCCTTCGGTAGCCGCACTGTTCCACGGAATGGCTAAAAAATGGATATTAGAAAGTGCACCATGTTGTAAGGCGTAGGCATAGGTGGAGGGTGCTAAATTACCATTGTTTTGCGCAGTAAACACCGCATTAGGGTTAAAGCTGATGGCAAGATCCAGTTGTCCATCATCGAGTAATTGGATCGTTTCCGCGGTACCGGATGGGAACTGCTTACCTTGCTTCCACGCCACTTGATGGAATTGGTCAAGGTAATCCCAAAGTGGGCGGGTAATCAGGTTAAAATCTTCATCGTTAACTGGCTGGCTGAGTGATGGGTCATTATCGGTCAACTCAATCAATAACGATTTGAGGTAGCTGGTGCCATGAAATTCCGGTGGCTTAGGATAACTAAGGCGGTTAGGAAAGGCTTTAGCGTAAGAGAGCATCTCTTGATGAGATTGAGGTGGATTGTTGAGCTGCTGCTTATCGTGAATAAACACCAATTGTCCCACACCCCAAGGGGCTTCAAGTCCTTCGGTAGGTTCAGAAAAATCACTGTCTACAGGCAAGCTTTTGTCGACATATTGCCAGTTTGGTAACTGCTCAACAAACGGACCAAACAGTAACTGGTTGTCTTTCATTGATTTAAAGTTTTCGCCATTGATCCAAACCATATCGACACTGCCGCCACTGTTTTTGCCCGCCGCTTTTTCGGCGACCAACCTTGAAGCGGTCTCTGCGATGTCACTGACTTTGACATGGTAAAATTGCACGTCATAGCGCTGCTTGAGTTGACGACTGGTCCACTGTAAATAACGGTTAATCTCTTGGCTGCCACCCCAAGCATGGAAATAGACTTTTTGCCCTTTGGCATTTTCAATCACTTGCTGCCACTCTGCTGACGGCGTTGATGAGGGAGCCGATGTGTCAGCAAAACTGGAACCAGAAAAGCCCAAGAGTAGCGGGCACAATAGACGGAAAAACGCCTTTCTTTTTAGTTGGTTTGGAATCATTTTGGTGTCCGTATTGTTATAAATGTGGCAAACCCTGCCTGCTTGTTACATTAAGATACTAATGTTTAAAGGGGGTTATTCAAGTGCTAAGGTGCGATTTGGTAGGTTAAATGGTTGAAAATAAACCACACGTCTACATTCTTCGCGCTTAAAACAGAGACCAGAAAGATGGGGCAAAAATTTCAGTAATTAATAATTATTTGTTATTTCTCGACCATTCCATTACGAACTAATCCACGACGAACACTTGAGCAGAGTTTTCCAAAGCGTCTTAGCTCCTCAAAGTTAGGTGCAATTCCGCGCTCAAGCGATGATTCCCAATAGCTGACTTCCGTTTCTACTAGTTCCATTAGCTTTTTAGGACAGCCGATGCAGGTATTGTCTGGACCACAGACAAAGGTGTCCTCGTCATACAGAGGCAGTTGGCTTTTAACGTCGTCAATCAGTTGTCGTGTTGCCTGAGCTAGGTTGGGTTTGCTGGTCATATCGCGGTTGGTTTATCCGAGGAGTGAGTCGAGTTGTCATGCTGGTATTAATTGAGCGTATTGTGACATAAGCCGGGGCGTTACCCAAGTATCCTCTTTACTGAAGTCATTACCGTGAAACGATGAGATCATTTTAGAGTTAATTGTCGATAACACCTTTTGATTTGTATGACTAGCTCAAAAATGAGAGAGCGGGGAAATACAATAAGATTTACAAAAAAACATAAGTAAAACGGCGCAAATTATTCTAGTTTACACATATTGGGAAAGATTCAATTTTCGCTGGCTTTACTGCTTAATCTATCAACAACTCGTCCAGTGAACCTCACCAATAAAACAATGTATTTTTCCTTAACTCTCACTATCCAAGGAGTCCGAGAGATGAACAATTTGATGCAGCGTGTTAAAGGCCGTGCTTCACTGTTAACGCTTACCCTTGTTGCATCTTTGCCGGCAATGGCTATTGTCGTGCCAAACCCCCCAACATTGAATGCCAAGGGCTATGTATTAATGGATTTCCAATCTGGCGATATTCTAGTTGGTCACAACGCGGACCAACCTTTAGCGCCAGCCAGCCTGACTAAGTTGATGACCGCCTATGTCGTTGGCAAAGAAATACAGCAGGGACGTACCACTTGGGACAGCAAAGTAGCCATAAGTGAGAATGCATGGTCGGTAAAATTCCCAGATTCATCCAAAATGTTCATCAAGCCAGGTGACAGTGTCACAGTTATTGATCTGATGCGAGGGCTGATTGTTCAATCCGGTAATGATGCTGCAGTCGCGTTAGCGGAGCATGTTGCTGGCTCGGAAAATGGCTTTGTGTCGCTGATGAACGATTGGGCACAGACATTGGGAATGAATCAGACCCAATTTATCAACGCGCATGGCTTGGATGGTGAAGGTATTTACACCACGCCTAGAGAGATGGCGATATTGATGACTCGTATCATTCAAGATGTGCCTGAGGTTTATAAACTTTACTCAGAGAAGCGTTTTGTTTGGGCGGATATACAACAATACAACCGCAATCGCTTGTTGTGGGATAACTCGCTCAATGTCGATGGGGGCAAAACAGGTTATACCTCACAAGCGGGTTATAGCTTGGTGAGTTCAGCGACTCAAGGACCAATGCGATTGATTTCGGTGGTGATGGGGACGCCGAGCAAGCAGACACGTGTAGAAGCCTCTCGCCAACTGCTGAACTATGGTTTTAGATTCTATGAAACCGACCAGTTGGCTGAGTCAGATAAAGAAGAAGCGGTGGTTAAGGTATGGAAAGGCGATGAATCGACGATAAAGGTCGGTTTTGAGAAAGATATCTACGCCACTTACTTACGCAGTCGAGATAGTCGTATCACCAAAGAAATTGAGATCAAAGGTCCGGTCATGGCGCCAATAAATCAAGGTGAGGTTGTCGGCACCATTAATTGGTATTCAGGGAATGATCCGATAGCTTCAGCGCCGTTAGTCGCTAAACAAACCGTCGAACAAGGTTCTATTTTTAAGCGTGTCTGGGATAGTGTGGTACTTTGGGTGAAATCTTTCTTCTCTGATGTTGAGACGATTGTCAGCTAACGTTATCACCAGTGCTGGTAAGCACCTTAATTTCTAGCGTAGTTTGTTCACATAGCGCTATTCATCGCCAACGCAGATGGTTAGAATAGCGCCTCTTTTTATTCGAGGCGCGGGCGATGCATCAGGCATTAAAATACATTTCGGGTTATCCAGAGCAAGTGGTCGCCCAAATTTCTCAAATTGTTGATTCTGGCAAATTCGTCCCTTGGTTCGAACAGCGTCATCCCTCCCGCCATCAGATAAAAAGCGAAAAAGCGTTGTTTGATTTCACCCTTGAGATCAAAAATCGTTATATGAAAAAGACCGCACCGCTGTCTAAAGTCGTCTGGGACAATAAAATCCACCTGATTAACAACGCACTCGGCTTACACAGCTATGTGTCTCGCGTACACGGCTCGAAAATAAAAACCAAAAATGAAATTCGGATCGCCAGTGTATTTAAAGATGCGCCGGAAGCCTTGTTGCGAATGTTGGTGGTGCATGAGTTAGCGCACATCAAAGAAAAGCAGCACGATAAAGCGTTTTACCACCTCTGTTGTCACATGGAACCGCACTATCACCAACTCGAATTTGAGGGACGTCTGTTTATGATTTATCTGGAGCTCAACAATGCAAAATAACCCGAAACGTCGCACACAAAGTTCGAGTAAAGGCAGTAACAGTAATAGCAACCGCAAAAGCAATAAAAGCAGCAAAGCCCATAAAAACAGTGAAAGTCCGGTTGCTGTCACCAAGCGCACCAGTCGCGGTTTGCATGCAAATAATCTCCATCAAGGTCGATATGATATCGATCAGCTTTGTCTGACCTTGCCAGAACTCAAGCCATTTATTACCCAAAATCCCGCGGGACAGAAGACTATCAACTTTTCTGATCCCGAGTCAGTGAAGTTTCTCAATAAGGCGCTGCTGAAGCAGTATTACGCTGTCGACTACTGGGATATTCCGCCAGGTTTTTTATGTCCACCAGTACCGGGTAGAGCCGAATACATTCATCGCCTAAATGATTGGTTGCTAGCGGATCTTGCGGTTGAACTTGGACCGAAACAGAAGCTAAAAATCAATGCCCTGGATGTGGGCGTTGGGGCTAACTGTATCTATCCCATCATTGGTGCCAGTCAATATAAATGGAACTGGGTGGGCAGTGACATCGACCCAATCTCAATTGAATGCGCCCAACAAATCGTCAGCAATAATGCCACCCTAAAAAACAAGATCAGCTTGCGTCAGCAGACAGACAGCGAGCTTATCTTTCGTGGCGTTATTGCCGAGGATGAGTTTTTTGTTGCAACCACTTGTAATCCTCCCTTCCATAAATCGCTACAGGATGCCGCGCAAGGGACATTGCGCAAGAACAGCAACCTTGCCAAGTCTCGGGGTGAAGAACGCCAACAAGATCCGTCACAGCCACTGAATTTTGGTGGTCAAAAAGCAGAACTCTGGTGTGAAGGAGGGGAGTTAGCCTTTATTGAAAAAATGGCAAACGAGAGCCTCGACTATGCCAACCACGTCATCTGGTTCTCGACCTTAGTGTCGAAAAAAGACAACGTACGACCACTGCGAAAGCGTCTAGAGAAATTGGGCGTTACCCAAATCTTGATTCAAGATATGGCGCAGGGTCAAAAGAAAAGCCGCTTTGTGGCTTGGAGTTTTATGGATCACGATCAGCGTCTAAAGATGGCACAAGCACTCGTTCTTGGCTAACGGCTCGTTGATGAATCCGCTGTAACAGGTTCTTAGTTCTTTCGTGTTCGCCAAAACGATGATGAAACACCATTAAACGCTGCTCAGCCTGTTGGTACTGATGCGAAGAGAGTTCAAGTAAGGCGAGGTGATAGACGGCATCAATGTGGTTAGGTTGATAGCGCAGAGCAGTTTCAAAGTCTTGTTTTGCCTGCTGGGGCAGTTGGTGGGTGTTTGCACAGACGCCACGGGCATAAAAAACCTCAGATAACTGGATGAAATGCGCATGCTCGCGGGTTGCTTGGAACCAAGGGAGCGCCTTAGCGTATGAGTCGTGATAGCAAACGTGTAGCGCAAAGTGAAACAGGGCATCGTCGTTGTCGGGAGCGAGTTGTAGCGCTTGTTGGTAGAACTGTTCCGCTTGCTTATCGTGTTGCATCAAGCTATGCAGTTTACCCAGTGACAAGTAGACTCGATAGTGATGTTCGGCGTGCTGTTTAGCGCGTTGAAAATTTTGCAGTGCTTTTGAATATTGGCTGAGTTCCATATAGCCAATCCCTAAGTCGATTCTTGCGTTAGCCATAGCGATGCGATGATCATCACCAGTTATGGTGCGAGTCGGTGAAGCTTGGCAAGCCAGTAACAGGGGTAAAGCAAACGCGAGTCTAACAAAGCGAATCATACCATTCACACCCACTTGATGATTAAAGCTGTCGGCTATCTTGGCATTGTGCTTTAGGGTTAAACGAGTTTATCTGTTGGGTTGTGTGAAGTCTCTGCATGAATTTACGACGCTTTCTACACCTATTTATTTCAATATTACGTCCTATCAACCTGATCACAGCACAGCGCATCTGACCAGAAAATAAGCATATAATCCCAAAACAAGCCACAAATCTACCACTTATCGCTAAAGTTGGTTAAAGTTATGGGGTTCAAATAAGAAGATGCAAAGAAATGACTACAGATACTAAACCTTGGCTCAAAACCTACCCTGACGATGTGCCGGCGGTGGTTGATATTGATCAATACACTAATATCAACGACATGTTCAAAGCGACATTTGAGAAATACGCTGACAAGACCGCATTTGTAAACATGGGGCACTCCCTTACCTTTAGTGAATTGGCGGAAAAAAGTGATGCTTTTGCGGCTTATTTGCAAAATGAATTGAAGGTGAAAAAAGGCGAGCGTATTGCCCTGATGATGCCGAATTTGCTGCAATATCCGATCACGATTTTAGGCGCATTGAAAGCGGGTTTGGTGGTAGTAAACGTGAACCCTCTTTACACCCCACGCGAATTAGAGCACCAGTTGCGAGATTCTGGCGCTGCCGTCATTGTGGCGGTGACGAACTTTGGTAACAGTTTGCAGCAGGTGATTGCCAAGACCAGTATCAAACATGTAATTCTGACCAAGATTGGTGACGAACTGGCTCCCCATAAACGTACGCTGGTTAACTTTGTGGTTAAGTATGTGAAGAAAATGGTGCCCAAGTATCACTTACCCGGTGCGATTTCACTGCGTCGCGTGTTGACGGAAGGCAAACGCATGACCTTGAACGTGCCTAAGATTGAAAGTGACGATTTGGCTTACTTACAATATACCGGTGGCACCACGGGATTGGCAAAAGGGGCAATGCTGACCCATAGAAATATCATCGCCAACGTACTGCAAGTTTACGGTCACTTTGGTCCAAGAACGGCAAAAGACCAAGAGCATGCGGTGACGCCACTCCCGCTTTATCATATCTTTGCTAACTCCGTGAGCATGATGTTAATCATGTATATGGGCGGCTCTAACTTATTGATCACCAACCCAAGAGACTTGAACAGCTTCGTTAATGATTTGAGTAAATACCCGTTTACCATGATCTTTGGTCTCAACACGTTGTTTGCTGCGCTGAACAAGCACGAAAAATTCAAACAGCTCGATTTTTCTCATGCCGAGTTTACTATCGCTGGTGGTATGGCAACTCAGCAACACGTGGCGCAAGAGTGGCAAGAGATCACAGGTATGCCGATCATCGAAGGTTACGGTTTAACCGAGTGTTCACCGGTGGTTGCCGGTGGTGTTCATACTCAACAAAGCTTTGTGCCTGCGGTTGGTGTCCCATTACCGAGCACCGAATTGCGCATCGTCGACGAGGCTGGCAACCCGTTACCTATGGGTGAAGTGGGCGAAATTCAAATTCGTGGCGATCAAGTGATGAAAGGATACTGGAAGCAAGACGCTGAAACCAAAGCCATTTTGTCCGCGGATGGTTGGCTAAATTCTGGTGACATCGGGCGAATGGATGAGCAAGGTATCTTCTATATTGAAGACCGTAAAAAAGACATGATCCTTGTTTCCGGCTTCAATGTGTTCCCTTCTGAAGTTGAAGAAGTCGCGACCTTGCACCCAAGAATTGTTGAAGCGGCAGCGGTAGGTGTGCCAGACAGTGTTGCGGGAGAACGCGTAAAATTGGTGGTCGTTACCAACGGCTCAGTGACATTGGATGAGATCAAAAAGCATTGCCGTCAACACCTGACAGGTTACAAAATCCCAACCGCGATTGAGTTCAGAGATGAGTTACCAAAAACCAACGTTGGTAAAGTCTTAAGACGAGAGTTGCGAGACTAATCGTTTCCTTGACTAAATCCAAATCAGCTTGATTTAAACAATCCTCAACAACGGAGAGTTGTTGGGGATTTTTTTATACGGCAACGTCTGTTGTACTTCAAGGACCGTACCCAAAGGATAGAGGCGTAAGGATAGAGGATCGAACATAGTCCACACAAAGTGACCATCAACAAAAAAAGTCCGTTAAGTCTCGGCTTTGTGATTAACAAGACGAAATCTGGTTAAATTATGTACCTCAATGCATAATTGTATTACAATGGAATGACATTTTAATTAAGCGAGGTAAGCTATGAAGAAAATTCAAACCGTTAAAAGTCATGTCGAGCAACCGGTATTTGGTCTGCTTGAGCGCATTAGCATTGTGTCGTTGTTAATTGTGGCAACACTGTTCACTCTGTCTTAAGCGTGATAACTAAAGTAAGTCTCTATTGACGATAAAGACTTTGAAAATAGCGGGAACACGGAGTGTTTCCCCGCTGCCATCCTCCAGCAATCCTTTTAGCCAATCCTTTCTATATTATCAACTCAGTCGCTATAAACTCAGTCAATATCAACTCAAAGAAACAGATAGCGAGAAATAAAATAGTTCACGTTTTCTACCACCGCATCGTATTCATCGCTCGCCCCCTCAATATCCCAAAACAATAATTTGTCGTAAGACGGTGGCTGCTTCACTACCTGAATCACATTGAGTCCAACGGCAATCATTACATCGTAATGATGCTCAAGGAAGTTTTCTGCTTGTGGGTCAAAATGCCCCGAACACTGAAACTTTTCACGCGTCATATCGTGACAAGAAGAGACGGAATAACAAACAATATCAAATAGACCAAAGCATTTTGAATTCAGTTGTTGGAAAGCAAAGGCGGTTAATTCACTGTTGGCATCACCTAAAATAAAAATCCGTTTACGCGCCTGATTGTTACGCAAGGCAGCAGAGGTTGTTTCTCTGCTGCCTTTGCCGCTGTCTTGCCCCTTATCCAAAACGACCACTGATATAATCTTTCGTCAATCGATGCTGAGGATTATGGAACACCTCTTTGGTCGAATTGATTTCGATCAGATCACCCAAGTGGAAGTAAGCGGTTCGGTCGGAGACGCGCAAAGCTTGCTGCATAGAGTGGGTCACAATCACGATACTAAAAGTCTGTTTAAGGTCATGAATTAAAGCTTCGATAACCTCTGTCGCAATCGGGTCGAGTGCTGAACAAGGCTCATCCATCAAGATGACCTCGGGGCTGATAGCAATGGTTCGGGCAATACATAATCGCTGTTGTTGTCCACCGGAGAGTCCGGTTGCCGGATGGTCTAAGCGATCTTTCACTTCATTCCAAAGACCCGCCTTGGTTAGCGACTCTTCCACCAATAGATCCATATCCGCTTTATTTTCGACCAAGCCATGCAGGCGAGGACCGTAAGCGATATTGTCGTAGATCGATTTAGGGAATGGGTTAGGGCGCTGAAACACCATGCCAACTTGCGAGCGAAGCTCAACGATCTCTTGGTCTTTGCTGTAGATATTCCGTCCATCGAGATTAATATCGCCCGTTATCACACAGCCATCTACAGTGTCGTTCATACGGTTCAAACAGCGCAAAAACGTGGACTTACCACAGCCAGAAGGACCGATCATTGATAATACTTGGCGTTCACCAATATCAAGGCTGACATTTTTGATCGCTTGCTTTTCGCCATGATCATAAAACACGTCAACGTTGCGAGCCGAAATACGGGATTTCTCTAAAAACGGTACGCCAATGGTGTCGCGAGATTCATCTTCACTGCGGTGATGTACTGAACCTGCAGCGACCGCCTCAGTTTGTCCATTCTCATTTAAAGTTCTGATTAATGTTGTCATTTGAGAACGCTCCTACCAACGTTTTTCTAAGCGTTTGCGCAAAATGACTGCGCAAGAATTCATAAAGGCGAGGAAAAATAGCAATACCATGATTGCGCCAGAGGTGTTTTCGGCAAAGCCTTTCTCTGGGTTCTCCGCCCATAAGTAAATTTGAACTGGCAAGGCGCTTGCCGCATCAAAGGGACCTTCAGGAATATCGACAATAAATGCCACCATACCAATCATGATTAATGGTGCGGTCTCACCCAGCGCTTGCGCCATGCCAATAATGGTGCCAGTTAGCATACCGGGCATCGCCAATGGCAATACATGATGCGTGACCGCCTGCATTTTTGAAGCGCCGACGCCCAAAGCGGCATCTTTAATTGACGGGGGAACGGACTTAATCGCCGCTCGACTGGAAATAATGATCGTTGGCAGTGTCATCAAAGACAGTACCAAGCCCCCGACAATCGGTGCGGAGCGGGGCAGTTCTGCGACATTCAGGAAGATAGCTAAACCCAGTAATCCGAATACGATGGACGGCACTGCCGCTAGGTTATTGATGTTGATTTCAATCAGGTCTGTGATTCGGTTTTTAGGCGCAAACTCTTCTAAGTAAGTGGCGGCGGCAACCCCAATCGGGAAGCTAATACAGAAGCAGACTAGCAGAGTATAAAATGAGCCGACCATTGCGCCCCAAATACCCGCAAGTTCGGCATCACGACTATCACCATGGGTGAAGAAGTTTTTGTTAAATACCGTACGAACCTTGCTTTGACGATCGAGGAGTTGATACCAGCCAACCTGTTGGTCTTTAAATTTACGCATCCTTTCTGGGATTGAAGCGTCAATATTGCCTTTGTTGTACTGGTTAAACAGATCTCCGGCTAATGCCCAATAGGTTATGGTGCCACCGACCAGCGAGGGGTTCGCCACGATTTGATCGCGTAACTTATATTCTGCGCCGCGAGAGATAAACGAATACAGTGCTTTACGATCCTTACGACCTGTCACGGGAATCTCATTGCGTATCGCATTACGCAACGCTTTCATGTAGTTAGCGCTAAATAACTCTTCTTTAGTGGGTTGTTCACTAATCAGACCGAGTGTTTCAGCATCCAGATTCACTTTTAGGCGAATTTCGGTAGTAAAAAACGCGGTATAGCCTTGTGAAGTGATCGAGGCGATAAGAACCACCAGAAAAAGAATCGCGGCACTGATAGAAACGACGCCATAGAGTCTAAAGCGGCGCTCTTTTGATTTGCGTTTCGCCAAACTGGCTTTGACTTTTTGCTGTTTAGTTTCAGCGATTTGGTTAAGGATACTAGTCATATTGCTCTCGATATTTCTTCACAATGCGCAAGGCAATAAAGTTGAGGAATAGGGTTACCACGAACAGGGAAAGACCCAGGGCAAAAGCAGCCAGCGTTTTCGGGCTATCAAACTCTTGGTCACCCACTAACAAGGTCACGATTTGCACCGTAATGGTGGTCACCGATTCGAGTGGATTCGCGGTTAAATTAGCCGAAAGACCTGCCGCCATCACCACGATCATTGTCTCACCAATTGCACGGGAGACGGCTAACAGTAATCCACCGACAACCCCGGGCAACGCCGCTGGGAGCACCACGTTTTTAATGGTTTCTGAGTCGGTCGCTCCAAGGCTTAAAGATCCATCTCGTAAAGATTGAGGAACGGCGGTGATCACGTCATCCGATAGAGAAGAAACAAACGGAATTATCATAATGCCCATGATCAATCCTGCGGCAAGCGCACTCTCTGACGAGGCCGAGGTCAACCCAACGGAGTGAGCGGTTTCTCGAATCAAAGGGGCAACCACCAGCGCGGCAAAAAAACCGTACACAACGGTCGGGATCCCCGCCAAGATTTCCAACACAGGCTTAACAATATTACGCACTTTTGTAGAGGCGTATTCGGCTAAGTAGATGGCACTGAGTAAACCCACCGGAGCGGCGATCAGCATCGCGATGGTTGAAATCATTAATGTGCCGGTCAATAGGGGAATAAAACCAAAAGCGCCACTCGCGCCTTGCTGATCTTCACGAAGCGCCACTTGCGGTGACCACTCCAAGCCAAATAGAAAATCGGTAATTGGGATGATATTGAAGAAACGTACCGCTTCAAATAACACCGAAAGCACAATGCCGAGTGTGGTTAAAATGGCAATGACCGAGCAAACCACTAAGAAAAAACGCATCATTTTTTCAACATGTAGGCGCGCTTTGACTTTAGGTTGAACCAGTTTTAAACCGATCACTAGACCAATTAAGGAGAGTGCTACCAGAGAGGCGAAACGGATATTGTTTCCAGTGAAAATGACACTTCGATAATAATAAGAAGCATCGTTTAACCAATCTTGGTCCGTGGCAGTGATGCCCGAAGCCACGTGTTTGATTTGACTATAAAGTAGCGAAGGATCGGTACCGCTGGATAATATTCCATTGGGTACTCTAGCCATCACCATAGTTTCTACAATATAGGGATAAAACAGACTCCAAATAGCAAAGATAAGTAACGCTGGAATGGCTGAAATAATCGCGGCAAGCGTTGCATAATAGGAAGGTCTGGAGTGAAGGTATCTTAATCCACCATTTGAATTTGCTATTTGCACTGTTCGACTCTTGGCTAGAAAATACGCTAGCGAAGAGATGCAGAGCAAGGAAAGCATTAGCAAAGAATTCATAAAGCCTCTAAAAATCACGACGGGGCAACCTATAAAATAAATAGGTACCCCGTAAAATCTACCAACAAATTATAGGTTTGGTGTTAGCTCAGTACCGGCAGCACGAACCATTTTCCAATCTGTTTGTGGTAGAGGAATGAGGCCACGATCAGTCAGGTAACCTTCTTCACCGATAGCTTGCTCAGAAGTGAACGCTGCTACGTATTCCTTAAGACCTGGGATAGTGTCTTTGTGATCTTCTTTAACGTAGAAGTATAGAGAGCGAGAAACAGGGTAATCACCGCTACCAATTGCTTCAAACGTTGGCTCTACACCGTTGATGATAGAAGCCTGAACCTTGTCAGCATTCTCTTCTAGGAATGAGTAACCAAATACACCTAGCGCATTAGGGTTAGCCGCAAGCTTTTGCACGATTAGGTTATCGTTTTCACCCGCTTCGATGTAGCCACCGTCTTCACGTACAGAGTGACAAACTGCTTTGTACTTGCTCTTGTCGCTCTTTTTAAGTGCAGCGATTTGTGGGAATTTCTTACAGCCACCTTCAAGCGCTAGCTCTGCGAATGCGTCACGAGTTCCTGACGTTGGCGGTGGACCAAGCACTTCAATCTTGATAGCAGGAAGCGCAGGGTTTACTTCGTTCCAAGTTTTGTATGGGTTTTCAACTAGGTTACCGTTCGCATCCGGAACTGTTTTTGCTACGCCTTTATAAACATCTTCAAGGCTAAGCTTAAATTGAGTGGCATCTTTAGAGTTAGCTAGAACGATACCGTCATAACCAATCTTGATCTCAACAATATCTTTCACGCCGTTTTTAGCGCAAAGCTCGACTTCTGAAGATTTGATCTTACGTGAAGCGTTAGTGATGTCTGGTGTGTTTTCACCAATGCCAGCACAGAAAAGCTTTAGACCACCGCCTGAACCTGTCGATTCGATCTTAGGTACAGAGAAAGACGTAGTGCGACCGAATCGCTCCGCAACTACGGTTGCGAATGGGAACACGGTAGATGAACCAACAATACTGATGTAGTCGCGAGATGCCGCGTTTACAACGCTTGATGAAGCCATTGTTAATGCAACTGTTGTAGTAGCAACGAGCGCTTTAATTTTCACATCAACCTCCAAGTTGACAATTTCGTTAATACTGTCCGCGTCAATGCGGACTTAAATTAAAGTTCGATTGGTTAATTGAACGAGTGTTATTTCAACAGCGAAATGTGACATAGAGGAGACATGGATATTATAGATTTATTACAAATAGTTACATTTGTGCCTATTTAAGATAGGGAAAAACTAAGGCGATTTCAAAGCCAAGCATTGAACATTGAGAAAACATATTGAGTCGTGTGGATAGATGATTTTTCTTTTTGTTTCTGGTGGTTAGAAAGCATCATGCCTGTTTGCTTGCAAAGCAATATAGAGTGAAGATTCATAAAAAAGTCACAAATCTCATTTAAATTTAGTAAAAAAGTTTAATTGACAGTTTGCATATCTAATAGACGAGCTGTTGATTATTACCAATAAATTAAACCTTAAAATAAACACTATAAGTATGAGGTTAATAATGTACTTATCTATTATCCAGCGGATTGTGATTGGCTTTTCTGTTGTTATTGTATTTGTCGTTTCGATTAGTGGTTCTGCTTATTTTAGTCAGTTAAATATGGCGAATCAGCTTGATATTACTTCGATTAAAATGACGAATTTGCTCGCCAGTTCGAACCACTTGGTGCAGAACCTACAAAATCTTAATCGTTCGGTTCTTGTACACGCTAACACTGATGATCCACAGATGAGAATCGAACTTGAGGATGAGTTTCTGCTGGAGAAAAAGCGCTACTTAGAAAATTATGGTTCATTTTTCGATGAGCTTAATGCTTACCCAGAGATTCAAACCTTATTAGATGAATTAGATGGTCAGGCAAAACGTATTTTCCAAGATGCAGAAAGTCATATTGCGATTAAAAATCAACGTATTGAAGCGCGAAGTAAAACCTCTCAAGAGCTGAACGGTTTTGATGAAAAGTGGAAGTTCTTTGAACAAGATGTCGGTGATCTTGCCTATGTTGCCAAAGCCAATAAGCAGCGCACGAATAATCGCAACCTCAACTACATTATCGCGCAGGGAGTCGGGGCAGATCGCTATTTGCAAAAAATCTATGCGATGGAAGATATTGCAGATGCAGAATTAGTGCGACAAGAATTGGTGGCGCATATTGAACGCTTTAAAGATAAAGCGACGCGAGTGTCACTTTCAATGCCTGAAAGTAAAGAGAGTATCGCTTTTTATTTAGACACATTAGTGCGAGCGATTGAAAACCCGCAAGGGGTGCTACAGCAGCATTTAACTTATATCGACCTAACGGCAAAAAGTGACCATTTGTTGGGGCAGATTGCTGGGGATATGGACATTGCGATAGAAGAGTTTGAGCGGATTATTGCCGAAATTCAAACGCTAGTGAGTCGTACAGCCCAACAGGCAAAGCATGATTCGGAGCGTGCGATGTTACTCAACGGTGTGTTGGCGCTGATCTCAACGGTGATCGCCATTATTTTATCGGTGACGATAGTGCTATCAATAAAACGTCCTTTGAGTCGTATTATGCAAGCGCTAGACAAGATGACATCAGGCGATCTGACCCATCGAATTGAGACCGGCTTTCGTTCGGAGTTAGGTGCGATTGCGGTCAATGTTAACCAGCTTGGTGAGCAGTTGAGTCAGGTGATCGCACAAGTGCAGCAATCGGCGACCATGCTCAGCGGTGTTGCCAATGAAAGCCATCAATTAAGTAGTAAAACCAATGTGGATGTGGCTAAGCAACAGACGCAAACCAAAGCGATTGCCGGTTCTGTTGAGGATATGAAGCAGGCGACAGAAGAGGTCGCCAGTTCGGCAATGGAAACCAGCAAAGAAGTGGATCAAATCACTGTATTGGCGCATGGCAATATGGAAGGTATGCAGCAGAATTTGAAGTTTGTTAGTCAACTGCAAAGCTCTCTTGTCGATGCGACTCAAGTCATCCACCAACTCTCCAATGAGTCACGCCAGATTGGTGACATTCTTACCGTGATCAAATCGATTTCAGAGCAGACCAATTTGCTGGCGCTTAACGCTGCCATTGAGGCAGCTCGTGCTGGTGAACAGGGGCGCGGTTTTGCTGTGGTTGCAGATGAAGTGCGTTCATTAGCGACGCGTACCCAAAACTCCGCAGATGATATTGCTGGGATGATTGATACGCTACAAACTAAGGCAGAAACCGCGGTGGAATTGGTCGAGCAAAATCTTGAGCAAGCCGAGATTTCAGTCAATCAGAGTCATGATAGCCATCGTTCTTTAGAAACCATCGTGCAACGTCTCTCAACCATCAATCAAATGAGTCGTTCGATTGCGGATAAATCTGAGCAGCAAACGCAAACGGCGAAAGAGGTGGTGACGAGTATTGCTTACATTTCAGAGAAGGCGACACGAATCGCGGAAGAGGTGGATGAGTCGGCTCGTAATAGTGAATCGTTGAACGCGCTTTCGAGTGAGCAAACACAATTGGTGGCGCATTTCGTTATCAAATAGGGAAATTGCAAAACGTGCCACCCAAATCAAGCGCATCCTGTGTGCTTGATTTGGGTTACTTAACCTATTCATCCTTAGTGAAATTCGCTTCGCTAAATTGATCAAGGTTATAAGGTGTTTGTTGGTAAACGCAGTAGTTTAACCAGTTCGCAAACAGTAAATGCCCATGACTGCGCCAACTTGCACAAGGCTTGTTGTCGGGGTTGTTATCGGGATAGTAGTTAAGTGGAATAGCGGGCTCTAGCCCCTCTCCAAGATCGCGAACATACTCATTATGCAGCGTATGGGAGTCGTATTCAGGATGACCAGTAACAAACACATTACGCTTATCTTTAGTCGCGGCAAGGTAGACTCCGGCGACCTCTGAGGTTGCTAAGATATCGAGGTCGGTGTTCTGCTCTAAATAGTCGGCAGAAAAGTCGGCATAACGAGAGTGAGGCGCAAGAAAGCTGTCATCAAAGCCACGCAACAGAGCATGGAATGGATCATGAATATCGTGTTGGTAAACGCCCGATAGTTTTTCTTTGCGGGTACGCTTAGGTAAGTCATAAAGCAGTTTTAAACCAGCTTGCGCCGCCCAGCAGACATAGAGCGTTGACGTCACATGCTTATTGGCCCAGTTCATGATGGTTTGCAGGTGCTCCCAATAAATCACATCCTCAAACTGCACAAGACCTAACGGCGCGCCAGTAATGATCAGTCCATCAAAATTGCGTTCCTTGACCATTTCAAATT
Source organism: Vibrio hippocampi (assembly GCF_921292975.1). Classification (NCBI taxonomy): domain Bacteria; kingdom Pseudomonadati; phylum Pseudomonadota; class Gammaproteobacteria; order Vibrionales; family Vibrionaceae; genus Vibrio; species Vibrio hippocampi. The sequence goes on from NZ_CAKLCM010000002.1 coordinate 754,745, forward strand.
GGCGATAAAAGTTATCAAGGTGCTCTGTCGGGGTGTTTTTACTCGGGCGATTGTCAATGCGCAGCAGTTCGATATCCACTTGCAGCGGGCTATTGGATAACAGGCGTAAGAACTGAGTTTCGGTCTCAATTTTTTTCGGCATTAAATTGAGGATCAGCACTTTAAGTGGACGAATTTCCTGTGAAGAAGCACGAGACTCGGACATGACAAAGATGTTTTCATGGCGCAATACATCCGATGCAGGCAGTTGATCTGGAATCTTAATCGGCACAGCTTTCTCCCTAAGCTAATGGTCGTCTGGATGGCTATACTTCTAAAACTACCGCAAATTTTGTCGAATGTCGATAGTAATTAAACGCAAAGTGACACTCAGTGAGTATGGCTTGTTTCTTAGTGTTTTGTTCGGTACTCTGCGCCAAGAATCATAACTGGCAGGATAGAGTTCGGTGGCGAAGTTAACCCTTATTCGAGGTTTACCCGGTTCAGGTAAATCAACATTGGCGAAGACTCTTTCAGGGCATCATCTTGAAGCCGATATGTTCTTTGTCGATCAGCAAGGGGAATATCAGTTTGACCTAGAGAGGTTGCCAGCGGCGCATCTTTGGTGCCAGCAACAGACAGAACGATTACTGGCTGAGGGCAAGGATGTGGTGGTATCGAATACCTTTGTGCGTCGGTGGGAAATGAAACCCTACCAACAGTTGGCAACCAAGTACCGTGCCGAGTTGCAAGTCGTGGTTTGCAGCGGAAATTACCCCAATGTTCATGGTGTCAGCACGACAACCATTGAAAAGATGCGTCGACGCTGGCAATCATAAAATCGGGCAGTTAAATCACATGCAGTCAATAGAGAGAGAATCAATAATATGGCAAGACGTTCAGCGGTGGTCGAAATTGTCTCCTACGGTGTGTATGACACTTGGGATTCAGGATCGAAAGATCTGCCGAAAATCCAGCAGTTCACCACACAAATTGCCGCGGAGCCTCAAATAGAGTTCGGTTTTATCGTCAATATTAAGAAAGCCAAAGGCGAACGTCTGCGTTATTGCATCACACATCCGGGCATTATCAATAAAAAAGGGCAAACCCTCGCACCTTTTGATGGTGAGGTGCATGTTGGTAGTAACGATTGGGACTTTTATTTGGGTGATACCATCCAACTACTGCATCCGATTGATGGCTTAGAAAGCAATCTAGGCGAGTGGCATATGACGATGGAAATCAATGGTCGAGTCGTTGCCGAGAAAACCTTTAAAGTGGTGGCAAAGGATCAAGGTCAGTTTTGGAAACAGAGAGGCTTTTAATTCAGCTCAATAGCTTTGTTCATCGGGTCGATAACAAAGCCGAAATCATTCAACTGGCGGCACAACACGGTTGTGTGCTTAAGCGTATTCGTCGCTCGCGTCATTGGCAGATTTCAGGAGGGTTAGATCAATTACGTCTCTTTTCCAGCGCGATTACTGTCCCTTGGATCAGCGCCAAAATAGAACAAGCGTGTGAGCCATTTAAACCCGCCGTGACCGAGATATTAGAACGCAATCCCGATATATCTGTGATGGAGTTGGTACAACAGTCCGGTTGCACTGTGGCTGAGGCGCGGGCTGCTATTGATGAACATGAAGGATTTTAACGGCTGCGTATCAAGCAACAGCCGTTAATTCAAAACTCAAAGCACAGGACTTGCCTGCGCATTTGTGATTACTTGCTGCTGGTGTAACGAACGATAAAGTCAGTAATGGCGACCATATCGTCTACCGCGATGTACTCTTCAGTGGTGTGTACTTTCGCCATCCCTGTGGATAGGTTTAGCGTTGGTAGGCCGTTCGCATTGAAGTTGTTGGCATCACTGCCGCCGCCAGTATGTTTGGTTTGAGCCACAATACCCATATCCGCAAATACCGCTTTGACTTCAACAACCGCAGGATGATCGTCAGCAATCACAAAGGCGTTATAAGCACGGTGACAGTCGATCTCCACCTTAGCGCCAAACTTGTCTGCTGATGCTTGCAGCGTTTCAACCATATGAGACACTTGCTTGGTGAGCTTTGCTTCATTGAGAGAGCGGGTTTCAGCTACAATCTTGATTTCTGGCATCACGATATTGGTCGCTTGACCACCCGAAACGATACCAATGTTAGCCGTGGTTTCTTCATCAATGCGCAGCAGTTTCATGTTAGAAATCGCGTCAGCGGCAACCATAGCTGCGCTGATCCCCTCTTCAGGAGCAAGCCCCGCATGAGCTGGACGACCGATAATCGTCGCTTCAATGTGTTCTTGACCCGGTGCGCCAGTCACAATCGTGCCGATAGCACCACCGGTATCAAGCACAATCGCTTTATCTGATTGGATATAGGACATATCGAAGAATTCTGAACCATACAGACCACCTTCTTCATGAACGGTAAACGCCACCTCAATGGTTTTGTGCGCGGTGTTGTTTTCTTGAAGACAACGTACTGCCTCAATCACTGCCGCAATGCCAGATTTATCATCACCGCCAAGGATGGTATTGCCTTTAGAACGAATAATGCCGTCTTCAATAATGGGTTCAATACCAATGCCCGGTGTTACTGTGTCCATATGCGCACTGAATACAATGCTACCCTCAAGCTCGCCGTCAAGACGACCATAGACGTTAAAACCGTTGGTGTATTTTTCTGGAACCGGTAGTTTGCTGACGGCAAAACCGAGCTCGCCGAGTTGTTCACATAAGGTCTCGGCGATGGCTTTCTCATTGCCTGATTCACTGTCAATTTTTACTAGATCGAAAAAGTGTTCAATCAAGCGCTCTTTATTTACTTGGGTCATAGTCATTACTACCTGTTACAACGAATGCGCGTACTTTACACCGTAATGATGGTTAAATTATCTGAGGCAGGTCAATTGTTGTAACTAAAGGTTTATGTTTAGGTTTGAGGAGCTAGGAGCTAGGAGCTAGGAGCTAGGTGGTAGGGAACTGGGTTGATAGGGAGGAGCGCGGGGGCGCTCCTGTTGTTGAGGGAATTAGTTTGTGGTGGCTCTGTCTTGGGCTGGGAAGATGAGTGCGTCGGTATTGAATCCTGCGCCGTTGGCGATGGAGATATAGCGGGATAACTGCTGCTCCGAGATGTTGGGAGTGCGAGATAAAATCCAAAAATAGTCGTGATTGGGTCCACTGACCAGTGACACCGAGTAATCGGGTTCGAGATAGTAGACGATATAACTGCCGTAAAACGGACCAAAGAAAGAGACTTTTAAGTAGCCGACATTATCTTGTTCAACAAACTTCGCCTTGCCTTCAGCCTCGGACCAGCGATTTTCTACTGTATTCCAGCCTCGATTGATCACCTTAACGCTTCCATCAGCGTTGAGCGTGTAATTTGCAGTGACATTGGAGAGATTGCGTTCAAAGCTGTGGTCGAGGCGGGCGATTTCGTACCAAGTACCAAGATACGGCTCAAGTTTAAACGAGTTTACAGGGGTCACTTTGTCTGGAACACCCGTACACGCGACCAATAACAGCGCAACGAAGACCGCCGCGGGCTTAGAAAGCCACGGTTTAAAATGAGATAGATTGAATGGAAACATTGCTGTTTGAGACCGTTTCTTTTTAGCCATTTTCTTTTTAGACACTTTCATTTTAGACATAGATAACTCCTTCTGCTCTATGCCCAAATTACCTCTGAATTCTGCATGTTGAGGTTACTTGGGAATACATCTTTCCTTTAACTTTATCATGCACTTTCGAAGATTCGAGTCAAAGGGCGCATTTAATCAAATTATTGCCTTGAGGTAACTTGGTTACATACGCTTTGGATGACAAAAAGTAGTGTAGGGTGATATTCTGCGTTTTAATAGTGATTATAACGGTGTTCTGATGGTCGAAATCTTTATCGTACTTGCCTTATTGGTGACCTTCTCTTTTGTTGCACTTAAATATTTTGTAAAACAAGAAGATACTAAAACTTATCAATACAAAGTCAAAGGTCCAATCATGTCTGCTCAGCAGACAGCGTTTTACAATGCTCTAAAAGAAGCCGTGGGTGAGCATGGTGTGATTGTTTCTAAGGTGAATATGTCCACCATTATTACGCCTAAACAGCAAGCGAACAAAAAACAGTGGTTTATAGCCAACAACTTGATCGCCAAAAGCTACTTTGATTTTGTCGTCTGTGACCCTAGAACCATGCAGGTGCGCGTCATTATTGAATATGATAATGGTGATAAACTGCACCCGGGAAAGGTTGAACGCCAAAAGTTGATCATGCAGGTCTGTAAGTCAGCCGGTATTCCTCTGATTGGTGCAAGCGTGAAACTGAGCTACCAAGTGAGTAAGCTACGCAGATTGTTGGCGGCTCATATCGACCTAATCGAGCCGGAGAAAGAAGTGCGTTTTTGTAAACGTTGCGGCAGTCCGATGACTATCAAGACCGCCGCGCAAGGTGAGTTTAAAGGTCGTCGCTTCTTTACCTGCAGCCGCCACCCTGCATGCCAATATACTGAAAACTATAATGTTGTGTTTGAGGACGAGAACCTGCCGCTTCAATAGCCCAAAGCTAGGTGATGGGTTTGGGTAAAGTATAAAAAAGCCTCGAATTGATGACTAATGCAGCAAACGGGCGTAAAAAAGCAAAAATCTACTTGCACAGCACCGTGAGGGTGGTTAATATCCCTCTCGTTCTCAAGATAATGCGTCCGTAGCTCAGTTGGTTAGAGCACCACCTTGACATGGTGGGGGTCGGTGATTCGAGTTCACTCGGACGCACCATCCTGACTGCATAAGTAGTCAAAGAACACATAATTTGGGTCCGTAGCTCAGTTGGTTAGAGTACTACCTTGACATGGTAGGGGTCACCAGTTCGAATCTGGTCGGACCCACCAAATTATAGAAAAACCCGTCTTTTTAGGCGGGTTTTTCTTTGCCTGAAATAAAGTCATCGCCTGAAACAAAATCATCTTGCCGTCCTCTCCGTATATCGTTTTGATTAAAAATTCACTGTTTTGAATATTCGAAATCTCGAAATTTAGGGGGGTGGTAAAAGGGTGGTAATATACAGTAGTTTTCAAACCGCTAAATTGCCACGCTAATGGGCGGAACCTTATGCCATTCTACGTCATTTTTATCGGTGTAAATCTGAGTTGTCTTATCGCTTGCATGTGCCATGCGTTGTCGTGGATTTATGCCCATTTCATCAATTAATTTTGCTGATAATCGACGGATCTCATGAAAAGTAGGGCGCTTTGCTTTTTCTGCATGATCATACAGTCCAAGACCATCGCGTATTGCCGAGAACGTTTTACTGATCATCCTGCTTGTCACTGATAACGGTGATCACATTGATTGGAGATCTCATTATTTTTGATGGGTTTGCGATGTACGACGTAAGGGCAAAGAAGTCTGTCGGTTTTCGATAGTTCCACAATATCTTTAATAGCTTGTGTCACTGGTATTGCGACATAAGGTGTTTTCGCGTTTTCGCGTTTTCGCGCTCGTGAATCATAACGGAGCGCCATTTAGAAATGCTCGCATCATCAAAGAGTATCTTGACGCTAGATTAACTGAGTTAACCGGTCTTGATGCTGTTGCTCCGCTGTCTGGGTTAGATGATGTGTGCTGCCACTATGGTCATGCATTTTTAACATTTGATCTGTGTGTATTGGTGTGTATAATTAATTGTGTTGATTAGGAGGATATATGAAATCAGCTGACCTAATCAAAGACTTGCGCAAAGCTGGTTGTGAACTAAAAAGGCAGGGCAAGGGGAGTCATCAAATATGGTACTCGCCAATAACAGGAAAGACGTTTCCAGTCCCACACCCTAAAGGCTCACTACCAGTCGGAATCGTTAAGTCGATTAAAAAAGCAGCGGGCATCTAGCTCGCTGCAACCTTGGAGGAAGGGTTTATGTTATTTTCAGTCGGTATCGAACTACCTAAAGAGGACGATCAAGCGTTTGGCTTGGTTGTCCCTGCGTTATGTGATGCTAATTATGGTTGCTTTAGTGCGGCGGATAAGGAAAGCGAGATCCCATCGATGGTGAAAGAGGCTGTTATTGATATGGTCGAAGCCATGATTGAAGACAGCTATCCGCTATTGAATGTCAATGATAAGGGTGTTTTATATTATCGTGCGCATGATGACTATGCTTATTGTGACGCTTGGTTATTATTAGATATTGATCTGTCTGACTTTGAAGGCAAACCAAAGCGCATCAATATCAGCATGCCAGATACGCTTATAGCTCGAATTGATGAATACGTAAAATCATCAAATGAATATAAAGATAGAAGCCACTTTTTAGCGACCGCAGCAAGGCATGAAATGAGATAAAAACACAGTTAACGCTATATTTAAGAAAGCAGAACGGCTAACCAGCAGCATGGTAGAGCTTCCAGATTTATACTGCCAACACATCTTGCTCACCGTAGAAGGCGGTAAAGTTGAAGCAATAGTTATGGTGTCAGGAAGCCCTCATGATATGGGGGCTTTGTTGGTTGTTCGTACCCAGAATGTGACTAGAACGGACAGGTTGCCCTAAATTGTATCTGCCCATTTTTAAGCTAGCGAACATATCTATCACAGTCCGCTGATGGAAACTTGACCTATTTTTTCTTATCAGTGTATTGTCTAGCTAAAGTGGATACTTACAAGAATAGGTAAAGGCATTTTATGAGTTTTAAATCATGGGCTAGCTATATGCAGTTCAATCACTCAGTCAAACACAAATCACGATACGTTCTTGATAGTGACTCACAGAACTTTTTGGAGGGAATAAAAGACACATGTGCTAATCGAGTTAAAGTAATCGAGCCAAACTCAGTCCTGTGGCGAGCACAAATGGGACACAACACCGTACCTTTTATTCAGAATGATATTGAAGTAGATGATATGTTTGTTCCTTATCCTGAATCGCGTATGAGACCTTTGGAAGACAGTGCAACGGAGGGCAGAGCCAACCCAAAGGGAATTCCTTGTTTATATGTTGCTTCAGACAAAGAAACGGCTATGTCAGAGATACGCCCTTGGTTAGGTTCAACTGTTTCCGTCGCTAATTTTTCAAATAGAAAGGCGCTTAAAGTAATAGATTGTTCAAAATATCATAATGGTACGTTACCGTTTTTCTTTGCAGAACCTGATGATGCAAAGAAAATAGAAGCTGTTTGGACGCATATTGATAAAGCCTTCTCTGAGCCTGTAGCTAATAGTGACCAAAAATCGGATTATGCTCCCACTCAAATCATTGCTGAGTTAATAAAGTCTTTAAGTTATGACGGAATCGCATTTAAAAGCTCATTATGTACAGGACTGAATCTCGCTTTATTTGATTTGGATTGTGTGGACTTTAATAGCTCCAACCTATTTAAAGTTAACAGCATTAATTTTTCATTTAAAAATCATGATGATGAACGTTTCATGTAGTAAACACATCAAGTTGATTCGTAACACTTAGAGACTTTTTAATACTAAACAGTGATGGCTAACCATAGGAAGTCACTAGCAAGGTTTGGGCGTGCTTTAACCTGTGAGTGGGCTTACTTTTTCTCATTGTTACGCCACTAGCTAGGTAGCCTAATTAACGGTGCTAATATATTGATTTTCTCTTGCTAAGTTGTCTCAATTTTGGTTTGTGTATAATGAAAGCCCTAGTGAATTTGAACCGGTGTTCGTCGTGGCTCTGTTTGCTGCGGAGCTATCACCTGAACATAGAGAAAATAGTAATGACAAAATGCATCAATGCTCAATTTGAAGTAAATGAAAATGAAAATGTTTCTGGTGTATTGTCGGATGTTAAGAAGTATGCATTTAACTGTTGGTCATCAACGTACTTTTTTGTCGAAAATCACTCGAATATTTATGGAAAAACGCAGGACAATAAGACAATTTCGCTCCTTAATTGCTTGAGCAGCGAGTCATCGGCTTTCGGTATGGGGGGCGCGACGTATAGCAATATAATAACACCTCATGCTGTTCTCACAGGGAACAAACGTGTTGACCCTGATAATGACAAATTTTGCTCGATATCACTTGCAATCGGAAACTCGCAAGCTCTGCTTAATTTGTTTACGTCATTCGGATATATAAGTGCTCCTGACGATGAATTGGTAAGTCAGTTAAGCGCTCAGAAGTATGTATCACCATTTTCTACTGAACATAAGCCTATGCTTGCGTATTTCAATGGAAACTTTGAGATATTTTCCCAAAACACAGAACTAGGCATTATTGAAGCTAACAACTATGTATCTACAGGAGGTGGATTTAATAGTGATGGTGTAAGCATTCGAAATAAGGTGATGCTGAAGGTTAAATTCCATGATAGAAAGACCTTAAATGAAGCGCTGAATATCGCTCATAAAGTATCTTTACTTTTGCGATTTATTGCTGGCGAGAGTCTTTTCTTTCAAGACTTAACGATATCAGACGAGTCAGATAGCAACTTTCAACTTCTTCACAATACGTATTCTTGGGGGGAAGCTCTAACTAGCAATAAATCAGGTAATCCGCTGATTGATATTTCAAGCGAAGATTTCCCACCGTTCCTAGCTTCTTGGTTAAGTCATGTTGATCGTGACATTGTTAGGTATAGTTTCTATGATGGTTTTCTAAAAGGGCGGAGCTATTCCTCTGACCGACTCATAAACGCAGCCAACATGTTCGATATTTTTCCTGCATCGAAAGGTAACACTAGGAAAGCGCTTAAGAAGGAAGAGTCCGAAAAACTCAAAAAACTTAAACTGCACATTAAAGAAGAATTTTCTGAACTGAATGAAATCAAGAACTCTTTACTAATGTCGATTGGCTTACTTACGAGGAAGTCGCTTAAAGATCGAGTTAATGAAAGACTTTCCGTTATCGAAAGCTACCTTAAATCAAGAGATTTCGATTTAGAGGATATAGAGCTAGTTCTGGGGTTAGCGATAAAAGCTAGAAACTACCATGTACATGGCTCCGAGTTTAAACAGCTTACTCCCCTTCAAATGCATCAATATCAAGTTTTATTCACGTGCTTTTTCGAATTTATTTACGCAGTTAGTGAGCTTGTTGAATGTGGTTGGGGTGAAAGTCAGATTTCTCATCAGAATACGCGTCACCCAATTTTTGAGAATGAACAGTACCTAAAGTCTAAGATTATGTCATTAAAAAACACGGTTGCAGATAACCAAAAGCAAAAAGTAGCAAATTAGCATTTCTATAATGCTTAAAGCTTCGTTATCTCCAAACTCTAAATGACGACCATTAAACAGTGAACCTTGACTGCCCCAACCAATCGTTAGGGCTTGTTAATTTACACACATTGATTTGTGATACTGTATTACCAAGAATTTTTTCGACTAACTTGGTGCTTAACCATACATAAGCTAATCCGAATCTTACTAATATAGTAAAATCGCTAACTCAGAAATGTCCAGTTGTGAGTTACGATGCTAGCAGGTCGTCAGTAGGATCTAGTCATGTTCCACGAACGTGCAAGATCGAGTATGAGTCAGTACACTTTACTTAATCTTTCACGTTAGCTAATTTCTTCTTACGCTCAGCTTCCAGTTTAGCGATCTCGGCATTGTAGAAATCGTTGATTTCTTTCTTAGCTGCTACAACCTCTGGCGATTCACCAATTGAGATGCCACAGTTCTTAGCCATGCGATTAAGTGATGCTGTTGAACCAGAAAGGCTAAATGACTCCCTGACCTGAAGCTCCCTGTCTTTAATTATCTTCAAAATCGCTTTGAACTGCTCATTAATAAAACTGTTGAGAACCAAAGCCTCTTAAATCTAATCTTCTTTAACACCCAGCAATATTGTGCACTCCGAACGTCCAGCGGAGTGAAAGCTTGAACACAAGAAAGCATACTCTGAGAAATGATGGAGCAATGCCTTATTTGTTGCTTCATACTCACTTAAATCTGTTTGAGCATGAGCCAGATAAATGCCACCCACCACGACACCGATTGATTGAGTTTCCATAAAATCGACAGCGGCAGTTTTGTTGCTAAATGCAAATAGATAATCTGACGACTGATTCAAATTACGGATATCAGCCAAATCCACATTATTGGGCATTTCGTCTGAAAATAGCTTGTCAGATAAATTAACAACCACATCTTGAATAGCCGCCGCATTATTAGAAGGGTTATCGAACACAACCAGTTCAATGTGCTTTGCAGCACAAAGATGAGATAACTCATCGCGTTGTTCTGGTAAAAGACCAGAGACAAACAAAGCATCATAGGAGCAGGTGGACAATGTCGTCTCGGTGAGTTGACTTGGTGAAATTAGTTGCCCGCTCTCTACTGAGATTAAATCAGGTAATGAGATCGCTAGTTGTAATTCATCATCTTCAAGAACTAGTGGCTCAAACATCTCGACTCCTTATCTATTGCAATGTTCACAACGAAATATATTCGCTTCACTCTTCAGGGAAAGATCACGAAATGCCATTATTTACCAAGGCTTTATGCGTGTTCACGATTGAAAGTACAGTATCGACTAACGTTTAAAAGCACAAATAAATTATTGAGAAATATAACGATTTTATTATTGCATCGTTTGAATTTAGATTACTGACCTATCTCTTGGTTTAGTGGAAGTTATTAGAAGTTACCGCTCTTGAGTCGACAATGCTTAGCGATGAACAAGTTTTTGAAAGCCATGTCTCGGAAACCACGCCGTGAAAACCCTATCGGACAGGCAACGAAAATGACCCCTTTATCCGCACATTTCAAACTAATTCCCTCTTAAGCTAGATTCCTAATGTGAGTGTACTAATTTATTAACTATATAAACTTTGGTTTGCATAGTTAATGATAATGACAACAAAAGAAGTCTGGAACACATTGTCAGTAAAGCAGAAGATCTTCGTGATGCTGTTTTTGCCGACCACTTTAATCCTCTACTTAGCGTTTAGGCAGGTATCAGCGCTCAATACTCAGCTTCATGACATCAACAAAGCGGATCAATTGTCGCAATACTCGCAGGTGCTATCCGAGCTTCATACGTTATCAACGGAAGCTCGTCTGTCGAGTGACAAGGTGGATTTTTCGCCGGTGGTTTCTCGGTTGGCGGTGCTCACTCCGCAAATTTTCTCTGCCAATGAACAGCCTCAAATAGAGGGCTTACTGAGTGACTTTCAAGATAGCGTGACTTCATTGTCGGAGGCGGGTGATCTTTATGAGCGGATTGATTATGTCGATTGGCAGTCAGAAAGTTACCAAAACATACTGTTAGCGATGGAGAAAACACCGTTTGTGGCGCTTTCGCCAGAAGTCGCGGGGCATTTACAGGCCCTGTACCAAATTGAGTGGTTAATGTTTTGGGCGGAAGAAGAGATTTGGGCAGTCCAAACCCTGCTGACCGAATCGGTTGAGCAGGATCTGGTTATCGACATTATCAACCAAATAGAGCAGTTGGTGACCAATCAACAGCTATTTGTGAATCGTTTTATTGCCATTAATGCCAATGCAAGTCAGGTCGGACTGTTGCTTAACACCTTCACCGATCCCGCATTTGAACGTAGCAGTGAGTTTCGCAATCAGATTTTAGTGCAGGAGAGTGTGAAACAACTTAGCGACGCTCAGCGAACAGACGGTTTAGCGTCTTTGGAAGCGCGATTGTTGCTGCTTGACGGCGTGTCTAATCAGATAGAAAAGCAATTGCGCGACGCAATGTCTTCAGCCATTAGTGACTTTGAAAGTCAGAGAATCGCATTTTTAGCGGTGGTGCTGATACTGACGGCTTGTATCATTTTTATCGGTGTAAGTTTGTCGCATCGTATCGTGAGCAACCTGAATTTGGTATTGCGCTTTCTTGATAATGCCGACGATCAAAGGCAACAATCCTTAATCGCGCAAATAAAAGGCCGAGATGAATTGAGTCGCTTTGCGCATGAAGTTGAGCGTTTAACCAACGAGCGTATTGAGGGTGAACAGAAGTTGGTTATCGCCAAAGAAGAAGCAGAAAGTGCGCGTGAAAAGGCCGTTATGGCAAGCAAAGCGAAAAGTAGCTTTTTGGCGAATATGTCCCATGAAATCCGTACCCCGCTCAATGGGGTGATCGGCATTTCTGAGGTGTTGGCAGAAACCGACTTAAGCGCGCCACAAAAAGACTATGTTGACACGATCGAGACGTCGTCGCAGCTATTACTGAGTTTGATTAATGACATCTTAGACTTCTCGAAAATTGAGTCGGGCATGTTGCAGATTAACGCCCATTCAACACAGATACGTGAGACCGTTTATGATATTGCCTCTGTCGTCGCGCCCAAAATTAAAGAAAAGGGACTCGCTCTCCATGTTGATATCGACCCTGATGTTCCCAACCGAATTCTGGTTGATGACCATCGATTACGCCAAGTCTTTATGAACTTCATGTCAAATGCCGTCAAGTTTACGGAGAGTGGTGCGGTCACGTTAGGGATTCACTATTTAGGCGAAGCCGACAATATCGCCAAGCTGCAATTTGAGGTGATTGATTCAGGGATCGGGATTGATAAGGCACGGCAAGCCAATATTTTTGAGGCCTTTGCACAAGAAGATGACACTACAACAAGGCAATTTGGAGGAACAGGGCTAGGACTGACCATTAGTACACAATTAATTGAATTGATGGGCGGACATATTCAGTTAGAGTCTGAAAAAGGGGTTGGCAGTCGCTTCTTCTTTGAGCTTGATGTCGGTATTGATAGGCATGATTATCAAGCCGTATCGCCATTGCAATACGATGAATTAGTACTGGTATGTGCTGATGCTGTATATCAAGAGCGTGTGCGGCGCGACTTGCACTATTTTAACCTAAAGATTGATCGTGTTGCCTCGTCTCTTGAACAGGCAGAGGTTGACGATCCCAGCGTGAAGTCGATCCTGCTGGTTGTCGAGTCAGAGCAAACGGTCGATATGTTGGGCTTGCGACGCTTACAGCAAGATAAGAGCAATACAAAGGTGTGCTTAATCCGACAGTTGGGCAGCACCAACCAAGACTTTGGTAGCAGCATTAGCGCGTTAGTGACGTATCCATTATTAGGTCATCGCCTCTACAAAGCGATGGAAGTTTGCAGTCAGCATTTTGAGCGTATGGATCCGATCGAGGATCAACCGCAAGTCGTCACCACACAAGAACTGGCGAAAGTGTTATTAGTAGAAGATAACGCGGTGAATCAGAAAGTGGCGAGTCTGCATCTTAAGAAAATAGGCTGTACGTTTGATGTGGCGAACAATGGTCAAGAGGCGGTGCAAATGTTCAGTGACAACTCGGATTATACCTTGGTACTGATGGACTGCATGATGCCAGTGATGGACGGTTTTGTCGCGACTCAAGAAATTCGAAAATATGAAGCATCCAATCAAAAAGCGCGAACACCGATTATCGCTCTAACGGCGAGTATTATTGATGACGATATTCAGCTCTGTTTCGACTCCGGGATGGACGATTATGTACCTAAACCGTTTAAAGCGGATGTGCTTAAGGAAAAGATTTTAACGGCCATCGAGGCGAAACAAGCCAGTATCGAAGCCAAGCCACTCAAACGGCAGCAACCTCATCAGCAAAGTGAGCAAAAAGCTCAACAAGAGAGCGCGGTGAACTCCGGTAATGGTGTTGTGACAGCAAGCCATCAGGGGCGGATCCTGTTGGTTGAAGATAACTTAGTTAATCAAAAAGTGGCCTCATTGCACTTGCAAAAAGCTGGCTTTGACTATGTGATTGCCGGTGATGGAGAACAAGCATTGCAAACCTATATGGCAGATCAAAACTTTGACCTGATTTTAATGGATTGCATGATGCCAGTGAAAGACGGTTTTGGTGCGACCGAAGATATTCGCCGTTATGAAAAACAGCAAGCACTATCACCGACACCTATCATTGCGTTAACAGCGAGTGTGGTTGATGACGATATTCAGAAATGTTACGACTCAGGGATGGATGGTTATGTGCCGAAACCCATTCGACGCGAAAAATTGCTTCATGAAATTCGCAATCTGATGTAGCGGTTTAGGTTTTTATAAAACAAATTGCAGAAAAGTCGCCGTGATCACGCTGTGGCGTATTCATGCTTTGAAACAAAATAAAAATAATTAAACTGTCACATGCGAGTTGTAAACCTCAGGAACAAGTAGTAGTGATAGATTCCCCTCTAGAAACCCCCCATGTCCTTAAGAATGGTCGCCCAACCATAGCAGTATTAGTCGGTTCAATGACGTCGCATTATCATGAAGGCATCATGCGAGGTGCTGCTTATATTGCGAGGCAAAAAAATTACAATGTTATCGGTTTTTGTGGTGGGGTAATCAACTCCAGCGACCACCTTACGCTGGCAAGGGACAAGGTTTTCAAGTTGATTAATATGAACCTTATCGCCGGGGTTATCAGTCCGTTTAGTTCGCATATGCGCTTCGTAACAGGTGAAGAGAGTGAAGCCTTTGTCGCCCAATACAACAGCGTTCCGGTAGTTAATATTGGCAGTCATATTTCCGGATACACCAACGTTGTCGCTGACTACGAAGTGGCGTTTACAGAGTTATTTGACCACCTTTACCACACGCATGGCTATCGCAATATCATGCTGGTTCGAGGTCCTGAACATCACGCTTCGTCAGTGAGTCGAGCTAAGGTGTATAAGAAACTTCTCGAACAGTATCAGCTTCCCTACGACGACGACTTAGTCCTCAAGTGTGATTTAAAAAGGCGCACAGCAAAAGCGGCGGTCGAGCACTATTTTGATCATGTGAATAAGCCCGTTGATGCGGTCATTGCCATCAGTGACAATCAAGCGTTAGGGGTGATTGATGCTTGTAAGGAGCGTGGTCTGCGCGTTCCTGAAGACATCGGTGTTATCGGTTCTATGGATTCATTGGAGGGTGCGTTTTCTTCCCCTTCGCTGAGTAGTATTAAAGAGCCTCTGTTTGAATTAGGGCAAGCGGCGGCTATTGAAGTCATCAACCAAATTGAAGGCAAGCCCGCAACCGTAGAAATCAAAATTCCGACTTCCTTAATCACTCGTGACTCATGCGGCTGCAACGCCTTGGAAACACGTAAGCGGCTTCATCAGGAGAGTTCGGCGTGTTCGACGGCAGTCGTTAACGGTCATGATCCTATTTTTAAGGAGACTCAAGACTTCTTTGAAAAAACCATCGAGCAGCACAAAGGGGGCATTATTCGCGACGACGTGAATGTCATCCTGCGCCTATTCCAAGAGTCTATCTACAAAGGTGAGTTTAGTTCGCTGCTTACTGAATTACGCAACAAGCTGGAACACTCATTGCGCTCGGAAGATGTGGTGTTATGGCTGTCATTAATTGCTCAACTTGAACTGAGTGCGCTGCGCTATTTGAAAGCGGCTGGCAATTCTATAACTTTGGTGGATTTTATTGCAGAGCTCACCACAATTAAAAATGAAGCGGAACAGATTACCTTTAAATTCCAAAGTTTTGAGACCGAATATTATCTCAACTACTTTAGAGCGATTGTAAACAACCTCAATGCGTCGTTCGATCTCACTACCATTAAAAAGTACACCGTTGATATCTTGCAGTTGTCTGAGTTGTATATCCATATCTTCCATGATCCCAATGCGGAAAAACTCACGGCAAAAAATATCGTTTCAGTACGAAATAACCAGTTTATTGAGATTGAAAACAAAGATTTTTGCGCGCAAGAGTTGATACCACAAGGCGTAGAACCGTACCAAGGTTTATATACACTAATGGTGTTTCCACTCTCTTTTGGCAACAAACCCCTTGGCTTTATGACGACGAACCTAAGTGGTCGTAAGGGCACGGCATTTGAAAACTTGCGTGCCATCATTAGCTCAGCGCTGAAAAACGAAATGCTGATCCAAGACCTAAAACGAGCGGAAGAGCGTTTTAGTGACATTGCCCACAGCACCTCAAACTGGTTGTGGGAAACCGATGCACAACATCGTTTCACGTATTGTTCTCACTCCTCAAATGATGTTATTGGCTACGCGCCCGATTTCTTGATGGGTAAAGACATTCACGAGTTGAATGTCGAGAGTGGTGATAGCTACATTCAAATGATGCATAACCATGAGGCTTTGGTGGAGATTGAGTGTTGGTATCAGCACCAGAATGGCCGCATTATCTGTTTGTTGATTTCCGCCAAACCGATCATCCACAAAGGGGTGTTTAGTGGCTATCGAGGTATCTTTGAGGATGTGACCGAGCAGCGCCTGCAAGAAGAAAAAATTAAGAGCCTCGCTTACTCCGATATCTTAACCGGATTACCCAACCGTACTTTGCTACACGAAAAGTTGCAGGAGACCATTCGTATCTCCAGCAAGTATGATCAGCAGTTTGCGTTGATGTTTATTGACCTCGACCATTTTAAAAACATCAATGATTCTATGGGGCATGCCGCGGGCGACCAACTCTTGGTGGAGTTAACGGAAAGATTAAACAACTCGATTCGTCGTTCAGACACGTTAGCCCGTTTGGGAGGCGATGAGTTTGTCATTATCCTTGCAGATATAGACAATGAAGCCGAGGTGATTGATGTCGCTCATCGAATCTTCAAAAATCTACAACCTGCAATCGTGGTTCAAAACAAGTCAATTTATAGCACACTGAGCTTAGGTATCAGCATCTATCCAAACGATGGTTTGGAAGCAGAAACTCTGTTGAAGAAAGGCGACAGTGCGATGTATCAAGCCAAGTCCCAAGGGCGCAATGGCTATGTTTTCTATGATACTGAGCTTGAGAAGAAGAACACACTACGCAATACCTATGAAGAAGTGTTGCGCGAAGCGCTCACCACGGACGGTTTTGTTCTGCACTACCAACCCCAAGTTGATATTGAAACCAATCAGATTGTCGGCTTAGAAACCTTGGTGCGCATTGATAATGCGCAGATGGGAATCGTCGCCCCCAACCTGTTTATTCCATTAGCCGAAGAGTTGGGTCTGATTGGACAAGTCGATGAGTGGGTGTTTGAGCATACATGCGCCCAGTATGCCAAATGGCGTGAGCAAGGCTATGTGCTGCCGCGATTGTCGATCAACCTATCGGCGATGCAGTTGCGTAATGATGCGGTGTTGATTCGATATACCGATATCTTGCAAAAGTATCAGGTTGAACCGCGTCATATTCAGCTGGAGATTACCGAAAATGCGCTGATTGGTAATGAAAAAGTGGCCCTAGGGATCCTGCAAGGCTTTAAAGATTATGGTATTAGCATTGCACTTGATGACTTTGGAACCGGATTTTCGTCACTGAGTTGTATCAATCTCTATCCTATCGACACGATCAAGATTGACCGTTCTTTTGTTAAAGATGCGGTCTATAACAAGCGCAACGAAGCCATCATTAAAGGCACGGTATTGATTGGTCAGAATCTACAATTAAAGATTATTGCCGAAGGGGTCGAGTCGCATGAACAGTACACCTTTATCAAGCAAATGGGCTGCGATGAGATACAAGGCTTCTATTTCCATCGACCAGGACCCATCGAGGTGATTGAACCTCTGTTAACCAAGCAGTCGGTATACCAAGAATCTTAGGCGAGAAACGGTATAGATTCGATGCGATAGAAGGGCAGAAGGATCATTAGTATCTCCAAGTAACCTCAGCGTTTGAGGTTACTTATCTTGTGTCTATTTATCTTGCGTCTATTTATCTTGAGGAGACCTGTCTTGAGGTGAGCGAACTTGAGAGGATTTAGAACCATTGCGGTTTAAGTTGTACAAGGATTCCGCTTTACTACCCACAAACCAAAAGCTTAAGCCAAGAATGGCAAAGAACAGCGCTTTGTGCGTATCTTGCCAGAAGTATTCGAAGAACCGACTGTATAAGTTAATCAAAATAAACACTAAACCAAACGCTTTGCTTACCTCATCGTCATACCTGATCCCATAATAAAGCGCATAAATTGATAGTGCGCCAAGCAGTAGCGCCCAGCCAATAAACTCAAGTTGGCTCACCTGACTCCACCCTGAAAAATTCACATAGTTGCCGAATATCGACACCAGCCAGAGTGAAACAAACAAGTAGCTTAACCCCGCCACTTTTGCAATAAAACCAAATTCATTGCGGTCAGCGTTGTGAGTTTTGTAAACATGAGCCAATAAGGTCATGACGGCACCAAACAGGGTAAACCTCAGTGGGAAATTCATCGCTAAAAAATAGCCATCAGTCGCACTATGGTGTGTTTGTAGCCCGAACCAAAATCCAAGGGTAATTAAGGTACAGACCCAAACCATCGCCGACGGCAACCACAAGGCTAATAGCGCATAAATCACGCTGGCGAATAGCACCAAATTCGCAAGATTATCCGTTTCAATGACCTGCCCTAAATAGAAGATGGCAATACCCGCGTTAAGCACCGCAACCACAAAAAACGCCTCATTGCTAAATAGTCGGTTTGGCGACTGTTTTTTGCGATAGAGCCCGCACAGGCAAAACAGCGCGGCACTGATGGCGAACAGAACGCTTTTAGCCGTATCAGGGGCGCTGAACAGGCGCTGCATTAAATTGACGATCCAACCATCGAGCATGAAAGACAGCAGTGCAAAGACGATACAGGCGATGGCGATCCAGAATGAATATTTGGCGACTTGAGGCCAATCGATATACGACACTTCGAGGCTTTGCTGCAAATCATCGTGTTGCTGTTGAGAGATCAGCGTTTCGGTTCGCCACTGTTCAAGGGCTTGCGAAATGATTCTCGACTCTCGTTTTGATACTTTCATATTCCATCTCTTACTCCGTGTCTGACTTTAGTATACTCGACCTAAGCGTAGCCGTGAGATAAGTTTATAAATATTAGCGAGTTGCCTGCGTTTGTAGGGACCTTTGTCCCCATTGCGGTTTTATCGTTATGATGCCGACCCATCTCGAGCCAGTTTGTCTTGGCTGTGGCAAGATAATCAATCAACAAGACGATGATGAAGAATGAATTGATCCAATAATAGGTTGGTCGCTAACCTGTTATTTTTTCGCGCCAAATTGATACTTAAGTCGTCAGATTGACGGGCGTTTACGATATACTGCAAGACCTGATTCAATTGACACTGACCTGTTGCACTAACAACGAACATTACCCTATGAAAATACTCCATACCTCCGATTGGCACTTGGGCCAAAACTTCTACAACAAGAGCCGTAAAGCGGAACACGAACAGTTTCTCAATTGGTTGTTGCAACAAGTCACCCAACACTCAGTGGATGCCATTATTGTTGCTGGTGATATTTTTGATACCAGCACGCCGCCAAGTTATGCCCGTGAGATGTACCACCGATTTGTGGTCGAAGCCAACAAGGTGAATTGCCAACTGCTTATGCTCGGCGGCAATCATGATTCGGTATCGGTACTTAATGAGAGTAAGCAGATCGTCAATTATCTCAATACCGCGGTGGTTCCCAATACCGCGGGTGACATTGAACAACAGGTCGTCGAGGTGAAAGGCAAGTCTGGTGCAGTAGAAGCACTGGTGTGCGCCATTCCCTTTATTCGACCAAGAGATGTGCTGGCGAGTCAGGCAGGGGTAACCGGAAGCGAACGTCAGCAGCAATTGGGGGAGGCGATAAAGCAGCACTATCAGTTGGTGTATCAGGCGGCCGTTGAACATCGTCAATCCTTACCTCAAGCGCAGCAATCAATCCCGATTATTGCCACCGGCCATTTGACCGCGCTTGGCGTCAGTCAATCAGAATCCGTGCGTGATATTTATATTGGCACCCTTGATGGCTTTGCGGCAGAGGGCTTTCCTCCTGCTGACTATATCGCGCTCGGTCATATTCACCGTCCACAGATCGTCGCCAAGTCGGAGCATATTCGTTACTCCGGCTCTCCCATTGCTCTGAGCTTTGATGAATTAAAGTCGGACAAACAAGTCATGTTGGTGGAGTTTGATCAGGGCAACCGACATATCACCGGTTTGCCTGTTCCGAGATTCCAATTGATGGCTGAAATAAAAGGCGACTTGGCTAGCATCGAGTCGCAATTGGCGAACTATGCAGAGAGCGAGCAGCGTGTTTGGTTGTCGATAGAGGTATCGCTGCAAGATTACCTGTCAGATTTGCAAGACAAAGTACGCGAGTTAACCCAAGGGCTGAATGTCGAGGTGTTGCAACTGAAACGCTCACGCGAACAACGCATGGCGACGCTGGCAGGGCAAAACAATGAGATGCTGTCCGAGCTTAAACCGTTAGATGTGTTTGAGAAACGGATTGAATTGGAAGCCTTTGACAGTGACGAGGAGCAGCAACGTTTGCAGCGTATGCGACTCAAGTTCAAACAGATCCTGTCAGAAGTAGAAACGAACCCGCACTCAGAGCAGAACGATGGAGAATCGGCATGAAGATCTTAAGCCTAGAATTTGAAAACCTAAACGCGCTTAAAGGTCGCTGGAAGATTGATTTTACCCAATCGCCATTTGTTGAAAATGGCCTGTTTGCCATTACGGGTCCAACCGGCGCGGGCAAAACTACCATCCTAGATGCTATCTGTTTGGCGCTATACCATTATACGCCACGTCTTAAACTGATCTCGAAAGGTGCCAATGAACTGATGACACGCGGCAGTGCGGAATGTTTTGCCGAGGTCGAATTTGAAGTAAAAGGTACGGTTTATCGTTCCAATTTCTATCAAGCCAGAGCCTATAAAAAAGGCGATGGTGCATTACAGGCACCAAAGTGCGAACTGCATGATGTCACCAATGATAAAGTGCTGGAAACCAAAGTCTCGAAAAAAGCCGATAAAGTGGCGGAGTTAACGGGGTTAGACTTCGAACGCTTCACTAAATCCATGATGTTGTCTCAGGGTCAGTTTGCGGCTTTTTTAAATGCTGCGGATAAAGAGCGTGCCGAATTGCTGGAAGAACTGACAGGGACCGAAATCTACAGCTTAGTTTCCGAGCGCATCTATCAACATTGGAAACAGGCGTCTCAAGAACTGCAACAACTCAAAGCCAAAGCAGAGGGTGTTAACCTGCTAACGCCAGAGCAGATTGAACAATTCAACCATGACAAGGCAGAGCTTGAACAGCAACAGCAGGTGTTAAAAGCGCAACTGCTGGATTGGAACCAACACCTCACTTGGTGGCTAAATAGCGAAAAAGCGCAAATGGAGCTGACTAATGCGCGCGGCGAGGTGCAAACGGCGAATAGCGCCATAGAACAAAATCAGCCTCAGTTACAACGGCTAACCCAGTCGGAACCAGCCGAGAAACTGCGCGCTCCTCATAAAGAGTGGCAGCGTTTAGATAAGCAGCATCAACAAGCGCTGCTGACCAAAAACGCCACGCAGGCGTTACACCAGCAACAGCAACAACAACAGCAAAATGCGGCAGCTCAGGTCGACCTTAGCAAGCAGCGAAGCGATAAGACGCAATCTGAATTCACTCAACTGGATGAGCTCGCGCAGACGCTACGTCCACTGGACAGCGAGATTGCTCAACAGACCAAAGCGCAGCAATCTTGTCAGCAACAGATAGACAAGGCGCAGGCAAAGTTGCAGCAGAGCCAGCAAGAACTCGACGGTCTTAAAGCCGACAGTCACAATAAACAGCAACAGCAGCAAACCCTAGAAAGCTACCTTGAACAGCATCAAGCGGATGCGCACCTTGCCAATCATCTTGGGCAGTGGCGCGTTGAGTCTGAACAAATCGCCAGCTTGGAGGCGGAGCTAACAAAACTGACTCACCATAAGAGTGAATCCAGCACGCAGCTCAAGCAACTTCCCGAGCAGATTGAAGCGTTGACCAAGCAACATACCGAGGCGCTTGATGCAAAACAGGGTGCAGATAAGGCGTTTGCCTCAGCGTCAGAACATTTAGCTAAACTGCTTGAACAGCAAGATAAAGCCAGCACGGCGAGCAAACGAACGGCTTTGGATAGCGCCATTTACCAGCTCGAAGCACTTAAAGCCGTTAACCAACAATTTGTCGAAGCGACCAGTGATATAGACGCTTTAACCAAAACGTTCAATGAACAAAACGCCACCTTAGAACAATCGAAACAGCAAGGCTTAGCGTTAGCGCAGACAGAAAAAGATAAAAAGACCATTGCCGATCAGCTAGCACGTTTGGTGGATCAAGAGGGTGACTTGGCAAAGTATCGGGCGCAACTGCAACCTGACCAAGCGTGTCCTTTGTGCGGCTCCGAGCAGCATCCATTACTGACACAGCAAGATAATTCCGATATCGCTACTCTGGTTGCTCAAAAGCAGCGGGCGATTGAAGAAGTTGAATCGGCGACACAACAACTTAGCGACGCGCGTATAGCCTACAACAGCTTGAAAAATGCGATTTCAGTCACCGAGCAACAGCTAGAAAAAGCCAACGGTAAACGAAATACGGCTTCCACCCAGTGGACGGATTCCACTGCCGAAATTCAGCAAACTATTGGCGTGAACGGTCTGACTGCCGAGAGTCTACAGTTGGGGCAGTTGGCGTCGGTGAGCCACTTCACTCAACAATTAAAATCGTTGTTGCTTGAGTGTCAAACGCATATTGAAGCGATCGATAGCGCGACCACCGCCATCGGTGAAGCGGAGCGTCTGCAATTGCGTCAGCAACAAGGGGTGGATGAGGCGCTGAATCAACTCAATGCTAAAAAGACCGAGCTTGCCAATATGGATAAATATTTGGCTGATCTAGAACAGAGCATTGCTACGCTTAACACCCGTCGTGAGCAGCAACAACAGCGCTTAATTGACTCGATTAATCAATGTCAGCTTGTCGCACCAGCACTGACCGAGATGGAAAGCTGGATAGCAACTAAACAGCAAGACGCTCAAGTCTGGGCAAACCAACAAGCGCGTTCAATTGAGTTGAAAAATGAAATCAGTTTGCTGGGCGAACGCCTAACGAACAAAGAAACTGAATGGCAAAACATCACCAAGGAACTCACGGAGAGTCAAGAACAGCTTAAGCTGGTGACGTTGTCACTAACTGAGTTATCACAACAACGACAACAACTGTTTGCCGACAAAGATATCGAACAAGCGTTGACCCATGCCAAGCAGCAAGTTAAGCATGCGGGTGACGAGTTGGACAAAGCCCAGCAAGCAAAAGTGAACGCCGATAGTGAGATGACAGCATTGCAAACCAAACTGAACGAGCAGAGTCAGTATCTTGAACAGCTATCGACCGAGTTTAAAGAGGCTCAACAGCAGTGGCAGCAAACCCTTGCAAGCAGTCCATTTGCTGATGAACAAGCGTTTATTGCCGCACTGCTTGATGAAACAGAGCGCGAGCAGTTACAACAACTCAAAGCCACGCTAGAGAAGCGACAAATCGAGGCGACCACCAAATTTACCTCAGCCGAACAAGCGGTCACCGATCTAAAAACCGCCGATAACGCCAGCGATTGGCAGCAAATGCCTCGCAGTGAGGTCGAGTCGCAAATCGCCGACCTTGACCAACAACTGCAAGCTAAAGCGACGCAAGTGGGCGAGGTGAATGGCAAACTGAAAGCGGATGAAGACAATCGTCACCGTCAATCGGATTTATTCGTCACCATTGCCAACAAACAAGCCGAATATGATGATATTTCTTATCTTAATTCGCTGGTAGGCTCGCAAAAAGGCGATAAATTCCGCACCTTTGCACAGGGTTTGACCCTTGAAAACTTGGTCTATCTGGCCAATAAACAGCTGGATCGTTTACATGGTCGCTATCAATTGCAGCGTAAGCACCACGACGGTCTTGCATTGCAAGTCTTGGATACTTGGCAAGGCGATGTGGTGCGCGACACCGCGACATTGTCCGGCGGTGAGAGCTTCCTAGTCAGCTTGGCACTGGCGCTCGCACTCTCAGATCTTGTCAGTCATAAGACCAGCATTGACTCCTTATTCCTTGATGAAGGCTTTGGTACTTTGGACTCGGATACCTTGGATATAGCGCTTAATGCGCTCGATAACCTCAATGCGACTGGAAAAATGATCGGTGTTATTAGCCACGTTGAAGCGCTGAAAGAACGTGTGCCAGTGCAACTGAAAGTGACAAAACACTCCGGGTTGGGAGTCAGTGAGCTCGATAGCGTGTTTAAGGTTAAAGCAAAGGCGAACGTTGCCTGAATAAGCTGCGGCATAGTGGATTCAGACTTTAGGGCATTACACGTCCGTGTCCTAAAGTGCTTTAGAGCCAGCAAGATGCATTCAGAATGCATTAGCGCCGACCCAATGAATCGAGTCCAAGTTCAGTAGGGATATGGAAATTTTCTGTAGCTATCTTCTGAAATTAGCTTTCGACTGTCATAACTCATTGATACTGATTGAGTTTTATAATGCATAACCGCAATATAGACGGAAGCATTCCGTCTATAAGCGTTAAGAATAAGGCGGGATAAAATGATACCAGTAGGAATAGAATCAGAGAGTCGTGACAAAGTCATCATTGATAAAAAGGAATCTATTGAAGCCTATCGGGCATTTACTTGGAGTGACTACTATGCAGAAAAGTTTAATACTCATGTCGAAGACGGTAAGGGTTACCTTGGATTCAATTTTTGGGCTTTCTTATTTGGGTATCGTTGGTTCTTGTTTAGGAAGATGACCAAGTTGGGTCTAACCCTTTTTATTATTGAAAATTTGATTATCGCTTCAGCACTAATGACCGTGAAGGAACTAAGGCTTGAACCCTTGGTTGCATTTTCTTGCGTCGTTTCAGCACTACTATTTCTAATGCTATTGATGGGCATATTCGGCAATTATGCCTATTTTAAATTTTCCCAATCAAAGATAACAAAGGTATCGAATTCTCTAGTGTCCGAAGAAAGTTTTGGTGAGGTTATTCGTTCGCTTGGTGGTGTCAGTTTACTCAGTGTATTTGTCGTTATGGGGGTTAGTTTATTGCTGCAAATGTTAGTAGGTGGCATTTAAGTGATTTATAACAAATGCTGCAAACGGATAGGCTTTTGGTTTGCAATGAATATTGTGTCTAGGGCGCAATTAAGTGGGCGTTGTGCTTAAAAGGAAATTGGCATGGAAGTGACGATTGGAAAGTCTGCTGAATTGATCGAAAAAGCGCAAGCTATTCGTTATCAAGTCTTCACTGTGGAACAAAATATCCCGAATGAGCTGGATTTTGATGGTTTAGATAGTGTTGCAGAGCATGTCCTTGTGACAGAAACGAATCGATCCGTAGCGACCGCGCGTTTGGTTATCAATGCTGATGGTTCTTCGGTTATGGCAAGAGTCGCTGTTATCGAAGCATATCGAGGTCGTGGTATCGCTTCAGTTGTCGTAAAGGCGTTGATTGAGTACGCCAAGAAGAAAGGTGTAAGCTCTATCGAAATTCATGCTCACAGCTACTTGCAAAATTACTATCAAAGACTTGGCTTTGAGTTTATTGAAGAAGTAGAGGTGGTTGGTGAGCATCAATTAATAGCAATGAGACAGAAATTCTTGACTACATAACTTTTAAAAGAGGTTATTCGAGGTTCGGGTAATAAGTCGTCAATAGGGGTCAATGATTTCTCAGACTACGAAAATTGGGATGGTATTGAACGACAAGGTGAATAGCCGTATAGCGTATTGTAATTGAATGGAAAATTAAACATAAATGAAGTTCTTTGAAAGACAATCAAAGCAATCCGACTATGAGTTTCTATTTACTCTTAAAAAATCAGCTGAATACGATGCCATCAATGCTGTTTTTGGTTGGGATGAGCAAGTTCAGCGTGATATTCATAAATCTGAATGGAAAGAAGCGCAACATTATAGGAATAGTAAACTTAAGGGGGAAAAATGAACAATATAGCAATTAGAGAAGCGCTTGTAGAAGATACGGAAATCATATTGAGATTTATCACTGAGTTAGCTATATATGAAAAATTAGAAGATGAAGTTAGAACGAGTATTTCAGACATTGAAAGTAGTTTATTTTCACCGCAATCTACAGCTCATGCCATCATTTGCGAAGTGAACGGTGTGCCTATAGGTTTTGCGGTCTATTTCTATAATTACTCAACTTGGTTAGGTAAAAATGGTCTCTATTTAGAGGACTTATACGTTTCACGGGAGTTTAGAAACATTGGAGCCGGAAAAGCTATCCTCAAGTATTTGGCTAAGCTAGCGGTTTCAAAGAACTGTGGTCGGTTTGAGTGGTGTGTACTTGATTGGAATGAGCCAGCGATCGACTTCTACAAGTCAATTGGCGCTAAACCGCAAGATGAGTGGGTAATTTATCGGTTAGCAGGCAATGAACTAGAAGCATTTGCGGGCTAAAATCCGTATGACAACACTATAAAGACCGATCTCACGCAATCAAATTTGCAAGAAAAAACGCCCAAAGCGAATAACTTTGGGCGTTTTTGTATGAGGTGAAATCACCCCATACAAACGGTTCTGTTTTAACGGTATTGGTCTGAACTCAGCGACTCTCTATACCGTGCGCTGACATCATGATTGGAATAATATAGATATTCAAATCACTATGTGATTTGAATATGGTGTGTTTTCAAATCAAGGAGCCGCTATGCGGGTCTGGCAACAGACGGGTTGACCGAACTTTCATTGGAATAAAACCGTTATAGAACCGTTGGTTAGGCTTACTCATCTCAACCAAGGTATCTTATTGGGTAAAATGTTCAGTCATTCTCAAGATGAATCAGAAAGTTTTTTAGATACCTTATTGGCGAATATTGTCCATTCCAGTGCGATTGAAGGTGAGAAATTAAGTGCTTTCTCTGTACGCTCATCGCTGACCAATAAACTGGGCTTATCAGAAGCTCAACCTTACCCGACAACCGAACAAACCGACGATCTTGCTGAAATAATGGTAGGTGCGGTTGAAAACCTAGCCTCGCCTTTAACGCTTGAACGAGTCTTAGACTGGCAAGTCATTTTTTAATATCAAAATCTTTAAGGGAATAAATGAGTTTGGAAAAAGACGGCTGATAAAGCTTACCATCCACTGACCCCAAGTCTTGAGCAATAGACCATGATTTACAGGTTGAGTCATCGTCAATGTTGTTCTCGGGAAGTAGCAATATATAAATGTACTCTTGTTCATTTTCAGCAGAGCGGAAAACAACTTTCGTCGCATATCGTGCGATTTCGGTGGTGTCAGGGTTATAGAACCATGTCGCGGTTTCACCGCTTGGAAGCGTCACCCAGCCAATGGATGGTTCATTGATAAGGTTTAGTTGTTTCATATACATTGTTATCAAATAAATATTTGATGGTCTTCATTATGCTCGCTTTAGCGTCTGCTAAACAGTATAACAAGCCTCTACGTACAATGACGATAAGGCGATAAATTCCGCACCTTTGCACAGGGTTTGATCCTTGAAAACTTGGTCTATCTGGCCAATAAACAGCTGGATCGTTTACATGGTCGCTATCAATTGCAGCGTAAGCACCACGATGGTCTTGCATTGCAAGTCTTGGATACTTGGCAAGGCGATGTGGTGCGCGACACCGCGACATTGTCCGGCGGTGAGAGCTTCCTAGTCAGCTTGGCACTGGCGCTCGCACTTTCAGATCTTGTCAGTCATAAGACCAGCATTGACTCCTTATTCCTTGATGAAGGCTTTGGTACTTTGGACTCGGATACCTTGGATATAGCGCTTAATGCGCTCGATAACCTCAATGCGACTGGAAAAATGATCGGTGTTATTAGCCACGTTGAAGCGCTGAAAGAACGTGTGCCAGTGCAACTGAAAGTGACAAAACACTCCGGGTTGGGAGTCAGTGAGCTCGATAGCGTGTTTAAGGTTAAAGCAAAGGCGAACGTTGCCTGAATAAGCTGCGGCATAGTGGATTCAGACTTTAGGGCATTACACGTCCGTGTCCTAAAGTGCTTTAGCGCCAGCAAGATGCATTCAGAATGCATTAGCGCCGACCCAATGAATCGAGTCCAAGTTCAGTGGGGATATGGAAATTTTCTGTAGCTATCTTCTGAAATTAGCTTTCTACTGTCATAACTCATTGATACTGATTGAGTTTTATAATGCATAACCGCAATATAGTCGCAATGTATATATGAGAAACGCCTTCTATATAATGTTATGCATCAAGGAAAAATATGCAGATATTCATTGCGTGCCTTATCGCTTAACGAGGTGTTATAAGTACAAGGAAAATTGAGCATCAATGAAGTTCTTCGAAAGACAATCAAAGCAATCCGACTATGAGTTTCTATTTACTCTTAAAAAATCAGCTGAATACGATGCCATCAATGCTGTTTTTGGTTGGGATGAGCAAGTTCAGCGTGATATTCATGAATCTGAATGGAAAGAAGCGCAACCAACGATCATTGAAATATCTGGTGTATCGTCGGGTAGTTATTTGTTCCAAGAACACTCTGGGTATTTTTATTTTGGTCGTTTCTTTCTGCTTTCTGAATATCATGGTTTGGGCATTGGTAGTCAAATTTTGGAGAAATTAGTGATTGAAGCCGATGTGCGTCAAAAGCCCATTAAATTGTGTTATTTGCAGGGTAATAGAGTGGCGAGTCTGTATGACAGATTTGGTTTTAAGCAAGTAAGCGAAGATAAGAATTTCGTGTATATGTTGCGTGAAAATAAGCGCTTATAAAAAATAGCAATGAAAGCGGATTTGCCACCGCATTCTACAGTTCATGTCATCATTTTTTGGCTAAAATCCACATAGCAACATTATAAAGCTCGGTCTCCCGTCACCAAATTTGCAAGAAAAAACGCCCAAAGCGAATAACTTTGGGCGTTTTTGTATTGAGGTGAAATCACCCCATACAAACGGTTCTGTTTTAACGGTATTGGTCTGAACTCAGCGACTCTCTATACCGTGCGCTGACATCATGATTGGAATAATATAGCTAATCAAATCATAATGTGATTTGATATTAAGTAATAATCGAATCATAATGTGATTTGAATATGGTGTATTTTCAAATCAAGGAGCCGCTATGTGGATCTGGCAACAGACAGGTTGGCCGAACTTTCATTGGGATAAAACCGTTATAGAACCGTTGGTTAGGCTTACTCGTCTCAACCAAGGTATCTTATTGGGTAAAATGTTCAGTCATTCTCAAGATAAATCAGAAAGCTTTTTAGATACCTTATTGGCGAACATTGTCCATTCCAGTGCGATTGAAGGTGAGAAACTCAATGCTTTCTCTGTACGCTCATCGCTGGCCAATAAACTGGGCTTATCAGAGGCTCAACCTTACCCGACAACCGAACAAACCGACGGTCTTGCTGAAATAATGGTAGATGCGGTTGAAAACCTAGCGTCGCCTTTAACGCTTGAACGAGTCTTACACTGGCATGCTCGGTTGTTTCCTGAGGGGGACTCAATATTCCATCCAGTGATTGGTGGTCAATTACGAGGCAATACACCGATGCAGGTCGTTTCTGGGCGAATCGATAGACCGACGGTTCACTTTGAAGCACCGGAGCGCGAGAAATTAGATCGCGCGTTAAATGAGTTTATCTTGTGGTTTAACCAATCCAGAGATGACACCTCGCTCGATCCGCTGTTAAGAGCGGCAATGACGCACTTGTGGTTTATTACCTTGCATCCGCTTGATGACGGGAACGGGCGTATCACTCGCTTATTGACTGACTTAGCGTTGGCTCAAGCGGAACAGCAATCAGTGCGCTTCTACGCCATGTCAGTGGGGATACTGGCGAATAGAAAAAGCTACTACGAGATCCTTGAACAAACCCAAAAAGGGGATCTGGACATAACCGATTGGTTAGTTTGGTTTTTTGAAACCTTGAACGATACGTTTGATGAGGTTTTAAAACAGATCGATCAGACCGTTTTTAAAACCAATTTTTGGCGCAATGTCGATCAAACAGCATTGACGAAAGAGCAAGTGAAAGTACTCAACCGGATGCTTGATGGCGACTTTACTGACGGGATTAATACCTCTCAATACCATAAGGTCACTAAGGTCAGTAAACCAACTGCAACGCGTCACTTGATCGCGCTGGTAGAGCAGGGCTGTTTAGAAAAATCTGGGGCAGGACGCAGTACTCGCTATTTACTACGCTAGGCAGCAGGGAGCTTAACAAAGTTGGCTAGTCATTTTTTAATATCACAATCTTCAAGGGAATAGATGAGTTTGGAAAAAGACGGCTGATAAAGCTTACCATCCACTGACCCCAAGTCTTGAGCAATAGACCATGATTTACGGGTTGAGTCATCGTCAATGTTGTTCTCGGGAAGTAGCAATATGTAAATGTACTCTTGTTCATTTTCAGCAGAGCGGAAAACAACTTTCGTCGCATATCGTGCAATTTCGGTGGTGTCAGGGTTATAGAACCATGTCGCGGTTTCACCGCTTGGAAGTGTCACCCAGCCAATGGATGGTTCATTGATAAGGTTTAGTTGTTTCATATACATTGTTATCAAATAAATATTTGATGGTCTTCATTATGCTCGCTTTAGCGTCTGCTAAACAGTATAACAAGCCTCTACGTGCAATGACGATTTTATATTCAATCACTTTTGTCCAATTATAAGCTGCAACAACAGTAAGCGATGTGTCAGTATTCCAAAACCATCCGTTGCGCTGAGGACATTTTCCCTCGAATCTACTTATCCAGAAAATTTTCTCGCTCAACGATAAGCAATAACCACTGATTATCAACGGTATAAGATCATCTGATTAGAGCTTGAAACTAAAGGTATTTATAGTAGCCCGCATAAACAGTTCAGTACGGATTTGCTGATCGTGATTACACCAAGGAACTGGTTTATTGAAATGCGACATTGGACTACTCAACATGAAAACCCCTATATTTGCGATATTAGTTTCTGCTTCATTAATTTTAACTGGCTGCTCTTCTTCAAATGACTCAACGGGCAGTAACCCCTCAACCCCTGTTCTTCCTGATCTTGATGATTCACCTCAATGGGGGCTAGATTTTGGTGATACTCCAGATTGGGGTATCGTGGACCCAGACTTTGGCATTCCAGATACAGAGAATACGCCAGATCGACTCCCTCCCGTTTGGGGCGGTCCTGAAATGCCACCGATAGATAATGGTCCTGAAGCCGCTTATACCATATCGGGAAACACCATTACCGATGCTCATGGAAACACCTATTTAATTAGTGATGTCGATTGGCATGGTCAAACGATGGTCGTGCTAGATAAAGAAGGTAATGAGTACCATGTGAGTATTATTCGCCAAGGTGAGTTTGAAGGTGACTTCGGTATTATCATTAACGGTGAAAGCATTATCATTGGTGGTGACGCTCTTCAAGGTGGGCTAAGACCTATGATGGAAGGCTCTCAACCCTCTATCGACCGTAACTCTATTCGTGACTCTATTCGCGCACGCTTAAACTAATTCCCTTATGCTCCCAGTGTTACTGGGAGCAATTTTCTAGGTTAATTCATGAAGACTATCTCAATGGCTTGCGGTGCAGTCATGCTCTGCAGTTCAGCTTTTGCTGGAATTGATTTATCTATTGAAAGGGATGTTGTAGAGCTAGGGGTAACAGCCCCTGTAACGGATAATACGTACTTGTATATTGGTGGTGATAGCAGTGAGTGGGTAGGAATGGGACTAGGCTATCACGCATTTATTTCTCCTCGTTGGAAAATTGATTCGTATTATGAATATGGAATAAAAAACGATTGGCTGTTAAGTGAAATGGTTGGCGCTGACGGCGTTAAGACCAATACGCATTTAGTGAAGCTTTCTGCAAGCCGCTTTTTTAACGGCTATTCTGTTAAATTTGGTGTGACGGGAGAGTTTATCCGTAATGGATTTACTTGGATTACTGTCGATGATGCCAATAAATATTCAGCCTATGTCGCTGGGGCAAAGTACCTGCAACATGTCTATTTAAGCAGCAAGTTTGAATATCATTACTCTCAAGACAAATCTGATATGGTCGACTTCAATCAAGGTCAAGCTAGCGAGTATGAGTTGTCGCTTGGCACCATGAAGTCTATTTTCAATGTTTTCCCTTATGCCACGGTTTCCGCGCTGGTTCCAAATGGGGTGTACTATGGTATGAATAAAGCCGATTACAGCTGGACCATTGGGGGTCGATTGTCTTTTTGAACATTGCTTTTGTAAACATTGCCTTTGTGAACATTGTCTCATTGAACATGAGAATGGATAAATTTCTATATCCATTCTGTTTTAACTGCTTTCCCATGCTTTCGAACAGTTTGTCGCACTCTGGGTTTTTTATAGGTTTTAGCTTGGTATAGCTTCTGGTTTGGTATAGCGTTTTGGACAGCTTTATTACTTGATGAACTGACAATTGTTACGCTCAATGACTATGATTCATTGACCTAATTAGCTATGCTTATTACCAGTCGTCGATGTGTAATACACGGATTCGATATTGGAACTCGCACAGTAGGCAAGTCAATGAAGCCTATTCTTCTTATGGTTTATTGCTGTCAACGTGGCTCAGGCAATACATGTCTTAGGGCGACTGCCGATTAAACAAATTGCCCAAGGGAAAAGAATGGCGAAAGACTTGTTTTTTAGCATGGATTTGAATTTGTTGAGAACATTCCTTGTTCTCTCGCAAGAGCTCAATACACGCAAGGCTTCGGAGCGTCTGCATGTTTCACAACCAGCCGTTAGTCAAGGGTTACAAAAGCTGAGAGCACAGCTTGGGGATGAGTTATTTGTTAAAGCACCAAACGGATTAAAGGCAACGCCATTCGCAGAACAACTTGCGCTGGAAGTCAGCCCTTATTTAAATGGTTTATCTGTCGCTTTAAATAAAAACAGATCGTTTGATCCACTTTCACTTAACGCCTCAATACGAATTGCTGTCGCCCCCATTGTGCTAACGTGCCTTTCTGGGGCGCTTTTTCGTCACTTTTCCAGAGTTGCACCACACTGTACTCTTGAATTGGTTGCTTGGAAGGGCGACTCTCTGAAAAGCATACAGAGCGATGAGACGACCCTAGGTGTTAGTTTTGTGCATGAACCAGGCCAAGGTGTTCATATGCTTCAATTAGTAGAATTGGAAGCAAGAATTATCGTGCGTAACGGTCATCCAATACAATCTAAAACAGTCACCCCCGCGCAGATGGAATCTTACCCCATTGCTTCAGTGATCACTCCTGGTTATAACGAGCAACTTACTGAAGCCGCGATGATTATGGAAAAAGAAGGATTAGAACCAACCGTTGGATTTCGCTCTGAATTTGCTATGGCTGTCATCGACGTCATTGAGAATACAGACTTCTTTATGCCACATTCCACCCTATTTCCTGTTAAACGCTATCCGTTATTAAAAGCGCTGACCCCTTTAATTGATGGAGAACCCTACCTAAGCGAAATTTATGCTTACTACAACATGAAATACAGAGACACAGAGTTTATTATGTGGTTAATCGAACAAGTTCAACAGGTCATTAAGCAGGAAACAGTACACGACAATTAGCGCTCAAAAATATGCAGTGACAGGGGGTGGTCAATCAATAAGTTGTAGTTATTACACCAACAAGGAGTAATGATTAGATGAGATTAAGCCGATTTCTTAAAATGGTCTCGTTCAAATGGAATATGAGTTAAAGGGACGTTTAAACCTACATTTTGAGACCACTATGACAACTGCGATCACAACACTCAATCCATTCCTTTCATCTGTTCATCATTTCTCTCAGCCCTTTTGTTTGCCAATAGTCAGCACGGTATTGGACGATAGCGCTAACGATGGTTGCTTTGCTTCGATTACCTGTTACCACATCTAGAGCAACACACTGCTGATTGTAAAACGCAGTCCCTATCTTTAGAGGGGCTCAAAGTACGTATTCTCTCTACCTTTAGGTCAAACAATGAAAATAATACATCTCACCTTAATGGCTGCGGCATTGTTATCTGCCCAAACAAAAGCAAGCACGATTCATTTTTCACCGGAGATAAAATCGGGTCCTTACGCGGGGTCGGGGATTTCTGGTTATGGGCTGCAACTTGGACTGAGTGACCTGTTTGGTCTGGAGTCTCTTTATTTCTCCTATACCGACACCAACGCAGAGTTTCTCGATGTGGATCAGGATCAGATCACAACATACCGACTTGGGGGGCAAATTCAATTGGTTGAGTCACCTAAAATGTCTCTCCAGCTAGAAGCAGGCATTGCCACCTATAATGGAGAACGAGAATATATTTTTGGGAGTAAACGTTATCTTGATCAAGATGGGTTCAGTACATCGGTAGCATGGGCGATTGAGCTCAATCAGCATATCGCTGCAAAAATTGCTCTGGACCTCAACTATCTAAACTCATCATCAACATTTCTTTCAAGTTCAATCGCCCCAACGATTTCCACGGGTTTTATTTTTAGGTTCTAGTGCGAGGTTCTTGACTGCGCTAGAAAACCTGAACGGTGCGAAGTGGCTTCTTGGTTCAATGACCAACTTATTCACCGCGCGGGTACTAGCAGTTATCATCAGGTTAGCTTATCGTTGGGTCTATGAGTCATCAATTTGCAATACCCCTCGTTTTTAATAACGCTATTTGTTAAACACTTACCCTGTGAACAGTATCGCTTCGTTGCTGGCTTGGAATGCGTATTTCATTCCACGCGGATGATATACGGTTCAATTATGGTTGCTTATAAGACGTTTGCCGTTAGAGATTACTATGACTTCACCACTTTATGTTTTTGATCTAGATGAAACCCTTATTGCTGCGGATAGCGGTGTGCTTTGGAACCAATTTATGCTGGAAAAAGGTCTGGTCACCGATCCGGCATTTTTGCAGCAAGATGCGTATTTGATGCAGCAATATGCGCAAGGAGAACTTGATATTGATGAATATTTGGCGTTTTGTTTAGCCCCCCTTGAAGGATTACCCAAACACCAAGTGGATGAATGGGTTGCTGAATGTGTTGCGACAAGAATAGCGCCAGAGCAGTTTCTACAAGCTAAGCAACTCATTAGTGAGTTGAAACAGCAGGACATAGACATGTTGATTATTTCTGCCACAGTGAGCTTTATTGTACATGCAGTGGCGAAGCAACTGGGTATTGAACATTCACTGGGGATTGATGTCGACAGCACTCAAGGAAGCTATCGTGCGGATATTGTTGGGGTGCCGAGTTATCGTGAAGGTAAGGTGGTTCGATTGCAACAATGGTTAGAGGCACAAGGAAAAACCTATTCGTCGGTCTATTTCTACACTGACTCTGTCAACGATGTACCCATGTGCGAATATGCCGACCAAGCATTTTTAGTGAACCCATGTCCAAGATTGCAACAGTACGCGCAAGACAAACCTTGGCATCACTTAGCTTGGCATAAACCAATTAATGTAGAATAAGTAACGAACACCAAAAAGGATACCCGCGGGTATCCTTTTTGATATTTTAGTCAGCAAAATGTGGTGAAGGAAACGTTATTTTGCTCGCTGCTTACAGTAGTCTTCACTGATGAGTTCATCAACGACTAATTGACCACGAGAATTACGCATTAAAATACGGTACATCACACCTTGTTTAAGATTGTCGACAACGTCTGGGCTAGTGCAATAGTAACTGGTGCTGTTGTACAACATCTGGCTCATCGGCATCGCGCCTCTGGCATCGGTGTTGTAGAGCATCATTATTTCAACAATGCCGTTGCTGGCTGATGCTTTCATTATTGAAAGAGGACCGCTCTCAATAGGCAGACCTGAGGAAATAATACTGGCGCGACTCTGGGCGAGGGCTTCAATTCTTTTACGTTCTTCGTCGTCTTGGCTGGCACAGCCCATCACTGTCAGCACGGCAGCGAGGACAAGACTGAACTTAATTTTATTAATCATATTGTTCACTAGGTTAAAATACTTGTTTGTAGGGTTTAACGATGACACTTTGATAGACGCCGGCGGTCATATAGGGATCTTGCTGAGCCCATTGCTGAGCGGCATCGAGAGAATCAAAGTCGGCAATCACTGTGGAACCCGTAAAACCCGCTTCTCCGGGTGTTTCGCTATCGATAGCGGGCATGGGACCCGCGGTCAGAAGGCGTCCCTCATTTTGTAAGCTTTGTAGGCGCGCCAAATGTTGTGCTCTTACCGCTTGTCGTTTTTCTAACGAATTTTCAACATCTTGCGAAAAAATAACATACCACATAGGCATACTCCGTTGACCATAAAGCAAATCGTTCGTTGCAACGATAGCGGTATGGAATGAAACAGTCTAAACGCCTAAGATGTCATTTTTGCTGGCAAATGTCACCGTTTTATCGGATAAACATTATTAATTCAGCGATGAAAATTCAATTGAGGCGTGACATCCGCCTTGGGGGTGGTTTTCTAACTTAAATCGCCAGCCGTATCGCTTACACAGGTCGTCAACAATCAATAGACCCAATCCATGCCCCTCAGCGGTTGGGGTTTCAGAGAGTCCTTCACCATCATCCGTTACTATCAGGCTTTTGCTGTTCATTAATACTTGAATAGGACCATTTTGACTCGCGGCGATGGCATTACGCAATAAGTTACCCAGTACGATGATCATGGTTGCGTAGGTCGCTTGCGTTTGCGGAGTGCTAACAACATTGACTTCAATCGCAAGGTTTTTAAGGTCAGCTTGCGCTTGGTTGAGTGCCACAATGTCATGGATCTCTTGTGCCGTGATGGTGCGAATGGGAGCAGAATCTCGGTCACGTTCATAGCGTACTAAGCTAAGCAGCGTGTCGATCATTGCCGACATCTGATTGGTGGAATCCTTAATACGTGTTACTTGACGTTCTTCAAATGGGGTTTGGCTGTTACGTGCCAACAGTCCACTTGCGCCTTTTATAACGGTCAAAGGAGTGCGTAATTCATGACTGGCGTAGCGCGCAAAGGCTTGCTCTCGTTTCAGTAATTTATCGGCTTGTACACGATATTCGTTCAATTTGGCGGCGAGCAATTTAAATTCTCTCGCTGAACCTTCGGGCATCAAGAATTGCAGAGAAGGATCGCCTTGATGTAGTTCTAATTGATGATTGAGCACATTGACGGGTTGTATCAAGCTTGCGGAGAGTCGTTGCAATAGGCGTCCAAACAGTAACATTAAAATCGTGACGAGCAGCAAAATAAGACCAATAACCGCAGTAAACTCAAGCGCAGGGGTCTCCACACGGTCGATGGCGGAAACCACCACAATGGGGTAGAGCTCGCCTTGATGTTCATAGTGCTGAAATAGCACCATTACAGAATCGGGTTCGCTTCCGATGTCATTAAGGTAGCTAGTTTTGCCTTCTAGATAGGGTTTGACGCGTTCTGGCACTAGGTCAAGGTCGTTATAAGCGTAGGTGATGGTGTCTAACTTTAACGAGCCCTTGGCGACACCTTGTTGAAAGATTGCGATTGCCGCATCGCGGTCGATATGGATTCGACGCTCACTGACTCTATCTTCCGCCCAATAGATCACAGCGGAAATAATGACAAAACAAAACAAACCCACCACGGCAGAGACGAGCGAGAAAAACAGCGCCAATCGCCCGGTCATACTTTGTACATCGGAGAAAAAACGAGATCTCATGACTCGCCGTCCAGTGCATAGCCGATTTTAGGAATCGTCTTTAGCAGTGCGGTGGCAAAGGGCTTATCTAACTGATTGCGCAATTGATAGATGTGGCTGCGTAGTACGTCGTGATTGGGTTCATCTTCATCCCAAAGCTTGAGGGCTATCTCTTGACGAGTCACCACCTCAGGCGCATTGCGCAGCAACATCTCCAAAATGGTGTAGGTAGTTGGGTTTAAAGCCAGTAGTTTATCTTCACGGTAGGCTTTGCGCTGTTTGAGGTCGATACGCACATTTTGGTAGCTCAGATCGCCAGAGGCGACTTCACCTCGGTAGCGATTCATCAATGCTTTCATTCTGGCTTCAAGTATATCGAGATCAAACGGTTTGGTGAGGTAGTCATCTGCGCCGTGCTCAAACCCTTTTAACATATCTTCGCGGCTATCAAGTGCGGTTAACATCAGAATCGGCGTGTTCTTTCCTGCCGCGCGCAACTGATTACAGATCGTCAATCCATCGATTCTTGGCAGCATTAGGTCGAGCAGAATTAAATCGAAGGTACCTTCCATCGCCAATTTAAGTCCTAACTGACCATTGTCGGCATAATCCAACTGTAGCCCACTGGCTTCAAAAAAATCGAATAATACGCCGGCAATCTCACGGTTATCTTCAACTAACAGTACTCGTTTCATCTTTTGTTCCCACAGGTTTAGCTGGCGAAAAATCTAAGGTCATTATCCAAGGATAACGTGAAAAAACTGTCAACAACAACTCTTTCACACTGCCCCCTTTATGATGCCCGTAATAAAGATTTTTATACAGCCATAGCGTTGTAAAACCGCGAGGAAACACTAACTTATGAGCATTAATCGGTCTCATTTATGGGCATTATTAGGGTTTGCATTATTGCTTCGCCTTCTATCATTAGCCACCTATCCATTGATGGACACCACGGAAGCTCGCTATGGCGAAATGGCACGTCTTATGGTGGAAACAGGCAACTGGTTAACGCCACATTTTGATTACAATATTCCTTTTTGGGGTAAACCGCCGCTGTTTACTTGGATGAGTGCCGTGGGTATTGAGCTGTTTGGATTAAATGAGTTTGCCGTACGCGCCCCACATTGGTTGGCGGGAATTTTGACGATTGCGTTGGTGTGTATGGTCGCAAAGCGTGCCAATCTGGATCCGCTGATCACGGCATTGGTGTTAGCAACATGCGGTATGTTTTCGATTGCTGCCGGAGCAGTGATGACGGACATGGCATTGACCTTTAGCTTTACCTTGGCGATGGTCGGTTTCTATTATTGCTGGTTACAGCAAGACAATGCCAAACTTTGGGGATATGTAGGTTTTGTTGGCTTAGGGATTGGACTATTAGCAAAAGGACCGATTGTAGTTGTGCTTATGGGGGCTGCGGTGATGCCATGGCTTATATTCCAACACGGTTTTTTCAAAGCATTCAGTGTACTTTGGACTCGCTTTCCCTTGGTGACAGGTTCGCTACTTATGTTAGCCATCGCCACCCCTTGGTACTACATGGCAGAGCAGGCGACGCCGGGCTTCATTGATTATTTTATCGTTGGCGAACACTTTAAGCGCTTTGTGGTTTCCGGTTGGGAAGGGGATCTTTATGGCAGTGCTCACGAACGCACCCGAGGTATGATTTGGGTTTACTGGCTACAATCTGCATTGCCTTGGTCGATTGTTTTTCCTGTTATTGCATGGCGCAGAAAAGAGCGCGTTCGTAGCGCAGAAACGGACAACAATGGATTATTTAGCTTTCTATTAATGTGGATGCTTGCTCCTTTATTAGTGTTTACTTTAGCGGGAAATATCTTACCTGCTTATGTGCTGCCAGGCCTGCCTGCTTTAGCGGTGTTAATCACGATGTTGGTGAAAAAGGAAGACTTTAAATGGTTAGGTGCGACTGCGACAGTGCTTCCGGTTTTGCTTATCGGCGCGATGGTGTTCTTGAACTTAGGCAAAGCGGATTCACGCAGCGATCGTGTTCTCCACGCCTTAGTTGAGCAAGATATGCCGGTATTTTATGTTGGCAAACGTCCTTTCTCTGGGCAGTTTTACAGCCAAGGGCAAGCGAAGAGAATCGTAAGTACCGAAAAATTGGTTGAGTTGTCGGATCTGCCGGCATTCCATCTTATCGGTCGAGGTCGTGACGTAGAGCCTGTGATTGAGCAGCATGCACTTAATTGCTCTAGTGAATATACCTCTCAGTCGAAGCGCTCACTGTATGTCTGTTCGGCGGGTTAAGTCGGCGTACAGGTGAATGAACAATCAATGACGGTTTAACGTAGCTTGTTAAAAGTTAATACGCGTTAAAAGCTAATTCGTGTTTAAAGCTGATACGAGTTAAAAGCTAGTACGAGTAAAAAGCTAAACCGCATTAAAACCAACAAGGGAAAGCAAAGATGCTTTCCCTTGTTTATTTTTACCATTACCGACGATGTTACCTATTTGAATATCGACAATTCAGGTCATCAGTTTAATAGTGAATTACTTCTGAATCGGTCTTGGTCGTCCCGCTTCATCAATGGCGACATAGTTAAATGTGGCGTCACATACCATAAAACGTTCTTCGACACCGTGGTCTCTCACGGGCTTAACCCAAACTTCCAGGTCAATGTTCATTGAGGTGTTGCCGATACGAGAACACTCACCGTAAACACAAACAACATCACCTACGCTTACCGGTTTTTTAAAGGTAATACTTGAAACGGAAACGGTCACGATGCGTCCGTGGGAGATCTCTTTAGCAAGAATACCGCCAGCTAAATCGAGTTGGGACATAATCCAGCCACCGAAAATATCGCCATTGGCATTACAATCGCTTGGCATGGCTAAAGTACGAGTCAGTAGTTGACCCTTGGGAGAGGTAGACATACAGCTATCCTTAGGCAAAAAGGTAGCGACCCTAAGGTCGCTACAGATCAATCGTTTATCTAAGGTGGAGTATACGAATTACGCGATGCAGGTCAAGAAGTGTGATCTTGTTCGTCTTTATTTAGCTTTTGGTCTAACTCTTGCTCAGGTTGCTCACTTTTATCCATTTTTTTGTAGATGTAGATACCAGTAAGGACAGTGAACAGTAAGGTGACGATCAATAAACCAAATACCTTGAAGTTAACCCAAACATCCAGCGGCATTTCGTAGGCGACATAGATATTAAGACCCGCACAGAATGAGAAAAAGGCGACCCAAGCGGTGTTGATCTTGGTCCAAACAGGGTCGGGTAATGAGATTTCTTTGCCCAACATACCTTTGATGGCACTGCGCCCAATCGCGTGACTGACTGCCAAGCCGATAGCGAAGATGGCGTAGACAATGGTCACTTTCCATTTAATAAAGTTCTCGTCTTGCAAGAAAATGGTCATACCGCCAAATACCGTCACCATGGCGAAAGTAATCAGCTGCATCTTTTCTACTTTCTTATACAAGAAGTAAGTGACGACAATCTGTACCGCCGTTGCCGCAATTAATGCGCCGGTAGCGACATAGATATCCTGCATCTTGTAAAGAGCGAAAAAGATAATCAGGGGAAT
This sequence comes from Vibrio hippocampi, assembly GCF_921292975.1. Lineage (NCBI taxonomy): Bacteria > Pseudomonadati > Pseudomonadota > Gammaproteobacteria > Vibrionales > Vibrionaceae > Vibrio > Vibrio hippocampi. Next base: position 795,638 of record NZ_CAKLCM010000002.1, read on the forward strand.
AAAATCAATAATTTGCTTCATTGTTCTAGCAAGTCCGATAAAAACAGTGGCACACAGTGTACCGAAAAGTGACAGCAGACAAAACCATTAGTGACAAATGGAAACATTAAAGCATAGGTTGAGCAGGAGCAAAGGAGAGTAAAGCGAAGCTGAAAGGCTATGGGGCAACGTATCAAATGATATGTGTTCTGTGGCGACAAATCTCGCCACAGAACATGGTCAATGCCATTAGCTTGGTTGGAGGCGATTAAGAAACTTTAAAAGTGGATACTTTTTGACTTAACTCTTCAAGTTCTAGTTTTACTTTACTTGAAGAGCTTGAACTGTCTTGTGAGTGAAGCACCAGTTGATCGGCAACATCTTTGATTAGAGTAATATTTTCTGTGACTTGGCTAGTCACATGAGTTTGCTCTTCTGCTGCAGTGGCAATTTGCGTTGCCATGTCGCTAATTAAGCTGACGGATGAATTAATCTCTTTCAGCGCTAGCGTCGCTTTATCGGCATCTTCCACCGAGTTTTCAGCAAACTCAGCGCTGCTTTCCATTATCGTCACGGCTTTATTGGTTGTATTTTGCAGAGTTTCAATGGTCGCTTTGATCTCTTCAGTCGAAGAGTGGGTGCGTTGTGAAAGCACTCTTACTTCGTCAGCAACCACCGCAAAACCTCGTCCTTGTTCACCTGCGCGCGCAGCTTCGATAGCGGCGTTAAGCGCCAGTAAATTGGTTTGCTCAGCAATGCCTTGAATAGTCGAGAGAACGGTGGAGATCTCTTGAGCATGTTTATCAAGATCACTGACAACCTGACCTGCAGTTTCAAGTTCTTCCGCCAGTCTATTTATCGAACCGCGGGTTTTGTGCACCATCTCTTGACCATGCACCGTGTTGTCCTCTGATTCGCGCGCGGCGTTGGCAGCTTGCACGGCATTTTGTGAAATTTCTTGAGTCGCGAGAGACAGTTCGTGAACGGCTGTTGCCACCATCGTAATCTCTTGTTGCTGCTGATTGACACCATCAACCGCTTTGGTCGCAAGCTGTGAGTTTTCTTCAGAGTAGTCGTTCAGACGGCTCGATTGCGTGCGAATATTGGCGATAAGCGTGTTCAAACTGGTGACGAACAGATTGAAGTTATTGGCAAGCTTGCCCACCTCATCATTGCTTTCAACATGGATTCTTTGTGTCAAATCCGCGTCGCCGGTCGCTATTTTTTCTAACGCGTTAGATACGTTATTTAGAGGTTTAAATAGAATATTACATAGCGCGCTAAATAGAACGATACAGATAATGACAATAACTAGGGCCGCGAGAACTTGTTTCCAGATCGCATCATTTAATGGTGCAACGAGTGAGCTATAGTCAACGACTGCCACCGTGGTTAATGACGTTCCTGGTATCTTGATTACGCGAATGACCGAATCCATGCCGTTGACCGATGCCATGACACTAGTGGAACTGCGGTTTGCGGCGTTAATGATTTGAGCGGTTAAACCAAGCTCAGATACAGGTTTGTGGAGCAGTTGAGTGTTGGCATGGGTAAAAACATTGCCTTGTTCATTCATAATAAACATATAGCCCGTCCCAGGAAGAATTACCTGTGACAGCCCATTAACAATATCTGTAATTTCGACATCCGCACCCAGAACCGCACTGCTGCCGCTAAATTGAATCGCTTTGCCCAACGATACAACGTTAGCACCAGTCGCTGCTGCGACAGTTGGGTTGTCCATAAAGACTTTCGAAGGCGCTTTAATTGCGTTGATGTACCAACCCCATTCACGAGGGTCATTGTTGCCTGCTGGCAGAATCACCTCATTAGCATTCTTTTGTGAGCCATCGGGCAGTGCAAGAAACACGTTATCAAAAGCGCCGGAATGGCGAACTTGCTCAAGGTGAGTAATGACGTTTTGCGGTGGAATGTCTGAAGATAGCGAGGTTAACGATCGCTCTTTTGAAGCTAACCAATCAACCACATATTGGTTGTAGGCAGTGACGGTACCGGTAAGGGATGATTCAACTTCGTTTTCCAGTCGATTTAATGATGCATTATAAGAAAGTGCTTCGACGAATAGCCCACCAATGGTGATTGCCAGGCTTGCTGCGAATGTCAGCTTGTTTTTTAGTGATATTTTTTTAATCATAATTAATGGTAACCGGTTGATCTAAAAGGTTTCTACTTGTGCAGATTTGAAATTTTAAGTGGTTTATTGCGTGATGGGTAAAATAAGTCGCTAGAATTTTATAGGTATGTAGGACGATATCTTATATCTAACTCGATGTTGATGGTAGGGATGAGCGAATTAATAGCGATAAACCTGTGTTAGATGTGAGGTTGGTCACTTAGGGAGAGTTGTCGTGCTGGTGCGGTTATTTTAGAAGGCAGAGGGTAAATTGAGTCGAATGATGGTTAGGTTATTTTGCTAGTTAACGATTAACGGTCACATTTTACGGTAACCGTTAATCGTTTCAATTCACCTTTTATTAGGCTTTTTGCTCGTTCATTTCCAGTTCGGTTTCTTCAACTGTTGCTTCTTCTTGAGCAATAGCATCAACAATGACTGCACAAGCCGCATCACCAGTGATGTTTAGCGCTGTACGAATCATGTCAAAGATACGGTCAAGAGCAAACAGCAGAGGTAGACCTTCGATTGGAATACCTGCCGCAAGCAGTACCGCGACCACAAGGAATGATGGACCCGGAACGCCGGCTTGACCAACAGCACCCAGTGTCGATGTTACGATGATCGCGATGTAAGCGCCGATAGACAGGTCGATGTTAAATAGCTGAGCGAAGAAAATAGCGACCAAGCCGTAGTAAATCGCATTACCACTCATGTTGATGGTTGCGCCAAGAGGCAGTACGAACGATGCCGTTGAGTTTTTCACGCCCAGCTCGTTTTCTACCGTGTCCATCGTCACAGGAAGTGTTGCCATTGAAGAAGCAGTAGACAGTGCAACCGCTTGTGGCTTCTTCATTGCCACTAGGAACTTCTTAGCCGACGTCTTGGTGAAGACTTGCACCATCAGCGGGTAAACAACAAAACCAAAGATTAGGATCGCAGCGATGTAAACCATAAATAGTTTAAAGACCACCATCAATGCGCCAAAGCCAAATGTCCCTACAGCTTCCGCCATCAGACCAAATACGCCTAGTGGCGCGATGATCATCACTTTGTTGATCATCCAAACCATGCTATCAACAATCGCGTTTACGCCATTGATGATAGGTTCGCGTTTTTGTTTATCTTGCTTAGAGAGTGCGATACCAAAGAATAAACAGAACACAAGAATTTGCAGGATATTGGCTTCGTTTAGGGATTGGAAAACGTTGGTTGGGATCATACCAGTGATGGTCGCCCAGAAAGTGGGAAGTTCACCCTTTGAAGCGTATTCTGCTGAGAACATACCTTCGATGCCCGCAGTATCGATATTGATGCCTGGTTGGAACATCTCGCCCATAAACAGTGCCAGAGCCACTGCCAGCGCAGAAGTTAAGCCAAAGTAACCCAGAGTTGCTACACCGACTTTGCCCGCATTGCTGCTATTGCCAAGCCCAGCTGCGCCAGAGATAAGTGCGACAGCAACTAGAGGGATGACCAACATCTTGATGAGGTTGATAAAAATAGTGCCCAATGGCGCAAATAGTGCCGCAGACTCACCCATTACAGCCCCAACGGCTGTACCAAGGATCATTGCGATAACCACTTGTACACCAATGTTATTTAGCATTGACTTTTCTTTTAACACTTCCTTAACTCCTGTGCTATGAAATGCATAAATTACAGAATAGTATCTCGAACAACCCTTGTTGAGAAGACTATAGTTCGGTGGGGATTGTGGCATTTTCCGTCTGTGCTCTGCAAGCATTAAACCGCATAAAATATGGGAAAAATGCTAATTTATTGAACGGTCGCATAAAAAATAATCACAGGCAAACGTTTGCGGGATCGCTTGTGTAACGCAAATGCTAAAAGTGAGACTGAAAGGTAGGTGAATTGGCTGCTGAAGGTAAATTAAAGGTTGCACCAATTCGTGCAACCTTTACATGGAGTATATGAAGTCGCGGGTTACTTTTGAGTGGCGGCTTTCATTGAGGCAATGAACTGATGCAGTTGTTTTAACATTTCTTCCGCATTGTCCAGATTGCTCTCAATGATTTTCACCACCGCAGAACCAGAAATTGCCCCGGCGGCGCCTGAAGTGAGCGCTTGTTTTACTTGGTCTGGTTGAGAAATACCAAAACCCAGTAATGACGGTGCAGCATCATACTGTTTTAGCGTGGTTAACTGGTTGGTCAGTGGCATCTGTGCTTTCGTTTCAGCGCCCGTGACGCCAGCGCGTGATAGCAGGTAGGTGTAGCCGCTGCCCAGTTGAGCCACTTGTTGAATGGTTTGTTCACTGGCGGTCGGTGGCGCGATAAAGATCGGATGAACACCATGTTTGTTAGCCGCTGCAACAAATTCGGCACTTTCATTAGTCGGAACATCAGCGATCAACACAGAGTCAATACCCACTTCTGCACACTGTTGATAGAACGCATCAATGCCTTTTGCGTACACAAGGTTGGCGTACATTAGCAAACCGATTGGCAATTCAGGGTATTTTGCACGAACTTTGCCAATTAACTCGAAACAGATCGCGGGCGTGGTGTTTGAATTTAGGGCGCGAATGTTGGCACCTTGAATCGTTGGACCGTCGGCTTGAGGATCAGAAAACGGAAAACCAAGCTCAAGCGCGTCAGCGCCTGCTGCGACCAGAGTTTCCATAATCTGCAACGACAACTCTGGATTTGGATCGCCGATAGTGACGAAAGGAACAAAAGCACCTTGGTTATTTTGCTCAAGGCGAGCAAACATAGATTGATAGCGATCCATTAGAGCGCTCCTTTTTCTTTAAGAATGTCGTGAACCGTGAAAATATCTTTGTCACCGCGCCCTGATAAGTTGACCACAAGAAGCTGTTCTTTTTCAGGGTTTTCTCTTGCCATTTTTAGTGCCCACGCCAGTGCGTGCGACGATTCCAATGCTGGAATAATCCCTTCGTGACGAGCGAGTTCTTGGAATGCTTCCAGTGCTTCATCGTCTGAGATAGATTCATATTGGGCACGCCCAATCGCGTTTAGGTGAGCATGTTGTGGACCAACAGAAGGGAAGTCCAGACCCGCAGAGACTGAATAAGATTCTTCAACCTGACCATTAGGATCTTGCATCAATGGGGCTTTCATCCCAAAGAAGATGCCCGTTGTACCGTGTTTAAGTGGCGCGCCGTGTTGATCCGTGTCGATACCCAGACCAGCAGGCTCGACGCCGATAAGACTGACATTCTGTTCCTCGATAAAGTCTGCAAACATACCGATAGCGTTTGAACCGCCGCCGACACAAGCAATGACTGCATCAGGTAATCGACCTTCGCGCGCTAAGATTTGGTTCTTAGTCTCTTCACCGATCATACGTTGGAATTCACGCACAATGGTTGGGAATGGGTGCGGACCTGCGGCTGTACCCAAGAGATAGTGAGCGGTTTCGTAGCTAGCAGACCAGTCGCGCAGGGCTTCGTTACACGCATCTTTTAGGGTAGAGCTCCCCGAGTGAACCGGAATCACCTCCGCGCCCATCAGTCGCATTCTAAATACGTTAGGGCTTTGACGTTCTACGTCTTTGGCACCCATATAAACACGACATTTTAATCCGAGCAGAGCACAAGCCAGTGCAGTCGCAACACCGTGTTGACCTGCACCGGTCTCAGCGATGATTTCGTGTTTGCCCATACGCTTGGCTAACAGTGCCTGACCCAATACTTGGTTGGTTTTGTGGGCGCCACCGTGCAGCAGATCTTCACGTTTGAGATAGAGCTTGGTTTTGGTGCCCTTGGTTAGGTTGCGAGTCAGCGTCAACGCCGTTGGGCGACCCGCATACTCTTGCAGCAGGGTCATAAACTCAGCACGGAATGCGTCGTCGCTCTGCGCATCAATAAATGCTTGTTCAAGTTGGTCAAGCGCTGGCACTAGAATCTGAGGGACAAATTGACCGCCATATTCACCAAAGTAGGCATCGAGTTTTGCCATGATGATTTCCTTAACTATTCGTTTTTATTCCTTGCGTCATGCAAGGTCTAGTAATCTCTAATTGACGCGAAAGCTTGATTTAGCTTTGTTGCGTCTTTCTTGCCGGGTGCCGTTTCAACACCAGAGTTGAGGTCTAAACCAATACAGCCTAATTGGCTTGCCTGCTTGACGTTATCGGGTGACAGACCACCAGCAAGCATCACGTCTGAGGCTTGATTGATCAGTGCCCAATCAAAGGTTTGACCTGTGCCTCCCGATTGCGAGCCAACCTGACTATCGAGTAGGTGGCGGTCAACCTTGATGCTGTGTAAATCAGGCAGTGCATCGCTTACGCCGTGTGCTTTCCAGATCTTGATGTCATCATTGAGCTCTGAGCGCAGCGCATCCACGTAGTTTTGATCTTCGGCACCATGCAGTTGCACCGCAGATAGATTCAGGGTGTTAGCCGTCGAAGCAACAAAATCGACGTCATGATTTTGGAATACGCCTACATACTCAAGCGGCGCACCGCTCATCACTAAACGCGCAGATTCTTGGTCAACAAAACGCGGAGATTTTTCGACAAAGATCAGTCCACCTTTGACTGCCCCTGCTTGATACGCTTTTGCCGCATCGTCAGCGTGGGTAAGTCCGCACACTTTGTTTTCACCCAGCAATACTTTGCGTACCGCGAGTTCAAGATTGTCCTCTGCCATCAGCGAGCTACCAATCAAAAAGCCATTGGCATAGTGAATAAGGTCGCGAACTTGCTGGTGGTTGTAGATACCCGACTCAGAAATCACCACGGTATCTTTTGGCAGCTTAGGTGCAAGTTGCTTGGTACGGGTTAAATCAACCGACAGATCTCTTAGATTGCGGTTGTTGATGCCGACCACTTTAGCGCCAAGCTTAATCGCGCGCTCAAGTTCTTGTTCGTTACTAACCTCGGTCAGGATGCCAAGGTTAAGCGAATGAGCGATTTCAGCCAGTTGTTGATACTCTTCATCGTTGAGCACAGACAGCATCAACAAAATGGCATCCGCATTGTAGTGACGCGCCAAATAGACTTGATAAGGGTCGATCATAAAGTCTTTGCACAACACAGGGACGGACACTTGGTTACGAACTTGCGGCAAGAAATCAAAGTTACCTTGGAAATACTTTTCGTCCGTGAGAACAGAAATCGCGCTTGCATGCTGGTTATAGACTGAGGCGATGTAATCAAGATTGAAATCATCGCGAATCAAACCTTTAGAAGGTGATGCCTTTTTGCACTCAAGAATAAATGCAGTTTTGCCTGTCGACAGCGCTTGGTAAAAACTGCGGTCGGATGGCGTGAGTGAGGCTTGAAATTCCTCTAACGGCTGAGACTCTTTGCGTGCTGCCACCCAAAGTCGCTTGTCATCAACGATTTTCGCTAATACGGTTTCCATGTCATTGCTACCTTACTTTTTAAACGCAGCGAGCTTTTGTACAAGCTCGTAGGCTGCGCCATTGTTCATTGCGTCAATCGCTTGCTGGGCGTTAGCCGCTAAATCTTCGTGACCAAATAGCTTCATCAGCAGTGCTACGTTGACGGCAACCGCACCGAGCTGTGCGTCGCTGCCTTTACCCGTTAGCATATTGGTGATGATGGTACGGTTCTCTTCTGGCTCGCCACCTTTGATTGCTTCCAGTGGATGGTTTTGTAGACCAAAATCCGCCGGTGATAAGGTGTATTCGATGATTTGACCCTGTTTAATCTCAGCGACCAAGGTTTCGCCGTGGATCGCCACTTCATCTAATCCGCTGCCATGTACCACTGCTGCGCGCTTCATGCCCATTTTAAGCATGGTTTCCGCAATAGGGCGAACCAATTTTGCGTCATAAACTCCCATCAGTTCGATGTTAGGACGAGCGGGGTTAATCAGTGGACCAAGAATATTGAAAATAGTGCGGGTTTTCATGGTTTGACGCACTGGCATGGCATGACGCACACCACCGTGATATTGCGGCGCAAACAGAAACGCGACGCCGATTTCATCAACGGCAGCACGGGTATCTTCAGGGCTCATCGCCAAGTCGATACCGAAAGAGTCAAGCAGGTCTGAAGAGCCAGATTTGCTTGAGACACCGCGGTTGCCGTGTTTGGCAACTTTAAGACCACAGGCGGCAGCAACAAAAGCAGCGGTGGTCGAGATATTGATGGTATTGGCACCGTCGCCACCAGTGCCGACAATGTCAGCAAAATCGTAATCGGGACGCGGGAATTCTTTTGCGTTAGCCAGTAATGCTTTGGCAGCACCAGAAATTTCTGCTGGCGTTTCGCCTTTGATTTTGAGTGCGGTTAGCGCGGCTGACATAAGAATAGGGTCTAGCTCGCCCTTGATAATGGTGTCAAAAAGCTGCTGGCTTTCCTGCTCAGTCAGTGACTCTTGAGCGTATAGTTTCTCGATAATCTGTTCCATAATTACAGCTCCTTGTTGTTGACCGAGTTTGGCGTTGTTGCCCAGTGAATGGCGTTGCTCAATAGGGTCGCACCATGCGTTGTCATAATAGACTCTGGGTGGAATTGAAAACCGCAGACGCGATCTTGCTGATTGGCAACCGACATCACTAAGCCATCCACCTCGGCAGTGACTTCCAGTGACTCTGGCACGTGTGTGGCAACAAGAGAATGGTAGCGTGCAATGGCGAGTTCAGCAGGCAGACCTTGATAAATCTCGTGATTTTCATGCTTCATCATAGAGACTTTGCCATGCAGGATTTCGCCAGCACCGGCAACGATACCGCCATAAGCCTCGACAATCGCTTGATGCCCAAGACAGATGCCAATCATGGGTACTTTGCCACGCAAAAGCTGAATCAATTCCGGCATACAGCCTGCTTCAGAAGGTGCGCCCGGACCCGGAGATAAAACAACTACAGGATTGGTAAGCTCCAACACCGTTTGAGCAAGTGCTTTAGCGTCAATGTGGTTACGGTAGATCGTCACCGGATAGCCTAGGCTACGGAACTGATCGACCAAGTTATAGGTAAAGGAGTCAAAGTTGTCGACAAAGACGAGGTTAGCAGTTTGAGATGTCATAGTAGTTTGAGATGCCATAGCAATTTACTCCTTGTGGGCGTTCTTAATCGCAGAAATAACGGCTTGCGCCTTACCGCGAGTTTCGTCAGCTTCTGATTGTGGGTCAGAATCAAACACGACCCCAGCACCAGCTTGTACTGTTGCGACGCCATCTTCAACATACGCTGAGCGAATCACGATACAGGTATCCATGTCACCAGCACCGTTCATATAACCCACTGCGCCACCATAGCTGCCACGGGTTTCCCCTTCAAATTGACGAATCAGTTGCATGGCACGAATTTTAGGTGCGCCAGTCAATGTGCCCATATTCATACACGCTTGATAGGCATGCAGCGCGTCGAGATCATGACGCAGTTGACCGACAACGCGAGACACTAAATGCATAACGTGGCTATAGCGGTCCGTTTGCAGCAGATCGGCAACGTGGCGCGTTCCCGGCTCAGAAATACGAGCTACATCGTTGCGGGCAAGGTCGACCAACATCATGTGTTCTGCGTTCTCTTTGGTGTCGCTGCGCAGTTCAAGTTCCATGCGGCTGTCGAGATCATGGTTGATGGTTCCATCTGGATTTTTACCACGACGACGCGTGCCAGCAATCGGATAGATCTCGACTTGGTCGGTTTGAGCGGAGTATTTCAATGCACTCTCTGGAGAAGCACCAAACAGGGTAAAGAGCTCATCTTGCATATAGAACATGTAAGGGCTTGGATTGCTCTGTTTTAGCTCTTTGTAAGCCGCTAATGGTGAAGGGCAAGGCAGGCTAAAGCGACGTGAAGGCACGACTTGGAAGATATCGCCTTTCACCACGTATTGCTTGAGCTCGGTCACCGTATCGCAGAAGGCTTGGTCAGAGACATTTACTTGCTCTTGGATGTTAGCGACCTTGGTCGCTGCGGGTAGTGACTTGAGTGCTTGGCACTGCTTGAGAATAGAGTCCATGCGCGCTTCAATGCGCTGTAACTCTTGTTCGTCGTGATTGAACAGTGTGCTTTTGAGTTCGCATGATTCGGTTTGATGATCAACGACCAATAAGTTTTCAGCGACGTAGAATACATAATCAGGACACTGATTGATTGGTTTAGCAGAGCCAAGAGGTTCGAAGTTTGCCACCATATCGTAAGCAAATAAGCCGCCCATGAATAGCGCGTTTTTATCTAAACCCGCTAGGTCGAAGCTATGACGAACCAGACGCAGAGCATCAAAGCTTGACGCTTCACGCAGTCTTGAGTCTTCATCCAGTTGGTCGGAAGGCATGTCGAATTCAATCGTTAGCGAGTTTTGCGAATGAGTGACGGGCAGTTCACTGTTGATGTTTTGAGCAATCAGAGCTAATAAATTACTACCATTGGAGGTGAGCGCTTGAAACTCGACGGTGTGAGCGTGGCAGACGATGCGCACTGCTGAATCAACAATCAGTAAGCTTTGTAGATCTTGCTTGGAGCTGATTTCTGCCGACTCTAGCAAAAGACTGTCTGTTTTGTTCTCACAAAGCGTATGAAACAGACGGGTTGGGTCTTGTGTATAAGGAAGTGTGAGAGATTTGACTTCCAATTGCCCTAATTTATTGATTGTAATGGCTTTATTCACAAAAGCTCCTTATCCATAATCTTGTTTAATCCGACAAACTATCCATCAAATCATCGCTTGCGGTTTGGTATAGTGTCATAAAATTCTGATGTCTTCAAAGCGTCGTTGTTGAAGCTTTATTCAATTGATTTAGATAATAAAAAACCCACTCAATGGAGTGGGCTAGTTTCAATTCTTTTTCTGCGAGTCATGCACAGGAAAACGCCCACCTGGATTGTGTCCAAGTGCGCCACCACGAACCAAGAGTTACGGTTGCGTGGATTAAAGCTTTCTTGATTGTGCTACTTTCTTGTAACATGTGTGCATTACTCAGTTTTCGTATCTGCGTACTAGTTAACTAGTTTGCTGTTCGAAAGTCAACAGATAAAATTGAAAAAATGAAGATAGATCTGCATAGCCATACCACGGCGTCAGATGGGCGTTTGTCGGTTCAACAATTGTTAGAGCGAGCCGTCTCCTTTGATGTGGCGGTTTTAGCCATTACCGACCATGACACCATCGACGCACTCGACGAAGCCAGATCTGTAATTGACGATCTTGAACTGCCAATAGAGTTGGTCAGTGGCATCGAAATTTCCACCGTTTGGCAAAACAAGGATATTCATATTGTCGGTCTGGGCATTGATGAGCAAAACCCGCAACTATTGGCGCTGATTGAATTACAAAAACAGCGCCGTAAAGAACGAGCGGAATTGATGGCGCATCGTCTCAGCAAAGCCACCCGTGAAGGGGTGCTGGAAGAAGTACAGCAGATTGCTGGTAAAGCACCCATTACCCGTGCTCACTTTGCTCAATGGTTAGTGAGCAACGGTTATGCGAAAACTATGCAACAGGTCTTTAAGAAGTATCTGACTCGTGACAATTCCGGTTACGTGCCACCCAATTGGGGCTCGATGGAAGAAGCGATCAGCGCTATCCACGCCGCAGGAGGTGTGGCGGTGTTAGCTCATCCTGCACGTTATCAACTCAAGACCAAGTGGTTGAAGCGGTTACTTGAAGCCTTTAGTGAGGCAAAAGGTGATGCAATGGAAGTGGCACAACCGCAGCAAGGAATGCAAGAGCGACGGTTATTAGCCGATTATGCTATACATTACAATTTGTTAGCCTCACAAGGGTCGGATTTTCATTATCCATCGCCATGGATGGAATTAGGTCGTAACCTGTGGCTACCGTCGGGTGTGACGCCTGTATGGGAAAAATTAGTATTAAAAACAGAGATTTCACCGCTATAATGGACGGTGATTGACGACGGTCTTCGATGTCGAACAACAAGTAAAACTCAACAGATGACGGTCCAATAATGAAGGAATAATCAATGAGTCAATTTTTTTATGTACACCCAGAAAACCCTCAAACGCGCCTGATCAGTCAAGCTGTCGCCATTGTTAGAAATGGTGGTGTGATTATCTACCCAACGGATTCGGGTTATGCCCTTGGTTGCCAGTTAGAAAACAAACAGGCCCTCGAGCGCATTTGCCGCATTCGTCGTCTGGATGACAAACATAACTTTACGCTGATGTGCCGCGATCTTTCTGAGCTATCGCTGTACGCGCGTGTCGATAATGATGCTTTCCGTTTGTTGAAGAACAACACCCCTGGTCCATATACGTTTATCTTTAAAGGTACAAAAGAAGTGCCGCGTCGTTTGATGAACCCAAAGCGTAAAACCATTGGGATACGTGTTCCTGATAATCGTATTGCCTTGGATTTGCTTGAAGCATTAGGTGAGCCTTTGATGTCAACGTCACTGATTTTGCCGGGTAATACAACGACCGAATCTGATCCGGAAGAGATAAGGGATCAATTGGATAACGTCGTTGATGTTATCCTAAACGGTGGTTACCTTGGCGAACAGCCAACCACCGTGGTGGACTTCAGCAACGATGAAGTAGAAATTCACCGTGTCGGTTCGGGAGATACTGCTCCGTTTGAGTAGTTCAAACCCGAAGCAACATCAGACGAATCACTGGTTGGATGGGCAATAACCTTAGCGAAAATTTTACAAAGAAATTTGGTGCGTGATCGGGGTTTATTTGTAATAATGCTGGCCCGCGATTTTTAGGTCGCGATATCTGGTCACGACGTCTGTGAAGACGACATTATAGGTAGATAAATGAGCGAAAAATTACAAAAGGTACTGGCACGAGCAGGTCATGGTTCTCGTCGAGAGTTAGAGACATTAATCAAATCGGGTCGTGTAAGTGTTAACGGTCAAGTTGCGAAATTAGGCGAGCGTCTTGAAGACGAAAACGCGGTTATTCGCATTGATGGACACGCAATTTCTGCGAAAGTGCAGGAAGAAGTGGTGTGTCGCGTACTTGCATACTACAAACCTGAGGGTGAGTTGTGTACGCGTAATGACCCAGAAGGCCGACGTACTGTTTTCGATCGTCTACCTAAGATCCGTGGCTCTCGCTGGATCTCTGTTGGTCGTCTTGATGCCAATACTTCAGGTTTATTACTATTCACTACAGACGGTGAATTAGCAAACCGTCTCATGCACCCAAGTCGCCAAGTTGAACGAGAGTATTTGGTCCGTGTATTTGGTGAAGTGAACGAGCAAAAAGTTCGCAACCTAGTGAACGGTGTCAAGCTTGAAGATGGTATGGCTCGTTTTGAAGACGTGGTTTACGCCGGCGGTGAAGGTATGAACCATACTTTCTACGTTGCCATTAACGAAGGTCGTAACCGCGAAGTTCGTCGTTTGTGGGAATCTCAAGAGACAACCGTAAGCCGTCTAAAGCGTGTTCGTTACGGCGACATCTATTTAGACAAAAAACTGCCTCGTGGCGGCTGGATGGAACTTGACCTGAAACAAGTGAACTATCTACGTGAATTGGTTGAGTTAAAAGCAGAAAAAGAAACGCTATTGGATCTTAATCAAGCGAACACTTCTCGCCAACGTGAGCGTTCTCGTAGCCAAAAGATTCGCCGCGCAGTGCGTCGTCACGAAGAACGTGTAAGCGCACCGAAAGGTCGCAGCAATCAACAGCGTCGCAATAAGAAAGCCGCTGGAGAGCAGGGCGCACGCGCTAAGACTCGCCGTTCTTAATCTGCTTCGTTGCTAATAGCTCTGTTGTTAATAGCCCAGTGTTGTTAACAGACCTGTTTGAATAGTGAAAAATCCCTCATCATTGAGGGATTTTTTTTGGATAGCGTATTCTTAGCTTCGCCAATAGGCATGGTCTTTAGAAGGTTTAGAGGGGGGAATATGATGAGTGATCAAGTCGTCTAATTGGAATGCTAACCGCTATTACAAGCCTGAGGCTTATGTTATAATCTTTGTTATAGATTTATCCTAGTGCATATCTGAAATTTAAAAGGTTATAAAATAAAAATGAATAATATAAAGGATAATTTAAATACACTATTTTTTAAATGTATTGATACTATAAATAACTTAGATTACATTATTATCAAGCAGCATGGATTTAGTAATGGTGATCTTAAGGTATTGCCTTGGGGGAAAGATATTGACTTCTTGGTCGGCGAAGATAGTTTTGATAAGATTGTTGAAGTATTTAAACAGTCCTTTAATAACACAGGATGTGATTTATATATTGATGAAGATTTAGGGAGAGTAAAACTCAGGTTGGAACATGAATTTAAACTCGTCATCCAGTTTGATTTTACAAAATATGATCATTTCTATTCTAAGTTATTCATTAGTGAAAGTATAAGCAAATCGGTTGAAAAAAATGGTGTGTATTTTGCCTCGCAAGAAACCGATTTTTTTATTGCAGTATCTGAACTGATCCGGAATCCAGGAAAACGTCATCACTTAAAGTACATACGTTCATTTTTTAGTAGCTGTAATTTTCATGATTATCATTGTTATCCCAAAAATGTCTCCGCGCGAGTCACAAAACAATGGCAACTTCGTCGAATAATTGCAAAGCTCTATTTTAAAAGACGGGTAAATAAACTAAAAAGAAAAATAGTTAAACTTCATCAAAAAAACAAGAAGTCGACGGATATTACGGATATTTCTGTTCGAACTATTGATACCATTCAGCTCTTTAATCAACAAAGAGATGAACATGGTAATTTTAATCGTTTTGATGTAATTGTTCGATATCTTGCAATTGAATCATACCTAGAAGGGAATGATAAAGGTTGGATTATTTACAATAAAATGCAAGAAAAAAGGTCGAGTAACAAAAATGACGGCTCTGAAATAAGGTTTAAAAATCTTATTGATAGCGTAAATGAAAATGGATTTGACCCATACTCTTTAATCACAACAAATCATGCTGGTAGTATGGTTGATGGCTCGCATAGATTAGCTTGCTCATTGTATTTTCAACGTCCAATGACATCTATTAAATATAGAAAGCATGGAATAGTGGATTACTCTTATTCTTGGTTTGAAAGTAATGATTTTAACGATGAAGAGTTAAAAATCATCAACGATAAATATAAAGAGTTAGTCATTAAAAATCATGCATATTATGTCGCTATCTTGTGGCCAGCAGTTACAGAGCACTTTGATAGTATTCTCAGTTACTTTGAAGAAAGGTTCACTGTTTTGAGTAGCAATGATTTTGACTTTGGCGAAGATTTTGACGAAAAAGTAGCTGGAATATATGAATGTGATAATATTGAAGATTGGAAAGTTGCTAGAAAAGTGAACGCCTTAAAGCAGTACGGTACTGATGTTAGAGTTATCTGTTTTGATATGTCTAATGACGTCTTACGAAAAAAAGAGGTAAATGGACACCCAATCTCTACGTCGATGGAAAAAATAAAGAAAGATATCAGGTCAAAATATAAAGGCGATATCCCAAATTATATTCACGATGTTATTATTCATGGTGGAGACAACTTTTATCACACGAAATATATCGCAAACCTGTTAGATCTTAACCGATAAAGTTCATAGGTATTGATATTCACGGTCAATTTTTAATTAGATAACAGTAAAACAGCGAGTAACCTTGGTTACTCGCTGTTTTACTGTTTATTGCTTTACTCGGAATATCTATGATAATTATTTGATATTTTGAGGCTAGCGATGGACGGGTGACTTATTGAAGTGACTTTCTACCATACGCTGCGTAATGATATGTTGCGGGTTTTCAATAACCTTTTTGGTATTGCCGTACTCTACCACCGTTCCTTCATGCATCACCATCACTTGGTCGGTAATATGCTTAACAATCCCTATGTGCTGGGATACGTACACAAACGCGACGCCCATCTCTTCTTGTAGCTCTAAAAACAGATTGATGATCTGTGAACGCATTGCCATATCTAAGCCATTCAATGCTTCGTCTGCCACTATGATAGACGGCTGCAGAATGAGCGCCCTTGCAAGGCAGACACGCTGCTTTTGCCCTGCCGCAAGCATTTGTGGGTAGAAATAAGCGTGTTCTGGTAACAGACCAACGCGAACCAGCGTGTCCTTGACTCGGCGGATACGGGCTTCTGGCGTCATATTGGTATTACGCTTGAGTGGACCTTCAAGAATACGCCCAATCTGAATACGCGGGTTTAGCGAAGTGTTGGGATCTTGAAAAATCATGCGAATCAGCTTACAGCGAGTTGAATAATCTTTATGTTCCAGCAGGTCGCCATTAACACGTATTTCGCCAGAAGTTGGCTCAACCACACCCGCCAGCATGCGCGCTAAAGTAGACTTTCCTGAGCCATTTTTGCCAATAAAACCGATGGTTTCACCTGCTTTAAGTGTAAAACTCACCGGTTTAACCGCTTGTTCAACATGGCGTCTGAATAGGCTAGAGCGGGTCACGAAATCTTTCTTTAACCCAGTGACTTCAAGGAGTTCACTCATGATTTAGTCTCCAAATTCAGCGGGAAGTGACAGTTAAACTTATGGTTCTTCACCCTGACTGGTTGAGGGATTTCAACACATTGACGTTGGGCGTACGGGCACCTTGGTCCAAGTCGACATCCAATCGGGAGATTCTGCAATGGAGGAATTGACCCGGGTAATGATTGCAATTTCTGTTTGTGATTGACGCTGTCGGCAAAGTCAGGCATGGCTTTTAATAACGCAACCGTATAAGGATGCTTGGGTGCCGTTAACAGCTTAGGCGTATCCGCAGATTCGACGGATTGCCCACAATACATCACAGTGATTCGGGTTGCCCATTGGGTAATGGTTGTTAAGTCATGACCGATAAGAATAATCGTGGTGTTATTCAATTGGTTCATGCGGCTCAGCAGACGCAGTATCTGTGACTGAGTGATCGGGTCCAAGTCATTGGTCGGCTCGTCAGCAATCAGCAGTTTGGGTTTCGCCGCGATTGCCATCGCAATCATGATCTTTTGACACTCTCCATCGGTTAACTCATAGGGATAACGACGCATCACTTTGGTGTGTTCTTTAATGCCCACTTTATGCAGTAGGGCGCTGGCCTGTTTTTTTCGCCATTTAAATCTTTGCCACCATTTGCCTTCAAAGGCGCGAGAGGGAATCGAATCCATTAACTGCTTGCCGACCGGTTCAGATGGGTCAAGACAAGTCGAAGGCTCTTGAAATATCATGGCGACATCGCGAGCAATGACACGGCGACGCTCTTTTGGGCTTAACTGTAAAAGGTCAACATTGCCAAGACGCATACGGTCAGCAGTGATACGCCAAGTGTCTTTTTTAACACCCACCAGCGCCTTTGCGACTAAGCTTTTACCCGAGCCGGATTCACCCACAAGGCCACGAATTTCACCTTCGTTAATGGTGAAGCTCATGCGATCAACGGCTTTAACCAAGCCGCGTGGTGTTTCGATTTCAATAGTGAGATGTCGAATATCTAAAACTGGCATTATTCAATTCCTGCGTTCAACGCACTGCGAATTCCTTCGCCAACAATGTTGATAACAACAACAACATAAAGGATGGCTAGACCGGGTAATACCACAGTCCAAGGCGCAAGATAGAGCAACTCAGCAGCATCACCAAGCATAGCGCCCCATTCACTACTCGGTGCTTGAGCGCCTAACCCTAAAAAGCCAAGAGCAGTAATATCTAAAATAGCCACCGATAGCGCAAAGGTCACTTCAGCGGCGATAATCGCGAGAATATTCGGCAAAATGGAGTTCCACACTAGATAAAAGTCATTCGCGCCATCTAATCGGGCTGCCATAATGTAATCTTTGGCGATCTCGGCATGGACTGCGACATAAATAGTGCGAATAAACCGTGGAATCAGCGCCAAACAGATAGCGAGCAAAATATTGAACTCGCCCGGTCCTAAAAACGCCACAAAGATGATAGCCAATAATAGTGATGGGATTGACATTACCGTATCAAGCAGGTGGTTCAAGGTGCTTGATAGTAAACCTTTTGTCACGCCCGCTAAAATACCGATCACTGAACCAATCATCATCGCAATAGCGGTAATCACTAACGCCGCGCCAAAGGAGAGACGCGTACCATCGATGATGCGCGATAAAATATCACGCCCCAGATCATCAGTGCCTAAGAAGTTCTCTACCGTGCCATCTGGTGACCATGAAGGCGGCATAAGCAATTTGGTGCTTTGTTCTATGGGGTCAAATGGCATGATCCAAGGAGACAGGAGGGTCACCAAAATAGTGGCGATCAAACACCAAAGCCCAAACATCGACAGATTATTGTCGCGATAACTGCGCCAAAAACGTTCTAGCTGTGATGGAATTCGTTCTTCTTGATAAACGTTATCTGACGGCATTCCAGTTCTTCCTTACCAGTGGATTAATTATCGCGCCAAACAAATCCGATAGAATACTGGCGGCGAGAACAATGGTGGCAACCACAATGACACCCGCTTGAATAGAGGCGTAGTCTTGGTTAGAGAGCGCATCCAATAACCAGCGACCAATACCGGGCCAGTTGAAAATCGATTCGGTCATGATGGCAAGCGTAATCATACTCGACAGCTGTACCCCTAATTTGGGAATAATTGGTGGAATAGCGTTACGAAGTACGTGTTCGATGACAATTTCGTAATTGGAAAGACCCTTAATACGAGCAACGCGGATATAGTTTTGTGCCATGACTTCGGTGACTGAGGTGCGCATCATGCGAATAACCTGCATGGTAGGAGAAAGCGCTAACACTAAGCACGGCAAGAACATATGTTCAATGACGCTCTGCAGCGCTTCGGCGCGATAAGGGCTATCTGAAACAATGGCATCAATAAGCGCAAAACCAGTAACATGATCGATTTCGTACAACAGGTCATAGCGCCCAGCGACAGGGAACCACTCAAAGTTGAGTGAAAAATACATAATCATCAGCAGCGCTATCCAAAATAGCGGCGCGGCATAACCGATCATCGAGGTGAAGGAAATCACCGTGTCGATGAGTTTGCCCTTACGCATTCCCGCAATCGTGCCGGCGGGAATACCCACGAGCAGAGAAATGCTGAATGCCGCGAAACAGAGCTCTAACGTCGCTGGCAACACACTGGCGAGCTCTTGGCTGATGGGTACGCCTGCCTTGGTATAGCCAAAGTTAAATTGGCTTAATTGACCTAGATACTCTAACCAGCCAGCCAAAAACGTCATGTCATACAATGAAGAGTCTGGCTCAAGTTTTAACAGACTAAAGCCGACGACGGTTAACATCAGCAAGGTAATAAAGAATAAGTTCAAGCGCCTAATTGCGTACCAAAACATCTATTTTAGCCTCGTTACTTGGTCAAAAGGTTGAGAGTTGAACGGACTGGTTTTAAAACCGCCTAAATTCACACTATGTGCTTGATATTTTTTACCGTGAGCAAGGGGTAATACTGGCATTTCCTCACTGAGTATCTCTTGAGCTTGATTGTAAAGGTTGGCGCGATAACGAGGATTCGCTACTTCTAAGGCAAGATCAAGTAGAGTGTCAAAATCCGGGTTGCACCACGAGGACAGGTTCAGCCCTTTTTGCTTTGAGGCACACGATAGTAAAGGGCGCAGATAGTTATCGGGATCACCAGTATTGCCAACCCATCCGGTAAGCAATAGGTCGATGTTATCCATGTTCGCTAACTCTACTCGCTTGCTTCGATCGTCGGTGATTAGATTTAGTTGGACACCAATATCCGAGAAATTGGCTTGAATCAATTCCGCCGTTTTACGCGGGCTTGGGTTGTAGACA
The DNA here is from genome assembly GCF_921292975.1 of Vibrio hippocampi. Lineage (NCBI taxonomy): Bacteria > Pseudomonadati > Pseudomonadota > Gammaproteobacteria > Vibrionales > Vibrionaceae > Vibrio > Vibrio hippocampi. The sequence goes on from NZ_CAKLCM010000002.1 coordinate 815,416, forward strand.
CGAGGTTCGAGTGGAACCGCCATATCCAGCACCAAGTTGTTCTCGTATCCAGCTTCACGCAATAGTGCCATCGCATAATTGCGGTCATACCTTAGTTGACTGGCATTGGTGTCGTAGCGAACAATATCAGGCGGAACAAGGGAGTCTGCTTTGGTGCCACTACCAAAATAGACCGCCTCAATAATGGTATCTCGATTGATCGCTAAACTCAGCGCCTTGCGCACCCGCACATCGGCTAGCGCCTGATGCTGGGTATTGATGGCAACAAATGCCGCGTTCATCGCCGGTTTTGCTTGTAGTACAACCGACTCATCGGCATCAATAATTGGGATTTGACTAGATAAGGGTGAGTTTAGTACATCACACTCTTGGCGTAGCAGTTTTGCTAAAGCCCCGGCACCGCGGTGAGAGATATCAAAGACCACTTGTTTCATTGATGCTGCACCGCCCCAATAGTGGTCGTGGCGTTTTAGTCGCACTAAGTCAGAGACTTGGTACTCGTCTAAGTAGAAAGGTCCACTACCGACTGGCAACTGGTCAATGTTGGCGCGTTGACCATTTTGCTTCAATTGTTGGGCGTATTCAGCGGATAAAATCGGCGCGTGAGCCGTCGAAATATTGGAAATAAAAGAATTATCTGGCTTGGTCAGGGTAAAGCGTACATGTAAGTCATCAATTGCCGTGACTTCAGAGACCAGAGCCGAGAAGTTGATGGCTGCGAACCAAGGATAGATGCTTTCGCCGACATGATGGAACGGGTTGTGTTTATTGATGATACGGTCAAAGCTAAACACCACATCGTCTGCATTCATTGATCTGGTTGGCGTAAACCACTTGGTGGTTTGAAACTCGACCCCTTCTCTCAATGAAAACACATACTCAGTGCCTGAATCATTGACGGTCCAATGCTTGGCAATGTTGGGTCTTGGCTGATGAGTAATCGGGTCAAGAGTGAGTAAAGTATCAAATAATTGAGGCGCGATAGACTCGACGGTAATACCGCCATCGACCAATTGAGGGTTGAAAGTGCTTGGTCGACCTTGGCCACAAAACACAAAACCGTCTTGGCGAATTTTCGTATGATCAATTTCTTTACCACACCCAACGAGGGTGAGCAGGCTGAATAAGCCAAGAGTTAATTTATGTGATGCCTTCATAAACACGCTACATTCTGAAAAAGTGAATGCAATATACCCAATCCATTGGGCGCTAAAGATGCTGGGTATACAGATCCGAGTAATCTACCACTTTTTGTAGGCCTTAACCAACAAGTACAGGTACTTAACGATGAAATTAATGGTTTGATGCCCTGTGGATGCAATCATCGTCATATTCCGGATAAGACTAGACTAGCTGGTATTTTCTCACCATGCCTCTTAGCTGATCATAGCTTAAACTCAGTAACTTAGCGGTTTCTCGCTGGTTATATTGGGTTTCGAGCAACGCTAACTTCAATAGTTGAATATCTTGCTCTTGCTGCCACGCCTTGAAATTAAGGGGAAATGCTGGAGCGGTGAACTCAATGTTGAGTGGATTCGCGTCCGTGTCATGCGTTTGAATCGTGTCCTTAGGGTTATCGCTTTCGGTATGATGACTGCTGTCAACATGATGACTGCTTTCAGTATGACGATTAGTCGTCATGAGTTCACTGTCAAACGGCGCTTTAAATGGGTCAAGGATCATATGTTCGATAGGGTCTGGATTGCGACCATGTAGGTAGATGGCGCGTTCGACAACGTTTTTGAGTTCACGAATGTTCCCCGGCCAAGGGTATTCCAGCATTTGTTGCCATGCGCTCTCGGCAAAGCCGACAAATAAAGGCAATGCCAATTCCCGACACATTTTGATGGCAAAATGTTGTGCCAGCAAAGCAATGTCTTGCTGGCGATGACGCAGCGGTGGAATATGGATAACATCAAAGGCGAGTCGGTCAAGTAAATCGGCCCGAAATAAGCCTTGTTTGGCAAGTTCTGGAAGGTCTTCATTGGTGGCACAGACTAGACGGACATTGGCTTCCAATGTCTGTGAGCCTCCAACGCGCTCGTATTGACCATATTCAATCACGCGGAGTAATTTTTCTTGAACAGCGAGTGGAGTGGTCGCCAGTTCGTCCAAGAACAGTGTTCCGTTTTCTGCGCGCTCAAACCGCCCTTGATGGCGCCCTTTAGCGCCGGTAAACGATCCAGACTCATGACCAAACAGTTCAGAGTCTATCAAGCCTTCACTTAAGGTGGAGCAATTTAACGAAACAAGCGGTTGGTCCCAGCGAGTCGACAAGTAATGTAATCGGTGAGCGATGAGTTCTTTCCCGGTACCACGCTCACCGATGACCAGAACTGGTCGATTGATCGGGGCTAACTGTGACACCTTGTCCAACACGCTCAAGAAATAAGGGGATTCGCCAATCAGGTTGTCTGCCATGCTAAGTTCCAAACTTGGTAAATATCGCCAATAATTGGTTTAAGACTAGCACGCTTGGTCTAGGTGAAGATAGGATAAAAGCTATCTATTTGAATTTATTAACATTAAAAATTGGCACGACTCTTGTTAGATAGACTAGGTAATGTGTTGTAATGAAAACCAAATATTAGGAGAGTGACATATGGGTATCTTTTCTCGATTTGCAGATATCGTAAATTCAAACATTAGTGCACTATTGGATAAAGCGGAAGATCCAGAAAAAATGATTCGCCTGATTATTCAGGAGATGGAAGACACTCTAGTGGAAGTGCGCACTAATTCCGCGAAAGCCATTGCCGATAAAAAAGAGTTGGCACGTAAAGTGACCAGTATCGAAGCACAAATTGAAGAGTGGCAACACAAAGCGACACTTGCCGTGACCAAGCAGCGTGAAGATTTAGCTCGAGCCGCTTTAATTGAGAAGCAAAAATTAGAGTCTATTGTCAAAGGGTTGCATGATGAACAAACGTTGATTGAAGAGACCATCGATAAGCTAACTGGTGAAATTACTAAGTTAGAAACCAAGATTACCGAGACTCGTGCAAAGCAGCAGGCGCTAACGATTCGCTCACAAACAGCCAATAATCGCCGTGATGTTCAAAAGCATCTGCACACCAGTCGTACTAACGAAGCGATGGCGAAGTTCGAACAGTATTCTCGTAAGATTGACGAGTTAGAAGCTGAAGCGGACCTTTACGCACAAACGGGTCAAGCTAAATCGTTAGACCAAGAGTTTGCTGAACTTAAAGCTCAAGATGAGATTGAAAAAGAGTTAGAGAAACTTAAGCAGCAACTGAATAAAGACCAGTAATCACCGAGGAAGAGTTGTATGTCGACATTTTTGATCGCCGGACCACTGATTGTTTTCTTAATTTTTGTCGCCCCCTTGTGGCTGTTTTTACACTATCGGAGTAAGCGCAAGTCTGGGCTAGGTTTGTCGGAAAAAGAACAGCAACAGCTACAAACCTTGAGTGAGCGCGCTGAGCAGATGCAACAACGTGTCACGACATTGGAGCGTATTCTTGATGCAGAAACCCCAACGTGGAGGCAACGTCATGATTCATAAAAACCTGTATAAAGACCCGGTCAACGGCAAATTATCAGGTGTTTGTGCCGGCTTGGCCAACTTTTTTAACCTTGAGGTGTGGCTGGTGCGGATACTGGTCATCTCAGCCGCTCTGCTTGGTGGTAGCTTTTTAGTAATGTTGGCTTACATCGCCATGAGTCTTATGTTGGAGAAACAACCGGAAGACCAACGTATGGCGCAACAAGCTAAGCAAGAACACTCATTGAAAAGTAAGCCTTGGAAGCAAGGACAGAATCCCGCACAACTGCTTAAAACGGTTGAAGGTGACCTAAATCAAGTGGAAGGGCGTTTACGAGAGATGGAAGCGTATGTCACTTCCGAATCGTTTAAGGTAAATCGAGAGTTCAGTAAACTCTAATATTTTACCCTGTGGGTAAATAAAATAATTAATAATTAGTCACTTGGTGGTAAAGGTGACATCTCTATACTATGTTTTAAGCTATCACAGTATGTCCAAGTGGCTTATCGATCTGTTTTGACAAATTGTTTTGACAAATCAAGCGGTCACTTTGGTTTGACAGGATAGTTAAACATGAACAAAAGTCTCCTTTCACTATTTATTGTTGTAAGTACGTTAGTGGGGTGCGGTCAGGAGCCACCACCGGTTCCTGAACCTGAATCACGGCCAGCAAAATTGTTTGTGGTCACGGTGGGTAATAGTCAATTCGAAAGAACCTTTCCTGCCACTTCGGAAGCGGGTGATAAAGCGGTTTTGACTTTTCGCGTCCCTGGACAGTTGATGGATATTAGTGTCCGAGAAGGGCAACAGGTCACAAAAGGGGCACGACTTGCCCAGTTGGATCCTGAGGAATATCAACTATTAGAAAAACAGGCGAAAGCCAATTTCCAGTTAGCGGATGTACAGTACAAACGTGCGCTTAAATTGCGCAAAGACCAAGTTGTTTCAGAACAGGACTTTGATCAAGCGAAGTCAAATATGAACTCAGCGCGGGCTAACTGGTCACAAGCACAAGCTAATCTCACCTACACTCAACTCGTTGCGCCCTACGACGGAACGGTCTCCATTATTCCAGCCAACAACTATGAATACATCGCGACCAATCAAGGTGTGATGAATATCCAGTCCAATCAGTTACTCAAGGTTATTTTCCAGATGCCGGACTATCTGCTTAATCGCTTTCAAGCCGATCAAGGGATTGAGGCGTCGATGACGTTTGATGCCTATCCTAAGCATTCTTATGAGGTGACTTTCCAAGAAATTGATACCGAAGCCGATCCTCAAACTGGAGCCTACAACGTGACGATGGTCATGGAGCGTCCGAATGATGTTGGGATCTTACCGGGCATGGCAGGGCAACTACGCATTATCGCAAAAAGTACATCGGCGACGGTCATTCCCCGATCTGCTCTATTTGAGGAGAGTGGCAAGCAATGTGTTTGGCGAGTAAATGCTGAAGGCATCGTTGAAAAAGTGCCGGTGACCTTGAATGACAAAGGACAAGTCGAGGTTGGATTAAATAACGGTGATCAGATTGTTATTTCCGGCATTGAAGGGATAGAACCCGGCATCAAGGTGCGTGAGTGGATTAAGGAAAGAGGGCTTTAATATGAAGATGATATTGCTCTCAGTAGTGGTATTAGCACTAGTCGGTTGCGAGACGGCTCCCGTTGAACCAAGAAATGAAGTTCCTAAAGTGAAGGTAGCGAACATTTCAACGCAAGATCTTAAGAGCCAACTTTATTTCCCAGCGATTGCGAGAGCGGCGGATCGCTCTCAATTAAGTTTTCGGGTCAATGGCGAAATCAGCGTCATTGACTTAAATGAGGGGGATTTTGTTAAGAAGGGGCAAGTATTGGCAAAGCTTGACCCCACGGACTATCAACTGGACGTCGACAACGCCCAAGCATCGTTTAACGTCGTGGATAGCCAGTATCGACGTTCCAGTCCTTTGGTGGCGAAAGGGCTATTGGCTCAGTCGCAATTTGATGAGATTGCGGCGCAGCGGGCTTACGCTCGTGCCGAGCTTGACCTTGCCAAGCTACGTCTTTCTTATACTCAACTGATAGCGCCGGTAGATGGGGTGATCTCGCGTGTCTCTGCTGAGCAGTTTGAGAACGTAAAAATTGGTCAGCAGGTGGTTAATATCCATAGTATTGAAGCGGTTGAGATAGTACTGCAACTTCCAGACAGCTATTCCCTTAATCAGCCTCATGATGATAAAAATGGCGGTATTACTGCTGTTGTGCGCGTTCCGTCAGGCAATGAATATACCGCTTACCTTAAGGAGTTCACTACGGAACCGGATCCGGCTTTGGGTACTTACACTGCCACGCTGGCAATGCCGATGCCGGAGGATGAATTTGTCTTAGATGGCATGGCTGTTGATGTGACCTCGGCGGCGGCAGATGTTGGACTGAAGCTAAACACAGGGGTGAATGCGCCGATTGAAGCGGTGTTTAACCAAGATGGTGATTCGTTAAATAGCCATGAGAAATACGTTTGGGTGCTGAATCAAGATAACACGGTCAGTAAACAGAAAGTGGTTACTGGTAAGGTCACTAGCGCAAGAATTCAGATCATAGATGGTCTAAGCCAACAACAACCAATCGTGGTTGCGGGTCTGAGTCGCCTACGTGAAGGAATTGAAGTCGAAGTGATATCGCAGGAGGCGAAATAATGAGCCAGCAGCAAACGAATCAGCCTCAAAGCGACGATGAAATCACCGGTGTCGCGGCCTATTTTATTCGCAATAAGGTCATCAGTTGGATGATGGCATTGATCTTTTTGATTGGTGGAGTGTCAGCTTTCTTTGGGCTTGGGCGTTTAGAAGATCCCGCCTTTACCATCAAAGATGCCATGGTGGTGACTAACTATCCGGGTGCCACACCTCAGCAAGTTGAGGAGGAGGTGACCTATCCGATAGAGAAAGCGATCCAACAATTGACTTATGTTGATGAGGTTAACTCCATCTCTAGCCGAGGTTTATCGCAGATCACGGTGACCATGAAAAATAACTATGGTCCTGATGATCTCCCGCAGATTTGGGATGAACTACGACGTAAGGTGAATGACATTGAAAGTTCTTTGCCTCCAGGCGTCAGTTCTCCGACCGTTATTGATGATTTTGGTGATGTTTACGGGGTTTTATTTGCACTGACCGGTAAGGGTTATAGTTACAAAGAACTGCTCGATTATGTGGACTATTTGCGTCGTGAACTCGAGCTGATTGATGGTGTCAGTAAAGTCTCGGTGACGGGTGAGCAGCAAGAGCAGGTATTTATCGAGATCTCGATCAAGCGGATTAGTTCGTTGGGTATCGCGCCGAGTACCATTTTTAACCTGTTAGAAACCCAAAACGTGGTGTCCGATGCTGGCGCGACTCGAATTGGCAGCGAGTATATTCGTATCCAACCCACTGGTCAGTTTGCCGATGTCTCAGAGCTGGGCGATTTGATTTTGACAGAAGGTGGCGCGCAAGGTCTGATATTCCTGAAAGACGTGGCGGAAATAAAACGAGGCTTTATAGAAGTGCCGAGCAACATCATCAACTATAACGGTGAAGTGGCACTTAACGTTGGTATCTCGTTCGCTTCGGGTGTGAACGTTGTGGAAGTAGGGGATCGACTCTACCGTCGTCTTGCAGAACTCAAGTTTCAGCAACCAGTCGGCATTGAAATACTAGAAGTTTATAGCCAGCCGAAAGAGGTCGATAAGTCGGTACGCGGTTTTGTGGTGAGCTTGGGGCAAGCCGTCGCGATCGTAATCATCGTGTTGCTGTTTTTTATGGGGCTGCGTTCAGGACTATTAATCGGTTTAATTTTACTGTTGACGGTATTGGGTACCTTTATCTTTATGCAGTATATGGCTATTGACCTGCAACGTATTTCGCTGGGGGCGCTGGTCATCGCCTTAGGGATGCTGGTGGATAACGCCATTGTGGTGGTCGAAGGGATATTGATAGGCACGCAGAAAGGGAGGACTAGGCTGCAAGCCGCCACAGACATTGTGACCCAGACTAAGTGGCCATTGTTGGGCGCAACAGTGATCGCGGTAACCGCGTTTGCACCTATTGGACTGTCCGAAGATTCAACTGGTGAGTATTGCGGTACGTTATTTACCGTGCTGTTGATATCACTGATGTTGAGTTGGTTTACTGCCATTTCGTTAACGCCATTCTTTGCTGACCTTTTCTTCCGAGGACAGAAAATCAAGGGTGAAGAGGAGGGAGGAAGCGATCCCTATAACGGCGTGATTTTTGTTGTGTATAGAAAATTTCTTGAATTTTGTATGCATCGAGCATGGCTCACGGTTGTGGTGTTGGTATCGCTGTTAGCTGGCAGTATTTATGGCTTTACCTTGGTGAAGCAGTCCTTTTTCCCAGCGTCTACGACACCGATGTTTCAGGTGGATGTTTGGTTGCCTGAGGGAACGGATATTCGCGCCACCAATACCAAGCTAAAAGCGTTAGAGTCTTGGATTGCCGATCAGCCTGAAACTGACCATATCACCACCACGGCAGGCAAAGGTTTGCAGCGTTTTATGCTGACCTATTCTCCGGAAAAGAGCTATGCCGCCTATGGTGAAATTACCACGCGAGTGAAAGATTACACGGGCTTACAGCCACTGATGGAAAGATTCCGGGTATACATGAATGACAGCTTTCCTGAGATCAACTACAAGCTGAAGCAGATTGAATTAGGTCCAGGCGGTGGTGCGAAAATAGAGGCGCGTGTTATTGGTTCAGACCCAACCGTGTTGCGTTCGATTGCGGCACAGGTGATGGACATCATGTATGCGGACCCAGGGGCGTTTAATATTCGTCATGACTGGCGTGAGCGGACTAAGGTGTTGGAGCCTATCTTCATAGAAAGCCAAGCTCGACGCTATGGCATTACCAAATCCGATGTCGATGATGTGTTGGAAATGTCGTTCTCCGGTAAGAGTGTCGGTCTGTATCGTGACGGCACCACTTTGATGCCGATTGTTGCCCGCCTTCCTGACGAAGAGCGAGTTGATATTCGTAACATCGAAGGCATGATGATTTGGAGTCCGACGCTGAGCGAGTTTATTCCGTTTCAGCAAGTGACACAGGGTTATGATGTGCGCTGGGAAGACCCCATTATTGTGCGTAAAAATCGCAAGCGAATGCTTACGATAATGGCTGACCCCGATTTATTGGGTGAAGAAACCGCAGCAACACTGCAAAAGCGTATCCAACCGCAGATCGAAGCAATAGAACTGCCACCGGGTTACTCTCTGGAGTGGGGCGGAGAATATGAATCGTCGGGTGATGCCCAAGCTTCACTATTCCAAACGATGCCAATGGGCTACTTGTTTATGTTCCTAATCACCATCTTCTTGTTTAATGCAGTGAAAGAAGCGGTAATCGTCTGGTTGACGGTGCCACTGGCATTGATTGGGGTGACGACGGGCTTGCTTGCGCTTAATACTCCGTTCGGCTTTATGGCGTTGCTTGGATTCTTAAGCTTATCAGGCATGGTATTGAAAAATGGTATCGTTCTGTTAGATCAGATCGACATCGAGATCCGTTCAGGGAAGGAGCCTTATGTGGCGGTAGTTGATGCTGCGCTAAGTCGTGTAAGACCTGTCTGTATGGCGGCCATCACCACGATTTTAGGTATGATTCCGCTGCTGCCGGACATTTTCTTCAAGCCAATGGCAGTAACGATTATGTTTGGTTTAGGTTTTGCCACCGTGTTAACCCTGATTGTGGTCCCTGTGTTTTACAGACTGTTCCACAAGATTAAGGTCGCGAGCTAGTGCATTAAGTTAGGTTTACGTGGCAATAGGCATCATTGCTGTGTATTAACGGCATGTATTAATTGCTATGCGGTACACGGTAAATCACACCGTCTTTGATATCATGGACAGACAATAGTTAAAAATGCCACTTTGAAAGTGGCATTTTTTGCACGTTTTCGTTGATGGAGTGAAATTCTATGTGCCAACGTTGCCCTTGGTTAGACACCAGTAAGCCCGATTATGTTGAATACCACGACAAAGAGTGGGGCGTGCCCGTCTATGATGACCAAACCTTGTTTGAGTTTCTTATCCTTGAATCGGCACAAGCCGGATTGAGTTGGTACACCATTCTAAGAAGAAGAGAAGGCTACCGATCGGCTTTTGCCAGTTTTGATGTGCAGCAAGTGGCTCAGTTTACAGAGCAAGACCAATTAAGGCTGCAAAATGATGCGGGCATTATTCGCAATAAATTAAAAATTGCCGCCACCATCAACAACGCGCAGCGGTTTATCGCGGTGCAGCAAGAGTTTGGCAGTTTTAGCCAATACCTATGGGACTTTGTTGATCACAAAGTACAGGTGGGCAGTTGGCAGAGTTTGGAACAGTACCCAACCACATCATCGGTTTCTGATGCATTGAGTAAAGATCTAAAAAAGCGTGGCTTTAAATTTATCGGCACGACCATTATGTACGCCTACTTACAGGCAACGGGTTTGATTAATGATCACAGTCAAGACTGTTATCGCCGCCAACAGTTACTCGACGATTACCAACGGCAGGGAATTGAGTTCCAGTTGGTTAACGCACAATAAATGCAAGCTAGGCGAATTGAGTGATTAAAGGGTTATCGAATAGTATTGGTAACCGAGCCAATATCATCAATCGATACTGACACAACATCACCCGATTTGAGAGCACGTGTTCTGCCCGGTGTCCCTGTAAAAATAAGATCGCCGGGTCGCAGTTCAATATATTGACTCGCATGAACAATAATGTCGCTCACACCATGGATCATGTTAGCAACGGTCTCTTGCTGCATAATTTGTCCGTTAAGGGTCGTTGTGACAACCTGCTTGTCGATGGTTATTGCGGTTTGAATCCAATCGGATACCGGACCAAAGCCTTTCGCTCCTTTCGCTCGCCACCACTGCAAATCTTGCCCTTGCCAACTTCGTTCGGTCAAATCGTTACCCGCAAGATAGCCAAAGACACATTGCAATGCCTCGGCCTCGCTTACCTGATAGCATTGACGCCCAATGACTACGACCAACTCTCCTTCAAAATGAACATTGGTTGCACCTTTAGGGCGTGTTAAATCGCCACTCAATACCACTGAGTCATAGGACTTAAAAAAGATTTCTGGTTTACGAGCGCCGGAATCACCTGCATGGCTGCGATAGTTGAGCCCAACCGCATACACACTGCCTTTTTCGATCGGTGGCAGTTTTGCAACCTGATCAGCGTTAACGGTTTGCACAGTTTGATAAGACTCAAAAGGCGCGTTGGAAAGTAATTGATATTGATTGGGGTTGCTGTCAGACACTTTAAGCCAATAGGCTTTGCCTTGATATTCTCCATAACCAAATTGTGCTGCTGAGAGGGTGAAGGGTAACAAAACTAATGCAAACCATGCTTTCATGGTGAATTTCCTTATTCGATGTAAAATAGACTGCAATGAGAATAGCTAAAGTATAGTAAAGCGTGGAAATGATGGAAAAATTTGCCAATATATATGCGAGAGCCGCCCATCGAAAAGGTGGCGAAGCGAGTTTAGAGTCACTGCTGTCACATCCTTTATCGAAGCAAGAACTCGCGCAAATTCCAGATGATAGATGGCTGGCCGCGTTTACAATGAAAGTATTCCAAAGTGGCATGAGTTGGAAAGTAGTACGTAACAAATGGCCCAATTTTGAACAACTGTTTTTTCAATTCAAAGTCGAGCCGCTATTAATGCTCTCTGAGCCGCAATGGGAAATGAAAGGCAGCGATCCCAAGATCATTCGTCACATGACCAAGGTGAAATCGATTCAAACCAATGCGTCGATGATTTTCAATGCACGGCGTGAATATGGTTCTTTTGCCAAGATGGTGGCGCAATGGCAAGCAGAGTCGATCACTGAACTTTGGGAGTATCTGCGTAAGCATGGAGCAAGACTGGGTGGCAATACCGGTCCTTACGCATTAAGACAATTGGGGGTGGATACGTTTATCTTATCTCAAGATGTGGAAGCGTATCTGCGTAACACCCATATTATTGATTCTGGTCGTAATACTAAGCGAGCGCTAAAAGCCGCCAACTCGGCATTTGTCGCGTGGCAACGCGAGTCAGGTCGGAGTTTATCCGAGATCAGCCAGATTATTGCCTACAGTTTTGGTGAAAATCGGGTCTGAGTCGAGTACTAGTACTAATAATTGGCTTAATAAGTCGTCAGTACTACACAATGCGGTAAAATTTACTTACAATTGAAGTCATCTGGTTGAGTTTGCGCCTGAAAAAGACGCGAGCGGTTTTTCACAGTTACAAGGACTTAAGTTGTGGTAAATGATAAGAACAGAGGCTTTACGCTGATAGAGATGATCGTCGTGATCACTATTTTAGGTATTCTGGCCGTGATCGCTGCTCCGAGATTTTTAAATTACTCCAGCGATGCACGAGCATCAGCGGTGGAAGGTTTAAAAGGCGCATTGGTCTCAGGTGCGTCGTTGGTACATGCTAAATCTGTCATTCAAGATGTGGATAGCGGCACGGATTATGTCGATTTCAATGATGATGGCGTTGACGATATCAATGTAAGAAGTGGTTATCCTCGTGTCGCTGCAAGTTGCAATAATTTTGTTGCCGAGCTTTCGGTTTGGCTTAATATGACGATTGATGCTTCATGCGAGCAAAATGCCGATGCGGAATGGTACGGTGTCACGGAACAGAACATGTTCCACTTTATGCCTCAGGGTTATACGGCAACTTCGCAAAACTGCTACGTCACCTATACCACAGCCTCGAAAAATGAAGGTAATGGTTGGGAAGATACCGACAGTGCAGAGATTGTCATGGACACCAGCGGTTGTTAATAGCAGAGGATGTTAATGGCAGAGGATGTTAATGCAAGTGAATAGTAATACCAGCGCACGTACTGACGAATCCCCAAAAATTAGACAAGCATGGCGAGTTGTGATCTTATGTAATCGCCAAAAAACAAAGAAACAACTCATAATGCCATGCTTATATCCAAATTTTGCCACAAAATCCTTGCCAGATCTTTAAAGAACTTCAATCAAGCTAGAGTCAAGACATTGCTAGACTGCAGTAATGCTCTTATCAGAGGAAACGAACTAAGTCTAACGACCATCGGTCGCAACATAGAGGGTCCTTCTGCTATAAAGCACAAAATCAAGCGAACAGATCGTTTCTTAGGTAATACTAAACTTCAAAGTGAATTACTCCCACTATACAAAGCACTTTCATCGTTTACGCTCAACGCCATGCCTTTTATTGTGATTGCTGTCGACTGGAGTGGTTGCTGTAATCGTGATTTTTGGTTATTGAGAGCCAGTTTACTTGTCGATGGGCGTGCTATCCCTATTTTTAATACTGTGGTTACTGCCGAGGAACAAGAAAAAGAATACGTGCATAACCAATTCTTAGATTCTTTGTTCACGATTTTACCAAAGGGTAAGCCTGTTTACATTGTTACGGACGGTGGATTTAAAACACCATGGTTTAGCAAAGTCGCTTCACTGGGGTGGTTTTTTCTTGGCAGAGTAAGGGGACGTATTCACGGTCAGGTAAAGAACGGAACTTGGAAATCAGTGCCTGAACTCAACATGAATGCATCTAGCCGCCCTCATGGATTAGGGTTTGGTAAATTAGGTAAAACCTCTAAAACACAGGTCGAATGTTTTTTCCATTTGTTCAAAGCCAAAAGTAAACATCGTCACAATAAGAAAAGAAGAAAAAGCCAAATCTACCCCGATGCTGAAAGAACTTATAAATCGATAGCGAATGAGCCCTGGTTGCTTGTCACCAATGACGCGAATTTATCGCCCCAAAAAGCGGTTATTTACTACAGCAAAAGAATGCAAATAGAGCAAAACTTCCGTGACGACAAAAGCCAGAGATATGGCTTTTCATGGCATCACAGTAAAACGCTTGGAGCAAAAAGGATTGCAGTATTATGTCTTATAGCTTGTGTAGCCACCTTAGTTCTTTGGCTGGTAGGGTTTGAATCTGAGCGACAAAAATAAACACTATAGATACCAAGCTAACTCATTAAAAAATAAAAGAGTGTTGTCTTTTTTGACCTTAGCTAAAAACGTGCTAAAAGACACACCATTGAGGGTTGTGATTAAACTTTTCAGGTATGGAGTGGAAAGCTTGTCTAAATGCTACTGTCAAATAATAAGCCAACCACTCAAATAAATGGGGATCCCTCAGAGCGCACGTACGTAAGTATCAGTGAATTCTCGAAAAAATCCCCACAAACTTGTGGGGATTTTTTCACAGCGCTCGCTTAGCGAACTCAATTAGGATGGATTTGCGCTACGGAGTTAAGATGACTCGGGTGTCATCGCTCAGGGCTTCAAGGTCGTTCGCAACATCTTCAATTTGTAGCGCTTCTGGCAGCTTCAGCGCCATATTTGCGGTAAACAGGCTAGAACTCACGCCACCACCGCCAGCAACGAAAACTCGTTGGCAGTCCATATCGAGAATATGGATATCTTGACCATCAAGCAGGTGGGTGATCTCTTTCACGATACCTGCACGGTCATTCGAATCGAAACGTAGCTTGAAGATAGTATCAACGTTGTGTTTATGGGCATCAGTATCAGTAAACTGTACGACGATGGATTCAACGGCTCTAAAGGCGTCTTGTACCGCTTGTTTGTTCTCTTCAGGTAACTCTACTTTGATGATCGCCGACACATGCTCTTCAACAAAATTCACCTTACTGACCAACCATTTACCATCATTATCATGAGTCACAGTTGCGAGGTTCCTGATGGTGTTTGGGGTTGCTTGACCAACTAAGTTGGCAATAAAAGTACAGTTGCTCATACGATGCCCTCCACAGGTCTCAAATTGATACTGTCTTGTACGTGCTCTCATTCTACGTAAGCAAGCAGTGTGCTAGGTTAACCGACGACATATTGAGGAAAGATAAGTTGTTGATTAACTAAGTTCAGTCTAGCCCTAAACCGAACGTAGTGCATGATGAACTTCAATGTTTTGTTGCAAACAAAATGGCTTAAGATGGAAATGCTAACCACTGCACATATTTCGCCAAGAAGCAGGGCTAACTGTTAATTTTGTTAGAAAAGTGAATAAGATAGCCTCCCAGTAACGGGAGGCTATGAGGCATTATTGAATCAGACCAAATGCTCTTGGAAGCGCAAGACTGATAGATGGAATGAAGGTGATTGCCAATAGCGTCACGATTAGCAAGGCGCAGAACGGTATTACCGATTTGATCACATCTTCTATTTTGGCGTTACTGACACTACAACCGACAAACAGCGCGGTTCCCACCGGAGGGGTGGCAATACCGATACAGAGGTTGAAAATGATCATCATGGCAAAGTGAATAGGGTGCATACCTAATTGTTCAGCAATAGGCATAAAGATAGGCGTAAAGATCAACACCGCGGGTGTTAAATCCATAAACATCCCAACGACCAATAAGATCAGGTTCATCAAGATAAAGATGATGATAGGGTTATCTGAAATTGACATCATCCATTCACTGATGAGACTTGGTAACCCGGTAAACGCCATCGCCCAAGACATGATGGTTGAAGCGCCAATAAGAAACAGCATGATGCCCGTGATCTCAGCGGTTTCAACTAGAATGGTTCGCATCGTGCTCCAGGTTAAACTGCGATAACAGAGCGACAATCCAAAGGCATACAACACCGCAATACATGCCCCTTCAGTCGCCGTAAATACTCCCCCAATAATACCGCCAATGACGACAATAATCAGACCTAAGCTGGGTATCGCACTAAGGGTGATTCTAAACGCCTGCGATGGCGTGACTTTTTGGTCGGAATTACGATAGCCACGCTTCTTAGCAATAAAATAGGCTAACACCATACAGGTTAAACCCATCAATATTCCCGGCACGTAGCCAGCGATAAATAGGGCAGCAATCGAGGTACCGCCACTCACTACGGAGAAAACAATCAAAGAGTTACTTGGTGGAATCAATAAACCAGCAGGACAAGAAGCGACGTTCACCGCGGTGGAGAACGATTTATCATACCCTTCTTTTTCTAACTCTGGCTCTAGGGTTTTACCAACGGCAGCCGCCGCAGCCACAGCCGAGCCAGAAACGGAACCAAACAGCATGTTGGCGATCACGTTTACGTGGCACAAACTGCCGGGCATTCTGCCAACCAGTATCTTGGCAAAGTCCACGAGCCGTGAAGCAATGCCACCTCGGTTCATAATATTACCCGCCAAGATAAAGAACGGTATGGCGAGCAAACTAAAACTATCAATACCGGTTATGATCTTTTGACCGGCCGTCATGAAAGCGACCTCGATAGGCATGATGGTACACATGATGACCAATGAAGACATGGCAATCGCGATAGCGATGGGCACACTAAAGGCAATTAAAACCAAAAATAGGCAAAGTAGCCAAAATCCGACGGAGATATCCATATTAACCTCGACTTGGTGCGGGCTTGGTGAAGATTTCTAAAGTGTTAAGGATGATATAGATGGTCATCAGAACACCAGAGATAGGCAAAATAAGATAGACATAGGACATAGGAAGTTGCAAAGCAGGAGAAAGCTGAGTGGTGGTTCTACCAATCAGTTGCAAACCGCCCTTAACCATAGCGACGTTGATAAAAGAGATAGAGACAAGGTTAATCACAAGGTAACAATATTTCTGAAAAGCGGGTTTTACCGCTCCAACAAATAATGTAATGGCAAGGTGACCATTTTTACCGAATAAATAACTGGCTCCAGAAAGACCGAACCAAATCATTAAATATCTCGCCAATTCGTCAGTCCAAGAACTCGGGTCATTTAATACATATCGGCTAAAAACTTGCCATGTAACTGTAATAACCAAACTAACAATAGCGAAACCGCAAAAGCAGAGCACAAATTTATCAATTAACTGCTTAAAAATATGAATGTTTTTATACATAATTCTTTTGTTCCAAATTAAAAGTGCGCCAAATCACTTTGGCGCACCGACATCAATCAAAGCTTGTTAATTTCATCGATGTAATAGCCGAGAACAGGATCAGCTTTTGCGTCTGCAATCATAGGAGCCACTTTTTCGCGGAACTTGCTCTTATCAACTTCGATAAATTCAACGCCATTTTGCTTGGCTTTTTTCATGTTCATGTTGTCGATTTCAGCCCAGATTTTGATCTCTTCTTCCATCGACTCAAGCGCCGCTTCTTTAACCAGTTTTTGTTGGTCGGCAGACAGACCATTCCATGTGGTTTCAGAAATCATAATCAGATCCGGAGTAATCATATGCTGGTCCATCGCATAGAACTTAGCGACTTCCATATGCTTCATTTCAACTAGGCTGGAAATGTTGTTTTCCGCGGCATCAATAACACCTTGTTGTAGCGCGGTATACACTTCTGTAAACGGTACTGGAGTGGCTTTAGCACCAAGCAAACGAACCATTTCAATCATAGTTGGTGACTCTGGAACGCGAATCTTCAAGCCAGCGAGATCGTCTGGTGAATTAATCGGCTTAGAGCTGTAGAAACTGCGCGAACCTGAATCATAAAAAGTTAAGCCAAGGAAACCTTTGCCGGCACTGGACTTAAGCATCTTTTCAGCGGCATCACTGCGAATAAAGTCATGCATGTGTTCAGCGCTGCGGAATAGAAACGGAATCGACACGGCTTTGAAGGTCGGTTCAAAAGACTCCGCAAGAGAGCCGTTGATTTTTGCCATATCAATAGCGCCAGTGACCACTTGCTCAGCTTGGTCACGCTCCGAGCCCAACATACCATTGGCAAAAATCTTGACCTTCAATTCGCCTTTAGACTTCTCTTCGACTTTTTCAGCAAAGATTACCATACCTTTGTGCGCAGCACTTTCTAGGTTCATTGCATGACCGAGGGTCAAGGTTTTTGCATTGGCGCCCAACGCAAATAAAATGGATGCAGCCGCCAAGGTTAAAGTTGTCTTTTTCATGTTGTTTCACTCCAGGATGAGTTAGTCGTTATATTTACAAATGACTCAATGGATAAGTCGCTTGCTATAAACTTAGCTAATTACTTTTTTACTTGTCGTACAATAAAACAAACGTGAAACTGTGATGGGTTGCGGCGTAAATAAAAATAACGGGGGTATTTATGTGAGGTGACGCAATTTCACTAATAATGCAAAAGCGAAACGACCACTAATTACCTTTTTGTAAATAACGGCTCAGGTCAATAATATAATTTTTCGATCTAGGTTCAGGCTGTTATCAGTCATTGGTACTAGAGTGATTTGTTGATAAATAAGTCGTTGGTTTATTATTACTTTTTGTTGTAATGATGGATTTGTATATAACGAAGTTGTTATTTCTGCGATTCAGTTTAATTTTTATTAAGATGTGAATCGTTCAAATTAAATTAGCTGGAAATGACTAATGATTACTTTGTTAGTCTACGCCTTTAGGTGTGCATTATTCGTCATACATTTATTTGCCTCAACAAAGCATATTGTGATCGCTCAATCGGTTTTGTCCATCAATTGGGTGCAACAACTTCCGTCCGTTACAAGGTCGAGAATTGGCCGTTTAAGGTACTCAATGGCAAGATAACGGTTGTTATTTGGTAACGTCATGGCATCCTTTAGCAAATGGGTTAATAAATAGGATTTACCGATGCCAAAGATAGCGATGTTAAGTACCGGCGAAGAGGTGTTGTATGGAGATATTGTCGATACCAATGCTGCTTGGTTAAGCCGAACATTTTATGAACATGGCTTTTCTATGACCAAACGCGCCACCGTGGGCGATCAGAGGGATTCTCTGCTACAAGAGATTGTGATGTTGAGCCTTAATCTTGATATTGTCATCGTTAACGGTGGTCTCGGTCCAACCTCGGATGATCTGTCAACAGAAGTCGCGGCAGAAGCTGCGGGTGAGTCTTTGATATTGCATGAGTCTTGGCTTGAGGTTCTCAAAACCTTCTTTGCTAAGCGTGGTAAACCGATGCCAGAGAGCAATATTAAGCAGGCGATGTTGCCGGAGAGCGCCATTTTGGTCGATAACCCGATTGGCACCGCTTGTGGTTTTAAGATGATGATCAATGATTGCTTGTTCTATTTTACGCCTGGCGTACCGAGCGAGTTTAAAAAAATGGCAATGGAACAGATCATTCCTGACTTAAAACAACTGTTTCCACAACAGCAAGGTAAACAATGCCGTCGAGTATTTACCTTTGGGTTATCAGAGTCTGGGATTTCAGACACGCTCGCAACTCTGGCACTGCCTCCAGAGTATGAGTTAGGTTATCGCTCTTATCTGCCTTTTATTGAGGTGAAATTATTTGGTCCTATGGCGGATGATGAGCGCGGGCAACGCTTGTTAGCGATGATATCAAAACTTTTGAGCCATAATGTGGTGAGTATCGAACAGCCTATGCTAGAGCGTATAGGCTTTTTGATTGAGCAGCAGAAACCAACCTTAGCCATTGCCGAGCATGTGACTAAGGGCTACCTCTCTTCTTGGTTGCAGGATGATGCGCGTATCGAGCAGCAGTGTGGAGCGACTTGGGTTTTGGGTGAGCAGACTCACTCGCCAGTGGACCGAGAAGAAGAGCAATTAGGCGCAACCTTGGCGCTAGCGGGCGCGACACGAACTAACTGCAACACAGACATCGCCATCGCCACAGGTAAGCTCGAACAATCCACTTTTTCGTTGGCCATCTCGACGCCGCGAGGGGAGTGGGGACAGACGTTAACTCTACAGCGTGACTATGATAGTAAAAACACTAAGCATGTGATTAGTGTCGTGGCAGCAGACATGTTACGTCGTTATCTAGCGGGTTTGCCGATGTTTGTCGAATATGGATTTTTTGCACGTAAAGACCAAATATTTTTGCCTTCGGATACCTTAACTCATAACGCCTAAATTTGGGCTGTGTTCTGTTTATAATTATCCAATGTCCCATCATAGTTGGGACATTTTTAGTCATATAATTATTGGTTATAAGCGCTAAGTTGTTGAATTTATGCGGATAAGAAAAATATCTCATAATTAACAGTGGTCGTTTTTCCATCCTTGTTTAAACTTGAGGTTCAACCTGATTAGCAGTGTGCAGGAGGATAAACATGATTCCACAAACAAGAATAAGAGTGTTTTATCAGGTCGCAAATGAGCAGATCATGCTAGGTGAGACGCTAAGCGAGAAGTACAGTGATGTTGTTTCAATGTGGCTAAAAGCGCCCAATGAAGAGGTGAGAACCGAGGAGGGCTTTCGTATCGCCCTCTATGATGACGGCGGGCGTCATGTCGCCGACAAAACGGTCTCTATGGGTACTGCAGATTCTATTCTCGCAGCAATGTAGCCAATAAGTTTTCACGGTTGATCCGGCACCATGCGCAAGCTTGGTGCCGGATTTTTTTATGTGTGGACGATCTCAATCATAAGCAACAAGGAATTAGAATGACTACAGAGGTAATCCAGGTGTGGCTTTTGATTTACGTACCGTCTTGCGAATTTTCACGATGAGAAAACTGAATACAGCGATGGTCAATGTGATCACTGGTGCCGCCATCAGTCCCATCGTAATGACTTTATTGATCTTTTCTGGCAACAGAGGCAGCAGCAGCCCTAATCCACACAACAGCAGAGTCCAAAGAATAGCACTCAGCCAAGCGAAATATTGAAACTTGGCGACTTTGTTGACACGAAAACCCATCATTAGTGGCAGCAGCGAGCGAACCACCGGAATAAAGCGGGCACAAAACAGTGCAATAAGACCATGCTTGCCGAGTAAGGTGTCAACTTGAGCCATGCGTTTTGCTGGTACGGCATCAACCCATCGCTTAACTGGACCTAATCGATTGAGCCATTTACCTTGTAGGTACGCAGCCCAACTCCCCAGTGCTGCACTGACTACGATCACTAACATAATCGCGACAGGGTCAAGCACGCCAACGGCAGCCAGTGTGCCGGACAGTACCACGATACTGTCACACGGAAACGGCGCGGCTGGAATAAAGCCACTTTCTAAAAATATAAGGGTGGCAACAACAAAATAAATAAGCCCGGCACTTCCTGGCGCCATCAATGAAGTAAAGTCTTGGTGCCATAAGGCCAGCAAAACTTGAATAATCGAATCAAACATGAAAACTCCTAACGGTTTATGCAAGTTACTAACTAGTGCAATCTACTGACTAGTGCGATTTACTAACTAATTGCGATGCAGCGGCTAATGCAATTCACTGGTTAACGTTCTTTACGGGTTAACGCTTTTTATGGGATAGCGTTATTTACTTATTAACGCTTATTACTTATTGACGCATCTTACTGGTTAACTTAATGCAGCGGCGTTACGCGCGGGTTAGGTCTATTTGGCATGCATGAATCGATAGAGTAGGTTCGACGGTTCGCCATTAGAAGGGCGACGGTGTGAGTAAGGAAAAATCAGATAATGGTAACAAGCAACGAGTTGTTCGAATGCCTGCTTGGTAAACTTGAACTGGGCAATAGCGTCATACTTTAGCCGCCCTGGGTTCTCAAGCCACGGTTTACTTTTGTTTGGCGGATTAATGCGCAGGGAATTGCGACTGAGTAGACTCGCTCTCGGTTTATGACTCAGAATAATTGAGTCTTGCTGGACGCTTTGAGCCTCAGTGAACAGCGGGCTTAGTTGAATGCCATGGTGTAAATTTGCTGGCAACTGTGCCTGACTCGATACACAAGCCATCAAAGCACTTAAAAAGACCAAAACACCAACGAAGTAAGCGCGCACAACCGACACCTAATATTTAACGATGTGCTGTTTTAACTCTAAGCGGAAAATTTTGCAATTTAAATTATCATATGACAAAAAAATAGCGCAATTTTCAATTTTAACCATAGGTTTGAATCATAGCTAAGCCATTGTCTCTAAGACGATTTACTGACAATGGCTCTATGCGGATCGACCTTTGAGTCCACTTTTGGTGGTCACTGGAGGGTCTATGCTCACTAGGTCTATGCTAACTAAGTTAATGTTAACTAAATCCATGCTCATTAGGTTAACGCTAACTCGGCCAGTGCCAACTTGGCGTAGTCAGTAAATCTTGCCCTTGAATAAGGGTCTGCCCAAATTGTTTGTCGAGTTGGATACAGTGACATTCTCCGTGATATTGCAACTCACTGATCAGAGTATCGGAGTGAGAAACCACCCAGACCTGGGTGGATTGCGATGCTTTGATGATAAGTTTGGCTAAAGCAGGCAGTAAATCGGGATGCAGACTGGTCTCAGGCTCATTGATGACCATAAGAGACGGCGGGCGAGGGGTTAATAGCGCCGCGACCCATAATAAAAACCGGAGTGTACCATCAGAAAGCTCTTTACCCGTTAAAGGACGCAATAGTCCATGTTGCTGGAATAGCAGACTAAACAAGCCATCTTCAGAGACTTTAATCGCGATGTTTGCGCCGGGAAAGGCTTGGTCAATGGCTTCATTTAATCCGGCTTCGTCGCCGATTTCGATAATGGTTTGCAGAGCGGCGGCTAAATCCGAACCATCGTGACTCATTACAGTGGTACGAGTACCCAGTTGCGGTTGCCTCGCTGGTGCATCGACATCAGTACGAAAGTGGTCGTAAAAGCGCCAGTTCTTAACATATTCACGCATCGCCAGCACTTCGGGCGCTTTACTGGGGTCGGCGACTTGAGTGAACATACTTTCATACATGGGCACATGTTGATTGACGACCTGCCACTTGCGACCTTCACGCACTTTGACCATGGCATCCTTACGTTCGACCAACGCAGAAGCGGGTCGGTAGTGGTTGCCCTGCCAAATGGATTCGCGTTTGATTTCGGGATCTAGGTTAAATGCGCTGGGATAGGGAACGGGCGGCGTGATCCCCAATGCCACCGAGTAACCAAAATCGTCACTGGCAAAACCGAGTTTAAGACGTTTATTGCCAATCTTTTGATTGCCTTGAATGTCGACATCGCCACGACGCATCGCGTTGGTGATCGCTTTAGGTCCTGCCCAATAGGTCGACTCCAATCCGCCTTCTTTCGCCAATGCACTGATAACCCCACCGCTGGCGGTTTCCGCTAATAAGCGTAGTGCCTTATAGATATTGGATTTGCCGCTGCCGTTACCGCCCGTGACGAGATTGAGTCGCTCAAGCGGCATGACGATCTCTTGCAGTGAACGATAATTGGAGATAGCGAGTGTTTTCAGCATAGACAATCCTTTGAAGTGAAATGATGACGATAAAAACAATGATAACGAGATAACAGCATGAAAACGAGACAAAAAAAGAGCCGCATTGGCTATGCGACTCTTCAATCTATACAACTCTTCAATTTATGCTGTCTGGTCTATTCAATCAAGCGCGCTTCTTTTCTTGAAACACCGCATTGCCGATGGCAACGTCTGTTTTTGCCTTACAAATGCATGGCAAAATTTCATCAGCTTGAGTGTAAGCCATGGCAAAACCAACGTATTCCACTTCGCCAGAGACTAAAGTACAGCGACAGGCACCGCAGTGACCGTCGCGACAGTTGTACTCTGGTGTCAAACCCGCTTGTTCCATCGTTTCTAATAGCGTGTTCGATGGATTCGATTCGATGGTAGTCATACTGTTGATAGTAATTTTTGCCATTACAGCTCAAAGTCCTCAAAATCGTCTGCACTGACTTCGTTGTCGATCTGACCAACAAGGTAAGAGCTGATTTCCGCTTCTTGTGGAGCGACCTGAACGTTGTCAGACGATAACCATGCGTTAATCCATGGAATCGGGTTAGAGGTCGCCTCTGGGTAAGCGGCATCAAGACCGACCGCTTTCATACGCACGTTAGTGATGTATTCGACGTATTGGCAAAGAATATCTTTGTTGAGACCAATCATAGAACCATCTTTAAACAGGTATTCAGCCCACTCTTTTTCTTGCTCAGCGGCTTCTTTGAATAGGTCGAAACACTGCTGTTTGCACTCTTCGGCGATCTGCATAAACGAGAAATCGTCTTGACCGTTGCGCAGCAGGTTAATCATATGCTGAGTTCCCGTGAGGTGTAGTGCTTCATCACGTGCAATCAGCTTAATGATTTTTGCGTTACCTTCCATCAACTCACGCTCTGCGAACGCGAATGAGCAAGCAAAGCTGACGTAGAAACGGATCGCTTCGAGCGCGTTGACGGACATCAGGCAGACGTAAAGCTGTTTCTTCAACTCATGCAGGCTAACGTTGACCTCTTCACCATTTGCCGTGTGCGTCCCTTCACCAAATCGGTGGTAGTCATTGGTCATTTTGATCAGATCATCATAATAGTGAGCAATGTCTTTTGCGCGCTTTAGGATGTGCTCGTTGTCAACGATGTCGTCAAATACCACGCCCGGATCATTGACGATGTTACGGATGATATGAGTGTATGAACGTGAGTGGATGGTTTCAGAGAATGACCACGTCTCAATCCATGTCTCTAATTCGGGCAGTGAAACCAAAGGTAATAGAGCAACGTTTGGACTACGACCTTGAATCGAATCAAGCAGAGTTTGATACTTTAGGTTACTGATAAAAATATGCTTTTCATGATCGGGCAACTTGTTGTAGTCGATACGGTCGCTCGACACATCCACCTCTTCTGGACGCCAGAAGAAGCTCAGTTGCTTTTCAATCAGCTTTTCAAAAATCTCAAATTTCTGTTGGTCGTATCGAGCCACGTTTACCGGTTGACCAAGAAACATCGGCTCTTTTAGCTGGTCGTTTTTTGTTTGGGTAAAAATACTGTATGCCATGGTGCTGCAATCCTTATGTGCTCCCGCGTTAAGCGGGAGCCTTAAATCTGTCTATAAACTGTCTATTGATGAGATTAAATCTTACAACCGCCGCCTGCGCAATCATCGTCTTGTGCTTCGACCGCTTTGTCGCCTTGATCGTCTTTCGCGCCATCACGAGTGTTGTGATAATACAGTGTCTTGACACCGTACTTATACGCAGTCAGAAGATCTTGAAGCAGTTTCTTCATTGGCACTTTGCCGCTTTCGTACAGACTTGGATCATAGTTAGTGTTGGCTGAAATCGCTTGGTCTACAAACTTTTGCATAATACCAACAAGATGCAGATAACCGTCATTGCCGCCGATGTTCCATAAAAGCTCATAGTTCTCTTTTAGGTTGGTGAAGTCAGGCACCACCTGTTTCAAGATACCGTCTTTTGACGCTTTCACTGATACATAACCACGAGGTGGCTCGATACCGTTAGTCGCGTTCGAGATCTGTGACGATGTCTCTGACGGCATAAGCGCAGTCAGTGTGGAGTTACGCAGACCGTATTCCATGATGTCGCTGCGCAGTTCATCCCAGTCGTAATGCAGGGGTTCATCGCAGACCAGATCAACATCGTTTTTATACGTGTCGATAGGTAGCAAACCTTTAGCATAGTTGGTTTCGTGGAAAGAAGGGCAGCGACCCTGTTCTTTCGCCAGTTCAACCGAGGCTCTTAGTAAGTGGTATTGAATCGCTTCAAAGGTACGGTGTGTCAGATTGTTGGCTGAGCCGTCTGAATACTTCACGCCATTCTTCGCAAGGTAGTAAGCATAGTTGATAACGCCCACGCCAAGAGTACGACGATTCATGGTTGACTTGTACGCCGCAGGTAGCGGGTAGTCTTGATAGTCAAGCAATGCATCTAGGGCACGAACCACCAACTGAGACAGCTCTGCTAGGTCGTCTAACTCGTTAATTGCACCAAGGTTAAACGCGGATAGCGTACAAAGTGCAATCTCACCTTCATCGTCTTCTACGTTGCTTAATGGCTTAGTTGGCAGCGCGATTTCAAGACATAGGTTAGATTGACGAACCGGTGCCACCTCAGAATCAAATGGGCTGTGTGTATTACAGTGGTCCACGTTCTGGATATAGATACGACCTGTTGAAGCGCGCTCTTGCATTAATAGCGAGAACAGTTCAACCGCTTTAACGGCTTGCTTCTTGATTGATGGATCGTTTTCATATTTCACATACAGACGTTCAAACTTATCTTGGTCTTCGAAGAAGGCATCGTACAGACCCGGAACGTCAGAGGGAGAAAATAGGGTAATGTTGCCACCTTTAACAAGGCGTGAATACATCAGTTTGTTGAGTTGAACCCCGTAGTCCATATGACGAACACGGTTTTCTTCCACACCACGGTTATTCTTCAGTACCAATAGGGATTGCACTTCGCCATGCCACATTGGATAGAATACCGTCGCAGCGCCACCACGTACGCCACCTTGTGAACAGCATTTTACTGCCGTTTGGAAGTATTTGTAGAACGGGATACAACCAGTATGGAAAGCCTCGCCGCCACGGATCTCTGAACCCAATGAACGGATACGACCGGCATTGATACCGATACCTGCACGTTGCGATACATAGCGCACGATAGAGCTTGCGGTCGCATTGATAGAATCAAGGCTATCGCCACACTCAATCAGTACACAAGAACTGAACTGACGTGTTGGCGTACGAACACCAGACATAATCGGGGTTGGTAGTGAAATCTTAAATGTCGATGTTGCATCATAGAAACGCTTAACATAGTCAAGGCGACTCTCTTTCGGGTACTTAGCAAATAAGCATGCCGCGACTAAGATGTAGAGGAACTGAGCACTTTCAAAGATCTGACCGGTGACACGGTTTTGGACAAAGTACTTACCTTCAAGCTGTTTAACTGCAGCGTAAGAGAAGTTGTGATCACGGGTGTGGTCGATATAACGGTCAAGCTCGGCAAATTCAGCTTGAGTGTAATCTTCCAGTAAGTGGCTGTCGTATTTGCCTTGTTCAACCATTTTAGACACGTGGTCGAACAGCGCTGGTGGCTCGTATTGACCGTACGCTTTTTTGCGCAGGTGGAATACAGCAAGTCGTGCCGCTAGGTATTGGTAATCTGGCGCTTCCTCAGAGATAAGATCCGCTGCAGATTTAATGATCGTTTCGTGGATGTCTGAGGTGGTAATACCGTCGTAGAACTGAATGTGAGCCTTAAGTTCAACCTGTGATACAGACACGTTGTCCAGTCCTTCGGCAGCCCATGTGATCACTCGGTGGATTTTTTCTAAATCAATACTTTCTTTGATGCCATTACGTTTAGTAACGGTTAATTGTTGGTTCATTCTAAGGTGTTCCCTAACAAAGCGGAACGAAGCTTCAATTTTGGAAAATTTGTTGAGTCAGATTGAAAACTTCGCATTCCAAATTCTCCTACATCTAGTGCATCCAAACACAACATGTAGGGGTGTGGTTCGATTTGAGTTACAAGATAGTGCTATTTTGGTTTTTTTTTCAAGTGAATGAGCGAGGATGACTTGTGGATAAGTTGGGAAAATAAAAAAATCAGTAAGTATCCACTAACGTAACAGCATATAGCAGACTTGGCTCGTGTTTTCATGAACAATCAATTTGCTTTGATATTAATCAAAGCAAAAAAAAAATCTCTTGATCTTTTGCTAGAATTTACGGTGATGTTGAGTGCTGAAATACGTCGGAAATTTGAGCGCTAAATCATAAAACTTCACTTGAGTTTCTCATCTCGCTATGGCAGTGCCAGCGTTGTCATTGGTCCGATAAAATAGACGTAAAAAAGCCGAAAGATCACAAATGATCTTTCGGCGGATCTTTTTCTTTGTCGGGTCTTTGGTTTAGTCCGGTTTTTGGCTGTGGACGATATAATTCACATCGACACGCGGTCCAAGCTTGTAGCGACCCGTGAGCGGGTTATAGTGCAATCCTGTGATGGCTTGGTCTTGCAGCGGCGTCGCATCAATCATTTTCATCATTTCTGATGGCTTGATGAACTTTTCATACTGATGGGTATTGTCCGGAACAATTTTGAGCAATTTTTCCGCACCGACGATGGCGAACAGGTAAGACTGTATGTTTCGGTTTAAAGTCGAGAAAAACACATGCCCACCTGGCTTCACTAAGCGACTGCATGCCGCGATAACTGAGGCGGGATCGGGAACGTGTTCTAGCATCTCCATACAGGTGACAACGTCATATTTTTCAGGGTTGTCATCGGCATGGCTTTCTACCGTGCTTTGCACATAGTCAAGCTTAACACCAGTTTCCAATGCGTGAAGTCGTGCCACTTCTAAGGGTTCTTTGCCCATATCTAAGCCAGTGACATTGGCGCCTTGTTTCGCCATGCTTTCTGCAAGAATACCACCGCCGCATCCCACGTCGAGAACCGTCTTACCAAACAAGCCATTGGCTCGTTCAAGAACATAATTCAAACGCAGCGGGTTGATTTGATGTAGCGGCTTGAATTCGCCTTCTAAATCCCACCAACGGCTGGCGATATCTTCAAATTTTTTGATTTCTTCTGGGTCAACGTTGTGCTGCATTTCCATAATTCACATAAGATGTTGCGGGTTGTTGTGCGGCAGTATAACCAATTTCAATCGGAGCCTCTATGGGAAAAGTGACCGCTAAACGCGAATAAAAAACACAAAGCATCAAGTTTTTCCATCAAGGTCGATCGAATAAGTTGTTGATTTTTTCGCCGAATATGGAGTGCGCCGTGATCAAATGTGCAAAATGTCAGCAGTTGAAGCGTAACAAAGGTCACAACGTGATAAAAGCATAGGGAAAGAGATGCCGTATTGGCGTTTAATGTGTTATATTTTTTCACCTTATACGTATCGAGAATACGATCAAACTATAGAGGGATATTAGCTCTATGAGCGATCTAGCTAGAGAGATCACGCCTGTAAACATTGAAGATGAGCTGAGAGGCTCATACCTCGACTATGCGATGTCCGTTATCGTCGGTCGAGCACTTCCAGATGTGCGTGATGGCCTAAAGCCTGTACACCGTCGCGTTTTATTCGCGATGAATGTGCTAGGTAATGATTGGAACAAACCATATAAAAAATCTGCCCGTGTAGTGGGCGATGTTATCGGTAAATACCACCCACACGGTGATAGTGCCGTTTATGACACTATAGTGCGTATGGCTCAGCCATTCTCACTGCGCTATATGCTGGTCGATGGTCAAGGTAACTTTGGCTCAATCGATGGCGACTCAGCAGCGGCTATGCGTTACACCGAAGTACGTATGGCTAAAATTGCTCATGAGCTGCTAGCCGATTTAGAGAAAGACACGGTTGACTACGTTCCTAACTATGATGGAACGGAGCAGATCCCAGCAGTACTGCCAACGAAGATCCCGAACCTATTAGTTAACGGTTCATCAGGTATCGCGGTTGGTATGGCGACCAATATTCCACCTCATAACTTGAATGAAGTTATTGATGGTTGCTTGGCTTACATCAACAATGAAGATATTACCATCGATGAGTTGATGGAGTTCATTCCGGGGCCAGACTTCCCAACGGCAGCGCTGATTAGCGGTCGTAAGGGTATCATCGACGCTTATAAAACAGGACGCGGTAAAGTTTACATGCGTTCGAAAGCGGAGATCGAAAGCGATAAAGCGGGTAGAGAGACCATTATTGTTACGGAAATTCCGTACCAAGTGAACAAAGCTCGCCTGATCGAGAAAATTGCTGAACTGGTTAAAGATAAGAAAGTTGAGGGCATCAGCGCTCTTCGCGATGAGTCTGACAAAGACGGTATGCGCATCGTTATTGAATGTAAGCGTGATGCCGTGGGTGAAGTGGTTCTAAACAACCTTTATTCACAGACTCAATTGCAGACGACTTTCGGTATCAACATGGTTGCGCTGAATAACGGACAGCCGCAACTGTTTAACCTGAAAGATATGCTGAAGTGCTTCGTTGACCACCGTCGCGAAGTAGTGACTCGTCGCACCATCTTTGAACTACGCAAAGCTCGTGACCGTGCTCATATTCTTGAAGCACTTTCATTAGCACTGGCTAACATTGATGAAGTGATCGAACTGATCAAGAGTGCGCCAACGCCAGCGGAAGCCAAAGAGGGCTTAATCTCTCGTGGTTGGAAACTGGGCAACGTCGCATCTATGCTAGAGCGCGCAGGTACTGACGCAGCACGTCCTGATTGGTTGGAAGACCAGTATGGCATCCGTGATGGTCTGTACTATCTGACCGAACAGCAAGCGCAAGCGATTCTTGAGCTTCGTCTACACCGTCTAACCGGTCTAGAACACGAGAAGATCCTTGACGAATACAAAGCGCTGCTTGAAGAAATTGCTGAGCTAATGCACATTCTTGCGAGCACTGAGCGTTTGATGGAAGTGATTACCGAAGAGCTTGAGCTTGTTCAAGCGACTTACGGCGATGTGCGTCGCAGTGAAATCACAGCGGCTGTTCACGATATCGATATGGAAGAGCTCATTGCCCGCGAAGACGTGGTTGTGACGCTATCTCATGAAGGTTATGTGAAGTACCAAGTGCTGAGTGATTACGAAGCACAGCGTCGTGGTGGTAAAGGTAAGAGCGCCACTAAGATGAAGGATGAGGACTATATTGACCGCCTATTGGTAGCCAATACTCACGATAACATCCTTTGTTTCTCGACTCGCGGTAAAACTTATCGCTTGAAAGTGTATCAACTACCATTAGCGAGCCGCACTGCGCGTGGTAAGCCTATCGTTAATATTCTGCCACTTGAAGAAGGCGAGCGTATCACTGCGATCCTACCTGTGTCTGAATTTACCGAAGATAAGTTTATCTTTATGGCGACTGGCGACGGTACCGTTAAGAAAACCTCTTTGGCTAGCTTTGCCAACGTTCGTGCCAACGGTCTGATTGCCGTTAACCTACGTGATGACGACCAATTGATCGGTGTCGATATCACTAACGGTGATAACGACATCATGCTGTTCTCTAAGTCAGGTAAAGTGGTTCGCTTTAAAGAAGACCAAGTTCGTGCCATGGGTCGTACAGCAGCGGGTGTTCGCGGTATTAAACTGACTGCCGAAGACCAGGTTGTTTCTCTGATTGTACCTAAGACAGATGGTGACATCTTGACGGCAACAGAGAACGGCTATGGTAAGCGTACCGTTCTTGCAGAATACCCAGCGAAGAGTCGTGCGACTCAAGGTGTAGTCTCGATTAAGGTTTCTGAGCGTAACGGTAGTGTAGTGGGTGCAATCCAAGTAGAAGAAGGCGACGAGATGATGATGATCACCGACGCTGGTACTCTGGTTCGTACGCGTGTTTCTGAAGTTAGCCAAGTCGGTCGTAACACTCAAGGTGTAACGCTAATCCGTACTGCTGAAGACGAAAACGTGGTTGCGCTACAACGTATCGATGAGATTGATGAAATTGAACCAGTTGAAGGTGAGGACGTTGAGGGTGAAGAAACACCAGCAGCAGACGATCAAGCACCAGCAGCGGATGCCGATGATTCAAGCTCAGACGAATAAGACTTCGTCTCTCTAATGACTAGAGAAAAATAGCTTACGAAAAGGTCTGTCACAATGTGACAGACCTTTTTTAATACTTGTTTATGTAAATCTGATGCTTATGCAAGCGGTGTTGCTTGGGTGAATGGTATTGTTTAGTGAATGATACTGCTTAATGAATGACACTACTCTGGTCAATGATTTGCTGCCGCATCCACTGGTGTCCCTGATCTTGGTCGAAATGTTTATGCCATATCAGGAATAGACCACCAGGTTCCAACTTGAGTGGTAGAGGTTTCATCACCAACGTGCCGTTATCGACCAAGTGCTTAACATTTTTATACGGATAACACATCAGTAGGTCGCTGTGCTGACACATTTCTACCGCACTATTCATGTCCGAAACTAAGATCGCTTTATCTAGGGATTTACTTTGCTGATCCAGCAAGTCCATTAATAACCAACGTCCGACCCCTCCGGTGACCACATGAATATGACGATGACTGACAAAAGTGTCTAGGTTCCATGGCTGCTGAAGGGCAGGGTGCTTTGGATGCATTAAGCAGACTGAGTGGTCCCGAAACAGTTCTTGATATTGCAACTCCTTTGGTATGGTCGCGATATGATGTTTAGCGCGACTGTCATATTCAAACATACCGATACCAAAATCCGCTTCCCGCCTGACCAATCGTTCAAGGCTCTGTTCATTCCATGTTTGTGCATTCAGCGTAATAGAAGGCGCTTGTTTCATAGCCGTTATCACGCTTTGGGTATAGATGGCGCTATAGGCGGTTTCCACTAACTCAAAATGAAAACTACGCTGGCTATCATTAGGAATAAACTCGTCTAACTGCGCAAGTTGTTCAACTTGAACTAAAATTTGATGAATCTTAGGGGCTAAAGCCACCGCTTTAGGTGTGGGAAGTAGCCCTTTAGATACACGTTCAAATAAAGGGTCATCAAATAACACCCTTAAACGGGTTAGCTGTTTACTGATCGCCGATTGGGTTAAGTGCATTCGCTTAGCGGCTTGACTGACGCTTCTTTCTTCAAGCAACACATGCAAACAGATAAGGAGGTTCATATCACTGTGCAATAACGATTTGATATCAAGCATGATATTCCATTGGTTCATGTTTAAGTTGAAAAATAGTCACTGCAAATCATAACACACAGCCGTTATAGTAAAGGCAGTAAACAGCAGAATTTAAAAGCTAAAGCATCTAAAAGCTATAGCATCTAAAACAACAGCATCTAAAACAACAGCATCCAAAACAACAGCATCCAAAAACAATAATATTTAATAACAATAGTGAGAGTCGCTCAGATGGATTACCAACAATTAGCAAAAATTGAACTGCATTGTCACCTAGACGGCAGTGTGAGACCACAAACAATACGTGATTTAGCCGAGCAGTCTGGCGTGAGTGTTCCTGACGATGAACAGGTCTTGCTTGACTTACTTGTTGCCCCGGAAGATTGTCAAAACTTGGATGAATATATTGATTGCTTTAAGTTGCCAATCCAATTAATGCAGACCGAGGAAGCGTTGGAGCGTATCTCGTTTGAGTTGTATGAAGATGCTGCGCAAGAGAATGTGAAATATCAAGAAGTTCGCTTTGCGCCACTATTACATACCCGCAATGGGCTATCCGTAGAACAGATCATTGATAGTGTGATTCGTGGTATGCAACGAGCAGAGCAGCAATACGATATCAAGGGCAACTATATCTTATCCATTGTGCGTAATATGCCAACAGACAACGTGAAGGCGATGTTAGATGCGGGTAAAACGTGGCTTAATAATGGCGTTGTTGCGTTTGATATTGCTGGTGGTGAACAACCAGATTTTAGTGCGAAGTATACCGAATTTACCCGCTATGCCGCTCAATTAGGTTATCGTTTGACCGTTCACGCGGGAGAGCAGTGGTATGGCAAAAATGTGCTAGATGCAGTCACCTTACTTGGGGCGGAACGCATTGGTCATGGTGTCTATATCAAAGATCATCAAGCGGCCTATGATATGGTCAAGCAGCAAGCTGTCGCACTGGAAGTCTGTCCTACCAGTAATGTAAATACCAAATGCATTGAGTCTCTGCCGCAGCATCCTATTGCTGACTTTTATCATGACGGCGTTGTTGTGACCATCAATACGGATAATCGCACCGTATCGAACACGACCATGACCGATGAAGTTCGCAAGGTGATGGAGACATTTGATCTAACAATCGACGATTACTACGCTATTTACAGACATAGTGTAGGCAACGCGTTTGCCAGTGATTCGGTGAAACAACATTTGCTGAGTTACATTCCTAGGTAAAATGCCACGGGAAAGCGTGTGATTGAGAGTGATAGTATAAAATAATTACTCTAAAGACTTACGTCTATGTTAATCTGTCACTGTTCTGATTTTATAAATAACGGGTCTTGTATCTATTTGATATATAAACTTTAATTTTTATAATTTCTAGAATGATCGAGTTGGTGCTATCTGCGATTTGCTTTGCAAAACGCTGGCACGCACTCGGAGGTAGGAACAGAGATAAGGATGTAACAGTGTTCACAACAAACAAATCTGCGGTCGTGACTATGCTTGCCGCATTAGGGTGCCTCTCAACATCTGCCGAAGCATCGACGGATATTTCAGCCATGATCTTTAATGGCACTGATACCAGTGCGGAAGAGTGGCCATCCATCGCTTCAATTTATTACGATGCTTCAGATTATGGTGGCGATCAAGAAAGTTACTGTACCGGTACGATACTTGATGAGCAGCATGTCCTGACCGCGGCGCACTGTCTTTATGACGGTGATGAGGTGTTCGAACCTTATCTCATTTATACCTCCGTCGTACCGCAGATGAATGATGAATCGGATGCAGTGAATGGCTTAGTGACGCCCATTCGAGCCTCAGAGTTTTATGCCCACCCTGATTTTGTTGACTCTGCGATATCCGAAGCGGTTCCGTGGCCTAACGACATTGCTATTATTAAGCTGGAAACTCCCATGAATGTCGATAGCAATGCCTATACAGTGCAAGGTTTATCGTCCCAAGCTTCAAGCTATCGTCAAACCGATGAGGAGTTTGTTGCCGTAGGTTATGGTATCACCGAGACTGGGAGTTACGGAGAATTATTGCAAACAACCCTTAACTATCAAACACAAGCCAACTGTTCCCTTGGCGCTGGTGATTCACAGATCTGCACCACTGGTGATTATAATTTCTCGACGGACGTCCGAAACTCCACCTGCAATGGTGATTCAGGCGGTCCACTGTTTTGGTACGATGGTAGCCAGTATGTACAAATTGGCGTGACCAGTTATGGTTGGACAGGGTGCTCTAACGAATTCAACACTGATACTGCTGTTTTCACAGAAGTCGCGGATTACTCCGCATGGGTAAGCAGTGTGTTAAGTGGTAATGAAACGCCCGTTTATACGGTGACGGATCAAGAGCGTTATGATTATGTCTATGGTTCAGACTCAACTTCTAGCACGAGCTCCAGCGATAGCGGTGGAACCGTATCACTGAACTGGTTGTTATTGATGGCTCTAGTCGCAGCATCAGTTCGCTTTAGACGCCGAAGTATCGTATAAATTAAGCCCGCTAGAAATCATATTTATTCACACATATACCCAAGTTACCTCAAGAAGCGAGGTAACTTGGGTATAAGCCGCCCTAAGGTAAAGAACGCCTAAATTTTTTGGTAACTATCAGTCGATTTCCTATCCTAGTAGATATTGCTTTATAAATGAGACGGATACTGACCAGATGGCGGCAGATGAGCAAACACAATCAGGTCGACAGCAACAAATTTTGCTCGTTGAGGACCATAAAGCCACTCAACTGCTCATTAGTTCGTTATTAGAAAAGCGTGGGTATAAAGTGACAGTGGCAAACCATGGTCATGAAGCGCTTGAAATACTCGATAGTAGTGAACAGATCCAATTCGTATTGAGCGACTGGGTAATGCCGAAAATGGATGGGGTTGAGTTGTGTAAGCGACTCAAGTCGACCAATTACAATCGCTACATCTTTTTTGTTTTGCTCTCATCCCAAGATGATAAAGATTCCATTATCAGCGGAATCGATGCAGGTGCTGACGATTTCGTGGCAAAAAATACCGCCATTGATGAGCTGGATGCACGTATTAGAGCGGGTTTTCGTAACCTCAATCTGCACATTGAACTACTCACTAAGAATCAACAGCTTGATCAAGCGTATGCCACTATTCGCGGCGATCTCGATTCGGCAGGTGATTTTATTAGACAGTTGCTGCCGAGAAAGACCGCATTCAATCAAGCTCAAATGGCTTATGTCTCTATGCCGAGTGCGCAAATCGGCGGGGATATCCTTGGCTATATGGAATTGGATGAACAGCACCTTGGCTTGTATCTTATCGATGTCTCTGGGCATGGTGTTGCTTCTGCTTTGCTCTCTTTTTCAGTGCAACAGACTCTTTCCGTTATTAATGGCGAAAGCTCTGTGGTGTTTAAGGTCGAAGGTCAACACAAGTCAATACGCTCTGCCGCGGATGTGGTGACGAAGCTGAATGAGATTTACACCCAGGACGATAGCAATCCTCTCTATTTTACGATGGTTTATGCGGTGTTGAATCGAGAGAGTGGCGAATTAAATTACTGCATTGCCGGTCATCCTCCGGTGATTAGAGCGATAGCAAATCCGCAAAGTACCGAGTTTTTATCCGATAATAACTTTGTCGTTGGCATGTTTGATTTTGCTGACTACAAAGCGCACACCATCAAGTTACAACCCCATGATGAGATTTGGTTTTATACCGATGGCATCACCGAGGCACGCGTAGAGGGTGAGTTTTACTCAGAACAACGCTTAAAAGATCTTATCGATACCATTCACCTACAGCCATTTAGCGACAAGCCACAACACATCGTGGCTTCAGTCAGTCAATGGCAAAGCTCAGTTCTATTTGAGGATGACATCAGTATTCTTGCCTGTAAATGGATCCCTGAGTCTAAGGAGTCAAGATGAAGTATGAAGTGTTTAATAATCAAAATTTTACTATTGTTCATATTCAAGAGCCGAGATTTGATGCCAAGCTTGCCTCAGGTTTTCGTCAGGCGATAGAAGATATTCAAGCGGATATTAGACCCAACCTGCTTCTTGAACTCTCTTCGGTAACGTTTATGGATAGTAGTGGTCTTGGCGCAATAATGGCAATGTATAAGTTATTGCGTGATAAACAGATAGTGCTTGTTGGCGCAACCCCTGCGGTACGCGATCTTCTGAAATTGACACGCATGGATCGCTTAGTTAAAACCTACGACAGTCTAGAACAAGCGATGGTCCCACAAGCGTAATCGCTTAAATCACTCAGTAATGGCGGCGATAGAGTAATAGTGGATAGACGTGGGAAAATGGAGCAACCCAACCCTCAAGCTTAGTCGAAATCGTCGAGTTGTTATGACTGATGCACAGGGGCGTTGACAGCCCCATTATTTATTGACCCGTTGGAGCGAAACATATGGAAGTTCGAGAACAGGTGTTCTCCAGGCAGTATCCCAGCTCAATAGAAACCTCACGAGTGGTTGCTGAAGATCTTAAGCTATTTTGGCGCGAGTCTGATGTGAGCGATACCGTAGTGGTTGAATTGGAGTTGTGTGTGGTTGAGTTGGTCAATAACGCCTATGAACATGCTTATGAAAATCGTGATGGCGAACCGATTGAGATATTTAGCCAGTACCACAACGGAGTAATGATTATCGATGTCGCGAATTTTGGTGTTGAGATGCCGCAATGTCAGTTTCTGTCCGCATTGGAAGCCGATTTTTTGGAGCCGGAAGTGGATGATCCCAACACTTGGTCTACCTCCGGGCGTGGTTTTATTATATTGGCAGCGTTGGTCGATAAAGTGGAGCTCAATCGAGAGCAAAACAAAAACGTCTTTCGTTTGATTAAGAAAATACCTTTGTAGCGGGAAGGTGATATAAATTGGTGTTGGATTGTCATCGTGGTTGACTAAGGTGATTTAGCATTAATGTTAGCGAAAAAAGCCTGGCAATGGTTCCTTCAAGCCCGTTCGACAGGGGCAAGTTAATACGATATGACTAACACCGGAAAGATTAACCGCAATTTAATTTGTTATTTTTTGCGCATTGGTTAAAATGCTCGTTCGCTTTACAGGGTGCATCCGTATTTGCATCTAAAGGAAGCGAGTTTAAACGAGGTGTTTATTTCTGATGCGCATACACAAGCGCGGTAAGCACCAATTAATTGAAATGCAAGTCTTGCTTGGTGTGCAAGACCACTGTAATAGGATATATCATGCCTGTAATTACTCTTCCTGACGGTAGCCAACGTCAATTTGATAACCCAGTTTCTACAATGGATGTCGCACTTTCTATCGGTCCTGGTCTTGCGAAAGCAACCATCGCCGGTCGTGTCGATGGTGAACGCGTTGATGCGTGTGATCTTATTGAAGCTGACGCAAGTTTAGAAATCATCACGGCGAAAGACGAAGACGGTCTTGAAATTGTACGCCACTCTTGCGCGCACCTGCTGGGTCACGCAATTAAGCAGCTTTATCCAGATGTGAAAATGGCGATCGGTCCAACTATCGATAGCGGTTTTTACTATGACATTGATTTAGACCACTCCCTGACAATGGAAGATGTGGAAAAAATCGAAAAACGCATGAAAGAGCTAGCGAAGACCAAGTATCAAGTTATCAAGAAAAAGGTAAGCTGGCAGGAAGCTCGTGACACATTTGAGAGTCGCGGCGAAAGCTACAAGATGGAAATCTTGGACGAGAACGTATCGAAAGATGATCGTCCAGGTCTGTACCATCACGAAGAATACATTGATATGTGTCGCGGTCCACACGTACCGAACATGAGCTTCTGCCAACACTTTAAACTGTTGAATGTTGCAGGCGCATATTGGCGTGGTAACAGCGACAACAAGATGTTGCAGCGTATCTACGGTACGGCATTCCACGACAAGAAAGCACTGAAAGAGCACCTAACCCGTTTAGAAGAAGCGGCGAAGCGTGACCACCGTAAGATCGGTAAGCAACTTGACCTGTTCCACATGCAGCAAGAAGCACCGGGCATGGTTTTCTGGCACCACAATGGTTGGTCAGTATTCCGTGACCTAGAAGTGTTTGTTCGTGAAAAACTGACTGAGTATGATTATCAGGAAGTGAAAGGTCCTCTAATGATGGACCGCGTGCTTTGGGAACGCTCTGGTCACTGGGATAAGTACGCGGATGCGATGTTCACGACGTCTTCTGAGAACCGTGAATATGCGATTAAGCCGATGAACTGTCCGGGTCACGTGCAGATCTTTAACCAAGGTCTAAAATCATATCGTGATTTACCCCTGCGTATGGCTGAGTTCGGTTCATGTCACCGTAACGAACCATCAGGCGCACTACACGGTATCATGCGTGTTCGTGGCTTTACTCAAGATGATGCACACATCTTCTGTACTGAAAGCCAGATTCAAGAAGAAGTCACTTCTTGTATCAAAATGGTGTACGACACGTATAATACGTTCGGCTTTACCAACATCGTTGTAAAACTGTCTACGCGTCCAGAAAAACGTGTTGGCTCTGACGAAATTTGGGATCGCTCTGAAGAAGCCCTGAAGCAGTCTCTTGAAGCAATGGAAATTCCATTCGAAATTCAAGAAGGCGAGGGTGCATTCTACGGTCCTAAGATCGAGTTTACTCTGTATGACTGCCTAGACCGTGCATGGCAGTGTGGTACCGTTCAGCTAGACTTTAACCTACCAGGTCGTCTTGGCGCGACTTATGTAGATGAGAACAACGAACGTCAAGTTCCGGTTATGATTCACCGTGCGATCTTAGGTTCGCTTGAGCGTTTCATCGGTATTTTGATTGAAGAATATGCAGGCTTCTTCCCAACATGGTTGGCGCCTGAGCAGGCTGTTATTATGAATATTACGGACAAACAGTCCGAATATGTTCAAGAAGTAACAAAAAAACTGCAAAAAAGTGGAATTAGAGCCAAAGCGGACTTGAGAAATGAGAAGATTGGCTTTAAAATCCGCGAACACACTTTGAAGCGTATCCCGTACATGCTTGTTTGTGGCGACCAAGAAATGGAAGCTGGCGAAATTGCAGTACGTACACGCAAAGGTAAAGACCTCGGCAAGTTTAAAGTGGATGACTTTATTGCATACATCCAAGACGAGGTTTCTAGCCGTAAGCTCAATCTGGAGGAATAAGCTATTAAAGGCGGAAGACGTGGCCAACAACCGGCCAAACAAAACCAGCACCGTTTAAACGGTGAAATTCGTGGCGTTCGTGAAGTTCGCTTAACAGGTGCAGATGGTGAATCTGTTGGTGTTGTTTCTATTCAAGAAGCACTAGATGCAGCTGCAGAAGCTGGTATGGATCTCGTAGAGATCAGCCCTAACGCCGAGCCACCAGTTTGTCGTGTGATGGACTATGGCAAGTTCCTCTTCGAGAAGAGCAAAGCTGCTAAAGAGCAGAAGAAGAAGCAAAAACAGATCCAGATTAAGGAAGTAAAATTCCGTCCTGGGACTGATATTGGAGACTATCAGGTAAAACTACGCAACCTGACGCGTTTCCTAGAAGAAGGCAACAAAGTGAAGGTAACAATTCGCTTCCGTGGCCGAGAAATGGCTCACCAAGATATTGGTGTCGACGTTCTAAATCGTCTGAAAGAAGATACTGTAGATTTAGCTGTAGTAGAATCTTTCCCGACTAGAATCGAAGGCCGCCAAATGATCATGGTTCTAGCCCCTAAGAAGAAGTAATTAACGGCTTACAAGTAATGGACCCCTGTAGCTGGCAACAGTTACAGGGTTTTATTCGCCCTAATTACACGTTTATTTAACAACTAACAATGCGGAGTTATTCATCATGCCTAAGATGAAAACCAACAAAGGTGCTGCTAAGCGTTTTAAGAAAACTGCTGGTGGTATTAAGTACAAGCACGCTACTAAGCGTCACATCCTGACCAAGCGTACTACTAAGAACAAGCGTCAGCTTCGTCCAAATGCAATCCTTCCAAAATGTGAAGTGGCTGCAGTTGCACGTATGCTTCCATACGCTTAATTCTTTTAGTTTATCAATCGTTTAGTTTAGGAGAGACACAATGCCTCGCGTAAAACGTGGTGTACAAGCTCGTGCACGTCATAAGAAAGTTCTAAAACAAGCTAAAGGTTACTACGGAGCACGTTCACGTGTATTCCGCGTAGCTTTCCAAGCAGTTACTAAAGCTGGTCAATACGCTTACCGTGACCGTCGCACTAAGAAGCGTCAGTTCCGTCAACTATGGATCGCGCGTATCAACGCTGCATCTCGTCAAAATGGTCTATCTTACAGCCGTTTCATCAACGGTCTTAAGAAAGCATCTATCGAGATCGACCGTAAGATCCTTGCTGACATCGCGGTATTCGACAAAGCTGCATTTGCAGTTCTAGTTGAAAAAGCGAAAGCTGCTCTTTAATTTTTAATTAAAGCAGTTTAGGTCTATTGAAAGGGGAGCGAAAGCTCTCCTTTTTTATGTCTGCAATATTGTCGATTGCGGACTCATTACCCCTGCCGCACCCTGATTAACAGCGTGAGTATCTATTTGTGTTAGGATATTCTTTCGATAGCGCATCGGGTAACCACACTTCAGCATAGTTGTGTGGTTTTTTATCTCGTCTCCAAAGGTTGGTTGCATGCTGTCGCTGTTGAACCAATGTAGGGAATAGCTCCAGCGCTAGTGTGACAATACGACTTTTTTACCTTTTGCTTTCCAGATTCTCAACGTGCCGTAATCAAATGGGAAAGGAACTCTTCAACCTGCTTTGATTTGACCCCAATTCTTTAGGATGCTTTTTATCATGATAGACGATGTATTGAAGTATCCATGATAGATAGGCATTAACCGTGTTTTTAGCATAATGCCTAGCATACATAATCTCCCGAATGTCGTTTAAAATAGGTGATTTCATGCTTTACTCCAATACTGATTACATTCACAGTATTTGACGGTAAGGAATGTTTTCAACTTATATGGAAATAATCCATTTTTTTTGATGTACAATCAAAAACTCATACTAATCAACTGGTTTTATAGGGGATTGTTGTTTGCGTAGTAGTATATTGTCGACTTATGCGGAAATGGTTTTGGGGCAAAGTACGGAATAATTCCGTGTATAGAGCGTTAGTAGGTCAGGATGAATAAACAAAAACTCAAGCATCTAATTCAGCAAGTCCCAGAGTTGATCGAAACAGCTGAAGTGTGCCGGGAAGTAGGGCTGCCAAACTTCTATATCGCAGGCGGTGTTATTACTCAAATCATCTGGAACAGTATCGAAAGTAAATCGTTTCTTGCTCAAGTTAAAGACTTCGATGTTGTTTATTTTGACAGGTCTAATCATGCCACCGAAGATGAGTTCAAAAATCGTATTAGTTCACGGTTGAGTCATGGTGTGGACGTTGATGTAAAAAACCAAGCAATTATACATGAGCGCTATTTAAAGAAGTTTGGTTGTTCCATTCAGGCATACGAGCGTGTCGAACAAGGTATCGAGTCTTGGCTTTCTGCCTTTGCTATTGGGTTCACTCTAGATAGCTCAGGAAACATTAAATTGTTCGCTCCCTATGGGGTAGAGGACGCATTTAATATGTTGATCAAACCTAACAGAAAGGCAATGACAGAAGCTCACTACAACAAAATGACCGATGGCTATAAGGCTAGGTGGCAAAAAGTACAGGTGCTCCCTTGGAGTTGACCTACAAACAATTTAAGAGTGATTCGGCACGCGTGGCATTTTTACTATGCGTTGGTTTAAGTGATTAAGGTGGTATGCGGTAGCTTGTGTATTGCGTGCCTCACACCTTAAACAAGGCGTTGATATGACCCCCACTGTCAATTAAAAATGCAAGAGTTCCTGCTCCCGCATTTCCAGAGCCTTTTAGCTTTTCAGTAGTAGTGTTACCGCATAGATGAAGCAAGTAATGTCGTCGGTTCTCATGCTGATATTCGTGGATTACTCACCATTCGATGAACAGAGCCTACCTTACTTATTCCGTCGTGGCACCTGTCTTCAGTCTATGCTCGTGGTTCAATAAAGCTTGCGCTCTATTGCCGTCCTAACGCCGTCGGTGGTTGTGCCACACCCGATGTTTCATCCAATGCGATAACACTAATTCTTTTCTCATGCTGGCAACCTTGCGATACGAGTTTTCGGATCGACTTGGCTGACCACCACTTCTCTAGCGATTGCCCATATATAGGCAATCATCTCGCGGGCGATGGCGACAACAACAACACTGCGATGCTTTCCTTTTTGCAGCAATCGCTGGTAACGACGACACAACCTCTGTTGTGCATGCCATGCGATATCGACAATTTCCTTGGGCAGACCTTCTTGCCTGCGTAAGAGCTCGACAGAGATGTTCGCTTTGTGCTTGTAGGTATGCGCACCTTCAACGAGTAATCGTCTTGCTCGGCTATTTCCACATTTAGTGAGACTGCCGCGTTTGGACTTGCCGCCACTGGAGTTTTCAGTTGGTACTAATCCTAAGTAAGCCATGAGTTTTCTGGGGTGGTCGAACCGACGTAAGTCACCCAGTTCGGCAATGGTGCCGAGAGCAACGAGTAGTCTGACTCCACGCATGGCTTGAATGGCTTTAACGACGGGATAATAGCGCCAGTTTTTGACTTGATGGAGCAGCTCATTATCGAGTCGTTGTAGCCGTTGCATTCGTTCGCTGATGGTAATGATCATTTCTTGCAGAACGATTTGCTGGCTATGGTGAGGCAAGATGAGGTCGGTCAGCCACCGTAGATGCTTTTTGGACCAGTTATCTTTCACCGTAGCTTGGATATTGTTTCGAAGTAGGAAGCCTTTTAGTTGGAACTTGGCGTCCTTGAGATCTTTCATCGCGGTTTCACGAGCACGAGATAAATCTCGAATGGCTTCATCTTCTGACTCAGGAACGTAGATAGGTGTGAGCTCTTCAGCCTTAAAAAGCTTGGCAAGTTTCGCTGCATCACGTTTGTCGGTTTTCACTCTATCACCTGATTTTTTCGGGATGAGTGAAGGTGCGATGACATAGCAGCAATGCCCTAGGCTTGTGAGCAAACGGTAAGTCCAATATCCACATGGCCCCGCTTCGTAAACAAAGTGAAGTGTGGCTTTTGGATACTTAGATTGCAATTGCTGCGCAAGTTTAATCAGCGCAGATTTATTGGACTTAATTCGTTCTAAGTGCTCTGGTTTTGCGCCACGATGATCTTGTAAAACTGCGACCTGGATAAAAGACTTGTGTGTATCTAAGCCAATGAAAATTATGCTATCGTTATTCATGCTAGCCTCCAAATTTAGTTGTTAACACACTAATTATGGCTCTGGCGTCAAGCTAACCCACGAGATTGGAGGCTAGCACTTCGTGGGGGGCATTATGTCTATAGCGATTCGGGGTATATTATGAAATCTTTGTTAAATTTAGTTCAACTTCATTGGCTGCTATTCACAATTATAATAGCTCTGTTAATTACGGTTTTGTCCCTGTATCCAGTAGATAGTCTTCCTTCGGTTCCAGGTACAGATAAAACTCACCATTTTATTGCTTATGGAGCCTTGGCATTTCCAGTTGCGTTGGCGAGACCAGAAAAGTGGCTGTTATTTATCGTAGGATTCTTAGGTTGTAGTGGTGTAATTGAATTAGTTCAGCCATATGTAAATCGCTATGGTGAATGGCTTGACTTAGGCGCAAATGGTTTAGGGCTAGTCGTAGGTATCTTAATTGCGTCTTTTGCTCGGTCGATGATTCTGAAGGAAAAATCGCAATAACAAACGTTTAAGATAGATTCCCAACGCTTGGCGTTTTG
The DNA here is from genome assembly GCF_921292975.1 of Vibrio hippocampi. Taxonomy (NCBI): domain Bacteria; kingdom Pseudomonadati; phylum Pseudomonadota; class Gammaproteobacteria; order Vibrionales; family Vibrionaceae; genus Vibrio; species Vibrio hippocampi. The sequence continues at coordinate 859,032 of NZ_CAKLCM010000002.1, forward strand.
CATTCTAAGTTGGGGTAAGTGTTTACGGTGTAAAGGTTTAGGTTAGGTGGTATGCGTTGCTCACCTGTATGGTCTCCCCAGTTTTGTAAGTTAGCAGTGTGATTAAAAGCGCAGGTTAACTACCATATATACGGCCTGTTTTGACGGCTATTGCCTTGAGCAATATGAGGCAGTCGAACACGAGGTCCTGATCAACTTATCGACTTTAAAAGCTAGGAGGGCGTTCAGAATTCTGTGTCAGCTAATTTTGGTTGATACTCTTCGTTTTTGTTGTGATTGCCCATGCGTATTCGCATGAGCTTGTTCGCAAGCGCGACAGCCGCTCGGTTTGGTCCCCGTCGTTCTTGTAAATCCAGCATCCATTTGCTCAGTTTAAACTTGGCTCGTCTCAAAGCTGTCCTAGCTCCATGAACAAGTAAGGACCGAATATAAGTATTACCTTGCTTAGAAGCATTACGTTCCCGCCTGTCGTATCTTGCTTTGGAACAAGCCCCATCGCCGCAGAGGCATCTCGCCCAGTTTTAAACTGTTGACCTGAACCGAGCCAGACCGCCACCGCTTGGCTGGTGAGTGACCCAAAGCCAGGAATTGACATCAATCGCTTGGCATTATCGAATCGTTTAACGGTCTGGTTGAGTTTATCTTCAAACCATTTGATTTGCTCATCGATGTATAAATAGCGCTCGTACTGGCGCGATAGAAGTTCACGCAGTATTGGCGATATTTGGTTTTCTGCATCTTCCAGTATCTCTGGAATGGCTTGCCTAAATGAGGCTTTTCCTTTGGGAATAACAATGCCGTATTCGGCAATTAAACCTCGAACTTGATTAATCAAGCGGGTTCTTTCAGTGACGCATAATCTACGCATTCGAATCAGTGATTGAATATCTTGCTGCTCGATAGATTTGTGTAGGACGGGAGGATGTCGTTGGTAAAGCGTGAGTTCAGCAATCGCTTCAGCATCGTTATAGTCGTTCTTTTGTTTGCGTCGCTGACTTTTGACATGCTGAGGCGGATATAAAAGTACTTCGTGCCCAAGTTTTTTAAATTCACGAGCCCAGTAATGGGCACCAGAGCAGGTCTCCATAGCGATGATGGATGGAGTTTGGTTTGCAACGTAGTTAAGTAGTTTACCTCGTTGAAGTTTTTTACGCCCTAGGTTCTTTCCTTTATGATTGATTTCAAAAAGAAAGAAAATATTTTTTGCTAAGTCGATGCCGATGGTTTTATGCTGAGTCATGGTCTTCTCCTTCTGCTATGGGTCTGAACACTCCAAGCATGGTTCATAGCTATGTGAAGTGGTAGGGGGAGACCATCTCATCAACTTAATTGGGCGTTATTTTTTCACGAGGTATTGAATGAAAAATGAAATCGCAGGCGTTTTTTATGATGACCCCAAAATGTCATCAAAGGACCTAGATCAGATCGATATTCTTAGTGAAAAAGACTGTGTAGAAAAATGGTCTGCATATATTAGTAAAGTAAGTCGTCACTACATGCGAATGAGAGATGATGAGTGGCCTGTAAAGATCGTTTCTGGAAAAAATTGCTTTTATCACTGGTTAGAAAGCTGGAACAGCGACAATTTTCTAGAGTTTAGTAATCGACTGCAGGATATAGGCATTCCGGACAACAGTACTCTTATTGTATTTTGGATGAGAGAAATTGGTCTTAAAACTAGCTGGGGAGTTTTTCGCAGAAATTGGGGAAATTTTCTATACGAGGATGAAGGTTGTATTTTGGTTCTTCCTGAGCGAGATGAATCGCTAGTATTGAGTAACGGTGTGGCTTGGTTAGGTAAACGAAGTGAGCCCAAAACATAACAAAAGCTTCAAACCGACAGCCAACGCGTGGCATTTTTGGTTTGCAGTGATTTTAGAGTTTAAGGTGCAATGCAGCGGCTTGTTTTGTGCGTTGTCTGCGGTTTAAGCTGGCGCTGAGGGAGCCCCTCATAATTCCCCCAGTCCTGAATTGTGTGTCAGTTTTTGATATTCAAACATCCCCCATTGATATTGAGATTCGTTAATCTGGTATCGCCGATGATTTCGCACTTCTCTCCTAGGCGTGGTATTGATAGAACACGGCGATGTTTAATACTGTTGGCTTGGAAGTCATAATGCCATTTGGCTTGCATGGCGTAAGCCATTCCACCACATGATGATTTCGGCCATCAATGCCATGAGCAACAAGATATCAATGCGCTTAGTGCAACGTGTTCGATTGTGGCGTAGCGCTAACCCGTAAGCGGGGCTTTTCAAATCTCGGAACGACTCTTCAATTTGCATTCTTTTAGCGTACAAACGGGTGATTTTAACGCCGTTAAGTACATGATTTGGGATGTTAGTGACCAGAAGCCAAGGTTCTTTTGCTCCTTTATGGAACACTTTTCCTGCCGAGTGTTTCTGGCAGGTTCGGCTATGTCGATGCGCTTTTCTGCCTTTGGGATGACTCTTGTATAAGTAAGCAAAGCACTTAAGCGGTGAGCGCCTAGCAAGTTGGCTTTCTCCTAAAAACAGCGGCTTATCTGTTGCTTGAGGATAAAACGTTTTATTCCATTGCCAAGCGCCCTCGCCACACTTAATCGAGACTTCGCCACGTACACGCCCAAGCCAGAACCAACCTTTGCTGGCGACTTGCCTGAACCACGTATTTCTAAAGCCAGCGTCGGAGATAATGATAGGCGTGCAGCCATGGGGGATCAGGGATTGCAGCTTATCGAGAAAGTGCTGATGGCTCTTGGGTGAGTTGTAGTTTTTGTACTCAAATGCCTGCTCATAAAGCGTGACGGCACGACCTTTAACGGATACCGAAGCGCGCAATGTCATATAGCGCAGTTGCTCACGAACATCCGACCAATCAACCAGCACTACAGGAAAAGGGTTGGCGCGGGTAATAAAGGAAGCATGCCATTTATATATGGACTCTTTTTCACGGTGTAGATTGTGATTACCAAGCAATCGGTCGATACGTTTGATGGCATGTTTCACCGTAGTATCAGTATCGAGAGCTCGTCCAATTTTGGTGAGTGTGAGGTCAGAGCCATCAAGTACAGTTTTGGTTGCAAGTATCAGAGATCTAAGTCGTTTTTTGTGAATGTCAGGGCATTGATTCTCAAGAGTTTGCTGTAGAATTTGAACATCGCGCATCGTTAGGACTCCCTATTAAATCCATTAAATCAGGTGTGTTTTTGGCGAAATTCATTAGATCAGAATGAGCGATGCGCGTCTACTCATTGTTTTATATAGAAATTATGAGGGGATTCGTAAGAACAGGGCGTTGATATGACCCCCACTGTCAATTAAAATGCAAGAGTTCCTGCTCACGCATTTCCAGAGCCTTTTAGCTTTTCAGTAGTAGTGTTACCGCATAGATGAAGCAAGTAATGTCGTCGGTTCTCATGCTGATATTCGTGGATTACTCACCATTCGATGAACAGAGCCTACCTTACTTATTCCGTCGTGGCACCTGTCTTCAGTCTATGCTCGTGGTTCAATAAAGCTTGCGCTCTATTGCCGTCCTAACGCCGTCGGTGGTTGTGCCACACCCGATGCTTCATCCAATGCGATAACACTAATTCTTTTCTCATGCTGGCAACCTTGCGATACGAGTTTTCGGATCGACTTGGCTGACCACCACTTCTCTAGCGATTGCCCATATATAGGCAATCATCTCACGGGCGATGGCGACAACAACACTGCGATGCTTTCCTTTTTGCAGCAGTCGCTGGTAACGACGGCACAACCTCTGTTGCGCATGCCAGGCGATGTCGACAATCTCCTTGGGCAGACCTTCTTGCCTGCGTAAGAGCTCGACAGAGATATTCGCCTTGTGTTTGTAGGTATGCGCACCTTCAACGAGTAGTCGCCTTGCTCGGCTATTCCCACATTTAGTGAGACTGCCGCGTTTGAACTTGCCGCCACTGGAGTTTTCAGTTGGTACTAATCCTAAGTAAGCCATGAGTTTTCTGGGGTGGTCGAACCGACGTAAGTCACCCAGTTCGGCAATGGTGCCGAGAGCAACGAGTAGTCTGACTCCACGCATGGCTTGAATGGCTTTAACGACGGGATAATAGCGCCAGTTTTTGACTTGATGGAGCAGCTCATTATCGAGTCGCTGTAGCCGTTGCATTCGCTCACTGATGGTAATGATCATTTCTTGCAGAACAATTTGCTGGCTATGGTGAGGCAAGATGAGGTCGGTCAGCCACCGTAGATGCTTTTTGGACCAGTTATCTTTCACCGTAGCTTGGATATTGTTTCGAAGTAGGAAGCCTTTTAGTTGGAACTTGGCGTCCTTGAGATCTTTCATCGCGGTTTCACGAGCACGAGATAAATCTCGAATGGCTTCATCTTCTGACTCAGGAACGTAGATAGGTGTGAGCTCTTCAGCCTTAAAAAGCTTGGCAAGTTTCGCTGCATCACGTTTGTCGGTTTTCACTCTATCACCTGATTTTTTCGGGATGAGTGAAGGTGCGATGACATAGCAGCAATGCCCTAGGCTTGTGAGCAAACGGTAAGTCCAATATCCACATGGCCCCGCTTCGTAAACAAAGTGAAGTGTGGCTTTTGGATACTTAGATTGCAATTGCTGCGCAAGTTTAATCAGCGCAGATTTATTGGATTTAATTCGTCCTAAGTGCTCTGGTTTTGCGCCACGATGATCTTGTAAAACTGCGACCTGGATAAAAGACTTGTGTGTATCTAAGCTAATGAAAATTATGCTATCGTTATTCATGCTAGCCTCCAAATTTAGTTGTTAACACACTAATTATGGCTCTGGCGTCAAGCTAACCCACGAGATTGGAGGCTAGCACTTCGTGGGGGGCATTGTAAGCATCCCCTAAAATAGGTGTATTCCGATTTAGAGTTTTTCCGTTTAAACTGATTCAAACGGAGAACGCTGATGAAAAAATCACGCTATACAGAATCACAGATCGTTAAGATCTTGAAGGAAGTTGAGGCAGGTAGAAAAGTGTCTGATGTTTGTCGGGAATACGGCATTGCAGATGCAACCTATTACAACTGGAAATCCAAATACGGCGGAATGGAAAGCTCCGATGTTAAGCGACTGAAAGAGCTTGAAGAGGAAAACCGCCGATTAAAACAAATGTATGCTGATTTGAGTTTGGATCACTCCATTCTTAAAGATGTTATCGAAAAAAAGCTGTAAGGCCATCGGTACGCCGTGAGCTAGTTGACTACGTGAAACAAGAGCACAATGTTAGCCTGCGCAGAGCGTGCCGAGTTGTTGGCATTAGTGACTCAGTTTATCGATACCAGCCAGATGCCCATCGAGATGATGAGATCATTGATGCACTTCAGAAAGCAGTTGAACGCTATCCAGCGTATGGTTTTGGTAAGTTATTCAAGACTCTAAAACGATGGCATTATAAGTGGAATCATAAACGTGTTCATCGTGTATATCGTTTGCTGAACTTGAATATGCGACGACGAGGTAAGAAGCGATTACCAACTCGTAATCCGATGCCTCTATGTGTCCCTGAACAAGCAAATATGTGCTGGTCCATGGACTTCATGAGCGATTCATTAATGTGTGGACGTCGCTTCCGAACATTTAATCTTTTAGACGATTTTAATCGGGAAGCACTCGCCATAGAAATTGATTTGAGTTTACCGACAGCACGTGTACTTCGAGTTCTTGAACGGGTTGTGGCTTGGCGTGGCTACCCACGAAAAATTCGGATGGACAATGGACCAGAATTTATTTCAATACAACTAGCTGAATGGGCAGAGTTGAATCAGATAGAGCTCGAGTTCATCAAGCCAGGAAAGCCTACCCAGAACTCATACATTGAACGTTTTAACAGAACTTATCGTGATGCAATTCTGAATATGTACGCGTTCAAGACGCTGAATGAAGTTCGAGACCGTACAGAAGTATGGTTGAAAGAATATAATCATGAACGGCCGCATGATTCACTGGGAGATCTCACTCCATGGGAATATTTGGCTAAATCACAGCAAAGGGAAAGCTCTAATTTTGAGTGCCACTAAAAAAGGGATGTTTACAGCGTCAACCCAAGTTGGTCACAAGGAAGCCGTTGTTATTATCGACCTGTCAGAGAGTCGAGACGACCCCCTTATTTTGGTTAATCCTGAAGTGGTTAGCGGTTCTGGCACAGTATTCGGTCAAGAAGGTTGCTTATCAGTTCCTGATTACTATGCGGATGTAGCGCGTTTTAGTTCTGTTGTGGTATCTGCTTTAGATCGTGAAGGTAAGCCTGTGACTATTGAAAGCGATGATTTCTTAGCTATCGTAATGCAGCACGAAATTGATCACTTGTCAGGTAACTTATTTATTGACTACCTTTCACCCCTTAAGCGTCAAATGGCGATGAAAAAGGTTAAAAAGTACGTTAAAGCACACTCATAAGAGTGATTCGGCACGCGTAGCACCAAGGAGAATTCAGTGAAAATGATATCTGTATCACCGCCATTACGTGGAGATTGGAAGGCCGCCAATACGCCCGGTGATCGTATCCCCAGCCATGGAACTCACCAATTTGGACAGACTTACGCTTATGACTTTGTGAGATTTAAATCTGTTAATCACAAAGATAGTTTTCATACCAAATCACAGTTAAGTTACTGGATGGCTCAAGTGACATTGCCCGATTGTCACGGTTGGGGCGAACCAATCTTTTCACCGATAGATGGTGTTGTGCGTGAAGTGGTCAATTTTGTTAAAGAACGAGAGCGGCTTCATTTATTAAGCGACTTAGGGTTAGCGATATACAATGGGCTATTTTATTCATTCGAAAAAGATGAAGTGCATAAAATTGGTGGTAACTATTTAATTATTGAAGGCGCTGAGTGCTGTGCATGGATAGCACATGCCAAAACGGGCTCTATTGTTCCCAAAGTAGGCGATGTGGTCAAAGCTGGGGATGTCGTTGCAGAATTAGGTCATTCCGGAAACTCTACTGCGCCCCATTTACATTTTCAACTGATGGATCGTCTTGATGTCAGAACAGCTAAGGGCATCCCTTGTTGTTTCAATAGTTATGATGTTTTATCTGATGGTCACTGGTGCACTGTCATCAATGGAATTCCCAAAAGTGACCAAACTATTCGCTTTAATGTCACATAAAGCGTTTAAGACGGATTTCCAACGCTTGGCACTTTGGGTTTGAGTTGGCTTTAGTGTCTACGACACAACGGTTTAGGTTGGGTGATAGCTCTGCTCATTGCTCAACGTGGTTTGGTGAATGTAGGGAGTAATCGAATGGAATTAAATTGTCACTGCGGAAACGTTCGCTTAGAGTTGAGTTCACTGCCGAAAGAGGTCGGCGAGTGTAACTGTTCTATTTGCCGCCGTTATGCCGCGGCTTGGGCTTACTTTCCTCCAGAGCAAGTTCAAATTAACGTGAATAAAAAAACCGCTTTCTATTGTTGGGGTGACAAAGAAGTCGAATTTCATCGTTGCAATATATGTGGCTGTTTAACGCACTATGTAACAACGGCGAAATGCCCAGAAGAGATCTTGGCGGTAAATATGAGAATGGCTGAAAATGATATGCTTTCATCTATTCCAATTCGCAAGATTGATGGGGCTTGGTACTAAACTGCCTCACCCTAAACTCGCCAAGTACTTATCGGTCATACCGAAGTATTTGCTATTTCCGTCTTGTTCAAGAACTAAACTAAAATTAGTGGTGGAAATTAAATGGGTGTCATTTGAAGTGAAAATGACGGTTTTTTCAGAGAGTTTGTCGCTAAAAAGCTGTTTAAAATAGTGCGCGTTTTCTGCTTCGGAGCCGCAAAATGGTTCATCAATAATCACTATTTGTTGTTCTATATTTCCCAGCCCTAAAGCTAAGCGCAGTTTTTGTTGGACGCTATTAGGTAAACCTTGCACTATATCCATTGATATTTCGGTTTCTAAGCCATTTGGCATCCATTTCATTAAATCAAAAAATGATAACCAGTCGAGCATAGTCTGTTTTGGGATAAGACCGCTGTGAAAAATAAAATTGGCTTCCACACTGCCGTCAAATATATGTAACTCGAATGGGATATGGCAAATCGCTTTTCTAAACCTAAAGCTATTAAATTGTTTAATATTATATCCATCGACATAAACCGCCCCTTGATAGCGCTCTTCCATACCAGAGATAATATTGAGTAGCGTTGTCTTTCCGCATCCCGATGCGCCAGCAACCACCGTTTTTGAGCGCGGCGGGATTTTGAAACCGAGGTTAGTTAACCCCGTTGTTGCCCCTTGATAACGGTGACTGATGCCGCTGCCGGTGATCAATCCGTCAAATTGGCGAATAGGCGGGCTCTTATGCAAGGTTAGCTTGTCGTCATTGAGTGACATGAGATTATTGATCTGTGCGGCAGAGGCTTTAAGTGATTGAAACTTTGAAATTGAGTTATAGATTCCCATTATCGGACCGAGCGCTTTCCAAACAAGTATCACTGTCGCTAACATCGCACCGGCATCAGAGGTTCCATCCATCACACCGAGTACAGCGACGACAATACTTGCAGTACCAATTACCTGAATCAAACTTCCGCCAGCGGCTTGTACCTTACTGTTTGTAACCGCAACGCGTTCGGCGTCTTCAGAGCTTTGGCTGTGACAGGCTCTAAACCGAGATTGTATAACCCTTAGTAGTGGCAAACCTTGTATTGTGCGGATACCACGGAGTATTTCGTTCCACTGATAGGAAACCATCGCGTTTGCTCGTGAACTTTTCGATGTTGCCTGAGTATATTGATATCTGGAATAAACGCAGAAGACCAGCATAAGTAATAGACCCGCAAAAACCACAATAGCAGCGGTCCCAGACATTATCGCAATAGCAATAATAAAAACGATAACAAAGGGCATATCAAAGTAACTTAATGTTGATTCTGCGGTGACCAGACGACGGAAATTATCAATGTCCTTTAACCGAGCCAACTGACTGGAAACGCCGGCCGTGGAGGTCATCGAGTAGGGCAGCCAAAGCAGTTTTGAGACAACATTCTTAGAAATATGAACGGCAAGATCTTTACCCGAGGTACTAATAATTTTGACTCTTAGTTTTTTAAACAGATATTCAGAAAAAGCAACAATAACCGCGAATAAGGTCAGCCAGTACAGGGTGACTTGTGAGCTGGACGTTAATGCAAAGTTGTAAACGCTCATAATAAAGAAAGGCTGCAGCGCGCCTAACACACTAATAACAAAACTTAAGATAATGAGGCTTTTTAGCTCACTGTTGTAGCGATAAAATGAGTACTTAATCCAATTGGACTTATCTTGTGACTCTGGGGGTGGCTCGCGAAATAACCGAGAATAGTCACTGATTGTCACTGTTCGACAAGGGGTGTCCGTTGGTGTTATTTCAAAGGTGGTATTGTTGGCGTAGTCAAATAAGACGATGTTTCCGTTGTGGTGACCCAAGTATAGTGCGCAGAGGTTTTCAATTTGGACAAAGCATATATCAGGCTGGGAAAGCAATTCACGGTTACTGTTTAATTTGTTGACATTGCATTGATAGCCAATCCTTTCTAAGGTGAGTTGGAAACTATTAGCATCGTTGGCATGGGGGACAAATGCATCACTGAGAATATTCGGCGTCCCTTCCCATTCGATTGAAATCAATAAGTAGGCAAGCCCCCGGATTATAGGCGAAGCTTGATATCGCTCATGGTAGGCAGGAGTATCAAAGTCAGCAAGCCTCTGAGCGACATTATTAAAGTCAATAAGAATACTCATAGCGAATTACCCTTCCTGTTCCTGCGCAATTTTATGCTCAAACTCACGACTCAGACTGACTTTTTTAAGTTTTGCTGTCGCGCTTATTTTGTTGCTAGCAATAATGGTTATCTTATTTTGAGTGCGAGTAATTAAGGTCGCGAGAATCTTACGGACAAAGGTCTCATCGTAGACGCCATCAATATCATCCAGAATAACAAGGGGTTTATCCGCAAGCACTGCACGCACGATATAGAGTGAGTAGACGACCTGTCGTGAGAATGGCACTCGTTGATTGCCACTGAGTTGAGTATAGAAACCATCAGGAAGGCTATCTATCTGGGCTTTTATACCTAGCGTCTCACAAAGCGCATAGGCTGCAGTGTTCGATTTCGGTTTAAAACAGGTTAGGTTATCAATAATTGAGCCCTCGACAAACGTACTTTGATTGTTGACGAGAATAACGCTGTTTTTCCAGGTGTTATAGTTGATGGCTTCTAAGGGGTTATCATTGATAGTGATTAACAATTGAGCGTCAATTCTCTGTCTTGATAAGCACGAAGAGAGGTGAGTTTTGCCAGAACCGCTTATGCCGGTCAATAAATAAGCTGTACCTTGATTAAATTGAATTCGCGTTCGATTAGGGAAGACAACCGTTATCTGCTCTACCGAGAGTTGTTCGTTATTATTGTCCTGCTCGGTCACCAAGTCTAATACTTCACCGATGCGTCGGATATGAAGTTTATTTAATTTCCAACGACTTAAAGTGCGCATGACTTGCTGATAAGGAGCGAAGTAACGGTTAGTCAGCATAATGATAGCAGCCATAATACCTTGACTGGATTCTAAGTTGATGACCGCTGACGCAAGTAAAACCACCACACAAGCAATGGAGAGTTGTTGAGTTAGGGATAAGATAAGCCCAAAGTGTGACTCGATTTGTTCATAGTTAATGGCTTCTTTCTCTCGATCCTTGATCATCTCTGTCATCAAGCTTTCGATACGATATTCCATGTTTCGAGCCTTGATATCCATCGGGCTTGAAACTATCTCGATAATTTTAGACGTCGTTAACCCCTCGATATCTGATTTACTCTGTAGATTGGCGACTTTTTTATCAGAAAGTCTCACTGCCGCTACCGCTAAGGCGATTGACGCCAATAAAAGCGTTAATCCCGCACCGGTATTAATCACGCCGATTAACGTTATTGTGATGATACTGACTGCTAGGTTGATAAGGGCTCGAACCGATTCTCCGCCAAAAAAAGACTTAATTTCTGGAATGGTTGCGATTCTTTCAAGATATTCTCCGGGTTCCCGTTGGCGAAATTTAGAGAATTCGGCTAGGCAAACTGAGCGGAATACTTTGTTGGTTAAATTGCTTTCAAACTGACTCATCAGTGCGGAGGATATTTTTTCTTCTTGAGCTTTTAGTAAATAGTCCAAATAGATAGCAAACAAGATAATCGCAAAAAGCAGAAACAGCGTGTCTTTTGCCTGATTAGGTAACACTCGATCAAAGATAATAAGAATGGAAAAGGGCAGCACTAAGCCGAGCAAAGTGGAAAGCACCGTTGACGCAGTCAAGTAAAGCTTATCGGCTAAGTTGATTCGCTGTGAGAAGTGTTTAGTTTGCATATCAATATTCTCTCAGTTCCATTATTCCAAAAGATGCATCGGGATCAGTTCTTCTTCGGTTTGTGGTGTCATTTTTGTCATTAATGGCGCTAATTTTTGAATGGCTTCAATAGATAGAGAACCTTTTGAGCGCTCGAGGTTAATGATATTAATCATGTAGTCATAGCGTGTGTTTTGATAATCACGTACCGCATTGAACAGCTTACTCTCTGCAGCAAGCAGGTCGGTAATCGTTCTTGTACCGAGTTTCTGAGCTCTTTGAATACCACGATACGAGGCATAATTAGCTCGAATGATTCGTTGGTAACTAGCGACGGACTGAGAGAGGTCATTAATGCTCATAAGGACATTATTGACCTCATTTCGGGTTGTTAATAACGTCTCTTGGTAGAGAATTTCTTGACGTTCAAGCGATTTTGAAGATTTTTGGTAATCGTAATAATCAGAGCCACCAGAGGTGATTGGAATACTCAAGTTAAGACCGATATTGGCTGAGTCGCTGTTACCTGTTGCTGCGGCATCATCGCTATCTTCAAAGTCATGGGTGTAGTCATAGTTATACCCAGCGGTCATTGAAAGGGTTGGGATAAAATTAGCGGCGCTTTCTTTTAAGCCTTGTCGTGTCACCTCAAGGGTATTGCGTGCAACAAGAACGGAGCTGTTGAATCTTAATGCATCAGTGATGAGAACTTGGATCTGGGAGCGGTCAAATTGGTCCAGTTCAGCTCGGGTCAATAAGTCTTCGGAGGGAGTGACTGGATATTGAAGCAGCAGTGTCAGATCGTTGAGTATCACATCTCGGTCTTTACGCAGACTTCGCAAGCGATTGCTGACTTCCTCCCGCTGTGCGATCACTTCATACATCTCACTGCCTGCGGTGTTACCCAGTTCAACATTACGTCTCATTTGGGCTTCTCGTGAGGCGGACGACTTTAGCTCAACTTCCGTTGCCTTAATCTGCGCATTATTCTTTAGGTACTCGAAGTAGCTGGAGGCAATTTCTACTATCGTGCTTTGTATTTTGTCTTCGTGCGACAACTCTTCGGCGGAGTAGTTGAGTTTTGCGGTTTGGTATTTGTATATGTCACCGATATTGAAGATAGTTTGTGATAAAGACAGTGCCAACCCACTGGTTTGAGAGTACGTGGTCGTGTCTTTTTCCCCTCGTCGAATGGCATTGTTTTCAGCCCAATTTGTATTGGCGCTGGCGGTAAGTGATGGTAAGAACTTAGAACGGCTTACCCCAATGTTGTTTTCGCTCTCTTCCAATCCCTTAATGCTCGCTTTAACAGAGAGATTATTTTGCAATCCCATCTCTACCGCCTCCAGTAAACTGGCACTTTGACAGTAAAGTGGAGCTAGGCATAAAGCCATAGCAAGTCCGATTCTAGTTGAGCTTTTGAACAGCAACATATTTGTTTATTACCTTAATGATTTCTTCATTCTTGTAAGGCTTACTGATGACAAAATCCATACCAGCTTCAATACATGCTTGATGTTCTTGACTACTGGTTAATGCAGTCGCACCAATGATGGTGCAGGGTATAAAGTCTTGCTGTTTTTCATAAGTCCTTATAAGTTTGGTGGCCTCAAGACCATTCATTCCCGGCATAATACAATCCATGAAGATAATATCTGAACGCGAGCTCTTATAATGTTCAACCGCGATTGAACCGTCACTGACGACATGTGGTTCATACTCTTGTTTAGTCAGTATTCGCTTGAGCAGGATTTGTTGCACTCGGTCATCTTCGACAATCAAAAATGAACTATTTTGTGCATTGTCTTCGGTAGATTCAGAGTCTAACGCCGTGGCTAACGTTGGAATAAACTCAAAACCTAAAATAGGCGAGTAGAAAATTTTATCTACATAAGAAATGGCTTCTTGGGCTAATTGTGCAGAAGAGACAGAAATAAACAGTTTGGTATCAGGAACGTTTTTTAACTGTGATTTAACCGTTTTGCATAAACTGGGTAGTTTGTTGTTTTCAATCGTATCAGTCAGAAAAATGGCGTCGTATTGCTTGAAGTTGCTCGCCAATTTGAATAGTTCGTTGGTTGATTTTACGCCTTCAATCGTTGCTCCAGTATGCGCTAAGGTATTGGAAATGATGTCAATTTGAAGAGGCGAATCAGATAACACCAAGAGCTTTCTATCTTTGAGTTCGGTTTCGTCAGATAGGTAGCCTTTTACTTTTAAATCCAACTCGATTTGAAAACACGTCTGGTGACCTGATTGTTTCCAACGGATATGGAAATTACTGTCCTCATTGAGCAGTGTTTTAGCCAGTTCTTCGTTGCTGGTGGGGGGATTTGGATGTTCGCTCCAGTGCAATTGTTCCAGCTTAGTTAACGACACGTTAGAAGTGGTCAAAAAATACAAAGATAAGGTCAGGCGTGTTTTTTCCACGCTGTGAGCTGCACCCGATTGAACGTGGAACAAGCGGTGCTGACTTGATTGAACTTGCATGGCGCTCGACATTTGCAAGAACAGTATCCAAAACAGACGGGTAGATTGACCCTCGGTACGATTTGGGATGCCGCTATCGATATAACATTCTAGTCGTGTCTGCTCGCGGCTTGCTTTTGAGCTTAAGTGAATCACTAACTCGGATAAGGTGTTAGGCAAAGAGAATTCAGCGTGTTCATTTTCCCCGCCCTTAGAAATCAAACGGTTGTAGTTATCCGCAAGCTCAGATAGCGTATTTGCGGCGGAGGTGATGTCTTTCGCCATCAACACGCCATTTTCGTCGGTCTCTTGGACTAGATATTGGATCCCACCTTTGATGGTCGTTGTGATACTTCTGATTTCGTAACCAATCAGTGCATAAAGCTGCTTATAGAGGTCGCTAACTTGTTTTTGTCGCTCCAGTTGTTCAAATATCTGTTTGAGTAACGAATAGACGCGGCGCATGTGGCTATCAAGACTGGTATCATTCAGTTGAACTCGGATCTGGTCTGGGTCCATTTGCTCGATGTGCTTTGATAGCGTGACAATACGTTCACTTTCGCTGAACGTGTTTTGGTTGATGTTTGAGATTTTTCTAAAGTAAAGACGGCTTGTCGCGAGAATGGTGACGATTAAGCCAACGATAACTAAGCTGAGTTGATAAGTGTATCGTTGCTTTTGATTGAGTTCTGATGCGAGTATCGCTAGAACGAGATTTTGATGATTTTGTTGCAAACGTATGTTCGCGACAACTAACGCATCATAGAGTGTTCGATGACTGTCTAGGGATATTGAGTGGCGGTGATAGCGAGAGAGTGCGAGTTGAAGGTTAGCGTATTCAACCGCTCCAACGAGACTCAACTGGCTTTTGTCTGACGATGCAGAGGCGATCAATTGCGCTAAATCGGCTTTGATGTTGTTAAGTTGAGAGTTAATAGGGTCAAACCTGCAATCGTTGGCAATTAAGCAGTCTTGGATCGACAATGTCACACTGCTTGTCGCTTCATTGAGTTTTTTTGATGCTCGGACAAGTGGATGCGCATTGGTGGTTTCTAGTGGCGTGATGGCTTTCCATTGGAAAAATAGCACGGCGGTAATGAGCGTAAATAAGACCGATAGTGCGATGCACAATCGGAATAAAGAAAAGGTGAAATAGGGTTTCGATAGACTCACTTAAGGCTACCTCTCATCAAACGCATCTTCGATTGCGGACATTACAGGTTTCGCTGCGTACTCGATGACCCTTCGCGAGCCGGTTTTTATATCCGCGGTAAACTCCATATAAGGGGACAGATTGTACTTGGCTCCAGAGCGCTCAAGGAAGTTATTCTCTAGCTCGATTGCCGCCAAATAAAATTGCGTGTCTTCTTCTTCGTAAGAGGAACGGCTGATTGAGGTAATCGTGCCTTGAATAAATCCATATTTAGCAAAGTTATAAGTATCAAGTTTGACTTTAACTTGCTGTCCCACTTCCACAAACCCCATCTCTTTACGAGGTATTTTGGCTTCGCCATGCAGAGTATTATTGAGTGGTGCAATGTCTGCGATACTCTCTCCTGGAGGTACAATGGCAGACTTAAAGTTGAAGTGAACTTTATCGACCACACCATCTATCGGAGAATAGACCGTTAATCGGTCGACTTTATCTGAATGCTGAGGTTGTTGAAGCTGTTTGATTCTGATGTCTTTTTCTGCCTGAATGATCTGGGCTTGGTATTCCGCGTTACGATTCTCAATTAGGTCGCGTAACTGCTTATCGAGTTTTTTGAATTGAAAGTCTTCGTTCATTAGCGATTCATCAAGATTTTCTATCTCACGAACCATGTTCGATTCTTGAACCTGCATGTTTAAAACGTCGACATAGGATCCCATTTCTTCTTTATAGAGCGTTTGCTTTATATCGAGTTGTTTCCGAATTAACTTGAGTTGATTGAGTGAGCTTTTACGGCGCTTTTTCATCGAACGGATCAAGGCTTGCTTATGCTCAATATCATGGGAAATAAGCTGCTCGTTGGATTGGTTTTTGGTGAACTCTTGATGCCATGTATTTCTATTGGTTGTAACGAGATCTTGGTGGCTGGTTTGATATTGTGAAAAGTCAGGCTCCACCATATTCAAAAGACTGGTATATCGGATTTTGTCGAGTTGCAACTGAACCAACTCAGTATTGACGGTATCGAGCTGGCTGTTTCGTTCTAGCGCTTTTAGTCTAGCGATAGGTTGCCCCTGATAAACGAGATCACCTTTGTGTACCAGTAATGTATCCAGTATCCCACCTTCCAAATGCTGTACTTTCTCTATGTCTGAATCAAGCAGTAGCTCTCCACGGACAGAAACGACGATATCAATACGCGCTTGCGAGGCAACGATAGTGGAGATAAGAATTAAGAAAAAAATAACGAGCAGCGTCTTGTGAACAGGCGTCATTGTGCTTGACAGTACAATGCTGTCATCTAGCGTGCTCTCTTCAGACGCGTTGTTCGAAATTAGCGCATTTTTAAGATGCTGTTCAATGGGGTTCTTGCTCACATTACACCTGTGTTCATTTGGTTATGGCTGCCACTATTGACTAATTGCTTGATTTGATTCTAAAGGACCGCTGAATCAAGTTTGATGGCGTTAATCAAATCTACTGGTGGATAAAATTCATGTTTAGCAATGTGCTCCAATTTGGAGAGCTTTACGGGTGTATCCTCATCGTTGAAAAACATTCTTGTCATCGTAACCCGCCGAAAGTAGTGCTATTTCATTGTGATTAGACGTCATGGATTTATAATTTTTTCCCGTATTAAATCCGGTTAACATTATCTTTCACTTATGATAGTAATTAAGTAGCTAGCTGCCTGTTTTTCAAATTTTTTTCCATAAAAATGTGGGAAATAAATTTGATGTTTAGGATTAGTTTTCTTTAATGCCATTGAACGTATATGGATTTCCCTTATGGAGCGTATCATGGCTGACAATAACGACCCTAAAAACCAAGACAACCAATTAAACGATGCCGAAGAACAACAGGTAACCCAAGATTCGGGGACAGACTCACAACAGGCAAATAGTCGAAACCAGCAAAGTACTGCGGCAACCGCGGCAGCGACGGCAACGGGGTCGCAAGATAGTGCTGCGCAAGCGAATCAAGCGATGGAAGAGGGACCGTCAGGGGCTGGTGATAGTTCTGATGAGGGTGAATCCGCCGCAAAATCTTCGGCGTCAAAGGATTCTGATGGTGCTGACTCTGAGGCTTCCCAATCTCAATCCGTGGGAGGCTCGGCGGAGAGTGGCGCGACGGAAGATGAAACCGGTGGTGGCGGTGCAGCCAGTGGTGCTGGTGCTCAGGCAATTGGTGGAGACAGTGCAGAAGGTTCAGATGGCGGTAGTGATGCAGAGGGAGCCACTCAAGCACAAGCTCAAAGCGGTAGCGCAGCTCCAGCCGCCACCTCATCAAGTGATAGCCAGGGAGAGGCAACGGAAGAGGATGTCGATTCTGAAACAGTCAGTGAAGATTTCACAGTTGATGTGCAAGACAGCAGTGTCGAATCGATATCACAAGTAGAAGACGATTTTGACTCGGAAACGACCAATACTACGTTTGAGGTTAATGTCGAGGGTGAGAATGACGCCCCAGAAGCGGAAGATCTCGCCTATACGATGGAAGAAGACGGGGTTTTGGTCTTCACTGAAGCCGACTTATTAGCCAATGCCAGCGATATTGATGGGGATGAATTATCGGTTGAAAACGTTTCCTACACCGGAACGGATGGGGTTTTAACCGACAATGGCGACGGTACCTACAGCTTTGCGCCGAACGAGAACTTCAACGGCGACGTTGCGTTCAGTTTCGATGTATCGGACGGCACTGAAACCGTTACAGCAAACGTTGATGTCCAAGTCACTGCAGTCAATGATCCTCCGGTTGCGGGCGCCACGTCGTATACCGTTCAAGAAGATAACTCAATCACCATCAGCAATGAGCAGTTGCTCGCCAATTCCAGTGACGTCGAGGGTGAAGTTGCGATTGAAAATGTGTCCTATTCGGGCACCGATGGTGTTTTTAGCGACAATGGTGATGGTACCTATACGTTCTCTCCTAATGAAAACTTTTCTGGTGATATCAGCCTTGATGTATCGGTCGTTGATGAGGATGGCGCGACCGCAGATACGACGGCAGGTATTCAAGTCATTGAAGTGAATGACCCTCCTATCGCAGGACCTACGTCATATACGATTGATGAAGATAGCGTTCTCACTTTCAATGAGTCTCAAGTTCTTGCGAATGCGTCAGACATTGATGGTGAAGTCGAACTGGTTGGGATCAGTTATGACGGTCCTGATGGTGTGTTCAGCATCAATGGGGATGGCACTTGTAGCTTTGCACCCAATGAGAACTTTAATGGTGAAGTTCAACTCAATGTTATGATCATCGATGATGATGGTGCGACCGTTGAAACAGTGATTAATGTTGATGTATTGCCAATCAATGATGCGCCAGTGTCGGGCAGTACTGCATATCAAGTCGATGAAGATGGCTCCATCACAATCAGCCAAGAACAACTGCTTTCACAATCGTCAGATGTAGAAGGTGATGACCTAACCGCCAGCAATCTTGTGGTTGATGGTCATGCGCAAGTGACCGCTAATGACGATGGCTCGTTTACCATTACCCCTGATGCCGATTGGAATGGTGATATCGATATGCACTTCGATATTACTGATGGTACCGATACGATCCAAGCGACGGCAGATCTTACCGTGAATCCAGTCAACGACCTGCCACAGCCGCAAGATCAAGCGTTCAGCATGGAAGAAGACGGCACGTTGGTCTTCACTGACGCAGATCTACTCATGGGTGCGACGGATATTGATGGCGATGATCTATCGGTTGAGGGCGTTAGTTACAGCGGTACTGACGGTATCTTGACTGACAACGGCGACGGGACTTATAGCTTTGCACCGAATGAGAACTTTAACGGTGATGTTGAGTTTAGCTTTGATGTCAATGATGGTACGGATACGGTTTCGGCTAATATCGATGTCTCTGTGACACCAGTGGATGACGCGCCAACGGTTGACGGAAATTTAGCGTACTCGGTCAACGAAGACGGTGAAATCACCCTAAGCCAAGAGCAGTTACTATCAAACGTTTCGGATGTGGAAGGCGATGATCTAACTGCGTCTAATCTGTCTGTGGATGGCAATGCTGAAGTCACTGTGAATGACGATGGCTCGTTCACCATTACCCCGGATGCTGATTGGAATGGCGATATTGATATCAGCTTTGATGTCTCTGACGGCAACAATGTGGTGCAATCGCAGGCAGATTTAACAGTCAACCCAGTCAACGACTTACCGCAACCACAAGACCAAGCGTTCAGCATGGAAGAAGACGGCACGTTGGTCTTCACCGATGCTGACTTATTGACAGGTGCCACCGATATTGATGGCGATGATCTATCGGTTGAGGGGGTTAACTACTCAGGTACTGACGGTATCTTGACCGATAACGGTGATGGGACTTATAGCTTTGCGCCGAACGAGAACTTTAACGGTGATGTTGAATTTAGCTTTGATGTCAATGACGGCACGGATACGGTTTCGGCTAATATTGATGTCTCTGTCACACCAGTGGATGACGCGCCAACCGTAGAGGGCAACCTAGCGTACTCGGTCAACGAAGATGGCGAAATCACGTTAAGCCAAGAGCAGCTGCTTTCTAACGTTTCGGATGTCGAAGGTGATGACTTAACCGCCTCGAACCTCAGTGTCGATGGCAATGCCGAAGTCAGCGTGAATGACGATGGTTCCTTCACAATCACGCCAGATGCGGACTGGAACGGCGATATTGATATCAGCTTCGATGTCTCTGACGGTGAAAACCTAGTAGCCTCTGGTGCAGATTTAACAGTCAACCCAGTCAACGACTTACCGCAACCACAAGACCAAGCGTTCAGCATGGAAGAAGACGGTACGCTGGTCTTTACTGACGCAGATCTATTGACGGGCGCGACAGATATTGATGGCGATGAACTATCGGTTGAGGGGGTTAACTACTCAGGTACTGACGGTATCTTGACCGATAACGGTGATGGCACGTATAGCTTTGCGCCAAACGAGAACTTCAACGGTGATGTTGAGTTTAGCTTCGATGTCAATGATGGTACGGATACGGTTTCGGCTAATATCGATGTCTCTGTCACACCAGTGGATGACGCGCCAACTGTTGACGGCAACCTTGCTTATACCGTCAATGAAGATGGCGAAATTACCCTAAGCCAAGAGCAGTTACTATCCAATGTTAGTGACGTGGAAGGCGATGACCTGACTGCCTCGAACCTCAGTGTGGATGGCAATGCCGAAGTGACGGTCAATGACGATGGCTCGTTTACCATTACCCCAGACGCCGATTGGAATGGCGACATTGATATCAGCTTTGATGTCTCTGACGGTGAAAACCTTGTAGCTTCAGGTGCAGATTTAACAGTCAACCCAGTCAATGACTTGCCACAACCACAAGATCAAGCGTTCAGCATGGAAGAAGACGGCACGTTGGTCTTCACTGACGCAGATCTATTAACGGGTGCGACGGATATTGATGGCGATGACTTGTCGGTTGAGGGGGTTAGTTACTCTGGCACCGACGGTATCTTGACCGATAACGGTGATGGCACGTATAGCTTTGCACCGAATGAGAACTTTAACGGTGATGTTGAGTTTAGCTTCGATGTCAATGATGGTACGGATACGGTTTCGGCTAATATTGATGTCTCTGTGACACCAGTGGATGACGCGCCAACTGTTGACGGCAACCTTGCTTATACCGTCAATGAAGATGGCGAAATCACCCTAAGCCAAGAGCAGTTACTATCCAATGTTAGTGACGTGGAAGGCGATGACCTGACTGCCTCGAACCTCAGCGTTGATGGCAATGCGGAAGTCACCGTCAACGATGATGGCTCATTCACCATTACGCCTGACGCCGATTGGAACGGTGATATCGACATCAGCTTCGATGTCTCAGACGGTGAAAACCTTGTAGCTTCAGGTGCAGATTTAACAGTCAACCCAGTCAATGACTTGCCACAACCACAAGATCAAGCGTTCAGCATGGAAGAAGACGGCACGTTGGTCTTCACTGACGCAGATCTATTAACGGGCGCGACAGATATTGATGGCGATGAACTATCGGTTGAGGGGGTTAACTACTCAGGTACTGACGGTATCTTGACCGATAACGGTGATGGCACGTATAGCTTTGCGCCAAACGAGAACTTCAACGGTGATGTTGAGTTTAGCTTCGATGTTAACGATGGCACCGATACGGTTTCGGCTAATATCGATGTCTCTGTCACACCAGTGGATGACGCGCCAACTGTTGACGGCAACCTTGCTTATACCGTCAATGAAGATGGCGAAATTACCCTAAGCCAAGAGCAGTTACTATCCAATGTTAGTGACGTGGAAGGCGATGACTTAACTGCGTCTAATCTGTCCGTGGATGGCAATGCCGAAGTGACGGTGAATGACGATGGTTCATTCACCATTACCCCAGATGCTGATTGGAATGGCGATATTGATATCAGCTTTGATGTCTCTGATGGTGAAAACCTAGTAGCCTCTGGCGCAGACTTAACGGTCAATCCTGTCAATGACTTGCCACAACCGCAAGACCAAGCGTTTAGCATGGAAGAAGACGGCACGTTGGTCTTCACTGACGCAGATCTACTCACGGGTGCGACGGATATTGATGGCGATGACTTGTCGGTTGAGGGTGTTAGTTACTCCGGCACCGACGGTATCTTGACCGATAACGGTGATGGCACGTATAGCTTTGCGCCGAACGAGAACTTTAACGGTGACGTTGAGTTTAGCTTCGATGTGAATGATGGCACGGATACGGTTTCAGCCAATATTGACGTGTCTGTGACACCAGTGGATGATGCGCCAACGGTAGAGGGCAACCTTGCGTATAGCGTTAACGAAGACGGTGAAATCACCCTAAGCCAAGAGCAGTTACTATCCAATGTTAGTGACGTGGAAGGCGATGACCTGACTGCTTCGAACCTCAGTGTTGATGGCAACGCCGAAGTCACCGTGAATGACGATGGTTCGTTCACCATTACCCCGGATGCCGATTGGAATGGCGACATTGATATCAGCTTTGATGTCTCTGACGGCAACAATGTGGTGCAATCGCAGGCTGACTTGACGGTCAATCCTGTCAACGACTTACCGCAACCACAAGACCAAGCGTTCAGCATGGAAGAAGACGGTACGTTGGTCTTCACTGACGCAGATCTACTCACGGGTGCGACGGATATTGATGGCGATGATCTATCGGTTGAGGGCGTTAGTTACAGCGGTACTGACGGTATCTTGACTGACAACGGCGACGGGACTTATAGCTTTGCACCGAATGAGAACTTTAACGGTGATGTTGAGTTTAGCTTTGATGTCAATGATGGTACGGATACGGTTTCGGCTAATATCGATGTCTCTGTGACACCAGTGGATGACGCGCCAACGGTTGACGGAAATTTAGCGTACTCGGTCAGCGAAGACGGTGAAATCACCCTAAGCCAAGAGCAGTTACTATCAAACGTTTCGGATGTGGAAGGCGATGATCTAACCGCGTCTAATCTGTCCGTGGATGGCAATGCGGAAGTCACTGTGAATGACGATGGCTCGTTTACCATTACCCCAGATGCCGATTGGAATGGCGATATTGATATCAGCTTTGATGTCTCTGACGGCAACAATGTGGTGCAATCGCAGGCTGACTTGACGGTCAACCCAGTCAATGACTTACCGCAACCACAAGATCAAGCGTTCAGCATGGAAGAAGATGGCACGTTGGTCTTCACTGACGCAGATCTACTCACGGGTGCGACGGATATTGATGGCGATGATCTATCGGTTGAGAGCGTCAACTACTCCGGTACCGATGGTATCTTGACCGATAACGGCGACGGCACGTATAGCTTTGCACCGAATGAGAACTTTAACGGTGATGTTGAATTTAGCTTTGATGTCAATGACGGCACCGATACGGTGAGCGCCAATATTGATGTCTCAGTGACACCAATTGATGATGCACCAACCGTTGAGGGCAATCTCGCGTACTCGGTCAACGAAGATGGCGAAATCACCCTTAGCCAAGAGCAGTTACTATCAAACGTATCGGATGTAGAAGGCGATGACCTAACCGCGTCTAATCTGTCCGTGGATGGCAATGCGGAAGTCACAGTGAATGACGATGGCTCGTTCACCATTACCCCAGATGCTGATTGGAATGGCGATATTGATATCAGCTTTGATGTCTCTGATGGTGAAAACCTAGTAGCCTCTGGCGCGGATTTAACAGTCAACCCAGTCAACGACTTACCACAACCGCAAGATCAAGCGTTTAGCATGGAAGAAGACGGTACGTTGGTCTTCACTGATGCTGACCTATTGACGGGTGCGACCGATATTGATGGCGATGATCTATCGGTTGAGAGCGTCAACTACTCCGGTACCGATGGTATCTTGACCGATAACGGCGACGGCACGTATAGCTTTGCACCGAATGAGAACTTTAACGGTGAGGTTGAATTTAGCTTTGATGTCAATGACGGCACCGATACGGTGAGCGCCAATATTGATGTCTCAGTGACACCAATTGATGATGCACCAACCGTTGAGGGCAATCTCGCGTACTCGGTCAACGAAGATGGTGAAATCACCATAAGCCAAGAGCAGTTACTATCCAATGTTAGTGACGTGGAAGGCGATGACTTGACTGCCTCGAACCTCAGTGTGGATGGCAATGCCGAAGTGACGGTCAATAACGATGGCTCGTTCACCATTACCCCAGATGCCGATTGGAATGGCGACATTGATATCAGCTTTGATGTCTCTGACGGTGAAAACCTAGTAGCCTCTGGTGCAGATTTAACAGTCAACCCAGTCAACGACTTACCACAACCACAAGACCAAGCGTTCAGCATGGAAGAAGACGGTACGTTGGTCTTCACCGATGCGGATCTACTCACGGGTGCGACGGATATTGATGGCGATGATCTATCGGTTGAGAGCGTCAACTACTCCGGCACCGACGGTATCTTGACCGATAACGGTGATGGCACGTATAGCTTTGCGCCGAACGAGAACTTTAACGGTGACGTTGAGTTTAGCTTCGATGTGAATGATGGCACGGATACGGTTTCGGCTAACATTGATGTCTCTGTGACACCAGTGGATGATGCGCCAACCGTCGACGGCAATCTTGCTTATACCGTTAATGAAGATGGTGAAATTACCCTAAGCCAAGAGCAGTTACTATCCAATGTTAGTGACGTGGAAGGCGATGACTTAACTGCCTCGAACCTCAGTGTTGATGGTAACGCGGAAGTCAGCGTCAATGACGATGGCTCGTTTACCATTACCCCAGATGCCGATTGGAATGGCGATATTGATATCAGCTTTGATGTCTCTGACGGTGAAAACCTAGTAGCCTCTGGTGCAGATTTAACGGTCAACCCAGTCAACGACTTACCGCAACCACAAGACCAAGCGTTCAGCATGGAAGAAGACGGCACGTTGGTCTTCACTGACGCAGATCTACTCACGGGTGCGACGGATATTGATGGCGATGACTTGTCGGTTGAGGGTGTTAGTTACTCCGGCACCGACGGTATCTTAACCGATAACGGTGATGGCACGTATAGCTTTGCACCGAACGAGAACTTTAACGGTGAGGTTGAGTTTAGCTTCGATGTGAATGATGGCACGGATACGGTTTCGGCTAACATTGATGTGTCCGTGACACCAGTGGATGATGCGCCAACGGTAGAGGGCAACCTTGCGTATAGCGTTAACGAAGACGGTGAAATTACCCTCAGCCAAGAACAGTTACTATCCAATGTTAGTGACGTGGAAGGCGATGACCTGACTGCCTCGAATCTCAGTGTTGATGGCAATGCCGAAGTGACGGTCAATAACGATGGCTCGTTCACCATTACCCCAGATGCCGATTGGAACGGCGATATTGATATCAGCTTCGATGTC
The DNA here is from genome assembly GCF_921292975.1 of Vibrio hippocampi. Lineage (NCBI taxonomy): Bacteria > Pseudomonadati > Pseudomonadota > Gammaproteobacteria > Vibrionales > Vibrionaceae > Vibrio > Vibrio hippocampi. The sequence continues at coordinate 883,867 of NZ_CAKLCM010000002.1, forward strand.
TCTGACGGCAATAACGTAGTTCAAGCCGAGGCAGATCTCACTGTTAACCCAGTCAACGACTTACCGCAACCACAAGACCAAGCGTTTACCATTCAAGAAGACGGAATTCTTACCTTTACCGATGCCCATCTGCTTCAAGGGGCAACTGATATTGAAGGGGATAACTTGTCGGTTGAAGGTATTAGTTATGAGGGTACCGACGGTATTTTAACGGATAACGGTAACGGTACTTATAGCTTTGCGCCGAATGAGAACTTTAACGGCGATGTTGAGTTTAGCTTCGATGTGTCTGACGGCACGGATACGGTTTCCGCCAATATTGACGTGTCTGTGACACCAGTGGATGACGCTCCAACGGTAGACGGTAACCTAGCGTATAGCGTCAATGAAGATGGTGAAATTACGCTCAGCCAAGAGCAGTTATTGTCTAACGTCAGTGATGTAGAAGGTGATGACTTAACGGCTTCGAATCTCAGTGTTGATGGTAATGCGGAAGTCACTGTCAACGACGATGGCTCATTTACCATTACGCCAGACGCCGATTGGAATGGTGATATTGACATCAGCTTCGATGTTTCTGACGGTGAAAATCTGGTGGTATCGGGTGCAGACTTAACGGTCAACCCAGTGAATGACTTACCACAACCGCAAGACCAAGCATTTACCATTCAAGAAGATGGTATCTTGACCTTTACCGATGCACACCTACTTCAAGGTGCGACCGATATTGATGGCGATAACCTATCGGTTGAAGGTATTAGTTATGACGGTACTGACGGTATCCTAACGGATAACGGCAATGGAACGTACAGCTTTGCGCCGAACGAAAACTTTAATGGCGACGTTGAGTTTAGCTTTGATGTGTCTGATGGCACGGATACGGTAAGCGCGAATATTGATGTGTCCGTGACACCGGTGGATGACGCTCCAACGGTAGAGGGCAACCTAGCGTATAGCGTCAATGAAGACGGCGAAATCACCCTTAGCCAAGAGCAGTTATTGTCTAACGTCAGTGATGTAGAAGGCGATGATTTAACCGCATCGAACCTAAGCGTTGATGGCAATGCGGAAGTCACTGTCAATGACGATGGCTCATTCACTATTACGCCAGACGCCGATTGGAATGGTGATATTGACATCAGCTTCGATGTTTCTGACGGTGAAAATCTGGTGGTATCGGGTGCAGACTTAACGGTCAACCCAGTGAATGACTTGCCACAACCGCAAGACCAAGCATTTACCATTCAAGAAGATGGTATCTTGACCTTTACCGATGCACACCTACTTCAAGGTGCGACCGATATTGATGGCGATAACCTATCGGTTGAAGGTATTAGTTATGACGGTACCGACGGTATCCTAACGGATAACGGCAATGGAACGTACAGCTTTGCGCCGAACGAAAACTTTAATGGCGACGTTGAGTTTAGCTTTGATGTGTCTGATGGCACCGATACGGTAAGCGCGAATATTGATGTGTCGGTGACGCCTGTTGACGACGCTCCTGTGTCGGGTGATTTAGCGTACACAGTGAACGAAGACGGTCAGATTACTCTGAGCCAAGATCAGTTGTTATCTCAAGCAACGGACGTTGAAGGCGACCAGCTAACAGCGTCTAATTTAGCGGTAGATGGCAACGCAGAGGTAACGGTCAATGATGATGGCTCATTTACCATTACCCCAGACGCCGATTGGAATGGCGATATTGATATCAGCTTCGATATTTCTGATGGCAACAATGTAGTACAAGCCGGGGCAGACCTAACGGTTAACCCAGTGAATGACCTGCCACAGCCGGAAGATAAATCTTACATGGTCGAGGAAGACGGCACGCTAGTCTTCACCGAAGAGCAGCTACTGCAAAACGCAACCGATATTGATGGCGATAACCTAGAAGTCTCTGGTGTGAGCTATACCGGTACGGATGGCATCTTAACGGATAATGGCGATGGTACTTATAGCTTTGCGCCAAATGAGAACTTCCTTGGCGATGTGCAGTTTACCTTTGATGTAACCGATGGTACTGACACCGTGACCGCCAATATTGATGTGACGGTAACAGATGTTAACGATCCACCGGTTGCAGGTGCGACGTCTTACACGGTTCAAGAAGATCATTCCATCACGATCAGTGATGAGCAATTACTGGTTAATTCGAGTGATATAGAGGGCGCGGTAAGTGTTGCCGATGTCTCGTACTCCGGCACTGATGGGGTATTTGTTGATAATGGTAATGGAACTTATACCTTCTCGCCAAATGAAAACTTCACTGGCGATATTAGCCTCGATGTGACGGTTGCCGATCTTCATAATGAAACCGCTGAGACCACAGCGACAATCGACGTCATTGAAGTTAATGACCCTCCAATTGCAGGTGATACGGCATACAGTATTAATGAAGACCAGGTATTGGTGTTTACCGCCGATCAATTACTTGCACAATCGAGTGATGTAGAAGGCGAGGTCGCCTTAGGCGGTGTCAGCTATTCCGGCTCGGATGGTATCTTGACGGACAACGGCAATGGCACCTTTAGTTTTGCGCCAAACGAAAACTTTAATGGTGATGTTTCCCTGACTGTGACTGTTGTCGATGAGGATGGCGCCACTGCCGACGCAACAGCAAGTATTGATGTGTTACCAATTAATGATGTTCCGGTTACGGGTTCCACGTCATATCAAGTGAACGAAGATGGTTCAATTACCATCAGCCAGGAACAGTTATTGTCTCAGACTTCTGATGTTGAGGGCGATGAACTAACGGCAACGAACTTAATTGTCGATGGCAATGCGGAAGTGACCGTCAATGAAGATGGATCATTTACTATCACGCCGGATGCGGATTGGAATGGTGATATCGACATGCACTTCGATATCAGCGACGGCACGGATACGATACAGGGAACCGCTGACTTAACTGTTAATCCGGTTAATGATTTGCCACAGCCGCAAGATCATGAATTTACCATTCAAGAAGATGGCATCCTGACTTTCACCGACGAACAGTTACTTCAAGGTGCTACCGATATTGAAGGCGACAACTTGACGGTTGAGGGCGTCAGCTACTCCGGTACGGATGGTATTCTCACGGATTATGGTGACGGTGTTTATGGGTTTGCACCTAATGAAAACTTCAATGGAGAGGTCAACTTCTCATTCGATGTTAGTGACGGTACCGATGTCGTTGCCGCCAACATTGATGTGAATGTCACACCCGTTAACGATGCACCAACGGTCGATGGGAACCTTGCCTATACGATAAATGAAGATGGTCAAATTACCCTAAGCCAAGAGCAGTTGCTCACGCACGCCAGTGATGCAGAGGGCGACCAATTAACAGCACAAAACCTATCCGTTAATGGCAATGCGACCGTTACCGAAAATGATGATGGTTCCTTTACCATTACACCAGACGCTGACTGGAACGGCGACATCGATATTAGCTTCGATGTTTCCGATGGCGACAATGTGGTTCAGACCAGTGCTGAACTGACGGTCAACCCAGTGAATGACGCACCAGATGCTGGCGAAGAACTCTATATTCAAGCAGAAGAAGATCAAACCGTCGGTGTTACTCTGCGCGAAGAACCAAGCCTACGTTTAGACCAAGCACCTGAACACGGTATTATTGAAGCGAATCTCAATGATGAGTGGGTTGAACTAGAAGTTGGTGTAGAAATTCCAGCCGATACCGAAGTCCGTTTTGTTGCCAATGAAGAGGATGTTGCTGCCGGAACACATACCACGCAAATCGGGACATTTGATGACAACGCGAGTGTAGATGACTGGGGAACCGAAGTTGACCCTTATACCCGCGAGTACACGGATGGTGATCTTACCGTTACCGTTCAAAGTAATGATGACCCTCTTGGTGCATGGAACGGCAATACACATATTGGTCATGGCATTGGCGATACTGACCGTCAAGGTTTGAGTGGTGATGAGAAGTTAACGGTTTCCGTTGAAGGGCAAGATATCAATGAAATCAGCTTCCACCTTGATGGCTTGGGTGGTTGGTTTATGGAAGAGTCGCGCCACTTTACTGAAGTCGAAATCAAGGCATTCAATGATGAAGGCGAACTGATTGATTCGATGACTTATCACAAAGAGGATCGCGGCTCGTATGAAACAGATTACACCCTAACCGTTGATCAGCCAGTATCGTATTTTGAACTGGGTACGATTCAAGGTAATGGTACCTATGTCGTGCAAAACATGACAGTGTCACAAACTGTGCCAGATGAAGCGGTATTTACTTCATTGGGTGTCGACGGCACTGAAATCACTGAAGCGGTCACCTTGCAACTTCACGAAGGGGACACGGAGATTGATTTGACGGCTGACTTGCCGAACCTAGCAATCGATAGTGAAGGCGCGGGACAGTTTGCATCAGTGGTGATAACTGAAGAGCAGTTACTAGCTCAAGCTACTGATATCGACAGTGAAGACCTAGATATTCAAAACCTCGAACTGGTCGGTGACAACGCAGAAAACGCAACATTGACGGACAATGGTGATGGCACGTGGACGGTGACACCGGATGAAAACTTCCATGGTGAAATCGAACTTGGCTATCAAGTGACGGATGGAGAGTTGACGGATGATAATATCATCAACATCAACTTTGAATCGGTTAATGATGCCCCCATCGTATCAGGTCCCATTGTTCTTCAAACTGACGAAGATGAAGGCATCACATTTAGCGCAGATGATTTACTGGCAAATTCCAGTGACGTCGAAGGTGACGAGTTATCGGTGACGGATATTAGCTACAGCGGTGAAAATGGCGAGCTAACCGATAATGGTGATGGCACTTATACCTTTATGCCGAATGAAAACTTCAATGGTGAAGTCGACATTAATTACTCGGTATTTGATGGCACGGATACAACAGAGACCAATCTTGATTTAACCGTGATTCCTGTCAATGATGTGCCGGTTCCCGGTGCTCCGCTGCATACGCAAATGCTCGAGAATGGCACGATCGTCATTGAAGCGAAAGATCTCCTATCCGGTGCGTCAGACGTTGATGGTGATATTCTACACATTGAAAACCTACTCTTGGTCGACCAATCCCAAGGTACGTTGACGGACAACGGTGACAATACGTTTACCTTTGAACCCGCAACGGATTTCTATGGTGAGGTCAATCTAACGTTTGATATTAGTGACGGTATGGCAAGTGCGCCAAGTACCGCATCTATCGACGTAGAAATTGTCAATGAAGGTCCAGAAGTCTCAGGTCCCGTTGAAGCGGTTGTAGATGAAGATGGCTCGATTACCATCACACAAGAAGCGCTGCTAGAAAACGCTTCGGACCTTGATGGCGATAACCTCGAAGCGATCAACCTACAAACCAATGATCCGAATGCGACCATCGTAGAAAACGCAGATGGTAGCTTCACCATTACACCGAGTGAGAACTTCTTTGGTGAGGTTGAGTTTACTTATGATGTGACCGATGCGATTGAGATCGTTTCAACGGGGTTGAACCTGACGGTTAATCCTATCAATGACTTACCTGATGTCCCAGACCTATCATTTACCACTGAAGATGGCGAGTCCATTATCGTCACTCAAGAGCAGCTACTGGCTCAGGCAACGGATATTGAAGGAGATGCATTAACCGCACTTAACGTGAACACCGATAACCCTAACGTCGATGTCGTCGATAATGGTGACGGTACCTTCACGCTCACGCCGGATGAAGGGTACTTTGGCAACGCTGATCTGACCTTTGATGTCAGTGATGGTACTGACATTGTCACTGCCAATATCGATCTTAAAGTCGAGTTTGTAAATGACGCACCTGAGGCAGAAGCGGTTGCTGCTACGGTTGAAGAAGATGGCACGATACTCGTGACTCAAGATATGTTGCTAGAGAATGCCTCTGATGTTGATGGCGACGCATTATTTGCCTCAAACTTAACCACCAATGATCCGAATGCACAAGTTGTCGACAATGGTGACGGCACGTTCTCAGTCACACCTTCAGAGAACTTTAATGGTGAAATTCAATTTGACTACGAGGTGAATGACGGTGAATTGAGTACGACGACTCAGTTGAACCTTGATGTGACGCCGGTTAATGATGCACCAGAAGTCGACGCTCTTGCCTTCGAAATGCAAGAGGATGGCACGCTCCTGATCACTGATGAACAACTGCTGGCGAATGCCACCGATATTGATGGCGATACGCTCAGTGTCAGTAACGTTGACTACAGTGGTGACCAAGGTGAACTCGTTGACAACGGTGATGGCACCTACTCATTTACGCCAAGCGAACACTTCAGCGGCGACTTGCAGCTCGGCTTTACGGTCTCAGATGGCGAGGCGGAAGTCTCTCAGACTCTCGATGTGCATGTAGAAGCGGTAGCGGATGCACCGGATCTTGTAGTGACGGATGGAGAGGGACAAGAGGTTGGCGGCAGCACCATAGTGACTGAACCTGGAGGAACGGTTGAACTCAACATCGGTGCCAGCTTGGTTGACCAAGATCTGTCAGAAACGCTGACTGTTGAAGTCGATGGTATACCAGAGGGAACTGTCGTTCGCTATGACAGTGAATCCGTATTGAATGACCAAGATAACGGTATCACCAGTTACAATGATACTGAAATCACGGTGACGTTTGAGGGTGAAACTGCTGGATTCCAGAACGCAGCCGGCTACTATAAAGTGGATGAAGACGGCAATATCACCGGGGTAGAGGTTGTCTACGAAAATGCATCGCAAGTTGGTGGTGGCGGTGATCTTCTTCCTGGGCAAAGTTCATTTTCTTTCCCTATTGAGGAAGGGGAAAGCTTTAACCTGTTCTTGATTCCGAATGGTTTCAACCACAACGACTTTGATGCGATGGAAAACGGTAACTTCGCGTTCGTTGACGCCAACGGCGAGCCCGCGACCATGGATACCGTTGATCCACAACTTATCTTTGTGGATGAAAATGGTGACACAACGACGATACAAGGGCAGTTCGGTGATGCGGTGTTCCACGGCGGTTCAAGTTCAGACTTAAACCAAGACGGGATAGAGCATACCAGAACGACGCTCAATGAAGACGGTGAACTGGTTTATGGCTTTGAAGACCTCTACGGTGGAGGCGATGCTGATTATAGCGACTTCAACTTCACCATTGATGTAGGTGAAGTCAACAGCCAAATCTACAGCGGTGAACTCACCGTTGGAGAAGATGGCTCTGTTGTCATTCCTACAACAGCAATCGATCAGACCATTGAATTTGTTCTTCCTGAAGGGACAGAAGAGTCATTTGATATCAACGTCACCGCGACGGCGACTGAGTTGTCAAATGATGATACCGAAACCGTGAGTCAAACGATCACCATTGATATTGAACATGCACCTGAAGCCGATGCAGTATCCGCGACAGTGGATGAAGATGGTTCAATCATTATTACGCAGGAAGACTTGCTTGCGAATGCAAGTGATTTGGATGGCGATGACTTAACGGCGCTCAACCTAGCGACTGATAATGAAAATGTCACCATTACCGATAATGGTGATGGTAGCTACACATTGACACCAGACGCAGACTACAACGGAGATATCGACTTTACCTTCGATGTATCGGATGGTGACCAGATTGTTTCTACCGACCTCAACTTAACGGTTAATCCGGTTAATGATGCACCCGTTCCGGAAGATAAAGCCTACACGGTTGAAGAAGATGGCACGCTGACCTTCACAGATGAACAGTTACTAGAAAACGCAATTGATATTGATGGTGATGAGCTTTCGGTTGAAGGCGTCTCTTATGCTGGTACAGACGGTATCTTGTCCGACAATGGCGATGGCACCTATAGTTTTGCGCCAAATGAGAATTTCTCTGGTGATGTTGAGCTTAGCTTTGATGTATCAGATGGCACCGAAACTTCATCTGCAAGCATTGCTGTTCAAGTCACAGAGGTTAACGATCCACCAGTTGCAGGACCTACTTCCTATACCATCAATGAAGATTCCGTTCTGACATTCAACGAATCTCAAGTATTAGCCAATGCGTCCGATGTGGATGGGGAAGTGTCACTGGTCGGCATCAGTTACGATGGTCCCGATGGGGTGTTCAGTATCAATGGCGACGGTACGTGCAGCTTTGCTCCGAATGAGAACTTTAATGGCGAAGTACAGCTCAACGTAACGATCACTGATGATGATGGCGCAACGGTCGATACTGTTATCAATGTGGATGTGTTGCCTATCAATGATGTGCCAGTCTCAGGCGCAACGTCTTACCAAGTTAACGAAGATGGTTCAATAACCATTAGCCAAGAACAGCTGTTGTCACAAACATCAGATGTGGAGGGCGATGAACTGACGGCATCAAATCTCATCGTTGATGGAAATGCAGTAGTGACCGCGAACGATGATGGGTCATTCACAATCGTACCGGATGCGGATTTCAATGGTGACATTGACCTTCACTTTGATATTACCGATGGCACAGAAACCATTCAAGCAACGGCTGATCTCACGGTTAATCCAGTTAATGACTTACCTGAGTCAGCGCACATCGAAGTGCAGGGCACGGAAGACACCACGTTACTCATCACCCAAGAAATGTTGCTTGCACAAGCTACGGATGTGGATAACACGGCGGATGAACTGACGGCTGTTGGTTTGAACATTGATGAGTCATTTGGTGACTTGGTTGACAATCAAGATGGTACTTGGTCATTTACTCCGACGGAAAACTTCAATGGCGATGTGCCAATGGAATTCCAAGTGAGTGATGGCGACTTAACGACAACGGTGTCGGGTAATATTGATGTTGCCGCTGTGAACGATGCTCCAGATGCCCCATCAATTCAAATGCAAGGTGAAGAAGACCAATTGATGGTCATCGACCCGAGCTTTATTACTAACCAAATTACCGACCTTGATGGCGATGAAATCTCACTAGAGAACATCACAGTGAGAGCACCGGCGAACGCGACGGTAACTCAGCAGCCTGATGGTATGTTCCACTTAGTGACGTCGCAAGACTATAACGGGCTCGTTGAACTTGGCTACACGGTCACCGATGGTACAGAGTCGGTTGAGGGTTCTTTAAATGTTGATGTGATTCCGGTTAACGATGCGCCTTTCAATACCGGTAATGCCATGATGGCAACCGATGAGGATGGTGCTTTCACCTTCGATGCCGGTGATCTGATGAACTTGTTTGATGATATTGATACCGAGAATCTTGTGGTATCAAGAATTATCATGCCGGACGATGAAGATGGCGGTGCAATAACCGATAACGGTGACGGCACTTGGACCTTTACACCAACCGATGATTTCGCTGGCTTAGCTGACCTTCAAGTCGTTGTCAGTGACGGTGAATTTGAAACGGCGTTAGATGTTCCGGTTTATGTTCGTCCGGTTGCCGATGGTGCGGTTATTACCACCGAACATGATGGACCTCTGGTGATTGGCGAAGACAGTTCTGGTCACCTTGGTTTGAATGTGGATCTGATTGATGACTCTGAAACCCTAAGTAACTTGGTGATGACGGGCTTCCCTGTTGGCTTTGAAGTGTCTGACGGTGAGAATACCCTCACCATTACCTCGCCAGATCAATACATCGATATTACAGAATGGAACATGTCGGATCTGCAAATTACGCCTCCAGAAAACTTCAATGGCAGCTTTAATGTCACTGTCTCGGCAACAACCGTGGACTATGGTGATGAGCCCGAAGCCTTTGAAGATGGGATTGATTCTGGTGACTTTGCTACCGTCGCGGGCGAGTCTATTCTGTTAACCGCAGATGACTTAATGGCGATTGCTGAAAACGTCGATGTCGATGCGGGAGATGAAGTGAAACTGGTTCACCTCGCTGACCGTAGCCAGGGTGAAATCGTCGATAACGGTGATGGTACTTGGACATTCAATCCTGCCGATGGGTTTACCGGTGAAGTGGATATCGCTTATGTTATCGATAAAGACGGCGTACTCCATGATGAGCAGACCGGTGTTGTTGTCAGTGAACCGGGAGAGGTGGAGAATACGGCACCAGAAGTTCAATCCATTACCACCACAGATCTTGCGCCGGGAGCGACATTGGAGTTCACCGAACAAGATATGCTGGCGAACTTGAGTGATGCAGATACTGATGCGCTGTCTATTGAGTCGGTAAGCTTGATGGAAGGTCAAGGTATGATCGAATCTGATAATGAAGGTAACTATCAGTTTACTCCAGCAGACGGATACGATGGACCGGTAGAAATTGGCTTTATTGCAACTGATGGTGAGAATCGAGTTGAGAGCCAATTTAATGTCAACCTGCAGGGTTCGAGTGAAATCAGTGATGGGTATGTACAAGCGGATGACGGTTCGATAGTGATTGGCGAAGAGCAGTTACTCAATGAACTTGATGTGAGTCCTTCGGCAGAAGTGCTCGATGTCGTTGATGACGGGGATGTTGGCTTCTTTGTTGACTCAGGTGATAGCGAATGGACCTTCTGGCCTAACGACGACTTTAACGGTGAATTACCAATGAAAGTCGAAGTGAATGATAACGGTTCTGTCACAGAACACTCATTAACCGTTCAGGCTGAAACAAGTGCAGTTGACACTGAAACAAGCCAGACCGAGCAAGCACAAGTGGAAACAGAGTCGCAAGCAGAGTCTGAAGTTCAGCCTACTGATGAAGCCGCTGTTGAAGCAATGTCAGAGGATGAGAGCGATGTCGATATGACAGCCGCACCGGGTGACACGATTAATATCGCAATCCCTGATGAAGTGGGCAGTCATGATGACGTTGATCATGTCGAAATGAGTGGTCTGCCAGACGGTTCAAACGTTAGTGGCGCACTGGATAATGGTGATGGTAACTACACCATCAGTGGCGACTTGTCACAACCTGTCAGTGTCGAACTTCCGGAAGGCTTTGAGGGCAACTTGGATGTAGGCTTCCAAGGTGTTGATGAACTGGGAAGCAATGTCGATGATGCGCAAGCGAGTGTCCCGATTGAGGTCGATGAACAGCACACAATGTCGTCAAGTCAAAACCAAGATCAAAACGCCAACCAAATGGATGCTTCCGAAGGTTCTGGTGGCGATTGGACATCGTCAGGTGGTCAGGATGAGGGTGTTGACTTCAATGATGATTCCGGCAGCTTTGATAGTGACCAATCCAGTAATGGAGGTTATGAGAACGAACTCGATAACCATTCCTTCTAAATAGGTGTACACCGAGGGCTCTTGTTTCAAGAACCCTCAATTAAAACAATCGTTGATAGCGGATATAAAGTGACTCAACCACTGCGGTGGGTATCACTTTATATCCGCTATTTTTTTGTAGCATCTTTTACCGACGAAGAACTGTTTGCGAGCGATTGGGTATTCGCCAGGATGATTGTTATCAAATGGTGAGCTAGATGAAACACAAGGTTGCATCTAACTCAATGAAGATTATGCTATTGTGTTCACTCTCTTGCTGGGCTCAATTTACGTACGCCGAAATGTTTGAGGCTTGGTCGTAGCGTTGCTCACATCTGTTGAAGTGATAGTACTAATGGGGGGAACACCATGAAAGCAAAATCGGAATTCGCAATTCGTATACTGTCAGATAATAAGAAAGTGATGCACGGTATATTCCGCTTTATAAATGGTGAGAAGTATTTCCCTCCGGTAGAGTTTATCAATGAATTTTTTGAAGGTGGAAGCGATCCGTGTGACCAAGATTGCCTCATGGGTGAATGGGAACCTTTTAGCCTGTTGGAAGAGGAATATCAGTCAGTGTTTAACTGGTGGCTTAGAGAAAACCCAGATGCGGTGATAGATTATCTGAATGCAAGTGATTGGAGTGATTGGTGTGTTACTTTGATCGAGATGTAACAGACCGACAAGCAGCTCATAGATAATGTTTAATGTAAGGGGTTTGGAATTCAAATTGACCGTTGCATTTAGTTCACCATTGACATCGCTAGATGTTGGTTGCAATCGCTCATGCTTTATCGTTTGGGATGCTTTGCATAGGCTTGAAGTCGCCACTCCAATGAATGACGTTGACGTTATTTATTTTGACCCTAATGAACGAGATCCTAATGCCTATCTACTGTATGAGTCTCAGCTTAAACGAAACATGCCAGACATAAATTGGCAGGTTCGTAATCAAGCGGCAATGCATATCCGCAATGGCGACTCGCCCTATACCAGCACTTTGGACGCGATGAGTTATTGGCCAGAAAAAGAAACGGCAGTGGCTATTCGTCTAGTTGCACCAGAACAATATGAGTGTATTGCTGCTTTTGGGGTCGAGTCACTATTCGGTTACTGTGTCACACACAATCCGAAAAGGTCACGAGATACATTTGAAAAACGTGTAAATTCAAAAGGATGGTTAGCTCAGTGGCCATCCCTGAGAGTTGTGTTATCACGCAGCAATAACAATGACTCTTAGCATTTGGTATTACTTTTATTCATAACTATCTGAAATATAAGTGCTGTCTTAAGGTTGTCGCATTTGTGTCGTTAAATTCGCTGTCCATTATTGATAATTTCAAAGTCGATACAGCATAAAGGATTTGTTTAATGATAATCAGAAAACTCAGACTGAAACAGGGTTGGTCTCAGGAGCAACTTGCCGACCTAAGTGGTCTTAACATCCGTACAATTCAACGAATTGAACGAGGTCAAAAGCCGAGCCTTGAATCATTAAAATCTCTTGCCGCTGTTTTTGAAACGAGCGTGTCAGAACTTCAGCAGGAGCCAGAAATGACAAACGAAGTGAAATTTACCGACGAAGAGCAAATCGTTATTGATCAGGTGAGAGCGATTAAAGGGTTTTATTCTCACCTAATGACATATGCAATGGTCATCGTTTTATTGTTTGCGATAAACCTTATCACAGACCCAAGCTACATTTGGGCTTGGTGGCCAGCAATGGGGTGGGGAATTGGTATCATAAACCACGGGCTAAATGCCTTTGAAGTTTTTGACTTTTTTGGTGCTAAATGGGAAAAGCGTCAAATAGAAAAACGTCTAGGTAGGAAACTTTAAGTATGATTTCAATCAGTCGCATTTTAATCGAGATTTAGTTCCGAACACTATTGTAAGATGCTTAAGGTCGATTCCGAAAGGAATCGACCTTTGTGTATTGGCGAACGGACAGTTGACGAATAGACAGTTGACCAGTAGATAGTTCGAGAATCATTGATTGGTTATATAAGAGGACATCATGAATACAGTGGAAGTAATGCGACAATACAACGAGTATGAACGAAAGCGTATTAGCTCGTTTAATGGTGTAAAAGTATCTGATAGCAACCTCACTAAGTTTGTCTCTGAGCAACACCACGGTAGCTACATTTCTTTCTTCAACTTTGGAGAAAGCGTTGCAGCTTCAATAGTCAAACAGCAACTCGATTACTTTAATAAGCGCAATTTATGTTTTGAGTGGAAAACCTAAAGCACAGATACGCCAAGCAATATTGGCGACGTTTTACTGGCTAATGGTTTTGAGCAACAAGAGTCCGAGTCATTTATGGTGTTGGACCTTTTAAAAACGACCAATAAATCGTTTGATGAATCTCTAATTACCGAAGTCTCGGATAGCAAAGGCATTCGTGATGCGATAAGAGTTCAGGAACAAGTTTGGGGTGGAGATTTCGATTGGCAGTACCAATACCTACTGAAGCTTAAGGAACACTCTCCAGATTCGGTTTCAATCTATGTCGTGTATGTGAATGGTCAACCTGTAACGTCCGCTTGGCTAACATTTAACGGAGATAGCCCATTTGCCGGTATCTGGGGTGGAAGTACCATCAAATCATGTCGAGACAATGGTTACTATAGTTTGCTGCTAAATAAACGGATTGCAGAGGCGAAAGCAAGAGGCGTCAAGTACCTGACAATAGATGCTTCAGATATGAGCAAGCCTATCGTATCAAAGCGTGGTTTTAAAGTTGTAGCCACAACGACCGGATACACTTCAACTTCACCACACAGGGATAGTTTATGAGAAACTCAAAGGTTGTTTTAATTACAGGAGGCAGTCGAGGTATCGGCGCTGCTACCTCTAGGTTGTTTGCTGCTCAAGGCTTTGCTGTTTGCATAAACTACAAGTCCAATGCTCTTGCCGCAGAGAAGCTCGCTTTAGAAATCAATGCTAATTCTAACGGTAATACTAATGGTAGTTATTGTATCACCGCTCAAGCGGATGTTTCGGATGAGCAGGAAGTTATACGCCTGTTCAAACGTATTGATAGAGAGTTAGGTCGCGTGTCTGTCGTTGTAAATAATGCAGGTATCTTGCATCAGCAAGCTCGGCTGGAAGATATGACAGCTGACAGAATCAATACTATATTAACCAACAATGTGACGAGTTATTTCTTATGCAGTCGAGAGGCTGTTAAGCGAATGTCGACTCGTCATGGTGGCAACGGAGGTGTGATTGTCAATGTGTCATCTGGTGCTGCTCGTTCTGGTTCACCGAATGAATACATTGATTATGCCGCGTCAAAAGGTGCCATTGATACACTGACAAAAGGTTTATCATTGGAGGTTGCGTCGGAAGGTATTAGAGTAAATTGTGTGCGTCCTGGCTTAATTCATACAGAAATGCACGCTGATGGCGGAGAGCCTAAAAGGGTTGAACGACTGAAAAGTATTATCCCCTTACAGCGTGGTGGACAACCAGAAGAAGTGGCTGAAGCTATCTATTGGCTTGCATCAGACAAATCCTCATTTTCGACAGGAAACTTTTTAGACTTGGCGGGTGGCTTGTAAAACTTGAACGTCACGAATGATCAACGTTGGGTCAGTACGTTAACAGTGAGAAAATCATGCAATATAGAATAGCAAGTGAAGCAGATTTGGCATCAATTCAATTACTTGCAAGAGAGACAATCGACAGATGCTATCGCTCATTTCTCGGGGATGAATCCGTGGATGGGTATCTTACTTCGGGTGAATCCGATAAGGAAGTTGCCAACAACCTTTCTCATTGCCTAGTCGCAGAACTACAAGGTGAGATTGTCGGCTACGGTGTATGTAAAGATAATTTCATTCATATCCTGATGATTCGCCCCAATATTCAACGCAAAGGTTTAGGGAGTTCCTTTTTAGCTCATATCGAAACGAGTATGGTCAGTTCTGGGCATAACGTCCTCAAATTGGAAACGTTTAATACCAATACTCAAGCAATTCGTTTTTATGAGAAGAATGGTTGGGTTATCGTTAACCAAGAAACCGATACGGAATTTGGCTTTGTTCGCGTGTATTTAGAAAAACATATTAACGTGGCATGCCGTTTTTAAGAGGATATGATGTTTACATTGGAAGTTGAAAAGGGCTTAGAATTGGCTCTTGTTGAGCCCAAGTTTGCTCCTTTATATTTAAAAGTCGTAACAAAGCAGCGTGAGTATTTAAGCGAATGGCTTGCTTGGCCCGCTCATGCTGAAAATGAAGAATTTTTCCTTAACTTCATAAAACGCTCCCTACATGATTATGCCGACGGAAAATCTTTAGTGTGTGCCATATTTTTCCAAGATGAGTTGGTTGGAAATATCAGTTTTAATCGTATCGACCATGAATTGAGTAAAGTAGAAATTGGCTACTGGTTGCGAGATGACTATCAGGGCAAAGGCATAATCAGCAAATCCGTTTCAAAGCTTATCAATTTTGCGTTTTCAGAATTAAGCATGCAAAAGATTCAGATTGCAACCGCAGTTGGCAATCAACCAAGTCGAAGTGTGTGTATACGTATGGGATTCAGCCTAGAGGGCATTATAACAAGAGCTGAAAACTTAAACGGCAACGTCGTTGACCACGCAATTTATGGGCTTAGCCGCGCAGAATGGACCAAAATATACCCGAGTGAATAGGGAGTATTCATTACTCTTGGGGGCGGTATCTAAGATTTGGCAATAATTTTACTCAGCTCAATATTGTGTTAGTTTGCTTATTTGAACAATACCATAGGTTGATATGTTTATAAAAGAAGCGTCCGAATTATCAGGTGCCACACAGAGAGCAATAAGATTTTATGAATCTTTGGGGTTAATCAAAGTTTCCCGTTCCGGAAAATATCGTGTGTACACGGAGACGAATGTCAATCTGATAAAAATGATCAAAGAGGCTCAAAGTTTGGGGATTAAACTATCAGAAGTTGCCGACTTAAAAGAGGGCAATGACAGTTTCAATTGGGAAACCGTGAGAGATTTACTGATTGAAAAGCAACAAGATGTTGCAATACAAATTCAACAGTTAGAAATACAACGAGATCGTCTCGCGCAGTATCGGGAATCCATCGATATTTGCATTCAAGGGGTTGACTCTGACCTATAGGTGAGACTTTAGACTGTACTTTTCTTCAAACAGAGCGTCTATTATGAAAAAAGTCCTGGTCATTAATGCAAACCCAAAGCGTGAAAGTTTCTGTCGATCCTTAGCAAATAGCTATGCTTTATCTGCGGCATTAGAGCATGAGGTTAAACAACTCCATATTAGTGAAATGAGCTTTGCCATCAGCTTGGATCACGGCTTTGACGATACGATAGCATTAGAGCCTGATTTGCTACGTTTCCAAGAGCTCATTCTTTGGGCTGAGCACATTGTCATAGTGACGCCAGTTTGGTGGGGATCTTTGCCTGCAAAGTTTAAGGGACTGGTTGATAGGGTATTTCTACCCAATTTTGCATTCAAATATGTAAAAGGAAAATCCTTTCCAGAAAAGCTATTGTCAGGTCGAACTTCAGAGCTAATGATCACATTAGACACGCCCCCATTTTGGTACAAGTACTTCAACGGCAATGTCATTTATAAGCATGTCAAAAACACTATATTAGACTTTTCAGGGATCAAAAATCGTTCCGCCACGTACTTTGGTCCCATAGCCAGTTCCAGTGCGAAGACAAGAGCGTTTTGGCTTAATAAAGCGTCAAAATTAGCAAGTCGAATTAAATAGTTTAGGTGTTGTGAATAAAAGCAATGAATAGCCCGTTACTCTTGGTTCTGAGAGTTGAGTTTTCAATAAACCATTGACACTAACTCAACAGGGGCGAAATCGAAAGGATAAGTAGTTTTGGAAAAAGCACAAGAAGCAAAGTCAAAGTGGAAGACGTTTACGAACGTTATAAAACCAGCGTCTTTCTTGGAACTATTGATATTTTTTTGGATCATTATCTCTATATTTGGTTTCATAATCCGTTGATTTTATCATGAAGTTCGAGGACGATAAGTTAAAAGAACAATTGCCAGATTTGAACGATAATAGCCTTGTTCAGGCTCACGTTAGAGCCAAAGTTCAGGAAAAACAAGGAGAGTACTACTTACTCGTTCATGAAATAATTAGTACCAGCGTCGGATCTTCATGCCATCTAAGCGATCTTTTTGGCGAAGGCTGATTAAGAGAAAACTCTATCGAATGATTGTTGTAAGTGAGTCAATAATAAGTGGTATGTACTAAGCAATAGTTTGTTTTTGAGGGTTTACAACTTAGATGATGACTGTTTATGTAATAAACTTTTTTATGAGCAGAGATGTAATTATAGGATTGGAATGTGGAATTATCACATATATCAGATGCAAAAGAGCCATTAAAAATTCGTGGTTGGTTGATTCTAATTGCCATTGGTATCATCGTTACACCAATTAGAACATTATACATAGTGGGTGAAATATACCCGACAATTTTCGCCGATGGAACGTGGGAATTACTTACTACACGGGGGAGTGAATTCTACTCACCGCTTTGGGCACCGATCATAATTATCGAAATAGTAGCTGACGCGCTATTTTTTATCATTGGAATTTGCTTGATTTATCTGTTCTTTACTAAAAAAAGGTCTTTTCCAAAATGGTACTTTGGATTGGCGTTATGTTCGATGCTATTTATTTTCCTCGATGCATATGCAATATCTTTTTTGCTGCCAGATATTGAGATGTTTGATGCTGAAACAACGAAAGAAATATTCCGTAGATTAGTGTGGTTATTTGTTTGGTCTCCGTACCTTTTCTTTTCTAAAAGAGCAAAAAACACATTCATAAAATAATCAGTCATCAACGGTTTACAAGTGGCGTTATGATGCTTAATTTAGAGATTGTATGTTAAGGCAGGATTAGTATGAAAAAAGATTTTGAAAGCTTTGACCTGAGCTCTTTTTGGGAAGACTCAGAATACTCTATGAGGGCTTATGTCGACGCATTACCAAGTGATGAAGAGATTAAGAAAATAGAAAGTGAACTTGGTTATAAACTACCAGATTCATACATTGAGCTTATGCGAAATAAAAATGGCGGTATCCCTGTCAACACTAGATTCCCTTGTCAAGTGAGAACTTCATGGGCTAAAGATCATATAGCAATAGACGGTTTTTTAAATATTGGAAGAACAAAGACTTTTTCACTTTGCGGTGAAGGGGGAAGTCAGTTTATGATCGATTCATGGTGGTATCCTGATATAGGAATCTATTTTGCGACTTGTCCTTCTGCAGGTCACGATATGATCGCTCTTGATTACAGAAAGTGTAGTAGAGATGGTATTCCTCAAGTAGTTCATGTTGATCAAGAGTATGAATATCAAATTTCCTTTTTAGCTGAAAACTTTGAGACGTTTGCTATGGGTTTGACTGTTAGAGATGACTTCGACTAGGACACAAGGTAAATAAATGTACTGCAACTCGTAGTCATAAAATAGTGTTTAATTTGTAATTACAGATTGATTGTTTGGACGTATTTAGATTGATATTATGTTAAGGTGGATAATATGAGTAAATTTTTTATTGATTTTGATTTAAATTCTTTTTGGGAAGATGGTGATTATTCAAGAAAAAACTATGTCGATGTTTTTCCAAGTGATGAGTTAATCAAAGAAGTTGAGAGTGAACTAGGATATAAACTACCAATAGCATATCTTGATTTTATGAAGAGCCAAAATGGCGGCATTCCCAACAATAACAGCTTTCCCTGTAAAGAAGAAACATCTTGGGCTCCAGACCATGTAGCAATATCCGGTTTTTTAAATATAGGGAATAGAAAATCTAATTCACTTTGTGGGCAATTTGGAAGCCAATTTATGGTGAAGGAATGGGGTTATCCTGATATAGGCATTTATTTTGCTAAATGCCCTTCTGCAGGTCACGATATGATCGCTCTTGATTACCGAAAGTGTGGTAGAGACGGTATTCCTCAAGTAGTCCATGTAGATCAAGATTGTGACTATAAAATTACTTTTTTGGCGGAAAATTTCGAGACATTTGTTATGGGGCTGGTGAATTGGAGAAACTTTTATATCGAGTAAAAGTTTAGTATGGTCGTCAACTAGATCGCTGATAGACGCATGCCTGTTAAACATACTAATCCACCATTAAGCTCTCAGGTGATACTAGGACGTTGTTATGAAAATCAGAGAGGTTCAAATCGACGATGCGAAGTCTATATTGGATCTTATGCATCAACTCGATAGTGAAACAAGCTTTATGATGCTGGAGCAAGGCGAAAGGGACACAACGCTTGAACAGCAGACAAAAATCCTCGAATCATATACTGCAAGCCATACTCAATCGATGTTAGTGCTTTCCGATAATGCGGGAATTCATGGCTATGTTGCAGGTATCGGAAATACAGCGAATCGCAATCGCCACTCGATGTATTGTGTCATGGGGATTAAGCAGGCTATGTCTGGTCATGGCTATGGTAAACAACTGCTCAGTTGTCTCGAAGCTTGGGCTAGGGCACATGAGTTTTCCCGACTTGAACTGACGGTGATGTGCCACAATGACAGAGCGCATCGCCTCTATTTGTCTTGTGGATTTGAAGTTGAGGGGATAAAGCGTAATTCTTTAAAAATTGACGGTCAGTATGTCAATGAATTCTATATGTCTAAATTGCTCTGAAACATAAAACGATTGATAAGTGCTTGCTCACACGTTAAGAACTCTCCATGCGCTAGATTCGATACATAAGGTCAAAGCGGAGTCAGTGCAAAATGTTTCGCAGGTCGCAGCACCAAATCAGATAGCAACACCAAATAATGGTATGTTGGTAAAACATGGTGGGCGATGGACAATAGTAACGGTTAAGCGATGAAAAGAATCAACGTAATAGGCACCAGTGGAAGTGGTAAAAGCACGGTCAGTCGTATGCTTGCCAATAGGCTCCAATATCCCTACCTAGAAATGGACGCCATATTCTGGAAACCCAATTGGCAAGAATCTTCAGATGAAGAGTTCTTTGCTAACCTCACCGATCGCCTAAATGACGAGTGTTGGGTGCTTGATGGCAATTACAACCGAACCGCTGAAATAAAATGGGCTAGAGTCGATACTATTGTTTGGGTGGACTACTCTTTTGCAAGAACGCTATACCAAGCGGTGAAGAGGGCGTTAATTCGAATTGCGACCAAACAAGAGTTGTGGGACAAAACAGGTAACATTGAATCATTCAAAAAATCCTTTCTTAGCAGAGACTCTATTGTTCTCTGGACATTGAAAACGTATAACAAAAATCGAGTGCGTTATACAGAATTGCTGAATGATCCTAAGTACCATCATATAGACTTTGTCAGAATAACTAGCCCCCAAAAGGCAAAAGCATTTATCGCCGAACTCAGCACATAGCATCGCCTTAAGGTCGATATAAGGACACATTATGCTTGATTTACCCGATGAAAATCAGAAAAGATACATTGCAGTTTTAAGTAAAAAAATGGATTTAGGGCGTAGCTTGAATGTACTGGGACACCTAAGTGTCGGTTTGGCGCAGCAACTATCTAATGATGAAACGAAGTACTTAGATTACGTCGATATGGATGGCAATGTTCACCCTAGTTTGTCGCATTATCCATTTATTGTTTTGAAGGCGGATAACTCAAACAAGCTGCGTAAAGTTCGAGAAGAGGCGCTGAGGCTCGGCATCAAATTCACCGATTTTACCAGCACTATGATAGAGGGTGGCTCAACAGAACAACAACTGAGAACCCAAGCAACGAACGAAGCGGATTTGGAGTATTTGGGAGTCTGTGTCTTTGGTGATACTGAGACGTTACGAGAGTTTACGAAAAAATTTAGTCTATATAAGTAGGGTGTTGAGTGTCATTTGACGGATTTTACATAGAGCCAGTATTCACGTGTGTACTGGCTCTATGCGTGATTAGCTTTGCGTGAGTTAGCTTTGAGCGAATTTAACTCTGATTTTACTCTTAGCAACGGTTGAAAGGTTTAAGGCTTCAAGCGCTGTTTTAGCTTCTGTTTCGTCAGGCATTTCGACAAATGCGAAGCCTTTCGATAGACCGGTTTCTTGGTCTAATACTAAGTTGCACTCAGTGACGGTGCCGTGAGTCGAGAATAGAACACGGATTTCTTGTTCAGTCGTTGTACGCTCAAGATTGCGAACTAAAAGTTTCATAGTGATTGCCTAATATAAAATGCGTGCTAAGTGTGGCAGGTAAGCTACAAGAAACCAAGCAAATATAGTGATGAACTGGAAAGTATTGCATCATACAAGCGTTTGACTAGGGATTAGCAACGCGTGTCATTATGCCTACCTTGTCGCTCGGCGTTGGATTACATGATGAAAGTGGTCGCGATAACGCCGGCATCACGCGGTTTACCACTCAACATGATGTGGTGAGAAATAAAAAGGAATACCATGAACTGCCCAGAACTAAAGACAAATAATTACCGATTAAGAGCGTTTGAAACCAAGGACTTAAATCGGTTTGCACAGTACCGAGCACAAAAGAGTGTGGCGCAGTATCAAAGTTGGAGTGATTACACATACCAAGATGCGGTTGCTCTATTTGAAAGTACAGACTATTTCAGGTTTGCGGTTGTCGGGCAATGGTATCAGTTGGCGATAGCGTTACAAGATAGTGATGAATTGGTCGGTGATTTGGCGGTTCATTTCATTGATGATGAACAAGTTGAACTCGGTTTTACGGTTGCCCCCGATTTTCAAGGTCAAGGCGTTGCAACGGAAGCGGCGAGCGCGTTATTGGCTTATTTGTTTAGCGAACTCGGTAAGCACAGAGTGGTCGCGACAACCGACGCAAACAATGTGGCTTCATATTCTGTATTAGAAAAGTTGGGTTTCCGAAGAGAAGCGCACTTTATTCAGAATATCTTTTTCAAAGGCGCTTGGGGTGACGAATATCAGTACGCGTTACTCAGTTCCGAGTCTAAATTCAAATAATAGGCATTAAACCGCGATTTGGCGGCATCGGTATTTTGTACCTCACGCCTAAATGCAGCGTTAATGTGCTTTTACAGAAAATGAGATAACGATGGATGAAAACACGGAAATATGGCGTCAGTACTACCAAAGGGCACTGTCTCGCACCCATTCAAAACGCACTGAACTGGCTGTTCGGCTTAACGAATCAAACCTAAACGTTGCGACAGACTGTGGCTGTGGAACGGGAAGTGATATCCAGTATCTGGAACAGCAAGGCTTGCAAGTGTATGGCTTCGATGTCAATCCCGACGCGATAGCAATTTGCAAAGACAGGTTTGCTTCAAAGTCAATGGTGGAGATTTCAGAATCTTCATTTGAGTCATTTGATTACCCAAGATCTGGTGTGGTCATTGCTAATTCAAGTTTGTTCTTTGCTAACCCACACCGATTTGACGAGACTTGGAACAACATCCACTCATCCATTGAAAATGGCGGGGTGTTTGCTGGCGACTTTATGGGAGAAAAAGACAGTTGGGCTGAACATTACCGCAATCCCACCACGCCTTTTTCGGAATCACAGGTTATAGATCTATTCGCAGGCTTTGAGATCGTTAGGTGGTTTGAGCGTGACGAAAAAGCAAAAACTTCGTTGGGTAGGATGAAGCATTGGCACACGTACTCTGTCGTTGCGGTGAAACGTTAATAAAAGCGTTTAAGATAGGTTGGTATTAACAGATATTGAAAACCAAAATCAAACAGAATGATTATTAAAATATAAAATAATTTGTCAGAGATCCAGTTTATAGATAATCCCCGTGTGAATATATTTAGCAAAATGTAGAGTTTATAGTATGAGTTCCTCATGGATTGGATTAATTATTAATGCAATAAATAGCTGTATTTTGAAGATATAACAAGGGCATGGAAAATGAAGAAGTGGTTTGAAGAAGAGTTTGAGTGGGAAATTGAAGTCACCGGTTTTCTTCGTGGCAGTGAAACAGCAGAATACTGTAGAAATGGCGAAGAAATCGGTGATAAATATAAATGTACTTATGGTTGCCCCATAAATAGTGAAGGTCAGGGTATCTGCTCCAAAGTGATGGTGGCGATGTTTCCTATTATGGAATCAGTCAGAAGCGGCGGTGACTTGACTAACATTGGAGGAGAGACAAGATTGACGAAAGAAATTGTGTGTCCGGATGGTTGTGTTATTTTCAGAATGTCCGCTACGAAACTAGGGAACGAAAACTTTTATAAAAGAACTATCAAGGAAATGTAATAAATTGAAATCAGACGGGTTAGTGAAGAATTATCTTGGACAACAACCAATTAATTTGTTCGGTAGTCGTACAAAATAGTCAGAGAATCAAGTACGTTTATTCAATTTTTTTGTTAGAGAGGTATCGGCAATGGACATCACAGCATTTAACCACTTTTGCCAGTCACTGCCTGCGACTACCTATGTCGTTCAATGGGGCGGTGCTCATGTTTGGAAAGTGGGTGGCAAAGTGTTTGCACTTGGCGGGGTCGGGGAAGATAACCAGACTTGGTTTACATTTAAGACCTCAGATCAGAACTATTGTTTTCTCGAAAGCCATGTTGGCTATCGCCCTGCACCCTATTTTGCCTCTCGAGGTATGAAGTGGATCCAACAGTTCGCGGCTAGTGACGCTCAGGATGAAGAGTTAACTTACTATTTGCTTCAGTCCTACAAGACCGTGGCTTTAGGGCTCAGTAAACGTAAGCGAATGGAGTTGGGGATTGTTGACTTTGTGGAGAGTTGATATTGATAACTGAAGTTTGCATTTATAAGCAAGGTAATCAAGAGGGCTAGGAATATGTATGGCACAGAGCAGACAAAGGCGTTTTGCTGCAATTGTAATAAACTCACTCTACATAAATATACAATGTTCGGCACTCAAACCGAACAGTCCCCTTGGATTAAAGGATTTTTGTTGAGAACCCTAGCTGAATTTATCTCTAAAGCGCCGACAGGAGACTATAAATGCACCCTTTGCGGAACCTACTTGAATACCCCCGATCACTTGGACTAAATGCCTCTTGAGGTAATTTGGCTATAGCTTGAGGTCATTTAGCTATAGATAGTTATCTCAATTATTTTTATGATACGTTCCTTTAGTGAGTAACCTTTGACACCGTTTTATCGGTATCGCAATCTAGGTGTATCGCAGTCTAGGTATTGATAAGACGTATATTATCAAAAATGGCAAAAAGGAATTTCCATGAAAACCCAAGGCATCTTTGAGAGAGTCCACTCAATCAAACATGAAGTGCTAACCAAAGAAAATTGGTTTGACAAACAGCCCGGTAAACGAATAACGCTGGGTGGCGTTAAGTTTATGCTCAATCAGCCCTGGTCGACATTTTGGGTCTACTTTCTAGGGGTACTTGTTACCATCGCGGGCGCTCATTTTTTGTGGAATCAAGAGGGTCAGATTTCTCGGTATTGGTGGGGGATTTCTCTGATCCTTTGGGGTGTGGGTGCGTTAATTGCTGGCACCAGTTACCAAGCTTTGGGCTATGAACTCAAGTGTGCGCGGCGCGAAACCTGTTCATGGACAACATGGTGGGAAGTGATTTATTTAATTTTCCAGCAAGTCAGTATGAACGCAATGACGATTGCCGTCGCTTATTCATGTACCAGCGGTCTATTTCGAGAGGCACTGATTTGGTACTCAATCATCTTGTCTATACTTTATACCCTGTCTACGTTATATGGTGCTGTTAAACCAAACAAATCACTGATTACCTTTGAATTGATGATCCTGGTCTCCTTGCCCAGTTTTGTGATGTTTTGTTTATTAAACCTTGGACGATATTTGATGGATGGCAATGTTATGGACTTGGTGATGCTGGGTTCTTGGGCGTTGATTTTTTTATCATGGTGGGGTTATGACCGATACGATAAAGCTGGATTAACCGAGAAGTTGTGGCAAAAGGGTCGATGGTTTTCAGAAAATGATGTGCTGCACGTCGTCTTAGTTATATGGGGCTTTTACACTCTTATTTTGCTGCCGCAATATATTTACGACTACAGTCACTCGCAAGGCTAAAACAATCGCAACAACACAGGTAACCAAGCGCTGCTAACAAAGTATGGGTAATGAAGTCGCGTCACAGAGCGATATTAGTACAGTTGTAGCATTAAATGGTCAGCTCTTGATGGTTGCTTGACCAATAAACATAAGCGGTTTCCATGACCAGAAACATTTCCATACAATGCACTATTGTTCCGCCGTTAAATTTGACGTGCATTTGACAATTCCCTAGCTTCCCGAGTCTGTGTTTATCCGCTACTATCCGCGCCGAATTTTAATGTAGCTCGATATATATAGAGGCTTGAATGAACAAGGCGATGGCTAAGATGGGTGTTATGACTGCGTTAGCAGTATCACTTTCTGGTTGTGTAGGTAGTAATGCCGTAACGGGTTACGTGATGGGCGCTAACTTAAAAGCGGTGGATAACCGTTATGCGCGTGGCGGTTTAAACATGTTGATGGCGCCTGTTTATGGTTTGGCGATTTCTGTTGATTATATCGTGTTTAACTCGCTCGAGTTCTGGACGGGTCGCAACCCTTTGAATGGTCAATCACATATCTTTGATAAGAAGATGGATACGCTGATTGATATTAATGACCAAGTTGATAAGTCGCTGACAACAGCCCCGATTGCTCCGCTAACAAACTATCGTGAGATTGAACGTGGTGAGATGCAGAAAATTGATGACAATACGGTTGAGATGGAGATTACCTACACCAATGGTGAAACAGCGACATTAACAGGCATCCGTGATGGTGAATCGGTCAGCTATTATCTCAATGGTGAGTGGGTCGCACAGACTTCGATGACAGAGTTAGCAGCGCACGCAACTAAGCGAGCATAGCGGTAATTTTTGTTTTTGCCGAGATGAAATGAAGAAGTGATGTAGTGTTATGTGCCTATATCAGCGATGACCAATCCGATAAGCATGAATTGATGGCTTATCGGATTTTTAATTTTTGGCTACAAAGTGACATCAACAATCTCTTTCGATGATGAGGAAATGGGTTGTTCACTATTCACACGTTGACGCTTCGCGGTATCACTTGGACATTCACCAAATAACCGTTTGTAATCTTGGCTAAATTGTCCCAGATGAAAAAAACCGAAGTTAAACGCAATATCAGCGACCGTATTGTTGTTCGAACTCTGTAATAGCGCACGCCTGACTTGGTTTAGGCGTAACATATGAATGTAGCGTTTAGGTGAAATACCAAAGCAAGCGTTAAACACGTCTTGTAGGCTGCGGCGACTTACATGCACCGCCTGACAAATATCAGTAATGGTGATCGGTGACTGCAACTGAGCGTCATTCAAATACTCTTTGATGCGAGCAATAACTCTCTGACGCTGGGCTGGAATGGTGTCGTTAGAACCACTCAGCTTACTTTGATAAAGTAAATCAAACACCGCGTCGCGAAGGATCACTTCATGAGTATGGCAACTCCATGCAGGGTGTTGAGCGCTTAACAATGCCGTGAGGTAGTTTCGAAAGTCCATCAGTCGGGTCGGGCAGAGGTGATTAAGCCATAATTCATCGTGGTTAGATGTAAGGTCGATATCATCACCCACTGCCTCGGACAGTTGTTGTTGGTTTAACACGATGCCGAAAATAGAGAAATGATCGGGCGTAAGCAGTTCGAAGTCTTGCCCGCTTGGCATACAGAGGAACTGATCACTCGGAGCCGCTCTATTATTGATAAGACAACTTTTATTATCACTACTGAATCCAAGCCAAATCCCCGGATTATTAACACGACACTGCTGCCGCAAACTGCGGTTGGTGGTTTCCTTAAAAACATGAACCCCTTCAAAATGAATCTCATCGATTGAACCTAGAAAGTAACCATCGCTAATTTGGTCAAACTCTTGATCCCAGTCAGTAAGATTACTCGCCTGATAGTTTGCATCATTAGAGTAAATACTGCACAGCCTTGGTTCATTATCGGTATCGTTATCTTGTGCTATCCGTTGCATTCTCTGTGTTACTTCTGCGTCATTAGGGTGCGAAAATCTATATAACTCTTTGTTTTATTGTAATTTGTTGTCTTTGCCAAATTTCGATATCACAAAGGAACAGTTCTGGCATTGAGTCTTTTATCACTGTTTATTTGTTATTGAGCAAAAAACGAACCAACTGACGAAAGGATAAACAATGCCTGCTTTTATCGTTGCTTACATAAAGTATGTAGATAGGTTCAATTATTTTGTCGGCCGCATAATGACTTATGGAATTTTCATCATTGTCGGAGTGCTGTTGTGGTCCTCTATCTCGAAAACATTTTTTATGCCGTCACTATGGACACTGGAATCGGCCCAGTTCGCGATGGTGGCGTATTACATTCTTGGTGGCGCGTATGCAATTCAACTTAATGCCAACGTTCGAATGGACTTGTTCTATGGTCGTTGGTCGGTGAAGACCCGAGCATGGGTTGACGTTTTCACCATCTTCTTCCTGATTTTTTTCTTATTAGTTCTACTTTACGGTGGCTTAGAAAGCATGTCGTATTCATTGGAATACAGTCAGCGAAGTCGCACGGCATGGCGTCCTCTGCTTTGGCCGATCAAAGCGGTGATGTGTGTCGGTTTTATCATGATGCTGTTACAAGCAATTTCGCAATTATTTAAAGATATCGCAGTGATTCGAGGAGTGGAGATTCGATGAGTTATAGCATGATCGCAACAATGATGTTCTCAATGATGGCGTTGCTGATGGCAACGGGTCAGCGAGTATTTGCTGCTATCGGAGCAGTCGCTTCAATCGCCGCTATCTTATTGTGGGATACCGGTGGGGTGGAGTTGCCCTTTACCGCCGCGATGAAGCTGATGAATTGGTATCCCATGTTGACGCTACCGATGTTTATTTTTATGGGATACATACTTTCGGAATCCAAGATTGCCGATGATTTATACAAGATGTTCCACGTCTGGATGGGCCCCATGCCCGGTGGATTGGCAATCGGTACGATTGCGCTGATGGTATTGGTATCAGCCATGAATGGGTTGTCAGTCGCGGGCATGGCGATAGGCGCAACCATCGCTCTGCCTGAGCTACTAAAGCGAGGATACGATAAAAAGATGGTCACCGGAGTGGTTCAGGCTGGCTCATCATTGGGGATTCTGGTGCCCCCGTCAGTGGTGTTGGTGTTGTATGCAATGATCGCCCGTCAACCGGTCGGACAATTATGGTTAGCAGGGGTGGTTCCCGGTTTGGTAATGGCAACGCTGTTTATCATCTATATTGTGGTTCGTTGCCGACTCAATCCTCAGTTAGGTCCAGTTTTGCCCTTAGAGGAACGTCAGGTTTCGCAGGCTGAAAAAATGAAACTATTAGCGGCAGGGTTATTACCTCTTGGAATTTTTGCGGTCATGATGGTGCCGTTTGTCAACGGCTGGACGAGTTTAGTGGAGAGTTCTGCCATTGGTGCTATGTCGGCATTATTGGCGGCTATCTTAAAGCGACGTATGACCAAGCAAGTGTTTGAAAACTCATTGCGAAATACGCTCGCTATCTCTTGCATGTTTATGTGGATTATTCTCGCGGCTTTAGGGTTTGGTGCTGTGTTCGATGGGTTAGGCGCGGTAAGAGCGATTGCCGATCTATTTACAGAACAACTCGGCTTAAGTCCTTGGACGATTTTGATTCTGATGCAGCTTTCATTTCTTGTTATGGGCACGTTTTTGGATGACACCGCCATGCTGGTGATTGTTGCTCCTTTGTATGTCCCATTAGTCAATGCGCTGGGATTCGACCTGATTTGGTATGGCGTGCTTTACACCATCACTTGCCAAATCGCTTACATGACGCCGCCGTTCGGTTACAACCTGTTTCTTATGCGAGCGATGGCGCCGCCAGAAATCACCTTACGTGATATCTACAATTCAATCGGTCCATTTGTCGCCATTATGGTGCTTTCGTTAGTCCTTATTATGCTGTTCCCACAGCTTGCGTTGTGGCTACCCGAGTACGTCTATGGCAGTTAACTGTTTGAAATACTGTGTATAACTAGATTTTTACTTTCGCGGGCGAGATGCGCCGCAACGACAATCCAATGGAGGGATATATGAACTCAAGACGTAAGTTTTTAACCGGCGCGGCGGCAATCACCGCAGGCACAATGTTAGCCCCTGCGAAAACCTTTGCAGCATCACCAAAAATTAAATGGCGTATGCAGACCTATGCGGGACCGGCATTAGCCGAGCATGTAGTTAAACCTGCGATTGAAGCGTTTAATCGTATTGCTGGCGAAGAAATGCAGATAGAGCTCTATTTTGCTGACCAATTGGTTCCGACGGGAGAACTGTTCCGCGCGATGCAGAAGGGCATTATTGACGCAGTACAATCGGATGATGACTCTATGGCGTCACCAACCGAAGTCACCACCTTTGGGGGTTACTTCCCATTTGGTAGCCGTTACTCGCTGGATGTGCCAGTTCTATTCCATCAATACGGTTTGGACGAAATCTGGAAGGAAGAGTACGCCAAGGTGGGTGTGAAACATATTTCCGCAGGTGCTTGGGATCCATGCCATTTTGCGACGAAAAAGCCGATCAATAGCCTTAACGATCTGAAAGGTTTGAGAGTGTTTACATTCCCGACCGCGGGTCGATTTATGGCTAAGTTTGGCGTTATACCTGTTTCGATTCCTTGGGAAGATGTTGAAGTGGCGCTGCAAACAGGTGAACTTGATGGCATCGCTTGGTCAGGAATCACAGAAGACTACACCGTTGGCTGGTCAAAAGTGACGAACTACTTTTTGACTAATAACATTTCAGGGGCGTGGATTGGCTCGTTCTTTGCCAACATGGATCGATACAACGAACTTCCTGATCATCTTAAAGAGCTGTTGAAAATCTGTATGGATACGTCTCACTACTACCGTCAATGGTGGTATTGGGGGGGCGAGGCAAAACTGCGTGTTGATGGCACAGAGATGGAACTCACCTCCATTCCGGATGAAGAGTGGGCTCAGGTAGAAGCCGATGCACATAAATTCTGGGATGAGATCGCCAAAGAATCGCCAACTAAGGCTAAAGTTGTAGAGATATTTAAGAAATACAACGCAGATATGGAGAAAGCAGGGCGTCCATATCGTTACAGCTAGTCTATCGTTACAGCCAGCGTTTCGTTATGGCTAACATTTCGTTATCGCTAAAGCGTTAAGCCCATTGGTGACGCTGTCACTAATGGGCTTATGTCAACAATGGAAAGGATGGTTATGACAGCAAGATACCGTTGGCAACAGGGTGATAAAGTTTATCTATTTCATTCACTCACTGAGTTAATGGCGAAAGCTACACCAGAGCGCTCAGGCGATGCACTAGCCGGCGTTTGTGCCGCAAATGCAGAAGAACGAGTCATTGCGCAAATGACGCTAGCGGACCTGCCTTTAACCACATTTCTTAACGAAGTGGTGATTCCTTACGAGTCGGATGAAATCACCCGGCTAATTATCGACACTCACGATAGCGATGCTTTTAAAACCGTTTCTCATATGACGGTGGGTGACTTTCGCAACTGGTTATTAAGTGAGGCGGCGAATGAACAGACCTTGAGTCAATTGTCCCGTGGGCTAACTCCGGAAATGGTGGCTGCGGTCAGTAAAATTATGCGTAACCAAGACCTGATTATGGTGGCGCAAAAGTGCCGAGTTATCACCCAGTTTCGCAACACTATAGGTTTAGAGAAACGCTTTTCAACCCGATTACAGCCAAATCATCCCACAGATTCGATTGATGGCATTGCAGCGACCATTTTTGATGGTCTTATGTATGGGAATGGCGATGCGGTCATTGGAATCAATCCAGCAACCGACAATGTTCCGCAAACTATTAAGCTGCTTTCTATGCTCGACGAAGTGATTCAGCACTATCAAATACCGACCCAATCTTGTGTACTCACTCATGTCACGAATACGATTGAAGCCATAGAAAAAGGCGCGCCTGTTGATTTGGTGTTTCAATCCGTTGGAGGGACACAAGGCACCAATGACACCTTTGGTGTCAATTTAAACATTTTGCAAGAAGCTCAAGACGCGGCACTGTCTCTTCAGCGAGGAACGGTCGGCAACAACCTGATGTATTTCGAGACCGGGCAGGGCACGGCGCTCTCTTCAGACGCTTATTTTGGTGTTGACCAGCAAACCTGTGAGGCGAGAGCCTATGCCGTAGCGAGACAGTTTGATCCTTTATTAGTGAATACGGTGGTTGGCTTTATTGGTCCCGAATATCTGTTTGATGGCAAACAAATTATTCGCGCCGGGTTGGAGGATCATTTTTGTGGCAAGCTGCTCGGCTTGCCGATGGGCTGTGATATTTGCTATACCAACCACGCTTATGCCGACCAGAACGACATGGATAATCTGCTTACTCTGTTAGGCGTTGCGGGATGTTCGTTTATTATGGGGATCCCGGGTTCGGATGACATTATGCTCAATTACCAAACCACATCTTTCCACGATGCACTCTACGCTCGTAAAGTGTTGGGATTGAAACCGGCTCCCGAATTTGAACGTTGGCTTTCTGAGATGGGAATTTTTCAAGACGTCGATCAAGTCAAACTGAGTCCAACGCTTGCAAAGCCGTTTAGTCACAGTTTGTCTCTTATGGCGGGAGAATAATACATGGGGAAGCAGCCCAATAACGAGCGACAAAGTGATCAGTTAGAGAACAACCATCGCTCAGATGAATTGGTAATAGAGAGTCCTTGGCAACAGCTTAAGTCGTTAACCTCGGCTCGTATCGCTTTAGGACGGGCTGGAAACAGTATTCCAACCCACG
Source organism: Vibrio hippocampi (assembly GCF_921292975.1). Classification (NCBI taxonomy): domain Bacteria; kingdom Pseudomonadati; phylum Pseudomonadota; class Gammaproteobacteria; order Vibrionales; family Vibrionaceae; genus Vibrio; species Vibrio hippocampi. Next base: position 915,823 of record NZ_CAKLCM010000002.1, read on the forward strand.
AGTCACTGAGCTTTCAATTAGACCACGCTAAGGCGATTGACGCCGTGCATACCGCTTTAGATATTCCGCTACTTTTGGAACAGTATCACCAGTCGCCAACGTTAACTGGAATCCCAAACAGCCAACCATTTGTTGTCAATAGTAAAGCGAATGATCGGATGCTCTATTTACAGCGCCCCGATCTGGGACGTCAAATCGCAGACGAAGATATTGAAGCTTTAACCAATTTCCAAGCCAAAACGGGGCTTGTTTATGATTTAGCGATAGTGATTGCCGATGGTCTTTCTTCATCCGCAATTCAAAAGCACGCGATGCCAGTGTTAGAGCAATTGCTAGTGCGACTGGACAATGATGAAACTTATGATTGGTCGATAGCGCCGCTAACGCTGGCAACCCAAGCACGAGTGGCGTCTGGCGATGACATTGGCGAGGCACTTAAAGCGAAAGTCACATTAATTTTTATTGGCGAAAGACCCGGTTTAACCTCTCCCGATAGTATGGGAATTTACCTGACCTGGGATCCCAAAAGAGGGTGTAAGGATTCTCAGCGCAACTGCATCTCAAATATTCGCCCAGAAGGCTTTGGCTACTCAGAGGCGGCGGATAAAGCCTACTACCTGCTTAGTGAGTCGTTAAAACTTCAGCTTTCTGGCGTTGGACTTAAAGACCGTTCTGAGACAGAACCTGCTTTGGATACCGTCGATAACGGTGAAACGCAGAGCTTTTTGGTCGTCAAAAACGATTAAACACATTGTGAGCTTTGGTTGTTTAAGTTATGCGACTTAGTCGCACCAAAGTGATCCTTTGATACCCAAATTAGGGCATTTTCCCTCCTTTCTCATGATCTATTTTCCGTCAAAATTTACCTAGTGTGCAGGTGGTACATAAATTTAAGTCGTGGTTGTGCTTATGGCTCAATTACTGCTTATTTCTGTGTCTGAATAGATTTGGCACACGAGTTGTAACCTCACACCTAGGTTTATAAATTTAAGGATGAATAGCTATGAGTCAAACTAGTGATTTCCCACTGAGCGCAGTGCCGAATGACCAGCGCAAAGGATTGTGGTCGATGATGTCGGTCCTATTGGGTTTTACCTTTTTTACATCAACGATGTGGGCGGGTGGTACGCTTGGTAGTGCTTTTACGTTTTATGAGATGTTAGGCATTATCTTTGTTGGTAATTTGCTACTTGGCGCCTATTCGGCTGGTCTTGCGTACGTTGCGTCAAAAACAGGTCTTAATACGGTTTTACTGGGTCGTTACAGTTTTGGTACTTACGGCAGTAAATTGTCTGATTTTATCTTAGGGTTTACTCAAATAGGTTGGTATGCCTGGGGTACAGCGACGATTGCCTTGATACTTGTCAAACTCCTTGATCTGCCAGAGTCATGGGCCGTTCCCTTGATGGTGGTGTTTGGGTTTAGTTTTTGTATTACGGCATCCATTGGCTATAAGGCGCTAGAATTACTCTCAAAGTATTCCGTACCTGCCATGCTTTTCTTTATCGGATTGAGCTTTTATAAAGGACTCGTCGATGTCGGTGGCTTATCACAACTTGTGGCAATAGAACCAACAGAGTCTATGCCGGTGGCGGCAGCAATCACTATGGTATTTGGCACGTTTGTCAGTGGCGGTACTCAAGCAACCAACTGGAGTCGCTTTGCAAGCAGTGGCAAAATCGCGGTATTCACCACACTTGCTGCCTTTTTTATCGGCAATGGGTTGATGGTGTTTGTTGGCGCATTTGGTGCCTCCATTTATCAACAGGCAGATATCGTTGATGTGCTGGTGTCTCAGGGTTTTATGCTCGCTGCGGTATTGATGCTCTTCACCAATATTTGGACTACTCAAGATAACACCATTTATAACTTTGCCGCCGCGGGTTGTAACCTATTGCGAACGGATAAGCGTCGCTTAGTTACGTGGGTTGGTGCTGGGTTAGGTACTGTGATGGCCATTGCGGGTATGTATAACATGCTGATCCCATTCTTGATTTTGCTCGGTACTTTTATCCCACCGATTGGCGCCATCATAATGACAGAGTACTTTGTAAGATATCGTGGCAGTATGCCGAGTCTTGACCAAGTTGAGCTACCAAAATACAACAAGATAGGTATTGTCGCCTATGTTATTGGTTCGGCTTGCGCTTATATGTCTCCGTGGGTAGCACCACTCGTCGGGATTGTGGTTTCTAGCCTTACGTATAGCTATTTACTTTTCGTCGCTTCGGCAAAGTCAGAAAGGCTAGAGGCTGCTTAATATGATAAAAATCGATTCTTTAGCCCAACTACAGGGTCTTGATGCATTGAATCGAATTGCGGGTCATCAGGGTAAGGATAATGTTATCCGCTGGCCTTATATCGCAGAAAACTTAGATATTGAGCCTTGGACCAAAGGCGGTGAGTTGGTCTTTGTCACGGGCTTAAACTGGGACTGGTTAGAAGCTGATTTTATTGAGCTTCTTAACCGAGGCTTAAAATGTTCGATCAGTGGCTTGGTGATCTTAACGGGCTCTCCGTATATTTCATCGATATCAGCTAAAGTAAAACAACATGCTGATGCTTTAGGCATTCCTCTGATCGAACAGCCATATTCTTTACCTATGGTCACCGTTACTGAATTAATCTCCAACGCCATTATTATGGATGACTTGGAACATAAGTCGATTAAATGGTTTATCCAATACTTAGCGGATTGTCCAAGGGTGTCAGAGGTTGATATGGAGAAAGCAACCGAGTTGGGTTTGTGTTTAAACCAACCGTATTCAGTGGCGTTTTTGCGATTACAAAACCAACAGCCTCAGCAATCGGTAAAAGTACATTATCTTATTGAACAGTTTATTCAGGGGCAGCATTCCCCTTTTCCGTTGGTTGAATATCAACATGGTTGGCTAGCGATACTGCCTCTTGCTAATCAGCGAGGTTCTGAAATTGCGCAATGGCGTGATTTAATCACCGAACTTAAGGTACAACAAGTCATCGCTAAGGTTGGGGTGTGTAGTCTATCCAATTTGATGGAATTTCCCCACGCGGTGCGCAAAGCCAAGCAGAGCATAGACTTTGCTCAAAGTGATGGCGTGATGCATTACGATGAATTAGGTATCGCTCAGCTATTTACTCAAGTTGAAGATAAACAAGTACTTGACCACTTTTGCCAACAGCAGTTGGGAGAGGTGTTTAGGTTAAATGAAGATGAGCAGATAGAAATGTTGCAGCAGACAGTGCTGTGCTATTTCGACAATCTTTGTTCGCTCCGGCAAACCGCCAGCGAACTTGAAATTCATAGAAATACACTGACAAAACGCTTAGATAAATTTGAAGCGTTAACAGGAAAAGATCTTAGCAATGCGCATCAAAGACTGAGTATTCAAGTTGCACTGGTGGCACAAAGATTTTTCAATAATTAGAACATCACAAGGAGAGCTTAAGATGCGAGTTGTAAACGCTAGACTTCGTGGCGAGGAGGGCTATTACACCATTGAGTGTCGTGATGGTCTGTTTTCAAACATCAGCAAGCAAGATGATTATTATCATGGTGGAGATAGTGACATTGATGCCACAGGCAATTTGGTCTGTTCCCCCTTTGTTGAACCTCATATTCATCTTGATGCGGCAATGACAGCAGGCGAACCTAATTGGAATATGAGCGGGACACTGTTTGAAGGGATTGAGCGTTGGGCCGAGCGAAAGCCGATGTTAACGAATGATGACGTTCAACACCGTGTGATCAAGACGGTCCAAATGTTGGTAGAAAATGGTATCCAATATGTGCGTACCCATGTGGATATTACCGATCCGGATTTAACGGCATTAAAAGCGATGATTGAGTTGCGAGATTCTGTCCTCGCACCCTACATAGAGTTGCAAATCGTTGCGTTTCCTCAAGAGGGCATTTTATCCTTTCCGAATGGTAAAGCTCTGCTAGAGCAAGCCATGGAGATGGGGGCTGACGTTATTGGTGGCATTCCTCACTTTGAGTACACTAGAGAATATGGTGTTGATTCGTTGAACTTCATTATCGATCTAGCGGAGAAATATCATAAGTTGGTCGATGTACATTGTGATGAAATAGATGATGGTGCCTCACGTTTTTTAGAGACACTGGCAACTCGAGCGTTAGAAAAGGGCATAGGTGAACGTGTGACGGCAAGTCATACCACCGCCATGGCTTCTTATAACAACGCTTATTGCTATAAACTTTTTCGCTTACTAAAACGCTCAAAGATCAATTTTATTTCCTGCCCAACAGAGAGTATTCACTTGCAAGGGCGCTTTGATTCCTATCCAAAAATTCGAGGCATTACTCGAGTAAAAGAGATCCGTGATGCAGGGATGAACATCTGTTTTGCTCAAGACTCTATTCAAGATCCATGGTATTCGTTAGGTAATGGTAAACTGCTGCGTGTTCTGGATAGCGGGCTTCATTGTTGTCACATGATGGGCTACGAGGACCTACAAGACGCCTTGGATTTGATTACTGACAATGGCGCTAAAGCGCTTCATATTGAAAGTGAATACGGAATAGAGTGTGGAAAACCTGCCAACTTTATCATTTTACAAGGTGGTAATGATGTTGAGGTGATTCAAAAGCAGGGTGAGGTGCTGTGGTCAGTACGAAAGGGAGAAGTGTTAATCGAAAGGAAACCGGCTGAACTGCGTGAGTGTATAGATATCATCACAGGTAAATAAGCAGTCCCATTACCAAAACAGTTTTATTATAAAAATACCCCATAGTGAACCTTTCACTATGGGGTATTTTGCGAATTATTGCAGTTAGTTTAAAGCGATTACTAATAAGCTTAGAATGCGAAGCGCGCAGTAAACATGAGCTGCTCGTCATAGATGTGGTTGAAGCGAGCTTCTACACCAAGAGAGAATAGCTCTGTTGAGTGGAAACGACCGTAAACACTTCCCATCCACTGGTCAAGATCGCCAACGCTCAAATAACCCGTTTCACCGCCTACTTCAAACTGTGGACCTAACCACTGGCGAATACCAATGTTCACTTCCATACCAGTATCGGTTTTATGGTGGTTACCATTGTCAGTGATGTGCGCAAGCATTTCACCGGTGATATCTGCCCAGTTGTTTATTGGAGCATGAAAGCCAAAACCACCAGTAAAATCGAAGTCACCTTCAAATTTTGAGTCTGCACTAGCGATGAAGTGCGCGTTCGGGTGAACGGATGTACTAAACGCAGCACCGAAAGTCAGAGGACTTGCGCCGATGCGAGCTTCAACATAGTCGTAGTTAAAGTTGCTCATGGTGACACGTTGGTCTTGGTTTGCAACTGCCTGTTGCGATGTCAAAACGATTAACGCCGCTAAAAGAGTTTTGCGCATAGTGTGTTTAAACCTTTTAATTTAAATGTATTCCTTTGGCTATAAGCGCCGAATACGGGGAGCTTATAGCAACAATAGTTGGTCAGTATCATAATCGAAAATCTTGTAATTTCACCAACAAAAAGTGTTGTAAATGGGGGAAATTTCCCAAATTTTTACACTTTTGGTGATTTTTAACCATCACCGAACTCAATTCGTTGTTTCGCCATCGCATTGAGAATCGCTTCGGTATCGAGAATTTGTGTCCAAGGGGCGAGGTCAGCATGGGTTTCAATCATATAGTTTGTTAGCTGTTGACGGACAACTTGGTAAAGCTCTGATTGATCCCACGGCTTGCTAATATAGTAGTCAAGGCAGGCATGATTGACGGCTTCAATCGTGTCTTGATGACTCGCTTGACCGGTGAGTAGGATCTTTTTGCTTGCTTGATACTTCGGGTTATCATGCAGTTCGATAAGGAAATCCACCCCATGTTGCTGTGGCATAATTTGATCACAGACCACGAGAGCCAGTTGCACCTCTTGCGACGTTTTCTCTTCGATGACTTGTCTGGCTTCCTCCGCCGATTCGGCGGCTTCAATGATGAAATAAGAGTCCAGTTCGGCTAAGTCATCGACAACAGAGTCCAGTACGACACGTTCATCATCAATACATATAATCAGGTAGCTTGGCATCATGACTCTCCTTAATCCATGGTCGTCGGGTCAATCGGGATATAGACTGACATCTTGGTAAATTGATTGGGGATAGACTCTACTTCAATCCAGCCTTGATGCTGGGTAACGATTTGTTGGCACACAGATAGACCAATTCCCAGTCCAAAATTGCCTTGTTTTTTGGTGGTAAAGTTTAACTCAAATATTTGATCGAGTTGCTCGGGGGCAATGCCTGAACCCGTATCAGAAAATTCATAAACGTTATAGTCAATCTCAGCGACGGTTTTGGCATAGCTACGCAGAGTTAATTGCCCACCGTGAGGCATGGCATCCAACGCGTTAGAGACCAAATTAGTCCAAACTTGCTGCAGTGAATGAGGTTTGCTTAGCGTGAAAGGTAGCGAGCTATATTCTTTAATCAGTTGATAGTGTTTTAGCCGATTTTCAAAGATGACCAATGTATCTTCAATACCCTCATGCAGATCGACGCGTTCAAATGACTCATTATCTGGGCGAGAATACCCCTTTAAGCTTTTCACCATATCGGCAATGCGCTGCGCGCACACTTGAACTGAGCGCAACGTGCTGCCAGTAATTTGAAATTGCTCAAGTTGATGGAGTTGTTCCCCACAAACGGTTGGATTGGTGTGTGCCTGTGTCAACATTTCACTATGATCTTGCAAATTGAGATTCACTAAACGTTTAGCCAAACGGCGATCTTCAAGTTGTGCTTGTAAGACTTTTGTCCTTTGTCGCAGCTCAGAAGTCGATAGAGGCTGAGATTGCTGTGACTGCTGCATGATGTCTAACCCCAGTTGAAACTGAGAGGAGTGGGGCAAGGATTGGAAAATCGTATCAATGGCTGCCGACAAGCGTTCTGCACCTCGCAGTATCGCGGATACTGGGTTATTTAACTCATGAGCCACACCCGCAATCAGTTGACCAAGCATTGCCATTTTTTCTTGTTCGATAAGGTGATTATGGGCAGATTCCAATGAATCGATGGTTTTTTGCAGCTCAAGCTTGGTATTGATACTACGTTGTAAACGGCGATTAAAATGGCGCAATAGCAGGTTAGTGAATAAGGGTAATAAGTCGGTATTACTATGCATAACCTTGGTAAACACGTTTCTATCGAGCTTAATCACATCGGTTTTAGTGAGCGTCTTTGCGGTAGAGAAAGAGCACTCTCCGGTAACGAAAGACATACCGCCAACAATACCGCCTTTGCCGTGTCGTATTACCTCACGCTTCTGCCCCAATTCATCCGTTTTATATAGAGCGACTTCACCCTCAACAATAAACCATAAAAACTGGTTAGCTCCCCCTTCTGAAGTCAGAAGATGGTTTGGAGAATAACTTCGTATCGCGCGACTTTCATCACCGGCGGCGAAAAACTCTTGAAGCGCCTCAATGACTTGCGTTGCCAGTTGCTCATCAGTCAGCTCATGAAAATCGTGAATGAAACTGGCGCGGTAGGAGTGCATTTTATTTTCGATATGCGCTCTTAAGATTTTTTGCTGATCTAAGATGCGCCCATAAGAAAGCAGATGTTGTTTCTCATGATGAATAACGTAGTGGGTTAGCTCTTTCGTCACTGTAGCATGCAGCTCTTTATCAGAGAGAGGTAAGCGCAAGCAGTGATCAAGTCGACCTTGGTTAATCGCGTTAACAATGGCATGAATGTCATCAGAGCTGGTGTTACTAAGTAAGATCTTTCTGGCGCTTTGAGCGTGATGAGACTGCTCGAGGTGAATTAAAAATTGCTCCCCATTTAACTGGCTGTGCTGTCTGGCAATAACAAGCGCGAGCTGGTGTTGTTTGCGCCCAAGTGACTCAACTAAATCTTGAGCCTCGGTGACGGAGGTCACCAAATGAACGTCGAATAGGGGCTGATAAAGCGATAGCTCGGTATCAAGAATATCGAGATTGACCAGATCGCTCTCCATACAGAGGATGGCGTATTTGTGTAAATGAGTCATAGTCTACAAGCCAACACGATTTATATTAACCTCAATATATCAATAACAAGCATGAAGTTATGAGAAGTAGGTATGACATTGGCGATCGAATCAACTTGAGTTAGACTGGGAAACACTGTTGGCTATAACAAAGAAGTAGATAGATATATGAATCAATTAAAGAAGATGGGCGCCATTGGTGGCGCGGTTGCTCTAGTATTATGTTGGCCTCTTGCTGTTGGTCATATTGGTCAGAAAGTGATTGAAGATGGCGTGGCTAATCTTGAAAACCCAATCATTGATGCCGAGATTGTCAGCTACGAGCGTAGTTATTTGTCCTCGAAAGTACAGACTCGCTACCGCATTTCCGATCCAGCGTTGGCAGAGCAACTAGCGATGGACAATATTCCTGCTGAACTGATTGTCGACAGCGATGTCAGCCATGGTCTATTGAGCCTGTCAGCGGATTCTGTTTTAAGCACTCTGCCGGAGTTACCGCTGCTGTTGCAAACAACGACACAACTTAACGGCAATACCGACTTTACCTTAACGTTGGACAGTTGGAACTATCAAAGTAGCGATCAGGAAAATGTCAAAATATCCTTATCGCCTTCTAAGGCAACGGGTCGAATTACCGTGCTAGGCGAGTTTTTACTTGATTCACTGGTGCCATCGGTACAAATCGACTTTGATAACGGTGAGCAGATGAATCTTAGTGACGTGGCGTTGACCGCCAACGGTAAAAAAGAGCTAGGTTTGTGGTTGGGTGAGCAGAAGCTTTCTATGGCGAACATGGAAATTCTTGATGATAATCGAACCCCGGTAGTCATGGTTGAAAACGCGTCATACCGTTTCCAGTCTGACTACGAAAAGGAACAAGATAGAATCAATGTAGATCAAACGTTTCTCGTTGATAATTTCATCTATCCTGACAATCCAGGCGTTCAAAAATTGCACGTTAATTTTGCTATGAACCACCTAGATCGAGAAGTCTTTGAAGGTTTTTCTAATCTGAACAATTCTGGTTTATTGGCAGAAGATATCGACGTGAATCAGATCATTCCTCTGATTAACCAACTTTTTTCACGTGGTTTCGAAGTGTCACTGGGTCATGTGGACTTTGATATTCAAGGTGAGCAGTTCCGCTCTAATCTTCTACTCTCTGTACCGGAAGGAACAGATAATGTGGTGCAAAATCCAGACTCAGTCATCCCTGCATTGACGGGCGCTCTTAATGCGTCAGTGAGCGAAGATATGACACAAGTCAATCCAACCATTGCGATGGGTTTGGATGAGCTAGCCTTAATGAACATAGTGACTCAAGACGAGAAGGGATATCAGCTTAACGCTAATGTCGAGCAAGGCGAGTTAGTGTTCTCTAATGGTCAAAAGATACCGCTGGTGGCACTGTTTTACTCGGTGATGATGCAACGGTAATGGATTGTCATTGATAAACAAATGGCCCTTGGCTAGTGTTTAGAATGACTCACCATTGATGATGAAAAAACAAAAGAGGCGGAAACGCCTCTTTTGTTGCTTTTTATATGTATAAAAACATGGTATTACTGCATAGTTAATTTAATTTTGTCTATCAGGAGTATTGAGGTCATGGAATCGATTTCACCCAATGTATTTAATTTCAGTGCTGGACCAGCAGGCTTGCCACGTGCGGTATTAGAAAAGGCGCAATCCGAGTTAGTTGACTGGAATAATTTGGGGACATCCGTGATGGAAATCAGCCATCGCAGCAAAGAGTTTGTTCAGGTTGCCGCACAGGCAGAGCAAGACCTAAGGGATCTGCTGAATATCCCAGATAACTATAAAGTGTTGTTTACCCAAGGCGGTGCCAGAGCGCAATTTGCCGCGGTTCCGATGAACCTGCTGGGTGGCAAAACCAAAGCGACCTATGTCGATGCTGGCTATTGGGCGCAAAGCGCAGTAAGTGAAGCGAAAAAATACTGTCAACCTCAAGTGGTTGAAGCCACGATTGAACGTGACGGTAAACTCGCAGTCATTCCTGCCTCTGAATGGACGATCGATAGCGATTCTGCTTATGTTCACTTCTGCCCAAATGAAACGATTGATGGTATCGAAATCAACGACCTACCAGAAACGGAATTGCCAATTGTCGCCGATATGTCATCGACGATTCTATCGCGCGAGATTGATGTGTCGAAATTTGGCGTGATCTATGCGGGTGCCCAAAAGAATATTGGTCCGGCGGGTATCGGTATCGCGATTGTACGTGATGATTTACTCGATCTTGCCAGTGAGATACTGCCAAGTGTACTTAGCTACAAACTGCTTGCTGAGCGTGATTCAATGTATAACACGCCACCGACGTTTGCTTGGTATCTATCGGGTTTAGTATTCCAGTGGCTTAAAGCTCAGGGTGGCGTTCAGGCGATTGAGAAAGTGAACCGTGAAAAAGCGGCACTGCTTTATGACTATATTGACGCGTCGCCTTTCTACCGTAATAACGTTCACTCGGACAACCGTTCGTTGATGAATGTTCCGTTCCAACTCGCCAAACCAGAATTAGATTCACTGTTCTTATCGCAAGCCGATGAAGCAGGTTTACGTGCGCTTAAAGGTCACAAAGCGGTCGGTGGAATGAGAGCTTCAATCTACAATGCTATGCCACTGGAAGGGGTTCAGGCTCTTGTGAGCTTTATGAAGCAGTTTGAAGCACAACACGCATAATCTGCGCTGACGTAACAATTAATAAAACAGAGCCCGCTTTATGCGGGCTCTGTTATTTAGTGCAAGATTATTTAGTGCAAGTTCAAGTGGGCTGAATAGGCACCTCTAAAGCATTTGTCTAAAGCGTCTGGTTTAGCTCACAGTAACGCCCTTGCTGAGCAATCAAACTAGAGTGGCTACCGTATTCAACGATTTCACCTTGTTCAAGCAAACAGATCGCATCAAACTTATGCAGGTTGACTAGGCGGTGAGTGATAAACAGCACCGTTTTATTCTCAAAGTGTTGCTCAAGAATATTCATAATCTGTTGCTCCGTCTGCTTATCCAGTCCCTCGGTCGGCTCATCAAGCAGCAGGATAGGGGCATCGTGAAGTAAAGCGCGCGCAATACCAATGCGACGCTTTTCGCCGCCAGATAATTGGCGACCACCGTCGCCTAGCCATGCATCCAACCCTTGTCCTTCTAGCAGGGTGTCTAAGCCGACTTTATTCAGCGCCACCATGAGTTCGGTCTCTTTGGCATCGGGTGAGGCAATCGTCAGGTTATCGCGTAAGCTGCCGTTGAGCACATCGACTTTTTGGCTCACCACACAAATCGCTTGTCTTAGTTGCGCTTCACTCCATTGACGTAGATCGGCTCCCGCAATCTGAATGTTACCTTGGGTCAAATCCCAGTGGCGCACCAGCAGTTGCAATAGGGTAGATTTACCTGATCCCGTTTGCCCCAAGACAGCGAGTTTCTTACCTGCAGGCAGATCAATGCAAAGCTGTTTCACGGCGAAGTTATCACTGTTCGGATAGCAAAACGACGCCTGATCAATGTGAATACTGTATGCTTGGCTATGCTCGACGCCTTGTTCAGGGAAAGTAACGTCTGGCTCGGACAGAATAACTTCGTTCAGTCGCTTAGCAGAGGTCAAGGTTTGCCCCAGATATTGAAAAGCCCCAGCGATAGGCATCAATAACTCAACGCTGGCAAGAGCAGCGAAAGCCATAAGCGCAATCAGTGGATCGGGCGCATTGCCGCCGACGCCATCGGCTGCCAGCCATAAGATACAAACCAATAGCCAGCCGTTTGCCAGCATCAACAACCCTTGAGCTAACCCCGATACCTTAGCGTTATGCAGTTGGTTGGTGACCAGTTTTTGTTGCGCTTCCAAAACCGCTTGACGATAACGCGACTCGGCACCAAACAGAGTGAGTTCACTATAGCCTTGTAACCAATCAAGCGCTTTCACTCGAAGGGCTGACTTGTTATACGTCAGTTGTTCACCATTGTTTGCGCCTAAGCGATAAAAGATCACTGGCCAAATCAATAGAATGACAATTAAAGCGCCACCGAGTGTTAAACCGAGTGTGGTATCAAACCAAACCAACACTCCCGTTAAGCAAAGAATAGCCAGCAAACCGGAAACAATAGGGCTGATCAGTCGCAAGTAGACATGGTCCATCGCGTCTACATCAGCCACCAAACGGTTCAGCATATCGGCATCACGGATATTTAACTTAGCGCTGGGGATTAGCGGTGCTAAACGTTTAAAGAAGAACAAACGCAGATCGGTAAGCAGCTTAAAAGTAGCATCATGGCTGACGACTCGTTCTCCCCAGCGACCGGCAGTTCGCGCCATAGCAGCGCCACGCACACCCGCACCGGGTAACATATAGTTAAAGGTTTCTCTGGCGATAGTCAGTCCTGCAACCGCGGCAGCAGACAAGAACCAACCTGATAGGGTTAACAAGCCAATAGACGCCAACAGGGTGGCCAACGCGAGCCATATGCCGAGTGAGAGACCGAACCAATGCTTTTTGTACAGTTTGAGATAAGGGAGTAAATCACGCATCGAGATCGCCTCGCTGTTGCTGAAGAGAAGTTTGATGCGCATCGAGCATCTGGCTAAATAGTCCCGATTGTGACGCGAGCGCTTGATAATTACCGGACTCCACAATCTTTCCATTCGCTAACACAATAATATTACTGACCTGTTTTAGGTAAGCGAGTTGGTGAGTGATGGTCAGCGTGGTCTTGCCTTCAATACTGTGTTCAATACCTTGGTTGACCAATTTCTCACTGTTGGCATCTAAGCTGGCTGTCGGCTCGTCAAGCAACCAAAAACTGCCGTTTTGCACCATGGCGCGGGCAAGGGCAATACGCTGCGCCTGACCGACAGAAATGCCCGATGAACGGTCACTAATCATGTAATCCAAACCATGAAGGTCGATGAATTCCGCAGCATAAGAGCGCTGTAAAGCTTGCTCTATGCTGTCATCACTGATGTTGGGATCACCAAGCTTGACGTTGTCACGGATCGAACCGTGCACTAATAGCGGATTTTGACCGACCCAACTAATACATTTGCGCCAAGAGGTTTGCTTTAACTGTTTCAATTCGACGCCATTGATTTGCAATGAGCCTTGATAGGGCAGAAATCCTAAAATAGCGTTAACCAAGGTGGTTTTACCTGCACCGCTTGGACCAACGAGGGCGGTGGTTTGACCGGCGCTCAGTTCAAAATCGATAGGACCAACCAGACGCTTTCCTTCGACACTAAACACTTCGAGTTGGCTTGCTTTGATGGTGATAACGTCGGGATGTTCAACTCGTTGCTCACCGGATGGTAGCTCACTGGCTTCCGTATTAAGGAACTCAACGATATTTTCAGCAGCGCCTACCGCTTGAGCTTTGGCATGATAAAAAGTGCCAAGATCTCGCAAAGGTTGGTAGAACTCAGGGGCAAGAATCAGAATGAACAGACCGGTAAAGAGCGTGACCTGCCCACCATAGTGACCAAAGTTGAGTTCGCCAATAAAACTAAAGCCAAAGTAGACGGCGGTAATGGCGATGGAGATGGAGGTAAAAAACTCAAGAACCGCAGACGATAAAAAAGCCAGCCGTAAAACATCCATGGTGCGCTTACGGAATACCTCAGAAGCGCCTTGTAGCACTTGAGTTTCTGATTCAACTCGGTTGAACAGTCGTAAGGTTGTCATTGATTGCAGGCGATCATAGAAATGACCGGACAGCCTTTGTAACGCTTTAAAGTTTTTACTATTTGCATCGGCTGCTTTAAGACCGACTAACGCCATAAACATAGGGACGAGTGGGGCGGTAACAAGAAAAATCAGCCCAGCAGCCCAGTTGAGCGGAAAAACCACCACTAAAATAATGAATGGGATTAACACCGACAATGACATTTGTGGCAGGTATTTGGAGAAAAAATCCTGCATATCTTCCACTTGCTCTAGCACCAAGGTTGCCCATGTTCCCGCAGGTTTGCCTTTGATATAAGCGGGACCTAATTGGTTGAGCTTATCGAGAATCAGTTGTCGAATATAAAGTCGAACTTGTTCGCCGCACTTAAAACCCGCGATTTCGCGTGCCCAAGCACATAGCGCGCGCAGGGCAATTGTGCCCGCGAGTCCAACAAACTGTGGTACGAGGGTATATTTATCCACTTGGTCAATGATCAGTTGATGCAAAATGGAGGCGAGAAAACCAGCTTGGGCTAACAAAAGCAGGCTCGATACAACACCAAGACCGACGGTCGCCAACAGCCAGCGTTTTGCTAACTTGCTTTGAGACCGCAGCCATTTATTCAAACTACGCTGTTTTTTCTTATCCATGGACTATGAAGGCTACTTGATTGTTTGTCACTAGAGAAAACGAGTGACTAATTATTAGAATGATGGGGCATTATACAAAAAACAACCCAGCGGATATACCGCTGGGTTCTAAGGTTATTCAATAGGAAGAATAAATTGAGGCAAGTTAGCCTTTGCTGTCCATGGCATCGAGGAAGCGTTCTGCATCCAGTGCTGCCATACAACCAGTGCCCGCCGAGGTGATCGCTTGACGGTAGTTGTGGTCCATCACATCGCCCGCGGCAAAGACGCCGGGTATGCTGGTTTGAGTGGCGTTACCTGCTAAACCAGAATTAACGATGATGTAGCCGTTGTTCATTTCTAATTGATCTGCGAACAATTCCGTATTTGGCTGGTGACCGATAGCTATAAAGGCGCCCATCACATCAAATTGTTCTATTGCATCCGATTGGGTGTCTTTGATACGAACACCGGTAACACCCATCTCATCGCCAACCACTTCTTCTAGAGTTCGGTCGGTATGCAATACGATATTGCCGTTTTCTACTTTATCCATTAGGCGCTTTACTAAGATCTTTTCGGCGCGGAAAGAGTCTCTGCGATGGATAAGGTGAACTTCTGAGGCGATGTTAGACAGATAAAGCGCTTCTTCAACCGCAGTATTACCACCACCGACAACGGCGACTTTTTGATTGCGATAGAAAAATCCATCACAGGTTGCGCAGGCTGATACGCCACGACCTTTGAATGCTTCTTCTGACTCAAGACCTAAATACATTGCAGACGCACCAGTCGAAATAATGACCGCATCGGCAGTGTAAGCTTGTGAATCACCGAATAGTTTGAACGGGCGGCTAGAAAAGTCGACTTGGTTGATATGATCGAAAACGATCTCGGTTTCAAATTTTTCAGCATGTTCTTTCATGCGTTCCATCAGACCCGGACCAGTAAGCCCTTCGGCATCACCCGGCCAGTTTTCTACCTCAGTGGTGGTCGTTAGCTGACCGCCCTGTTGCATGCCTGTGACTAACACAGGGTTTAGGTTAGCGCGGGCAGCATAGACCGCGGCGGTGTAACCCGCAGGACCTGAGCCAAGGATCAGTAATTTACAGTGTTTAGTGTCGGCCATTCTTTACTCTCACATTTAATTATCTTGCCCCGCATTCAAAGCAGGGTGTCAATTGTTCTATTTCTAGTTGCGACCTTAGGTCGACCTTGCCCGTTTATTTTCGGCTTATTGGTTACTATATTGGGTTATTGTTTTTAGAATCAAGCCTAACACTTGATTAACCTGCACCGAGTTTATGGGCAAAATTTTATTAATATTTATAGCACTTCATCAAAGACTTCGACCTCGTAGGAGGTGAACTTTCTTATATTGATCACACCAGTGTCAAAAATCAGATATTGACCTTTAATGCCTTGTAATACGCCAGTGACCAAAGGCTGCTTATCAAAATTGTGTGACACAATTTTCGTTGGGTGAGCGTCAACAGGGAAGGCAATGTCTGTGATGGAATCATCCAATATCTGAACACTTTCTTCACCAAAACGTTGACGAACCTCTGCGATGGTATCGGCAACCAAAGGGAGAAGTTGTTGAGCGTGACTGACAAGGTCAAGTGGCTCACCGTCCTGTTTTAGCAGCGTTCGCCAATTGGTTTTATCGGCAATGTGTTTGGCCAATTCCACTTCAATCAAGCCAGAGATATATCGAGTCGCGACCTTAAGTATCGGCAGACCTTGAGTGGCACCTTGATCGATCCAGCGGGTTGGAATTTGACTATGACGAGTAATCCCCACCTTTAAGCTTGAAGTGTTAGAAAGGTAAACATAGTGGTCAACCATGCAGTTATCTTCACCCCATTGTGGTTCTCGGCAGGTACCCGCTTCATAGTGACAGGTTTCAGGCTTCATAATACACATATCGCAACTGGCGAGTTTTTTCATACAAACAAAGCAGTGCCCTTGAGAGTAGCTCTTCTTGGTTTTTTTCCCGCATGAACTACAAAAGATATTCCCTGTGTGCTGTAGGCTAAGCGTGTGACCAATAAAGCGATTCAACTCAATTTCTTCATCGCCGACGGGTAGGCGATAGCTCAAGGTAGAATCAAGTGAACCACGCATTTTGCTTAAGGTTCCGGTTGCTAATTTAGACATGACATTACTCTGGTTATATTTTGATTTTATTATTGGCTGTTTGATTAATTTTGGCTCAGTGACTCTTCAGC
Source organism: Vibrio hippocampi (assembly GCF_921292975.1). Lineage (NCBI taxonomy): Bacteria > Pseudomonadati > Pseudomonadota > Gammaproteobacteria > Vibrionales > Vibrionaceae > Vibrio > Vibrio hippocampi. The sequence continues at coordinate 932,315 of NZ_CAKLCM010000002.1, forward strand.
TTCGTTTTGACTGTGAGTCACAATGGGTTCTTTAGGACCTAGGAAGCGAGGTTGGGTATTCATAATATAGAGATCCAACACGGCTTTAGTGCGAGCAAACACTTCGCGCAATCGCACCTTATAAGCGCCTGTTGCTGGTCCGGGCACAGCAAGGCACTGTGCTTGGATGTTGTGGTAGTTGGCGATAAATAACGCCCGCTCACAGTGAAAACGTTGTGTAACAATGATGAAGTTATTGGTATCGAATATTTTCTTTGCTCTTACGATCGAGTCTAAGGTTCGAAAACCGGCATAATCTAAATGGATGGAAGATTCTGGGATCTCCGCTCGAAGTAGATCACGTTTCATGGTCCAAGGTTCGTTATAGGAACGATGGGCATTGTCGCCACTGAGGAGGAAATGAGTAATCTTGTTTTGTCGATAGAGTTCAATCGCCGCATCAATTCGGTGATGGTAATAGTGATTTAAGGTTTTTCCCAGATATTTACTGGTCCCTAATATTACCGCCACTTCGACACCTTGGACATCATCAATTGAATTGATAATCTGCTGGTCTGTTTGCCAACTGATCCAACGGTCAATCAATAGCACACTCGCAGCACAGCTAATAATCAGCAGACACAGCGCTATCACACCTCTCTTTAACCAAACGCGTAAACGTTGAAAGTGTTGAGTCTTATGACTGTGTTTATTGCTGACCAAATCCATTGATTCCTTTATAACCCATCGCAACAAATTTTACGTAGGTTACCCGACTACAAGATTAAAACCCATAACCTAAGTTAAAAAATGGGTGCTATAAGATTGATTTCTATCCAACTCGAAACGTTACCTTACCTTAACCATACCATCCAGTATAGTGACTCTGCTTGATGGGAGAGAGTAGATAATATCGATATTATTGATAAGTCGCCTCTATCAATGGTTGCTATCAAGGATAGAGGCGCTGAATTGAAAGGTTTAGAAAGCAGTGCGCTTGTATTGACGATAAACCGGTTGCCAGAAGTTCTCATCGATAGCAGCGTGTAACGCGTCATCGGTGATCTCAAGCGCTACACCTTGCTCAATGGCTTTTTTCGCCACCGCAAAAGCAATAAATTTAGACACTTGATGGATCTCTTCTAATGGCGGCAACAATCTACCTTGACCATTTTTAGCCAGCGGTGAGCAGAGTGCTAATGCGCGGCTTGATTCCATTAGCATCTCATCGGTGACTCTTGACGCTTGAGTCGCAAGAACCCCTAAACCAATACCCGGGAAAATGTAGCTGTTGTTACATTGAGCGATAGGGAAGGTTTGACCATCAAGTACCACAGGCTCAAACGGACTGCCTGTCGCGACTAATGCCTGACCTTTAGTCCAACGCAGGATCTCATTGGGCGTGGCTTCGACACGACTTGTCGGGTTGGATAGCGGGAAGATGATCGGGCGCTGACAATGCTGGTGCATCTCCTGAACCACTTCTTTACTAAATAGCCCCGGAGCGCCGGAAACGCCAATCAATACGGTTGGTTTGGCATTTTTAACGACATCGAACAAAGAGAAGCCTTGGCTTGGGTCTTCGTGTTGCCACGCGGCGGTGGTGCTGGTTTTTTGCACCAATCGTTGCTGGAAGTCGAGCAGGTTAGTCATCCCTTCTTGTAATAGTCCCCAACGGTCAATCATAAATACTTGACTGCGAGCTTGCTCATCACTGATCCCTTCTGACACCATCTGAGCAATAATCGCTTCGGCAATACCACAACCGGCAGAACCCGCGCCAAGAAACGCGATAGTTTGTTCCGATAGCTGGCTATTGGCCGCTTTACATGCCGCCAGCAGTGAACCCACAGTCACTGCCGCCGTACCTTGGATATCGTCATTAAAACAGCAGAAGCGGTCTTTATATCGCTCTAGTAAAGGCATGGCATTTTTCTGAGCGAAGTCTTCAAACTGGATCAAGGCATCAGGCCAACGACGTTGCACCGCCAGCATAAAGTCTTCAACAAAAGCCTTATATTCATCGCCAGTAATACGAGGGTGACGCCAGCCCATATACATACGATCGGCTAAGCGCTGCGGATTGTTGGTACCCACATCTAATACGATAGGCAGAGTATAAGCCGGACTGATACCACCACAAGCGGTATACAGCGCCAGTTTACCTATCGGGATCCCCATACCACCGATGCCTTGGTCGCCCAAGCCTAAAATACGTTCACCATCGGTGACCACGATCACTTTGACGTTTTGTGTCCGAGCATTATTCAACAAGTCATCAATTCGGTCACGGTTGGGATAAGAGATAAACAAGCCACGACCACGACGATAGATATTAGAGAACTTCTCACACGCAGCGCCAACAGTTGGCGTGTAGATGATCGGCATCATCTCCGAAATGTGGTTTTGGACTAAACGATAGAAAAGCGTTTCATTGGTATCTTGAATGTTTCGTAGATAGATATGCTTGTCCATATCGTTTTCGAAACTGATGTATTGCTGGTAAGCACGTTCTACCTGCTCTTGAATGGTTTCGGTATTCTCTGGCAATAAGCCTTCAAGGTTGAATGAGCGACGCTCTTCAGCGGTGAAGCCACTGCCTTTGTTGAGTAATGGAGTGCTGAGTAATGCCGAACCCGCAAAAGGGATATAAAGTGGTCGTTTGTTCATGGTTTTCCTAGATGTGGGACAATTAGGGATTAGATAACAATGTGGTGCATAAATTAACATATTTCCAGTGTTTTCGCGATCTTATCACCGCACTTACTGCGGCTAATTGAGTGTGTTTGTTGCCCTTTTGAACAATACGGTGAAATGGGCATTTGGGCGCGGGTTTGATATGCTGCTGGGTCTAATCATCACGTTGAACCACGATATAGCCGCATGACCTCATTACCGATCGATTCCATACAGCAACAATTTCAATCTGCCCTGAAAACTGATCATTTAATCGTCGAAGCAGAAACTGGATCCGGTAAATCGACTCGTTTACCACTTTGGGCAATGGAGAGCGGTCGCGTTTTGGTGATTGAACCGCGCCGTATTGCGTGTACTTCGTTAGCGAGTCATTTAGCTCAGACCCTGAATGAACAAGAGGGAGAAACCATAGGCTATGCGATTAAGCTTGCCAGTTGCTTCACCGAGCGGACGAAAGTGGTATTCGCAACACCGGGTGTGGCGCTGCGTTGGTTTGAACAGGATAGGTTAGCGCAATTTAGCACCATTATAGTCGATGAATTTCATGAAAGGCGCTGGGACACGGACCTGTTAGTCGCTATGTTGAAACATCATCAAAAGCATAGAGTGGTGATCACTTCTGCCACCATTGAGGGAGAAAAGCTCGCCCGTTACTTTGATGCTAAACGCTTGACTGCTCAAGGACGCAATTATGAGGTCACCATTGAGTATGCGGCAAAAGATAGCTCGCATCTTCCTGACGCACGACATCTTGATACGCGTATTGCCGAGCAAGTGCTGGAGCAACTAGATAAACAGCAAGGCGATATCTTGGTGTTTGTTCCCGGACGAAAAGAGATCCAGCAGGCGATGCAAATCCTACGAGCTAAGCTCGACCATGTTCTAGTGGTGCCTCTCCACGCCAGCGTCACTGATGCAGAACGAAATCTTGCGCTATCACAACAGTCACAGCAAAAAATTGTCCTTGCCACCAATGTGGCTGAAACGTCTTTGACTATTCCCAATATTAGTTTGGTGATTGACTCGGGTTTAGAGCGCAGAAACCAGCAACGAAATGGTCGCACCACCTTAATGCTCAGCCATATTTCTCAAAGTAGTGCCAAACAACGAGCGGGTCGGGCAGGGCGTGTGATGCATGGACGATGCATTCGCTTGTACGGTCAACACGCGGCATTAATTAAAACGACACCGCCGGAGTTGCAGCGTGAGGCGCTGACTGAGCCGATGTTGGCAGCAGCAAGTTGTCACTATTCATTGCCTCAATTAAGGTTTCTTGATCCGTTACCGCAGAAGACCTTGGATAGCGCCAATAAGCAGTTACTGGATCTTGGAGCACTCGATGAACAAGGCGTTATTACTGAGCATGGTCGGCGACTTGCGCCACTTCCCGTCGATATTCTGTATGCAGATTTAGTCAACAAGATGGCAAGCAAAGCCACTCAGGAGGCGTGTATCGATCTGGTCGCCGCGCTCAGTGTTGCTGGGCGGTTATACCAAGTATCAAATAACGAACAGCAACGTGAACAACTGGCGAAACAAGAGCCGTTTGGTTGTGATGTGCAATTGCTCATTAGCTTGGTTCGGGGGCGAGAGTTTACTGGCGTGACTCTTGATAAGGAACGATGTCTTGAAGCGCAAGGATTGTCGGAACAGATGCGAGAATTGTATCAACTACCGCGCCTTGAAGTCGCCTCTCGTTATCAAAGAGAGGCATTGATTGAACAGATCGTATTAGCGAACGCCACGCTGCTGTTTGTTCGACGTGAAAAGCGTCAAGATGCGATGTCCAACGGTCAGATAGAAGCCTTGCTCCCAAGGGAGACGCGTATTCCTGCTGATTTTGAAGCCGCCTTGGTGTTAGATACTCATAGCCTACCGGGACGCGGAGTAAAACAGACGCTAACCCTGGCGACTGTGATGATGCCAGTATCGTTTAAGCAAGTTGCTGCATTAAATCTGGGACAATGGCAGGCAGATGGACTGCTTGATACCGAGCATGGCATGGTGTCTCAAGAAAAACTGGTTTATGCCGGGCGCACCATTGCCACTCGGCAGGGCGAACTGGCAACAGAGCATATCTGTGGTGTGATAGCAGACCAGATATGTGCAGGAGAGCGCTATCCTGAACTGGCGCAAGCCATGTATCAAAAACAGTATCATTGGCAGCTTTATCAAACACTATCCTCTCCGTCGTTTCAAATGCAAGATATCGATCTAAAGGCTTGGTTTGAGAAGCAACTGAACGATCTTGGGGTGACACAGTGGGATGATCTTGAGTTGATTGAAGCCGAAGATTTTAGTTTTGAGGGGATTCCGGATTGGGAATATGACGACTTTGCTCAGCGTTTCCCGCTTAAAGTGATCCTGAGCGGACTGACGTTATCGGTGGAGTATTTAGCTAAAGCAAAACTGGTGAAATTGACTTATGAGTCGGGCGCTCGAAAAGAGGACCCTAAACGGAAAGAGTTGCCGGTCTGGTCGGGGTGGCGAATTAAGTATCAAAAAGCCAGTCGAGTGATCGATATAAAGTGAAAAATATCAGTAGATAACAGAGTGAGTCATTGGTTATTTTCCAGTAATACTATGCAGCAAATTGGTTTCTTTGATGTTGCAAAAAAAGCATTTTTATACACGTCTTGGAGTTAATCTCTGTAATAAAGATTATTTTTTTATATCCTATTGCGCTATGCAACATCATCACTAATAGTAACGGTCGGTGTTCTCTAATCTGGAGTGATTATGTGCAACAAAGACAGTGTGGAAGTGGAATTTGACTATACCAGTTTCTTAGGAGCGTCCTGCAGTAAAAAATGGACTTTTCTCGAGTTGTTTTCTGCAATCGCACCGAGTTTTGGCTTCAAGTCAAATCAATATAATGAAGATACATTGAATACCCACGATAGACTTTTTGACCAAGCGTTTACTTCGTTAGCTTGTGGTCATAGCGATGAGGAAAATTTGGTCGAGTTAATGAAGTTAGCTCGTCAATATCAGGTGAATGCGCTAAAGATCGCGATGCCTTACGCGCTTGAACAGGGGCAAATTGCGTCGATTGAGCAGCGAGCGTTAGTCAACATTTCGCCCATGGTAGGTAATGATGACCTTGTTGTATCTATCTTGCCTATGATGTAACTGACGTTAGTGGGGGAGTATTAACAACTAGCGTGGAAAGCATGACTTTAATTGTCACCTTTTGAGAGATATTGCCGAGTAACAACAACTGGGTTTTATCGCTACTTTTGTATTTGTTAGTGTTTTGCTTGTTGGCTTAACCATGCTAGGTAAAAAAAGCTAAATAAACAAAGAGAGGATTTAATCCTCTCTTTGTCGTTTTTAATGCCGCAATTTAAGTTAGTTAATCTTGAATAAGATCGTATTGGCTTCTTAAAATATCGATGATTTCTTGCTTAGGATCGTCACTCAGTACTATTTTCTGACCAGTGATTTTCTCGGCAATACCGACATAAGTGTCAGAAACATCCATTAATGCTTTAAGCGGTAGCGCATTATCTTTCGCAAGGGCTTCGCGTTCAGGCATGCGTTCTTTGTTGAGCAAGATGTCGGGATCAGGGAAGTAATTCAGTAGGAACTGACGGAAACCTTCTTTGGAGTTTTCAACAATGTCACCGTCTTGATAAGCTTGTGTATCCCAAATACGCGATGAATCCGGTGTACCTACCTCATCCATATAGATCAGCTTTTCATTGCCACTTGCGTCAGTGACATAGCCAAATTCAAACTTGGTATCAACAAAGGTTTGCTCAATATTTTCGAGCGCATTACTGATCAGTGAGAAACCTTCTTTAAGCAGCTGTTCATAGCGGTCAATATCTTGTGCTTGGGTAAAGTTGAACGCTTGATAATTATCGCTAATATTGCTGCGGGTAATATTCACATCGTCCGCTTCTGGCACGTCAGGAATACCACGTAAAATGCCCTTTGTAGATGGGGTGATAAGCACATCATCAAGTTTGCTATCTTTTGCCAAGCCTTCTGGTAGTGTGATACCGCAGAACTCGCGTTCGCCTTTCTCATAAGCTCGCCACATAGAGCCAGTAATGTATTGGCGGCAGATCGCCTCGATCATCACTGGGCGCGCTTTTTGTACAATCCAAACAAATGGGTGGGGAATATCTAGAATATGGCTGTCTGCAAGACCTTGTTGTTTAAACAGGCTGAACCAGTGATTTGAGATAGCATTCAGTGCTGCGCCTTTTCCAGGTACACCTTTAATTCCGCCCTCACCATGCCAAATGCAGTCAAAGGCAGAGATGCGGTCGCTGATCACCATAATGGCGAGTGGTGCATCTTCAGCAACGTCGTAACCTTTCTGTTTGATTAGGCGACGGCTATCTTCTTCAGTTAACCAATAGACGGATCGTACTTTTCCGCTATGTACCGGCTTGTCGGTGCGAATGGGAAGATCGTCGTTAACAGCAAGAACTTGGTTAGCAAGGCTCATGTAGACATTCCTATCTATAGTTGGTGTCGAAATATACGACAAAGGACAAAAAGCATAATCGCTCGTTTACATGCCACGCATAATACCAGAACTATTATTCGCTGCCAGAGAAATAGCAAACGTTTGCGCAATTTGTGTTAATTCGGGGGCGGGAGTGATTAAAATTCACCCTATGAATAGGCTAGGGTGAATTAGGACAGCAAAATTAGCAGGGTAACAGCCAGCAATACGGGTGGTGCGTCTAACGCTCGTTCGACGATTTACGGGTGACAATCATACCGTCAATTTGAAAATAGAGCTGTAGCCGATCTGAACGTCGCGACAGTTTAACAACAAGTTAGTGCAGGCGGTGCGCGCTATTGAGATAGATAAGTTCACAGTCAAATTCAATCGCTAAGGTATGAAGGCGCGCCTGTTCTGAGGTAGAGAAAGTGCCATTAGCAATCACAGCACAAGCATTGCCAGAGCGAATCGCTTTCTCAACCACTTGGAATTGATTCAATGTGTGGGATGGTTTCATTTGAACCATATTTTGACCTAATGCATGGAAGCGGCTGACTTGTGCCATAGTAGGACGAGGACACTCAGCAGTCATTAATACCCACTGTTTTTTGCTAATCAATTGGTTCACTTTACAAAGGATATCATCGTTCAATAGTGAGGCTTGGCGAGCAGTAGCGCTTACCGTGTTTGATGCTTGCTTGTAACCGGTGTAAATGTTTTGAGAATGCATGATTTGCTGTCCTTATATACATACTGTATGAATATACAGTATTGTTGTTTTGCGGATAAATCAAGCAATTTTTACCAAAAATGGTTATTTTTTTGTCGGCAGGATTTAGGGGAAGGTCGCTAGGTTATAGAAATTAGGCGCTAGGGCGGGAGGTTGGGCTGTGGAATCTTTAGGAGTGTAGAAACAAAAACGCCTCTTTAGCAGAGGCGTTTTTGTTTTTAACTGGCTTGGAGAAGCGTTTCGGCGTGCTTGGCTCTAATTGCCAGCTCTTCGAGATTAAATTGTCGAACATCAAGAGTAGCGATGTCGTTGCATTCTTGGCATGAATGGTTGCATTTGCCGTCGACATATTCGTGCTTGGTGACCATACTCGGTTTCTTACACCAATCACAAACACCCGCTATAGAAAAAGTACGCATGGTTATCCTCGTTAGTAGAATTGCTTTAGTATTGTCGCGCTGCATTATTACATAGTCGTGCTAACTCGGTGACGATAACGTTTCAATCCGTGTCATTTACTCAAGCGTGATCACAGTATTTGTATGATTAATTAGAAAGGTCAATAATTTCAATAAGTAAAATAAATACTATCACTGATCCGCTACGCTTTACGGTTTTGCTTGATTCGATTAAGAATGACATCCAGAGCAAGGTTTAACTGCTTCATTTCTTCTTCACTGCCTTGCGCATCAGGATGGTATACGCGGGAAAGTTTTTTATATCGCTGTTTCAAATGACGAATCGTGAGGTTCTGTCTATCAGCAAAGTCGAAACCAAATCGCGCGTAGGCGAGTTGCAGTTGTGCGTCAGGAGAGGTGGGTTGGTCATTGGCAACGTTTTGGTAACGTTCGCTTATGATCTTGATATGCTTTGTCAGTTGTTTGATTTTCTGCTGTTGAAGTTCTATTTGCTGTCTTAATTGTTGGGTCGATTGTTCACTTGCGCTGGTGCGCTGTCTACGGCGAAATTCTCGAGTGATGAATAGCGCCGACAGTATTCCTATCAACAATAAGTACATTAAGTGCAACCAAGGGAAAGGCGCGTTGCTTTTTATTGGAGTGGCATCAATGACTTCGAGTGGCGCGCTTAGGGTCTGTTGCTCTTTTTGCTGCAAGGCATCAACTTGGCGCTTTTGACGGGCATTATATTGACGTTGCAGCGCTTGGTTGTAGGCGTCTTGGTATTGAGGGGAGTCTTCACTGGCTAAGTGATACCAAAGTACCGCTTGATCTTCTAATGGGATCTCAATATCAAATTGGCTGTAGAGATTACCTAACTTGGCGAAGGCAGCGTTTTGTCCCGTTACCGCTAATTGAGTATAAAGCAGTGCCGCCTTGCTGGGATTTCGCTTGGTCCCTGTGCCGAGTTCCAATGCCTGAGCATAGTTAAAGCGAGCCGCCTGATGTCCGTTGTCACTGGCGATGCGGTACCACTTGGTGGCTTCTACCAAGTTTTTATTAACGCCTTCACCGGTTTCATAAGCTAAGCCCAATTGATATTGGGCTTGAGGGTCGTTGCTTGCTGCGAGTTGTTCAAGTTGGGCGACGGATGGTGCGGCTATGCAGCTCCATGAAGCGGTGAGCACAAGTAGCCCAGAGAGATTAATTCGCGTTAGATGTCGATACATAGATGACCGGTTTCACTCCTTGAACTGTCCGATTCGTCGTGGCTATTTCAACATCTTCGGTGCTTGAGCACCATCAATTGGGCGATTAACTGAGACAGTGCGACCTTTTTTTAATCCAACTTCGTAGTCGGCGGTAATATTCTTCATCGCCTCTTTGAGCTGTTGCTTAAAAGTTTCGCGATCAATGTTTTTAAACTCTTTGTCGATGTAATTGTTGATCTTATTGGCAGACTCATCATCTGGTGTTATCACGGGAAGTTTTTCGAGCGCGCCCTCAATCCAACCAGAAACGAATGAATTGACGCGCCTTGTGACTTCAGTGGTCGACTTCCCTGAGCCTGCAAAGCTGTTGCGGAATTGACCCGTTTGTTCATTCATCTCGCGATAAATAATATCAAACGCAAACGCAGCAAAAATGGCACGGTCAGCTTCACCAATATACTCAACGCGCTTTAGTCCTTTGTGATTTAACAACACTGCCTCGACACCAAACTTGGTATTGATGCCGCGAATAATGCGCAACAAGGTTGAACTAATGCTCGTCGGCAAGAGGTGAGTCGATTGGGTTTTACCCATCTTAATGAATTCGATGTCGTCTTTATCAAGACCATACTTGAGCATCAAGCGATGAGCCATTTTAATGGCGTTTGCAGCTTCGTTAACGTTAGCTGAATTACCAAGTTCTAAACACTTAGCAATTTTTTTAAGGGCTTTTTGCTTATCCACCGACAAAATTAAATCTCTACCGCAAAAGAAAAGGCAGCTATTTTAACGATTTTTACTAAAAAGTTAAAGTCGCAGCGGCGTCGTAAACGAAAAGAGGGCGCCTATTCGGCACCCTCTTGGTCACTATTGGTAAGGATTTGAGTTAGATACCCAACTCATCCAATAAGTCTTGATTGTCATCCTCTTTTGAACTCAGCATCTCACGCTCTTGTTTCGCTGCGCGTTGCTGTTCGATGATGTCATCAGGTGTTTCTTCTGGTTGAACTTCAAATTCTTCCATTTGAATAAATTCGGTTTTGTCCATAGCAAACTCAAGGTAAAAGATGTTGTTACCCTCAGTAGAGAAAGTTACCCGTCTTGCTTGTGGACGCTCTAAGTTAGTATCAACCGAGAGTACAACCTGCTTATTGATGGACATCATTTTAGGTTGGTTTTGAGTGATGTTTGTTTGTAGTTCTTTACGTACCTTACTAGTAAAGTCACCAACAAGTTGGTTCATTAGTTCGCCTAATACGTTACCAACATCATCCGCATTGTGGTGAATAGCCAGCTCTTCTTTTGGCATACCCATGCTGATCATGTAGTTGTGATACAGTTCAAGCGCGGCTTGAGAGGTGAAGTTAATAACGACCAGCCCAGAGAAACCGCCATCAAACAACACGAAGCAGCCGAAGTCAGGCTTAAGTGTTGTTTTAGGGATCTTTTGAACCATAGCTGAATAGGTCACTTTAGACTGAGAAGCTGAAGTAAGGACCGAAGAGACGGATTGACACAGCTTTAGAAGAATGTCTTCGGTGGTAACGACTTTAGTTTTTTTCATGATGTACCGCAAAGTTGTTTTTGTTTTTCTGTTGCCGAGTGTGTCATGAAGTGACCCGCTTGAAAAGTGGCGAACAGTCTCTTGCAATGTGAGTTTAAGATTTGATCACATTTTATTTGTTGTATAGCGGCAAGATGAGTAAAATCCGTAGGCCCGTTAAATAAAAAAAATCATATCCAATCAGTTAACGGGTTAATTTTTAGCCATAGACTCCTTAAGCTGAGCGGATCAGCGTAATTTGGGAGAGCAGGAAGCGAGATGTTACCAAGATTAGACATTCAAACGGACATTGATCCAACCTTAGTTGTATTCCTCCAACAACTAGAAGCAAAAGGCTTTAGCGGTGATATTGAAACGCACTACTCAAGCCGTTTGGCTGTTGCAACGGACAACAGCGTATATCAGCAGTTACCTCAAGCGGTGGTTTTACCCAAATCAACCCAAGATATTGCCCTGATCAATCAGTTATCAAACCAAGAGCAATTCCTCTCCATTACGTTTTCACCACGCGGTGGCGGTACGGGAACCAATGGCCAAGCATTGACACAGGGTGTTGTCGTTGATCTTTCTCGATATATGAATCAAGTGCTAGAGATTAATGAGCAAGAGGGATGGGTTCGAGTACAAACCGGTATTGTTAAAGATGTGTTGAACGACGCAGTGCGTCCTTATGGATACTTTTTCTCTCCGGATCTGTCAACCAGCAACCGTGCGACTTTGGGCGGGATGATCAATACCGACGCGTCAGGGCAAGGCTCATTAAAGTACGGCAAAACGTCTGATCATGTATTGTCCATGCAAGCGGTGTTTGCCGATGGCAGTGTTTACGAAACCGATGGTTCGCAAGGCAACCCGCAAGCAGACAGTTTTGCCGATAAAGCTTTGAACATGGTGAGTCAGGTTTGTCGCCAACAACGCGCGGTGATTGAAGAAAAATTCCCGCCACTGAACCGTTTTCTTACCGGCTACGATTTAAAAAATGCCTACTTGCCTCAACAAGACGAGATAGATTTTGGTCGTATCCTTTGTGGCTCTGAAGGCTCATTAGCCTTTATTACCGAAGCCAAGCTAAACCTCACGCCTATCCCGAAAGTCCGTACTCTGATTAACGTCAAATACAACAGTTTTGATGCTGCACTACGCAACGCGCCTTTTATGGTTGAAGCGAATGCGTTGTCAGTGGAAACCATTGACTCAAAAGTTCTTGATCTGGCTAAGCAGGATATTGTTTGGCATACCGTCAGTGATTTGATTTGCGAGGTGCCGGGTAAGACATTATCAGGTATCAATGTGGTCGAGTATGCGGGTCAAGATGAAGCAGAAGTGGCTGAGGCGGTGCGCCAATTGACCGATCAGCTCGATCGTATGGTGACCACCGAAGAAGCGGGCATCATTGGTTATCAGGTCACTAGCGATCTGGCGAGCATTGGTAAAATCTATAATATGCGCAAGAAAGCGGTGGGTTTATTGGGCGCAGTGAAAGGCAGTGCCAAGCCAATCGCGTTTGCCGAAGATACCTGTGTTCCACCAGAAAATCTTGCCGACTTTATTGCCGAATTCCGAGTGTTACTCGACCAATACGGTTTGCACTATGGCATGTTTGGTCACGTTGACGCAGGTGTTTTGCACGTCAGACCGGCGCTAGATATGTGTGACCCGGAACAAGAAGCTTTAATGCATCAAATCTCCGATCAAGTCGTTGCGTTAGTCGCTAAATATGGCGGATTGATGTGGGGTGAACATGGCAAAGGTTTCCGCTCTGAATATGGTCCGGCGTTTTTCGGTGAAACCTTATTTAACGAGCTTCGACGTATTAAAGGGGCTTTCGACCCGCATAATAAACTCAATCCCGGTAAGATCTGTACGCCGCTAGAAAGTGATGCCCAACTGGTTAAAGTCACGGATGTAAAACGCGGCACCTATGACCGCCAGATCCCGATCCATGTCCGAGATAGTTTCTCTCAGGCGATGGAGTGTAATGGCAACGGCTTGTGCTTTAACTATGATACCAGTTCTCCAATGTGTCCTTCGATGAAAGTGACCGCCGATAGGCGTCATTCTCCAAAAGGGCGAGCAGGATTAGTGAGGGAGTGGCTGCGTCAACTTTCGGAGCAAGGCTACGATGTCGTTGAACTTGAATCGATGACCATGCAACAAAACAGTGTCAAAGGGTTGATCGAAAAATGGCGCAACACCTTTAACAAACGTCATCAATATGACTTCTCTCACGAAGTCTATGAAGCGATGAACGGCTGTTTAGCGTGTAAAGCGTGTGCAAGTCAGTGCCCAATTAAAGTCGATGTGCCGAGTTTTAGAGCGCGTTTTCTCAATCTTTACCATACTCGTTACCAACGACCGGTTAAGGATTACCTCGTTGCAAACATTGAGACGTTATTACCAGTAATGGCAGCAATGCCGACCACGGTTAACTTCGCTCTTAAGCAGAAGTGGATCCAAGGCTTAACCAAAAAGACTATCGGTTATGTCGATACGCCACTCATGTCTGTTCCAACATTGAAGCAGCGCATCAAACCACAAGCGATATTACAGTTTGATCTGGATGCTTTACGCCAAATTTCACCATCTGAGCGTGATCAATATGTGTGTATTGTGCAGGACCCATTTACCAGTTATTACGATGCTGAGGTCGTGGATGAGTTTGCTCAATTGGTGATTAAGCTTGGTAAAAAGCCAGTTTTATTGCCTTTTAAACCCAATGGTAAAGCGGCGCATATTAAAGGCTTCCTTAAACAGTTTGCTAAAAGCGCACAGAACACCGCTGATTTTCTTGAACAGGTCGCCGAACTCGGATTCCCGCTGGTTGGTGTCGATCCGGCGTTAGTGCTGTGTTATCGCGATGAATACGCCGAGATTTTAGCGGATAAGCGGGGTGATTTTGATGTGCTGACCGTTCATGAGTGGTTATTGCCCTTATTAACTGAGCAGCCTAAGCAAGAAGTTGTCGATGCCAATGACTGGTACTTATTTGCCCACTGTACTGAAAAGACCAAGTTGCCAAATGCAGAAAAAGAGTGGGGGGCTATATTTAGCCACTTTGGTGGAAGGCTCACCACAGTACCTGTTGGTTGCTGCGGTATGGCAGGTACATTTGGTCATGAAGCGGATAAGCTGCAAATGTCTAAAGACATTTACAATCTTAGTTGGCAGCCGAATCTGGATAAGCTACCAAAGGACCGCTGCTTGGTGACGGGATATTCATGTCGAAGTCAGGTGAAACGCTTTGAATCACACAAAGTCCGTCATCCATTACAAGCTTTATTAGACTTGATAAAGCTAAGTGCATAATTCGATGACCTCTTTCACTAGCCCCATCATACAGAGCGTTTGATGGGGCTAATTTTTGGTTAGTATGAGATAGGATATCCCAATGACAGGTTTGCATCTTAAGATCCCGCCACCGCTCGTCTTCGTTGTATTCTTGATCGCAATGTATTTGGCGGCGATGATCGACAATGGGTGGTGGTATCTTTATATCCCATTTAAATACGTCTGGGTGGCGATATTTGCTGTCACTGGTACTGTCTTCGGTGGAATGGCAACACTGGCATTCGTTCGTCATCGCACCTCGCTTGATCCGAGAGCAGTCACTAAAGCATCTTGTATCGTAACCACAGGGGTATTTTCTATAAGTCGAAACCCTATGTACCTTACGTTATTGTTTCTGTTATTGGCGTGGGGTGTTTGGTTAGAGGATGGGATCAGTCTATTGCTAACGACGTTATTTGTTCCCTATATCAATCGTTTTCAGATTGTTCCAGAGGAATTGGCATTAGCGGAGAAGTTTGGCAGTGAGTATCTTGACTACAAAGCAAAAGTCAGGCGTTGGATATAAACTAAGATAGCTAAGATAGCGAAAAGCAGATGGTTAGATAGTAAAAAAGATAGTAAAAATAGATAGCGAACAACTCACCCAAACGCACTCGGTGAGTTGTTAAATAGAGGGTTTATTGCGGGTTCAAACGAGTTGAGCGTAATTCGCTTTCAGTTGGTTGAATCGAGTCACAAGGTTATCAACCGAGGCTGTGTCATAAGGCTTAAGTCCACTGGTCACCAAGCGCTTAAAGCCTTTACCAACCATTTGACCATTCTCACTGAAAGCAAAGTTGAGCGTCACCACACCACGTTTCCCTTCCACATCAAAACTAGCGCCAACAAAGTCGATTTCAGGCTTTTGAACATCAAGAGTATCAAATTCAACCTGCATACATTCGTAGATCACCAATGGACGCTGGCAATTGATCATCACCTGCTTATCTTGCATCAAAGGCACCAAAATATGAGGGAAATTCATTCCGGAAAACTGCACATAGTTGGTCACGAGGTGCTGAATAAACTCGGGGTTATATGTGACATCGCCCTCACGAGTCATATGCAGGTATTCTTTACCGTTCCCATCGGTGAGGGAACTTTCTCTATCGCACTTTTCTACTATCGACAGCGGTATTCCGTCCGAGACCATACCAGAAAAATCGAAGCGCATTTTTTGGCTGATCCCTTCTTTTTGCAGCAATACTGCAAAGAGTAGATCGCCCGGTACACAAAAGCGCTTGTTGTCCTCGTCATGGATAGGATTGAAGTCACCAGCGACGCCTTTTGCGAAGTGACTGGCTTGCTGACGAGTGAATTTAAACTGATCGTTATTAGTAGAAACGTATGGATTTAGAAACATAATTTTCGACGAAGTGATAATAATTGTCAGCGATTATATCTGACAATTTATTTTTAATGGTCTATCCAGTCTAGCAGAGCTGTCAACACTTTGTAAAATTAAGGATTTTTGTAGGTAGCAGTAGGGAAGAGGGCAGGCATCACCACGTTCAGGATGATGCCTAGAGGCAATGTTGTGCTATTTTCCAAGCATTCGGCTTAGGGTTCCGTCTTTATCGACAAATTGATGTTTTAAAGCCGCAATGATATGCAAGGCAATAATCATCAATAACACATTGACTGTCGCATGGTGAATCGGTGCCGTGATATCTTGCAACCACTGAACTTTCTCTCCGCCATCGTATAGAACGAAACCAAACAGCTTGATCGAACGCCCGCCACCGATACTCATGAGCACGCCAGACAAAGGCATGGCGATGGTCGCTAGCAAAAGTAGGTGATGTACAGCAGTTGCGGATTTTCGCTGCCATTCTGCCATGCCGGGTATTGCAGGAACAGCGCCTTCCTTGATACGCCACGCCAATCGTAACGATGCCACAATCATGACTAATACACCGAGAGACTTGTGAAGATCGCGCAACTGATTTTTATCCGGTCCGCGCTCCATATCTCCTAAGTACCAACCTATAGCGAATGTAACCAAAAATAGAATGCCTGTTGCCCAGTGAAGCATGATGGTTCTCTTAGAGAGTGAAGCTGTGTGCATGTCATTGTCCTTTGTTGTGACTTGTATATTTCCAAGTTACTTCAGGTGCGAGGTAACTTGGGTATAAGCAACTGATGGAGTTTGTGTTATTAGGGTGCTTAGTTGAGCAGTAATGGTCAATTATCTCCGATTTAAATCCTCAGCGTCTATCCTAAATAGTGTAAAGCTGGGTAAAGTTCGGAAAATAAAAAGGAGTTAATTATGCAATTTTCGTTGTTTAAAGGTATGAAAACGTGGGGGTTGTTCGTCACTGTGTTTATGGTTGCGGCTTGTTCAGAACAAGCAGAAGACACTAACAAGCTCGATATGGCTAATCCGGCGGCGGTGTTTTGTGAAGAGCAAGGAGAATATGATTTGAAAACGGGGCAATGTAAATTGAAATCGGGTGAGGTTGTGGATGCGTGGGAGTTCTTTAGACAACACAATCAGTAATTAAAACTGGGGGGCGCCTGAGTTCCTATATTTAGGCGCCATTTTAGCGATGTTCCTGTTCACTTTCCCATTTCATTATACGAGTTCCCTGACGTGTGTTTATTCTGGTTAAAGCGTGCGTGTGGCTTCGAGTAACTCAAAACAATCCTTATTTGGCTTGCCAAGTTTTACTAACCCATCCCCCAGCATGTTCATCAAAATAGGTTCCACTGAATTCTTGTTTGTATTCAACCACCTTGTCCTTGCTTGGACTTTGACTAAGTAGTTGATTTATGTAGAGCGCCATAGGGTCTTGCATCTGCTCTCTCTGTTTACGTTCCGCGACTTCTTTGATGACTTGCATGCGGTACGCCTTGCTCATTTTCTTCATAAATGACCTCCATCTTTGTGATCGGCTTAACAACAATAGAGGTCAATCATAAGGTGGTCAAATAATGAACAGTGATTTATTAAAAATGTCATAGAAAGGTGGTAGGTAAAAAAAGGGATTAGGGGCTAGGAACTAGGAGCTAGGGGTAGAGCCTAAAACCTAAAACCTAAAACCTAAAACCTAAAACCTAGAACCTAAATCTAGAACCACTTAAGTTTGTGGTGGAGTTGGGTGACGCTGCCAACGACGATTAGAGCGGGGCTGATGGCTTGTTGGGCAAGGTTCGCTAGGTCAGATAGTGCACCTTGGAACACTCGCTGTTCACTTCTGGTGCCATTTTCAATAATGGCACAAGGTGTATTAGCGTCTAAACCATTAGCAATCAATTGCTCGGTGATATGACCACTCTGTTTTAATCCCATATAGAACACCAGCGTATTGTTTGGCTGGGCTAAAGATGACCATTCGATCTCGCGACCATCTTTTTGGACATGTCCGGTGATAAATTGAACGCTTTGGGCATGATCTCTGTGAGTAAGCGGAATACCAGCATAGGCAGTCGCGCCAGCTGCGGCAGTGATACCCGGAACGACTTCAAACGAAATA
This sequence comes from Vibrio hippocampi, assembly GCF_921292975.1. NCBI lineage: Bacteria > Pseudomonadati > Pseudomonadota > Gammaproteobacteria > Vibrionales > Vibrionaceae > Vibrio > Vibrio hippocampi. Next base: position 950,162 of record NZ_CAKLCM010000002.1, read on the forward strand.
CCTTGCTCAGCCAGCGTTTCCAACTCTTCGCCGCCACGTCCAAAGATAAACGAATCGCCTCCTTTAAGGCGCACTACATTTTTACCTTCTCGTGCTTTTTCAACCAGTATTTGGTTGATTTGGTCTTGCGGTACACAATGGTAGTCGAGCTTTTTACCCACATAGATCATCTCCGCTTGTTCACTAGCAAGGGCGAGGATCTGTTGGGATACCAATCGGTCGTAAACCACAACGTCGGCAGCTTGAATGACTCGATAGCCTTTGACCGTCAATAGGTCAGGGTCACCGGGACCGGCACCGACAAGTGATACAAAACCTTGTTGAGATGATGAAGTTAAGGCAGTCATACTATTACCTGTAGAAATTTGTATCTGTAGAAATTTGGATATACCGAAGTGACCTTAAAGTTTGTTTGATAAAAGTCACTTTAGTATATCGAAGAACACCGCGTATCCACTCGGGATAAGCGGTGTTCAGTAAACGTCACACTTACTGCTGAGCGATTACTTGCTGCTAAGAACAGGCTCGATATTCGTCAGTTGTTCTTGCTCGTCTTGTTGTACATCTAAAGCAGGCGCAGTACGTGCATGAGTCAGATATAGAGGTACACAAGTAAATAGCAGACCACCAACAAGGTTGCCCAGAATAGTTGGGATAAGGTTAAAGTTCAACCAAGTTGCAATGCCAAAGTCGGCACCTAACATCATACCCAGTGGGAATAGGAACATGTTGACCACTGTGTGCTCAAAGACCAAAGCAAAGAAGATAAAGATAGGTAGCCACATCGCGGTAATTTTGCCAGCGACAGAACGCGCGGTCATGTTACCAACAACGCCCAAACATACCATCAAGTTACAGAAAATGCCGCGAACGAAGCAGGTGATCCAACCATCAGCGCCTAAGTTCTCAAAGCCAACGGTACGTGCTGTCGATACGGCAATAAACTTCTTCGCGACCGCGTTTGGTTCAATCGAGAAGTTCATGGTGAGTGATACCGCAATGAGGTAAGCAACAATTAAAGAACCGATTAAGTTACCCAGACCAACCCAGCCCCAGCAGCGCAGAATGCGACCCCATGTAACACCCGGGCGGTTAGCGAATTTTGCTAGAGGCGCTAGACCAAATACACCAGTAACAAGGTCGTAGCCCATCAAACTTAGGATACAAAAGCCGACAGGGAACACCAGTGCGCCGACGATACCGATGCCAGTTTGCGTAATCGTGGTAATCGCAACCACAACCGCTAGCGATAGGATAATGCCCGCCATCGTGCCTCGTAAAATAAGATCACGGGTCGAAGTGCAAAGCTTAGCCTCGCCCGTGTCTATCATGGTTTGAACAAATTCTACAGGTTTTAAATAAGACATAAGGTGTCTCCAAAAATAATAAAAATTAAAAAAAAGATAAAATCAAATAGTGATAGGGGCTCATTGAGCGAGCAATCAACCCCTATAGGCTATTGAATTTCAGCAAACGAATTGAATCTCAGTAAACGATTTAATTAGGCTGAAATCTGAACACTGCCGTCAACGACTCGTGCTTGATAGGCTTTAACGCTAAAACGTTCATCTTCCATACAAACACCGCTAGTTAGATTGAAGCGCTGCTTTTTAAGCGGGCTTGCAACCCAAAGTTGGTCATCGTGCTGGCAAATAAGACCGCGTGACAACACATTGGCTTGAAAGAAAGGGTCGGTATTGCTGATAGCAAAGACTTCCTCAGCTTGTGTTGGTCTAAATACCGCGACTTGCTGCCCGTCAATCAAGGCGCAGACTCCTGTTCCTGGAATGATACTGGTGATATCGCAGATTTTTTCAAATGCCATGATTACTTCTCCAATGCAACATGCAAGATGTCGCCTTTCGCTTCAGGGTGCTTCTCAGTGAATGTCGCTGGGCGGTGTTGGTCACGCTCGGTAACGAAAACCACATTGTCATCGCGTTGATCACTGTTAATAAAGTGAGCGAAGCGAGTCAATTGAGCTTCATCTTCGATGGTATTTTTCCATTCACAGCTATAGCTACCCACGAGTTGTTGAACATCAGATTCTAGCTGTTCATTAATGCCTAGCTTGTTGTCAACGATGACTTCACGCAGGTAGTCAACGCCGCCTTCCATATTTTCTAGCCAAACTGAGGTACGTTGCAGTGGCGCAGCGGTGCGAATGTAGAACATCATAAAGCGGTCGATGTACTGGATAAGAGTGGCTTCATCGAGGTCTGACGCAAGTAAATCTGCGTGGCGCGGTTTCATACCACCGTTACCGCACACGTACATGTTCCAACCGGCATCCGTTGCAATGATGCCAAGGTCTTTACCTTGTGCTTCGGCACATTCACGAGTACAACCAGACACACCAAACTTCATCTTATGCGGAGTGCGTATGCCCTTATAACGATTCTCGATTCGTGAACCTAAGCCCACAGAATCTTGAACGCCATAACGACACCAAGTCGAACCGACACAGGTTTTCGCCATACGCAGAGCTTTCGCATAGGCTTGACCGGTTTCATAACCCGCTTCGATCAATTTTTTCCAGATCGCTGGAAGGTCATCTTTTTGCGCGCCAAATAGACCGATACGTTGAGCACCCGTCACCTTGGTGTAAAGATTGTATTCAGCCGCCACTTCCGCCAGCACTTTAAGCGCTTGCGGTGTCACTTCACCGCCCGCCATTCGAGGAATAACTGAGTAGGTTCCGTCTTTTTGGATGTTGCCTAAGAAGTTATCGTTGGTGTCGTGCAGTTTAACCAGTTCAGGTTTAAGGATGTGTTCGCCCCAGCAAGACGCAAGGATAGAACCGACCGCGGGTTTACACACTTCACAGCCATAGCCTGAACCATATTTTTCTAATAATTCATCGAAGCTCTTGATCGCTTCAATGCGAATTAGGTGGAACAACTCTTGACGTGAATAGGCAAAGTGTTCGCAGATATCGTTTTTAACTTCAATACCGGATTTAGCAAGTTCAGCATTCAGTACCGATGTGACCAGTGGAATACAACCGCCACAACCCGTACCTGCGCCAGTGACTGCCTTTATATCACCAATCGTGTGGTGACCATCGGCAACGGCTTGAGCAATTTTGCCTTTTGTCACATCAAAGCAAGAGCAGATAACCGCCGATTCTGGCAGAGAATCAGCACCGAGCGTCGGCTTCTCAGCACCAGCATGTGCCGGTAGAATTAAAGCATCTGGGTGCTCTGGTAGCTCGATTTCATTCAGCATCAGTTGCAGCAAATCACCGTAATCTGAAGTGTCGCCAACCATCACCGCACCGAGCAGTTTTTTGTTGTCTTCAGAAACGATCAAACGCTTGTAAACTTCCAGTTCTTCATTTTGATAAACATAGCTTTTACAACCAGGCGTGCGACCATTTGCGTCACCAATAGAGCCGACTTTGACACCGAGAAGTTTAAGCTTGGCAGACATATCTGCGCCTTCAAACTTGCTGTCGTGACCGATCAGGTGATCAACGGCAACCGTCGCCATCTTGTAGCCTGGTGCAACAAGTCCGTAGAACATTTCATTCCAAGAAGCACATTCACCGATAGCATAAATGTCTGCATCAGAAGTTTGGCAGTAGTCATTGATGGCAATACCACCACGTGGTGCAATATCGAGTTTCATTGCGCGTGCTAGCTTGTCCTGAGGGCGAATCCCCGCCGAGAAAACGATGAAGTCTGTTTCTAGTTCGGTGCCGTCAGCAAAACGCATTACATTACGTGCAGTCGTTCCTTCTGGCACGATTTCCAGCGTGTTTTTGCTGGTGTGAACGTTGACGCCCATGCTTTCAATTTTTTGACGAAGTTGGTTACCACCCGCTTGGTCAAGCTGTTCAGCCATTAGCTTTGGTGCAAATTCAACAACATGAGTTTGCACCCCTAATGCTTTAAGCGCGCCAGCTGCCTCAAGACCTAGCAGACCACCACCGATGACAACACCTGACTTACTCTTCTTAGCCGTTGCTTCAATCGCTTTCAAATCTTCGATAGTGCGGTAGACAAAGCAGTCTTTACCTTCGTTACCTTTGATCGGCGGAACAAACGGGTAAGAACCCGTCGCAAGGACCAGCTTGTCGTATGTGATTTCGCGACCGGTGCTAGAGTAAACAATCTTGTTTTCTCGATTAATGTTGATAGCACGCTCACCAATTAATACATTGATCGCATGCTTTTGATAGAAGCCTTCTTTAACGAGAGAGAGTTCGTCAGCAGTATGGTGAGAGAAGTAAGAGGAGAGGTGGACTCGGTCATAGGCGACGCGCGGTTCTTCGCAAAAGACAGTGATATCAAATTGCTCGGCATGACCTTTATCAACCAGATCTTCAAGGTAACGGTGTCCTACCATACCGTTCCCTATAACGACCAGCTTTATCTTGCTCATATTTATACCCAAGTAGTAGTTCTTTAAATCTGAGCGCATTGTTATAGGTGTGAGACTTTTCGGACATGATGTAAATCAATTACGGAATTAAACTACCCTAAAGGGGTAGGAATGAGCAATATTTATCATTTTATAATACAAATACCGAATTTTAGACTCGGAAATAGCGAGTTGGTGGTGCTTTTTTGCCATGTTGCTGAAAGTAAAACTGAAAGTGTTACAGTTTTCTCGCTCAGCGCAGATCAGCGATATCACCGCCCTAATTAACCCAAAAACAGCCAGATCCCGACCCCGCACATCAGTGAACCTGCGATACGATTCATGGTTTTGACGTTGTTGGCATTCCCTAAAGCGCGCTTTAATCCTTTACCGCCAGTGGCGTATATGGTCATGCAGACAAACTCGCTCAACAAAATAATACTGACCATAACGCTGACTTGCAGTGTCATTGGCTGTGATTGATCAATAAATGGTGGCAATAACGAGATCATAAACGCCCAACCTTTAGGATTGGCAATGGCCGTTACAAAACCTTGTATCACCAAATCCCAATCTCGCTGATCAATATCATCTTGTGTTTGCTGACTGATGGCTAATTTGCCCTTGGAGCGCCACATCTGAATACCAAGATAGAATAGATAACTTGCGCCAACGATTTTAAACAGGGTAAACACCACAGGGTATTTCAACATAATGGCGGCAACACCCAGTAGCGCCGCGAGGGAGACGAGTGCGACGCCAATTAATTCTCCCAGCATCATCCATAATGTTCGTTTATAACCGATACTCATTCCCATGGTAAGAGCCAAAGTCATGCACATGCCGGGGGTAATGGAAACAAAAAAGAAAGTAGGGATAAATAGAGTAAGGGTGGTCCAATCCATTGAAAGACTCACAGAAATAATGATTTGAAATAGAGTGTCACAATTAACATAGATGGTGAGCAATGAAAACCTAAGTGTTCAATTTTAATGGTTAAAGTTGAACACTCGCTGTCGTCTAAGAGGCAAGGCTAACTTTGCAAGCACTGTATTGGTGCAATTGATATTTATAATGGTGCATATGCACTTAATTTGTGCGGGTAAGTGTTATCGTCATTGCAATCTAAACCTTAGTATTAATAAGACTTAGCGATGAAATAGAGCGCTATTATCGACTTAGGAATAAAAATTGCAGTAAATTCAGCCGGCTAGAAGCTAGTGACCAAATAAAAATAATTATGATTAATAAGGATGTTACATGAACCTCACCTCTGATGAACGCCGTTGGCTACCCTGGTTTGGGGCAACCGGAAAACTGGCGATGCGCAAGGCGTGCTTTTTTAACCGCAATCGAACCACTGAATTAGAGCAGACTTTTGAAAGTATCGCTCAGACCCGAGTGAAATTATTGACCACTTGGGCTGAAAACCAGTGGCGATTTTTAGATGATGCGGCGTTTTATCTCTCTTCCAAACCCGAGAACGAATATACCGATGCGTTATCGCTACTGAATGAACGCGGGCGCGACTTCTCAGAACTGTTTATGGTGTCACCCGATGGTGAGGTCGCTTATTCAAGCTACCTAAGCCACGTTGGAATGAAAGACTGTTCGGTTAAAGCAATGGATCTAGGTCGTAAACGACCTCTTTTACACGGACCTTATGTTGATAAACTCACACTGGATATAGGACCTTCTTCCTCTAAGTTCCATGATGCGGTGACATTGATGTTCTATCAACCCGTCATCCTTAATAATAATGAACAGTGGGTATTGTGCGGTAGGGTGCCGAATGACGTTATTGGCGACTTAATCCAGCGTGAGGCAGGGCATATATACAGTGAGTCAGGTGATAATTACCTGTTTATGGTTAAGCCCGAATTTGACCCAACGATTCAACAGGGCGTTGCGTTATCTCGCTCTCGCTTTGAAGACAATACCTTCTCTCATGGTGAAAACCTCAAGCAGGGTATCTCTACCGACTATGGCACGGTGCGTATCCATAATCACACCGAATTTGAAGTGATGTTTAATGACCCTGCAACCAATGCGTTGCACCCCGGCGTCAGAGAAACCATAAAAAATGGCAGCAACATTTATGTCGAATATCCGGGTTACTCGGATTACCGTCATATTCCTGTGATTGGTAAAGGGGTGACATTTAAGTTGCCCGGCTCGCTCGATACTTGGGGCATGATGTGTGAATCTGATCTTGAAGAGGTGCATCGTCACCGTTCACTGTCTCAAGTATTAACGTCGCGTTTTGCTTTGAGTGCCGTGATATTAACCAGTTTGCCCGTGGTGCTGCAAAGTGTCTTGAATTGGTCGCCCATCGCCTGCGCGGCAACGGCACTTTTATTCGTGCTGTTTATGACATGGACATTTAAACAATTTACCGCAAAGCCTATCGCTAACAACCTGACGCAAATGACACGCGTGATGAAAGTGCTGGCAGAGGGCGATGGCAACCTGAAGCAACGTTTAGATGAATCTAAGTTTAAATCGGATGAAACGGGCGATTTGGGTCGATGGACTAACAGCTTTATCGATAACTTGGAAACGGTGGTTTCTGAACTGGTGTATGCGAGTCGCGAGGTAAACAAAGTGTCTGAGTCAATGTTCCGTTGTTCGCAGAGACTGACCAGTTCTAGTGACTCGACGGCGCAGTCGATTGCGCAACTGACGGACCTTTCTGAGAAGCAAGGGATAGAAATTCAGTCGGCAAACGATAATGCCCGCGAGATGCATGTGTTGATGACGGAATCGGTTGATCAAGCACAGAGTGAATACGAAAAGGCGAGCAATAACGCGGAATCTATTAAACAGATTGTTCAATCCTCTGCAGTCAGTGTCAATGATGTGAACAGTGAAATGCAGAAAATAGGTGACATCGTCACGTTAATCACTGAAATCACCGCGCAAACCAACTTACTGGCGCTCAATGCAGCGATTGAAGCCGCACGAGCGGGTGAGCATGGGCGAGGTTTCTCCGTTGTTGCCGATGAAGTCAGAGTGTTGGCAGACCGAACCGCAACAGCAGCGCAAGACATTGGTCAGTTAATGAGCCAATTAAGAGTGCAATCAGAAAAAGCGGTGAACACCATGCAAGAGGGCATTGCTAACGTAGAAAATAATACACATGTTATCGATTCACAACATAAAAATGATCGCTTGCAAGGCTCGGTCAATCTGCTGTTTGAAGCGATTACAGATTTAGCTCAGATGAGTAAAAGCAACTCGGTGACAGCAGAACAGGCGGCGGGTTCTACCCAGACGTTACAATTTCAATCCAAGCAATTGGCGCGACGTACTTCTCTGATGCAGAATGCGATTACCCGCCTTGACCAACTAGTCGGGCGGTTTGAAGTCTAATCCCTAGGCGGAACGCTAGCCACTCAAGCTTTAGTCTTGAGTGGCTATCACTGACCATAAATGGCTATCACTTCTTATAAATGGCGATGACTCTGTTACTCTTAAGATATGGTCAATTAAGAGAATATCCCTTTGCCAATGTCTCACCATCAAGCAGCTGTACTTATTCAACGTACCTTTGAGCGTTTAGAGTCTCATTACGGGTTGTATCAATGGTGGCCAGAAACCGATCCGTACCAAGTCATCTTGGGCGCGATCTTGGTTCAAAACACTAATTGGCGAAATGCTGAAAAAGCCCTCGAAACCTTGGGTCACGATGCCAACCCCCTTTATATTGAACGGATTGATATCAATACTCTAGCGCAAGCTATTCGTTCCAGCGGTTACTACAACCAAAAAGCGAAGAAGCTCAAAGCGGTGACTCAGTGGTTTGCCAATTATCAATATCAAATTGAGCGTGTGCGTGACCAATCATTTACGCATTTAAGGAATGAGCTACTGACGATAAAAGGCGTAGGCGGTGAGACAGCCGATGTGATTTTGACTTACGCCATAGGCAAACCGTCATTTGTTATTGATGCCTATGCGCGGAGGTTGTTGTCTCGGGTGGGACTGGATGTACCGAAAAGCTATGAGGCGTTTCGCTCCCTTATGCAAAGTGCGCTGCAAGGAAATGAAGTGAAGTATGGCTACTATCATGGTGTGATTGTCGATCATGGGCAACAGTTCTGCCGTAAAACCCCAGAGTGCAGCGACTGCCCACTGTCACATTTTTGCCGGAAAGTGGGCGTTTAAACAACTTGAACGATTTACTGCGGTTGTGCCGCTAATTTCGCTTCAAGTTGTTGCAGTGAGTAGCGGTAGGTAAACCATGCGCTGGTTCCAGCAAGAATATTACCGACTAAAGCCCCAATAAACAGTCCTTCAATGCCGCCAAATTGTGAGCCTAGCCATAAGCAAGGTAAGAAGAATAAAAACAGCCGAAGTGTCGAAATAACCAGCGCTGTTTTCGCCTTACCTAAAGCGTTTGAAATCGACACCATCAGCATACACACACCAAGAGGTCCTAAACTGAACGGCACGATCCACAGGTGATAATTAAGGATGCTCGACACGTTCACTTCACTGGCCATCAAACCTGACAGCGGTGTGGCAAATATCATGGTTGCGATGGCGACCAGTGTTTGGAAGCCAAGGATGTAAACCACGGCAATGTTGACCAGTTTCTTGATGTCGTTGATATTTTTGGCACCAAGGAGTTTACCAACCATCGGTGGCATCGACATGGTTAATGCTAGTACGGTTACGATGGCAAAAAATTCATAGCGAGACCCTAGCGCCCAAGCTGCCACGGCAGCGGTGCCAAACGTTGCTAATAGTTTGGTCGCGAGCATGGATGAGAGCGGAGGAAGCAGTTGACTCACCATCGCCGGTGCCATCACTTTCCACAACGCGTTTATGCTGGCAGCGACATCCAAATCCGCCCAATCGAATGATGCCCACTGTTTCGAGACCACTTTGGGCGCGACGACGACAATCCCTAAAGCGAAGGCAATAATCGTCGCGATGGCGGCACCATTGATTCCTAAGTCGAAAGTAAAAATAAACAATGGATCGAGGATTAGGTTAATGATGCTGGTGACCACCATCATCATTCCCGGTAAGACGGTATTACCGTTGGCACGACAGACACTGTAATAAAAATAGAGAACCGCACCGACCCAAGAGCTCAATAGCCAATAAGGCCAGTAACTATCAATAACCGGGTAAACGGATTCCGGTGCGCTAAGCAGCAGTAAAATGGGATGGCGGATTAACCAGATTAAGACGCTGATGACCGCAATACCAATGCTACCAAACAGCAAAATCAATCCCCCGAGTTGTTTGGCGTATCGATCTTGTTGCGACCCTAAAGCGCGAGATATGATAGCCGTGGTGGCGATACCTAAACCCACTTGTAGACCAATAATCACCATTTGCATCGGCAAGGTAAAACCCTGCGCCGCCAGCGGAAGTACACCAAGTTGACCGATAAAGGCACTGTCGACTAATTGAAAGCTCATAAGTGACATCACGCCCAATACCATGGGGAGTGTCATATTAAATAACTGTCTTGCTAAAGATGGCTTGTTTTTATTCACTAGGAACTCATTTGATGGTCTTATGGTTTCTGTTGACACAAGCGTACCGTGTCAACATGGCATATCGTCCCTGATGTTGCTTATTTAATTCGCCCGCAACTAGGCACTGTTTACTATAACCGTTGATGATAGCAGCGATTGAATGTAACAAGGACGAGTTGATTAAGACTCGTCCTTGAAAGTGCTTTAATTTATGGTCTGTAGGGTGACGGTTTTAGTCCTCTTTATCAACAAATTTATCGGCGTAACCTTTAGGTGGTGGTGTCCATCCACGTTCGCGCGAGTGCCTATCATTTCGGTCTTGTTTCATAGCCTCTTCGATCAACGCTTCCAACTCAACGAATAACTTACGATAGTTGTTATCAAATCGCTCCTCTTCAGAGCCTTTTGACCAAGCTTGGTATAACGCGCCAGATTGGCGATCTTCGATATTTTTGAACACGGTTTTTTGGCGTTCTACGAAGAATGGATGATGACCAAGACATTTCATTGTCTGTGCGCCAAGCTCTAGGGCGGAGTGGTAGGTTTCGGACTCAATATAGTCAGCCCCCGCTTGCTTCAATTGGTAGTTGTGACCACGGTCGAAAGCGCGTGCCAATATCTTCACATGAGGGTAGGTGTGTTTGACATACTTGACTAATTCGACGCCGCCTTCTCGGTTATCAATCGCGACAACGAACAGTTTCGCTTGTTCTATACCCGCGGTATGCAGCATGTCAGGCTTAGTTGCGTCACCGAAATACGCCTTGGTTCCAATCGCGCGCATCAAGTCAACTTGCTCAGCACGCACATCTAACACCACAGTATGAACATCATTGGTGACCAGTAGACGGTTAACAATCTGACCGAAACGACCAATACCGGCGATCAGTACCGTACCTTGCTCTTCAATGCTGTCTGATTCACGATCGTTAGACTGTTTTTCATAGCGCGGCAAAATGACCTTATCGAACAGGATAAATAACCCCGGAGTGAGGAACATCGATAGCGCCACCACCAGTGAAAGCGTCTGCGCAATATCGGTTGGCAGTACATGGTTTTGAACCGAGAAGCTCAACAGCACAAAACCAAATTCGCCGGCTTGCGCTAAGCTCAAGGCGAACAACCAGCGGTCACTGTATTTGACTCTAAATATGATCGCCAAGATAAATAGCACGGCTGCTTTAAGCAGCATCACACCAACAGTCAGGCCAATAATGACAAAGAAGTCAGCAAACAAAATACCAAAGTTAATTCCAGCGCCAACCGTGATAAAGAATAGACCCAACAATAAGCCCTTGAATGGGTCGATATTGGATTCTAATTCATGCCTAAACTCACTGTTCGCAAGAACAACACCGGCAAGGAAAGTCCCCAGCGCTGGCGATAGACCGACAAGGCTCATCAAGGCGGCGATACCGATAACCAGCATTAACGCGGTGGCGGTGAAGATCTCACGTAAGCCAGAAGAAGCGACAAAGCGGAATAACGGACGACTCAAAAAATGTCCGCCGACAACGACAACAGCAATAGAGAGGGTGATCACTAAGCCATACGCCCAACCGGGTAAGCCGGCGACTAGGCTAAGTTCGTCATGATGATCGGCTGCTTGACCCACCGCATTCTGAGCTTGTTCGACTAACTCCGGTAGCGCCAGCAGTGGAATAAAGGCCAACATAGGTATGACGGCAATATCTTGAAATAGCAGTACCGAGAACGCACTTTTACCACCTTCCGTTTTAGAGAGCCCTTTTTCTTGGAAGGTTTGCAGTACGATTGCGGTTGAGGAGAGCGCGAAAATTAAGCCAATGGTTAAGGCGATGGTCCATGTTTGATCGAAAGCCAGCGCAATCCCCATGACTGCAGCGGCGGTTCCGCCGACTTGAATGCCCCCTAAGCCAATCAATTTATGGCGCATCCCCCACAACATTTTTGGTTCGAGTTCTAAGCCAACCAAGAACAACATCATCACCACGCCAAACTCAGCAAAGTGCTGGATCGTTGTGGTTTCTTCACCCACCAAGCCAATAATGGGACCAATCACCACGCCGGCGATTAAATAGCCCAGTACGGAACCTAAGCCAAGACGCTTCGCAATGGGAACTGCAATAACCGCCGCGACTAAATAGATAAAAGCTTGTAGAAAATAAGCGGTCATCGGGTTACCTCTTGTTCTTGCTGTCGCCAATAGTGATTGAGCTTAGCCAGAGGCTGAGCTTTATCGAGATCTATTTCATCGGCGACGAGTTGTTGGAGTAACTGTTTCCATTGGGAACGATGCTGAGCAATTCGGTGGTCTTCTTTTGCAGTACGAGAGCCAAACAGAGTGAAAGGCGGTAGATAGATCAGTCCGGTCATCGCTGCCATCTGCTCAAGAGGTTGTAATAACTCACGAATGGTGAAGTGATTATAGCCATCGGTTTGATAAGCATCCGCCTTGCCTCCTGCAGAGAGGGCACAGATAAAGGTTTTACCATGCAGAGCGGTGCCATCGTTCCCGTATGCAAAACCATATTCAAGAACCAGATCTTGCCACTCTTTTAATATCGATGGAGTCGAATACCAATAAAGAGGAAATTGAAAAATAATCACATCATGGTCGAGCAAACGTTGTTGTTCCCGGTCAATGTTGATATTGAACGTGGGATATTCGTGGTAAAGATCGACGGCAGTGACGCCTTCTATCTCACACGCATCGGCAAACATGGGCGCATTGACCTCCGAACGTCGTTGCGATGGATGGGCATAGAGGACCAAAACTCGTTTGCTATTGTCAGGCATAGTGATTCTCAATGGTTCTAATAAAGTTGTTGTTAGTTCTAGTACACAACAAGCTATTTTTCAATTGGTTACTAAAACTATACTCACTAAATCAATCAAGCGCCCAGTTTAATTGCAATGGATTTCTGTCGTGTTGAATATTCATTAAGCGATTTGTTTATCTAGCGATAGGCGTTGGCAGTAACGTTGGCAATAACAGAGACACATTTCTAAAGGATAATTGAAGTCGAAATGACCAAATTCAGCTGGCAATGTATTCAAAAAAGCGATGCTGCAAGTCCCACTTTATTGCTATTTAAACCAGTCTGAACCCATAGCCGAAGCATGATTGGGGAGTCGTTTACTCCAATTTTAGCGATATCGGCTGAAAAAACGGCTATTTTTGCCCGATAACTGATTCAATTTACAATTCAATTTGGCATTGCGGCTCGGTTTTATTAGTATGTACAGCTATCAAAAAACACCCTTATGGATACTACCGAATGGTAGGCGAGGAAACGATGCAACATCTAGAAGAGATTATTGCTAACGCTGGTACTGCGATTGACGCCGCAGACTCGTTAGTTGCACTCGATGAAGTGCGAGTTCAGTATCTAGGTAAAAAAGGTGAGCTAACGGCTCAGCTTCAAAGCCTAGGTAAACTACCACCAGAAGAGCGCCGCACTGCGGGTCAAGAGATCAACAAAGCAAAAGGCGTTGTTCAACAAGCGATTGCAGCACGTAAAGATGCATTGCAACGTGCAGAACTGGAAGCCAAACTTGCTGCGGAAACCGTTGATGTTACGCTACCAGGTCGTCGTATCGAGAACGGTGGCCTACACCCGGTGACTCGTACTGTCGAGCGTATTGAACAGTTCTTTGGTGAGTTGGGCTTTAACACCGAATCTGGTCCAGAGATCGAAGATGCATTCCACAACTTTGATGCCCTAAACATCGCAGAAGATCACCCTGCGCGTACGGATCACGATACGTTCTTCTTTAATCCTGATCTTATGTTGCGTACTCACACCTCTGGTGTGCAGATCCGTACGATGGAAAATGGCAAACCGCCGTTCCGCTTTATCGCACCGGGCCGTGTTTACCGTAACGACTACGACCAAACACACACGCCAATGTTCCACCAAGTGGAAGGCATGCTCGTTGACGAAAACGTCAACTTTGCACAGCTAAAGGGCATTTTGCACGACTTCCTATGTAACTTCTTTGAAGAAGAAGTTGAAGTGCGTTTCCGTCCTTCTTACTTCCCATTCACTGAGCCTTCAGCAGAAGTGGACGTGAAAGGCAAAAACGGCAAATGGCTGGAAGTTCTAGGTTGTGGCATGGTTCACCCGAACGTACTTCGCAGCGTTGGCATCGACCCTGAGAAATACTCTGGTTTCGCATTTGGTATGGGTGTAGAGCGTCTAACTATGCTTCGTTACGGCGTAAACGACCTACGTGCGTTCTTCGAGAACGATCTTCGTTTCCTAAAACAGTTCAAGTAATCCAGGGGATACATCACTATGAAATTTAGCGAATCATGGCTTCGTGAGTGGGTAAACCCTGCGGTATCGACTGACGAACTTACCCATCAAATCACAATGGCTGGTCTAGAGGTTGACGATGTTCTTCCTGTAGCGGGTTCATTTACTGGCGTTAAAGTCGGTAAAGTGGTTGAGTGTGGTCAACACCCAGACGCAGACAAACTACGTGTGACTAAAGTAGATGTTGGCGCTGAAGAACTCCTCGACATCGTTTGTGGCGCATCGAACTGCCGCCTTGGCATCAAGGTTGCGGTAGCAACGGTTGGCGCAGTATTACCAGGCGATTTCAAAATCAAAAAAGCAAAACTACGTGGTCAACCATCACACGGTATGCTTTGCTCATTCTCTGAGCTAGGCATCGACGTAGAATCAGACGGTATCCTTGAGCTTGCAGAAGATGCCGTTATCGGCACTGATTTCCGCGAATTCTTGGGTCTTGACGACGTTACCGTAGACGTTGACTTAACAGCAAACCGTGCGGACTGTTTCAGCATCCGTGGTCTTGCTCGTGAAGTGGGCGTACTTAATCGTGCCGACGTGACTGAGCCATCAGTAGCTACGGTGGCAACTTCAATTCAAGACACTGTGTCTATCGAAGTGAAAGCACCTGCTGCATGTCCTCGTTACCTTGGTCGTGTGGTTAAGAACGTTAACGTTCAAGCTGAAACCCCACTGTGGATGCAAGAAAAGCTGCGTCGTTGTGGTATTCGTTCCATCGACCCTGTCGTTGACATCACTAACTACGTGCTTCTAGAGCAAGGTCAACCGATGCACGCGTTCGATCTCGCGAAGATCGAAGGTGGTATCGTGGTTCGTCTAGCCGAGCAGGGCGAAAAGCTGACGCTTCTAGACGGTAACGAAGCAGAACTTAACGCAGAGACTCTCGTCGTCGCTGACCACAATAAAGCACTCGCCATCGCGGGTATCTTTGGTGGTGAAGAGTCTGGTGTAACCACTGAGACTAAAGACGTGCTACTTGAGTGTGCGTTCTTCGCACCGGATCATATCCGTGGTCGCGCGCGTAACTACGGTCTGCATACAGATTCTTCAATGCGTTTTGAGCGTGGTGTGGATTTCGCACTGCAAGCAAGCGCTATGGAGCGTGCAACTCAGCTTCTGGTTGATATTTGTGGTGGTGACGTTGCACCTGTCGTTGGCGTTGAGTCAGACGCCGATCTACCTAAAGCGAATACCGTAGAACTGCGTCGTATCAAGCTAGATAGCTTACTGGGTCATCACATCGCAGACAGCGACGTGGTTGAGATCCTTGAGCGCTTAGGTCTAACGGTAGAAGCGACGGTTTCTGAGAACGGCGAGGCTGGTTGGTCAGCAACGGCGCCAACATGGCGTTTTGATATTGCGATCGAGCAAGACCTAATTGAAGAAGTCGGTCGTATCTATGGCTACGATAACATTCCAAACCAGCACCCAATTGCTGCGCTGAAAATGCACAATCATGTAGAAGCGGCTCTTCCACTTAAGCGTGTCCGTAACCTGCTGGTTGACCGTGGTTACCAAGAAGCGATCACCTACAGTTTCGTCGAACCAGAGCAACAAAAGTTGGTGGTTCCAGAAGTTGAGCCGTTAATCCTGCCATTCCCAATCTCTGCGGATATGTCAGCAATGCGTCTAGGTCTGATTCAGGGTCTATTGAACACGGTTGTTCACAACCAAAAGCGTCAGCAGTCACGTGTTCGTCTATTTGAATACGGTCTACGTTTTATTCCATGTGAATCAGCAGAAAACGGTATGCGTCAAGAGCCAATGCTTGCTGGTGTGATTGCCGGTACACGTAGTGATGAGCATTGGGATATCGAAACCAATACGGTTGATTTCTTTGATTTGAAAGGCGATCTAGAAGCGATTCTTGAGCTTTCTGCCAACGAAAAAGCGTACTCATTCACCGCTTGTCAGCACCCAGCACTGCATCCAGGTCAATCTGCTGCCATCGTTGTTGATGGAGAACCTGTTGGTGTCATCGGTACGGTTCACCCAGAACTTGAACGCAAGTTTGGTCTAAACGGCCGTACTATCGTGTTTGAGATTGAGTGGTCTGCGATTAACAGCAAGGTAATTCCAGAAGCGGTACAGCTTTCTAAGTTCCCTGCAAACCGTCGTGATATCGCGGTGGTTGTTGATGAAGACGTTGCCTCAGGCGATATCGTTAACGCCTGTCTAGAGCAGGGCGGTGAGTTCCTAAAAGACGCGAAACTGTTTGATGTCTACGTGGGTAAAGGCGTAGAAGAAGGTAAGAAGAGTCTTGCGATTGCACTGACCCTTCAATCTCTTGAGAGAACCCTAGAAGATGCAGATATCGCGGGCGCGGTTGACGCTATCGTAGAGGCAATTTCTGAGCAGTTTGGTGCGACTCTGCGAGACTAAGCGAGTTCGATAGCTTAGCAATATTTAAGAGCATAGAGGTTTCTTCTATGCTCTTTTTTTTACGCGTATATCTGTAATGTTTCGTACATCGAACAAGGTTAGACTTCACTTCGTTGTTTATGCTTTTTCCGCCAATGGTTTCACTATCCCTTTAAAATAAAACGACTTTTACGTTATTCTGCAATTATTCTGATGATACCCTTAAATGAGACATCGTACCTCTCCGTGATATATTCACCCAAAAATCACTCCCAAATATCCTTTTGGTAGTGTTATATTCTGGATGTGTGGTTTATTGTGGGCTCGTATGCTGCTTTTGATGTAAAAGACTAATAAATAAATGAATATTCTTACACTTAATTGAAATAAAAAAGTTGGCGAAAATCATAAGCTTGACTTACACTTTTGGATGTTGGTGGGTTATGTTGTTGATTGACCGACTAAAATTTGGTGCTGCCGGGACTGGCAGTAAGTAAAGTATAATTAGCTTTGAGGGGAGTTTTATGGCGCTCACAAAGGCCGATCTGGCTGAGAACCTATTTGAGAAACTCGGATTCAGTAAACGGGATGCCAAGGAAACGGTAGAAGTATTTTTTGAGGAAGTCAGAAAATCACTCGAAAGTGGCGAACAGGTGAAACTGTCGGGTTTTGGTAATTTTGATCTACGGGACAAAAATGAACGTCCTGGCAGAAATCCCAAAACTGGAGAAGATATTCCAATTTCTGCTCGTCGCGTCGTTACATTCCGTCCTGGCCAGAAACTAAAAGCAAGAGTTGAAAACATCAAAGTAGACTGATCACTTGCTGAGTTTGATAAAAAGACCGCTGATGCGGTCTTTTTGTGTTTTTGGATCTTATCTCGATAGGTTTTTGCTTAACCATTCAACAAGAAATGCGCCACTATGCCCCCTAGATAGCCGAGCGCTATTGCCCAGGTCCATTTCAAATGTGTCATAAAGGTGTAGTGACCTTTTGCTGTTCCCATCAATGCCACTCCTGCCGCAGAGCCTACTGACAATAGACTGCCACCAACACCGGCAGTAAAGGTGATCAGTAGCCACTGGAAGTGGTCCATATCTGGGTGCATAGTGAGAATGGCGAACATCACGGGGATGTTATCGATGATGGCTGAAATGGCGCCGGCGGCAATATTCGCTGTCGTTGCTCCCCAGTCACCGTACATGATTTGTGAAATGGACGTCAGGTAACCAAAGAACCCGAGTGCGCCTACACAATACATCACACCGAAGAAGAACAATAACGTGTCCCATTCTGGCTTAGCTAATTTGCTAAACACATTGAATTTCACATCTTCATCATCTTGTTTTAGCGTGCGTTTTTTGAAGTAAATGGTTAAGAACAGAAGCGATAGACCGAACATCATGCCCAAATATGGCGGTAAACCAAGTAGGTTCTCAAACGTCACGGCGAGACAGATCGTTACCAGAAATAACCCACAAACTAGATATCCCCCCGTTTTGACTTCAGTACGTTCAGTCAGCATCGGTGGCTGCCCTTTGGGTAGGTAACGAGAGATAATCGCTGCTGGAATGAGATAGTTGATAACAGCAGGTATAAACAGCTGGAAGAAATCAAAGAAGCTCGCATGACCGGACTGCCATACCATCAGCGTTGTGATATCACCAAACGGCGAAAAAGCACCGCCCGCGTTAGCGGCAATTACGATCACCACACAAGTTTGTCCAATGAATTTAGGGTTACCTCGTCCAACTGCCATCACCACAGCGCCCATAATCAACGCCGTTGTCAGGTTATCGGCGATAGGGGACAACACAAACGCGATGCCGCTTGTCACCCAAAAAAGTTGTTGATAATTGAAACCACGGTTAATCAAATAGCCCTTAAGCGCCTCAAACACGTTTCTCTCTTCGAGGGCGTTGATATAAATCATCGCCACTAGCAAGAATAAAAACAGCTCGGCAAACTCTTCAAGGTTGTGTGTCACCGCAGCTTCCATTGCTTCATGGCTAACTCCTAGTTGACGACCAACAATTGCGGCTATGATCCACAATAATCCAGCCGAAAAAATCATCGGTTTCGATTTTGGTAAGTGAATCTTTTCCTCAAAAATGACCAATAGATATGAGCCGAAAAAAATCAGCAAGGCAAGAATGGCTAGCGGGTTGTCGATGGCGGTAAGTTGGCTTGAATGCGATTCAAACGCCAAAGCAAACGGAGGAAAGATGATGGTGATTAACAACATCATCAACTTAACAAGATATTTCATGAGTATATCTCCAGAACGATAATAAATGGATTAGGTTTCTAACACGAAGTAGCAAAGGAATAGCGACAGATGAGTTCTAACTGGACACCAATGGGGGTGACTCAGGGGTAATGGCTAATTGCTCTAACAAATGGATCTTGTATAGGTCACGGATGATAAATGCAGTAGGGTTATCCAACTCTTGAGTTGCTATGAATTGAAACAGCTTTTTCAGTTCCCAAGGATCGACATATAGCCCGATATCATTGATGTTAACAATGAATGTTGAGAAGTTGGCGGCGAGAGTGTATTGATGTTTAGAAGCAAGACGTTTGGTTAGAAGCTTATCTGTTAGCTTGAGGTGGTGCATATTATCGAGGTTATTCCCGTAATATTTTTGGTAGACATAGATAATGGCCGCAACGGTGGCGATTAACATTGCGTAATGACCTGTATCCCAAGCCCATGCTGTTAACAACAAGCAACTGATTAAAATAACCAGTGACAGTAAGTTGTTCAGAAAGTCTAAATTCAGGATCAGCTGTAGTTGTTGGTTATCTTGTTCGAGATTAAATGAGTGGTTCATTGTCGACACCTATCCGTGTTCACCTTTGATAAGTGCCAATATATTATTTCGACAAAAATAGAGAACTCGTAATTTTACTGATGGCCGTGAGGTATTTTTCTAGTTTTATGTCGCGTGATTTCGACATCCAAGACAAATTAGCTTCCATTCGGCGATGGTATTCTCGTACTAGAAAAGATCAAACAAAGCCTTAGAGAAGACTAAGGCATTGCTAAATAACGTAGGCGGGTTAGCCATTAATTGGTGATCGGTTTACGAGCAAAAAGAGGGCGTAGAGGCAGGGGATAACAATCAGTACCACCGGTAGTGAGAACAACAGTCCGTAGCCTAAAGTGAGAGACATTGGACCCATATACACATCGGTACCGCCGATGCCATACGCAAGAGGCAACAAACCAACCACGGTCGTTATTGATGTTAAAAGTATCGGGCGAAGTCGACTAGCGGCAGCGCCAATTACAGCGTCGATGACGGGTAATCCTTCTACCCTTAACTCATTAATTCTATTGATTAGCACCAACGAATTATTGACCACAACGCCCGTCATACCCAGCACACCAATCAACGCGAACAGCGATAATGGTTGCATGTGAACGAACAGTGCCATCAATGCGGAGACCACAGCAAATGGAATGACGGCCATGATCAGCAGAGGTTGCAGCAAAGAGCTAAACATAATCGCCAGTACAAAATAGATACCAACCATCGCCATCGGGAAAGCGACAACAAACCCAGACATAGTATCACTGGTATTTTCCGCTTCACCGCCAATGTCTAACTGGACACTTTTTCCAACCTGCGGTGCTAATGCATCAGAAAGTCGTTGGCTTAACTCACCTGAACTCATCGCGTCATCAACAATTTGTGCGCTTACCAATACCTGACGGTCGCCATTGTAATGTAGGAGTTCTCGTGGAGCCTGTACCTGTTGCACCTTTGCAAGGCGGTTTAGTGGCACTTTGACTCCGCTTGGCGTCGTTATCTTGGTGGTCTTGAGCCGTTCAATATTTCGATATTCTTGGTCCAACAGAACACGTAAATTCACCTCTTGGTCGCCAATCCAAGTTGACGTGACACTTTCGCCATCGAATGCGATGCGTAATGTTGTCGCCAAATCTTGAACCGTTAAGTTGTAACGGGCTAACCACTCATATTGTGGCAATATTTGCAGTTGTGGGTCAGTCAGTAGTTCATTATTGGTGACTTTATCTAAGCTTGATTGTTGTTGCATCCAAGCCATGACCAAATTCACAGCGTGGTTGCGTTCGGTTTCGTTATTGCTGATCACACGGATCTCAATGGGTTCACCTGGAGGAGGACCTCCTGCGTCGACAGTAAATTTAACAAAGTTAATTGTTGGCGCGTGTTGTAATTTCTCATTTAAATGGTCAGCAATTTGATTGGCGGTTCTATCTCGCTGCTCATAGTTTGAAAGCGTCAGTACCCCGTGACTCGCCGGACTGCCATAAGTCATACGATAGGAGACGAGTTCGCTCTTATCGAGTTGTGCAATAGCGTCTTCAAATACGGAATGAGCCTGACGAACCTGTTTCAGCGACGCTCCAGGGGCGACTTCGGTGTATATCTTTATGTATTTTGCGGTTTCGCTTGGGAAGATATCAAGTTTCAGTGTCATCAACAGTGTGCCCCCGCTCGCAAGGGCGATAATAGAAACGGCAAGTACCGACTTCTTCCACACTAAACAGCGCTGTAACAGCAATCGATAGCGTCTGATCACACCGTTGAATCGATCCTGTTCTTGCGGTTTGTTTTGCTGTTTTTTTAGAGCGTTTGCAAGATGAGCGG
Organism: Vibrio hippocampi; assembly: GCF_921292975.1. Classification (NCBI taxonomy): domain Bacteria; kingdom Pseudomonadati; phylum Pseudomonadota; class Gammaproteobacteria; order Vibrionales; family Vibrionaceae; genus Vibrio; species Vibrio hippocampi. The sequence continues at coordinate 971,324 of NZ_CAKLCM010000002.1, forward strand.
GTAGGGTAAACGTGCATTCAGCCAAAGAGAACAGTAGCGCAGCGATAACGGTAATCGGGATCACCATAATGGCTTTCCCCATTGTTCCGGGAATAAAGAACATGGGGATAAACACAAGAGCCGTCGTAGTCAAGCTTGCAAAGATTGGGCGGATAACGTTTTGCACTCCAGATTTTGCTGCGTCGAGTGGCGTTTTACCTTGTTGACGTTGTTGATAAATACTCTCGGCAACGATGACTGAATCGTCAACGATAATGCCGATAACCAACAACAGTGCAGCCAGCGTAATACTGTCTAAGTTCATACCAAGAATAGGCAGAACGGTCATTACACCCAGTACGCAAAATGGAATCGAAACCGAAACCCAAAAAGCGATGGCGCGTTGTAAGATCAGACTCAGAACAATAAGAATCAGGACAAGTCCCACAACGCCATTGGTGGTGACAATTGAGAATTTGTCACTCATATCATCAGCAAGGTTGAGAGAGATAGGAAAAGCAAACTGACCGTTCAAGCGCTTGCTCTCTTGTTCAAGCAACGCTTTGACGCGATCAATGGTAGCAATGATATCGGCGTTAGCACTCTTAGCAACGGTAAATAGCACCGCGGATTCGCCATTAACCATGCCTAACTCAGTCGCTTTTTCGAATGAATCGGAAACACGCGCAACATCACCCAGTCGCACCGTTTCACCACTAGGTAACACCTTAATAATCGTATTTGATAACTCTTCAATTGAATGGATTTGAGTCAAGGTAACAATACGTTGTTCGCTGTTCCATGATTCGATCACGCCGCCCGACAGTGAAAGGTTGCGGGTATTGATCGCTGATGTTATATCGGACAGCGCCAGTTGATAGCGCTGTGTTTTTGATGGATCAACCTCAATCCAAAATTCACGTTCGGTAAACCCGGACAGTGAAACGGTGCCGACGCCAGCAATACTTCTCACTTTTTTATCTAAATCACGAACGTAGCTTTGCAGTTGTGCGTTATCAAGTTGGGTGATGACACCAAATGTCATTATTTCAAATGAAGACGTACTGATTTGTTCGACCAGTGGCGGATTCGAAATGTCTTTAGGCAATCCTTGAACTCTATCAACAGCCTGCTGAATATCGCGGATGGTTTTTTGAATATCGTCACCTTCATCAAGCTCGATGGTGATCAAAGATTGACCGTCGAATGATTGAGAGTCGTACTTAGTGAGTCCTTGTACCGACTTCAACTCTTTCTCGATTCGATTGGTAATGTTCAACTCAATATCTTGTGCTGATGCACCGGGGTACTGAGTGGTAATTTCGACTTCAGCAAAGGCAACGTCAGGCAATTCCTGTAGCTTAAGGATACTCATTGAACCCAAGCCAATCAGCAACACCATAATGGTGATTAGACGTGCCAAAAAGCTACGTTCTGCGAAGTAAGCGAGAAAGTTATTCATGGTTCCCGCCTTATTGCACGATGGTTACGTGTTCTGCACCACTGCTTTCAAATTCAGTGGTCGCGTGAATAGACATACCCGGCTTAAAAAGGTGTTGCTCATTGTTGATTTCAACATCGACGAAATAGGCAAATGTAACAGGATCAAGTTCGACACCAATGCGGTTAATTCGAGCGTTAACACGCTGCGTTGGCTGAGCTTCTGACCAGACTTGGATAGGTTGACCGACGGCGAGCGCTTGGAGGTCGAATTCGCTGGCGAGTAAACGGACATTTAACTGATCAATGTTGGTGAGTTTGTACAGTAAATCCCCTTGGTTGACCCAAGTGCCGTTGTCAACGGAACGCTCAACCACGTAGCCATTGATCGCAACATCGACCTGCGTATTGTTTAGATCCAACTTTGCTTTCTTTAACTCTATCTGGGCTAACGATAAGTTGGCTTGAGCCGCAGAAAACTCGGCTTTGGCGATATCCAGCTCGTTCTGAGACAAACTTTTTTTCGATCGTAGCTTTTGATAACGAGTGTAGACAGATTGCTTAATATCCCAGTCTGCTTGCATGAGCGCCAAATTAGCTTGTTGCTTACTCACCTCAAGTTTGAAATCTTGATCCTTAATCGTGGCGAGACGATTGCCTTGGGTAACGATGTCTCCAGTTTGCCAATGTACTTTTTCGATGACACCACTAACTTCGGAGACCACATTTAAAGGGTTTTTGCTGATCGTTTTACCTATTAGCTCAACGGCATGGCTAAAGGGGGGCAATATCGTTGCGATAATCGCACAAGGTAATATCACACAAAGTAATAGTGGTTTGTTCATGATCGCTCTCCCAATAAGTCATGCTGGGAGTGTAGCGCCACCAATGTCGAGTTTTTGTGAAATTAGCGAGCTGTGGAGGTACCAAATGAAAATAATTTCATATCTGTTTGATATTGATGATCAATGATGGTGATTTCATCGGCAAATATTTACAGAGGATACGTTGGTTGAAAATACGATGAGTTAGCGCAGCGTTCTCAACCATCACGAGTGGATAAAAAAAGAGACCACATTAATGTGATCTCTTTGGGTTATGGATAATTTAAGCCGCTTTAATATGCGTCGTAATATAAGGTTGCCATGCATCTTGATATAACTGCAGCGACTGGCGTCTTAGGCTGGCAATCTGTGCAGTTTCAAAGTCGTTAAGGACTCTTTGTTGAGCAAGTGCGTTTCGCTCGATATCTTGAATAATTTCATAGAGATCATGCTCAGGACCACTTTTCACATCGGCAATGGCTTGTAAATGAAATTGTACTTCAGCAATGATGCCAGTTTTAGGGAGTTTCACGAGTACGTTTAAGTCACGATAGCCTGATGGAGCAGGCGATTTAAATCGATTTTTGACTCGAACAATTTTTGCTTCGCGACTGAGTGTTTCATAGGCCCCGACTAAAGAGTCGACATCGTTTGCGACGATAGTTGCTCTTGCAAGGTCTGTAATTTTGTTGGTTTCACCGCCCAGTTCGGTCGCTATTTTTTCTTGGGCGCGTTGGTAGGATTTAACACCGGAAAACAAACTCTCTGTTTGAGTCAGAAGAGTGGTTGTTTTACACAAGGCTTCCAATTCGCTTTGAGCTTGATGCGCCTTACTGTACAGCACATCGAAGTCTTCATAAGGTTGCTTGGCGGCTTGGTCGAATGACTCAATACCGTAAAGACCACTTAAACTGTGTTTAAATGTAGAGGCGGAAATTTGGTTCTGTTCTTGCTTGCCTTTTGACTGGTTAGTTTCGGATGGATTAAGCGTAACCGCAAATGCAGGAGCGCGGCTGAGTACCAATAGCATTAGTGCTGCGGTACGAAGGAATTGGCTCATTCTCTCTCCTTATTACGTTATAAAACGGTGAAATAAAGGCGATAACGTCAGGAGTACTGATAAACTTGGAACAAAGCCATCATAAGGTCTGACAGTGGCTATCACTACTCATTTAATCAAAACAGTATTCTAATTGTGATGCTGAACTCAGTTTCACTTTCCGCTGACAAAGCCCTGATTTTAACTTCACTGACGCAGTAGCCACACCGAGATAAAACCAGCTGAAAAAGCCGTGTGAGTAATTTGCTCATGACATTTTCTGTAGTCTCGGTAAACTGCGGAAATGATTATCTAACGTTGAATATGAATCCATCATGAACGATTTTGAAATTTGGCATGATAAGTGGGCGGCAAACCAAATTGGCTTCCACCTTGAAGACGTCAATCCTTTGCTAATCGACTATTGGTCGAAGCTAAAACCGTTAAAGAACGAAACGGTGTTTGTTCCTCTATGTGGTAAATCAGAAGATTTAGTTTGGCTTGCGCAGCAACATGACGAGGTGTACGGCGTCGAGTTAAGCCAAATTGCGGTGAGAGCCTTCTTTGCCGAACACTTTTATACTCCGCTGGTGACAGCTATCAGTGGTCAATATGAGCTCTATCAGTTCGATGAGCTGAACCTCTATGTCGGTGATTATTTTTCGTTGCCGATTGCGCCTGTCGATTTGATTTACGACCGAGCAGCGTTAGTGGCGATGCCAAAGGAAATTCGTGGTGAGTATGTGAGCAAGTTGAAGCAGTTACTAAAGCCGGGTGGGCGAATACTGTTGGTGACGCTGGATTATATTCAGCAAGAGTTATCTGGCCCTCCTTTCAGTGTGACAGAGGCAGAGCTAACGGAGTACTTTGCTGGTGACTATCAACTTACGCGACTTTATCGAGACGAAGCGGGTGAGGATCATCGTAGAATTAAGCAAGGATTAACGCGATTTGCGGAAGAAGTTTGGTTAATTGAATCTAAGTAGCCCAAGTAGTCAGGTTGGCAAGTCGGTTAGAGCAGCTTTGTGATTGCGCGTACAAACGTTGTTTTGGGGTGTCATTGGTGACACCCCAAAACAAATGACTTAGCTGCAGTCTGTTAGGGTATGAGATTAACTAGCCACGAATAAATCGGTTGTAAACAAATAGCAAAACGAAAGCGCCTAATGTCGCGGTGATGATACTGCCAATGTTCACACCGTCTGCGCCTCCAAGCCCAAGAAACCCGCCAAGAAAACCACCGATAAATGCGCCACCAATACCGAGTAAAATGGTCGCGATCCAACCACCGCCATCGTTACCAGGCATCAGCCACTTTGCCAGTGCTCCGGCAATTAAACCAAGAATAATCCAAGATAAAATACCCATTATTCGTTCCTCTATTATCAGGTAAATGTTGCGTTTAAGAATGACACAGGCTAGTTCATTCCATTTCAAAGGTAGACCTTTTTAGCTAAATACCCAATTTATCAGCCAAACCTTTCTTCTGTTGGGGATTGTTCGCATGATTTTATAAGAAAGATTGCGTCAGTAATCCACTTATTACTCACTGTTAAATCAGCGATTGTACTAACATATACAGTAAAGTTGGTTTTCAATGTTGATTGACGTAGTTGTAGAGTTGAGGTGAAGGATGTTGCAGTTCTCTAGTTGTAAGTGGTTGGGTAACTCATTGTTATGTTTGTTATTGGGTTGTGTCATGCTGACATCACAGGTTTTTGCAGAGTCGGAGACATCAGCGACTAAGGTCGATTCGACAGGGGTGAGTACGGCAGTTCAAACCAATGCCGATAAAATCGAAGTAAAACTGACTCAGGCAGAAAAAGATCTAAAGGATTTATCAGCGTCGCTGCAACAGGCGCAGGGCGAACAGAAAGATGCTATTCAATTGCAGTTGTTTAACAAAAACAACCAGCTAAGAAACATCATTGGCACTGCAATCAATAACAAAAGTTTGCCGAATCAGGAGTTGATCAAGAGAGTTGATATTCAACAGGGTTACGCTGCCGGTGCAAAAACTTATCTTGAGGAAACCATCTCAAAAGTAGAAGTAGAGATAGACAAGGCACAAGATAAAGACAAACTTTCACTGCTTAACGACTATCGTGAATTAAATGAATACCTTGACTCGGTGTATGCGCAAAGTTGGCAAAACCTCGAATGGTTGGGAAAGTTAGGGCAGACCGATGTTGAGGGCGAGGAGCAACTCAGCAGTGTACTTGCGCAACGCATGCGCTTGATCTCCGCCACGATTGATTATTTTAATCAGCAATTGACGACTTTTGACACGCAAATTTCTGCCGCCCCTGAGTCTGAAAAGACGGCTTTGCAAATGAATCAACTGATCGTGCGCCAGAGACGCTCCATCGAAACCGACAGTTTGCAAAGCCTGATTACGCTTGGTGACAAAATGGGGATGGAAACGTCCGAATATAAGCGCCAAATGTTTGATGTCACAGGAAATATTACCCAAGACATTTTTGATTCCAAGGTGTTACTGTCGATAGTCAGTCACTGGTGGAGTGGCGGTCTCGACTGGTTAGTCGACAATGCACCCTCGCATCTTTTCCAATTGGTTGTCTTTGCCTTAATACTATTACTGACGCGTCTTGTGGTACGCGGTGTTCGCCGTTTGGTGGAAAAAACAGTTAAAAGCAAAAACCTCAATCTCTCCCACTTGATGCAGAACTTTTTTGTCGGCATGTCCGGTAACATCATTTGGGTTATCGGTATTATGGTGGGACTGTCCCAAGTAGGGCTCAACCTAGCGCCAATCTTGACTGGTTTCGGTATCGCTGGTGTCATCATTGGTTTTGCGTTACAGGACACCTTATCCAACTTCGCAGCTGGTATGATGTTACTGATTTATCGTCCATTTGATGTTGGGGATTTTGTATTTGCGGGTGGTGTAGACGGCAAAGTGAGCCATATGAGTTTAGTTAATACCACGATACGCACCTTTGATAATCAAATTATCATCGTGCCGAACAGCAAGATTTGGGGGGACGTTATCAAGAACGTTACCCATGAGCGAATTCGTCGTGTTGATATGGTGTTTGGTATTGGCTACGGTGACGACCTATTGAAAGCAGAACAGGTGTTGCAAGATATTGTGCAAGCCCATCCAGCAGTGCTTAAGTCGCCGGAGACTAATATCAGAGTCCACACTTTAAACACTTCATCGGTGGATTTTATTGTCCGCCCTTGGGTGAAAACCGATGATTACTGGGATGTTTACTGGGACATCACCAAAGAAGTGAAGCTCCGTTTTGACCGAGAGGGCATTTCTATCCCGTTCCCACAACAGGACGTTCATCTACATATGGTTAAAGGGGCTCAAATAGAGAGTTAAAGCTGAGAGCTAGAGGCTAAAAGCAAAAAGCTAAAACAGAGAACAAAAACAGGAGGAAAGATGGAAGCATTAACCCAATGGCAAATTCGCTGCCCCTATTGTGGTGAGCGATTTGATACTTCCATCGACTGTTCGGTTGAACAGCAGGAGTACATCGAAGATTGCTATGTCTGCTGTCGACCGATCCTATTTCAAGTGAGCGTCTATGATGACAACTTAACCGTCACGGTCAAACATGAAAACGAGGGTTAACACTTGGTCGCTAGATTAGGTTGAACTTATTGAATACAAGAGGTAAAACTTTATACCCAAGTTACCTCAAGATGCAGAGTTCAGAGGTCCTAGATGACTTTATATCAAGGAAAAGATGTGAAGGAATGGTGAATCCTTTCAAGCATATTTGACGCCGAGATAAAGTCATCTAGGACCTCCCTTCGGGCGAGTTTGCTTGGCTCGTGGCCGGCGTTAGCGACTCTTTATTTAGAACCACTAAATCTTCGAGTCGTTGCCTTGTCCACAAACCAAGCAAATCTCGCTGAACCTCGCATCTTGAGGTAACTTGGGTATATATTCAATATGATTTTCACCTTTAAGGAAGTGCTAGCTTGGACGCGACCATTTTTGTTACCGGCTTTTCCCTCGGTTTTTCGTTAATTCTCGCCATTGGTGCACAAAATGCATTTGTATTAAAACAAGGACTCAAGCGGCAGCACGTATTTGCGGTCTGTTTGGTTTGCGCATTATCTGATGCATTGTTGATCACGCTTGGTGTGACCGGCTTTGGTACGGTTGTTGAGCGTTATCCCAATGTAGAATGGATCGCGCGATACGCGGGGGCGGCTTTCCTTTTTTGGTATGCTTATTTGAGCTTTTACAATGTATTGCGTCGTTCTCATCAGCTTGAACCCGCCGCGGAAACAGAGCAGAGTTTAATGAAATCAATGTTGATCTGTCTTGGATTAACTTGGCTCAATCCTCATGTTTATCTTGATACACTCGTTCTTCTTGGATCTATTTCATCCCAGTATGTACCAAAGCAAGCCTGGTTTGGTGCTGGGGCGGTTTGCGCCTCCTTCGTATTCTTTTTCTCGCTTGGCTATGGTGCTAGGTTATTAGCTCCGCTATTTAAACAGCCTAAAGCATGGAAGGTATTAGAGTTATTGGTCGGTTGCATTATGTTAACGATTGCAATTAGCTTGGTGGTTGGAAGTTAGCAGCGATAACCAGAAATTATGGATAGAAATAGGAGCTTATGATGACGAAGCAGCATAATGTGCAGTGTCACTGTGGCAATATCACGCTGAGTTATCAGCAGCAGCCAGAACATTTAACTCGTTGTAACTGTTCTTTGTGTCGTCGTTATGCCGCACTCTGGGGATACTTTCGCAGTGAAGAGGTCAAGGTGACCGTGGAAAACGGCAAGCTTAACCGTTACTGCTGGGGAGACAAAGAGATTAATTTTAGCAGCTGTTCAATATGTGGTTCAGTCACACACTACAGCTCTGTGGCACCGACACCAGAATCTCGTTTGGCGATCAATTTTAGAATGGCTGACAAAGAGGTTGTGAGTCATCTGCCAATACGTCTTTTTGATGGAGCAGACTCTTGGCAGATTATCTCAATCTTTAATCCCGCTGAATTTGATCAATAAGTTGTTTGGCTTGATCCAGATAATTACCACCAAACAGATTGCAGTGATTAAGTATATGGTAAAGGTTATAAATAGGCTTACGCATTTCATAGCCAGGTTCGAGCGGTAAGATACTTTCATAACTTTGATAGAACTCATCGCTAAAACCACCAAACAGCTCCGTCATCGCGATATCGCACTCGCGGTCTCCCCAGTAACTCGCAGGGTCATAGCAGATGGGTGCAAAGGCGGTGTTGGCGACGTTGCCGTTCCATAAATCCCCATGCAGCAGTGATGGCTTCGGGTTATGACCGCAAAGTTGTTCATTGACCAGTTCAACAAACGACTCGATATGGGTCAGGGTGATCTGCTTTTCTTTAAGGAGTTGCAACTGCCAACCAATGCGTTGCTCAGAAAAGAAGCGTGACCATTTTTTGCGCCACTGGTTCGGTTGCAGTGTCGCGCCAATATAGTTGTCAAAATCAAAGCCAAAGTCGACTTGCTCGCCCCATTTATGAAGTTTTGCAAGCTCGAGTCCAAATTGGCTATTGGCGCTTGGTGTATCGAGGGGTTTGACAGGAATATAATTTAGGATAACAAAGCTACATTCTTTCGTTTGCCCTAACAACACGACTTCGGGAACGTGCACAGTGTCGGTCTCACGTAGGGCTCTTAAGTTGTCGACTTCGACTTCAAATTTGCTAAGAAAATCTCGGTCATTAATCTTAACGAAGTAGCGTTGGTCGCCATCGCTGATCATGTAGCACTGGTTAATATCGCCACCAGATAGTTTATTACGCTCTTGAATCGAAAACTTAAACATCAGTGTGTCAGATAGTTGGTCCGAAATGGCTTGCCACATATAACGATACTCCCAATACCTTTTCCATTTCATCATTTTAGAACAACATTTGTATCTATACAGTGATTGTCGGCACAGCTTGTGTTTTAAACTATCACTTATAACGCAATAACGCGGCAATCGTTAATTTTCTGTCTGTTGAACATCGCATGACAGTATGAAATTTGGTATCGTAACAACAATTGTATCAACATCTTATCTGGGAGTTATGTTGTGGTAGTAGATACTGATGGCTATCAAGCTCTAATCGAGCATCTGGCGATGAATTTAGATGTGTTTCTTTCCAACCCGGATGCTAATGAAAATGAGTCTATAGAAGAAGTTGCCACTGATATGGTGGCTTCAAATATCATGGCTCTGTTTGAACAAAACCCTGAACTTCATTCAAGCGTGCGTTTCAAGCTGCTCAAGGAAGTCGACCTTGTTATTCAAGATCTTGAAGAGGTCTTAGCGGGGTGTTGGAACCGCAGTGCAAGCAATCAACAAATTGCTTTTCTAGAAGAGTACATCTCTTTGGTTAAAAACTTGTTCGATAGCGCGGTTGCAAAATATGATTGATGTGTAGCGAATCTCGCTTGATACACAGAATGATTTGCAGTTTCTGCTTTCCCTGTTGGTCTTCGGTTAATTGACGGTTCTAAAGTGCCAAAATACCGATGCCCAATAGGGATTATCTAACCTTGAAATAATCACACCTTTTGATGTTGATGCGTGCATAAAAGCATTTGAACCCAAATAAATGCCGACGTGTCTTGTTTTCCTTCCGGTCTTAAAAAACACCAAGTCACCGCTCTTAGCCTCTTGATACGCCACTTTTGTTCCAACTTTAGATTGATAGGCTGTAGTGCGAGGTAATGCCAAGCCGTAGGCGTCTTGATAGACGGTTTGCACAAACGCAGAGCAATCAATGCCATATAAGCTATTTCCACCCAATCGATAGGGCGTACCTTGCCATTTATCATACTGAGTGATAAATCGCTGATTGTCGGGATGCGCTAAATAGTCACCGCCAGTGCTTTGCGAGGTCGGCGATTGAGCACAACCACTGAGCGCGGCGATGGTTAAACAGAGCGAGCAAACAACTAACCGTTTGCTGGGTAATATTGGATGCATTGGTGTGCGATATAAATGAGACAGAATGTTTGTCACTTCCTTATTGTCAATTTCTATAAAGTTAACAATAAGACGCCATCTCGTCAAAATAGAGTTTGTGTTTTTTTATGCTAATACTTGGGTAAATCTAGTCAGTTTCACGTCTAAAAGGCTGGGTGAGTAAATTATCTAGCCTTTGCTGCTTGTCATCAGTAAATAGGGGCAAACCAATCGCCATTTTATGGTGTCCGTCTCGGGGTTGTTCAATACACGTTTTAAAAAGTCGATCCCAAACCGACAAGAAAAATCCAAAATTAGAGTGGGTTTCTCTCGGGCGATCAGAGTGATGGACACGATGGAAATCTGGGGTAACGATAAAGCGCCTTAGACGACGATCGAGTGTTGGTGCTAGTCGGGCGTTACTATGATTAAACATGGCGCTTGCGTTGAGTAAGATTTCAAACAAAAGCACCGCAATAACTGGCATACCCAGCAATATGACTGCCGCAATTTTTATCCACATGGATAAAAGAATTTCTAACGGGTGAAATCGAGCTCCGGTGGTAAAGTCTAGGTCGCGATCCGTATGATGAACTCGATGTAAACGCCATAAAAGCGGGATGCGGTGAAATAACCAATGCTGTGAATAAACCAATAGATCCAGCATCAGGATACAGAGTGGAATCAACAGCCAACTGGAGATAGAAACCTGATTGAACAAGCCCCATTGATTCTCGCTGGCGAGATAGGCTGAGTCGATGGCCAGCAAAGGCATAATGAGCTGTAACAGCACTGAGTTAAAGGCAACTAAAGCGAGGTTGTTGCTCCAGCGAAGAAGACGTGTCTGGTTTCGCTTAATGCGCGGTAGCGTCCACTCCCAAAGCAGACAAGCGATAAACACCATCACAAAGATAGACAAACGCACACTATCGCTGTGTTCTAACACTGCTTTGATCTCAAACATAGCCTTGAATCCTTTTTACACTCGACGTTGTAGAGGCTACACTGCCGCAGCTATTTGTACAGGTTAATATCATCATGAGACGTCATACTTTTCATACACTATATCAACAGAGGCTGGCGGCAGCCACCAAGCCATTTAACGCGCGTGGTGCAAAGGTCCAGCGCTGTCCCTACTGCCATATCGCGACCAAATATTGTATTTGTGAATTTCAACCCGATATTGAGTCACCGTTCGCGGTGGTACTGTTAGTTGCGGATGCTGAAATCCTCAAACCCAGCAATACGGGAAAGCTCATTCTTGATACCATTAAACAGGGCTATTGCTTTCCGTGGCAGCGCATTGAAGTCGCCGATGATTTTCTCGAGTTGCTTAAAGACCCGACATATCAGCCGATTATTGTCTTTCCTGAAGAGTATGTGGAGGACAAGCAACGATTAATTGCGCCTCAGCCAGCATCGCTAACCACGAATAAAACCCCATTATTTATCTTTCTTGATGGTAGCTGGCGCGAAGCAAGGCGTATGTTTCGTAAGTCTCCCTATCTTGATGCTTTGCCGGTATGTTCCATCAAGCCGGAGTTTGTCTCCAACTATGTGATGCGTAAGAGTGATAATCAAGACCACCTTGCTACCGCGGAGGTGGCGAGTTTGGTGTTTGAGCAGTTTGGCGGACAGCAAGAAGCAGAAGTGCTGAAACATTGGTTTGCCGCCTTTCGTGAAAGTTATATGCTGAGCAAGACGCGCATTGCGCCAGATGAATCAAGACCGCAACTAGGTGCGTATACTCAATTTATTCAACAGTTACCGTAAGGGTAGGCTTGTTACATTCACCACTGGTTTATGACAAAAGATAGCGGCTTTCAGTCTCTAAATTAGCGTTAAGTCACTGTGCTGTAGGGGCTTGCCGTGGTAATGTCACCACAAGATCAAGGTTGTATGACAAAGGAGAAAATAATGTATTACGGTTTTGATGTTGGAGGTACCAAAATTGAATTTGGTGCGTTTGACCAATCGTTAAATCGCGTGGCAACGGAACGGGTTGCTACACCGGGTCATGATTATGACTTGTTGATCGACACGCTAGCGCAGTTAGTGAAGAAGTATGACCAACAGTTTGGTGTAGAGGGCAAGGTCGGCTTAGGTATTCCAGGTATGGAAGACGCAACGACTCAAGCTGTGTTAACCGTTAACGTACCTTGTGCCAACCATAAACCGCTAAGACAAGATCTCGAAGCAAAAATTGGTCGTCAGGTTTCGATAGAAAATGATGCCAACTGTTTTGCGCTATCGGAAGCGTGGGATGAAGAGTTAAAAGATATGCCCTCAGTGATGGGTTTAATTCTTGGTACTGGTTTTGGCGGAGGCTTAGTTTTTGACGGTAAAGTCTTTTCGGGCTTTAACCATGTTGCGGGTGAGTTAGGTCATACGCGATTACCGGTTGATGCGTGGTTGTCTTTGGGGGATAACGCGCCTTTACTCGGTTGTGGTTGTGGCAAAAAGGGTTGCCTAGATAGCTATTTGTCGGGACGTGGTTTTGAACTTCTTTACCACCATTTTTCAGGAACTCAACGTAAAGCGATCGATATCATTGCTGACTACGAGCAAGGCAACCAGTTTGCACTAGAGTTTGTCGACAAGTTTATCGAAATGCTCTCAATGTGTTTGGCGAATCTGTTCACTGCCCATGATCCTCATGTGGTGACTTTAGGCGGCGGGCTTTCAAATTTTGCGCTGCTGTATGAAGAATTACCAAAGCGTATTCCAAAATACCTGCTGTCTGTCGCTCAATGCCCTAAGATCCTCAAGGCTAAACACGGCGACTCAGGTGGTGTGCGTGGTGCAGCATTCTTGAATATCACTCAAGCCTAACGGCACAGAGAAATTAAAAAAAGGAGCGACCTCGTGACGGAGGTCGCTCCTTTTTTATTGTGAACTCATTGAATCTAGTTAAGCGAAATTTTGTTTTTCAATCACATTTAAAACGTGTCTTTCAACCCCTTTTGCTACACCGTCAGCGTTGTTGTTATCGGTTAATTCATCAGCAAGGGCTTTGGTTTGTGGCATCGCATTATCCATAGCAATGCCTAATCCTGCCCATTCAATCATATGGTGATCATTTTCAGCGTCACCAAAACAGATAACTTCACTCTGCGCAACATTAAGCCTGTCAGCGACCACTTGAACGCCTTGACCTTTGTTGGTCGCCGGGTTAATAAACTCAAGGAAATAAGGCGAACTCTGGACCACAGTATAGTCATCTTTAAAGCTCTGTGGAACGAGAGGTGCGGCTTTCGCGAGATCTTCCGGTGCCGCGACGATCATCGCTTTGATGATGCGGTGGTCATCTTCAAGTTGGGCAAAATCATACTCGTTGATCTCTAGATTATTGATCTTGGCTTCCAATTGGGTATAAGGATTAGTTTTAGGGGTGATTAAACCCAATTCGGTACTAAATGCGTGACAGTCAAGACCGAGTTGTTTGGCGAGCACTGCCACTTTCTTCGCATCGGCACCGGAAATAAGTTGCTGATGAATCACTTCACCACTGCCGACATTAGCGACAAAACAGCCATTAGAATGCACAACGTAATCTTGATCAGTGATTAAGCCGAGCTGTTGTAAATAAGGCAACATCCCCTTGAGTGGACGTCCAGAGGCGAGAAGTACCTGCACGCCTTGCTGTTTGGCACTTAGCAGCGCTTCTTGGGTACGTGGAGAAATCTGTTTGTCTGAAGTGAGTAGGGTGCCGTCTAAGTCGATTGCAATAAGCTTGTACATCTTGGTTCCTTTTGGCGCTAACAGAGGTAATTTGGCTTTAGAGTTGGCGCAGTTGAGTATCATTGTAATAATAGAGTGAGCATAAACAAACTCTGGGTGTGAAACTAGCGAATTTGCATGACAGTTTGTGTTGAAATTGATGACCGCTTACTTTAAGGTCTGCACATCTTAAATTTGGGTTTATAAAAGGTACCGTTTTCGATGCAGTCGACAGGTTACAAAGTCAACGAGATGTTTGAAACCATCCAAGGAGAAGGGCACTTCACTGGTGTTCCCGCTGTATTTATTCGACTTCAGATCTGCCAAGTCGGTTGCTCTTGGTGTGATACCAAACAAACCTGGCAAGCGGAAGCCACCGATCAACGTAGTTTCGGTGAAATTATCGTCAAACAAGGCGATAGCCCGACATGGACGCAAGCGAGTGCCCAAGAGATTGTGGCTATGTATCAACAACAGGGCTACAGCGCGAGACATATCGTCATTACCGGTGGTGAGCCATGTGAATATGATCTCTCCGACTTGTGTCATGCCTTTGAAGCGATGGGTTGTGTTTGCCAAATTGAAACCAGCGGCACCTCTGAAGTCCGCGTTTCTGATGCAACCTGGGTGACACTGTCACCGAAAATTGCCATGAAAGGCAAGAAACAAGTACTTGTCAGTGCGTTACAACGCGCGGACGAAATCAAGCATCCGGTCGCGACTCAACACCATATTGATCAACTAGACCAATTAATCAGCGACATTGTTCTTAAACCTGATGTCGTCATGGCACTGCAACCGATCAGCCAAAAACCGCGCGCGACTCAGTTATGTATTGATACTTGTATCGAACGTAATTGGCGCTTATCAGTGCAAACCCACAAATATCTGAGCATTGCTTAACAAAGGAAGTCACAAAATGAGAAAAGCAGTTGTTGTATTTAGCGGCGGTCAAGATTCCACAACCTGTCTGATGCAAGCGATGCAGCAGTATGACGAAGTCCATGCTATTACCTTTGATTATGGACAGCGTCATAAATTAGAGATCGAAGTGGCGCAAAAATTAGCACAAAAACTTGGTGTCAAAGCGCACAAGGTAATGGATGTTGGTTTGCTTAATGAACTGGCGATTAGCTCACTGACCCGTGATGATATTCCTGTGTCCCATGAACTACAGGAAAATGGCTTACCTAACTCTTTTGTACCGGGGCGAAATATTCTGTTCCTAACATTGGCGGGCATTTATGCGTACCAGATTGGGGCGCAAGCGGTGATTACTGGCGTCTGCGAAACGGACTTTTCGGGTTATCCCGATTGCCGCGACTCATTCATTAAAGCGATGAATAGCGCGTTGGTGCAAGGCATGGATCGCCAACTTGATATTGTCACCCCGTTAATGTGGCTAGATAAGGCAGAAACGTGGGCACTAGCGGACTCTGTTGGAGCATTGCAGTTGGTGCGCAATGAAACGTTAACCTGTTATAACGGCGTGATTGGTGACGGTTGTGGAGAATGTCCTTCTTGTGAGTTGCGTGCTAATGGCTTAAATGAGTACTTGGACAATCAACAGCAGGTGATGACAAGATTAAACGCTAAAGCGAAGTAGTCTCCCTACACTAAACACAAAGTACCAATAAAAAAGCGAGCTGACTGCTCGCTTTTTGCTTTGAACCGTTGTTGCTGAAGTGCTATTACTGAATGGTTATTACTGAACGGCAATTGCTCAAACGTGGGTGTTATTCAGCAATGTACAGTTTAGCGATTTCAGAAGGCTCCATCTCTTTACCTTCTAGTTGGCTGTTCCAGTTAGTGCCAATCAGTACGCCATCTTCATCTAAGGTCAGAAGCCAATCTTCAACAAAGATATCAAGTGGGATCTGTAACACTTCAAAATCCGCCCACTCTTCGACGTTATGCAGTTTAGCATCCGCCTCAGTAGACCAAAAAGGCATCACTTCACTGTTTTCAAACTCAGTAGAATCGACCGCTAGCCAACCATCTTCATTTTTCAGACCCCAAACAAGCTCAGACTGTTTAGTTTCTTGGATAAATAGTGCAAGATTTTGTTCGATATCAGCAGTTAATTTGCTCATTGATTTGTACTCTTAGTGATTATTGCGACAAGATTAGCACGAGTTGTCATTTTCAACCAATAAAAAGGGCAGGCAATGCCTACCCAAGTGTCTGTGTATTAAGTGTTTGCGTCTAAAGGTTAATCTGGGATAACGTCGAAAATTGTCCACTCTTTACCCACTTCACCACGAAAGCCGATAACCGATGCTACCACCTTTCTATTGACCGCATACGCAAACGGACTATCGCCTTGAACTTCCGGTTTGGTTTCACCAAAACCGATGATAGCCAACCTATCGGCAGAAATACCGTAATTAATCAGCGCTTGGCGCACTGCTTTGGCTCGATTTTCCGACAGCACTAGGTTCGATTCCTGATCACCTAACGCACTTGCATAACCTTCAATCTCTATCGAAGTGCTTGGGTATTCCTGTAAAAATCGCGCCATTTCGGCGATTTGGTTTTGGAAAACCGGTTTTATCACGGTGGAGTTATTATCAAACAAGATACGAAGAGCCATTGATTGAGATGTATCGATATACGCTTCACAGCCATCGTTGTCTAACTCGGAGCCTCTTGGCGTTGCGGCACAAAGATCACGCGCGTTAATCACGCCATCGACATCATCATCAAGCAGATCAAAGCTCTGGTCTGCCAGCGGGACAGGGATGTAATCATATTCATCATTTTCGTCATAAGCAGCGAAAGTAGCTTGGCTAAAGAGCAAAACTAGGCTGCTAACTAATACCATGGGTTTTGTCATCATTTAGTACTCCACTTTTTCATGCCACTCTTTTGGCGTATCGACTCTCAGTGCTTGCAACAGGTTTCCTGTTGCATTCATCACTCGATATCGAGCCAGTTGCTCTGCATACTTGGCATCAAGATAGCCCTTACGCGCTTCAAACAACTCGTTTTCCGTATTGAGTACATCCAGTAGGGTACGCTTACCGATTTTATACTGCTTTTGGTAAGCAATAAGCGTCTCGGAGGTCGAGTCTACATTGTCGGCTAAAAATGCCTTCTGCTGGGTCGTTAAATCTAGGGCAGTCCAAGCAAGGCGCAATCCTTCCTCAACTTGACGAAAAGAACGGTCACGGAAGTCTTTGGCTTTGTTAAGTTGATGGGCAAAAGATTGAGTGCGGTCTGCGTCTGAACCACCGTTAAATAAATTGTAGTTCATGCGCAACATGGCTCGGGTTTCGTTATCGGTGCCGCGATTGCCATTGGCATCATCGCGCCAGTTGTGACCCGCATCAATGTAAAAGGTTGGGTAATTGACCCCTTTAGACTGGTCGTATTGGAATCGTGCCGCATCGACATCCACTTGGGAGATTTTGATTACAGGATGAGCCTCAAAGGCAATATCGACGGCTTGATCAACGGTGTAGGCTATCGCAGTGACATCAGCACGAGGGAAGTTGAGCCCCTGAGGTGTTTGACCCACAAGGGCAGTGAATTGTGTATGCGTATCAACCAAGTTGTTTTGCGCCGCAAGTAAATTACCGTGTGCTTTAGCGATACGAGCTTCTACCTGTGATAGATCGGCGGTTGAACCGATACCAGAATCAACGCGTTTTTTGATGTCGCTATAGATTTCCTTATGGACTGCAAGATTGGCTTCCGAGAGCCTAAGCACCTCATAAGCTTGCGTTGATTCAAGATAAATCTGAGTCACTTCGAGAGCAATATCGGACGCATCAGCCAAGAGTTGATAGCGTACGGATTCCGCTTCGGCGGCGGTTCTATCCATATCATTGAGTGTTTCATTACCGTCCCAGATTAATTGGGTGAGGGTAATACCGAGCTCCTTTCGAGTGAGATCTTCGTTGGTGTTGTCCCCATCATCTCGATCATAATCGGTTCGCTCATAACCTATGCCACCATCAAGATCGAGCTTGGGTAAGTATGCTCCTCCAGATGCGTCGGCTTCATAGCGTTTACTGACATACTCGTTATAACTCGCTTTGATGTCTGGATTGGTGGCCAAGGTTCTTGCAACTGCTTGTTCAAGAGTTTGGCTACTTGCTGGCAGGCTGTGCGCAATAAAAAATGCGCCTACCGTCATCATGAACTTGCTCAAAATGATACTCCTTAACCCGCCTTACGACATGGTCCATAAGTTAAGATCGTTAAATATAGTGCCTGTAATTTTTGGTAATCGATGCGTAATTAACCGTTTATGATATTGGTTGTGAGAGATGAAATAACAAACGGCGCTGCATCTAAATAAACTATAGTGAGCAAATATCTGTTTTCAAATAAATTTTGAAGAGTGAGTGTGTCGAGAATAAGACAAGGAGAAATTTGAAAGGATTCAAGGCTTAAAATGAGCATAAAAGCCAAAGGAGAGCAATAGAGGGTATGGTTAAATAATACAATAAGGCTGCCGTCAATAAACTAATAGGGTCCAGTGGACCCTATTAGTCATATATTGCAGTACTAGAGAACTACATAACTCGACAAGCAAAGCCTTTTAAGTAGAAACCTTCTGGATATGCGGTATCGGTGGGATGATCGGCGGCCTGTTCAAAGCGTTCGACAAACTTGACGCTTCTGTTCGCGTCGATTGCCGCATCAGCAATGATTTTTTGGAACAAGTTTTGATCCATCAGTCCTGAACATGAATAAGTCAGCAAAGTGCCACCAGGTTTGAGGATTTGCATCGCCAACATGTTGATGTCTTTGTAGCCACGACATGCGCCGTTTAGTTGTGCTTTAGAGTCGGCAAACTTGGGTGGATCCATAATGACCACATCAAACTTAGTGCCTTGATCGCGATATTCACGCAATAGCTTGAACACGTCAGCGTTAAGGAATACGGCTTGTTTACCTTTAAAGCCGTTCATTTCCGCATTGCTGCGTGCGGTATCAAGTGCTGGCTGAGAGACGTCAGCATTGATTACGCGACTTGCGCCGCCTTTTAACGCATACAGACCAAAACCACCGGTATAACTAAAGCAGTTAAGTACTTCTTTATCTTTGACATACTTTTGCGCTTGGTTGCGGCTATCACGTTGATCAAGATAGAAGCCCGTTTTGTGACCGTTAATAATATCGACACTGATCTTAATGCCGTTCTCTTCAATGATGACAGGTTGTTGCGGCGCATCGCCATGCAGTACGCCGGTGCGCTCTGTTAGCCCCTCTTTTTTGCGAATCGCGACATCTGAACGCTCGTAGATAGAGCAATCTGGGTAACAGTGGACTAACGCGTCAACCAGTGCTTGTTTCTGAAACTCGGCACCGGCACTTAGAAGTTGGCACACCAAAAAATTGTCGTATTTATCGATAGTAATGCCCGGTAAACCATCAGATTCAGCGGCAATTAAGCGATAACCAGTCAGACCGTCGCGCTCGATAATATCGTCACGAAGTAATTGTGCCTGTTGAACACGTTGGATAAAGAAGTCGACATCAATGTTTTGCTTCTTATCGCCAAAACTCCACATACGGGCACGAATTTGTGAATGAGGTGAATAGGCTGCTTTACCTAGCCATTCGCCATTATGAGCGAACACATCAACCGTTTCACCAAGTGCAGGTTCGCCAACAACGCGAGCGATACCTCTTGAAAAGATCCAAGGGTGTTTGCGACGGACAGATTTGTCACGTCCTTTAACGAGATGAATTTCTAAACTCATGATGTGCCTTATGGTCAATAGGGGTAAAGGGCGAGTATTTTGTGTGAAGTTTCAAACAAATGCAAATCAACTAGCCACCATTCGCCACTAAACTTAGCCACTACCCTTAAATTTAGCCAATAATAGTGAACTCAACTAAAATCAGCTTAGCAGACAACTGATGTCAAAAGGACGAGCAATGGAACAGATATGCGCAAAAGCGATAGTGCAAGGGCATGTACAAGGCGTGGGGTTTCGTTATCACACTTGTCATCAAGGTTTGAAATTGGGATTAAGTGGTTATGCGAAAAATTTAAATGATGGTTCGGTCGAGGTGATGGCATGCGGTGCGCCGCAACAAGTAGAGCAAATGTTTGAGTGGTTAAAACAAGACCCACGAACCGCCCATGTAACAGGGTTGAACGTTGAGCCTTGTGAATACAAACATTACAAAGGATTTGTCATTGGCTAACTATATAGAATTGTCTAACTAGTTGTCATTGGCTAACTACAAGCATTTGGCAGGTTTAGGTAGACCCGCTAGTTTTGTTGCTTGCTTCGCCGGGCCTTTTTTAAATAGCTTAAACAGGTATTTGCTATTGCCTTTTTCAGGACCGTGCGCTTTTTCCATCGCCTTAACCAGCATTCTCACGGCAGGAGAGGTGTTGAACTCAATATAGAACTCACGAACAAACATGATAACTTCGAGGTGTGCGTCGGTTAACTCAATGCCTTCCTCTTGAGCCAGCGTTGGCACCATTTCAGGTTGCCACTGTTTATGATCTAATAGATAACCTTCGGCGTCAGTCTCTATGTGGATTCCGTTGTATGTAAACATTGCATATGATCCGCTAAATTCAATGTGGGCAAGATTAGCTTAGTTACCATGACATTTTCAAGTTACCTCACAAACAAAACTGCAAATAGCAAAAAGCCCAAAACCGGAGTTTTGGGCTTACATTTTATTGACGAGCTAACGGTTAATTAGTCGTTGTTCATAATGCCTAAGATTGAAAGTAGGCTGATGAATAGGTTGTAGATTGACACGTACAAGCTGATTGTCGCAGAGATGTAGTTGGTTTCACCGCCACGAACGATTTGCTGTGTTGTTAGCAAAATCACACCAGTAGAAAACAGTACAAACATGCCGCTCATTGCTAGGTGAATCATTGGCATCTGTAGGAAGATGTTAGCCACCATACCAATCAGCAGAACAACGAAGCCAGCCATTAACACGCCACCTAGGAAAGAAAGGTCACGCTTGGTTGTCAATGCATAAGCCGATGCGCCCAAGAACGCGAGCGCTGTGCCACCCAGTGCCGTGACAATCACGTCACCCATACCTGCACCGACGTACATGTTTAAAATCGGTCCAGTGGTGTAGCCTAGGAATCCAGTGAATAGGAAAGTAAACACCAGACCCATGCTGTTGTTGCGGTTCTTCTCAGTCAAGAATAGTAGACCATAAAAGCCAACCAGCATGATGATTAAACCGGGACGAGGCAGGTTCATTGCCATAGAAAATGCCGCAACTAGCGCAGACCAAAGTAGGGTCATTGAGAGTAGGGCATAGGTATTTCTTAATACCTTGTTAGTTTGCAGCGCACTGGTATCAATGCCGCCACGCGATACAATACGGTCGTTCATAATCTTCCTCACAGGTGATTCATTGTGTTATGGGTCTATTTATGGGGGTGTTTCAGTAAAAAATCAAGTGCTACAAGCAAACATCCTGAGCAGAATCATAATAAAAATAAGCGCTTAAGTATCACTCACTTTGTAACCTGATATTTCAATAATAGCAAAAAAGGCGGACTTGCCACCTTTTTATACGTTTATCAATTAGATGAGATTCATCAGTGATGTAAAATTTGACTCAAGAAGTTCTGAGTACGATCTGACTGCGGATTTTCGAAGAAATCAACCGGATTGTTCTCTTCAATGATTTCACCCGCATCCATAAAGATGACTCGGTCTGCCACTTCTTTAGCAAAACCCATCTCGTGAGTCACACAAAGCATCGTCATCCCTTCGTCGGCCAACTCGACCATAACATCAAGTACTTCACGTACCATTTCTGGGTCAAGCGCCGATGTCGGTTCATCAAACAGCATGACCTGTGGGTTCATGCACAGAGAGCGGGCGATTGCCACACGTTGCTGCTGACCACCGGAAAGCTGTCCCGGGAACTTGTCGGCTTGGTCTGGGATCTTAACGCGTTCAAGATACTTCATTGCCAGAGCTTCTGCTTCCTCTTTCGGCATCTTTTTGACCCAGATAGGCGCTAGTGTACAGTTTTCCAAGACCGTTAGGTGAGGGAAGAGGTTAAAGTGCTGAAAACACATACCCACTTCGCGTCGCACCGCTTCGATATTCTTCAAGTCTTCTGTCAACTCGTTACCAGAGACGAAGATATGACCGGCTTGGTGCTCTTCTAAGCGGTTAATGCAGCGAATCATGGTCGATTTACCTGAGCCTGACGGGCCACAAATTACGATCTTTTCGCCTTTCTTAACGTCTAGGTTGATGTTTTTTAGTACGTGAAATTCTCCGTACCATTTGTTCATGTCCTTTAATTGGATCATATAATCTTGTTGTTGCGTCATAATACGTCCTTGAATTCCAGTGTTATCGTTTGTGACCAGTATGCAGTTTGTTCTCTAGCCATATCGAATATCTCGACATGCCAAAACAGAACACCCAGAACACTAACGCGACAAATACATAGCTTTCCGTAGCGAAACCTAACCATTCAGGATCGGTATTCGCTGCTTGTCCAATACCGAGTACGTCGAACATACCGATAATCAGTACCAGACTGGTATCTTTAAACAGACCAATAAAGGTGTTTACAATTGATGGGATGGTGATTTTTAGAGCTTGCGGCAAAATGATTAAGCCAGTTTTTTTCCAGTAGCTTAAACCAAGGGCATCGGCTGCCTCATATTGACCTTTTGGTATTGCTTGCAAGCCACCGCGCACCACTTCCGCCATATAAGCAGAACTAAACATGATGACACCGATGAGAGCGCGAATCAGTTTATCGGTTTCAGTGCCTTCTGAAAGGAACAGCGGTAGCATGACCGACGCCATAAATAGTACGGTAATCAGTGGTACACCACGCCAGACTTCGATGTAAACCGTACAGATACTACGAATAATCGGCATATCTGAGCGGCGACCCAAGGCTAAAGCAATACCAATCGGTAATGATGCAATAATACCCACAAGGGCGATAATCAAGGTGACCAACAGACCGCCCCATTTGTGTGTTTCCACCACCTCAAGACCGAACACGCCACCATACAGCAACGCCGCTATGATAAATGGGTACACGTTGACAAAGAACAGCCAAAGCCAAACACGCTTGGGTGTGCGCTCATAGGCGAGTAACGCGACAAAAATAGCCAGTGTGGCGTAAAACAACTGTGGACGCCAAAGCTCTTCAGTCGGGTAGAAGCCATACATAAATTGCTGCCAGCGAACACTGATAAATACCCAGCATGCGCCTTCGCTTGTACAGGCATCACGAGTGCTGCCGATCCAATCTGCATTGAGGACAGCCCAGTCAAACAGGTACCAAATCAATGACAAGGAAAAATAGGCTAAGACGATTGTCACCACCGAGTTAACGGGACTGTTGAATAAATTTTTACGAAGCCAGCCAATCACACCGACGGTGTTAGAAGGTGGTGGCAGATCCGGTTGAAATTGATGTTGTGCCATATTATCTCTCCACCAAAGCGACTTTCTTGTTGTACAAATTCATCAAGGCTGACGTGATCAAACTCAGTGCGAGATAAACACCCATGGTCATTGCAATGATCTCAATCGCCTGACCGACTTGGTTTAGTGTCGTACCCGCGAACACCGAAACCAGATCTGGATAACCAATCGCCATCGCTAACGATGAGTTTTTGGTGAGGTTAAGATATTGGCTTGTCAATGGTGGGATAATGATGCGCATCGCTTGCGGAATCACCACCAGCTTTAAGGTGCGGTTTCGTGGCAGTCCTAATGACATCGCCGCTTCAGTTTGCCCATGGCTCACTGCGTTGATACCAGAACGTACGATTTCAGCAATAAACGACGCGGTATAGATACTTAGCGCTAACGTCAACGCAGCCAGTTCTGGAATAATGCTAATACCACCGCGGAAGTTAAATCCTTTAAGCACCGGATACTCGGCACTGATCGGCATTCCAGTGATAAAATACGCCACTAAAGGTAAACCAATAATAAGCGCGGCACCAATGCGACCCACTGGTGTTTGTTGCCCCGTCAGTTTTTGCTTGTTTTTGGCCCAGTAAGCGATACATGCCGTCGCGATAACACCAATAACAAAGACAGCAATCACCACACCACTGCCTTGTTCGAATACCGGAGCAGGGAAGTAAAGACCACGTACGTTTAGAAAAATCGCTTCACCTAAGCTCATACTCTGTCTTGGTGAAGGGAGTGCTTGGAGTACAGCGAAGTACCAGAAAAATATTTGTAATAAAAGGGGGATGTTACGAAAGATTTCTATATAAACAGCAGCAAAACGACTTACCAACCAGTTAGATGACAAGCGTGCAATACCCATAACAAAGCCAAGTACCGTAGCAAGTAAAATACCCAGTACGGACACTAGCGCGGTGTTGAGCAATCCAACATAAAAAGTGCGACCATAAGAAAAAGTCTCATCATATTCGATCAAGGTGAGACCAATACCAAACCCCGCTTCTTGACTTAGAAAGTCAAAGCCCGTTGCGATACCGCGTGATGACAAGTTGGTGAGTGCGTTATTAACGATGGTGTAAAAAAACAGACCCAACGCAACGACAGCTAACACTTGAAATACGACAGAGCGGAATGTGGGATTGTATAGTAGATTTGCGCTTTTCGCGGGTTTATCCTGCGAGGCGACTTGTTGAGTAGTAGGTTTCATACAACTAACCTCAAATCCTTTGAGAAAAAGGGCGGATTATTCCGCCCTTGATAACGTTAAATCGTATTAACGTAGTGGTGGAGCGTACATGAAGCCACCTTCATTCCACAGCGCGTTAACGCCACGTGAAATTTGTAGAGGTGAACCTGTACCAACTGAACGCTCAAAACTTTCGCCGTAGTTACCCACTTGCTTGATGATTTGGTAGCTCCAATCATCGCTGATGCCTAGACCTTTACCTTTAGGACCATCAACACCAAGGATACGCTTGATGTTTGGATCGGTTGATTTAAGCATTTCTTCAGCATTCTTAGAGGTTACGCCATACTCTTCAGCGTTCACCATTGCAGCCAGTGTCCACTTAGCAATGTTAAACCATTGGTCATCACCTTGACGAACAACAGGACCTAGAGGCTCTTTAGATATGATGTCAGGAAGAACCACTGCAGACGTTGGATCAGACAGGTTGATACGCAATGCATAAAGCTGAGATTGGTCACTCGTCAACACATCACAACGACCAGAGTCGAAACCTTTTGCCGTTTGTGCCGAAGTATCAAATACCACTGGCTTGTATGACATGCCTTTGTTGCGGAAGTAATCCGCTAAGTTAAGCTCGGTTGTTGTCCCTGATTGAATACAAACCGATGCACCATCCAGTTCCATTGCGCTTGAAATGCCAAGGTCTTTCTTAACCATGAAGCCTTGACCATCGTAATAGTTAACACCAACAAAATTTAGACCTAACGCTGTATCACGGTGTAGAGTCCATGTAGTATTACGTGAAAGAACATCAATTTCACCAGACTGAAGTGCAGTGAAACGTTCTTTTGCAGTTAACGGTACATATTTCACTTTAGTTTTGTCACCAAGTACTGCAGCAGCAAGCGCCTGACAATACTCAACGTCAATACCTTCCCATTCACCTTTAGAGTTAGGGTTTGAGAAACCTGGTAGACCGGTACTTACGCCGCACGTTAGTGTGCCAGCTTTAGTGACTTTATCTAGAGTGCTGTCCGCTGCAGAAGCTGACGTACTCATCATAGCAGCAGAAGCTGCTACCAATGTGGCGATTAGAGTAAGTTTCTTTGCCATTGTGTATCCTTCCTGTTAGTTCCGTGTAAATCAGGTCCAGCCTGAATACAATGTGCTAATTGTTGTTGTGTTGCATCGTGTTGTGTTAAAAACGAACCGAAATGGTGCATTTGTAACAATCGTCTAAAGCGTAGATAATGATTTGCGATTTCTCAAATTATTAATTTAAATGATGTTTTGAGTGTCACACACACTTAAACAATTGTTAGAATGACGAACTGTAACTAATTTGTAAATAGTGCAAGCGAGCACCAAGTTAGTGAGATAGCGATAATTTTGTTAAATTTTAGTTGCAGCAACGTAAGGTGTTGCGGTATGGGTAATATCCGATATTAATTGTCGATCTGTAGTGTAAATTCAGGACAAAATTACATTATGCAATCATGGATCGGCTTAATAATGCACCGTTTTGGTGAAATTGAATGAATAACTATTATTAGGTAGTGAAGGAAGAATATGCGTTACTTTCCACTTTTTATGGATCTTCAAAATAAGCCTGTGCTTGTCGTTGGTGGCGGTGAGGTCGCTTGTCGCAAAGTGGATAGCTTACTTCGAGCCGGCGCTAAAGTGACTATTGTGTCGCCAAAGGTAGAATCTTATTTGCAGACACAGATAGAATCAGGCAAATGCCACTGGATACAGAGATTCTATGAGCCGAGCATGTTAACCCGAGATTATTTGCAAGTTTGGGCGACCACTGACAATCCAGCGCTCAATCATAAAGTGCATAAAAATGCAAAAGAAGTGGGGGTTTTGGTCAACGTGGTCGATGACACCCCTTACTGCGATTTTATTACACCCTCTATTATTAACCGCGGACGTATTCAATTAGCGATATCCAGCGGTGGGGCGTCTCCGGTACTAATCCGTGGTATTCGCGAAAAAATCGAGTCCGTATTGCCAATGAATACCGCACAATTGGCGGATTTTGCAGCGAGCAAAAGGGAAGACATTAAATCTCATTACGCGACCGTTGATGAAAGACGCAAGTTTTGGGAGCGTTTCTTTCAGACGCCTGCTGTGCTAAGCAGCAGCAATAACCAACAACTGCAACAGTTATACCAAGGGCTTATTCAACAAAATGTGCCTTTTGTCGATTCTTGTACTTGGATTGAATATGGTGAAGACCCTGAACTATTGCCGATTAAAGCGTTGCGTCTAATGCAAGAGGCAGAAATCGTTTACCACGACAAAAATTGTCCGTTTAGCTTTATTGATTTGGTGCGCCGAGATGCAGAGCGGATTGCCTACGATCAACTGACGAATGTGGCTGGCGAGATAAGTGCGAGTAAATCTCAGCAACAAAGAGTCGTGGTATTTATTTCACCCAACTCTAGTGCTTACCTGCTTATCAAAGAGGGTGATCAAGTGATTGAGTTAGCCAAGATCAAATAGCGCTATATGCTATTGTTATCCGCAACAGACAAAACGGCGAACAAGATGATGTTCGCCGTTTCAATATATCGATTGCTTGTGAGTTCAGCTATCGTGAGTTTAGTTATTGGGAAATAAGCTGTAAACCAGTGGGCAGAGCATCCCCAAACAGCCGTTTTGTATCTTGAGTATCGAGAGTCTGTACCTCAGACACTAAATCCAACCAAGTTTGCGGCGCTTTGCTCGCTTTTAGTTTATCAATCACTTGCTGACGATAACTCTCTTGGATGTCGATCGTTCTATCCCCGGTTTTTCGACACATCAACATACAAGCAAAACCAATCATACTTTCCTTGTTCCAATCCAACGTTAAGATACGCTCTAGCCACTGCTCGATTTGCTCTCTTGGCACCACGTTATGTTGGCTGCCATAAAGCGGGGTTCTTCCGGCTAAACGACCTAAAGCCCACCAATGCGCTTGAACAAATAATGGCGAGTTAATCGCTTTGTTCAAGAACCAAGTGGCGAGTAACACTTTGTCGTCAACGTAGAGATTCTCTAAACTGGCTGACAAGCGCACCATCGCTTCATAGCCTTTATCTTTTGCACCTTGAAAGGTCTTGGCGTTTTTTATTGCGCCGGGGTGAAGGTATTTAGCGATGTCCGCTAGAATAGTCTCTTGCTGTTCTTGGTTTAATCCTCCAGAAACACGACGCCAGAATACCCACCAATCACTCCAACCTTGGGGGTTTTGGAACTGGATCCCTTGGTTGTACAATGCCCAGATTTGCTCCATTCGCCATGAGTCGGTAGCGTCACCGAAGCCGGGACGCATACAAAACCCCGTCAATCTTAGCCAGTTTTTCTCGTGTTGCTCAGAGCGTCGGCGACGTTTGCGGCCAAGATTAAAACTGTCCACCAGAGAGCGAATCGTATAGGAATCCCAATCTTCCTTTTTACCAAGGTTCTTCTCTAAGTTTTTGCTAAGCAGTTTAATATCTTTGCTATCGGCGCTCTGCTTGTTACCGCTATAAAGACGAGAGATTAACGCTTGTGATGACTCCAAGCCGGGATGGACTTTTATCTCAGACTCCTGAGATTGCGCCCCACGGACTTCAAACTCTAACAGCCAACGCTGAGCGTCATCTGCAACGCTAACACATTCCAATTTGAGTGTACCGACTTCGGTTAATTGACACGCTAACACCACTTCGACTCGCTGTTTTTGATTGGCAGCAAGTTCTACTTCTGTACCTGCGAGGGTACTGATATAGGGAGGAAGTGGTGAAAACTTATCGGGATCAACCTTAACCATCAAACCATTTTGGACTTTTTGATTATCAGCAAAATAATCGTGAGTCGACGTTAACAAGTTAAAGCGTACCGGTTCGCCTAATGTAAGAGAGAAGCGACGACCCGTTAAGCGGATCTCTTGTCCTTCATCGGTGCCTTTGGCGAGCAAACAGAGGGATTGGCTCGATTTGTTTTTATCTGGCAAGTGCAAGAAGTAGGAACGTGGACTGCCGCCGCCGATTTTGAGTTGTGCTCCGCGTCTGGCTTTAGCAAAAGCAACGGCACCCAGCGCTACAGACCAGTCTGGATGCGGGTTATCTAATACAGTAACCGGAGAGCCTTTCCATTCAGAGATAAGCTCAGTTAAACGCCCAGCGACCAAATCACTATTGAAGACTCCGCCATTAAGCAGCAATCCAACAGGGATCGCTGGTAATTGATCGCTATTTAATGCCTGTTGACACACTTGCTGATGGGAGTACAAAAACTCAGCAATATGCTTGCTGACTGCGGGGTCGGCAACGTAGGGCAAACCAAACTCGACCACCGCTGAGCGCTTTTTATCCGGCAGTTGATCACAAGCGGTTTTGGGAAAGAAACCTTCCAGTGCAATTTGATGGACTTCCTGTTTATTCAGCGTGATGCTTTTAGTGCCACCGATCAGTTTCGAGCCGCTGCCCAACATGGTGATCTTGAGTTCTTCAGGCGCTTGCGAGGAGAGTAGCGCTTCTTTAGCGCTGCGGGTTTGTTGAATCAGTTTGCTTAAGTTGGCAGCATTAAGCTTACTTGAATGATTGAATCTCTGCTCTGAAACATGCGCCAATGCAAGGTCGAGGTTATCCCCGCCAAGCATCAAGTGTTCGCCAACGCCGATACGGTTAAGAGACAACTCATTCTCTTCATTCTTGGCTTCAATTAAGCTTAAGTCAGTAGTACCACCGCCCACATCACAGACTAAAATCAGTGGAACTTGATCAAGCTCTTGTGACGCTGTCACCTTATGTCGTGCGTACCAATCATAGCAAACCGCCTGAGGTTCTTCGAGTAGGTGAACCTTATCGAGTCCCGCGAGTTTAGCGGCTTGTAACGTCAGTTTACGTGCTGTTTCATCAAACGAAGCAGGCACAGTAATCACCACCTCTTGCTGCTCCAGTTTGTTATAGTGATGTCGATGATTCCACGCTTGACGAATATGGTTAAGATAGCTGGCGCTGGCGACCACCGGAGACACTTTTTCAACATCGCTAGCGCCCGCCCACGGAAGAATATCGTCTTGGCGATCAACGCCTTGATGCGACAGCCAACTTTTCGCACTGGCGACTTGGCGTCCCTCAACTTTCGCACCCAACTCACGTGCCCACTCGCCAATAATAACTTGCTCAATATCGCCTTGAACGAGCGTCGATTCCCACGGTAACGCAAGGTCTGCTTGAGCAACTTGATCAGTGGCTGGGTGATAACGAAAAGAAGGCAGCAGCGGTTTACGTGCAACCTCGCCGGGACCGACTAATTGATCGATTTCAAACAGTGAAACAGGGGATTGCGACAAGTCGTGTTGAATTTCACAATACGCGACGACGGTATTGGTTGTGCCTAAATCAATACCAACTAAATATTGTGCCGTTGCCATGATTTCGCTCCGTGATTAAATAGTGCCAGATCGTGAGATGAGAAAACGGCACTCGAAAGTGCCGTTAAAATAGTGAGAATTTTGCTTAACTCTCTTCGCGCACATCAAATTCGACATGCCATTTTTGACCATTGTCGGAGGCAATGGCTTCTAAGTAGAGTGTGCCAAGTTCTGTGACTCGTGACGCAAGGGTAACGGGGACCACTTCTCCAACACTGCGACCTTCTGATAATGGTAAAGTCACCTGAATTTCTGGAAGTTCTTCAAGTTCTTCTGGTTGCCAGAAATCTAAGTGAACGCCGGCATCATCGTCACGTCGCGTGGTTGAGCCAAAGAATTGGAAGTGCACGGGTTGACCGATGACCAAGCCAAACTCTTGGCTTGGAACTGCAACGCTGCTGCCTTCTTCCATCCCAAATGGCGCAACACATAACGCTTCCATTGGCGGTGCCATTCCTGGAATCGCTGGCATCGCACTTTCAATACCAATGTAATAACTCGATGCGATACCACCACGGATGCGGACACCTTGCCCACGGCGCACGCTGCCATAGTAGGCTGCGCCACTGGCGACAGCGAGATCCAAATCAAGACCTGCTAGCCTCTTGGCAGTTGGCGACTGCGCTTTCTCAAGCCATTGATTAATCGTGGTAAATAAACGCTCCGACAGTAGCTTAGATTTTAGCACTCCACCGTTAAACAATAGTGCAGTGGGTTTGATAAATTCTGGCGAACTGTTCATGCCCGGCATACCGGCAAATAGGTTATCCGCTGCATCACTTTGACGACTTAAGAACGCCGCGATATGACGAGTGATCGCCGCATCTTGTGCGTAGGGCAAGCCCATTTGGGTTAGAGCACCGCGAGCACGTTGCACCGGATGTTCATTAATCGCAACCTGAGGGAAGAAACCATCCACCAAGGTTTGCTGTACTTCTTGCTGGGTCAATTCCGTTTTGAGCGTTGCACCAAGCAGTTTTGAGCCACGACTTGGCACCACAATCGGAACCGCTTGCAGATCAGCATCGTTCAGCAAGGCTTCTTTGGCATCGCGACAGGCGTGCGTCATCGCTTGCACTTGCCACGGTTGCAACTCTTTGCCTTCTGATGCCAGTTTCATTTTAAGGCGATAGGCGAGGGCGAGATCCATGTTGTCACCGCCCAACAGAATATGTTCACCGACCGCGACACGCTCTAGGCTTAGGTTGCCATCGTTTTCGGTGACCGCAACAAGGGATAAATCCGTTGTACCACCACCGACATCAATCACAAGGACAATATCGCCAACGCTGACTTCATCGCGCCACTTGTCATCGCTATTGTCAATCCAGCTATAAAGCGCCGCTTGAGGTTCTTCAAGTAGGGTTAAATGATGCAGTCCAATGTTTCGTGCTGCTTCTGCGGTCAAATCACGCGCAGCAGGATCAAAGGAGGCAGGCACCGTAATAGTGACGTCTTGCGACTCGAGGTTGTGCTCGGGATGAGCGTGATTCCAAGCCAGTTTGAGGTGCTCAAGATAGAGTTCCGTTGCGCGCAGCGGTGACACTTTTGCCACTTCTTCTGGGCTACCTTGCGGCAAAAAGCTATCTCTGCGGTTAACGCCGCCGTGACAAAGCCAAGATTTTGCACTAGCCACAAGGCGAATAGGCGTTTTTGCACCGAAGTTACGCGCAATCGCACCGACCAGTGCATTAGGTTCATTGGTCCAAGGCAGAGTGCGTGAGCCTGCGCCCATTTCATGTTCGTACGGTTGGTAAAGAAACGAGCCTAGTTGTTTGAATGACTCGATGGTTCCAGCTCCCGTTAATTGAGGGATATCGACCACATAAACTTGTGGGTTTTCCACCTCAGTATCGACGTACGACATCACACAGTGAGTCGTCCCTAAATCGATACCAACACTGAATTTAGCACTATGTTCCATTATAACTCGACCTCAGCAGGGGCAATGATAGAGGCATCGAAATTTTCAGCTAACTTAGGCAGAGTGACCTTGTCAGCTTTCCAGCCTTTATGTACCAATGTGCCGGTAAATGGCGCGCTGCCGGTGACATTTCCAATTAAGCGTACTGCCTGAGGGTTGAAGCCTTCAGCAATTTGAATTCGTGTTTCTTCGTCTTCGCTACGAATTGGCGAAAGCTCGAAGTATTCTGAGATCACTTTCTTACCACCCGTGTGAACCACACGCGCCGCCGCGCCAACTTCTTCATCAGAAAAAGCGGTAAGATCTTCTTGAAGGAAGTCAATCATACGCGCTTCTTTTTGCATCAGAGAAAGCAGTTGCATCGCAGAGTCTGTGGTCGCAGTGGCAAGTTTAGATTCGACTTCAACGACCTTTTCGATCACTTTCTCAACTTCAACGACTTTTTCTACTTCAACAATCTTCTCAACGGGCTTTTCTACCTCGACGATTTTTTCAACCGGCTTTTCAACCACCTTCTCGATCACTTTGCTTTTGCGTGAAACGGCAACCGCAAGTAGCAGGACACTTGATGCGGCTAAACCAGCGTGAAGCATATCGAAAGTAGTGGGAATGACGTTTAGATCGAAGTTCATAGCAATGTCTCTATATGATTATCATTATTAACTAATTTTGCGGCGGATTTTAGCATAATCAACAGTTACAAGGCGAACCTTTCACTTTAATCACTCAAGTAACCGCGAGTATTTGCTTAAAAATTCAACGTTTAAATTAAAGATTAGACCTTTTATAGTGATCATGGCGGCTGTTTTTGACACTTTATGGTGTTGCGTATGCTAACTTTATGTAAAAATGTAAAAAAATTACACAAATTGGCACCTTTGCCGTTACTTTTTCATTTAAACAGATGATGCAACTGACAAAATAACAATAATCAAGTCAGCTAGGGCTAGAGCATGGTAACACGAGTCAACCTAGAGGATCGCGGCGTTAAGCGATACTCTCTAACTGTGTTTGTTTGCGGAATAATGTTCACGGTTTTGATCTTACACTTAGTGAGTATTGGGCAGAAACAGACGACACAAAACAATGTTGAGTTTTTTATTGATAGGCAAGTTGAGTCTCTCGAAACACTGGTCAACAATGACATCAGTTTTATTGGCGCAGGTGCCAGTTTTTTTCAAGCGACCAACCCTCCCGCATGGGTTCATTTTTCCACATTCGCACAACCACTGATAGCTAACTCTAAAAGCCTTGTCGCCATGCAGTGGATGAAGACGGTGTATCCGGAGCAAATAACGGATTATGTCGCAAAAATGCGTACGCGATTTCCCGGTTATAGCATAAAAACGATGCCTGAATTCGGAGTGATCAAACAAGGCTATGTCGGTGATGGTAATAAAGCGATTTATCTGATTAGTGATACCTTTCCTATCAATAAAGCCAACGTTGAAACTCTTGGGTTCTATCCTTCTAACCCCAAAATCACTCAATTGATTGATGCTGCAAAAAGCACCGGACTTCCCGCTATCTCTGGGCGCACGGTCTTGTTGCAGGATCGAGCGGTAGAAGGGCAGCCCCAACGTGGGTTTTTAGCATTTTATCCTGTGTTCAAATCGGGCAGTCAAACTTTGCAAGGTGTCGTTGTTGGTGCGATACGCTCCACGGTGTACTTCGACAATATGGTTACTCATACCTCTTGGGGGCAAGATATCGGAGTCCGTGTCTTGGATATCGCGCTATCCGACCCTTCAAACACTATTCTCTATCAAAATTCTCACTGGGACAGTAATCAAGGTCAAGTCACCGAAGTGACGATGAAGTTTTATAACCATGATTGGACTCTACAATTCAAGCAAGACCATAGAATGTCTGACAGCGATATATTTCTGCTCGCTTGTATCGCCTTTAGCGGTGTCGTAATTTCATTGTTGCTTGCTTATGTTGTACAACTGATGTTGCGGGAGCAGTACAGACTGGCGATGTTGGTCAGTCGCCGTACTCGCGACTTACAATATCTCGTCGATCGCGACCCATTGACCGAAGTCTATAATCGCCGAGCCTTTAACCGACTGGCGGAATATCAAATTGAGCGCCATCAGTGCTTCTCATTAGTTATTGTTGATATTGATAATTTCAAAACGATCAACGACCAATATGGGCATGTCACCGGAGACGCTATTCTGCGTAAAGTAGCCTGCTTTATGCGAGGTTACGTATCAGATAAAGATACAGTGTTTAGACTGGGTGGCGATGAGTTCGCAATTATCTCAGAAAGGCATGACTATCTCACGTTAGGCCATTATCTTTCCAATTTATGCCGCCAAATCGAACATTTAGAATGGCCCGATATTGATCATGATTTCTCATGCACCTTGAGTATTGGTGCAGCAATTTACCGGGGCGAGCAATTAGAACAGTTGTTAAACCGCGCCGATGAACAGCTCTACTTTAGTAAGGAGCAAGGACGAAATAGAGCCAGTGTTGTGTGATAAAGCAACACTTAGCCAGTAACGGGTCGAGCTTTTAATTGCTATCCGCTACAATTGGCGAGTTACTAAATAAAGACAGTTAGGGCTATGAATTATAATCGCGTTGTTTGTTTTGATCTTGAGATGTGTTGTTGGAACAAGGATGGTGTTGGTACAACAGGCGAGATCATTGAGGTCGGTTTAGCTGAGATAGATCTGGTTAAGCAACAGATCGTTAAACGCGCGCAATACTATGTAAAGCCTGAACAAGATGAGATATCCCTGTTTTGCACCGAATTAACAGGGATCACGCCTAAAAAAATCGCCAAGCAAGGGCGTCCGTTGCAATCCGTTATCCAGTCGATGATCAAAAACTTTGGCGGCCCTAATAAAATCTATACCGCTTGGGGACGAGATGACCTTATTCTGTTTGAAGAGTGTGCCGCCAAGCAGATCGATGCACCATTCAAAGAGTTTATTAATCTTGCTACCGTCTATCGTATGCAGAAACGATTGAAAGATAAGCGTATTGGGCACCGAGCAGCACAAGAAGCGCAGGGTATTGAATGGGAAGGGCGACAGCACTCTGGCTATGTCGATGCCTATAATCTGGCCAAGCTTGCTTTGACCTTACTGTGATACAACGAATTAATGACACGTAAAAGAGCGATGTTCGACCATCGCTCTTTCTTATGGTTTAGCTTGCGACGATTCTAATTTCGCACGAATGAACTCACTATGGTCAACATAGAGTAATTCCGCCGCTTTGCGAATAACGGCGTCTTCGAGCGGGTCAATCACACCATCGGCATGAGCCACATCCCACATCGCTTTGATCAAGTGATAACGTTTCTCTTGGGGTAATTCACGTAGTTGCGAAGTAAAGTCATACAGTGAAACCGATTGTTCTACAAAGGCGTTGGCGCGAGTTATCAATTCCTCGGCTTGCGGTGCCTCCAGTGTCAACAAGCGACATAGCAGCGCCACTTTAGCTTGCTCTTCATCTGCTTCAACCGTGTGGTCAGCCT
Source organism: Vibrio hippocampi (assembly GCF_921292975.1). Classification (NCBI taxonomy): domain Bacteria; kingdom Pseudomonadati; phylum Pseudomonadota; class Gammaproteobacteria; order Vibrionales; family Vibrionaceae; genus Vibrio; species Vibrio hippocampi. The sequence goes on from NZ_CAKLCM010000002.1 coordinate 1,006,700, forward strand.
TCGAAACTTCGATTAGCAGAGCAGCGATCGCGAGTTCTGGAGTGGGGCGGTGGGTGTGGGTGGCGAGATCGTCTCCTTCAATAAGTTGTTTAAATATTGAAGTAATAGCATTAAACATAAACATTCTCTTTATCATGATGAAACTGACACTCTGACTTTCTGGGATGAGAAAGAAAACAGTGTGACATTAATAAATAGTCGCTAATGGATAGGAATACAAGTCTATTGGAATCGGAGTTGTAAAGGGGAAGTCGTTGGCAGTTATTTAGTGAGCTTCTGTGTCCATATTCTCAAGCAACTCAACAAATTCTGAGCTTGAGGCTTCATGACCAATCAAAAAGAAACCGAGCAAGGCATCCGCAACTTGCTGTTTGTCGTCACTTTGACTAACAATTTGTTCAAGACGTAAACGCAACAGTTCTATCTCATGATCGACAAAACCACGACCTTCTTCAGTTTGTTCGCCTTCATCTGGAGCGTTATCAAACTGCATAAAGAGTAAATCGTGATCACGATGAATATCGACCAGACGTTCTGGTAAAAAGTCTTCCCCGGTAACCACTTGAATATTCTGGTCTTTTGGGAGTTGGTTAAGGATGTCGAGCAGTTTTACTAGGTTCACGATACTTCAAATAGGAACGGGCTAGGTCACTCAATAATATCAATTAATTTGATTAAAAAGCCAATTAATGACGTTATAGTGACAGTTTTATGTCGAGGCGCACATAATATAACAGGTCTACCTACAATAGATAGCGCTCGTTGACGTTTATTTCACTCAATTAAATGTATAATTTTAATTTGTAACTTTTAGTTTTTCGGAGATTCTAAAATCATGATTTTTCGCCATGTCCCTTTCACTTTAGCACTGGTTTTCGGCGCGACGCCGACGATGATTTTGGCGACAGAGTTAAGTGAGCAGGAGTGGGGCATCGCTGCGCTTTGGCGCACGTCATCGATATCTTTTGACACTCAAGGCGCGGATACATCGGTATCGACTTTTATTCCAACCCTGTATTTTCAAAACGATTATGTGTTTATTGATGGACTCACTGCAGGCGCGCATTTATACAACAGCGATGATGACATTTGGCAATTGAATGCTATTGGTCGACTTCGATTTGTTGATATCCCCAAAGACGAGCAAAACCAGAATGGTGGAGATAGCGCTGATTTCGGGTTACAACTTCAATATCAAATGGATCAGAACTGGGTAGCTCAAGCCGAACTGCTTTCAGATAAGGGTCATCGCTACCACGGTAATTTGAGATTATTGGGTGAATATGAACTGGGTGCGTTGGAGCTGAAACCTAACGTCACCTTGCGTTACAAAGATGCGGATTTCAACTCGCAGTATTACGGTCAATACAATGGTGTCAGCGAAAGTATTGGGGCGGGCTTAGATTATAGCGTCGGTGTTGAAGCGAAGTATCATGTTTACTCCAACCTGTATCTACTCGGTGAAACCAACCTACGCATGTTAGACAATAATGCCTATCACGCCTCGGTCATTGATCAACGCTTCGAGGGGGAGGTGTTTGTTGGCTTTGGTTTCTTTAATGATAAAACCAAAACCAAGTCGCGCTCACAGGGGATAAGTAGCAAAGGTCCAAAACCGTATGTAAGAGTGGCACATGGTTGGGCGACACCGTCTAACATGAACGAAATTTTCTCGTTTAATCGCGAGAAAGATCCCTACAACAACCAACTTACCTCGGTATTTTATGGTCATCCACTCACGGATGAGTTGTTTGGTCTGCCTTTAGACATTTATCTTAGCCCGGGTATTGCTCATCACTGGGACTCCGAAGTGCAAAGTGCAAGCACCGAGTTTGTAACTCTGCTTAAAGCTTACTACACCTTTACTTGGCCGGTAGATTTCCGCTTAGGTGTAGGAAACGGTGTTTCTTATATTGATAGCGTGACGTATATCGAACAGACCGAGATGGATGAAAAAGAGAAACGCTCCAATAAGTTTATGAACTATATCGATATTTCTTTAGATGTGAGTTTGGCTTCGTTGACCAAAAGTAACCGCTTGGAAAACTGGTGGCTAGGTTATTCACTTCACCACCGTAGCTCGATATTTGAAACCGCCTCGCAATACGGGCGTATCAAGGGCGGAAGCAACTACAATACGGTGTATCTGCAATACCACTTCTAATGGGTTAACGAGCAGATAGCAAAGCCGGATAAACATCAAAGCCGGGCAAGCTCTTCAGAGCAAACAACTAATCGCAAACATTGTTTAGTCGTAGACACTGTTTAATCGTAAACATTGTTGACTCAATGATTTGCTGTTAGTTGTTGTTAACCTCCATTTATAAGCTGTGCTACAATCCGAGCAGTTTTTAAATAGAAAAGTAAACTAGGGAACGTTTTGACTTCCTCGCAACACAAAGACAGTTCAGTCTCCGCGAAAACCAATAGCGCACAGTCATTAAGAAAAGCACTGAATGACTGTATGATAAAAGACCGTTTTCGTCTCTCAAAGCGTATTTCAGGCGCGAACAAAATTAATAACCCACAAGCTCGCTCTGCGGTTTTTGACGAGATCGCTGCGGATATCGCTCAATCAATGATGGTCGCGCAACAGCGTGAAAATCATAAACCAAAAATCAGTTATCCAGAGCTACTGCCGGTTAGTCAGAAGAAACAAGATATCGCCGATGCGATTGCCAATCACCAAGTGGTGATTGTGGCGGGTGAAACGGGCTCGGGTAAGACCACTCAGCTACCTAAAATCTGTGCTGAGTTGGGGCGTGGTAAGTTTGGTCTTATTGGTCATACGCAGCCAAGACGTCTCGCCGCACGCTCGGTCGCTAACCGAATCGCGGAAGAGATGGAATCTAATCTCGGTGATTTTGTCGGTTATAAGGTTCGATTCAACGATCAAATCTCAGACCAGACGCAAGTGAAGTTGATGACTGATGGTATCTTGCTGGCAGAGATACAGCATGACCGTTATCTGAATCAATATGACACCATCATTATTGATGAAGCGCACGAACGTAGCCTTAATATTGATTTTATCTTGGGTTACCTGCGCGAGTTGTTGCCCAAGCGTCCCGATCTTAAAGTTATTATTACCTCTGCTACCATTGATCCCGAGCGTTTCTCTAATCACTTCAACAATGCGCCAATTATTGAAGTGTCAGGTCGAACCTACCCAGTAGACACCCGCTATCGACCGCTTAGTGGTGATGACGATACCGACAGAGATCAACTGGAAGGCATCTTCGACGCGGTGGATGAGCTATGTGATGAAGGACTGGGTGATATTCTTATCTTTATGAACGGTGAACGTGAAATCCGTGATACCGCAGATGCACTCAATAAGCGTAATCTGAAAGATACTGAAGTCGTCCCGCTTTATGCGCGTTTGTCCGCGGGTGAGCAGAACAAAATTTTCCAATCTCATCGCGGCAGACGTATTGTGCTTGCCACCAACGTCGCAGAAACGTCATTAACGGTTCCCGGTATTAAATACGTTATCGATCCGGGTACAGCGCGTATCAGTCGCTATAGTTATCGCACCAAAGTACAACGTTTACCGATTGAGCCGATTTCACAAGCGAGCGCCAATCAGCGTAAAGGTCGCTGTGGTCGTGTCGAAGAGGGGATCTGTATTCGCCTCTATTCCGAGGAAGACTTTGAATCCCGTCCCGAGTTTACCGACCCAGAAATTCTTCGTACCAACTTAGCGTCGGTTATTTTACAGATGACGGCGATTGGTTTGGGCGATATTGAGGCCTTCCCATTTGTTGAAGCACCGGACAAGCGCAACATTCAAGACGGTGTTCGCCTGCTGGAAGAGTTGGGCGCAATCAACGATAAAGTCAAAGATCCGCGTAAGCGGTTGACGACGATGGGTCGCCAGTTAGCGAAACTGCCTATCGATCCAAGATTAGCGCGTATGGTGCTTGAAGCGCCGCGCCTTGGCTGTTTAAAAGAAGTCATGGTGATCGCTTCTGCGCTCTCAATCCAAGATCCTAGAGAGCGCCCGAGTGATAAACAGCAATCTTCCGACGACAAGCACAAGCGCTTCTTTGATAAAGAGTCAGACTTCATCACCTTTGTGAACCTGTGGGACTACGTGCAAGGCAAACAAAAAGAGTTGTCGAGTAATCAATTCCGTAAGCAGTGTAAGCAAGATTTCCTCAACTACCTTCGGGTACGTGAATGGCAAGACGTCTATTTTCAGATCCATCAAGCAATGCGTGAAATGGACGGCAAGCTCAACCAAGAAGCGGCGGATTATCAGTCGATTCATACCGCGCTGTTGGTCGGGTTGTTATCCCATGTTGGTGTGAAAGATCAGGAGAAAAACGATTATCAGGGCGCTCGTAATGCCCGTTTCCATATCTTCCCTGGCTCCGGTCTATTTAAGAAACAGCCCAAATGGATTATCTCCGCCGAGTTGGTCGAGACGTCCAAATTGTGGGGGCGCATTGTGGCGAAGATCCAACCTGAATGGATTGAGCCCGTCGCCAAGCATCTGATTAAACGCAGCTACAGCGAACCACATTGGTCGAAAAAACGTGCCGCGGTCATGGCACATGAAAAAGTCATGCTGTATGGCGTGCCCATTGTACCGAAGCGCTTAGTGAATTATGGACCAATCGACGCGGTGATTAGCCGAGGAATATTTGTCCGCAGTGCCTTGGTTGAAGGGGATTGGGAAACCAAACATGCCTTCTTTAAGCAGAACCGCAAGCTATTGCAGGAAGTGGAAGAGTTAGAACACAAATCTCGCCGTCGCGATATCTTAGTTGACGATGACGAGCTGTTTAACTTCTATGACCAGCGTGTCGGCACAGAAGTCGTTTCAGGTCGTCACTTTGATACGTGGTGGAAGAAAGCCAGCGCTAACGACAGCGAACTACTCAACTTTGAGAAGGAGATGCTGTTTAGAGGTGACGCCAGTCATGTGACGGAGTTGGACTATCCAAACTTCTGGCACCAAGCGGGCTTTAAGCTCAAGCTCAGCTACCAGTTTGAACCCGGTGAAGACAATGATGGGGTTACGGTGCATATTCCGTTGCCAATCCTCAATCAGATCGAGCCACAAGGGTTTGATTGGCAGATCCCGGGATTGCGTGAAGAGTTGATTATCTCCTTAATCAAAGCACTGCCAAAGAGTCTGCGTAAGAATTTTGTTCCTGCACCTAACTATGCTCAAGCATTTCTTGCTCGCGTGACTCCAATGGAGATGCCATTGCTAGACGCACTAGAAAAAGAGTTACGTCGTATGACGGGAACCGAAGTGCTGCGTGAAGATTGGAACCTTGAGCAAATTCCGGATCACTTAAAAATCACTTACCGCGCCGTTGATCACCGCAATCGCAAGCTTAAAGAGCATCGCGATCTTTACGAGCTTAAAGAAAGCTTGAAAGAGAAAGTACAGCAAACGCTGTCAAAAGTAGCGGATGATGACATCGAGCAACAAGGTTTGCACACTTGGAGCTTTGGTTCACTGCCTAAGGTGTACGCGCAAAAACGTGGTGGTTTTGATGTTAAAGCTTATCCAGCTTTAGTCGATAATAAAGACAGTGTTGAAATCAAACTGTTTGAAACCGAAGCGGAACAAGAGTTGGTGATGCGAGAAGGTCAACGTCGTTTGATCTTGTTAAACGTGCCGTCACCGATTAAGTATTTGCACGCGAACTTACCGAACAAGTCAAAGCTCGGACTTTACTTTAACCCTTACGGGCGAGTGATGGATCTGATTGACGACTGTATCGCCTGTGGGGTCGATAAGCTGATCGAACAACAGGGCGGTTTGGTGTGGCAAGATGATAAATTTGAAGCACTGAAAGAGCATGTACGCGCTGAGTTGGGTGACACCGTGGTCGATATTGCCCAGCAAGTCGAAACCATATTGACGACCGCTTTTCAGATCAACAAAAAGCTCAAAGGTCGTGTCGACTTAGCGATGGCGTTTGCTCTGTCTGATATCAAAGCACAAATCGAAGGTTTGATTTTCCGCGGCTTTGCCACGGAATGTGGTTGGCAACGTTTACCCGACATTCTTCGCTACCTTAAAGCGATTGAGCGCCGCATGGAAAAACTGCCGATTGACCCAAATAGAGATCGGGTACATCTATTAAAAGTTGAATCAGTGACACAAAATTACAAAGAGTTACTGAATAAGATACCGAAAGGAATGAAAGTACCCGATAACGTGAAACAGATACGTTGGATGATTGAAGAGTTACGAGTAAGCTACTTTGCTCAACAGCTTGGTACACCTTATCCCGTGTCTGATAAACGTGTTATCAACGCCATAGATGCGTGTTAATCTTAAAAAATTTATGCAAGTTGCCTAATTAACAGGGGCAAGGATGTAAAACACGAGATGTCACCAACGGTGGTGACATCTCACTTTAAAACAAGAGAAGGTTCTCGATGAAAAAAACACTATTAGCGCTTATGCTTGCTGGCGCATCGACTACAGCTTTCGCTGACGCTTGGTTATATGGTGGTGTATCTGCAGGTAGTGCAGATTACAATGGCAACAGCGATACTCCACTGGGTTTCCATGTGGGTACTGGCATCTTACCTATTATTGGTATTGAAGGTGGTTACTGGAAACATGGTAGCTACGACTTGACTGGCGGTCATGTTGAGATGGGTTCATGGTATGGAGCACTAAAGCCAAGCATCGATATTGGTCCAATCCAACTGTGGGCTAAAGGCGGCTTTCACTACTTTGAAGGTAGCTACAAAGGTGGTCTAAGCAGTCGAAACGATGCCGACGGTACTGATATCATGTACGGTCTGGGCGCTGACTATTTCGTTACCGATCTACTTTCAATTGGTGCAAGTTGGCAACGTTTCAGTGGTGTAAAAACCATCAGTAGCGATAAAGAACTGGATAGCTTCAGCTTTAACGCAACGATTCATATCTTCTAATTGAGTGTGTCTCACTGTTAGAGTTTTGGTTAAAACGGTCGTGATAGTACGACCGTTTTTTTATACTCACCCATAGGTGACAATGTCACGAATCGAAGCGTTGCGTTTTCAGTGAACACTGTAATCAAGGCATAGAAATTAAGACATAAGAATGAAAACATAGCAATTAAGACTTTTGCACCAAATCTAGGTGGTCAGTTGCCTCGTCATTGTCCATTCGTTTCGATAATCCCGTTAATACCGTAAAGCAGGCTAGCGCGATGGCACTAAATAACAACATGCACAAGATAACCGCGTAATAACTGCCCGTTTGCCAGATAATTGAGCCAAGATAAGGCGCAATCGCTGAGCAGAGTAAATAAGGCAAAGCTAACATTCCCGAGATCACTCCCATATTGCTTTTCCCCATAAAGTGTTTGATAACCAATGGTTTCATAATACTGATCACGCCGTAGCTTCCTCCTTGGAACATCACAAAGATCACCAATAATGCAAGATTGTCTCCCGCAAAGTAGAGGGCGATAAGCGCTAAGTTGATGCCGATAAAACAACTCAAGGTAAGGTTCACCAAGTTAAGCACTTTATCTGCGAAAATTGACACAATCCGCCCAAATACCTGCATCGGTCCGATCAACGAGGCGATTAATGTTGCGCTTTGTAATGTGAGCTCTCGTTCATCCAATAGTGGCAGAAGGTGGCTAATCACCACGGTATGAGCCAAACCAAGCAGCGCGAAACTGACGGCGAGTAACAAGAATATCCGATTGTTGATGAGGGAGAGGGCGGAGGGCTTGCGCTCGCTAAACTGAGCGGTTGAATGATGTTCCCACGTTTCGACGCTTTGGTTCTTCAATTGGCGACAGGCGCAATAAAAGGGCAATACCAAACCAATCACCAATACAGCCGCTACCATCATCACATGACTAAGGGTGTAATGGGTCAGTAAATAACGGACAGTGGGAAAACACAGGGTACTCGCAAATCCGGCGACTAATGTAATCGTGGTAATGTCGGCTTTCGCCTTTTGACCACGATACTTAATGATATAAGCAAATATCGGCTCATAGAGACAACTGGACATCGCAATACCAATCCCAATCCAAATAAGATAAAACTGGGTCAGCGATAAGTCGTATTGCAAGCACCATAACAAGCAACCGCCGAGCATCACGCCCGCAGCAATCACAATCGGACCTTTACCCTTATCAATAAAATGACCGGCGATAGGCGAGCATAAGCCAGAAATCGCAATGGATAAGGTAAACGCAAGGGTAATATCGATACGATTCCATGAAGTCATCGCCTCCCACTCAAGCAGTGTGGCAGGGAAAATATAGTAGAAACATGCGTACAACAGAGTTTGTGCGATAGCGAAAATCGCGATAGGAAATGTCATCCATCAACCTAAATATAATTATAATTCCAGAATTGTGGAAATGATTGCAGTTAAAAGTGACAGGATGATGAAGGTTTAATGTCGGTTGAATAAACGTCGAGCTAGACCAATACAAGCACATAGGGGAGGGAGCTATTGATTTAAATGAGCGGCAAGCCTTGTCGTGCTTTCCGCTCACTATTTAACAGATAATCAATCGCTTAGTGTTTATTGTTGACACCAAAACGAACCATATCTTTGCCATTGTCATACACTTCTTTTGACACCCAACGTCCCAGCAACAACTGATGCTGTTCACTCAACACAGCAACAAAGGGGCGACCATCAGAGTTTGAAGTTGCCAACGCAACGCCACCAACATTCTGCAAACCTAATACACCGCTTTCAACCTGAATTAGAAACTGTTTAAGCTCGTCTAGGGTGGTTATCTCGTTGTTATCGATGTTCATTGTTATCTCTTTGTGTTGTTAACAGCACAGGCACTTAAAATCGAGCCTGTTTAGAAATCGAATATTGTAAGGAAAGTGGCAATATATGGCTAGATAAAGATGGCTGACCTAAAAAAGAAGGGAGTAGCTTAAAACCAGAAACACCATCACTCAACATCACGAGCACTTAAAATCTGGTCTGGTGGCGATGGCTTAAAAGGATGAAGGGATAAAAGAGGATAAAAGAAGGATAAAAGGACAGGCATATCAAAAAGCAATCAGCTACCACCTGTAGAGAATAAAAACCATATGATGGAGAGCTAAGTTAGCGTCTAGTGAGATAGCGGCTATTCACTCTTTAGTCATTATTTTTTACGTCACGATAGCAGTTTTCATGAGAACCAAGAGCAATCAATGAATCGCCACTGACTCACTAGACGCTAATTAGTGGCAATGCCCGTTATACACACCTTTACTCATCACATGGTCGCCATTCTGGTACAACGCCCGTATCTTCGTAGAGGGGTTTATTAAACGGATCCCTTTCCTCACTGAAATACCAGATGTTCTTCGGAAAGTAATTTCGGTACTCTGGTAGTCGCCGAGCAAACTCTCTTTGACAAGGAATCGTGAAATCTTCTTTCGCTAGGTAGGGAAACTTGGCAATACAGCACTCAACGAGACGAGTGAAGAAGTGATTTCCCATAAAGCGATCATAAGCGATACTATGAAAAGCACTGTTTTCCATTCGGTTATATTGGTTGAGTTTGTCACTGGACAGACCAATATCTCTTCTTCTTCTCATATCAATGCCAACACTTAAGTCGCGATGAACAATACGGGTGATAGCGTTTGATTGATCTAGCTCTATCAGAACGTTCTGTCCGTGAGGCTCAATGATATAGCCAAAGTGACGGAAACAATCGACCCAGTGCCGAACGATAGGTAGCATAATATTGTGCAGCACAAAATCGAGTGGGTTTTGCTCGGCGATCAATCCGTAAAGAATGGGCGGGGTATCGGGTTGGTAGAAGTCCTCCCCGAATAGTGCAAATCCCGGTATTAGTTTGCGAGCTTCTGCAACATATGGGAAAGGTCGCATATCTCGTACCACGTAGCCCCAGTTTTCACCCCTTTGGTCTAACGTTTGTTCTTGTTTATAGCTGATACCGATGACTTCGCGTAAATAGGCGAAATCGTCTCCCATTTGGTCAATGCCATTTTCTAGCTCCAAAGAGACATTGACCGCTTGCTCTATCACTTCGTCACGCATTTTGCGTGTGTATCGGGATACCTTAAAAGGGAAGTGGACTTTTACTGCATGTGGTATCTCATCATCCAAAACAAACAGCGTTCGCGTCGATGAACTTGGAACAACCGATATTGAACTATTTTGTTGTGGTAACGCTTCGCCTCGCAATGGGGAAGTATCTGCGCCTGGAGCCTCCAACACTTGCGGGTGGATACAGAAATTCACCTCCGAAGAACCAATAAATTTATTTGCTAGCGCTTGTGTTGGATTGGCGAGGTAGATGTTCACTTTGTCTTTCGGCAGAGTCAGCACCGGAAGTTCAAACTGCTCTCTATCAGAATCCGGTCGATAGCAATCAACAGCTTCTGTAAACGAAGCATGTGTGCTGTAGGTTCGAGTACCTTTATTGCGATATCTCTCAAGATAATATAAGTGGGGTATTAACATATTGGTCTTAACCTGAACCGTGGAGAAAAATTCAATCAAACACCTAGGTCACAATCTGTTGACAGGACGAAAGCGCTAATTTTCAGGGACTTGGTACAATTAATTTATAAGTTATTGACACTGAAGTCGATGATTATTTCCATTGTTCTTATGGATGGGAAAGCGTGTCCAGTTGGTGAGAAATAGTACTTCTGATCGGCTCAGTGATACCGGACTCTTGATTAAGCGTTCAGTTAATGCATGTTTTATTAAGCTGGGAGCTACTCGTTTCTTGCTATGAATTAAGATAAAACCTCGCCATCACGTTGTAGAAGGGGATCTACCAAAGCGTGTGAGGGCGTGGACACCGCAACAGGTGTGATGTGATACATGATTTTGGTGATTGTGATAAATGAGTGTAACAAGCTTTATAGGATCTCATCGTCATCCCAATCCCAGTCAAATTGGGAAAGATCTCGGGTGGCTTTGAGTAAATACCACCCGAGCAAAGCGACAATAAAAAGGATTAATACTATAGAGCGGAAAAGCATATCATACTCTTGGAGCTTGCATGTGACATAACTACTGGGCTTACCATGGTAATTGAGTGCCATCGTAGACAAAAAATGAACCTGAATGTTTAAGTCTTAGATTGTCGATGACATTAAGCATGCCTTTAACACTATTTTCTACAGTCACCTTTCCATCCTGACCTCCCATATCGGTTTGTACCCACCCTGGATGAATTGCCATGGTCTTTACATCGGCTTCGCATAGTTCACAGGCCAAAGATTTAATTATTTGGTTGAGGGCGGCTTTTGATGCGCGGTAACTGTATCGACCACCAGAGCGGTTATCATCGATGCTAGCGAGTATCGAGGTCATTCCAATGATAGTTTTATCTTCGCCAGCAAGAATGTTATTAAGTAAAGCCTGTGTAATCAACATGGGCGCAATGGTGTTGACCTTTAATACATTTATCCACTCTTTTTGCCCCATATTACCTAAGCTTTCACATTCGTCTCCACTCACACCTGCGTTGTGAATAAGCACATCAATGGCGATGTCTGCAAATTTTTCGGTCAAAGCGAGAATATGGGACTCATTACTGACATCCAACGTATGAGTAGAAATAGTGGGATAGTTTTGTGCCAAGAGGGTCAATGCATGAGCGGTGTGAATGTCACGACAGCAGGCAATGACATTCCACCCCCGCAGAGCGTATTGTTTGACAAGCTCGAGTCCTAAACCTCGATTTGCTCCCGTGATGAAAACCGTTTTCATTATGTAGTACCTAAGTTGATGCAAAGTAAGAATGAACTGGTCAATGCAGAGCATTGACCAGTTTCTAATGGAAATTATGATGCTTATTTCACAAGTACACTTTTTTCCGACAAATGAATTGCGGTACGCTTATCAAGGCGACCACTGATTTGAGTCAGAGCCAACGCAACAAGTACGACCACGGCACCAATCCAAGGGGTATGCATCAATCCCATTTCAGACACAATCATACCTCCTCCCCAAGAGCCAAGAGCAATACCAACGTTAAACGCCGCAATGTTTAGACCAGATGCAACATCCACAGCATCAGGGGTGTATTTTTCAGCCAGTTTCACTACATAAACTTGTAAGCCAGGAACATTACCGAATGCAAAAGCCCCCCAAACTAAAATAGTCGCTACCGCTGCGATAGGGTTAACAGCAGTAAAGTTAAATATCACTAGGATAGTCGCGAGTCCTGCAAAAATAATCGTCAGCGCTTTAATTGGTCCCATCTTATCGGCCATTTTTCCGCCCCAAATATTACCAATCGCCACGGATACACCGTACACCAACATAATTAGGCTAATAGCATTGGCACTAAATCCTGTTTCCTGCTGCAAAATTGGAGCAAGGAAAGTGAAAGCAGTAAATGTACCACCGTAACCCAATGCCGTAATCGCATAAACGAGTAGTAGCCTTGGCTGGGTTAACACTTTTAACTGCGATGACAGTTTAGCGGCAGCAGGCTGTTTTAGGTTGCTTGGCACTAAGAAAGCACTACCAATCAACGCAATCAATCCCAATAGCGCAACAATCAGAAAAGTCGATTGCCAACCAAAGGTTTGACCGATGTAAGTGCCAAGTGGCACGCCTGTCACTAGCGCAACAGTTAATCCTGTAAACATAATCGCAATCGCGCTTGCTGCTTTTTCTTTAGGTACAAGACCTGTAGCAATCGTAGAGCCGATAGAGAAAAACACACCATGAGCCAAACCAGTCAAAATGCGAGCAAAGATAAGGGTGTTGTAACCTGGTGCTTGCCAGGCCAATAGATTGCCGATCACAAATAATGACATAACCGAAAGTAACACGTGTTTACGGTTCCACTTACCGGTTAAAGCGGTTAATACCGGTGCGCCTATCGCGACACCCAATGCGTAAAGGCTCACTAGCAGTCCTGCGGATGGTAATGAGACATTTAAGTCAGAAGCCATCGTCGGGATCAGCCCTACGATCACAAATTCTGTCGTTCCAATAGCAAAGGCGCTTAGCGTCAATGCGAGAAGTGCTAATGGCATATCATTTACTCTCTTTTATAAGGTTTTAGTGCACAGCCGATAATCTGATTACCAACCAGTTGCTGTGTCGCTAATCGATGTGAGGATTCTGCACGGAAATTACTTTGCAAAAAATAGGTTATTTAACAAATGATATTTGTTATAAATGCAATAATTAAAACTAAATCGTTAAGTAAATGGTGAGTAAGCATGAGGACGAAATCGGATGATTTAGAAATTCTACTTTCTGTGGTCGATACTGGCGGGTTTACGGCGGCAGCATATAGTTTAGATATACAGGTCGCACGGGTATCGCGAGCAGTGAGTAAGGTGGAAAGCCAACTTGGCGTGACCATATTAAACCGAACGACAAGACGGATTGAATTAACGGATGAGGGACGGCAATTTGTGGATTCGGTACGAATTGGATTGATGCAGTTACAACAAGCGGAAGAAGAGATCATATCCCGTGGAGAATTACCCAAAGGGCGACTGCGTGTTGATGCCGCTAGTCCGTTTGTGTTTCACCAGTTAGTCCCACTCGTTCAGCCATTCAATCAAGCCTATCCTGATATTGAGTTAGAGATGACCTCCAATGAGGGTTTTGTTGATTTACTAGAAAAGAAAACCGATATCGCTATTCGTATAGGCGCATTAAATGATTCAACCTTACATGCTAGGCCTCTTGGCCGAAGTTTACTTCACATTGTTGCTTCACCTGATTATTTATCAAAGCGCGGCTTTCCGAGTAAGAGTAGTGATTTGGAACATCACGATACCATCGGCTTTTCAACACCAAAAACACTTAATGAATGGCCGCTGAAAGGATTTTCAGGACTGACACCAACTCTGACTTCAAGTAACGGTGAAACGGTTAGACAACTTGCTTTGATGGGAAATGGAATCGCCTGTCTATCGGGCTTTATGGTGAAAAGAGATATTGCGGAAGGAAGATTAATTGCCTTGTTAGAAGGTGAAAAAATCGGCAACTCAGGCAGGGAGCAAATTAATGCGGTTTACTATAAGTCTTCTTCTGTTGCCAAGCGGATTTCTGCTTTTATCGATTTTATTCAGCCGAAACTGGATCTGTAAATCGTTCCAAGTGAGGTAACTTCGTACCTCGCTTAGGCTATTTCTTCTAGCACCTTGGACAAAACAGATACCTATAAAAGTCGATGTATTATTGCAATTTTAACAAGTATCATTTGTCTTTATTGCTATCAATGTGCTGCGGTGATTTTGTTAGTATTCCCCTCAAGAAATAAGAGGGCTTATTATGTCTAAATCACTTTTTCAACCTATAAAATTGGGGGTGTTGACTCTCAAAAACCGCGTCGTCATGCCTCCTATGACACGCTCCAGAGCAAGTCAACCTGGCGATGTCGCTAATGAAATGATGGCGACTTATTACGCGCAGAGAGCCAGTGCAGGTTTAACTGTCTCCGAAGGCACACAAATTTCACCCAATGCAAAAGGCTATGCATGGACGCCTGGTATTTACACACCTAAGCAAATCGAAGGCTGGCGTAAAGTGACTGAAGCAGTACATGCTGAAAATGGCGCAATTTTCGCGCAGCTTTGGCATGTAGGTAGAGTCACTCATCCCGACAATATCGGTGGCGAACAACCGATTTCTTCATCAGCGTTAAAAGCGGAAAACGTAAAAGTATTCGTTGATAATGGCAGTGATGAACCTGGTTTTGTTGACGTCGTGCAGCCTAGAGCAATGACAAAATCGGATATTCAACAAGTCATCGCAGATTATCGTCAAGCGGCATTGAATGCCGTTGAAGCTGGCTTTGATGGCATTGAACTTCATGCGGCGAATGGTTATTTGATCAACCAATTCATAGACTCGGAAGCTAATAACCGTAACGATGAATACGGTGGTAGCCTGGAAAATCGTCTTCGTTTTCTTGATGAAGTCGTTGCAGCATTAGTTGAAGCGATTGGCGCTGACCGTGTAGGTGTTCGTCTGGCTCCGTTGACTACCTTAAATGGCACCGTAGATGCGAACCCTATCGAGACCTATACCGCAGCAGCAGCGGTACTGAATAAGCACGGTATTGTATATCTGCATATTGCTGAGGTCGATTGGGATGACGCCCCCGATACGCCAGTCTCTTTTAAACATGCCTTACGAGAGTGTTACCAAGGCGTTTTGATTTATGCAGGTCGTTATAATGCGGAAAAAGCTGAACAAGCTATTAATGACGGTCTGGCTGATCTGATCGGCTTTGGCCGACCTTTTGTGGCGAATCCTGATCTTCCTGAACGTCTACTTCACGGCTACCCATTGGCAGAGCATGATCCAAACACCTTGTTTGGTGGCACTGAAAAAGGGCTTATTGATTATCCAACGTATAAGGCTTAAGGGGAAAATATGTTTAATATATTTAAAGGTGACGCACTCAAGACAAGAAACCGTATTGCAATGGCTCCGATGACTCGTTCACGCACATCTCAACCTGGTGACGTGCCAAACGAGATGATGGCAACTTACTACCGTCAGCGTGCCAGTGCAGGTTTGGTTGTCACTGAAGGTGCACCGGTCTCAGCCGTAGGTCGAGGCTACTCTATGACGCCAGGCATTTACACAGAAGAGCACATTGAAGGCTGGAAGAAAGTGACTCAGGCTGTCCATGAGGAAGGAGGGAAGATATTTATCCAACTCTGGCATGTTGGGCGGCGTAGTCATTCTGCTATTTCTGGTGAACAACCTTTGGCCCCGTCAGCCATTAAAGTACCCGATCAAGTTTTTGGTCCATTGTCAGAAGGTGGGTTCGGAATGATTGAAACAGAAACGCCGCAAGAAATGGCGCTTCAAGACATCGAGAATACAAGCGCTGATTTTGTCCAAGCGGCTAGAAATGCTGTCGAAGCGGGTTTTGACGGTGTAGAAATCCATGCTGCACACGGCTATCTGTTTGATACATTTATGCGTCTAGAGAGTAATCAACGTCAAGATCAATATGGTGGTAGTCAAGAAAACCGTATGCGATTTCTGTTGGAAACGTTACAAGCGGTCGTCAACGAAATCGGTAGCGATAAAGTCGCGGTACGCGTCTCTCCACACGTGATCGAAGGTTTTGCTGATGAGGATCCTGAAATCATTGAGGTTACGCTAAAAGCACTTGAAAAAATGGCACCGATGAACTTAGCTTATGTTCATTTTTCTGAGCGAATTTCTCGTTATGTTGACGTTCCAGAAACATTTCGTAAGCAAGTTCGCGAAGTGTATCCAAAGCCTATCATGATAGCAGGAAAGCTGACCAAGCAATCTGCACAACAGTTGCTAGATAAGCAGTATGCTGATTTCGTTGCCTTTGGTACTCCTTTCGTAACGAACCCAGATTTAGTTACCCGCTTTGCACATGATTTACCACTGAGTGAGTTTGATGCCAATGCAAGGCTCACCTTGTACGGAGGCGGAGAAGAGGGCTACATCGATTATACAACTTATCAGATCTAATCCACTTGGCACCAAGAGTAACTCTTTGGTGCCTTATCTTTTTCATTAAATAAACGGAAATGAGATGGAACAATATCAAATTTGGCAATATCAGTCGGAGACACGCAGTCTTACACTGGGTAAGGCAGAAAAGCCAACTTTAGATGACAACGAAATCTTGGTGGAAAACAAAGCGATTGGCATTAATCCTGTCGATTGGAAATTTATCAAGGCTAACCCTTTAAATTGGTCTAATGGTCATGTTCCTGGTGTTGATGGCGCTGGTATCATTGTACAAGTAGGAGCTAAAGTTGATACCAGTTTCGTTGGGTGTCGAGTAGCGTATCATGCTTCACTTAATCACTATGGTAGCTTCGCTGAATATACAGTTTTGAGTGCTGATAGAGTGATGATGCTGCCTGAAAGCTTATCGTTTGAACTGGCTGCGGCACTGCCTTGTCCGATGCTTACTGCATGGCAAGCATTTGAAAAGATCCCATTAACTCAACAGAGAGAAGTGCTTATTGTTGGTTTTGGGGCGGTTAACAATTTGCTATCCCAACTCTTGGTTAATGCTGGTTATGTTGTTGATGTCGTCTCTGCGAGTCTGAACGAAGAGCATGCAGAAAAGCTAGGCATTCGTCAGGTTTATCGAGAACAATCTCAAGTCAGCATTAAATATTTCGCTATTTTTGATGCGATAAGTGGAGAAAATGCCGCCCATCTAGTGCCACTGTTGAGAGCTAATGGACACATTATCTGTATTCAAGATCGCATACCTAAACCCATTGATCCTCCATTTACCCGTACTATTTCCTACCACGAAATAGCTCTAGGAGCATTACATGAATTTGGTGATAAAAAAGATTGGTATACATTGATGCAAAATGGTGAAGCGTTACTTAAACGTGTTGCGAATGGCAGCGTTGAAGTTGGTTTTCCAATCACTCTTGCGTTCGAGAAAATGTTTGATGCATTGGAACATAGTGAATTTACCAAATTAAAAACGGTGGTCACATTGAGTTAAAATGTACTCTCCATTTTTTCTGGGAGCCACACAACTGGCTCCCTAAACATTGCCTAGATAGATGGGGGGGAGTAAAACTTGTATCTACGACTTTTAGCCTACCCACCTCGTTTGCTCAGGATAGTAGTTGAAATTCTTTAAACTTGGGTTTACTTGAACTGCAAAGCATAATTCCCTTTGCTTGACCGTTTAATGTCTCCGAAAATCCAATTGATTGCTACGATAGTTCTTAGGAGTAGCAAGAATAAAAAAGAATAAAAAAAGAATAAAAGGACAGGCAAATTAAAAAGTAAATTTTACAACAACGTCAAATCCGCTTTGCTTAGATTCTAGCGTATGGTGTTTGTGAGTAAGATTAAGCCGATAACCTTCAAAGTGAGGAAAATCTTAGGATAACAACCACACCAACTCTCAGCCTTAGTTGCTGATGCCAGTTACAAAGTTTTTAAATGACATTATCCGAGTTGGTAGCCACACATTCGATGCCTTTGCATCTTTATGAGTACTGAGGGAAAACTGGCTTTGCCGCCGACTAAAGTTGCACGTTGTTTTTCAAGTTGAGTACACACTTTTAGCCACTCTTGCTGCGTAAGACTCAGTCTTTGCAGAAGGGGAGGTAACTCGGGGTTAATACGCGCTTTTCCTTGCCTGAGTTGTCGCCCAGTCCAGTCGACTAGTTCCAGATAATCCATCAGCCTGAACGGGATCCCTGCTAACATGTCATTAGTTGAACTTCCCACAAACGGATGAAGACAAGGTGCGGTGTGTTGCCCCCGATTCAGAGCCTTGAGGCGGTCTTGAATTGAGGTATAGTCTGATGTTTCTGACCTTTTAGCCGTGCTTGCTCGAATGGGATTTAAGTCGGTATAAGCCATAGCGGCAAGTAGCGCTTTTTCATCTAATAGTGCCTGACTTTTGTAGCGACTTTCCCAGAAGTGTCCTGTGCAGTCCTCCTCTCGGTTCGCCTTCATCGCAATGTCAAAGTTCAGCTCGCGCATGAACCAACTAAGGCTGTACAAGCGCTCTCGCCACTGCTCTACGATTTCATAGACTGCGTTTAATTCGGCAACACTGTTTATCTGATTTGAAAGCAAGCGCTGTATTAGCAAGGGTTTTGTATGAAGCTGACTCCACCGCTCAATCACATCAAAATCCGACAATGCTTTCGCTTGCTGTTGATTGATATGTACCACCACATGATAGTGATTACTCATCACTGCATAGGCACAGATGTCGATACAAAAAACTTGGCTTAGTTGTTTGATTCTGGACTGTATCCAGCCTCGCCGATGCTCATAACTTGTTTGTGATTGTTCATCATAACCGCACAGAAATGTACGGCGAACACAGCGGGAAACGCAGTGATAGTACGGTGTAGCTTCTAAACAGACTTGCTGACTTCTAGCTTGGGTCATGATGGGCTCCGACGGTGAAATTTTCACCAATATAACCCACCGATTGATAGAAAGCTGGATCCCAACAGAATTTTACGGGAGACTTTGAAGTTTTATGAAATTACTAATCCATTTTCATAATATGCCTGTCCTTTTTGTTTTCTTTTTGTTTTTTTGTTTAGGAATCGACAATAGATGAAGTCAATATTCGTATCAGGGTTGCTTTTGCTATGCTGGCAAGTCCACGCTAATGAAGTAAAGTTGCCTAAATGTAAGATTGAAGCCGTGGTCGAGACACCAATAACCTTTTTCATCTCAGATTCAGTGATTAAAGGTTATGAAGTGGTCGATATTGAGGGGCATATTCAGCGTTGGCTGGATTTCTCTAACCAAGCTTTGCAGAATTCGTGCATTCCGCTTACGAGAACATTGGATAAAATTATCTTTACACCCGAAATTTTGGGTGAAGAAAGTGAAGAGTTGTCAGTTGTTCATGCTTTCTTAGAATATTATTACCCGCAAGAAATCGAAGCACTAAACAATGCTAAAGCTAAGTTTTATGGACTCATCTATAAGACAAATCTTTCTAAATTTACCAGTGAGTGGTGCGGTGAAACTAACGCTTCGGTTTATGCCAAATTTTTTACTATTGGTCTGACATGTAAAGATCATGTATTAGAGCATGAGCTAGGACATTTGGCTTGGGCAAGTCATGATATGGATACGTTATCCACTCAAACTGACGGAATGCCATTTGATCTATCAAATCAACTACCGCTAAGCGTAAAACACAAAGTGAAAAAGTACTCCTACGGCTATATTTGCGGTGGGAAAGGAACGATCATGGCGTACGCTGACCAAACACACCCCTTTTATTCATCTCCAACCATCAGTTATGGCAGCATAGTTTGTGGCAATGCTCACTACGCAGACAATGCAAGGGTTCTGCGTGAATACGCTTTGAGTTTAGTGGGTGAGTAAACCGTGCTATATGTAAAGCGGGTGATTTGATCGTCAACCGAATACGATCAATAAAGACAACATACCGCTTCCCATGGAAGCGGTATGTTGTAATAGGGCAATATCGCTTTAAAGATAACGTGAGCGAAGATGCTGTTGGAAGTATAAAGGATTCAACACTTCCCCTGTTGCTGATTTAACCAATTCATCCGTCGTTAGCAAACTACCTTTACTCCAAATATTCTCACTTAACCAATGGAAGATTGGCGTAAGGTCGCCACTGCGAACCGCTTCATCTACATTCACCGTTTGCTTCATTGCCGCCATAAACTGCGCTGCATACATCGCGCCTAATGTGTAGCTTGGGAAGTAGCCGAAGCTTCCATCTGTCCAATGAATATCTTGCATACAACCATCTTTGAAGTTGCCTTGCGTGGAAAGTCCAAGGTATTGCTGCATCTTGATATTCCATAATTCAGGGATGTCTTGATATTCAATGACGCCGTTCATCAAATCACGCTCCATTTCATAGCGTAGGATCACGTGTGCAGGGTAGGTGAGTTCGTCTGCATCGACGCGGATAAAGCCCGGTTGAACGCGGGTGTAGATCTTTTGCAGGTTTGCGACTTCAAATGTGGCGGCGTTGTTTTCAGTAAACAGTTGCGTCGCAAGTGGTGAAAGTTTATTAATAAACTCGTTGCTACGCCCAAGTTGCATTTCAAACAGCAGCGACTGAGATTCATGGATGCCCATAGAACGCGCTTCACCCGCAGGCAGCCCTGATAAACCGTTGGGTAGACCTTGCTCATAACGCGCGTGTCCGGTTTCATGTACGATGCCCATAAGCGATTGAGTAAAATCCTGCTCATCGTAGCGCGTCGTTATTCGGACATCTGACGGCACGCCACCGCAGAATGGGTGAGAACTGATATCCAAGCGACCATGGTTGAAATCAAAGCCGAGTAGCTTCATCACTTCAAGACCGAGTTTGTTCTGTTGCTCGATTGAATAGCGCTCATTTGGCATCAATACCTTTTCTTGGCTCTGCTTGTCGATGACTTGCTGAGTCAGATCAGGTAACCAACTGGTGAGATCACCAAACAGCTTGTCTAATTGCTCTGTGGTCGTGCCCGGCTCGTAAATATTGAGCATAGCGTCATAAGGGGTCAGACCGGTTGCGTCGGCACGAATTTGTGCTTCTTGGCGAGAAAGGTTAACGACCTCGGCAAAGTTGGCGCTAAAGCCATTCCAGTCGTTGTCTCCACGTTGAGTTCGCCAAGCATGTTCACATTTCGAGCCAGCTAATGATTTGGCTTTTACCAATTGTTCGGGAACCACGGTCGTTAGTTGCCAAGTGCGGTGCATCTCGCGCAAGCTGGCACTTAGTTCAGAATTCAGTGACTCACTCTGCGCTTTATCAAACCATTCACCCAGTTGAGGTGCGGTAGAGAGTTGATGAATGTGCAGTGAAAGCTGAGCCATCGCTTGCGAACGTGCCTCGTTACCACCGGATGGCATCATCGCCGCTGCATCCCAACCGCTAATCGCAGATAGGTGGCCGAAGTTAGAAATAGTTTTATAGTGTTCGACAAGTTTGGTGTAATATTCCATTTCTTTACCCTTGTACATCAATGATCTAGCCAAGTTAACACGTATTGCTGATAGCGAAAAGTATCGGATAATCAATAATGACTATGGCACTCGCAGCGTGATCAGCAAATGGAGCTTGTAGGACGTGCTAAATATTTTGAATTTTGAAGCATTTATTATTGCTATCACCATACTGACATTAACACCCGGATTGGATACTGCACTGGTGTTACGCAATACCAGTCGAGCCGGTTTTTCTGATGGTGCGGTGACCAGTTTCGGTATCTGCCTGGGTTTATTTGTCCATGCCACCTTATCGGCGCTGGGTGTGTCGTTTATATTAACCCAATCAGCGGAGCTATTTTACCTAGTCAAAGCGGTTGGGGCAGCCTATCTAATTTGGCTTGGGATCGGCAGTTTACGTGCTGCGACCACACCGCAAGGAATTCGGGTCGATGTTGGCACAAAGCAAGACCTTTCAGTGTTGCGCTCTTTGCGAGAGGGCTTTTTATCTAATGTGCTTAATCCTAAAACCGCGGTATTCTATTTAGCCTTTTTACCCCAATTTGTTAATCCAGAACATTCACCGTTGATTCAATCGCTTGTGATGGCGGGCATTCATTTTATTATTGCAATGATCTGGCAATGCGGGCTGTCGGCGATGTTGAACGGTGCTAAGAAGTTGCTCAATAGCAGTGGCTTTATGCGCTGGATGGAAGGGATTACTGGCGCGGTATTAGTGATTCTGGGGATAAAGCTGCTGTTTGAAAAGGGGGAGTTTTAAGCTAAGCAGAGCGTCAAAGGCTCCGCCTAACTTATAGTCAAGTGACCTCAAGATGCAGAATTAATCGCGAGGTTTATTGCCAACACCATGATTCTCTTTCTGCATTAAGGTGAACTTACCAAACCCCAACTTTTTGAAGTGATTGTCACGATAGTTACGCACGGCTTTGGTGTCGGATATCGCTTCAATTTGCTGTTCCATTTTCAAAAATTCAGTCAGGTCGATACCTTCAGCTTCCGCTACCGCCTCGTGAATATTACGGTGCTGTTGATACGAAAACGTCAGTGTTTTCTCTTGGTCTTTATATTGATAAATGATGGTACGAGCCATAATTTGTTTACCTAAATCTAATTGAAATATGGACAGGCGCTAGATTCTGCCTTGAAGCGGGATAATTGTCACGCTTTCACCGACTTTTACCATATCCACATGAGGCGCTATTTCGATTAAGCAGTTCGCTTCACTCATCGAACGTAAAATACCAGAGCCTTGTTTACCTGTGGTTTTGACACTCAATTGCCCGCTTTGTGGGTCGAAGTCGTAGATACCTCGACTAAATTCGGTGCGACCTTGACGAGAACGTAGGGATTCCGACGCTATCGCGGTGACTTTGAGTGGCGTAAACTCTCGGACACCTTGCATTTTCTTAATCGCGGGTTCGACAAAATTAATAAATGAAACCATCACCGCCACAGGGTTGCCCGGCAGACCGAAGAACGGCACCTGATCAATA
Source organism: Vibrio hippocampi (assembly GCF_921292975.1). Classification (NCBI taxonomy): domain Bacteria; kingdom Pseudomonadati; phylum Pseudomonadota; class Gammaproteobacteria; order Vibrionales; family Vibrionaceae; genus Vibrio; species Vibrio hippocampi. The sequence goes on from NZ_CAKLCM010000002.1 coordinate 1,029,599, forward strand.
TGTCCAAAGGCCAAAGGGCGACCGGGACGCATATTGATACGCCAAAAATCGACATTACCGCGTTTTTCTAGCACATTTTTAATGAAGTCTGCATCGCCAACGGAGACGCCTCCAGAGGTAATGATCATATCCGCTTGCTCACTTGCGGTGACGATCGCTTGCTCCATCTCGGATTCATCATCCGCTAAAATGCCCAAATCTAAGATGTTACAGCCCAACTGGGTTAACATGGATTTTATGGTGTAACGATTGGAGTCGTAGATAGAGTTTGCTTTAAGAGGCGAACCCGGCGCTTGCACTTCATCACCAGTAGAGAACACCGCCACCTTAAGTTGTTTAATGACCGATACTTGGTCAATACCCAACGAGGCAATCATACCAAGTTCCGCCGATTTGATAGCGGTGCCAGCAGTAAACACGGGTTTACCCTGTGCTAAATCTTCACCCGCCTGACGCACATTCTGACCTTGCTTAATGACGGCTTCGCCAAAAGAGACTCGATCGGCGGAAGTCACGGCTTGCTCACGCATCACAACCGTATCGCCACCGCTTGGCATCGGCGCGCCAGTCATAATTTGGATCGCTTGACCCGCTTGCAATTCGCCCTCAAAACCGTAGCCCGCCATTACAGAGCCAACCACTTTAAAATCGCTCGACCCAATATCGTCACCACGAATGGCATAGCCATCCATCGCCGAATTAGTATATGCAGGCACATTGATTGGCGAGGCTATATCAGTGGCAAGAACACGACCTAAAGCTTGCTCTAGCTCAACCGATTCGCTTTGCTTCAATAAAGGGATCGCATCAAGGATCTTTTGTTGTCCCTGAGTCACCGAAAGCAGTGCAGGGGAAAGGGTATCGCAACAGTTGGCAGCCGAGGCTTTACTGTCGGCATCAAGATAGTTGATGACTAGAGCTTTAATTGCTGAAAGATCATTAATATCGACCGTAGGCAGCGACGTTTCTGGTTGACTGTCACAGGCAATCGCGATGATGTTGTTGTCGTTCACATATAACCACGGTTTGCCCACTTGCTGTCGGTTTAACTCTATCTTGGGAAAGGCGATATTCTTGCAGCCCTCAACCAAAATCAGATCTAAGCCTTGATGATCAAAGCGAGCCAGCAAATGTTCAAACTCGGCTTCCGCCTCGGGTGTCTCGGTCATTAGCGCATGACGATAACGAGAGGCTATCAACATCTGGCTCGCACCCGCTTTGCGTAGGCGATAACTGTCTTTGCCCGGTTTATCAACGTCGAAATTATGATGAGCATGTTTTAGCACACCAACACGAAGACCAGACTCGGTTAATAACGGTAACAGTGCTTCGAGTAAGGTGGTTTTTCCGGTGCCGCTATAAGCGGCGAAACCAAGGATAGGGACGTTATTGATGGTTTTTTTTATCATTGGACGCTCAATTATTGTCTTATGCGATTATTGTTTTGTGGAGCTAATGTTTTGTGGAGCTAATGTTTTGTGCAGCTAATGTCTTGTGCAGCGAGTTGCTGCAATTCTTCTGGCGTATTTAAATTGATAAAACACGCTGGGTGTTGTGAGAAATCGACATACTCAGTGTGACACTCTTTATAGAGTAAGATAATTTTCCGGTCACCGCGCTCAAGAAAAGCTTCTAATGGTGCGAGTGCTCTCTTATGGAACATAGTAAACACAGGCTGATGGAACTGACCATCGTGTGCGACGAGAATATCCGCTTCATTTGTCACACTGTCACAAAACCGCTTCACTAAATCATCGCTGATAAAAGGACTGTCACAAGGGACGAAACCGACCCAATCGGTGTCGGCGGCGGACAAAGCAGCGTGAATGCCACCTAAAGGCCCCGGATAATCAGCAAAGGTATCGGTAATAACAGGGGCATATTGCTGATAACGCTCAAGGTTGCGATTCGCGTTGATAGACACTCGGTCCACTTGTTTAATAAGGCGAGAAAAGACATGCTCAATCAAGGGTTGCCCACGAAACTCAATCAATCCTTTATCATTGCCCCCCATCCGTGAGGCTTGCCCGCCGGCCAAAATTACCCAACTAGTCTGAGTTGGAGACAACATAGGTACTCTCTCTGTTGTGATTGGTTTTGTCGATGACTTGTAATAATGGCGATTCTACCAAGGTACACTCTTTTATCCACCACTGTTTGTGGCATAACTTGGTGAGTTCATTGGAATGATGACTGGTCACCACGATGCTAGAACCGTGAGCCAATAAGTCTTGCGCCATTGTTACCAGTTTGGCGGTTGATTCTTTATCGAGTGACGCGCTAGGTTCATCCATTAATAAGATTGAGGGTTTAAGCACCCAAGCACGTGCCATTGCTACGCGCTGTTTCTCACCGCCGGACAATACCGAAATATGTTCATCCGCGAGGGTTTCTAACCCGACCATTCTCAGTGCGTTGATCACTTCTGAACGTTTGAGTTGGGCATCTTTAATCTTGTGCTTCAAACCATAGGCAACGTTGTTGAACACGCTACCATCAAACAAGTAAGGAGACTGGTGCAGATAGATCACATCTTTGCGACCCAAGTTGCCCGTTAATCGACCAAGCAAACAGGCGTTCTTGGGTAAGATTTCACCACAAGTGGGCTTGATAAGACCCGCTAAAATTTTTAATAAGGTGGTTTTGCCAACGCCATTCGCGCCCTTGAGATAGACCGCTTCATTAGGACCAATCGTGAGACTGGGAATATGAAAAAGCACACGGTCTTTGAACCGCATTGATACCTGTGTTGCATGTAATTGTATTGTCATTATTTGCCATGCTCCTACAACTGGGACTTCCATTGAACAGCCAATCCCCATTATCACGGTATGTCGACGCTACCATGGGGTTATTATAGTGGTAGATAATTAATTTGAGCCAGATTAGCTCCTTAATACCCCTCGACCTCGCATCGACGACAGCATAAAGTTCAGAATCAGCGCTAAAATCAGTAACACGATCCCCAGCGCAACACCTTGAGCAAATGCGCCCTTGTGGCTCTCCATCGCAATCGCGGTTGGGATATTACGGGTTAACCCCATAATGTTGCCGCCCACCATCATTGAACAACCGACCTCGGTAACAATACGAGAGTAGCCGGCAATAATCGCCGCTAGGATCGGAAAGCGCGCTTCCCATACCAGCGTACCGAGTGTACGCAATCGTGATACGCCAAGGGTGACGGACGTTTCTAATACGCGGCGATCGGTACTTTGCAGCGCGCCATGCATCATCGAAACCAACACCGGAAAACAGATTATCATTTGCCCGAGAATCATCGCGCGTTGGGTAAATAGCATCTGCCAATCCCCCAAAGGACCAGAACGGGATAAAAACATATAAAGCAATAAGCCAATAACCACGGTAGGAACGGCTTGCAAGGTATTAATCACCGAAAGGAGAAACCATTTGCCAGTGAAATGGCGATAAGCAAGGAAGTAGGAGACAAGAATGGCGGGTAATATCACGATACTGATCGCAGATAGGGAAACCGAAAAAGAGACGCCAACTATCTTCCAAAGATCTTGGTCAAAGCTAAAAAGGAGGCTTATCGCCTCCATCGTCGTTTGGGTAATATCCATTAATTACTGTGGGTCCGCATTAGCAACAAACAGTTGTTCATCCATCTTTTTGTAGTTATTGATCATTGCTTGCCCCTTGTTTGACACTAACCATTGACTCAGCGCTTCCGCCCCTTTGGTATTCAAGTCAGTATAGCGCTTTGGATTCACAATGATGACTTGATAAGGGTTAAACAGTTGCTTGTCACCCTCAAACACAATTTTAAGTTCTAGCTTGGCTTGGTAAGCTAACCAAGTGCCGCGGTCCGTCATCGTATAAGCCTGCATCTCAGAAGCCATATTGAGTGTGGGTCCCATACCTTGACCGACAGAACGATAGCCACCGAATGCCGGCTCAATCTTGTTTTGTGCCCAGAGTTGCAGCTCTTTTTTATGAGTACCTGAATCGTCGCCACGAGAAACAAACACAGAATTAGTGGTCGCTATGGTAGCAAATGCACTGCCAATAGTGGTCTGCTCTGCTACCTTTGCAGGGTCCGTTTTGGGACCTACGATCACAAAGTCGTTATACATCACCTTACGAGGCTCAATACCGTAGCCCGCAGCGACAAAAGCCGCTTCTGCTTTTGGTGCGTGTGTCATTACGATATCCACATCACCATTTTCTGCCATTTTTAAAGACTTACCTGTGCCAGCGGCGATAACATCCACGGTGTAACCGGTCTGTTTAGTAAATTCAGGTAGAAGATAATCAAGCAACCCCGAATGATAAGTGCTGGTTGTGGTCGCCAATTTGACTCGGCTTTCAACGGGTACATTGTCACTCGCTATGGTGAATGTGCTAACTGAAACCGCCGTGAATAGAAGTGCGCTGTGTGTGACTATACGTGATAAGCGTGAAAATGAAGTTGTTGTATTCATTACTGTGTTTTTCCTTAACAAAGTTCCTTAACGAAAGTTCCTTAACGAAATTTCGAGATTCGGTGTTACTCACAACCTGTAGGTAAAAACCCTCAGAGATTATGAGGACAATGCCATAATTTTCATAATAATAAACAAAAATTCCGTCAGAATTTGCTAAATTTTCACAAACTTAGATTTTAGTGGGTTAGATTGAGACAAATTGTCGCAATAATATTACTTACAACGACAACTCCGTTGCTACACTTGTTTTAAATGGGAACAATAACAGTCGGTTATGAGCACTTTACAAACCCCAATATCACCCGTCCAGCAAGCTTCACAATATTCGGCATTCTCGGTCCTTATCGTAGATGATGAGCCCGGTATGCGTACCATTCTGACCAAAGCCCTCAATAAATGGTTTGGTAATGTCTCAACCGCCTCGAATATCGAACAGGCTGAACAGTTACGCCAGCAGCAACACGTTGACTTAATTGTTTTAGATATCAATCTGCCAGGTCGGTTAGGCACTGAATGGGAAGAAGCGTTTAATGACCCAAGCAAAAAATCCGATGTTATCTTTATGACGGGCTATGCGGATCTGGAACTGGCGATTAGCGCCTTAAAACTTGGCGCTGCCGACTTTATCTTAAAGCCATTTAATCTCGATCAAATGCTAAAAGCCGTCAGTCGCTGTATGGATCGCCGCTTATCCGAGCGCATGAATATCGCTTTAGCTCGAGAAGTTCAGCAGAAACATAGCAAGCAGATCATCGGGCAATGCGAGGCAACCTTACAGATGTTGCAATTGATTCAACAACTCGCACCGTCAAAAGCCAGTGTGTTAATCGAAGGGGAATCGGGTACAGGTAAAGAGTTAGTCGCCAGAGAGTTACATCAGTTCAGCCAAAGAAAAGGCCCTTTTGTGGCGATCAACTGCGGTGCACTGGCTCCCGAATTGCTGGAAAGTGAACTGTTTGGTCATACTGCCGGCGCATTTACTGGCGCAAATAAGAGTCGAGAAGGTCTGTTTCGTGTCGCCAGTGGTGGAACACTATTCCTTGATGAAATCGGCGAGATGCCACTAACGATGCAAACAACCTTGCTTCGAGTTCTTGAGCAGCGCACCGTTCGACCGGTGGGAAGTGAAAAAGAAATCAACGTCGATGTTCGAGTGCTAGCTGCCACCAACCGCAGCTTAGAGCAAGAAGTCGAGCAGGGCTGTTTCCGCCAAGATCTTTACTATCGTTTAAACGTGGTAAAAATAGATGTTCCTCCTTTGAGAGAACGCCGCGACGACCTTTCTGACTTGGTTCCCTATTTTACCCGTCAACTCGCGGCAGAAGTGGGGGTCGCTGAACCACAATGGGCACATCAAGATATGCTGGCGATGCAAGCTTACTCTTGGCCCGGCAATGTACGTGAATTAAGAAATATGCTGGAACGTTGTATTTTGTTGAAGCGCACCCCGGCAGATCTGCTTGACGATAATGGGGATTTTGACACCGAACAAGCTAAACTGACAGCCAGTCGCCAAAACCAAGATAGTGCGTCATGTTTCGGTTATCCCAGTCACTGGTCGCTTAAAAAAGTAGAGAAATCTCATATTCAGCAAGTGGTTGAGCATCACGATGGCAATAAGTCCGCAGCATCAAGAGATCTCGGCGTTGCCCGTAAAACCCTTGAACGCAAGTACAAAGATTGGTTAAACGGTGAAGATTGCGATGAGTAATCTGAATAAATGGCTGTACCGCGGTCGCTCTATGGTTCGCTATCGCTTACTGTTTCTAACTTCTGCGCCGATACTGCTAACACTGCTCGCCTTGTTTGCGATTACGGCATACTGGTCAGTACATTACACTTGGCAAAGCGCTTTGGTTGATGTCACCGAACGACTGCATAGCGCCAATAATACGCTCACTCAGATCCAAGATCGTAAAGCAGCCACGGTTGAAAATATCGCTAACTCCTTTTCATTCCAAAATAAGCTCAATCAAGCAGAATCTCCCCAAGAGATTAAGCAATGGCTGAACACTCAGAAGCAGTCCGCTCAACTCGACTTTTTGGTCTGGCACCCTGCAAACTCGCAAACGGAGCAGTCGTTCAATAAACAAACGGAAACTTATTTTCAAGTATTAGCTCCCGAACAAACAGCCCAGCTTGATCAGCAGTTAACAACAAGTGCGCAAGTCAGACACCAAGAGCAAGACTATATAGAGCAACGTTCACTGGTCAGTCGGACACAGGTCCCTGTATTTACCTCCGATAGCGAATTATTGGGTTATCTGGATGGTGGCTTTCTGCTAAACAACAATTATCCTTTGGTCGATCAATTGCGTGACACGGTTTATCCGTTACAGCAGAAATCGCAACAGCAAGGTTCTGTAACGCTTTTCCTTGGCGATCTTCGCATTACTACGAATGTTCCGACGAGCGCCCAGTTAACCGATCATCGCGCAACGGGCACCTTAGTCTCGAATGAGGTTAAGCAGGCCGTCTTGAATGAGGGAAAAGTTTGGGCTGACAAAGCGTATGTTTATGACCAGTGGTACATTGCTGGTTATCAGCCGTTAACAGATAAGCAAGACAACATTATTGGCATGTTGTACACCGGCTATCTTATTTCACCGCTGATTAAAACCTATATCACCAATCTGGGTGAAGTGACGGTGATCGTCCTCCTGCTATTGCTGGTTTCCGGTTTTATCGTTTATCGGGGAGCAAGGGATCTCTTTCGTCCTATTGAGCATATTCATCGTGTGGTCAAATTAATACAGATTGGAAAAGATGAGCAGAGAATTGGCGACCTTGGACTGAGTGATAAGCATGAGCTGACGCAACTCGCAAAGCAGTTCGATAATATGCTTAATCAACTGCAATATCGAAACATACAGATCCAAGAGGCCGCCCATGAACTTGAGAGTAAAGTCGAAAGCCGGACGGCGAGCCTCAAAGAAAAAACCGAACAGCTAGAGCTGCATATTCAGCTATTAAATCAGACGCAAGATAAACTGATCACCAGTGAAAAACTGGCCGCATTAGGGGAGCTTACCGCAGGCATTGCCCATGAAATTAATAACCCAACCGCGGTGATTCTTGGCAACGTTGAACTGATTCGCCTTGAATTAGCTCAAGATGCACCGCGAGTAGAAGAAGAGATTGACGCGATACTGACCCAGATTGACCGTATACGCAATATTACCCGCAGCCTGCTGCAATACAGTCGTCAAGGCGGCGTACAAGACCAGATCACTTGGCAGCACGTTAATCCGATTGTTGAAGAGAGCGTTACCTTAGTGCGAACCGGCGCGAAAAAGCGGGATATTCAGTTTGTTAAGAAGCTTAATGCTTCGGTTTCCGTCGAGGTAAATCGCCATCACTTATTGCAAGTACTCGTGAACCTACAGATGAATGGCATCCATGCGATGCAAGGTAAGGGGACATTGCGATTAGAAACGGAAGATTGGATAGAAAATGATAAAACTTTGGGCGCTATGATCCACGTTGTCGATGAAGGAAGCGGGATTAGTGAAAGTAACCTTAAACGTATTTTTGACCCGTTTTTTACCACGAAGAGAGAGGGAACAGGCTTAGGCTTATCCGTCTCACAGAGTATTTTGAGTGAAACGGGTGGCGAGATTAAAGTCGAGTCTACACTGGGACAAGGCAGTCGCTTTACGCTGTATTTGCCTGTAAAAGCGGAGCAGCATACGATTATTTCTCAGGTTGGTTAGGTTGGCTCTCAATGACTCCGCCTTTCCAACCACTGTGTCTTCGCCTGCCAGGTTATGTCTTTCCCAACCACGTCACGTTTTTCCTGCGGAGGCAGGAACCTACTTAAGTGGGGCACTTGCTGTAATAAGATCCCTTCCTTCGAAGGGATGACGTAGACAGGTGCGGATGACGTAGATATGTACGGGTAACGTAGAAGCGTACCGCTGCGTGTGGCCTGATTCGAACGTCTTTCCTAACCATAACGCCATACCCAACCATAACGTCTTTCCTAACCACTGTTTTTCCCAACCACAACGTCTTTCCTGCGGAGGCAGGAACCTACTTAAGTGGGGCACTCGCTGTAATAAGATCCCTTCCTTCGAAGGGATGACGTAGTGTGGGGCGAATGACGGTGTGTGGGTCGATGACGTAGTGTAGGGCGGATGACGCAGTTTTACCGTGTCTTAAACCTGCGTCTTTACCGTAATTTGCGGTGGCTTAATACTATGCTTTTGAAATTCACTCATGACCCGCAACGTGATGTCGGTTTCAAACAGTTTCTCATACGCGGTATCCACCACATAAGCCTTACACGTCAGTTGAATCGCTAAATAGCTATCACTAATAGTCTGCTTGACCAATACCGTGACCGGCTTAGGAAGATGCACATAACGGCTAGAAGAGGCGGCCTCTTGAATAAGGTTACGCGCTAACACGATGTCTTCGTTCATACCGATATAAAAGGGAATGACCACCTGCATATCCAGTTCGCCGTAGTTGCCGCTGACCGTGACTTCACTGAGGAACTTGTTGTTGGGGATCGTGATAATGTCGTCAGTTAAAGTACGCATACGCACCGAACGTAACCCTATCGTCAAAATATCGCCATAATGCCCCTCAAAAGTGACCCTGTCACCCACTTGAAACGGTCTGTCGATCATCACCGTTAAGCCTGCAATAAACGAAGCGGCGAGGTCTTTCATAGCAAAACCTACTGATACCGCAAGCGTCCCGCCTATCAGCGCGAGTATATGGTCGTTAATGCGAAAACTCAGCATAAACACCACGATCCCCGCGGTTAAATAGACAAAGAACTGCAAAAAGGATTGTAGCTTCTGCAATAACATTCGGTATTGAACAAACTGCCCACCAATACTCTCTACCATGGAGTTCATAAACTTAATCAGTAACCAACAACCAGCAATAATAAAGACACTAAAAAACACCCCTGACCAGCGGATCAAAGAGGCGATTTGGGTAATATTCTCCATCGACACCGGTTCTTCCGTTGCGTAAGCGGAGGTCACACTCAAAACGAACAGCAGCACTGTCAAACAATAACGCAGCATGTGATCTCCTATTTCACCAGTAGATGTTGTCGGTCAAGAACATTGGTAATGGAACGGAACCAGTGATCGGACACTCTCGCTTTGTCCTCAGTCCATTCGATATAACCTCGGCTTTCAAAATATCTCAAGGTGCCGATTACTTCTGAAATGGTCAGTTGAGTACTGTCAGAAAGCTCCTCGGGCGACGCGGAGCCGAGTTGCACGATAGAACGGATAATCGCCAGCATAGGTTTGGGCATTTTTTCGAGTTCTTCAGAATCTGGGGTATGGAATAAGCGAACATAGACTTTATCAGTCTGTTTATCCCGTTTTAGAGAGTAGCGAAAAAAGCGTAATGCAACCGTCGGGTTGCCATCGGCATAGTGCCAAAGAATACGATAGAAGCCTTGTTTTGCTCGTTCTTCTTCGCTTTCGCTATCGTTATCCCACTGCTTTGGTACCACCAAACCATCAAAATGAATCGGGAACTGGTCATCTTGATTGATACGACTATCGAGTAATTGGGTCAATTCAGCTTCATTCCATCTCGGTAAGAAACAGACCAAATCAAACAACAATCGTTCACCACGGGCGCGGTCGACAAAGCGCCAACTCGCTTTTTCTATCGAAAACACCGCTCGATGATTTTTCTTTGAGCGGCGCAGTAGATTGGTGAATTTAATCAGATCCGCTAAACCTCCCACCTTTGGTTTGACTAAACGTTGGCAGTTATCAATCGCGATAAGGTAGCTGGTGTCACTTTTTCGTAGATGGTTAAGGATTTTAATTTCGCTGGTGTCTTGCTCCAGTCCTAAGCTGAGCGCTAAATCAATCAGTAGCTCGTCATAACCGGCAATAGGGCAGTTGATATAAATCGGTTCGGCGTTTTTTACCCGATCCAACATCTGAACCAGTAAGCGGGTCGCCCCGATACCACGTTCACCGGATACTACACATATCGTCGGGCTATCGGTCAGCAGATATTTGGCTAGCTTAGTCATTTCACTCTCACCGAAGTTGACCAATGGACTGTTATCATCTCCGGGCAACACATAGTTAAACGTGTCGCTCCCTTTTACCCGCACAAGTTGGTTATCGCTTTCGCTACTGGTCTGTTTTTCCACTTCTATCTTAAAAAGGTAGGCAAGTACCTGATTAAAAATCCCATAGCGAGACAGCAGACTGATTAAACGATTTTTCAGTTGATAGAAAGAGAGCCAAGTCGCGCCAATAATGGTGGCAATAAGCCCTATCAGCCAGCGATTCTGCTTGTCAACCGCCCAAACTACCAATAGTGGTTTTTCTGGTATCCGCTCAAGGGTATGAAATACGCGCTTTTTCCACATTAAAATCACGCTGAGCGTGATGAGGATAAACCAGAACCAGAAAAAGCTCACAATCCAGTAGTAAATCGTCCCCTTACCAACCGTTTCAGCGGCAATCTGTAACACCAAACCGGCAGCAATGGCACTCCAAACATATCGACGTAGGGTTGACAGTCGAAGCTTAACTAACTCTTCACCCGTCGACAGGCTGTAGCGATGAACCAATTCCAACGTTAACGATATAGCGATGGAGCCGCCAAGTATCCACCAAGTTAACGTCTCTAAATATCGAAGATGCACTAAGGCTTCAATCTGGCTTAATACACGCAGCGAAAGCGTAATGGCGATTAACCAAGCAATAGATTTCTGAGCCTTACCAAATAACAGAATAAGGTGAACCCAAAAGGGTGGACGTGTGGTTGACTGGCTGACGTTTTGCTTTAGCCGCTTAAGCATTCTGCCGCTGTTTGCAAGCCACCACATCAGTAGTAGATAAATGACAAATACCTTGATGCCAACCCAAACCACGGGAATGGGCGAGATCAATAACTCATCAAAAAGCAGCTTAAAGCTGCGGATTTGATAGAAAATAAAATACTCAATATTGTACTGAGTGAGTTTTAACTCCTGCTTAAACTGAATAACTCCCGTCGGACCAAAACCCGTCAACTGCTCTCTTACGGAGTCGTCTGCAAGGGCGAGCAGTGTCTGTTTGCTGTGGCTGAGACTATTTAACGTTAAGTAATGACTCTCAACCTGTTGCCACGTTTCATCATTGAGTTGTTGCCGAAACTGCGCCAAAGATTGCTGAAAGCTGTCGATGTCCTGATCTTGCAGACGCAACACTTGTGATAACAAGCGTCTCACCTGCGTATGATCGTTTTGACTCATAAACAGCGGTTCAGGAAGCGCGGTAACTTTTTGCTGCAACTCCGTTGCCGGCTGAGAAATTTGCGGGATGTCATCCACCTGCAACCGCCAGTTGGCGTGGCTAATGCCAGTGAACAGCAACAGCATGGTGAGTAAACAGAGCCTATACAGAGTAATCATTGCAAACCTAACCAATCTGCTGCGATATTTTTAACGTGTGCGATTCAACTTGAACCATTCAACCTAAGTATTCAACCGCAGTATTCAACCTAAGTTATTCAATATCAAAAAGACGACGTAAACAATGCAGCGTGAAAAATAGAGCCTTTAGATGACGGACCAATGAGATACCTCAGCAAGTCCAGTGACTTACCTAAGTGTAGACAGTGAATATTCATCCTGCTGCATGGAATTTAGCGCATAAGTTAGGTCAGTAAAAATCGTCGATTTGGTATTCGTTTGGCGGGTTTCATCTCTTGGTCATCTCCTTAGTGCAGATTAACTGTCACAAGCTGCTTGCATCTACATTCAAGAGGCGGTAGGGTGGCGCCGTTTTGTCAACTTATAAAGGTATCGCTAGTGCTTTCAACAGCCAATATCACACAGCAATTCGGGGCTAAGCCCTTGTTTGAAAATATCTCAATCAAATTTGGTGAGGGTAACCGCTACGGTTTAATCGGCGCAAATGGTTGTGGTAAATCAACTTTTATGAAAATCCTGAGTGGTGAGCTAGAGCAAACCAGCGGTACTGTCTCTTATGACCCGAACGAACGTGTTGCTAAACTGAATCAGGATCAGTTTGCTTACGAGCAGTTTACGGTTATTGATACCGTTATCATGGGTCATAAAGAGTTATGGGAAATCAAGAAAGAGCGCGATCGTATCTACTCGCTGGCTGAAATGAGCGAAGAAGATGGGATGAAGGTCGCCGACCTTGAGGTTCAATTCGCGGAACTTGATGGCTACATGGCTGAAGCAAAAGCGGGAGAGCTATTGTTGGCGGTGGGTATTCCAGAAGAGCAACACTATGGCTTAATGAGTCAAGTTGCACCGGGTTGGAAACTGCGTGTCCTACTTGCGCAAGTACTGTTTGCTGACCCGCATATTTTGCTGTTGGACGAACCTACCAACAACTTGGATATGGATACCATTCGCTGGCTTGAGCAGACGTTGAATCAACGCGACTGCACCATGATCATCATCTCGCACGACCGTCACTTCCTAAACAGTGTTTGCACCCATATGGCGGACTTGGATTACGGTGAACTGCGTGTTTATCACGGCAACTACGACGAGTACATGTTTGCAGCAACGCAGGTGAGAGAGCGTCTATTAGCGGACAATGCGAAGAAAAAAGCTCAAATTGCTGAGCTACAGACTTTCGTTTCTCGATTCTCTGCTAACGCTTCTAAAGCAAAACAAGCAACATCACGCGCTAAGCAGATCGATAAGATCCAATTAGAAGAAGTGAAAGCGTCAAGCCGTCAAAACCCATTTATCCGTTTTGAGCAGGAAAAAGAGCTATTCCGTAACGCTTTGAATGTCGAAGGTTTGGCGAATGGCTTTGAACACATGCTTTGGTCTGATTTTGATGCCATCTTTGAAGTCGGTGAGCGCGTTGCGATCATTGGTGAAAACGGTGTCGGTAAGACAACGCTACTTAATACACTTGCGGGTGCCGTTGATGCAAAAGCAGGGGAATTTAAGTGGTCTGATAACGCAAACATTGGCTACTACGCACAAGACCATGCTCATGACTTTGAACAAGATATGAACCTAACCGATTGGATGGGTCAATGGCGTCAAGAGGGCGACGATGAGCAAGTAGTCCGTAGCTTCTTAGGGCGTATGCTGTTTGGTCAAGATGACATCAAAAAGTCTGTCAAAGTGCTTTCTGGTGGTGAACAAGGTCGTATGTTACTAGGTAAGTTGATGATGCATAAGCCAAATATCTTGCTTATGGATGAACCAACCAACCACATGGATATGGAATCGATTGAAGCACTCAACTTGGCGCTAGAAAACTACAAGGGCACACTGTTCTTCGTTTCTCACGACCGCCAGTTTGTTTCTTCTATTGCGACACGGATTCTTGAAATCAAAGACAATAAGATCTTCGACTTCAAAGGTACCTACGAAGAGTACTTAAAGAGTCGTGGTGTTACTCAGTAATCACGATAACTCGTAACCACGATCTATAATCGTAAAAGCCACCATTGAGGTTCCTTCTCATGGTGGCTTTTTTGTCGCTGAGGATAAACCCCTTCGCGCGGTTTGTTCTATTGAGACTCACCCTTAACATCAAATGTCATCTTGTCACCCCCTGTAAATACCTGAAAGCGTAACCCTTTGGCTCTCGCTATCGTGGTAATACCAAACTGGCGCGCCAAATCTAACCCCATCTGGGTCACACCTGAACGAGACAACAGCACAGGAATGCCCATTTGCGCCACTTTGATCACCATTTCAGAGGTTAAGCGACCTGTGGTATAGAAAATCTTATCGTCACCTGAATCTTGGTTGATCCACATTTCACCCGCTAAGGTGTCAACGGCGTTATGGCGGCCCACATCTTCGACAAACGATTGCACTTGGTTATTGTTGCACACGGCACAGCCATGCACTGCGCCTGCTTTTTTGTAGGTATCATTATAGTGAGTCAGCGCTTCAAGGGTGGCGTAGACATCAGACTGCTTCACCGTGATTTGTGGCACCTGATAACCCTCAAGTTGCATCATCACATTGCCGTACATAGTGCCTTGACCACAACCAGAGGTGACGGTTTTTTTCTTTAAAGCCTGTTCGACACCCTCGACATTTTCCTTAGTGACGACGGCGGCACTGTGGGTTTCCCAGTCAATGATGATCGACTCGACTGCGCTCGGGTCGGTGATAAAGCCCTGGTTTTTTAAATACCCTAACACCAGCGATTCTGGTCTTGAGCCCAAGGTCATTAAGGTGACCACTTCTTTCCAGTTAAGCATGACAGTTAACGGACGTTCGCAGGCGATTTGTTTCACTAACTTTTCGCCATATTCATCATAGACTTCGACTTCGATCGTCTGCAGTGGGTTTTCTGTTGTTTTAATAATATTAGGTTGTAACAAAGTCGATTCCCTTATCAAGACTGGCTGAGTTTCACTATATTTAAAGAGTAGGCGTGATTATTGCAAATCCATACAGCCTAGTATGGTTGAAATCACCATTAACACAATGATGCCGAGGAGTAATATTGAATGACACAAGGTCATGTAGTCAATGCAGATGCTCACGTAAAGACCGTAACAAAGAATGAAAATCAATGGCCAATCCAAGCTCAGCTCGTGTTGGTGGATAAACAGGTCGGCAGATGGCAGGTTCAACAGCGCGAGTTGCAAGGGTTTGCACTTGCTTCTGAGTCGAGTGAATCCGCTATCAGTTTGCTAGAGCTACATCGTGACGAGCGTACCGACTACCGTTTTAATCTAAGCTCCAGTGATCCTCGCTTATTTGTAGTGTTAGAAAATCACGATGACACTCAACTGACGCCGCTGGTCGTCACTGCGTCACAAACCGTGGCAGGATCGTATCTCGATGGTGATTACACTGTTCTGTCTGCGCCGATGCCGCTGCCAGTGCAAGCATGGATGGAAGCCTTTATTGGTCGTCATGGTGAGTTACTTGAGATGCGCGGTAAAAAACGTAAGAAGGGAGCGGGGCGTTCTAGTGAGCAATGATTTTTTTAAACGCTGGTCAGAGAAAAAACAGCAAGCCGATAGTTACTACAAAGATAGCGACCACCAAGATAGTAACCACCAAGAGGCTCAGCAACTTAGTGATGCTGCGGTTGAGATCGAGTTTGAGGTTGAGACTCAAGATACTGAGCGAGACAGCGATAAACAAGAGTGGCTAGCACAGCAGGAACCTCTCACCAATGGTGAAGATGAAAACACCGCTGAGCAGGCGTCAGTCGCGACGCTGCTTAAAGATGCCAAGGTGGATAAGGCGCTAAAAAAAGCGGCACTTCGCAGTCTATTTCATCAACCGGAATTTAACGTTGTCGATGGTTTAAACGATTATGATCACGACTATGCGGCGGTTAAAGATCTTTCCGTTGATGTCGCTCAAACGCTACGCGACTGGGTGAATCAAGAAGCGCAACAAAACGAAGACGTTGAGTCTCTTCATCAGGAAACTGAGCCTCTAGTGGCTGCGCAACAAGGAAGCGATGATCCAATCAGCCTTGATGATTGTGAGGAGAAACAGCCAACAGAACTTGCAACCGAACAGACCAAGCAGACCGAGCCAAACACCGTCACTAATAACCTGAAAAACCCCAAACTCACGTCCTAATTCCCTGATAACGAGTAGGGACATTTTGTCGCAGTAGCCGGAGAGTGAGCTTAGACAAAATGTCTCAATGGGACAATTTGATACAGTTAATTCCCATCAATAGATCCCAATAAACACCGAGATTACTGATCTATCTCCCCATTATTTTCATGGAATAGAACTTGCACAACTAGCCATCGACCTAGCGCATTACAGTAGACGTAATGAAGCAGACGTAATGCGCGTATTCGCTTGCGATGGAGCAATCATGCTAAAACAACTATTACAACAGAGCATTAGTGACAACGGTGTAGCAAGGCGCTATGCGATTGAGAATACCGTTGAATTAGCCAACCTTATTCCACCCACCGTTAGCTATCAAAGTGACGGGCATCTGTTATTAATTGGTCCAACGGACATTATCACCGCAACCGCAGCGCAACTCGGTACCCTTAGCAGCGTCACGCTGTTTTCCACGGATGGTATACCGTCAGCGGACTTGACCTTATATTTTGCCGACCAAATTGAAATCAGCGGATTTTTAGGCGCGTTTTCTGCTTTTATCACCTCAGACAATCAAAGAGAAAACTTAGCCCAAATTACCATTGGCAAAGCGTGTTTTGATATTGTTTTGGATCATTCACTCAACGGTTGCATCGCGGATGAAGTTCCCGCTCCGGGGTATTTTCCGGTCGGTCGTGGTTATCCAAGTTTGGCGGATGCCCTTGAGCAGATTCCCGACTTAAAGGGTACGTTTGATAAGCCGAAGTATTTTCGCCTAAATCCGGATCTTTGTGCTCATAGTTCAAGAGGGGTAAAAGGGTGTGAACGCTGCGTTGATGCCTGTCCTGCTGGTGCTTTATCGAGTCAGGGGAATGACCAAATTGGACATCATATAGAAATCAATCCTTATCTATGCCAAGGCATCGGAACTTGCGCGACCGCATGTCCAACCGAAGCCATTCATTACGCATTACCCAACCCGACGGAAACGCAAAAGTTTATCGAACGCACCCTTGCTCACTACTTTGAGCAGGGCGGAGTGACGCCCACGGTATTATTTTGCAGCTCACGGCACGAAAAATACAATGTTATGGCGCTGCAACTGCTTCCCGATAGCGTTATTCCAATTGTGGTAGAAGAGTTGCCCTCGGTGGGTATTGATACCTGGTTTGCCGCGCTCGCCAACGGCGCAAGCCAAGTGCTGTTTGCTGCCAGCGAACATATGCCAGAAACCATCCGCACACAATTAACTCGCGAGGTCGAAATCGCTCAACATCTGTTGCGTCATATTGATTATCCCGCAGACAGTATCGACATACTTTATCTAGAGTCCTTAAGACAAGGCGCACCGACACTCATTGATCAAGACAGTCCGCTACGAATGGGGGATATAGAAGGCGACAAACGCACTCGTCTATTCACTTGTCTCGACCAACTCGCTGAGTCGTCCACGCCCGCCGACATGCTACAAACACTACCAAACAGTGCCCCTTATGGCTCTGTGACCTGTGAGTCTGACAAATGTACCTTATGCATGGGATGCGTTGCCGTCTGCCCAACCAAGGCACTTCACAATAATGGCGACCGCCCAGCACTGGATTTTATTGAACAGGACTGCGTGCAATGCGGAATGTGCGTTAAGGCTTGCCCTGAGTCAGCATTAACATTAGAACCGCGTTTTAACTGGGATAAACAACAGCGTAATCAAGTGGTCGCCCTGCATGAAGAAAAAGCAGCCGAGTGTTTGCGCTGCGGTAAGCCGTTTGCACCTCAGTCAATGATCACCATGCTACAAGATAAGTTACGCGGTCACTCGCATTTTGATAGCGAAACCGCGTTACGTCGCATCGCCATGTGTGAAGATTGCCGCGTGATCGACGTGTTTGAAGATATGGCTGAAAACCCGATGCAACAACTGAAGTATTAAGGAATTGACGTAATGAATAACGAACAAAATCAACTGCGTCGCGACATCTACTTGTTACTTTCCACCTTATGTCGTCAGGCTCCCGACAGAGATTTATTGCAATTCTTAACGCACATAGAGATCGAGCAAGGTATTCCAGAATTAACCTTGGCGTGGCAGCAACTGGCGCAAACTGCGTCAATTGCCTCAGTCAGCGATTTGGAGGATGAATATCAAGACCTCTTTATCGGTGTTGGTAAAGGCGAGGTCATACCTTTTGGATCTTGGCATCAAGCGGGTTCATTGATGGATCAACCGTTAGCAAAGGTTCGCCATGATCTTAAGCGATTGGGTTTTGAGCGAGAGGACAATGTCAAAGAGCCGGAAGACCATATCTCTGCGTTATGCGATGTCGTGGCGATGCTCATCGACCAAGGTGATGAACTGGACGCTCAACAGTTTTTCAATGCACACCTCTCACCTTGGTATCGTGACTTTTGCCGACAGTTCGACACGGCACCTAGTGCAAACTTCTATCTTGCTGTCGCTCGCTTGATACAAGCGTTTTTCGATGTCGAACAGGTGAAATATGTTCAAGCGCCTGAAGGTAGTAGGGGTGGAGTGAAAATTGATGTGAAGAATATAACGATTTAGGTATTGGTTACTCGGTGCTAGGTAGCGAGTATTAAGGGCTAAATCGGATTCGCTAATGTAATTAGCGTCAGTAAAGTCAAAATAATTAGCAATGTCAGTCATTAAAAAAGAGAAAGCCATTTAAGGCAGACTCCATCAGGGAGAACACTATGAAGCACCCTAAGTCATCACCCTCAGATGCTAAGGTCAATGAGGAACGTCGTACCTTTCTTAAAGGCGTGACGACCGTTGCTGTCGCCAGCGCACTGGGAACGACCGCGGCACATGCCAATAGCGACGAGTTAACGAGCCAAAACAGCGACGACAAAAACACTGTCTATCGCGAAACCCAGCATATCAAAGACTATTACGATTCCCTGTAGGAGGCTGAGATGAAACTGACAAAACGCTCAGAAAGCGTCAAATCCAATAGCAACAGCCTTGGAGTGTCACGTCGTGCTTTTATGCGCAATAGTGCCATTGCCACTGGTGGTATCGCCGCCGGTGCCTACACCTTCGGCCCAAGCATGATAAAAAAGGCGCAAGCCGAAACCGTTGACCCTGATGCTAAAGTCGAAGTGAAGCGCACCATCTGCTCACACTGCTCGGTCGGTTGTGGTGTCTACGCTCATGTGCAAGACGGCGTATGGACCGGACAAGAACCTGCCTTTGACCATCCGTTTAATGCGGGAGGGCACTGTGCCAAAGGTGCCGCTTTACGCGAACACGGGCATGGTGAACGCCGTCTAAAATACCCAATGAAATTGGAAGGGGGCAAATGGAAAAAGCTCTCTTGGGATCAAGCGATTGAAGAAATCGGCGCTAAGGTTCTGTCGATTCGAGAAGAGTCGGGACCGGATTCCGTCTATTGGCTCGGGAGTGCAAAACATAATAACGAACAAGCCTACCTATTTCGAAAAATGGCCTCGCTATGGGGCACGAATAATGTCGACCACCAAGCACGAATTTGTCACTCCACTACGGTATCTGGAGTAGCAAATACATGGGGTTACGGGGCGATGACCAACTCGTTCAACGATATGCATAACTGCAAATCTATGTTGTTTATTGGCTCTAATCCAGCGGAAGCGCACCCAGTTGCGATGCAGCATATCTTGATCGCTAAAGAGAAAAACCAGTGCAAAATCGTTGTTGCCGATCCGCGACGCACTCGCACCGCAGCGAAATCTGATCACTACTGCTCATTGCGTCCCGGTACCGATGTGGCCTTTATTTGGGGCTTGTTGTGGCACATCTTCGCCAACGAGTGGGAAGATAAACAGTTTATCGAACAACGCGTATTTGGGATGGATGAAATACGAACCGAAGTGGCCAAGTGGCCGCCCAAAGAGGTGGAGCGGGTCACTGGGGTAAGTGAGGATGATGTCTATAAGGCAGCGAAGATCCTTTCTGAGAATCGTCCCGGCAGTATTATCTGGTGTATGGGAGGCACTCAACACACCACCGGTAATAATAATACCCGTGCTTACTGCGTGCTCGAATTGGCCTTGGGCAACTTGGGCAAATCTGGTGGCGGTGCCAATATCTTCCGTGGACACGATAACGTACAGGGCGCGACCGACCTTGGTGTGTTGTCACATACTTTACCGGGTTACTACGGTCTCGCAGATGGCTCATGGAAACACTGGGCTAAGGTATGGGACCTCGACTTTGAATGGGTCAAAGCACGCTTCGATCAGAATGAGTATCGCGGCAAAAAACCAATGAACAATATGGGGATCCCAGTTTCCCGTTGGATCGATGGCGTATTAGAGAACAAAGACAACATCGAACAAAATGACAATATTCGAGCGATGTTCTATTGGGGTCATGCGGTTAACTCGCAAACCCGTGGGGTCGAGATGCAAAAGGCGATGCAAAAACTCGATATGATGGTCATCGTCGATCCTTATCCCACTCATGCCGCTGTCATGAACAACCGCACTGATGGTGTTTATCTACTGCCAGCGACGACGCAGTTTGAAACTCATGGTTCGGTCACCGCATCGAACCGCTCGATTCAGTGGCGTGACCAAGTCATCGAACCACTGTTTGACTCGAAACCGGATCACGAGATCATGTACCTGCTGTCCAGCAAGTTAGGTTTTGCTGATCAGCTATTCAAAAATATCACGGTAGAAAACAACCAGCCGAGAATCGAAGACGTCACCCGAGAGTTTAACAAAGGGATGTGGACCATTGGTTATACCGGACAGAGCCCAGAGCGCCTCAAACTTCACCAACAGAACTGGCACACGTTCCACAAAACGTCGCTAGAAGCAGAAGGTGGTCCGATTCATGGCGAGACATACGGATTACCGTGGCCATGTTGGGGAACGGCAGAAATGAAACATCCGGGTACTCATATTCTGTATGACACGTCCAAACCCGTGGCTCAAGGTGGCGGTAACTTCCGCGCGCGCTTTGGGGTCGAGTTTGAAGGTCAGAGTCTATTGGCGCAAGACAGTTATTCACTCGGTTGTGAGCTAGAAGATGGTTATCCGGAATTTAGCGATAAACTGCTGAAACAGTTAGGCTGGTGGGATGATCTTACCGCCGAAGAGAAAGTCGCTGCGGAAGGTAAAAACTGGAAAACGGATCTATCCGGCGGTATTCAGCGCGTCGCAATCAAACACGGTTGTATTCCGTTTGGTAATGCCAAGGCTCGCGCCATTGTTTGGACTTTCCCAGATCGTGTCCCGCTACACCGTGAACCGCTCTACACTCCTAGACGTGACCTTGTCACGGACTATCCAACTTGGAACGACAGTGAATCCATCTATCGACTACCGACACTGTATAAATCGATTCAAGACCAAGACAAATCCGCTGAATATCCGATTGTGCTGACGTCGGGACGTCTTGTGGAATACGAAGGCGGTGGCGAGGAAACCCGCTCTAATCCTTGGTT
The DNA here is from genome assembly GCF_921292975.1 of Vibrio hippocampi. Taxonomy (NCBI): domain Bacteria; kingdom Pseudomonadati; phylum Pseudomonadota; class Gammaproteobacteria; order Vibrionales; family Vibrionaceae; genus Vibrio; species Vibrio hippocampi. The sequence continues at coordinate 1,051,027 of NZ_CAKLCM010000002.1, forward strand.
AGCAGAATTACAGCAAGAAATGTTTGTTGAAGTGAATCCAAAAGATGCCAACGATATCGGTTTCAAAGACGGTGATATGGTCTGGGTTGAAGGGGCAGAAAAAGGACGAATCAAGGTCAAAGCGATGGTCACACCTCGTGTGAAACCGGGCTTAGCATTTATTCCTTTCCACTTTGGAGGTCGCTTTGAGGGTGAAGATTTACGCCCGAAATATCCAGAAGGTACTCAGCCTTATGTTGTCGGTGAAGCGGCAAATACGGCGACGACTTATGGCTACGATCCTGTGACTCAGATGCAGGAAACCAAAGTCACCCTGTGCAATATCACTAAAGCGTAAGGAGTCATATCATGGCTAGAATGAAATTTATGTGTGACACCAAACGTTGTATTGAATGTAACGGTTGTGTCACCGCATGTAAGAATGCCAACGACGATGCCTTAGAGTGGGGCATCCAGCGTCGCCGCGTGGTGACATTGAACGATGGTCTACCGGGTGAGAACTCCATTTCCGTCGCCTGTATGCACTGTACCGATGCGCCTTGTGTCGCGGTTTGTCCTGCTGACTGCTTTGAATACACCGAAGATGGCATTGTGCGTCATAACAAAGATCTCTGCATTGGTTGTGGATATTGTTTGTTTGCCTGTCCGTTTGGCGCTCCGCAATTTCCGAAGCAGTCTGCATTTGGAGAGCGAGGCAAGATGGATAAATGCACCTTCTGTGCTGGCGGTCCAGAAACCGAACCGGGCTCTGCAGAAGAAAAAGCCAAATACGGTGCAAACCGAATCGCAGAAGGCAAACTGCCTATGTGTGCCGAGTTGTGTTCGACCAAATCGTTGCTTGCCGGTGATGCAGAAAAAATCTCTGATATCTTCCGTCAGCGTGTGGTTGAGCGCGGTGCCAAAGGCGCAGGTTGGAGCGATGGTAACGACATTGCGTATGATGCCACCAAGAGTTAAGGGAGAATCCTATGCTAAGTGTGTTAAGAGCACCAATCTTTGCATGGCTATCTCTATTGATGGCGCTATGGATCATAGCGCCGATCAATGCCGCTTTCGCCGAAGAGAGCAAAGCTGATAAACAGGTAGCCGCAGAAGTCACCCAACTTGCCGGAGCCGACTATTGGCGTGAGGTAAAAAGCGGGGTTGAGGGAACGACAACCTCGCAATGGCCAGAGCATAATGTCCTGATCAGTGTTCCTGGGGAAACTTGGTTTATTCTCAAGGAAAAATGGATGTCGCCTGCCGCTGCCGTGGCGATCTTTGGCAGTATCAGTATGGTTGTATTGATGTATTGGATAGTCGGACCATTAAAGCTGAGCGGTGAACGGACGGGTAAAAAAATCATGCGCTGGTCGCGTATGGATAGGGCGCTGCACTGGAGTATGGCGTTTACTTTCTTAACCTTAGCCTTTAGTGGTTTGATGCTGGTTTACGGCAAACACTTTATGAAACCGTACGTGCCGACGGAGTTGTGGGGCTGGACTGTCTACATCGCCAAGCAGTATCACAACTATATGGGACCACTGTTCTTTGTGTTGCTGATTCTGGTGTTACTCAAATGGTGGCGCAAATCCATATTCAACAAAACCGATGTGCAGTGGTTTATGAAACTCGGCGGGATGGTAGGCAAGCATAAAGGTACACATCCATCGGCAGACTTCTCCAACGGGGGAGAAAAGGCGCTGTTTTGGCTACTGATAGTATTTGGAGCAATTGCTGCCGCCAGTGGACTGATTCTTGATTTCCCAATCTTTGGTCAGACACGACGTGATATGGAGCTTTCTAACCTGATTCATATGTTCTCGGCACTGATTTTGATCTGTGGCTTTGTATTCCATATCTATATCGGTTTATTCGGTATGGAAGGGGCGCTAGAAGGTATGGTGACAGGTAAGGTCGATGAAACTTGGGCGAAAGAGCATCATGACAAGTGGTATAACGAAGTGAAAGATAACCCTGATGCCGCAGGTAGCCCTGAGGCGAATAAATCACAGCCTGATCCGTCGCTAACCCGTCACAAAGAACCCAGTTAAGGAGTAAACCGGATGGAAAAACAACATAAGGGGATTTGGGTTGCCTACATACTGAGCTTATTTACCCCTTTTACTTGCCTTATTTCTGGCGTTATTGCCATTGTCTATGCGGGCTATCGATTGGACAAAGGAGAGGATAGTGAGGTCGTTGAATCGCATTATTATGGTTTGATCCGCACTTTCTTTTTGAACTTGACCTTTTTTGTGGTGCTGATTGTCACGGTAGCGACATCAAATGGACTGCTTAAAGGGGTAAGCCATTATTGGTATCGAGCAAATTGGATCGATCAGATCGCCAACGTTATCCCTTACATCGGTATGTTATTCGCGACCATCGCTATTGTCGTTTGGATAGTTCGCATGTTTTTAGGAATGCAGAAACTAAAGCAGAACATACCCATGACCTTTGGCAAAGGTCCCCAATTACTCGATAAATATAGCGAGTCACAAATGTAATTAAGCTCTCCACTTTTCATTAATCCCATCACTAAGCCCCTTTTTGGGGCTTTTGTTTATTCCCATCCCGTGCAACATGCCTAATACGCTGACAACTGACATTTCGCGCCACACATTAGTGCGAACCATTGCAGTGCCATCGCATCATTATGGTGCATTGATTCATTAGAACTCAAACCAACTGACCAGCGATATTAATCCTCATTAAAAAATACAAATTAAAAATCAATACCTTACAAATTAACGGCGCAATTTAAACTTTTGGAACACTAATTGCTAACTGATACGCCTAGTAAATAATATTCACCATTTTGGTGTTATTGCTTAGTTTTTGGGCACAAGTAAGGTGCGCAGAGAGATGTTAGATATAAAGGAGTAATCGAGGAATGAATCCTTCGGTAGAACAGGTACATGGTGCCGTACAAACATTAACACAAAGTTCAGACACACTTTTCTTATTGCTTGGCGCCATCATGGTGTTTTTAATGCATGCGGGATTTGCTTTTCTAGAAGTCGGTACCGTGAGACATAAGAACCAAGTCAATGCCTTGGTGAAAATTTTAGCTGACTTTGGTGTCTCGGCCATTGCCTATTTCTTTATTGGCTACTGGGTTGCTTACGGGGGTACTTTCTTTGCCGATGCTGAAACCCTTTCGTCAGGTAACGGCTATGAGCTGGTGAAATTCTTCTTCTTATTGACCTTTGCTGCTGCGATTCCAGCGATTGTCTCCGGCGGTATCGCTGAGCGTGCACGCTTCTATCCGATTCTTCTCGCGACTTTCTTTACGGTTGGCTTAGTTTACCCGCTGTTTGAGGGCATGATTTGGAATGGTAACTTTGGTTTACAAGCTTGGTTAGAAGCGACTTTCGGCGCAGGTTTTCATGATTTCGCTGGCTCTGTCGTTGTGCATGGTGTTGGTGGTTGGATCGCTCTGGTAGCGGTTATTTTCCTTGGTATGCGTAGAGGGCGAGTACGCGCAGGCAAGCATACGAACTTTGCACCTTCAAACATTCCATTCCTTGCACTAGGCGCTTGGATCCTCAGTGTGGGTTGGTTCGGTTTTAACGTTATGTCGGCGCAAACGCTGGAAGGGATCAGTGGCTTAGTAGCGATGAACTCGCTAATGGCGATGGTGGGCGGCATCCTTGCGGCCTTGTTCGTCGGTAAGAATGACCCAGGCTTTATTCATAATGGTCCTTTAGCGGGCTTGGTTGCAGTCTGTGCTGGTTCGGACTTAATGCATCCCATCGGCGCATTGATTACGGGTTCAGTCGCCGGCGCGCTATTTGTTTGGGTGTTTACCTACCTACAAAACAAAACCAAAATTGACGACGTGCTGGGGGTTTGGCCTCTACACGGTTTGTGCGGTGCTTGGGGCGGTGTTGCTGCGGGTATCTTCGGTCAGACAGCACTTGGCGGTCTTGGTGGGGTGAGTTTTGCAGCTCAAGTTGTGGGCACTATTATTGGTATTGCTGTTGCGCTGATTGGTGCCGCTATTGTCTATGGTGTACTGGATAAAATTACCGGTCTTCGTCTCTCTGAAGAAGATGAATTCAAAGGCGCAGATTTGGCGATTCACAAAATTTCCGCGACTAACGAAGACTAAGATTTATTACTATTAATAGGCTAAGCGCATCGGGATGACTCATCTCGATGCGCTTTTTGTTTCTATAGCGAATGCATTTCACGAGCTTAGCTTTCACAATCTAAGCTTTTACGATCCATAAGATTTCAAGATCTAAGCTCTCAAGAGCTAAGCCATTTCAAGAACAAAGAGTAGCCTTACTAATACCATGGTCTAATGCTGAGCAACTACGTCGATACACAAAAGCGTGTTATGCTCAATCAGTCACTGGCAAAGTAAAAAGGAAGGCTTAAATATGGAATTTCCCTACAACAATATCGTGATTTTAACCGGTGCTGGTATTTCTGCTGAATCGGGAATCCAAACTTTTCGAGCGAGTGATGGGTTATGGGAAGACCATCGAATTGAAGATGTTGCAACGCCAGAAGGTTTCGCAAGAGATCCCGATTTAGTGCAAGCTTTCTATAATCAACGTCGTCATAAGTTGCAGCAAGTCGATATCAAACCCAACCAAGCCCATATTGCTCTGGGTGAACTAGAACAACAATTCCACGGTAGCGTGACCATAGTGACGCAGAATATTGATAATCTGCATGAAGCTGGCGGCAGTAGTAACGTGATTCATATGCATGGTGAGTTACTCAAGGCACGTTGCAGTGAATCGGGTCAAGTGGTCGATATGACGGGCGATATCCACACCGGAGATTTATGCCACTGTTGCCAAATTCCGTCCCAATTAAGGCCGCATATTGTTTGGTTTGGTGAAATGCCGCTGCGAATGGGCGAAATATACTCTGCGATTGAAAAGGCAGACCTATTTATCTCTATTGGCACCTCTGGCGTGGTTTATCCCGCCGCAGGCTTTGTTCATGATGCAAAGCTACACGGTGCCCATACCATTGAAGTCAATCTAGAACCTAGTGCGATACAGAGCGAGTTTGCCGAAAAGCGCTATGGAAAGGCAAGTATAGAAATACCCAAGCTGGTACAAGAACTGCTGGCACTTCAAGTGGTGTAGGTTGCCTGTGCTGCCTAGGTTGCGCACTTTGATACTCTGCACGGTTCTGAACATTTCAATAGTAAAAAGGCACCACCTTGCGGTAGTGCCTTTTTCTATGGTTTAACTTATCTTAAATAGCTTAGTTAGCTCAAATAGCTTAATTAGCTTAAATAGATTAGTTATCGACTTTTAACTTCTGGAAGTACTCTTCATATAAAGTGGCAGCGTCACCCACTTCATCTTGCCATGTGCCTGAATCCATCACGCTTTGAGGAGGAAATACGTTTTGGTCTTCAGCAAATTCTTTTGGAAGCAAAGGGTAAGCCGTTTTAACTGGGGTTGGGTAACCAATTTCAACCGCAATCTTGGCGGCATTTTCTGGACGCAATAAAAAGTCGATCATTTTGTGTGCGGCATCAACGTTCTTCGCGCCACTAGGGACGGCTAAACTGTCCATCCAAAAAATGGTGCCTTTTTCTGGCCAAATGATATCGATTGAAGCCCCTTCTTGACGCGCCATGTAAGCCGAACCATTCCAAAGCATACCCAATGACACTTCACCCGCTAAATAAGGGTTTGCTGGGAAGTCAGAGTTAAATACTAATACGTTTGGAACCAGTTTTCTTAGCTCTTGAAAGGCTTCTTCGATCTGTTTTGGATCGGTTGTGTTAGGGGAATAACCTAACTTGGTTAACGCGATATGGAACACTTCACGAGAATCATCCATCATCATTAACTGACCTTCCCATTTCGGGTCCCATAAATCAGCCCAGTTTTTAACCGTCGACTTATCAAGCATATCGACATTGATACCAATACCCGTTGCACCCCAGATATAAGGGATTGAATAGGTGTTGTCTGGGTCAAACGACTTATCGAGGTAATTCGGGTCGAGATCTTTAAAATGCGACAGCTTGCTCTTATCAAGAGGCTGAATCATGCCTTCTTTGCGCATTTTAGATACGAAATAGGTCGATGGAACCACAAGATCGTAGCCAGAACCCTGAGTTTTCAGTTTGGCATACATGCTTTCGTTAGATTCATAGGTGGAATAGAAAACTTTAATACCGGTTTCTTTGGTGAAGTCTTCAAGCACTTCGTTTGGAATATATTCCGACCAGTTGTAAAAATAGAGTTCTTTATCCGCCGCTAGAGTCGTGGTGGTAAAGAGTGATGCTGCAATCATTGCAGACGCTGCGATTCTATTTTTCATTAGCTGTCCTTGGTTGTAATAAAGATCATCTTATCGAACATTGCGATAAGCCGCTTCTCTTTAAAGACTCAGAGAGCGTTATGGTGTAGTCACTTCTAAAAGCAATGGGACGCATTATAGCAACCGGCAAAATAATTCTCTATGCCTTGAGTCGCTTACAAAATTTGGCGTACATAAACTAGAAGCAAAAAAAAGGTGACCCAACGGTCACCTTGATAGCGTTTAATTTTTGCGAAGCGGTAATTACTGACCCGCTTTCAACTTAATAAAGTAGTTTTCGTAGATAGCCGTTTTATCGCCAACCGCATCTTGCCATTCCACTCGATCAAGGTCTTCTTGCGACGGGAATAGAGCAGGGATGTCTTTAAACTTCTCGTTAGACTCTTTCACTGCCGTCAGGTAGCCGGTGTCATTGGAGATCTGCTCGGCGATCTCTGGACGCAATAAGAAATCAATCATCTTATGTGCCGCTTCTACGTTTTTAGCACCAGAACTGATCGCAAAGTTATCAACCCAGCCAATACCACCTTCTTTTGGGAACACCAATTTTATTGGCACGCCTTCTTTTTGCGCAGCAGCAGCAGAGCCATTCCACAGCATACCAAGACCCACTTCACCTGACATATAAGGCGCACCTGGGTTATCTGAGTTGAACAGCAGTACGTTTGGCATCAGCTTTTGCAGCTCCGCATACGCTTCATCAATCTGTTTTTCGTCAGTGGTATTACCTGAATAGCCAAGCTTACGCAGCGCGATATGGAAAACTTCACGTGTGTCATCCATCAGCATCAGTTGACCCGCTAGCTCAGGGTTCCAAAGATCCGCCCAGCTTGTAAATTGGTCTGCGTCATACATGTCGGTGTTAACCGCAAGACCCGTAATGGCAACAACGTGAGGGATAGAGTAGTCGTTATTTGGGTCAAAAGGCTTATCTAGGTAGTTGCTATCAAGCTTGTCAAAGTGAGTCAGTTTGCTCTTATCAATCTTTTGTAGCATACCTTCATCGCGCATTTTAGCCACGAAATAGGTTGAAGGAACGACGAGATCGTATCCTTGGTTGTGCGTCTTCAGCTTTGCATAAAGGGTTTCATTAGACTCATACGTTGAGTAAATAACCTTAATTCCCGTTTCTTTAGTGAACTGTTCAAGAAGACTACTGTTGATATACGGTCCCCAGTTCATAAATACGAGTTCTTTGTTCTCTTCGGCTTTCGCTGCACCAGAGAGAAGAGAAAGTGCGCATGCACCGCTTGCAAGCAAAGTTGCCCATTTTTTCATTTACGTAAGCTCCAAAACAAACGTCGCCTTTCGGCATTAGTGAATAAAAGCAAGGTAAGCGACCTTGCTTTAAGGATCTTAGTTTAAAAGCGAGATCGTGGATCTCGATTATTTGATTTTTTCACGAGCGAGCAGCTGTGATAACACGACCAATACAAGAGAGACAATCAGCATCACCGTAGCTAATGCATTGACTTCAGGAGAGATCCCCACCTTAACCATAGAGTAGATTTTCAGAGGTAAAATCTCATAAGTTGGTCCGGTAACAAACGAACTCACAATCACATCATCTAACGATAGGGTGAATGAAAGTAACCAACCTGCTGCAACTGCGGGTTTTGCCAGCGGCAGAATAATCTGTTTTAAGATTGTCCACTCACTTGCCCCTAAGTCTTTTGCGGCCTCAAGCATCTTAACGTCAAAGCCTTTTAAGCGACTGTAGACGGTAACAACAACAAAAGGTAAACAGAAGGTGATATGGGCAATCAACAGGGTTAAAAAGCCCAGTTGTGCCCCTAGCACCAAGAAAATCGCCAGCAATGAAATCGCCATGACGATATCCGGTGACATCATCACCACAAACAACATACCACTCACTGCACGTTTACCTTTGAACTGGTAACGGAACAGGGCAACCGCCGTCAAACTACCAATCAAAGTGGCAACGGTTGCAGAAAATACCGCAACGTTAATCGAGTGCCAAGCTGCTTGAATTAAGCTGTCGTTGTTGACTAAAGCGTCATACCATTTAGTGGTAAAACCACCCCATTTCATACCAAATTTGTTGGCATTAAAGGAGTTGGCGATAAGCACGACAATAGGTAGATACAAAAATGCATAGACCAAAGCCATAAAACTGAATTTAAGGGTGCGTCCCATTAGTCCAACTCCACTTTACGATTAAGCAACTTGCCCGCTCTATAATAGGCATAGAGCATTACTGCCATAGCAGCAGTCAGTGCAATACTGGTCGCGGCACCAAACGGCCAATCTCTCGCATTGAGAATTTGACTCTTGATAACGTTACCAATCAGTAGGTTCTTTGCGCCGCCTAATAGGTCAGAGATATAGAACATCCCCAGAGCTGGGAGTAACACCAGCAAACAGCCACCAATAATACCTGGCATGGTCAGAGGCAAAATCACCTTAGTAAGCGTTTGAAACTTGTTGGCACCCAAGTCTTTAGCCGCTTCAATATACGTGTTGTCGAGTTTCTCGATCGCCGAGTAGAGCGGCAGAATCATAAATGGCAACAGGATATACACTAAACCAATCATGACCGCGGTTTCGGTGTACATGATTCGCATTGGCTTATCAATAATGTCTAAATACATCAGGCTCTTGTTTAAAATACCTTGCGTACCCAAAACGATTTTTAAGCCATAGGTACGAATTAGCGAGTTGGTCCAAAATGGCACAATCACTAAAAACAGCATAAACGGACGCCATTTTTCCGGCATTTTCGCCACTATGTAGGCAAACGGGTAACCGATGACCAAACAGCACAAGGTTGCAACAATCGCCATATAAAACGAGTGGAACAGCACTTTTGCATACAGTGGATCAAGCAGGCGAGCGTAGTTATCCAGCGTAAACGTTAATTCAATAAGGTTGGCTTCATCACGAGTCAGAAAACTGGTGCCGATGATCATCACATTCGGGATGAGAACAAACAGTACCAACCAGCTAACGATCAGTGTAATAATCGCGTTTTGCAGATTAATCTTCTTGGTCATCACTCAACACCACTTCCCAGCTTTCTACCCAAGTCACGGCCACTTTTTGACCTAGAGAGTGGTCCACGTCAGGATCATCTTCGTTGAAGAATTCGCTTACCATAACGCGTTGACCCGATTCGAGCTCCACCACAGAATCAAGCGTCATCCCTTTATAGGTACGCTCGACAACATGACCAACGATGCCGCGGTTTTCAGACTCTTTGATCTCTTCAATACGCAAATCTTCTGGACGCAACAAGACTTGCAACTTGTCACCTTGAGTCACCGGTTTGTCGTGATACACGGTGCTGATTTGACCTTCAAGCTCGGCACGTATGGTTTTTTCGTCGATACGCTCTTGAGCAATCGCGTTGAATACGTTGATCTCGCCAATAAAGCGGGCCACAAAAAGGTTTTTCGGCTCTTCGTAAATCTCACGAGGGGAGCCATCTTGTTCAATCACGCCATCACGCATAACAATGATGCGGTCTGACATGGACAGCGCTTCTTCTTGGTCGTGCGTAACAAAAATAAAGGTAATACCCAATTGGCGTTGTAGTTGCTTGAGCTCAATTTGCATCTGTTTACGCAATTTGTAATCCAACGCGGACAGCGACTCATCCAGCAGCAATACTTTTGGCTTATTCACAACCGCACGAGCAATCGCAATGCGCTGTTGTTGTCCACCAGAAAGCTGATGCGGTTTACGTTGCGCCATGGCTTCCAGACGAACCATTTTCAGGGCTTCTAATACTCTTGGCTCAATATCCGCAGCAGGCACTTTTTGCATACGCAAACCAAAGGCAACGTTTTCAAAAACTGTCATGTGTGGGAACAGTGCATAACTTTGGAAAACAGTGTTGACATGACGCTGTTCAGCAGGGGTATCGGTGACATCTTGCTCGGCTAAAAGTATGTTACCGCTATCCACGGTTTCAAAGCCGGCGATCATTCGCAACACGGTGGTTTTACCGCAGCCCGAAGGACCCAATATCGTAAGGAATTCACCGTGGTTGACGTTTAAATCAAGATTACTGATTATTTCCTTACCATCGAAACTCTTTTTAATCCCAGTGAGTTGAATAACTGGTTTACCTACTGATTTTAGTGCGTTCAATGTCTGTTTTTCTCCACCCTGGCCGGAAGATTGTTGGCCGATTGTTATACACATTTAGTGGCGCGCATCATAATCACCAATTCGGTGAATTCAAAGCATTTTCTTACCTAATTTCTGAATTTTTTTTGCCATTCACTCGATGTCATCAAGTCATCGTTACTTTGTAGCAAGTCAGGATTACGTTTTTACTACGTTAAGTGGTTAATTATTGGTCAAAAAGGCAATAAATCAAGTGAATTGCCATGATCTCTGACGGTGGATAAAGCTATAATGACAAGCAATTTAACGATTAGAAAAAACACCTTTTCGGATTCGAATGGAATAGTTATGAGTAAAGATTTAGAGAAAGAGCTTATTGTTGGGGGCAGTGTCGAACGAGCACTGTCAGGTCAATATGAGCTAAAGATCGGCAATGTTTTCAAAGAGGCGTGGCGTGCAACCTTAAAGCACTTTATGTCGTTTTCTCCTTCAGTGCTGTTTTTGATCGTAGCGCAAGCAGGGATTTTCTATATCGCCCTTAAGCTTCAACTTGGTGATCTTTCGGTTATTTTGGATGCTTTCCAAGACCCCAATTTACTAACAGAAAACATTTTCCAGTCGATTTTTATCGCTAACTTTAGTTATGAGGTTATCAGCGCACCGCTTTATGCTGGGTTAAGTCTTATGGCAATGAGCCATATTGTCGGTCTAACAACCAAAACCTCTCATATTGCTAAAGGGCTTCAATTTACTGTTCCAGTGATCATTGCGACCTTAATCAGCCTATTGCTACAAGGCGTTATGAGTATGTTGTTGCCGTTTGTCTCCATGTACTTATCTCTAGCTTTTAGCCAATCGCTGCTTCTGATTTGTGAAAAACGTATGACGCCGATGCAATCCCTGTTGACCTCGCTACGAGCGGTAAACAAAAAGATTCTGGTTTTATCATTAATCTATTTTGTTCTTGTGGTGATGTTCCTGTTTGCTACCGCATTCTATGGTTTGGGCTTGATTCTATTTTTACCATTTTTCTTCCATGTAAAAGGAATTTTGTATCGCGAAATGTTTGGGGTCCGACTCACTGTTGTCGCTTCAGCAGAGAGCAACCACGACATACCGCAAACCGCTAAGAGTCAAACCAAATCCAGTGATAACCAGTCTGACTCGTTCGACGCTTAATCATTGATAGCGATATCATTGTTGATCGCCAGATAACCTTTGATAGCAGTTAACCTGTGATAGCAATTAACCGTTCATAACAATTAACCGTCCATAACAATAAGGCGCACTAAGGTGGAGTGAATAGCTTCACCTTTTTTAACCCTCAACCGAATATAACAAGGATGCCCATGAAGTTCGTTGCACCTGCACTGTTAGCTTGTCTCGCTGTCAGCAGCATCAGTATGCCTCTGCAAGCCGAGGAGTATCGATTTACTTACTCTAAGCTTTTTACTCAATTGAAGAACAACAACAAACCAGGGCATGATGCCGTTAAGGTGGGTCTATTCTTTGTTGATGCTCGCACTCAAAAGCCCTGTGTTATTACCAAAGCGTGGATGGAAAAAGAGCAACATTATGAAGAGTTATCGAGCGGTTATGCCAATGAACTGCTGGTTCCAATCGATAACAACTTGCGCCAAGCTAACCCTCTGGTATTTATTCATACTCCGGAGCAACAGCAATGCGATTTTTCTATGGTCGTCATGAGTAAACAGCCATTAGAAGGCAGCGTTAGCTATGAGGACGTTGCTCAATTATTACCACAAATGGAAGCCATGCTTGCCGATCTTGGCGGGTTGTTTTCCGGTTGGTTTACACCTGAGATAACGGGTTTAACGTTAGAGTTTGCACCAGACCAACAGGGTGATATTCAACTATCTGATGGGCGTCGAATCGCGATAGAAGCAGGGAAAGCGGTGATTCAGCTTGAAGATATTGGGGTAGGGAATTCATTCCAACTGCCGAATAAAACCCTGAGAGTCATGCCGTATATTGCTAAATAGCAAATAACTGATAAGCAAGTTACACCTAGGAAAAATCCAATAAAAAACGCCAATGACTTCACACATCATTGGCGTTTTTTATTAACAGCAAGGTATTACTGGCTAATCAACGTTAGTGACATCCAACATTAAACTTGGGTCGAACTCAGCGACAGCTTCTTGTTGCTGTGGCGCAAATTCTTCTTTATCAAAACCGATGTCGCCACCGTTGATAACGCCGGAGTCACGATCGATAGATTTAAAGTCAAACAGTTCAAAGTCAGCTAAATGGCTAGGCACCACGTTTTGCATTGAACGAAATAGTGACTCGATACGACCAGGGAACTGCTTGTCCCAACCGTTAAGCATTTGTTTGATCGCTTGACGCTGTAAGTTAGGTTGTGAGCCACAAAGATTACAAGGAATAATTGGGTACTCTTTCATGTCAGCATACTTGATGATGTCTTTTTCTCGACAGTAAGCAAGCGGACGAATCACCACATGTTCCCCATTATCAGAAACCAACTTTGGTGGCATACCTTTCATTTTACCGCCATGGAACATGTTTAAGAACAAGGTCTCAATGATGTCATCACGATGGTGTCCAAGTGCAATTTTCGTTGCTCCCAGCTCTTTGGCGGTGCGGTACAAGATACCGCGACGTAAACGAGAGCAAAGTGAACACGTCGTTTTACCTTCAGGGATTTTATCTTGAACGATCGAGTAGGTGTCCTCTTCGACAATCTTATACTCAACACCCAAACTCTCTAGATAGTCTGGCAAAATATGCCCTGGGAAACCCGGCTGCTTTTGATCAAGGTTAACGGCAATCAATTCAAAATTAACTGGAGCACTTTTTTTCAGGCTCATCAAGATATCCAGCATAGTAAAACTATCTTTACCGCCAGATAGGCACACCATAATACGGTCGCCGTCTTCAATCATATTGAAATCAGCAATCGCTTGACCCGTATTACGGCGAATACGTTTTTGTAACTTGTTATAGTTGTACTGTTGCGCTTTAGTACGCTCTTGAGCCTGCTCAGTCATAATATTCTATGGTGTTGATTGAAAAAAAATGAACTGCGTATGATACGGATTACAGCCTAAGATGCCAGAGAAATGTGTATCAAGAAGGGTAAATTCCCCCTTACGGAGAAGGGGGAACAGTTAGCCGTTATGAATGTTCGGGATCGAAGGGACTGATGTAACCGTTAGGTTTCAATGCCATAACATCACAGTTAATCTTATCGATAACATGTTCGGCGGTATTACCAATAAATACCGCGGACAAACCAGTACGTCCGGTCGTGCCCAAGATGACCATCGCCGCATTTAACTCGCTGGAAACCTGCGGAATGATATCTTCCGGCAGTCCTTGCTCGACAATGGTTTGCTCTTCTGCATAACCATGTTTTTGGCGCAGTGCTTTCATGGCGGTGAGATGATGCCCACGTACCGCATCGGTATAAGTTGCCGGATCAAACTCGGGTAACTCAATGGTGATATTGGCGGGAGTGACGGGATAGGCATTAACCAAGTATCCTTTGGCGCCAAGGCGTTGAGTAAGACTATCCAACTGGGTAACAATACCATCGTTAAGATCAATGTGAGTTTGACTTTCCGAGCCTACATGAACCGACGCGATAATATTCGCATCTTCTGGCCAATGAGCATTTTTCACCAACAGCACAGGAACCGGACATTTTCTTAATAAATGCCAATCTGTCGGAGTAAAAATTACTGACTCTAGAATGTCGTGTTTACGCGTCGCTTTAATGATGATGTCGTGTTTACCTGCAAACACTTCCTCAACAATGGCGATATAAGGACGGTTGTGCCACACCACTTGAACACTAAAATCGAAGCTGTCATCAAGGTGGGGCGCTGCGATTTCTCTCATCCATTCTTCACGCTGCTGTATGACACCTCGACGCATCGCATCTCGCTCTTCGTGAGACAGCATGGATGTCATATCGTAGGAAAAGTCATATATGGAGAGAAATAGACAGATTTGGCTTCGAGACTGGCTCTGCTTGGCGAGTTGCACGGCTCGAGCGAGTGCGGGTTGTTCGTCGCTATTTAGATTGGCAACCACGAGTATTTTACTATAGATGCTCATAGATACTCCTTTTCCAAAATGGAACTGTAACTACTGATAACTTTAGCGCAAATCTCTGAATCTGTTTAGGAAAAGTGTAGGGGAAGGTGAAATAACTTTGATGTGGCGCGTTATAAACGCCACATCAATCAATAACTAATGGAGATTAGTCTGAAGAAGCGCCTGCCATTTCGGCTAAAGCATCGTGGTCAAGGATAGTAATGTATTTACCCTTAACGCTTAGAATTTCAGACTTTTGGAAGCGACCAAGCAAGCGGCTGATGGTCTCTACCGTCAGACCTAAGTAGTTGCCGATATCGCCACGCGTCATCGTGAGTCGGAATTCTCTCGGGCTAAAACCACGCTGAGAGAATCGAGAAGAAAGATTATACAAGAAGGCAGCTAAGCGCTCTTCCGCATTCTTTTTCGACAACAGTAGAATCATCTCTTGGTCGCCTTTGATTTCATTAGACATCAAACGCATGATCTGTTGGCGTAGCTTTGGCATCTTTCCTGAGAGGTCATCAAGGATCTCGTAAGGGATTTCACAAACCATCGAGGTTTCTAATGCTTGTGCGAAGCTAGGGTGTTCATCATTTGTGATGGCATCAAAACCCACCAAATCACCAGCTAAGTGAAAAGCTGTAATCTGTTCGTCACCCTGCTCAGTTATGGTATAGCTCTTGATGGTGCCAGAACGAATCGCATACAGAGATTTAAGTTCATCGCCTGCTTTAAACAGCTCTTGACCCTTTTGAATCGGCTTTTTACGTTCAATGATTTGGTCAAGTTGATCAAGTTCAGACTCATTCAATGTAAAAGGAATACAGAGTTGACTAATACTACAATCTTGACAATGAATGGCACAGCCACCTGACTGGATACGTTTTGCTGCAGGCTTTTCAGAAATCATAACTACCTTCACTATTTGATGTACATCAATATTTTATCACTCATTAGTGGTAAAAGGTAGAGAAAAAAGCACTGCGAAAACAACTAAGTGTAAATTCACACGAGTATTTTGATACTGATCCCAGCTAGATAGAGTGCATAAATTAGGATAGAAAAAGCAGCAATGTTACGGAAGGTAGGGGAAGTTTGCAGAGCCTTTAATTTTGTTGCCGCATTGCCAACTAACAGCATCGCAGGCAAAGTGCCTAGCCCAAAAGCCAGCATCAATAGCGCTCCATTGGTTGCACTGCCTGATACAGCCGACCAAGTTAAGGCAGAGTAGACTAACCCACACGGCAGCCAACCCCAGATAAAACCAAACGGAATTGCGTGGATAGGGTGTTGTATAGGCAATAGGCGCTTAGCTATTGGAGATATGCGTTTCCAGACACCTTGTCCCGCTTTCTCCACATAGATCAACGCATTCCACCAACGACCAATATAAGCGGCTAACGCCACCATAACCAAGGCTGAGAACAGACGTAAAACAGCCAATAACTGGTTGAAATCGGCAAGATGCGCAATCGTCGTTACCGCACCGCCAATCACCGCACCGAATAGGGCATAGCTTAGCAATCGACCCACATTGTAGTTGATGACAATAAACCAACTTCGGGCACGATTGAGGGTGAGTAGCGACGCAATACCACCGCACATACCGATACAATGACCCGCACCCAATAAACCGATAGTAAAAGCACCGACTAAGTCAAGCGTCACCAGATTGATCCTTTTGGTTTAAGACTGACGTTTTGTGTGAAGAGGTTTTGTGTGAAACAGGTGTATCCACAGGCGTTTCGTCATCAAAAAGCACGTTGTGACCTTGGCGTTCTAAATCTTCAAACTGCTCACTTTTTACTGCCCATAAAAAGATTCCCACAGCGACACAAACCAAAACAATGGCAATCGGGATAAGGATATAAATACTTTCCATAACGCTTACTTGTCCTTGAGGAGTCGCAGTGAATTAGACACAACGATAATCGAACTGGCAGACATACCGACTACAGCAATATAAGGGGCAACAAGACCACACACTGCAAGCGGTAGAATCAATAAGTTATAGCCCAGAGACCATGCGAGATTTTCTCTTATGATGGTACGCGTTTGCAATGCTAATTGTCGCGCTTGTATCAATTTATCGAGTTGGTCACCTAACAGCACCAAATCAGCCGACGCTTTGGCAACGTCAGTACCGCCGCCCATCGCCACCGAAAGGTGAGCGCCAGCCAAGGTTGGCGCATCATTGATTCCATCTCCAACCATCATAGTGACATCGGATGATGGTAACTGCTGCAAATATGCCAACTTGTCTTCGGGCGAGGCAGAGGCGACGACTTTGTCAATGTGGATAAACTCGGAAACTAACCTAGCATTAGTGACAGTGTCACCAGTCAGTAGTGTCGTGGTGATGCCTGCGTGACGTACTTTTTCAATAAACGACTTGGCTTGCGAGCGTATTGGATCATGATAACAAAATGAACCAATGAGCTCTCCATCCAGTGATAGATAAACCGTATTAATGTCATGAGTCGTTTTCCCCAACACAAATTCACCATTACCGATAGCTAATGTCTTATTTTGATAGTTACCCGATAACCCTTGCCCAATAAGGTTTGTTACCTCTGTGACTTCTACTTGTTCGTCTTGGTAAGGTTTAAATGCTTTCGCAATGGGGTGGTTGGCGTGAGATTCTAACGCGGCGGCCAACGCCAGCAGTGTTTGTTCAGAAAACTCAGATACAGAGTATACCTTATCAATTTCAATTTTCCCTTCCGTCAATGTCCCTGTTTTGTCGATAACCAAATGATTGACTTTGCACAAGGTCTCAAACACATGCCCTCGGCGGGAGAGGATCCCCATGCCGCCCATTCGAGAACTGGCACAAGTAATGGCTGTCGGCGTTGCAAGGGACAGCGCGCAAGGACAAGTCGCCACCAACACAGAAAGCATGATCCAAAAAGCATCTTTTGAACCCGTCTGATGCCAATACAACCAAGTCACGAATGCGATAATTAAGATAGCGGCGACGAAATAACGCGCAACAATATCAGCAATTTCGGCGATTTTGGGTTTACTGGATTGCGCTTCATCTTGCAGTCGTACAATACTCGACAGCATTGAGTCGGCTTTTGTGCGCGCGACCTCAAGATCGAAGGCTTCTTCACCGTTGATGGAACCCGCAAAGGCCATCTCTCCAGTAACTTTTGCAACGGGAAGCGATTCGCCAGTCAGCATGGATTCATCAATATAAACACGCATCGACAAAATCACGCCATCGGAAGGGATATGTTCTCCCGGCAACACTCGCAACTTATCACCAATCTTTAACGACTTGACCGCCACTTGCTCTCCGCTGATGGTCGTCGCCATTGCTGGGATCAGCTTTAACAAGTTTCCACTAGCCGCAGCCGCTTTTCTTCTTGCCCGCATCTCTAGGTAGCGCCCGATTAACAAGAAAAACGTAAACATGGAAATGGATTCAAAAAACACCTCTCCATCTTCCGTCACAGTCGCCACTAAACTGGCGACATAGGCAAAAATAAGCGCGATAGAAACCGGTACATCCATACCTAAGGTTTTCGCTTTAAGACTTCGCCAAGCATTCAGATAGAAAGGGAGGGCAGAATAGAGTAATACTGGGGTTGCGAAGATCAAGCTTACCCATCGGAAGTAGTATTTGAACTCAGGTTCTAAGCTACCAAAGACTTCAAGATATAAAGCGACGGCCAGCATCATCACTTGCATGGTCGCTAAGCCAGCAACACCTAAGCGATAAAGATATTGCTTCATCGTTTGGTGGTAACTCGCCTCTTGTTTGTCCGCCTCAAAGGGCGCGGCTTTGTAGCCCAGAGCATGGATGACACCGAGCAAAGTACTCAATTGAGTTTGGGTACTGTTCCAGCGCAACAACGCTCGCTGAGTAGTGGTGTTGACCCTAATTTGAATTACGCCGTTCTCAGAGCTTAATCGTTTCTCAATCAACCAAGCACATGCCGCACAAGAGATCCCGTCAAGTGACAATGTCACCTCGGCAATATCTGCCTCTTTTGTAACGAATTCGTTTTGGACTTCTTCATTATCATAGTGAATTAATGCCTTAAGTTGTTCAGGCACTAGGTCTGCTTTCTCGGCCGGAGACGTTCTGTAGCGATAATAAGATTCCAAACCACTGTCCATGATGGCGGTGGCGACACTTGCGCACCCGGGACAGCACATAACCCTATGCTCTCCAAGAATTTCTACCTTGAAATCAGTGTTGACTGGTACAACTTCACCGCAGTGATAACACTCTTTACACATAATTTTCTAAACACATCGTTCTCTAAACACATCGTTTTAATCTAGTAGCGCTACGAAAGCCTCAGAAGGAAAGGTAACACGACCTTGAATCATCCACGATTGATCATGCGGTTGCAATTCAACAAACCAAGGTCCTTGAATAGCATCAGGTAGAGAAAGGCGATACACGCCTGATGCGTCGGCACTCAACAACTGCGAAAAATCACGATCAGGAAGCGTTCGATGGGTAAACGTCACGGTAAGTGCGGGGAAATAATCCAGTTGTCCTTTATCGACTTGGATGACGACATCGCTATCCTGAGAGGCGACAGAGGCGTTTAACCCCAACACCTTTGCTGCATCGATCTTTGTAAGGTCAATGTTAATACCTTTACCTTTTTTATAGTAATCCTCAGCGACAAGGTCGACGGAGTTTTTGCTAAACAATACAACGGTGTATAAGGTTGCGACCACAACAGACATCGGAAGGGCAATAAGAAACCACGGCCAGAACTGTTTATACCAAGGCGTTACCATAAAAAAGATCTCTATAATTAGAAGGTTACTGACAATTTATCTAGAAAAGACAGCCCCTGACAAGGGGCTGTTAGTGAAATGTTACTTATTGTTTTCGGAATTGCTGAGGCTCCAAACGTAAGCCGCTAGTAGCTGAACTTTTTCTTCGCCAAGGATGTCTTTCCATGCTGGCATAACACCTTGACGACCATTCATTACTGTCTCAGTGACATCTGCACGAGAGTCACCGTACAACCAGATATTATCAGTAAGATCCGGTGCACCTAACGCTGGGTTACCTTTACCATCGGTGCCGTGACACGCAGCACAGACAACAAATCGTTTTTTACCCGCAGCGGCTTCACGAACATTCACCTTACGACCCGATAGGCTGAGGACATAGCTAACCACTTCGTCAACACCATCGTCACCTAACACCTCTTTCCAAGCCGCCATTTGACCAACACGACCTTGCATAATGCTGGTCACGATTGCCTCTGGTTCACCACCATACAACCATGCCTGATCGGTTAGGTTAGGGAAGCCTTTCTGACCACGAGCATCGGAGCCGTGACATTGAGAGCAGTTCTGTAAGAATAAACGTTGACCTACTTTTAACGCCTCTTCATCGCCTGCAATCTCTTTGACAGGACGTAGGGAAGAGCCATCGTCAGTGGTAGCTAAACGCTTGAACGCCTCACCAAAGTATTGCTCTGCATCATCAAGTTCTTTGGCATACTGTATCAAACGCTTGTCTTGCTGAGCCTGAGCTATTGACGCTCTTGACTCCTCAATGGACGTAACGGTTTGATCAGAACTTTGCCAACCAAGCAAACCTTTGTAGTTGCCCAAACCAGGGTACAGAGCAAGATAGATAGCCGCAAAAATAAACGTACTGACAAATAAATAGCTCCACCATTTAGGTAGCGGGTTGTTGAGTTCACGAATACCATCGTATTCGTGTCCCATATCTTCACCTTCTTCAACACCCATTTTATCGCGTAGACACCATACCAGTACGGCTGCACAACCAAGCAAGGTACCTACAGTGATGACAATAATCCATAAACTCCAGAATGTAGTCATTACTTGGTTACTCCTTTCTCGTTTTTAGGTGATTCAGGTTCATCCGCGAACACTAGATTGGCTGCTTCTTCAAAGCGGGCTTTACGTCGCTTGCCATAAGCCCACCAAACGACACCGATAAAACTAACGAATAGCACTATGGTCCAGATGCTGTGTATTGTACCTATATCCATACGCCCTCCTTATTTCATCGCATGACCAAGAGATTGAAGATAAGCAATGATGGCATCCATCTCTGTCTTACCTTGTACCTCTTGTGAAGCGGAAGCGATCTGCTCATCCGTGTATGGCACACCAAATTGATTCTTAAACACTTCCAATTTTTTCTGTGTCAATTTGCCATCTAAACCATTTTCCTCCAACCAAGGGAAACCCGGCATATTAGACTCAGGAACCAATTGGCGAGGGTTGATTAAGTGAACACGATGCCATTCATCAGAATAACGACCACCAACACGAGCGAGGTCTGGACCGGTACGTTTTGAACCCCAAAGGAATGGGTGCTCCCAAACACTTTCACCGGCTACAGAATAGTGACCATATCGTTCGGTTTCAGAACGGAAAGGGCGAATCATCTGGCTATGGCAAACGTTACAGCCTTCACGGATATACACATCGCGACCTTCCATTTCCAACGCACTGTAAACGCGTAAATTTTGAACGGGTTCAGTCGTTTGCTTTTGGAAGATAAGCGGGGTTATCTCTACCAATGCACCTAAGCTGATTGCAAAGACAATCAGAATTGCCAATAAGCCAACATTACGTTCAACCACTTCATGGCGATTTTTTGAGTTTGAGCTCATAGTCAATCTCCTTAAGCCGGTTGAGGGATAGCTCTAAGGCTACCCTTTGCTGCAGTGATTGTTTTATAGGTGTTGTACGCCATCAAGAACATGCCCGATAAGAAGATAAAACCACCAATAAAACGTACTGTGTAGTAAGGATAAGACGCCTGCACCGACTCGACGAAGCTATATGTCAACGTACCGTCGGAGTTAACCGCTCGCCACATCAGTCCTTGCATAACACCGGAAATCCACATCGCAACGATATAAAGCACGGTACCAATCGTTGCCAACCAGAAGTGAGTGTTGATTAGACCGACCGAGTACATGCGCTCTTGACCAAATAGACGTGGTACTAAGTGATACACTGAGCCAATCGATACCATTGCAACCCAACCTAATGCACCCGAGTGTACGTGACCAATAGTCCAGTCGGTGTAGTGGGATAGGGCGTTTACGGTCTTAATTGACATCATCGGTCCTTCAAACGTCGACATGCCGTAGAACGAGAGTGAAACGATAAGGAATCTTAGGATTGGATCATAACGAAGCTTATGCCATGCACCTGATAACGTCATAATACCATTGATCATTCCTCCCCAAGATGGCGCAAACAGGACCAGCGACATTACCATACCAAGAGACTGAGTCCAGTCAGGCAGAGCTGTGTAATGTAAGTGGTGCGGACCCGCCCAAATGTAGAGGGAAACCAATGCCCAAAAGTGAACAATTGAAAGGCGATATGAGTAGACTGGACGTTCCGCTTGCTTAGGAACGAAGTAATACATCATACCTAAGAAACCCGCTGTCAAAAGGAAGCCGACCGCATTATGACCATACCACCATTGCACCATGGCATCGACAGCGCCAGAATAAACCGAATAGGATTTACCCATAGACACCGGAATTGCCATGCTGTTAACAATATGTAGAACAGCGACCGTGATGATAAAGGCACCAAAGAACCAGTTAGCCACATAAATGTGGGAGGTTTTTCGTTTTACTAAAGTGCCAAAGAATACCACGGCGTATGACACCCAGACCAAGGCGATGGCGATATCAATTGGCCATTCAAGCTCGGCGTACTCTTTCCCTGAAGTGTATCCCAAGGGAAGAGTAATAGCGGCGGCCAAAATAATGGCTTGCCAACCCCAGAACGTGAAGGCGACCAAAGGTCCACCAAATAGACGTGTTTGACAAGTACGTTGCACAACGTAGTAAGACGTTGCAAACAAGGCACTGGTGCCAAACGCAAAAATTACCGCGTTAGTATGCAGAGGACGTAAACGACTATACGTCAACCACGGCGTATCAAAGTTGAGCTGTGGCCAAACTAACTGAGCGGCAATCAAAACACCTACAGCCATGCCAACGATACCCCAAAGAATGGTCACTAAAGTGAATTGGCGTACGACGGTATAGTTGTAGACTTGTTCAAGCTGTTTTTCTTGGCTCATGAACATGCTTCCAATTTTCTAATTTACTAGACTTTACTTCCGACACGACACATGTCGTAATGCTACCCAAACACTGGCAGGTGACTAATTTTTAATCATAATGTTAGTCATCACCCAAGTTTTAACAAAAAGTAGCATTTTCAAGCAGCAATAATACTTCAATTAACAATTCAAGAACAGGGCGATAACCTTATCGCAGCTTGCGTTTTGACGATTTATTTCAAAAGTTTGAAGCCTGTTACATGGAGTCCACATCGCAATATGGCAGCACAAAAGTTAACAAAACAGAGGTTTATTCAAATAATGGCAATGATGGTGCTATTAGTGACAGCATTTATCTACAGGACCATGACGTTTGATAATCACGATAAAACACACACATGTACAAGCCACGAGGTTTGTGTTGTTAGCCTTGAGAAGACTAATCAAGAGGTAGCGTTGAGCTATCAAGCTGATAGTTCAACGCTGTTAGTGATCGCACCCAAATCACTGTCGGTTACAACAAATTCGGTTACAACAAATAGTGAAGAATCTTCCATCACGGCAGCAGAAGAATCACAATCCCGCGTCATCAATAACGTACGTTTACCAATAACAATCTTGTTTCATGCAAACGGTGAACTGCAAGCCAGCATAACCATAGCCGATCAATAACATGAGCGAACAATAGTGGCATTTGAGTCTGCTAATAATCAGTTAATTAATCGAAAGATTAATTAACTGATTATTAGGTATTTTATGGTAAATAGCATTTATGTTTAATTGGTCAGCGAAAGTGGATGGATTATGGATGATTGGGCACGTAAAGGCGGGTAGATTCAAGCTAATACGCCTTATATTTAACATAATATACATAATGCGCACTATGGTAGTGAGTCTTACGACAACGAATCGCTCTCGTTATTCTGACTTTAATGACGATGAATGTTGTTCTTTATCTGGCGTTGATTTTGTTTTTGACACGAATCTATGTCACCACGCAACTTGAATGGCAACTATTGATTCTCGTTTTGTCGTATAGCGATTTGCCTAGCTAACTGTCGAATATAAGCGGGAGTTGTCATATCTATCGGCTGCCGCTGTAACATAATAGGAACTGCTTTAGTCAATGCGTCTAGTTCTTCATAGTGAACCCCAATCACCCTTGCTGCTGTCATCAATCCATCAATAAACTGCTTTTTTTCTCTTTTTGTAGTGATATCGTCAGTTGTCATTGTGTGGTAGTCGATAAATGCTTGCTCGATCACCTCCATCAACTCATTACGTTGCGTATCCATCATCTCATCTCCGTTTTAGTGTTAAGAAACCGTGTAAAAGAAATTTCCATCATTTTCCCTTTGATCGATTGAATGAATTTAGTGCAACGAGTCATCGAATATATCTGCAAACACACCAGAGAACTTGGTAAAAAATTCGATCGCTTTCGTCATTCTAGTGACCTAGAGAGAGTTTACGTTTTGTAACTCATGTGTGGCTAATACAAACTCTGATGATTACTGATTACTGAATGACGATTCGCTTGATACTTGAGCACCGCTAACGAAAGGTCGATTAAAGGGACATCATACTATTAGCGTTACACTTTCCACATGCACTACAATTCATTATACAATTTAATCGCTCTTGAACTTTCGCAAAGATGATTGGATTTGCAGCGCATCTGACTAAGTCAAACTTCATTAAGTATACTCCCAGTTCATTCTCACTTCTTGAAGGGCGATAATAACGTACCACCTCCCCTCCAAATACGTTTGATGAGAATTCAACAACCGGCTTACTCATAACAAACACATACGCATAATCTTTTGTTTTTGATAATTTAAGTAGGTAGTAACACATAGCATATACAATCAGGTCAAAATATTGCGATGTGTTTGAAAAATACCCTAACTGAACCAAACAACTTCTCTTTATCATTTCTTTATCTAGAGTTGGAAAAGATTCAAAGTGTTGAAAGTGCTTGATATCTAATATTGCAGACCAATGCGCTAATACTGCACCAAGATGATTTTTGAGCAAAATAGCGTGATGTTGAATATACAATCCTTTCGAAAGCTCTCTCCTAAATTGATTTAGAGCCGAAATATTGGAATAAAAGCCATCAAAAATTTTCCGGTGTTGTACTTGATCATGTATGGCAAGCTCGAAGGTGACCTGTTTGCCCTGGTTATTATATGACAGTACATTCATTGAAGCGTCGAGACTTTGTTTGAAACTATCCAAATAATTGGCGTTCTTTTTCGTATTCTTTATGTCATTCAAATTAACATTAATAATGTAATCAGCTAAGTCTTGATTCAATACCTTTGCAATAAGTAACTGCTTATAAATTGGCGGAACTACTTTGTTCGTTGACCAGCGACTGAGTGTTATCTCATCAAGCCCACAAAACGTCTCGTAGTATGTTTGTTGCAACAATGCTATGACCTGTCTTCTATCCAAAGATATGTTTTTTAACCATGCTGATAATTGAGCACTAAACGTATTTTCCATTAATACCTCTTACTTACATCCGAACTATTTATCCAACCAAGTCTATTCTTCCTAATCGCTGAGCATGGCAGTATTGATAAAAATAATTTTCATTCCATCAACATCGCAAATTATAATTTTTTCCTATTTGCATTAGTATCAATCAAATTAAAAACTAATGTAGTCATTTTCTTATACTCTTGTAGGGAATAAATAAAACAACCACTTACCCCTAAAAATAATTTAGATTATCGACACTGGGACGTGATCTTAAGGTGCTTTAGTGCCTGATTATAGTGATGGATTGACATTACCCACCTATTGGAAAGAACCACAATCACCAGATATCGCTCATTTTTGCGATTTTATCTGTCAGCAGTAACTCACGTATATTTTCGCTTTTCCCGACGTACCATTCAGTAAGTCAACCATATTTTTAGTGTAGAGGTGAAGCTCTAGGGTATCTTGAGGATAGTTGAACAGCGTATTTAGGTTATCCAGCGGATAAGCGATAGAAATCTTCCGGACGAGTTTGGGCTCAAAACTCGTCTAACAGTCTCTAGGGACCTCGCTATCGTCAGTAATGATCGTCTTTAATCGAATTGAGTAAGGTATAAATAAAAACACCCCCAATAATTGGGGTCCAACTATTGGGGGTCAGTTCATTATAGACAGGTGTTTTTATTTAAAGATTTGATATGAGTATGGCAAATATTAGCGCGATTTTTTATTGCCCTTTGGCTTAAAGCCTTGGTGAGGAAATACATTGCGGATTTTTTGCTGGGTAGACTTGTCGAGCTGTTTAGAGAAAACCAATTTAGCGCCATTTCGGGTTTGATAGACTTTTAACATACCACTGGCTTTCGCTCTCTCAAGGATATCTTTTAAGTTATGATGAAAAGATGGCGGGATATGCCCTTTTATTTGGTTGATTTTTCCATCATGACACTTGACCACCAGTCTCGGTCTATCGACAGCCACCAACCAAATAATGATCGCTAAAGCAATAATAATCACATACAACATGACTTATTCTCCATTGGACTATTAAGATAACAACTTACTCAAATCTTCCTTCAAACTACTCACCGTTTTTGTTGCTTTTTCGCTACGGGAAGCTTCACTAAGCAGGTATTCGATCGCTTCAGAAAGAGTACAGCCTAGCTCATTGGCTCTATGAGACAGCTTTTCCCACACTCGAAAATCTAAGTCGATTGACTTCTTCTTGGTGTGAGTTTGTTCTGAGTTATAGTGGCGCTTGCGCTTTGCTCGTATCGCTTGCTTGAGTTTATTATCCAACTCAGGTGCCATATGTTGTTCGATCCAATCAACCACATGTGTTGTGTCATACTCGATCGACTTCAACAATGACACGGCATGATCAATTTCGCTCGTATCGATATAGCGAGTAATGTTTTCACCCTCACGCCACTTTTTATTTAAATACTGCCACTTCCAACCACATTCAAGGTTTTCAAGTTGTTGGTATTTCATCGATTTCTTATCCCTACTCCATTTAGAGTGACAGCGTAACCCAAGACAGCCAAAACCTCAATTAATCACGCAAGTTATTGAGAGCTATGTCTCTTGTGTCACGAGTGATACCACTAACGTTACACAGCAATTCCATGTATACTCCTTGCCAAATTTATACAAGTTAGTGACCCAATGAATCCAGTCTCTTGGCAAGATGTTTGCCCACAATATGAAGTGTTCAATACGACTCTTGATAGAGCCGCCGATATTCCTCCCCTTAGCTTCGAACAGCTACAACCTAGACTACTGAGTACGTTAGAATTTTTCTGTTCAGAGCATTGCCTCTCTAAAGTATTGGTAATTAAAGATGGGGATAATTTTGAATATCGCCAGATGATCGCTGACATTGTAAACCGACTGGGCAAAAAAACCGTAGTTTCTGTCGATAGCGATGCAGGGTTGTTATTTGACCGCTACCAAAAGACTGATGACGGTTTGGAATACGCGACTGGATTAATTCATCAAGCCGACCAAGGCGTTCTCGTCGCCGCCGCGCAAACCGCTTTGTCTTCACTCAATGTGTGGAACGACGTCAAAACCTTGTTGCTTGGTGGTGCATTGACCGCTCGACCGCTAAGTAAAAACCAAGTGAGTACTGCGGTTTCTACCTATCGTGCGGATTGTAAATTGATTATTGTCGGCGAGCGAGACCAACTGGCTGAGTTAGACTATGCCGATTCTGATTTCCGCAGCGGTTTTATGCAATACACAGAAATTGAGCAGGACTTTAAGCTGACGTCCTCCAACCTTGAGCAGTTCATTGGATTTATCAACGGTGTCACCACTAAACATTTTCCTGATATCACACTAGACCGTTCTGCTTATCTGCGCTTACTTCAAGCTGGTGCAAGACTTACCGAAGATAAGCAGTATTTGCCTCTCTCTATCGAGTGGCTGACCGCTTTATTAGGTGAAGCATCCCAATACCGCACTCAAGCAACGATCACCGCTGAGCATATTGAAACGGCTATTTGCGCTAAGAAACAAAGAGAAAGTTACCTGCCTCAACGTGCCATCGAGGACATTTTGGAAGGTCAGGTAGTGATTGAAACCAAAGGTAAGCAAGTCGGTCAAGTTAATGGTCTCACTGTCATTGAAATTCCTGGTCACCCCATCAGTTATGGAGAACCTGCCCGTATCTCTTGCGTGGTTCACTTTGGTGACGGCGACGTTTCTGATGTTGAGCGCAAAGTCGAGCTAGGTGGCAATATCCATGCTAAAGGCATGATGATCATGCAAGCGTTTGTGAGTGCAGAATTAAATCTCGATGCGCCATTACCCTATTCTGCTTCTATCGTATTTGAACAATCTTACTGTGAAGTGGATGGCGATAGTGCCTCGTTAGCTGAATTGTGCTCATTAGTGAGCGCCTTATCTGGATACCCTATCGACCAACAGATTGCAGTCACGGGTGCTGTCGATCAGTTTGGGCGAGTCCAAGCTGTAGGTGGTTTAAACGAAAAAGTTGAAGGTTTCTACAACGTATGTAAACACCAAGGCTTATCGGGCAAACAAGGTGTCATCTTACCGAAAACCAACATTCAACACTTGGCGTTAAGCACCGAAGTCGTCACAAGTATTCAAAAGGGTGAATTTCATATTTGGCCGGTTTCTCACGTGGATGAAGTCACCCCCTTATTGTTAGGCAAGCCATTTAACAATGAAGAAGACGCGTGCGTCATTAATAAGATCGCTGAGCGTATCGACCAATTTGAAAAACATCATCATTCCGAATCATGGTTCGATAAGATTAAAGCGCTATTATCTAGAGATTCGTGAGTTGACGTCACTAATTATTCATACCAATCGGTTATCATCAATGGTTTTATCATGCGCCTGTGTTGAATTGGCTAATGTTCCAATCAAGAGAATCCATTGGGTTGGTGGTTGTTAGTTGTAACAAAGCACAACTTAGATCGAAGTATTGTAAAAATAGCTGAATAATAGCAGGTTATCTTTGTGGTCGGAGTTGTCTAGCGTACACCTGTTCACTAAGATGCTCGTAGTAAAAATGGAGTAACTTAATAATGCAAAACAGACGTGAATCATACAGCCGCGAAGACCTTTTAGCGTCAAGTCGTGGAGAGCTATTTGGACCAGGCTACCCTCAACTACCAGCACCCAATATGCTGATGATGGACCGCGTGACTAAAATGTCACAAACCGAGGGTGACTTTGGCAAAGGTCTAGTCATAGCAGAACTGGATATTACGCCTGACTTGTGGTTTTTTGATTGTCACTTTATCGGTGATCCTGTGATGCCGGGCTGTCTTGGCTTGGATGCGATGTGGCAGTTAGTTGGATTTTACTTAGGTTGGATCGGTGGTGAAGGAAAAGGCCGAGCACTCGGTGTAGGTGAATTGAAGTTTACTGGTCAAGTTCTACCAACCGCTAAAAAAGTCACCTATGAGCTACACCTAAAGCGTGTTGTTAATCGCAAGCTGGTCATGGGTATTGCCGATGGACGTGTACTTGTCGATGGTAAAGAAATTTATGTCGCTAAAGATCTCAAAGTAGGCTTATTTACCGACACCACAAGCTTCTAGAACGTATTGATATAAAATCACATACCCAAGATAGCAAAAAGACCTCATTTCGAGGTCTTTTTTACTTCAATTTTGCTCCCGCCTATTTGAAGAGCCCCGCCTGTTTATCATCTCTAGCGTCACGCCAACCGCCTAGCCAATAAGATTTAGCATCCATCTGTTGATATGGACAAGCTTCCATAGAGCGACCATTCAACCCAGCTTTATAACCTTGTGATTGTGCTCGTTCTAGACGATCACGCTTTTGTCTCTTCATAGTGCGGTCCTCGCTGTACAAAGTTGGTTTCCCAACTTTCTATCATTAAAGATTTATGGAGTTTTTATTGCTCCTTAGTAATAATTGCTCAAACCGTTACGGAAAACAAGCGATAAAAAAGCCCAGAAAGTGTCTTAAACTCTCTGGGCTTTAAATCATCTATAGGTTATTTGTTACGACGTAACCCAAGCATTGTCATTAAAATCAGCAACATTGAACCGCCTAATGACCCACCTTCGCGTGAAATCGTGTCCGATTCTACCGCTCGTGTTTTGATATCTTCGGCTGTGCTTTCTGCGATCGGGATCAACTTAACCGATACGACTTTTTCTGTGATAGAACCAGAACCGCATAACGAGTTGTGAGCGGTTGTGTCATAACCGTTTTCACACTTGATCGCCGTTGCTGCAATTACGCCATCATCATTAATATCAGAAGCACTAATGATACGATATTGGTTGTTGCTTTCTAATGCGTCGCCACTATTGGTCAGATCATCTAAAAGCCAAGGCTGGTTATCAAAAATCGCCATACGGTCATCGACACTACCACCAGCGTCTGCATCATAAGGGTAGATAAACCCGCGTCTTCTACGCTGTTTACCCCCATCTTCACGAGATTGCTCAGCATCAACACTACCCACAATTTCATTGAAATTGTTTATCGCACCGATCTCGCCACCCACACCTCTAAAGAAAATACCGGAGTTACTGTTAATATCATCGAAGTATTTTGCCGATGCACTATAACCATCCGTATCATTGCCTTCGATTTCCGTCAAAAACATGCGGTTTGGCATCGCACCATTTTCAGGGTTATTCCCCCTACGCTTGGCAGCACCAACCACCACTAAGTTCTGGTTCACATCCGCCGCATAGGAATTGCTATAAACATAATCACCATCATCTTTAATGGTCGCTTTACTAATTCGAATTGGACTCCACGCCTGACCAGCATCGATATCGACACTGCCGGAAGCTACCTGCGGAATAAACACGGTGGCTTCCATAAATAGCTCATCATCATCGGCATAACTATTTAAACCCACCAATACTGGTTGATCTTGTAAGTCACTGATAGAATCCGCAGCGATTGCAGCACCTCGAACGCTGCCTTGCATCGCGCGTTCTTCAACGTTTCTGCTTGTCCCTCTGTTCCAAGCTGACGCTTCAATAGCATTAAGCGTATTGGTTGCAGAGTCAGTATCGCTTAGCTTCCAAACCGTCGCTTTACTAGCAAAGGCAAAGTTTTGACAATCGGCCAATGCCGCCGGATCAAGTACGTCACTGCCTACACAGTTATTTAGATCACCGGTCCAATCTTTGTCACTGTCACCATAATCAAACGGTCCCACTGATGCCGAACCTACAACATAGGTTTCGCCGTTATAGCTAAAGGAATCCCACGCCATGGAGCGACCCATTTGCTCGGTAATACGGATTTGATCCTCTGTCGCATTCTCATCGTTGGCAAGCGGCAACAACATCGTTGTAGTGCTAGCGGTGTCATCAAATAGATAACCACGTTGACGATAAGCTAAAGCGAGATTACCGCTATCGAGAGAATAATAACCCGAGCTTGTGGTACCAATGATAGCGCCATCAGCAGTCACGCTGTTAATCACCGTATTCTCTGAGTTACTATTTAACGTTGACGTACCGCCCGGAACATAAACCGACGATGGCGAAACCGCTAATTTATTACTACCGACAAACGCATGGGCGTTGGACAAATATTCTGTCGCCTCGAACGCATTTCGCTCGCGCTCTAACCCGCCAAAATCACTAAAGCTGTACCAAAGCTTATCTGCCCATGACTCACAGGTAGCGTAACCCAGTTGACCATCGCAATAGTCCTCATTACGCCCCCGCGAAGTATAATAAAAACGACTATCGTAATTAAATGGCACTTCTTGGCGATATGAATGCCCTTCTGAACCATTTAATGTGTCACCGTATAGAGTGAAATCTTGACATGACACGCCAGTTGCAAAACAGCCTAAATAGCTATCAGGATCGGTAATTGAACCTTCATCGACAGCTTCAAGCGCTGAGGCATAGAATTCCGTAAACTCAGCAGAATACACACCGTTCGCTTCAATGTCAGCGGATGGATCAACTTCTACAATGTTATACAATGCAGCGTTTGCTGATGTTGCAGCGAGAATACTCGCCGCAATAATTGATTTATTAAATACTTTACAACTCATCTAAATTAACTTTCCTGTTGCATCGCTTCGAGCTCTTCCCAGCGCTCAAAAGCAACGTCGAGTTCCTGCTCTTTTGCAGATAACTGTTCTAAAATTGGCTGAGTTTCTTGCGTCGATTTAGCAAAAAAATCAGGGTGATTCACGGCTTGCTGCAAATCTTCAATGTCTTGTTCCAATTGCTCTAACAGAGCAGGCAAAGCCTCAAGTTCTCTTTGCAGCTTATACGACAGCTTTTTAGGTTTAGAGTTCACACTCTGTGCCAGCTTTTGTGAAGACTCGGTCTTTTTAGCTGCCGGGACATCCGCGAGCATAGCTTGTCGTGCTTCCATGACTTGTGCACGTTGTTGTTGCGCATCATGATAACCGCCAACGAACTCTTCTATCACGCCATTCCCTTCAAAAATCCAGCTTGTGGTCACAGTATTATCAACAAACTGACGATCGTGACTCACTAATAGCAGAGTTCCTTGGTATGTCGCCAACAATTCTTCTAAAAGCTCAAGGGTCTCTATATCCAAATCATTGGTTGGCTCATCGAGAACCAACAGATTGTTAGACTTTAAAAATAGTCGAGCTAACAACAAACGGTTCTTCTCACCACCAGATAGTGCTTTAACGGGTGTGCGTGCTCGTTTTGGTGCAAATAGAAAGTCTTGCAAGTAGCTCAAGGCGTGACGCTGTCTGCCACCGACCATCACCTCTTGCTTACCATCCGCTAGGTTATCGATAACACTCTTTTCAGGGTCAAGAGCCTCTCGATATTGGTCGAAGTAAGCAACATCAAGCTTGGTACCACACTTGATACTTCCTTCTGTTGGTTTGAGTTCCTCAAGCAACAGCTTAATAAGGGTACTTTTACCACATCCATTAGGACCGATCAGTGCAATACGGTCTCCGCGCTGAATGGTAGCATTGAACTTAGAAACAATATTTTTACCGTCTATTGTGTAAGACAAATCATTTGTCTCAAAAACAATTTTTCCAGAACGTGAGGTGTCATCGAGTTGCAAGTTCACTTTGCCTTGAACCTCGCGACGACCCTGTCTCTCTTCACGAAGCTTTTTCAGAGCTCTAACGCGCCCTTCATTACGAGTACGACGTGCTTTGATACCTTGACGAATCCAGACTTCCTCTTGCGCTAACTTCTTGTCGAACTCGGCATTTTGCATCTCTTCAACACGTAACGCCTCTTCTTTCTCTATCAAATAGGTCTCATAATTACCCGGGAACGAAACCAACTGACCACGGTCGAGATCGACAATACGCGTTGCCATAGAACGAATAAATGCACGGTCGTGAGAAATAAAAATAATTGAACCACGGAAGTCTTTCAGAAATGTTTCCAGCCACTCAATGGTCGCAACATCCAAATGGTTGGTTGGCTCATCCAACAACAACACATCAGGATCACACACTAAGGCGCGAGCAAGCGCTGCTTTACGCTGCCAACCACCCGAAAGGTCGGTGAGTAAAGTATTACCATCAAGCTTCAGTGCCGCTAGAATATTTTTCACACGGTCTTCAAAGCGCCATGCCCCTGATACTTCGAGGTTCTCTTGTATTTTTGCTAAGCGATTGATGTTAGATTCACTCGGATCAGTCGCAACCAAATCCAATTGAGCATGATAAGTCTTTAGCTGCTCACCAATCTCAGCAAGCCCTTCAGCCACATAATCTGCAACAGAGCCCTGTTGATCACGAGGCGGGTCTTGTTCTAGGCGCGATACAACGACATCTTGCGTAATCTGCAATTTGCCATCGTCCATAATGATATTGCCAGCTAACACCTTCATTAAGGTTGATTTGCCAGCACCATTGCGACCCACTAAACACACTCTTTCATTTTCTTGCAGTGCAAAATCGGCTTTGTCGAGTAAAGGATGATCGCCAAAAGCCAATTGCCCATTATGTATGGTAAGTAATGCCATTATCAGATAACCATTGTGTTAACGAGGTAAGGTCGAAAGGCCAGTTGAGTTCAGCCTGTTCGACTTTTAATACAGGTATAGTGACGCCGTAACGCTCAAATAGCGTATCATCAAATGCAATATCAACCACTTGAGTTGCATCCGATAAACCGATTTGCGCCACCAACTCTAGCGCCATCTCACAGAGATGGCAGCCTTGCGTACTATATAAAGTAAGTAGTTTACTCATCAATCAGTCTTTATGAGTGATTAACCAGCAGTTATGGATCTGCTTATTGCGACTGAAATCCATAGGCAGCGTTTTAGCAGAAATATTTTCCGCATTGAGATTCAACTCTGCCAGTGCTTCCGCATCCATCTTAAAGTGGCGTTTGTTGTTGGAGAACACTATCGTTCCTTTCTGATTCAACAGACGCTTGAGATGAGTAATTAACTGAATGTGATCGCGCTGGACATCAAAAGTCTGACTCATACGCTTAGAGTTAGAAAACGTTGGTGGGTCAATAAAGATCAGGTCATAGCTGCCTTTGGCATTCTCAAGCCATTTTAAACAATCTTCTTGAACAAACTGATGCTGACGCCCTACTTGACCATTCAATTTCATATTGTCTTTAGCCCACTCTAGGTAGGTATTTGACATATCGACCGTCGTTGTAGACTTAGCGCCACCAACCGCAGCGTGTACAGTTGCCGAACCGGTGTAAGCGAACAGATTCAAGAAATCTTTGCCCTGTGCCATTTCACCTAATTTTCGGCGCGTGATTTTGTGGTCTAAAAATAACCCAGTGTCTAGGTAATCATGTAAATTAACCCGTAGTTTGACACCATATTCATTCACCGAGAATGTAGAAGACTTACTCGCCAATTTATTATATTGACTGGTGCCTTTTTTCTTTTCTCTGACTTTCAGAACCACATTATTCGTGTCGATGCCAGTCACTTGAATTGAAGCGCGAATAATATCAGTTAATCGACGCTTGGCTTTCTCTTCTGGAATATCTTTAGGCGCTGAATATTCTTGAATCACTAAATGGTCCAGATAAATATCAATCGCAACGTTATATTCTGGTAAGTCGGCATCGTAGATACGGTAGCAATCTAATTGCTCGCGTTTTGCCCACTTTGTAATTTTCGCTATATTTTTCTTTAATCTATTCGCAAAGTCTGGGGCAATAAGTGGTTGCTCATTTGTTTGAGAAGCATCACCACTACGCTCAGATATTGAATAGTTTTTTTGGTGACACGGTAACGCGCCATTGTTGAGCTTGAATTGCTTCTCAGCACGCATGCGTAAACAACTCAATAAATCATCAGAACTTGAGAAAATCGACGCCTTGCAGCCACCAAACTGGCTCTTTAACTGCTCACCGAACTCTGTATATAGAGCGATTAAACCTGGCTCTGTCCCTAAACGTTCGCCGTATGGAGGGTTACAGACGATAACACCCTGACCAAACGTATCAGGTTTTATCACTTTTGAGGCATCGCCCACTTCAAAAGTAATTAACTCTTCAACACCGGCACGACGCGCATTCTCTCGCGCCGTTTGAATGACTCTAGGGTCATTATCAAAGCCCCAAAAACGAGCGTCAACTTTTTTGACACCACGTCTAGCCTGTACATTAGCTTCCGATTTTATCTCAGCC
The DNA here is from genome assembly GCF_921292975.1 of Vibrio hippocampi. NCBI lineage: Bacteria > Pseudomonadati > Pseudomonadota > Gammaproteobacteria > Vibrionales > Vibrionaceae > Vibrio > Vibrio hippocampi. The sequence continues at coordinate 1,086,160 of NZ_CAKLCM010000002.1, forward strand.
CATAGCTCTGGCTCAAAGTCTTCTAAAGACTCAAAACACCATGACTGACGCTTTACACCGGGAGCCATATTGGCTGCAATCAAAGCCGCTTCAATCAGTAAAGTGCCTGAACCACACATAGGATCAAGTAAGTTCTGTTCTTTGTCCCATCCACTGCGCGAGATAATGGCTGCGGCTAGTGTTTCACGCAGCGGTGCTTTACCAGCAGCGGTTCGATAGCCACGCTGATGAAGACCAGTGCCCACCATATCAAGACCTAATAGTGCTTTGTCACGGTGTAGACGTACATGCACTCTAACATCGGCGTTCTCTTTGCTGATATTAGGGCGTGGCTGACCTTTCTTGTTAAAGCTATCGACGATGGCGTCTTTGACCTTCATCGCCCCGTATTGGCTGTTACGGATTTCACGGTTAGTACCATTAAAATCAACAATAAAGTTCTTACTGCTATGAAAATGATTCGCCCAATTAACGGCGGAAGCTGCCAAATACAAATCCATATCATCCTGACAAGTAAACTCCGCCAAGATACGCACAAAACGAGAAGCGTATCGACTCCACAGGCAAGCGCGGTAGATCAGCTCTTTGGTCGCTTTAAATTTAACGCCAGCTTGCACAGGCTTGACGGATGTCATACCCAACTGCTCTAACTCTTGAGCAAGCAGGTTTTCTAACCCATTGGAAGTGACGGCAAGATATTGGTTCATATTGTTCATCTAGCTAGTAAAAATGACGTCAAGTATACCTGACAAACGGCTAACTCTCTAAATAAACCTGAGGATAGTTCGCCAATGTTGGCTCTGTTTGTACAAGGTTTAGTCATATTGACGTTTATTACTTAGTTACACGCCATTTCAAGACTCCCTACCTGGCAACGACAAAGCAATGGGCTACAGAATGATAGTGAATACTTATTTACATCAATATTGGTCTATACCAGCACCCTATTTATCATGAAAGTTAATTACAAAAACAGCAAAAGGAGGAATAAATGGACGCATTTACGACAATGGAAGTGACTATTGAGATTGAAAAAATATCCAAAAATGAGAGGAGTCTGCCATTAAGGTAACGAAAAATCGCGGCGAACAGTCTCTATGAGAGTGCACTTTGCTATGGCAACGACGGTTCTGAATGGTAACAGGCTAAATAACAGGCAAAAAAAATCGGCCTATTGGCCGATGAAAATGACTACGAGATTAATTATTATTGGTTTGTCACTGCTTTTTCTTAGAGGTTTACCCTCTCTATTTACCCTAACCCACTAAGGCTATAGGCTGTTGTAATTCAATATGATGTGAGGCTGATGCCATACGATCGTGCATCACCTTAATGCTTTGACCAAAGCCGACCACTTTTGATGGATTAAGCTGAAACCCATCAAGATCGACACTGACACATAAACTGGCGCTCTCACCGACTTCTAGCACAATGAAATGGCCATTTGAGTAGCCATTAACCAAGCTTACAAGCTCACCTTCTTGCGGTTCGTGACCTTGACCTTGATGGTCAAAGAACCAACTTTTAGGCTGTACGGGCTTGTGAAAGCGCTTAGCGGCAACACAATACAAAGTGAGCTCTGCTTGTCGAGGCTCAGAAAGGTCTAAATGGTCAATCTGGTCTTTAAATATTTGGAAGGATGACGCATCGTCAACGGTGAAGTTGTTTTCACCAAGGGCACATTCAACCAGTAATTTACGAGAAAGGTTGGTTTTGAAGACCATATCGTCTCCCAAATCCAGCATAAGAGCATCTTCACTCTCATCCATATACCAAATCCATGTATCACTGGGTTTAAGCATAATTCCATCTCGTTAAAATAAATGATTAATTGATCGACTCATGAACAAATAGATAAATGACCCTATTTGATTCAGCCAAATTAATTCTTACAAACGATTGAATAAAAAAAAAGGGAAATTACTTTCCCTTTTTTTAGATATAAAATTTTTAATCACAGAAACTTGCGAGTTTATAAATTTTTAACTATGTCTTTTACAAGTTTTGGTCCGTGGTAAATAAAACCAGAATATACTTGAACCAATGAAGCACCAGCCATTAATTTTTCTTTCGCTGAAACATAAGAGTCAACGCCACCTACCCCGATAATAGGTAATTTACCTTGTAGGTTTTCGCTAAGCAGCTTAACAACTTCAGTGCTTCGTAATTGCACTGGACGGCCACTTAGACCACCGGCCTCATTAGCAAACTTCATTCCCTCAACAATAGAGCGATCAAGCGTCGTATTGGTTGCAATAACGCCGTCGATACTATTTTTAATTAACGAGTCACAGATTTGTTTAATCTCGTCATCACTTAGATCAGGAGCGATTTTCAACGCAAGCGGTACATACTTACCGTGTTTTTGCTCAAGTTCTGCTTGTTTCTGTTTCAGTTCCGCAAGCAACTCGTCAAGCGCTTCACCGTACTGTAAAGAACGTAACCCTGGCGTATTTGGTGAGGAGATGTTGACTGCGATATAACCTGCATGCTCATACACTTTTTCCATACAGATAAGGTAGTCTTCAGCCCCTTTCTCTATTGGTGTATCTTTGTTTTTGCCGATATTGATACCCAGAATGCCGTCATACTTTGCTTTCTTAACGTTTTCTACCAAGTTATCAACACCATCGTTGTTGAAACCCATACGGTTAATGATACCTTCGGCTTGAACTAAGCGAAATAGGCGTGGTTTATCGTTACCTGGTTGTGGACGTGGCGTAACCGTTCCAACTTCAATGAAGCCAAAACCCATAGCACCAAAGGCCTCAATACATTCGCCGTTTTTATCCAAACCAGCAGCAAGGCCGACAGGATTCTTAAAAGTAAGCCCCATACACTCAACTGGGCGATGTGGGAGTTGTTGACGGTAAGCGAGGTCAAACGGTGTTCCGTTGAAGCGCTTAAAGTTTTGAATAGCAAGATCATGAGCCTTTTCGGCATCAAGTTGGAAAAAGCCAGTTCTGGCAAGACGGTAAAGCATTGTGCCTCCGATAGAAAACCCGTGTAAACGGGGCGATATTATCTTAGCAAATGCAATAATATGCAATCATCAAATGATTTTATTAATCATTTCAGCCGCTAGCTGTCAATTTTAGTGACAACGTCACCATGATTAAGCAGCTAGCTATCGTTTTGTTTTAACTGTTATTTAACAGCATGACTATTTCGCACAATTTAGATTTAACAAACTCAATTCCCTCAAAGCGACCGAGAACTTGGCAAACTCATGCACATTCCCTACTTTGAACTCGTTGAGAATATTTTCCCAACGCTGCAAACTGACTCGATTAGAATCAGACCATTGATTAAGTGACGCCGTCACATCAAGCGATTCTCTATCACATTGGCAATTAAGCACCTGAACGGTTAACTGCCTCTGTTGCCAATCTAAGTCCTCTCTAAAGGCTGCTCGTGCTAGAGCTTGCCAGTTATTATCGACAACTTGGTTATTTATCTGTTGCAAGAACCAATGCAGTGATAGCTGGTGACCAAGAGTAAAATAGGCTTTTGAGGCTAACTCAACACTACTTCCCACTTGCAGGGCAATTTCGACGATATCACCCGCAGACAGCAAACTCGACAATCGAGCAACGTATATTGCTGTTTCCTCTTCGATACCCTGCTCAACCCAGTTTTTCGCTAATTGACGATACTCCTCTACCTCTTGTTCCACCAAACATTGATCTAACATTTGATCGATCAATTGAAGCTGATCTTTATAGCGATCAATCAAATGATCAACAGATTGAGTACCCGGGTGGTTTCGTAGCATCCATCTCGACATTCTCCGCATGGTGCGACGTACATGGGACAACACTTCATACTGCGCTGGTGCCGATGCGCTATTATCCATATCTCGAATTTGCTTAAAAATACTGTCAAAGCTGAATATCGCTCGAGATGCGGCATAAGCATTGGCAATATCGATAATGCTCGCCCCAGTCTCTTCTTGTAAACGGTGCACAAAATTGCACCCCATCTCATTGACCATCTGATTGGCTAGTTGAGTAGCAATAATTTCAGCTTGCAACGGATGTTGCAGCATATTTGCCAAATAGTTACGTTGTAACTCAGTTGGGAAGTATTTGTACAATTGCTGCTGATGGTAGGATTCCGTGCTTATGTCGTCATGAACGAGCTCTTGCTTTAACACCATTTTTCCATATGCGACCAAGACAGAAAGTTCCGGTCTTGTCAGTCCGACGCCCTGCTTTTCCCTCTCGAGCAGTTCTTCATCGGTTGGTATGTTTTCCAAACCACGATCTAAGTAGCCTAACTTTTCAAGCGTATGGATAAAGCGAATTTGTTCTTTCACTAGACCAACGCCTTGATAATCTGTGACTGAAATAGATTCAGACTGACAGTAAGCATCATCCAACACAATCTCAGCGACTTCATCTTCCATCGAGTCCAAGATCTTATTGCGCTGCTTAACCGTCAGATCACCCGAAGCGACAATACTATTAAGTAAAATCTTAATATTGACTTCATTGTCGGAGCAATCCACCCCGCCAACGTTATCAACAAAGTCGGTATTCACTCGACCACCATTGAGCGCAAATTCAATACGACCGAGTTGGGTCATACCTAAGTTTCCGCCTTCACCGACCACTTTCGCCTGTAACTCTACACCATCGATTCTGACGACATCATTGGCTCTGTCGCCCACATCAGTATGAGTTTCATTAATGGATTTAACATAGGTGCCAATACCACCATTCCAAAGTAAATCTACTGGCGATCTGAGTAGCATTTGGATCAATTCGTTGGGGGTTACCGCCGATTTTCTTGTTCCTACCAGCTTTTGAATTTCAGGAGACAGATCAATGGATTTAGATCGTCTAGAGAAAATCCCGCCTCCTTGGGAGATCAAAGCGCTCTCGTAGTCGAGCCATGAGGAACCCGGAAGATCAAAGAGACGCTTACGTTCGATCCAACTTTTATCCGCCTGCGGATTGGGATCAATAAAAATATGTAAGTGGTTAAACGCTGCGACTAGTCGCGTGTGCTTAGATAGGAGCATGCCATTGCCAAACACGTCCCCCGCCATATCACCGATTCCTATCGCAGTGAACTCTTCACTTTGGCAATCTATACCGAGTTCTCTAAAATGACGTTTAACCGATTCCCAACCACCTTTAGCCGTAATCCCCATCGCCTTGTGGTCATAACCATTAGAACCACCGGAGGCAAATGCGTCACCTAGCCAAAAGTTGTACTCTTGGGAAACCGAGTTAGCAAGATCTGAAAATGTGGCGGTTCCTTTGTCTGCTGCAACCACCAAGTAAGGATCATCGTCATCATGTCGCACGAGTTGCTGCGGAACGACAACCTGACCATCAATAATATTGTCTGAAACATCCAGCAATCCGCGAATAAACATCCGGTAGCAACGCTGACCCTCAGCAAAAATCTGCTCTCTTGAGGTCATCAAGGGTTGATGTTTACAAACGAATCCTCCTTTTGCCCCTACTGGCACAATGACTGTATTCTTAACCTGTTGCGCTTTCACCAAGCCAAGTATTTCCGTACGGAAGTCTTCTTGTCTGTCAGACCAACGCAATCCACCACGCGCCACTTTTCCGCCTCTTAAGTGGACACCCTCTATATCTGGCGAGTAGACAAAAATCTCGTAAGCTGGAACAGGCGCCGGAATATCCGTGATGCTATTAGGTTGTAACTTTAGCGACAGCCAAGCTTTTGCTTCACCATCAGCATCTTTTTGGTAGTAGTTGGTGCGTAAAGTGGCAGTGATCATCTCGATATAGCGACGAATGATTCGATCATCATCTAAGCTTTCTACTTGATCTAACTGTTGATTGATCTTTTCAATAGTGCGAGCCTGACCTTTACTGCTGCCTTTCAGGCTTGGCTTAAAACGTTTCTCAAACAGAGTAATAATGTCTTTTGCTAACTCGGGATAATGGTCAAAGGTATCTTCGATATAGTGCTGACTGAATGGGAATCCTACTTGTCGCATATAACGGGCATAAGCTCTTAAGATAGAGACCTCTCTCCCAGTTAACGCAGCAGACAAAACCAAGCGGTTAAAGCCATCGCTCTCCAATCTTCCTGCCCAAATATCGGCAAATGCTGATTGAAAACGCTCACTAGCGGCTTGAAGATCAACACTTTGATCGCTTTTATGAAGCATTGAAAAATCTAGAATCCAATAGGTATTTCCATCAGATTTAATAATTTCATACGGCGACTCGCCAATGACTCGTAGACCAAGATTTTCCAGCATCGGCATCACATCCGACAGGTGGATCGGTTCATCCCGATGGTAGAGTTTTAGTCGTACACGCTTTGAATCCGAAGCCAGTTCTTGTGGTCGATAAAACAACATGCCGAGCTTGTTGTCTTGATCAAGTTGCTGTAAATGTTCAATGTCTGATACCGCTGTTGCAGCCAACGTATCTTCTTTGTAAGAGCGTGGAAAAGCGTGAGCATAGGTTTTAGCCAAAGGTAGACCTAAACTCTCGCCAAAATGCGCAACGATCGATTCCGTTAAACGGTCATCCCAAGATGCCGAGACCTCCATTAGGTTTCTTTCTATCGCTTTCACATCTACGTCCAAATTGTTGTTATCCACTCTAACGATATAGTGCGTTCTGGCGAGCGGACTCTCAGAGAAATAAGTTGTAAATTCAACTTGTTGATCACAACCAAAATAACTTTTCAGGATCCGTTGCGTGTCTTTTCTCAGCTGGGTGTTATAACGATCTTTACTCACGTAAACCATGCAACTAAAGAAGCGACCAAAAGGATCTTTGCGCACAAACAGACGGATCAAATCCCTGTCCTGCATTTGCACTACTCCCGTGCCCACTTCCAGCAACTCTTGTTCAGTGGCTTGAAGCAGTTCGTCTCTTGGGTAGTTTTCAAGTATGTTTCTTAGCGCTTTATAGGAGTATGAGCCTTGGCGATAACCACTCGCTTGTAAGATACGTTCAACTTTATCGCCAATCAGCGGGATAGTGGCAACACTTTGGTTGTATACCGCAGAGGTATAAAGACCGGTAAATCTATGCTCGCCTATCACCTTACCTTTACTGTCGAATTTTTTGATACCGATATAGTCGGTATACGCCGGTCTATGGATTTTACTCGCCTTATTGCCTTTAGTAAGGATCAGTAAGTACGGTTTCTGAGCTTCTAAGCGAGCAGAATCAGAAAACTCGGTTAGCTTCACCGCTCTGACTCTCTCCTTGTCAGCAAACAGTCCTAACCCTGATTCATCTGTGGGAGCGAGAATGAAATCATCTTGTTTGCCAACAAGATCAAACTCTTTGTAACCCATAAAGGTAAAGTTGTGCTTTCCTAACCATTTAAGAAAAGCGATGGTCTCATCTAAATGAGCAGTATCGACTGGCAACTGTGATTGATTAGTCACGAGCTCATCGGTAATTTGCTGTAATTTTTTTGCCATCGGTTGCCATGCATCGACCACCATGGCGGCATCATTAAAGATCGACTCTAGCTCTTGCTTTAACGCTGCCATCTCATGCTTGTCACTCATGCGATCAACTTCAATATGGAAGACAGATTGTAATCCTCCCGTTGATTGGTTAATGGCTAAGATCTGCCCTGCTTCGTCTCGTTCTATCTGAGTCGGACCGTGGATCATTAAATGACAAGTCAACTCTAAACGGCTTAATGCCATTTTTACCGAATCCACCAAAAACGGCGAATCCGTCACCGAAATCTCGACAACAGTATGGGTTGACTGCCAACCATTGCGTTTGACGGTTGGGTTAAACACTCGCACGGAGATACTTTGTTGAGAGGTGTCGTTGAGATGATGCCAAAGACTGACGATCGCACCATAAAGATCAGATTCATTACGCTGAAGCAGATCATCTTCAGAAACATTACTAAAAAGGTGTTGAGCAAGGTGGGTAATGTTGACCTGCTGTTGGTCTTCAAATTTATCCGCAATCAGTTGATAGACTTTCTCAAGTAGGACTGGTACTACAGGTTCGCGTGTGGTCATAAAAACGCTCCAGCTTTATTATTATCATTTTGGCAACGAAACTTACGATTTACTTATATTGTAAAAGTTTTATTGCCAAGTCGTTAACTTTTAATTGGAGGTTAGCACATGCAGAAGTTGGGTTGTGTGACTAATGCTTTGATTTATATTAAATATCGTAGTTTATAGTGACTCTAGTTTTATAAACTTGTTATTTGCGTCAGTCACCAATCGAAAACGTCCTTTAAGACCCAATTGTGTCACAAATGGTCTAAAGCGACTTGCCGGCAGTTGCAGCCTAAGTCCTTGATCAGTATGAACCACAATACTGGAAGCCTGACCAGAGTAATGCGACAAATAGGTTTGATAAGGAATGTTGAGGTTAAAAAAATAACTATTCATTATGAACTCATCACTGAAACTAGCACAGGCGATCTCATCAGTTAGTATCGCCTGTGCTATTTATACCGATTAATTCAGCGCTTTACTGACTTTCTCAAATAGATCTTTAGCAAGATTGTCGAGCTGTTGAAGTTTTTCTAACTCAGTACGGATAAGAGATTGACGCTCTTGGTCGTATTTCTTGAACTTCAATAGCGGGTCAATCAAACGCGACGCAACTTGAGGGTTCGACTCATTCAATTGTGCCAAAATTTCCCCAGCAAATTGATAGCCACTCCCCGACTTGTCATGAAAACGTTTCGGGTTCATATTCAAGAATGAACCAACTAGACTGCGGGTACGATTTGGATTGCTTAAGCTGAACGCTTTATGTTGCATACAAGCTTTTAGATTATCCAACGCATCATCGGCAGGATTGGTTCCTTGTAGTGCAAACCACTTATCCATCACCAAACCGTCATGAGACCACTTGTCACTGTAATCATTCATAATTGCCTGACGCTGTTTCAACGATGCCGAGTTAACCGCGCTCATTGCCGCCATGGTATCGGTCATATTGTTCGCCGTTTGATACTGCTCAACCGCTAGCCCACTGAACGGTGCCAAATGTACCAAATATTGTAGACATAGATTTCTCAGCGAACGTTTGCCAATCGCCTCATGTTCTACACTGTATTCCGCTTGCTTTAGCATATGGTACATTGCGGACAATTCATCTTGCAGTGCTTCCGCTAAAATCAACTTTATACCTTTGATCACATCGCAAACGGCATCCACGTCAACAGTTTCATACCAACCGCTCACTTCATTGAAGCTGGGTAGCGATAGCGCTTCGGCAATAAACGCAGGCTCTAATTCACTATCCAGTAATACACCACGGAAAGCATCAATGACCATCTCCGGTAAATGAACTTTGTCCCCTTTAGACAGCGCAACAACATTTGACTTGATGTACTTAGCCAATAGCATCTGACCCGCATCCCATTTGGCAAACTCATTTTGAGCATGCACCATCAAGAAAGCTAACTGCTCATCACTGTACTCGAAGTTAAGTTTCACTGGTGCAGAGAATTCTCTTAACATTGATGGGACCGGCTTTTCGCTCACATTGTCAAAGACAAACTCTTGATTCGCTTGAGTTATGTCGAGAACATTCGCCACTTTTGAACCGTTACAGCGTAACTCAATAGCTTGACCATCTGCGGCATAAAGCTCAATATCGAACGGAATATGCAGAGGTTGTTTCTCAGACTGATCTTGAGTCGACGCCGTGCTCTGTGAAACCGATAAAGTATAGGTCTGATTGTCTTGATCATAACGGTCAGTCACTGTCACCGTTGGCGTACCCGACTGGCTATACCAAAGTCTAAATTGTGACAAATCGACACCCGACGCATCTTCCATTGCGGCAACAAAATCTTCACAAGTCGCAGCAGTACCATCATGGCGTTCAAAGTAAAGCTTCATACCCGCTTGGAACTTTGATTCGCCCAGCAAAGTGTGCATCATTCGGATCACTTCACTGCCCTTCTCATACACGGTTAAAGTATAGAAGTTATTCATTTCTATCACTTTTTCCGGACGAATTGGGTGCGACATCGGGCTTGCATCTTCGGCAAATTGAGGACCTCTGATGATGCGAACATTGTTAATACGGTTAACCGCTCTTGAGCCCAAATCCGACGAGAATTCTTGATCGCGGAATACCGTCAAACCTTCTTTAAGGCTCAATTGGAACCAGTCGCGACAGGTAACTCGGTTACCTGTCCAGTTGTGAAAATACTCGTGACCAATGACGGCTTCAATTCCAAGGTAATCCGTATCTGTTGCCGTTTGTTCATTGGCTAATACAAATTTTGAATTAAAGACATTTAAACCTTTATTTTCCATTGCACCCATGTTGAAGAAATCAACGGCGACAATCATATAAATATCGAGATCGTACTCAAGACCAAAGCGCTCTTCATCCCATTTCATTGAATTGACTAATGACGTCATCGCATGATGTGCGCGTTCAAGGTTGCCTTTGTCGACAAATATTTCCAAAGCGACATTGCGACCAGATTGAGTGACGTATTTATCTTTGAGTACATCAAAATCACCCGCCACCAATGCGAAGAGGTAACTGGGTTTTGGATGAGGATCTTGCCAAGAAACGAAATGTTTACCATCGTCAAGATCACCATGCTCAACCTTATTACCGTTGCTCAATAGATAAGGAAACTCTGCTTTATCAGCAATCACCTTAGTGAAATAAGTCGCCAAAACATCAGGTCGATCGAGGAAATAGGTAATACGACGGAAACCTTCCGCTTCGCATTGGGTGCAGTACGCCCCGTCTGAAATGTATAAACCTTCAAGTGCAGTATTCTTTGCTGGTGCGATATCATTTTCTATCACCAGTTCAAATTTTTGTGGCAGATTAGAAAGCGTTAAGCCACTTTCAGTTTGCTGATAATCTTGCCAAGCGACACCATTAACGGTGACGGATACCAATTCGATACCTTCGCCATCCAGTTCTAGCTCGGTCTGATCGCTAAGTTGTTCAACTTGAGAGATTGCTGTTACACGAGTACGTTCTGGGTTGAGATCGAAGGTTAAGTTTACATCTGTGATGGTATGCGTAGGAGATTGATAATCTTTACGGTATTTGGCTTGAGGTGCTGACTCTGTCATCCTTTAGTCCTTATAATATTCTGATGGAGCCGATAGGCTCTTAACATTCGGATTATATACTTAAGTGCCAGTTGTTTGCAGAATTGTTAGCAAAAAAAAGCACCAATTGTCATTGGCGCTTAATGTCTATACCAAAGTCGATTAACTCTTCACCGGATCCGGTTTAGCACAGCAAACATATCACCATCCTCAACTTCCAATGTCAGTTCATCCTCAGTCAACGTATACGTCGTATCATGCTCACCATTTTGATAAAGCAGCACTAAGTGGTCATCCTCGGTGTAATAGACGCCACTATGAATCGCTTCATCCCCTGCATCGGAACGAACTCGGAATGTGAATACAAAATCAGGCTGAAGAATGAGATCCATTTGGTTAATGATCTTGGCTTGTTTATCGTCACCCGATACGGTTACCGACGACCAAATACCTGCTAGACCATTTGATAATGCCTTAGTAAACAACACACCATTTAAATTCAGTTTGTTATGGTTGCTTTGATAGTCGTAAATTTGCGGATCTTCACTGTTAAGTCCAAGAATCAGTGTCTCTTCATTCGCCGAAAACAACCCACTCCAATGTTCGACACTATAGTCCGATTTTTGAATATCGATTGAAAATGTGTAATTTGATTCAAGAGACAGCTTAATGGCTAAAAAAGAGTCGGTTTCATTGTCCGGCTCAGGATTGACCAAATACCAATCCCCCAATAGAAAGGGTTGATCGAAATGAGTCAGGTCATTGTTATCTCGACTTGGGCTCGAAACGACAGAAAACGAACAAAAAATGATTAACATGGCTAGCCATTTCATACACGCGCTCCTTTGTGTTTTTTTTAAGCTTAGGAGTCATCATGATGAAAAGCGAAATTTTTTGATCTACATCAAACTATCAATGAGGAGATGTATCGAATTTGAGGCATAAAAGGCTGCAGATTCATACAAATGTCATGTACAAATTAAAATAAAAGCGAGCCTAGGCTCGCTTTTCGTTGAGTGATTATTTCAATGTTTAGCTGTTTAGCATGTCTAGCATAATGGCAACAGACTCATCTAAGTAGGGATCTGGCTGCTCATAGTCTTTTGGAATATCGTCAACGGTTTTAAATACTTCTTTACCTAGTGCTTTTTGTCTCGCGTTAACACGCTCTAGGTTAAGTTGTTCCGTTTTATCACTTTGCGCCTGTCGAGTCGCTAAATTAAGTGAAATCGTTTGGTCATTCTTTTCGGAAGCATATCTCTTGATATCTTGCTCAATAAAACCAAATTCCATGTCAGACTTAATACGCTGTGCATGCTTGCTGTTCAATGCAGCAATTAAATCATCGTTACGGCGTAACACCTTGTAATCGGCTCTATCAATTTGATCCCAAGGAAGCGCATTGTCTTCGACGCTTTCACCAGTTTCCGATGCGGCAATAGGAGTTGGGTATGGAATATCTGGTACAACACCTTTGTTCTGAGTGCTACCACCGTCAATGCGATAGAACTTCTGAATAGTGTATTGCACATAACCCAGCTCTTTATCGAAAAGATCATAGATATGATTCAATGAACGATGCTGCTGTACCGTACCTTTACCAAAGGAGTTTTCACCTAAGATAATGGCACGACCATAGTCTTGCATCGCCGCTGCAAAAATTTCCGATGCCGAGGCACTATAGCGGTTGATTAACACCGTCATCGGACCGTCATAGCTAATTTCACCGCCGGTATCACTGTTGACGTTGACTCTGCCATAGCTATCACGAACCTGAACAATTGGACCACTCTCGATAAACAAACCAGACAAGGCATTGGCTTCTGTCAATGCACCACCGCCGTTGTTTCGCAGATCAACGATAATACCATCTACTTTTTGCTGCTTAAGTTCAGCAATCAGCTTCTCGGTCTCTTTCGACAAACCAACGTAGAAACTTGGTACCTCAAGTACGCCTATCTTCTTGCCATCTTTCTCAATGACTTCAGATTTGACGGCTCGATCTTCAAGACGGATCTTATCTCGAACAATTTCCACCACGCGAGCTTGGGCATCTTTGCCTTCAGAGAGCACTTCCAGTTTCACTTTGGTCCCTTTCGGTCCCTTAATTAACTGAACAACATCATCTAAACGCCAGCCAATCACATCGACGATATCTTCGCCGTCTTGACCAACACCGATGATCTTGTCACCTTCCCCTAATTCATTACTCTTAGAAGCCGGACCTCCGGTTACGAGAGAGCGAATTACGGTATAGTCGTCAGTCAACTGAAGTACGGCACCAATCCCTTCCAGAGACAAGTTCATCTCAGATTGGAACTGCTCCGCATTTCTTGGTGATAGATAACTGGTATGTGGATCAACTTCACGAGCGAACGCATTCATATACACTTGGAAAGCATCTTCGTTGTGAGATTGCATCAAACGCTTAATGGCATTGTTATAGCGTTTGCTCAGTGTTGTTTTGATCTCTTCCCAATCTTTGCCAGCAAGTTTCAAGTTCAAAGCATCATACTTAACTCGCTTTCGCCATAACTCATCAAGTTCCGCTTGATTCTTCGCCCAAGGGCTTTCTGAACGGTCAATCGTTATTGATTCATCGATATTAAACTTCATTTCTTTATCAAGTAATGACAATGCATAGACAAAACGATCGTAACGCTTCTGCATCGACAGATTGTAAACATCAAACGCAATCTGGTTGTTACCTGCTTTTAGTTGGTCATCCAGTTGAACTGACCAAGGGGCAAAGCTATCGATATCGGCTTGGGTGAAAACGTTTCGATTGTAGTCGAGCATTTCAACATAACGATTGAAAATCGCTTTTGAAAACTCGTCATCAAGAGTGAAGTGTTTATAGTGGGATCGAGTAAAACGAGAGGTCACTCGCTTACTGGCGGTTTCATGCTGAGTTTCTGGAGCCAATTTGGGAATATCACTCTTTTGATATTTGGCATCGAGAGCTTGAGCAGAAAAGGCTGCTAGCCAAAGGCTAGCAGCTACTAATGATACTTTTGAACGGCACTTCATGCGTAGGAAAGTCTCCTTTATGCGCGCAGGTGCTCCGCTTTAACAACCATTTGAAGGCCATTTACTAGCTGAACGCGCACATCTTCCTTATTGATTTCAACAATGGTCGCAGCCATGTTGCCTTTACCCATGTTTACGTTTACCTGCTTGCCTACGATCATTTCATCAGCATTCAGTGCACGCGTTTCCACCGGCTTGTTTACTTTAGCTGTGTTTTTAGCGCTGTTTTGTGGCTTGCGAGCTTGAGGCTTAGCTGTTTTTGGCTTCTTCGCTTTCGCTTCTTCGCGTGCTTTAGCCGCTTGTTCCTTACGGCGAGCAGCAACTTTTGCTTTGCTTTCTGCTAGCGTCGCTTGAGCGTGTTCAACGTGTTCCGCTTCTAAAGCACCACATTCATTACCATCAAGGTCAACACGAACCGCATCCGCTTTTACACCGTGCAGATAACGCCAAGAAGAAGTGTACTGTCTTAACGCTGCACGCAGTTGAGTCTTGCTGACTTTCTCATCATCTTTCAGACGTTCGGCAAGATCTTGAAAGATACCAATCTTTAATGGCTTTGCCTCACCTTCTACAGTAAAGCATTTAGGGAAACATTCAGCAATGTAAGCGATAATTTCTTTGCTGTTTTTCAACTTCTCAGTGTTTTCCATGTGGGTTCCTGGTTAATGCGGCTTTTTCCGCAGAGCGTTTAGAAAAATATTCTTGGTATTATAGTGACCTGCAATAGAAAAACCACAGGCAAATACCATTTTAATCCCTGTTTGTATGGGAATTAAGCACCTTTTCTACCGATTTCATCAAGTTGCTCAGACCAATTTCGTCAATTTCCGAAAACCGTGACAATGACGGACTATCAATATCAAGTACGCCGGTGACGTTATCACCAGTCAATCCAGTCACCGTAAACGGGATCACTAGTTCTGAATTACTGGCTGCATCACAAGCAATATGACCTTCAAAAGCGTGCACATCCTCAATACGTTGAACTTCGTTGGTCGCTACCGCTGTACCACAGACTCCGCGTCCAACTGGAATTCGCACGCATGCTGGCTTACCCTGAAATGGACCAAGGACTAATTCCCCGTCTTTCATCAAGTAAAAGCCTACCCAGTTTAAGTCGTCTAGTTCCATATTAAGCAAAGCACTAACATTAGAGAGGTTCGCAATGAAATCCGATTCAGATTCAATAAGTGCAACCGCTTGGCGGGTTAATCGTTGATAATTTTCTAGGTTCATTAAATTTCCGTAATACTTCTTTGAGGCTGAGCGCTGCGAAACATCGTACACAATGAAAGCTAAGCGATTCAAGTTACCGTCAGTGCAGTTTTGAGTTTACTTAGATATAAAGGTCGGATTTGATACAGATTAACTCAAATCGACCCTATTGAGCTTAGCTGGGTAACTCCGTACAATGCCAGCACAATAAAAATAGGAATTATTCTCATAAAAATGACAAATTCAAAGGATACTATTAGCCGTTCGTGGTTGATAACACAAGCAAAAAAACACAAGCCTCGTCTTATTGGGGCGAATATCATCGCTATTATCGCCACATTAATCAGTGTTCCTATCCCACTTTTGATGCCGTTGATGGTGGATGAAGTGTTGCTCAATCAACCCGGCACTGGGCTGGATTACATGAATCATCTGTTGCCTACTGGCTGGCAAACGCCCATTGGCTACATCGTGTTGACCCTGTTATTGGTCATCTTTATGCGTACTGCTAGCCAAGCACTTAATATTTTGCAGGGTCGTCAATTTACCCTTGTGTCTAAAACGATCACCTATCAAATGCGCTGCAAAATGATCGACAAACTCGGTCGTATCAGCATTAAGCAGTACGAAACACGCGGCAGTGGCGGTATCAATGCACATTTGATCACAGACATCGAAACCATCGATCAATTCATCGGTTCGACCTTAAGCAAATTCATTATCAGCCTATTAACGGTTATTGGTACTGCGATTGTTTTGTTATGGCTTGAGTGGCGACTGGGTTTATTCATTTTGCTCGTCAACCCTATCGTGGTTTACTTCTCGCGCAAACTAGGTGGCATGGTTAAACACCTAAAACGACGAGAAAACCACGCGTTTGAAATATTCCAAAACCGTTTGGTTGAAACCCTTGACGGTATCTATCAACTTCGAGCTGCCAATCGCGAACGTGACTTTCTTGAACAGTTAAAGTCCCAAGCTAACGATGTGAGAGCCAATGCCGATAAATATGCGTGGCAATCCGAAGCGGCTGGGCGAGTCTCTTTTCTACTATTTTTGATTGGTTTTGAGTTATTTCGTGCTATCGCGATGGTCATGGTTCTGTTTAGCGACCTGACCATCGGTCAAATTTTCGCAGTCTTTGGCTATCTTTGGTTTATGCTCGGTCCAGTACAAGAACTACTCGGCATCCAATTTTCTTGGTACAGCGCAAAGGCGGCGTTAGGTCGTATCAACACCTTGCTCGATCTCGAAGAAGAGCCACGCCCTATCAGCCAAGTCAATCCTTTTTCATCGCAACGACAAGTAGATGTAGAGGTAAAAAATGTTTCATTTGCTTATGATGGTGATAAACAGGTACTCAACAACCTAAATCTCACCATACCTGCTGGCAAAAAAGTCGCCCTTGTTGGTGCGAGTGGCGGAGGAAAATCAACCCTGATTCAACTGCTGATTGGCGTCTATCAACAAAGTCAGGGCAAACTTTTGTTTAATGGTTGTGACAGCAATGAGATAGGCTTTGAAATAATCAGAAATAAAATTGCTGTTGTTTTACAACAACCTATACTGTTTAATGACTCGCTTAAACATAACCTGACGCTGGGTAAGTCGTACGATAACATTACGATTTGGAATGCACTTAAAGTCGCTCAACTTCAAGATGTCACGGATCAGTTAACTGAGGGATTAGAGACTCAGATTGGTCGCAACGGAATTCGCTTATCTGGTGGGCAAAGACAGCGCCTTGCTATTGCGCGTATGATTCTAAGTGATCCACAATTTGTGATACTTGATGAAGCTACCTCAGCGCTAGATACGGCGACGGAGGCGGCGTTGCACAAAGCATTAAGCGAATTTTTACACAATCGCACCACCCTGATCGTGGCGCATAGATTATCGGCAGTGAAACAAGCGGATTTGATTTATGTGCTTGAAGACGGCCAAGTTTCGCAATCAGGGACACACAATGAACTCGTTGAAACACAAGGGCTTTACCAAACCTTATATGGAAATATTCAGTCAGCAAGTTAGATTTAATTCCCTCACTCGCCTCTTGCATTATAGAGGCGAGCATGACTGATTTAGCCTTGGAAACTAAAAACGGGGTCCGTCTTTGTCACTGTTGTGATCTCGCGATCGACATTGTTCCGATTGAAGAGGGTCAAAGTGCCAACTGTCCCCGTTGCGGTTCGCAACTCTATCAGCACCAAAATCAAACGAAACGTATCAATGGTAACCTTGCTCTCGCCATTACTTGCTTAATCTTGTTGATCCCTGCGCAGTATTTTGACTTTATTACCATACGTTTGGTTGGCGTCAAAATTGAGGGAACCTTGTGGCAAAGCGTTGTTGCTTTATATCAAGAAGGCTATCTGAGCCTCGCCATATTGACTTTCCTGTGTCACACACTCGCCCCCATTTTGATGTGTAGCTCAATCTTCGCCGCCCATATCGCCATTCGTTATCGTTTAACTCGGCTGTTTAAGTGGTCTATGACGATTCTAAACCCAATCAAACACTGGGTTATGCTCGATGTATTTCTGTTTAGTTTGGCTATTTCTTGTTTTAAGCTGCAGGACTACTCGGATATCTATATTGGTAAGGGGCTCTATTGTTTAGTGATTTTACAGGTTGTCACTGTTCTGTTGTTGTCTCGCATTAACGTCCGTCGTTACTGGGAAGTTTGGCAGCCTGAGCACAGCGTTGAATCCGGTCAACATGCCGTTCACTGTTACCATTGCCATCTTTCGCAACAGCATGCCGAGATCTGCACTCGTTGTGGACATAAACTCCACTATCGTATGCCAAATTCAGTGCAGAAAACCTGGGCCTACTTAATCTCTGCCAGCATATGCTTGATCCCTGCAAACCTGCTCCCTATTTCTATCTTGATAACCAATGGACAACGGCTAGAGGATACCATCTTTTCCGGTGTCTCTGGTTTAATCGCCAACGATATGTTAGGGATCGCCATCATCATTTTTACCGCCAGTATTATCGTACCGGTTGCAAAAATTCTTGGCTTGGGATACCTACTATTACGCATCCAATTTAAACAAAAAGGCTGCAGTCGAACTGACGTAAAGCTTTACCGAGCAATCAAATGGATTGGTAAGTGGTCAATGACCGACCTGTTTGTTATCGCCATTATGTTAACCTTAGTCGACCGAGGCCAAGTGCTTAACTTTACGCCGGGTCTTGGCGCTTTGGCTTTTGGGGCGGTGGTCGTTCTGACGATGTTTGCCGCAGAAAGCCTTGACCCTCGTTTGCTTTGGCGATACAGCGAACCCTTTGTTTCCCATGATTCAGATAACGTTGAGAAGTAGTTTTAATGAGTAACGACAATCAGCAACAAACTGTACACGCACCGAATATCCATAAAGAGCGCAAGCTTTCTCCTTTATGGATCATCCCCATCTTAACCATGGTGTTAGCAGGCTGGCTATTGGTCAAAGCAGTGCATGACTCTGGACAGCGAGTTCAGATATTTTTCTCAGATGCTCAGGGACTGATCGCTGGTCGCACGACGATTCGCTATCAAGGTCTCGAAGTCGGTATGGTGCGTGATATTAACCTATCTGACGATCTCGGCAGTATCTATGTTGAGGCTGATATCTACCCTGAAGCGGAGAAATTACTTGGCGAGGACACCAAGTTTTGGCTCGTCAAACCCTCCGCAAGTCTATCAGGGATCTCGGGGCTTGATGCTCTCGTGAGCGGCAATTATGTCGCGATCTATCCAGCGACCCAGCAAGATGATTCTGTGAAAAAATTCCATGCACTCAGCGCTGTGCCGTCCGAGTTGGCTGTCGATGACGGTCTTACCGTGACCTTAACCGCTCGAGATTTGGGTGGTGTCTCTATTGGTTCAAAGATCGTTTATCGCAAAATTCCGGTTGGTAAAGTGTACAGCTACCAACTTGATGATAAAGCCGAGCAAGTCATCATCAAAGCCTCTATCCAAAAAGAGTTCAAGCACATCATCACCAATCAAAGCCGTTTTTGGAATGTCAGTGGTATTGGGGCGAGTGTCGGTTTTAACGGCGTTGATATCAGACTCGAAAGTTTAAGTGCTATCTTGGCGGGGGCGATTGCTGTCGACTCCCCTGATGGTGGCGAACCCGTCAAAGCGGGAAGTGAATTTAAGCTCTATCCAAATCTAAAAACTGCGGGTCGCGGTATCCCGATCACGATTGCATTACCAGATGACAACCAAGTCAAGCCTAACGGTTCGCCGATCATGTTCCGAGGCATTGAAATTGGTCAGGTAAATAACCTCGCCCTAAATAAAGAAAGAGACTCGATTCTCGCCTCTGCCTCTATTGAGCCCGCATTCAGCGATATGCTCAATCAAGGGACGCTATTTCTGCTCGAAGAAGCCAAAGTGTCGCTCTCTGGAGTCGAAAATCTATCCAACCTTGTCACCGGTAATTTTCTTACCCTAGTTCCGGGACAAGGAGAAAAGGCGCGGGATTTTGTTGCGATTAAACAAGACGAACTTGACCGCGTGCAGGCTAAGTCTATTGCTATTCGATTAATTTCAGATAACTCATTCGGTCTAGAAGCCGGCAGTAAGGTGCTGTTCAAAGGGATCGAGGTAGGCTCTATTACTAATGTTGAGTTATTCGAACAACAAGTGGTGTTAGATATCTCCGTCGATATTGCCTACAAGGATCTGATCCGCTCTCAAAACCGCTTCTTTGTGACCGGTAGCGCAACGGCTGAGTTAACAAAATCCGGACTCAATGTCACCGTACCGCCAGCAAAGCAGCTATTAAGCGGCTCCATTAGCTTTGTCAGTGAAGGCAGCAAAACCGACCGAGCCGAGTTTCCTTTATTCCAAACTCGATCGCTTGCAGAGCTAGCAAAAAGTAATAGTCTAGGTTCGATGAGTGTCACACTGTTAGCCAGTGAATTACCTCCAGTGCAAGAAAATAGCCCTATCTTGTATCGCAACCTGCAGGTCGGCATTGTTAAGAATTATCAATTAACGGATAGCGGCGTCTTGATTAATGCCAATATCGAAAATCGTTACAAACACCTCGTTACGTCCAACGCCGTGTTTTGGAACCGCTCTGGTGTCGAAGTCGATGCCTCGCTTTCCGGCATTAGCGTTAAAGCAGCGCCGCTTAAAACGCTTATCGACGGTGGGATTGCTTTCGATAACCTGACAGGGATTGAAAACAAAGTCGGTAAACAATGGAAGCTGTATCGCGATTTTGATTCCGCAAGAAAATTTGGTCAATCCATCACGCTGACGACAACGACAACCGATCAGACCGTGCGCAAAGGCATGGCGATTCAATACCAAGGTATCAAGGTTGGCGAAGTCATGCTCACCGTACCCGACTTCGAACAACAACGTGTCGAAGTGACTGCGCGAATCCTACCCGAATACGCGCAAAGAATTACCAAACAAGGCAGCTATTTTTGGCTTGTTCATCCACAGATAGGGCTAAATGGGGTGAAAAATCTGTCGGCCTTAGTGTCTCCCTATATCGCGGTCGAACCGGGTAACGGCAGCAGCAGCAAAGACTTCAAGCTATTTGATTTTAAGAAATTAGAAAATGGGGCTGAATTTACCTTACAGAGTGAACAACGTGGTTCAATTAAGCCCGGCACTCCTGTGTTTTACCGTGATATTGAAGTCGGTCGGGTTACCACGGTCGAACTCGGTCCTTTCGCTGACCGAGTCATTACCAGCATAGTGATCGATAAAAGTTACGCTTATCTTGTCCGTGCCAACAGTGTGTTTTGGAATGTCTCAGGACTAAACGTCGATATTGGCCTGTCAGGCGCTCAAATTCGTGCTGGCACCGTTGACAGTCTTGTGCGAGGCGGCATTACTTTCTCAACACCTGAAGGTACCCAATTGCAACCTGCAGCCAAAGCCGGGCAATCCTTTTATCTCAACGCACAAGGTGACCCTAAGTGGACACAATGGCGCACAGCCATTCCCGCTCCGTAATCCT
Source organism: Vibrio hippocampi (assembly GCF_921292975.1). NCBI lineage: Bacteria > Pseudomonadati > Pseudomonadota > Gammaproteobacteria > Vibrionales > Vibrionaceae > Vibrio > Vibrio hippocampi. The sequence goes on from NZ_CAKLCM010000002.1 coordinate 1,107,412, forward strand.
TACAATCTCGATGTGCCTCTGTTCAATCAGCGACAAAGGCACGTCAGGCTTTATCGCCCTTCAGTTGTATCGGGCTAAGTTTACCAAGGTTATTGTTTACCAAGGTTATAATTTGCCGAGGTAAGGTGACACACTAAATTTGTATTACTACTGCAACCCATCGTTAGTTAGGGTTATAATTAGCCCTATCCACTATTATCCGCGCCATATGGGTCCTATTTTGCATTCAAACGTTTATCTCCCAGACGACTTTCTTCACCACGTTGAATCCTTTTTACCATCACACCTGAACATGGAAGATTTTCTTAAAGCGTGTCAAAGCCCGTTAAGAAAAAGCATCCGCGTCAATACTCTTAAGGTTTCTGTTGCCGATTTTAAACATAGAGCTGAGTCGAATGGCTGGACTCTGACATCAATCCCTTGGTGTAACGAAGGTTTTTGGATCGATGCTGATGAATCTCAAGTACCTTTAGGTAATAGTGCCGAACACTTAGCCGGATTATTCTATATTCAAGAAGCCAGTTCTATGCTGCCACCAGCCGCACTTTTTAACCAAACGCAGCATCACTTTGAAGCGGTTCTAGACATGGCGGCCGCCCCTGGCTCTAAAACCACACAGATTGCCGCCTGTATGAACAATGAAGGTATCTTGGTCGCCAACGAGTATGCTGCCAGTCGAGTCAAAGTGCTGCACGCCAACGTCGAACGATGTGGCGTGAAAAATGTCGCCATTAGTAATTATGATGCTCGCGTTTTCGGTGGTTGGCTTCCGGAACAGTTTGACGCTATCTTGCTCGATGCCCCCTGCTCCGGTGAAGGCACGGTTCGTAAGGATGTTGACGCCCTTAAAAACTGGTCAAAGGCATCCACCGAAGCGATCGCTGCAACACAAAAGGATCTGATCGAGAGTGCCTTTCACGCCCTTAAAATTGGCGGCGAACTGGTTTATTCCACCTGTGCTTTGAGTCCGGAAGAAAACCAACATGTCGCCCAGCACCTCCTTGACACTTTTGCGGGTGCCGTTGAAGCCTTACCTTTGAATCAACTGTTTAGTGATGCAGACAAAGCCTGTACAGAACAAGGGTTCTTGCATGTATTTCCGCAAATTTTTGATAGTGAAGGTTTTTTCATTGCTAAGTTTCGCAAACTGAGCTCAGTCCCTGCACCAAGCGTGAAAAAGCGTCTCGGAAAGTTTCCATTCGCAAAACTGTCTAATAAAGCCTCCGATGATATCGCCGCACAGCTGCAACAAACTTTGGGGCTGAGTCTGCCCGTCGAAAGTCAGTTATGGCAACGCGATAATGATATTTGGCTGTTCCCAACCGCACTTGAACCGATGTTGGGTGAATTCCGTTTCTCACGCATGGGCATTAAAATCGCAGAGCAACACAAAAAAGGCTACCGCTGGCAGCATCAAGTCGCCACGGCACTGGCAAGCAACCCAGATGCACTCGCTAGTGATCAGGTACCACAAAGTGTCGAACTAACGACCGCTGATGCTAGAGAATGGTTTATGGGTCGAGATGTCCGCCCAGAAATCATCCACTCAGAAACCACCCATCCACAAACAACAAATAGCGGTAAAGGTGAAGTACTCGTCAGCTATCGTGGCTTCATTATAGGCTTAGGTAAATGGGTCGGGAATCGAGTCAAAAATGGGCTGCCAAGAGAATTAGTACGAGATAAAAATCTATTTTAAGTTAAATAGATAGGACAAGTTACTCGAGAAAAGTGGGATTTACATCGCACTATTTTGGTTATGTACTACACTTTAAGTGTTGCAGAAAACAGCGATTGAACAAATTGCCATTCATTTCCAAAGTTAGCGTAGGCTCTCTAAGAGCCATTCCCCTAGGCCCAAATCAGGATCAGTTTTGGGCCTCTTTTTATCTGCAGTTTCACAGCTAAAATCTGGTAACAAAAAGCTCTGATAACAAAGCCTCTGGCAACAAAAACTCTGCATCAAAAGCTCTTACATAAAAAGCTCTTACATCAAAGGACTAATACAAAAAGGACTGATACAAAAAAGCCCCTACTTCAAGTAGAGGCCTGATTAAATTACAGCGCGTTTTGTACAGAGAGTGCTACTCGTTTCCAACTAAACGGATACCATCTTTATCGATAGAAATTCGACCTTGCTTATATAGACCACCAATGGTCTTTTTGAACGTACCTTTACTGGTCTTGAACGTAGCAAAAATCGCTTCTGGGGTAGATTTATCGCTTAGCGGTAAGAAGCCACCTTTTTTCTCAAGCAGATCCAGAACCTTTTCGCTCAGGTCATCCATCTTCGCAACGCCAATTTTTTGCAACGTCAAATCGATCTTGCCATCTTCGCGAACCTGCTTGACGTAACCCTTCAAGCGCTTGCCAACAAACAGTTTTCCAAACACATCTGATGGGAAAATCATCCCCCAGTGTTCGCCATTGATGATAGCCTTGTAACCTAGGTCACTACGCTCGGCAATCAACAGGTCAACTTGTTGGTTTTTAGTGTATGTCGCTGGTGTGTTATCCAACCACTTATTAAACTTCGTCGTGCCCACAATACGACCTGACGCCTTATCGGTGTAGACGTAGACCAATATCGTTTGACCAACGGTTAAACGTCCACGTTGCTCACTAAATGGGATCAAAAGATCTTTTTCTTTAATGCCCCAACTGGCAAATGCGCCGACACTATTGACACCCTCAACCTTCATCAAGCCCCACTCGCCGACCTGAGCAACCGGTTTCTCGGTTGTCGCTGCAAGCTGGTTGTCCGCATCGAAATAAAGAAACACATCAATCATATCCTCAGCAGTCAAACCATCAGGAGCATACTTTTTACTTAATAAGATCGAACCGTAGTCTTGTCCGTCTAAAAACCAACCAAAATCGGCTTCTTTGACCACTTTTAGGCGATTGATTTGACCTGGATTTATCATGATATTGTCTCTATAGAAATTTGAGGGGCGATTATATAACTAACTTTAGTTGTTATGCTAGGTAAAGCCCGATTGATTGTCATGCTATGGATTGATTATAGTGCGATGAATGTAAGCTTCTGATATTCTATAGCGCCAATAGAGCAACTTAGATAGACGCTGTTGCTACATCCATCTATCGCTAGCCCTGCTAACATTCAAACAGTCAGCGTCTGTTAGATAAACACCTTGTCAACTCATGGAGAATTCGGTTGGTCACTGTTGATAAGCAAGATGCCATCACCCTTAAGATTGGCCATGCGCTGAGCAATTCCAAAAAACTCGATTTGGATATCTATCTTTTTTTCCCAAATGAACTCGAATTAAAGTCACACTTAGTCTCAGAAACCGACTTTTACTATGAGTCCATGTCTCAAAAGCGCGCTTACTACAGTAATCAAACACTGCTGCCTCTGGTTCACTCACGCTTAGCGCAACGGGGGCACCTTTCTAACACCCAGTACCGTGTGAGTTTAAGCCTATTCGCCTATCAATATGTGGTTGCCCTTGATAAAGCCATCAGCAGACTTAAACATTCTAAGAGCGAAGAAATCACTGCCGATGAAATTGATGAAATCATCGAACTCGCGTTAGATATTATGCGAAAAATGCGCCGTACCATTCCTTATGAAGAGAACCTAAAGCGCTACTATGCCAACATCGACAACTATATCTCTTGGTACACTGGTCAGAAGTTTCTGGAACTGGTGGTCTATATTCCGAACGGTAAAGCCTATACCCCATTGAAAGAGCGTTTAATCACGATTGTTGAAAAAGAGCAAGCGCACCGCAAGCTCAATAATTACAACTCCGAAAAAGTGCGTAAGGACCCGACGCGTTTAACCAATAAGATGCGCTTACTGCGCCGCTTAATCGAGCACCCGATTGTGCTGTTAGAAAAAACCGAATCTATGGGCACCAACACTCGCAGAATGACTAAAGGTCTAGCCACCGGTTTCGTGATGCTTTTCGTCACCAGCGCCGTCATTATGGCACGCGATTACTTGGGTGAAATTACCGCTTCCTTTATCTTGGTCCTATCTTTTATCTATGCGCTACGTGAAGTGTTTAAAGATGACCTCAGAGACTTAATGTGGCGCTGGATTCAAAAAGGCAAGCCGAAATGGCGTCGTCGATATATTGATCCCACCACCAAAAAACAAGTCGGGTATAAAACCGAATGGCTCGATTATGTCACTTTCAGTGAACTCGACGATGATATTCAACGCATTCGTAAGAAGCGCGTTGTTCAGCGTGAGGAAGAGATTCTGCATTACCGCTCATTAACCACCATGGCAACGTCAAAATTCACCAGTGGCTATGAGGAAACAAAACAGAGTATCCATATCAACTTCCGTGCCTTGACTCGCCTCATGGATAAAGCCAGTAATCGCTACTTCCGTTTACAAGAAGGTCAAGTGGTTAAAGAATCACTGGAGAAGCGCCACCTTATCAACTTAATCATCAAGGTAAACGACCATCAGCAAGAGCCGACGTTTTACCGCTATAAAGTCACGCTGAGCCGTTCAAAAATAGTGGATATCGAACCGATTGAGTTGTAATGCATTCAAACCAAAAAGCGCAGTCTTAGCATAACTGCGCTTTTTTAGAGTTAGACTATAATCACGATTTCTGCGCAATAACAAACATGTGATAACCAAATTCATCGGCATATTCAGTGCAAATGTGCACCTCATGCTGTATGTCCTTAATCGCCTCAGAATCTGCCATTGTTGCCGCTAATTCATTGACTCGCTCTCCCAACGGTGCAAAGTAATTCAACCATGCTTGTTCGCTTTGCGGAAAATGCGCGACCACTTGATAACCCGCTTTTTCAATTTGCTCGATACGAGTCGCTACCGATTGAATATCAGGATACTCTTGCTGCCAAAACGCGACGGACTCCTCACTGGGCGATTCCGTACACCAAACCATGTCACTGAACATTAAGCAACCCGATTTAGTGAGCAGCGATTTCCACTGGCTCAACGCTTTTTCCACTCCCATAATATAGGCACTGCCCTCCGCCCATATCAGATCGAAGCTGTTATCCGCAAACGGTAGTTCAGTCATACTGGCGCACTGGGTCTCTAAACGATCTGCCCATCCTCGGCGGGTAAACTGCTCCGTTAAACGGTCTAAAGCAGACTGTTCATTATCTATTGCGGTAATTGGTGCGCGGCTGTGTTGGGCTAAAACCTGTGTCGCTAAGCCTTTACCACAACCAATCTCAAGTATTGTGTTTATTGGATGACGACACAGCGTAAGCGCTTTATGTGTGTCACTTTCACTGCCAGGTCCCCAACGCTCAAGCGTTTCGAACACCTTCATAAAGTCCGTCATATATTGATCGTGTTGATTCATGTTTTTCGACAACCATCGTAATCGCAACGCCTCTTTTTCACTAAAGCCTTGCTTAATTAACCAATCTAGATGAGCTTCGGGCGCGACTTTATCTAAGCCTTGATGCCATGATTTGCTATCACCCTCACCCAACATTGCTGCTAACAAATCCCTGGATTGTTTTTTCTGAGCAATGTCTTCATCTAGCGTTTTTAATCGATTCTGCAGTAACTGTTTATCGACTTTGGCTTCTAAGCAGGCTTTACACTCTTTGACCGTTAAGCCTCCCGCCAATAACTGCTGAATCAAACGGACACGTTGTACGTCTTTATCACTATAGACACGGTAGCCATTATCCAGTCGTCGGCCGGAGATGAGTTGCTGTTGTTCATAGTACAGCAGCGCGGTACGCGACATGCCAACCCGTGCGCCTAGCTCAGATATTTTGTACATAGTGAGTCACTTGATGTCCGTTTGTGGTTATGCACTTTAAACTATAAAGTTATAGACAGGTCAATGATAATTTAGCGAATTATGGATTTAGTTTTGGGTAAAAGATGAGGTTTGAGGTGCTAGGTGCTAGGTGCTAGGGAAAAAATTACCCTTGCTGGTGGCAAGGGTAATTTTAGATTGGATTAATTATTTTGCGTGGTTTGGCGTTTTGGGCGGCGCCACTGTTTTTGACCTGTTTTAGGCTTGGGCTTGCTTGTGTTTGGCCCTTTGCTGTCTTTGTTTGTTGAGCGCGTATTGCCTTTTTTACCTTGCTCGCCTTCATTGGCTTTATGTTGCTTTGGCTTGTTCGGTTTTTTAGGCTTCTTAGGTTTGAATGGGCGAGTATCTAACTTAGACTCTGGCACTTCATTGACCGCCACAAAATCTGGGTGTTGTTTTCTCAGTAACAAGGCTTGAGTTAAGCGCTCTATCGCAAACAGTTCTGAGGTCTCATCATCACAAACCAGCGATATGGCCACACCGACTTCCCCCGCACGACCCGTACGACCGATTCGGTGTACGTAGTCTTCAGCGATATTCGGTAGATCATAGTTCACTACACAAGGAAGTTGAGAGATGTCGATACCGCGTGCGGCGATATCCGTCGCCACCAGCGCTTTAATTTCTCCCTGCTTAAAACCTTGTAGTGCGCGAGTTCGTGCGCCTTGGCTCTTATTACCATGGATAGCAGCGGATGAAATGCCCTGCTTGTCTAAAAACGTACTCAAACGGTTAGCACCATGTTTGGTGCGGCAGAAAACCAATACTTGCGACCAATCGTTCTCATTGATCAACTGCACCAACAATGGTGCTTTTTTGCGCTTATCGGTGGTATAGATCGACTGCTCGACGGTTTTCGCAGTGGTATTCGGTGGTGTCACTGAGATCTCAACCGGTTGATTGACCAAAGTTTTCGCCAACGCTCTCACTTCATTATTAAAAGTCGCGGAAAACAACAAATTTTGACGCTGCTTTGGTAATAACGCGATGATCTTATTGATGTCACGAATAAAGCCCATATCCAACATACGGTCTGCTTCATCGAGCACCAACACCTCTAATTGAGAAAACTTAATCGCATTTTGTGAATAAAGATCGAGCAGTCGACCCGGTGTCGCTACCAGAACATCACTGCCTTTACGTAATTCCATCATTTGAGGATTCGCTTTCACGCCACCGAATACCACTTGACTGCGCAGTGGCAGATGTTGGCTGTACGACTGAGTATTGTCGTAAATCTGTGCCGCAAGTTCACGAGTCGGTGTAAGAACTAAGGTTCTGATGTGGTTGCTCTTAGCGCGTGGTCCCTCTAACAGACGCTCCAAGATTGGTAGCATAAAGCCCGCTGTTTTGCCCGTTCCGGTTTGTGCTTCTGCCATAACATCCTTCCCTTGAAGGATCGCTGGTATCGCTTCAGCTTGAATGGGAGTAGGTTGTTGATAACCCGCATCTGTAATAGCGCGGACAATAGGCGAGGATAAACCGAGAGCGTTAAATGGCATAGAGTTCTCATAAATAAGGTGCCAGAACAACCCTTGTTGCTCTGATACGCTGGAAAAGGAGCGGTATTGTGATGTCCTCACGCTAATTATGCAAGCTCAATCCTACTTCTCAATTAGCGAACCCTTGGGGTTTTAGCGATTCATGATTCAGCAAGGTAGTCAAAATAGCCATACTCTGTTGTTATCACGCCTACGCAATATCAGACAAGTTCCACTAACCTACTTGAATTTGAGTCGTTTAAGCCAACGCTATTCGATGACATGCTTAGACTCGATAACATAGTTAGACTTGATGACATAGTTGAACTCAATCACGAAATTTTGCTTTTACTGACAACACCAAAGAAAACTCCGCCATCGGTTCATCGCCGTGTAGACTTGGGCACAATGCGGTAATTTTCACCGCCTGATTGACACGCTCACCCGATGCCATCGTGGTATCAAGCATCTCATCAATCAACTTGCCATCATGGCAGACGAACTCAACATCTGCTTCGGGGCGCTTTAAAAATTCGGCTTGGACACCTTTGAATGCAAGAGAGATGGGCACGCCGCGCTGCTTAGCCTTACTCATCGCCATAAAGCCTCCGGCGACATCTGCCCCCACCGCTAAAGCGCCAAAATACATACTGTTTAAGTGATTTTTGTTTTTGCGTTTTAACGGCATCGCCACCACCACTTTGTCATCGTCCAGTGACTTAAGTTTAGGTCGGCATGTCCAAATCAATGGCACCTTAAAAATACCAAACAATGAAAGATATAAATTGGCTTTTGTTAATGGTGACAACATCTTGCTTCTCCTTTGCAACTGCTCCGATCAGTTAAGTCAATAGTCGTTAAGTTGTCAAAAATGAACTGTGGATTCTATGAGGTGGACTCTAGGAAACGGGCTTTATCAAGATAAAAGTAAAACCAACAAAGGAAGAAAAAACAAAGGGGGAAAACAACAAAGCCACGTCGATGCGTGGCTCTATTTCACTGCCGTGCCAAACCTATACCGTTAGGTAAACGTCGACATCACCTAACGTTTCCAGCAACTCAACCAATAGTGGTGACTCCTCAAGAGAACCAACACAAACCAGCGCGGGTTTTTTAGCTGCTTTTGCTGTCACAATCGCTTCTTTGATGAGCTTCAGAACCGCTTCATTTTGTATATCGTAAAGATGAGCCAGTGCTTCTTGGTTAATATCGACCCCAAGCGTGAGTTGGGTTAAATTCTCAACCTTGATCACTAAGCCATCGAAATAATGCAGTAGTCGCTCTGAAAGCAGTACGGCTGAAGGCGTATCACAAGCAAACAAAACCTTGAGCCCTTTTAGACCGCGAGGCAATCCTTGTTCCGCTAAACGATCAATAATTTTCGCCGCGTCACTCAACGCACGAACACAAGGCACGACGATTTCAACCTCAACACCTTGCTCTCTTAAGCCTTTGAGAACCTGACACTCTAACGCAAAACTAGAACGATAAAACTCAGACGCGAATCGAGACACACCACGAAGCCCAAGCACTGGGTTGATTTCTTCTGGCTCACACTTACCACCCAGTAAGGCACTCATTTCATAACTATTGGCATCATTCAGTTCAACACGAATGGATTTGTGTTGCGAAGATATGGCACTCATGATTTCAGCCACTAAGCTATCAACAAAAAATTCGTCACTCGACTTATCCCCTAACAGCGCTTCGATGGCTTGTTGCTCAACCGAGTCTAACTCATCACCAAGCGACGCATAATTAGGATGAAAGAAGATTTTCTCCATCATTAATTCAGATAGGGACACGTAGAGATGCTGCGCCTCTGTTTGCTCCGAAAAACTCGGAAAACTATTGCCAATATTCAGACCCATGCTTACTCCTTGTGTCATTGCGAATTGCCGCCTGCGTTTCTGCTGCGTAGGCTAGCCTCTTGTTTGCATTAACAAGCAAAATACCGACTTCATTAAGGGAATACAAGGGTAACTAAAAGAATAAGTTGCGATTAGATTGGTTGATTTGGATAGCGGTGAAAACCGTGGAGTGAAAGCGGTGCTGTGAAAGCAATGGTATGAAAACCATTCTGTGCAAAACATTCGGTGAAAACCATAGGAGAAAAGATTTACACTAACGCTGCCGTTGGCAGATTGCTGCAAACTTTAGCGGGCAAAATAGAATTTTATGGCTTGTGCAATCCAATAATGAAAGTGTTTACCTGAGCGTTTTTTGACACAAGCCATGAACACTATCACCATTAAGCTGCATAAAATCCAGTCTTGTAACATAGCGGCTTCTCCTATCTTTCGACCAATAAATGATAACAATACTCATTTGCAAGTCAAGATGTAAGCAAGGCTTTAGCCGATTTCACTAACTTAACACACAATTAAAGGTTTATTAGCTACACCAATTCCGTTATCTTTATCGCTTCAAAAAGTATAGGTAGGCTGCCAGATGGCATTAAAAACTGACGAATTAAGAACTCAGGCATTGGGTCCAATGCCAACTCCCTCTGAGTTAAGTAACAACCATCCTGTTACGGACGATGTTGCAGAACGCATTGCTTCTTCTCGTAAACAAATCGAAGCGATCCTTAAAGGTGAAGACTCTCGTTTAATCTGTATTGTTGGACCATGCTCGGTACATGATACTGAAGCCGCAATGGATTATGCGCGCCGTTTGAGTGCGATTCAATCACAATACCAAGACGAGTTGTTTATTGTGATGCGTACTTACTTTGAAAAGCCACGTACTGTCGTTGGTTGGAAAGGTCTGATCACCGACCCCAATCTAGACGGCTCATACGCATTAGAAACTGGCTTAAACAAAGCACGCGAACTGCTGTTAAACATCAATAAACTGGGTCTTGCGACCGCCACTGAGTTTCTGGATATGATCACAGGTCAATACATCTCAGACCTGATCTCTTGGGGCGCGATTGGGGCTCGTACCACGGAATCTCAAATTCACCGTGAAATGGCTTCTGCGCTGTCATGCCCAGTTGGCTTTAAAAATGGCACCAACGGCAGTGTAAAAATTGCGATTGACGCGATTCGCGCGGCGAAAGCGCAACACTATTTTTACTCACCAGATAAGCAAGGTCGTATGACGGTGTACCGCACCAGTGGCAATCCACACGGTCACGTCATTCTGCGTGGTGGTGATTCAGGTCCTAACTTTGACCAAGCTTCGATAAAGGACGCTTGTGAGAGTCTAGCTTCTTTCGACTTGCCCGCTCGACTCGTGGTGGATTTTAGTCACGCTAACTGTCAAAAGCAGCACCGTAAGCAATTGGATGTGGCTCAAGAGATCGCTCGCCAGATTATCGCTGGCTCTGATCACATCGCTGGCATCATGGCGGAAAGCTTTATTGAAGAAGGCAATCAAAGCATGGACAATATCGACAACCTAACTTATGGTCAGTCTATTACTGATCCATGTTTAAGCTGGAACGATACTGTCGCTATGTTGGATACCCTAGCGGCAGCTGTAAAACAACGTAATCTAAAGGAAAGTTAACATGCCATCTTTTGATATTGTGTCTGAAATCGACAATGTAGAGCTACGTAATGCGGTAGAAAACGCAAACCGTGAGCTTGCGACTCGTTTTGATTTTCGCAACGTTGAAGCGTCTTTTTCACACAATGACGAGACTGTAAAACTCTCTTGCGAGGGCGATTTTCAGCTCAAACAAATGCGTGACATTCTGCGTGGCAACCTGACTAAACGCGGCGTTGATGTTCACGCGATGGAATCACAGACTGCTGAGCAATCGGGTAAACTGTGGCACCAAAATATACTTTTTAAACAAGGTATTGAAACCAACATCGCGAAGAAAATCGTGAAATTGGTGAAAGACTCAAAGATCAAAGTGCAGGTTTCTATTCAGGGCGATAAAGTTCGTGTTACCGGTAAAAAACGTGATGATCTCCAAGCTACGATGCAACTGGTCAAAAACGGCGAACTCGGTCAACCATTCCAATTCAATAACTTCCGTGACTAGTCGAATATAACTTATCACTATTGAACTCGGTTATTAGCCTCAATTAAAAAATCCTTTGTCATGACAGAGGATTTTTTTTGCCCACTCAAATCTTGTTGTTTTACGGATCACATCCAGGATTCAAGAATCAAAGCTTGTTGGGGTATATTACTAAGCACTTGTCTTAACCCAGTAACGTGCCAACAGATTGGTGAACACCTCGCCCATTACAATGTTGTCCAATCTTCCTCCATTAGTCTCAATGACTCGGCGTGAGGCGACGTTGTCTTCGTCCGCAGTGATAAGTACAGGATCTAACCCGAGATCGTGGGCAACAGGCAGCGCTAACTTCAGCATCTGCTTACCATAACCCTGCCCTCGAAAACTCGGCGCGACGTCGTAGCCGATATGCCCACCTTCAAGAGAAAGAAAAGGATTATCGATGCGGTGACGAATACGGATAGCCCCGACAATTTGCTGTTTATCATCAATGAGCCACAAGTGGCTGCAAGGGACATAATCCAACTTCAGATTGATACCTTGCTCTTCGTCATCTAAATGTTGGATATAGGCGGCAAAGTCATCAATACCTTGACGATAGTAATCAGCATTTTGCGCATCATGTTGCAAGAAATCATGATAAAAGCGTTGAAACGCTTCCCTGTACTGTAATTGAAGTCTGATTAGATTCATGCGGCTCTCCGTATTCATCACAAATGTTTGATCTACACTACTTTTATGGCTCGTATAACTCAACATTAATTAATATCAACCGCCCATAGGACACTGTTTTAGGAGATCATTTTGCGCCGCGTTATCGGTTTACTGTCTCTACTGCTTGGTTTGCTTGGCTGTACCCCAGAGCCGGAGAAAAACATGCAGCGCTATATGCAAAGATTGGCGAACGTTATGAATGTTGAAGCTGAACCATTACCAGCGTCGCAACTCTATCCTATTCCTGCAAAACGCGTTTTGGCTCGAGAAGCAACTCAAATGACCGTGGGTTTGTTAGAGAGCTATCAACTTAGACATTGTGGACTGTTGCAATTGGTGAGTGAGCGTAACTCTATTTTAGGTAAGGTCGCTGATCCGTTCCGGCAATACGCTTACCAGATGGCGTTTATAGACGTAGCCCAGCGTTGTGTATTATCGAGCGAGTTAGATACCTCACTTGCCGAACAGATTCAAACCGCCATTGACGTCAAGCAGCAAGAGTTGATGCCAATCCACTTCTCCAATCTTGTCTGGACATCCAACGCTATGCGCAAACAATTTTCTCAACAGCACTGGATTGAAGCTCAAGATATCGACAACAGTGCGCTGCTGATAAGCGCACTGAACGTGTTGCAAATGCTAAGTGAAACAGAAAATAAGCAACAGCATCGGCATCAATTAATACAGGCGCAAGAGACCATCGAAAAGCTCCCTCTTGTGGGTAGCTTGCTGTTTTCTATGGAGAACAGTATCAAGCAGCTCACGCGTCTGAACCAATTGATCAATCAACATCAACACAAAATTGGTTGTGGGAAACAGCGTGATACAACACAGTACCGCTATATGAAAAACGTGTTTGAGCAACAGTATCGCCAGCGTATCCAGCCTTATCTGGCTGAGATCAATCAACTCTACTACCGCCTCGCGCCAGTCACGGCATTTCTGAACCAAAAGACGCTGAGCCACCAAACTAATCTTGAGGCGATACACCTGCAATTCCAATCCAGCATTAAGAATCACGTTCTTGCTTGGAAGAGGTTGTTTGAGCGCTGTGAAGGAACGCAGCTAAAGTTAGGTAATCGTTAGATTGCTAGATTGATTATTGGCTTAGCCAAAGGGCAAAAGTAAACACCACAGGCGCTAAAATAGAGGTGATAACGCCACAAACGACTAAAGCTAATGAGCTGAAAGCGGCGTCTTGTGGATTTTTTTCTGCGCTGGTTGCTGTGCCTAATGCGTGAGATACCGTCCCCATCGCCAAGCCGCGTGCTACCGGATGAGTAATGCCGATCAAATTATAAATAGGATAGGCAAACACCGCCCCAAAAAGACCCGCAAGCAACACCAGTATCGCAGCAATCGCCGGTTCTCCCCCCATTTGCCCAGACAGTTCCATTGCAATGGGCGTGGTGACCGATTTGCCCATCATACTGGCAATCAAGGTGGTGTCGGCTCCAAGATAGACCGCGATCAGTGATGCCGTCAGCATGGAAGCGATGCTCCCTATCCCGCAAGCCAAAATAATAATTTTCCAATTGGCTTTTATCTGAGGCAATTGCTCATATAAGGGATAAGCCAGTGCCACCACCGCAGGTTGTAACAAGTCGCTGATCAATCGATTGTCGGCGTAATACACCTCAAACGGAACATTCAACACCAATAGCATCGGAATCAATATCGCGATACTGATCAACAAAGGGTTAAAGATAGGATTTTTGAGTTTTATTGCCACGGCGCGAGCAAAGAAAAACACAACAAGGGTGACGATCAACCACATCTATTTGTCCCCCTTGGTTAAAATCTTTTGTAGCAGTAAAGAGAGTGTCATCAGAACCAATAAAGATCCGCCTATCACTCCCGCCACAATGGCGAGTGCGTTGTCCGCCAATAAGTCGAGATGATTCACCAAGCCAACACTAATGGGAACAAACAGTAAGATCATATAACGGATAAAGGCTGAGGCTCCAGGTTGAACCCATTTCACTGACAACAATCCGCTTGCCATGGCTGTAAACAAAATCAACATGCCAAAGATACTGCCGGGAATAGACACGCCAAGCGCAGCTTGAATCAATTTACCCAAAAACAGCGCAACAAAGATCAGCGCAAACGACACGATATAACGCAACAACTGTTGTATGATAGACACCACATCCATTCTTGATTGAGCCTTTATTTTATATTAACTAAGAAACCAATTTTTCCACATAATGGTACACCGCTTTCAAAATCTTTATCTTGTGTTCGTCACTTTCATGCTGATGAACTAAGTTCTCTAAATTGAGTAGATAGTCATCCCAACCTAACTCAAAGGTCTGTTGGCAATGCATCGCCCATTGATGCTGCTCTTGTTCATTCAGTGTCCACGGATAGTTGCGAGCTCGATATCTAAACAACAACGGAGCAATACGCTCATCAGAGTAGCTGATATCCAATCCCACGAGCTGTTCAGCGGAAGTCTGGCGAATAATTTCCATAGCACTGCGATCAGATGGATTAAAGAAGCCTTGGTATAACTGCTCGTCAACGCTTGAGATTGCGGCAAACTCTCGCTCTATTTCATACAGTTTTACCAATTTCTCGCGAATTTCAGGGTGCTGTTTGATCACTGCAAGGTTTTTAAGGCACTGCTCTCTGTCGATTCCGATCACCGCGGCATTATCTGCCGTCAACGTTTTAGCGGGCGCGAGAATTGGGCACTTATTGATATGCACCAACTTCAACGGCACCGGAAGTTCATCAGCGGCGAGGTCTTCGCGTTTGGTATACAGACGTTGATGCAGTGCTTCTGGCTCCAAATCAATCAACGGCTGTGGATCTTTGGCAAGATCAGCCACGATAACTGCATTCTGATTGCTCGGGTGCCAAGCAAGCGGAACCACCCAACTTGTATACTGACACTCTCTTCCTAACATTCCCGAGGTATGCATTAGCGGCGTCAACCCTGCCACGTCAATCAACTCATTGAGCTTGCGCTTGTGACGCATAGAAAAGAAGTAGTCGAATAATTTAGGCTGCGCGGTCTTAACTTTCTTAGCAAGCTCTATGGTGGCGATAACATCCGCCATCGCATCATGCGCATTAGCGTGTTCAATCCCGTTGACAACGGACAAATGTTCGAGTTTAAAACTGGTAAACCCGTCTTCATTTTCTGGCCACTCGATGCCATCGGGTCTTAGAGCATGACAAACACGCATTAGATCCAGCAAATCCCAACGTGAGTTACCATTTTGCCAACTCCAAGCATAAGGATCGATAAAATTGCGATAACAGGTATAGCGGGTCACTTCATCATCAAATCGAATACTGTTGTAGCCCAAACTGGTGGTATTCGGTTTTGATAACTCATGATGAATCTTTGCAATGAACTCTGGCTCAGGCAGACCTTTCTCCACACACAATTGGGGAGTAATGCCAGTGATCAGCGCCGCCTCCGGTGAAGGCAAATAATCAGAAGGTGGCTGACAATAAATAACCAACGGCTCACCGATGATATTAAAGTCGGCATCGGTTCTCACACCCGCAAACTGACAGGGACGATCTTTGCTAGGACTGACACCCCAGGTTTCATAATCGAAAAAAAAGAAAGTGGCTTGATTGTCAGAGGTCATATTGCTGTCCAGCGTTGATGTCTATTAGTGTGAAACACTTGAATAACGGGAAGTATCCAATAGTTTGCCTTCAGCAAGCAAGGGTTATGAACAAAAATTCGTTGTCGCTGCGAATTTTGAGCAAAGCATTCACCTTGCTCGTTAAACCACAATGCTCGCTTTACTTAGCAAAAATGATCACTTTACTCAACAAATTGACTATCACTAACGCAATGTTGGTAGTCGATATTCAGTGCGTCAACATCACGCAGTGGATAAGAAAGATAGTATCCCTGTAACTTAGAAACTCGGCACTGAATAAAGCATTGATACATCGCGAGATCTTCAACCCCTTCCACCGTGACATCAATGCCTTTGTTGGCACAAAGATGAGTAATATAGTGAATATAGGATAGGCAATCCCTATCTGTCATTGCCGCCGTCGCTAACATCCTATCAATTTTTATTTGGCTAAAAGGCAGATTAAATAAGCTCATGGTGGAACTTGCCCCAGATCCAAAGTCATCAATAATAAGCTCGAAACCTAATTGTCTTAATTTACCAAGTTGTTCAACCGCCAGTTGTTTATCGTCTAATAGAATAGACTCCGTCACTTCGAGTTTCACTAGATGAGACGCGACACCCAGCTCTTCAAGGATCTGCGCTGCGTACAACGGAAAGTTGCCATCAAGCAGTTGCAACACGGAAATGTTGACGTTAACACTGACCTGAGTGTCCCATTTTTGGTTATAGCGAAGGATAAACTCGCAGGCTTGCTTGAGGACTTTTTCTCCCAGCGCATTCACTAACCCACTTCTTTCCGCGACCAAAACAAACTCATGAGGACCGATAGGACCAAAAGGCGTATCCAACCAGCGAGCCAAGGCTTCAAAACTAATAACTGCATTGGTACGTCCACACACTATCGGTTGCAATTGAATCGTGATCTGGTCTTGCTCGATAGCAGACTTAAGATGGTTTTCTATATAGACATAACGTTCAATAGAGTTGCGAATGTCGTTGTTAAAAATGACATACTGCTCAACGACATTATCAGTCACATAATTCAACGTCTGCTCAGTAATCATCAATATGTCGTCAGCCGATTGCTCAAGGTCATAATTGGTGTATGCACCAATGAAAATCTTGCCTGTGTACACTGACTCGTACGACTGTATTTCAAATTGACGCAAGATGCCTTGGCACATCATTGCCAGCGTTGACTCAGTCACCTTGACATCAAACAGCAAAATAAATGAATCGGTTCCTGAACGATATAAAGTGTGTGGTATATCCACGAAGATAGACAAACAGCTTTTTAGACATTCCACCACTTTACTTATAATTGCATCGCCATAACGATACAAATAGGTTTCGAGTCGCCCGAGGCGAATCTTAAGTAACGTCGTTTCGGTCTGACGCTGATTGAGGTGACGTTTTAGCTGTTCATGATTCGGTAAACCGGATTGCTTATCATAAAAGGCGAGACGCTTAAGACTTGATTGCAGTTTAATCTTTTCGGTCACTTCTCGATGCCGACCAACGATGTAGTGACCTAAATTATCCTGCTTATAGCTGACACTTGCTTCAATCCAAGCATATTGTCCATCTCGCTTACGCACACGCAACTGGTATTGAGAGCAGATAGACTCAACTCGCCCCTGTTTTAGACTTTCAATATTATTTTGTAAAGCTTGCTGGTCTTCTGGATACACCAAACTCAGCCACTGTTCGGCAGAGACCGTATCCGATTCAATAGCAAATTGATGATAAAAAAGTGAGTTATAGAATTTGATGTTCGCTGATGAATCAATCAGGAATAGACCTTCATCCTTAGTTTCAAACAAGCTTAAATAGCGTGACAAAGGGATTTCATCCTGAAATACCATGTTCATAAGTAACGTAGACCTATTGGGAAATAGTGTAACTAAATATCAGACTAAGACTTTACTACTAAATCGTGTGAAGATAATGATGATTACGAATAAAATGCGATATAAACATGATCGCCATCACAATAATAACTCGCTTTAATAACAAATCTAACCTTACTACTCTAATTGGTACAAAACTTAACCACTGGTTTCTTCGCTAGCTCTACTGGTTCCTTTTCAATACTCTGCATCGGTTTGGACGTCTATTCATTGACCCATTCTAAAGCTCAACCACTATCTAAACTCAGACCTAAACCGATACCTAAGCCGATACCTAAACGAAAATCCTAACCGCTTAATTAAGTCGCTAAAAGGAGCGTAACGCCATTCACTAAAGAGTCGCTAAACAGTTGGTAAAGACCGTCAAGATTGCTATTATCACTCTCCGTAATAACAATTCTAAGGAACGGATCATGGCCGTAACTTTCGAGTCTGCACTGGCTGATATCCCCAACCCAATCGCGCAGTCCCTGCGTTCTATTGTTTCTCGTCCCAATTTTGACGCCACGCTGTCAGCACAGGAGTTCCAACAACTTCTCGATTTATCCGGTCTAAGCGATGATGAGTTAAGGGTCGCTTTGCTTCCTATCGCCGCTTGCTACTCGTATGCGACCATTTCAGAGTTTTATGTCGGAGCGATTGTGCGCGGTGTTTCAGGAAAGCTCTATTTTGGCGCGAATATGGAGTTTCGAGACACCCAGTTAGGTCAAACGATTCATGCAGAACAGTCAGCGATCAGTCATGCATGGATGAACGGTGAAACCGGGATTAAAGATATCACCATCAATTACAGCCCTTGTGGTCACTGTCGTCAGTTTATGAATGAATTGACCACGGCAGATAGCCTATCAATTCAGTTGCCACAAGTGGATGAGCAGACACTCGCCGAATACCTTCCTCAAGCTTTTGGTCCCAGTGATTTAGGTATAAAAGATGCCTTAATGTCTCAGCAAAATCATGCCATAGACATAGACATAGACACCGGCTCTGCGATCATTTCGCAGGCAGCCCAAGCATTTTCATCCAGCTATGCGCCTTATTCACGCAACTACAGCGGTGTTGCGCTCGAAACTCGCACCGGTCAAATCTACCGCGGCAGTTACGCTGAAAATGCGGCATTTAACCCTAGCCTGCCTCCACTGCAAGTCGCGCTGTCACAATTGATATTAAATGGAGCGCTACCAGAACATATTGTGTCTGCCGCCCTGATCGAGGTCTCTGACAGTAAGATCAGTCATCTTGGAGATACACAGGCGACACTGGAAGCGATCAATCCCGACATCGAGTTTGAATACATTTCGCTTTAATCTTGCTGCTTTTTTGCTCGCGAATTCAGAGGGTCAACTCCGTTGACTCTCTGACATTTTCGCAAAATAAAAAACCAGCACGCAAACGTTTGCTTTTTCGCTCACTTCCAGTATGATTCACCGCAATTTTGTTCAAGACCGCTCAAGGATTTTATATGTTTGGTACTGCAACCCGTGAAAGTGCTAGCCGAGTGCTACTGTTAGGCTCTGGCGAATTGGGTAAAGAAGTGGCGATCGAATGCCAGCGCCTCGGCTTAGAGGTGATTGCTTGTGACCGTTACGAAAACGCGCCTGCAATGCAAGTCGCTCATCGTAGTTATGTCCTTGATATGCTTGACGGTGACGCCCTCGAAGCCATTATTGCAAAAGAAAAACCCGATTATATTGTGCCTGAGATTGAAGCGATTGCGACCGATAAACTGGTTGAGCTTGAGCAACAAGGTATTAATGTCGTTCCAACCGCAAACGCAACCAAGCTAACGATGAACCGTGAAGGCATTCGTCGTCTTGCAGCAGAAGAACTCGACCTCAACACCTCCCCTTATCAGTTTGCTGATAGCCAAGAAGAATTTGTCGCCGCCGTCGAAGCGGTGGGGTTGCCTTGTGTTGTTAAACCGGTAATGAGCTCTTCAGGTAAAGGTCAAAGTGTCATCAAGAGCGCTGAGGATATTGATAAAGCATGGCACTACGCACAAGAAGGCGGTCGCACTGGCGCTGGTCGTGTGATTGTCGAAGGCTTTATTGATTTTGACTATGAGATCACTCTGTTAACGGTTCGCGCTGTCGATGGGGTTCATTTCTGCGCACCTATCGGTCATCGTCAAGAAGACGGTGACTATCGCGAATCATGGCAACCGCAGTCTATGTCTGCTAACGCATTAAAAGCGGCAGAATACACGGCTGAGAAAATTGTCGACGCTTTAGGGGGTTACGGCATCTTTGGTGTTGAGTTGTTTGTTAAAGGGGACAAGGTTATTTTTAACGAAGTCTCCCCTCGCCCACATGATACTGGTTTAGTGACATTGATTGCTCAGGATATGTCCGAGTTCGCCCTCCATGTTCGTGCATTCACTGGGATGCCAATTAACCAAATTACCCAACTTAGCCCTGCGGCCTCTGCGGTCATTTTAGGACAAGGCACATCGAACAATTTACGTTATGAAGGATTAAACGAAGCACTGGCTATGCCACAGACTCAGATACGATTATTCGGTAAGCCTGACATTGACGGTCGACGCCGCCTTGGTGTTGCGTTAACAATGCGTAAATCTGTAGAAACCGCCATTGATGATGCCATCACCAGTGCCAAAAAAGTAAAAGTGATTTACTAATACCAGATAACGTGCAGGCTATAAGTCGGATACTTGTTAGTCTCGCCTTGCATTGATTGACACTAACTCTAGCGTTCCACACCAAAACCATCGTACTCATACGATGGTTTTTTTGTTTTTAAAAGCAGATAGTTAAGTCGCTGTTTTTGACCAAACTCTTTTCTATCAACGGATCGGCATTTAATGATGGTCGAACGTCGAATATTTCATTATCATGCGGCCCTTAGCCATTTGCGCACTCGGAGTAATAACACGTGCATCGATACCAGAAAGAAGCGTCCAATCTTATCAAACTTGCCACACCAGTACTGATTGCCTCAGTGGCTCAAACTGGCATGGGATTCGTTGATACTGTCATGGCCGGTGGCGTAAGTGCTGTGGATATGGCGGCGGTCTCTATTGCCGCCAGCGTTTGGCTACCCTCTATTTTATTTGGTGTCGGTTTACTGATGGCGCTGGTCCCTATCGTGGCGCAACTGAATGGTGCAGATAAGCAGAAACAGATCCCATTTGAAATTCATCAAGGTGTCGTGCTCGCTCTGATCATCAGTGTGCCGATCATTATTGTATTGCTGCAAATCAAGTCGATTTTAAACTGGATGGATGTGGATGTTGCGATGATGAGCAAAACCATCGGCTATATTCATGCTGTGATTTTTGCTGTTCCGGCATTTTTACTGTTTCAAACATTACGCAGCTATACCGATGGTATGGCGTTAACCAAACCTGCCATGGTCATCGGTTTTATTGGACTGCTCGTTAATATTCCACTCAACTGGATTTTTGTTTATGGCAAATTTGGCATGCCTGCCCTTGGTGGCGTGGGTTGTGGCGTTGCCACCACCATCGTGTATTGGTTAATGTTTATTTTGATGCTGCTGTATGCCATGACAACACCGAGACTCAAACACATTGAGATGTTTACTCACTGGCATAAACCGCAATTCAAAGCGGTCTCTCGCCTATTTAAGCTCGGTCTGCCGGTTGCCGCTTCGATCTTTTTTGAGGTTACTTTGTTTGCCGTGGTATCACTACTGGTTGCGCCGCTAGGCTCGCTAGTGGTTGCGTCTCACCAAGTGGCGATCAACTTCTCTTCTTTGGTGTTTATGATCCCGATGAGTATTGGTGCGGCGGTGAGTATTCGGGTGGGTAACAAACTGGGCGCAAATGACACTGACGGCGCAGCCATTGCCTGTCGTGTTGGACTCGCTGTTGGGTTACTGTCAGCGATGTGTACCGCGACCGCGACGCTGATATTCAAACAACCCATTATTAGCCTTTACACCGACAACCCTGAGGTAATGTCACTTGCGATGCAGCTGTTGCTATTTGCCGCAATTTATCAATGTACCGACTCAGTACAAGTGGTTGCCGCTGGTGCACTGCGCGGCTATAAGGACATGAAAGCGATTTTCAATTGTACCTTTGTATCCTATTGGATCATCGGCTTACCGCTTGGCTACATTTTAGCAATGACGGATGCTTTGGTACCAAGAATGGGTGTATTTGGATTCTGGATTGGCTTTATTGCCGGTTTATCCACGGCAGCCGTGCTTTTGGGTATTCGTTTACTGTGGATGCACAAGCAAGATAAAGACATTCAACTCAGTTTCGCATCGCGATAGTTACTATATCGCGATAACTACTATATCGCGATAAGTACTATACAGAACGCCAACACTTATAAAAAACGCCAACACTCAAAAGAGTTTGGCGTTTTTTTGATCAGATGGCACTCATCGACATTCGTGGCTTGAGCACTGGTGCTTGAAACTCACCAGCGGTTGAAATTCGCAAGTCGCTACAATCCGAGTTCTTGTTTCAGTGCATTAATATGGGTGAGATCCATATTATGAACCTGTAGCATCTGATTTATTTGGCTCAACCTTGCCGTTAAGTCATCAAAACGGTCACAAGAATCAGAACGTGCATCCCAAGAAGTGCCTTCGAGGTACAAGTTGCATTGCTTCTCTAATTTAGGCTTATCCTTCTCCAGTTGTTGTTTCTCTTTGTTTAGCTTGGCAATCTCCGATTGTAACTCTGTTTCACGCTTGAAGATCTCTTGAGACTGACCAAACATCGAGCTTTGCATATCCGCTTTACGCTCTAACTGGTTGTTTTGCTCCTGCTGTACCGCTATCGTCTGCTGCTTATCCGCTAACTGCTTGCTTAAGGCACCGTTTTTCGCCGTCAACGATTTGATTTCAGATTGCAGCTTGTCCAATTCCAATTGATGGGTTTGTAATGCGTCATCAAGCACTTTTCTGCGCTTCAGTTGCTCATCGGCTTCTATCTGTAGCTTTTGTGACTCTAACTCACTTTGATGTTGCTGCGTCTGAGATAACTGCTGTTGATATTGAGTATTCAGCAAACGGTATCTTTGTTGCCAATCTGACTTGGTGATTACCGCTCCAATCAATCCACCGGCAGCAAGACTTAACGCCGTTGCTATCGCAATATACAAACGCGCCTTTTTATCCTTTTCTTCGATGATAACGAGTTCTTCATTCTGGTCATCTCGACTTTCAGGTTGTTTATCCACGATTCCCCTCTTAACGTAACAACTCTGTGGTCATCAGGCTGATAGTATAAATAACAAAACCAGAGATCAAAGCAATAACCACTCCCTTTTGTAATTTCTCATTCGTTCGATACTTAAATAGCAAAAATGCTAGACCCAACAAAGCGGTAATCGCAATTAAGCGTGCCATACTCTCTCCCATGATGTGACGAGTTAACGAATATTTTTACTCGCAATGAGCACCAATATACCAAACCCCACTGTTTTAAGTCCTATTAAAGTCAAAGAAGTGCCACAACAAAGAGTAAAAAACACTACCTAAACGATGAGTTTCCATACAAAACTGCTCCAGTTTTAAAATTACTTGATTTATTCAACAAAGATGATAAATTTCGCAGCCAAGTTATCTACTCGATAACTGACCCGCCCATATTTTGGGCAACGTTCCGATGAAGACTGCTGGAGAGAGGCAACCTAGAGTTGTCCGCCGAAGATTTAATTATTTCAGGCAAAAGGACTGTAGTTGGAGGAACCTCTGGAGAGAACCGTTAAGTCGGTCGCCGAAGGAGCAAGCCTTGCTATTGAGCAAGGTGAAACTCTCAGGCAAAAGGACAGAGGAGAGAAATTTAATTCGCTTTATGTGTTTATGTCTAAGATAGAATCTTTTGCTATCACGGCGTCATGGTATTCGTTGTAACCCATTTCTGGGGGTCCGTATCAAGATCTATCTAAGCACATGCCTTTCTCTCTTCTCCTTAAATTTTGTTTTATTAAGGGGAAATCATGAACGATCTACACTCACTTTTATCAACCATTGACTCATTTGTTTGGGGTCCACCGCTATTAATTTTGCTTGTGGGAACCGGCGCTTATTTCACGTTTAAACTCGGTTTACTGCAGTTTAGACACTTGCCAACAGCGCTGCGCTTTGTATTCAGTCGTAATGGTTCTTCCGGTAATGGTGACGTTTCGAGCTTTGCCGCTCTTTGTACCGCACTCTCTGCCACCATAGGTACGGGCAACATCGTTGGTGTTGCAACGGCGATTAAATTAGGTGGTCCCGGCGCTCTATTCTGGATGTGGCTAGCTGCTCTGTTTGGGATGGCGACTAAATACGCCGAATGTTTATTAGCAGTAAAATATCGCAAAACAGATGACAAAGGCGAAATGCTTGGTGGTCCAATGTACTACCTTCGCGATGGTGTGGGTTCCAAATGGCTAGCGAACCTGTTTGCCGTGTTCGCACTGGGTGTTGCCTGTTTTGGTATCGGAACCTTTCCGCAAGTAAACGCGATTCTTGACGCGACTGAAATATCGTTTGGTCTACATCGCGGTGTGGCAGCAACGGTACTGACACTATTGGTTGCGGTTGTTACGCTAGGCGGCATCAAATCGATTGCTAAGGTTGCAGGTAAAGTCGTTCCAACGATGGCGGTATTCTATGTGCTTGCCTGTTTAAGCGTTATCGTCATGAACGCAGACCAATTGCTGGATGCGATCTCTCTGGTGATTGTCTCTGCCTTTACTCCAACCGCGGCAACCGGTGGCTTCCTAGGTGCCAGCATTATGTTGGCGATTCAGTCGGGTATCGCGCGTGGTGTATTCTCAAACGAGAGTGGATTAGGCAGCGCCCCCATGGCCGCGGCAGCCGCGAAAACCGACAGTTGTGTACGTCAAGGGTTGATCTCAATGACCGGGACTTTCTTTGATACCATTATCATCTGTACCATGACGGGTCTTGCATTAATTCTTACGGGTGTCTGGCAAGGTGATTTAGCGGGCGCAGCAATGACGACGCAAGCCTTTGCAACCGGCTTAAATTCAGAGACTTTCGGTCCTCTCTTAGTATCAATTGGTCTTATTTTCTTTGCATTTACCACCATTTTAGGCTGGAACTATTACGGTGAGCGTTGTGTGGTTTACCTGATGGGAACCAAAGCCGTACTACCCTATAAGATCATTTTTGTTGCATTGGTCGCGTCAGGGGCATTCTTGCATCTTGATCTCATCTGGATCATTGCCGACATCGTGAATGGTCTAATGGCGATTCCAAACTTGATTGGTCTGATTCTACTTAGACAGGTCGTTATTGACGAGACACGCCTATTCTTCGCAAACCATGGCAAAGCCGCAAGTGCTGGTTAATCATTAGCTAAAACCATCAATTAGCTAACAATCGCTAGGCGACATGACTTAAACAACACTAGCGATACAAAATAGACATGAGCCTGCCATTCAATGTATGAATCGCAGGCTTTTTTATAGGGTTTTCTTACGACGAAACCCAAACATCACCAGCGCGGGTAATGCGACGATCAACACCATCACACTCACCTTAGATAACAGCACATAACTGGTTTCATGGGAAATACTTGGTAGCCAATGATAAAAACCACTCAGCACACCTATTACCACCGCTACAGAAACAAATAACTCTAAAAGTGACATCGGTGTGATAGAGCAACATTGGCGATTAATCAGTGCATACGCCAGCATGCCCAAACTCAATGTCGTCCAACCGATAAAGGAAGGGTGTGGCCAAGTGATGGTCAGTAATGCTGCCACTGTCAGTACGATAGACCACGCTTTTACACCGATAAAAATGGCTAATTGATCTCGACTATTACTTAAATAGTGACGAACAAAATGCCAACCAGACAACATGCCAATCAATGAACCCACCAGCATATCCGTCAAGAAAGCCGCACCACTGATAAACTGGTAAAAGACTAAAATTGCCGTGGATACGAGCGCAATGATTAAGAATCGGCTCCGATAATAACGCTCTATTTGCGACATGACTATCAGCGAAATACAGCTCCAATTGGCTAAATAGATATCCGGAAAACTGTAACCACTTTGCTGAGTAAAATTGATGCTCGGTAAATAAGCATGAGGCAAGGGTAATGAAAACCCTTGTTTAGTCACCAGAACAAAAAGTGACGTCGTCACGCAAGCAAAGACCAACTCCGCCGTAAATATCCGTCCCCATTGCCAAATAAACACGGGTAATAAAATGAGCAGAATCAATGGCTGCATGACCAAATTCAGTGCTTCTCCGCCCAACATAATCATCGACTGCAACCAACTCGGTCCATGTTTCACGGCAGTTTGCAGTGAGTTCAGCCAACTCAATTGAACTCTTTGATAGCTCGGCGCAAGGTCAATTAAGTGATTGATATGACGAATAGACTGGTTATTGGCCGATTCAAAAAGATGCTCAACCAATGGCCACTGATAGGCATAACGATACTGACTAACATTGACATTTTTTGGCAAGACCAACTGCGCACTCAACACCTCGACACCAAAATGTGGTGCATTGAAGATGGGAAGCTCTAACCTCTGGTCGCGGTTACTGTTGTTGTAGGCAATGATCTCTGACTGAACCTGACAGTTATAAATGATGGCTGATTCGGTGCGTCCCAACTCATCAAGCACATCCACCGCGATGCCCGACTCTTCCCAGGTTTCACGTTGAGCAGTCACCCGTGGGTCTTCTCCCTTTTTTATCGTGCCGCCGGGCAAAGAGAGTTTGTGCGTAATGTACTCACGGATTAACAGCAAACGATCATCACTGCGAATAAGACAGAGTGCGCCAATTAATTCAGGCTGAAAGCTTGGCAAACTGCTTGGCTTCGTCGGTTGCACTGGGTCACTCGATTCTGCCCAAACAGCGCTAGAGAACGAGAGCAGTAAGACGAAAAGCAGTAGTAAATTAAGTACGTTTCGATAAGGTAAAAATTGACTCAAAGCATCTCTACCCTAAATTGACTTTTTTAAACAATGGATATGAGGAACAAAGCCACACTCTTTATAGAGTTTAAGTGCAGATTGATTGAAGTCCCAGACTTCCACCATAATTTGAGTTGCTCCCCACTCTGTCAGTCGCTGCTGGATATCGCTAAGTAGCCTTGTCGCGATACCTTGCTGACGATACTTGTTGACCACGTATAACTCGTCGACACTGCCCATCAAGCACGAAGGACTGATTGGCGAGTTAAATTCACACAACTGTGCAGTTACAAATCCGAAAAGACTTTGCTGATACTCACAGACCAAAACCAAACATTCTGGAGAATCCAAATACAGACTAATACTCTTACTTTTCTCGATTTCTTGAGCCGTTTTAAACTCACTCGGTGCCTGTATATAGTGTTCGTGATGAAGAAGATGCATCAATTGATTTAACTGGGCTAAGTCATCATGATTGGCGAGGCGATATGTAAATTTAGAATTGAGCATGTCAGTAAGTGTCGTCTAGGAAACGTAATCAACCGGGTTATTAGTGTTAGCTGCAACTTATAGTTCGACAGTGTAAAACGATAGATTTGCAACTCTGTTTTTCGACGGTACTAATGCCAACTTGATCAATCAATTGTCATTTCCCCGTGCGTAGTTTGAGGCTTTTGTCATTTTTGTGCAAATTGATTTTGAACTGAACTTCTACCCCTTTCGTATTATCTAACTAGTGTTAGCATGATGCGCAACAAAGAATGACTCGCCATAATTGATTACAATTGAACATGTTTTGTTCACCTTTAATCGGCGCTTATCTTGTAAAATCAATACATCTTACAATACAGCACCAAGGAGCGACACGATGAAACGAGATTGTTTTGGTATCTGTTTAGATAAAAACGTATTACGAAAAAATCAACACGCTACCTTTACTCACGTTCGTGGATACAGCGTTCAAACTAGCCTTACACCAACAGACTCTCATGAAGAACTGTTAGTCAGTTTTTCTAGTCCACAGATGTCGGGGCTTGATGTGCTTAAACAGATGAAACAGGCCAAAGATTTAGTGTGGCGCGCTGGGTTTGTGTGCCCAGAGACTCACTAAAAATATCCCACATTGCTTCAATGAGATAAGCGGCATTGTCAGTGCCGCTTATCTTTATTACTCCTGCTATGGCTCTTGCTCTCATCCTTAATCCCTCCTTTACCCTAGAACCTAGAACCTAAATCCACTACCTCTCCGCGCCATGTATAACGAATACGTCTATATTAATGATATTGAACAAAAATAAATTAGAGTATAAACTCTAATTTATTTTTGTCCCCCCACTGCGAAACAGTGGCGACAATATTTGCGGCGATAGGATTTGTGGAGATAATATGCCAAATGGAATAAAAGGGTTGATTGCCCTGTTAGTCGCGCTCCCGCTACCTAGTCAGGCAGACTCAATCAGCTTTGAACAAGCGTGGCAGTTACTACAGCAAAACAATCACTCTCTTTCAGCACAAAAAGAGAACGTTAACCGTCAGGCGTATTTACAACAAGCAACGGACAATCTTAATTACCCTCAAATCTCCATCAGCGCCAACTACACTCGCCTTGATGACGATGTCACTATCAATGGACAGCAATTTGCGGACAGCCTAAGTGGTATAGACGGTGCGACACTCGCTGCGATCAACAGTCTATTACCCGGTTTAGGCGGCATCACCTCTACCATCGAAGATAAAGACATTTTTACTTCTTCTATTCGCGCTATCTGGCCAATTTTTACCGGTGGGCGCATCAGCGCAGCACAAGCCGCAGCTGAGGGAAGAAAAAATGAAGCGGAAAGCATGCTCGCGATGGAGACTCAAGCGCGCTATGAAGATCTTAGTAAATATTATTTTAGCGTCGTTCTAGCCCAACGAGTCGTTGAGACTCGCACCGCCGCAGTACAAGGACTCAAGCAGCACTACAATAACGCCATTAAATTAGAACAGCAGGGTCAGATTGCTCGAGTGGAGAAATTACAAGCCCAAGTCTCCTATGACAATGCGGTGATCGAGCTTAACAAGGCGCAACGAAGCCAACGTATCGCGCAAATGGCACTGACTCAAATTCTTGGTCAAACGGAACCCGTCTCCCCGACCGGCGAACTGTTTATTAACGCTGCCCTACCGCAACTCAGTACATTCAAGCAACAAACATTAACCACGTATCCCGGCTTATCTCTGTTAGATGCAAAAAACAAGCAAGCAGAGAGCTTACTTAAGGCAGAACAAGGGCGATATTACCCAGAAGTTTATGCCTACGGAGATTACAATCTGTATGAAGGGGATTCACTCGCCGCGCAAGTCGCCCCAGATTGGTTAGTCGGCATTGGTGTCAGTATTCCTCTTGTCGAAAGCTCAGGCCGAAGTGAACAGGTCAAAGCGGCTAAAAGCGCTATTTATCAGGTTCAATACTTGAAGCAACAAGCCAAACAAGATCTCTCTATTTTGGTTGAGAAAACCTATCTAGAGGCAGAGCAAGCTCGAGAAGAAGTCGAGGGACTCGAATCAAGTATCACCCTTGCCAAAGAGAACCTGCGTTTAAGAGAAAAAGCGTTCGCTCAAGGCTTAGGACGCTCGATTGATGTGGTCGACGCTCAACTTTACATCGCGGCGATTCAAACTCAGCAATCTGCTGCCAGTTTCCAATACCTGCAATCTCTCACTAAATTACTGGCGCTATCCAATCAGATGAATAGTTTTGCGAGCTATCAATACAATGGTTTATCTACCCCGTTTACCCACACTAAGGACTCCCAATGAATCGCGTTAAATCACCATTACTCGCCGTTATTGTTATTGCGATTATTGCTTGGGTTGGCTACGAATTTTTCCTGTCATATCAGCAACCGCCTTATACCATTCAAGGGCAGATAGAGTCGCAGCAATACAGCATCTCCTCGAAGTTGCCGGGACGTGTTGATAAGGTATTGGTTCGCAAAGGTGACACTGTCTCCAAGGGCGAGCTTATTTTTACGCTGCATAGCCCAGAAATAGAAGCCAAACTCGAGCAGGCGGAAGCCGGGCAAAGAGCCGCCGGAGCACTGGCAAAGGAAGCCCAAGTTGGAGCAAGACAACAACAAATAAAAGCCGCTGAAGATCAGTGGCGCAAAGCTAAGGCGGCGGCAGAACTCTTAGAGAAAACCTACTTGCGCGTCAATAACCTATATAAAGATGGCGTAGTTGCAGAACAGAAGCGTGACGAGGTTAAAACCCAGTGGCAAGCAGCACAATACACGGAAAGTGCGGCGTTCCAGATGTACCAAATGACCAAAGAAGGCGCGAGAGACGAAACCAAACAAGCCGCTGAGGAAAAAGCACGCATGGCTGCTGGGGCAGTTGCGGAAGTTGAAGCTTATGCCGAAGATACGCAAATCTACTCTTGGTTTGATGGTGAAGTCTCCCAAGTTCTATTGCATAGCGGCGAGTTAGCACCTCAAGGCTTTCCCGTCGTGACGGTGATTGACACTCAAGATTCATGGGCGGTGCTGAATGTTCGTGAAGATAAGCTGAAAGCCTTTAACAAAGGCGAACAGTTTTCTGCTTACCTGCCAGCTCTGGATCAAACCGTCACTTTCGAGGTCACGCATATTGCGGTCATGGGCGATTTTGCCACTTGGCGCGCGACGGACTCTTCACAAGGGTTTGATCTGCGTACCTTCGAAGTCGAAGCGCGTCCTGTGGATGACAACATCCAACTTCGCATGGGCATGAGCCTAGTTGTCGAGCTGTAAGCATGAGCACATCACCGCTTAATCAACGCTCCCTTCGGTCTGTGCTGGCATTACAATGGCAGCTCATCGCTGGCGATCGCTGGTTTTTCTCTCTACTGACTTGGATACCTATCGGTTTCTGTCTCACGCTCTACTGGGTATTTTCTCAGGGGATCGCGACGTCTTTGCCCATCGGTATTGTCGACTTTAATCGCAGTGCTCTGTCTCAGGAATTGGTGCGTCATTATGATGCGACGCCCATGTTAAAGGTCAGTGAGGACTTTTCTGATGTGACAAAGGCGAAGCAAGCATTAGTGAATGGCGATATCTATGCGTTCTTGGTGATTCCTGAAAACTTCGATAAGCAAGTGATCACGGCCGTTCCGCCACCCACTGCCACCTTATTTTATAACAGCCAATATTTGTTGGTCGCCAGACTGGTTAATTCAGCAGCGGTTCAAGCACAAGGCTACTTTAACGCAGCGGTGGAAACACAGCGGCAGCTTATGTCTCACCAACAGACTCTTGCAAGCGCGATGGGTAATGCTGTTACGGTTCGTACCCAGATCACGCCCTTGTTTAACAATTCTAGTAATTATGCCCAATTCTTGGTGCCTGCTCTTATCCCTGCTGTCTGGCAAATCATGGCGGTGGCACTGACGGTGCTGGCGTTAGCAAAGAACTACCGCCACTTGGGATTGTCGACTTGGTTTGCTAACCAGCGCTACTTTAGCGGTCTACTTTTGGTGCTGACGCCCTACGCGCTTTGGTTTTCTGCACTTGGGATCCTTTATTTAGGTGGTTTTTACTACCTACTTAATTGGCCAATGCACGGTGAGCTTTGGGTCATTGTCGTGGCCCAAATCGCCACCACATTTGCCTGTATGATTATGGGGAGCTTGTTCTTTTTTCTCACCTGCGACGCTGCAAGAGCGATGAGTTTTGCTGCCGCCTATACCGCACCAAGCTTTGCTTTTATGGGAATTACCTTCCCTGCCAGTGACATGAATAGCTTAGCGTTGTTTTGGCGACAGTTATTGCCGGTAAGCCACTATATCGAAGTGCAAATCTCGCAAGCGAGCTACGGACTACCAAGCCAAACATCATTAGCTATGCTGTTGCCAATGATAGGTTATCTAGTGCCACTTATTCTTTGCTTGGGGTTTGTTCGCCGACATGTCAATAAGGAAGTCGCACAATGAAACTGATGGATCTTATCTTTCATGAGCTTAAGGCGTTGGTGCTCAATCCTGTCATCGCATTAACCGTGTTTGGCGGTACGGTTTTCTATTCGTTCCTCTACCCTCTGCCCTATCAGCAGCAAATTCCACGAGATCTTCCCATCGCGGTGGTGAACCTTGATGCCAGCCAATTGAGTTACAAACTGGAACGTATGGTGGATGCTTCACCCAATGTCAAAGTCGTCGAACGTTTACATAGTATCGACTCTGCCAAACGGCAGTTTATGCAAGATAAGATCACTGGCTTTGTGGTCATTCCAGAGCATTTTTATAAGGATGTTTTACTCGGCAAAGCACCCGTTCTGTCTTATGCGGGTAATGCCTCGTTGTTACTTGTTTACGGCACCGTCGTTGAGGGTCTAGCGCAAGCAGGCGGAACCTTAGCGGCCGAAGCAAAAGTGGCAAAGTATCTGCAACAAGGCGTGCCTTTAGTACTGGCAAGTGAACAATATTCTGCGGTTAAACTTAACAGTAAACCGACCTTTAACCCAAGGATGGGCTACATTGATTACATCGTGCCAGCGGTATTCGTATTGATCCTACAGCAAACACTGCTAATTGCCGCAGGCTTGCTCGGGGCAACGCAAAAGAATCAAACTGGATATTGGAATCAAGTCTCTAGGTTCGAGTTGATCACCGTTCGGATGGCACTGCTCAGCGCTGTTTATTACCTGTTAGGCATGTATTATTTTGGTTGGAGCTTTAGTCTGCATGGGGTCAGTGTTTACGCTCATATCGGTCAGTTACTGGCGTTAATGTTGCCGTTTTTCCTCTGCACCATCGCAATTGGAATTTGGCTCGGCAACATTGCTTCTAAACGCGAATATGTAACGACCTTAGTGTTGATGAGTTCCATGCCTTTGCTGTTTATTTCGGGTGTGGTTTGGCCGACGGAAGCACTGCCTCAACCTTTGGTGCTGTTTGCACAACTATTACCCACCGCGCCAGCCATCAATGGTTTTCTCAAGCTAAATCAAATGGCGGCAGATTGGTGGCAGGTCGCCCCTTTATGGCGTCAACTTTGGATTCAGTGCTTGGTGTGGAGCGCGATTGCCTATCTCACCTATCCGAAAACCAGCCGTTCGAAACATAAAAAAGTGCCCTTAGCGAACTAAGGGCTTCTCGTTGTCCAATTGATAGCAGTTATTCGTTATTCGGTTTCAGCCGCAACGTCATCCTTAACTTCATTCACTTGGGCATCAACAATCGGCAACGTCTGTTTCACATAGTTACCCGGCGCTTTACTGAGTACTGGAAATTCTTCGTTGCCGATGGAGAAAGGTTCTACCTTTTCTTCTGGAATAAACTGTTGCATCCAATCATTCCAATGCAACCACCACGATCCTTTATGGTGGTCTGCATTTTTTACCCATTCCTCGGCTGATTCATCAAGCGTAGAGTTGGTCCAGAAGCCATATTTCTGTTTAGCTGGATGATTAACAATACCCGCAATATGACCAGACTCTCCCAGTACAAACGTCTTGTTACCGCCCATCTTTAAAGCGCCACGATACGTGCCCTGCCAAAGAGCAATATGGTCTTCTTTAGTGGAAATAAAGTAACTAGGTATGCGAATTTTATCTAGATCGATCCAGACGCCACCAATCTTGACGCCCTTGTCTTGAACCAATTTATTTTCTAGATAGAGGTTGCGTAGCAAGAAATTGTGCGTCGCAGCCGCTACATTGGTGCTGTCGCTATTCCAATACAACAGATCAAAATCAACCGGACTATTACCCTTGAGATAATTGTCGATATAGTAATTCCAATACAGACTGTTCTCACGCAGCAAACTAAAAGTCACACTTAAAGAACGTCCATCCATATACCCTAGCGCATTATTCTGCAGTTCAATCGCGCGAATTATGGTGTCATTGATATAGGCCCCCACTTCTCCGGGTTGACTAAAATCTAACAAGGTAGTGAAAAATGATGCCGAAACAATTCGCTTTTTCATGCGCTTTGCTGCGTAATAAGCGACGGTAGACGCTAATACCGTACCACCGATACAGTAGCCAGCTGCATTGATCTGGTCTTTGCCAGTAATCGACTCAATAGCCGAGACCGCTTTAACCACCCCTTCAGTGACATAGTCGCCAAACTCTAACTGAGCCTGAGCGGCACCTGGATTTCGCCAGGACATCATAAACACCGCGTGACCCTGTTCTAGTAGCCACTTGACCATAGAGTTCTTTTCTCTTAGGTCGAGGATATAATATTTGTTAATAAACGGCGGGACGATCAATAAGGGGGTTGCATTCACCGTTTCGGTCAGTGGACGATACTGGATCAGCTCAAACAACTCGTTTTGATACACAACCTCGCCTTGGGTATTCGCCACATGCTCGCCGATCTGGAACGCTTCCGTATTGGTCATGCGAATCTTCAATACGTCAGCACTCGCTTCCATATCATGCTGAAACTGCTGTAGACCCGCCAATAAGTTCTCACCGTTTTGTTCTAAGGTAAGCTTAAGTAATTCAGGATTGGTGGCAATGAAGTTACTCGGCGATAATGCGTTAAGAGTTTGACGCGAGAAAAATGAGAGACGCTCTTTTACCTGAGGATCAACGCCTTCCACCGAGTTAATGGTCTCTAAGTAGGTATTGCTAAACAGAATATAGGACTGCTTAATAAAATTATAAAACGCTTCTTCTTTCCATGCGTTATCTTCAAAGCGTCGGTCGCCTTTTTCTACCTCGACCACTTGGTCACTGCTTTGATTAAGAGCGACTCGCTGCCAAATTTCTAGCTGCTGTTGCCACCATTTGGTTTGCATATCTAGCATCATAGCCGGCTGGTGCGAAGCTTTGTTCATAAGCTCGGCAGTATCCTCTAAATTGAGTTCCTGCATCGCTTTGGTTAATGGGCTATTCACGGCTGCCTTGCCTTGCTCGAAGTCTTTCCACCATTGCTGGTTGCTCTCCTGCATTGTCACAAGGTAGTCCGAAAAGAAGTTTTGGAACATAACAAAAACCCTTTTCTTAGTATTATGAGTAAGGGTTGAAGAAACTCAGTCTCAACAACCCTTGAAGGACAACAGTGTGATTACGCAGGCGTATTAGCTTTAAGCGTATCTGAGGTCAGCTCTTCAATATCTTGTTTAAACTCTTTCGCCACTTGCTGCAGTTTAGTGCTGTCATCCATCATCTGCTGAGAAAGGCGAGTTAGCGTGCTTAATTGTTGAGTATTAAAGGCAGCCAAAGAAGAGACATCCTTTACCTCTGCTGCGGCTTTCATCTGCGATAAACCTAGCTCAGAGTAGGCACGCATTGCGTTGAGTTGAAGGTCGGTCAGTGTTTCCACATTTTTCGTCATCAGCTTATTAAACTTGGCATAAGGTGCCAGTGATTTTTCCGACTGCTCGTTAAAAACTTTAAAAATATCCGTGTACATCAGCGTTTCTCCTAGAAGTATTTCATTTTTTATTTCAAGCCATCTCTAAATGACATAGAGAATTCAGTAGTTAACTCAGCAGCGCTTTACCACGACTGCTGTACCCATACCGCCTCCAACGCATAAAGAAGCAACACCATAGTTGTGACCGACTTTACGCATTTGATGGATAAGAGTGACTAAGATACGATTCCCAGACGCACCCAATGGGTGACCTAGGGCAATGGCGCCGCCATTGGGGTTTGCTTTGTCCATAATCGAGTTGACCGACACCTTGTGTTGTTCCGCCAAGCCATGAATCACACCTAGGGCTTGTGCTGCAAAGGCTTCGTTTAACTCAAATAAATCGATATCGTCAATGGACAATTCAGCTTTGCTGAGCGCATTGGTCACAGCTTTGACAGGTCCCAAGCCCATGACTTTCGGATCAAGACCCGTTTGAGCGGTGGATACCAATTCACATAGTGGCTCAAGCCCCAGTCGCTCAACCGCTGACTCTGACGCAAGAATCACAGCGCTCGCCCCATCGTTAATACCTGACGCATTACCCGCAGTGACCGTACCTTCTCGATCAAACGCTGGACGAAGTTTCGCTAATCCCTCTAACGTCGCGTTTGATTTTGGATACTCATCAACAGCGAATAGTGCTGTGTTACGTTTCACCGTTACCTCGACTGGCACGATCTCATCAGCAAACACATCCGCTTCAATTGCGGCGACCGCTTTTTGTTGACTGCTTAAAGCGTACGCATCTTGCTGCTCTCTCGATAGGTTTGCTTGTTTAGCAATATTTTCTGCGGTAACACCCATGTGATAACCATTAAAGACATCGGTCAAACCATCAGCGACTAGGAGATCTTTTGCTGTCATATCTCCCATTTTGTGACCAGAGCGAGCTGATGCCGGCAGAGCAAATGGGATCTGCGACATCACTTCAACACCGGCTGCGACGACAACCTCTGCCTCGCCCGCTTTTATGTGAGCGGCTGCGTCCATAACGGTTTTCATACCACTGCCGCAAACCATATTGACCGTATATGCCGGCACGGTATTGGGAATATCCGAATACAATGCCGCTTGACGACCCACGCTCATACCTTGCAAAGCGCCAATCACGTTGCCAACAATGACTTCATCAATCTGCGTTTTATCAATGCCACACATTTCCGCTGCACCTGTGATCGCCGTTGCTGCCAATTTACCTGCAGCCACTCCGCTTAATGTGCCACCAAAATTTCCAATTGGAGTGCGCTTTGCTGCAACAATATAGACCTTTTCCATTAACCCTACTCCTACTCAGTTAAGCCATGTATAGGCCGCCATTAATGGCAACGGTTTCACCTGTAATATACGATGCGTCATCGCTGGCTAAATACGCCACTGCAGCAGCGATCTCTTCCGGTTTTGCTAAACGACGTAAAGGAATCGTATTCTTAATCGAATCTAAAACCTCTTCTTTCATCGCTTCAACCATTGGTGTCCCTGTATACCCTGGAGCGATAACATTGGCAGTCACACCATAACGAGCACCTTCAGCCGCTAACGCTTTGGTAAAGCCAATCATTCCCGCTTTGGCTGCTGAATAGTTTGTCTGTCCAAACTGCCCTTTTTGGCCGTTCACTGACGAGATGTTAATAATGCGACAATTGCCTTTTTCACACATCGCAGCAAATAAAGGTTGGGTTACGTTGTAGACGCTATTTAGGTTGGTGTTGATGACGTCAAACCAAGCATCAGGTGCCATTTTTTTAAATTGACCGTCACGGGTGATCCCTGCGTTATTCACAACAAGGTCAAAGGTCCCTTCTTCTTCTTGTAGTGCTTCCAATTTGTCATGGCACTCCTGAGTATTCGTAACATCAATTTCGAACAACCTTACCTGCTCTTCAGTAAAACCTTTCTCTTCAAACCACTCTTTTGCGCACTCATAATTGCCAGTGTAGTAAGTAGCAATTAAGCGATATCCATTTTCTACAAGCCTTGATGATATCGCAGAACCAATCCCACCCTTAGAACCTGTAATCAACGCAAGTTTATTCATTATTAAACGACTCCATTCTTGTCAGCTACAAATAACAATTCAATTAATAAAAACCCATTAAAATACATTGCAAGTAAATCTATAAATTAAAAATATCCTGTATTTATTACAATTAAGTTATAGGAGAAACTTTAATAAATTATTCATAATCAACATTAAATAGAATAGAAATATTATTCTTTATCGATACCAATCACAAAATAAATTAACTGACAAATATATACATTTCATAACAAAATCGCCAAACTACTGATTTTAAACAATAACTAACATATACCAATCTAACCAACCTTCTTAATTCGCAATATAAACAAACTTACTTGAACTAGAGAAAATAAATACTAATCTATAGGGATGATATTAAAAAGCCATACCTTGAAAAGAAAACGTTTACATTTACTCACTATTACTAAACATGTGCAATAAATACACAAATGAATAAACCCAAGAAACTGAGAACGTAATTAATTAATATCAACATCAATAAAAACCCACCCAGCTCATTACAAAAAACAAAGATTAAATACATTTAAATTCATTCAATCACTTATAAAACAACCATTTCGGTTGTTTTATTCATTTTATATCGCTGAGCCAAAATAGTTCCCCCTCGGTTCGAAATAATCCACGTCAAGAGGCAGATATCAAAGATGAGATTGCGCTAGGTTTATACCCAAGTTACCTCAAGGTGCAGAGTTCAGAGGTGACTTGGGTATATTAGTAATATGTGCAAGAGGCTAGTCAGTGCTTTTTATCTCCGAGCCTTTTATCTCAGAGATGTTTGTATCAAAGCTATTCGTATCAAAGCTATTCGTATCAAAGCTATTTGTATCAAAGCTATTTGTATCAGAGCTATTTTCAACATCGCTTATGCCAAAGCTCAGCTTGCGATACTGTTGCCACAATTGCTTCTTTTTCGGCTCTTGCAGCAACCACCAGTGTATCCCTTCTATTGCTGCGGCTAACTTCCACAGAAGTTGAGCATTAACCTGCTCCCCATAGCGCCGTTTGAGTAAAGAAAACGCATGAGCTGCACCTATTTCTTGCAAGGTAGCAAGATCGATGACGCCCACTTTACTAAGCATGCGCTCGATACTGAATTGTAGGTTTATTAACTCTCGGATTCGCTTATCACGACCATTGGATTGCCACTTTTTCTGCTGAAAGGCGAACATCGCTGAATCGATAATTAACTGTGGCAGCGCCTCAGCTTTGCAATCATACAGAGCCGTGACGTCAAAATAGTCGACGCTTGCGATCGTGCGCTTTTTGACCTGTCGATACTGCTTGCAGCCCAATAGATTCATAGCACAACTTAAATCCTTGCCGCCTCGCAGAATCAGAAGATTGTCGGCAACAAGCGCGAACATAGCTCCTTTATGGAACAAGCCTAAGCCGCCAAACATTGAACGCGTGGTAAATTCAACGTACTGATTGATATAAAAATCATATCTTGAGTGCTTCATGCTGATGATCCTTATGTTTTCCCAACATAGAGAAACATTCACGACAGTAAACGTAAAAAGTAAGACGATTATTGGTTATGATTATTGATACGCAGCATATTGATTACCGCTTGGTAAGCAGTGTGTGAAATACACGCCAAACTGTCGAGTATGAAAATCGTTCCTTTGTTATCGCAATTGAAGCGATATCACTGTTGAATGTTAATAACGAGATCGTAATTGGTTAGGCTTTCGTCAACTGCTTTCCAAATCGGAACAAAAGTAAACGAATAGTCATCACACATAGCCAATTAGCTCGCTAAGGGACGCATTTTCAACAGTATTTGTTCCATTCATATAGCAATCGTGTCAACGTAACGGTACACTTACCGTATAATATTCATTGCTTAGTATCCTATGGACCATCTATCCTTTTACTGGTTACCCCATAATAAACAACGCTATCTAGAGAGCCTGTCATCCGAGTTTGCAGAGCAAGTACATCAGTCCATCGCAACAGGAAAGATATCGCTGCCACCTATTCCCGAGGTGGTGACTCAGATACAAGCTCTAAGTAATGATGAAGCCACAGCGATTGTTGATATTGCCGATACCCTGTTGGAAGACCCTAGTCTCGCCGCTATCGTGCTAAAAATAGCTAATTCCGTGGTTTTTAATCGCCGAAATGTCACCTGCCACGATTTACATACCGCGGTATCTCGCCTTGGGATTATTCGAGTACGTGACATTGTCACTGCCCAATCTATCGAGATGCTTAAGCATTCCGTAAACATCTCTGAAGATTGTAAAAAGGTTTTAATCAAGAGTGCGGCTATTTCAAAAGAACTGGCTGCGACGATGGTTCTTGTGACTCGAACCTTGCAGCAACAAAATGACTGTGACTACAGTTATTTGGAGCAAGGCAAGGCGCTATTAGTGGGGTTCTTAGCGGATATTGGTCTGTTCTGTTTGGTGAACGAATATCATCTATACCTCGAAAACGGCAACTATATTGCGCCAGAGTTGGCACTAGAAATATTCCAATCTCAGTGCTCAACGACGAGTAAAAAAGTACTCACGACTTGGCGCTTCGACCATGATTTCATCGAAGTGGCCTGCAACCAACGCTTATCGGAAACACGTCCCGAAGTCTCCTATCTCGATATTGCGCGAATCGCCCACTACATCTTGCTGTTTAGAAAACAAGACCAACAAGCGTTAGAGCAGCATGAAGTTGAAATAAATGTCGATGGTGCGCAAGTCATGTATCAACTTACTTCGATGGATGATGATGAATTCCAACTGCAACTCAAAGAGATTCTTCGCTCGTCGGGTATGTAACCGACTCTGATCCCCCCCTTTTACCCGCTGTTAAAATCATCAACTCTCGCCACGGATAGGCTTGAGTTTATATGAGAAAACTTTCACAATGAGCCCCTCAAATTACTTTCCAAGGATTGCCCTAAGATGTTTACAGGGATGTTATTTATCTTTACGCCGTTAATTATTGGCTACTTATTCGCGATTTCTAACAAATCACTATTAGACAAAATCAATCAAGCGACGTCTTACCTGATCTTTGTGATTCTGTTTTTGATGGGGTTAAGTTTAGCGGCTCTGGATAATTTTGGTGCGAATGTTAAAACCATACTCACCATGACGGCGACTTTCTTTATCTGCATTGGTGTCGCGAATCTGCTCGCGCTTCCGCTGATTGATAAAGTCTTCCCGCTGCACACCGAAAGTCATACCAAGCGACTGCCTCTTTCTGCGATGGCACTTGAATCCGTTAAACTAGTATTGGTTGTTGGTCTTGGCTTATTTCTGGGTTTAGTGTTGCCCATCGGACTGGAATGGGTGGATACCGCAAGCGAATGGATTCTGCTTATCTTGCTATTTTTTATTGGCATCTCGCTCCGTAACAGTGGTTTAACCTTGAAGCAAATCTTGGTCAATAAACAAGGAATGGCCATCGCAACTATCATTGTTGTCAGTTCTTTAGCCGGTGGTGCCTTAGCGGCAGTGTTGCTTGATATTCACATCTATCAAGGACTTGCTATGGCCTCTGGTTTTGGCTGGTATTCTTTGGCAGGGATTTTAATGGGCGATGCATTTGGTCCCGTATTTGGCGGCGCTTCCTTTATGATTGAACTACTGCGTGAATTAGTCGCCTTGATACTCATTCCCATGCTGATTGGACGTAAGCCCTGCACCGCAATCGGCTATGCTGGTGCAACTGCGATGGACTTTACGCTACCAGTGATTCAAAACACTGGAGGGGTGCGTTGTGTACCTGTCGCGATCGTAAGCGGGTTTATCCTCAGTCTGTTAGTCCCAGTGCTAATGCTGTTCTTTGTGTCCTTTGCAGGCTAGATCATAGACTTTGCTTAGCTGAACGCTATAATTTTTAGCCTCAATGAGAATAACAATCTGCCGAAACCGATCGTTTTTTCACCATCCGTTTCGGCGCTATAAAAAAGAAGCTTAAAAGGAAGTAAAAATGAAAAAGTGGATACTTGCTAGTCTACTCAGCAGTGCTGCATTGACGGCATCGGCACAAGACACTCAGTGCCTAGAACAAAAATACGACGCTTACGTTGACGCTTCTATCGTTTGGTATCAAGACTTAACGCAGATGATCACTCAGCAGCAGCCTCAACTTCAATCTGTGAGCGATTGGTTTCTCAATGGTCGCAAAAACCACTTTGAATTCAACCGTCAAGCGGTTCACTACTTTCTTAAAAATAGCCCAGAAAAAGTCGCCACCGACTCCGGCATCGAATCCTGGCTTCGTCTTGACCAAGCGCAAATAAAACAGCTCTCACAACGAAACGATTTGCTTGGCAAAGCCGCCGCACTAACTTACAGCGATCGTCAGTCCCAACCACACCAAGACAATTACCAACTGCGTTCTGCACTTGCCGATCTTCTTAGTCACCCTCAGCAGATCGATACCGCGCTAACTCGTTACAACACGAGTATTGCTGATATCGAAGCCACTCAATGTCCTTAACCTTTACGTGATAACAGGCAGATGAATCGTTGACAGGCTGAAGCCACAGCAAGCTCTGCCTGTCATTGCTTATACCAACGACCATTATGTATAACGACCATTGCATATAACGGCGCACACTTCTCTCACGAACTGTTGCTCTAGTAAGCGGTCAAGGTAAAAATCATGATCTTCACTCAAATTTTGAGAGACATTCTGTGACATTTAGTTTAGATTGACTCGCTTGCAATTATGGAACAAAAGTCATTAACGATAAGGGGTATCTGAGCAATAATATGGTATCTGAGCAAAAAATAGCTGACGTCAGCTTTGAAAGCCTGCTGCGTATATTCACGATTCCAGAAGGCCCAGACTCTACACTCACTCAAATTGAAGCAAGCTTATCGCAGAACCTTAACCAGTTTTTGCGAGAGCATATCGTCGCAGAAGAAAAACCGCTGCACGAAATAGAAAAAGACTTCTCTTCCGCTTTGATTCCTGAACAACCCGCTTTTGTTTCCGAGCATACCGAACATTTATTGGACACCTTGGTCGCCCACTCCGTCCATACCTCGTCACCGAGTTTTATCGGTCACATGACATCGGCGCTGCCCTACTTTTTGATGCCGCTATCAAAAATCATGATTGCGCTCAATCAAAACTTGGTGAAGATCGAAACCTCGAAAGCGTTTACTCCCCTTGAGCGCCAAGTATTAGGCATGCTTCACAAGCTTATTTACCAGCAAGAAGATGACTTCTATGGAAAATGGATGCATAGCGCTAACCATTCCCTTGGTGCGTTTTGCTCGGGTGGCACCATTGCCAATATCACGGCGCTTTGGGTAGCCCGTAATAACGCACTAGCCGCCGATGGCGACTTTGCAGGTGTCGAAAAAGAAGGGCTGTTTCGCGCCATGAAGCATTATGGCTACGAAGGTTTGGCGATTTTAGTGTCTGAGCGCGGACACTACTCACTTAAAAAAGCGGCAGATGTTTTGGGGGTTGGTCAACAAGGTTTAGTCGCGGTTAAAACCGATGAAAATAACCGAATTTGCCCTATCGACCTACAGGCAAAATTTCGTCAACTAAAGGCACAAAACATCAAACCGTTTGCGGTGATCGGTGTTGCTGGTACAACAGAGACGGGCAACATTGACCCACTGGCAGAAATAGCCGCAATTTGCCAACAAGAAGCGTGTCATTTCCATGTGGATGCAGCATGGGGCGGCGCAACTTTAATGTCGAATACATATCGTCCTTTATTGGACGGTATCGAACTCGCGGACTCCGTCACCATTGATGCCCATAAACAGCTATACATTCCGATGGGCGCTGGCATGGTGCTATTCAAAGATCCCAATGCCATGGAAAGTATCGAGCACCATGCTCAATATATTCTGCGTAAAGGCTCGAAAGATCTCGGAAGCCACACTCTGGAAGGCTCGCGTTCGGGAATGGCAATGCTAGTGTATGCGGCGATGCATATCATTAGCCGCCCGGGTTATGAGTTGTTGATCAACCAAAGTATCGAAAAAGCGCGTTATTTTGCAGCCCTCATCAAAGCACAGGATGACTTTGAACTTATCTCAGAGCCTGAGCTCTGTTTGCTCACTTATCGTTATGTTCCAAAAACCATTCAACAAGCACTCGTGATTGCAAACGAGACTCAACGTAGTCAAATCCATGGACTACTCAATGAACTCACCAAGATCATTCAGAAGAAACAACGTGAAGCGGGCTTGTCCTTTGTATCGCGTACACAGCTCAATCCACGTCAATGGTCTGGGTTAGATACTATCGTGTTCCGCGTTGTGTTAGCTAATCCACTCACAACAAAAGATGTCCTGCAAAATGTATTGAAAGAGCAACGCGAGGTCGCAAAGCGAGTTCCTAACTTAATGTCTCGATTGGAGCAATTGGCGGAAGATGTTTCTCGTGGCCAAGGTCATTAACTGACGTTCAAAGTGTGCCGTCATCATCAACCCTGACTCGACACTTTACACGTGACCTTAAACTGAAATTTTCTTACTCTTTTGTTGTTTCAGATGTCGTAACTTTGACTAAATATTGGTCTAATTTCGATAATTTGTTTTTTTCTTCCAAAATTTTGTTTGATGGTGGTCATGTTATGGTGAATTGTTACGCACTTTTATTACTGCTAAACAAGTCGTTAGTTTATACTGGTTTTATTGGAGTTGATGCTCCCCAAGTGCAGAACTAGAACTAACCTTTGGCTGTAAACTTTTATTTATCCGCTTGTTAAGTTCACGCAAACGCTTAATAGACAACGTGCTCAATAAACTTATGCTCTGAATAAACTAATGCTCTGAATAAACAATACACTAAATAAACAATGCTCTGAATCAACCAAGCACTGATTAAACACAAGTCACCGGGTCTTTGTCGTTAATCTTAAACTACCGTACTGAGTCTCAACGTAGCACTGGCACGTTGCCATTTTATTTTTTGGGTCTTCGCATCAACAAGATGTTCCCTTTACTTTGTGAACACTATGAATACATTAGAAAAAGTTCAAAAAAACTTAGAAAATTTTAGTAAATCCGAACGTAAAGTTGCGGAAGTGATCATGGCGTCGCCTCAGACTGCTATCCACTCTAGTATTGCGACCCTGGCAAAAATGGCTGACGTAAGTGAACCGACAGTAAACCGTTTTTGTCGTCGCCTGGATACCAAGGGTTTCCCTGACTTTAAACTTCATCTTGCTCAAAGCCTAGCCAATGGTACACCTTATGTGAACCGTAACGTCGAAGAAGATGACGGTCCAGATGCTTACACGCATAAGATCTTTGAATCAACCATGGCTTGCCTTGATGTGGCGAAAAACAGTCTTGATGCCATGCAAGTGAACCGCGCTGTTGATTTACTTACACAGGCTAAACGCATTTCTTTCTTTGGATTGGGGGCTTCTTCTTCGGTAGCAAGAGATGCTCAGAACAAATTTATTCGCTTCAACATTCCGATTTCTTGCTTTGAAGATGTTGTTATGCAGCGCATGAGTTGTATCAATTGTTCAGACAATGATGTGATTGTTCTTATCTCCCATACTGGTCGAACAAAAAGTCAGGTCGAGATCGCGCACCTCGCAAGAGAAAATGGCGCGACTGTCATTGCGATTACCGCCAAAGACTCTCCATTGGATAAGGCAAGTTCTTTGTCTATTACCGTTGACGTGCCGGAAGATACCGACGTCTATATGCCAATGGCAAGTCGTGTTGTACAGATGACCATTATTGATGTACTGGCGACGGGCTTTACCTTGCGCCGTGGCACTGGTTTTCGCGACAACCTGAAACGGGTTAAAGAGGCGTTAAAAGAGTCTCGCTACACTAAGCTTGATAACAGCTTAACGAACTTTTGATGACAGCAAACAAAAGTGATTCGAATAACCAAGTCATTTGATTAAAACAAAAAGGCCTTAATGGCCTTTTTGTTTTAATGTGTTTTGATGGATTCGGTTCACTATCAA
The DNA here is from genome assembly GCF_921292975.1 of Vibrio hippocampi. NCBI lineage: Bacteria > Pseudomonadati > Pseudomonadota > Gammaproteobacteria > Vibrionales > Vibrionaceae > Vibrio > Vibrio hippocampi. Next base: position 1,152,159 of record NZ_CAKLCM010000002.1, read on the forward strand.
TTCATTTCCAGCGGATTGTTGTACACTTCAACGTTACCATCCGTTTGCTCTTCACCGTGTTCACTGCAATGACACTGGCACACTTGGTTGAGAATGTAGATCAGACGCTCCTCAGTTAACGGCAATGGATTCCCTTTGATTGCCACCGATTTCATCGCATCGACAGCCACTTGTTGGAACGGCGTATGACAGACACCAAACTCCGATAACTCCGGAAGTTCTAAACGAACCAATATCGTTTCCAGCCACTCCACGCCTTGTTCAATATGCGCCTCATCATCTTCCAATAAAAGCCTTGCAAGGGTTCGATAACGGTTCAGTACATCACTACGCCCCGCACGTTTAGCGGCTTTGATGTTTTCTCGCATCACATGAGGCGCTAACCGCGCTGCAATCACACTGTGCGGCGCCGTGATCTTACCGCCCAGCGCGGATGCCAAACCACATGCTGCACCTAATTTAGCGTTTGTACTCGCCATACCGCCTAACATGGCAGCAAAAGCAAGATCGGCTCTCGCCTTTGGATTGTCTTGACGGCACCCCGAAATCACCGAACGGGCTATCTTTCGCATCCCCTCTTCGCATATCATATCGGTCAGAGGGTTCGGCTCTCCACAAACATACGCTTCCATAAGATGTACAAACGCTTCCATCGCACCACGTCCAGAGATGTAGGCATTGGTTTCGTATGTGAGAACTGGATCAATAATAGCGACATCAGGCAGCAAATCGGCACTTCTTAGGCTCACTTTCAATTTATCTTGCCCCGATTTTAATACCGCATTTTTTGTCACTTCTGCGCCTGTGCTCGCCGTTGTGGGGATCGCGATCATGGGTAAGCACTTCGCTTTGAGCGGCACATTTCGCCCTACCACTTCTACATAGTCATACACATCACCTTGGTTGGGAATAATCGCCGATAACGCCTTACCCATGTCAATGACGCTTCCGCCACCCATCGCGACAATCAAGTCAGGTTTAAAGCGACGCCCCATAATCGCGGTTTCTTCCACCATTGTGATATTAGGCTCTCCGTGAATGGCAACATGCTGATAGCGAATATTCTGCTGACTAAGATATTGGAGTACCGGTTCCGGACGCGTTCTATTTTTGCCTGTCACTAACAGTACGCTGTAACCAAATTGATTGATGATTGAAAGTGAGGAGTGCAGCGCGCCCTCTCCAAAAATAATGCGACTGGAAGTCATAAATTGAAACATAGCAATCTCCTTGAGATAAACCATTCCCCGGTTAGGTTCAGAAACCATACGATAACAACTCACACTTTGTTCACTTTGCTGCTGATTGTCTGTTTGGTCGGGGGAAGCAAAAACAGACGGAAAAAACAGACGGCACAAACATATTGGATAGCAAACGCTACTTAGCATGAAACAGATACACAGCCGGAAAATTGACCTTTATTAAACAAACCACGGTTTATCACTGACTTCACGTTATAACTTTGTTGCAGCTCACATCGTGCGCGTCACTTGCGCATAGTGTCACACTTGTACAACTTATAGGCTGATAGTTTTTATCTATTAAATTAACAGCCAATTCACACTTTATTTTCATGACGTCTTGAGGCATAGTGATATACCCAAGTTACCTCAAGATGCAGAGTTCAGAGGTCCTAGATGACTTTATATCAAGGAAAAGATGTGAAGGAATGGTGAATCCTTTCAAGCATATTTGACGCCGAGATAAAGTCATCTAGGACCTCCCTTCGGGCGAGTTTGCTTGGCTCGTGGCCGGCGTTAACGACTCTTTATTTAGAACCACTAAATCTTCGAGTCGTTGCCTTGTCCACAAACCAAGCAAATCTCGCTGAACCTCGCATCTTGAGGTAACTTGGGTATAACAATAAAACTAAACATTCAAGCGGCATTTTGTTGTCGATTGACACCAACCCCTCCAAGGAGAGAAAGTCATGTTCGTCGTTATTTTTGGTCGTCCTGCTTGCCCATTCTGTGTTCGTGCAAAAGAGCACGCAGAAACACTGAAAGCCAAACGAGACGATTTCAACTACCGCTACGTTGATATCCAAGCTGAAGGCATCAGCAAAGCTGACCTAGAAAAAACCGTTGGTAAGCCAGTTGAAACCGTGCCACAGATCTTTATCGATCAAGACCATATCGGCGGCTGCACAGAGTTTGAAGCGTACGCTAAAGAACACCTAGGTCTTTTTGACGAGTAAGGTATTCCTTGTTGCAGTATAGTCCAAGCACTATACCTCGTATTGAAAACCAGCTAAGTGAAGCTGGTTTTTTTACGTTTTGAGACAGTGAAATATCGTCAAGTAACCCCGCTGATGAACTCTATTAAACGGTCATTTTTTAATGGTCAAAAGAAGATCGTCATTTAAGTAAAATAACACTTATCTTTTTACTAATATCTATTACAATCAATCACGTTGAGCTCGCGTTTAAGCTCACTTATTTTCATTTTTAACGACCGGGTCTGTGACCCAATCTTCTTTGCACACTTTTGAGCCGTCGACGTGAATATAGACGTAGTACACTTACTTGATGAAAACCCTATCTTATTGATATTTGTTGTATTAGCGATAGGTCTTGCCTTTGGAAAAATCCGTTTTGGTAGTCTGCAACTGGGGAACTCTATCGGGGTTCTGATTACCGCGTTGTTTATGGGGCACCTAGGATTTAGTTTTAACGCTGAAGCACTCACCATTGGCTTCATGTTATTTATTTACTGCGTCGGTATAGAAGCCGGTCCCAACTTTTTCGGTATCTTTTTCCGAGATGGGAAACACTACCTAATCCTAAGTCTGGTTGTCCTCATCACGGCTTTAACCGTTACCTACGTCGCCAACCATTATTTGACCTTAGACTACGGCTTATCTGCTGGCGTCATGGCCGGATCTTTGACCGCAACTCCGGTGTTGGTTGGTGCACAAGACGCTCTTAACTCTGGGTTAGCCTCGGCTCCGAGAGGGATGGATTTCTCTCTCGTGGTTGAAAATCTGTCTGTGGGTTATGCGATGGCTTATCTGGTTGGATTGATCAGCATGGTGGCGCTAGCCAAGCTATTACCAAAACTACAGAAACAAAACCTCCACGATTCCGCACAGCAAATTGCACAAGAACGCGGACTAAGTGGTTCAGGACAGCGCAAAGTTTATCTACCGATTATCCGCGCCTATCGAGTTGGACAAGAGTTGATTGACTGGACCGATGGTAAGAATCTGCGTGAGCTTGGTATTTACCGCCAAACGGGCTGTTACATCGAACGTATTCGTCGCAATGGTATACTTGCCCACCCAGATGGCGATGCCATTCTTCAAGAAGGCGACGAAATCGCGTTGGTGGGCTTCCCTGATAGCCATGCACGATTAGATCCGAGCTTCAGAAACGGTAAAGAGGTCTTTGACCGAAATCTTCTCGACTTAAGAATTGTCGAAGAAGAAATTGTGGTCAAGAACGACAATATCGCAGGAAAAAGTCTATCGAGCCTTAACCTATCGGAAGATGGCTGTTTCCTTAACCGCGTCATTCGTGCGCAAATTGAAATGCCGATGGACGCCAACGTGGTGCTCGCAAAAGGTGACATACTGCAAGTGAGTGGTGAGAAAAGCCGTGTGCATGGTATCGCGGAAAAGATCGGCTTTATCTCTATTCACAGTCAAATGGCCGACCTACTCGCTTTCTGCAGCTTCTTTATTCTTGGCATCATGTTTGGCTTAATTACCATGACGTTTGGTCAAGTGTCATTTGGTCTGGGCAATGCCGTCGGTTTACTGCTTTCTGGGATCACGTTGGGCTTCTTGCGAGCTAACCACCCTACTTTCGGTTACGTTCCACAAGGGGCGTTAAATATGGTGAAAGATCTCGGGCTGATGGTGTTTATGACCGGGATTGGACTCAGCGCGGGAAGCAAGATGTTTGAGTATCTGACTCAGGTCGGTGCACAGGTCATTATTATTGCCTTTATCATCAGTGTACTGCCGGTGGTGTTTGCTTACCTAGTTGGCGCATATGTGCTTAAAATGAACCGCGCCTTGCTGCTCGGTGCTATCGTCGGCGCTCGAACTTGTGCACCTGCGATGGATGTTGTCAATGAACACGCCCGCTCGACGATTCCGGCGCTCGGTTATGCCGGGACTTACGCTATTGCTAATATCTTGATGACACTGGCTGGAACGGTGGTGATGATTATCTCCTGATCATGCCGTCATCAATACAACAGGTAAAATAAAAAAGACCAACGGGGAAACGTTCCCATTGGTCTTTTTCTATGTTTGCAATTCGATGTTTGCAATCTCAATCAGTCTTTTTCAATAACTCGCTGGGATTACAGGTTAACCACATCAAAGTCGACAAGTGTCGAGACGTCCGCCTCGTAGTCAACACCTTCGATGCCAAAACCAAACAGTTTCAAGAACTCTTCTTTGTATTCAACATAGTCTGTCAGTTCTTTTAGGTTCTCAGTGGTGATTTGCGGCCATAACTTAGCGCAGTGAGCCTGAATATCTTCACGCAATTCCCAATCATCTAAACGAAGACGGTTAGCTTCATCCACTTCTGGTGCAGAGCCGTCTTGTTTATAAAGACGTTGAGAGAACATACGGAAAATCTGCTCCATGCAGCCCTCATGAATTCCCTCTTCACGCATCTTCTTAAACACCATTGCGATATAAAGTGGCATCACTGGAATAGCGGAACTTGCTTGTGTTACCACAGACTTCAATACCGCCACATTCGCTGTACCGCCAATCTGAGCCAATTTTTGGTTCAGTTCAGTCGCTGCACGGTCAAGGTCCATCTTCGCTTTGCCAAGTGCGCCATTCCAATAAATCGGCCACGTCAACTCAGTACCAATGTAAGAATAAGCGACGGTTTTACAGCCCTCAGCCAGCACACCCGCTTCAGCAAGCGCATTGATCCACAGTTCCCAATCTTGACCGCCCATTACTGTAACAGTATCCGCAATCTCTTCGTCAGTCGCGGGCTCAACACTGGCTTCGATGATCTTATCAGAGTTAGTGTCTACCGCTGTTGACGTGTAAGTTTCACCGATAGGTTTTAGCGCCGAACGAACCAGTTCACCGGTTTCTGGCATCTTACGCACAGGAGAAGCCAGTGAATAAACAACCATATCAATTTGACCAAGATCTTCCTTAATCAACTCAATCGCTTTTTGTTTCGCTTCATGAGAAAACGCGTCGCCATTGATGCTTTTTGCATATAAACCATCTTGCTTAGCGATTTTATCGAAAGCGGCTGCGTTGTAGTAACCCGCTGTACCCGGTTTACGCTCAGTCGCCGGCTTTTCGAAGAAGACACCGATCGTTGCTGCATCACCGCCATAAGCCGCAGCGATACGAGAAGACAAGCCATAGCCACTTGAAGAGCCAACAACGAGTACACGCTTTGGTGCATTAGCGACCGGACCTTGAGCTTTAGTATAAGCAATCTGTTCCTTCACATTTGCTTCACAGCCAACTGGATGCGTTGTGGTACAAATAAATCCACGAATTCTTGGTTTGATGATCATATTCAGTTCCTCAAAATATCCCCTGTAGGATAAGAGTTTCCGCGCTAAATCGCATCTAATTTCTGTCAATATGCGCCAATTTTGTCAGTGGTTGGAGGACTTTAGCTGCACTTTACGTCATTTTAGTCACTGAATATGAAAAGTCGGTGGCAAATTCGAATAAATTGCCACCGACTTTAGCTGAGAGAAAGCAATTAGCCTGTTAATTTAGGCGCTATGCCACACTATTCAGTTGAGGTTTGGTTGTTGAATGAGTCGTACGCACTTCAGAGAAGTCATGGCTAAAGTGGTCAACTTGAATAGCATGATAGCGTAAGCGTTCTGCGGCAGTGACCTGAGCCACCTCTTGCTCCGTTAACACTTGTTGCTCCAGTGCTTGTTGCAATTTTTCGGTTAACGACGCTTTTCTATCTATCTTCTGTTCTTTGATCGCAGCAAACAGTTTTTTCTCTAATGGTGCAACATCAACCATGGCGACAAACGCATTTTCCATGATAGCCACTTTGTCGTCTTCTTTATCGCCGATATAACACAGGTGAGTTAAACGATCGCGTTGTACTCCAGGCGTCATTAGTTTCTTAGCAAGCTTGAGCGTAAGTTGATCCGAAGGTGCTTTAAAGCGATTACCTAAGGGGAACATTAAGCCAGATAAACTGTTACCAGCGATCCGATTAGGCAAGTTACGATACGCCTCATTCATTGACTTCGCGGCATGATATAAGCAATGAGTCACGGCATAATTAACAAAATCAAGATCGCTTTCATGTCGACCATCATCTTCATACTTTTTCAGTGCCGCTGACGCCATATACAAATACGCTAAACCGTCACCTAAACGCGCTGAGATCATCTCTTTTCGTTTAAGGTCGCCGCCCAGCGTCAACATAGCGACATCACTACTGACTGCAAGTACTTTGCTTAATCGCTTAATGTCTTGATAGTGCTGCTTTGTCGGACCACTCATTGGCACATTAAACAGACGAGAACCTGTTAAGGCGGCGATCAATGCCGAGAACGTGTTGCCAGAAGCATGACCAATATGCTTAAACAACAGCTGCTCAAAATCTTCGCTGCCTCTTTGCTCATCGGTATCCGCCGCCGCTTCCATCTCTTTAAGTACATAAGGATGACAACGCGTAGCACCTTGACCAAATATCATAAGATTGCGCGTTAGAATGTTTGCCCCTTCCACTGTAATCGCCACCGGAATACCCAGATAACTCGATGCCAGATAGTTCATTGGACCATCTTGGATTGCGCGACCAGCATGAATGTCCATCGAATCATTGAGCACCGTCCGTGCCATTTCTGTCATATGGTATTTGGCAATGGCAGTGACAATCCCCGGTTTTTCCCCCATATCGAGCGCCGTTGTCGTTAGCGTTCGCGTCGCTTCTAACAAATAGGTTAACCCACCAATGCGACCAAGCGCCTCGGATACCCCTTCAAATTTACCGATCGACATACCAAATTGCTTACGCACATAGGCATAAGCACCGGTGGTTCGCGTTGTGAGGTGTCCAATGGCTGTCCCGAGTGCTGGCAATGATATCCCCCGACCTGCGGATAAACACTCAACCAGCATACGCCAACCTTTACCCGCATAATCCGCACCGCCAATAATCCAATCCATCGGTATAAAGACATCTTGACCTCGGGTTGGACCATTCATAAACGCAAGGTGCATTGGGTCATGACGTTCACCGACTTCCACCCCTTGATGATGGGTTGGGATCAGCGCACAAGTGATACCCAAGGCATCTTTCTCTCCAATCAGATGCTCTGGATCGTACAATTTAAACGCCAAACCAAGCACGGTAGACACGGGAGCAAGCGTGATATAACGCTTGTTCCAGTTTAAGCGGATACCAAGCACCTCTTCGCCATTGTGTTGCCCATAACAAACCACACCGGTATCGGGAATCGCACCGGCATCGGAACCGGCTTCAGGTCCAGTCAAAGCGAAACATGGAATGTCGGTGCCGTCCGCTAAGCGTGGCAACCAGTAATCTTTTTGCTGTTCGGTTCCATAATGGCTCAGCAATTCACCGGGACCGAGTGAGTTTGGCACCATCACTGTCACGGCCGCACTGATACTGCGCGTCGCGATACGACTGACAATGGTCGAGTTAGCGAGCGCTGAAAACGCTCGTCCACCATACTCTTTCGCAATAATAAGAGAGAAAAAGCGCTCTTTACGCAGATACTCCCAAACTTCCTTGGGCAAGTCTCTATCTTGTTTGACGATTTGTTGGTCGTCGAGCATAGCCAGTAGGGTTTCCAGCTCGTTATCAATAAACGCCTGCTCTTCGGTCGACAGCGTGGGTTTATTGTATTGATGCAGGGTATTAAAGTTGGGATGACCAGAAAACAGTTCGCCGTCCCACCAGACACTGCCCGCTTCCATTGCTTCACGCTCGGTTTGCGACAATGGAGGAAGAACCTGTTTGAACAACTTAAACGCTGGATCACTAATCCACTTTTTTCTTAGAGAGCTCATGGTGTATGTCCTTTTGTTCCGGTTTTTATGGTTATATTTTTATGTAGGGTTATATTTTTTATAGGGTGTTAGTAGGGTTATCGATCTGCAGCAACACCGGCTGCGAGATAAGGTATTAATTGATCGATGATATCTTCGGCTTCAATCTGTTTGCTAAATGAACTCAGTGCAATCTCTGACAGAGCTTGGCTTGAAGCCATGGTAAAAACGCATGTTCCGAGAGTAAGGTGTAAGCGCCAGAATAGAATCTCAGGCTGTAGTTCGGGTTTTGCTTTAGTTACCGATGAGATAAACAAATCGAGAGCACTGGCGTAACGGTTGACAATAAACCAACGCAAATGCCCCTGAACATCGGTGTATCCTCGACCGACCAGTAGCATAAACTGCGCAGCACCATTCGGTTTATATTGGTTAAGAGACAGCAAGGGTGGCTTAAGGGCAGAAAATACGTGTTGCAAGTTGTAGTCTTGCTGTTGATTCAATTCTATCAGTGCCGACTCCACCGCGGGCATAAACACTTCCAGATAACGCTCTAGCACCGCTCGCACTAAGGTTTTTTTATCACCAAAGTGATAGTTGACGGCAGCCAGATTCACCGCCGCTTTTGAGGTAATCGTTCTCAGGGATGTCTCTTTAAAACCATGCTCCGCAAATAAGGTTTCAGCAACATCAAGGATCTTAAGCTTTGTTGAAGTTCTCTCTTGCATATCAATCAACCGTATCAAACACTCGTTTGAATATACATAGCCAACAAGTTAATAACAAGAATTTAACATCACATTTTCTGATTATTTTTAAACGCTGTTTTTCGAGCCATTTATGTTTCTGAAATATAAAGAAAACAACATTGACTAAAAAAAATTCATTTTTTGTTTGAACTTTGTTTGATCGAGCAAGTCTTAAAAGGTGTAGTCAAGATTACTTGGACACATTAAGTATTGAACTGATATTCCCTTTATCGATATGACTACCTTTATTAAAGCTGCTTTTTTCATATAACTCCTTTTTATACCGGCCCAAACTACAACTTAGTCTGGGCTTTTTTTTGTCGGCAGTTTTTGGATGTGTACGAAAGAGACATAAAAAAACACCGCCCCAGCAGAACTGGGGCGGTGTTTTTATTTGACCTGAGGAACTAGGTTACTCAATCAACTAAGTCGCTAATTAGTACTCCAACTTAGGCTCAGGTGCGGCTTCCTTTGGTAAAGACATGTGAAGCAGTGCATAACCAAGCAGCGCTGATGTGGTAGAGCCCATAAGGATACCCAGTCTTGCGTAGGTGTCGAACTCCGCACTCACACCAGTAAAGGCAAGAGACGCGATGAAGATAGACATAGTAAAGCCGATACCACATAGCACGGATACTGCGAAGATCTGCTTAAACGTCACACCCTCTGGTAGTTTCGCCACACCGAATTTCACAGCCGCCCAGCTAAAGGTGTAGATACCGAGTGGTTTACCAACCAATAGACCCATTGCAATACCTAGCGGCAGCATAGACGTTAGACCGTCTACCGAGACTCCCTCAAGTGAGATACCTGCGTTAGCAAAAGCGAAAATCGGTAGAATCGCAAAGGCAACGTATGGGTGGAGCATGTGTTCTAAGTGTTTAAGTGGAGAATGCTCACCAGGTTTGCCTTTCAATGGAATCGCAAAGCCCAGTACCACACCCGCTAGGGTTGCGTGAACACCGGAGGCTAATACACTCACCCAGAGAACGGCTCCCACAGCGAGATAGGCCGGTAGGCTAGTCACACGCTTAGTATTCATAAAGAACAGCAAAGCGGTCATCGCAAAGGCCAAGGCAAGCGCCCAAGTAGACAAGTCACTGCTGTAGAACAAGGCAATAATCACGATAACACCTAAGTCATCGATAATCGCAAGCGCAAGTAAGAATACTTTTAACGCAACAGGTACACGCTTACCAAGTAATGCCATGATACCGAGTGCGAATGCGATATCCGTTGCCGCTGGAATCGCCCAACCACTTAGCGCTTCTGCATCGCCCGCATTGAAAAGAACATAGATAAGTGCTGGTGCAAGCATACCGCCAACGGCTGCAATCGCAGGAAAGATTGCCGTTTCCTTTGACTTCAGTGCCCCCTCAAGTAGCTCACGTTTTACTTCAAGACCGATAAGGAAAAAGAAGATTGCCATCAGACCATCGTTAATCCAATGAGAAATCGACAGACCAAAAACGTAAGTATGAAGTACACCTTGGTATAATTCATTTAAAGGTGAGTTAGCGATAAACATGGCTATGGCGGCAGCGATGACAAGGATGATGCCCCCCGCAGACTCCATCTTAAAAAAGTTTCTAATGACGTCATTCATTGTTGTAAAGCCCTTAATATTTATTCACTTGTTTGAATGAAACAATTCTATATCTAGTTTTATTTCAAAAATAATCGATTCTACAGAGTTTCAATATCGGTTTTTCCGAATGATTCGCTTTAAAGGTTCGATATATTCAAAAGGTTTACTGCCCATAACAAAAAGTATAGTGCATAAGATTGCACAAACGGTAGCCAGCGAAAAAGGATTCTCACCACTGCACCGGATAGCAATGCCTGCTTACCTCTAATTACAGATAGAAACGTTACTAATGTAACTTAATTACAACAAAAACACCCAATGATATTCAAAGCATCATTTATAAACACAACGGCGTGCTGATTCAAGTAGATAAATGTTATGGACTCCTCACTCCACCAAACGGCAATTCGGCTTTGGTGGGGCGAGCAAATAGCGTGAGAACGCTAGAGTGATATCAGCGTATCACCATCACCCTTGGAACAGGCATTGTTGGCTGGATGCAAGTGCTAACAGCAGTGAGCAGTGAAAGTTTTGGGTTTTCTAGCGAAGAGCTAAAGACGAGTGTTATGGTTTTAACCGAGAATTTTGGCTTTAGATGAGAGTATTTGTATACCCAAATTACTTCAAGATGCGAGGTAACTTGGGTATACAAATACTCCCCACCAAATTAATAGCCTGACAACTGCATATAGCCGGTGGAGCGGTGTGTCCCTGTCGCATGAACGACACCCTGCCATTGAGGCACTACAAAGTTTACCCAGTTATCCTGTTTTCGCGAGTTAATCATGACGCTTAGATCCAAACTTGGGATCTGTAATTTCCAAGTGAGCGGCACACGTTTACCGGACTGCAAGACACTGTAGTTGAGGATATCAAACTGAATCTCCTCTTGCTCTACCGTCACCACGTGTCCAGACTTATCAATAACCGATGCCGTGGTATAAGGCTGCATATCGCTGTATCGAAAGCGACGTAGACGCAACGCTTTATCATCTGGCAACCAGAGTATCAAGTTATCTTGACCCACATAGCCTTTACCAAGGAGTTCACTGCTCCACTCTTTGCTCAGCCATGCATGACCTTCAACATTCAGCGTATTTCCTCTCTGTGCCAGTTTTAACGTTCCTTGCACGGAAGTGAATGGAGCTTCAAGTAAATATGACGCTCTTGGAACAAATTGATGCATTGGCTGATAGCCCTGTTCACCCGACTTGGCAAACTGTGCTTGCTGTGAAATATTCAGTTGCGCCGCAAACTGCTCGGTCTCAATCTTCAACGTACTAGGCATCGGAAAATCTGACATTGATTGCCACGACCACTCATCAACCCACACCTTAAAAGGCTTAGTATCCGTCCCAGCTTGACCGATACCACCGCGCGCAATGCGTTGATCCGTGAACATACCGAACTGACCCGTCAACACCGCATTTGAAATATAGATTTGCGGATCATTCCAACTTGAGCGATTCCCCTCATCTAAGGCGTAGCGAAAGAAGCGCCAGCGAAGCCAATATTGATTGCCAGCTTCATCGCTTAACTGGCTAATCACCTGCCACCACTCATGACGATATTCTGGATGCTGCTCAAAGTCTTCAGGCAAACTTAGCTCTTGGTTGGGTAGGACGGGCTCAAAAACGCGATTGTCGACCGTTCCAATCCATTGTTCCATACTGTTATTAGCAGTTTCTTGAGTGTGTGCAAACTCATCCGTTGTGCTCAACCAAATAAATGTAACGGATGCAACCAGTACCGATAAACATAAAAACAGCAGTTTTTGTACTCGATTCATTTACAACGCATCCCTCAAGGTCTTAATGGGTGAATTTCGTACCAGCTTCAATACTGGTAAAGCGCCTGCAACAATCAATGCCAATAACGACCAAAAGCACGTTGCCAAATAGCGCCAAGGTATAATTTGCAATTGCATACTCCAGCCAAATGCTTGCTTAATCACGATATCGACCGTTAACTGAGCTAACGCGACACCCAGTGGCATAGCAATAACGGCTGAAATCATTCCCAACACAAACAGCTGTAAACCACCAATCAGAATCAGTTCTTTACTTGAAATACCCAAACAGCGCAGTAACGAGGTATGTCTTTGTCGAGTGACCTCGCCAGCAACGGTCGAGAAGAATATGCCAAACACAGCAATCACTAAGGTAATATGACCTAGCGTGTCAGCAATCGCGAACGTACGATCAAAGGTTGTCATTGCCTGACTGTGAATAGAGGTGCTATCAAACACCCGCTCTGTGCCCAAATTGAAGATACCCTGCACTTGTCTTTCGATATATTCGGCATCGCTTTTTTCTCGAACCAGCGCTCCAAGTACCACATCACCCGACCCCGCCAAGTGACTCAGCCACTGTTTCTCTGACAACAACACCTGATGATAAGGATTGCCATAATCGTAATAAACGCCAGTGACCTGCCAGTTATCCCCTAACGGATCACCCAAGTCGACATAATCCCCTGGGCGCAGTTTTAATTTGATGGACATGGACTCACTGATCATCACTCCACGAGAATGATGCAAATGATACCAGTAATCAGGAATCGCAATTTTCACCGTGAGTGATTGCTGCTCCCCCAGTGAATCTCCGGTACTCACGACTTGCATCATCCCGCTGTCACTGGGTACTTCTTCTTCCCAACGCCACCAAACACGTTCAACTTCAGGCTGTACTTCAAGCCATTTATTGATTTGCGTCGCGCTATTGTTGTTAGGATAAATATAGACATCGGCGGCAAGACGTTGCGTTAACCAACTGTCGGTTGTATCTCTAAAACTGCCCACCATCGTCTCGACACCCATGTTCACCGCCATGGCCAACATGAAAGCCATATTCGCCACGCCACGATAACTCATACTGGCCGCAGCATCGGCAAAGAACCAACGCGCCTTAACCCAACGTAATGAATAAGAGAGCCCGACGAATATTTGCCAAATAATAAACGGCGTAATCAGCGCCACACTCAGCAGCATAAAGCCGATAATGGCATAACCCATATGCTGGGATTTAGGGGCTTGGTAGCAAGCAATAGCAGCAATCACACATAAGCACGCCACCCAAGCCTGCCACGCAAATTCTCGTCCAGTAAAGCGCATCAATGATAAACGCGATGACAGGCGCACAGGTTGCGTTCTGACTAGGCGTATCAGCGGCCAACCACATGACAGCAACGCACCAAAGAAAGCCAGACAGAAGCTATACAGGCTCCATTGCCAGCTCCAATCGATATGAACACCAATGTCTGCGTTGTAAAGATCACTTAAACTTTGCGATACCGCTGGCATTAATTGGTTGGCAAGCATTAACCCGAGGACATTTCCTCCCAGCCAACTCACCGCGACCAAAGTGACCAACTCAAGTACCAATGCTTGTCCCAGTTGCCAACCAGACACGCCAATCTGTCTCAATCGACCGACGAGCGGTTGCCTTTGTGCTAAAGACAAAGACATTGCTTGATAGAAAATAAACAGCCCGACCACAAATGACAACATACTCATCGCCGACAAATTGGTATGGAACGCGCGAGTCAGTGACTCCAACTCAGACTGCGAACTACGCGCTAACGTCATACCACTTGGAATGGTTTTTCTCAGTTGTTCCAATTTTTCTGGTGGCATATCGCCACATGCGATCACCGACAAGCCGGATGACGGATAGACACTGCGCACGACCGAAATATCGGTGATCAAGCGACTACCGCGAATACCGTCGGGTGAGTCAACTTCGATTGGACCAATTTGTTGACCAGACTCTAGGGTCAGCATATCGCCGTTTTGCCACCCTTTGCGAACTGCATAGTCGTGACTCACCAGTAGTGTCGAGGAATTAGAAATCAAAGCTTGAGAGGCAATATCACTCATAGTGACAGTGTCACGAAGCTGCATCAATGCGATAGGGTCAGCCCCCACTAAATTCAGCTCAAGCTTGTCTTTGGTGGTGACTTTTTGAATATCGAACGGCACACACTCTTTGAATCCCTGACGGCGCAGGTCAATATAGAAACCTTGGGGGATTTTAGAATCGTTCAGTTTTGGACGTATGCGATAAGGTACCGGATTCGCGAACAGCTTTTCACCGCTCGCATAAGCCTGCTTAGCATGATGATTGATCGCCGTAACACCAACAAGCAAAGATACCCCGAGCGTTAAGCCCAGCCATACCAATAAAATCTGCAGTGGATGACGTCGATAATGTCCCAGTAGAGCCTTAGCTACGGGCCACAACATGCAATTGTCCCCCCTGTAGGCGAATACAACCATCAAGATGGTTGGCAACCTTTTCACTGTGGGTGACCACCATTAAGGTGCACTCTAAACGTTTGCTTAAAGAGGTCAGCAGACGCATCACTGCCTCGGCATTACGCTCATCCAAGCTTCCGGTCGGCTCATCCGCTAATAGGATTTTAGGCTCCATATACAGGGCGCGCGCAATCGCTGCTCTTTGCTGTTGACCACCGGACAACTCTTCTGGGTAGCGACCCAATAGGCTCATTAAATCAAGTGCAGACAAGATTTGACGCCATAAGCCCCGATCTTCCGGTAAGCCTTTAAGCTGACGACAAAAGCGAATATTGTCGGCAATATTCAGGGTAGGTAATAAATTGAACTGCTGAAAAATGTGTCCAACATTGTCACGACGATAGGCGGTACGATGGCTCTCTTTAGCATCATGCATGGCAAAATTCGGATACCAAATTTCCCCGGAGTCTGCTTTATCAATACCCGCAAGCAAATTCAGTAATGTACTTTTACCTGAGCCACTTTCGCCCATCAATGCCAATTGTTCTCCGCGAGACAGCGTCAATTGCGCACCCTGTAATACCGGGTGGAACTCACTACCATCCATGTAGCCTTTGCAGAGGTTAGACAGCTTTAGCATGCAAAACTTATTTATTAACATTAAAATTGGGTTGAGAATCTACACTAAAATTATGCTAACCGAAAGGGTCGATAGGCATATTCACCTTAATTCAGAGCAAATTAGCGATAATTACTGTAGGTAGCCGGTATTTGCGGCGATTTTAGCCGTTAAAGGCTCTGGTTTATTAAGCCATTAATAATGCATTTAAACACGCCATTAGCCCGCGTCAGCAACGCTGTTAAAGCACAATTTCTTTATATGCATCAAACAACTGCATCTCGCTCAACGCTGAGCAATGTACGCATATCGATATATACTCATCATATACCCACCAATAAGGCGTAAAAACCGGGATAGAGAATGAAACGAATACTTGTGTTAGGTGCATCCGGCTACATCGGCTCACAGCTGATACCGCAATTGCTACAACAAGGTCATAAAGTCACTGCTGCCGCGAGACAAATTGACTATTTAAAATCACGCGTGTTGCCCCATAGCCAGCTCAACTTTTGTTATCTCGATTTGGCGGACCCACAAGCGACCTTAGAGATTGTACCGCAACATGATGTGGTGTACTTTTTAGTACACGGCATGGCTCATGGTCATGACTTTTTAGAATATGAACTGTCACTGGCGCAGAATTTCAAAACCGCGCTCGATGCCAGTTCAGTGCAACACGTCATTTACCTGAGTGCGCTTCAACCCCAAACCGGCAACTCAGCACATTTAGCCGCAAGACGTGAAACCGGTCATCTGCTACGTCAAAGCCAAGTGCCGATTACCGAATTGCAAGCCGGCGTCGTCATTGGTTCAGGCTCCGCAGCCTACGAGATTATGTGTGACTTTATCTACAATCTGCCCTTTTTGGTCGTCCCCCAATCCGTCGACTCAAAAGCCAACCCTATCGCCTTACAAAACCTCAATCATTACCTACTCGCGCTTGCTGAGCACCGACCAAAGCAACACAGCCATTATCAAGTCGGAGGACCCGATATCCTCACCTATCAGCAACAAATGGAAATCATCGCTAAGCAAATCAATAAGCCCTTGCGACTCATTAAACTTGGCTTAATGACGCCTAAATTGGCGACACGCTGGCTCTCCTTAGTTACTTCCGTTCCGGCTTCTATCGGTAGCGCCCTACTCGCCGGTATCGAACATGATTTTATCGCCGATAACCACGATATCAGTCAACTTTACCCGCAACACCTCATTCCCTACGATCAAGCGGTCACAGATAGCTTAAAGCAAGCCGATACCTTTGTGAAAAGCAACGTATGGGGCTTTGATCCCGCGGCACTCAAGCGCTGGCAAACGGGCTATGGTTATTATCCCAAGAAAACCGGGGCGAGCTTTACCACCACCAAATCCACCGCTGCACTTTGGCAGGCGGTGGCAAAAATCGGCAGTAAAGAAAAAGGCTACTACTTTGCTAACAGCCTTTGGCGCACTCGTGAATGGTTGGATCTGCTGTTTGGCGGAGGCAGACCGATACGCCGCTCTCCGGAGGGACCAGAGTTAAAGGTGGGTGACTTTATTGATTCTTGGAAAGTGATTCGCTGTGACAAGCCCTACTTCCTATCGCTACTGTTTGGTATGAAAGGACCTGGGCTTGGGCGTTTAGAGGTGTCGATAGAAGATTTAGGCGAAACAAGAAAAATCGACATTACCGCTTGGTGGCACCCTCAAGGATTCTTAGGGCTGCTGTATTGGTTTGCCATGATGCCCGCTCACCTGTTTATTTTTAAAGGTATGGTGCGGGCACTCTGTCGACAAGCGAGTGATGATTAAGTGAGTGAGAATTCAGTGAATAAAAGTTAAGCGAATAAGAGTTAAGCGAATAAGAGTTAAGCGAGAGTAAAGTCCAACGGGATCTCTGCTAATTGGTCACCTTGATTCATTGGATAAACCAAATACTCGCCATGGTACTTAACCTTGGATTTGTAATCGGTGCGTTTATGGACCATAAACCCAGCCTGATATGCCTTAGAGATAAATTCAGCATGGTTACCACGGACAAACCAACTCATGGGTTTCACCAGCGCCTCACCATCAAAACACTGGTCACACTGGTCGGCACATAAAGCGAGCGAGTTTTGACCATCAGTGAAAATTTGCACCTTACTGCCATCCGTCAACACTTCAGAGGTTGAGATCTCCCAATTGGCACTTTCCATAGTATCGAGGAATACCTCTATCTGCTTATCAGTGAGTGGCTTTATCTCACCAGTAAAGACCGACTGATAATAAGCGGCAATGCGTCGAAACGTTGGCTCAAGCAAAGCTTGATTGCCTTTCGAGCGCCCTAGTTTTTGCCAACCCAGCAGATCGTCACGGGTTATCCTTTCAAATCGTTGCGTTTTAATCGCTTTAGTCACCCATCGGACAAGGAAGTGGTTATTGGCAATAGGCGCATTGACGAGCTTACCCGATGCATGCTCCTGCTCTAGCTCAGCAATTGCTTGATTGACCACATTTTGAATTTCAGAAAAGTATTCAGCCATTATGCTTTTTTCCCCAATAAGGCATACATTGACGCGGATAATACAGAACAAAGCGCCATAATAGCAATCATTGGCCAGACAGAATCGCTCGGCAACATCGCTACCGTCGCGCCAATAACCGATCCGGTGCCAAATCTAAGCGTTCCCGCCAAGGATGATGCGGTTCCTGCCATGGTTGGATAACCACTCAACAGCAACCCCATAGTGTTACTACCAATGGTCGATAACGTCCCGATGTAGAGCATAACAAAGGGCACGGTACCCCAAATGCCTAAATCCAGTATTCCTGACAACAACAACGCCAAGCCAGCAACTAACTGCACCGATAAGCCAAACTTGAGCATGCCATGCAGACCCACTTTTTTCACCATGCGACCATTGATACTGGTCATGATGATCATGGTGACAATATTCAAACCAAACAGATAACCAAACTGGTCCGGCGTCACTCCATAGATATCAATATAGACAAACGACCCCGCCGTTAAAAAAGCGAACATACCGGAAAAAGAGAATGCGCCGGAAAACATCAGTCCCATGGCAACAGGGTTGCGACACAAGCGCACATAGTTCTTGATTGTGGTTCTGAATCTGAGCGGTTGACGATTTTCTGGGGCTAAGGTTTCTGGAATTTTCCACAGCACCGCCAAGATAACCACCACAGAAAAGCCGGCTAACACCCAAAAAATGGCACGCCAGCCAAACCAAATAGCAAGATGCCCACCAATCATAGGCGCAACCAGAGGTGCTAAGGTAATCACTAAGGTGACAAACGACATCGTGCGAGCAAAATCTTCTTTGTCGAACATGTCACGGACAACCGCTTGAATGATCACTGCCGCCGCCGCACCAGCAAACCCTTGCGCGGTACGAACCAGAGTTAACGATTCAATACTGGTGGTCATGGCACTGACCATAGAAGCAATGCCGAAGAAGAAAACGCCAAACAGCAGAATTGGACGACGACCAAAACTATCAGCCAGCGGACCATGTAATAGCTGTCCGATGGCAAAACCTGCGGTGTAAACGGTAAGGGTGATCTGCACAGCACCAGCGTTAACCCCAAGATCTTTTGCAATGGCTGGCATAGCGGGTAAATACATATCAATGGCTAACGGTGTTAACGCACCAATTGCACCCAGTACTAAAAACAGCACGAGACCTAATTGAGGTGTTGTGGGCTGCGATGCTGATTTTGAAATCATATCGCTCCTAATAAATAGAGAACACGTGACCAGCCATAATTCCATAACAAGCGAGGTCAGATTTACAACTTAACATCCATTGTTAAGCATGAAAGGCGATAAAAATGGCACCTAAGATAGGACAATAGGTGCCAGAAGCAGTCATTATAACACCAAACAGGCTCTGCTTAGTGCGAATATTTCAATCGTTTGTATGGCATAGTGACGCCAAAATACCGGATTCAAAGTGAATTTGGCGGTAGGTTATTTATTCCAGACTGAATCGATCTCTTCCTGAGTTAAATAACGATACTCACCCGGCTCAAGCATTTCGTCTAACTCAAGCTCACCAATGCGTTCACGGTGTAATGCTTCAACTTTATTGCCCAAGGCCGCAAACATACGCTTCACTTGGTGATACTTGCCTTCGTGGATAGTTAACACCACCTCATGGTCGTCGATAACCTCCAGTTGCGCCGGCAAAGTGGGGGCTTTTTCGTTCTTTAGCTGAATACCATCGGCAAAGGCTTGTTGATAAGACGCTTGAACCGGATCAGCCAACCAAACACGATAGGTTTTATCACACTTATGTTTGGGCGAAGTAATGCGATGTGACCATTGACCATCATCGGTGATCAGCACCAATCCGGTGGTATCCACATCCAAACGACCCGCAAAATGGAGCGTTTCCATTTTTACTTCATCGAGCAACATAAAGGCCGTCTGATTAAAACCATCTTCGTGAGAGCAGACAAAGCCATCAGGCTTAAATAGCATGATATAACGAGGTCCGGGCTTATTGATTTCACGACCCTGCCACTCGACTTCACTGCCCTCTGCCACTTTAAATGCCCCGCTTTTTTGCATCACGCCATCCACGGTCACGTCACCGGATTTGATGATTTTCGTTGCTTCTTTTCGGGTTGCACCTAAAGCATCACACAAAAACTTATCTAAACGCATACATACCTCAATTCTAATTCGTGGGGTATTATAAAGCGGATTTTTAAAATGTAGAGCAAAACACACCTTTATGTACACACTTCGTCCCTACCAAGCTGAATCTGTCAAAGCAGTCATCCACTACTTTCGCCAAAACACCACCCCTGCGGTCATTGTATTGCCAACCGGTGCTGGCAAAAGTTTGGTGATAGCGGAATTAGCGCGATTGGCAAAAGGGCGAGTGCTTGTGCTTGCGCATGTCAAAGAGTTAGTGGAACAAAACCATGCCAAATACGAAGGTTACGGTTTAAAGGGCTCTATCTTCTCTGCGGGATTAGGACGTAAAGAAACCTCCGAAAAGGTGGTCTTTGCCTCGGTGCAGTCGGTGGTTCGTAATCTTGAACAGTTTGCTAATCAGTTTTCTCTGTTGGTGATTGATGAGTGTCATCGCGTTCCTGAGAATCGCAGCTCTAGCTACCAAAAAGTGATTAAACACCTATGTGACATCAATCCGGGGATAAAAATATTAGGTCTCACCGCGACGCCTTACCGCTTAGGTGTCGGCTGGATTTATCAATATCACACTCGAGGTTTAGTGCGCAGTGAAGAAGCGCGTTTTTTTCGAGACTGCATTTTCGAGTTGCCGATTCACTATCTGTTAGATGAAGGCTTTTTAACGCCCGCCAAACTGATTGATGCACCAGTATTAAGTTATGACTTCTCTCAGCTAAAACCCACGTCTATGGGCAAGTATCGCGAGTCAGAATTGGATCTTGTGATTGAACAATCTAAACGTGCCACACCGCAGATTGTTGAACAGATTATTCGCTATAGCCAAGATCGACAAGGCATCATGATTTTTGCTGCAACGGTTCGCCATGCACAAGAGATCTTGTCTTTGCTCCCCGAAAACAGCAGCGAGATTGTCATCGGCGACACGCCCACTCCCGAGCGTGACCAAATTATCAGTGACTTTAAAGCGCGTCGCATTAAATATCTGGTGAATGTCTCGGTACTAACCACCGGTTTTGATGCGCCGCATGTTGATCTCATTGCCATTCTGCGCCCAACCGAATCGGTCAGTTTATATCAGCAGATTGTTGGTCGAGGACTGCGACTATCAGACGGCAAACAAGAATGCCTGGTGTTGGACTACGCCGGCAACACTTACGATCTGTATCAACCCGAAGTCGGCAACCCCAAACCCGACTCGGATTCAGAGTTGATCACCATCCCCTGTCCGGCTTGCGGATTTAATAACAACTTCTGGGGCAAGCTCGACAGCAATGGCTTTTTAATTGAGCATTATGGTCGCAAGTGCCAAGGCTACTTCACCGATGATGACACTCAAGAGCGCGAACACTGCAACTATCGCTTTCGAGCAAAATACTGCTCCGATTGCGGTGCCGATAATGATATTGCCGCTCGGATCTGTCATGAGTGTGACGCCACCTTAGTAGACCCAGACAAAAAGTTGAAAGACGCCTTAAATCTCAAAGACTCTCTCGTCTTTGAATGTCTCGAAATGCAACTCTCCGTCCATAAAGATGCCAAAGGTAAAAACAGCCTAAGAGTGCAATATGTGGGCGAGAATGACGCCCAAGTGAGCGAATTCTGGTCATTATCAACGCCAAAGCAGAAACAGGTGTTCGCGCAAAAGTTCGTTCGTCCGCACCTTGCCGATAAACATCGGGAATTTAACGCCCTCTCGCCAACCAAAGTGGTGGATAACCAACACCGTTTTCGCCCTCCCGCTTTTGTTATCGCCTCCAAACAAGGGCGATTTTGGAAAATGCGTGACAAAGTCTTTGATGACGAGTTGAACTAACCGCTGTTCAGCTTTCATTCATCCGCTATTCGGTATAGTCTTTTCATTCGGGTTATCTGGAGTTCAATCATGTCAAAAAAGTCACTTTATTCCATAGGTTTATTGGCCACCGCCTGCCTCAGTGCCTTGCCGACTCAAGGCTATGCCAGTCTGTTTTCCCACTCACATAATGGTCACGAGTTGGTACAAGACATTGAGCCCAACGGCGCCAGAATTGAATTTGAAGAAGACCAAGATGAAGTCTATGAAGCGGTACAGGAAGGGCTGATTAAGCCTTTCTCAGAACTGTTTGCTAAAGTAGAACAAGACCTGAATGGTCGTGTGATCAAGGTAGAGCTTGAAGAAGACGATGATCTATGGGTATACGAATTGAAACTGCTCTACGAACAGAACGTTATCAATGTGGATTACAACGCCACCACACTGGAGATGATGGCAATCAAAGGTCACAATCTTCAACAAGCCTTAAAGAAATAAGAGCGAAATCTATGAAAATTTTAGTTGTAGAAGATGAGCCACTCCTAGGACAACAAATCATTGAAACCCTCGAAAGCGCAGACTGGGTTCCAGAACTGGCGCAAGACGGCATTGATGCACTTTATCGAGCCACCTCTGAAGAGTGGGATGCGATAGTTTTGGATCTCGGTCTACCAAAAATTGATGGGCTTACCGTGCTGAAAGGCATCCGTGATGAAAACATCAACACGCCCGTTGTTATACTCAGTGCGCGCGATACATTGAGTCAAAGAGTTGAAGGGCTGAATGCCGGTGCTGATGACTATCTCACCAAACCCTTCGAGATGATTGAGTTAATCGCGCGTATTCGCGCCCAATTACGACGCGCATCAGGCAACGCCTCTCCGGTATTGCAAGTGGGCGATTTAAGCCTCGACACTCGAACCTCAAAAGTCTTATGGCAAGGACAGTCGGTCAGCCTGACCGCTCTGGAATATAAGGTCGTCGCTTACTTTATGCACAACAGTGAAAAGGTCATTTCTCGCACCGAACTGGTTGAGCATATCTATAAGCAAGACTTTGATCGCGACTCCAACACCATTGAGGTATTCATCGGTCGTATTCGTAAAAAGATCGCGCCGCAAATAATTAAAACGGTTCGTGGACTGGGTTACCAATTAAATGCCTAGACTCCACGACCAACTGGCGATGATGCGCAGCAAGGTCAGTCAACTCAGTCTAAAAACACGCTTGCTGCTTGCCGCGACACTGTGGCTGTCCGCCATGTTAATTGTCGCCGGCGTTATCATTCCGGGGTTGGTGCGTGACTATCTTGATCAAGAGTTGCAGCAACAACTTAGCCACACCATGGATGAAGTCGTCGCCAGCCTTGAAGTCAACAAACAAGGTCGCCTAGAACTGACATCCACACTCTCCGACCCAAGATTTAATCAACCGTACAGTGGTCTTTACCTGAGCATTGACAGTGCAGACCAAGTGGTACGCTCTCGATCACTTTGGGATCAACATATTGATGTGAAACACAAAAGTAAAAAGCACAAAAGCTACTTCGGTGCTAAAAAAGAGCAACTGGTGGCGATTGAGCGCACCATTTTTCTGCCCGACGTAGAAAGCCCTGTTCACATCATTATTGGTCAAGATGAAGACCCGATTGAAGCCACGCTGCAATCATTGACGGGACAACTTTGGGTTATTCTGGCGGTATTGGCTGGCGGTATCCTCACTTTAGTCATAGCGCAAGTCAGTTGGTCATTGAGACCATTAAATAAGATGCAAAAAGAGCTCAAACAGCTCAAAGCTGGGCAACGAAGTACGCTAGAGCAACAATATCCTAAAGAAGTCGCGCCGCTCGTTGATGACCTTAACGCGCTGATTTTCCACTATCAAGAGTTGCTAGATCGAGCAAGAAATCACGCAGGGAACCTATCCCATGCGCTTAAAACGCCCCTGTCGGTGCTTAAAAATGATATTGCCCACTTAAGCGAGCAAGACGCAGCCAAACTCGCGCCTAGTATTCAACAGATCCAAGCGCAGATCGATTACCATTTAGGGCGCGCTCGAATGGCGGGTTCGATGAACATCTTAGCCGTCAAAGCCTCGCCCAGTGAGCGCGTAGATGCCATCTCAATGGCGTTTGACAAGGTTTATGCCTCCAGAGAATTAATGCTGATTAGCGAACTCGATACCGACCTGTTTGTTGCGGTTGAGCAAGCTGATCTCGATGAAATGCTGGGCAACCTATTAGAAAATGCCTACAAATGGGCGAATGGAATGATCAAAGTTAACTCCGAAGTGATCGACGGTAATGAAACTAACATCATTATCGAGGATGATGGTCCTGGTATTCCGGAGGACGAGTGCGCCAAAGCCATTAAGCGCGGTGTGCGACTCGACGAATCCACACCGGGAACGGGATTGGGGTTAAATATTGTTAGTGAAATGGCGCATAGTTACCGAGGTCAACTGACGCTACATAAAAGCACGATGGGCGGACTTAAGGCGATTTTACGCCTGCACCTCGCCAAGGAGTAAAATTTAGTGGCTTATCAGTGTTTTTCTATTGCCCGTAACCCGATTGGATGTTAGTATCCGCGCTCGTTTTGTGAGTATCCATTAAGGATCACTTAACGTTCTCCATCTCGACTAGGTCGCTATGTCAGATGGCATTTTTTTAATTTTACTATTTGAGAGTAAATACTATGAAATTCGAAGCAGTAGTACGTACTGAACTAGGTAAGGGTGCGAGCCGCCGCCTACGTCACGCTGGCCAATTCCCAGCAATCGTTTACGGTGGTGAAGCAGCGCCTGTTTCTATCGCTCTAGCACACGACGAAGTACTAAACCAAATGGACAAGCCTGAATTCTACGAAGCAATCACTCTAGTGATCGGCGGCGAAGAAGTTAAGGTTAAGCCACAAGATGTTCAACGCCACGCATTCAAGCCAAAAGTTGAGCACATGGACTTCATCCGTATCTAATTCCCTACCAAGGAATTACTCGGATTAAATCCAGCCTTTTGCATATAGAAAGATTCTCGGTCTTACCAACCCTGTAATCTGAAAAATTCGAAACCCCGATAGCTACCAACTGTCGGGGTTTCACCGTTTTTGGGCTTCCCTCCCCGTCCATACAGCACTTCAATCTACTCGCACCTATCGTCTGTTTCACATTTCTTATTCACCAGACAGCTTTAGCCTAACTTCCCAACTCGCTGTGTGTCTCTGCGCTGCCAGTCTTTACGCTGCAAATATCTACGCTACAACATAGTCACTGCCGATACTACTGAACAAAAATTAACACGAAAAAAAGCCTGTGGCATTACCACAGGCTTGAACACTATAAATGTCTTAACGGTAACAACAGCGAGCAGAAACCTGAGTTCTAGATCGCCCAACCGCCAGCGTAGAACGCCACCAAGGCGATGGTAATTAATACCGTACCCAGATTCAATTGACGCCACTCACCAGCAATCAGGCGACCACCAACAAGGCAGACGAAACCCAGCATGATGCCAGTCACGATGTTTGAGGTTAGAACAATAAATACCGCACACACTAAGCCCGACAGTGCGCCAACCAGATCATCAAAGTCCAGTTTAGTGACATTGCTGAGCATCAATAGACCGACATACATCAAAGCTGGAGCCGTTGCATAGCTCGGAACAAGGTAGCTAATTGGCGACAAGAACAGCAAGACTAAAAACGCCAGTCCTACCACCACCGCCGTAAGCCCAGTTTTACCGCCCGCGGCTGTCCCCGTTGCCGATTCGATATAGACGGCTGCTGGCGAGCCACCAACAAAGCCAGAGAATATGCTGCTGACAGAATCCGCGGTCAGTGCTTTGCCACCATTGATAATGTTCCCTTGATCATCCAAAAGATTCGCTTGCCCAGCAACGGCTCGAATGGTGCCTGTAGCGTCAAAAATCGCTGTCATCACCAAAGCTAAGACACTTGGTAGGACGATAGGATTTAGCGCGCCGATAATATCCATAGAAGCAATCAGAGAGTTTTCGCCGCCGAATGATGGCAGAGCAAACAGACCTTGATACGTCACCGATGGGTCAACCAGCAGCCCAAGCGCCGAAATGGCGATAATCACCAACAAGATACCACCAGTAACACGACGCTTTTCAACACCGATGATCGCCGCTAAACCAACAATCGACATAATCACAGGAAAAGAGGTAAATTCACCCAGCGCAACCGGCAGACCTGCATGTGGGTTTTTTACCACCAGACCCACACCGTCGGCCGCAATCAGCAGCAAAAACAGACCGATACCAATCCCGGTACCATGAGCAATGCCTGAAGGTAAATTGGTCAAAATCCACTGACGAACGCCGGTCACGGTAATCGCAGTGAACAACACACCCATCAAGAACACCGCGCCCAGTGCAACAGGAATCGAAACACCCTGCCCTAGCACCAAACTAAAGGCGGTAAAAGCCGTCAAAGAAATCGCACAACCAATGGCGAGTGGTAGCTTAGCCCACAGACCCATTAATAAAGAACCAAAAGCCGCAACCAAGCAGGTAGCAATAAACACCGCACTTTGATTAAAGCCTGCCGCTCCTAACATATTCGGCACCACAATAACGGAATAGACCATGGCAAGAAACGTCGTGGCACCAGCAAGGATCTCTTGGCGAACGCTGCTGCCTCGCTGTGAAATCATAAAGTAGTTATCTAGCCAACGGTTGTTTCTTTGATGACCAGACTGTTTGTCCGCTTCGGATGGCGTTGAGGTATTGTTGGACATGGTTGTACCTTTGTAGAAGTAAAACGGCAAAGCTCCCTAAATCGATCCATCGTGGGGCTAGTAAACATCTAAATATTAAAAATTGACCTATCCCCAAGTCATCTCAAGATGCGAGGTAACTTGGGTATAATCACACGTCCATGGTGAACAGTCGAAACCGATAGCGTTACTGACAGCATCGCTATAAAGGGCGAGAAGATACTCCTTTATTTCCCAGTTGACAATCAGTTTTATCGTTTGCGCAATCGGTCACATCACCAACAGTTCACCATTATTCATTCTCTTAAAGATAAGTGTATAACTGGTGAAAATATCTCCACTCTTGACTCGACAAATCAAGCTGTTTATATTGGCGCCGTCTTAACGGCACACCCTAAAATGCACACCAGCCATCCTGCTATCATTCGTGCATTTCTATAGGTGTTTATACACATCATGCAAACGAATAATTCTCCTTTTTCTCGTTTTACTCGTGAATCTGGTGCATTAATGCATCTCTCGATTCCTATTATCTTTACCCAACTCGCAACCCAAGCTATGGGCTTTGTCGATACCACCATGGCCGGTCAAGTCAGTGCGGCGGATCTCGCGGCTATTGCTCTTGGCACCAGCCTATGGATTCCCGTGCTGCTGTTGCTACGCGGCACCATTATGGCGCTGACACCCGTCGTTGCCTTTCATCGTGGCGCAAGAGACCTAAAAAGTATCTCCACTGAATGTCTACAGATGACTTGGTTGGCATTGCTGTTTTCCGTGTTATTGATTGCCTATTTGCTTAACGCTAAACCTCTGCTTGAGTGGATCGGCGTGGCTCAAGAGATCATACCTATTGCCAGCGACTACGCGATTGCGCTCGCCTTTGGTGTTCCCGGTATCGCCCTGTTCTATATCATGAATGGCTTTTGTGAGGGGATGAACAACACCAAAGCGCCGATGATCATTTCTGTGTTCGGGCTATTGGTCAATATTCCCATCAACTATGTACTGATCTACGGTAAGTTTGGCTTGCCGGAAATGGGCGCTGTGGGATGTGGTTGGGCAACCAGCATCGTTTATTGGATGATGTCAGGATTACTGTACTCCTATATCAAAACCCATCACCACTATAAGCGCATCATCCAGTTTAGCGATATCAAACCTAAGCCGAGCCAAATGGTACATCTGCTTAAACTGGGTTTGCCGATTGGGATGAATATTGCAGTATGCGGCAGTATCTTTGCGGTTATCGCGCTATTGATTGGTCGTATCGGTGCGGAAAACGTCGCAGCGGCGCAAATCGCGCTGAATGTGTCTAGCATGACCTATGTGATCCCAATGAGTATTTCGTTTGGTATTACCATACGTGTCGGTCACGCACTCGGTGCGAGAGATCACCTTGGTGCGGTTGAGCGTAGCAAAATTGGTATTGTGGTCGCGGCATTGATCTCTTTGGTCTCTATCGTTATGTTCTTGACCATTCCTGACACCATTATCAGGCTGTATACCAGCGATCCGGCAGTCAGCGCGACCGCAGCGACGTTACTGCTGTTCACCGCTATGTACCAATTTAGTGATGCCCTGCAAACCTCAGCCAACGGCGCGTTGCGTGGTTACAAGGATACTAAAGTGCCGATGATATTAGCGATTGCCTCTTACTGGGGGCTCGCGTTACCTTTGGGTATCGTTTTAGGTTTAACTGACCATATTATCCCTGCGATGGGCGAAAAAGGCTTTTGGGTTGGCATCTTAACCGGTCTCAGTGTCGCCGCCGCTCTGATGTTGTTGAGATTGCGCTTTGTGATAAAGCGTCATCAAACAGCCATTGAGCCTACGCCTCTGGTTCAACCTCAAGCCGCTTAGCAAGAAATAAACTGAGCTGTAAACTCACTCAGTTATTAACTGACTCAGCTATAAACTTACTCGGCTATAAACTTACTCGGCTATAAACTCACTCACCGATAAACAAAGCCTCTCTCCTTTTGCAGTAAAGGAAGAGAGGCTTAATAGTTCAAAATTATTGAACGAATGGTTGCCGCTTTATCACCCTGCTATTCGTTGACAATGATACGCAAGCCTTGAATATCAATACCGTCATGACTGATTGAGGTTGGCGAAATGCGTGGCGTCTTATCTTTAATTCGAACCTTGACTAAACGACAAGACTTATCTTCATCACCGTCAAAGGTGTAAAAGATCTCTTGATTAGTACGCAGAAGTGTCTCGTCATCATCCGGAGTAATACCGCTAGTTAAGTCGACTTCTTCAACCTTATTCAACACCACGTTTCTGGTGTACATACTGTCTTCATTAGCATCATAGCATCTTAAAACAGCCGTCACTGTACCCTGCTCTGGATAGTCACTAAACGTTTCCGCTGGGTAGTTATTGGTAAACTCATTCAGCGCCAAGGTATTGTTGTAGATTGGGCAGCCTCTACCCGCCATCGGTATCGTGACTCGCGCATTTAATCCCATACGGAAGAAAGTGCTCGATCCCTGATCGCCAGTCAAATTTTGAATGAGTTCAGGACTGTGCCCGCCTTCCGTCTTTCTCTTTATTTTCACATTACGACCGATTAAATTGTCGAAATCACAACTAAAGAAATTGTCACTCGATTCATCGTTACCTTGTAGACACAGTTTTAGATTCTTACTTTGCGCCTTAAACAGCATCGAACACCAATCATACAGTTCATTAGGCTGCGTCTGAGTCACGGTCACATCATCGACCAATACGCCATACGAATCGGGAATACCATTGTCACGCAGATTAATCGGTGTAAAGAAGCGTGTTGCCTTAAATGTCACCGTTCCTTTAAAGAAGCCATGTTCAAGCTCATTAATGTCGACAACTGCTGGGGTTGTTGGGAACACCGCTCGCTGATCACCCGTATCCCAATCAATACCATCAACACCCGCAACGCTCATTACTTCACCGCCGACTCTCACAATCAAGTCACCGACATCACGACTGTTGGTTGAGCGCTTCTGAAACTCAACATCCATACTATAAGTCGCACCTGGCACCGTTGGAACGAAAGAGCGAATACGAACGTTTGCAGGGTTGCCGCCCAGTATCGGCAAAGGCGCGGCCGTACCCACGGTGACCGAACGCCCTGTACAGTGCTTAGAATCACTGTCTAGCTCTGCGATATAGTTAACTTCATTCGATTTAATATTATACGGCGCACCATATGTTGCTGCAGTACCGAGTTCCAGTACCGGAGCACAGACGTCATTCACAGCGGTACGAATTTCTTTGACGGTATAGTCTTGACGCAGCGCTTTGAAATTATCCAGACCCAGCATCGCCTTTAAGGTAGAACGAGTCCATATTGTCTCAAAGTGAATCTGACCATCAATCGCACCGTTCACGACCTGCCCAGTGGCAAAATCTGAACGGTCGACCAGTAAAGAAAGCAATTGCAAGATATCAGCGCTATCTGGTGCGTCATTAAATTGCACCAAAGACCAAGATCCTTTATTGAAGTCTTCCTGCACCTGAGGTGTTGGGAGTAATTCAGCGCCGAAGCTTTGACTGTATGTCACGTCATCGGCGGCGAAGGAGGATGAAGAGACCATTGCCCCGACGAGAAGTGTTGAGAGTAACGTTTTGTTATACGCCATGTCATATTGCCCTAAGTATGAATTTACATTCACCTAGTAGCGCAGCCCACTATATATCCATTAGTGCTATATCCATCAGTGCTGTCACTTTGCGTCCCAGTCTTTCAACTGGTTTGCCCTTAAGGTAGCTTTTGAAGTTGACATGACGTCCAATCATAGTTCGTGCCAAGTTTGCTAGCACTCGCGAAGATTAAAATATCATTGCATATTGAGAGGCAAATAAATGCTAAAGCAATGTAATAAAAAGGTAATTAAGATTACCTCTTACGCTACCTAAGTCATTAGTTTATCACCTAATTAGTCAGTAGATTGCAACGAATTTGCAACCTGCATTAGCATAAATTGCAAAATGCTAAACTTCATCACGTGAAAAGTCTTGGTCGGTTTTTTTCTACTTATGATTAACCAATAAACGCAAGTCTTAAGCGAGAGAATGAGTTAAGTTCTTATTACTGGGAATCACAATGCGCTTGGGACTCAAGATGCCAATTCGGCTCTCGCACCCGACTTCGCTGCATCAATTTCTCGACTCAATAGCGCTTTCTTTAGCGGTTTATATATGACGCTTTGCGCCCCGAAATCGAGAAAATCCTGTGTCGCTTGTTCTGAGGTATCCGCGGTACAGGCGATGATCGGCGCATCAATGGCATGCTGTTGTTTCAACTTCTGGGTCGCCTCAAGTCCGGTCATCTCCGGCATATGATTATCCATCAAAATTAGGTCGTAACGATTGTCTTTAGCCATGTCTACCGCCTGTTTGCCATTCACTGCCGTATCAACCGTGTCATAGCCCAGCGTCTGTAATAGCTTCGTCAGCACGATGGTATTCACTTTATTATCTTCCGCAATAAGGATTTTATAGCCGGCACTACCTTGCCTTTTGTTATCTTCGACTAAATCAACCGTTTGACTGAGGCTAAAGCGGCTATTGTTGCCCGATAAGCCACTGGTTACTTGCCCATGACTTTCATTGATAGAAGTGACCGCTTTTCTATGGGCATACTCTAAAGCAGCCATCAACCGCGAAGATGAATCATAATCCGAGGTCACTAACTTTTGTATCAGCTCAAGTAGCTGACCATGGTCTTCCACAATAAACTCGAGTTGTAGCTGAACTTTATCCTGCTTGACGCTGGCTTTTACCTGTAAGGTCATCGCATCAGGGCGGTGTGTTAGCGCAATAAGCATCGCTAAATGAAACGCAAAACGAAATAAAGTCTCTGCATTACCGGCCACCAGCAATGACTCAACGGAATCATCAATACTGCCGCTATAGGCAAATTCCATTTTAGTCGCGAACTTAGCAAAATCTTGCGACAAGCTCTGGCTCAATGACTGCAGGGCTATTGGCGTACTTAGCATCTGGTTTTTATCATGGCTTGCCATAAATGCCACGTGATGCCGGACGCTCTCCAGCAACTCTAGGTGTTCCCTAGAATTTCTAGTGTCCTCTTTTTCGCTCATGCCTTTAAGCGCTAGTTTGTTTTGTTGAACAACAAAATAGTTAAGCAAGTAGAACAAGTTCTCGGATTGCTCACTCTCGCTTAGCGCTAGGTTTCTATCCGTCTGTAGTTTTATTTCTAGCTGTTTACGCTGGGTAATATCTCGCTCAACAGCGATGAACTTCACCAACTCCCCGTTTTCAAATACCGGAGAAATAGAAATATCTATCCAATATTCCGAGCCATCTTTATGATAATTGATGATTTCACAATCAATAGGCTTGGCAGCTTTCACCGCTTCCGATAACCGTTTTACCGTTGAAATATCCGTTTTTTCCCCTGTAACAAGGAACTTGGCTTGCTACCTAGCACCTCGTCTAACTGATAACCCGACAGAGATATAAATCCTTGATTAACCCAAGTGATCAAACCTTGTTTGTCGGTAATAACGATCGCGTCCTTGGTATACTCCGCCACTAAACCTAGAGTCGCCCTAGACTCGGACAATTTTAGGTTTTGCTCCAATTTCGACAGTGTTCGTGCACGCTCTTTTACTACAATAGAGACTATCGCCACTGCCCAAATCGCATAAATGGCTAATATTCGATTGGTGACCACCTTCCAAGTTTCGCTGCCAATAGGGGAAAGGTAATAACCAAACAGTGTCAGCAGCGTACACGCTGTTGCCCATATCAAGATGGTAGATTGACGTTGTGAGATGAGCGAAACAAGAATCACGGTCACGTAAGGCACACCTGCTGCGACGCCGAGAGGGATTGTCAGGTCAACGTAAAAAATCCCCCCACTTAATAACAACAGTGCGGCATTCAAAGGCACATGCTTAACCACTGATTTCATCCATTCTGCCCCATAGTTGTATTTTGCTGTTGCTGTTCAGCAATCAGGCGATTTGCTTGATGAACATTCACTTGCAAACGATTGATCAGCGATTGAAGCAGAATCAAATCCGGTATCACCCCATCTCTGGCAGAAGCTTCCGTTTGTTGCGCTAAATTCGATGCCTCAGAGAGTCCAAGCTCAAATAGGATACCTTTCACCGAGTGCAAGGTTTTATAGAGCGGTTCGCAAGAAGATTGCGAATAAGCGTTGATTAAGTCTTCTATTTTTAGCTCAACTTCTTCAATAAAAGTCGCGAGCAGATCCGCGGTTTCTTCCGGAGATAAACCGCTCTCAACTAATAACGCGGATTGAGAGAGTTCTTCCTCCGTCATAGGAAGCGTCTCAATCGGTGAGCGAGTGAGATACACTACGTTCTCCGCAGTCGTCAAACTCTCCGTCACCGTCAGTGGCGCATTAGCAGCGTGGATAAATCGATCAATCGCCTCGCGCAAGCTATTAATCTGTAGCGGTTTGGTGAGGACATAGTCGGCTCCCGCAGCAATAAAGGCATCATGCGCCTCTTTGAATACATCGGCAGTAAAGGCAAAGATACACACATCCAACTTGAGGTCGCGTCGAATAAATTTGATCGCTTCAATACCACTCATTTTTGGCATGTGATTGTCCATAATCACCAGATCAAACCCGTCGGATTGCAACTGATTCACTGCATCACGTCCATTAGTCACATGGGTCATTTGATAACCTTCGGCGCGGAAGAACTGTTTCATGACCAGTGCATTGACCTTGTTATCTTCCGCTAATAACACATGGATTTGATTGGGTTCAAGCGCCGTTTTTTTCAGCACCTCGCTTTGTTGTTGCTTTGGCGCCAACTCTTCACTGGCTAAATGGAGCTTAATCGTAAACTCGCTCCCCACATTGGGCTGACTAAACACGCTGATATCACCGTTCATAAGCTCTATCAGTTTCTTGACGATGGATAACCCCAAACCCGTTCCACCGTAATTCCGAGTGGTTGACAACTCCGCTTGTTCAAATGGGCTGAAAATAGTCGCCAATTTATCTTGGCTAATGCCGATACCAGTATCTTTTACCACAATGACTAGGTTGTATGGTCTGTCCTCGCACGCAGAGAGGGTTAAGTTAACTTTACCTTGCTCGGTAAACTTAATGGCGTTACCCACAATATTAAACAAGATCTGGCGTATTCTCGATGAATCACCGATATACCGAAGATCGCTCGGCGTCTCATTGTCTATCTCTAATTGAACCCCTTTATTTTCCGCTAATGGCGCTAGGGTTCCCTCTATATGGCGAGTGATGCTGTCAAAGGTAAATGGCTGCATCTCAAGCGTCATCTTACCCTGCTCAACTTTTGAGAAATCGAGGATATCATTAAGCAACGTCACTAAATGCTGACCCGATTCGATCATGATCTGTGCCTGACTCTGAATATCCGCTTCGTTAGACTGCTCTTTGATCAACTGAGCAATGCCTAAGACGCCATTCATTGGGGTTCTGAGTTCATGGCTCATGGTCGCCAAAAACAACGACTTTGCTTCACTGGCGTGTTTGGCTTTCTCTACCGATTGTTTATAGGCCAGGTTATTTCTTTGTAACTCCCGAATTCGGTCAAAATAGACCATGCTTAATGTCGCCAGCACCAGTAATGAAATAACCAACAGTATCGCCACCATGCGATGTTCAATGCTTTGCACTAAGTCGGTAAAAGCAAATTCCGTTCCCTCAACAAAAGAGGCATTTTTCCCCGATAACACGCTCCCCAGTAGCTCTTGTAATTGATCGTTCAGCCCCTGGTAGACACCCACCAAGCGAAGTAATTCTGGATTGGTTTGTTCGATATTGGCTGAGGATATGGAATCAATAAACGGGGCAAATAGACTGGTCTCCACCTCGCCACTCTGTCGTCCTCCTATCTGACGGATCCCTTGCAACGTCGATTCTCTCGCTACTAACAATCCCGTAATATGATCAAGTGCATCCGTGACGGAAAGTACGGTGTTGCTAAAGTCTGAAATTAGCGCAAACGCTGTGATTTTGCTGAAAGGTAAAAATTTGGAATCATGTAATTGAAAAGAGCGATCCAACTCCCCGACTCTCTGCTCGATTGCCACCAGATGCCTTGCTAACTCGTAGGAGGCGGTCACTTCATTGATCGAATTAAAGGTAATCAAATCGCGCGTTTCTATTAGCTCATACCCAAGTACACTGATCTTCTGTCGATATTGAGCGGCCGTCTTATATTCAAGATAGGAAATCATCAGCAAACCGAGCAAAAGACATAATAAGGCCCCGGCGCTCATCATGATCCACTTAATTCTGCTCATTTTGCAACTCCTCAAGGATGGTTGGGCGCTCTCCAGTGAGGGATTCTAGGAAAGCTTTAATATCAGCGACGGTGTCAGGTTCTAATTCCTTTCCTAACTGACTCCGCGCCATTATTTTTATCGCCTCATCTAAAGAACCGGTCATGCCATCATGAAAATAGGGCGATGTGATCGCGACGTTGCGCAGACTCGCCACCCGAAACAGGTGTTTATCTTCTTGCTTTGACGTCACATTGAATCGACCCAGATCATTGCTGCGCTCCGCACCTCGGCTATCCACGCCAAAATAACCAAACTGCATCACTAAACCTCCGCCGACATTGGTGCCTCGGTGACAGGCGATACAGCCTAACGATTGAAACGTCTGCCAACCGCGAACGGCTGATTCGTTAATGGCATCGCTATCGCCCATCAGGTATTGGTCAAACGGCGCATTCATCGTGGTTAAGCTTTTCATAAACTCGACCATGGCGTGTTTGATGGTCTCTTCACTAGGGGTAAGGTCGGCACGTGCAAACAGTGCAAGATATTGATTGGAGGCGGTGACGTAATCGACAATTTTTTGCCACGACGAGTCCATTTCTACGGGGTCATGAACCGGACCATCGATCTGGTCTTGCAAGGTATTCACCCTGCCATCCCAAAAAAAGCGGTAATTGTGGGCGACGTTAAAGACCGTCAGTGAATTGCGCTTCCCCACACCGTTAACACCAATCGAGACACTGAGCGGTTCTGCGCCATTGGTATTAAGATCATGGCATGATTGGCAACTGACTTTGTTATTGGAAGAAAGGTTAGTATCTCTAAATAACACCCAACCTAAGCGAATCACATCCTCATCACCCTCTTCATAAGGCAATATCGGCTGAATCGGAGCGTCACTGGTGACCAAACTGGCATAAGAGAGGGCATTATGGTGCGGCTCTTTATCTGAGCCATGATTATGGTCATCATCATGCGAGTGACCATGCAGCTCGTCTTGAGACGCCGTCTCACCGTGGTTGACTGAGCGGTAACCATCAAACAACAATAAACCAATCGCACTAAGCATTACTATTGCACAGAATGCGAATAATTTTTTGTTTCTCATTACCCTACCTCATAAAAAGCGCCTTTTAAAATAAGTTAGGGAATGACTGTTGATTAACAAATCTATTTTGTTTCGCTGCAAACTCAAGTGATTGACGAGAGGAGGTCAAAATAACCGAGGCGACCCAGTAACGATAATGTCGAAAGAAAGTGGAAAAACTGAGCGATTAGAAAAAAATGGAACTGTGGGAGGATAGCAAGGTAGCAAGGTAGCAAGGTAACAAGAGTGTTTTAAATATCAGCTCTGCAGTAAATAGCAGAGCTGATAGAGAATCAAAACGTAAGGCGATTAAGCGCTTTGGTCAGATTCAGATTCTGCTTCGTTTAGCATTTTGTCGTTATGTGCCTTAGTGCCTTTGTAACCTAGCACTAGAGAAACCAACCACACAACGAACGCCAACGGACTTGCAATCACAGTGATAGCGAAAACGATACATAAAATAAGGTTAATCACACCCCACATCACGCTACCTGCGTACATTTGACCTGCACCTGGGATAATAAAGCCCAGGATAAGTGCTACGATTGGGTTTTTCATTTTATTTTGTAAACGAGCTGTTGCAATAGCGTCTGACATTTTGAGTTCCTTGCCTATCCTTACATAGGATATTGATAAGTGAGTAATTAGAGTGGTTATTATCAATATAATCCCTTGATAGATATACTTATATCACCAACCAAAATTACTTATATCACTGGTATCTATTGATGTCAGAGCGCCACTATACCCTTATAGCAACGGCTGTTCGTCACGAAGATAAATCATCCAATACCACATACCAACAAATAGACCACCGCCAATAATGTTACCCAGCGTCACGGGCACTAAGTTATTGATAATAAAGTCCAGCATATTGAGGTCGGCATAGTCGGCAATGTTTGCGCCGGTCATCTGCCAAAATTCCGCAGGCGCAAAAGTCTTAATCGCGATGGCCATCGGTACTTGAAACATATTGGCGATACAGTGTTCAAACCCCGAAGAAACAAACATAGCAACAGGCAGAATCATCACGATAATTTTATCTGTCAAAGTACGACCACTAAAGGTCATCCATACCGCGATACACACCAGCACATTACACATAATGCCCAATGCGACCGCTTGCCAAAACCCATGATGCAGTTTGTGCTGGGAAATCGCCAACGCGTTAAGCCCCACCTGACCATGGTCAAACATATATTGCTTGGTCACCAACATGCAGATAACCAACAGCAGCGCGCCTATCAAGTTACCCAGATAAACCACAACCCAGTTTTTGACCAAGGTAAGCCACGAGATTTTACCGCTTGCTCTGGCGACCAGAGTCAGTACTGAACTGGTAAACAGCTCTCCACCCGTGACCACCACAAGGATAAGTCCCAAACTAAAAGCAACACCCCCAATAAAGCGCGTCATGCCCCATGACATATCCGCTGCACCAGTGGTGACGATGGTGTAAAACACAAATGCGATACCGATATGGATCCCGGCTGAAATAGCCAGCAAAAACGATTTAACCGGATCTTTAGTCGCTTTGCCGAGTCCAATCTCGGCAGCGCGTTCCGCCATTTGTGGCGGTAGCAAAGAGTCAAATTGATTTAGGTTCATTCTGTTTGGTTTTTATACAAGACAAAAAAATGGGCGGCGATAATCGCTCTAATTAACCACAATTTCAAGCTTTATTTCACGCATTAAAAAAATTATTTATCCCGCACTTGTTGACGTAAAATGTTGACGTAAAAAATCGATTTTAGCTTTTTTGTTGTGGCTGCGCGTATAAGGGTTAGACTTGGTAGACATCGGTAATAACTAATCCGTAACCACTCACCCCTAGCAACTAACCCGCAACACCTAACCCGCAACAACTAAAGGAAACCATCATGATTCAACAAGGACAAGCTCTACCCAACGCAGTATTAAGTGAACTCACCGAAAACGGGATGCAACAACACAAAACCGAAGCGTTATTCGCCAACAAAAAAGTCGTGCTATTCGCCGTACCCGGCGCTTTCACTCCGACTTGCTCTGAAGCTCACCTACCCGGCTATGTGGTGCTGGCGGATCAACTTAAAGACAAAGGCGTTGATCTTATCGCGTGTGTCGCGGTCAATGATGCTTTCGTGATGCAGGCATGGGGCGAAGCACAAAATGCCTCTGAGCTACTAATGCTAGGAGATGGCAGTGCCAGTTTTACTAAGGCGCTGGGATTGGAGATGGATACGGGCGACTTTGGTGGTATTCGTTCTCAGCGTTACGCGATGATCATCGACAACGGCGTTGTCACTACGCTCAATGTGGAAACTGGCGGCGAGTTTGAAGTCAGTAAAGCGGAAACGATTCTCGCGGCGCTATAGCGCATTGAACGAATACACCACTCTAAATTTAGAGTGGTGTATTCGCGGGTCATTATCGTCTTACTCGCAACACTTACCCTTCACTAGCCCGATGTAAGGGTACAAGAAGATAAACCGCCCAACGTAAAACAGAGTAAACCCAAGCCACAAACCGTGGTTACCCCATACCGGCACCATAAAATACTGCACCGTAAGAAACAGCAACAAGGTCACGGCACTGGAATTTCTGACCGGTCTTGTGGTGCCTGTCCCGGTAAAGATGCCGTAAAACGTTAATCCATAGCCTGCCACCAGTGGGAACACCAGTAACCATGGTGACATCTGGTTATAGATCGCGACAAGCGCTGGCAACTCGGTAAACAGAGTGACAATATGCTGCTTAAACAGTATCGTCAACAAGGTCAGCACGACCACAAATCCTGTGGTCCATACCGTGTTCATCTTAATCACGGATTTAAGTAGACCGATATTCTTCTGCCCTACCGCTTTGCCTGCAAACACGCTTGAGGCATTGGCGACACCATCAAACATATAGCTGACAATAAAGGTCACTTGCATCAAAATCGCGTTCGCCGCCAGCACATCCGCGCCCAGTTGGGAGCCGACTCGCGCCATCATATTAAAGAAAATCAGAATACAAACCGTGCGCAGCAACAGGTCCATATTAGACGACACAATTACTTTCAGATCTGCCTTACTCATGCTTGCAGTACCCAGATAATCAAACAGCGAAAACTGGCAGGTGCGCAGCACAAGGAAGGCACCAATAGCAAACGTGCTGATCTGCGCAATCAAGGTCGCATAGGCAACGCCAGCAATTCCCCAATCAAAATAGAGTACAAAAATAATATCCAGCACGATGTTCAACACGTTACCAAACACTTGAGTAAACAGGGTCTCTTTCGCTTTCGCCTGCCCCATTAACCAACCGATCAAGGTGTAGTTGAGTAACACAAAAGGCGCGCCAAAAATCATAATATCAAAATAGATTTTCGCGTTGGCTCCCACCGCGGCTTCCGGGTCGATCACCCACTGCGCTCCTTGCCAGATCAGCGATTGCAGTAAGATAAAAATTATCCCCACCGACAGGGCAAGAATAAACGGTCTAAACAGACTGGTTGCCTGCTCTTTGGGATCGTTTTTCCCCAAAGCAATCGCACTTTGACCGGTGGTACTGACACGGAAAAAACCAAACAACCAATAGAGGGTGTTCATGATCACCGTACCAATCGCAACACCGCCAATCAGTTCGGCAACACCCAACTGACCAATAACAGCCGTGTCCACTGCCCCCAGCAAAGGCTGAGTGACGGTGGAAACAATAAACGGGAAGGCAATTTTAAAATAATCTTTATGAGTTAGGGTCATCGTTACTTCAACTCGGATTCAAAAGGAAGCTCTAGGTAACTGGCAGCGGCTAGAAGCTGTTGGGTATAAGGGTCTTTGACTTGCGTTAATTGGCGCATATCCTCGACGCGCTCAACGATCATGCCGTCTTTAAAAAACATCAGGCGATCACATAAATAACTGGCAACGGCAATATCGTGGGTAATGAATAGATAAGCGATACCTCGCTGCTGCTTTAGACGTGCGAGCAGTTCCAGTATCTGAACTTGAACCGACACATCCAATGAACTGACCGCTTCATCCAATAAGATAAACTTAGGGTTAGGGGCAATGGCTCTGGCGATACAGACACGCTGTAGTTGACCACCACTCAATTGATGAGGATAACGAGTCAACATGTCAGCGCTTAAACCGACTTCAAACAGTAACTCCTCCAGCAGCGTCTGTCGCTGCTTTTTGCTGAGTTTCTCTTTGATCAAAGGTTCGTTGATGATCTCTTTCACGGTTAATCGTGGGTTGACCGAGGTGTTGTAGTCTTGGAACACCACACTGAGCGCCTTGTGCGTTGACAGACTCGCCAACTCATCGTTAAAGACAATCTCACCGCTATCGACTGGCTCTAGTCCAAGTATCAGTTTGCCGAGAGTGCTCTTTCCGCTGCCCGACTCACCCACGATACCGACGCACTCCCCGTAATTAATGGTTAAAGAGACACCGTTAATGACTTGCTGAGTGGTCGAAAACAACCAACTATTGTCGGTTTTAAAGGATTTAGTCACGGCTTTTATATCAATTAACATTGGACGGCTCCATGACAGATTTAAAACGATGAATCAAAGTCATACGGGTATCGACTAAATATCGAGTGTATTCACTGCTAGGCTGGGTAAAGATCTGTTTGGTTTCACCATATTCAACCACCTGCCCCTGATTCATCACCAGTACATTGTCGGCAATATGGGACACTAAACTTAAATCGTGACTGACAAAGATCAAGCTCGTCGCGAACTGCTCACGAACAAACTGCAGCTCTTTAATCACTTCTTTCTGGGAGATATAATCAATCGCTGTCGTGGGTTCATCGGCAATGATCAATTTAGGTTTCAACACCAAGGCGAGCGCAACCATGATGCGTTGCAACATACCACCACTTAGCTCATGCGGGTACTTATCAATCAGTGTGGTTGGCGATTTTAGATTCACTCTCACCAGCACATCACAAAACAATTCTCTGGCTTGCTTCGCCGATAATTCGCTGTGCAGTTTAATGGTTTCAACCGCTTGATTACCTATGGTAAACAGAGGGTTAAACGCAGTCATCGGGCTTTGCATGATCATGGAAATCGTCTCGCCGCGCAACTTTCGGCGTTGAGCCAAAGGCAAGGTCAGCAGATCTTGCCCTTCAAATTTAGCCTCGCCAGAGACCGCAAAGTTCTCGCCTAACAATCCATTAATCGCGTTACACGTTAACGATTTACCACTTCCTGACTCCCCCAAAATCCCAAGGCATTGGTCATGACCTAAATGAAAGCTGACATTCGATAGTAGTTCTTTAGGCTGAGGTTGAATCAAGGATACGCAAAGATTATTTACCTGTAGCATTATTGACGCTCCGTTCTTGGATCTAACACATCACGAAGCGAGTCACCGAGTAAGTTACAACACGCCACCACAACCATAATGGCAGCGCCGGGAATCAGCATCTGCTCTGGATTGGAGAATAACACTTCCTTAGCATCGGATAGCATCGCGCCCCACTCTGGCGTTGGCGGTTGGATACCTAGACCTAAAAATGACAAGGTTGAGATACTTAAAATAATCCAGCCTAAATCGAGGGTAGCCAAGATAATCACTTCTGCTGCAATATTAGGCGCAAGGTGCTTGGCGAAGATAAAGCGCTGGGGCGTTTTCACCGTTCGTGAATAGAGGATATAGTTTTGATGATTGAAACTGATTACCGAACTGCGCACGATACGCACATACCAAGCGATTTTAGCGATAAAGTTCGCCACGATAATATTAACGATGCCGGGTCCCATAATGCCGACAATGCTCAATACAATGATCTCATATGGAAACGACAGCATCACTTCGCAAGCGCGCATAATCAAAGCATCGACCTTGCCACGCATATAGCCTGCAATGACACCAATAAAGCCGCCGACAACCGCTGTGATTACCATGGTAAGAAGTGAATAATACAGCGTGGTTCGAATACCAAACAGTAACCGGGAGTAATTGCAGCGTCCCAAATAGTCAGTCCCCAACGGATACTCACTCGACATAGGCATGAGAGTGTTAATCACATCGGCAAGGTTGGGATCATGGGGAGCAAGATAAGGTGCAAATGCCCCCATCATACAGACAATAAACAGCAGTAGCAGACAAAATAGCACCGTTTTATTAGAAAACAGACGTTGCCACATTACGATTTTCCTCCCTGCTTTAATCGAGGGTCAACCACCGTATGTAAGATGTCGATAATCAGATTAGACACCACGAACAGGCTGCCCATTACTAAGATATAGGCTTGAATAATGGGGTAATCGCGATTAAAAATAGCCGCAAGTGCAAGGCGACCTAATCCCGGTATAGCGAAAATGCTTTCAATCACCACCGTCCCCGCGATCAAGCGCACCACACCAATACCCAGCGCCGTCATGGAGGTTTGTAACGAGTTCTTTAGCAGGTGTTTCCATATCACCCTATGCTCTGGAATACCTCGGGCACGAGCATACGCCACGTAATGATGGTGCATAGATTCCAGCATAGAGTTACGAATCAATCGAATATAAGTGGCAACATACGCCATACAAAGGGTAATTGATGGCAAGATATAATGGCCTAGCGTCGACGCGCCACTACTTGGCAGCCAGTAAAGGCTGATGGAAAAAATCCAGATAAGGATAAACGCCAGCCAGAAATTTGGCATCGCAGTACTGGCAAAGATAAACACCCGTACAATACGATCAAACCAGTGGTCTTTATACACTGCACTCAACACACCAATCGGGATACTTAAACCAACCAGTAGCACCAATGATAAGCCCGCCAGCTTTAGGGTATACGGAAAGCTGCGCGTCAGTTCTTCCAATACCAATCG
This sequence comes from Vibrio hippocampi, assembly GCF_921292975.1. Taxonomy (NCBI): domain Bacteria; kingdom Pseudomonadati; phylum Pseudomonadota; class Gammaproteobacteria; order Vibrionales; family Vibrionaceae; genus Vibrio; species Vibrio hippocampi. The sequence continues at coordinate 1,194,693 of NZ_CAKLCM010000002.1, forward strand.
ATTGGTATTGGTATAAGAGACCCCAAAATCACCCTGGATAGACGCAGACAGCCAATTAACGTAGCGAATCAAAAAAGGTTTATCTAAACCGAGTTCTTGACGGATTTCCTCAATCGCTTCAGGACTCGGCGTCGTATCGTTCACCCTAAGCGCCACTTCTGCTGGGTCGGCAGGAATAATATTGACCAATGCAAACGCGATGAACGAAACGAAAAACAGGGTCACTATCGCGCTCAACAGTCGTTTAATTATATACTTTGCCACTTAGACACTTTCTCTAACGTTACATAAATTGAAATGAAAAAACTGACACTTGCTAAGCAAGTGTCAGTCATAACAGGCGTCAACATTAAAACCGCAACCTACGGTTTTATAGACATGCGCTGTAATGGGATCTCAAACTGAGATGGGTTGAAGCCAACTCCTTGCACTTTGGTGCTATAAATCGCACGATTTTGCTCATAGGTGAGCGGAATATAAATCGCTTGATTGTGTAGTGTTTCTAACACATAAGTATAGTGTTGTTGACGTTGTTGCTCATCATTCGCTTCAAGAGCCTCAAGGATCTGCTTATCTAGCTCAGCTTTTTCAGGAATACCTTTTTGTGCCGCATAGTCACCATAAACAGGTTTACGCATCCCGCCTAAGAAAGACTGTGGATCATACGGTGTCCCCCAAGAGATATTGAACGATAAATCAAACTGACCTTGTTTGAGTCGATCACGGTGAGCTTGCTCTTCTTCACCGACGATGTTCATCTTCAGACCCACTTTTGACCATTCACTTTGCAGGTACTGGGCGATCGTACGCTCAACCACTTTGTCGCTGTCGTACGACAGGGTAATTTCAAATGCCTTACCATCACGCTTGCGAACCGCGCCCTGTTTCACCCAACCGGCTGCATCCAGTAGTTGCTCAGCTTGTGCCACGCTATAATCGTAAGGCGTCAGTGGAATATTCGCGTAAGGAACGTTTTTCGCCAACAAGGTGTCTGCGGGTTTCTCCAATCCAAGCATGATGCGTTCCGCAATGATCGATTTGTTCGTCAAATGGCTAAGCGCCTGACGAACACGAGTATCACTGAGGTTTTCACTGGTCGAGTTTAGGATCAACATACGTGTCGACACCGGTTCAGACAATGCGGTGCCAAAACGTGGATCTTTTTCAAACTGTTTAAATGATTGGGCGTTGATCAGTTGCAGACCATACACCATATCAATTTCACCGCTACGCAGAGAGAGTAGACGCGATTGGTTATCCGGGATCACTCGAGCAACAATGCTCTTCACCTCGGGCTTTTCACCCCAGTATTGCTCATTGCGGTCAAATGTTGCGTGCTGATCCACCACATTGTTCTTGAGCGCATAACTACCCGTTCCGACATAACAGCTCGCACCGTTTTTCGTCGTTCCCTCTTTAAAGCATTTTGGGGAGAGGAAACGAAATGGACGAGTCACACCCAATTCTACCAGGAACGGATAATAAGACTCTGCAAACTCCACCTCAACGGTGTAGTCATCGACAACGCGGACACTCTTTTTGCCCGCGCTTTCTACTTCCACCATTAGGCGAATCGACTCAAGCCAATTGTGACGATTGGCGTTATCGAGCAGCGCTTCAAAATTTGCTTTGACCACATTAGCGTCGAAGTGTGTGCCATCAGTGAAATTCACATCATCGCGCAGCTTAAAAGTATAGACTTTGCCATCTTCAGACGTTGACCAGCTCTTTGCCAACCAAGGCTCCAATACTCCATCCTGACCCAAATGAATCAGACCTTCAAAAATCAGATTCTGAGCAAAGATCTCACCACCATAAAGGTGTGGATTGAGATCACGAATATCACGGTAGTTTGCAAAAGTAAGGGTGGAGTCATCCGCCAATGCGCTTGGCATTGAGGTAAGCGCTGTGACCGCAATGGCGGCGGCTGTCATTAATTTCTGAATCGGCATAATCTAGCTCAATGTGGTTTTCTGCTTAGTTAAGGAATAAGCATAGTAATAATAATTCTCATAATCATTATTGACCTTGATCAACTTTATCCGTGAGTGAATTTACATTAAGAAACCATTTAACATCCCCCACAACCCCGTTCGATCATATCGAGCCAGTCGTTCAATTTCTCATCATTCCTTGAGAGCAAGTTATCACCCACATACCACTGGATATAACTCTTTTGTTGCAACATTCCCTGCTGTGGATTGCCTATCCAATCCCCCTTTTGAAGGGAGAAAGCGGTTTATGTCCTTGAAAACTCTTTATGATCTCGAAAGCTCTTTATGATCGCGAAAGCAAGCACCTCGACAGCAATCACTTGACATTTAACGATATTGATAACTATTATCATCAAATATTCTTCGTCAATGGTTAAGAGAGCAGGATGCCTTCCGATCCCAATTATATCCAAATCGAAATCAGCGCTGATAAACTCGCGAGTTTAGTCAAAAGCGGGCACCTGTGCGCTGCGCATATTCGTTGCTTAAACCCAGATGCAAAACAGTTTGTTTGGCAACTTTGTCTTAATAATTGTGCCGACAAACTGTGCGGTGCTCCATCAGGCACAAACCAGACAAATCCAATCAAACCCAACACCCCATCGCCTGACTTGCTGCATCGCCAAAAGCGCATCATTTAATCCGTCACATAGAGCCACTTTGCTCAGCTATTTTTTGCCCGCTTATGTTTCTATCAATTTGTTGTTTTTGAAACCGATTGCTGAAGTCGCTTTTTATTGTTGAAGTCACCTTGATAATTGCTATAATGATAATTGTTATCATTTGCATTTATGAGGAAGTATGACTGTCTTCTCTAAACAACCCATGACCAGCAGAACCCTTACCGTCAATCAATTTCAACCGGCATACAAACGCTTACTTTTGCCGGTATGCTTGATTGCACTGCTGGCGACCGATTCAACCCGAGATCTGGTGGTGAATTCTCTATCCGACGCATTTTGGGCGGTATCGACGTACGTTGCATTCACTCTGGTTGTTTATCACTATTTGTCGGCGTTTATTAGTTCAGAAAACAAGCTTGCTTCCCTCTATCGCAACTCACGTCACTATCAAGTTTTCTTTGCCGCGTTACTCGGTGCCCTACCCGGTTGTGGCGGTGCCATTGTTGTCACCACTCAATTCGTCAGCGGTCGAGTCGGCTTTGGCGCAATCGTTGCTGTGTTAACCTCGACCATGGGCGATGCGGCGTTTTTACTTCTCGCCAGTCAACCTGATGTTGGTTTAGGTGTCGTAGCACTGGGCGTTGTCGTGGGTTGGTTAACGGGCTGCTTAGTGAATGCATTACATGCTGATGATTTTCTTAGACCTCCAACGCCATCATTATCTGTTGCTCAAGACCCTGCGAGCTGTGATCAGCAACCGACAGAGAATGAACAAAAAGCCATTAACGTTCAGGGTGAATTTTGGCGTTGGATTATGCTACCAACGCTGGCGGTCGCCCTACTTGGCTCATTTCAAGTTGACGTTAACGCACTGCTGTCCCTACCAGAGATGACCATAGAATGGGCAGGCACCGTGATGATCGTTGGCAGCATGTTACTTTGGTCGTTGACCCGAGAAATCAAAGACTATCAATCGACCGTTTCGGAAGATAATAAGCCACTCGCCTCTCACCCGTTTCAAAAGGCGGCACAAGATACCAACTTTATCACCGCTTGGGTCATCGTTGGCTTTCTTGCTTTCGAGCTCATCACCCATTTTGCCCAAATCAATATCACGCAAAGTCTTTCTGGGTGGGGAATATGGATGCCATTCTTAGGAATGATGGTGGGTTTACTGCCGGGATGCGGTCCGCAAATATTGGTCACTAGCCTCTATCTCTCGGGGGCGGTTCCAATGTCAGCACAGCTATCTAATGCGATATCCAATGATGGCGATGCCTTGTTCCCTGCTATCGCTATGGCACCAAAGGCTGCTTTGGTTGCGACATTTTATTCTGCACTTCCCGCTTTGGTGGTCGGCTATGGTTACTATTGGATTTTTGAATAAAAGACTTTCTTGAAACTAGGTCCGTATCTAAACTTACAATCATTCGTTACCGCTTGAATTTATTTTGCTTCCACTAAAACTAACCCTAGTGGTGATTACAGAGGATTGTATATGACCCGAATTTCGTGCCTAGCATTACTGGCTAGTGCAACGGTTATCGCCGGACTCTTAACCGGTTGTAGTAATGCGTCGGCTGATCCCGCATACCAAGTTGCAAACGAACTTCCTGACTATAACCAACGCAGTTTTGAACAGTACCGTGAAGCCACTAAACTGTGGCTCAATGACAATCGCGTCTTTATGACCGACAATCATGAGCAAGAACTTGATTTGGTGCTACCCACAGAATACCGACCGACTCACCCAAACGGTAAAGGGGTTTTGTTGGTACATGGACTTGGCGATAGCCCCTACTCTTTTGTTGATGTAGCTCAGCACCTTGCGGATAAAGGCTACTTAGTTCGCACTATCTTGCTCCCCGGTCACGCCAGTAAAGCCGGTGATCTTGCACTTCCATCATTAGAGGATTGGCAAGGTGTCGTCCATCACCATATTCAACTTCTTAAACGGCAGACGCCAAGTCTCTGGTTAGGCGGCTACTCGACTGGCGCGAATCTGGCCACCGAAGCGGCGATAAAAGACCCCACGATCGATGGGCTGCTGCTATTCTCTCCCGCTTTTGAACCGACCTCTACCGCGGTACGCTGGGCAGGACTAGCCAGCTATTTTGTGACATGGGCTGACCAAGATCCTGAAGACAATCCGTTGAGGTACAACTCGTTACCGATGAATGGTGCCGCTGTTTATTACCAAACCACCGAAGTCGTCAAGCAGGCACTAAAAGGTCGCAGCTATGATAAGCCGGTGTTTATGATCATGAGTGAAGCGGACGGCATTATAGACACGGGCTATGCAGCTGAAGTATTTCAACACACCATGACCCACCCCAATAAACATTTAGTCTGGCAAGGTGAAACCAAGGCGACCGATACACACATCTCTCGCTTTTCAATGAAGCTGCCAGAGCAACGCATTGCCAATGGTTCTCATCAGGGATTACTGATCTCGCCGGACAATCCGCTTTACGGAATCAACGGCAGCAATATCATTTGTGGTAACGGTCAAACTCCCGAGCATGAACAAGCCTGTATCAATGGTGCGCCAGTCTGGTTTTCGTCATGGGGTCATCAAGAGCCGGGAAAAATCTTTGCCCGTTTAACCTACAATCCCTACTTTACCCAGAGTATGGCGCTGATGGACCAAGTTATGGATAAGACCACTCGCTAAGCGGGTCAGGTATCGCGATATAAACAGCCTCAAGGAGATAAACATGAAGTCAGGGATTTTCTCTTCGGTCAGTGCACTTGTCGCCACCAGTTTGATTGGCACACAGCTTATTGTGTCAAACGCTGTTGCCGATGAAGCGGGGATGGAAGAAGTGTTGCTTGATAATAGTTACACTGTAACCAAAGTAATCGATGGTTTAATGATTCCTTGGGGCATGGCGTTCTCTGACGCCGATACTCTACTGGTGACCGAGCGAACAGGTAATCTAGTGCAAGTGACATTATCTGAGCAAACGAAAACCACCTTATACAGCGTTAACAACCTTTATGCGAAAGGACAAGGCGGTCTGATGGACATCGCACAATCTCCAGAGGATGCCAACCGCTACTACTTTACCTACAGTGATAAAACCGACAAAGGGGCAACCACTTCTCTGGCGACCGCCACGATCAGCAATGGCAAACTCTCAAATTGGACGCGATTACTCAAAGCCAACGCCGACAGTGACTCTGGTCGACATTTTGGCAGTCGCATAACGTTTGATGATAAGGGACATCTCTATTTTGGCATTGGCGACCGAGGCGATAGAGACAATGGTCAAGACACGAGTAACCATGCTGCCGCGATTCTTCGTCTTAATCTTGACGGGTCGGTGCCAACCGACAATCCCTTTGTGAACGACAACAAGGTGGCGAATGAAATCTGGTCTTATGGGCACAGAAATCCGCAAGGTCTTTTCTTTGATAAAGCAACCGATTCTCTATGGGAAATTGAACATGGTCCTCGCGGTGGCGACGAAATTAACCTGATTGGTAAAGGACTCAATTACGGTTGGGCGAAAACCTCTCACGGCAAGGAATACTGGGGACCGTTAACGGTTGGCGAAGCAAAGACATTACCGGGTATTGAACAACCCAAATGGGTTTACATTCCATCAATTGCTCCTGGCAGTCTGATTCTCTATCGCGGAGAACACTATCCGCAGCTCAATGGCAAACTGCTGTCCGGCGCACTCAAACTAGCCCATATTAACGTGGTTGATATTCAGGGGGATCAGTTAAAAGAACAACTAAGATTAGTCACCGATCTTGGTGAGCGCGTCCGAGACATAGCCATAAGCCCAGATGGTCTAATCTACTTCAGCACCGACAATGGCAATATCTATCGACTAGAGCCAAAACCTAAATAAATGAGTGACTAACAAGCGAATTAATATTTTTACTGGATATTTATACAGGCAGGTATATACTGTTTATACAACCAGTAACAAAATGAGGTTCGCTTATGTTGCAACAACGACTTGACCGTATCAACGAGCTAAGAAAACAAGCTCTGAGCAATCCTGAATTTGTCGAATCAGCCAAAGCTCATGAGCAAGCATTAAACAAAGAAGTCTCTCAACAACAGACTCACAATAAAAAACCGAAAAGCCTATCTGAAATCTATCAAGGCTATCAGTTTGGCAACGATACTCATTAAATCTCACACAGTCAGTCTCAATATAAAATGAGAGGAGTTTTCGCTCCTCTCATCAACGTTACCCGCTTGTATTCAATCCTTTTATCGCTGTCAATTTCTGTACGCTACTAATTTCTTTACATCAGCAATTTCTGTTCATGGGCAATTGTTGTACATTAGACTGATACCCAAGTTACCTCGGATCTATTGAGCATTTAGGTCTTGATGGTAGATCATTGTTCTCGTTATCTAGTCAAAGGAGAGACTTGCTGTTATGGATAACCACACGATAGCCGTGATTGGCACTGGCGCGATTGGCGGATACTACGGAGCCCGTCTTCACCATGCGCAATGTCAGGTGCATTTTTTGTTTCACTCAGATTTTGATCATGTCACGCAACATGGCTTGAAAGTTGATTCCCAAGAGGGCAATTTTTCGATTCCAGCCGAGGCGATTAACGCCTATCAAAATAGTCAAGATATGCCAGCGGCTGACATCATTTTAGTGGCATTAAAGACCACTCAAAATGCACTATTGCCGCAACTGCTAAAACCGATATTAAAGCCTAACTCAACCATCGTACTGTTACAAAATGGTATCGCGGGCGAGCAGGTCATTGCCGAGCAGCTTAGCCACTCTCAAATTGGTGGCGGGCTTTGTTTCATCTGCTCAAATAAAGTCGGTCCCGGTCATATTCATCATATTGATTACGGCAACCTCACCTTAGGTCGATTAAACCCAGAGTGTGACTCGCACATAAACTGGCTCACCGAACAATTTCAAGCCGCGGGCGTCGGTGCTGATTTTGCGGGCGATATCGTCAGCGCACGCTGGAAAAAGTTGCTGTGGAACGTACCTTTCAACGGTCTATCAACTATCCTCAATGCCGATACTGCACAAATGATGGCGACGGAACAGATAGTCGAACTCGCCAGAGACATCATGCTGGAAGTGATTGCTGCCGCCAACGCCCATGGCACTGCGCTCGATAGCGCGGTCGTGGATACCATGATCAACAACACCGCCAAGATGCAACCCTACCTCACCAGTATGCTGCTCGATTACAGGAATGGTCGAGAGTTAGAGATCGAATATATGTATAAAAATATGCTCGATATCGCCGCAAAAATTGGAGTGCCGATGCACAAGACCGAGACACTTTATCAACAACTCTGTTTCATCAACCAAAAAATACAGACCCGTTGAGACTAAAGCGTTGCTAGGTTTTGTGCCGGACACGAATAAAGGCTAAAATAGCGCTTCATTCCGCAAAGCACATTATCTTCGCAAGGCACAAAACCCATGAAACGCTTAGTTCTATATGTTAAAGACAAATGCCCTCATTGTAAGGACGCTCAACGATACCTCGATGAAAAAGGCTATAAATACAGAATGACGAACGCCAAAATGCAAAGGGGAAGAAAGGAATTGGACGCTATCGGTGCTCGTTCATTGCCAGTGCTTAAGATTGGCGACCAGATTATGATCGGCTGGAACCCAAAGAACTTTGAAAGAATGTATAAAGGAGGCTAACTCGCCTCCTTTTTCTTATAGGGACAGGTCAAATAAAACAAATTACATAACAGCTTCAAGCTTATTTTCCTCAGACTTTAACCTAGGGTATTTCTTAGTGAGGTTGAACCACTAATTTTCGAAAACGAGGGAAATGCCAAAATGCCTGCCACACGAAAGCTCAGCTTTCCTTGCTGATATTAATAGCAAGATTTTTAAATGACATTATCCAATTTGGTAGCCACACATCCGCTGCCGTTGCATCTTCGCTATCACTAATGGAAAGCTGGCTTTGCTGCCAACTAAAGTCGCCCGCTGTCTTTCTAGTTAGGTACATACTTTGAGCCACTCTTGCTGAGTCAGGTTGAAGTTTTATGCAATGAGCCAGCCGTTTTCATATATTGCCTGTCCCTGAAGGATCCCCCGCCCAAGCTCGGACAGTTCTGTATATGGCAATGATGTCCGCCATGCAATGTAACCCTGTTTTCAAAGCGACGTATCAGCGACTTTTAGACGCAGGAAAGCCTAAAAAAGTGGCTATCATAGCGTGTGTAAAGAAGAGGGTTGTTATCTTAAATTCGATGTTGAGAGACGGCACGATGTGGGATGAAAGTAGCGCCAAAAATTAACTATTGACGCCATAGTCGTTTGTTATGAGGCAAGTTGAAGCGACAAAGAAAGGAAGTTTTCATCGCTTTCAGTCACCTTATAGCCAAGTGATTTGTAAAACCTTACCGCTGACTCATTTCTAGTAAAGCTTGATAGGGTTACTTGACTACGCTCTTGCTCTCGCGCTATGTCGTGAACCATATTCATGACCCTTTCACCCAATTGTTGATTTTGAAATTCTGGAAATATAATGAGTAAATGTACATGAATGGCATTGTCGTAGTATGGCTTAAAGCATAGCATTCCAACTTGCGTGTTATTGAAACAAACCCAGTAAAACCAATGAGGCTCATAGTCACTTTTTAAGCGATTGACCTGAAACTCATCACACCAACCAAAGACGGCATCAACATGCGAATAAAGTCCTTGTTTCACAACAGAAAACAGACTTTCAAACTCATCACTTTCTATTTTTATTAGTTGAATATCCATATGCCTCATAACGCCGCAATAAGCGGTGAATGAACGCGTGCTATGTTTGAGCGTAAGCGAGTCGGCACGCGTTCATGAATCCGACTTAATTGCATTGTTAACTGGCTTTTCTAGCGATCACTAAACCATGATTACTTGACCCCAAAAGACTGGGTTCATCGCAATTTTCTAAATGATAATCTAACCATGTCTGATATTGAGATGGAGTAAAATTATTAACACCACTAGATATATAGCGCCCAAATCCATCTGTTGCTGAATGTCCAATTACGTTAAAACCATTTTCTTTTGCAAGGCTTTCAATTTCACTAGGCGTTGCGAAATACCCAACTTTGAAAAAACTATCTGCCTTAGTGTTTGATACCGTGCCATGTTTATTTAACTCTGAAAGTACCTCGGGAGTTACTAACTCTGGAAACTGCTGTGCAAACATACCAGCAACAAAGAAACGTGAAATATACGCTATAGCTAGTACGCCATTTGGTTTTAAAATTCTTAGTGCTTCATTTACCGCAAGCTCTCTTTCATGCAGAGTTTTCAGGTGGTACAAAGGGCCAAGAATTACACAAACGTCTTGAGAACTGCTTTCGATAAATGACACATCACAAGCATTACCCTCGAACACTTTTAACTCAATTCCTTCAGATTTTGCTTTAGTGTTTAAGATATTCACTTGGTCGGGTGCAAGCTCTACAGCTGTAACTCCACAACCTAATTTCGCAAAATTTAAGGAATAACGCCCCGTTGCTGCTCCTAACTCACATACAGATTTACCTTTAAGTAAATAAGGCGCTAGTTTATGCATCGTAGTATCAAACTCTAACTGAGCGATGTATTGGCGAGTTAGTCTTTCGTCTTCGTTTGCACCCGTATATTGGGCTATCAATTCTTCCATTGTTCAATACTCCCTTTGCCAGTTAACATTCTTAATAACAGGCAGTCTCGTTCCTCTGCCTGCCTGAATTTCAATCAATTTATCATAACCCACTAAAAATTAAAGCAAATAACTCGTGCTATATATTCTGTCATCACATAAAAACACGCCAGCGTGTTATCACTTTTTAACCGTGCGCGTTATCTAAGATACGATCATCACAAATCCCCTGATGAGCAATGACTTACTAAATCCTCTACCAACAAAGCGCGACTATGCACTCAACAAAACAAGCCATTTTTCATACTCAAACCAGATTCAAACCTAATGAACTGTACAAATAAACAGCAATGGAGGGTGAAGATGGTAAGCCAATTTTTAGAAGAAATTCGAGGACTCTATAGGGACAGGAAAAATAAAACTGCCAATATCCCCTGCCAGTTGATAGAAAACCGAATCACAGCAGAGTATTACGAGTGAGTTTGAAGTTTTATGCAATGACTCAGCCGTTTTCATATATTGCCTGTCCCTTTTGCTTTAACGCATAGTAAAAATGCCACGCGTGCCGAATCACTCTTGAACAATTTGTTAGGTGTCTCTCAGCGCACTTAGCACCTTGAGCGAAAATTCATCCCAACCCGGCGCAGTAAATGCAACACTCCTGACCTTTTTAACGGCTTCGATAGCCTCTATTGGTAGTAGCTTTTTGGTTTGCATTAGATATGCAGCTAGAGCTAGACCTGTTCGGTCTTTACCCGATTTACAGTGAACAATAACCAAACCATCGCGTTTGTGCAGATCTAGGAAACCGAGTATTTGTGGAAGAGAATTCAAGCAAAGTTCTAGGTCACCATCAAGAGCTGGTGCATTACTTGAAAGCGGTATGTTTTTGTAAGCAATGCCCAATGTATCAAGAAGAGAAACATGCACCATTTCACCGTCATTCACAGACAGAATTGCAGCTACGTTATTATTGCGTAGCTCAGCAAGATCCCACATGCGATTGTCAGGACCACACCTACCTGCTACTGTTTTTTCAATAAAAAATACCTGCTGCAAAATCGTTCTCCATTAGACACCTAACATTCTTAATAACAGGCAGTCTCGTTTTTCTTTCTGGCTAAATTTTAATCAATTTATCATAACCCACTAAAAATTAAAGCAAATACATCGCGCTATATATTCTGTCATCACATAGAAACGCGCCAGTGTATTATCACTTTTTAACCGTGCGTGTTATCTAAGGTATGATCATCACAAATCTCCTAATGAACAATGCCTTACTAAATCCTCTACCAACAAAGCACGACTATGCACTCAACAAAACAAGTCATTTTTCATACTCAAACCAGATTCAAACCTAATAAACTGTACAAACATACAGCAATAGAGAGTGGAGATGGTAAGCCAATTTTTAGAAGAAATTCGAGGACTCTATAGAGACAGGAAAAATAAAACTGCCAATATCCCCTGCCAGTTGATAGAAAACCGAATCACAACAGAGTTTCACGCGTGAGTTTGAAGTTTTATGCAATGACTCAGCCGTTTTCATATATTGCCTGTCCCTTTGCTTGGTCTTTTGCTTGCTCCTTTAAAAACTGCCGTGTGCGCTTTATTGCACCTGCAACATTGCAACGAATCAGTTATAATCCTCGCCAAATATTTCCCGAGTCTCAAGAAGCAAATTTATGAAACTAACACTACTTACCCAAGACATTTTCGATCATCTTTACCGCGATATTACTGAATTTCGTACCACTTTTGATTTGCCTGTGAACGATGTGGCTTCTCTGGATGATGCGGCGGATAAATTGCATAGTTCGCTGGCGATTGAAGAGATGACTGAATTGGCTGAAGCGGACAGTAAAGTCGAACAGGCTGATGCCATTATTGATTCTGTTTATGTCTTGATGGGTCGTCTAGTGCATCTTGGTGACAGCAAGGTGGAAGACAATCTTGCGATCAGCTATCTAATTGAACTGCTGTTGCATGTGGCTGCCAACCGCGATATCGATTTCATCAAATGCTGGGATGAGATCCATTCAAGTAATATGAGTAAAGTCTGCCGCAATATGACTGAGTACCAAGAAACGCAAGCATACTATGCAGAGCAAGGTATTAAGCTGATGGCGGTTGAAAAAGGCAACTATATTATTGCTAAGTGTGCCGAAGATTTTGTTTCAGATGCAAAGACTATCCGACAAGGTAAGGTTCTAAAGTCGGTCTATTACCGTCCTGCTGATCTTTCACCACTGGTATAATAATTTATAGCTGGTGACAAGCGATCCCTTGAGTCCAATTCAAGGGATCACTTTTCAAACACTAAGTAAGGGCGATGTTGCCACTCAATGCGAGTAATATTGGTATGGTAAACCTGCTGCAATAATGCCTCGTTCATCACTTCATCTGGCGTCCCTTTCGCCACCATCACACCGCGCTTTAATACCACCACATAATCTGCATATCGCAAGGTCACATTGAGGTCATGATTAGCAATGACTACCGTTGTCCCCTGCTGCTTAATGATGTCCACCAAACGATGCAAGTACTTTTGCTGACCAATATCCAATGGTGCTGAGGGTTCATCAAGAATGAGCAGTTTGGCGTAGGGGTTGATAGGTCGCCATACTTGAAGCGCGCAAGCCGCTAACCTGACACGCTGCCACTCGCCACCAGAAAGATGATGCACGGTTCGGGTAAGCAATCGGGTCAGATTCAGCAACTCAGTGACTTGGCGCACTGCCTGATTTAACGCTTCTTTATCCGTGCAACAAGCTGGCACTGATACGGATAGAAACTGGTACACAGGCATATTGAAAGCGGGACGCTCACTCTGGCTCAAGTAGGCTCGCGTCAGGGCTAAATCGGCCAATGACAGAGAGGTGTGCGGTTCTCCATCCATCTCTATCTCGCCAGCGCACTCTAATATGCCAGACACACAACTCAATAAGGTGCTTTTGCCGCTACCATTCGGTCCGATGATATGTGTCACGTGACCTTGCGGGAATGCCAGCGACATCGGCAGCAGTCGCTCACCGAGGGCGAGATTACGAACCTGTATCATGATTTTTCACCAGCATCCAAATAAAGATCGGCGCTCCGATGGTTGTAGTCATCACACCGATAGGCAGCTCTGCCGAGCTCAACAGAGTTCGAGCAAAAATGTCTGATAGCACCAAAAGTGTCGCGCCAGCAATCGCCGATAGCGGCAACAAATAACGATTTTCAGTGCCAAAAGCGAGGCGCAGAAGATGGGGAATCACTAAGCCAACAAAACTGATCACACCAGCTAAGGCGACACTGCAACCCACCAAAATCGAAATAGCGAGAATAAGTTGCCAACGAATTTTGGCAACATCCACACCCAACTGCTTAGCATGCACCTCACCTATCATTAGTTTATCTAACAGAGTACCTTGCCAACATAACCAAACCATAATCGGCAGCATAAACAGACTTAAAATATGCTGATACCAATCTAGACCACCAAGGCTGCCCATTAGCCAATACATCAGCTGACGCATGCTTAAGTCATCACTAAAGTAGAACGCCCAAGTGACCATCGCGCCAGACAGAATACCCAATGCTACCCCAACCAATAACAAACGTGTGGTCGATAAACGCAATGTTCGAGTGGCGCTAACAAGCAGCAAGGTAAAGCATAAAGCCCCGACAACCGCCGCCGACATAAAGCCTAGTGGCGTTGCTGCCGCCGGAATGGCAAACATCACGATCACCATGCCTAAACTGGCACCTCCGGAAATACCAAGTACACCGGGTTCGGCTAACACGTTACTCAATAAGACCTGCAATGTTGCACCAGAAATAGCGAGCGCAGCTCCAATGACTAGTGCTGCGACTAAACGCGGGGCGCGAAGTTCGTAAACCAGTAATTGATCGAGGGGCGAACTAGGAAAGAAAGGATTGACGATATGCTCACCGATAGCCAAATGCGCTAAGGAGCAAATGATAAGTAGCAGCGAGGCTAAGACAAGTATCCATCGCCATCGAGATTGATTTTTAGAGAGTAGCTGATCAAAATCCATTTAATATACAAATCAGCAGCTTATTCAAGCTGCTGATTCTATTCCACATTTACCAGTCGTAAACCAACTGGTCACCGTCATAGCGTGCCGATACTGCAACCACCATCAACGCCGCACGTTGACCCACTTTGACATGCCGATTAGGGAAAACGATCGCCTCGTGTTCGTTCTTCGCCATTAATGGTTTATCACCATCATGACCGAACACCTCACCATGCATGAACTCGGTAAAGTTCTCTACATCATCATCAAATAAGAAACCAAAGTCTTCTTCACGTCGGATAATACTACGCGCCACACGGTAAATCACTGGAGTACTTGAAGCCTGCTGCAGTTTTTCGTCGGCAAGTAGATGGCGCGTCGCAACATCAAAAGCCTTTAGGCGCGCTAGGTCATTATCACCCAGTGCTGCAACACGACCCAGCTCCATGGTTAACGCTTGAGCTTCATAGTTCTCTGCGGTAAACCAGCTAAACGTGCTCGATGGCGCATTGGATAGCAAAATCGCGTCAATTTGTGCGCTGGAAACGAAGTCAAACAGTGCTTTACTGCGAGTTTCGTGACGAACCTTAGGGCTCACCACAAAGGAATAGTGTTTAGATTGACGAATAGCACAATGGAGGTCGAGGTGCCAACGTTGTTCCACCTCAACACCTTGATAGAAGTCTGCGACCCATGACTTAAGGCGCTTGGCAATATCAAGCTCTTGGCTTTGTGGATATTTCTTGTCGCCAAACAGACGATTGAGGTTTTCATCAACAAAACGCTGCTGCTGGTTTGTCGCTGCTGGGTGAGCAATGATAAACAGACAACGCGCTTTTAGCGTGGTTGATCCGGATTCAATATCAGCAATCAACTTGTCGATCAGCTCCATCGGCGCAGTCTCATCGCCGTGAACCCCACAAGAAATGATAATGTGTTTACTATCTGGTCCGAGTGTCTCTGGCGTGACCTCGAGCAAACCTCGGGCACGGTGTTCCAGTGTGACACCATTATCCGTAACAAGCGAACCACCGACGAACTCTGCATCGGTATTTAAAGTATCTTTTAGAAATGATTGGCGAAAAAGCGATTTCGTCATGCGCTGCTCCCTAATATAACAGCGGTATGTTAATGAAACATTGAAGTTAATTATACGGGCAAGATCTCGTTTGTCGAAGTCTATCACCCAAGATTGTAAGAAAATGAAGCAATTGCGCAAAAATACAGCAAGTCTGCACACTAATGATGGCTGATTCATCTGTGCAAACTTGCCTTTTCTATGCAACTCAACTCATCAAGTCATGCTACAACAATGATGGCTGTTGTGTGGTTGCTTCGATCTACTGCATAGCCTTTTCGGTCTGCTGCATGACCACTTCGTTCAAAAGTCGTTCAAACTGGTCAACTTTCTGCTCGATGCGTGCCATGCTTTGTTGCCAAAACTGCGGTTGAGTCAAATCTTGTCCCAGATGTTTATCGACAACCTCTTCCGCAAGATAACTGCCAGTATCGCGCAACAAAGAGACATAATCCCTATAGAAAGCCTCTCCTTTGTTCGCTCGCTCAGCATAGACCCCTAAACTAAACAGATAACCAAACAGATACGGATAGTTGTAGAAACTCAACTCAGAGATACTAAAGTGCAGCTTACTCGCCCAGAAATAGGGATCACTTCCTGTCATTGAGTCGCCATACCATGCTTGCCATGTCGATGACATCAACTCACACAGTTGCGGTGCATCCAGTTCATTTTGCAGACGTTGCTCATAGAATGCTTTTTCAAACTCATAGCGAACGGGAATATTGATGGTCAATGCGTACGCAGAAGAGAGTTCTTCCCACAGCATTTCCAACTGTTCTTGCGGCGTCGAAGCCTGTTCTAAAAGATAGTCTCGTACTATGTTCTCAGCAAAAATCGAAGCGGTTTCTGCCAAGGTCATGGGATAGTGTGTCTGACACAAAGGCAGATCGCGCATTACCCAATTATGGAATGCATGCCCTAACTCATGGGCAAGCGTCAGTAAATCAGAACGACTGCCGCCCCAAGTCATAAAGACCAAAGGAGTACGAGTCGCGGCAAGCTTGGTACAATAAGCACCCAAGCGGCGGTGTTCACTTGGCTCAGCATCAATCCAGCCGTTGTCTACCATCGTTTGCACAAATTCCGCCATTTCCGGCTCGACCGTAGCAAAAGCAGCTTTAATCAGCTCAATGGCTTCATCAAAGGTATAAACTTTGGCAGGCGCATTTTCCAGTGGCGGCATGGCGGCAAGGTGATTCCAAGGTTTCATGGCTTCAAGACCATGAACCTTAGCCATCAATTTACCCGCTTTCTGACCGATATGTTTGTTTTGCTCTGCGACCGACATCATGGCTTCAAGCGTGTCACGACTGATGCGGTTTTCAAACAGGCTTGGATCAAGGAAGTGTTGCGGTTGAGTATGAGAGCGCTTTGAACCCTCGTTATGTCGCCACCCTGCAAGGGCATTAACAATGGAAGCCAAGGTAATCTCATTCTGCTTCATTGCAGCTTGAATACCGCTCCAAACCGCTTGCTGCTTATCAAACTCGCCGCCATATAACAGACTTGCCGCCTGAGAAAAACCCATCTCTTCAACGCCGCTTTCAAGCGCTACCTTAATGGTTAGCGAACCCGTTAAATTATCGTATAAACGTCCCCATGCATCGCGTCCATCAACTTCCATTGCCGACAGCAACTGTTCTGACTCTATACTCATTTGTGTTGTGGCTTGAATTTGCATCAGTGCGATTTGGAAAGCTTGTCCAGACACTGACGGATTGTCATGCTGCAAGACCTCTTCAATAAACTCGCTAGAGGCAAATGCTAACTGATTTTCATAAGGTGTATAGGCTTGCTGCAATTCAGAACTTAATTGAGCAATGCGCGCAATCATCTGCTTCGCCGATTGATTTTGCGCGTTGGTTGACGCCTGACACATCGCCATCGTATTCACTGTTGCCAGCAAGGTACTCGCAGCCTCCATCGTCTGGATAGCGTTTTGAATCGTGACAACATGCTCTCTTTCTTGTTGATGAAGATTGAGCAGTTCAATGGAGCGTTTGATTAACTCAATATCTTGTTCGATTTTCGGATCATCTAGCCCTTGGTAGGCGATGCTCAAGTCCCAAACAGCGGTCATAGCAAGATTCCTTTTAATGAAGTTCCAATGGCTTTTAAGCGTGCAAACTGCAAAGCCTGTGGATGAATTTGAATGTGTGTGGCGCTGCCGTTGTCGATATGCAAATTGGCATAAAGTTGTGGCTGTTGCCAATCAAGCCCAAGTATATGAGCAATAATAATACGGATAACGCCGCCATGGGCAAGGATCAAGCTGTTGCCTTGCCGTTGTTGTATCTGTTGCCAAGCATGTACTACGCGAGCTTGAAACTGCGCCAAAGACTCACCATTGGGTAACGTCACTTTGGCGGGATGACGCCAGAACTGCTCCATGAGTTGCCACTGTTCGGCGCTCATTTGATCAAAGGTCAAACCGTCATAGTCACCAAAATTCATTTCTTGAATATTTTCATCAAACTCAATAGGCACTTGATAGCGTTGCTCTATCAGCGTTGCAAGCTCGGCACAACGCACAAGCGGCGACGAGATCACACGCTCAAACTTCACCGAAGACTCCACAAGATTCGACAGCAAGCTTTGCTGTTCATGGGGCAACACGTCTATATCGGTTTGACCAAACAACCCCGCTTGCGCATTCACTTTGGCGTGTCGCACCAGTATAAAATTATTCATAGGCTATGTTTCAAAACCATGTTTTCAGAGCCCTGCTTTCAGGAGCCAACTTTCAGAAGCCAGATTTCAAGACCCAGCTTTAACGTCATGTTTTAAAGTCATGGGGAGACCCGCGGCGACAAAGACCACCTTATCAGCAATACTGGCAAGCCGCTGATTCATTCGTCCCGCATTATCGACAAATAACCTCGAAACCTTGCCTAGCGGAACCACGCCTAAACCAACCTCATTCGATACCAAGACCACATGAGCTTTACATTCAAGCAAGGCCTCGACCAGTTGTTGCACTTTGCACTCTAAAAGCTCGTCATTGCAACTTTCACCAGCGTAAAATATCTGATTGTTCATCCACAGTGTTAAGCAATCGATCAGAACAATATCCTTGGCGTCAAACTGCTTGAGTTGCTGTGCAAGTTCAAGGGGCGTTTGCCACTGTTGCCAAAGTGAATCACGACTGCGTTGGTGATGCTGAATTCTTTGGCGCATTTCATCGTCAAATGCCTCAGCGGTCGCGACATAGTGCTTTTTGCTATCCGGACACGACCCCAACTCAACTTGCTGTTGCAGCGCTTGATTAACCACAGATTCCGCATATCGAGACTTACCCGATCGCGCACCACCCAAGACAAGTTCGATACTCATCGTCCTCCCCCATTCGACCAATAAACCAGTAGAACAAGATAGATTAGCAATTCCATAATTTGTTGAGCCGCACCAAGGCAATCACCAGTAAAGCCGCCCAACCTTGCCGTTAACCACTTGATAAACAGATAACGAAATAGAACCGCAACCACCGCAAGCAGTAAAGCTACCGTCAGACCAAAAATCAGTGATGACAGCACGCCACAAAATACCAGAAACGCCAATTCCTGTTGGGTTTGGGTACTGGCTAATGGCTTACTCTTACTGGTATCAAGATCAGAAACATATGGCATAGCCGAAATAAGACTGGCTGCCACAGCTCGACTGTAAGTGTAAGCCAAGACAAAAATGGCGAGCAAAGCCGTGTGATTTGATAATTCATCCAGCAAGCTAAATTTCATCATCAAAGCCAAGACTAATGTTACGGTACCGTATGTGCCGAGCCGGCTATCTTTCATAATGGCTAACCGCCGCTCGACCGTCATACCGCCGCCGATGCCATCTGCCATATCCGCCAGACCGTCCTCATGAAAAGCGCCGGTCAATAATAGGCTAAATGCCATAGTGACAATAACGGCAACGGACGAAGGCAGTGCGTATTCAACCAGATGAAACACCAATCCACACAGCAAACCCAATAGCGTACCCACCAAGGCAAAATAACGCCCAGCGCGGTTCATTCTTTCGGGTGAATAAGGGGTTGAGCTCGGGATAGGCAGACGAGAGAAAAAACTCACTGCAAGGCAAAACAGTTGCACTTGATAACGACACCACTGACTCATTGGCGGATTCAAACGGTCACCCCTGCGGATTCAAAACTCGCCATATGGTTATAAAACTCCGCAGCGCAACGCAGTAGCGGCATGGCCAATGCAGCGCCTGTGCCTTCACCCAATCTTAAACCGAGATCAAGTAATGGCTCTACGTCCAAAATAGACAGCAGCGCACAATGCGCGGATTCTTGGGAAGTATGGGCAAAGATCATTACCTCTCGCGTTTCAGGCTGCATCTTATAGGCTAAAGCCGCTGCAACAGAAATAATAAACCCATCGACTAACACAGGGATTTTGCGCTCTGCTGCCTGCAAAAAAGCGCCGACCAAATGCACAATCTCAAAACCGCCCAGTTCAACCAAACTGGCTATAACATGCTCTTCCTCAGAACACGCGACATCCTTGGATTGAAAACGCTCAACACCTTGCTGAACCAGTTGTTGCTTCAAAAGCAGTTGTTTGTCGTCAATCCCCGTACCGCGACCGACTGAACTGATTGCATCAAGATTAAAGTTCGCTGATAACAATGCCGAAGCGCTGCTGGTATTGCCAATCCCCATTTCACCAAACATCAAGACCTCACAGCCCTGTGCTATCAGAGTTTCTACAATTTCTTTTCCCTGACTGATGCCTTGTTGAACTTGTTCTACAGTCATTGCAGCTTGAGTTGAGAAGTCTTGAGTGCCTTTGCCTAGTCGACTCAATAAAAGACGATCATCATTGGAGGCGATTGGAGCCAAGATCCCGCAATCGACGACGGAGAGATCAATTTGATTGACTCGACAGAAACAGTTGATGGCTGCCCCGCCCTGCAAAAAATTTCCGACCATCTGCTGGGTCACGACACTGGGTGCAATGCTCACGCCACGATCGGCAATGCCGTGGTCTCCGGCAAAAATGACCAGAGACGGTTTATTGATAGAGATTGAATTCGTGGCGGAGTTAAGCCGACATGACTGGATTTTTGCCAATTGAAAGGCTATCGCTTCTAGTTGCCCCAGAGCGCCTATTGGCTTGGTTTTTTGATCGATACGTTGTTGGATATGGTGGTCAAATTGTTGGTTTAGCATGCTGTCCCTATCTTGCTTTACTCATTGATTGCTCGAACAATTTGATGACATTGAGAGCATAAGTCAGCCAGTTTACTGTCAAAGGCGTCAGCACGCTAGAAAAACGAACATTGATAATAAATTGTCAATTGACTTGTTTACCTATTATTCCCAAGTTACCTCAAGACGCAGAGTTCAGGGGTAACTTGGGGTTAGGGATATCTGCATTTAAACCAACAGAAAACAATATGTTTAAGAGAGTTCGTTCAATTCGGCAGCCAGCAAGGCTAAGCCATTTTCTGATACGGTAGACTTGCCCATATGACACGTTTTACAAGAATCGGAGTCACCAGTACATAACTGGCGCATCATGACGTTATCGAGGTTTCTTGTTCCTTGTTTGCAATCGGGTTCAATAGACTTAAATACGTGACATACGTTGTTGCCTGGAATATCGACAAGCCCAACAATCGAAACACCTTGTGACTTTGCCAACACGAGTAGCTCTTCAATTTTACTTTGTAGTTGTGCATTCATATCTAACAGCTAACCTCATTTACTACAGTTAATACAGCGTCTATATTCAAGTGTAATACACCCTTACACGATATCTACTCCAGTTATTAATATTTAACATATATTACAAATTATTACTTTATTTATAAACACCATTGACATTAATCAAGAAATAAATAAATGCAAGTATACAAATCACAAAATAAGTAGAACATCCTAAGAACAGATAACAACCCCAATTTATCCGTCAAAAAACCCCAACATATCGGATAATTAAATTGACATAACTGAAAATAATAGCAGATTCAACCCGCATTGAGCGTTTCGTTAATATTAAATACCAGAAAGTGATAAAGAAACTCATTTAGATCAAGGAGCACAGGTTTCTCCTACTATGAAAATGAGTAAAATAACTTAATTACAATAACTTAACACTGTAGCACAACATTAGCCCTTAGCGTCCGTTAGTAATAATTAACATAATAGCGCCATTTTATAGCGCTAATTCCATCAAATATAGATAACAGAAAGGCTAAGATAGCGTCGAATATGTTGCAGCATTGTATATTCATTATTAATCAATCATTGCTATTTGATTGAAATATAGTGTAAGTTAGATTCTGACAACCGAGGTTATGATTACTTACATTCAATAAACGTCAATTACTACAGCTTTTTTTTGTAACATATGTTCAGTGTAGAGGTATGGGTATGAGAGTTATAGAAGAAAAAAAACAAAATCGAACAAAAAGTAACCACGACGAAGCCCTCAATATTGGCGCTACCTATTTTAAAGAGGTCTCAAACCATAACCTGCTTACTGCTGAAGAAGAGAAATTCCTTGCACGTAAAGCTATTAAAGGGGATCAACTTGCTCGGCAAAAATGATTAACTCAAATCTACGTTTAGTGATAAGAACCGCAAAACGTTATTCAGGTCGAGGCTTAGATTTTTATGACCTAATTAATGAGGGCAATATTGGACTCATTCAGGCGGTAGACAAATTTGACCCTGAATTGGGTTATCGTTTTTCAACCTATGGCGTCTGGTGGATTCAACAAGCTATTGATCGCGCAATCATGAACCAAGGACGAACCATTCGCGTTCCTGTCCACATCACAAAACAGATCCGCGAATGCAATAAAGCGGCGAATGAACTACGCAAAGAAGGCAAGCATGAGCCGACATCGGCTGACATTGCCAATCGTACCGGACGCAGCCCGGAAGAAGTCAGTAAACTACTCAAACTATCTGAACAGTCTTTGTCATTAGATAATGGTTGGGACGAGGATGGCGATCACAAAGATCACTTGCAAGCTATTGATGATGAGGATGTGTTCGAACTGCCTGAACAGGAAATCGTCAGTCAAAACCTCAATAAAGCATTAATTGGCTTAGTTGATCAACTCCCAGACAAACCGCGTACCATTTTGTACCACCGCTTCGGGTTATTGGACGATTCGCCTAAAACCCTCGAAGAAGTCGGTGAGATTGTTGGCGTCACGCGAGAGCGCGTCAGACAGATCCAGAAAAATGCGATGGACATACTCAAAGAAAAACTTCATCGACAAAACCTCACTAAACAAGAAATAGATTAAACTCTGTTGAGTCAGTCCAGTAAACTAGTCGTCTATTTTATGAAGCACAAAGTTTATGAAGCATAAAGCCATTATCGCTGGCGCAACAGGTTTAGTTGGGCGTCACCTTTTACAACAACTCGATGAAGCCAATAACGTGGAACGTTTGTTTATCTTAAGTCGCCGTGCCATTGAGGGCACGGTAAAAGGGGAACAACTGGTCACGAATGACTTATCTGTACCTGATCATGACAAAACCAATATGACAGCGGATATCGGTTTTATCTGCTTAGGCACTACGCTCAAACAAGCTGGTAGCAAACAGGCTCTCAGGGAAATAGATTGTGACCTAGTCGTCAAGGTTGCCAAGTCTATGCGTGAAGTCGGTGTGTCTAAAGTCGTCGTCGTTTCCAGTTTAGGCGCCTCCGTTAACGCGCTTTCCCACTACCTCAAAACCAAAGGAGAGATGGAGCTGCAACTCGCAGAGTTGGGATTTAGACAAGTCATTTTCGCTCGCCCCGGACCTCTGGCAGGTCGACAAGAAAACATACGCGCCGATGAAGTGCTAGTTCAACGCCTACTTGGCTTTATCACGCCTTTACTTATCGGACCGCTTCGCAACTTTAAACCCATCGAAGCTAAAGACGTCGCTAGCGCGATGTTCATTTTAGCGACGAGCAATCTTATTGCCGATCATGTTGCCCAGATCAACTCGGCGCAGTTATCGCAGATCAGTCGCCGAGCAAGCCTAAAAGAGTCGTCCATAAAACGGTGAACTGACCCCCAATAGTTGGACAGCAATAGTTGGACAGCAATAGTAGCAATCGGGCTTTATCAACTTCAGCCAAGGTTTATCTTCACCAATATCAACCCTTAGCGTAGACGTTCTAACACCACTTGCTGATCAAGGTGCTCTAAGTAGGCTTGATAGTCGATGCCTTGATCAAATAAGAAATGGGTCACGAGAGATCGCACGCACTCAATAAGCTCTTGAGCATTCCAAGGCTTTTCAAAATAGTGGCTTACGCCAGCAGTGTTGATGGCGGTAATCGTATCAGTGTGGGTCGCCTGTCCAGTAAGCAAAACTTTTTTGGTGCTGGCATATCGACTATCTTTTGAAACTTTGGTTAACAACTCGACCCCTGTCATCACAGGCATAACGTGATCCGATATCAAAACGGTAATCCATTCACCATTGGCATCTAATTCATCCATCAGTTCGAGCGCTTCATCAGCAGATTCACAATCTTCAACATTTAGCCAAGCGCTCAGAGGTTCGAGGTCTTGTATCACCGCGCTCAGTACTTCCCTTTGGTCATCGACACAAATAACGTTAAGCTTTTCCATAACCTTCTCCTACCGGTAATTTGATTCGGAAAATTGTGCTGTTAGCATCGCTCTTTACCGCTATGCTACCGCCATTTTCACTGATAATTCTTTTCACAATTGAAAGCCCCAACCCCAACCCAAACGATAACCCACCTTTTTTAGTGGTGAAATTGGGCTGGAAAATTTTGCGTCTTGTGGCTTCGTCTATTTCTGGTCCATTATTGGCGATAATCACTTGAATCTTTTGATTGGATAATTTGGTTTGAATATCGATATGTGGGTCTTCCGTCCTTGCCAAGGCGTCGCAGGCATTTTTTAAAATGTTACTCCACACTTGCACATATTCCGTTGAGACTCCGCGAATAAGGGGTAAATTTGCCGGTCTTATTCTGACCGATACACGACGTAAATCACTTTGCAACAATGCCATCGCCTTATGAATGGAATCATTAATATCAAACAACGCATCTTGCTCAGTGTCGGTTCTGCCCAACTGTTTCACTGATTTAACAATCCCGACCGTATGCTTTGCCGCCAAACGAAGATCGTGCAAATCTCGCCCTAACTCCCAAAATCTGACGGCTTGCTCAGGGTTATTCAACCAAGCTTCTGTCAGCGCTTCATCATTCACCGCTTTGGCCAATTTTTTAGCCACCATGACATCCAGTTTATGTTTCTTTTGCAATCGCTTGGCTTGGTTTCTCGCTTCGGTCGAAGAAATCACTTGTCCCTGTAGCAGGCCAACATCAAAAAATTGACTCGCGTCAGAGTGGACCTCTTCTAAAAGCTGTATCAACGCATGTTGCAGCCGATCGCTCTTACTACTCACCACACCAATCGCGTTGTTTAGTTCATGAGCGATCCCCGCCGCCAACTGTCCCAAGGTACTCATTTGCTCAGCGGTATGCAGGGTTTGCAGCGCTTTTTCTTTAGCAATCGCCTCTTGGGTGGCTCGCCTCTGCCTGCGTGACAACTCGTTAACCATAACAGGCATAAACTGAGCACTAAGCGGTCCATTAACGTCGGGAGACTCCGCCGCAGTATGGCGGTCGATCCAGGCCAGTTTTACCTGGGTTTTGGTTATCACCGTTGAAGAGGCTTGCCAAGTTCCAGAAAAGAAACTGTGGACACCAATAAAAGCCCCTTGTTGGGCACTAAAGACTTTGACTAAATTGTCGGCGCTATCTTGCTCATAATAACCCGCAAGCTCACCATCCAAAACATAATATAGACGGTCATTATGACCGCTTTGCCTGAACAGAACGCTATCCGGCTGCAAGGTGATTTGTCGCTGTTCGGCAGCAAAGTAGCGTTGTATAAGCGCCTGCACGGTGTTTTGCATATCAACTTAACCTATATGCCCAACCGCATGCAGTAGCCACACCAACACAAAGCTGAGCAGCACGCCAACCACACCTAGAATCACCCCAACTTTTGCCATTTGGCTGCTCTGAACATGACCAGTTGCATGCGCTAAAGCATTCGGTGGGGTACTTATCGGCAATGACATACCCAACGAGGCGGCGAACGTCACCACAAGAATCAAGGTCACCTCACCACCAAGCGGCGCAAGGCTGACCATCGAAGCGCCTAATGCCGCCATAATAGGCATCAACAAGTTTGCCGTCGCAGTATGAGACATAAAGTTCGCCATCAGCAAACATAGGAAAGCGGCACCGAATAACACCACATAAGGGGAATAAGCATCAAACGGAATACTGTGTACCACCAGTTTGGCTAATCCGGTTTTATCCAGAGCGAGACCTAACGCAATACCGCCCGACACCAACCACAGCACATCCCAAGAGATTTTTTTCAAATCTTCTTTATTGATGATGCCGGTGATGGAGAAAATCGCGACAGGGATTAATGCGACCGTATACGAGTTCATGCCATGGGAAGAGCCCATCAACCACAGTAGAATGGTTAAACCAAAGGTAATATAAACCATGATCGCCTTGGGTGTTTTTAAGAATCGACCTTTGATTTCCAAATCAATTTTCTGTTGGTCTGCTTTATAGAGCGCGTTAATCACAAACCAAGCGAACGCCATCATCACCACGACAAACGGCACACCAAATGCCATCCACTCGCCAAAACTAATCAAGTTGTCACCCACCAAATATTTGAGTGCGATAGCGTTGGGTGGCGTACCGATTGGCGTGCCGATACCGCCAATATTGGCAGCAACAGGAATACAAAGCGCAAAGGCGATACGACCAGGATCTTTCGGTCCAAACACGGCGATCACCGGAGTGAGTATCGACAACATCATCGCTGTGGTCGCGGTGTTAGACATAAACATGGAAAAAATGCCGGTAATGAGCATTAGACCCAGCATAACAAAACGGGGATCTTGACCAAAAGGCTTGAGTAGCACCCTTGCGAGATTGACATCAAGCCGATACTTGGTCGCCGCCATTGCTAGAAAGAAACCACCGAGAAACAACATGATAATTGGACTGGCAAACGTCGCCATGATATCGCTGTAGCTGAGTAATTCGCCAAAATGCGGCTCATTTTCTGACATTCGGAACAGATAGATGCCTTTATTCGAGATTAACAACAGTTCCAAGACGATAATCACCACAGAAGTGGCGTAAATAGGAATAGGCTCAAATACCCAACAAAGCGCCGCCAACAGGAAAATGGCAATCACACGTTGCTGTACTATGGTTAAGCCTTCAAAAGGAAACGCGGATAACGGTAAACAAAGAACAATTAACGGAATAAGAATTGGAATGACAAATTTAATATATGAGCGCATGGTCCATCTTTAACTCGAGCAATAAACTGACTGGCACGTAGTATTGCTAAATTAAGGCTAAGGTGTTTAGCGTATGATCAATATTTGTTGAGTTAGTTCAAGGTTTCTAGGCATGATCGGGCGCGAGTTTAAGAGAGTCTCTCGCTTTGATAAGACTGTTTTTCCCAAAGTATGACCAAAACTCAAGCAACAGGTTAAATGTTGCTGAATTTGTATGATTTATGCGCAATCATATCGACTTCGAAAAGTCGGATTTAAATATCATGTTTATAGCGTCGTGCGTACTGCCGACGAAGATCACTAGATGTCGTATTAAAATCACCTAAAACAAGATTCAGCGCACTATTTGCCGACAGCAGCAGTGATCTAAGTAGCATCCAACACTTTCTTAATTACTAATTAACTTTGCCATACAATATCCTTTGTTCTGTGATTAACAAAACATGGAATTAATTCAATGGTAAAGAATCACTTAGATTTGGCTATCGATGCTGTCGAACTTGTTAAGCCTTCAATCGAAAAATTATTTGAAAGAACCAATCGAAAAGAGCTCCATATTGTTGTGATGGACCCACGAGTAAAACCTTGGGAAAGCACATTTGAAGAAGCTATCTTGTACCAAACATCCCTTGGCTCCCCCGAACAGTGGACAATCCCGTTCGATCAATTTGCGCGTAAAAAAGCACAACAAGCATGGCGCAACGGTCGCCCTAACTTAACAAACCAAACTTTACATACCTCATCTTTACAGGAAGAAGATCTGCTGTTCTACGGATCTTTTGTCTATGGAGACATTGTTGTCGCCTGTAGTGGCGTTGAACAATGGTACGACATGCTTATCAGCGGTTGGATAGCTGTCGCGTTCGAACAACTCTGCATGAGTGAATATCAAAATAATAAAACCAATAACCCTACACAAACTTACCGTAAATAACGTATAGAAGGTCTTGATTATGAACAAGTTACTAAAATCGCTACTTGTCACCGCTGGTGTGATGGCTTCAGCTTCAGCTATTTCTGCTGATTACCCATCAAAAAATATTCGTCTCGTTGTACCATTTGGAGCCGGTGGCGGTACCGATGCCGTGGGTCGTACTCTTGCTAACTCAGCAAAAGACATTCTGGGTCAAAATATTGCAGTTATGAACCGTACTGGCGGTGCGGGTGCTGTCGGAATGAGCTTCGGCGCTCAGCAACGTCCTGATGGCTACACGCTGACCGTTGTTACGCGTGAAATCGCTTCCCTTCCACAAATGGGGCTTATGCAGCATGACGCGAGCGACTTTAAACTCATTCGCCTTGTTAACCTCGACCCTGCCGTGGTGCTGGTTCATAAAGACAGCCCATACAACACCATTAATGATTTGATTGCCGAAGCGAAAAAAGGCGATGGCGTAGTCAAATTTGCTTCTACCGCAGCGCCAAACTTCTATTTAATGGCGCTTGAAAAGGACCAAAACATCAAACTAAACGCAATCCCGTACAACGGAGCCTCTGAAGCCATTCCTGCAGTGCTGGGCAAACACACAGATGTCACTATGGTGACTCCAGGTGAAGCGATTGCACAACTACGTTCTGGTCAGCTAAAAGCGCTTGGCGTTATGTCTGAAGAGCGCATTGGTTACTTGCCTGAAGTTCCGACACTGAAAGAGCAAGGTGTTGATGTCGTTACAGGGACTTGGCGTGGTATTGGCGCACCAAAAGATACACCAGATGCAATCATCGAAACGCTAGGTAAAGCATTCGATGAAGCTATGGCTTCTGCAGAATTCAAAGAGTTTATGGAAAAAGGTGCAATGACCATCCATAACATGAATGCAGAAGAGTTCACTCAGTTTGTTGAGCAAGATACTAAGTCGCTAGGCAAACTAATTAATTAAGCCGCTGTTTTTGGGAGCATTATTATTAATGCTCCCATTTTGTTTTTTTGGGGTATTTATATGATCAATAGAAACATGATCTTTCCTTCCCTTATTATTGTTATAAGTGCAATCGTACTGGTCATTATCTCTCAATTTGCAGAACCTCGCTTTCAAGACGCAAGTGTTGATGCAAAGTTTTTTCCTACGGCAATCGCTATTATTCAAATTCTCATTTGTATCGCTTTAATTGTGCAAGTTCGCATTAAAAAGCTGGCAGCTAACCAGCAGCCAATTTTCTCTAAAATGGCGGCATTTGGCGTTGGTTTCCTTATTGCCTACGCTGTTTTAATTAGCGTTATTGGCTACCTATATGCGAGCCTTGTTGCCTTCACTGCCTACCTGATATTTTTCAAAGTCAAAAAACCCTTGTTCTACGCTGTCGCTTGGGCATTTGTATTCTGTGTTTACTACCTATTTGGTGAAGTGTTCTATATTGCGCTTCCTGAAGGCTACTTTTATTAAGGGCACACTATGTTAGAGCATCTATTTAACGGCCTCTTAACCGCTTTTAGCCCTGAGGTCTTACCCATTTTGATCTTCGGCGTGGTCGGAGGCATCGTTCTTGGTGCATTGCCGGGTCTTACTGCAACAATGGGCGTTGCCATCTTGCTTCCTTTTACCTTTGGTATGGCGTCAACGCCCGCTCTTGTTATGTTGGTGGGTGTCTATATTGGTGGTATCTATGGTGGTTCGATTGCAGCCATACTATTAAAAACCCCCGGCACTCCGGCCTCTGCGGCGACCGTTCTCGACGGACATACGCTAGCAGCCAAAGGACAAGCAGCAAGAGCTCTTAGTATTTCTGCGGTGGCTTCATTTGTTGGCGGTCTGATCAGTACCATCGTATTGATCGCCATCTCACCACTTTTAGCCAATTTCGCCTTGCGATTTAATGCTCCTGAGTATTTTGCACTGGCTCTGTTCGGGCTCACTATCATTGCTAGCGTCTCGGCACAAAATATCTTAAAGGGATTGCTTGCTGGTAGTATTGGATTATTAATTTCAACCGTTGGCTTAGATCCTATCAGCAGCGTACCGAGGTTTACCTTTGGTATTATGGATCTCTATAGCGGTATTAATGTCATTCCGGTATTGATTGGCTTATTCGCATTGTCTGAAGCCATTAATCAAATCGAGAAAATCATTAAAGAAAAACGTACGGAAGTGCCTAAGTTTGACCACACTTTGCTTAGCCGACAAGACCTCAAAGATATGATGCCAACCGCTATCAAGAGTGGTCTTATGGGGACATCGATTGGTTCTGTACCCGGAGCAGGTGCTGATATTTCCGCGTTCGTCTGCTACAACGAAGCAAAACGCGTTTCAAAAAACCCTGACGAATTCGGTAAAGGCTCAATTCGAGGCTTAGCCGCCGCTGAGGCAGGAAATAATGGCGTGACGGGGGGATCATTGGTTCCTTTGCTAACATTGGGTGTCCCCGGTGACGCTGTTGCTGCTGTTTTGCTCGGCGCACTGATCGTACAAGGCTTAACTCCCGGTCCGTTGCTCTTTGCCCATAGTCCTGAGGTCGTCTATGGCGTATTCAGCTCGATGCTTGTCGCTAATGTGGTGATGTTATTGGTGGGCTTAGTCGGTATTCGCTTTTTCTGTCGAATCATTGAAGTCCCTAAGTTATTAATGATCCCGATCATCATATTCTTATCGGTCGTTGGCGCTTATGCCATCAACAATTCGATGTTTGATGTGGGTATCGCTATCGCCTTTGGTTTACTCGGTTTTGTATTAGGAAAAATGGATATTCCGTCATCTCCTATTTTGCTGGCGATTATTTTAGGTCCGATGGCAGAAACTAACCTCAGAAAAGCACTATTAATGTATGACAACTCTTGGTCTTTCCTCTACGAGCGTCCCATTGCTTTAGGTTTTATCTTGTTGGCCATATTCTCCGTGTACTCGACAATGAAAATGAAGAAGAAGTCGAAATTAAACCAGACCAGCGATTAGCACATGGTAAAGCGGTCACCGTATTGAGTGACCGCTTTATTGTTTTAGAAAAGCATCGTTTAAACCATCATACTGTTCACTGAATCTGCAACGGTTAACGGCATCAACTGCGTTGACCCAACCTAACAGTACCGTCTGTATTAAACCACAAGGCTTGATTGCGACGGCGAGCAAGGAGGAATGGACCGTCATCGTAAAATAGAAAGTTCTTCCAGTACTTTTTAAATACCGACCATTTGGTTTCAATGATGTTGTACTTCTCATAACAAAAATACACCGTCACATCATCTTGCCAGTCTAAAAACTCATTCACCGCTGATGGTAGGGCGTTATCATCCGATTCCCACTCTTGCATCCAGTCAACGCTCTCTAGCCAGTTGCTTTCATTCATTGGCCAGTCTTGACTGCTGAGTCGTTCAGCATCTGGGCTTTGCGCACTGACATTCTCTTTCCAAAACTGAGCCGCGCGGGCTTGAGTCATCGGTTTAATCTGTGACCAATCCTGTTCAGGAACTGGCATAGATTGGTGAGTAAAAATCCATTTTCTTTGGTATTGCTCCAAAGTTTCGTAAGACATTTCGTCTCCTAAGTATCAATATGCCGTCATCATTTTACGACATCTTTTGCATATAACGTTGCGAATTTGCTTGCCAGTTAGGGTTAATCAAGGCAGTGAGGATATGGTCCTCCCATTTTCCGTTGATCAATAGATAGTCTTTCGCTATCCCCTCTTTTTCAAATCCCATCGAATGAAGTACCGCGCCACTGCGATGATTATTGGGCATATAAGTGGCGCCAATTCGATGCATCTGCTGGGTATCAAACATATAA
The DNA here is from genome assembly GCF_921292975.1 of Vibrio hippocampi. Classification (NCBI taxonomy): domain Bacteria; kingdom Pseudomonadati; phylum Pseudomonadota; class Gammaproteobacteria; order Vibrionales; family Vibrionaceae; genus Vibrio; species Vibrio hippocampi. The sequence continues at coordinate 1,226,101 of NZ_CAKLCM010000002.1, forward strand.
GGTAACGCAAGTGCTAAGGCTTTCTGCATAAAGCCCTGTCCTTGCGCGCTTTGAGCCAGTGAATACCCTAAATTGCAACTATAAACTGGGAATCGTACTAAATGGCTAAAGGAGACAGTGCCAATCATTTTTTGGCTGCTCAACTCTACGATAATGCAATAGTACGCTTTCCCTAAGCGGTGCAGTTCATCCAACTTAATCAGTTTCGAAGCCCAACTATCCACTCGATAAAAATCTTCACCGCGTTCTGGTTCCCAAGGTTTAAGATGTTCACGGTTGTGCTGAAAGTAATCAGCTAACATATAAGCATCTGAGGGCTTGGTGGTTCGCACCAATATCTCCCCATCGCTGCAATACATCTGTACTGGCGAGCTCAAGTCTTGCATCAATTCTTCCGAATATTGTAGTCACGAAGCTTGTTTGCTATCGATGTATGAGACACGTTAAGTCGCTTCGCCAACTTGCGGCTTGAAGGAAACGCCTGATACAACTTTTCCAATACCTTAGACTCATATTCTTTCATAATATCGTCCAGCGAACCTTCCAAGTTCAAGGCTGCACTTGAAGAAGAGACGGCATCGAGACGAGGCAAATTGAAGTCTTTTGATTTTAGCTCATGACCCGTAAATTGAGTGAGCGCACGTAACACCATGTTATCAAGCTGACGCATATTGCCTGGCCACGCATATTGGCTAAGCTCCTTGACTAACTCTTCATCAAAACTGGGTTTAGTTAACCCTAGATGATGGCTGTGCTTAGTAATAAACAGCTCCAATAAAGGTGCAATGTCACTTGAGCGTTCACATAGCGGCGGTATATTCAATGTCAGTACATTTAGTCGATAAAATAGATCTTCACGGAACTGCCCCGCTTCCGCTAACTGCGCTAAATTGTGTCGAGTTGATGCGATAATGCGGACATCTGCCTGCATTTCGTGCTCTTCACCGACTCGCCTAAAACGACCGTCTTGTAACAAGCGCAACATTTTGATCTGCAAATGCGGACTCATTTCACCAATTTCATCCAGCAGCACCGTACCGCCGTTAGCTTGTTCGAAAATGCCTTTATGTCCATGTTCATGATTAAAAGAACCCGGTGCATGACCAAACAATTCTGTCTCCGCTACGTCATCGGGCATTGACGCGCAACTAACCACCAAGAACGGATGCTCGGCGCGACTTGAGCGAGTATGGCAAGCTCGAGCTAGCATCTCTTTACCCGTACCAGTATCGCCAGTAATCAAAAGAGGTTGATCCAATAATGCGAGTTTTTTCGCTTGGCTGATCAGTGCTTTATGTTTATTGGAGATGCCGACAAAATGCTCAAAACCAAGGGCATGGCTATCGGGCAACATATCACTCGTTTTACCCGCGCCTTTTGGATACACGCTCACAACGATGCTCGTCAATACCGCTTCATCGCTATGGTTGGTGATATACACTGGCAAAATATCCATTTTGTGGTCGATACCATCAATCACAACGGTACTTTGCTGGCGAGAGACCTCGCCTTCCATCCATTTAGCAAAATTAAAGCTAGGGATCAAAGAAGAGATTTGCTGCCCTACCGCTTCTTGCTCAGTTTTGGCTAACAGCTTTAGAGCGGCATGGTTCGCAATATCCACCGCACCTTTGAGATCGATGGATAGCACCGGATACGGCAGATTAGTAAGCAGAGAAATCAGTTCGTTATTATGCCTTTCACTGGGCATAAATTGAATTTTGCGTACATCTTTAACCCCGTCAATGCGGCGAATTTCTGCCATAAGATCACGAAAGGTGTCAAAATCAATATCAGGACAGTTCAGATAGATGATACCGACGGGATCGATTTCAATCCCTCTCAGGTCTAAGCTGCGAGCCGTCAACAGCTCTAATAACTCTCTGGTTAGACCTAATCTATCCTCACAAAGCACTTGTAAACGCACTAAGAATTTCCTATTGAAAGGTGTCACGAAAAGTTGACACTTAGTGTGTACGACATCGGAATTTACGTCAACAAAAACTGAATGTCACGATGAAAAGTTGGTGTCATTTTTCGCATTAGCAGGGTGTCACGGTTCATCCATACTGTTTTGCGACTAATTTGATAGGCAGTCAGCACAAACTAGGCTAAATTAGCCGCATCTTATCTTGCTTTAATCTGTCACTATGAAGTCTCGCTACCGTGCCGAAATGATCCTGATCTTAACGACCTTAATTGCAGGCGCAGGCTGGGTATTTTCCAAACAATCTATAGTAGAACTGCCCCCTTTGGGCTTTATCGGTTCGCGGTTTTTGCTTGCTGCGTTGATTTTGTTGCCGTTTTGTCGCAAAGAACTCAAAGCCTTGGGCTGGGCGCACATACTCAGAGCCATGATGGTAGGTTGTTTTATGGCGAGTGCCTTGTTTTGTTGGATATTCGCCGTTTCGGTTTCGGACACCCTTGGGGAAGGGGCATTTATTATGAGTCTTTCGATGCTCATTGTGCCGCTTGTCGCATGGGTCATGACGGGAACGGCGCCACCACGCAGTTTTTGGCTCGCGTTACCGATGGCGCTGGTCGGGCTGTTATTGATCTCCTCGGCGACCGGATGGCAATTCGATCTTAGTCAACTGTGGTTTTTAATGGCGGCAATCGGCTTCTCGATTCACTTCAACCTCAATCGCATCTATGTCGCTAAGATATCGCCGATTTTGCTCACGAGTTTACAACTCTTAACTACTGGCAGCTTGGGATTGCTATTGTCCTACCACCTAGAAACTTGGCCAGAGACGGTATCTCATAACACATGGGCTTGGTTCACTTGCAGTGTCATTATTGCCACCAGCCTGCGCTATCTATTGCAAACCACAGGACAAAAACTAGTTGAATCCACAAATGCAGCATTAATCATGTTGCTTGAGCCGATTTGGACGCTACTGCTCAGTATCTTGGTGTATGGTGAAACTCTGCCTGTATCCAAAATGATCGGCTGTGCCATATTGTTATCAGCTCTGATATTCTTCCGCTTTAGTACAATGTCAAAAGCAGCCAGATAAACGCGCAAATCCAATCTAAACGAATCAACTCAGCAAAAACTACGACGCCAAAATGTAACAACTAAAGGTCAAATGCTCGCTGCTTCTGGTTCATTTTTCTCCGCTAGCGCCCCATTATTCCAATACGCCGCTCACTGGTTTATTGCATTTACTGATGAATCATTGAGCGAGCTACCTATTTAATTTTATAAACGTTTACTCAAATTCACTTCGGTCAGAGTCGTAATAAAAAATATTTGTTATTAACATTAAGAATCATTTGCGAAACAAGCTAAGTTTTTGATTTAAATCAAAGACCACAATTGTTAATTATCAGTTAATAGCTGTTACGTGCATTTTCCAACACTGGGTAAATGTAATATTTTGTTAACGCGATTGATTGCCTCATTGCTCAATCGTGCTTTGTCCTAAGCCGACAACTACATTCCATTAAAAAGCAATGTAAAAGGAATTTTCGATGAGTAAAAAACTAACCACCGCTGCAGGTTGCCCTGTTGCTCACAACCAAAACGTGATGACCGCGGGTAAACGTGGTCCTCAGTTGCTGCAAGATGTTTGGTTTCTAGAAAAGCTCGCTCATTTCGATAGAGAAGTTATCCCAGAGCGTCGTATGCACGCGAAAGGTTCAGGTGCTTACGGTACGTTTACGGTTACACATGACATTTCTCAATTCACTAAAGCAAAAATCTTTTCTGAAGTAGGCAAAAAAACTGAATTATTTGCTCGCTTTACAACGGTTGCTGGTGAGCGCGGCGCGGCGGATGCTGAACGTGATATCCGTGGCTTTGCTCTTAAATTTTATACCGAAGAAGGCAACTGGGATCTGGTTGGTAACAACACTCCGGTCTTCTTCCTGCGCGATCCACTTAAGTTCCCAGATCTTAACCACGCGGTAAAACGTGACCCAAGAACTAACATGCGTAGCGCAAAAAACAACTGGGATTTCTGGACTTCACTGCCAGAAGCTCTGCACCAGATTACCATTGTAATGAGTGACCGTGGTATTCCTGCGACTTACCGTCACATGCATGGCTATGGTAGCCATACGTTCAGCTTTATCAACGCTGACAATGAGCGCTACTGGGTTAAATTCCATTTCAAATCTCAGCAAGGTATTCAAAACCTGACTGACCAAGAAGCGGAAGCCTTGGTGGGTAAAGATCGTGAAAGTCACCACCGTGATCTGTTAGAAAGCATCGACAACCAAGATTTCCCTAAATGGTTAATGCAGGTGCAAATTATGCCTGAAGCTGACGCTTCAAAAGTGCCGTACAACCCATTCGACCTAACCAAAGTTTGGCCACACACAGACTACCCACTTCTTGATGTCGGTATTCTTGAGCTGAACCGCAACCCAGAAAACTTCTTTGCTGAAGTCGAGCAATCTGCATTTAACCCAGCAAGCGTGGTTCCGGGTATCAGTTTCTCACCAGATAAAATGCTACAAGGTCGCCTATTCTCTTACGGCGATGCTCAACGCTACCGCTTAGGTGTGAACCACCACAGCATCCCAGTCAATGCGCCTCGTTGCCCAGTTCATAGTTATCACCGTGATGGCGCAATGCGCGTTGATGGTAACTACGGCAGCACATTGGGTTACGAGCCTAACGACCAAGGTGAATGGGCAGAGCAACCAGACTTTTCTGAGCCGCCGCTAAGCCTTGAGGGTGCAGCTGATCATTGGAATCATAGAGAAGATGATGATTACTTCACTCAACCAGGTGAGCTGTTCCGTCTTATGACACCAGAGAAGCAGGCGCTACTGTTTGGTAACACAGCTCGCAACCTTGACGGTGTGCCAAAAGAGATTCAACTGCGTCACCTGAAACACTGTTATCAAGCGGATCCTGCATACGCGAAAGGCATCGCAGACCTACTAGGTATCGAGCAAGCTGAATACACTCAAGCGAGCAATCAAAGTGAAGGCGAATACGCATAACTCTGATTTGACCTAAATAAGAAAGGGGTTAAGTACCAGTACTTAACCCCTTTCCTTTTGTATCTACCTATAGCTACTTTATCTATCTATAGCTACTTTACTTATCTATAGCTACATCTCTATTGATGATATCCAGCCAAATGTTCTCAAGAGCTAGGATTCAGAGGTTGCTTGGGTATATCATCAATTCGCTTTTACTTTGTAGGCTCAGTTCTTGGTAAACATCAAACAGTGATGTTCTTAGCTGACTTCCCAACGCTAACACCTCAGCGCAAGGTGTGACTAGATCGGGGATTTGATAGGTCGTCATTCCCGCAGACACCGCCGACTTTACGCCGTTGTTTGAATCTTCAAACGCAATACACGAATGTGCATCAACGCCAAGACGCTGAGCCGCCAATTGATAGATCTCTGGTGCAGGCTTGCCCGCTTTCACCTCACAACCTGTCGCTAAAGCAGAAAAGTAGTCAGCTAAGCCAGCCAACTTTAGCTTCACCTCTGCAACATTGCGCTGTGTAGACGTCGCCACGGCCATCGGGATCCCTTGATGTTTCAACCATTCAAGTAATTCAATTACACCATGCTTTTTGGGTATGGCACGATTAAGTACTACATCATCATAGTTGTTTCGCCACTCTTGATTTAACAGCGAATAATCAATAATGCCTTGATACGCTTGCGTTAACTGGGCGTTGATCGTTTTCGAGTTGCAACCAATAATCGACAAGTACTCTTGTTCGAGAAACGGCACTTGAAGATTGGCGCAAGATTGAGCAAACACCTGCTTACAGACGTTTTCAGTATCGAGAAGGAGACCATCCATATCAAAGATGGCAGCTTGGAATTTCATTTTAATTTCTTTGGCAACATTGGTGTGGCGCTATTGTGCCGTATTTTTATTCGCAGGGCTAGGTGCTGAGGTGCCCTTTAAAAGGCAGCGATAAACTAAAGCGAAAGCTTAAACTAGAGCGAAAGCAAAAGCATAAACGAAAAAGCGCCCGTCCACTGACGAGCGCTAATATCAATAAATCAGACTGTGATTAGATCTCACAGTATGATTTGGCAATCGCTGCACCAAGGCGAGCGTTGTTCAGCACTAACTGAATATTTGAGTCTAAGCTGTTACCACCAGTCAATTCGCACACGCGAGCCAACAAGAATGGCGTCGATTCTTTACCTGCAATGCCTTGCTCTTCTGCTTCCGCTAATGCTTGTTCAATCACCTGTGTGATCGTTTCAACTGGCATGGCATAGGCTTCAGGGATTGGGTTAGCAATCACAGCGCCACCGTTTAGCCCCATTTCCCATTTCGCTTTTAGCGCCAGTGCAATATCTTCAGCGCTGTCTAAACGATAATCAATGCTGTGTTCGCTCTCACGAGTGTAGAACGCTGGCAGCGTATCGGTTTGATAGCCGATCACAGGAACACCTTGAGTTTCTAGGTATTCACGAGTCAGTGCCAAATCAAGAATCGATTTCGCCCCCGCACACACCACTGCAACGTCGGTATTTGCAAGCTCTTGAAGGTCCGCTGAAATATCAAATGTCTCTTGCGCACCACGGTGAACACCACCGATACCGCCCGTTGCAAAGACCTTGATACCTGCCATTTGAGCAAGAATCATCGTCGCTGCAACCGTCGTCGCGCCATCTCGCTTACCCGCAACCAAGAATGGAATATCACGGCGGCTTACTTTCGTCACTTTGCGACCCGCTTTGCCTAGATATTCAATTTGATCATGACTTAGACCGACTTTCAATCGACCTTCAATAATCGCAATCGTCGCAGGTACAGCACCGGATTCACGAATCGTTTGTTCGACTATCAGAGCAGTTTCAACATTTCGAGGATAAGGCATACCATGAGAAATGATCGTCGACTCAAGCGCCACGACAGGTTGGTTATTTGCTAACGCGTCTGCCACTTCAGGCAGGATATCTAGGTAGTTTTCTAACATGAGGATTCCTCTATCAAGCGAAACACCGCTTGTTCTGACATAATAGAATTAATAGTTGTGCTGGCACTCAGTGTCAGTCTTGCCGCAGCAAGGGCAAACTCAACACTTTGGTCCCAATTCCAATGATTTAAAAAGCCGTGTACAAGCCCCGCCATCAATGCATCGCCTGCTCCGGTCACATTGGTCACCTGCGTTCTTGGTGCAGGAATGAATCGCCCTTGCCCCTCAACACTGGAATAAGCGCCTTTGGCACCTAAGCTAATAAGAAGTTGCTTAACCCCTTGTTCATGCAAAGCGTTGGCGACTTGATCCAGTTTGTCGTCTGCATCAATGGTGATACCTGATAAAAACTCAGCTTCAGCAAGATTCGGTTTAAGGGTATGTATATGAGCAAGATAAGGCTTAATTTTATGTGCTTTCAGACCGGATACCGGGTCAACAAATATCGCTTTGTCACTATGGGCATGAAACAGATATTCCAACGCAGATTCCGGTAGGTTGGCATCTAAAACGATCACCCCAGCTCGATTAAATACCTGTGCACGTTTCGCTAACTTAGACTGGTCCAACTCATCAATAAGTGCCATATCATTCAGCGCTAACTGCATTTCTCCGTCGGCATCATGAATCGACAGATAGGTGCTTGTGGTGCGATTTGGCATCACAAAACAGTGGTCAACGTTAACACCGACATCTCGACAGGAATCAAGCAAATTGAGTCCCCATGTGTCATCGCCCACCGCACCAATAAACTGAACGTTACTGCCCATGCGCCCCAAGTTATCGGCAATGTTACGAGCCACACCACCAGGACCGGAAGTTAATATACCGGGGTTCGAATCGCCCACTTGCAAGCTTTGCAATGAACGACCACATAAATCCATATTTGCGCCACCCACGACCGCCGCAAATCGCTCCGGTGCAATCACATAACCTTTACCTTGAATATAGCCCTTGCGAGTCAAGTTCATGATATGGCTTGCGACGGCGCTTCGACTTAACCCTAACTTCTCTGCCAGATCGTTCTGTGCAATCAAAGGGTCTTGCTTAATCAGTTGTAAAATCTGTTGTTCACGCTCAGTCATTTAGACATAAATCCAGTCGATTAAACTTTTGTCCAGATAGTAGTAAAACGTTTGCGTGGTCGCAAGCGTTATTTGTTATTTATGCCAATCCCAGCGCTAACTGGTCACTTTTTGGTTTAATTGTCACAAAGTGTTTATAAGCTGGTCACCAATGTTTGACTTACAACTGTACGCTGATATTCTAGCGAACATCTGTAAGCTAAAAGGAATTTGTTATGCAAACTCAATCCAAGCCGCCGATACTTTGGGCTAATCTTGCTCTGTTTGTTGGCACTTTTGTACTCGCGACCGCAGGAGTGATCCTGTATGGATTCCACTCTGGCTATTCTGCGCCGCATTGGATTTGGTTAATTATCTGCTTTAGCTTCTGTGGTTTATCGATCACCGCCGGATACCATCGTTTGTGGTCACACAAGAGCTATCAAGCTCACTTCTTTTTAAGAGCCATCTTTGCCATTGGCGGTGCTTTTGCACTACAAAACAGCGTCTTGCATTGGTCTTCCGACCATCGCCGTCACCACAAGTATGTCGATGACAATGACAAAGATCCTTATTCAGCCAAACGCGGTTTTTGGTTTTCTCATATCGGCTGGATGCTGAGAGAGTATCAAGGCGAGAGCTATTCTGATTATCGTCACTGTCGTGATTTACAGCGCGACCCAATCGTTATGTGGCAGCACAAGCACTATGTCGCCTTGGCACTGGCGACCAACTTGGGTATTCCGTTTCTTCTTGGTGTTATTTATGGCGACATCATTGGCTTTATGTTGATGGTCGGCGCGTTACGACTGGTTCTGAGTCATCACACGACTTTCTTTATTAACTCATTGGCTCATGTGTGGGGTTCTCAACCGTATACCACCAAGAACACGGCTAGAGACAATCATTTGTTAGCCTTGCTGACCTTTGGTGAGGGCTACCACAATTACCACCACCTATTCGAAAGCGACTATCGCAATGGCATTCGCTGGTGGCAGTTTGACCCGACAAAGTGGTTGATCAAATCCGCGTCTTGGTTGGGACTCGCTCAGAATTTGCGTACCGTGAGCAACTTCAAGATCGAAAAGGCTAAGCTGACTCAACAGTTCCAACAAGCGAAAACTAATATTATTGCGCTGCCCAATCCTGAAAAGATTCTGGCTACTTTCGAAAGTGAGTTACAACAGTTACTGGAAAAGCTGCAAGAATACGAAACATTAAAGCAATCTATGATTGCCAGTGCCTGCTCCAGCGTGAAAGAAAAGTATGAGCAGGCCCTAGTGAAAGTACGTCTTGAGCAATTAGACCTCTACTTAACGGAAAAGAAACAGCAGTGGCAAAACCTGTTGGATAATCCAAGACTCGCCGCCATTTAACCGCAGGACACCGCTAATCATTCCTGCTGATTTAATCACGGCGTTTTATTCACAACGGTGAAGCACAAAAAAAGGCAAGGTACATACATACCTTGCCTTTTTTGTCTCAAAATGATTTGTCCGAGTATCTATTTAAGCATATTTCAATCTAGGCCACGGTCGTTTGATTTCGTCCATTGTCTTTGGATTGATATAAGGCTTTGTCGACACGCTTTAACCAATCAACATGGTTTGCATCTTCTGGGTCAAATTCAGACAAGCCAACACTAATAGTAAATTTGATGGTCGAACCATTCGCTTCGATTTCTAAGCCCGCAATGCGCTTTCTTAAACGCTCAGCAAAATAGTGCGCTTGGTCGATGGTGGTATTAGCCAGTAACACGGCGAACTCTTCACCACCATATCGACCACAGAAGTCGGTTTCGCGCGCAGTTTTCATCAACAAGCGAGCGGTGTCTTTGATCACCTGATCACCCACCGCGTGACCATGACCATCATTAACACGTTTAAAGTGGTCAATATCAAACATTACCAGCGTTGAGCGACCGCCTGTTGTGGACAGTTGCACATATTCATCAAACAGACGAGATTCCCAGTAAGCGCGGTTAAATAGCTGAGTCAAACCATCACGGCGACCTATTTCGGTCAATTTTTCGTTCGATTGCTTAAGGTGCAGTTTGCTCTTGGCGATTTCTGAAACATCTTGCAGCATGATCGCAAAATGCGTCACGATTCCCGTCGGTGATTTTAGTGGGGTGATCACCATATTTTGGTACATGGTGAGCAAGCCCTGAGAAACTGGCGAGAAGTTTTTAAACTCAAAGATAACCGGTCTGTCTTCCCAGTTAGAGAAACCACGCGTTTTCAGTTTTTCCGTTGAAGCCAGTTTGGCTTTCAACCACTCTTCTGGCAGATTCGGGTAGCTGGCAAACAGACACTGTCCCATAATATTTTCAGCGTTAATGCCACTGTAATTCTGCATGAAACTGTTCCATGCACAGACTTTATAATCTTTATCAATTACCACCAGACCCGCGTCCAGTGTATCGATAAGCTGCATTGTCCAGTGAAAGTCCGATAAGTCGAGTGTCATTGTACTCATTGCAACATCTCCAACTGACCTTCAATAATCGCAACCGAAGTTTGGTCAAACATAAACAGTACGGAACAATCTAGGTCGATACTTTCTGCGTTGTAGGTATATTCTACGGTAAAAATATGTTCGTTTTCGCTCAGCATTGAATCATTAGGATTAAAGTTTTCAATACGCAGCGGTTCGCGTAGTGAAAAATCTAAGCCAATTTGCTCTGACAGTGAGACTAAGAATGAAGAAACCAAGACGTTGACAAGGTTAACCACGACTTCATCGTTAGAGATAGCGCCGGGCGCATAACCTAAACGCTCACCGACTTGCTGTATGGCATTTCCCTCAATGCACACCAAAGCTTCACCATGTAAGCCACCCCCGACAAATCGTTGCGCTACGGCACAACTGTCTGGACGCGATACCGTATCCAGAATCATCATGGTCAATTCACCAAATGACAAATCGCCGACTTGAGGGACAGGCAAAACAATAAACTCTTTTAATTGCTCTGCAATCGTTGCGGCACCAACACCCAGTGCCACATTGGATACCTCTTGAAAACGTTCAAACAGCGTACCTGCCGTTGGCATTTCTTTGGGCGCTTCATCTTCAAGATAGTAAGGGATACCAAGATCATGGAACAGAGGTTTAGCAACCTCTTGTTTAAGGGGCTTCTCAACAAACGCGTATGCCCCTAAGTCGTAGCATCTCTGCTGGGCGATCGCTTGAATATCGCCTGAAACCACCACGATCTGGGTCTTAATGCCACGCTTTTTGACTTCAGCTAGAACTTCAAAGCCATCCATTTCGGGCATGGTGAGATCCAGAAATAGAATATCTATCGATGTGCTTTCCAAGACGGAAAGTGCTTCGATGCCGTGTTCGGCAAATAATATCTCTCCGGAGAATGATTCAGAAATGCATCGCGCCATACTTCTGCGGGCGACTTTAGAATCATCACAAATCAGTATCTGCATGAAATTCCTAGGGTGACAAATGTGAGCAATAACCGCTCTATAATAAACGGAATCTCATCCAGTTTACCAGAAGAAATTTGAACCGAGGTCACATTATTTGTCGAGGATCACACTGTTGTTTTATTCACCCTAGAGCAATCCTATGCTATTGAGTCGCCTATTAAAACAACGCTTGTTGAGGTGTGTTGACCGGAATCGTTTCTTTATTAGTCTCTGCTTTTTTTGCTGCCATTTTTCGTCTATATCTCTGGCGGCACAGTTTTATTATGTGTCTTTGTTGAGCTGGAGTGAATGAGAGCCAATTAAAACGTTCTTCACGTTTGCGCATACAACCTTGGCAATAACCTCGGTCATCAACACTGCAAACCCCAATGCAAGGGCTTGGGACGGAAAAAAACTCTAACTGCTCCATAATTAATCGCTCGCTCCTTGCTTAAAATAGTCACCTATAATAAAGATAACCTAACCTTGACAAAAAACAGTGTTTTATTGCCTATAATTCGCGAAAATCTTATAAGTCGGAGCCAAAAACATGAAGATTTTATCCAAAAAGTACCTTGTCCCTGTTGTTGCATCAGTATTACTCGCGGCTTGCAGCCAAAGCGATAATAAAGCGTCAAACGCGACGGTTACTGCTCAAGATCTACAGCACCACAACTGGAATTTAGTGAAGATTGATGGTGAAGCGATTCAACTAAAGAATAAAGAACAAGCACCTCGCCTTGAGATTGGCGAAAAGATGATGGCCAACGGTAACGCCGGCTGTAATAACTTCTTTGGTCAAGGTGAGCTCGAAAAAGGTAAATTCCGAATCGAGAAAATGGGTATGACGATGAAGATGTGTTTGGATGCAAATATGGATGTCGAACAAGCCATGTCACAAACCCTATCAGACTGGAGTGACATCACGGTCACTAAGCAAGGACTTGAGCTCAAAGGAGCAGCTCATACCTTGACGTTTGAACTCAAAGATTGGGTTAATTAATCTCTCAGTCTCGCTAGGCGATGACTGCCCTATTCATTGGCAGTCATCGCTTTTTATTCCGCAGTCATGAAAACCTGCACCACAAAAACACACACTACGAAAACAGCATCACTTTTAATGCTGCCTCGCTATCCACATCGTTAAATTCCGCTGGATTCTCTAAACGACGAACAAACGTCAGTTGTGGCGCTTCCTGTTGCATGCTCTCAATCAAAAACTCTGAGGTCACTGCTGGAGAGTTGACACAAGCCATAACATCGCCACCAGCAGCCATCAACTCATCTAAACGTCTTAAAATTTTCTTATAGTCTTTGGTTAACGCGAAGCTGCCTTTCTGAAAAGAAGGGGGATCGATGATCACCATGTCATACGGACCATATTTCTTAATTTTACCCCAAGACTTAAAGATATCATGGGCAAGAAACGTCACTTGCGAAAGATCATGACCGTTGAGCCTATGGTTATCGCGCCCCTTATTTAAGGATGATCTTGCCATATCAACATTCACCACGTGCTCGGCTCCGCCCTCAATGGCAGCAACAGAAAAACCGCAAGTATACGCAAACAGATTTAAGATTCGCTTACCTTTCGCCTGTTGCTTTACCCACTCTCTACCCAAGCGCATATCAAGGAACAGACCAAAGTTTTGATTGCGACCGATATCGAGTTGATATTGGCAGCCTAGTTCCGTCACCACGGGACGATGTTCAAACTCGCCAAAGACCACTTCCGTTGGCGCACCTTGAGCGTAACGATGTTGAATTGCCACCGCTTTGCCTTGTTTCTCCAACCACAGCTCGCTTTGTGTAATGGCAAGTAACCCGCTGGCGAGTTGCTGCAAAAAGGCGTCATCGACCTCTTTAAACACATTCACTATCAACTGTCGATCGACCCAATCACAAGTCAGTTGCTCCAAACCGGGCCAACACTTTCCCCTACCGTGAAACAATCTACGAATTTCACCCTCCACTAACGCTAATTGGCGGGTTACCTGAGTAAAAAAAGTAGGCAGTGCATTCATATCCATTGTGTTTACTTCTTCGGCCATGATAACTCCCAAGGCTTAGACCATTGTTCAATCGCAGATGAGGTTTCCATTTGATTCCACGCTTGCCCCATTTCGGACTTCGCTCTTGGATCAGAGACAAACTGATATTCTTTATCGCCTAAACGGAAACGCAGTGCAAAAGCGTGCAGATAACCTCTATCTGATTGGCTCGTGCTGTGATAAATAGGGTCACCAATGATAGCTGAACCCACCGACTTTAACGCCACACGAATTTGATGGGTTTTGCCTGATAGAGGGCGACATAAAAACAGACGAACGCCGGGTTGCGTCGCTTGAGAAACAAACTGCGTTATGGCAGGGTTTTTCATTGTTGGCGTCAGTTTCCACGCAGAACGTCTTGAACGTTCCATATCCCCCTTGATGGTGCCCTGCTTTTTTTTCGGCTTTTTATCCGCCAAAGCAAGATAATATTTGTCCATTTTTCGCTCGGCAAATAGCTCAGCGAATTCGCGGGCGACCTCACTCGACTTAGCCAAAATCAATAAACCTGAGGTCATTTTGTCTAGTCGATGAACCAAAAACAGTTGCGACAATCCAAGTGAGCGTGCCACCTCTGCGACGAGCATCGTCTCACCCTCATCTTTATGAACGCTAACGTTGGGCTGTTTGTCAATAACAACAAACTGGTCATTTTCAAAATGTATTGTGAACATAAATACAGGCTAAAGAGTAAAATTGTTTTGGATAATACACAAAACACCCTTCACTATCAGCTTTTTGCTGCAACAATTGATATTGTCGGTTTAAAATAAACCCTATATAACCAAGTAACCTCAAGATGCGAGGTTCAGCGCGATTCACTTTGGCTCAATTCACTTTAGTGCCAAGAACATTAATAAAGCGATAGATTGGAGCGTCAACGGCTAAAGCCTGCACAATACCAACGCGCTCGTGACTATTTATTTGAGGTTGAATGGACAAGGTCTACCACTTTTTTACCCTTGCTATGATTGGACTCTACTGGCTATTGGTCGCTGGTGTTACTTTCCGAGTTGTACTCAAGCGCCGCGCCGTCAGCGTTTCACTGGCGTGGTTAATGGTGATTTATATCATTCCTATTGTTGGTGTGGTGTGTTACTTCTTATTTGGCGAGCTTAACCTCGGTCGCAAACGTGCCGAACGCGCCAAAATGATGTTCAACCCTTTTGGTGAATGGTTCTACCTGCTCAACAATTGCAATGCTCATAAACGTGATGGACTTGGAACCCATATTTCAAAGATCGATAGACTGTGTAACAACCGTATGGGGATTCCCGCCTTGGTTGGCAATGAGTTGCAGCTCCACACCACGCCTCAAGAAAGCTTGTTATCCGTGATCAATGATATTAAGCAGGCGAAGCACAGCATTCGCATGGTGTTTTATATCTGGCACCCCGGCGGGTTGGCAGACTCGGTTGCAGCGGCACTGATTCAAGCCCGCAAACGAGACGTGCAGGTTAAGGTGCTATTGGACTCCGCTGGCAGCGTGACTTTTTTCCGCAGTCACTGGGCTAAGATGATGCGTGATGCGGGTATCGAGTTGGTCGAAGGGTTGGAAGTGTCACCTTGGCGTTTATTCTTACGCCGACTCGATCTGCGCCAACACCGAAAAATCGTCGTTATTGATGATGAAGTTGCCTACACCGGCTCAATGAATATGGTCGACCCTGCTTACTTCAAGCAAAACTCTGGTGTGGGTCAATGGATTGATATCATGGTGCGTGTGGAAGGACCCACCGTTAATGTGCTTTCCGCAATCCATGGTTGGGATTGGGAAGTCGAGACTGGAGATCGACAATTGCCCGCATTACCTGAATGCGATATCAACATTCCCGATGACTCCAAACCTATTCAAGTCGTTCCTTCTGGACCCGGTATGCCAGATCAACTGATTGGTCAGGTGTTAAAGTTAGCCATGCATCAAGCAGAGCAGTCGGTTCGCATAACCACGCCCTACTTTGTGCCCAGTGCCGACCTACTCGATACCATTAAAACCACCGCTCAGCGCGGCGTCAAAGTGGACTTAATCATCCCAAAACACAATGACTCTTTGATGGTGCAATGGGCTTCTCGAGCTTTCTATTCCGATCTGCTTTCATGTGGTGTCAATATCTACGAGTTTGATGGCGGCTTGCTACACACAAAATCCGTTGTGATCGATAATCTGTTTTGCTTAGTCGGTACCGTCAATATGGACATGCGCAGCCTATGGCTCAACTTTGAAGTGACCCTTGCGGTGGAAGATCCCAGTTTCACCTATCAAATGTATCAATTACAGACCGAGTATATCGAGCAGTCTGAACTGCTTAGCCACAACCAGTGGGAGAAGAGAAGTCTTTATCACCGATTCTTCGAGCGTGTGTTCTATCTGTTTAATCCGCTGCTCTGACCTCCGTACCCCTATGACGAGCGGTTGCGCGAGATTTACTTGCAACCCTTTTAGCATCATGTTTTAGTGATGGATAGAATCAAACCTAGCTTGAGTGTGGCCCTCAACCACACTCTTAAGATGTCGTTCAGGGATAGAAAATGTCAGAAAATAAAAAAACCCAATTCATTACCGCTGGTCGCGATAAAAAATGGACCAATGGTGTCGTCAACCCGCCTGTACAGCGCGCCTCAACCATCGTATTTGAAACCGTTGCAGAAAAACACAAAGCCACGGTTAATCGTCAAAACAAGACGCTATTTTATGGTCGCCGAGGCACTAATACCCATTTCGCCTTACAAGATGCGATGACACAGATCGAGGGTGGCGCTGGTTGTGCCCTCTATCCTTGCGGCACCGCGGCGATTTCTAACGCCATCTTGTCCTTTGTTGAGACGGGCGATCACATCCTGATGGTCGATACCTGCTACGAGCCGACGCGTGATTTTTGTGACACCATCATGAAGAAAATGGGCATTGAAACTACCTACTTTGACCCTATGATTGGCGCGGGCATTAGTGAGCTTATTCGCCCCAACACTAAGATCCTATTCTTAGAATCCCCTGGCTCTATCACGATGGAAGTGCAAGATGTCCCCGGTATGGCGAGCATCGCACATCAACACGATGTAATCGTCATGCTCGACAATACTTGGGGGGCTGGTGTGAATTTCTCGCCTTTTGAACATGGCGTTGATATATCAATTCAAGCGGCAACAAAATATATTGTGGGTCACTCGGACGTCATGCTTGGTACCGCAGTCGCATCGGAGAAATACTGGGATCAACTCAGAGAGCAGAGTTACCTTATGGGGCAGTGCGTCTCGCCAGACGATGCCTATTTGGGTCTGCGCGGGATCAGAACGTTAGATGTGCGTCTAAAACAACACGCACAGAACAGCCTAAAAGTCGCTCAGTGGCTTGCAACTCGCCCAGAGGTGGATCATGTGCGCCACCCCGCATTAGAAACCTGCCCTGGACATGAATATTTTGCGCGCGACTTTACGGGCGGAAACGGTCTCTTCTCATTTGTACTCAAAACCAGTTACCCGAGAGCAACCACCGCACTACTTGATGGTATGCGTCACTTCTCGATGGGCTATTCTTGGGGTGGATTTGAAAGCCTTATTCTCGCCAATGAACCAAAAAGTTTTGAGTCTCTACGCACCGTAGCAAACCCGAACTTCACCGGTACACTGATTCGTCTGCATATTGGTCTAGAAGATATCGACGATCTCATCGCCGACCTAGAAGCCGGACTAGCACGCTACAACGCACTCATCACCGAAAAACAAACCACCTAACACCACAACCAACAGACCCCGTACTCATCTACGGGGTCATATCACACCTAGCACCTAGCACCTAGCACCTAGCACCTAGCACCTAGCACCTAGCACCTAGCACCTAGCACCTAGCACCTAGCACCTAGCACCTAGCACCTAGCACCTAGCACCTAGCACCTAGCACCATTATCATTCCCCCTGCCTTAATCTCAACTTCTCATTCCAGTAAAAATTGCAAACCAGCCCACATTTCAATCATATAAAATGACTAATTTTTAAGCACTTTTTGCTTTTTATTCCACACTTTAGAAGCTATATCGAAATAAAAGCGATACCGAAAATGTACCCTACATTTTTCGACACAATAACAAGGAGTTCTAATGATGAGAAATATGGCAGTTCGGATCAGCACAGTGATCCTGGCTCTAGGCGTATCTCTGACCGCTTACGCAGACAACTACACCATAGGAACGGGCAGCCAAAGTGGTACCTATTACCCATTGGGTGGCACACTTGCTAAACTTTGGGGAGAACAAATTCCAGACTTTACCATGCGTGCCGAAGTCACGGCGGGTTCGGTTGAAAACAGCATTAAAGTGGCGCAAAACAAACAGCTTGCGGGCATTGCTATGGGCAGTGTAGTACTCAAGGCTTACCAAGGGACAAAACCTTTCCCTGCGAAAATGGACGTTGCTGTGGTCACTGCACTCTATCCCAACGTGGTCCACTTTATGGTGCCTGCCGACTCTGATATTCAAAGTGTCACCGACCTCAAAGGAAAACGCGTATCGCTGGGTGCGCCGGGCTCTGGTACGCGCAATAGCGCCATCGCCATTCTTGATGCTCTCGGTATCAAAGAAGATGACTTAAAAGCACAAAGCCTCAACTATACCGCGACGACCAATGCGCTCGCCAACGGACAGATCGACGCTGGTGTTATCGTCGGAAGCTTAGGCGTTGGCGCCGTGACCGAGTTAGCACTCACCCGTGATATTCGTATGCTTTCATTTACACCCGAGCAGCTTGCCGCCATCTCCAAAGCGATGCCGTCTCATCAATCCATCGAGATCCCAGCCGACAGCTATCGCAATGTTCCTGCCTTTACCACCGCAGCGGTTTGGAACGTACTGCTTGTCAACAAAAACGCCGACGAAGACTTGGTTTATTCAATGACTAAAACCATGTTTGAAAACATTGACACCGTTCGCCAAAACATTAAGGCAACGAGTTATACCACCCTCGACAATATGCAGAAACTCAGTGGAGTACCACTTCACCCAGGGGCAATGAAATACCTAAAAGAACATCAATAAAGGTAGGCTAAAATGACAGCAAACAAGTGGTATACGTTGTCTGATGTTTTAGTCAAGATGGCTGCACTCGCGGCCATCTGCCTATCCATCTTTCAAATCTATCAGGGAATCAGCGCCCAAATCTCTGCCCCAGTATTCCGTCCAATACATTTAAGTTGGGTGATGTGCTTGGTGTTTGTCACTCACCCTTTATGGGGCAATCAACAAGGTTGGCAAGGTATCGCATCAAGGTTAATCGACCTTGGTTTCTGTATCGCTGCCATTTGGGCAACTTGGCGTATCGCGTCATTCGATTATGACGACATTATGTTTCTGATCGAAGGCATCAACCAAGTTGACCAACTTGCCGGTTGTATTACCATCGTGTTGCTGCTTGAAGCCACCCGTCGGACTGTCGGCATGGTCATGGTCGCCATTGCGGTCATTTTCCTGCTCTATGCCATGTTTGGAAACCTGCTGCCGAGCCAAGTTGCCAGTAACGGATTCTCGCTACAGGAGATCATTCGATTTCATATCTTTTCCACCAACGGAGTCTATGGCGCACCGCTTGCCATTGCAGCCGGGGTGGTGTTTATTTTTGTTTTATTTGGTGCCTTTCTACAAGTCACGGGAGCAGGTAATTTCTTCATTGATGGCGCCTTTGCTGTTGCGGGCAAATACCGTGGTGGACCGGCCAAAGCGAGCGTCGTTGCGTCGGCTGCATTGGGCTCCATTTCTGGCTCAGCCATTGCCAACACAGTAACCACGGGGTCACTGACTATTCCGATGATGAAAAAGCTCGGTTATAAGTCCGAGCAAGCCGCAGGAATCGAAGCGGCTGCATCAACCGGAGGACAAATTATGCCTCCTGTGATGGGAGCTGGTGCTTTTGTAATGGCACAATTTACTGGCATTGCCTATAGCGAGATCTTGTTAGTGTCGATTGCACCCGCCATCTTGTATTTCGCCTGCACACTACTTTATGTCCATATTATGGCCTGCAAACTCGGACTCAAAGGGCTCGATAGCATTGAGAGCTTAAAATCGGTAATGCATAAAGGTTGGCACTATCTGGTGCCTTTAGTGATGATCACCACACTATTGCTGATGAGTTATTCCCCAGTGCTGGTGGGTATTGCCGGATGTGCAGCGATTATTGTGGCTTCATTACTCAGACCACACAGTCGAATCTCACTGGGTCAGTTTTTTGAAGGGCTAAAGCAAGGAGCGCTGCTCGCTCTCCCCATATCAATCGCTTGTGCCACCGCTGGTATCGTTGTCGGTGTCGTCGGACAAACCGGAATCGGTTTGCAGTTCACTCAGTTCTTAATTGCACTGTCGGGTGGACAACTATTTATGGTTCTGATCCTCATCGCCATCGCCGCCATTGTATTAGGAATGGGATTACCGGTTACCGCAGCGTATATTGTGTTGTCGATCATGGCGGTTCCCACCCTACTCGACTTTGGGGTTTCACTGCTTGCTGCTCATCTCGTGGTTTTTTGGTTGTCGCAAACGTCCAATGTTACCCCGCCCATCGCCCTTGCGGCATTTGCTGGTGCAGGGATAGCAAAATGTTCGCCAATGCGCGCGGCGGTGCAGGCTTTCAAATTGGCGCAAGGTTTCTTCTTGATCCCCGCTATGATGATTTTCTCCGGATTAATCTGGACGGGCGAGCAACCATTGGAATTTGCGTTAGCAATAGTGGAGACCATTGTGTTAATTATCGCCTTTGCTGGCGCTATTGAAGGGTTTTTATTCGCGCGGCTGAACCCTATCGAGCGAATCATCTTAATGGCTGTGGCACTGAGTGTACTGACTGGCTCGCTGCTTATTAATATCGTCGGACTGGTCATTCTGCTTATACTGCTGGCAAAAAACCGTAAAACTGCCCAACTGGTTCATGCTAGTTAATTTCCACAATTCATAGCAAAGCAGAGCGAACTCTTTGCTCTGCTTTTATTTTGTTGTCACTGACTTGTTCCTCAGTTATATCCAAGTTACCTCAAAATGAGAGGTAACTTGGATATATCATCCTAGAATGTCATTAATTGCCTAACGCTATAACGTGATTGAAAGCAAATATTAGACATATAAAAACTAAGGATACTGGGGTGACAGTGATTGTTTGCGGTACAGTATCTCTATTAAAAGACCGTAATGATCAAAACACCGTAATGTTGACACTCTGCTTTTTCAAGGAATGAAAATATGAAGCGTGATTTAGACTTTGTGCAGGAATTGCTCGTACACTTTTTTCGTCAACCCCATATTGTACAACGTCTACAACGCATTGATACTCGTGTGCTAAAAGATTGGGACACTTGGCTACAAGTGGAATTTTCCCTTTTTCTCGATTCTCATATCCACATCAAACAATGGCATAAAGATTATTCGTTTCCGATTGTCGCCCAATCGAACATAGAATCAATCTACGCCTCCGACCCTAATCTGTTACCAATTAACTTCGTATTTGCTAAAACGCAAAGCAGTCCCAACCAGAACATTGCCATTGATATCCGGCAGGATGCCGACGCTGAAATCTGTATTCGTTCCATGGTGGCTGATATCCACAAAGTGTGGCTAGTCAGACGCTCTGATAATGATATTCGTAGCATGTGGTCTTTGGGGATCCACAAACAAGCCGCCCGCAATGAATTAATTGATTTTATCCAAAGGTATGTTGATGAATTTGATGCCGATTTTATCTCTGAGAGCCGAACGCACACCCGCGCTATTCCAGGTACTCAACTGGCTTATACACTGTTTTAAAATTCAATTTAAGCTCAAGCATTAATTGTGTTTCCACTGAGTCTGAATAAAATGATCAATCTTGCCCGATAGAGTAATCAACTCGTTTCTTAACCATTTATGCGCAGGATCATGATCAAACTTCTTGAGCCAAATAAGGTAATTCGTAATCGGCTTTGCTTCAAAAGGCGGATAAAAAATTTGTAACTGCAAACGCTCTTGAAATTGCAGTGCCATAGAAGTGGGAACAGCGGTCAAGCAGTCCGATTGACTACACAGCATCATATTGTTAAACAGTGAGCGCCCATGGTAAACCGCTTTGCGCTTGGAAAGATCCAGCTTGGTATACAGATTTAAGCTACGCAGATGATTTCGTTTTCTTGCCAATAGCGCATGGTTTTCTGCCATATATTGTTGTTCAGTGAGTTCTCCTTGAATGCGTGGATGCTGGCGACTGCATACCACAACAAACTCGCCTTGATAAAGTGGTTGGCTCACAATGCCTGGATGCTCTGGCGGAATAATATCGATCATCAGGTCATATTTTTGCGTTAGCAACTCTTCATACAATTGAGCGTCATTGTCCGGTTGATCATAGACCTCTAATGCAATCCCTTGATTTTTTCGCTTAGCAAATTGATCAAGAAGTACCCATTGCAAATGTTCTGGTGCGGTAATCACAAACTGACGCTGGCTATGTTCAGGATCAAAGTCGCCCAAGCCTTGAAAGATGTCGTTAAGCTGCGTAATAGGCTGCTGAATCTGAGCATACAGACTTTCCGAGTAACTAGTTGGAACGACCCCTCTTCCTTTACGAACAAATAATTCCTGCCCTACCTGTTTCTTTAAGCGCGCCAAAGCGGTACTGATGGTCGACTGATTCGTATTAAGATGTTCCGCTGCTTGGCTAAAACTGCCTTGTTCCATCACTGCGGCAAAGATTGCCAACAAATTAAAATTGGGGATGTCGTTATTCATATCGTCAAATTAAGCCATTAACACACAAGTTATATCGTAATAGCGATAGATAAAAATAGCAAAAGACTATTTTTCTTACCAACTCAGAACATTAGCATCCACGCTCCCAAATGTTACAAATACAGGTCGAACGGATGAAAAAACCTCTTCTCGCATTGCTGCTATCAAGCCCAAATGTCTTTGCCGCTGGTCACATGCTACCAGAGCTAGGCTCTTTAAATGCTAGTACTGCTGGCGCAGGTAGTGCAGCTCTCGCAGAAAGTGCCCTTACATCATGGACCAACCCTGCTGCGATGTCTGAATTAGAGACCACGCAGTTAAGCACCAACCTTGCCGCATTGGCGACTGACGTTAAATTTACCGACTACACGGACAAACAAGAAGTCGACAGACGCATTGACGCTGGCAGCACAGCACCGATTGCTAGCCTGTACTTTGTGACTCCAATCAATGACAAATTTCATGCAGGCTTAGCCTTCGCCTCCCAAGGGGGAACCGGTATCGACTATGGCGATAACTTTTCCGGCGCGCGTTTATTGCAAGATGTGGAATTTATGACCTTACAATTGATGCCTTCAATATCCTACAAAGTGAATCAAAAACTCGCGATAGCAGCATCGGTTAACCTTGAGTACCTGACCGCTAATGGCACACTGGATCCCATCGCCAACATTGGCAGCAGTGTACTCGACGCAGAAGCTGACGACTTTACTGTGGGATATTCGCTTAGCGCGTTCTACAAGTTTAATGACAAACATCGAATCGGTATGCTGTATCGATCTGAGATCGATCACTACGGTGAAGGGCATGGAGAGCAGAGTGACGGCGATTTAAACCTAGATGTTGGGCTTAAATTTACCATGCCGCAGCACCTACAAATGAGCGGAGTTCATCAGGTAGATCGTCGCTGGGATATGCTTTGGAGTGTAACTTGGTATGATTTTTCAACTTGGAAAGATCTGACCATCGATGTCAACGGCAATCCAATCAAGATTGTCGACCGCAATTTCGACGATATCTGGACCTTTGCTATTGGTACTCATTTTCAGCTAAATAAACAATGGCGATTAGAGTCGGGCGTCAGCTACGAAACGTCTCCGCAAGACGACGCTCAACATCAATACATTGATCTACCCGTCGGGTCGACGCGTCGCCTTGGTCTAGGCTTCACTTATACCGTTAATCCACAATGGACCCTTCGTGGATATTACGACTACATTGATTTGGATACGCCAAAAATTGATTATCAAGGATTAGTGAATATTAGCGGTCAGTATGACAACTCTGCGCACTATGTGGGTTTACAGGTCAATTACAGTTTCTTGTAATCTGTCTGTAAAAAATGAACCGTCGTTGATTGCTAACAATAGAACAATCTACCATTTCAAGTGTTAGATTGTTCTATCAGACTCATGTCGCTTCGATGGTAATCACACTGAGATCCGCTAAAAATCCGCGACTTAGCTCCCACTTATTATAAATCCAATTAATTTTTCTATAATCAATCGCTATTACGATAGTTTAAAATCGTATTACTGCCTCGATCATCAAGGGGCAGCTTCATACCATGAACCACAATTGCTTATTTGCCTTTAAGGTCGTGTTTATGAAAAATAGCTACAATAAAATGCTACTCGCTAGTGTCATCTCTACCGCACTCTTGAGTGCATCGTTTGCTCATGCAACACCAACCACGCAAGCCACATCTCAGGTTGGTCACCCACTCCGTACCAGTTCCGCGCCTCAATATCAAAATATCGACCTTGATTCACGCTATCAAAGCAAACAACTGTTTGAACATGAATCCAACCTTTTCTGGGGTAAAGGCGAGCGTATCAAGGTATTGTCTCAAACGGGTCAATCATTAGCTTATACTCAAGCCTCTGATCACGTGCACCCGATTCTGACCAAACACAGCCGTAAGATGCAACAAGCCATTATTCAGGTCGATGATAATGTCTATCTCGGTTACGGTTTTGGTCTCGATACCCCGGTAATGATTGAAGGTGATGACGGTATTATCATCATTGACCCCGGCGAATCGGTGCAAATGGCTCAAGCAGTTAAGGCGCAATTTCGTCAAATTACCCAAAAGCCAGTAAAAGCGATCATTTACTCTCACAACCATATCGACCATATTTCTGGAGTTCGTGCTTGGGCTACTGATGCACAAGTTAACGCGGGAGAGATCCAGATCATTGCTCAAGAGGGCTTAACGGCGGCAGTGGCTAACTGGTCTTCAAACCTTGGAACTCTGTTTGGTCACCGTACTTCCTACACTGGCGCTAAGCACGTTGAAGAGGGTGAACACGGTACTGTTAATGATGGTTTAGGTCCTCGATTTATGCAGGGCGACATCTCGTTCATCGAGCCAAATGTTGTGTTTAAGGACCGCTTAGATACGACCATTGCCGGCGTTGAGATGCAAATTGTCAATGTGCCATCAGAAACCAAAGATGAAATCGTCGTCTATTTACCTAATCAGAAAATTCTGCATGCGGCAGAGGTACTGCAAGGCGAAAACTTCCCGAACCTTCATTCGATTCGCGGCACTAAATTCCGTGACCCATCGATGTGGTTTAAGGGCATCGATATCATGCGCCAGTTTGATACGGAAGTAATGATCAACTCACATGGACGACCTGTTGAAGGCAAAGCTGCCGTCAGCAACGTATTAACCGCCTATCGTGACGCGATTCAATTTACCCATGACCAAACCATTCGTTACATGAATAAAGGCATGACTCCGGATGAATTAGTAGAGGTGGTAAAACTCCCAGAGCATCTTGCTCACCACCCTTGGCTCGGCGAGCACTATGGCACCGTTGCTCATGCTGTACGTCAGATCTATGTGGGCTATAACGGTTTTTTTGAAGCGGACCCATGGCAGCTCGAGCCAATGGCCTACGAGCAAAGAGCCAAAGCCTTTGTCGAAATCATGGGTGGACGAAATAACATTATTTCAACCGCAAAAGCGGCGATTCAGGCATCAAACTATACTTTCGCTGCCGAGATCTTAAGCTACCCTATTACGGTTAACAAACAAGATATGGAAGCTCGTAGCCTCAAAGCGCAAGCCTATAAAGCATGGGCGGCCGAGCAAGTGAACATCAACTGGCGTAACTGGGCGTTAAATGCAGCGGCTGAGCTCGAAGGCACAAGAGATTTTTCAAACCTTATTAGCTTCGCATCAGCCGATGTATTGACGGCACTACCGAGTGTTCAGATCTTCGATATGATGACCTCTACGTTGATTGCCGAGAAAACACTGGATGTCAATATGGCGCTGACCTACCGTTTTACCGACACTCAAGAGTCATACACCATTGAGATTCGTAACGGTATTGCTCAATTGCACCACCAAGCTCTCTCCTCTTCAGATGTAGAAATCGTCACTACTCGCCAGGTACTTAACCAGATCTTGCTGGCTGGTACTAATGCTCAGCAAGTGATCGGTCAGACGATGCAGACAGGTGAATTTAAGTTTGCAACCGGTAATATTCAAGGTTTCGGACAGTTTATGGGTTATTTTGACCAACCCCTGTCTCCAGAAGAGTTGATGCTGATAGTACGCTAAGTAGTTAATATGCTATTCGTCAGCAATCCAAAAGGAACCCATTTGGGTTCCTTTATTTTCTATTGTTTAATCTACGGGGTAGCGACATGGTGATAAAACGTACTTTAGTGGTGCTAATGAGTTTGGTTTCCTTTTTAAGCCACGCTTGTGGTCTCCATCAAACAACCGGATTTAACCTAACCACTGAACCCGGATCGCTAATGGTATTTTCTAATGTGATTGATGCAAGACAGCAAAATCGCTTCGGCAATCTAGATAAACCCGATCATTTTCGACTTTTTGCCTTTCGTGCTGCCCTCAATACCCCCGAGCCACTGAAATTGAACTTCACCATTTTTGAGGCTATCAAAGGTCACTACAGCTTGGTCGAGGTTCAGAACCAATCCCGAGTGACCGCTAGAGACACTTTGCCGACATCCAACGATCTCATGGTCATCACCGAACTTGATATACTCGATGCACTAGCGACAGGGAAAATTAGCTGGTCACAAGCAAAACAGCAGGGACTGGTCGCGTTATCAGGTTCTGCCGTTCAACAGCAACGCTTGGATAGGTGGTTTTTTCAGTTATTTAACGTTGCTACGCTCTCTAACCAGTAACAGGGATTTATGTAGCGCAGTGACAACAAGCACACCACTCAAACATCCAAAGACATTAGCGCCCATATCAGAAAAAGAAAAGTCACGGGTTGGTATCCAATACTGTAATCCCTCATCGACAATCAGGACCGCAATCACAGCAATAAACATCGGTCGTTGCATCAATAGACTCAACCAGCCCGAACACAAACCTAAACTGCCAGCGAGGGCAAAATGAAGAATAGTATCATTGCCCATAAAAAGCTCTAACGATTGCATAAATGCCGGATTAGTTCCAAAGCTTTTAATGAGTGATAGGATTGATACAGCAAGAGAAACAATAATAAAAATGAAAATTGCACTTTGTTTCGAACGGCCCATATGTAACTTTATGCTTAAAAATGAGAGGTGACACACGATACCACCCTTAAGTTGGGTTTAAAACCGTGTTCCAGTTATCAAGTTACTATAGATGTCCAACTGAAATGTTACAACTTGTTAGGGTAACTAGCTTTCTCTAAACGCTCTTAGCAAACTGGTTCGTAATGGATCCAATAAAAAATCAAGGGGACGTTTTTTCTCAAGCAGAACGTATACCTCAGCTGGCATACCGGGGTACAGCTGTATATCCTCACTATTTTCTACATCCGCAGGATCAAGCTTCACTTTAACCTTAAAGCCGGTCTTTTCACCTTGGGCATTTTCATTGATATCTGCGTCGACAAAAATCACCTCACCATGAACTGGCGGCACCTTGTTATAGTTCAATGCCGACAAGCGTATCAAGGCTTTTTGTCCTAATTGCACCATATCAATATCCACCGGAGCAACAATCGCTTCCACCACCAAGCCATCTTGATCGGGCACCACTTCCATAATCACTTCACCGGGAGAAACGACCTCACCAATGGCGTTGACGGTAATGCTTTTTACAATGCCATTCACAGGGCTGGTTACAATAGAGCGCTGCTGTGTATCAATGGCGAGTTTAAGGTCAGCCTCCGCAATAATCAGGTCGTTTTTTACCTCGGCAATCATATTTTCAATTTCTGAACGGTTGCGCTGGCTAATAGCATTGAGTTGTTGTTCGAGTTCAATTGCAGATTGTTGAGAAGAAGCCAGATCCGCTTGCACTGAAATAATTTCAGACTCCAATAGCACTCGGGATCGTTTCAGCTCCAACAGTTTAATCTTTGAGGTATAACCGTCTTGGAGCAAGGTGGCGTGCATATTGATTTCTTGCAACAGATAACGTCTTGCGTTCTCATTCTGCTTTAGCATGCGCGCAACAAACTTTTGTCTGTCACGTGCATTTAGTAAGCGCGAACTGATAATGGCATGCTCTTGTTGGCGGATATTGGCGCGACTTAAAAACAACGATTGCTGGTTCGCTGCCAATGTCTCAACTTCTAGTTCTATCCCTCTGGTCAATTCCCGATCGATTTTTGGAGAAAAAGAAGGTTCGTCTTTGCGTTCAGCCAGCAAACGCATGTATTCAATTTTCCTACTCATCCAAGCCAGTCTTGATTGTTTGAGTCGACTCGCAGATGACGTATCGGCGATTTTTATTAACGCCGCTCCCGGTTTAACAACATCGCCCTCATTGACATACACTGCAGCGACAATTCCCCCCTCAAGGTGCTCAATGCTCTTGCGTTTACTTTCAACAACCACAATACCCGGAGCGATTGCCGCCGATTCTAATGTCGCAAACCAACTCCAGCCAAAAAAACCGCCAAAAGTGATCACAATAATAACCAGACTACGTGTGATGAGTCGTCGATTTTTTGATTGAATTTCGTTCGCTATTTCCATCTACTGACCTTAATACTTAACGGTTTGATAGTTAGGTTTATTGATTGACTTAACGTTGCTAACTTGCTCTTGCGCTTTGTTGGGGTAGGCTTTCGCTACCGTTCCGTGTTTCAATTCCACCACATAATCGGCAATAGCTTGCAATGGTTTGTAATCACTGGTGAAAATGATGGTGGAACCCTCCGTTTTCGCTTGCTGAATTAAAGAGAGCAAGCGTTCAGAGGCTACTTTATCTAGAGCTGTAGTCGGTTGATCTAAGATCAATAGTTTAGGCGCATGATAGAAACAGCGTGCGATACCGATCCGCTGTAGCTCACTGCGTGACAAGGTCACATCATCAGATTTTAATAACGTCATATAGTTTTGCGGTAAACGCGCCACAAATTCGTGAGAGCCAGATAACTTCCCAGCAAGAATTAACCTTTCAGAACGTTGTTGACTGCGGTCGAAACCGCTAATGTTATCGGCAATAGAAGCATCAAATAACTCAATATCTTGCGGTAGGTAACCGATATTTTCAGCTAGGTTCTGACTTTGAATCTTGTCAACATCAATACCATTGATACACACTTGTCCACGTGTTGGTGATAGGTAATTCGCCACCAACTCTAACAGAATCGACTTACCTGCTCCTGCCGCGCCTTTGATCTCCAGACATTGACCGGGCTTGAGCCTAAATGTCACACCACTGAGTAGCTCTTTTTCTGTGACGGAGGAGAAAAAACTCACGTTATCCAGAGATAACTCTATCTGCTGTAATGGCAGATCGATCTGCTCTACCTGTTGTGGTCTTGCAAGCATGGCTGCAATGGCATGATAGCCTTGTTTGGCATCACGCCACTTAGTGTAATGCTGTGCTCCCTGCTCTATCGGTGCCAAAATACGACCTAATAAGATGGACGCTGCAAGCAGTGAACCCGCTAATATCTGTTCTTCAATCACCAACCACGCACCAATGGCATAGACTCCGACTTGAACCCAAGTTCTAATTAACTTGAGCAGAGACATACCCTGTTCGTTCTGCTGCTTGGTTTCGCTTTCACTCATCGTAAGATGTTGGTTGTGTCGCTGCCAATTTTGCAATAACTGCGGAGCAATATTCAACGCAGAGATCACGCGTCCCTTGAGAAGCATCTTACGGATACCAATTCCCTGCGTTTGCGTGAGTGCTTGATGTTTTTTCTGTTGCTCATGAGAACGGATAAGCATCAACCCACTCAACGTGGCGATCGTCAGAGCACATACCAGCGCATAACCACCCAACGCCGGGTGAAGTACAAAAAGAACCAGAATAAATGCCACACTCCAGGGTAAATCAGCGAGGTGGCGATGAAATGGGGATTGAAGATAGAACTTAGCTTGTTGGTGATTGTATAAGGTTTCGGCACCCAGTTGCTTTTGGGCTTTCGCTTGTTGCAGTGCTTGTTCACCGACTTGTGTACTAAATTCGCTTTCGTAAACACTACTGGCATTATTGAGTAACTGCTGTCTGGCATAATCCATGATGACTTGCACTAATAGCAAAGCACCCGCTAAAACAGCAAGGTAAAGTAACGTTTCCTCACTTCTCGACGTTAATACGCGATTAAAAATCTGCAAACTGTATAGGGGAAGAACGAGCAGTAGTAGATTCGCGAAAATCGAGAACAGCAAGAAGTAGCGGTAATTTTTGTTGGAAAAGGACTTAAAGTCATTCCATGCTTTCATTGTCTAATCCTATCCCTATTTAAGCTAGCGGTATCCATCGCAAAACCTCAAGGGATAGCATCATCGATGCCATCCCCACTGTGGCGGGTAACTAGGCCATTATGTCTGAATCATCGGTCAGAATGGTATGTGTAGTCACACCATCAAAGATCGTATAAGCACTGTAATCAGAAATGGTCTCATCTTCTGAAATCAGATAAGCAAGCTGTAAAATGCTCAAATCTACTTCTTGAATGTCCATAGCATCAAAGCCCGACAGAGTAATATCGACATTGGTAAAGATCAGACCTAAAGTCGACTCATCGAAGCGTTCACCCAAATCGATAGGGTCGACGAATGAGTCATTGGCATTTAATAGTTCTGCGGTTACCGTCAACGCTGAATTAACTTCGCCCCCTTGAATCACTTCAAAATCCGCAAAGGTCACTGCATCTTCACCAGAAATCACCAAAACATCAAAACCGTCGCCACCATCAACAAAACGATCCGCTACATCATCGATGGTTTCATCCAACGCCGATATATCGACAACGTCATCACCAGCACCAGCATCAATGCTAAATTCTGTATATTCGGAGTTTAAGTCGTGATCCAATGTGATAGTGTCATCACCTGCCCCTGAATCAATGTAGAACGTGTTATCCCAAACGTTTTCATTACTGAACACCGACACATTAATAACGTCATCACCAGAGCCCGTATCTATGGTACCTCGCTTCGCTTGTAATACATCTATCGTAACGCCATCACTCGATGTCGCAGTAATGCTGACATCAACGAAATTCTCAATAAAGACACTGGTTTTGTCGGTATCTACTTCTACTTCTTTGTATCCAGCTTGATTCCATTCACCGTTATTGACAATTGACACACCCGTTAGGCCCGTGTCACTCAACTGTACATCGTCTACATTTAGAAATGTGCCTTCATCCAAATCAACTGAATTATTAAACTCGCTTAACTTTGAACCTGTATTGTCGGTGTTGGTATAACCTGTATAAACTGTACTCATTTCCGTATCTCCCTTGAGGCATCCACTAAGCCAAATATAGTTTTACTGCAAATTTCACTGCACCAATCAGATCAAAAAACAATCTTTAGCAACTCCTAGATTACCTAATTTAAAAATATTTAACCAAAACATGACAGTATTCTAACCACCACGGGTAGATTATAATTCCATTTAAAGCTAAACACAGTAAAACAAATTAAAATCATACTAAACCTAATAACACCCTCGACAGCTCAATTAGTCAGCCCCCAAATATTAACCAAAATATCAGCAAGTTAACAAAAAAAAGAGCACGGTAAACTCTCAATGCAATCGAAATTCAAACACGAACAACCTTATTGGTTAGAGCTATCGAATCATAACGAATAATAAAACTAACCTTCAGAACTTAGAATGATAATTGCTTGCGTAGCACTATTATAACTATGTAACTAAACGAAAGTTTAATTTTAAAAAAATAATATAAACCCAAAAAGACCCAATATAAACTTTAGCATCTTTCGAAACACTTTAAAGTCACAACGTGTAGCACTTTTGAGATAGCACAATAATTACCATGCATTACCTAATAATTAAACGTTTGCTATACCATCAAAAAAACAAAATGAAAAATCCTCATACCGCCAAGTAAAAAATATAATATACCCAAGTAAACTCAAAATGAGCAAATTACTTGGATATAAGTACACACGACACTTAAAAACTATGGTAAGCGGCTAATATTTTGACAGAGAGATTCGTATTCGACGGGCGAACAAAAACCAAGACCATCGTTAACTCGAACAGCGTTATAAAACTCTTCAATATATTGACGTAAATCTTGTTTTGCTTGCACCCTACTGGTGTAGCGTTGATGACAAACATGCTCATCGTTCAAAGCAGAGAAGAACTGTTGAGTAACATTGTTATCGATCACAAGATCTTTGTGACGATGACTACTGGATAGGTTATGGATAGCTAAAAAGTGCTGGTACTCACTATCCGTTTGGTGCTTTTCTAATTCGTTGTACACCACGACTTGAGAACGCGGCTCACGAATTTCTAAAGCCTTAGACAAGGCTTGATTGACCAGTCGATTGTCTAACCTATTACACATTGACCACCCAACCACACGGCTTGAAAATACATCAATAACGACCGCTAGATATAACCACCCTTCATAGGTTTCGACATACGTAATGTCAGCCACCCAAATTAGATTAGGTTTCATTTTCCGGCTTAATGATTGTTGCGTCTCAAGGGCATCATTATTAGTCAGATTCGGTAACGACATTCCTCGCGCGAGATTCGCATTGAGGTTTGCCTCTCGCATCAATTTAGCAACCCGATTTTCACCGACGGTTATGCCGCTATCTCTTAACTGCTGGGCAATTCTAGGGCTGCCATATTGACCGCCAGATTCGACAAAACTCTTTTTGATTTGTGTAGTAAGCGCTTGATTTTCTATATCACGCTGTGATTGAGGTGACTTAAGCCAAGCATAAAAGCCGCTGCGGTGTACCTCAAGTAATGAGCACATCTGTGCGACTTTCCAATGATCGAGTCGAGATTTTATGAATGCGTATTTTTCTCTGACTCCACTGAGAAAAATACGCTCGCTTCCTTTAATATATCCCGCTCAGCTTTTACCTGCCTTAATTCGGCTTTAAGCCGATCTATCTCATCACAGACTTGATGCCCCGACGACCCAGAAGGTCTCGCTTTGGCGAGCCAGTTGTATAGTGACTTATCACTCACACCCATCTCGTGAGCGACAGCCTGTACGCTATTTCCCTGCTCTAATACCAGTGACACAGCTTTATTTTTAAACTCTTGGCTATATCGACCTTTCATCTTAAATTCCATGATACTTATGCATTAAAAGAAACTGCATTAAAAGAAACTCTGTTCAATCACGATAATGTCTCCTGGTGCAACACTAGTGTGCAAAGCCACACCTTTTTGAGTCATACCGTTCTCATTGGGAGTAATGTTGATTTTTTTACGTGCCGCTCTATCGGTGAAACCTCCAGCTAATGCTATCGCTTTCTCTACCGTTAAGCCGGGTTGAAAAATATAGCCTCCAGGCTGTTTAACCTCACCGTTCACATAAATTTTTCGGTACTCAATCACATTCACCATGACCTTCGGGTTAACTAAATAATCGCCTCTTAACCCATCAGTAATCACGGCTTGCAACTGTCGTACCGTCTTTCCTTTTGCACTGATGTTACCAAGGTACGGATAGTCAAACATACCGCTTGAACTGATCAACACCGATTGCGATAACTCAGGCTCCGCATAAACCGTAATCTCAATCCTATCGCCGGAACCCAGCCTATAGTTATCGACTTCAGCCGTCGCCCATGCCATTGGCGCACTACATACCATCAGCATCACTGCTATTACTTGTTTAATCTTTTCCATAACGATAACCATCTAAAATTTCACTTTAACAATTAATGACCAAAGATTTTGATCATATCCATATAGGTCCCAAGACGACTCTTTGTCTGACACCGTCAAACGAAGGTGGGTATCAATGTTTCGGCTAAACTCGTAACCCAGAGCCAATTTATACTTGGTTAAATCTTCTTCCCTCAACACACCATTTTGATATGCACCGGTATAATCATCTTGGGTATAATCAATACCAACGTCTGAATAAATCTGGCTATGCCAAAAGTGTTTCCAGTTCAATGAGTAAACGGTTTGTCTGAGGTAGTCTCCATCTTGATCTGGATCTTTTGTAATTTGCGAAGTCTCTAATCTGATATTAGAGTGATTCACTGGTTTCCAGTTGGCACCAACCAACCAACTGAAGCCGGTAAAGTCTTCTCGACCTCCGTCTTTAAAATTCTTGTCTTGCACACCCAATCGTATGTAACCATTGGTTTTTTCGACTAAATCCCAATCAAGACCGGCATACAATAAATGGTTATAGCTGTCTTTTCGTAGCTCACCGCTACGGAGATAATCATAATTTTTGTTATTGTAAATGTAAGACAACACCAGTTTGGCATTGCGTCGCCAAGCATTGATAAATTCTACGCCAGTGGAAATATCATCATAGTCGTTAAATCTTGTGCTATACCCAATTGCAATATCGTCAATGTTGCGGAAGTTTTGGTACTTCAACTTGTGCCATTGAGCAAACAGCGACAACTTGCCCTTAGCCGATGGAGCACCATAGATATAGGTCGCTCTAGCACTGGTATCACTATACTCAAGAGGTTCATCATAACGATTTCGACTACCCGCTGTGATAGATGAACCGCGTTCTTCATGTTGATACTTGTATTTTAAATCCAGCTTAATTGCATTGCGTAGACTGAGGCGAATCAGATTATTGCTGCTTAGATCATGGTCAATAAAATTGTCATCCTTGCTACTAAAATATTCACCAGCACTCAACCTATACCTGACAGCAAAATAATTGTCTTTGGGAGAAATTGCCAAGGAAATTTGAGGTGATAAGATTGCGTATTCTGTTGCGACTTCGTCGCTGCTTCTTTCTGCTTTAAGAAGGTTATCATTGTGACCTACTTCAAGTCCTACATCCGTTTTGATATTGACGCCGTTAACCACTCTACCTTCTGTGGCGGTGACGATAGGTGACGCCAACATACAAACCATAAAACTGAAAAACCGACTCTGTGATTTCCTTGTCACGCGCTCTACTCCATATAAATAAGCGTTGTTAAATGTGTTCCTGAGCCCAGCTGATTGCCTGCATTCGATTTTTAACCTCAATCTTTTTGAAAATATTATAAAGATGAGTTTTGACGGTGTTTTCACTGACAAACAATTCGTTAGCGATTTCCAAGTTAGAACCGCCCGACTTCAAGCTATTCAAAATCTCAACTTCCCTTTTCGTTAACTCTAAACATTCAACATCTACAGGGTGTCGAATTAAATAAAGATCTTGATAATAATTGACCAAACGATTCATGATGTCTCGCGATAACCAGTTCTGCCCTTGAGTAATATGGTTCAGACCATCACAGATAAAATCTAGACTATGATCCGTCAAAAAGCACCCTTGTAGGTTTCGCCACTGAGCCAACTGTTCTTCGGTCACCGCTCTTGCATTAATCAGCACAATAACCGGTCGAAACGACGACTTCGCAATCACACTGGATATTGGGCTTAAACTATCATTGATGCTCATATCAACCATCACCATAGTAAAAGCGTCAGTCATCAAATGGCTGTCAAACACTTTGTAATCTACCAAGTTGATCGGTAAACCTACTTTGGATTCAATATGTGATAACAACACTTCGCTCTGAATATTCTTTCGGGTGATAAAAAGCACCTGATTTATTTTTGGTTGTTCCATAACGTATGTTCAGACTCTCTACTTAAGGTTAATTTTGCTTCAGAAAGTGTTATTTAGTCTGAACCGTACAAGTCTCGGGTGTAGACTTTATTCGAGACATCATTAAGTTCTTCAAGCATCCGATTAGAAACAATCACATCAGACAGTCTTTTAAACTCATCGAGGTCTTGAATCACTGGTGAATGGAAGAAGGTGGGTTCGTTTAAGACGGGCTCATAAACAATCACCTCAACCCCCTTGGCTTTGATGCGTTTCATAATGCCTTGTATTGAAGAGGTTCTAAAATTGTCCGACCCGGCTTTCATAATAAGACGATACACGCCCACCGTTTTTGGCTTACGACTTAGAATCGAATCGGCTATAAAGTCTTTACGTGTGCGGTTGGCATCAACGATAGCGGCAATGATGTTGTTAGGAACGTTACAATAGTTGGCGAGTAACTGCTTGGTATCTTTCGGCAAGCAATAACCACCATACCCAAACGATGGATTGTTGTAATGCGCACCGATTCTTGGATCGAGGCAGACACCCTCTATAATTTGTCTTGAGCTAAGATCATGCGCTTCAGCGTACGAGTCAAGTTCATTGAAGTAGGCCACTCGCATCGCTAAATAGGTGTTAGAGAACAACTTGATCGCCTCAGCCTCGGTGGAATTAGTAAACAGGACATCGATATCTTGTTTTTTCGCCCCTTCGACTAATAAGTCCGCAAACTGTTTCGCCTCTGGTGTTGTATCACCCACAATGACACGAGATGGATAGAGGTTGTCGTGAAGTGCT
This sequence comes from Vibrio hippocampi, assembly GCF_921292975.1. NCBI lineage: Bacteria > Pseudomonadati > Pseudomonadota > Gammaproteobacteria > Vibrionales > Vibrionaceae > Vibrio > Vibrio hippocampi. The sequence continues at coordinate 1,262,080 of NZ_CAKLCM010000002.1, forward strand.
TTGCCTTCCCTTAAAAACTCGGGAGAAAATACAATATTGTTGCTTTGATAGCGTTCGCGCAATCCTTGAGTGTATCCCACAGGAACCGTTGATTTAATGACAATCGTTGCTTCTTTATTGAGCTGTAATACTTGCTCAATCACGGACTCAACTGACGAAGTGTTAAAGTAGTTATTAATTGGGTCGTAATCTGTCGGCGTCGCTACAATGACAAATTGCGCCGATGCAATCACTTCTGGGTCGACTGTTGCCCGGAAGTTAAGTTTTTCTTCACGTAAAAAACGAGAGATATCCGCGTCAACAATCGGTGACTGGCGATCATTAAGTAAGTCTACCTTCTCTCTAACAATGTCTAATGCCACCACTTCATGGTTTTGCGCCAATAACATGGCATTCGAAAGCCCTACGTACCCTAGTCCAACAATGACAATTTTCATGATAAATCCCTTATCAAATTGTATGTGTAATCCGCTACTACTCTAAGCCTACCCAAATCTAATAGGCGGTTTTGCTTACAAATCCCTTAAAGGTGGTCAAGAAGATAATCTTCAAGTCCAGCCATAATGACCAAGAGCGAATGTAATCCAAGTCATGCTCGACACGCTTTTCCATCTTATCTAGGGTGTCGGTTTCACCTCGGTAGCCATTAATTTGTGCCCAGCCAGTAATTCCAGGCTTAACGTGATGTCTGAGCATATAACTGTCAATCAGCGTACGATATTTTTCATTGTGTGCCACCGCGTGCGGTCGCGGTCCAACGATGGACATTTGTCCCGTCAACACATTAAGAAACTGTGGCAGTTCATCCAAAGACGTTCGACGAATAAAGCTACCAAAAGGGGTAATTCTTGGATCGTTACGTGTGGCCTGCTTAACCACCGAACCATTATCCATCGTACTCATGGATCGAAACTTCCAAACAGTAATCGGTCGGCCATCTAAACCGTAACGTTTTTGTTTAAACAGCACTGGACCCGGAGAGGATAATTTCACTCCGATGGCGACAGCGAGCAAGACAGGACTAATGAGCGTAATAATAATGCTCGATAAAACCACATCTTGAGTACGTTTAAGAAACTGACTAAAACCGTAGAACGGTGTGTCATGCACACTTAAAGTGGGAACGGAACCAAGGTGACCCCAACGTGCTTGCATTAAATCATAGATAAAAAAGTCGGGTACGATATGAACTCGAGCGGCACTGTCTCTAAAGTGGTGAAGGATCTCTTTAATGCGTTTCGTGGCTTCTAAAGGCAAGGCAACATAAACATTTTTGATACTGCTGTTTTTCGCCAGCACAAAAGCATCATTGATAGTACCCTTGTATTCAGCGGGCAATTGTTCCTGTTCCAGTTCGAGACGATCTAAGGTCCTATCATCATATAATCCTACAAGCTCAAGCCCGAGATGATCATGGTGACGTATCTCTTCAGCCAACTTTAAACCGACGGGTGTGACACCTATGATGACGGTTTTTTGTTTGTATTCATTGTCTTGGCTTGGAAACGACGATAGCTTCTTCACTACCCAGCGCCATGTCACCAACGCGATAGGAGTAAATGCAAACCAAGCGCCAATCACCACCCTTGAATAGTAACCTGTTGATTTTAATAGAAATGCAGCAACAAGCAGTGTTGTCGTACAAACAAACCAGGTGATGAATATATGAACCAAAGTATCTCGTAAGCGACTAGTATGAACGGCCTTGTAAACCCCCATCAACTCGGCAAAAACCGTATACAGAGCAATAGCGGAGAGTGATGCAAGCAAATAGATACTGGACATTTCACCCAGATAAATTTCTGTAGCAATCACAAGTATCGAAAAGATAATGGAGATATCTAATATCCTGTAAGCCGATGTCGACTCTTCGCCATAATTGCGAATACGTTCCATGTATAACATTTGTTTACCTTCTCAAGCCTATTATTAGTACGCTATGCAACTAGGTATCCATGTCACTCGTTAGCTCGGTAACTAGACATCAATGCCAATTCAACTTTAGCGTCAGTTAATACTTAAAAATATAAACACACTCAGACATCGGTGAGCTAGACATTATAGAGAACTTAATACTTTATCCAAAACTATTAATTCTCAGCTCATCCTAAGTATATCTACCGTTTGTTAGTTTGTGGAGAGTACTGGGTAATTTCAAGACAAAGCTAATGAGTAACTTATTGGTTCTTATTTTTGAGAACACTTTCAGCAACACACAAATTCATTGAGATCTACATCACACTTATTTCACCCCTCACCCACAACAAGACTACAAGCAATTGATTTAATTAAATAAAAGTAGCAATCCAGAAACGTGATCTTTATCAATTTGCAATGCAAAATCAAATGACAATTCGCAAAATTAGATTAACAAAAATATTTGCGATGAAAATCAACAAACGAGAAATCATATGTTTATAATAAAAATGGCTAGACGGGTTCTATTTTAATAGTAAAAATTACTTATATCAACAAACAAAAAATAAACTAAAGCACTATTAAATGACCGCTCAAAATTAATGCCACTCTACAATATATTACAGAAATTAGTATTATTATTTCCATAACTAAACATAAATATAACGTTCATCAAAACTTAATATTGTCTGCTTATCCTTGTTGGTTTATTCCCATTTACTGCTTTAAAAAGCGAACTACCTTTCGCGCACATCATCAAATCACTAGTACTTATAGCGGGGTTCAACTGGTACCTCACTGACGCGAATAATCGTTTGATAAGTCAGATGATAGATCTGTAAAACACGTTAGATGACAAACGACCGTTAAAGGGAACTGGACAGTGGGTAAAGCATGCTTAGCTTAAATGTTAAGCGGTATGACCAATTTTCGTTCCTTTACATCAAGCATGTGACTTTTGCGGTATTAATCATACAAATAATCTGATAGTGTATGACCTGCAATTTTGACCGCATAAAAGCGGACACTAATCTAAACCGTCAAAATGAATTTGACATATATATTCAGGAGTATGACATGACTAAACCTGTCATTGGTTTCATCGGCCTTGGCCTTATGGGCGGCAACATGGTTGAGAACCTACAGAACCGTGGTTACGAGCTAAACGTAATGGATCTAAACGCAGACGCAGTAGCAGCATGTGTTGCACGCGGCGCTAAAGCTCCAGCAACTGCTAAAGAGCTTGCTGAGAACTCTGACATCGTAATGCTTTGTCTAACTACTTCAGCAGTTGTAGAAAAAGTAATTTACGGTGACGAAGGTATCCTTGCGGGTATTAAAGAAGGCGCAACGCTAATCGACTTCGGTACTTCTATCCCAGCTTCAACTCGCAAGATCGGTGCCGATCTAGCAGCTAAAGGCGCTGGCATGATCGATGCGCCTCTAGGTCGTACTCCTGCTCACGCTAAAGATGGTCTTCTTAACATCATGGCAGCTGGCGATATCGACACTTTCAACAAAGTTAAGCCAGTTCTTGACGAGCAAGGCGAAAACGTATTCCACCTAGGCGCTCTAGGTTCTGGTCACGTAACTAAGCTTGTTAACAACTTCATGGGCATGACAACTGTTGCAACTATGTCTCAAGCATTCGCAGTTGCTAAACGCGCTGGTGTTGACGGCCAACAGTTGTTCGACATCATGTCAGCGGGTCCATCTAACTCGCCATTCATGCAGTTCTGTAAGTTCTACGCAGTAGACGGCGAAGAAAAGCTAGGTTTCTCTGTTGCAAACGCAAACAAAGACCTTGGCTACTTCCTAGAAATGGTTAAAGACCTAGGTACTGAGTCTCTAATCGCTGAAGGTACTTCTAAGAGCCTACAAGCTGCAGTTGATGCAGGTCTAGGTCAAAACGACGTACCTGTTATCTTCGATTACTTTGTTGGTCTAGACAAGTAATAGAAAACAGCCTTGCTAACTCAGTTAGCAAGGCTGACTTTATCTTCAAGATATTTTCCAATCTACGGTCATTCGACACCATTATTCGCAGGCTTCAACCTTTTGCTTTTGCTGCTGTTTAGCCAGTAACTCGAACACTGCAATACCCACCGCTTGCTGCACCACTTGCTCTGCTGCTTGTTGGTCAATATCAAACGTTTCCTGTAAAAATTTCAAAATGCGCACCTTGCCACTTTGCGCATAGCGTCCATTCAGCCCTTGGATCGCATCGAGAACAAATAGCTCAAACTGATTCGCAAAGAAAGTTTGAGTAATCAAAACTCGCCACGAGTTTAAAAATGACTGTGGGCAGGTTAGATCCAGTTTCGGGAGCATTGCAGGCAACCCTTTTCCCTCCAGCGCTTCAAGAAAATCAGCAGAAGATGGATAATAGCCTTGAACCGTACTCTTGCTCATACCCATCTGCTCAGCAATTTTTGAATACGTCAAACCACTCCAACCACTCTGTTTAAACAGTTCCCATACGGTTTGGTCCAACAACTGCTTATTACGATGATGATCTTCTCTAGAAATACGTGCCATGGTTCTCTCCTAGTGTGAATCTGGCATGTACCCAAAACAGATAAATAACATATGCTTCGAGCTTAGTCATAAGGTAAGTCGTTGGTCCCAACCACTTACTACGTTCAGAAAAATAATAGACATCGCATTATACGGAATGATGCACCATTAGCTACAGCTATGGATGATTTAGTGGTTAAGTTGTGCAGATTAGTGTGCAGTCATTGCGTTGTTTAGCCCACCGTTTCTCAATTTTATGAAATGGACAAGCAATGAACCCCTTTACATAAAAGTCCGAAATAGCATAGAAAACGCCCAAAGCAGATCGCAAGTAACGATTCGTTTTGGGCGATAATTTTACTTAGAGCACCTAAAGCAATCCGAAAATATCAATTGTTCTCAGGTTAGATTTCGCTGCACCCCCACTCAGGGAAATGCTTGCGAATATAGGTATTCAGGTCTTTATCTGCTTGTGAATAGGCGATGGTTTGTCGTTGCGAGTCTTGCATTAAACGATTAACCATACCTGCCCCAACCGTCACGTTAGTATGACGATCAATCACAATAAAAGATCCAGTTTGAGGGAGCGTCGCGTATATATCGATTGCAACCTCGTCGGTCAGTTGTACCTCAACTTGACCGATCTCGTTTAACTCCAATGTTTCACTCTGTTCAGCATGTTGATTAAGCGTATTCACATCCACCTTATAAGCCATCTCATTCATCTTCCCCGTGCATGACTTGGTGGCAAACTTAAAGATATACTCTTTATAGGTACGCATTGGATTTTCATCCATCCATACCAGCGATGCACCAAAGTAACTCGTCACCTTTGGCTCTCGTCCGGTATGCACTAACATGTCACCTCTGGACACATCAATTTCATCTTCCAACGTTACGGTAATCGCCTGTTTAGGCGCGGCGGATTTGAGTTCTCCATCATAAGTCAGAATTGATTTAATCTGAGAGGTTTTCATTGAAGGCAACGCGGTAACCTTATCACCAACTTCCAGCGTTCCCGATGCTAACGTCCCGCAAAATCCTCTAAAATCAAGGTTTGGGCGATTAACATATTGGATGGGAAAACGCATGTAATTCGTATCGGTGTCTTGATTGACCTTTACCGTTTCCAGTAGCTTCATTAAGGTCGCACCGGGATACCAAGGCATATTATCACTTGATGTCACCACGTTATCGCCGATCAGGGCAGAAATTGGGACAAAGCGAATATCATCGATATCAAAGCCCTGAGCCATCTGGCGATAATCTGCTTTGATTTTTTGATAGACGTCTTGGCTATAATCCATCAAATCCATCTTGTTGACAGCCACTATCACATGTTTAATACCTAACAGGCTACAAATGTAGCTATGTCTTTTGGTTTGTGTCTGGATACCAAAACGTGCGTCAACGATGACAATGGCTAGGTCACAAGTAGAAGCTCCGGTAACCATATTCCGAGTATATTGTTCATGCCCAGGTGTATCCGCAATAATAAATTTTCGTTTATCAGTCGAAAAATAACGATAAGCAACATCAATCGTAATGCCCTGTTCGCGTTCGGATTGCAATCCGTCCACCAGCAGCGCTAAATCAAACGACTGATCCGTGGTATTAAATTTCTGCGAGTCTTTCTCGATCGCCGCCATTTGGTCTTCATAGATCAACTTACTATCGAAAAGCAAGCGACCAATCAGAGTCGACTTACCATCATCAACATTCCCACAGGTCAAAAACCTCAGTAAATCTTTATTTTCATGAACCTTAAGATAAGCTTCAATGTCCGTTGCTATCAGCTCAGATGAATGAGACATAGTTATATCCTTATACTAAAAAGCCATTGCTTGAGCGCGTTCAAGCCTTTATTTCCGTTAGACAGTCTTATCAACTCCGCATCTTTAGAAGTAACCTTCACGCTTCTTCTTCTCCATTGAGCCAGCACTATCATGGTCAATGGCTCGTCCTTGCCTCTCTGATGTTGTGGTCAATAGCATCTCTTGAATCACTTCCGGTAACGTCGTCGCCTCAGATTCAACCGCCCCAGTGAGCGGATAGCAACCTAGCGTTCTAAAGCGCACCATTTTCTGTTCAATTTTTTCACCCAGTTTAAGTTCCATGCGATCGTCATCCACCATAATCAACATGCCATCACGTTCCACAACGGGTCTTACCGCCGATAAATAAAGATCTGGAATCTCTATTTCTTCAAGGTAGATATATTGCCAAATATCGAGTTCTGTCCAATTGGATAAAGGGAAAACTCGGATACTCTCGCCCTTGTTTACCTTGCTGTTATAAATATTCCACAATTCTGGGCGTTGATTTTTGGGGTCCCATCTATGGTGTTGATCACGAAACGAATAGACTCGCTCCTTTGCTCTAGATTTCTCTTCATCTCGCCTAGCCCCTCCGAAGGCAGCATCAAAACCGTATTTATCTAAGGCCTGCTTTAGCCCTTGCGTCTTCATAATATCGGTGTGCTTTGAACTGCCATGAACAAAAGGACTGATGTTCATCGCTAAACCCTCAGGATTTTGATGCACGATGAGACGCATACATAACTTCTCGGCCATGTAGTTTCGAAATGCAATCATCTGTTTAAACTTCCAGGTCGTATCGACGTGCATCAGTGGGAAAGGAGGAGCGCCCGGAGCAAACGCCTTACGCGCCAAGTGCAGCATCACTGAAGAGTCTTTACCGACCGAATAGAGCATCACTGGATTATCGAATTCAGCGACGACCTCTCGCATGATATGAATTGACTCAGCTTCCAGTTGCTTAAGGTGTGTCATACGTTCTGGAGTTATCATCTTTCACTATCCCTGTTTAATATGTTGCACCATTAAACAGAAAGTGTGTTCATGTCCTGCTGAAATTACAATTGACTCAGTAATAACAGGCTGCAACGTTCGCAATGCTGAGATAGCTTTCAATGGTAAACAAAATCGATGAGATGAATATCACACATTTTCTGGCGCTATGACCATCACAACGGTTGGTATTATTGAACAACCTATAAGATGCAGAGTTCAGAGATAACTCGGGCATACAATAACAAAGCGCTCACAAGGAGCGCTTTGTTATCTGTCTGTTTACATTGATAACGCCAGTTATTCGTTGCCGAACGCAGACCGAATAAGGCTATCGGCGTGATTTAGATTTTGAGCGAGTTGCCTTTTCTTTGCTCGATAGCTCTTTGATAGAAAGCCCAATAATTGACATGGCAATAAGGATAAATGAGATATGGGCTAGCGTAATAGTGTTCGTTAAAATATCGATCATAGTTCCCCCCTCTAACGCGTCTGTCATAACTGAACAAGACACGAATAATGAATAACGGATAATCGGCAATATAAATTGCACTTTTACGTCATCAAGTTTCCTTACTTGCTGCGTGGGAAAGAGCTTAATCGATAGTTTTATTAAAGAGTGTGAAGCAAACCATTTTCTTACTTATTCCCCGATAGCAATCGTAAATTTTATTACATTGATCACCTTTGATAGAAGATGAACATCGTTAAAACATGGCGAACACTTGAGTCAGTGATACTGCTACCTTGAGTAAACAATCATGCTCACACTGGGATAATGAAGAACGGTTGGTTGCAATCCTCCGAATCACTCTAATCAATCATTAGCATATCGGCTTTTGCCCTCACTTCAACTGACATGGTCATATTTTATTCATAATCTCATGAGACAGTTTTGTATAACAAATTGAATAGATAGCCAATGTTATATAAAAAGGGACACATTATGACTTGTAAGTTTACCGTCGCGGTTGCCGCGACACTCTCGTATGCCATGCTTCCATCTTTGGCTAATGCCGACACACTTAGACTACTCACCTGGGGTGGTTATGCGCCTGACGAAGTAGTGGAAATGTTCGAAAAAGAGACCGGAATCGAGGTCAAAGTCACCACTTCAAACAACGAAGATATGATTTCAAAACTGCGGGCGACGGGTGGCTCTGGCTTTGACCTTGCTCAACCATCACAAGATCGCATCGCTGGCGCACAACTCGAATTTAACATTTATAAGCCTCTCGACTTAAGCAAGATCGAAGCCAATCAATTCATTCCATCCATGCTCGAATCTACCAAGGAAATCACCACCGTAGAGAGTTCGATTTATGGTGTACCGCATATCTGGGGAACAAGTGGCTTAGTCGTCAATACAAAGCAAGCAAGCGACGTTGCTGACTACACCGATCTGTGTCAAAGCAACTACCAAGGAAAGGTCAGCTACCGCTTAAAAAGACCTACCCTAATTGGCTTTGCTTTTGCCATCGGTGAAGACCCGTTCGCCGCCTACTCTAACCCGAGTAAGTATCAGAGTATATTAGATAAAGTTGAGAAAACACTGATTGATTGTAAGTCTAACGTCAAAACCTATTGGAGTGGCTCGGATGCACTGATGAACCTGCTGCGCAGCGAAGAAGTCGTTGCAAGTATGGCGTGGGATGCCGGCGGCTGGAAACTCAACAAAGAGAATAGCGACATCGAGTTTATCGCTCCAAAATCTGGCGCATTGGGTTGGATTGACACGTTCGCTTTACCGCGTAAAACCAAAAATGAAGACGCCGCTTACCAATGGATCAACTTTGTTATGCGCCCTGAAATTGCGGCCATGATCACTGAATCCGCTGGAAACTTCACCGCTTCCCAAGGCAGTGAAGAGTTCGTCAACGAGCAAGCCAAAGCGCTCTACAGCAAAAGCTTCCCAACTGCCGCTATTGATAATATTAAATGGTATCCGGCAGTTCCTGCTGGATTGGAAGAGATGGAAGGGTTGACCTTAGATCGCATTCAAGCCTCTAAATAGTATTTATCCATCTTGTCACTTCTTGCTCGATAATCTGTTCAACAGAAACCACGGGGCAAGAAGTGACGCTATCTTATCCAAATATCGAAGTTGTCTATGTCCGATTCCAATACGATCTTAGAATGTCGCAATCTCAACAAATCTTTCGGTGAGTTTACCGCTGTCCACAACCTAGACCTCTGCATTGAACAGGGCGAGTTTTTCTCAATATTAGGTCCATCAGGGTGCGGAAAAACCACTTTGCTACGCATGCTCTCGGGCTTTGAAACGCCGACAAGCGGGCAAATATTGCTTAATCAAACCAACATCACCCAGACGCCACCGAATCGGCGTCCACTCAACATGGTATTTCAGCACCTCGCGTTGTTCCCAAACATGAGTGTGGCGGATAATGTTGCTTTTGGTCTTAAACAGCGTGGTGAGTCGCGAGCAACGATTGAAAATAAAGTCACCAACATCCTAAAGCGCGTTGATCTTGCTTCTCAAGGCGCGAAGCGTGTTCAACAACTGTCTGGTGGTCAGAAGCAGCGTGTCGCCCTTGCTCGCTCTTTAGTGCTTGAGCCCAGTGTATTATTACTGGATGAGCCCTTAGGTGCATTGGATCTGAAGCTTCGTGAACAGATGAAGATTGAACTTAAACATTTGCAAAAGTCATTTGGCACCACGTTTATTTATATTACGCATGACCAAAGTGAAGCGCTAATGATGTCTGACCGTGTTGCAGTAATGAACGCTGGACGGTTCGAACAGATAGGCACTCCTACAGACTTGTATATGAATCCGCTCACCCCCTTTGTTGCCGAATTTGTGGGCCAAAACAACAAAATCGCCGGACAAGTCGTGCGTATTGACCGTGACCATATCCAATGTAAGCTCAACTCAGAGCATACGGTAACACTACCGACACCCCAAACTCCACCCCTAAACGTCGGGCAAGCGATAAGCTTGTATCTCCGTCCGGAATCTATTCATTTCAGTCACGAGCCCAATCAAGACAACAGCATTGCAGGTCAGATAAAAGAACTACTCTTTGATGGCGCAGCAAGCGGCATTGTCGTGACCAGTGATCTTGGTGACCTGAGACTATCGATTACACCAACCCAATTAAATCAGTTACAAGGACCGTCACTCTCGCTCCAAGATAGACCGATATCCATACATTGGGCGCCTGAGCAAGCCATTATTTTGGAGGCACAATGATTCATCGATTGTCTACACACCAGAAATGGGCGATTGGCTTGTTTTTAGCACCAGCTTGCGTCTGGCTAGTCGCACTCATACTGATTCCACATGTGCAATTACTCGAATTGGCTTTCTCCGACAGGCGTGGCGGTTGGACAACACGGCATTTCGAACAGTTTTTTGCTCACAGCTTATATTGGAATACCTTTATTCGTACCGCATGGATGTCTCTGCTGGCGACGTTGTTCACGCTACTGCTTGCTTTCCCCATCGCCTACTATATCGCCAAAATCGCCAACACTAAAAATCGACTGCTGTTAGTCATGGTCTGTATTCTGCCATTTTGGCTCAGTGAGCTCGTGCGAGCGTATGGCTGGATGATCGTTTTACGCGAATCGGGCTTACTCAGTCACTTGCTTGTTTGGCTTGGTGTGACAGAACATCGTATCGAATTTCTCTACAATGATTACGCCATTATTATGGGGCTTATCTACAACGGTCTGTTATTTATGCTCGTGCCACTCATCAGTGCCTTGGATAGCTTAGACAATAGTCATATTGAAGCTGCGTTCGATCTCGGCGCATCCCGTTGGGTGGCTTTAACCGCCATTGTTATCCCTCATGCGATGCCGGGCATTGTCTCGGGTTGTATCATTGTATTTATGCTCAGTTTAGGTAATTACCTGATACCAAGTCTTATGGGAGGTAAAGACAGCTTATGGTTTACCGAGCAAATATTCACTCAATTCATTACCCGTTTTAACTGGGAACAAGGCTCAGCACTTGGGCTTCTATTGCTGATTCTATCGTCGCTGTTGGTCTGGCTGGGACTCAAAATTAGCGGTCAATCTCTTCAATCTACCGTGGGTCGCTAGGAGCCTGTTCTATGATTTCATCTGTGCCATTTTCTAACCCATCACTTCGCCTTTATCAGTGCCTAGTCGCCCTGTTCCTGCTGTTTTTATTGCTACCGCTGGCGGTGGTGGTAGGATTCTCATTTCACCATGCCACCTACCCTTCGCTCCCATGGCAAGGCGCCAGTTGGGTTTGGTATTTTGGCGACTCCGCACCATACATTGGATTAATCCACGACTCTCGCCTACTCGACAGCCTATTCACCAGTATTCAAGTCGCATTTGGCGTCGCTCTGATTTCAACCCTGCTTGGCTTAAGTAATGCTCATCTACTCGTCCGTTATCGTTTTCGAGGCAAAGAGTTGTTGTCGATCTTAATGCTGATACCTTTAGTGATTCCGGGGGTAATTCTGGGCATTTCTATCCTTGTAGCCTCCAGTTCATTAGCAAACAGTGTTGATGACCTATGGTTATGGGAATGGCAGTGGGCGAGACCCGGGCTGATTCTTGTCGTACTGGGTCAAGCGACCTTCATTACTTCGATTACCACGCTGGTTTTGCTCGCGCGTTATCGACGATTCGATCCGAGCTTAGAAGAAGCGGCACTCAACCTTGGCGCGACGCCATGGCGTGCCTTTTACGCGGTAACCCTGCCCTTTTTGCGCCCGACAATTGTCAGTGCATTCATCGTCAGTTTTTTGATGTCCTTCGAAAACTTTAATACCACACTCATGCTGGTCGGCTCAGACTCACCATTAACCGTTGAGATGTATCAACGAATGCGCGAGGGATCGACCCCGGTTATCAATGCCGTGTCGGTGATCTTGATGTTAGGTTCTGGAATCTTGGCTAGCGGTTATATATGGACACAGACCAAACAGCAATAAATTATCCTTTGCACTAAAATGACCCATTACTGTCCCCTAATCCGATAGAACTGGTACTACCGAAGCTTGAGCTTACTTTACTAAGGTGTGGATGCATATTTCTACATTTCAAAAGGAGCTTGATATGTATTCAAAGTCAAAACTCGCCCTTGCGGTTCTACCTGCATTGTTGCTGAGTGCTTGTAATTCTGAGGATCAAACAACGACGGTCGACGCCGATACCGTATTCTACAATGGCACCGTGGTCACTATGGATGATGAGCAAAGTGTTGCAACGAGCGTGGCGATTAAAGATGGCGTGATCGTCGCACTGAATGTTGACCCCGATGAGTACTCCACCGTAAATACCAATAAGGTTGACCTCTCAAGCCAGACCATTGTTCCTGGCTTTATTGATGCGCATGGGCACCTTTCCAGTGTTGCTCAAACCGCGAGTTATGCCAACCTTGCCCCTTCTCCTATTGGTACTAGTGACTCTATTGCTCTGCTCGTCAATGAAATGCAAACCTTTTGGCAAGATATAGAGCTCGCTGATGGTCAGTGGATGATAGGGACAGGCTATGACGATTCCTTATTAGCCGAACAAACTCACCCGACCCGGGATGACCTCGACCAAATCAGCACTGAAGTGCCTATTGTAATCATTCATGTCTCATATCACTTAGCCGTCGTTAATAGCAAAGCACTCGAAGTGTTAGGCATCACAGCAGAAACCGAAGATCCTGATGGGGGTAAAATCGTTCGCTATGATGACAGCAATGAACCGAACGGTGTGCTTGAAGAAACGGCGATGTACCTTGCAATGGTGGCATTTAGCTCCGCTCCACAAGATGAACAAAGCGTCCTAGACATGTATCAAGACACACAAGATTACTACGCTAGCTTTGGCATTACTACGGTGCAAGATGGCGCTGCAGGCTATGAAACCATTAAATACTATGAGTCCCTTGCCAGTGCGGAGCAGTTGATGCTGGATGTGGTCGCTTTCCCAACTTGGGATGCCTACGCCATGATGAAACTCGATGACTACAGTACCAGTAAAGAGTACGACAACAGATTCCGAATTGGTGGAGTAAAATTAATATTGGATGGTTCACCGCAAGGTAAAACCGCTTTTATGACCCAACCTTACCTTAATCCACCCACTGGTGAATCCAACTCCTATGTCGGCTATGCAACACTCACCAGTGATTTCCTTGAAGTCAAATTGAGCGATTATCTCGAAGAGGGCACGCAATTTATTGTTCATACCAATGGTGACGCTTCTGTTGATATGTACCTTGACGCGCTTGAAACCGTGACCACAGAAGAGACCGATTACAGCACAATCCGCCCGGTATCAATACACTCACAAACGACTCGAGACGACCAACTTGAACGTATGCTGACCTATCAGATGATCCCCTCCTTTTTTAGTGCCCATACCTTCTTCTGGGGAGACTGGCATCGTGATGAAGTCTTTGGCGTCGAAAGAGCTGAACGTATCAGTCCAACTCGCTCCGCAAGCAACCTCAATATTGCTTATACCACCCACAATGATGCGCCTGTCGTCGACCCTGATATGATCCGCCTCATGTATAACACCGTTAACCGTGTCACCCGCTCTGGACAAACGTTAGGTGAAGAGCAGAAAGCCACCGCTTATGAAGCACTGGCATCGATGACCAAGAATGCGGCTTATCAATATTTTGAAGAAGATTCAAAAGGGACGATTGAGGTTGGAAAACGTGCCGACCTAGTGAGACTGTCAGCCAACCCACTCACGATTGAAGAAGATAAAATCAATACTATCGAGGTAATGCAGACCTACAAAGATGGTGAACTGATTTATCAACAATAACGATTGACGAACGGTTTATAACCTCTAAGAAATAACTCTGCCTTGGATAACGACAAGGCAGAGTTAATATCCACTGCATTATATTCACTTCCAACCCAGCACTGACTACGATTTGCACTCATTCGCCGCCAAAAACATCTCAACACACTCCTGAATATAGGCTCGTCTCTCTGCGACGGTTTCGCCGCTATCCAAATCAAAAAAGCTCCAATAGACCGACTTGCCATGGAACAGCAACAGTAATTGACTGGCGGCTGACTTCGCGCTGCTATGCAGATTCAATGTCAGGTCTCCACGGTCGATTTTTTTCTCTAAATATTCCGTCAATACCTGCGTTGTTTGCTCGGCGCCCATTTTGATAAACGTCTTGGCGATATCAGGGTGAGTGATGGATTGAGAGACGGCATTATGAAAAGTCTGCTTGGCTTGAGGATCGAGCAAAAGTTCCTGAAAATTAAAGCCGAAGTCGATCAAGACTTGCTTGAGGGGCAATTCAACATCCAGCGCATTAGGATCAAACACCCGCTCAGCACAGCGCTCATGCATGCAAGTAGCAAACAACTGGTCTTTGTTTTGAAAGTGCGCGTAAACCGTCTGCTTCGAGACGTTGGCGGCTTTGGCTATCTGTTCCATATTGATGCGATAACCTTGCTCACTAAATAGTTGCGAGGCCGCCTCTAGGATCTGTTGTCGTTTCTTTTCACTTCGCTGCATAACATTAAGATTAGTGCATTTCAAAATTAAACCAATTATTAACATAATCAAACTAGACAGTCTAGTTTGATCAGTTTAGGCTTAATGAACATTATTGACCCGACGAGAAGTTCTTGATGGAAGCAAGCAACGGAACCAGTCGCCACGCTGGAAATAAATCAACACTGCGCCACCGTAAACTCAGCGCTCTGGCTATGCTAATGATCAGCGTCTTGGCTGGATGTAACCCTGCAACGGAATCCGTCGATCCCACCCCAAAGGCGCTTAGTGTACAAACTCAGCCACTGGTTCAAGTCGACTCCTATCATGTGGAGCGTCAATATGTGGGAACGGTCAAAGCGGGTCAGCAAGCTAACCTCGGTTTTGAGTTGGCAGGCAAGGTAGAGGCGCTTCTTGTCGATGTCGGTGATCATATCGAACAAGGGCAGCCACTTGTGAAGCTCGACACGGCATTGCTAGAAACCGAATTGAGCCAATATCAAGCGCAAAAACATGAGGTGAAAGCGCAACTCGACTTAGTTAATGCCAATCTCAAGCGTCAACGTTCGCTTAAAAGCAAAGGTTTCAGTGCCGAGGCAGAAATTGATTCCCTCACCAGTCAGCAGCAAGTGCTGCAAGCCAACCTATTGCGCCTTGACGCCACCATTCAAGCCAACGAACTGAGAAAAAACAAGTCCACCATCATTGCCCCCTACTCTGGCATCATCGCCAGTCGCCATATTTCTTTAGGAGATGTGGTTAATGTCGGCAACCCAACCCTGACATTACTCGCCGCCGACGACAAAGAAGCGTTTATTGGTATCCCAGCTTATCTGGTTGGCAAAATCACCGCCAACCCAGAACAAACCATCAAGATAGGTCGCACAAACTATCCCGCTACGTTGCTCAATTCCGGCGCACTGGTCGACACCCAATCAAGAACCGTGGGGCTGCGTTATTTACTTCCACAACAGGCACCAGTGCTTGACGGAGAGCTGGCTTACTTGCTCTACCAAGATGAGATAAGCGAGACAGGCTACTGGATCCCACTGACCGGTTTGATTGATGGCTTAAGAGGTGTCTGGAATGTATTTATCGTCAACCGCGACCATCAAGTCGAACGTCGCACTGTTGAGGTGCTATTTGCCAACGACCAGATGGCGTTTATCACTGGTGCCATTGAACCAAACGAACAGATTATCGCTTCGGGATTACATCGCATCGTTCCGGGTCAGCGGGTCAACCCCACGCTGATCACTGATAGCACCGTAACCGAATAGAACAACAGAATCGTAGGAGCGATGAATGAATATCATGGGCGCAATTGCCAATACTCGACTGCTGATTCTTATTACTGCATTGGTTTTAGTGGCAGGAATATCCGCGTTTACCACCTTACCTAGAGCCGAAGATCCCATTATCAGTAATCGCTTTGCGACGGTGATTACGACCTTTCCCGGTGCCAGCGCAGAGCGTGTAGAAACCCTAGTGACCGACGTGGTTGAGAATCAACTGCGTGAACTTAGCGAGGTGAAATTACTGACCTCCAACTCTCGTCCGGGGATTTCCATCATCACCATCGAGCTTAAAGATGACATTGTTGAGCCAGAGCCGGTGTGGTCAAAAGCCCGCGATAAACTCAATGATGTCACACCGCAACTTCCCGATGGAGCGGGCAGCCCCGAGATCGACAGTGACCACACCTATGCCTTTACCATGATTACCGCGTTAACTTGGCAAGGGGCAGGAGAGCCCAACAAGTTAACCATAGGTCGCTACGGCAAGGAGCTAGCGAAGAGACTGCGCAACCTTTCAGGAACGGAATTTGTTGATGAATATGGAATGCCCGAGGAAGAGATCCTCGTGACCATAAACACTGCCGATGCGGCAGCGTTAGGCCTTTCCAGCCTCACGATCGCCGACGCACTGAGTGGTGCCGATGCAAAGAACTCATCGGGCGAGTTGGTCAGCCAGCATACTCGCTTTGGTCTCGAAATCGCCTCGGATTTAGACTCAATCGAACGGGTCAAACAAGTGCCTATCTCTATCAACAGCCTCGGTCATATCATTCACTTAGAAGATATTGCCAAGGTCAAACGCAGCGAGAAAACCCCAAGCGAAGAGATCGCCATTATCAATGGAAAACCGGGCGTCATTATAGCCGCTCGAATGCAACCGACACTGCGGGTTGATCACTGGACCGAGAATGCCACCGCGGCGATTCAGCGTTTTGAGCAAGATTTACCGAGCAATATCAAAGTCAATGTCTTGTTCAATCAACAAGGTTATACCGAAACTCGCCTTAGCGACTTGGCTCAGAGCCTGTTGATCGGCTTCGTGCTGATCTTAATCGTGCTGTTTGTCACATTAGGCGTTCGTGCCGCGCTGTTGGTCGCCATCTCATTACCACTCACCTCTTTATTAACGCTGTCTTTAATGAAAGCCACGGGTGTGCCCATTAACCAGATGTCAGTGACGGGTCTGATTGTCGCTTTGGGTATCATGGTGGATAACGCTGTGGTCATGGTCGACACCATACAGAGCTACCGCCTCAAGGGGCAGCAGCGTTTACAAGCGACCTATCAAGCCATCAAACATTTGTGGGTGCCTCTGCTCGGCTCAACATTAACCACGGTTCTTGCCTTTGCCCCGATTATTTTGATGCCCGGCGCAACGGGCGAGTTCGTTGGCGCGATTGCCATCACCGTCTCCTTCTCTCTGCTGGGTTCCTATCTCCTGTCTCATACTTTAATTGCCGGATTGGCGACCAAATTGTTACCCGGTCACTTACATCAAGCCAATCAAACCCACAGCGATGCTTGGTATGTCACTGGGCTGCGTATTCCTGCGTTAACGCGTGCATTTGAAAAGTCGGTCCGTGCGGGGGTCAATTATCCTAAGCTTGCGATTGTCTTAGTCCTTATCGTTCCCATAACGGGTTACTGGAGCATCAGCCAACTCACGGAGCAATTCTTCCCACCTTCAGATCGTGATATGTTTGAGGTTCAGGTTTACCTTCCACCTCAGGCGAGTATTCACGCGACGAAAGCCGTCACTGACGAGATTGACACGATTATCCGCAGCTATGCAGAGGTCGAAAGTGTCAACTGGATGGTTGGTGCCAACTTCCCTTCGTTTTATTACAACCTGCAAGCTCGGGAAAACAACGCACCCTACTTTGCGCAAGCGATGGTGAAAACCGGCGATTTTAGTCAAGCTTATGCGTTAATTCCGAAATTGCAGCAAGTGGTTAATGAGCGAGTGCCCCAAGCGCAGATCTTGGTTCGAGAGCTCAATCAAGGTCCCCCGTTTACCGCACCGATTGAATTGCGTGTCTATGGCGAAAACCTCAATACCCTAAAAGCCATCGGCGAAGACATACGCCTTATCCTCGCCAGCACGCCCCATGTTTCGCACACTCGTGAGACACTGCAACCCGGTACGCCAAAGGTTTGGCTGCACGTTGATGAAGATACCGCCAAGCTGAATGGTCTATCACTTAATCAAGTGGCTGGGCTGCTGCAAGCCACCTTTATCGGTCAGAAAAGTGGCTCGATTATCGAGGGCAGTGAATCGCTTCCGGTGCGTGTGCGCGTATCGGACGAACAGCGCGAAACCGTCTCCAATCTGGGCAATATCCATTTACCGGTGCAATCTGATATACAAACGGCGGGTGTCAGCGTCTCGACCTTAGCGGATTTAACTCTTACCCCAAGTCGAGGCGCTATTCCTCGCCGCAACGGTGAAAGGGTTAACTCGATTGAGGGCTATATTGATGCTGGAGTGTTACCGCAGACAGTTCTCAATGCGTTCCAGCAACGGCTGAAAGATTATTCATTACCCACGGGTTATCGCATTGACTTTGGAGGGGAATCCGCTGAACGTGATCGCTCGGTGAACAGTCTGGTGTCCAACATCGCCGTGGTGGTGGTGTTGATGATCTTAGTGGTGGTCATGTCATTCAACTCATTCAGACTGAGTACTATTATCTTTAGTGTCGGTTGGCTGGCAGGCGGTTTGGGACTGCTTTCGGTGTGGCTATTTGACTACCCGTTTGGCTTTACTGTGATTATTGCCATGCTAGGGATTATTGGCTTGGCGATTAACGCCGCCATTGTCATCTTGGCTGAACTAAAACAAGACGCCAACG
The DNA here is from genome assembly GCF_921292975.1 of Vibrio hippocampi. Lineage (NCBI taxonomy): Bacteria > Pseudomonadati > Pseudomonadota > Gammaproteobacteria > Vibrionales > Vibrionaceae > Vibrio > Vibrio hippocampi. The sequence goes on from NZ_CAKLCM010000002.1 coordinate 1,280,944, forward strand.
CCGCTTCTGGCGATATCAGTGCCATCGTCGCCGCCGTGATGTCTTGTACGCGACACATTTCATCCACCACCATCACCACGGTGGGTGGATTTATGCCACTTATTCTCGCCGGAGGTGGCTTTTGGCCGCCATTTGCAGTGGCGATTGCGGGCGGTACGGTATTAACAACCTTGCTCTCATTCTATTTTGTGCCTTCAATGTTCTTGCTAATGACTCGGGGGCGAGCATTAAAATAGCGCAAGGCCATGTATGTAGAAAATACGATTGAATTTCATACCGCCAAGGGAAGTATTACTAATCAATACGCGGCAATCCGTGAAGTTATTTGTAAAAAAGGTGGACTTCACACCAGCGTTAAGACATTCTTCCCGTCCATTTATTTAACCTAGCCAATGAGACGAAGTGCCTGCTGAGCGATTCCTCAGCCTCCCGTATCTCATGAGTAGTAAGGAGTTCCACTTGAACCTATTTGTAAGAGATCTTACCGTTATCGATTCATCATATATCTGTGAACACAGAGGAGTCGTAGGAGATAGTTGGATTCTAGATGTCACCCTATCCGGTGAATTGAATGAGATGAGCATGGTGCTCGATTTTGGCAAGGTTAAAAAACAGATCAAACACTTGGTTGATGAACAGGTCGATCACCGTTTGTTGCTTCCGATGCGCAATCAGGCTATTACGCTTGAACCAAGCAAAACCGGATACGCCAAGCTCGATGTGTTACGTGGCGAAAAAAGCCTCCACCTGCACTGCCCTGATGAGGCTTTCTGCTTGATCGATGCGGAATCGATCACGATTGAAACTGTCACTCGCCACGTTTATGACATTTTGCGCGCTAACCTTCCTAGCAATGTAACGGGTTTAACCCTCACACTGCGCCACGAAGATATTCAAGGTGCGTATTATCACTACACTCACGGGCTCAAAAAACATGATGGTAACTGCCAACGTATTGCGCACGGTCATCGCTCCCCAATAGAAATTTGGGTTGACGGTCAACGTGACGCGCAAAAAGAGAACGCCTTTGCCAAACGCTGGCAAGATATCTATTTGGCTTCAAAAGAAGATCAAGTCACGCTAGCGGAACTGGATCTGAGCGACAACGCTAAGGCAATTACCGACAGCAGTCACTTCGCATTTCGCTACAACGCGCCTCAAGGCACGTTTGAACTCGCCATCGCAAAAAGCGACACCGAGATCCTGACCACTGACACCACGGTTGAACTATTGGCAGACTATATCGCCGATGAGATAAAACCAACGTTAGCACCGCAGCAGACACTACAAATCGTGGCATACGAGGGTGTTGGCAAAGGGGCGATGGCGTTTCGATAAGCTAGAGGGTAACCAATAATCCTGTGTTGCTACTCTTATCAACGACAATCATTTTCATAATCTTATTGCCGCAATAAGGGAGCAACACCTCGACCATTGAGGGTGACTCTTTAGACATTTGACCAAGCAAGGTACCAAATTGACCATCATCGGAAGAAATTAATACCGGGGTCGTGATGGGTGTATTGTTGATGGCGAGAGTAAATGTGGTTCGCTGTAAAGTGCTAAATTCACCCTTGTGTATTCTCAACGCTAACCCACCATTTTCACATCGATTATTGATTAACCGACACTCAAAAAGAAGCGGATCTTGCAACTCCTGCGCAAATTCCATCTTTTTATCGAGAGAAAATAGGTTGGGTAATGAATACCCAACCAAAAACAGCAATACAATCGCTAACAGTTTTTTGTACATCATAATCTTTGTTCAAGATGTCATTGTTGCTTGAGGTGGCGAGCTTGAGGTAACTATGACCCTATGAGCTGTCATCCAACAAACGACTACACTACGAAACGCTGGCTCTCTTTAGTTAATCCATCAATAGAGCTAGACAGTGCTTTGATCGCCAATTTTTGCTCTTCTGACTGTTCAGCAATAGAGTGAGATGAGCGATTAACACTCGACATCGTATCGGTAATTTGATTCAACGCCTGCGACTGTTCACTCACCGAGGTGGTGACATGATACATCTGATCATTGACCGATGAGATGTTCGTTGAAATATCTTGAGTGACCTCGATAATCTCTTGTACGGCATGGCTAACATTATCTGAGTAATCTATTACGCGACTAATGTTACTTGTCGAGAGTTTAATATTATTATCCAACACGGACAGTGACTGGTTGATCTCTTCAACACTTGCATTGGTTCGGGTTGCTAATTGACGAACTTCATCTGCAACCACTGCAAAACCTCGACCTGCCTCACCCGCTCGAGCTGCCTCGATAGACGCATTTAACGCCAGCAGGTTAGTCTGCTCAGAAATACCTGTAATGGTTAGTAGTATCTTATGGATACTCTCTGTGTCGCGGACAACGTTAGCGACATTATCTTGTGTATCGCCAATCGTTTGTTTCAGTGTGTCCAATGTTGTTTGGCACATTGCCGACCTATCAAGCGCATTGCTACTTAAATTGCTCGCCTGCTCAGTATTTTCATTACAAGTTTGTGCAATCGATGACATCGAACTAAATGAACTGCCCAGTTCTTCAATAGCAGTCGCCACCATTTCTGAGTTCATCGCATTTTGCGAAACCTGATGTTCAACCACGGACACATTGGATACCAAGTTGTCAGCAACACTTTCCAAGTTGCCAATGGCCTGCTTTTGAACCGAAACCATACTTTGCAGCTGAGAGATCAGTTGATTAAATCGTTGGTAAAACTCATCGCCTTGCTGAAGTTCTAGACGTAAATCCAATTTATCGTCTTGCACTAATTTTTCAATCGAACGCGCAACATACTCTGTACGACGCTCACTCTGAGCCATCGTCAAACACGCGTAAATTGATACGCTCGCTTGGAAAATAGCATACAAGCAGTGTTCAATTACCAGCGAAAACTCGGTGCCCGGCGGGTAAGCGTAAACTGGAAATCCATAGTTTTGTAACATATAGAAGCCGACATGGTGTAACGCCGCCGCGATAAGAGTATGCAAAACCATCAACCAATCGATATAAAGCGTCATCAACCCCAGTAGGATGAAGACTTCAAAATGAAGCATCTCATCCCCATAAGCTTGATGGATATGTAAAGCGACAAAACCGTATAAAAGGTAGGGTAAAATTGAACGGTAAGTTTTCGCGTTTAATAGAAATACTGCTGCGGTTAATACAAGTGCAATCGTCAAATCGATCGTGCTATAGCCATAGCGGAAAAAGTACACGAAAGACAAAAGAGAGAGGGGAACGCCGATAAAGTACGTCTTGTCTTTAAAAGATAAAGTCTGCTTAAAATCCATTTTTACTCCAATAAAACATATAATTATGGACAACTGATACTGGCATATTGTTTGAGCGTTAACTCTTGTAATTAATTGTTACCACATTGTATCGACCAAGCCTATCGTTTCTTGAGTATTTCTCCTAACAGCAATTTTTCTTTACAGTAACTTTTCCTAACAATAATCTCCTTTAGCAACGATTTCTCTTAACAACAGTTTCTCTTAACAACAGTTTCTCTTAAAAACTGTTTCTCTTAAAAACAATGAAATTACACTAACCCCAACCCACTCAATACCATTTGCACCGTAAACTCTTCGGCTTCAGCAAACTCTTGCTCGGTGAGAGGTTGGCCGTTTAACAAGCCAATTTCTGTATCAAAATCGGCATAAAATTGGGTGGTTCCCCAAATCATAAACAGCAGATACAGCGGTTCGATGGCACGCAATTTCCCTTCATCAATCCATTGCTGAATAACCGCGGACTTCTGTTTACTCCAACTGATCATCGGGCGCTCTAGAATATCCTTCACATTGGGCGCACCTTGGATAATTTCCATAGCAAAAATCTTTGATTCCATCGGATGGGTGCGGCTATAGCGCATTTTTTCGCGAATATAGTTGCCAATCACCAGCGCGGGTTCTTGTTCGCGATGTTGCTCCGAAAATCCTTGATTCCACATATCCATGATGTCGCTTAACAGCGCCTTATAGAGTCCCGTTTTTGACTTGAAGTAATATAAAATATTGGCTTTAGGGAGTTCGACTCTATCGGCGATCGCCTGAACCGATGTGCCTTTAAATCCATGCCTCACAAATTCTTGAGCAGCGGCGCTGAGAATTCGCTGTTGATTTTTCTTGCGTATCGCGCCTGTGGTTTCTGTTTTGTCCTTCGATTTCGATACCGTGGTCACTATCGATCCTCATCCTTGTTTCTAATCACCCAATAACTCTTTCTTTACATTCAGCAATCTCAACCAAACTGTCAAGCAGAAAAGTACCTTGTCATATTGAGGTTTGCCCAAGAGCACGACGCACTAACATGGCGCAGTTGCACTATAAAGCCACCATAAGTTGCAACCAAATAGACACATATTGACAACAAAGCCAATAACTCAGCTTTCTTGAACACTTGGTCAGGTTATTGCATTGATAATCGGATTCACTGTTTTTATCACTTTATTTTTACCACCTTATTTTTATCACTAATGTAAATATCGCCAAATATTACAACGACAATATCAATCAGCCCCTATTTGGCAGGCATAAAGGAAGATGCTCAACATGAAGAAAACACCCTTGCTAGAACTCTGGAACGTAAGCAAAATGTTTCCAGGTGTGATAGCAAATGACAAAGTTAACCTTAAATTACATCAAGGAGAGATACTGGCGCTGCTCGGTGAAAATGGTGCCGGTAAATCCACCTTAGTGAAGATGATCTATGGAGTGAACCGCCCAGATAAAGGCGCTATTTTGTGGAACAACCAAGAGGTGACGATCACTTCTCCTAATCAAGCTCGCGCTATGGGCATTGGCATGGTTTTCCAGCACTTTTCGGTGTTTGAAACCCTGACGGTTCAGGAGAATATTGAACTGGGGTTGGATAAAAGCTTTGTCGACCAAATTGATGATCTGCGCCAACGTATCCTAGACATCAGCTCTAAATACCAACTGCATGTTGATCCCGACCGCTATGTACACAGCCTAAGTATTGGCGAACGTCAACGACTCGAAATCCTACGCTGCTTAATTCAACAGGTAAAACTGCTAATATTAGATGAACCGACTTCGGTTCTGACACCGCAGGAGGTCGCCGGTCTATTTCGAGTGCTTAAGAGTCTCGCGACTGAGGGATGTAGCATCATGTTTATCAGTCACAAGTTAAAGGAAGTCACCGAACTCTGTGACCGCGCAGTCATCCTCCGCGGTGGGAAAGTCAGCGGCGAATGTACGCCTGCCAATGAAACTCCCGATTCTATTGCTCGCATGATGGTCGGCAGCGACGCCGAACTGTCAGAGAGTTATTCCAAACAGTTGACGGATCGGGCTCTATTTTCCACCGAAAATCTGACGCTAGCGCCCTCTCACCCATTTGGCTGCGGGCTCACCAACGTAACCTTACAACTGAACGCCGGAGAAATTTTGGGAATCGCCGGCGTGGCGGGGAATGGGCAAGAAGATTTATTGCAGGCACTCAGTGGCGAAGATACCCGAGCCAAAGCCGACACCATTCTCTTCAACAATCAAGCTGTCGGCGACCAAAATGCGTCTACACGACGTAACATGGGCATGGCGTATGTTCCCGCGGATCGTCTGGGTCATGGCGCTGTCCCTGAGATGAGTCTGACGGATAATACGCTGCTTACTCATTCCGATAGCCTGACTCAATTTAGCTTCATCCTCAAAGATAAGCTGCGCACACTCGCCGATAAGATCATTAGTGACAACAAGGTGAAGTGTCATAACCAAACCTCTCAAGCCAAAAGTCTCTCAGGAGGCAATCTACAAAAATTCATTATTGGACGTGAAGTGGAACAAGCGCCCACAGTACTGATCTGCGCTCACCCAACATGGGGCGTCGACATTGGTGCCGCCAGTGCTATCCATCGCCAATTGATTGCGCTCCGTAATGCCGGCGCTGCGGTGCTGGTTATCTCAGAAGACATTGATGAACTGTTTGTTATTTGTGACCGTATGGCGGCACTTTATGAAGGCAGATTATCGCCAACGGTCGCGACCGAAGCGACCAACATCGAACAAATCGGTAAGTGGATCGCTGGTAGCTTTATTGATACAGAAAACGCTATTGATAGAAAAGACGCTATTGATAACCAGAACAACATTAACAGCAAGGAGGTCACTCATGCTTAAAGTGCAACCTCGTATCCAAAGCTCAAAAACGATGGCTTGGTTTTCACCGCTGATCGCCATTGCCCTCACCGCTTTAGTGTCTGGGATCATGTTTACTCTGCTCGATATCAGCCCCATCAAAGCATTTGAAGTGTTTATCCTACAACCGATTGGCGACGCTTATAATCTGGGCGAGTTAATGGTGAAAGCAACGCCTTTGATGTTATGCGCTATCGGCTTGGCACTCTGCTATCGTGCCAATATATGGAATATAGGGGCAGAGGGACAACTGTTAGTCGGCGCGGTCGTCGCGAGTGCCATTGCGATTCAAGCGCATGACGAAAGCAGCGGTATGTTACTGCTGTCGCTGGTCGGTGGCATCGGCGCTGGAATGTGTTGGGCGGCGATCCCAACGCTATTAAATCGCTTATTTCACACCAATCTTATCCTTACCACCATCATGCTCAATTATATCGGTTTGTATATCCTGTTGTGGGCGGTGCACGGTCCGTTAGCGGATCCTCAAGGATTTGGGTTCCCCGAATCCGTAATGTTTGCCGACAGTGTATTGCTACCGACGCTGATGGATGAAGGACGCGCCTCAATCAGCATCGTGATCGCCATTATCATTGCCATCGTAGCGGGCGTGCTGCTGTTTAAAACCCTACCCGGCTTTCAGTTACGTGTCTTTGGCGAGGACCAAGCAGCGGCGCGTTATGCTGGATTTAGTTCGAGTAAAATTGTCTGGATGGTGATGCTTTTTTCCGGCGCTCTTGCTGGATTAGCGGGCGCAGCGGAGGTCACAGGACCCATCGGTCAGTTAATTCCATCCGTCTCACCGGGTTATGGTTATGCCGCGATCATCGTTGCCTACCTTGGACGACTCAATCCATTTGGCATCATCTTGTCAGCGCTGTTTATGGGCACCTTATATATGGGCGGTGATTTAGCACAGATAGAACTGGGGATGCCAACCGCAATCACGGGCTTATTCCAAGGCACCTTACTGTTCTTCCTGCTTGCTTGTGATTTTCTGGTTTACTACCGCATCACAATTGTGCCGCGTGGAAACCATAACAACCAGCAATCCCAACAACGCGAACCTATGCCCGAACTCGAACCCAAAAGCACACAACAAGGAGCGGTGTAATGGACCTGCTATTAATTCAACAAATCTTGGTCGCAGCACTGAAAACTGGCACTCCTCTCCTGCTTATTGCACTTGGTGAGTTAATTTGCGAAAAATCCGGCGTGCTTAACCTCGGACAAGAAGGCATGATGCTGATGGGCGCGATGGCAGGTTTTGCCGGCGCTTATTACAGCGGTCACCTATTTCTTGGGATTAGTCTGGCGATCATGGCAGGCATGGCAATGGCTTTATTGTTCGCAGCCCTATCTCTGTCGCTCAACACCAATCAAGTCGCAACAGGATTAGCGCTCACCATCTTTGGTACCGGCTTAAGTTCGTTCTTAGGCAGCGGGCTCGTTGGCTCAACCTTATCCGGTTTTCAGCCCATTGCTATTCCCTTGTTAAGTGATATTCCAATACTCGGAGCACTGCTGTTTAACCAAGATATTCTGATCTACGCCAGCTTTGTCATTGTGGTCTTAGCTTGGTACGTGATGAACAAAACCCGAGTGGGTCTGACGCTACGTGCGGTTGGCGAAAACCCACACTCTGCCAACGCTCTGGGTATCAATGTGATCAAAGTGCGCTACCTCGCCACCCTATTCGGCGGCGCAATGGCGGGTTTAGCCGGAGCCTATATGTCACTGGCCTACACGCCAATGTGGATGGAAAACATGACCGCAGGTCGAGGTTGGATTGCATTGGCACTGGTGGTGTTTGCTTCTTGGCGTATTGGCTTTCTGGCTTTGGGGGCATACTTGTTCGGCTTCGCCTCAATCCTACACCTTGTGATGCAAGGCTTCGGTTTTGATATTTCACCAAACCTACTCGCCATGACCCCTTATGTCGCCACCATCGCCGTTATGGTGATCATCAGCTCCAACGCCCTCAAGCAAAAATTGGCAACGCCTATGAGCTTGGGTAAGCCATTCGATCCTAAGTTGCATTAAATGCAAACTGGGTTGACCCAAAAGGTGGGGGGTACTGTCAAAGCGGCTTCATGAAGTTCTGTGGTCGCGGATGGTAGATCCCTTCCTTCGAAGGGATGACGGTGTGTGAGGGATTGACCGAATCAAGAGAGCCTTTCCTAACACCTAAAACCTAAAACCTAACAACCTAATCCCCCCCTCCTTTTCGCTAAACGAACAAAATCAGTGCAATGCCCAACAACCGTGCGTTAATAAGATGTAAAACATCAACAAAGCATTCCCTTACCACACCTTATCGCTTCATTTACCCAACCTACCCAGCACATTAACAGCACCGCAACACTTGTCTCACAAAGGTTTCAACAAGTGGCTGATGAAATAATCAGAAAAAACACGACCAATTGGTCAGGTTTTTGCAATTACTTCCATTAACTCAACAACCAGCAGCTTTCCTAAACAAAGAACTGCTACCCAAAACAATGAAAATGGAGAGTTTCATGAAACTTAAAACATGGATGAAAGCGACGGCGCTGTCAGTGTCCGCGCTATTTTCTGCCTCAACCTTGGCAGAAGAACCACTCAAAGTCGGCTTCGTATACGTCGGTCCGGTCGGCGATCATGGCTGGAGTTACGAGCATGACCAAGGTCGTAAAGAACTAGAGCAACATTATGGGGGCAAAGTTGAAACCACCTATGTTGAAAATGTGCCAGAAGGTGCTGATGCAGAGCGTGTTATCACTCAGCTCGCTAAGTCCGGTCACGATTTAATTTTCACCACCTCTTTTGGCTTTATGAACCCGACCATCAAAGTGGCTAAGCGTTTCCCTAACGTTAAGTTTGAACACGCGACTGGTTACAAACGTTCGAAAAACGTCTCGACCTACACCTTACGCACCTACGAAAGCCGCTATGTTTCTGGTGTTGCCGCTGGTATGGCGACCAAAACCAACACCATCGGTTACATTGCCTCATTCCCTATTCCCGAAGTGATTCGTGATATCAATGCGGTTTATATGGGCGCGAAAAGCGTCAATCCGGATGTAAAGATCAAAATCGTTTGGGTAAACACTTGGTATGACCCGGGGAAAGAGTCAGATGCAGCAAACGCATTGATGGACCAAGGGGTCGATATCATGCTGCAACATACAGATAGCCCAGCGCCCCTTATTGCGGCGGAAAAGCGCGGGGTGATGGGAATTGGTCAAGCCTCAGATATGAGTCAGTTTGCACCAAAATCTCATATGTTCTCAGTACGTGATGTGTGGGGACCTCATTATATTCGCAGTGCTAAAGAGGTGATGGATAAAGATTGGCAACCAGAGAACTTCTGGGGGGGCTTCAAGGATGACATTCTGCAGATTGTATCCATCAACCCAAGCTTACCCGCAGATTTGCAGCAAGCGATCCAAACAAGCCATGCTCAGATCAAATCTGGCGAGTTCCACCCATTCACTGGACCACTGAAAGACAACACTGGTAAAGAGGTGGTTGCCGCAGGTTACACCCTAACGGATAACGAACTAGCAGCCATTAACTGGTATGTCGAGGGTATCGACGCAACGATCCCTAATTAGACCCCGCTTAGACCTGCTCAATCGGCTTAGTTGTCGACCAGCAGGTCTTTTTTTGATCCATAACCTGACCATTTAGACAGGTTTTGTCAGCCGAAAAGTAACCATAAAAATAATCATATAACTCATCATATAACTAACGAGTTAAATAGCGACAGAGGAAGTGATGTTAGAACTCATGATCAATGATCAGTTGGTGGAGATAGACTATGCCGCGCCTGACCGCATGCTACTCAACTACCTGAGAGAACAGCAAGGGCTTATCGGCTCAAAGGAAGGCTGCGCAAGTGGTGATTGTGGTGCCTGTACGGTTGTTATGGTGGATATGGAGCAGAACCACGAACTACGTTATCGCCAGATCAACGCCTGTATTACTCCGCTTAACGCTCTGCATGGCAAGCAGATCATTACTGTTGAGCACTTAAAACAGAACGGAGAGTTGCACCCCGTGCAAAAAGCCGTGGTCGAGAAACACGGCACTCAGTGCGGTTTCTGTACTCCGGGGATTGTGATGTCACTGTACGCCCTGTCGAAACAGAAACAACCACCCAACAACCCCGCCGACTTTCTTGCTGGCAACCTGTGCCGCTGCACCGGTTATGGACCACTGATTGAAGCGGCTCAAGCGATCGCTGGCGTCGATTACTACGACCCTGCACAAGCCAACGAGGATGACATTAAGGCTTGGATATTAAGTTGCGATAAACAACAAACCGTTAATTACCTGAAACCCACTAACCGTCAAGAATTGGCTCAAGCCAAGCAACAAATGCCCAATGCCACGCTGCTAACCGGTGCGACCGATTTAGCACTGGAAGTCACACAACAATTAAAAAACATTCCACAGATTATTGACCTCTCTGAGGTAGAAGAACTGATGACCATCAGTGAAACCAGCACCGGTTGGCGTATCGGTGCTGCGGTGCCTCTTTATCAAGTTCATGAGTTTATGCGTCAACACTTTCCAAGCACCGATGAGGTGATCGAGCGCTTAGGCAGCCTGACGATTCGTCACCGTGCCACATTAGGTGGCAGCTTAGGTCACGCCTCTCCTATCGGCGATATTGCCCCCTTGCTCATCAGCTTAAACGGCAAAATAGAGATCGATAACGGTCACAAGACCCAGCTTCACGCGCCGCAAGACTATATTACGGGCTATCGCGAAACCTTAATTCAGCCTGACCAGTGGATCAGTGCCATCCATATTCCTCGTTTAGCCCCAAATCAAAAACACGCTATTTACAAGGTGAGTAAACGCTACGAAGACGATATTGCGACGGTTGTGTTAGCGCTCAATATGACCATCGACAGCGACAACCGCGTTAAGCACTGCATCCTTTCGGCGGGTGGTATTGCCGCTAAATCGGTGCGTTTAACCGAGCTAGAGCAGCTATTTATCGGTCGTCCTTTCACCCAGTTGCTAGTGCGCAAAGTGAAAGCGGTGGTGCCTGAGGTGATTCATCCTCTCTCCGATGTTCGAGGTAGCGCACAGTACCGAGTGCAGTTAATTCAGAACCTGATTCAACGCTTCTATTTTGAGTGCCACCAACTTTCGACGAGGCTGACTGACCATGCGTAAATTAACCATGCGTAAATTAACCACGCGTAAACTAACCACCATCAATCATATCTCTTCTCAATCACAACCTTTGGATTGTCAGGTTGTTGGTCGCTCGCACAAACATGAAAGTGCGGAAAAACAAGTCAGTGGTGAAGCGCTGTTTGTTGATGATTACGCCACCAGCGCTAACTGTCTACATGCTGCGGTCATCCTAAGCGATATCGCCAAAGGCTCAATCCAACATATTGACCTGAGTGAAGTCACGCGAAGCTCTGGGGTGATTAAGGTGCTGAGTAGTGACGACATTCCCGGTGAAAAAGATATCGGTCCAATATTCAAAGGCGATCCGCTGCTCGCGGATGGTGAGATAAAATACCATCGCCAACCTATTGCTGTGGTGCTGGCGCGTACTCATCATCTTGCTTGGCAAGCGGCGAAAAAAGCGCAGATCGAGTATTGCTCGCAACAGGCGACCACCGACTTCGAGCCAGCAAGTCAGCAGCCCCATTTACTGCCCTCGCGACAATTTGCTGTCAAAGCGGAGGGCACGCCATTGCCTGCATCAGAGCGATCTATTTCAGAACTGTCAATTGAAGGCGACCTGCACGTTGGCGGTCAAGAACACTTCTACCTTGAGGGGCAAATCAGCTTAGCTGAACCAACAGAAGACGGCGGTATCTATGTTCGCAGTTCAAGCCAACACCCGACTGAAGTACAAACTCTGGTGGCTGAAGTGCTGGCGATTCCGTTTAATAAGGTGACCGTCGATATGAGACGCATGGGCGGTGGTTTTGGTGGTAAAGAATCTCAAGCGGCACAATGGGCCTGCCTTGCTGCTTTAGGGGTTCATCATACTGGCAAAGCGGTTAAGCTAAGATTGCCCCGCAGTGTCGATATGTCCGCCACGGGCAAACGTCATCCATTCTACAATCAATACCAACTCACCGCCGACCAACAAGGCGTGATTAATCGCGCGAACATCGAGGTCAATGGACTCTGCGGTCACTCAGCGGATCTTTCCGGTGCGATTGTTGACCGAGCGATGTTTCACTCAGACAACGCCTACTCACTCGGTGCGGCGACCATTACGGGCAACCGCCTGAAAACCGACACTGTCAGCCATACCGCTTACCGTGGCTTTGGTGGTCCGCAAGGGATGATTACCATTGAAAAAGCGATGCAATCACTCAGCATTCACGCCGATATGGATGCGCTCGATATTCGGCTGAAAAACTTGTACCGCCAAGGCAACAATGTCACGCCCTATGGAATGGAGGTTGAGCAGACCGACACGCTGAAAGCCGTGATCGAGCAACTTGCCGACAGCGCCGAATACCGTCAAAGGCGTATCGAGATTGAACGATGGAATCGTGACAATCTGGTGCTAAAAAAAGGACTGGCACTGACGCCGGTCAAGTTTGGTATCTCCTTTACCGCTACCCACCTTAACCAAGCTGGCGCGCTGATCCATATTTATACCGATGGCAGTGTTCAGGTTTCTCATGGCGGCACAGAAATGGGTCAAGGCTTACATACCAAGATCCAGCAGATCGTGGCTCAGACTCTCAATATTCCGATGGCATTGGTGCTGGTCACTTCTACGCGAACCGACAAAGTGCCCAACAGCTCGCCGACCGCCGCCTCATCCGGTGCCGATCTCAACGGCATGGCGGCGCACAATGCCGCCAAAACACTACTTGAACGCCTGTGTACCTTTGCCAAACAGCACTACAACCTGAGTGAAGAACCTCAAATCAAGCAAGGTAAAGTGACGCTGGATAAACAGCAAATTGACTGGGCGGAACTGGTTCAGCAAGCCTATCTGGCGCGGGTTTCCCTTTCCACAACTGGTTTCTATAAAACACCCAAGATTTGGTTTGATATGGAAAAATCCGTGGGTCGTCCTTTCTTCTACTTTTCTATCGGTGCCTCTTGCTCAGAGGTCACTATCGATACCTTGACCGGAGAGATGCGCCTTGATCGTGTCGATATTCTGCATGACGTGGGCAACAGCCTCAATCCAGCGATTGATATCGGTCAGATCGAAGGGGCGTTTGTTCAAGGATTAGGTTGGCTCACTAATGAAGAATTGCTGTGGAATGACAAAGGCGAACTACTCAGCAACAGTCCAATGAACTACAAGATCCCAACCATCGGCGACTATCCAAAGCAGATGAACATTGCCTTATACGACAAAGCCAACCCCGAGCACAGCATCTACCGCTCCAAAGCCGTCGGCGAGCCACCTTTTATGCATGGAATTAGTGTCTGGTGTGCCATTTATGACGCCATTGCCTCGATTAGCAATCATCAACTTGAAGCCGATCTGCACGCGCCTGCAACCGGCGAACGTATTTTACAAGCTTGTTTAGACCAATATGACCGCATCGGCTACACCCGCAGTGAAACCCTTGGTGCTAAAGCCGACGTAAATCAATTTAAAGCCATGCCCCAGCATGAGCCAGAAAAACAGCAAGAGGTGTGATATGTCCTCATTAACAGAAAAATCAGCGAGTCCACTGACCGCCTCTTTACTCAAACAGCCAAGACTCAATTGGTTGTCCGCTTGCCAACACTTAGAACAAACTGGCGAGCCGTATTGCATCGCTACCGTTATTGCCGAAGTCGGCTCGGTGCCTCGCTCGCAAGGCGCTAAGATGATCATCACTGCGACACAGCAATTTGACACCCTCGGCGGTGGCAATCTCGAATATCAGGTGATAGACAAAGCCAGAGCCGCGCTTAACAACTCACAGAGTACCAATCATATTGAACGTTTCTCACTGGCTGCGGATCTTGGTCAATGCTGTGGCGGCGCCGTACAAGTGTTGCTGGAATTTATGCATACCCAACAACCAAAAGTGGTGGTTTTTGGCGCAGGTCATGTGTGCCACGCCCTCGCGACCGTTTTAACCCAACTACCTTGCCATCTGACGGTGGTTGATAATCGCCCCGAATGGTTGCAGCCTCTTGAAGCGCTAGGTATTTCTACTCTGCTTATGGCAACGCCTGAAGATGCCGTCTGTGAACTCCCTAGCGATGCCCATCTTGTAATCATGACTCAAGACCACAGCCTTGATTTTGAGATCAGCAAACGCGCACTCGAGTGCAATCAGTTCCCCTTTATTGGATTGATTGGCTCGCAAGGAAAAAACCAACGTTTTCGCTACCGTTTAACCGAGCAGTTATCCGATGCTGCCCTGCTCAACTCACTCACCTGCCCGATTGGCCATCCCGATATTCGCGGCAAACTACCGATGCAGGTTGCCCTGTCCATTGCAGCTCAGCTGATGCAGAAATTTGAACCGCTTGCCCACACTGAAAAATGCGATGTCACTGATGAACCGAAACAACGCAATTGGCAGCAAGTCAATCAACTGCGCAAGACGCTTACCGAGGTGAACTTATGACGTTAATGCCCACCACCCTAACGCTAAGCAACACGCAGTTGGCTCAGATCTGCACCAGTCAACGCTGGCAATATCTGATGCAGCGCAATGCGCCCTTTGCCGATTATCGCGCCCTTTGCCTCGCTGCCGACCAAGCGTTTAGTGAATTAAATGAGTCTGACTGGTTAGAAGCCTTTGCTGGGCACCCAATGATTGGTGATCTTTCCACCCTAGAAAAGAAATACTCGCAAGGTAAGCAACTCAGCGCCCATGAACAGGCTGGGGTCAACAACGCCGAGCAAGCGGTATTAGAGCAATTATTGACGCTTAACCAAGCCTACCTCGACAAATTTGGTTTTATCTTCATCGTTTGTGCCAGCGAAAAATCCGCCAGCGAGATGCTGACGCTGCTGACACAACGCATCAACAACCCACGCAACCAAGAGTTAATCACCGCTTCCGTTGAGCAGAGAAAAATTAGTCAACTTCGTCTGGAGGTCTATCAATGAGCCGTTTAAGTTGCCATGTTCTTGATACCAGTAGCGGCCATCCCGCTGCCGGTATTCGCGTCACGGTTTACCCGTTTAACAGCCAACAGCCCTTAGCCAGCGAAACCACCGATGCGGATGGACGTGCTCGTTTCGAGACGACTTTGCCTATAGGCGAAAACTATACGCTGAGCTTTGAGGTCGCCGACTATTGCCAGCACACCTTCGGCGCGGTGTTTTTCCCACTGATTGAGGTGCATTTCCACGTTGCCGATTCGCGCCACCATCATGTACCAGTGCTGCTGTCGCCTTACTCTTATTCAACCTATAGAGGGAGTTAATATGCCAAGACAGGTTCATAGAGGCAGTATTCTGCACTTTCCTCACACCACATCGGATCCTGCGAGCCACTATCAATATTTCAACGATGGCGTACTGGTTACCGAAAATGGTCGAGTGACACACCTCGGTGAAGCCAGCGACTTCTTTCGACTGCCGGCTAATCAGCAATTGCTTAACTATGGCGGCGTCGAACTTCATAAAGGATTGTTGATTCCCGGCTTAATTGATAGCCATGTACACTTTCCGCAAGTCGAGATGATCGCCAGTTATGGCAAACAACTGCTCGATTGGTTGAATGAGTACACTTTCCCAACGGAAAAGCAGTTCGCCAATGAGGAATATGCCAACGCTCAGGCGGAGTTTTTCCTGAGCCAACTGATCGCTCATGGCACCACGACTGCCAGTGTTTTTGCTACGGTTCACCCACAGTCTGTCAACGCCTTTTTTAATGCCGCTGAGTCGATACAAGCACGGATGATTTGTGGCAAAGTCATGATGGATCGCTTCTGTCCTGACGATCTACAAGACACCCCCGAACAGGGTTATCGAGACAGCAAAGCCCTGCTGGAACGCTGGCATAAAAACGGTCGCGCACTGTATGCGATTACGCCGCGCTTTGCACCCACCAGCAGTCCAGAACAGCTTGCCAAAGCGGGGCAACTGGCCAACGAACATCCCGACGCCTTTATCCAAACCCATTTGAGTGAAAACTTAGGTGAAATTGAATGGATTAAGGAACTCTACCCTCAACACCCCGACTATTTAGGGGTCTATGAAGCGTACGACCTTGTGCGTGATCGTGCCCTATTTGGTCATGCAGTGCATTTGCAGCCAAGAGAGTATCAGGGATTAAAAACCAGCGGAGCCAGTGTCAGTTTTTGCCCATCCTCGAACCTGTTCTTGGGCAGTGGGCTATTTAACTACGACAAAGCCAAGGCTGATGGTATCAAGATCGCGATGGCGAGTGACGTTGGCGCGGGCACCAGTTTGAGTCTGTTTGCCAACCAAGCGGACGCCTACAAAATCTGTCAACTGCAAAACAGCAGTCTCAATCCCTTTGAGTCGCTCTACCTCTGCACCCAAGGCGCTGCGAGTGCGATGGATATCGACCATCTCGTTGGCAATCTCAATCCGGGCAGCGAAGCGGATTTTGTCGAACTCGACTTTATGGCAACGCCCATGCTGCAACAGCGCCTATTGCGCTGCAAAACCCTGAGCGAGCAACTGTTCGCCATCATCACCCTAAGCGACGAACGAATTATTGAACGCACTTATGTGTGCGGGAATTTAGTATACAAGAAAGGAAGTAAAGTATGTGGCCTCAACTCTACGAGTGGATTGCGTTATTTATCAAATGGTTCCATGTAATTTGTGGCATTGCCTGGATTGGTGCCAGTTTCTATTTCACTTGGCTCGATAACAGTCTTGAGACACCACCCAAATGGAAAAAAGACAAAGGCATTAAAGGCGATCTCTGGGCAGTACATGGCGGCGGATTTTATGAAGTCGCCAAATACCAAGTCGGTCCCGAGCAGATGCCAGAAAAGCTGCATTGGTTTAAATGGGAAGCCTATACCACATGGATGACCGGCACTGCGCTGTTAATTTGGATGTACTATTTTAATGCGCAAGCCTATCTGATTGATCCGCGTATTATGCCGCTTTCTAGTATGGAAGCGGTCGCCATTGGCATCGGTGGCGTGCTCGCAGGCGTTATCGTTTATGAAGCGGTGCTTCGCTCTCCTTTGGCGACGACAAGAGCCTCACTGGTTTCAGCTATTGTGCTTATCGGCGCACTGTTTTTTTATGGCTTTAGCGAGGTGTTTAGTGGTCGCGGCGCATTCATTCATATGGGCGTATTGATCGGCTCTATCATGGTCAATAATGTGTTCCATAAAATCATTCCCGGACAGCGTAAAATGGTTGCTCAGGTCGCCGCTGGTAAGCCTGTCGATCCAAAGCCGGGACTCGAGGGTAAGCGTCGCTCTATCCACAACAACTACTTCACTCTGCCGGTGATCTTCTTGATGATCAGCAACCACTATCCGATGATCTATCAGCACCCGAACAACTGGTTAGTCGGTCTGATGGTGATGCTGTTCAGTGCTTGGATTCGTCACTATTTCAACCTAAAACATAGCGGCATCACCAAACCCAGCGTCATTGTCAGCGGTGCTTTGGCGATGAGTCTGTTGGCACTGGTGGTCAGTTGGCCGATAGTCAGCAAACCCACATTAAGTGACAGCGTCACCAAAAGCGATATCACTGAAAGCAGCATTACTGAAAACAACATCACTGAAAACAACGACATTGCAGACCCCAACCAACCTCAACAGACCGCTGGGCTCAACGATGCAATGGCAGCAAGCCAACAGCAAGTTTTCGATATCGTCACACAGCGCTGCTCCACCTGTCACAGCACGCAACCGACTGATGATGTATTCACTGTCGCCCCCGGCGGTGCTGCCTTTGATAATTGGCAAGATGTCGAACGCTGGTCAACACGCATTGTCGCCCGCGCTGTTGAAAGCAGTGACATGCCATTTCTTAATAAAACGGAAATGACTGAGGCAGAGAGGGAGATATTAAAGCAGGGATTAAGGTAAGCCTTTAAGGTGAAAAATGCGCGCCTCATTGCAGCAAAATGAGGCGCGCATATTGTTGGCGTTATGAGCGATGTTTATAGCCAAGTAACCTCAAGATGCAGACTTCAGAGGTCACTTGGGTAGACCGCCTTTGGCTTTGGTAACTCAATTACACCACTAAATCATTGGCAATAATTCTACCAATGTAATCGCCGTTGTCGTTACTAATATCATAAGCAGTAAATTCCGAGACTAAAAAGTCGTTAGCCTCAAGAAAGTCGGTACTTTGAGTAGTCAAAGAGACCTCTTGGTACAGCAAGTTTTCAGCCAACGTCAAACTGGCATGACTCACGATTAACCCTAATCCTATATCTGCAAGCTGATTGTTTTCATAGTTAGCAGACAGCAGTTCTTCCGTTAAACGTAACTCTGAGGCAGTCAATAGGCTACTTGGATGCTCTACACTTGGCTCTTTACTCACCCCACTTACCACTTCAAAATTAACAAAATCAACGCTATCGACACCAGCGAAAGTGAGCATATCAAAATCAGCGCCACCATCAATAAATCGCGACACATTAGCTTGAGGATCTTTTAGCCCAAGCAAGGACACCACATCATCGCCGGAACCCGCATCAATATCCAATTCAGTCCATTGAGAGCCCGTCATATCATGATAACCCGATTGCAGCTTATCAATGATTGGAATTATGATCTCGTCATCACCCCCACCGCTGTCAATAGTAAACAGATTTGACCAACTGCCTTGTTGCGTCGTATTGCTGTGTACCACGATTTCGATCGAGTCTTCCCCATCACCAGTGATGATGTCACCGCGTTTTGCATCGTAGATAAAAATATCGCTGTACTCAAAATTACACTCTAGAGAAACATCGACAAAGTTTTCGATTTCCACCCAAGTACTGTCCTGCCCAATAAGCGGTTCCAATTCCAGATGTATCTCTTTATAGCCAGGCATGTTCCATTGCCCTTGTAAAGAAAACACGGATATATCAGGGATATGAAAATAATAGAAATCGCCAAAATCGTGGTAGGACTCGGCGTTTTTAAGGTCGATATTGTGGGTGATAAAGGCACTGTTTTTTAGAACGGATGCGTTACCCTCGCCATCACGGTTTGACTCACCAACATACAAATGTGACATTTGCCCCCCTAAAACTCAGCTAGGCATTGTGCAAAAAATTAAAACTCCGTCGAACGTTGAGTATAAGTATAGTGTCCAAACACTGATATACAGACGATTTCATACCAATATCCATACCGTTAAAACAAAAGGATTAGGTAACGCCATGCTTATTGATGCTTAGTTTAGTTTTAAGCTTATCAGCAGCAAAAAAGTGTTGCGTGTTATAGGCTTAGCCTCTATCGTCGGGCAGAGGAGAACTTTTTATGACACTGACAATTTGGCTATCACTTTTTACCATCTGTTTATTAGGCGCAATGTCACCGGGACCCAGCTTGGCGATTGTCGCTAAGCATGCTTTGGCGGGTGGCAGAGTCAACGGCTTGGCGACGGCTTGGGCTCATGCTCTCGGCATTGGGATCTATGCCATCATCACTCTGGTCGGCTTAGCCGTGGTATTGCAACAAAGTCCACTGCTGTTTAAAACCATCAGTCTTGCGGGTGCGGCTTATTTGGCTTATCTCGGCATCAATGCGCTTCGCTCAAAGGGAGGGGTTGCTGCGAAATTGAAGTCTGGGGAACAGACCACCGCCATTCAATCCGCCCGAGAAGGGTTTCTCATTTCGATTTTAAGTCCAAAGATCGCGCTATTTTTTATCGCGCTTTTTAGTCAGTTTGTGGCGATAGGCAACGGAATTAGCGATAAAATGCTTATTGTCGCCACGCCTTTGGTTGTCGATGGTTTGTGGTATACCTTCATTACGCTGGTGCTGTCGAACTCGCTGGTGGTGGATCGAATTCGCGCCAAAGCGGTTTTGATTGATAGGTTGTCGGGAGTCGTGTTGCTGCTGCTTGCGCTACGCGTGCTTTGGACGATTTAATCCTCACTGGCTTGACTTTAGCGCCCTCGAAGCCGTGGCTAGGTCACCAATCGCTGGTCAAAAGGAAAAGTGATCACTTCAATCACCTTGGTATTCTGGGCATCTGGATGACGAGGGTTATAGAGAAAATTGCTCGACTCAGGAAGAATGGCGCTGGGCACTTTGGCTAGCAACGGTTGTTTGTTTGCTAGCCAATCATTACCTAGCTCTTGGGTCTCCTTCTCACTATGATTCCAATCGCTTTTTAATTGGAAAACATGGCTGCTGCTAATGTCATGTTCTGGCACTTGTACCTTGAGCAGCTTAAAGTCATTAGGTAGATCATCAAGGTCAATCTCAAGTCCAGCCATCACTTCTAATAGAGCGAGAGCTGGATGCTCTGCTAAATACACAATCTGATTTCCGCGGCTATGCCATCGACCAGATGCGTACAAGCCACCAATACCATCCAGATCCTCAAAATTGGAGATGCGCCATAGTATAGGCATTAGAAGTATCCGGATTCGATTCTGTTGAGTAGTTGTTCAACAATGTTGCCACCAAACTCATCTTGCATCGCCTCTTTGGGTGTTTTCCCATCCAGTTGCTTTTTGGGTTTGCTTAACCAACGGTTTGCCTTGGTTTCATCACCAAAAATGACACGAGCCTGCGCGGTTAACCGTGCGGCTCGGATTAGCTTTGCGCTTTCATCACGATTCAGCTTTTCTGCTTTATTAATTCGATGAGTTAAGGTTCTTGCTGGGATTACCCAATTTAACTCCTGCTTTTCAAAACCATGTTGATACAATCTGGATAGCGCTGATGGGTCGACTCCATCCCTTACCAAATTAGACAGATCAAGTTCGTCCTCGATCGTGGCATCAAACCACTGACTGAGGTTTGCATTAACTGTCAATTCGATTGTTGCTGTCATAGTGAGCACCTCTTGGCAATATGCCTAGATTTTAGCGCATATTGCCAAAAAGTACAAAAACCAAGCGATAAAAGCTTGGCTGAACGAACCAAAATATCGTTATCGACACTGCCTTTTTGGTCCTTCAGTGTCTTTAGTGAATGCGGGCTTTGGTGAATGCGGGTTTTAATGAATGTGAGCTTTAGCCTGTGCGGGAATAAGAATGTGTTGGAATCGCCCTGTATCTCCGAGCCAGAAATGACAGGGCGTTTCACTTATATTAATCTCATGCTTGTGGCGGTGTTCCCTCGGCATTCGATACAATCGCGTCGATTTGCACTAATGCGCCCATCGCAATATCAGAGACTCCAATCACGGTTCGAGATGGATAATCGTTGTCAAAGTAGTCTGCCAGTACTTGATCCACTTGGGCGAGATCTTCCACCTGTTTTAACTGAATATTGAACTTCACGATATCATCCATATCATGATTCACACTCTCTACAATGGCTTTAATATTACTTAGGCATTGTGCTGTTTGTTGTCGTACGTCGCTGGCAATAAGATCCCCACTCTGAGGTTGAATCGGCAGCTGTGCAGAAACATTATTGTAGTGTGAAAACGCAACGGTATGGGTCGCGAGTTTGCTTACGGGTGCGTTTTCCGTGTTGTGAGCCCGAATCACGATACCGTGGCGATCTTCCACGGCTTGCGGTGGTGTGCCATCACCGTGTGACACGGTGGCATCAATTTGTACCAATGCATCCATCGGTAATCCTTCCGCCTTGATGATTGAACGGGCTGGCATGTAAGCAACGCTTCTGGCAATGGCAGAACATGGAAAGAATGAGGAGTACACTTCATTGACTGCACAAATATCATCAAGATTGGTGACGTGTATGTTAATTTTCACAATGTCATCAAGTGGTACATCAATACTCGTTAATACCGCTTTGAGGTTCGTCAAACATTGTCTTGCTTGCGCTTTCACTCCACCGGCGGCGATGTTTCCTGTATTAGGTTCGATAGGAAGTTGAGCCGAGATGTGATTGTAATGGGAAAAGGCAACGCTCTGACTCGATAAACGATCCATTGGCGCTTTGGGTGTATTTCTGACTCGTTTTATCAGTTCGCATGGCGCTTGTGGATGAGTCCCTTCCCCATTTGAGATCAGCGCATCCATTTGCACCAAAGCCCCTTCTGTTGGCAGCGCCGCGACAGCAAGTACACTGCGTGTTGGAAGGTGGCTAGAGAAATATTCGTTGTAAACTTCATCGACGGCATCAAGATCAGCCATCGATTTTAGATAGACGGTTATCTTAACCACATCGTGCAACCCGTGACCGACGCTTTCGACGATCGCCTTGATATTGTCTAGACACTGGCGGGAATGCTCTCTAATTCCGCCTTCAACTAACTTGCCGCTACTAGGAACAATAGGCAGTTGTGCGGATATATTGTTGTAGTGAGAAAATGCCACAGATTGGGTTGAACTGCGATTGATTGGGGCGTTTTCTGTATTTCTAGAAACTTTGATGATCTTGCCACTCATGTCGAATACTCTCCAATTGATAAACAAAACGTGGACGAGATAGGTTCACGTTTATTGACGGTTACAGGTAAAAAAGCGCTAGGCTACTCCCAACCATTGAGAGCAGCCGGTTATGCGTCGAATTAAAGGGGAAGTAAACCCAATCGTGAGGCTTACAAGGTGCTAAGGAAGGTTTGAATTTTATCTTCGTGGCGCCTAATGGTATCTTCACTTGGCGTCACCGCATCCTTGTGAGTAAAGTAAACCAAAATCGCCATTTGCGCGGTTAGGCGGTTTTCTGCTTCATCAAAGGCCACCGAGTACTCGCTTTCTAATGCGCCACGGGTCACTTCTTCTTTGTCATTAGCTGGCAAGCAGTGCAGTAGCATCGCGCCGGGTTTCGCTTTTGCCATCAACTCTTCAGAAATCACATAATCAGGCATGAAAGCGGCCAAGCGCTCTGCTTTCTCATCCATTTGAGTAACCCAGTAGAAACTGTCACCATAGACCACATCACACTCACTGATTCGTTCCACATCATCGGTAATTTCAATATGACCACCAGACTCGGCACAGTAAGATTGCGCTAGCTCCACCCACTCTGGTTCCATGTGATACTTGACTGGACCGATTTGCTTAAAGCCCATGCCGTATTTCGCACAGGTCAGCATTAATGAACGGCAAACGTCAGTCGCGTCACCCATAAAGGCTAACGTCAGCTCATTTAGTTGGCGTCCATCGGTAATGTGCTCACGGATGGTAAATAAGTCCGCCAGCATTTGCGTTGGGTGGAAGCGAGTATCCAGACCGTTGATGACAGGCACGGTTGACATATTCAATAGCCCATCGAGGGTTTCCGGGCTATTAGTGCGCGCCATAATCACATCGCACATGCGTGATAGCACTCGCGATGTATCATCAATAGACTCTTTACCACCAAGATGGATATCTTTCGGAGACAGGAAGAGCGCATGACCACCCAGCAGTGTCGCCGCGACTTCAAATGACACACGGGTACGCGTGGAGCCCGCTTCAAAAATCATCCCAACGGACTTACCTTTGAATAGTTGAGGGATAGCATTATCTTTGCGAGCTTGTTTAAGGTAGCTCATTAACTCCATCATGTTATCCATTTCTCGAACCGAGAAATCTTTCATTGATACCATGTGCTCAAGGTTTGCTTTGTGTAGGTCAGTTGCACTTGAAGAAGGTAATTTCATAATAATAGTCCTATTTTTATCGTCCGGGGCTCACTTAAGTTCGCCCCTTTTGTTTTCCGTCTTTGGATTAAATTTTTTGTATTAAGTTATTGGATTAAAATGGATTTATACTTTGGGCACTTGTTGCGTAATGCAGTGAATATTGCCGCCACCCAGCAGGATTTCACGAGCTGGGACACCATTAACTTCGTAGCCCGGATACAGCGCCTCCAACAGTGCTTTCACCTCCGCGTCATAGCGGTCATCAAGCAGCGGTAGGACAATCTGGTTATTGGTGATCAGATAGTTGGCATACGACGCCGCTAAGCGTTCACCCGCCTCACGCTCCATCCCTTCGGCAATATCAATGCCAGCCGCTTCTTCTTTGGTCATATACAAAGGACCCGGCATTGGCAGCTTATGAACCTTGATTCTGCGACCTTTTGCATCCGTTTGATTACACAAGCAATCGTACGCTTCTCGGCTGATCTCATACTGAGGGTCTTGCGGGTCATCGCACCAAGTCAGCACCACTTCACCGGGCTTAACGACATGAAGAATGTTGTCAACGTGACCGTTGGTTTCATCGTTGTACAAGCCACGAGGCAGCCAAACGATCTTTTCAACATTTAGGTGTTCACAAAGCACTTCACTGAGCTCTTCTTTGCTCAAGTCAGGGTTGCGGCTTTCATCCAACAAACACTCTTCTGTGGTGTACAAAGTGCCTTCGCCGTCGATGTGGATTGAACCTCCTTCCAGCACAATCGGCGCTCTGTAACGTGGGTCAGCGGTAATTTCACACATTTTCTGTGCAACTTGATCGTCACGCTTCCAAGGCCAGTAAAGCCCATCCACAAACCCGCCCCAAGCATTGAATTCCCAGTCAACACCGCGACGCTCGCCAGTATCATTAACAACATAGCTAGCGCCAATGTCGCGCATCCATGAGTCGTCGGTCGATACCTCAAGGACACGAATCTCATCAGGTAAACGGGAAACCGCGTTGTCGTATTGATCGGCACTAACTAACATGGTGACCGGAGTGGTCTTGTTAATTTGCTTCGCCACATCAGCAAACACTTTTTGTGCTGGTTTTGCGCCATTGCGCCAATTGTCTGTGCGCTCTGGCCAAGCCATCCAAATTTCACTGTGAGGGGCATGCTCGCCAGGCATCCTGAATCCGTCTTGCTTTGGTGTTGTCTCTAATAGTTTTTTCATTGTCTATCTCCTAAACTAAGCCTCAGCTTTCCTGTTCCAGTTGTTGATTTTTGCGTTTCAAAGCACCGAGTAAGATCCACTCTCCCATTAAGATCATGACGATGACGCCAATTAATACTGGAGCGGTATAACTCCAATCGGCGACGGTCAAGTCAAGCGCTTCAGGGAAGATGAAAAGCACCACGGCTTGGAGAATGACTAAGAAGCACACCGTGGACATCACGACTTGTGCGCCAAGCCCGCCCGGCACTTTAAATGGACGTTCACGTTCGCCATCCACCACACGCAGTTTTAGGTAGGCAGGGAACATAAACAGATAAGGCAGTAAGAATATGCAGCTAGAAAAAGCAAAGATGGACCAGAACAAGTCATCATTACCCTGCGCAAATAAAGCGTAAGAAAGAATGACCACTGTCGAGACAGCACCAGTGATGTTGTTAGCGCCAACCGGTGAACCCTTGTCAGACATTTTTGCCACTGGGGCGGGAAGCTCGCCTTCTTGAGCGGCTTCTGCGGCGGCACGGCTTGAACCCATAGTCCAACTCACCATATTGCCAATAAGCGTCAATAGCGCACAGATACCGAAGAAATAGACCATGGCAGTACCGAATGGACCATTACCAAATAACGTTTTAAAGGTATCGATTAAACCGGCTACCAAGCCGATACTTTCAACCGGCAGCGCCATCAGAATGCCCACGGTGCCAAAAATGTAGAGGAACGCAGTGATACCAATCGAAAGGAATACGGCTTTGGGCATATCACGCACGTCTTTCATCTCTTTGGTCATAGTGGCAACCAACTCAAACCCCATTAGGTTAAAGACAATTGCCGGAAGAAAGGCTACCGCAGAATCGAGTGTGGGCATCATCGCAGAGAAGGTAAATTCATTCGCGACACCGTGCTTCATCGCATAGACAAAGCCGCCAACACCTAATGTGCCAATCACTAAGATTTTTAAAATAGCACCGATGTTGGTCACCCAAACGCCAATGTCTGCCGAGACATTACAGATCCAAACGGTAAACCAAGTGAGAACAATACAAATCGCGATTTGCCCCCACAACGATAGATCTGGCATGAATAACTCCGCGAACATGCCGGCGAACATGATGTAAACAGCCGGCATCCACAGACCGACGTTAATCCAATAAAACCACGTCGTACGGACTGCCCATTTAAAATTGAACGCTTCTTTTACCCAGTCATAGATCCCACCATCACCGGGATAAGCAGTGCTTAGCTCAGAGGTGATAAATCCATAAGGGATAACAAAAATGATCAGCATCACCACCCACCAACCGATGGAACTGACCCCTATACTTGCGGACGCTGTGAGTGTGTCGACCACCAATACTGCACATAATGTAAATAGTGCAATACTCATGACCCCCATTTTGCCTTGAGTTTCGTTGCTCATTATTTCGCTCCTTCACTACCGCTTAATTACTGAATATGGCAATAATTAGACGTGAATTTCGAAAAATGAACCTTGATGAAAACTTAATATCGGCATGACTGATATTAATCACGCTGAAAATTTAAAGAGCTAAGACATTTTTTCAGTAAAAAAACATTTTTTGCAAAATAGTTGTTCTTAATCAATTTATGAAAATCAGAACTTTCTTACTCACAAAACACCTAAAACAATTCGCAGATCACATATCGAATTTAAAAACGATAATAATAATGACTCCGTGACATCGACATGATTTTCTAGACCAAGTTATAGATAGCGTTCGAATAGTGATTTTTATCGCCAATTGCAGGTGGGTAATTCAATACAGTATCTACCGTCTATTTTGAGATCACTTGCTTGGAGATTTATCTATGTCAAAACCTATTATTGTTGTGGCGATTGGGGGCAATGCTCTATTGCAACGCGGCGAGGTCATGAGCTGCGAAAACCAACAAAAAAGCATCGCACAAACCGCAAGTTCGCTGGCTGAGTTGAGTAAAAACTATCGTTTAGTCATTGTTCACGGCAATGGTCCACAAGTAGGGCTGCTTTCTTTGCAAAACAACGCATACAAAGACTGTCCGCCTTATCCGTTCGATGTTCTTGGCGCAGAAACACAAGGCATGATTGGGTATTTGATTCAGCAAGGGCTAAACGCTGCGATTGACGACCGCTTTACCACGACGATACTGACGCGGATTGTTGTTGATGAAAATGACCCAGCTATCGCGGACCCTTCTAAATTTATTGGTCCTGTTTATAGCGAGCAGCAAGCGAAACAACTCGCTGAAACACATAATTGGGTCGTGAAACCAGACGGCGCACACTGGCGTCGTGTTGTTCCGTCGCCAAAACCACAAGAGGTGCTGGAAATAAAAGCCATTAAAGATCTGCTTGAAAAGGAACACCTGATCATTTGCGGCGGCGGCGGCGGCGCACCCGTAGTGGAGAAAGATGGCGCCTATGTCGGCTTTGAGGCAGTCATCGATAAAGATATGACAGCGGCTCTTATAGCCGAAGAAATAGGCGCAGAGCACCTACTTATTCTGACTGACGGCACTCACGTCTGTCTAAATTGGGGCACGCCTGAAGAACAAAAACTGGAAAATGTGAGCGTTACACAGATGAAACAATACGATTTTGCTGCGGGCTCTATGGGACCGAAAGTGGACGCGTGTTGTCAGTTTGTTGATAACACAGGAAGCATGGGGCATATCGGCGATTTGTCTTGCGCACTAGAAATCATAGAAGGCAAATCCGGTACTCATGTAAAACGCTAAACGTCTGACAAGCTAATGCCCAAATTGAGGTCGCAGGTCAACGTTTATCAAGCATCGACACTGTGGCCTTTACTATTTGGCGTTAATTAAATCTTGGATAGGCAATAAAATATGCGCAAAGTCAGCACAGAGGAAAAACTGTTAAAAATTAACCAAGCGGTTGTCCGCTTGATAGAAAGACGAGAAGCGACGGATATTTCTATGTACGATGTGGCGAAAGAGTGTGGCATGGCGACCTCTACGGTTTATCATCATTATCCTAATATAGAAAATTTATTTCATAGTTTATTAAAAAATGTGTTTGTTGATTTTGATTTATTATTAGGTCGGTGCATTAATGAAGATCAAGTTTTCCATTGGACTGATATTAATCGGATGATCGAAACGGCGTATGTGAATTACTACAACCAAAACCCTATCGCAAAAAAATTAATATTAGGTCGCCACACTTTCGCCGAATTGGGACATGCTGATACCGAGCACGACCTTGAATTAGGGCACCAAGTTGAAATGATCTATCGCCAGTTTTTTGATATTCCTCAGCTACCTCAGCCAATCAATATTTTCGCTATTTCTTTGCAAGTCGCCGATAAAATCTATTCTCTCTCTTACCGTAAGTACGGTTACATCACCCCTGAATTAGCCACAGAAGCACTGCGCCTTTCTGAAGCGTATCTGCAACTCTACATTCCACCCATTTGCCAACGAACGTACTAGATTTCAGAAGCGTGCTGTTTGTGTATCAACGAATGGCTTGCGACAATCCTGTGCGACAATCCTGATTAGAAACCCGTGTCAGCCAACTTAACCAACATCTTAAGGCTGGCTGAATAGTAATCTTCATAACGACTGATATGAGTTGAACTCGGCGACAGCTCTCCCATGGTGAAATCTCGAACCGCTAATAGTCCGCCACTCATTGGATAATCAGCTTTTTGATTGCCACTAACCATCTCCCAAGCGGGTGTAGTCAACCGATTATAAGGAGAAAACAGCGCCTGCCAACGTGCCAAGATCGGATGATCCGGATTACGCCAAGCAATATACACTGGCACTCTAATCGCGTCATAGCTCGCACGAGCCGGCCATTGCGTGGCTGGAGACGTGGTTCCATCAGCATATAAAGTGATCCAGTCGGTCGCTATCTTGCGCTTACCCCAATCAATATCGAGCATCAATTGCTGGGTGTCGTCTATTAGCGTCTGCAAATCATACAGGCGTGTGCGAGCGAAAAAATCCTGCCATGCAGGATAAATAAAGTACGACGGATTCAGCGTCATACTGGAAGCAAAAGTAAACCCATGGCTCCCAGGCAACATGACCTTTTTACCGGCAAAATCGACAATATTATGTTTTAACAACGCACGCAGTATTTTATCGGAGGCTTGTAGATAGTGTCGCTGATCCCACTGTTGCCCAGCTTTTAATAGTGCCCAAGCAATAAGCACATCGCCATCCGAGGCGTTATTCTTATCTTCGATTGGCGTAGCGGCATTGGGATTATATTTCCAATAAAATAGACCCGTTGCCTCATCATGTAAGGTCGCTTGAGTCCATTTCCATAGCTGCTCAAAGGTCTGCGGATCGTCGAACGCCACGGCGAATAACATCCCAAAACCTTGACCTTCACTGTGACTAATATTTTGATTTCCCGTATCAACCACTCGACCATCCGCTTGAATAAATCGCTGTTTATAACGCAACCAATCTGTGTCACTGGCAGCATGAACCGGAAGTACCAACGCAGCCATAAAAATCACCAGCCATTTTGTAAACAACATCACTTTCCTTTTATGCGTCGTTTTGTTTTAACATCAATCGATGAGTCGTCATTGAAATATCAGTAATCAGTGAAACATCAGTAATCATTAAAATAATGTCTTAGCCAGATTTGTCCCAGCGCCTCATTATAGGAACCAAAGGTGTCATACAACACTCGCGCTTCGAGCATTAAGTTGCGCTGAATCAGGTACTGCAACGTGGCATTAAATTGATAACCGATGCCACCAACGGCTTCACCGTCATAATACGCTTCTTCGGTGTAACCCAACCCAGCGTAATACTCCAGCTCGGATTGCAATGCACCATCATTCGGGTAATAACCGGCAGAATCTAAACTGTATGACTGATAACCCAACGAGCCACCAATAGAATAATTCAGCCCCATATACTCATGGCTATAGGTAAACGGGAACGCGATATTGACGTAGTTTTGTGGACTAAAGTAGCCACCATGTCCCATGGTGAAATAACTCAAGTTTTCAGCAAAGTTGAGATAAGACATGCTGATACCCGCTTTTAGTTCAGCATCATCGTTAACATGCGGTCTAAAATAGAAGCCGGAACTGACGCCGAGGCTGGTATTATCCGCGACATTTTCGCCAAGGTAAGCCCAACCCTCAGCATTAACATAGTAGCCTGCAAAACCATCATCGTAACTCAGCGCAACTTCAGCGCCATTTTTGGTGACTTGACCCCAAGTTTGACCCGAATATTTATCG
This sequence comes from Vibrio hippocampi, assembly GCF_921292975.1. Taxonomy (NCBI): domain Bacteria; kingdom Pseudomonadati; phylum Pseudomonadota; class Gammaproteobacteria; order Vibrionales; family Vibrionaceae; genus Vibrio; species Vibrio hippocampi. The sequence continues at coordinate 1,311,172 of NZ_CAKLCM010000002.1, forward strand.
GTTACCCCTGCGTAAGACAACAAGCTATCTTTGATGAGTCTTCTTTGAGCCGACAAAGTAAGACGCGTAAAGTTGTTAAGCTTCGGACGCCACTCTACGCCACCGACGAATGTATTTTCTTCAAACCCCAGCGGCGTGGTACCAATATCCAAGGTGTAGTCACGACCTTGCATTGACATGGCAACTTCTACCCCAGTTTGCTGTTGAGAACCTTGCGATGCCACAGAAGGCAACTCGTCACCATTGAGCTCTGATAAATCCTCATCTTCCGCAACCTGCCCTTGAATTGTCGCCCCCGTACCAAAGCGGCGACTGGCATCACCGGAAGAAGAACCCGAATTCAATGCAACCGCACTCACCTCTACTTTGAAGCGAGTATTGGCAAAAGGCTGCGTAGACCAAGCCAAGGTAGACTTAGCTTCGGTTAACTTACTCAGACCCGCTTCCCCTTCTCTACCACGGATCTCGATATCCGCTTCAAGCCGTGACGAGGTTTCTTGACCTATGCTTGCGATCAACTTATCCACTTGAGCTAAGGTTTGCTGCTGAGTCGTTAATTTAGGCACATCAGAACGACTATTTCCGTCGCTTTCCACCTGCCAAGGCATAGTCGTACCGTAGACGGATTGTGCACTGACATCCGCTAGAGGATTGGAATGGGTTCGGAATGGGTTATCCGCTAATAGCTGACCACCTTGCATCGGGCTTGAAGATATCGACGTCAGCTCCATGCCGAGTAATTTACCCCGAGCATTTCGCAATGTCGCCATCGCTTGCTGATGGTCGCCCTCAGCATGATAGACGCGCGCCAGCAATAATAGTCTTGATGGACTTTGAGTATCTTTGAGTTCTTTGGCAAGCTCGCGAGCCGTTTGCGGATCATTATTGGCGAGTGCAATATTAATCGCCCCAATGCGTGCATCCTGCTGATTGCTGTCTTGATCCGTTGAAATAAGATAGTCATACACCACACCAGCTTCTTGGTGCATCTTGCCGGATTGATACAGTCTTGCCATCGCAAGCATCAGCTCAACACTGTTTGGATCTTGCTGCAATGCCATGGTCAACACATCATAAGCTGGCGCATAATGCCCCGCTAAACGCAGTTGATCAGCCTCAGCAATAACATAAACGTTTCTTGCTCTCGCCAGTTGAGCCTCGCTGCTATTGGCGGTGATCAGCGGATCATTAAGAAGATTCTGTGCCGCTTTTTTCAAACCCGCCTGATAGAGAATAGTAATGTGGTTCGCGTAATCTTGCGCATTGCCCTCGATGCCTTGATCGAGATTCTTTTGGATGGTTTCAACCGCTAGGTTCATGTCACCACTTTGCACCATCAACTCTGCCGCTTTACCAGCTTGATAAGGTTTATCAAACGGCTCTGACGCCAATGCTTTGAGTAGCTCTAGCGATTTATCTCTATTTCCCTGTGCAATATAACTGGCAACACGATCCAAGGTTTGATTAAGCAAGCCCTCTTGATAGAGGCCGTCCATTCTGTCGGTTCTTTCTGCCTCAGGAATGCGTCCAAGATACGAGTTAGCGCGCTGCCACTGATCTTGACCAGAATAATAAACCGCAGCCGCATACAAAGACTCATTGGACGCTTCGGAGCGATACAGATGTGCGATCACTTGTTCGGCTTCACTTCCTCTGTTGGTCAAGTGCAGCAAACGGGCCAATTCGAGTCTCATCCACGGGTTATTGGGGAGCCTATCGACGCCGTTTTCTATGATAACAATCGCAGTTTCAATGTTACCCATTGCTACCGCCTGCTCCGCTAAACTGCGAATATTACCGAACTGGTCGGCGGATTTTATCTTGCGTTGCTGCTCCGCAGGCAGATCGTTAAGCAGTTGCTGAGCTCTTTCAGCATCATTTTGTTCAACTAGCACATAATACAGCTGCTCTTTTGCCGCCGAATTTTTAGGGCTCGACTTAAGCACCGATGACAACAGTCTTTCTGCTTCGCTGTAATCGCCAACTTGTCTCAACAATTGGGCTCTAAACAGTTTTGCTGTGTTACCTAGTTGGTCTGAACGCGCCGCCAAAGGATGACTTAACTGCAAAGCCTGTTTGACGTTGCCTTGTTTCTGCTGCTGTTTGGCACGGTTTAAGTCCGCATAGAACTTAGCTTCGCTCGCTTGTTTTCTTCTGGCGCTCGCCTGTTTACCACCAAGACTTGCAGAGCGACTCAGGTAATCGGCTGCTTTAGCAAAGTCCCCTTGCTGAGAATAAACGTAACCCAAACCCGCTAATGCATCGGCATCTTTGGGGTTAACATCAATCGCTTGTAAAAAAGCACGTTTCGCCTGGGTTAACTGACCCTTGTTAAGCAGCTCAAAGCCACTACTTCTGACCGCATTACTGACTTTTTTATCGAATAACTGCTTGATCTCTTTATCTTGCGGATGCCTTTTTACCCAAGCTTGATAATAGCGTTCATCCTCAGGTGTCGGTTGTAACCACAATAGCGTCTGTCTTAGACTTGCATCGGCTTCTTTGTTCGTCTCCGCCATGCTTTGCAGCATATCCATTCCTTGGCGGCGGGTACTTTTCCGGTAACTAAGGACCTTGGCATAGGTCAGCTTAATGGCGGTATTTTCCGGGTAGCGACGATATAACTCTTTAAGTTGTGTTTTCGCCTCGTTGTATTGAGCCTTATCACTGGCCATAGTGAGATAATACTCAGGCGCCAGTGCCAAAGGCGGCTCACCGTCCTCAAACAAGGTTCTCCACGTTTCTAGAGCTTGTTGCAAATTGCCAGTATTTGCTAAGCGACGCGCTTGCTCAAGTTGTGCTTGCGGTAATTGCTTAAGCCCTGCTCGTGACTGCAATTGCTGCAAATATGGCGATTGTGGCGCCGTTTGAGCCAGTCTCGTTTGCCACTCAACGGCTTGTTTTGTATCACCGCGTTGATCGGCCCAAAGCGACAAATAATAGAGCGCGCGCTCATTGTCCGCTTCCACCATCAAGACTTTTTCAAGCGATTCGCTTGCCAAGGTATCGTTGGACTTAGAGTGCCAATATTCCGCCTGCTCAAACAAGGTATTCAGCGTCGAGTTATTCGCGGCTAATTCAGTGGCATTAACATTCATACTCAGCGCTTGCACCAAGCAGGTTAACGAAATCATGGATTGAATTTTATACTGCATCTTAATTACTGATCTTTATGTTGGTGCTGAGAAGACGTCAGTCGTCTTTGTGCGACTTTGACAAGCGTTGGATAGATGGCGAAGCCTAAAATCATTGAAACTAACAACAAAATGCCGACCAACATGACACTATGTTGGTTGGCATACCACATCACGACTTGATACCAAGGTAGCTCTCCTGATGGGAAGGTGGTCGAGACTTGGAAGCTGGCCACATCGTTATCATTGGTGATAATGGTGGTGTCGCCACGAATGGCGGCATTCGTCGATTGAGATTGTAAGTCCGCGCCAATCTTTGATAGCTGTTCACTGTGCGACGCCGACACTAACACCACTACGCGCTCGGGATCCCAAGGCGAGCGATAGCTTAAGAATCCACGCCATTGAGAGGCAGAAGCAAAATATCGTTCCGCCTCCAAACGCTGTAAAGACCACTCGCCCAGTAGCATGTTGCGCCATTTTTCAACTAAGCCAATTTCCTTTAACCCAATATGATTTTGTTTCATGGTATAGGGAGAGTCAGAGAACAGAGCCTGATTGAAAACCTCGTCGGACATGACTGAGACGGCTAACACATCCCTTGAAACTAATCGTTTTGTATCCGGCATACCTAAATAGACATCGGGATAAGTAACAACCGAGCCCGTGGCACTGCCTGAACGAGAGGTTAAATTCAACAACACTGCGATCTGCTCAGCTTTCGGACTTTCTGGCAAGACAATAGCTGTGTCTGATAGATCGGAATAGCGACTAAAAGGGAATGAAGCCCCGACAAAAAACGATAGGTTGGGTAATTTGGCAAAATGACGCGTTTGGGTAAGATCCAAGTTGGAATTTTCTCCAATGCTGCTGCGTATATTGGCATTGGCAAGCTGATGGCAAGGCGTACCCGGCTGGTAAGAGAGATTAAAAAACAGAGACAGCTCATTATCGCCATAAATCATATAAGGCTGCACTGGCACGCGAGCCTGTTCTTTTCTTATATCGCCGCCCAACTGGTGCCAAATTTTTTCTAGGGTACCGGTTTTATTCACCGCTAATCCGGTCAGATACTGTTGATTAAGGGTAATGCTGAGCAGAGACTGTTCGTCACTCATCCAATCCACGGTAGGGAAACGATAGTCGATATTGAGTGGCACGCTGTTACCATCCCACAAGAACAGATCGGGCGCGGCTCTAAAGCTGATGTTCATCGGTTCGTGCCAAACCCCTGAAGTCACTAAACTTTGAGACTCCGAGAGTAAATCACGCAGATAGGTCGGGCGATCAGTGGGCAACCAACGTGGCGCATCATAAGCAGAACGTTTTGCAATCGCCTGTTGTTTTACGCCAAAGGATTGTGCGCCATGCGGAAATTTTTCATGAATCAAAGTCCACACCGCGGAGCGCAATTGCTGTTTATCTTTACCAGCGACCATCAGTAGATTGTGTTTGGGACTCACTGGGTTACTGATGATTTTAATATAAGGATGTTCACTGTATGGAAAGGTTAAAGACCCTATTTTTTCTCCGGGAGCGGCGAAAACAATGCCATTTTCTTTTGGCAACTCACCAAGTGTGACCGCAAAGTCGCTGGTCTTATGGTCTGTCTGGATACCAAACCAAGAAGAGAGCATCGCTGCCGCTGAAACCTGAGAACTGGAAGGCGTTTGCGGTAAGCCAACAAATACACGACCACCGTCAAAATAGCTGGTATCAATAAAGGGCTCTGGGAATCGACTTAAGGCGGGTGTGACGCTTAACGCCGTCGTGTCAACAATGATACGACTGGTTGGCAGAATCGTTAAGTCCGGCGTTGGAATCGCTTCGGGGTAACACAAGATCTGACCACTCTGTTCTAACTGAAATGCGATAACCGTTTGTGAAGTCATCAACACTGCAGGGATATCTAACAAATAACTCGCTTGGGTTTCAAACATCGTCCCAAACGGCAATTGGGCGATTTGTTGACCATTGAGGCTAACCGTCAGACTGTCCCCACGGTCAATCAGCGTTTGCTTAACATCAATATCCAACACCAACTGCGCTTTATTTACCAACTGATCGGCAGGCATACCAAGGCGCAGACCCGCCTGAGTTTGTCCCTGCATAAAGCGTATACCTTGAGAATGACCAAGTTGTTGGAAAGTCACTTCCTGACTAAACACATGGGAAGTCAATAGCAGCATGGTCAAGAAGACAGACTGCACTTTAGATAAGCACTTCACGTTGGATAAGCACTTCACGTTGGAAAGGCTCCTCACCTTAGAAAGGCGACTCAGCAGCAATCGCATCATGAGGTCAGCTCCTGTTTAGCGGTGTCTTTATTCGCTGCTATCTCTTTATTTTCTAAACCTTTGTTACTACGTCGCTCCCGAATGGAGGCACGCAATACGTCATAAACACATTGGCTGATCGTCACCATCGAGCGCAGTGCATTATCTTTGGCTCTTGGTGGTGTCACCCAAGCATCGGCTCGTGCTAGCACAATTCTCACTAGCTCACGGCGCTGGGTTATCGACATCTCATCAAACTGCAACGCGCAGCCTTTTGCATTGATGATTGTTTTGGTCACTGGAATTGAAATCGCGCCAGATTGCAGTTCTAACTCAACCTGTTCAATGGGAGATTCGGGTTGCTGATGAATATCAAGCAGGCAACCTCCCATCGAAACATCAATTGTATTCGAGCGAGATGCAATGCCGTTTGCATAATGAACCACAGCAGGAATAGTCACATCCAAACGTATCGTGTTACGCACCTGCTTGGTTTCCCTTCCTGTTGCAATCGCCGCACTCAAGAAAAACAAGCTATAAAACGCCCAGCCAATATTAAGCGCGAGCACATTGGGATTCATATCGAATTGATGGTGGAAAACCATTCGCCACCCGCCCCAAAGTACCGCGACAACAAGCAGTAGCGCCACAATGATGTGGGGACGAACGATATTGAAATCGAAATAAGTTTTGTCGAGCAACTGCCCTTTGTCGGTAACGTTAAATTTACCTCTATGCGGTGAGAAAATGGTGATCAAGGTCGGAATGACCAGATGCAATGACAAAGCAATGTCGTAAATATCACCCCAAAAACTATAACGATGCTGACCGTTCAATCGTGATGTCACCATCGTGGAAATGATAAAATGCGGCAATGCGTAGGCAAAAATTACGGGCGCTGAGGCGTGAATAATTTTCAAGTCAAACAACAAGTACGCCAATGGGGCGACCAGATAAATTACCCTCGGCAACGGAAATAAAAAGTACATCATCGCACTGAGATAACACAGTCTTTGCTGAATACTCAGCCCTTTACCGAATAAAGGGTTGTCTAACCGGAAAATCTGTACCATCCCCCGAGCCCAACGGTTACGCTGCACAACGTGAACACCCAAACGTTCTGTGGCTAAACCCGCCGAGAGTCTAAGCGGCAAGTACGCCGTGCTCCACCCTAATCGCTGCATTTTTAATGCAGTGTGCGCGTCCTCGGTGACGGTTTCGACCGCAATACCGCCAATTTCCTCAATAGCCGTACGTCTTAATACCGCACAGGAACCACAGAAAAAACTCGCATTCCAAGTGTCGTTACCTTGTTGAATCGGACCATAAAATAGCTCGCCTTCATTAGGAATATCTCGACCACCGTAGAGGTTTCGTTCAAAAGGATCGGGAGAGTAAAAATGGTGAGGGGTTTGGATAATGCCCAGTTTAGGATCTTTAACAAATGCGCCGACCGTTGCCTGCAAAAAAATCCGAGTCGAAACGTGGTCACAATCGAAAATACAGATCAAATCACCCTTCGTAAGCTTTAACGCATTATTAAGGTTGCCCGCTTTTGCGTGGGTATTATCCGTACGCGTGATATAGCCAACACCTGAGTTCGCGGCAAACACAGCAAACTCCTGTCGATTTCCGTCATCGAGTAAATAGATGTTGAGCTTGTCTCTTGGATAATCTAAACATTGAGCCGCCAATACCGTATCTTGCACCACATCCAACTCTTCGTTGTACGTTGGAATATACACATCGACGGTTGGCCACAGTGACGTGTCTTTTGGTAGAGGCTCGATCTTGCGCTCAAGTGGAAACGAGGTTTGCAAGTAACCTAGCAATAGCATTGTCCATGAGTAGACCTCGGCAATGAATAATATAATGCCTAAGATCGCTTCAAACTGAGTTTCAAATAATAGGGTTTCCGTCGCCCGGTAATACAGATAGCGCGTGGATGTAATGATGGAAAAAACCACCATCACAATCGATACTTTGCGGCTCTTGCTAAAGTTCAGTAACAATAATGCCCCGAGACTAAACAGCGCAAACAAATACTGTTTATCACCATCCATCGGTGTCATTACCACCAACATAATGATAGGAGTGAGAATGACCAGCAGTAAAATAAGTCTTAATTTGTTCATATTATATTTTTAATTGGAGTGATAACCCTGCAAATTAAGAGGTTAAACCATCACCCACGTTAATATCTAAAGCAGTGATAATCTTATTACTAATCATATCTACGTCAAAGGCAGCGGAAGAGTTAGGATTGAAGTCATATATCGACTTTTGTGAAGCATTGGCTTCGACAACGCTTTCATCTCTGTGGATCTGACCAAGTAATTTATCTTGTAAGCGATCTTGGCTAAATACAATCACCTCACTACTGACTCGTTTTTTAAGATCGGTTTGGTTGAGTACAAAGTAATGGGGGCAATGGGTATTTTCAGCAAACATCTTTTCTACTTTCGGCAACAAGGATAATGAGGCCGTATCCGCCAATAAAGGGGTAATACAAATATCAGCGAGCTTTGATACCGCTCTACATGCCGCGAACTGACTTCCCGGCACATCGGCAATAATCACCAGCTTGGGATCTTGCAGTAAGGAATATAACCCTCGAGAAACAAACAATTCATCCTGCGTTAATCGAGATTCAAAAGCGTCACTTTGTTGATTGCTGGTTTCACCATAAGGCAGAACAAAAATATTATTTTTATACGACAGCGCCATCTCACCCCAATTGGATTGTTCCTGACTCTGCGCAACGTAGCCGCGCTCGTCGCTAATAGGAAGCCCGAAATGGAGTCGAAGGGAGTTTTGGCGGTCAAAATCAATCGCTAACGTCTTAATTCCCTTAGCCGATAGCGCATAACAAAGGTTGGCTACGATAGTCGTGCAGCCCACTCCGCCTTTAGGTGAAGATACAGTAATTAAGGGCATGATACGGCTCGCACTGTGGTGTGTACGTTAGAATATGTCGTTTGTTCGTGTGTTTCTGGAGCGTCAGCGTCTTTATCTGATGGTGTTTCTGCGACTAAATTATGGGCAATGGGAACCATGCTTAGACTTGATAATATCGTCTGATCTCCAGAACCTTGCTGCAATTTAAAGGGTAAAGACGGCTGTTCATTGTGCTGAATGTAGTTATTTTTATCCAATGTACCATCGAGTCTGTCAATAATTTCCATTGAATCACTGGCTATTTTTTCATCAAGTTGATTCAAAATAGCGTAGCGACGAGTTTTATTATGGCGAACATGCGTTGGCATACTAATAAAATTAATAGTATCGCACCCCGTATTTTTCTCGAACCTCTTTAGGTCATCATAGACACTCATTGCTTGTTACATCCTTTAAGCAAAACTTCACATTAACCTGCGTAATGTAACATTTATTTGCAGCCACATGGAACTAATATCACATTATTTTTAGATTATCGTCATTGGCAATGAAATAAGCGCAACCATACCCTTTACGTTGCTTGGCTCTAATGTCTCACTAAATTACAGTCACCCGGTTGGGGTCAGTGTCAGTGTCAGTGGGTCGATTGTTCCGCTCGCCACATGCGGTCTAAGCATTATCATCCGATACCGTTTCTTTGTTACCGGACGAAACGTTAAAGCTGTTTGGATTGGTTTGGTAAATAAGTCTCCATTGGCTAATAACTTGCCTTCTAGACTCATTGTAGAACCGCTACCACTAGACGAACTGCCTCCGCAAGCGGAAGGTGTCGTTAGAGCAATAAGATATAAAACTGTCTTTTCATACTGTGAAGTAACTAACATACAAAGCCCAAAAATCTGCTGTCTGACTTTTGGGCTTTGATTTTTATTCTATGTAACGATTACTTTGATGTTTTTGCGTCACCAAAATATTTCATTGCGCGGTCAACTTCAGCTTGTGATGGCTGATAAACCGTCCATTCATCCTGCTCATTGTTTTTGTATTTGATAAGTTTATTTTCGACATCAAACTCGTAGTACGGGAATACTTCTCTTAGGTTAAAAAATAGCGCGGGTGCAAAAAATAGGATATCAGCAACCAAGTACCCTCCGTTAAACTTTAATGGCATAGAACCATACATAGCGCTATAACCCTCTGACTCAGCCTTAAATTCATATTGACCAAAACTGGTCGTACTGTAGGTATGCTCTTGTTCAAAATCCACCACAAATTGTTCGTTGTCTTTAACGGTCAACGCGGTGTTATCTTGGGTCGTATTAAACTGAGTAGATGCTGAACACCCACAAAGAATGACTGAAAGGGAAATTAAAAAGGTATTTTTCATCGGTTTCTCACAATTGTATAATTTATAAATTACACCAAATCCAATATATCCAATTAGACACAGAGGATAAGTTTAAGGTTCTAAAATCTTGGCTATTCTATTTATTAGCGTTCAATATTTCTAGATATTTATATACCCTATTTACCTCAAAATGCCGAATTCACTGGTAATTTAGGTATCTAATTAAGTTAGTATCATTATACAATTTAAGATATGTGACGCATGGTTTTATAAAAATCATTTATATATTAACAGGATTTATTGAACCTTCGGTCATAAAAACTGACGCTGATTTTGAATGGTACTATCCACAAACGATGCCAATCGTCAAAGTCATCAATGAGCGTTTTTTTTTGCAGCCATGGGCTAAGCATAAGTCGCCGACCGATATTCGGCGACTCGCTCAACCAACAACGAGTGCGCCCGCTGTTGTTTCCATACTAGCCAGAATAGGCTGTGCTATAAGGGTTGCTACAAACTCAGCTTTACTGTTAACGCGGATAACTTGATTCTACTCACCAATCTTGGTGTCTTATTAGCAGAGAGTTGATGTCCAACCCTACCCGTACAGATTTAAATTTGTCAGACACGGCGTAAGTATTATCTAGTCTTCGTGCTCATCAACTGAGAAAGACTCTTCAATTCTTTTTAGTTCTTCTTGTTCTTTCAGCTTAATTTCTTCTTGAACGGCGGCTTTACGTTCGTTCAGTGCTTTTTTTTCTGACTTCGTCAGAAACTTCACCGCCTTCTTGTTTGAAAGTGCGTACGCAACGACATCTTCACCTTTCTCTCTGCGTTCATTTACACGTTGTGAAAAGCGCTCGTTGTCGCGTGCTTTGCGTTCTGCTGAACTCAATTTGCTCATTGATATACCTTTGTAAAAATAAAATGGCTACTTGTATGCCTTCTCGCTGATAAATAAAAACACTTATCTTGCGAATAGCGGGAGTCTAGCATAGATGGGCTATGCTGTACGCCACTTCAATTGGTCTTAGAAAGATTAGGAAGCCCGTAAATCATTCACGCAATAAAAAATCAAAATTTCTTCCATTTATTTTGCGCAAAAAAAAACAATCTACGTCACTGCCGCAAAAACTCAGATTTTCTTAATCTACTTCCATCACTTAAGACAACCAAAAAACAAATAAAGGAAGACACCATGACTAAGCCAAACCTGAAAGCCGCTCAAGGCATGTTATTGGTCACCGTCGGTGCTGCAATGCTTACTGCTTGTAACTCATCCAGCACTCAAGAGCAAATCGCGTGGATAGAAAAATGGGACAGTTTTGCCCACTATGACCAAAAACTAGAGGTCATTGAACAATGCTTTAAACAGGCTAAGGTGCGCAGTCTGATGGATGATATGACCGACAGACAATCACAGGTCTACAACGCCTGCACACTAGAACTAATAACAAAAATCGCCGAGGGCGAAGGGGTATACCTCGAAAAGAAAGTTCTGCAAGCCAATATCGTCCAATTTTAATCGACTGAAATTATTGAGGAAAAGACTATGAGTAATAAAGACAAAGCCCTAGCGATAGCCAACGACGCTAAACAATCCGCCGAGCAACTTACCAGTAACCTAACGCAAAGTGATGCCTTTGCCCGCACTAGCGATGCCCTTGGCAAAGCCAAAGCCGCCGCCTCAGAGGTTGATTACAGCGGGATCAAAATAATGAACCTTTTCTCGGTCTTTGCTTATGCGCTGCTACTCCTTAGCACCTACCTCCCTTTCGCTGAGCTTTTTGGCGCGAGTATTTCACTGGGTGAATTCTCACCAACTTGGCTATACCTGTTAGCGATTTGCGGTCTGCTCTCACACCTATTTGGTGCCAAGCAAGCGCTATCGCGGTTATTAACTCTAAGCTTACTTGCCACGGTTGTGTTAAAAGCGGTCTCCGCTGCAAACGACATGATGCAGGTGAGCAGCTATGGCAGCCGTAATACCTATTCTTTGCCGTTAGATTTACTTGGTCTTGGTTCCTATGTTTTTTTGGCGGCGCTGGTTCTGTTACTCGTGGTGCTGTTCAAGCCAGGCTACAAAACCAACAGCGCACTGTGGAAAAAACTCATCCAAAAATAATCAATAACTAAGGGGCTCAATATGGATTTTAAACCGCGCAAACAGCATCAGTTCTTTCAGATGAACCCCTTAGGTCGTGACTTTATTGTTGGTGATTTGCATGGACAACTCGCTCAATTTTATCGCCAATTACAAGCGGTAGGCTTTGACTACCAAGTTGACCGAGTTTTTTGCTGTGGGGACCTAATTGGTCGCGGTCCCAACTCTGGCGAGGCGCTTAATTTGCTCACTCAGAAATGGTTTTATTCCGTGATGGGCAATCATGAGCAGTTGTTTTTACTCGGATTTGAACAGGCAAAGTACTGGGATATCCTTGCCCGAGAAAACGGCGATTGGTTAGGTCATACCTTACACTGCAGTGATCAGCTGATGCGTTGGAAGACTCTGATAGAGATCTGCATGCCATTAAGCATAACCCTTTCCTATCAAAACATGACTATCGGTCTTGTGCATGCGTCAAGTCTTGGCTGTTGGTCACAGATGCAAAGCGGTCGACTCAGTGCCAGACAGGTATGGCGCAGCTTATGGAGCAGACCACTGAAGCGTATGGGCGCAGTGGCATCGATCACGGAGGTAGATGCTGTCGTCCATGGCCACTGTCCAGTACCTTCTCTGCTGCGTATCGGTAATCGATACTGGACCGACACCTACGCCATGAGCCAGCGCTTGTGTTTGACTCCCCTAGCACTATTCGCTGCCAATAGCACGTTACATGCTGGCTAGACTGGCACACTAAACCTTTGTTACTTTTGAACAAATTTAATTAATATTTTGTTACTATAAGCCTTAAAGAAAGCCCGCAAAGGACTGATGATGTCGATTAAAGATTTGGATGATGCAACTCAGCTATTGCTTGCCTGGCAGAGCCGAGATCAACAGAAAAGCAAAGAGTTTCTAAGTTACGCCTATCAGGATATTCGTAACATTGTCAGTAAATACAAGCAGCAACACAGCCCCAATGAGACACTCCTGCATGACGCAAGTATCACCGAGCTCGCGTCTGAGGCCTTTGTCAAATTGCATCGCTGGCGTAATGACGAGCAGCCCTTCGAAAACCGGAAACAGTTTTTTGATTATGTTCGAGTATCGGTATGGCACCTCCTTTTTGGCCAACCTCATCAGGCTATGGTCAATCGACAGCAAGCTAAAAAGAGCTATCTCAAGCAGCAAATGACAGAGCTCGTGGGGCATCAGCAGCAGTGGGATCAAAATATGGATCTGTCCAAAGCACTAGAGCTACTCCAGCAAAAATACCCTCTACAATCCGAAGTCTTTGAGTTGAAACATTTCGCCATGGTCAGCCAAGCACAAATAGCTGAAATATTGGAAATTTCACCTCGAACTGTCGACAACTATCTGCGCTTTTCAACGGTTTGGTTGCGCACTAAGCTGGATAAATAATGGATATCGTTAGCCTTTACTTTGAGCTCATTGAGCTGCCCTTAGCAGAGCAAAATGCTCGCATGGAGGCGCTTAGCGACTTAGACCCAGAACAACGTGATGAGCTTCGTAATATGCTAGATGCTGGCACCGAACTACTCAGCGGCAGTCAACTTATTGCCAAGCATATGCAAGCCGGTCCAGCCGTCGATTATCAGCGTTACATCGGTCAAGTCGTCATGGGGTTCACCATTACCGAGATCCTCTCTGAGGCAGGCGGCATGGGTCTTGTTTTTCTTGCGCAGCAAGAACTCTACTCCCCTGATAGCAAAGAGCTGAAAGTGCATCGCGCCGCCGTTAAAGTATTGCGTTACGAGCGCATGAACGCCGAGCAGCAGCAACAGTTTTTCTACCGTGAAGCGGCTAGCCTGATGGAACTCGATCAGCCGAATATTTGTAAGATCTACGGCATCTCTCAGATACTCGATCAAGCCTGTATTGTCATGGATTTCATCGATGGCGTCGCGCTTGACGACTGGCTGGCGGAGCATCGTATTGAGCAAGACAAAGTCTTAGCCCTATTTGTGGTTCTTTTAAAAGCTATGTGCTACGCCCATAACAAACATATTTATCATGGCGACCTAAAACCGCAGAACATTCTCGTTGATGGTCAAGGTCAGCTCACCCTTATAGATTTAGGTTTAGCTAAGCAGTTCGACCCGCATGATAAGGACGACTTTACCCAACACTACATTCAGGCTTTTTCGCAATATTGGAGCGCGCCCGAACAGCGACAAGGCAAGTGGAACAAATCCCAATCGGACGTTTATTCTTTGGGGGCAATTCTGGCGTTTATGCTCAGCGGCACAACCCCAAGTCGAGATGATCTCAATACTATCAATGATCGAGAACTTCGGGCGATTATCGCTAAGTCCCTAAGTCCCGACCCAGCGCAGCGTTATCGCGACGCCAATGAGTTTCTCGCAGTTATTCAACGCTTTCGCCAAGGTTTCGCGATAAAGGAATACTCCAATAGCTGGTTATACCGCGCCCAAAAAGGGCTCACCCGACGACCACTAATAAACGCGTCAATTGCGCTCAGCCTAAGCTTATTGATTGGAACCAGTGTCGCGACCTGGCGTCACAACCAAGTGTTGATGGCCGAACAGACCTCCAGTCAACAAGTGATGGCTCAGCTTGAACAAATGCTACGCGATAACTTTCCTCACCTACACCACCGCTTTGAGCAGCCTCCAGTTGAACAACTTTACGTTCAAGGAGCCAAACGCTGGCTAGGTCAGCAGCAAAATTTAACCAAGCAAGCAAGAATGCAAACCGGCTTGCTGTTTATTCAGGGCTTGTTTATTGACTACAGCGAAAACGTAGATCTTGTTTTCGACATCCTAGAAGCCTTGGAGGTTGCAACTGAACTCGATATGCAAAACGAGCAACAACTGCAGCTACAGTATTATTGGATGCTTGCTCACACCTTCAACGCCTTTAAAGGCATTGAAACGACCTACGGTGACGATAACTTTAGTTTTTACAATTACCGCAACGATCCCAGCCTAATTCCCGATAGCAACCCCGCAGCACCGCTGGCAAAACAACTTATTGCCTCACTTAACTCGCAGCAACAGCTTAACCCACTACAGCTCCATGCCATCATCGCAGCGCTAAAGGTCCCCATGCCCTTCGACATAGAGCTGCGAAGGTTGCAATACCAAGCACTTTTTGCCCAAGCGAGCCCCTATTTATTAGAAGCGCACGCATTAAATACCGCCCAGCGTTTAGACTTGTTGGCGTTTATTTACCTCGGCAGCGCGGAAAGTCCGTTTTTCGACCAAAGCCGCGCAGTCAATAACTTGGATCACCACTTTGAGTTGCGTCAACAGATGCGCAGCATCTTACCGGCATTAACGGATATGCTTGGAGTTGAGTCACTGAGTATTCAAGACTACTATCGTCTGCAGTTGGCGATCACGGCTATCGATCCTACGCAAAGTCCAGCGCAACTACAGGCTTTGATCAGCCCACAACTCAACGAGCTGCTTTCGCAAACCCAATTGGTCGACAGCGCCCAAATAAACACCATTGAGTTGCAATTTAACCCGTTTTCCGAAGCGAGCTACGACCACAACAAAGACATTGTACGCGACAATCTCGCTGAGTTTCGTCGCCGCTATGGCAGCGAATACGGAGACATGATGACCCACCTAAGCCTGCTACAAAAACAGAGCCTGCGCTTAGGCAGTCCAGTAATCATCAACTATTTAGACAACTATCTACAAAGCCAAGCAATGCGTGTGAGACGTTTAGATTGGAAGCATGACTCTGCCTATCAAGGCCTAGATCTTGCCATTATTCAGCACGATTGGGATAAGGTTCAACAGCTCTTATCAGAGCTTGAGACAGACTTTGAGCTCTACTTTAAATTACTCGAAGACAACGGTCTTGAAGCATATGGCATACGTCAGTTGCATCGACACGCTTGGACGCCAGCAATCAATAACGACTGGAAATCCGCAGAGCAACAAATTGCCCAGTCCAAACTCAGTGCCCGCGAGCAAAAAATCTATCTGGCCATTTTGAGTCTTAATCTGGGCAAAGTAAATGACACCCTAATTCTACTGCCAAAGCCTAGCGACCTGCCACAAACACTCAGTTTTGAATTTGACCAAGGCTTTTACCAACTCAACGAGCTTATCTACTTTTATGGCAAGCACGTTGAGCCTAAAGAGGCCATTGAACAGCTTGAAGCGCGTATAGCGAACAATAAAGAATACCGCAATATCTTCAACGCCGCTCAAGCCCTGTACCTATGCGACTTACTACTTGACGTCGGAGAGGATCAGCGCGCTAGGCAAATGTTCACAGAGCTTCAAGACCAGCAGAAAGCTTTTGCGTTTCGAGATGATTGGCAGCAGCTTTGGGGTAAATTGAGCAACCAGCTCTAAGAGCGCCACAATATAATAAACATATACCCAAGTTACCTCAAAATATAGGATTCAGATGTAATAAGGGTATATACCAAAATGACAATGATTGATCCTTTCCTTAATCCCACGCTATTAAACACAGCAACACATTGAAAGCCTATTTGACCATTAATTAAACAACGTTAGCGTAATACCAAAAGAGACCGCTTAATTTGAGAAAGACCTTATTTCCCACTTTAAGCGGCTTTGATTTATCAAACGACGTGGCGAGCTACAAGTTGCGAGCAATTTTCTTGGTCATAAAAAATGATACGCATTACTTTTCGGTTCATTGTTCTACGCCTATAGCAAAGGATTCGCACGGAAGAGATTGGAGTATAACCGATTAAAACATCGCCACTAAAAAGCCGCAGCGTAATGCTGCGGCTTCGAGCGGTGGGTTCTACGCTTACCTATATCAAGACGGTGCAAACAGCCTTATTTACAGGATCCTTACTTGCAGTGCCCTTATTCAAGATATTTTTTATCGGCTAATCCCGCTAGTAAAACCTTCGTGCCAATATTCACACCCTTACGGAAATTATCATCTGACAGTTCCCCTCTTACAACACCAACAGCTCTCACTTCTACCGCTATGTTAATTGGAAGTTGGTCATATCCTTTTAAGTCGCGGTGATCACTGTAATGTTCTAACATTTCCGTGTTCACAATATAGACTTCTAGTTGATTTGAATAGCTGTCGATAACATAAGTCAATTCATCTGAATCAGCATAGTCTAGTTCTATTATTTCGTAGCTTGCGTCATCATCAACACTTACGGGCTTACCAAGAATGTCCTTTGCAAAGGACATCAAATAAGCATTAGAAGTCAGCTTTAGTTGTTCGTATTTAGGTCTAAGTGCTTCCATTTCTGGAGATTTCAGTAATTGTTGATTTACAACTCTAGCAAGGTCTTTTTCCATCCGTGCGACTTTAGCAACGTTTGACCGGTGCGTCTTGCTAAGACTTTTAAGCTTTATATCTGCAGATTTATCCGTAAAGCCATGCTTTTCTCTTGCTTGAATTTTTGCGTCATTGGTTACGCCTCGGCTGAAGGATTTTGCTTCTTGACGATAGCCACTAATCAGGTTGTCGCGATGATCAGCTTCACCTTGCAGAATGAGCTCATTATAAATAGCGCCAGTCAGATCGTGGTAGTGACTCATTAATGACGAATTATTCAGCACAACACTACTCACATCCCTCTTCACCGGGATTCTAGAGGTGAAGCAATAACCCCGAATCTCTTGTGACGTCGCAATGTAGCTTCCTTTAACTTCAATTTCTTCGTCACATGCTTTGTATTTCATTCTTACTTTTTCAAATTTCTTTCCTGTCATTGGTTTAGAACCTACAACATCGGAACCAAGAGCATTAAAACTATCTGCCAACTGTGCCGCCAGAGTTTCAATCGTTTTTTCACTCTCAACAAGTAGTCGATCAACTTCAACCTCACGATCCAATACAACTTGTACATCAGCTAGATACCCGACCTTACTTGCTTCAACAGCAGCCATTTGTTCTAAAAGCCGCACATCGCTCGCTTTTGCCTGTTCAATTTTCATCTGCTCATCAGCGAGTACGCGTTGCTGGGCTACTTTCATTTCTTCAATAATTGAATAGAAGTTTGCTTCCAGAGCTTTTGATTCAGCGCCCTGATACGTCAGAGTTGGGAAAGCGGCGGCATCTAAGTTTTGTAAATCTATCGACGAAATCAATTGATCGAGGGCACGTTGTTCTTGACCATGAACTGTGATTTTGGGAATTTCTGATGTATTTAACTGATACACCTTACGTTTAAAACCTTCCGCTGGAATAGGTTGAGTTGGGCTACGGTTTTTTTTAAGTGTAATATCACTGCCGAGAAAGGCGAAACTTGGGACGCTAATAATCGAAACAATAACCGCGGTCAGAACTTTATTTTTGAATTGCATAATTCCCTCTAATTTGTTCATTTAGTTTTTACTTGATGACTCAATAAAGTCATCGAATTAAACTTTGATATTTGGATAAAACTAGTTGATGTGTATATAAGGCATTTTTAGTCAAGCGAGTGCCCATTTTCGTAATCATCTTTTTCGTGGTGTCGAGTCCTTTAAATCCCCCTAATATTAAGTTACCTTTGCTTCCTGAGCCCCTTTTTTAATAGCATTAACATCAATGCTATTCTTTGCGCGATCAGCAAACTGTTCTGCTTTTCCTTTTATATTACCTTTGCTCATTACTTCACCTTTATTTTCTAAAAATCAATTGTATAGAAATAAAAATCACAGATGTAAGTAAATGTTTCTATTTGTGATTTTTATATCATCACACACACTTTGGTACTTAAGTGCTAGACAAAGCTCAATAAATAAGGGGGAAGTTACTGACGCCTTGTTATCGAATTTTGCAGCCAAAATTGAATGAAAATCAAACAACAGATGACGATATTAATGATACCTTTTGGCTCTCAATTAGAGTCGAAGATCCTCAGTAAACCCTCGCATAAGTTAATCAGTCGCTAACTAAATACTCTAGGGACACTAAAAGTAAAAATTTCCGCAATAAAAAGTGCTAAAGAACGAAATTAATCACAGAAATTGTAGAAACCGAATCGTTGTCAGTAACAAATATTAATGGAGTAAGATGAGTTATTAGAAGATGGTCGCCTATTACAACTAAGGGTTCGGCATATCGCGCATTACTTGGGTTGACGACTACAAGGGTTACTTCAGTTCATTAATTTGCGCTTATAACAAGGGAACAGCACAGAAGATACAGAAATGTAACTTACTGAAATATATAAAATAAAAAGCCGCAGCGTAATGCTGAGGCTGTGAATGTGGCGCTAAGTGAGGGAGTCTAACTCCTAGGCTATCTAGCTACCGTACAACGCCCAACCATTGATGTTTGGTCGCGAGTTCAGAGAGAATCTCTATCTCTTTTTCTGACTCTGCTTTTAGCCACGCCACCAGCTCATCGATCACTGGAGATTGAGAACGACTGTGACAAAAATATTGCCAAGGACTGAATTGCACTGGGGTTTCTGGCGGACAAACCAAATAACCATGTTCCAGTTCTGGAAGAATCAGAAGTAGATCGGTAACGGTCACGCCTTGACCCGCTAAACATGCACTCAGAGCCATGTCCAAGGTGAAAAACGTGGTGTTACGGGCATTCTGTTCGACTTTATATTTTGTTCCACGCAGCCAAGTATTCCAGTCAAAATGATCCATCGTTGGATGTAACCTGGGCATTTGAAAAATAGACGTGATACTGGCACCTTCTGCAACAAGTTGTTGGGCGCATACTGGCGCCATATACTCTTCTCTTAGGTAATGAATATTTGGTGTATTTTTATAAAGGCTGCCGCGACGAGTGTTAAGAATTAATAGGTCATAATCGCTCGCATTGATACTTTCATCTTCATCGATTGTCGGAACAATCACGATTTCGTAATCTGGATACCTATCAATCAACATCTGGGTCTTAGGAATTAAAGAGCGCGTTGCGTAACTAAGGGCAGCCTTGATAACGATTTTTTTCTGAGGAATGCTTTTCCAACTCGCCAAAAGAGACTGTATAGATTGATAGTTACTCTCTAGCGCAGAATACAGAGATTCCCCCTTTAGCGTTAACTCAATAGAACGATTTTTTCGGATAACTAGAGATTCATTCAAGTCATCTTCCAGTTGTTTCACCTGTCGACTTACCGCACTTTGAGTAACATTGAGTTCATTAGCCGCAAGAGTAAAGCTCATAAGCCTTGCTACAGATTCAAACACCTGAAGACCTTTATGAGAATAGGGTAAATCTGGATACGGAGTCATAATATTTCACATGAGTTTAGGTAATGTCAGAGTGGCATAAATGTAAATTGAATACCAGCAATGAAACCGTTACTTTGTCACCATTATCAATGAGGTTTCCATGCAAAAAATATTTTCACTCGCCTTTCCCCTTATTATCTCCCAGCTTATCTCTATGGCACTAGTGCTGACAGATATCTGGATGATGTCACAGATCAGTGTGGCTGATCTCGCGGCGGGAGGTCTAGGCGCATCCGTTTACGCTTTCGTTTTTTTGGTTGCCTCCAGCATGGTTGGCTATAGTGCCAATCTTATTGCTGTGGCTTTTGGTCAAAGTATTTCCCGACCAGAATTTGGTTTTCAGCAGATTCGCAACAGTGTTAAAGGTGCTGTTATGCTAGCGGTTATCTGCACGGCTTTACTCACCATTAGCTTTTCCTATGCACCCAACCTTTTAAGTTATGCCAATCAACCAGAAACGGTTATCACTATCGCGATGAATTACCTTAACGCATTGAAATGGGCAATGCTCCCAACTTTGCTGCTACTGATTTTAAGAGGGCTCACGAGTACATTTGGTGATGTTCGCAGTGTCATGCTGATGTCGATAGTGACTGTATTAATCAATGTACCGATAAGCTATTTCCTTGCCTTTACCCTCAATTACGGCATTGCCGGGCTTGGAGCCGGTACTTCTCTTTCCGCGCTAATAGTACTTATCGGCTATGGTTATTGGGTTTTTACTCACCATAAATATGCTAGGTTCGCACCGTGGAAAAATGTTGAAGAATATTCATTTAAACTAATGCTTCCACTCTTGAGCATGGGATTCCCGATCGCGTTAGCGGGTATTCTAGAACACGGACTTATTTACGGCGGAACATTGATGGCTGGGATGATAAGTATTACTTCTTTAGCAATGCACCAGATATTACTGCAGTGTCTTAGCTTTACCTGGAATATCAACTTTGGTTTTTCTCAGGCTGCTTCAATACTCGTCAGCAAAGATTTTGGGGCAGAAAATTATACTGGCATCAAACGTATATCTAGTCAGAGCTTTCTACTCGTCACAGCCATAAGCTTTACTCTTGTGTTTGTTTTTATCTCTTGGCCAGAGTCCATTGCGACACTTTTCCAGCTAGGCGAAGGAGACAGTGCGACTAACAGTGACCTAACTCAAGTATTGCTGTCATCAATTTGGGTTGTTGCGCTCTGTTTCGTTGTCGATGCTTGGCAACTACTTGCACTAAACCTATTACGTGGCATGAAAATAGTTCTTTCTCCAACCCTAATGACAGGTATTGGCTATTGGATTTTTGGTCTACCTGCCGCGTGGCTATTAATGCAGCAGTATGGATTAGCCGGAATTTGGGCTGGGATTGGAGTCGGTTTAGGAGTAACGGGAATTTTGCTTCTTATCCAACTCATCCACACATTAAACCAAACGACTTTTACCGATCAAGAAGTAGAGGGGCTATAGTCCCTCTACTACCACGGTCCTTTGTTTTTTACGCAAATTTTTACTGAGTAAACGGCAGGTTAAAGTGATTTGATCGAGAGCGATAGTGCTTACACCATTGATCCATAATTTTACAACGTGCTTTCACATTCTCCGCTTTATCATATGCGGCTTCTACCTCACCTTTAACTTCATGTGCTAGGCACATGTCAACGTACCTGAGGTTGAACTCTAGCTCATTTAAATTGGTCGACGCCATCGACCGAATACCATGACTACACATATAGTTTATTGAAATATATACGAAAAAGCCGCAGCGTAATGCTGCGGCTTAAAATGTGGCGGTGAGTGAGGGAGTCGACCAAATAGATTATCTATCTGAAACTTAAGAACTTATAGCAAGTCGACTTTCGGGAATATACACTCTGTCATACATTTCGTTTTTGTGATATTTATCACGATTACCTTTAAGCAACCACACTCTAGGCTATTTAATTCAAAAAATATTCGTTCAATGCTCATTAATAACGACTAACAAGTGCTTAGCTCTTGAACATGCAACATAGTAATCAGCTCGTTGAAAGATGGGGGACTCCCTATTATAAGGGATATCTATGAGCATTATCGCGTCAGCCTCCAGGCCTTTAAATCCCTTAACTGTGGAGAACAAAATTCCCTTTCCTTCCTGCCAACGTTCTATGTCGCCAGTAATCTCTACTCCTCTAGCTTTGCTTAACGTAGCCAAGGAAGAATTACTCTGCTTATATGGGCTTAAAACCGCTACTTGACTTGGCTTTAAGTTACCTTTATTTATCCATTCATGTACATATCGTTCTACGCGCTTTTGGATTTCAAAACTATTATCCAGTCGAACGATGATTGGCTCATCCCCAACAGGAGCATCACCTTTAGTAGGAATTTGCTTATCAAGAATCTCGCTACACAAACTGGCTATAGATTTAGTATTGCGGCAGTTGACTGGAAGATTAAATGGCTGCCCTAAAGCAGGTAAAGACGGCTCTTGATCTACATATAAATTCTGATTGGGATCAAAGAAGACATACATAGCCCCCTCGTCACCATTTGTATTGATAAGCTCTAGTGGCAACCACCAATCTGATTGAAAGTCTTGGCCTTCATCAACAATGACAGCATCATACCTATCTTCTAAAACGTCAATTGCCTCCACCAACAGCTCTGGTGCTTCTTCCCGCCAGAACTCGTCTTCATTTTGAGTATAAGGATTAAATGGGATTCCAGCTTTTCTACATAAATCTGAGCAAAGACCGTGAAAATGTGTAACCGTGATTCTGTCGGTATAAACAGGAGAGATGCTGTCCCTCAACCATTTTGCAAGGGCTCTGTTGTAACACACAAGCAGCGTCTTCATTCCTTGGCTAGCAAACTTCTCTGCTTGAGCTTGTGCCAACATGGTTTTTCCTGAGCCAGCTATACCATTTATACAAGCTCTTTGTGTATGCGATAAAAAATCCAAAAGCATGAGCTGGTCGTTAGTAAGACGAAATAGTTTTTCTTCTTGGTCTTCTATTTTCCGAAAAAGAACTGGAAGCAGAGCAAAACTTGGCGAAATGGACTTGTAGATTTTTTGTCTATCCTCTTTTGAAAGAGGAATTGGGTTTTCACGCCTAACCCATTGAGATAAGGCGGACTTAATTCTTCTATCTAAAAACGGGAGGTCATTTGCAGATAGTATGACTGATGGTGTAGCTCCTGCTGGAGTCTCCCCACTATATTCACAATCAGGAAACACGGCGGCATAACCGTAACCAAATGGCAAACTGTTTGCTCCGTTATAGCCCTTTTGCTTAATTTCCTTCTCCAAGAAATGAGTATTTCTTCGTGCCTGTTCAAAAGGGTCTTGAATTGACCTTAGATTGCCATTAGGTAAAACCCTGTTCCATTCACGAGTTTCGTTGTCATATCTAATTTCCCCCCCTTTTACCTCAAGCACCAACATTCCATGAGAAGGAAGAATAACTACAAAATCCGTTTCACCTTCTTTGAGCGTCGTATTACCTTTGTCATTTCTGTCGACCCTAAGCCATGGGTAACTATGATAAATAACACAATCGTCAGGTAACAAATCTACCAGAAACCTTGCGACATCCCTTTCCGACTTAATGCTTATATCTTCAATGTTAACCTTTGGAATTAATCTAGCCAAAATCAATATCCTATTTTTATATAACTTCCATTGCTAGTGGCACGAAATCTAACCACTCATCTTCACTTATTTTAATTTTCTCTGTCGGACCAAAGCCCTTAACCGTCACAAGATAGTATTGCTGTCCATCAGTAATATTTTGCTGCTTATTCCAGCGATAGTTGCCCAAATACAGTTTTCCATCAAAGCTGATTATGACCAATGTGCCAGCTTTTGGCTTGCCCTCGTTAGAGTCACACTTGATAAATTTCCTCACATCTTTACAGCCAGTTTTTTGGTTTTCAAACTCTATGCGTACGGGTTCACCCTCTTCCAATGCCTTTGACGCATCATCTAAATTTATTGTGTTTTTATCTGTAAGCTCAGGAATATTCTTGTTTACAAAGACCGAAGAAGTATACGGAAAAATCTCTTTAGAATTAATCATAGAGTTGAGTTGACTACAAATATCAGCCGGAATACTTCCTCCTTCGATATTGATGCCCATTTCTATATTTCTATCGAGCGCAGCTTCGGTCAAGTTGGCACTAGTTATAAATGCCCCTCGCCTATCAGCAACAGCGCACTTTGCGTGTACTCGAGCAAATCCACTTTGATACTTTTCTCTGTTCTCACGAGGCCAAATATACAACTGAATGTTTGGGATGTTCGTATGGAGTCTCTCAAGTGTCTTTAAAAAAACGCTTGATGACTCCTTATCCTCAGACTCCAAAAGCATTCTTACTTGTACACCCCTCGCAATTGCCTGCTTAAGTGCTTGCTCAACATTGGGGATGTTCACCAATACGAACGAAACGATAAATAACGTCTCTTTAGCAGAATTTATAATGTCTAATAGAACTTGTTCGGACCTTCGAACCGGAAACAAGTTTGAGTCAGGGCCTGTCCATACAAGTTCTGTCGATTCATGCTCTCTTTGTTTTGATGACGCATAAGAGGCGCCGAGTATCAGCGCCGCTAACTCTTCACTTGTACAAGTACTGTTCTTCCAAGCACTTAAAAGTGAATTAAGTGCATCATTGGAAGCTTCTGCATTAAAAAAACCCTTTAATACAAAAGAATCCATTGATTCAGTCACTTTAATTTTCTTTGAAAGTGACTTTATTTTATCAAAGTGCTGATCTTTGACGACATCATAGATATACAGAAGTAAGTCATCCATCAACAGTCAACCTCAAAAAACGCTGCACCATCATTATCAAGCGTTGGTACTACCAACGCTCTGTCAAGGTAGCGGTTGTTTTTTTCACATGACGTTTCAGCAGCAAAAGTACAAGCGTGGCAAGCCGCAGCATGTAAAGTTCGGTCTTTTTCAGGGTTATGCTCTGAGCAGAGTGGATCCGATGAACAAACTCTCGCGCGATTTAGTGCTTGATGGAGTAGTCTTTCCAAGTTTTCAGCCTTGCCTAACTCAACCAACCCTCCGAGGGTACCATCAGAGTCAGCAGCCGCGGTGTATATCAAGATACCAGCTTGGTTGTTTTCACCACTTGTATCACCATAAATTCTTTCACGAATACTTGCTGCATTGTAGCCACACTCAAGAGCGAGCTCCCTAATTAGTAAATGAGCTATAGTGTGTAGCAAGACATAACGAACCCCTGGATACCCACTATCTGGAGATAATCCCCTAGCTAATCTCCAGCCTTTATGGCCATTAATTAATTTTTCATTAATAACCTGAACAGCCGGAATCTGCTCCCATTGATTCAGTTCATCCTCATTGAAACAAATAAAAATACCTTCACCATGTACCTGGCTAGCTGGTACCCAAGTAGGTGTATCCTTACATAACGAAGCCATTGGCGGTTGCTCATCTGGATTATTGCTTTCCTCAGGAGCTTCTACTCGCGTGAAACCAATTAAAGCATTCACCTCCCTCAATCGTTTCAGTAGTAAAACATTCGATATTTGCTTCTTGTATTTTGCGGGTACACTTGTTGCCTCACTTAAAAAGTGTGGCCAATCAGTTGGCGGGTTGGGCTCAATAAACACTTCCCATTCTGGCCCCTTAATATCTTCCTGAGTTACCGTACCACCTACTTCACCATTATTGATAGCTTCTATAACGGACCAAATTTCCTCAGCAGAATATTGGTCAATTCCAGGTAGTATTGCATTTTTCACTAATACTTTAAGAATCGCTTTGACTTCAAAAACAGACTCAACATCTGAAAAGTTATCCCAGCCATCCTGAACCAGCTGAATAATAGGATCACGAGTTAGTGGAATAGCGAGGGCAGATAAAGTTATTGGGAACCAACTATTTGTTGCTCCAAGTAGCACAGCTCTAGCATCTTCTTCACAACTAGAATCATATTTGTCTAAATGAGGATGCCGCCCCCTACACGCCGGGAGATTTTCTTTACCTGCTTTTCCAAAAGCCTGCGCTAAATTTCGTTTAGCGTCACATTCATCACACTTAACCCAAAGGTTTTCTGTTTGCAACGAAGCACCGCTTTCGAAGAAACGTAAACCACCAGTACAAGTAGAGTGCCCACCGTGCACATAGTAGCGCCAAGGGAAGTCATCTAAGTGACCATTGCGACATGCCAAGAGAAAACGAGCAGGTACAGCATCAGCATTTTTCGCTGGTTTATCCCCTTTGGAACCTCGGCACATTGAATGAACAAATCTCGTTTGTTCTGGCCTGAATCTGTTTTCTTTAATATCAAAAAGTCCAGAGTCATACTCTGCTAACATTCCGCACTTAACACAGCGTAACCATCGAGGAAACGGCCTCACTGGGACTCCCACTCGTGCTTCCGCCGAAAATGGATCACTGGATTCTTTATTTGGAAACGGTGGCATTCTCATACTTTCGACTTGTTGCCCAAGTACTTTTTTTACCGCAGACAATAAACGAGCTTCAGTAATAGGAGGGCACCTATCTTTATCCCAACGGTCTATTCCCTGTGTAACAACCGATAGACTTGGCATATCTATTAATGCTCCAGGTCCATAGGTCCAAAGAAGCTGACTTGGTCTTACATCACCAACAGGAGTAATGTTTGAAATCGTCTTTTTACCAGCGCCCATTATAAATCACCTTCTGTTGCACTTTTCTTCTTCACTGGAGGCTTCCAAGAAGGACCATCCGGGAGTTGTTGAGTATTCATTTGTAATTTAACTCCAGGCTCAACTTCACGCATAGACATAGGAACAGTAAATCGCCCCCACTCGCCTATTCCAGGTTTATTAATCAAAGCAATCTTCGAGTCGACGCTTTCCCCTTTCTTCTCATAAGCCACCGTACGACCTGGAACATGAGTCTCTTTTACCCACTCATCAACTCTCTGTTTAATAGCAGCGCTGGCTAATTTCTTTGACTCGGAACTCTCTTCAACCAAGTGCACCCTATCCGTAATTGAGCTGATCGTTGTTTGAACAATACTTGAACTTGGCGATTTTAGTTTTGCTGCCCCATCATTGGGGTTCAACTTGTCATCGCTTAAACGCATTAAACTCAGCATTGAGCCTGTTAGGCCTCTATCCATCGCTCGAGGAGAAAACGGAGTCACTGATTGCGCTTCAACATGTTTGTAGAATGTCGAATGATAGTGCTCGAAAGTTTCGTAGTGAGATAGATCTCTCGGCCTTGACCATGTCAAAACAGTACAAACTAGCCCTGGGAAACTACGTCCAACACGGCTGGTTGCCTGGATATACTCGGCAGTACTCTTAGGTTGACCATTGACTGCCATCACACCGAGTCTATTAACGTCAACCCCAACTGATAACATGTTGGTTGCTAGTACCACATCAATAGCGCGACTTTCTCCCTCACCCCACCTAGTAATATACTTACCTTCGACGGGATCGAAATCTGCCTTAAATTTAACCTCTAGCTGATCAAGATATTTAGGGATGTCTTGGCTTGATACACGAGAAGTCAACTCTCGTATATTGTTGACACTTCGCTGCTGCAATCCAGGTCGATCAACCAAACTCATTTGCACTCGGTAAGAACGAGTTTGAACATCATCCTCGGCTAGTCGTTTCATGCCGCCTAATTCACGTAAAGAGTTAAAGTAACCAACACTCGTCATGTAGGGGTCAGCTACTTGACCAAAGCGTTCAAACAATGCTTGAGATGCTGTCAAAAATGCTGTGTATACTCGTATTAATACTGCAGGTCTTGCGCTGCCAGGGGAACACACTCCGATATAACGGCGACCATAGTGATCTTTGATTGGTCGCTGGACAGAAAAAAAGTTGTCTTCAATATCTAAGCCATGTGGGGGAAATACTGCGACTTGACGATTAAAAACGCCACTAACTTGTTGCTTTGCTTTCCTCACCGTTGCTGTTGAAGCAATAACTTTTGGTCGAATAAACTTACCGCCAAGTGTCCATGAACACAACTCATCGACTGCCGTTTCATATAAGCCCACCATCGTCCCTAGTGGACCACTAATTAGGTGGAACTCATCTTGAATGATGAGATCCGGCGGACGGATTTCAGAAATAGCTTTAACTTTTACTGTTGGGCCTGCTTTAGATTTAGGGTGGTTACCATTACAGGAATTCGAGTCCGACCAGATCAACCCATGCCGTTCGCACTCAAGACTTGCTTTACCAAACAAATTTCTGATTTCACCTCGCCACGCCATCATTGCAAACTTGTCTACCGTGGCAATCATCATTGAAGGTGGGCGGTGGTACATCTCTTCATCAACGACTAAAGCAGGAATACCCGGATGTGCTGATTTGGCTGACTTACCTTTAGAAAACTCACAGCGTGCTTTTTTATCCCCACAGTAGATTGCTGTTTGTAACTTATCCTTGTTAACCTCAATATGCTTACCTGGTTCAATCTCTTCCCCACACCACGGACAACTCGTTAACTGAGCCGGTGATGAACCTCCTGCATTGTATTTATCAGGGTCTCGAATATCTTTTATCGCTTTTGCGCTATCATCAGTGCTACCGGGCGCCACCTTATTGCCAACCCATAAGCCGATAGTAAATGGTGTTTCGCCAAGCCGCATATCACCATTTTTCACAGACTCTTGACGAATAACTTCCATTGCACAAATCAATGTAGTCGCACGTTGAAACTGCTGGAGCGTAAGCAGTCTTAGGGTGTAACGCATTATTACGGCCAGACCTCGGCTTGCATCATACCCTCCCAAGTTGCCCTGAAAACGACGAATCGACATAGTGAATGCAGCCACACCAAGGTAAGCTTCTGTTTTACCACCACCAGTTGGGAACCATAACAAGTCGGCGAAAGACTCAGCCGACTCCGTTCTATCTTGATGATCAGGCTGTGCTAAAGCAGGAATAGATAACAGAAGAAATGCAAGCTGGAATGAACGCCATGAGTAGTTTTTTGGATCTTTATAAAGTTCGTCAACTTTTATGGCTTTATCGGTTCTACGTTTATGGGCGTAAATACTCTGAACACGTTGCTTAGCCATAGCAAGGTTTGCAAAACGAAATGCTTCCAATGCATTGTCGTTTTCGGGATCTGCTAATACCTCTATGCCTTCCTTTAAGCGCTGATTTATTTCCGAACAACTAGCAATAGCTCGATATGCAGCATCATCATGATTGACGACATCATCACCTATTCGGTGTTTCTGCTCATCTATCCAAGCGGTGTAATCGTCGGTCATCTGAGTTAACGCAACGACAAGCTCTTCTCTTGTCATTTCAGCTAACTTCAGCATATTCAAATAGCCACCGGATACCATTGCCTTTAGCGCTGGCCTGTCCCCATCACGGAGGCCTGGAACTTCCGTTACTGGCACTTCATATTGTGGCATGACAACGGTTTTGACTTTCGACGCCCTCTCTACGTCCTCTGATGACACATCTGCATGAACAGCGATACCGTGACCAGAGGCAAATTCTACTTGGTTACGATAAACCATTTCCAATGATTCACGCTCCAAGTCCTCACCATCAGGCTTTAGTACCGGGCGCTTGCGGAAAACGTCTTTTCTTGAGGATTCGCTAACAGCAGAGGCTGAAATCTCAGGTTGAAAAACCCACGCTGTATCTCTGTTTGACTCTGGTTCTTCTTGTGTATTGACCAAGAAAACTGTAACAAGTCGATCGCCATTTTCATTCGGCTTTCTCACGGTTCCTTGAATAACGACATTAGAGTTTTCTTTGTCGATAGCAACAGGCTTAATCGACCCCGTTTCTAATGGTAAGTTTATGGAACCACCACAAGGTATACGTTGCCAAACTTTAACTTTAGCACCTTGCGATTCTTCACCTGTTTCAGGATCAGTATGAGTCTTGTACATATCATGCTCATAGAAGCGCTGATAACGTCCCCAAGAGGCTTGAATCTCAATACTTTTTTCCTCACCAGACACACAGAATGTAAAACCCATGCTTGAGGGAATTAATGATTGGTTACTCGCAGCATCGACTTCTTCGCTAGATTCAGGATCTGGTTTAACGCTGCTAGACGGCGAGTCAGATTTCGTCGAGGTAGCTTTGACGATTAAATCCTCTGGGTCTTCATCCTCATCTCCAGAGCCATCAATACCAAACTCTCCACCTTTTTCAGCAGCATCTAATGGTGCTAAACGACCGACGAGGTAACGGTCACGCACACTCATATCAAGAATTTGCTCATGCGGTCCATTTGCTGGACCTAACAAATCATCCATCACCGCATACTGCAGAAGTTCCCTTACATAAACATCATCTTGAATAAGTGGAACCTCGGCTAGCGTTTTTCCGAGGAGATTAGGGACCTCTTCAGCAAATTTTGTCCATTCAATACGTGATACTTGACCAGAACACGTAAATGGTACTGCCACAGATAGTTCAGATTTCAGGTACTTATCGAAAAATAACGTTGTTGAATCTAAATCACTACGTTGCCGATAAACCCGTCCTACACCGAGTAGTGCATTTGCGCTATCAACTACGAGTACCCAACAGCCTTCAACAATACCTGAGAATATTTCTCTCTTACCATGCAACTGTACGCAATAATTCGCACAACGCGAATTACTTGGTTTAGTAGTGTTTAGTGCAATAAATGCTTTGTTCTTAGTTATCCTAACCATTCAACCCTTATCCTTGTTCAGCCTCATGTCTAGCTTTGTTCAACATTGAGAGGCGATATAAGATTTCTTCTCTAGCTTTCTCACTAATAGTAAAGCGAGTATTTTTTCCTTCAGGTAAATAACCCACACAGTGAAACCCATACTCTGGTTCCAAATCGTTGAAACCGTAGGCGGACAAAACAGCGTCGTTTAGAGCGATTTGCTTTTCTCGCAACGCACTAATCTCAAATGAATATAAAGCTTGATCATGTAAATCATTATAAAACTTTGTCATACCTTTTTGATTTTCAAGCATATATCTTGCTCTCAAATCAAAAAATTCTCGCCCCATTCGATTTAAATCGTCATGTGTACCTTCCAGCACTTTTTCTGGAAATGGGAACGTTTCAAATATATCACCATGAGTGTACCTAAGACGCTCATGCAACCTTGAACCATGTTCAAAGGCCCACACTGCATGGAAGTCTGATGATAAACATGCAAACAAAGACATACTGTCACTTGTTACTACACATAATGTATTAGCGTAAATATACCTGTTAGGAACAAATGTGAAACATGGGTATTTGGTCGCTCCAGTTGCAAAAACCAAGACCTTCTCCATCGGTTCCTGCATTGCATCCCAATGTTTGGGATGCTGTTCAAATGAATGCCCCCTTCCAACCTTATGATACAACTCTGGTCTTGGTCTCAAATGTCTCCACCAATATTCCTGAGCTCCTTTATCTTTACCAGATAACCTCTCTTGCTTTACATTTTCCTCTAAATGCGCAAATGGCAATTCATATTTTTCAGCTTCTTCTATCTCCCAATCAAAAAAGGAAATAACCTTCCTTTCAGGAGAGTGCGTAAAACTCTGGTTTACTTCTCTACCAATTAAAAAGTCAAAAATCACATTTTTAGTTTCAGGCTGCTGCTTCACCCACTTTTCTGTTGTGTCTGAGTCAACCAAAAAACCATCCCCAAGGAGGATAGTACCTTGATAAACCATTTTTTTATTTGAGTTTATTTTTACAGGGGACCAGTTATCTCTATGGCTTAAACTTGGAGATATATAATCAACTTTCTGACCATTTATGGTTTTTTCTCCAGTCCAGCTCCCTTTGTATAAATGCACTCGGCTAGTAACTACACTTGCATTACCGGGCCAAACTTCGCTGGGTACAGCCTGATAAATGCTAGCACCTATTGCCAACATTTGAGATAGTGATATGTCTCTCGTATTTCCTTCCGCAATGGTATTAACTGCAATCAGTCCCATTGTACTATTGGGAGCTAGTAGCTTATAAGCCTGTAAGAAAAAGTAGGCAACTAGGTCTGCAGAACCTCTTTTACCATCAGCTAAACATTCAACTAAATAATCGCGATAACATGTACCCATGAATCCCGTTATTTTTTGACCACCAAGGAAAGGAGGATTTCCGACAATTGCGTCAAAGCCACATTTTTTGGTACTGAATACCTCTGGAAACTCTAAACACCAATGAAAGGCCGTTCTTGCTTTTTTCCTGTCTGTTAGGTCAGCAGACAATCCATCTAAGGCTGTAGACTTCAAGTAATGAGTACACTCTAAATCACCAGCTATGGATTGCGGTAACAAAGCGGCAAGAACGGAAGTGTCAGCTAACTTTCCACCAGACTTTAATTTCATACCAACCAAGGCATCTGCTACTAACTTTGGAAACGCTATTGCTTCTTTAACCTGATCAGCCGTGAGTACCATTTCCGCTATATCAGACACTCTATTGATATCATGAACTGCAATTTGTTTTCTCAGTTCTGCAGCATCTGTTACCCGCTTTTTTACTTGCTCTGCAATAGGTAGCTCTACCAACTGTGATTTTTTAGCTTGAGATGGATTTAAATTTAAGAAACAGAGCTGATCTAGGTTATGTATACCTAGTAAACTGTCACCTGACTTTAGATTGTGATCTAAAAAGCCAAAAGGTCGATCCTTCGATAAAGTGACAAGCCAAATTGATAGTTTTGCTAGTTCAACCGCTAGCGGGTTGATATCAACACCATAGAGGCAACGTTCTGAGATTAACCGCCTAGCGACAATCAAACGCTCTTCAGCATCAATTGGCAACAACTCCATAGTTTCATCGTGAGTCGTTGCTCCCTTCACTGTGACAAAAACACCTGTTTGTTCGGCTATTAACCATGATTCACACACTCGTTCAGCCAGCCATCGACACACTTGAACAAGAAATGCACCAGAGCCCATTGCTGGGTCACAAATTTTTAGACCAAGTAGTTCTTCTGGTGACTTCAACTGCCACTCTTCTCGAGGTTTTCCTTCTGCTGGTCCGACATAAACAACTGCCTCAAGCGTTTCGGTCACAATAGATTCGGTTAATGACTTAGGCGTGTAGTGAGAGCCTGTCTCTCGCCTATCAGAGCCAGTTGTCAACATGAAAGCATTTTTAGGATAAAGTAGCGGATTACCCCAAGCATCAAACCTTAGAAAGTGGTAATAAGGTTTAATACGCTGACACAGTTCCATATCGTTATAACAAGCTACCAGGAGCTTATCGACATCTGCGTCTGTCACTTCTTTATTCAAATCATTCGTGATTCGAGATGGAGAACTGCCAGTGCGTTCTTTGAGAAGTTTCTTCAATGCAGGCAAGCCATCAAGAGCAGCTGAGGCTAACTCCCCTAACTGGACCCAAGGCTTTTTGCAGCTTTTGCTACCAGATAACTCCAACGTAACATCAGAAGCTCGTTTTACTGTCTGCTCCAATAGACCCTCATAGACATAACCAATTTGCTCTACATCTAGCGCTCGATAAGACAGTGTTCTACCTTGATACAATTGAATGGCATCAAGGAACAATAAGACAGTTCGATTATCAATCGGTAGCGGCTTGGCTTCTTCTTCAAGCCAGCTACTACCTTTCTTTCTACCTTCCAAGAAAGGGAACCTATCAGGATCAAAAAGCGAGCCGCCCAATGCTGGCATACGCATATTTTCATGCTCAACACCGGAATAAACAGATCGGAAGATAGCTAATAAACGCGCCCATGCGTTTTTACGATAAGAGAGCACTTCATCACCATGTAAACTCGCTTCTTCTCTCAACTTAGCTCGCAATGTCGACATTGCATAATTAGCTTCATAGGCTTGATCACCTAAGAGCAATAGACCACGTTCTTCCGCACAAAGTAAAAATACCAAGCGCATCATTAATGTTAAGCCAGCCTCGTATAACTCTTCAGGCTCAACGCCTTCCAATAGCTCTCCATTGTGATCATGATTAATGCGGTCAATTGACTGAATAAGCACTTCAACCGCTCGACTTACTTGAACACCAAGTGTTTGAGTGACATCATCTTGATGCTGCAATGATTCATCAATTAACTCTGGGAGAGTTTTAGCTTCATCAAAGCCGTTAAATACAACTCCTATGTTAAATAGGCTATAGAATGCTTTTAACGTTATAGGTTCTAGCCCCCATAGACGAGCATACCAGCTGGCATAGGTCGTTATTCCCCCAACAGGAGCATCAATGAACATCCATTGTTCTCCATTTGTGATCAGCCCCAGTCTAGTTCCAACACCTCGACATAAATGTGCCATGCGTTCTGCTGGCGTTGTAGACCAGCTGTCCCCCGGAAATACTTCACTCAGAGCCGTACCTGACGGATAGGTTTGTATCAACATATAAGGTTTGGTTTCGTCACTAGCAATGACCGCATAATCTGGTTTTATTGTTACTTGATGCTCCGGAACAGTGGCCGCAATGGAGTCATGCATCTGAGGTTGCTCTTTGAGTACATCTCCATCTCCATCCTCATCTAGTTCCAAGCCAAATTTCAACACCCAGTTGATCCATTGATGGTGAATCTTGTCTTTGATTTTTAGATCTTCTAGAACATCACTATCAATGACTTCACGCCATTCATCGTACGTTTGACGAAACTGTCTCTTCTTTATTGAGTCTAGTTTTTCAAGTCCCTGCGGAAATGCTTGATTAAGTATAGGCTCAGCCAAAAACGGGCCTGATACTTCAATGAGTGACAGCCAGTCGGCATGTTGAGTTGTGGAAAATGCCATCAGTTCGCCTCACACAAGTTATCTGGTACCAGGAAAATTACCGCTACGGGGAATGTACGGTCGATGTAGTTTGCGTAGCGTTTTTCGATTGCTTCGGTCTCTGCTTTTTTATCCGACTCTATTCGCTGCTTCCTTGCTGCAATTGCTACTCTGTCTTTTTTCACTTCAGTCCTCTCATCTTCTCCAAATAAGCTCAACTGTTCGTGAAGAACACCTTCGAGTGATAGCTGTTCACCAATTGAATGATCTAACTCATCAAGCACGGTAGTAATATCGTCTATCTCTTTCTGTTTAAGACGTTCAAGAGTGCTTTCCAAATTAGTAAGACGCTCTTTTGATCTTGCTTCGACAGACTGATGAATCGATTGGGCTTGATTCGTAAACCTGGTTTTTAGCGCATCTTTCGTTTGCTGAGAGACATATGCTGGTGTTGATAGCTCAAGCCATGTGTCTATTTGATTCACACCTCGCTCTCGACTATGTCCACTGTCTTTGAGATAACCACCAGCATAGGTAATTTCTTCGTGTAGGCGGTTATGAGTCCCACCAACTACAACTAACCTTGATGCAACAATCGCAACCACACTTTGCAGTTCTGTAGAAGGGACACTCCTTACTGTGACTCGGTGGAGCTTATCGTCTTTCTCCCAAACCCTACTGCGTAATAGCCGCAAACACATTTGCACCAAACGATGATTTAAGTGCACCAGCACTACATCATCTCTCCCTTTAGCGACGTTATGATCAAACGTTATTGGTCTAATTTGTTTAGTGAAAGGGTGGCGTAAACCTTTGTTACAAGGAGCCCAAGAACCTGTAAACTCTGGCATTATGAACACACTTCCTTCAGGTGTATTCGTGAGAGTTATTGGCTTCAGTGGCGGTTTCTGAGCAACTTCTAAGGCTGTCTGAACAGCAGCCAAAACATGTTCAGGTGTTAAGTGAAAATCTTCTTGAGTTGAGATAAGTTGCTGGTGTAGACGCTTTATCTTTTCTTGTAAGTCTCGCTCGGCTCTAACCGCCTTTTTCGCTTTAGCCATTTTGGCTTCGGCTTGTAGTGTATTGAGCTCAGTGGCTCGACCTTCAATTAATCCCGCCATTTGAGGAGCGATGACAGGGTTTACACTCCCCATGTCTTCACGCATCGACTCTAGCTTGATAAGTGCTCTGATGATGTCATCTTTATGACCACCAACAGTGTCACTATCGGTTGCTGAGCCAGCATCAACAGGGTGCCAAATTAGAATTTCCTTTGCTTTTTGACCGTGTCGGTCGATACGACCATTCCGCTGTTCCATTACATTTGGATTGTATGGAATTTCTAAGTGTATTAGACAATTACAATGATTCTGTAAATCAATACCTTCGGAAGCTGCATCTGTAGCTAACAATATTCTGACATCAGATTGCTCTGGATGGGTTTGAAAAGCAGCTTTAACATCTTCACGCTCTTCATGATCCATACCTCCATTGATGATAGCTAGGCGTTTACCAGCCAACCCTTTTTCGGTAAGAATTTTCTCCAACCATTGTTGAGTTGTTCGATACTCTGTAAATAGGATAACACGCTGATTATTCCATTTTTTACCATCTTTTAAATTGCGATTAATCCAACCACAAATAGCATCAGCTTTTGAATCTGATTGATATTGCGCTGCTTGCGCCCAACTTCTCAATTCATTGAGCAAAGATCGTTCTTTCTGACTCAGCGGTACAGCTCGACGACTTGCCTCCTCAATCGCCTCTTCTTGCGCCAGTTCAAAATCTTGGTCATTTGCGTAATCCTCTTCGGCTTTAAGCATCGCTTTTCGAAGGATTCGCTCTTCAATAGCTGTCGTTTGTTTTGATTCTGAGGCCTTGTTTAGAGTGTTGATATGTTTTTCTAGCGTCGATGCAAAAGACGCCGGCGAAGAAAACAGTCTTTTCTTTAGTAAGCCGTTGACAAACTTTGTAGCCATCACATTTTTTGCATCGGCGTTAGATGATTCTCGACTTTCCGCATATTGATCAAGCTTTTGGTGCATGCTTCGCTCAAGCTCGGTGAAATTCACTTCCAAGGCTTGTAGTTTTCTCTTCGGATAAAGAGCCTCACCATTTTCATCGACAAGATCGGTTTTCAAACGCCTAATCATAACTTTTTGGAGCTGTTTCTCGTTTGGTAAGATGTTGCGAGAGAAACGCTGGTCATCCAGTATTTCTAGCAAGGAAGTAAATGACTCTGTGTAACCATTGTGGGGTGTCGCGGTTAAAAACAGCTTATGCTGAAAGTGAGGCGCAATTTCTCGAATAATTTTTGTACGCTGACTTGCAACAGCGTAATTCGCTGAGCCAGATGGAGCGATATTATGCGCTTCGTCAATGACCAACATATCAAACTTACGCGGGTATTCAGCCTTTGCTGGCATAGTTTCTCTGAGAAGCCTTAAACCTTCTCCACTTTTTATCCAGTCTTGCGAAGCAATAAGTCGAGGAAACGACGTCCAAGGGTTAGCATGAATCCCTCGCTCGCGGCGAAGTTGTTTCACATACTCGGTATTAACAAGTTTGAACTCCAAACCAAACTTTTCTTGCATCTCGTCTTGCCACTTCAATTGCAAAGAAGCTGGGCAAATAATGAGCACTGTTCGAGCACGGTGGCGAATTAACATCTCCTGAATAACTAAGCCGGCTTCAATGGTTTTACCTAGGCCGACGTCGTCTGCTATCAGAAGATTTACACGAGCCATATTGATTGCTCGAACTAAAGGATCAAGCTGAAAGTTTTCAATGCTCACACCGCTGCGAAAAGGGGCTTGTAAGAAGTTTCTATCTGCGTTGGTAGCGGCCCCCCAACGAACTGCATCTAGAAATGCATCCAGCTTGCTTGCATCATCAAAACCAGTTATTTCTGGCAAGCCTGATTTCTCAATAATGTGAGCGCCGGGCTCAATCTCCCAGATCACTTCAAGTTCTTCGCCTAAGCCATCTTCATCAATAGAGGATAACGTTACATAATTTTGCTTTGTGCGAAATGAAGTTGGGAGTTGTGAAGTTTTCACGTCAGCGACAATCCATTGTCGCTTTCTAACTTCAACCAGTTGGCCTGGTTCTGGAGTGACTGAATATTCGATGGTTTGTGTCATAGCTACTTATTGCTGATAGAGAAAGCAGCCTATGATTATAGCATTGAACACTCAGTTATGAGGAGTTACTTAAACGCTAAAGTTGCTTCACATCAATAAGTTAACTGTACATTTTTCACTCTAACATGTGCAAATCAATACTATCGAGCCTTAAAGTAAAAACTACTGATTGGGTTGCTGGTTGATATGATTCTGTAGGGAAGTACCAACTATTTCACCAAGACGCACAGGTACTGCGTTTCCAATCATTTTACCAAGGTTTTTTATCGCATATTCGCCATCTGGCTCAACGAACTCATAGTCATCAGGAAACGACTGTAAAATTGCGGCTTCCCGCAATGAAATTGCTCGGGCTTGAGTTGGGTGTCCAAAACGACCATTCCCAAAACCAAAGCACTGAGTCGTGATAGTTGGACTAGGCTCATCCCATGTCATACGACCATAAACGCTAGCATAGCCTTTTCCACTAGCTTTCGTATGGCATTTAGCCCGTAGTTCCTCAGGCCAATCTCGCCACGTGCCTCCTGGTTTTGATGCTTTTATTCGCTTCAGATTCAACTCAGACAAACTACTTGAGCGATGCAATGGATCATGCTTACTAACACTACCCGCCTTAATTCTTGGCAGATGTCCTATAACATCTTTGACCGTTATGTATTTGCTTTTATCGTGAGTTGGTTTTATTAATTCAATTTTTCCCAGACGGGAAGCTAATAAAACGAGCCTACTTCTAGTCTGTGCCATCCCATAGTCCGGACAAAAAACAACTCTCTCATCAACGAAGTAACCTTCTGATTTTAGGCCTTCTTTGAAGTCAGCGTAGACTTTATGCTTATTCAAATCAGGAACATTTTCCATTGTAATGAAGTCAGGTTGTGATTCTTTAACTAGGCGAGCGAACTGATAAAGTAGCCCCCATCTCTCATCTTGTTCTTTAGGTTTCGCTTGAGTGTACTTAGAGAAAGGTTGGCAAGGTGCACAACCAGCAAGTAGCGAGTATGCACTATCGTCAAATCTTGACTTAATATCTTCGGCTGTAACATCCGCTACACTTTTTAGAACAAACTCAGCACTGTTGTTGTGCTCATACGGAAATTTGCAGTTCACCTCAATATCAAACCCAGCTTTTACATCAATCCCTGCCTTTTGTAAGCCATGGGTCAGGCCACCAGCACCACAAAATAGGTCAACACCAACGATTTTCACTTTAACTACCAAAATCAACTTTAACTTTGCGAGGACTATACCATAAATCTAGTAAAGCATCGAGCACGATAGTGAAGTGTAACTATGAACAGCAAGAATCATCGTCACTAACAAACAGCTCGTTGATTATTGTGATATATCGCTCAGCCACTGTGCCAACCTCTCGATAAGCCATCTCGAGAATCATTGATACCTGCTCGTTGTTTTCAAGAGGTACGTAGTTTTTCTCGTCCATATAAAATTCAATCGCCTTAACCTTGTCATCCCGCCCTTCTAGGAACTCACGAAAATCTTTGCTTGCTTTTGCGCTATTACATTCTCTACAGCTCGGTACCAGATTTCCGAGTCGATGCTCTCCTAGGTAAACTTTATTAATAGGGATTGCGTGCTCAATCACCAGTTCCTTTGACTCTCCACAATAAGCACATTGATGGTTGAAGTAGGCTTTGGTTGCCTGCCAATCCTCTTCAGAAAACTGCTCTGTTCCAAGGTTACTAAGGATATTTCGCACTAATAGGTTTTGAGCATTGCCTATCGCATTACCGCGGTAGCGGCTATTGGCTCTGGCAGTTGGTGCTGATAGTTTGTGCGAGAGTGTAGTTCTTGATTCAAGTGACTCACTCTCCAACTGAGATTGGTCATAGTCGATGCCGATTCGTTTTGAGTATTTAACAAAGTAAACCGCATCTTTTTCAAACCACTGACTACATGCACGAACAGTTTGCCCACGCACCAAGTAAACTTTGGTCCAGTATCGTTTGGATAAATCCGAAGGAAGGCTACTGATTGGAATCAAAAAAGGAAAGTTAAGGTTAAAATTGCGCTTGGAGTAATCAGCATCGCAAAGACGCTCGAACTCATTG
Organism: Vibrio hippocampi; assembly: GCF_921292975.1. Taxonomy (NCBI): domain Bacteria; kingdom Pseudomonadati; phylum Pseudomonadota; class Gammaproteobacteria; order Vibrionales; family Vibrionaceae; genus Vibrio; species Vibrio hippocampi. The sequence goes on from NZ_CAKLCM010000002.1 coordinate 1,351,035, forward strand.
TGATTTTTTTGTTCGCAATACTCCAGTACCTTAGGCAGAAGTGCCTGAACTAACTTTCCGATTTTCATAGCCACTCAACCAAGCCTTAAACTGACGATAATAGTAAGTATATGCACTAGCTGTGAAACGTAGAGCAGGAACTTCAAGAGGGATTGGGGCTAATCTATTTAAACTCACTAGTAACTTTCAAAAGCAATTCCTAGCTATCAAGATATCAGTTGCTCCTTCTCTGACTGAGTCAGTATGGTTACTATTATAGTTCTGTCTTTTCTACAAACACTCCCCTTTTTTTAACATCAGGTCCCAATACGCATACCATACTTGGGAAGGGCGCAGCATCTTGTGACTTACCACCTTGCAAGAACTTCAGACGCCCCTTAATAAAACGAATCTCGCCATTTGATAGATAATCATGGCATGCCTTAGTATCGGTTCTAGCTGGAACTAACATCACTACTGTCACCCCCTTAAGTGATTCTTCATAAGCTTTTTTGGCGAATGCTTTCAGCTTTGAATATGGCGGGTTACAAAAAACAATATGGCCACTCCAATCCTGCACTAAAGCGTTATCCTCTTCCGTAAAATATTTTCCACAAAGAGCAGTCTCAGGCTCAGCTGCTGCGTCAAGAGTGAAACCAAACTGCTGATTTAGCTGGTTAAAAATATCTAGTGGAGTCTGCCATTTATCCTGCTTATTTTCGCCAGTTCTTGCAGATGAGTACATAACGTCTAGACTCCGTGTCGATTTATCCCCTTTCACCTGTGCAGTCTGGTCTTTATCTGGGCTAGTTAACACAGATAAATACATTAAATCGTCCTTGGTTAAATTTTTCGGTTTCACTGCTAGCGCGCTTAGCTGATAAAACAATAGCCCCTTTTGTAGTTCATAATCCTCGTCATCTGGCCGAATCAGAGTCAAGGCAGATTTTTCCGAAATGATAGTTTCAACGGGCAACCCCACTTCACCATCAAAGAGTTCCTTAGAACAACGGTTAACCGCAATTCTTAGGTATTTTTCAAGGTCCATTCGTACTAAATGCAATAACTCCCACTCCTGAAGCTCATGCCTCATAGAGACAATGTAAACCTTGACCAAGTTATGGCCGACTTCACGACAATCATTAGACCAAAAGCAACGAATCCCACTATCTTGCATCACTTTCCAGCTTTGATTCGCTCTTCCTTGAAATCGAACACAATCATCTATCGACTTCAGAAAAATCGAGAACCACCGCTGGGCTACCGGTTCAACCAACTTGGGTCCAATCTGAGGAAGCTTGATTGTGAAATGATAGGCAATGAGCATTGCGTTTGATTGTGTCGCTTGTTCGTAGTGCTGTTTGAATAAAGAAATTGCTCCAGATAACAATGGTCCTCGCTCTTGATTGACTTGCATCTTCTCAAACCAATCTTGTTTATGGATGTTAGATGAGTCCTTGCAGTAAACAAACTTATCTTCTTTTATCATCACTACCTCTCTCAATCACAGACACGATCCATTCCTTGATATCTTGTTCAACCCAGGCAACAGCTCTATCTCCGATGTTGACACTTTGGGGAAATTCTCCAGTTTTCATTTTTCGGTAAATCGCAGACCTAGAAAGTGCGGTTAGATTCATCACCTCATTTAGACGAATTAGCCTATTCATGTTCGTACTCCTTCTTCGTTCATAGATATAGGAAAAACTAGTACCACTTTTTGTCACTGGCTCCCTTACCATCCCTAGACGTCCAACTCATTCAATTCAAAAAAATCTCAGGCATATATTACTTAGGTGAAGTAGTGCATTGATTAGATTGGAGAAATAAAATGAAGGACAAATCCACCAGCTACCTAAAAGCCAAATCGTTGCCGGAACACCAAGTGCTGGAGCAGACCGCGCAAATAATAGCTAACCGACATTTAAAAGGAGATGTATTTACAAGCCCCAACGCCACAAAAGAGTTTTTGACTTACAAACTGGCTCAACACGAACGCGAAGTTTTCGCAGTGCTATTACTGGACAATCAACATCGATTGATTGAATACAATGAGCTGTTCTTTGGAACCATTGATGCTGCTACGGTTTATCCGAGAGAAGTCGTTAAGCTTGCATTAGAGCGAAACGCCGCAGCAGTCATTTTCGCTCACAACCATCCATCAGGACAGGCTGAGCCCTCACAAGCAGATAGACGCATCACTTCACGGCTTAGTGACGCATTAGCTTTGATCGATATTAGAGTGCTTGATCATTTTGTGATTGGAGAAACACCCGTTTCATTTGCTGAAAGGGGGCTAATATGAGCTTGCCAATTTTGCATAACGACGTATTGCCATTATCGAACGAGCTTAAAGTAAGACTTTGCGCTTCACTTGAATTGTGTGCAGTTCCCAAAGAAGCAAAACGTATCGCTCTTAATTTTCGGGATACTCAGTACTATCAAACCGGTAATGGGTCTCACCCTATCGAGGTTCATCTGGCCAGAGATACCATTGAGAGCCCTTGGCACATCGCGGTCATGGCGAGCTTTGCCTATCCAGATGAGCACAGTACACAAATGGAAGTCCAGCTCTACTTCAACTTTTGTCATGGCTGGTTTTATCAACCAGACATTGAACGCTGTGATCTCGACCAGCCACAAGTCATTGAGCTATTTCAGTCTTGGGACAAAGCCTTTGTGAAGTTACTAAATAACAAAGGCTTCAACCAACTCACTCTTACCGTTCTTAAAACGCTTTTGCCTTAAGCACAACCTCTTGAATTAATTGCCGCTCGCAACAGCGGTAAGGAGCCTTTATGTCTGTAACAACGACCACACAACCCCCATTAACCTTTGCCAATACCGCTCTAAGGGTTTCAGATAAGTTACTTAATGCACTAATAACAACAGTGTCAAACAAGAATATATCTGAGGCAAGAACCGTCACTGTTAACTTTAGAGATACCAGTTACACGGCCGATACTGGTGGATTTCATCCAGTTGAAATTTGCTTTACTAAAGTTAACGGCAATCATTGCCACCTACTTTACATCACAGACTTCAGCTTCTCCGGAGGCCACTACCCCGAACTTGCTCGTGATTTGGATTTTGATATCGGTAACAATGCGTTCTTTGCTCGCTACTCGGGCTGGCAATGCCTTGATAGCGACGATGTACGTGAGATGTATACGCTTTGGGAAAGAAATTTTCTAGCTTATCTGGATATGGGAAGCTTTGATGAAATAAAAGTTGAGTGCTTTTAAACAGCAAAAGCAAGGCTTGGGTGACCAAGCCTTGTTGCCTTAGTATTAACGATTTCGAATTTTTTGCCTCATCCAAGCGTCAATATCCCGAGCTCTCCATTTTACCGACTTAGCCCCTACACGTACTTGGCGAGGAAATTGTTGAAATTCCATAAGCTTGTAGATACAGGTTCGCCCTAAGGCAACACGACTCATTACCTGACGAACATTGAGCCAATCTCCCTGGTCCATGTAATACCTCAGTCCATATCATAGCCATACAAAACATTTTCATTACGGCGCCCTAGTACATCGCGCATCCAATCTTGCACTTCGCTTTCAAGCCAAACCGCAGCTCGACAGCCCAACGGAACACATCTTGGGAAACGTTCTTCTTTGATATAACGATTGATAGAAGAGCGACTCAAACTCGTCATTTCCATCACTTGCTTCATCCTGATAAATCGCATGATACCCCCTACTATCGTCCATTCATAAGATATGACATTAGTAGAGCTAATTTTTGTTCGCCGCAGTCCCCTGGTGTGTAGTTTGGGTCTTTAAGTCGCCAGCTAAGTCAATTCAAAAATAAAACAAACATACATTACCAAGGTGAATCGGCCGCCTTTAATTGCTATTAATCAGTTAAGCATCGCACACTTTGAAGCTTCCCTTTCAATTGCGCCAACCGTGACTGATAGCAAATAAAGCAAGCCATAAAATCCATCCGGCAAGTAATGCCCGCTCAATCCGTAGCATCAGAAATTATTTACTGATAGCACAGCAAGTTAGTTCAAACCACTCTATCTGAATAGCATTGCTCTGCCTTAACCTACACAGCAGTTAGTTATGGCGACTAAACCCAACTTGAGAGACCACGTATCGCTTCTTTTTGAGCTGCACAATCGCATACCACAAACTCACTCAATAGCCGTACAGGAGTTACAACAGCAACTATCTTCTATCGGAATCGAACGAGATATTCGAACTATCCAAAGAAATCTCGACATTCTTGTCCAACACCTCAACGTTTCCAAAGATACCCGTGACCGCCCTTATGGGTATCGCCGTGAGGCTTCAACGCTAAATAGCTTCGGGGAAAGAGAAACTATCCTTCTTACCTTCGCAGAGCAATGGCTAACTAACACTTTTCCAGTCGAGTATCGAGCCATCATCCACTCTATCTTTAATGACATCCAGCAACAGAAGTCCCAAAGACACGACACCATGCCATTGCAAGAACTGCTCTACGTAGACGAGTCTTTGATTCCAAACATTAGCTACACGTCTGTCTTCAGCTCAGCTTTCGAGCTGATATGCAAGGCACTGATGAACACAAATCAACTCAAAGTTGAATTACCTGGTGGTCAACAAAACATTGAACCCCTAGGTTTGGCGATAACGGAGCAAGGTTTAACTGTTGTCTATCAAGAGGCAGAAAGCTGTCAAGTGAAGCATGCCGACGTCTCAGACATAACCAATGCAGACCTATCAACCTTCGATTTCAAAAGGCCAAAAGAATTTTCAATCAAGGCTTACATCAAACAGCAACTCGCAACCGAGCAACAGAACTCAATTAAGCATAACAACCGCCCTACGACCATGTAGGGCTCAAACTAAAAACAATAAAAGGATACTAGATGACATTCACTAAAACGTTACTGGCTTGCATTACGAAACCATCCTGCCAACTAAAGTGCGATTCAGCAAATCAGTCAACTACAAGGACAGCGCTATGAAAGCTCTCCTCGCAATCGGTATCGGACTGTCTGTTTTACTCGGCTCAAAAAGCCTTCCATTTTGGCTCGTCATCGTGGCCATCATTTTGTTTGGCGGCAAAAAATCAAACTAGTAAATAAGGAAATCACATGAGTTCAATCAAAAAAATCATTCTGGGTTGGCTAGCTCTTTCCATCGTTATTGGTGGATGGGCTCTTGTTACAGGAAATACGTCTGAGGAAGCCATGCTTAAAAATCAATTTGTAGGCATCTGTGAGGATGTTCTGGACGAGGTTGAAGATGAAATCAACAACCACTTAAAACTAAAGTTGTTCGAATCTGGCAGACCAGGGAAGATTCAAGTTGATGGTGTCAACGAGGAACTAATTACAGCAGAACGCGGCCACAACGGCGCAGCTATCGCTTGTCCATACGAACTCGATGCCAATTTCGATACAAAAGGCATTAATGTCTTTACCATTGTAAAGCTTGACTATGACGGTGATGTCGTTAGAACAGAAAATGTGATTAATGGTCTACACTCACAATCAAAGAAAACCACCAGCATTGACTCACAACGTAGTTCTAAATTTCGCGAGTTAGCCAGAGTCCAGATCTGCGAGACCGTTTTCGAAACAAACGTGGAATTTACTAAGAATCAATTTGATACCCACATACCTAAGGCAGGTGCTGTTGCACAGATGAGTCAACAGCCAATAATCGCTGACTCACATAACGGTAAGCCAAATGCATTCATTTGTGACTTCATACTAGAATCATCGGTTACAGGCATTGAGCCACACATGATTTTTGAAGTTGAGATAGACTCAAGCCAAAGTATTACCTCAGTTGTAGGTTGGCCTGATGTCTTTGACCCACAAGAGAACCTATGGTGGTCAGAGCTTTAACAGCATGTATGGGGAGATTAGTTTCCTAGTACTTTCAAAGATATATTATTGAGAAAAACCCTTGTGGAGACCAAACGGCCTTATCTTAAACATTCGACTATCCAGAATTAAAATATACTAAAAAGTAAAAAGACGCCCTTACTTTTGAAGGGCGTTTAACAATATAATGGCGATATGGTCTAGCTAATAATCTCAAACAGCGGTGTCTCGACAGTGCACCTTTCCGGTACGCTAATTTGTGTGATTCATAGAGATGGTTTCAATTTTCTTAGCTGAAGATCAAGCTTGTAATTCTGCTCTTGAAACCGCTCTTTCTCGATCTGGTAGTGCTGAGATACCTCTTCAGACAAAGGAGTTTGATCAGATATCTCAGTAATCCTGTCTATCGGGGTTAGCCCATTTAACGAGCTGTGGGGGCGTTCCCAGTTGTAGTAGTGTTGCCATTCAGCTAGTAACAGATCCAGCTCTTCCAGCCCCACGGAGACATCTATGGTCGGATAGAACTCACTTTTATCTGTTTTCTGAGAGCGTTCAACTTTGCCATTCAAGTGAGGTGAGCCAGGTTTATTTGGGCGAAACTTGATTCCATAAATCATGAGTTTTTTCTGGACTTTCTCAGCAAAGAATTCACGCCCTCTGTCCGTCTGAATACGCTGGATAGGAAATGGCATCTCTTCCACGACACAATCAATAAAATCGACTGTATTTGCTGCTGTGCGCCGTGAGTAGCACCTCAGAACCCGATAGCGAGAGCAGTCATCAATAGCTGTGTACTGATAAATTCCAGGTGCTATTTTACAGGTGTCCATCTGGACTCTATCACCAGGAATTGGGCGCTCATATCTTTGGAAATCTTTTTTGCGTCGGTAAGTTACAATGGGTTTGACTGACGCTTCAGATAAAACTTTATGGAGTGTCGCGGTGCTTAAGTGTATTTGGTGAAGTCGGATTAATTCCGTTTGTAAACGCCGCGCCCCTAAATTGCGTTTCTCACGCATCGTAAGGATCAATGCTCTTAGCTCATCAGTGACTTTAGTAACTGGAGATGAATGAGGTCGTCTGCTCTGACTTTCCAGGCCAGCTATTCCACACTTCTTATATCGCTTAGCCCACTTGCGTAATGTTGGTCTGGAAATACCACAGCGTCGACATACGAGACCTGCGTCACCACATTCCTCATACATTTTTACCCACTGTAGTCTTTGTTGGATTTCTCTGTCCATAGACACCCAGTATAGTTGAAAGGATGTCTATGAATCACACAGCTAATTAGGGATGTATCTTCAATCACAGCACTACCTTCTGGACCAGACAATCTTGAAGTGACCTTCCACCTGAAGCTACCAAGCTCATTGTTTGCGGAGTAATGTTCCGTTAGAACTATATCGGTTTCCCCTGGATTCATGCCAGGCTCTGTATGATGAACATGATTTTCCAACATCAGACCCTCTACGTGATAATCTTCCCCATCACATGTGCATGTAACGGCGCTTCCACTCCATCTCGTTTCCCAGCTCATTTGTAACTCCTCTATTTATCCACAGTTACATCTGTGGGATATTTTGTTGCTTTTCAAGGAAGTAACGATAGGAGTTAATTATTTTTGCAAGACTCAAGAGCCAAGTCACATTCGGTGCAAGCTTCAATTTAGTTTCGACTACAGCCAAAGTTTCTAACACTATCTCCATAAGCTTTAGTTGCGACTTTACAAAGGTAGCTCATCCAATGAAACGCGGATTCAAATGAATCTCGAAGAACCCCATCACGTTCCTTGACGTGACTAGATGCAATTCTTCTAGCGTTAATCGTTTTGCAGCCTGCAAACTCTACGAGACCAGGCATATTCTCCCATGATATATTAATAGCACTTGCCCATGCCGTATTCACCATCCATGTCAAATGTCCCTCCTTTGGTGAAAAATAATTTCCTAATCTGAAGTAAGTATCGTTATTGAGTAGAAAAAAGACATGAAAGTGTTCCTTCATCGACTCACTGTACTCTCTGCACCAGACATACCTAATACTTGTACGATGGACATTCTTGTGTAACCTGGTCTTTCGTTCACAGTCAGCTTTTATCTTCTCTCTGAATGAGTTGATAAAACGGCTAATACTTCCCTCTATCCCACCAAGCTGATTTTCCGGATAACGAAGCACAACATGAAACATCAAAGTTCTAGGGTGCTCATTTAACGCACTTGATAAAACCTTATGAACAGAACGAAGATAAACTTCATTAAAGTCATGGTTACTATTAACACTTAACCCTAGATATTTTGAATATTTGTAAATCTCATAATACATAACACACTCTCATTATGACACCTGAATTTATTAACAAACCAAAAGTTAGTATGTAGATATCCTTTTCAGAAAAATAAAACCAAGAAAAAACTGAAGGACAAAAATAAAAAACCCAACAAAACCTAGTATAAATAGAAAGACGCCACTCTCTATTTATTTTAATTAAAAACCTTATCAATAATTTCTTTATGTGGATTAACTATAACGGAGCACAACATCAACCTCTCACCCCGCTTTACTTTTACCCATTGAAGCACTTCACTTTCCAACCAACGCCGGGTTCTACTCCCCACATTGATATTTTGAGGAAACTTTCTATCTTTCATGAGTCTATATATATTAGTTTTACCAAGACCGGTAATATTTTTAACTTGAACCAAACTTATTAACTTCATCCACTACCCTCATTAATTAAGGTTAAATATCAACTAATGAACAACATCAAATAGCAAATCTTCTCTAAGTTTACTTTCGTCATACAAGTTATTAGGAAACAAATCAATAACCTTGGTTTTCTTGAATAAGATCTCACCAAATGGCTCTTTGACTTTAAGATACTCCAGAGCAAGATCAAGTGATTTCTTATTTCTTGTTCCATCCGGGCCAAATTGAAGCAATTTATCTCTTTTTACATATCTGACACCCATATTAGCTTGCTCATTAAACCAGTAATATAAGTTCTCTGCGTCCTGTTTGTATTTAGGCTGCATTGCGAAAACCTTAATAAACTCGCCAGAAAAATATGCCATAAGATCAACAGCCTCAAGTAAAGCTGCTTTGGAGATATCTTCTTCTGGCAAGTCATCAAAACTATGAATTATTGCTGCTAGACGAGCTATATTCTCAGGTAGCTTAGAAGCATGATCTTTTACATGTTCAAAAACGCCTTCTGGTGCCATTTTAAACTCAATATCATTCGCAATATCAATCCAAACTTGTTTTGCTTCATTTGAGAACCGAACAATCTGTCTCGAAGTGTAATCCGGCAACTCTGATGCTTGGGTTAGTAATTTACTCAACCTTTCGTTGAAGACTGAGAGATCTTCCAGCGAGTACTCAACTCCATAGGATTGTCTAAAACCACAATTAGACTCTGGGGCGCAAACGAGAAATCTAGACAAAAAACCATTACCACGAACATCATCCTTGCCTCTCTTAAAGAAGCGCTCTAACGCGCTCCATTGCGTCATGATATTAATCGTAAGTCGAGCATCTTCTACCGTAAATGAGCCTGCTGTTTTTCTACTTACCGTAACTTCATCGCCGCTCCATATAGCATTGAGGCTTGCTGTATGAGACATTAATCGGCTGTTTAGCAGCACTCCACCTTCGCTAGAGCCAAGGTAAGCATTAGGAATGTGTTCACTCAAACCACTCAATAACGCCTCAACAGTGCTGTCTTCAAAACTCAGACTTTTTAGCTTCGGCTTCTTCGGAGCATCGTTTTCATGTTCAAGTAAGGCATGGACCATTTCCTCCACTGCACCTTCATCTTCCATGTTGAAAGATTTTTCGATCTGATTTTTTCTCTTCTCGAACAGCATTTCCCTAATACTGTACTCCTTCACTTTATCGTTAAATCGCCCGGTAGATTCCTTATGAAAGGATTTAATCCCCTTAGTAAGTAAATTTTCTAGTGATGACTTCCGCTCTCCTGATTCCGCAATAATTAATGACATCAAAGAAACTGGTGCCACCTTTCCTGTTGGCAGCTCTACATCTATACCCCCTTGTAGAGCAACAGACGCTGCACTGATTGTTGCTAAGTAAACCATTGGGTCTGGCGCTTGAGTGATTGTTTTGGCCTCATTAAACGCATTTGTTATCAACTTTGAATGTTCGACTCTTGGGCTGTACCCCCCATCGATTGGAAATTGATATCTATAGTGATTCACAGTGCACAACTCCTCTTTTAAGGTTGATTTACAAAAGCTTTCTATTTGGCGCTAACAGTAGATTCATTCCTCATAGAGTTGATCCACTCTATGATGTCCTTTTCTCTCCAACCTACGGCTCTTGCGCCTAGCTGGATCTTCGAAGGGAATGTTGGATCAAACCTTGGGGATTTGGGGTTTTGCTTGTCATATAAAGCTGAGCGCGACAAGCCAATCAACAACGCTATATCTTTCAAGCGAAGGATTTTGTTTGAATGTGATAAGGACTGGTCTTGCATATTACTTCTCCCAATTTGTTGTGATGGGAGAAGTAAAAAACATTAGCATGAGGAAGTCATAGGAGAAGACGTCCGTTCAGGTGAGAGAAAGAATCCGTAGCCCTTGATTTAACTGGGCTTCAACTCCTCCTAACTTTTTTTATATTGGTCGGGTCTTATGATTTTTTCAGCTTCTTTGGCATAGTATTCACTGAAGCCTAACTCTTCAAATGTGCCAATAACCTGTTCCTTTTTTTTCTTAATCGCGTCTCGTTTCAACCGTTGTTGATTGCCCCAATGAGTATTAAAAACACTTTTTAAACATGGAAATTGACATCCTTTGATTTGAACTCGACCTCTGGGCTCAGGAGCAATTAAGAAAGCACTAGCCTCCCTAGCTCCCTTCCCTTTAATGCTAGGGCACTTTCGTCCTATAAAGCCAGCGACGCCTCCGGAGACAATAGGCATACTCTTCACATGCAAAAGGAATCCAGCTTTTGACAGCTCGACAAAGGTCGTTGCTACGTGATACTCAGGTTCGAGATGATAAACGCTACTTTGGTATTCAGCTTCGTTGAATAGATATTTCGATACATCTTGCTCCAATATTTCACAATCCGAAGCGAAAATTTCTTGGGTCTTGATGTCCTCTACAGGGTGGTTGAATTTTACACCCTTTGTGCTGCTCTGAGAGCATAATACAAACCTCAGTTCAGAACCAACCATCATGAACTTAGAAAAAATATTGGCGAGATTCGCTTGATGGCTATCATCCACCTCAAATACATATTTGGGCACAGGTACAGATTTGCATACTCGATGATGTTTCTTCTCAACATCATACATAAACACACCTGAGAAACTCCTAACTGATATCCTGTCTGAATCAGCAAGTTTTTTTACATCATTGGTATCAAGTTGTAAAAGCTCTACGTCACTAAGCAATGTGGAAGAACGCAGGTTCGATGTAACCACGTTTGGCTGTCCGAAAGCGTTGAAATCTTGCTCTCCCATAAAATACCTGACAAGTTGTGCTTTCTTGAGAATATTCGTTTCACTTAAAATAACATCGGATTTAGTTAAGCTCTCTAGTTGTGGGTCTATAGCCCAAACCGGAAAACCGCTCGGTACAGGTACGAAAACTGGAATTTCTAACAGAATGCACTTTCTAAGTTTATCTGCAATAGGGGCTATCTCATCAACATCACTAAGCTTATAAGTCAGCTTGTTTGACAATCTCACGAAGCATCTCCATTCATAGCTATTTGTTGCTATTAGTAGCAGAAATAGCAGCAACTTAATGTTTTGTAAGTCATAAAAAGTACTTGCTAGACTACCTTTGACAATTCCGGAGAGCAAATTGGAAAACGAATAAGTGATGAAGATTTACGCGAACAATCTATTGACTTAGCCAATATTTCAATTTAGGTTATACACAAAGGGCTGAGGCTTACCTGCGGTTTGTAATGTACTTCTTACAAAACAAAGCACTCACATCGTTGAAGAAAAAGACACTACCACTCACGATCAAACCATCATTCTCGGACCTTATAGCCGGAAGTACGCCGTCACTAAAGTGTGATGGGGCTTGTTTATTTTTAAAGGTTTTAGAATGACTAATAACTCAATCCCAACTACATACATCCCATTAGAGAAGTTCCATATTGTTCCCTTAACAGGGCTATCTCCAGCAGAGCTCAAAGTCTCTGCGAAAAGAACATCACGTGACCGTGAAAAAATCACTCATACAACAAAACTAAACGCCATTACTAAATGTCTTGGAATAGCTGGTGGATTTGCCGCTTACGAGAAAGAGTACAATGGAAGCTTACTTCCGTTCATGGCAAAACATAACCTTAAAAAGCGCAAAGACCTACTCAAACACAGAAAAAAGGGCGCGCATCACTTATACTATCCTTTCACCCACCAGCAAGTATCAGAGAGATTGTTCTTCTCTGAAGAACCTACACCTCAGAAACTGTTTACCGGGCATGATTTTGACTTTTCTGGTGTATTCGGATGGCATAGTGGCGACTTGCATGATGCACTGCAGCAAGACGCTGATTGGGAACAGATCATACTCAACAATTATCACGTACGACAAATCGCCGACAGTAAATTTGATCCAAGCGTGCTTCCAATAAGGCAACAGGAATTACTTAGCTTGGATGTCGCATCTGAAATTACGCTATCTGTGGTGGATAGAACAAACTTGCCTTCAGTATTAGACTATCTAACCAACAAAACCACAGAGCCAGTAGAGCGACCAACCCGATATAAACAAATATCGGTGAAAATTGTCGACCTTATACTGCTAAACAACAGGATTATTACTAGTGGCAGCAGTTATCACCTTCTAGGAAATGCTCTAACCAACATTCCTAGTACCACTGCTTATATCAAACTTTACGCTCAAAGCACCACTCCTGAAGAAGAAGCGACTCTTGATATCGACTCTCAAAAATATATTCAAACACTTCTCGCAGCACGGTTTAAACAAAGTGATGCAGGCTGGGTGAACGTATTGCCTTACAACGATAAACTGATTTTTTTATCGGATGGCAGAGGAAACTTTGACTTCCTCGTCCAAAACCAACGCGATGCGGTCTTTACTCACGAGGTATATGGTGACAATTTAAAACGAGCAGATATCCCGAGCTTTATAGAAGATTATCGCTTTGAACGCTGGCACTACTTTGAATATGAGGGGAACCGAGAATGGGATAGTCACTGCTCAGAAATGAACTATTACCACAGTGGTGGCCTCATGCAAAACTACCCCGGTACCCAGACTATATTGCGTGAGTACTTTCAATATAAAGGGATTTATCATCCTGAGCACAGACGTTCTAACGTTCGTCTTGATGGTTTCAATCAAGTATCCATCGATGAAAAAGAAATGATGGTCTCCGAACTCATAACGATTGGTGATCTCATCTACTTCCTAGAACAAAACGCAGAGTACAACGAAAACAGACAAGGTGATTCACTAGCCCCAGTCAACGCCGAGAGTGATATCACTCTGCCGGCATCATGTACATTTTTTGACGTCCTAGCCTACATTAACTGGTTGGAGAAACAAACGGGGGTTCCACTTCGTATTCTGAACTACTCAGAATACAAATCATTGAGAGGAGAAAACTGGTCAAAACCAAAACGTGGCCAAGACAGTGACATGATATTCATCACCACTACAGGTGACAAATATGATTCTCACCCACCCTACATGGCTCAAAATGACTTTGACAACTTACACCTTCGGTTCCCAAAACCTCTTCACTGTATCGAAGAGAACGGATTACAGTTTATTGATTCAAACTTCTTTTGTGAGTGGCTACTAGAAGGGGTTCAGATCCGTTCAGCTAGTCTCACTTCGTTCTATATGGACGCTTATGTGTTAAGGGCACATGGTCCTCAAGATTCAACCGGAAAATACAAAGGCATGAAGACAGGCTTCAGGCTCTGTTACGAACTGAAAAAGCATTAACAGTAAAGGCAGTGGCTAAGTCACTGCCTAGTTTACCCCTTCTTGAATTTATTTCCGGGACACAACTTGATGAAAAAGAAAAACTTTAATATCGCTGTTTACATTGATATGGAAAACATAGCTGCTAGCGACTTTCAGCTTGAAGAAGTAATGAATTCTTTCCTCAGCGCTGACGACGAGTACAACTGTATATTCACAATTAAGTCGGCTTATGGGAACCAAGCGACAGCAAAGAAATCACTGAAAGCTCAAATCTTAGAGCATAATTTCAATATTATTGACACGCCCAAAATTGGTAAAGAGAAGAACAGAGCGGATTTGTTACTCAGCTTGGATGCCTTTGAAAGTCTGCACCTTGATAACCCGAGAGTTGATAGATATTGCTTTATGACCACAGATTCTGACTTTACTGTAATTGCAGATAAACTGAGAAAGTTCGGTAGAGAAGTATGGTTAGTCTGCAAAAAATCCGACAAAGATAGAGCGATTATCGCTAAGTCATTCGACAACTTATTGTTCGTCGAAGATTTCCTTCCAAAGAAAGATATTTCTGTAGTGGGCAACCTTGATAAGCTTTTTATGAGCGCCGTCAGGAATATGAACCAGAGCAAACTTCCAAGCAACGTTTCCATTGCTAATGACAGGATGAAAGCTCTAGACCCAAGTTTTCAAGTGAATAATACGGAATTCAAAACCTTCATGAATTTCATCAATCACATGGAGCAAAAAGGCTACGTCAAACTAGAAAGCCTTCCCACTGGTGAAAATCGTATTACTGAAATCTGCGTGTAGTTAGCAGAAGTAAAAATGAAAAAAGTTTAGGGCTTTACAGCTAAGCCCTAAATTACCATTTACCATGAATTCAACCGATCGCTCTTAAATGTACAGCACCTGTTACTGACAATGAACCTACTGCTGCATCATCGATGTAACTACTCCACCACTCCATCATTTTTCGTCGGCGTTCCAGGTAATCTGTTCGATTATAGGCAGAGCGGATAGCATTACGGTCCTGGTGAGCTAAAGCTGCTTCAATGATATCCGGATCAAAACCTCTTTCATTCAACGTAGTACTGGCGAGAGAGCGCATACCATGCGCGGTGGTGCGGTCTTTGAACCCGATGCGTCCCAGGGCCTTATTGATGGTCTCAGAGTCAATAGACCGCTTAGGGAAGCGCATAGATGGAAATACATGCACCCTATGTCCACTGATAGGATGTATGCGCTCCAGTATGGCAATAGTCTGGTCAGTCAATGGAATGCGATGTTCACGTTTCATTTTCATCCGTGTGTCTGGAATAAACCAGAGTCGATTTTCTATGTCAATCTCATCCCAGCGAGCACCAGCAGCTTCACTTGGTCTAGTCATGGTGTGCAGCTGCCACTCAATTAAGCATTTGGTAGCCAGCTGCATATTTGCAGTTGCAACTGTCTGTAGTAACTCTGTTAGTTCATCAGGTTTAAGTGCCGCCATGTGTTTCACATCAGGAGAAGCAAAAGTTTCTCCAACTCCAGATAAAACGTTGTGTTGGATCAAACCGCTATTAATGGCAAAGCGCATGATTTCATTTACCAACTGGATGGTGCGTTTTACTGTCTCCAACTTGCCTCTACGAGCAATCGGCCTAAACGCTTCCTGAACTATTATTGGCGTCAGTGATTTAACCGGGATCCCACCGAACTTTGGAAATGCATAAAGCTCGAGCTTTCTCCAGTTACCTTGGACGGTCTTAGGTTTTAGTTTCGTCTTTGTCTTAACCCATTCATCAGCGACTGACTTGAATGTACAAGCTTGCTCTTGTTGAATCTGGGTCCTCTTCTCGATCCTGTCTAATTTAGGGTCAATACCTTCCTTCAGAAGTTTGCGCATCTCAAACGCTTTGTCACGAGCGCCATCAACGTTGATCATATCTAGGCTACCCAATCCTAAGAAGGTTCTGTTTTTTGTACCTGGTTTAGTGTAACGAAACTCCCAGTATTTGAGGTTATTGGGTTTTACCAATAGATAAAGTCCACCACCATCAGGTAAGCGATAGATTCGATCACGGCCCTGTGCTTGTTCGATTTCCTTGTCTTTCAGACGATGTATTAAGTGCGACATATTGCCCCCTGGTATGACTAAGCTACACTCAGAAAAAGTTAAGTTTTTCGCGTCATACCACTCAACCCTAAGTAATTGATTTATATAAAATCAAAGCTGTAACTCATGTAATTCCTAAGTTTCTAATCACTTAAATAGGAGCTAAGCAAATCAGGTTCAAGTGGTATATTCCCGAAGTCGGGAAAGATTAAAACATACACTTTGTCATACCCCAAAATGGCGAACGAACTAGGACATCTTTGGACGTTATCGGACGATAACTTATTGATTTAGAAGTATAATAGGCATAAAAAAAGACGTCCTAGGACGTCTTTAGTATAGAATGTGGCGGTGAGTGAGAGATTCGAACTCTCGATACGTTGCCGTATACACACTTTCCAGGCGTGCTCCTTCAGCCACTCGGACAACTCACCGAATCAAATTGTGGTTAGCGTAATTGGCTAACGAGGCGCTAATTTAATGATTATCTTGGGTTTGGTCAAGCCCTTATCGACAAAAAACGCCTGCTTTAGGTTTAACTGCTCAAATTATGGGTAATTTGAACAACTATTGGACCTTATACTTGTTGAGCGTAACCCGGTACACGGAACCAGCGGCGGCAAAAATCGAGAAAATAGCCGTAAACGACGCCCATTGCACACGAAATGGCGGCATTGCTTGAGACTGCTGTGACGATCTGTTCTGGTGATGCGCCTACCGTCAATAAGATACCTGCGTATACTGGCGATTGGAACGAGACGTAAGCAAGTAAATCCGCTAGGTTTTTCATCCACGAACGGTCAGAGAGTTTAGCACCATTTCTTAGCACCCAATCGCGAAACACGCCGTAAGGATATGCGATGGCAATATTGACGGGGATAGAGAGAAGACGCGAGGCTAACGACTGTTCAAAAGTCATTCCTGAAACCAGAACTTCAATCAACATTCCAGAAACAAAGCAAAACACGACCATTGCAAAAGTATCTGCTGCTGCACCACGAAAACAAAAACGATTCTTACTACTCACTTGCGCTACCAATAGACAAAAAAACTACAAAAACAACCTAATAACCAATGGATTCACTCGTTATTAAGCACTAGCCAGAAAGGTGCGCTATTAAATCACCATTTTTGTAGTTTTAGGTTCTATTTTATGAATCATCTTTGGTGCTAAGCACTGCTTTTTATAATCAAACCAGTTAATTTGACTAGATCACACTCCAGTGGCGATAGTGTCTACTGCCTGGTATTGGTAGAGTTTCTGAGCAAACTGATATAAGGCATCATCAATGACCCTTTCATCAACCGGTTTCCCAACAATAAAGTCAGCGCCCGCATTCAGCATTTTTTCTCTTGTCTCTTTAAAAACATCCGCAGTACAGCCAAATATCAGCGTGTTTTGGTTAATGGATTGATCATTACGGATATGCGTGATCGCTTCAACCCCATCCATAACCGGCATATGATTGTCCATCAAAATAAGGTCATATTGTTTATCGGCTAGGAGCTTTAGCGCGTGACGACCGTTAACAACCGATTCTGTGGTAAACCCTTTACGCTTCATAAAGGTGTCGAGAATGATGGTGTTGGTGCGGTTGTCTTCAACGATTAATACTCTTAGACCCGAGTAGTCGAGCTTTTGGTCGCCTCGTTGACGTTTTGACTCCGGTTTAGTGCTCTGAAGCTGAATATTAATATCAAACTCAGTCCCCTGCCCGACTTGGCTTTCAACGCTAATGCTGCCATTCATTTTGTCGACGATTTCATGCACAATCGCAAGCCCTAAACCTGTGCCGCCAAAACGACGTGTGGTGCTGGACTCTGCTTGTTCAAATGGCTTAAAGATGCGCTGTTTGGCTTCTTGAGAGATGCCAATCCCGGTATCTTTGACCTTAATGTTTAGCCATACCAAATCATTAACACGCGTTTCTAATAGATGCACTTCAACTTTGCCATCTGAGGTAAATTTGACCGCATTGTTGAGCAGGTTAAATAGAATCTGTCTAAGTCTCGCTTTGTCACCCAAATACCAAACATGCTTGGGAATATGGGAAATAATCTCGAAGTCCAAGCCTTTTTCCGTGCACATGGTGTGATAGACGCTGTTGACACTGCCAACAATCGAAGCGATAGGAAATGGATGGTTCTCAAGCTCCAAATGTCCCTGCTCAATTTTGGAGAAATCAAGGATCTCGTTCAGCAACACCATCATGTGCTCACCTGATTCATATAGGGTTCGCAAATGCTTACGCTGTTCTTTGGAGAGTTCTGACTTGAGTAACAGTTGTGCGGTTCCCAACACTCCATTCATTGGTGTGCGTATCTCATGTGACAATGTGGCAAGGAAAGCCGTCTTAGCGTTGGTTGACGCCAGTGCTTTAGCGCGTTCCTTTTCTAATAAATCCGTTTTTTGGTTAAATGAGTCGATTAAATAGCGGATCTCATCGTGCCCCTGATAGTAGACATGAATCGTGTCACCCGGATTGGAGGCTTCGACTTTTTTGGCAATGCGTGTAATCGGTCGAATCAGATGGCGATTGATTAAGAAATAGCCCCCTATGACACAAAGCAGCATCACTGGCAAAATACCTAACTCAACGCCCATAACCATATCGGACACTTGATCGGCAACCAAGTGGTGTGCATTGACCGCATCTAACTGCCAATCAAATTGCCCAAATGAAACTTGACTGACATAAACGTCTTTGCCAAGACGGAAGTTGTACTCGCTCACTATGTGGTGTTTTGAATCGCGAATCAGCACGCCAAGATCATGCTCTCTCGCTTTACGTCCTACATAGCGCACCAGTTGTTCCAGTGACAGGTCTATCGTGGCTACGCCAGCAAATTGATTGTCGATGTAATAAGGAGAAGAAGCGGTAATCATCTGCACATTGGTGTAGGGATCAATATAAACCGATGACCATTGCACGCTACCCGTAGGTTGCGAAACTGCCGACAAGTACCAAGTCTCATGATGATACCCGCTACCATAAGGATTATTCCATAGATCGATCTTATCAACCTCACCCTGAGAAGTTCGATTGTAAAATAGACTGGCTAACTCTTTATTGGAGTCAACGCTAAAGGGCTCTGGCCAAACTCCACCGCCAACAATAACACCAGAATGAGTGGTAAACACTTGGGTGAGAATTTTATCAAGCAAAGGGACGTCTTTAACCGACTGCGTCGTGGCAACCACGCTTTTAAGGACGCCAATGGATTCATTAAGTGGCGCAGAGACATCTTTCGCCAGCAATTGCGTACGCGCATCAAGCGTTTGTTCAAGTTTGGTCTGTACCGGTGGTTTGACAACCCAATAGGTGACTGTCGCAACCAGAATGAGCATCGCCGCCAGATAGATGCCTAGTGCAATAATGCTCTTTCTTCTTAATGAACGACGAATGTACATAATCTACGAAGTCTTCCCTTCTTCTATGGTGACACTGATTGACTGCAACTACTTGTTATTCGATGACAGATTGCTACTATTAAGCCAATTTTCTGCTTATACGGTAAAGCATTTTGACTTTAAAAGACATACTTTCCCTTCCTGAGCTTGACGGAAGATTACTGACTCTGCCACAGACGCAAGGGTTTATCACCGCCATGGCTTCCGCTCCTCATACGTTGCCGCCGGAAGAATGGCTGCCATTTCTTTGGGGCGGCGAAGAAGTTTCTCCTTTTACCAGTGGAGAGCAACTTGAGCAGTTTGCTCAACAAGTCGTAACACTTTGGAATGAATATCGCCCAGCACTATTGGATGGTGAATGGCAATGGCCTGAAGCATGCCAATTAAGTGAAGAAGAGATTGTGACCGAAGAAACCAAGCAATTTTGTGAGGGGATGCTGCAAGGATGGCAACTGGCTCGCGATGACTGGGAAACGCTTATGCCAGAAGAGAGCGAAGACAATGCGCTACTGGGTGGCGTCCTGTTATCACTGAGCATGCTGTTCGATCCAGAAACTTCAATGGCAACACTTCAAGCTCAAGGGATTCAGGGATTAGAGCAGTTTGCCGAGATCTATGCTGCCATGCCGATGATGCTATGTGGCATCACGCAAAAAGGCGCAATTTTAGCTCAAGAGCTTTAGTCGTGATTGAGCGCCACTGGCAGCAAGCACTCGCCTTCACCAAATAGTAACAAGCCTCGCAATGTTTCCATTACGAGGCTTGTTTTTTATAGAGACGCGATTTTTTAGGAGCGGTTTTTTAGAAGCGATAGCCAAGAGCCACAATCAACTGGTCCCAGTTTAGGAAGCTGTATTCCGCCATAATGTTCCACTCTTTTTGGTATCCAAAGTCATAGACCATCGCGACCGACATATTTGAGGTTTCTTTGCTTTCTAGGTCAACGTCAAAGTGCAACTCTTCTGCTATAACACCGAGGTCAATCGACCCTGTGACATTTTGCGAAATACTTTGATATTGATAACCCAGTAAAACCGCAAGCTTACCGTAAGGGACATCATAGCGCTGACCAACACGTACTGCGCCAATCGTCGTCAAAATAGTACTGTCTGTGGTGGTGGTCCACGAGTTTGTGATCGCACCAGCCGCAGTAATAATGATTGGGTTGATTCCTTCGGCAATTTCAACTTGCCCCGCCAGAACCGCACCTAAACCTACATTATAAGCTTTATATTCAAGAGGTAGCGTAAACTGGACACCTGTAATAGGAAACGGGTCGCCCTCCATTTCAGCATTAGATAGATCGACTTGAATATCTTTGCTTCCTTCGGTGTAACCAAGCAGTCCATAGACATTTAAGAATGGAAACACCCATGCATCTAGACGCAATTGAATACTTTTATCTTGACCAAGAATATCGACATCAGACTTAGGGATAGAGTAATTGGTGGTGCAATCTTGCCAGATATTACAATGATCGCCAGCCTTACCTAACAGCCCATTGGTTGCCGCAATCTTAAAGTCATCGTTAGCAATATACTCAACATCTTGCGAGTTCATATAGATGCCGATACCGACAGGAATAGGCAGTTCATAACCCATCTCACGAACCTTGTCACCCCATACAGGGAGACCACTCCAGTGAGCTTCGTTCTTATCGCGTTCAACTTGCTGTCTTAGATCATCATCGGCGGCAAACTCAAGAGCAGAAACGTGACTAGATACGGCACTACCACCAAGCAATGCCAGACCAACTAATAGCTTATTCACAACTGAATACCTTAAAATTAAAATACTTCCGCGAAATTAAAATGCTTCCGTAAAATTAAAATGCTTCCGTAAAATTAAAGTAGAAGGCCGCTCCATGCTCACCCATGCCAAGATCGAGTCGAATGTTCATTCTTGGTTGTAATTCATAGCGATAACCCACACCGTAAGAAACCACGGTGTGCCCCGCAAGATCTTCAATACCGTTACCAACCGCGCCTAGACCTAACCAAGTTGTTAAACCATGATTCGACAGATCACCTGTTGAGCGTCTAAACATATGGCGATATTCAGCGGTTAATTCACCTGCGACCTTGTCGCGATATTGACCTTGGAAATAGCCGCGCATCGATTTTGCGCCGCCAAGCTCAGGCATATCATAATAAGGCACGTCACCATATGCTTGCTGGTAATGGGCGAGTAAGGCTAGCACTCGTCCCGTCGAAAAACTGTGAAAGCCGCGTAATTCAACATCGAGCTTTTGATATTCGGCTTGGCTGCCCAGGGCTTCGCTATAAAGTAGCGCTTCAGTTTTAAATAAAATACCTTTCCATGGGTTGACCACGACATCGCGTGTATCGTACTGGATCACACCACCAATACCCCAAGTAAATGGCTTGTCTTTGAACTTATTAAAGTTTTCATCGTCAACCGCGACATCCGGCGTATCATTAGGGCTGAGATAGTTCACCTTAATCGCAGGACCTAGATACCAGTCGTCATGAACGCGATAAACGAGCGTACCGTGGTAATTAGTGGATTTCGATTTGTACTGAGTCTCATCACCAAGGTCGTTTGCCTGAGCGGCGTCATAACCAATACCCCAGTAATGCTTGCTTTGAACACCGGCATTCAACTCACCTTGGAAACGAATATCGTTGTTATCCCAAAACATATCGTGCTTTGAACGCAAACCGTAACCGATCTCAGAATCGACATAGTTACCGATCAGGAACATAGATGCGCTAGAACGCTGTAATAATGGCTGGCTACGATCCGTTTTAAATGAGTAGAGTCCACCTGCTGCAACCAGTAACCCTTGCTCTGGTGTATAGGCAGGACCACCCAAAAAGCTAAACATGGGTAAGCCATTGATTTCTTGATAGTACTTTTGACCATATTCAAGGTTCTCGATGGCCTGATCGTACTGATCATTGATGTTGTCCTGCTCTAATTTTTCAATCGCAGTTTCATATTGGGTAAGTCCTGCTTCTGCTGCATCAAGATCAGCTTGGTAAATGATCTGGTCTTTATCAGTCGCCAGATGAGCATAATCTGGCAAAACAACGTCACTTTCGTTAGCACTCACAAAAGCTGGAGCAAGTAACAAGAGCACTGGTAATAGAGATGATAGTCGTATCATTTGCGTTCCAATTTATTTGGCACATAGCATCAATTAAATGAGCGCGCATAATATACAGAACGCAAGACGGCAGCAAGAAATATTTCGTCGCTTTGTATAATAACTAGCAACAATTATGCTGGTTATTTGACTAGTGAGTTCCAGTCAATGCTGTCGACCCTCTCATCAGCAATGTAGAAAACTTTGGTTCCCCCAGTAATCACGCGATCTAGGTCGGGATTAAGCTCAATTCCCTGCCCGCTGTCGACGGCTATCAAGGTCGCAGCGTGGTGTTTTTTCATAGCCATAAACAGAACTGCCATGGTGGTCTCAGCACTATCTTGCGGGTAATAGGTGGAATATTGAGTCATGCCTCGAGTCGAACTGAGCAACTCCTGATGTAGCACGCTGGAACCGGGATCCACCGCTGCTTTGGCAAGCATCTCCGCACCCACAGCAGGAATACATTCAGAATTTGGACAATGTTGATGTAACAAGTCGCTAAGGGCTTCATCCTTGAAATACACCAACAAGTGCGCATTTGGGTTTTTGCTATAACAGTACAGTGCCGCAGAGAGCGTAATGTCATCTTCTGGGTTATCAATCAAGATACAATCCGCAGACTCGATGTTGGCTTTTTCCATTTCTCGCCCATCGGTATAGCTGTTGACTCTAACAAAACCAATTTCTCCGGGTAACGGGTTCTCAATATCAGAACGACAGCACAATACGATTGGGCGTCGACCGGTTTCCTCATGTTGCAGCATACGAATTAAATGCACGGTACGCTGACCATTCCAGCCTAATATCAAGATATGTTTGTCCACTTTTACTCTCCTTTTACCCAATTGCCCTGAACGCCAATACTCTAAACCTGTCCCTGCGATACGCCCAAGCAAAGACGCAAACAGAGTTAAACCACCTGGAATAACCAAAATAGCAACCACCCAACGACCCATTGAGGTGGTTGGCGAATAATCTCCATAGCCCACCGTGGAACCCGTCACCACCATAAAATAGACAAAACGAGAAAACGATTCTGTTAACTCAGTTTCTCCCGCCGCGACAAGCAGCACCCAGCAGAGCACTAAATATCCAATGGCGATCAATAGTAAGGTCTTAAACCGAATGTCAAAAAGATGGCTTTGGAACCATCGTTTTAACTGCAACCAAATCATCACTTTGACTGTTCCTCGTGACTTATATTCTTGTGTTCATCTTGGCAAATCGCCACAAAAAAACCAGCCCGAAGACTGGTTTTTTCATCATAACTTAGGTTAATCGGTGATTAACTAAGCATTTCCTTTCACTTTGATCTGTAGCTGCTCAGCAAAATCAAGCATGCGGTTCAGCGGGATCAATGATTTGAGACGCAATGCTTCATCGACGAAGATCTCGTGCTCTTGACCGCCTTCAGTCAGCGCAGCTTCAATGGCTTTCAAGCCGTTCATCGCCATCCAAGGGCAGTGAGCACAACTGCGACACGTGGCACCCGCGCCTGCCGTCGGTGCTTCGATCAGTTCTTTGTCCGGCACCATCTGCTGCATCTTATAAAAGATGCCTTTGTCAGTCGCCACAATCATTTGTTTATGAGGGAGCGCTTTAGCGGATTTAATTAATTGGCTGGTTGAACCAACCGCATCGGCTAATTCAACCACGCTCGCCGGAGACTCTGGGTGAACCAGAATCGCTGCATCTGGGTAAACCGACTTCATATCTTTCAACGCTTTGGCTGAGAACTCGTCGTGAACCACGCACTCCCCTTGCCATAACAGCATATCGGCACCGGTTTGCTTTGCGATGTATGAGCCCAAATGGCGGTCAGGACCCCAGATAATCGGTTTACCTTCTTCATCCAAATGCTCAACGATTTCCAACGCGATACTGGATGTCACGACCCAATCTGCGCGCGCTTTTACCGCCGCTGAGGTATTGGCGTAAACCACCACGGTGTGGTCTGGATGAGCATCGCAAAATTCAGTGAATTTATCAGCAGGGCAACCTAAGTCCAGCGAGCACTCGGCTTCAAGTGTCGGCATAAGAATGGTTTTTTCTGGTGTCAATATCTTCGCTGACTCGCCCATAAAGCGTACACCCGCGACGATAAGCGTTGAGGCTGGATGACGATTACCAAATTTTGCCATCTCAAGCGAATCACCAACAAAGCCGCCGGTCTCTTCCGCTAAAGCTTGGATCTCTGGGTCAGTATAATAGTGAGCGATCAACACGGCGTCTTTCTGTTTTAGTAACGCTTTAATATTCGCAACGTGCTGCTGCTTCTCCTGATCGCTAAGTGGAACAGGTTTCGGTGGAAACGGGTAAACCGTATCGATTGTATCTAGGATGTGGCTCATAGCGCTTGCTCTATGCTACTTGCAAATGAATCCGCACATTGTACACCCATCTGAACCTGAGGACAAAGTGAATCCGAGACGAATATTGGCAGGAAAAGAAAGGCAACCAGTCACTGTTGTCTGTGCAAGATAACTGTTGTCTAAACAAGTTAACCGTACAAATTGTCAGGACAAAATCTTAGTACAAACTGGCGAACGGGCTAAACGCAGGGGGTGGAATTGGGCTTGAAGCGACATCAATAAAAAACCCCTAACCGGACTGTATTAGGGGTTTGCAGCGTATTATTGACTCAAGCTCGACTTAGCAACTTTAGCCGAGGAGCTATCAGGATATTCAGTAATCACTTGCTGATAATACTTAGCGGCTTGCTCAGCTTTATTGCCACGCTTGGCAATATCGCCCAACTTCACCAATGCATCGGCACGTTTATTGGAGTCTTTAAAACTCACAACCGCACTAAAGCTCTGCTCTGCCAGATCATCTTGACGCTGTGCAAAATAGAGCTGACCTAACCAGTAGTGTGTGTTAGGGGCATAAGTTGAGTTCGGATAGTCCTTTTGGAACTGCTTAAACGCTTTGATTGCGCCAGCGTAATCACGTTTTTTAAGGATCATATCCACTGCGGCTTGATAGGCGGCTTGCTCGCTAACATCAGAGCTATATTTACCCTGTGTTTGCGTTTCACCTTGAGGTTCGCTAACAACCGGAGTTGCGCTGGCTTGCGATCGCAATTTATCGATCTCGATAAACAGTTCACGTTGGCGCTGTAGCATTTGATTCATATCGTAGCTATTGCGCTCAAGTTGTCCTCTAAGGGTGGCAACCTCTTGACTCATTTCATCAAGTTGCTGCTGCATTCTTGCCTGCACACGATTTTGGTTCTGCAGTAGTCTTTGCAGACGCTGAACTTCGGTCTCACTACTTGCGGAAGCACGAGAGGTTGTGCTGGTCGCGGCAGAAGAGTTTAAGTCGGAAACCGGTGCTTGTGCAGCGAGCGCTGAGCTCGCCGCACCGGCAAGTAACGTCAGCGTGATTAGGCGCTTAATGTTACTTTTCATAAGTTAAATTACCTTACTTGCCGTAAAAGCGAGATTAGTATACAAGAACTGCGCGGCGGTTCTTCGCATAAGCATCGTCAGATTGACCAAAAACGAGTGGTTTCTCTTCACCGTAGCTTACGATAGAAATTTGGTCAGCTTGAACACCCAATGCTTGAATGTATTTCGCAACAGCTTGTGCACGACGCTCACCAAGGGCGATGTTGTACTCAGGTGTACCGCGCTCATCTGCGTGACCTTCGATTGTCACTTTCATTGCCGGATCTTGGCTAAGGTATGCGGCATGTGCTGCTAGCATATCTTCGTAGTCACCTGCGATTGAAGCGTTATCAAATGCAAAGTAGATAGTTTGATTTTCGCGTAGCGCTTTCTCTTTAAGCTCTTGCTCAGTTAGCTGACCATTTGCATCAATCGGCGTAACAACAGTCGTTTCTTGCTGCTGTTGATTTGTTGCCGCATCTTGAGCTGCAGCAGAAGATGATGCGTCGTCGCTTGAGCTACACGCTGTCATAGCGAGAACAGGTAGCGCAATCAGCAAACCCTTAAATACTTTGTTCATTTGCATTTTATTATTTCCTTAACTTCTTATTTATTTGCTATAAATTTATTTGCTATAAAAATGGCGACCAAGCTGGCGCACGAACACGTCCGTTAGTCGCAGGCAATCTCGCCTTAAAGCGTCCATCAATGGAAACCATTGATAACACGTTAGTTTTGTTATAGATGGAACTGTATATCACCATGCTACCGTTCGGTGCAATGCTTGGCGATTCATCCAGCAGTGTTTTGGTTAAAATTTGCACTGAACCGGTTTCAAGATCTTGTTTTGCAAGATTAAAGCCAGAACGTGAGCCATTAACCATGACGAGGTAACGACCGTCGGGGGTGATCTGCCCACCGAGGTTTTGGCTACCCTGCCAAGTGATTCTCTCAGTTTTGCCGTCAGACAAATTTACTTCATAAATCTGAGGGTTACCACCCCTGTCGGACGTAAAAATAAGAGATTTCCCATCAGGTTTCCAGAAAGGTTCGGTATTATTCGACCGACCGCTAGTAATTTGCGTCAACTTTCTGCTTTCAAGATTTAACGTGTACACCTGAAGCTGACCGGTTTTAGACAATACTAATGCCAGCGACTTGCCATCCGGTGAGAATCTTGGCGCACCATTGTGACGCGGGAATGACGTAATACGTTCACTTTTCCCGGTATAGATATTCATCACAAAAATTTCTGCCTGACCGCTTTGGAAACTCACGTAGGCGATTTTTTTACCATCGGGAGACCAAGCCGGAGACATCAGCGGCTGCTTAGATTGCAGTACGAGCTTTTCGTTGTAGCCATCGTAATCGGAGATACGCAGTTGGTAGGGATAATCCGCTTTGTCTGAGACCACAACATACGCGATACGAGTGAGAAACGCACCGCGCTCACCAGTCAACTCTTGATAGACAAGATCAGAGATACGGTGTGCATATTCTCTTAAGCGGTTCGCAGGCACGGTCGCGCGCTTTTTGAATAACACATGGTCGTTTGATAACACTAATTGACCATCATCACTCAACGCTCGTGACTTACCACCCGTTAACTGACCACGAATCACGTCAACCAATTGGTAACTGACCTCATAGTTGCCTTGCTCGTTCTTTTTAATGGTGCCCGTCAGTAACGAATCGACACCCAAAGAAGTCCAAGCATTGAAATTGACGTCCATCGCATCATAAGGCGTTTGTGGCATCTTGCTGGTTGCCACTGGGCTGAATTTGCCACTGCGCTGTAAATCAGAGGCTACGACCGCCGACACATCTTGCGGCAATGGCTCCGCGCCTTCCCATTTAAATGGAACAATAGCAATAGGACGTGCTGAATCGATACCGTCCGTTATTACTAGCTCTAGTGCTGCCGTCGCATGTTGGCTGACCACGCCAAGCATCACTGCCATCCCTAAAAGTATTCGCTTTAACACTCGTCTTTCCTTTTTCTATGGAACTACTGTCAGATTAATGTTCTTTAGTTGACTGTTCACGTCCGCATCCGTGGACAACGGAAAGCTACCGACTTTCGCTATCGCTCGTTTCGCGGCAGAACAAAGCCTGCTCTCGCCTTCAATAATAGATACATTGCCGACAACAGCATCTTTACCCGCGGGTATCAGTCTAAGATTCACTTTGCACTCTTTACCCCTAAAGCTGTCTTCAAGCAGTAGATTTTGTTGAATCAGTTGGGTGTAAATCGCACCCATTCTTTGCACTTCGGAAGAAACGAAACGAGAGCGCGCTGTGCTGTTCGCAGCAGCTTCACTCTCTAGTCCCGAAAAAATATCATTCAGTGCCGCCTCTTTCTCTTGACGCTCGCGTTCCAGTTGATCTAAACGGAGTTGCTCTTGGCGTGCCTTTTCTGCCGCCTCAGCAGCGGCTTTTTCTTTGGCAATGCGCTCTTGTTCGGCTCGTTCAGCGGCCTCTTTTTCACGCTGGGCTTTTTCTTGTGCTTCTTTTAGCGCTTTTTCTTTGGCAATTCGTTCTTGCTCGGCTTTCGCTACCGCCGCTTCTTTAGCGATGCGCTCTTTCTCAGCTCTGGCTATCGCGGCTTCTTTTTCCTTACGCTGCTGTTCGGCTTTGCGTACGGCTTCTTCTTGTATTTTTCGTTCTGTCTCCGCTTCTACGGCGCGTTTTCGTTCGACTTCACGACGCTTTTCCGCTTCACGCGCGGCTTGTGCATCTTGCGCTTGCTGCTGTTTTAGCTTGCGAATACGCTCTTCTTCCTCTTTGCGATTTCGTTCAAGCTGCTCACTCTCACGGCGCAATTTGTCTAGTCGGTCTTGCTCTTTCTTCGCTGCCGTTTCTCTCTGTTTGCGGATCTCCGCCGCTTGCTGGCGAACCTGAGCCGGATCAATCACCACTGCCTCAACCATTCCGGTAGGCTCGGCTTGCTCCATGGTAAAGTCAGTTCCCCATAACAGCGCCGCCATCAACACGGCATGAGCGCCTAAAGAGACCATGACTGGCAATAAATAACTGTTATTCTGTTTATTTTTGTTTTTCATACCCTGAAACGTTCTATTCCCTGATGTCAGTCAACAAGCCTACTTTTGGTACGCCCGCACGACTTAATTCATCTAATAACAGTACAACCTCGGCATAGGGAGTAGCGGCATCGCCGCCAACCGCAACGGGAGAGTTTGGATTGATGCTCAGTTCCGCTCTGACTCGCAAAATCACATCTTGTAGACTTAGACCTCGCACTACGTCTTCATTGTTGACGCTTAAGCCTAGATTGCCGTCAGCATCCACCTCGACAATGATAAAACTGGCTTCAGTATCACCAGCTAATTCAGAGGCAGGTTTTGCCGTCGACGTTTTTGGCAGTTCGACATCAACCCCTTGAGTCACAAACGGTGAGGTCACCATAAAGATGATCAGCAGCACCAACATGACATCAATGTAAGGTACAACGTTGATTTCTGCCGTTAGCTTACGCTTTTTGGGTTGATAACCAGCCATTACTGCTCCCTACCCGCCATCGCTTGACGGTGCAGTAGACTGTGGAATTCTTCGGAAAAGGTCGCGTAGTTGTGCTCAAGTTTGTCCACTTTATTGCTGAGTCGGTTGTAAGCCATGACCGCTGGAATGGCGGCAAACAGACCCATTGCAGTTGCAATCAACGCTTCAGCGATACCAGGAGCAACCATCGCCAACGTCGCCTGCTTGACTTCGCCCAGTGCGATAAAGGCATGCATGATGCCCCAAACCGTACCAAATAGACCGATGTATGGACTGATGGATCCCACCGTCGCCAAGAAAGGCAGGTTGGTTTCAAGTTCATCGACTTCACGAGCAACAGCAACACGCATCGCACGACCAGTGCCTTCCATCACAAACGCAGGGGAATCCGGGTTAGATTTACGCAGTCGCAAAAATTCGCTAAAGCCATTGAAGAAGATCTCTTCCGTACCCGAAAGCGCTTCTTTACGTTTCTTCGCATCTTGGTACAGCTGAGTTAAATCGCCACCTGACCAGAACTTGTCTTCAAACGTATGGCTTTCTTTGGTGGCGCTATTAAGAACCTTGCTACGCTTAATGATCATCGCCCACGATACCACTGACATGCCAAGCAAAATCAACATGACAAGTTTTACTAGCAGACTTGCTTGTAGAAACAGATCTAAAAATGAAATATCAGCCGTCACTGTGTTTTAACTCCGTAAGTATTGGCGTCGGGATCGCCTTGGGCTTCATAATTGAACTATCAACACATGCCACTTTAACCACCGCCTTGGCGATTGTCACATCGTGTTGATCGGTTATTTCTTGTAAAAATGTTAATGAGGCGCGCTTAAACTGACCAATTGTGGTTTTCACCGTGAGTTGATCATCAAGCCTCGCACCACGAATAAAGTCAATATCCATATGACGAACGACAAAACCAGTACTCTGTTCGAGCAGAATACGCTGGTTAATCCCTTTACTGCGCAGCATTTCAGTACGTGCGCGTTCAAAGAAGTTTAAATAATTTGAATGGTAAACCACGCCTCCTGCATCGGTATCTTCGTAATAGACGGTGACCGGGAACTGAAATTCTGATGGTATGTTAGACAAACTATGCACTTCCTTGAAAAACCTTAATATAACTCAACTGGTGATGATTGTTATTAATAGTGACAAGAATTTTTGAATAAAGTGCGATAATTTACATGAAATTGATAAAGTTATCAGTGATTAGCATGCAAACTAAGCAAAAAGCCCGAGGTACAACCTCGGGCTTTGTTTAAATTCTAGTCAGCGATTAAGTCAGGTATTACATCAAGTATAGCACTGTCAAATAAAGCAAGACGCTCAAGGACAAGTATGGCGTAAACACCAACTGCCACAGCCAAAACCTTGGCTTAAATCCGATGCCATAAACCATGCTGGTACAGACAGAGACCAGAAACAAGATACCCAGCAATGGTGTAAAACCACCAATGGCTTGATCGTAAAGCACTGGTTCCCACATAAATAACCCAACATGAACAAACCCCAGCAAGATGGTCGCGATACGCAACCACCATCTGTCCATTGGCTGGTGAATCTGTTCAATCGACTGATTCAAATTACTCACTGTCTTTGTCCATCATTTCACTGTGTTCAAGCCACAGTGCGTTGATGATACCGAAAGCACAAGCAAGCAATACACCTAAAATCCAAGCGAAATACCACATATTGATTGCTCCTTAGTAAAGTGAATTTTTGTTTTCTTCGATGAACTTGTCATCGAGACGACCAAACATCTTGTAATAAGTCCACGCTGTGTAACTTAAGATCACGGGCACCATAACAAAGGCGACGGCGGTCATTAGGTTCAACGTTAACTCACTTGAGGTTGAATCCCACATAGTTAAGCTGTGTGAAGGGTTCAAGCTACTTGGCATCACGAATGGGAACATCGCCACACCCGCAGTGAAGATAACCCCAGCGTTAGCGAGCGAAGAAGCAATAAACGACAGTGCGCATTTTTCCATGCGAGACATCAATGCAGCAAGCAGTGGCATCACAACACCCAGTGCAGGCGCAATCCAAAGTAACGGATATTTTTCAAAGTTTGTCATCCAAGCGCCCGCTTCACGGATCACTTCTTTGTTCAGTGGGTTTGAAGCGGCATTGCCATCAATCGCACTCACTATCAGATAACCTTCGATAGATTGAATCCAAACACCCGCCGCCACAAAAGTGACCACAACCAGTAAACCCATGATTTGCGCAACTGAACGCGCTCTGGTGTGGATATCCCCTGTGGTTTTCATCTGCAGCCAAGTTGAACCTTGCAACAAAATCATAAACACGCTGACTAAGCCACATAACAAAGCAAACGGATTAAGCAGACCGAAGAATGAGCCATGGTAAGTTGGCATCATAAAGTCGCTCAGTTGGAACGGCACACCTTGTAGCAGGTTACCAAAAGCCACACCAAAGATAAGCGGTGGAACAAAACCACTGATTGAGATACCAACATCCCACGCTTGACGCCAACGGGCATCTTCCAGTTTAGAACGGTAATCAAGACCAATTGGACGCAGCCATAATGCCGCTAAGGTCACAATCATCGCCAGATAAAAACCAGAGAATGACGTAGCATAAACCAGTGGCCACGCCGCAAACAACGCACCACCCGCAGTGATAAGCCATACTTGGTTACCATCCCAGTGCGGAGCAATCGAGTTGATCATCACGCGACGTTGAGTGTCGCTTTTACCTAGGATTGGCACCAACGCACCAACGCCCATATCAAAACCATCGGTTACGGCAAAGCCAACGCATAGTACGCCAATCAGTACCCACCAGATGAATCGTAAGACTTCGTAATCAAACATATTTTTTCTCCCTGTCTACGCTTCTACTTGACGACTAACTTTGCTTTCAACTGTGTCGACGTTTTGCTCAAAGTGATAACGTCCAGTTTTCAAGCTACTTGGCCCTTTACGCGCAAATTTAACCATGAGGTAAACTTCAGCGATCAAGAACACGGTATAGAGCGCAATAATGGCAAACAGTGATGTCCATAGTTGAGAGTGAGTCAGCGCCGAGGCGGCAACGTGTACTGGTAGGATTTCACCGACCGCCCAAGGTTGGCGACCATACTCAGCGACAAACCAGCCCGCTTCGATTGCAATCCAAGGTAGAGGAATACCAAACAGTGCGGCTTTAAGGATCCAAGGTTTCTGTTCAATCTTGTGACGACATGTTTGAACAAACGCGGCACCAAAGATAAATAACATTACGAAACCACAACCCACCATGATGCGGAACGACCAGAATAGCGGCCAAACCGTTGGGATAGAGTCATCCGCTGCGGCTTGAATTTGGTCTTCTGTTGCGTCAACAACATTATCGGTATAGCGCTTCAATAGTAAGCCATAACCTAGATCGTCTTTCACTTCATCAAAAGCCGTTAGGTTTTGCTCTGAACGCTCACCTGCACGCAGTTTTTCTAGTAGGTCATAAGCATACATACCGTTACGGATACGATCGACGTGCTCTTCACGCAAGTCACGCAGACCTTGTACCGGCGTATCGAATGAACGTGTTGCGATGATACCCATCACATAAGGGATCTTAATCGCGTAATCGGTGTGCATGGTCTCTTGGTTTGGAAGACCAAATAGCGTGAACGCTGCCGGAGCTGGCTCTGTATGCCACTCAGCTTCAATCGCCGCCAGTTTTACTTTCTGTACGTCACCAAGCTCATAACCTGACTCGTCACCCAGCACGATAACAGACAGGATAGATGCCATACCGAACGAAGCCGCGATAGCAAATGAACGACGTGCAAAAGCAATGTCACGACCTTTCAGTAGGTAGTAAGAACTCACGCCAAGGATAAACATCGCACCGGTGGTATAACCTGACGCCACAGTGTGAACAAATTTCACCTGAGCAACAGGGTTAAGCACCACTTCGGCAAAGCTGACCATTTCCATACGCATGGTTTCAAAGTTGAACTCGGCACCGACAGGATGTTGCATCCAGCCGTTGGCGACCAAGATCCACAACGCAGAGAAGTTAGAGCCAAGTGCTACCAACCAGGTGACAACCAAGTGTTGACGTTTAGATAGACGATCCCACCCGAAGAAGAAAAGACCAACAAAAGTGGATTCGAGGAAGAAAGCAACCAGTGCCTCAATCGCTAACGGAGCACCAAAGATATCGCCGACATAGTGGGAATAGTAGGACCAGTTAGTACCGAACTGGAATTCCATGGTTAGGCCGGTGGCAACACCTAAGGCAAAGTTAATACCAAACAGCTTACCCCAGAACTTGGTCATGTCCTTATAGATCTGCTTATTGGTCATTACGTAGAGGGACTCCATGATGGCAAGTAAGAATGCCATACCGAGAGTCAATGGAACGAACAGGAAGTGATACATTGCCGTGAGTGCAAATTGCAATCGAGACAGATCAACAACATCTATCATAGTAACTCCTTGTGTGCCTTATTGTGGACACGTTTTACATCTTGCTCCAAGGATATTGGTTGAGTTTACATTAAAAATGTTGAGCTTTTCACTCATCCCTGTTGCGAAAATGTACCTTGTTGGTTATTTAATTGTTAAGCTTGCGCTAATATAGCTGACGCTAATATTACTGCGATTTGACGCCAGTTTCAAAAGGTTTCTCCATTAACTTGTCTTGATGTGAATCAATTAATTTTAAGCACATGTATGACAATTAAATTAAACTTGATTTGCATCAATAGAAAGGCAGGTTAATACAAGGAGCTTTGTAATGAGATGTGTCTAAAACAATCAATTTGGACAGATTGTTATACAAGAAATTGCACAAAGATCACTTTGTGATCTTTGTGCAATATTTAGAATTGTTATAAAAAACGTTAATCTGGGCGGTCAATACCAAAATGTAGATAAGCGCGATCTGAGGCAATACGTCCTCGAGGTGTACGCTGTAAATAACCTTGCTGAATTAAGTATGGCTCAATCACATCTTCAATGGTGTCTTTTTCTTCACCGATCGCGGCGGCAAGGTTGTCTAAGCCAACTGGACCACCGGAGAATTTCTCCATGATAGCGAGCAGTAGCTTTCTATCCATGTAGTCAAAACCACGACTATCGACATCCAGCATATTAAGTGCTTTGTCAGCGATATCTTTGCTAATCACACCATCCGCTTTCACTTCTGCATAATCTCGAACACGGCGTAATAAACGGTTGGCAATACGAGGCGTTCCCCTTGCTCGACGAGCAATTTCTAATGCGCCTTCGGCTTGCATCTCTAGCCCTAAACAGTGAGCGCTGCGCTGAACAATAGACTGCAGGTCTTCAACTTTATAGTATTCGAGTCGCTGAACAATACCAAAGCGATCACGCAGTGGCGAGGTTAATGAACCGGCTCTCGTCGTGGCTCCAATCAGAGTAAACGGGGGCAGATCGATTTTAATCGAGCGCGCCGCGGGTCCTTCACCAATCATGATATCCAACTGGTAATCTTCCATCGCCGGGTAAAGCACTTCTTCGACCATTGGACTCAGACGATGGATTTCATCAATAAACAGCACATCGTTTTCTTCGAGGTTAGTCAGCAGTGCAGCAAGATCTCCCGCCTTTTCAAGCACAGGACCCGAGGTGGTACGAATATTGACTTCCATTTCATTGGCAACAATATTCGCCAACGTGGTTTTACCTAATCCGGGAGGACCGAAGATCAGTAGATGGTCGAGCGCCTCATTACGAAGCTGTGCAGCCTTAATAAAGATCTCCATTTGACCACGCACATGCTCTTGACCCTCATAGTCATCCAACTTTTTGGGTCGGATGGCACGGTCAATCACCTCTTCATCTTTAAAGTCAGGGCTATCGGCTGAAATTAAGCGATCCGCTTCAATCATACGGGAATGTCTCTCTAATTACTGACTGACTAAATTAAACTCTTTTACTAAGCAAGTTTTTTGTTAAACCGTTTTCTTTAGACCACTGTTTCCTTTAAACCATAGCACGCAAGGATTCGCGGATAATAGCTTCACTCGTCATTCCAGACTGAGCAACCTGCGAGACCACCTTAGAGGCTTGCGCTGGTTTATAGCCAAGAGCAAGAAGCGCGGCAACGGCTTCGTCTTCTGCATGCGTTCCTGATGTCGCGGCAGAGACGGAATCCATCGGAGCGGCATCCGTGGCTGGCGTGAACAGATCACCTGCGCCCCAACCTTTTAGCCTGTCTTTCATTTCTACCACTAAGCGCTCGGCGGTTTTTTTACCCACGCCCGGCAACTTAATCAGAGTAGAGATATCTTCGCGCTCCACGCAAGAAACAAATTGTGCGGCAGACATTCCAGAAAGGATACCAAGTCCGAGTTTAGGTCCAACCCCGTTCGCTTTAATCACCTCACGGAACAGCGCACGCTCTGAAACGGTATTAAATCCATACAGCAACTGAGCATCTTCTCGAACCACAAAATGGGTATAGATCACGGCTTCTTGTCCCACTTCAGGCAGTTCATAAAAGCAGCTCATTGGCATCTGGACTTCATAGCCCACGCCGCCGACTTCAATTAACAGTTCTGGTGGTTGCTTCTCTACTAGAATGCCTCGTAATCTTCCTATCACTTTGTTTCTCTCATAACGATCTTGAATGGGGCTTAGAATATAGAATAACTGGATAGACATCCAGTTATTCGTTCACTTTTGTGCAGCCCACTGAGTTAGTATGCCCCCAATTAACGATAGCGTCCTTTTTTCGCACCTGTCGCTTTGCCAGCAAGGGCTACGAGAGTTTTATTGGTATTGGCATGACAAATGGCGACACCGAGTGCATCGGCTGCGTCTGCTTGGGGTTTCGCTGCCAGCTTTAACATGCTCATCACCATATGCTGAACTTGGGCTTTATCTGCACCCCCCGTGCCGACGACCGCTTGCTTAATCAATCTGGCGGCGTATTCATACACCGGAAGGTCATGATTCACCGCAGCAACAATCGCGCTGCCTCGTGCTTGACCAAGCTTAAGTGCCGAGTCGGCATTTTTGGACATAAATACCTGCTCGATAGCAAATACATCCGGCTGGAATTGGGTAATAATTTCACTGACCCCAGCATAAATCTGCTTCAATCGACCGGGTAGATCTTTTTCCGAGGTGCGGATACAACCACTGCCTAAATAGTGCAAATGGCGTCCTTGTTGGCGAATCACCCCGTAACCGGTAATTCTCGAGCCTGGGTCAATTCCTAAAATTATCGACATTAACTACCTATCTCTTCTCTTGATCTCAGCGGAAACAAAAACTCCCGCAAGTGCGGGAGTTTCTATTCAAGACTGAAATTAAGCGTCTTTCTGTTTCGCCGCTGTCACTGCAATCGCAAGTTCTTCAAGGGCTGCTGGATTGGCAACACTTGGCGCATCCGTCAACAGACAAGCTGCTGCGGTGGTTTTCGGGAATGCAATCACGTCACGGATGTTCTCTGTGCCACACAGTAGCATCACCAGACGGTCAAGACCGAACGCAAGACCTGCGTGTGGTGGTGTGCCGTACTTAAGTGCATCCAGTAGGAAGCCAAACTTCTCACGCTGCTCTTCAGCATTAATGCCTAAGATTTCAAACACAGCCGCTTGCATTTCTGCATTGTGGATACGAACTGAACCGCCACCAACTTCATAGCCGTTAAGTACCATATCGTAGGCGTTTGAGTTTGCTGCCGCTGGATTCGCTGTTAGCTCTTCTGCATTAACACCGAGTGGCGAAGTGAATGGGTGGTGCATTGCATGCAAGTTACCTTCATCATCTTCTTCAAACATCGGGAAGTCGACAACCCATAGCGGTGCCCATGCAGAGTTATCGGTGAGCTCTAGATCTTTACCGAGTTTCAGACGCAATGCGCCCAATGCTTCCGCGACTACGTTGGCTTTATCCGCACCGAATAGAATGATGTCACCCGACTCTGCTTGAGTACGCTCAAGAATACCGTTGATCACATCTTCGCTTAGGAATTTAGCCACTGGAGACTGGATGCCTTCCATGCCCGCTGCACGGTCATTCACCTTCATCCATGCTAAACCTTTAGCACCGTAGATACCCACGTATTCGCCGTAGCTATCAATCTGCTTACGTGTGAGTGAAGCACCGCCCGGTACACGGATAACCGCAACGCGACCTTTGTCATCGTTTGCTGGACCCGAGAACACTTTGAACTCGACATCTTTAACAAGATCAGCCACATCCACTAGCTCAAGCGGGTTACGCAGATCAGGCTTATCAGAACCAAAACGACGAATCGCTTCAGAGAATGGCATCACAGGGAACTGACCTAGGTCTACGTTCAGTAGCTCTTGCCACATATCGCGAACCATTTTCTCCGTCACTTCACGCACTTGATCGGCACTCATAAATGATGTTTCGATATCGATCTGAGTAAATTCAGGTTGACGATCAGCACGTAAATCTTCATCACGGAAACATTTTACGATTTGATAGTAGCGGTCAAAACCAGACATCATCAGCAACTGCTTAAACAGTTGAGGCGATTGAGGCAGTGCGTAGAATGAGCCTTTATGAACACGGCTTGGGACGAGATAGTCACGCGCACCTTCCGGCGTCGCTTTTGTCAGCACTGGCGTTTCGATATCTAGGAAACCATTTTCGTCAAGGAAACGACGCACAAAGCTGCTGGCTTTGGCACGCAGTTTAATACGGTCGCTCATTTCTGGACGACGTAGGTCAATATAACGGTACTTTAGACGCTGCTCTTCGGTGTTGGTCTGGTTGAAGTCAAGTGGCAACACGTCAGAACGGTTGATGATCTCCAGACCTTTTGCCAATACTTCAACTTCGCCCGTCGCCATGTCTTTGTTGACTTGGCTCTCTGGACGCACACGAACTTCACCCGTTAATTTGATGCAGAACTCATTGCGAAGTTGGTTAGCAACTTCATAAGCTTCCGCCATATCCGGATCAACTACTACCTGAACGATACCCTCACGATCTCGCATATCAATAAAGATAAGACCGCCTAAATCTCGACGGCGATTAACCCAGCCGCACAGTTCTACAGTTTGTCCTGCAAGGGACTTGTTCAGGTGACCACAGTAATGGCTACGCATAATGAATTTCCCAATTTCCAATGTTTATATGAAATCTATATTGTAGGCTAACCATGAAAAGTAAAAGGTCCAGCCTGCAAAATCAAAGGTTCATTTATACTCGGAAAATCGTTTAAAATCGACCTAATTCAACAGATTTATTGTCATTAATCGCGGTCTAGGGCTGGTATCGGGTGCAAACGTATAAAATATCAACACAAGTCGAGGATTTCGCCTAATGCGAGTTACTGAGCCCCGCTGTCGAATCGGTTTAACCATGTGGTCGCATAATGAGTGGCAGGCGTCCTTTTTTGGTCGCGGCACCAAAACGAGTCAGCGCCTAGAAAAATATGCCCAAGTCTTTAATACCGTCGAGGGCAACACCACTTTCTACGCCACGCCCGCGAGTTCGACAGTCGCTAATTGGCATAGCGCGACACCCGATAATTTCCGCTTTACCTTTAAACTGCCAAGTGCGATCACCCACCAACATCAGTTAGTTAACTGCCAAGAGGCACTGTCTGACTTCCTTCGCGTTATGTCGCCGCTGCATGAAAAGGTTGGCATGTGGACCATCCAACTGCCAGCGCAATTTTCTCCCGAGCAGTTATCGAACTTGATGGCGTTTTGCCAGTGGTTTCCTAAAGACTTTCCTCTTGGCATTGAGGTGCGTCATCTGGCGTTCTTCGACAAGGGAGAGAATGAAAAGCGTCTCAATCATTGGCTAGTCGAAACGGGCATAGACCGAATTATTATGGACAGCCGCCCAGTGTTTGCCGCTAAACCAGACACGCCCGCCGTGATTGAGGCGCATAGTCAAAAGCCGCGTGTACCGACTCATGCCATTGCCACCGCAGAGCAGCCCATGATCCGCTTTATTGGTCATCCAGACCTCGAAGCAAACAGTACGTTTTTTGCACCTTGGCTTAAAACAATACCGCAATGGATTGAGCAAGGGAAAACGCCTTATATTATGGTGCATACACCCGACAACAATTTAGCGCCGCAGCTTGCTAAACAGTTGTACCAACAACTGCAACAGTTAACGACCCTGCCTGCGCTAGCGCGTTTTCCCGCTGAAGATGATGATGGTCAGCAACTTGCTATGTTTTGAGTTCTTAAGTTTTGAGTTCTTGAATTTTGAGTGTAAGTTTTAAGCTTGAGGCACACGGTTTTATTGATGCAAACAAGCACCAAGTCAGCACTCCCCTTTCACTTTAGGGTCTATGAGTGACATTTAATATTCTATAGCGTAAAATGCGCGCCTTTTTCTATTTCGACATTCCCTGTTCAACGAGGTTTTCATGCACAACGAAGACACGCAGAATAAAGACAATATTTTCTCTGCACCTATTGATAAAATTGGCGATTTCACGTTCGATGAGCGTGTGGCAGAAGTCTTTCCTGATATGATTCAACGCAGTGTCCCAGGATACAGCAATATCATTTCTGCCATTGGCATGCTGGCGCAGCGCTTCGCTAAACCTCATTCCAACATTTATGACCTCGGTTGTTCATTGGGCGCGGCGACCCTTTCTATGCGTCGCAATATCGATCAAGAGGGCTGCCATATTATTGCGGTCGATAACTCGTCGGCTATGGTTGAGCGCTGCAAGTTGCACGTCAACGCCTATCGTGCCGAAACGCCAGTGAGTGTGGTTGAAGCTGATATCCGTGATATTGAGATAGAAAACGCCTCCGTTGTGGTGCTTAACTTCACGCTGCAATTCTTATCTCCGGACGATCGTCGCACTCTGCTTGAGAAGATCTATCAAGGTCTTAAACCGGGCGGTATTTTGATATTGTCCGAGAAGTTTGTGTTTGAAGATGAAGGCGCACACGAATTATTAATCGATCTTCACCACGACTTTAAGCGTGCCAATGGCTATAGCGAATTGGAAATCAGTCAAAAACGCAGTGCGATTGAGAATGTGATGCGTCCAGATTCGATTAATGCCCACAAGCAACGCTTTAAAGAGATCGGCTTTAGTAGCTACGAAGTTTGGTTCCAGTGTTTTAATTTTGGCTCCATGTTTGCCGTCAAATAAGTAGAGATATTCATGTTTAATTTTGCAAACTTCTATCAACTTATCGCGCAAGATACGCGTCTTCAACCTTGGCTCAATATCTTGCCGCAGCAACTGACTGACTGGCAAAACGCTCAGCACGGCGACTTTGATCGCTGGCTGCGAGCATTAGCTAAAATTCCAGCTGACCGACCGGATAACGTCGAACTACAACAGCGTGTGGCGATCTCTAACGAGACACCGCTTGCTCAAGGTGAGATGAAAAAGCTGGAAAACCTATTGCGCACCTTCCATCCATGGCGCAAAGGTCCTTATCATGTCCATGATATCCATATTGACACCGAATGGCGCTCAGATTGGAAATGGGATCGCGTGTTGCCGCATATTTCCCCGCTT
The DNA here is from genome assembly GCF_921292975.1 of Vibrio hippocampi. Classification (NCBI taxonomy): domain Bacteria; kingdom Pseudomonadati; phylum Pseudomonadota; class Gammaproteobacteria; order Vibrionales; family Vibrionaceae; genus Vibrio; species Vibrio hippocampi. Next base: position 1,391,798 of record NZ_CAKLCM010000002.1, read on the forward strand.
AAAAATCGCTCTGTGTTGGATGTGGGTTGTGGTAATGGCTACCACATGTGGCGCATGCTGGGCGAAGGGGCGCGTCTTTGTGTAGGGATTGATCCATCGCATCTGTTCTTGGTGCAATTTGAAGCCATCCGTAAGTTAATGGGAGACGATCAACGCGCCCACCTATTACCTTTAGGTATCGAGCAACTACCTGAACTGAAAGCCTTTGATACTGTTTTCAGCATGGGTGTGCTGTATCACCGCCGTTCGCCACTGGATCACTTGATTCAATTGAAAAACCAGTTGGTTGCGGGCGGCGAACTGATCCTTGAAACCTTGGTGATCGACGGCGATGAAAATGCGGTACTGGTGCCATTTGACCGTTATGCCCAAATGCGTAATGTCTATTTCTTCCCATCAGCAAAAGCGTTAAAAGTCTGGCTAGAAAAAGTCGGCTTTGAGAATGTTCGCATCGTTGATGAAAATGTCACATCGACCAAAGAACAACGCACAACTCAGTGGATGACACATAATTCTCTGCCTGAGTATCTGGATCCTAATGATCCAACCAAAACAGTTGAAGGCTACCCTGCGCCGAGACGCGCAGTGTTAGTAGCAACTAACCCGAACGAATAGCTGACCATTTTCTCGTCAGATTGGAATAATTCCTAGGTTCTGAACCTAGGTGACCAACTCTGACGAAGCTCTGACAATAGAGGCAGTGTAACCCTCTATTGTCACGCTAAATTTCGTTATAAATCATCTTACTTACACTTTTTTCTTGGGTTTATCATGCATAAGCGTTTGGCATTGATCTCTCTTATTGTCATGGTTAGCGGTTGCTCAACCGTCAATCATCAGGATTTGCACCAAAGTACACTCACTGCCATTGAACAGGCAGAGTCTAGAATCGAAAATCGACTCTATAATTTAAATCTTCAGCTGAGTAATCAAACCGACTATATCGATAGTCTGGAGTTATCGGTAGACACCTTGCAACAGCAAGTCCAGCAGCTGCAACAACAAAAAACGGCTGAAGCACCGAAACAAACTGAGTCATCGACTCCTGCACCGGTTGCTGCGGTAGCCACATCAGAACCCAGCAATGTCACCGTGCTTGGGGCAATTGAAACGGTAGAGATCGACAGCTTAGCGACCCAGTTTGATGCTCGAGTCGACACTGGTGCGGCAACCTCTTCGTTAAATGCGGGAGATATTCAATTTTTCGAGCGTGATGGCAAAGAGTGGGTTAAATTTAAGCTGCTCTCACAAAATACCAAAAGCAGTGAATCGCCCTATATTGAAGCACCAGTAATTCGCTATGCCAAAATACGTCAGTCAGCGAATGAAAAAGGGGAACGCAGAGCGGTAGTGGAATTATGGATAAAAGTTGGAAAAATCCATGAAAAAGCGCAATTTACACTGGCAGATCGCTCGCAAATGTCCCACCCTATACTTCTAGGGAGAGAATTTATTAAAGATATCGCTTTAGTGGATGTGAGTAAGCAATACATTCAGAAGGTCAATTAATAAATCCAAACCCGCACTAACTATTCACGGGACGAAAATACAATAATAAGGCTGTTTATGACATCGCGTATTCCATTTTATCTATCCGTAAGTCTGCTTATTATTGCCGGCATCGCCTTGAGCGTAATAAGGCATCAAACTTATGGTGTACCTTGGACACCTGGAGAATCTAGGCAAGTTTGGGACATTGAAGCAAGAATCGAATTTAAAGCCACTGGGGATGCAGTCAAAATCTCTCTGGCAGCACCACAAACCCAAAGTGGCTATACACTGACCAATGAATCGGCCTCTTCGCAGGGTTATGGGGTTTCCTATGTTGACTCTGATGCAGGACGCCGCGCCGAGTGGTCTATCCGACAAGCGACGGGGGCGCAAACCATCTATTACAAAACCCAGTTTCTGGTCGATGATCAGGCCGTCGCTGACCCAACGCCCCCTACTGGTGAAATCGCTGCGCCGACTTTCAATGGTCCAGAAGAAGCCGCCGCGAACGCACTTATCTCACGTGCTAAAGGGCGGTCTGCTGACGATATCACTTTCACTCGCGAGCTCATCAAAACCCTCAACGATAGTGATAGCCAAAACGCCGCACTACTGCTTAACGATATGGACAAAACCGAGGCAGTTGCAAAATTACTCGCTTTTGCACAAGTTCCCGCTAAGGTCGTCGGCGTGATCGAACTTGAAGATGGTCGCCGTCGTCAAACGGTTCAACAGATGATTCAAGTCTGGGATGGCAGCCATTGGCAAATCTTCGCTCCTGACAATAATGAGGGCAAAGATAAACAGAACCTGCTGGTATGGGATCAATCCAACGTTTCACTGTTAGACGTAATTGGGGGCAAAGACAGTAAGGTTCACTTTACTATGATTGCTCAAGAGGTGTCGGCAAGCGAAGCAACGGCAAGCAAAGTCAATGCTGATGGCTTACTCAACTTCTCTATCCATAGTTTGCCTCTTGAAGAGCAAGCGATGTTTAAAACCATCATGCTGATCCCAATTGGCGCATTGATTGTCGTTTTCCTGCGTATTCTGATCGGTTTAAAAACCTCGGGCACTTTTATGCCTGTCCTTATTGCGGTGGCATTTGTACAGACGCAGTTGGTGACCGGCATCGTCGGTTTCTTGTTGATTGTTGGCACGGGTCTGGTGATTCGTAGCTATCTTTCTAAGCTCAATCTATTGCTGGTGGCGCGGATATCCGCCGTCATTATTACGGTTATCTTAATCATCTCGGTATTTACCGTGGTTGCCTATAAGATTGGTCTGACCGAAGGGCTTTCGATTACTTTCTTCCCGATGATTATTCTTTCATGGACTATCGAGCGTATGTCGATTCTTTGGGAAGAGGAAGGTGCAAAAGAGGTGGTGTTGCAAGGCGGAGGCTCACTGCTCACGGCGGTTTTGGTTTATCTTGCGATGACCAACTCCTACGTTCAGCACCTCACCTTTAACTTTATCGGTCTGCAACTGGTCATTCTTGGCGGCATCTTACTGCTCGGTACCTACACCGGTTATCGCCTAACCGAGCTTCGTCGCTTTAAACCGTTGACGGAGGACTAAGCTATGTTTCAAGACTTTACCAGTCCTTTTAAGCTCCGTTCCCGCGGCATTATGGGAATGAACCAACGAAACCACAGTTACATCAGTCGCTATAACGACCGCTCGAAGTATCCACTGGTGGATGACAAACTCAAGACCAAAATCATTGCTGAAAAAGCGGGGGCAACTACCCCTGCCCTTATCGGTGTGATTCGCAGTCAAGCCGAAGTGAAAACCATTCATAACATGGTGAAGTCTTGGCCCGGGTTTGTGATCAAGCCAGCGCAAGGCAGTGGTGGCAAAGGAATCCTTGTAGTCACTGAACATAAAGATGGCGTTTACACCAAACCATCCGGTGCGACCATAAACGAAGAAGATGTTGAGCGCCATATCAGTAATGCCTTGGCGGGTCTTTTTTCTCTGGGTGGCAAAAACGATGTGGCGGTGGTGGAGAACTTAATCAAGTTTGATGACTGCTTTGATGGCTTTAGTTATGAAGGGGTGCCGGATGTACGGATTATCGTATTCCAAGGCTACCCTGTTATGGCGATGATGCGCTTATCAACCTCTGCGTCTGACGGCAAGGCCAACTTACACCAAGGCGCGGTCGGTGTTGGCATCGACATCGCGACGGGTAAAGCGGTGCGCGCGGTGCAGTTTGATCGCCCTGTCACCCATCATCCCGATACCGGAAAAGAGTTGGCCTTACTGACCGTTCCTCACTGGAAACGTCTGCTTACTTTGGCATCCAGCGCCTATGAAATGACAACGTTAGGCTATATGGGCACCGATATGGTGTTAGACCGTGAAGAAGGACCAATGGTATTGGAGCTGAATGCTCGCCCAGGGCTGGCGATTCAGATTGCCAATGGCTGTGGTATCTTACCGCGCCTCAAGCATATTGAATCCCTTGGTAAGCCGGACCCGTTCAACTATCCAACACCAGAGCAAAGAGTCGAGTACGCCGCTAAGATGTTTTCTCATCAGAACCACACGACGCTGTAATACCTCGCTTTCTAGATAACAAAAGCGCTGCTCAATGGCAGCGCTTTTTGGTTCTGTCTTTCCTGTCTTGATCGCGAGTTAGCTTATCGACCATTGCGACAGTGAACGCTTAAAGTCATCGTAGTCAAATTCATTCAATTTTTCGATGTCTCCATTGCCACGTTCACAATAGATAGCCGGCATCTTCAAACCGTTAAACCAGTTTAACTTAACCATGGTATAACCTGCGCTATCGAGGATATGCAGCTTCTGCCCTACTTGCAGCGGTTGTTCAAACTTTGCTACACAGAACTGGTCACCCGCTAGACACGAGCAAGAGCCAATCACATACTCATGCTCACCCATGTCACTGGCTTCCAGAATCGACGCTGGCTCATTATAGATCAAGGTATCAAGTCGATGCGCTTCGGTTGCCGAGTTGACGATAGCGGTCTTTTTCTCGTTCTCAACAATATCAACCACCGTCACGACAAGATCGGTGGTCTTAGTGATGATGGCCTCACCCGGTTCAAGATAGAGCTGGACACCGTGCTTATCAGAGAAAGCTTTCAATGCCGCACCAAGTTTGTCGATATCATAACCCGGCCAAGTAAAGAACACGCCGCCACCCATGCTGACCCAATCAAGCTTATCCAGCTGTTCACCAAACTGGTGGGAAATCGCATCCAGCAAAGCGATAAAGGCATCGACGTCCTTGTTCTCACAGTTCATGTGGAACATCACACCATTGATAGTATCAAACACGCTAGGATCGATATGGTCAGCTTGGACGCCAAGACGCGAGTATTTTCGCGCTGGGTTGGCCAGATCTTGACCCGCGTAGCTAACACCCGGATTAAGGCGTAAACCCAAAGAGGCTTTGCCCTCAACAAGGTGGCGATAAGCTTTAAGCTGCGACTGAGAGTTGAAGATCATCTTGTCACAGATGTCTGCCACTTCAATAACGTCTTCTTCGGTATAACCCACGCTGTAAGCATGCGTTTCACCACCAAAGGTTTCGTAGCCAAGCTTAACCTCAAATGGACCGCTGCTGGTCGAGCCGTCAAGATAAGGTTTGATGATGTCGAAGACACCCCAAGTTGAAAAGCACTTAAGCGCCAATACCAGTTTGACCCCAGAGATCGCTTTGAGCTGTTTCGCTTTCTCTAAGTTCGCTATCAGCTTAGCTTCATCAATCATGAAGTAAGGTGTTTTCAGTTCGCTTTTTTGCATCACTTATTTACTCTAAAACGTAAAAACCCGCCCTCGAAGAAGGCGGCTTTTGAGACCATCCCTAAATGTATTAGGGATGGCGATGTTAGTCAGTTCAAGTATACGATCTATTTTAAGATCTGGATGTCAGGAGCGCCAACGTCGAGTTCTTGAACATGCCAATCAAGACCAATCTCCGGCATGGTTTCTAGGAACGGATCTGGGTCTAGTTGTTCCATATTGAACACACCCGCATCCGCCCACTTACCACGGAAGAATTGTAACGCGGCAGTAATCGCCGGAACACCTGTGGTGTACGAAATCGCTTGATGCTCAACATCTTCATAAGCCACTTCGTGATCCGCGTTATTGTAGATAAATACGCTGCGCGCTTTACCGTCTTTATTACCCTGAACCCAAGTACCAATACAGGTTTTACCAGTATAGCCCGGCGCTAACGATGTTGGGTCTGGCAGCAACGCTTTCAATACGTGCAGTGGCTGTACCACAGTACCATCGTGCAGTGTCAGTGGGTCTGGTGAAAGCAAACCGATATCACGCATGCAGTTGAAGTAGTTTAGGTATTTATCACCAAAGCCCATCCAAAATTCGATGCGTTTTGCTGGAATAAACTCTTGCATAGAACGCACTTCGTCGTGCGCCATAGAGTAAACCTTGTGCTTACCTACGAGCGGGAAATCGAACTCAAGCATACGGGTGTGGCAAGGTACTTGTTTCCACTCTTCGTTTTCCCAGTAGAAAGAGTCGCCTTGGATCTCTAGCATGTTGGTTTCTGGATCGAAGTTAGTCGCAAACTTCTTACCGTGGTCACCGGCATTGACGTCCATCACGTCGATAGTGTCAATTTCATCAAATAGATGTTTGACGGCATACGCAGCAAAAACGCTCACCACGCCAGGATCGAAACCGGCACCAAGAATACCGGTAATACCCGCTTGCTTAAATTTGTCACGGAAGCCCCATTGCCAATCATAGGCTTGAGGGACTTGTTGACCCTCTGAACACAAGTCAACCGCAACAGACGTGTCTAAGTAAGAAACTTTCGCTTGCAGACACGCTTCCATAATGGTGATGTTGACCCACGGAGGACCAGCGTTGATCACCAGATCAGGCTGCACTTCTTTAATCAGTGCCACCAATGCATCCACATCGTCTGCATTGACTGCGCGGGCTTCTAGCTTTTTGCTTGCGTCTTTAAGGTTGTTCTTACCTTTGATCGACTCAATAATCTTTTCACATTTTGCAACCGTGCGTGATGCGATTGTGATATCGCCTAATACGTCGTTATTTTGCGCCGCTTTATGCGCCACAACCCAACCAACACCACCAGCGCCAATTTGTAGAATTGCCATTGTTCGTTTTCCTTAGTTAGCTAGCTCAAGAGCTAAAAGATTAATCGTGTTAAGTAATGTCTCGAAGTCAGATAGCTCCAAGCAAGGGTTCAAGATGGTAAATTTCAGCGCACTATGACCCTGAACCACGGTTTCCCCTAATACCGCGACTCCGCGCGTCAGTGCTTCCATACGAATGAGTTTATTAAGTTCATCCAAATCCATGCCGTTATGATTAACTGCGCGGAATAAAACCGTTGATAGCGAAGGCTGTGCCAAAAGCTCAAATTGGTTATGCCCGTCAATAAGCTTAGCGACTTGTTGCGTTTGATCCATTAAGTGATCCACCATTTCACCTAACGCATCAGGACCCACGTTTTGCATTGTCATAAAGACTTTCAAAGCATCAAAACGTTTCGTCGTGGCGATGGATTTGTCCACCAAGTTTGGCAGTTCATCATGCTCACGATTCAAGTAGTCGGCATGGTGCAGTAGATATTTGAAATGACGGCGATCTTTAAGCAACAGTGAGCCGCAGCTAATGGTTTGATAGAACAGCTTATGAAAATCGACACTCACCGAGTCCGCTAACTCGATACCCGCCAATCGTGTTTTTTGCTGACTGAGAATTAAAGCCCCACCATAAGCACTATCGACATGGAACCACAACGCAAATTGCTTCGCGATGCGCGCCATCGCCGTTAGGTCATCAATGGCTCCGTGATCGGTGGTTCCGGCGGTGCCAACCAAAGCAAATGGAATCAAGCCTTGTGATTTCAGAGTGGCAATATCCGCTTCAAGCGCCGCTATCTTAATGGTGCCGTTGTTATGGGTTGCGACGGTGTGAACCGCTTTTTCCCCTAAGCCCAGCAGAGAAGCGGATTTCTGAACCGTGAAATGCGATTTGTCAGAACAAAGGATACGAAGCTTATCCGCATAGTCGGGCAGACCGAGTTTTTGAATTGAATGACCGTTGGTGATATCCGCAATACGGTCGCGAGCCAACAACAGCCCCATTAGGTTGCTCTGAGTCCCGCCACTGGTGAAAATGCCATCGGCATCATCGCCCAATTGGTAGCGCTCACACAGCCAATCCAATACCTTTTGTTCAACGTAAGTCGCCGCTGACGCTTGATCCCACGAGTCCATTGATTGGTTAAGAGCCGCAATCATCGCCTCTGCTGCCACTGCTGGCATCAGCGGTGGTGTGTGCAGGTGCGCGATACAATTAGGGTGCTGGGTGAAAATCGAGTTTTCGACCACTAACTCCGCCGTGTGATCGATGATCGCGGGTAGGCTTTCATTGGCACCATTAAGGTTAACCGCATTGATGGCGCTTTCTAACACCTTAGGATCAAGACCGGAATAGGGTTTATCCGTGTTGGCAAACACCTCTTTCATTACTTGTGTCGTGTGGTTCATTACTTTCGAGAACTCGGTGGAACCATGCTCTCCGGTATGAATAAAGTGTTTCTTCCAACCTTGTTGGCTGTGCGCTTGCTGGGAAACTTCCCCCCCGCCGGCGACCGAAATCGCCTGCTCTAGCGTTCGCAATGCAAAATCAATCTGCTCAAAGCTGATAATTAATGGCGGTAGAAAACGAATCACGGAACCGTCGCGTCCCCCTTTCTCGACCATCAGACCGCGTTCGAGCGCGGCTCTTTGGATTTTAAGGGTCAACTCGCCATCCGATGCTGGCTCACCAAACTTGTTCAACTCACCGTTTGGCTTGGCAATTTCAACACCCAGCATCAAGCCTTTGCCGCGAACCTCGGCAATACAAGAGACTCTTTGCTTGATCGCGTTGAGTCCCATGCGCAAGTATTCACCAGCAACACGGGCATGTTCGACTAGGTTATCTCGTTCAATAATTTCTAGCGCTTTGGCACCGGATACCATCGCAAGTTGGTTGCCACGGAATGTCCCGGTATGTTCGCCGGCATTCCAAGTATCAATTTTCTTGTTGAATACCAGCAACGACATTGGCAATCCGCCACCAATGGCTTTGGATAAACACAGAATATCTGGCTCTATACCCGCTTCTTCGAAAGCGAATCGGTAGCCGGTTTTGCCGACACCGCACTGAATTTCATCCAGAATCAGCAGGATTTCGTGTTCATCACAGATACGACGAAGTGCTTGCAGCCAAAACGCCGGAGCGGGAATCACCCCACCCTCGCCTTGTACTGGCTCAACAATAATCGCGGCCGGTTTCATAATACCCGCTTCATCGTCGTTCAAAAGGCGTTCGATATAGCGAATGCTCTGTTTTGCCCCTGCATCACCGCCTAAACCAAATGGACAGCGCAGGCTATAAGGGAAAGGCATAAAGTGAACGTCAGACATCAGCCCCGTGCGACGTGCTTTGGTGCCTAAATTGCCCATCATTCCCATGGTGCCGTTGGTCATACCGTGGTAGGCACCACGGAAAGCAAACATGGTGTTGCGCCCCGTGGTTTGCTTCGCCAATTTGATGGCGGCTTCCACTGCATCAGCGCCCGATGGACCACAAAATTGCAGTACCGATTGCTCGGCAAAAGCACTCGGCAAGAAAGCTTTAACGGCTTGGATAAAGGTATCCTTAGCCTGTGTGGTGATATCAAGGGTTTGATAAGGCAAGCCTGAATCGAGTTGCAGCTTGAGAGCAGCATTGATTTCGGGATGGTTATATCCCATGGCAAGAGTGCCAGCTCCAGCTAGACAATCGAGAAAGATCTGTCCACGGGTATCTTCCACCAGCGCGCCAAAGGCTTGCTTGATAGCAATCGGCAGGCGGCGCGGGTACGAGCGCACATCAGACTCGTGTTGTTGCTGATTGAGCAGCATTTGATCGGGTGTTAAATCGTAAGGCGCTTCGACATAAGGAATTTGCGCCGAGAATGAAGCATCGGTATTGGTATTTAATTCAAAAGCGGTAGTCATGAGTAATCCCTGATCGCTGCGATGATAATAAACATCACAGATAACAAAACATGCCAGACCCTAAATGTAAGGTACGGCAAAGGCTAAACACGCAGGTTTAGTAAAATAGAATGATTTTGTTGATCAAGGCTCGGTGATACTACGAGTTAAGCGCAATACACAGTTTGGAAGTTTAGAGCTGATTATTAATAGCAAGTTTGTGAATTTCAATGTTGGGTTTCCCATTAACATGCCAATGTTCGGCATTAGTATCCCGTCTACTGATTAATATCTTAATCAGTACCTACCCTACGCTGTGTCACAATCAGCTTGAATGGTCACAGCGCGTCTCCCCCAGATGCATTCCGAGATTGCGCGGGAAATTAACATAAAACTCATTATCATAGCAACCGATTTGTATTCGGTATCTGTGACAAACTATTTTGACTGAGAAAAGTAAGGTTCACGACTATCGTGGTTAAGCAACTATCTACCAGAGTCGATCGCCACCAATGTCGATCGGTTCTATTTGTGCCTAGTCACAGATTTACCGAAGAAATATCCTAACAAAAAATGACTTTCTAGCCGTTGAACTGTGAAGCCGAGCCACCAAGGAGAAACCGTGCTGAAACCCAGTTACATCATTACGCCTACATTGTGTGATTCGCTGTACACATATTAACCAACTCAGCCCTTTCCCTCCTCCCTAACGACAAAGAGCAGGATGAACTCGGTTGACAAGCCCCTCCTTATACTGGCTAAAAATCCGGCGAATATCGCCGTATAATATGGAGGTTATAACGTGAAACATAGCAAGTTAATTCATCATTCTCCCACACCGACCCGATGGATGTTATCGCTAATCGCAGCATCTGTCTTAATGGGCTGTAACAGCGATGAGCCTGAAACCATAAGCATCAACACACCACACTCATCAACAACACCACAAGAAGTGGAACTGGATCCAGTGGTCGTTCTGCCGAGCGCGGAAGACGCACCCAGTGCCGATGAGATAGTTTTAAGTGCCATCAACGATGTTGACGCCACCTCGACAAGTGCCGACCAATGGCTGATTGTCTGTGATGATCAAACCTCGATTGCTCCATCGACTGACGATAGTTTCGGCGCACTGTGGAAATTGTCTCGGCAACAAATCGACGCGTGTGGCACCGCTGAGATTAATAAAAATGGTCAGAGTTTTGGCTCCCCAGTCACTTTTGACCAGCAAGACTTTGGGCATAGCTTTTATCTCACTTCAACGGGTTCACCAAGCTCAGGCACACGACAAGACGGCTATCTTGCCGCCATCGGACTGCCTCAAGACGACACCGATATCATCCTGCCTAGCGTCACCGCACCCGATGAACTCCCTGCGGGTAGTGCCAATCAAGTCGCTTTGCAGTTGTATGACCCGATGGGGGATTACGCCCCTTATGATGACTTTAGCCTCCATCTATGGGGCACAGTGCAACAACCCGATGGGGGTTGCAGTGGGTTAGAACAAGCCAATAGCAATTGGGATGACCAATCCGTGACACCTGATGCAATGGATCAGTTCGGTCCGGTTTGGTATCTCCCGGTCACGAGTAACGAAGAGGGCTGCTTTAACGTTATCTTCCGTGATAACAACAACAGCAAACTAATTGGCGATGATGTAAAGATAGATATCGCAAACCTAGCAAGCAATCTTAGCGCCACCTTTATGCCAAATAACAGCACACAATTTGCTTCTCGTAGTGAAGCGTTTCAACTTGCGGGTCCATCCTCGGAATTTGTGATTGATACCCATGGTGCGCTATTGATCGATGACCAAACTCTGGTTTGGCATGCCGCGAAAAACGCGGATGTGGTTCAGATTATGTTTAGCAACAACGGAGAGTTTCAAACCACCCAAGAAGAGACCGACGATGGTTCCACCACCACCGTTTCGGGCGCGTCCATTGTATTAACCGCCGCTACATTGACGTCTGAGCAAGCAAGCCAATATCCACACCTTGTTAATCACCCTGTGTTTGCTCTACCGACACTGCCTGACACGATGAGCTTGGACAAATTACTCAAAGCCAATTTGGTTGCTGTGGCCAGTGACAGTGACGGCACGATGAGATCTGCGACTGGGATTCAAACCGCCGGGGCGCTTGATGCCATCTATGCGCCACAAGCAAGCCAATTAGATTATGGTGCGGTTTACCAAGATAACGCGGTCACTTTCCGCCTCTGGGCACCCACGGCGCAAAAAGTCTCTTTATCCCTGTATAACAGCGACAAAACGCCCGACTCAAGCCACGAAATGACCGAAGACAGCGCCAGCGGTAGTTGGAGTGTCACACTCGATCAAGACCTAGTGGATGGGCAGTTTTATCGCTATCAAATGAGTCTGTTCCAACCAAGAGAGCAACAAGGGTATCAATTTGAAGTTACCGATCCCTACTCTGTGAGCCTTGCGATGAATTCGGAATATAGCCAAGCGATTAACCTCGATTCCGAACAGCTAAAACCCAGCGGCTGGGATGCCCTTGAGGTCCCTCATTCGCAAGCAGAGTCAGACCTATCCAAAGTGGTGATCTATGAGTCTCATGTGCGCGATTTCTCCGCCCTCGATGATTCCACCGAAAATAAAGGCAAATACCTCGCCTTTACCGAGCAACAGAGCGTACCAGTTAACCATCTGCATAAACTGAAAGCCGCTGGCGTCACTCACCTACATCTTATGCCAGTGTTCGATATTGCGACCATCAACGAAGATCCGCAGCAAGTTGCCAACATTGATCAGCCCTTTAGTCAGCTATGCTCAGTCAACCCAAATGTTCAGCAATCGCAGTTCTCTGGCTACTGCTCACAAGATGTGACCATCGCGGAAGTATTTGAGCAACTGTCTGAGCAAGACAGCAAAGACAATGCGGTCGTTGAGGCGCTTAACGAGTATGTGCGTGGCGTCGATAGCTATAACTGGGGCTACGACCCATTCCATTACACCGTGCCTGAAGGTTCCTACGCGACCAACAGCGATGGTGCCGATCGCATCATAGAGTTTCGTCAAATGGTGCAATCCATTAAGCAAGATATTGGAATGAATGTGGTGGTGGATGTGGTCTACAACCATACCAATGCCTCGGGTCTAACCAGTGATAAATCGGTATTAGATAGAATTGTCCCGCTTTACTACCACCGACTCGTCCCTGATACCGGTGCGGTCGAGACCTCGACATGCTGTGATAACACCGCTCCTGAGCATGCCATGTTTGCCAAATTGATTGACGACTCGATTAAGGTTTGGACCGAGCAATACAAAATAGACGCATTCCGTTGGGATCTTATGGGGCATCACCCGCTAAGTCAGATGGTAACGACGCTTGAGGCAGCAAGAACCGTCAATCCTGAAGTCTATTTCTATGGTGAAGGCTGGAACTTTGGTGAAGTTCAAGACGATGCTCGCTTTATACAAGCGACGCAAAAACATCTTGGTGGCACTGGCATCGGATCGTTCTCTGACCGTTTACGTGATGCGGTCAGAGGCGGCAGCCCTTTCGAAAGTGGTGACGATATTCGACGCGCCCAAGGTTTTGCGACCGGAGCCTATGTGGCTGCCAACGAGTTAATGCAAGACGCTCTCACCACAGATCAAGACGATGATGGTGTCGCCGATGAATTGGCACGCGCCCTCCATCAATCTGATCTTATTCGCCTTGGTATGGCCGGTAACCTAAAGTCTTTTCAACTGGTGGATCATCAAGGTACCAGCCAAACAGGCGCGACGCTTGATTACAATGGACAAAGTGCTGGCTACGCAGAGCAACCTTGGGAAGTCCAAAACTACGTATCCAAACACGATAACCAGACATTCTGGGACATCAATATGTACAAAGTCGCCCATGATATCTCGCTCGACGACCGCGTAAGGATGCAAGCTGTCGGGATGTCGACGGTGCTACTTGGACAAGCGATGCCATTTAATCATATGGGCGGTGAACTACTGCGCTCAAAGTCAATGCAGCGTGACTCCTACGACTTTGGCGATTGGTATAATCGTGTCGATTTTAGCCTGCAAGACAACAATTGGGATAAAGGCTTACCTGCCAAAGAGAAAGATGAAGCCAACTATGAATTGATAGAAAAAGTGCTGACACAACAGGCAGATCCACAAGCGACACAAATCGAGCAGATGTTCGATTTCTATCAAGAGTTGCTTCAGGTACGCACATCTACCGCCTTGCTGACTTTGCCCGATGCGCAGCAGATTCTGTCGAGAGTCGATTTCCGCAACACCGGACCCGAGCAAACGGCTGGATTGATCGTGATGACCATAGACAATGGTAATACTCAGGAAACCGATATAGACAGTCGTTATAATTCTGTCGTGGTCATGATTAACGCAACGCCTGAGACGCAGACAGCAACTCACTTCATCGATCATAATGGTGATCCGATTACCCTTGGTGACTTTGAACTGATTGAAACCCATGCCGATACACGCTCTATTGCTGGCAGCGCGAGTTTTGCTGATGGTAAGTTTAGCGTTCCAGCATGGTCAGCGGCGGTGTTTGTTGAACCAAGGAGTGACACTCGAGGTCAAGGTTTACCGGTCTCTTCGAAAGCGGATATTCCTCCTTTTGGTGCCAGTCAGGCGATCTATATTGCCGGAGATTTCAATGGCTGGACGGTGGATGGCACTTTAGCAGCGTATGCGGGTGATGGTGTCTATCAGCAACGAGTGGGACTCAGTGATGACTCTGAGTTTAAGTTTACCTTTGGTCATTGGGATACGGCGTTTGGCTGTGGAGGAGGAAATTGCAATGCAGGATTTACCTCTTTGGGCATGTATTTGCTCACCATGGATGCGAACGACACCTCCAATCCTGAGATTAGCGCGAGTTTAGTTGAAGACTACAGCAACACGACTTGGTATTTACCCGGTTCGCTATTGGGTTGGCAACATAGCGATGCTCAAAAAATGCTACAGGAGTCATCAACGACATGGAGCGCCCAATTCGACAATATGACCGCAGGCAGCACTGCTGAGTTTAAAATCACTGGTGAAAGTTGGGGGGTATTTGAACATGGTAGTCAGGACATCGTTTCACAAGATGCCCGAATCAGCGGCGATGGCAATATCACTTTCACAGCGGATACCGATGGCAGCTTTAAGATAACATTTAATATTGTTACCAAGGCGTTGTCGGTGACCTCTTTGTAACGGTCAGAGCCCTGTTGGTAAAATAACACGCAGCGTTGTTTGTTGTTGAGTAGAGTCGCTATTCAATTGACATTCAACGCTGTATTCCTACCACCAAGCGCAACTACGCGTATTCCCTACGTCCACGTCTTGTTAAATGATATTCCGAAAGACAATATCAGTCGGCTCAATCCTAAGCCAGCCAGATTTTCGCGTTATTTTTTGTGGTCTTGTTGTTGAGCTGTAAGCCCTTTGGTCGTCAGTTGACCGATATCATCCACATCGAGCCCCTGTTGAGCAAGAAACTGCTCGAACAATGGCAACACAGGTCCAAGTGTTTCGGCGATGGTCTCTTTAACCGTATCAACAATCACTTGAGTACCGCGCTCTATCTCGATGTTGACATTCGAGCCCTCAGCTTTCAATCCAAAGGTGGTCATACGGCGGGTTTCTGGGATAAGCCAAACATCAAACCAAGCCTCTTGCTTGTTGACCTCAGAAATGGTCAAGCTGGCACCGTTGATGGCGATATACCCTTTAGGGAACACATAGGGCTTCCACTCTGGAGGAAGATCAAACAGGATGCGGTAGTTGTCGCCTTGCTGCTCAATGGCTCTCACCGAGGTATTAAAATCAACATGACCTGACAGAGGATGACCGCCGATTTCAGCGCCGTCTTTAGCGGCTCGCTCGACGTTGATACGCTGACCCGCTTCAAACTGGCTCAGTGTGGTGATATTTAAGCTCTGTAACATCACATCAAACAGCACGCGAGTGTCAGAGACAATGGTCGTCACAGTTAGGCATACACCATCAACCGCCACGCTCGCACCTATCTCTAGGTCAACGCAAAACCCCGGTTCAAATTCGATTTCAAAGGTTCGGATACCATTTAAGTCGGTAATGGTGTCGATAGTGGCGACAGACTGAATAATACCAGTAAACATAATTCCCTCTTTGTGCTTTTATATACCGCATTTTATACATACGGGAAAGTACGCTAATGATGACAAAACTCGTCAATAATAGAAAGAGGGGCGCTGAGATTAATGGTTAGGCAGAAAACAAAAAAGCCCCAGCATTTCTGCTAGGGCTTGTGATTTGGAGCGACACACGAGGTTCGAACTCGTGACCTCAACCTTGGCAAGGTTGCGCTCTACCAACTGAGCTAGTGTCGCATTTGTCTATTCAGACTAAATCTATCAAACTATATTGAGATGGTGCCCCGGGCCGGACTTGAACCGGCACAGCGCGAACGCCGAGGGATTTTAAATCCCTTGTGTCTACCAATTCCACCACCAGGGCACGCAAAACTTGTTGCGATGGAGACACCATCTTGGATACCGCTTTCGCCATATCTTTATATTTGGAGCGACACACGAGGTTCGAACTCGTGACCTCAACCTTGGCAAGGTTGCGCTCTACCAACTGAGCTAGTGTCGCAAATTCTCAAAGAGAGAATGGAGGCGCCTCCCGGAGTCGAACCGAGGTCCACGGATTTGCAATCCGCTGCATAGCCACTCTGCCAAGGCGCCTTCTTGTTGTTACCCAAAAACACCAAACTTACTTACGTTTTGCTTGACCGTTCCTCTTGGGTACGGCAGGCATTTTACGCAATCAGTAAAATGAGTCAACACTATTTTTTAGTTTTTGAATCGTTTGACCAATAAACACTCAAAATGAGCATAATTGTTTAATTAACTAACGGATTGGTGCCAATTTGATTCGGAAAAGATGTTTGGATTCGACTCTTTTGCCCTATTCTCACAACCTGTAACTGATTGAAGTTACGTTTTTACTCGTGGTTGAACACGATTGCATCGAAGCAATGATTAACAGCATTCAGCCTTGGATTTCAATGCCCCATAGTTTCAATCACTAAACAATTCAAAGGACTAAAGGTTTCAGACACTCAATAGCAAGGTTGGTGTATTTGTCCCATAAAAAAACGAGTCAATATCTGACTCGTTTTCTACAATCATGAGAAATTAATCTTCGGAATTTAATAAATCGTCTTTGGCAGCAGCGAGATATTGCATCATCGACCAATAGGTCAAGAAGGTCGCAATGTACAGCGCGGCATAACCAATCCACACCATCCAATCGTCATGTCGCCACACCAAAAACCACAGTGCGAGCATTTGCGTCATGGTTTTTACTTTACCAATCCAAGAGACCGCAACACTGGCGCGTTTACCAATTTCTGCCATCCACTCACGGAGAGCCGAGATAATGATTTCTCGTGCGATCATCGTGACCGCCGGGATCGTTATCCAGAACGAGGCATAGTGCTCAGTAATCAAGATAAGAGCCGTCGCGACCAACACTTTATCCGCAACAGGGTCAATAAATGCCCCAAACCTTGAGGTCTGGTTGAGTTTGCGGGCTAACATACCGTCTAACCAGTCGGTAAAACCGGCTACCCAGAAAATCATTGCAGCAACAAAAGGCCCCCAACTGTAGGGTAAGTAAAAGGCGACGACAAAAACTGGGATAAGAAATAATCTTAGCAAAGACAGAATGTTAGGTATATTTAAACGCATATTGGTATCAGCTCTAATTTGATGCGTGTTTATGTTGCGGGATTTTTACGACTGTTTCAATGCTTGATAGATGTTTTCTGCCAAAGAATGACTAATTCCTGGTACTTTGGCTATTTCTTCAACACTGGCGCGCTTCAGTTCTTGAATTCCACCCATATATTTTAGTAACGATTGGCGTCGTTTTGGTCCAACTCCTTCAATTCCTTCTAATGGACTGGTGCGGCGAGTTTTCGCTCGCTTTGCTCTATGCCCAGAAATCGCATGATTGTGGCTCTCATCTCGAATATGTTGAATCAGGTGCAAAGCGGGATCATCGCTAGGAAGATTAAACTCCGTCCCTTTGGGGGTGACGATAGTTTCAAGCCCCGGTTTGCGCGTTACCCCTTTCGCTATCCCTAACATCACCGGTATCTTTGGCCATTGTTGCCAATATTTTGAAATAATCTCTACCGCACGGTTAAGTTGCCCCTTACCACCATCGATAAAGATGATGTCGGGTATTTTATCCACATCCAACTGTTTAGAGTAACGACGTTCAAGCACTTGAGCCATGGCGGCATAATCATCACCGCCAGTAATGCCGGTGATGTTGTAACGTCTATACTCCTGCTTTATTGGTCCTTCGGTGTTAAACACCACACAAGACGCTATGGTGCTTTCTCCCATGGTATGGCTGATATCAAAACACTCCATACGCTGAATACTTGGCATATCCAGCACACTTTGCAACGCCTTAAACCTCTGGTTAATCGTCATCTTATGATTGATCTTAGTGGTGATCGCCGTTAAAGCGTTGGTGTTAGAGAGTTTAAGATAACGTCCCCTCGCCCCTGTCGGACTAAGGTGAAAACTGACCTTGTGACCCGCGATTTCCGATAAAGCTTGCTCAAGATCAGAGCTATCACCGATATCGTCTTTGTTGAGCAAAATTCGCGACGGAATCGTGCGTGATTCACTTTGATTGAGGTAGTACTGAGAGATGAAACTGTAAAACACCTCATGCTTTTGGGTGTTGTTTGGGATCTTAGGAAAGTGGCTACGGCTGCCTAATACTTTACCCTGACGTATCATTAAGATATGGATACAGGCGACGCCGTTCTCTTGAGCAAAGCCTAATACGTCCATATCCGCATCACTCTGCTCAGAAACAAATTGCTGCTCCTGTACTCGGCGAATTGCTTGGATCTGATCGCGATATTGAGCCGCAGCCTCAAATTTCAACTGCTGACTGGCTTGCTCCATCTTGTCCACCAAGGTTTGCAGAACATGTTGATCCTTACCTTTCAGAAACAAGCGAACGTAGTTCACCAACTCTGTATACTCTTCATCGGAGATAATAGACGACACACAAGGACCCGCACAGCGACCAATCTGATACATCAAACATGGTCGACTGCGGTTAGCATAAACGGAGTCTTCGCATTGGCGTACCGGGAAGATTTTTTGCAGCAGATGCAAGGTTTCCCGCACCGCGCCTGAGTCTGGATACGGACCGAAATACTCACCTTTACGTTTGCGCGCACCCCGATGCACCGACAGCCTTGGGTGTTGATGCTTAGAGAGGAAGATATAGGAATAGGATTTGTCATCACGAAGCAGTACGTTGTATTTGGGCAAGTACTGCTTGATGTAATTGTGTTCGAGAATTAATGCTTCAGTCTCGGTGTGCGTGACGGTGACATCAATTTTGCAAATATGGCTCACTAAAGCGCGAGTTTTTTCGCTGTCTATTTTTTTACGGAAATAGCTGGAAAGGCGTTTTTTTAAGTCTTTCGCTTTACCCACATAAATCACCACCGACTCGGCGTCATACATTCGATAAACGCCGGGCTGGTTGGTCACTGTGCTAAGAAAAGACTTAGAATCAAACTCGCGGTTGGGCACTAGAGCGTCTCGGTATCTAACATTCCGTGACGAATCGCTAAGTGAGTGAGCTCAACATCACCACTGATGTCTAGCTTATTAAACAGTCTATAGCGATAACTATTAACGGTTTTAGGGCTCAGGCTCAGCTGCTCGGAAATATCCGTTACTTTCTGACCCTTGGTGATCATCAGCATGATCTGCAGTTCGCGTTCTGAAAGATCTTTAAATGGATTTTCTGATGCTGAAGAGAACTGACTTAACGCCATCTGTTGAGCAATCTGCGGCGAGATATATCTCTGACCACTGTTGACTAACCGTATTGCGTTAACCATTTCATCGGGCGCAGCGCCCTTGGTCAAATAACCCGATGCGCCCGCCTGCATCACTTTGGTTGGGAACGGGTTTTCGGTATGAACGGTTAGTACGATAATCTTGACATCTGGTTTGTGACGAAGAATTTTCTTTGTCGCTTCAAGACCACCGATTCCGGGCATATTCATGTCCATCAAAATCACATCTGCGTGATTGCTTCGGCACCACTTTACGACGTCTTCACCACTGTCAGCTTCCCCTGCTACTTTCATTCCACGAACGTCTTCAATAATACGTCGGATCCCTGTGCGAACCAGTTCGTGATCATCTACAAGGAAAACATTAATCAAACTTGTATCTCCACACTTATTTATTGGCTCTGCAACCACATCAAGGCTAGTGGATAGCAGCATAACAACCAATAATAACTTAATTTAGTATCAAAAGCTCTATTCCGTCGAGCAATTCTCTCACCTAGGTCGTACACATTACGATCTACTTTAATTTCCGTCAATCATAAAAGTTTTAAAATCATTGAGTTACAAGTCAATTAATAATCTAAATCAATAATGTAACCAACGGTTTTCTCACACAAAATCCACGTGCGATAGCATAAACAACGGCCACTTATTTTATAACAAAAGCTTGAAGGCAATCACTGTTCGCTCACGATTCGCCCGTCGCTCAATCAGACAGGGGTTATCTAGCATAATCTCATTGCTTGAGTATACTACGACATATCCGAGTGACCTCAAGATGCAGAGTTCAGAGGTAACTTGGGTATATAACACCTTGGAGCGTAAAGCATTACCACCGCCATTGGTTTAGGATTACTGATTGAATATATACACCGGATTTCTACTCACTCGTCAAGCCCGAGATACGCACAATGGCCCACAAATTGAGCTTTGGTTGTCGACCGAGAGCGGTCCTGCCCAAGTTATCATTCAAGGTGAACAGCCGGTGTTTTTCGTCGATAAAGCGCAACAGCAACGAGCGGTTGATATTGCTCACTCATCGAATATCGATGTGCGCTTACAAGCTATTGATCTCAAAAGTTTCGACCATCAGCCTTTGGTCGCCGTCTATTGCACGACAATCGCGCATGCTCGCCAACTCGCACAGTCGCTTAAAGACAATGACATCCTTGTTCTCGAAGATGATATTAAACTGGCTGATCGCTATCTAATGGAGCGCTTTATTCAAGGCTCCCTTGCGGTCACAGGACAAACTCAAGTCATCAATGGGAGCAAGGCAAATCAATACCTAAGAATCACTCAAGCTAAGTGCAAGGCTCACGACTATTCGCCTCAGCTCAATATTGTCTCTTTGGATATTGAATGCTCCGAAAAAGGCGTGTTGTATTCCATTGGTCTCGATAGCCCAAGGGACAGTCGCGTCATCATGATCGGTGCGCCTGAGGAAGCAACAACGGCAATTCAATGGGTCGAGAATGAAAAAGCGTTGCTATTGGCACTTATTGAATGGTTTAAATGGTTTGACCCCGATGTGGTGATTGGATGGAGCGTGATCGATTTTGACTTCAAACTGCTTCATCGCCGCGCTGAGTATCATCGTATTCCGCTCACTCTGGGGCGAAGCGAACAAACCGCTTACGTGCGTACTCTGCCCTCTAGCGGGCAAACCTTTATCTCTATCGCTGGTCGCGTGGTGTTGGATGGCATCGATACCCTGAAAACTGCTACCTACCAATTCCGTTCATGGTCACTGGAATCGGTATCGCAAACCCTGCTCGGCGAAGGAAAACAGATCCATAATGTTCACGACCGTATGGCGGAAATCAATCAGATGTTTCGCTCCGATAAACCCGCGCTTGCGGGCTACAACTTGCAAGACTGTGTATTGGTCAATCGCATTTTTGAGCATACCCATTTAATGGATTTCGCCATCGAGCGCACGAAATTAACCGGGATTGAACTGGATCGCGTCGGCGGCTCAGTGGCTGCGTTCACTAACCTCTACCTACCGAGACTGCACCGCGCTCAATATGCGGCACCTAACCTGCATCCAGAAAATTGGATCGCCAGTCCCGGCGGCTATGTGATGGACTCAATTCCAGGACTTTACGACTCGGTGTTGGTGCTAGACTTCAAAAGTCTATACCCATCCATCATTCGTTCTTTCCTCATCGACCCGCTTGGACTGATTGAAGGCTTAAACAAAGAGGTCGGTAAAGCGCCCGATCAGGCGGTCGAAGGTTTTAGGGGGGGTCAGTTTGATAGAGAGAAACACTTTTTACCCAGTTTAATCTCGCAACTGTGGCAAGCCCGAGATCAAGCCAAAGCCAACAACGAAAAAGCCTTCTCTCAGGCAATCAAAATCATTATGAACTCGTTTTACGGTGTTTTAGGATCGTCCGGTTGTCGTTTCTTCGATACGCGCTTGGCTTCATCCATTACGCTTCGCGGTCACCAAGTGCTAAAACAGACCAAGGAGTGGATTGAACAGCACGGCTATCAAGTGATTTACGGCGATACGGATTCGGTCTTTGTTTATTTAGGCAAAGTCCACTCTCACCAAGAAGCCGATCAAGTCGGCAAAACACTGGTTAACGTTATGAACCAGTCTTGGCAAGACACCTTGCGTCAACAATACAATTTAGACTGTTACCTTGAATTGGAATACGAAACCCACTTTCGCAAGTTTTTGATGCCCACCATCCGAGGAGCCGAAACCGGTTCCAAAAAACGTTATGCTGGCGTCAAGACCAGTGAGCAGTCTGAAACCATCGTATTTAAAGGCTTGGAAAGCGTCAGAACAGACTGGACACCGCTGGCTCAACGATTCCAGCGCCAACTGTATCAAATGGTATTTGATAACCAAGACCCATCGGAATATGTGAGAGAGTTTGTCGAGGCAACCTCAAGGGGAGACTATGACCAAGAGTTGGTCTATCAAAAACGGTTACGCAGAAAATTGAATGACTATCAGAAGAATATACCTCCTCAAGTCAAAGCAGCGCGTATGGCGGATGCCATCAATGAACAACTGGGTCGCCCGCTGCAATATCAAAATCGTGGACGTATTGAATACGTCATTACCACCAACGGTCCAGAGCCAAAAGAGTACCTAAATTCACCCATTGATTACCAACACTATGTTGATAAACAGTTACGTCCGGTCGCAGAAGCGATTCTGCCTTTTATTAATCAAAGTTTTGATGATCTCAGCGCGCCACAGATGGGATTGTTTTAATCTGAGTGAATCGGTCTTGGTGAACGATTTCGCCAAGCTAACCAATCTTAAACTCGGTCTTTTTGTACTCTTCCACCAGCCAAGAACCGAAATGGTCCAGCAAGCCGACCACTGAGCGTTTGGGGATCACTCGAGTACCCAAAAGGATATTAAGGCGCGCTACGGTTTGCTCATGTTGTGGATAGTAACGTAAAAACCGTTGCCCGCACTCCAGCGGTTCCTCTATCCAGCGCTTTTCTTTATGCATAACGAGGCTATATGCAGCGCGCAGCAGCTTCTTAGCCAACTTTCGCTGTAGTTGAATTTGTGACGCTTGACCGGTTGCTGTGGCAATCTGCTGACGAATCACGGGAAGATAATCGACCGTATCCATGTTCCATTGCTTAGCGATTTCCCAGCTCGGCACAAAATGACCAAAGCACTCCGCCAGATCTTCGCCATGAATACAAACACAACATTCCCGTAGTAAGAACCCCCAAGTAAATAGAGCCTCTAAAGAGGCAACCTCATTCACCAGCGCAGTGCGTATCGACACCCCATTAACAAATGGGTAAGCACGCTGAAAACGCCAATTAATAGTATTAAACAAGGTCGTTTTGGTATCAGAAAACGGTCTATGGGTAATCACCACCACATCAATATTGGAGAGATAAGGAATGGCTCGCCCCGCCGCGACAGAGCCATAAAGATAGACGCTGTGGAGGTTATCCTTGAGACCACTTTTTAAATAGGTCACTAACTCTCTTACCACAGGTTGGTATTCGGACTGACTGACGCTCGATAGATAATCTTGATCGGTTGACACGGTAGCGGACTAAATTGACTGGGTTGCGCATATACTACTGAGGATTGTTCGATGATTCAATCAGCCAGTTGCTGAATTTCGATGCGCAAATTGCCCTTGGCTATTTGCGCCTTTGTAATGGCTCAAGGGAACCTTAAGCCATGTTAGTTGCATAAGTTTTTAGTTTCATAAGTTTGATGATACGGATTCTTTACTGTCGCTTGTTTCTCATTGAAAGCGGTTAGCGCGGCACCACCCGAGCATCTTTGCCGTTAACGTTTACCTGCACCTCTTGCCCGACTTGGAATATCATTTCTGGATTCACTTCTTGAACCACTGAGATAGTTTTGCCGTCTTCAAGTCGAATCGTCATATTCACGCCGTTACTCTTACCTAGTTCTTCTGTAGCTTTACTCCCCGCATAACCACCAAGCACACCACCACCAATCGCAGCAATATCTGAGCCGCTACCGCCACCAACCTTGGAGCCAAGGATGCCACCAATCGCCGCACCGGCAATCGTACCCACCGCGTTGGAGCCTTGAGAAGCTTCAATGGTAACCGGAGCGAGTTTTTCTATGGTGCCATAATAGACTTGCTGAATGGTTCGAGTGTCTTGAGAACCATAGGAGTCACCATAGGGATTAGGGGATGAACAAGCCACCAGCGAGATGAGCGGTACCGCTAACAGTAAATTCAATAGGCGAAGACGTTTCATCGATATAACCTCCAAAAATGATCGCGTTTATTATTCAAGTTTAGGCACTAACGTCGAATTTCACACCCCATCATTTGTATCTTGAGCAATGCTATGCTTCGGTCGTATAATCACTCTGTTTAAACCAATATATAGGAACTATTCCATGCCAAAGGCAAGTGAGCTAAAAAAAGGTTTTGCGATTGAATCAAATGGCAAAACGTTGCTAATCAAAGATATTGAAATCACTACTCCAGGTGGCCGCGGCGGTGCAAAGATATACAAACTGCGTTGCACCGACTTAGCAACAGGCTCTCGTGTTGACGAACGTTTCAAATCTGATGACGTTGTTGACACTGTCGATATGAACAAGCGTAACGTCGTGTTCTCATATGTAGACGGTGACGAGTACATCTTTATGGACAATGAAGATTACAGTCAATTCACCTTCAAACAGAACGACATCGCAGACGAATTACTGTTTATCAACGAAGAGACACAAGGTGTTCAAGTTATCCTTATCAATGGTAATGCCGCAGGTATTGAACTGCCTTCTTCTGTTGAGATGGTCATTGAAGAAACCGACCCATCAATCAAAGGGGCTTCAGCGTCGGCACGTACTAAGCCAGCACGTTTTGCTACTGGTCTAACGGTTCAAGTCCCTGAGTATATCGCCACTGGTGACCGCGTAGTGATCAACACTACTGAACGTAAATACATGAACCGAGCGTAATTGACCATGACTGATCTTATCTCTTTTGACGACACGATTGACGCGGCTTATGACATCTTCCTTGAGATGGCAGCCGACAATCTAGAAGCTGTAGACGTCATTCTGTTTACTGCCCAGTTTGATGAACGAGGCGCTGCTGAGTTGGTCGAAACGGGAGCGGATTGGGGTGACCATGTTGGCTTTGAAGTGGATGAAACTTTTGCGGAAGTTCGCATTGGCTTAGTGAATGAAGAGGACGATGTTCTCGATGATGTGTTTGCGCGCCTACTTGTGAGCCGCGATCCTGACAATAAGTTCTGCCACATTTTATGGAAACGTGATTGAGCAAAGTCATTTGGTCAAAAGTCATTTAGTTTAGAGTCATTTGGCTAAGTCGATTAAAAGAGCAAGGGGTGATGACCTCTTGCTCTTTTTGTTTGCGTCACTCTGCCCGTTTGCATCCGCCAATAAGGCAACGCGATAACACGCAAGCGCTCCGTACCTTAATCGATCAATAACTCAATCGATCAATACTTCAATCAGTCAATACTTCTTTCAATCAACGATTCAATTTTTGAGCCTGTTTTTTTAGCTCAAAATCAAATTCATCTGGATACAGCACCACACCCTCTTCTTGTTGATTTGGGAATACGACGACTGCCAATTCGTCATCCTCTAGGCCGTAAGTCCAGCGACTGTGCCATTTATTCAATGAAATCGCTTCGGCTTTGCACTCTTGCCATTCACCGGTTGCCCACTGAGTCGCGAACTCTTCATTTGGTCAAACCGGCACGCAGTCCTCATCTTCCGTATTGAGCATCACGCAACCGTGTTCATCGGTAAGAATCCAAATCTGTCGCTCTTGAACCATGGTTTTCACACTGTAGTT
This sequence comes from Vibrio hippocampi, assembly GCF_921292975.1. Lineage (NCBI taxonomy): Bacteria > Pseudomonadati > Pseudomonadota > Gammaproteobacteria > Vibrionales > Vibrionaceae > Vibrio > Vibrio hippocampi. Next base: position 1,417,490 of record NZ_CAKLCM010000002.1, read on the forward strand.
CAGTCGCTTTTCTTCATCGTATGCTGCAATTTCAGCCATCTGATTAGCGTCTAATGCCATCATTTTTCTCCACCCGCAATTGTTCTTGTTCGCTACGTCTTAGTGTAGCGGTAATAAAAAACCCTAGCACCATATTGATGCTAGGGTTTGAATTAGCAATATTCGCTCGAATTAAACAAGTGCTCGCTCGAATTAAACCAGTTCAGCTTGTAGCCAAGGCCAACCTTGTTTCTTACGGCTTAGCGTTTCTGCCATCATCAAGATGCCATCCACTTCGTGTTTAACAAGCTTCTCTGCCCACTCACCTTTGTAAAGAAGACGAGTGTTCGCCGTCGTGATATCTGTCAACATAACCGCCGCAAATGCCAAACCGTCTTGTTGGCAGCGACGCTCTAGATCTTGCTCAAGGGCTTCGATCATGCCGTCAACTTGTTCAAGCGTTGCTAACTCAACTTGACCAACCACCACGTCACGACCATTGAATGGGTAAGCTTTTAGGTCTTTTTCAACCAACTCAGCCGCTGACAGACCTTCAATGTTTGTTTTAGCAATCAGTAGATCTTTGATGAATGAATCAAGATCTTCAACGCCCGCGATTTCAGCCAGTTGTTGAACCGCTTCTTTGTCCTTGTCAGTACAAGTGGGTGAAGCAAAGCCAACCGTGTCAGAAAGAATCGCTGACATCATTAGCAAGGCATGTGGACGTGTGATTTCTGCTTGTTCCATTTTGAAAAGGTTGAACAGAATTGTACAGGTACAGCCTACTGGCCAGATCCACGCTTCTAGCGGGTTCACTGTCATCACATCACCTAGACGGTGGTGATCAACAATACCTAGGATTTCAGCGTCATTGATGTCATCCGGTGCTTGAGCAACGTCGGTATAGTCAACCAGCCATACTTTTTTGCCTGCAACGCTGTCACAGAATTCCGGCTGATCCATGCCAGCGGTTTCAAGAATATGCTGAGTCTCACGGTTAATTTCACCTTGACGAACTGCTTTCGCTTCAAGGCCGCGAGCTTTAAGTAACTCAGCCGCCACTAGAGCGCCACAAATGCTATCACTATCTGGATTTTTATGACCAACAACTAAAATCATTTTGCTTCCTAAATCTATTGTTTCTATCGACGCCTATCGCATCTACCTTGGTGTTTAGGGCTGATACTTTACCTGATTTTGAGCGTTTGTCATCGTTTGACCGAGGAAAATGGTAAATATTCGAGCTGACTATTCATCCAAATGCGTGACTGCGACAATCGCTCGACTGTCTTGCTGGCTATTCACTGCGACAATCTGGATTTGAGTCGGCTCAAGGTTGTACTTTTCGCCAGTCCAAAAATCAAACCAGTCACAAGGATACTCCGAGGTTAAGGTATATTCAGACACCTGATCCTGATAATGAAACAAGCAGTGCAGGCGGTTGTTTTCCGACAAAGGCAACACGGCATGGTTGACGGCCAATGAAGCAAAGGTGGCTGAATTGTGATTGCTCCTATGGCGAACGATTAATTGCTGTAAGCTCTCAGCGCAAAATGGCGTCATATCCGACAAAGGGTCGCCAGACAGCAAGATACCACCACTGGTCAATAACGCATTGCGGTGAAATTCATAGGCCCAGCGAGGGGCTCCTTGATTGGGAAGCGACATAAATCTTGCGCTATCGGGGTCCATCAGCCAAAGCGTCTGGTGTTGCCAGTAGCGGAAGAACGCCTGTCTAGCCGTTGTTTCAAAGTGTGCAAAGGTACGTTCGTCACTATCATAAAATCGCATGATATCGACCAAACCTAACGACGGCCAAGCCGGAGCGTTAATGGCCATCAAGTGAACCTTATCTCCCACTCCTTCTTGTATCGCTTGCATGCTCAGTCGGTAAGCGGAAACGCCCGTGACACCAAATTGGTGCCGATAACCCTTAATGGCACCCCACAAGTTAAAATCCAACATTAACAGTTGAACTCCCCAGCGTTGGCAAAGCAATTGGCAACGCTGAGTAATGAAAGCCTGAACCTCTAACTGGCTACCATCAAGCAATTGAAACTGGTTTGACTCATTAAATTGAGAGCTATGATGAACCAAAGTGATAGCACACCCACGAGCATCGTGAATAAACCAATCCGGGTGCTCCTCAATCAAGGGATCGTCAGTACCAACGGCGAGAGGCATCAGTCGAAGTGCCAATTGTTTACCGCATTGTTTTACTTGCTCGATATCCTGACTGATTCTTTGCGCTAACTCCGGCTGAGTGAGGTTTGATAGTGTTAGCGGGTAGTGCTCTAGTGCAACCCAACTCAACATGGCTTGTTGTGCTTTCAACTTGACCAAGTTGTCACATAGAGCTTGATGAGAAATCGGCACTTCATCAACACATTTGCTGCTCCAGCCGAGCATATCGGTAAAGCCATCGACACTGCGGCGGGGATGATGATGGTTGATCAATTCAACATAGCGAGCAAACACCTCGCTTAACTGCTCACCTTGAATCACAGCAAGCGACTCTAAAACATTGCTATCCCAATATTGAGGTGGACTGTCTTCCCCATCAATTAAAGCCAGAACATCGGTTCCCAGTTCACCCTGATGCAATTCGAAATAGCCAGCAAAGCGAAAGCAACTGGTAAACCCAAATAAAACAAAGCCGCTGGATTGTTCTAGCACAAGGTAATTGTAAAAACGATGGGGTGGCAATGGGCGACTGGTGGCACTTTGCTGTAACTCAAACTCTCGACCACCGAGCTCTTCGAGTTGCTCAGGGCGACCGGAAAAAAGATTGGGTTGCTGAAAGCCATCACCCAACACAGTTGCGGTAAGCTCAAGTTGGTTTTCGAAACGAACAAGTGGTGTTCTGTCCGGTACGGGTTCAAGACTCACGCCCGCATATTCAAAATAGAGTTGTTCATATCGAACACTGACCTGAATATTGGCATTAACGGCAATCGCCTCTATGTCTTGAGAAACAGAAATATATTCGTTCATTTCCCTTTATCTACAATACGTTGCTTATACCTCAATTATAGACAGCCAATAAAAAAACCCATCCTTAGCGGATGGGTTTTGTGCGTAAAGTCGAACTATTGCTCTATCAAACGGCTCTACGAGACTTCAATTGGACCACCAAATGCTGTTACAGGTGGCGCTTCACCAACGAATTTCTCAAAATCAACTAAGCAAGTGTTTGCCGACGTTGCTTGCGCTAATTCAGAAGAACCAATATCCATGGTTAACGTATTTGGATCGCCGTAAGTATCGATAGCACCAATCTTTTCGTTCAGAGGACCGTACCAAGCTCCCTCTTCAATACGCACCACACCCGGCGCATAGCTATCAGTGACTACCGCACCCGCTAGCAACTGACCGCGATCATTGAATACGCGTACCAAGTCGCCATCTTTGATGCCTTTTGACTTGGCATCCGTTGGGTTGATGTAAATCGGCTCACGACCTTGTACCGCATACGTGGCACGGAACTCTTCCGACTCACACATCTGCGAGTGCAGGCGCTTATCAGGGTGACAAGATTGCAGCCAGTATGGGTGTTTTTCAGAACCCGGACCACCGTGAGAGCGCTCGGTCTTCTCAAACCACATTGGGTGTTCCTGACAGTGCTTGTAGCCCATTTTACCAATAGTACGACTGGTGATTTCAATAAAGCCAGACGGCGTACCCAAGGCATTGATCTCAGGATCTTCACGGAACGCTGCATGACGAGTCCATGGTTTACCTTTGCCAAAGTCTAGCAAGCCTTGCTCCCAAAACTCGTCAAACTCTGGCATATCAAATTTGCCTTTGTTTGCAGCACGGCAGTCATCATAGAGACTCTTGACCCATTCCATTTCGGTCATACCGCGGGTGTAGTCTTCTGAACGTCCCCAGCGGCGAGTCAGTTCTGTCATGATCTCAAAGTCGGTCTTCGACTGGAACAGCGGGTCGACAAGCTTATGCATTGCGAGTAGACCTCGACCAGAATACGCGCCGTAACCATCAATATCATTACGTTCAAACTGAGTACAAGCAGGCAGTACAATATCTGCGTGACGACAGGTTGCCGTCCATGCAAAGTCAATCGCAACGACTGTATGAAGATGTCTAAATGCTTTCTTCATACGGTTACGATCTTGGTGATGGTGCCAAGGGTTATTACCACTGAATACCATCATCTTAATATCTGGCAACGTCACTTTCGCGCCGTTGGCATTAATGACCTTGCCCGGCTCGAGTAGCGAGTCTACCCAACGAGCAACAGGAATCACACGACTGTAGCCCTTGAAGTCTTGGTTAGTGTATTTAGGCGTTTGACCTTGATCTAAGTTAAGCGGGAATGAACCCGGCTTAGCGAAACCCGTTGACGGTACACCAATACCTGAATAGTGGTGACCATAAGAAACACCACCACCAGGCAGACCGATTTGACCAATCATTGCCGCAAGAACCGCGCCCATCCAGTAAGGTTGCTCACCATGCTCTTGACGCTGAATACACCAGCCGAACAGTAGCTGAGTACGACCATTCACCAACATGCGAGCGAACTCGCGGATCTTATCGGCTGATACGCCACAGATGTCGGCTGCCCACTCTGGCGTCTTCTCAACCTTGTCTTTGGTTTTGCCCGTGACATAGTTGACAAAATCTTCAAAACCTAAGCAGTAGGTATCGATAAACTTCTTATCGTAGAGATCTTCCGTGTAAAGCGTGTGTGCAAGACCCAACATAAACGCCACGTCAGACTGCGGGTTTACATAGATATGATCGTTTTCTAGGTAACGTTGCGTCTTGTTCTTGACGGGATCAACAGAGATAACGTTGATCTCTTTGTCGGCCACTTTCTGTTTCAGCTGCTCAAGGTACTCAAAAGATTCATGAGTTTCACAAGTCCAACCCACCTGAAGGTTCTTCACAGGGTCGTTTGCCCAAAGAATAATGTTGTCACTATTCTCAAGAATCAATTCCCAAGAGGTGCCCTGTGCATACACTTCGGTTGAGCCTAGAACGTAAGGCAGGATCGTTTGACCCGCACCTGTTGAGTAGTCACCCACTTTCTTAACTGAATAGCCGTGCATACCGATAGCACGCTGCATATGGTTGTTACAGCTATGCATTTGTCCCGTTTGACGCCAACCGGTTTGACCCGCATGCAATGCGTATGGACCGTAATCTTTTTGAACACGCTCTAACTCACGGTAAAAAAGATCCAGTGCCTCATCCCAAGTGACACGAACAAAACGGTTGTTACCGCGAGTCTCTGCTGCGTACTTGTGCTTTTTAAGCCAGTCAAGACGAACCATCGGGTAACGCACCCTTGATGGGCTGTAAATGATACCTTTGATACCATTGAGCATATCCGTTGGATATTTATCCACTTCCAGCGGTTTAATTTCTTGAACTTTGCCAGCCCACACTCGAGCACGGAATGCGCCCCAGTGTGAACCCGATACTTTCCAAACGCCATCCGTCTCTGCCGCTTTCGCTGACGCAGAAACCAATAGACTTGGGCCAACTAGAGAGGCGACACCTGCACCGGCTGTACCTTTAAGAAAGCTTCTTCTTGTTATTGCCATTATGTTGCTCCAATTGACGTCTGATTAGTGGTGACCTTCAGAAAAATCTGAAGAGTGCTTTTGAAGATATTTCAATACCAAGGCTTCTGTATCGGTATCGAAGTTTACAAAGGCGATCATACCGTCAAGCATGCCTACCCAACCATTGGCACTGAAGTGTGCTTCATCAGGTTGTGTGTGACAGGTAGAACAGTTGGTCTTATACGCTTCACCAGCGGCATCCCAAATAGGATTAAAGTCAGACACCATAGATTCTTGTTTCATCCAAAGATTGACCGCCACTTTTTCCCAAGGTAGACCAGTTAGCTCATCTTCTTTCTTTTCACCCACAACAACGTCGGCGCTTTGTGACACTTCTTTGTTCAAGATTGCAGTCGAAATGTTCATACCAAAATCTTCTTGGATGACGCGACCATAGCCTTTGGCTTTACGCCAGCCATCAATCTCTACTTTCACCATATCGTCTTTCACTTCTAGCACTTGAACTTGGCTAGCTGGGCTTAGAAGACCTACCTCGGTTGTGGCCGTTGCATCGGTATAAAGAGGTAAGTGACGTACAGACACCACTTTGTTGCCTGTCGAGTAAGAGGTGCTGTTGGCGATCTGCTCTAAGTCACCCACAATACCGCTCGCGGCTGCCATATCTTTTGGCAGGTGGTGAGCGATACCTTTGTGACAGTCAACACAGCTCTGATCACGCTCGGCTGCCGACGTCATCTGTATGCGAGCCGTTGGTGACATGTTTTCAAAGTCCATCGAGTCATAGTTGTGGCAGTTTTTACATTCAAGAGAGCCATTTGCAGAGAAACGGTCCCATTCATGACGCGCTAGCTCAAGACGACGAGCCTCAAACTTTTCTGGGGTATCAAGATCGCCAAACACTTGAGCAAACACTTCTTTCGATGCCTGCATCTTACGAGCAATTTTGTCTGTCCAGTTGTGAGGCACGTGACAGTCTGGGCACGTCGCACGAACACCCGAGGTGTTTTTCCAGTGAACCGTTTCTTGCAGTTCAACGTAAACATTTTCACTCATGGTGTGGCAGCTAATACAAAACTCTTCGGTATTCGTTACTTCGAGTGCGGTGTTAAAGCCGCCCCAAAAGATAATGCCGCCAATAAAGCCACCTGCGGTGAGTACACCTAAACTGATGTGCACTGCTGGGCGACTGATGGTGCGCCAAAGTTTAATTAAAAAGGATTTCATGTCTTAATCTCTCAAATCGTTATATCTGTTTATGCTGTGTGTTTAACCGTGTGCACCCGGAGGACCCAAGAAAAATACCTGTAGCATCCAAACGATAAAGCCGTAACCACCGACAATGGCCACCGCCAGCAGTGGGAAAAATACCGCGCAGATAATAAAAAATGACTTCCATTCCATGCTGTGCTGTCCAGCATCATCCACTTTTTTAACATCACTCATACATTTGCCTATTTTGTAATCGCTAAAATTTTTTTGACCAGCGGTTGGCTCGTCACTCAAATTCTGTTTTATAGTGAAAATGCTAAACCAAACTCTGCTCTCGATTCAAACACTTCCGACGTTTCAAGCCTTATTATTCAACCATTCTTTGAGGTCATCCTGAGTTGTATTTAATTAAATATCGATGTGAAAAATTATTAACAGAAATGAAGAAATAAGACCTTTAAAATTATGTGCCAAATTAACAATTTTTCAACCTAGGGCGCCCGTTACTGTACGATTTTCGAAATAAATGACCGCCAAAACAGACCGATAAATAACAATATTGTTACTAAAATGTAATCAAGTGTCGCCCGTTCTATTGGACGCCGCTTTGCATCGTAATCGATTAAAATTGCTGCAACCCATACAAAAGTCATAAGCTAAAATGACCCGTAAAATCCTCACTGGACCTAACCCTATTACTGCTATCACATAGCATGTTGATCATCTAGGTGGTGATGTTCAGCGCCGCTAACGCGTGTCTCTTGTTGGTCGTCAACACACAGATTTTACCATCAAGAAAATTACGCATAACCCGAAAAAATACCAGTCTGAGTGAGCAAAACCTATTGACAAGTTCGTTACGCACGGAGTTTAAACTAGGTTATCCACAATAAATGTGGATAACTAAACTAAAGTTAACTCATATACTTATCAATACCGTCCACGAGGCAAGGCAACTCGCACGCAATGGAATACATCCAATTTCATATTAGTGTCATAGGCGGCGACTAGTGTGTGGATAGGTGAACATGACACGTCACAAGGAGTGGGCTATGAATTATGCGAATACAGCAATGGAATCACGATATTTCATCGATGATGAAGCTAAGAATTGGCTGATATGCGATCCCGAAGAAATTCAAGCTAAAAGACCGGAACAAGACGCATTGTGCGGGAGTGAGCAAACACTACCGAGGCTGGCGAGTTTATCGGTTAACTGACTCGACTTTGACTGCGCTTGCCTTCACTGAGAACTGGGAGTGTTGCTGAGATAGCAACACCGTCAGATATTTGATCCAGATAAAACAAACCCACCGTAATCTGGTGGGTTGATGGTTTGCAGCGCTCAAGGTTAACCGACTGCTCGATTGATCCTTGTGCGGATTGTGAGCCTTACTCTTGAATAGATTCAGGCTGCTGAATAGGTTGTGGATCTTGTATAGACTGTGGCTCTTGCGTCAGTTGCGAAGCTTGCATCGAAGACACCAATTTTTTCAGAGCCTCAATTTCATCATTATTCAGCGCCGAAGCACTTGCGTCGAGGCTAAACGTCTTAGAATGAGCAAGTTGCTGTTCTAGCAAAGCAATTTGTTGCTTTAAACGTTGATTTTCCGTCAACAAAGTATCGACGCGACCATCTTGTTTTAACCTATCAATGTCGTGCACAATCCATTCAGAATGTGTCGCAAAATCGTGGTCACGATAATCTTCACCTTTCAGATTAGCGGAAATCTTATGTAGGCGCGCTTCCATCTCCAATACGATGGGTTCGAACTGACCTTTACTCACACTCGACAGTTGTTTCACCTGTTTCGCGACCACTTCTAAGCGACGAGTTTGAAAGCGTATACGAGCCGCTTGGTGTTTGATCTCTTCAAACGCTCGAGGTTTCTGGCTAACAAACTGTCCTAACTCTTCAATATCATGAGTCACATTGGCATAAGTTATCGGTGCCAAACGATGATAATCTTCCAGCTCTAACTGCTCTAATCGCTGTACCAAAGGCGCAACGTAAATGGTGTCAATCACTCTCACTTCCAGCGCATTCGCACGACCTAACCACAGAGTCTGTTCTTGTTTGGCTCTGTCTTCCTCAGCAATCACTAAGTATTCAAATAGCCGTTGGTACTCTTCCGTGAGGCTACTCATCGCATATTTAAAATACTGACTCGCCTCCAACTGCTCTAGATAAGCGTACTCCACCATTGCCGGCGCTAATACTTGATCAGCTTGTTGCTTTAGCTTGAGAATCGCTTTGTAGTGATGTTCGACGGTATTAATACGATCGCGGAACGCCACCGCATAAGTTTCACTGGAAAACATGGAATGCTTACGATTCAACTGACTGGGATCTTTGCGGATATCAAGAAAGTGTCCGTGAGCGTTTTTCCAAACCGACATCATCTCTCTGTAGTTTTCAGGTGCATAGAGTTCAAGGTCACCTGCCCCCTCAAGGGTTTGTGACCAATGCTGATGAGTTTCTGTGATCGCCTGATATTCGCGATTTGCGACAACATCTTTCTGTACAACGCTGCTTTCTGGCTGAGTCTCAGGCTCTGAAGTACTGGCGCATGAAAATAGCGTCATGGTACTAATAACCAAAATCACATGTTTAAGTGAAAGCATGTTTACTCCTTGAACTCCAATCTTATCTTTATCGAACCAACATCTTTAGCCGAATGTTGCACGATGTTCGTTGCCGCTTCGATAGCCGTGCCATTATATATGCAAAAGTCGTGACAAAATATAATAGTTTCAATTTATTTGTCTAATTTTCAATCATTTATCGCTTATTAAAAACGCTCTGATGTCAGAATTTTGTCTTGAGTAGCAATTTGCACCGTTGGAGATTGTCTTCCCCTCTATTCCACACTATGTTGAAGGAAACTCAGAAACGAAAGGTACGCCTATGAAATTCACACCAGAGCTTCTCGCACAAATGAACTTGCTAATGCAGTTTGACCTTAGCAGTGCAGCAACTGGCATCAAGGTTCACAACGATGCCAGCGAGGAGACGCGACAAGCGATTGCCGCTCTTTACAATAAAAAGCTATGTACCCTTCCCGACGGTGGCTATCTGACTGACGAAGGCATAGAAGTCGCCGAGCACGCTGACAAGATCCTTAGAATCTTATCCGCCTCGGTATAACAGTTACCTACCCACACCTCTGCGGGTGTGGGTTGTCTACTTTTAAGGGGTCATATCACATATCATCCTTGACCTCTGCCCTAACTCCTAGCCCGACATTCAATTCTTAACACGCTAGTGCATCTGCTGAGTTGCAGAAAAATAATCTTTTCTCAATAATAGATTCAACCTCACAGAAAAGTTCAGCAACTTTCAATCCGTGTCGCACAAGGAGTGCCCTATGGAACAATCACATATTCTCATCGTCGGTGCTGGTTGGTTGGGTATGCCATTAGCAAAAGCGCTAATGCAGCAGGGATATAAAGTCACAGCCACTCGAACACTAGAGTCTGGTGTAACGGCATTAGTAGAACACGGAATCAATGGCTTTTCACTCGATCTTGCCAAGCAAGACACTGAACTCGCCATAAAGCAAACCAGTTTAGATATCGAAAATTTAGGCATTACCGCTATTATTGGTTGTTTCCCACCTGGCTTCAGAAAAGGGGCAGGCGACGGCTATCCGAAGCACTGGCAAACCCTCACACAGATCGCGAAACAGGCAAAGGTAAAAAAGCTTGTCATGATAAGCTCTTCAGCGGTCTATCCAGAGCAAGGTGAGATCATGACTGAAGATATGGCTAAGCTGCCGATCGCCATCGAAAATCCAGCATTTAATGATAAATCGGTGATTCTACTCACTGCGGAAGAAGCGGTCAGGAACTCAACGCTTGACTACGCGATTATTCGCTGTAGCGGTCTATTTGGACCACTTCGTCATCCGTCACGTTTTGCGGCAAAACTCAGCTCAGTGAGTGACCAAGCCGCCGCGAATATGCTGCATCTTGATGACGCTATTGGCATCACGCTATTCGCTTTAGAAAACGTCAGCGCTCAAGTGATCAATGCAACCACGCCAAAAACTTGCGACAAGGCAAGTTTCTACCGCGCTGCGCTGCGTTCTGCGGGTTTGGATACCTCACTCAACCACGTCAATTCGGTCCCCAATAAAACCATCTCAAGTGAACGAGCAGAACGCCTAGGTTATGTGTTTAAGTATCAACATACGCTTGACGCGCTTTAGACTGCAAAACTTCCCTTTAAACAATGCTCCCCTTAAACAATGCTCCCTGTAAACAATACTTCCCTTCAAACAAAGCTACTGCCCTTTCAATAATAACCAGCGACTGAAATCGGTGGTTTAGGGCTGAAAACGAAAAAAGAGGTCAATGACCTCTTTTTTTACTGTGACTGCAGTGAATTTACTGATCCAAAGCTTCTTTGTAATGCTGACGACAGACCGACACATATCTGTCGTTGCCACCAATCGCCACTTGATCACCCTGAGCGATCGCTTTGCCGTGTTCATCGGTACGAATGACCATATTGGCTTTACGACCACAATGACAAACGGTTTTCAACTCAATTAACTTATCTGCCCAAGCAAGTAGGTGCTTACTGCCTTCAAACAGTTCACCTAAAAAGTCGGTTCTCAACCCATAACACAGTACAGGAATACGCAACTTATCAACCACTTCCGTCAATTGATACACCTGCTCTTTAGATAAGAACTGGCATTCATCCACTAAGATGCAGTGTCTTGGCGTTTGTTGGTGAAGGGCTTTGATATGCTCAAACAAATCGGTTTGTTGATGAAACAGTTCCGCTTCAGCGCTAAGACCAATTCGAGAACTTACTTTACCCACACCATAACGATCATCCAAGGCAGCGGTAAAAATGACCGGTGTCATTCCGCGCTCTCGATAATTGAATGAAGATTGCAACAGGGTGGTCGACTTACCTGCATTCATTGCAGAGTAATAAAAATACATCTGAGCCAAAACGGATCACCACATAATTAAATTTGAATAGAACCAGCTCTATTAAGTAACGAATAACTTATTAATAAAACTGTTATTTATACGGTTTGAACATAAAAATAAGCCCTTGTAACAAGGGCTTATTCAGTCAAAAACACACGTTATTTACGACGCCAAGTTGTCCCTTCTGGACCATCTTCAAGTACGATGCCCATCTCAGTTAACTTATCACGTGCCATATCGGCATTCGCCCAGTCTTTACTGGCACGAGAGTCATTGCGTAACTTAATCAGCGCTTCGATTTCAGCGACTTCATCGTTGTTGCCTGCATCACCTTTAAGGAACGCATCAGGGTCTTGATGCAGAATACCAATCACATCCGCTAGCTCGCGCATCAATGCGCCAAGTTGGCTCGCTTGCACAACATCCACGGTTTTCAGACGGTTAATTTCTCGCGCCATATCAAACAGTACTGAGTAAGCTTCTGGAGTGTTAAAGTCATCATTCATCGCCGTAGTGAAACGAGTCACATACTCTTCACCATGCGTTGTCGGTTCAGCATGCGCATCCAGTCCGCGCAGAGAAGTATAGAGACGTTCTAGACCCGCTCTTGCTTGGTCTAGATTCTCTTCACTGTAGTTTAGCTGACTACGATAGTGCCCAGACATTAAGAAGTAGCGCACTGTTTCGGCGTCGTAATGGTTCAATACATCACGGATAGTAAAGAAATTGCCTAGAGACTTAGACATCTTCTCTTTATCGACCATCACCATACCGCTGTGCATCCAAGTGTTGACATATTGGGTATCGTGAGCGCAGCAAGATTGCGCAATTTCATTTTCATGGTGTGGGAACTGCAGATCCGAACCACCACCGTGAATATCGAAGTGATCACCTAAGATAGATGAATTCATGGCCGAGCATTCAATGTGCCAACCTGGGCGACCTGCGCCCCATGGAGATTCCCATGTTGGCTCTCCCGGTTTTGACATTTTCCAAAGAACGAAGTCCAGTGGGCTGCGCTTAGCGCTTTCAATATCGACGCGTGCACCCGCTTGCAATTGATCAAGATCCTGCTTAGAAAGCTTGCCATAGTCGTCAAATTTACGCACTTCAAACATAACGTCACCGTTATCCGCAACGTAAGCAAAGCCACGCTCAATCAGTTTCTCTACCAGAGCAATGATCTCAGCAATAAATTCCGTCGCGCGAGGCTCAACATCTGGACGCTTCATATTCAGCGCATCAAAATCTGTATGCATTTCGCCAATAAGGCGCTCTGTTAACGCTTCGCAAGCTTCACCATTTTCATTGGCGCGTTTGATAATTTTATCGTCAATATCGGTAATGTTGCGCACAAAGGTCAAGTCATAACCTACATAGCGTAGGTAACGTGAGACAACATCAAACGACACAAAAGTACGACCGTGACCAATATGACAGAGATCGTAAATAGTGACTCCACAGACATACATGCCGACTTTACCAGCATGAATAGGTTTGAATTCCTCTTTTTGTCTTGTCAGTGTGTTGTATATTTTTAACATGATCGCTATCTAAATAATTCCGGTTTACAAATGAGTGGCGATTATAGCGAGAACCGCCTAAGAATTAAAACAATAACCGTCGCTTTATCTAATCCTTGCCAAGATGGATCAAATTGGCAAACCAAACTGTACAAAAACTCATCTTTAATCAAATATATCTCCGTTTCATCGTTTGCTTGTGATGCGAGTTACGCTAAACTCTGTGGTCTTAAACAGCAAAACATGGAATAGGAATTCATCATGATCACTCTTCACACGAATTTCGGTGATATCAAAATTCAACTAAACGAAGAAAAAGCACCTGAAACAAGTGCAAACTTTCTACAGTATTGTAAAGACGGTTTCTACGATAACACTCTGTTTCACCGCGTGATCGATGGCTTTATGATCCAAGGTGGCGGTATGACTTCTGGTCTAAAAGAGAAAGCAACCCGCGCACCTATCAAAAATGAAGCTAACAACGGTCTGAGCAATAAAATCGGTACACTTGCCATGGCTCGTACTATGGAACCGCATTCTGCAAGCTCACAGTTCTTTATCAATGTTAACGACAACACTTTCCTAGATTTTCGTTCAGAAAGCCTAGACGGTTGGGGTTATTGTGTATTTGGTGAAGTCATTGAAGGCCTGGATATCGTTAACAAGATTAAAACGGTTAGCACAGGTTCTATGGGTATGCACCAAGACGTGCCTCTTGAAGAAGTGATGATTACTGGCACAACGATTAGCGAGTAATAAGTCGTTAGTAATAGCAAGCCGTTAGTAATAGCAAATAAGTAATATCGGGAGGGTTCGCCCTCCCAATTAGTGAGTATTATGGCAACACTGTTTATTTCCGACCTCCACCTATCCCCTTCTCTGCCAAAGACAACAGATTGTTTTGTTCGTTTTATGCGTCAAGAAGCAATTGATGCCGATGCATTGTATGTATTAGGTGATCTGTTTGAGTTCTGGATTGGTGACGACGACCCAAGTGAGTTTGCGCAACAGATTCGAGACGAATTTTCCACCCTGACCCAGAAAGGCGTGCCTTGCTACTTTATTCAAGGGAATCGCGACTTTTTATTGGGCAAGAAGTTCTGTAAAAAGACAGGGGTTACACTGCTCGATGAGCACACAGTGATTGACCTCTACGGAAAGCCGGTGTTAATTATGCACGGGGATACACTCTGTATTGAGGATATAAAATATCAGCAATTTAGAGCTAAAGTGCATACCTCTTGGATTCAAAAGCTATTCAAGACACTTCCATTTTTTATTAGAAAACGTATAGTTCAGAAGGTTCAAACCGATATCAGGCATGACAAAGGAAGCAAGTCACTTGAGATTATGGATGTCACCCAGAGTGAAGTAGAGAACGTGATGATCCAAGCTGATGTTACGCTTTTGATTCACGGTCATACCCATCGACCCGATATCCATGAGTTCCAAGCCAATGGTCGCGATATGCAACGCATTGTGCTTGGTGATTGGTATCACCAAGGCTCTGTTCTAGTCTGCTATCCAGATAAACAGGATTTACAAGTAAGAAATTTCGCTTAAACGTAGGCTTCTGCGCACAAAACAGAACGACACTGTTGGTCAAGGAGCCCCATATAGCGATAACATGATAGCTAAGTTTTTGAGAGCACGATGCCCGATTTGAAATACTCATATATAGCTAGACAACCGATTCTAAACCGCGAGCAGAATACCGTCGGATACGAACTGCTATTTAGAGACGGTCCAAACAATACTTTCCCAGACATCGATCCTGAGCTAGCGACTAACCGACTACTATCCGAACACTTTCTCGCGACTCATTACTCAACGATTGGGGATAAGTTGGCTTTTGTTAATTTTCCTTACCAAAGTTTAGTGAATTTGGTTCCAACTCTCTTTCCAAAAGACAATCTAGTGATAGAGATCTTGGAAACCTGCGAACCGACTCAAGAGTTGCTGCAAGCTGTGCGTAAAATGCACCACGCAGGCTATACCATCGCACTGGATGACTTTATCCCCAAAAAAGAGTGGCTGCCGTTCTTAGCGTACACATCGATCATTAAGATCGATATTCGCCTCTACTCACTGCAAAAAGCGCAAAAGCTTATTCAACGCCTCGCGCCGTACGATATCGAGTTCTTAGCAGAAAAAGTGGAAACCCATGAGGAATTTGAACAAGCCAAAGAGATGGGCTTTAGTAAATTCCAAGGTTACTTCTTTAGCAAACCACAACTGATTCGACGCAAGCAGATAAAGCCGTCTTTTTTGACCGTAATTCAATTGGTCAAAGAGATCTCAAAAACAGAACTCGACTACGATGAGCTTGAACGGCTTATCTCCATCGACGTTACCCTGTCGTATAAACTGCTGACTTTTGTTAATTCATCGTATCTGATTCGTTCCGAGATCACCTCGTTTAAACAAGCTTTTATTTATCTTGGCGAAGACAGAGTACGAAAATTTATCTCTCTAGTTGCGATCACATCAACGCAAGATGATAAGCCTGATACCCTTTATAATCTCTCAATCCAGCGAGCGAGATTTTGCCAACTGCTTGTCAACGATATCGACCGAAGTATCGATGATGGACTTGGTTTCTTAACCGGGATGTTCTCCCTACTCGATTCGCTATTTGATCAGCCATTGATTGAATTGGTCGAGAAAATGCCGATCAATAGCTTGGTTAAGGTGGCACTTGTGACAGGTCAAGGCAAGTTAGGGCATATGCTTTCCTTAGTTAAAGCCTATGAAGTAGCGGAATGGGACAAGGTTTCAGGGCTGTGCAATAAGCTGAAACTTAACGATGAGCAGTTAGCCAAGCACTATGACGCCTCGATTAAGTGGACAGAAGATCTGTTGACTATCGAACCCGATCAAATTAGCAGAATGGAGTAACTATGACTCTATGTTACTGCGGGAGTTCTCAAGAATATCGTCAATGTTGCCAACCGATCCATCAAGATCCAAGTAAGGCAACCAAACCTGAACAGCTTATGAGAGCCCGCTACAGCGCACACTGCTGTAGAGATGTCGACTTTGTCGTCAATACCTATCATCCAAGCTGCAACGCCGAAGCTGACCGTCAGGCTATTGCAGAATCAATCCACAGTGATTGGAAAGGTTTATCGGTTATTAGTAGCGAAGCCGGAGAGACAGACAGCGAAGGCTTTGTTACCTTTCAAGCAACTCTGCATGAAGATGGGATGGAATATACCCTCGCTGAACGTTCACGGTTCTTGTTTGAAAACCAGCAATGGTATTACGTCGACGGTGTGATTGACGATAGCATAGCGCCTAAACCGCTCCCGAAACATTCGCTAAAAGTACAACGTAACGATCCCTGCCCATGTGGAAGTGGTAAGAAATACAAAAAATGCTGCGGCTAGGCTATATACTGCGGATAGGTTGTATGCTGCGGATAGGTTGTATGCTGTGCATAGCTTGCAAGACGTAAACCATTTGAACATTGCTGCGATTGAACCAATCAAAAAGGCATACTGATGACTCGGTATGCCTTAATTATGGTGGGTCTTTCGGTTCAAAAGCCACTCGCTTTAACTAAACCCGTTCAACTCTATCGAAGCGCTTTGAATTGATTCGTAAGCGGATCATACTGGTAGCCAAGACCATCAAGTTTGCCGACTACATTCTCCACATCCATCTCATATCGACTTGCCAATTCTTCGAAAGAGTCACACTCCAAACGAAGTTTCTCATTCAATATCCCGAGCAAAATTGAACTATCAAAATGGTTTACATTACTAAGATCCATCGCCACACCTCTCTAAGCAAAACTAAACACCTTAAGCGTTACCAAACCGCATCCACCCAGTTCAAAACTTGGCGCTTTTATAATGTTAGCTCTATTCGCCTAAATAGGTAGTGACTTGGCTAACAAATCACCGTTTAGATTTGGATCATTGATGCCAAAACAGAGATAACATCGGCGCTGTTGCACCGATTAAAGCAAGTAGTCCAAGTGCAGTGCCTAACGGCTTAGCTGGAGTATGCTTAATCAAAGGCCAGCACCAAAAGCCAATGCCGACAAATAACAATACTATCGAAACGACGATAAGGCTTAAACTAGACTCAATGAATGCATCATCCCAAGATGACAAATTCCATGCGAGTGCGACCACACAAAACATGGATACGACAACCCCCACAACCGGTAAAATGCGATGAAAGGCTTGCAGTCTCGACTTGGCGACCACCAAAAACAGACTGCTCATGGCTAAGCCAATCAGCAAACCACTGATAGCGACAAAGACCGATAGCGATACTGAAGGCTGCTGAACAACAATAATAGCGGCAAAAGAAAGGCTTAAACCATTCGCTAAATGGAGCAACCAGAAAGGACCTTTGTCACGAGTTTTCTCTTTGCTTACTCGTGAATAGAAATAAACAATCGCAAATACCACCATAAACGCTTCTATCTTCAATGAAGCAACCGCCAACCATAAAACAGCCAGTGCGGGCAGTAGGCGGTGAATACGTCCTCTTTGACCCGGACAAATTTCCCCTTTCGCCAAGATCAGCGTCAAAATCAGTAAAGTGGTGGTCAATGCAGGAGCAAAAAGTGTTAAAACTGCGAACGTCATTGTCTATCTATACTATCTGGTTTATGAAGCGAGCAATCATATCCTACCCTTATACGTTTAGCGAACATTTAGCTTGTGAATCGCGGTTGTAAATTAAGCTTGTTAACACCTACTTTTGTTTAACCACACGCTATATAAGGGATAAGATCTCAAGGTGACTTGCCTGAGGCATAAGTATATAATGCACGCCGTCAAAACTAGAGGTTAAAATATGCACAATTCGATTACCCCCATCTATGACTACAAAAAGCACTGGGCGGAGTGCTTTGGAGTCGCGCCTTTTCTACCAACATCAAGAAAAGAGATGGAGGCATTAGGCTGGGACAGTTGCGACATCATTATTGTCACTGGCGATGCTTATGTGGATCACCCTAGTTTTGGTATGGCGATTATTGGTCGTCTTTTGGAGGCGCAAGGCTTCCGTGTCGGTATTATTGCCCAACCTGACTGGAGCAATAAAAACGACTTTATGACGCTGGGTCAGCCAAACCTGTTTTTTGGCATTACAGCCGGCAACATGGATTCCATGATCAACCGCTATACTGCCGACCGTAAACTTCGTCATGACGATGCTTATACCCCAAATAATGAAGGGGGCAAACGTCCTGACCGAGCGACGCTAGTTTACTCTCAGCGCTGCCGAGAAGCCTACAAAGAAACACCGATTGTGTTGGGTGGTATTGAAGCCAGTCTGCGCCGCATTGCGCATTATGATTATTGGTCAGATAAAGTGCGTCGCTCCGTACTACTCGACGCCAAAGCCGATATTCTGTTGTTTGGTAACGCAGAACGCGCACTTGTTGACGTCGCTCACCGTCTTGCTGAGGGTGAAAGCATTAGCTCATTGACCAATATTCGCGGTACTGCTGTGAACCTCGCCAATGAGCCAGAAGGTTTTGCGATTATTGATTCCTCAAGAATTGAGAAACCGGGTAAAGCCTTTGTTCCGACTAACCCTTATCAAGTTGAAGAAAACTGCGATACCAAAGTCGAGCAGCCAAAAGCGGCACCTATCACAGTGCAACCATCGCGCCATGATGCTGAGCGCACTGCGGTTCGTTTACCTCCTTTCGAAAAGCTGAACAATGACCGTATTCTTTATGCTCATGCAAGCCGTGTGATGCATCTTGAGACAAACCCATATTCAGGTCGTGCATTAATCCAACGTCATGGCAACCGTGAGTTATGGGTCAACCGTGCGCCGATTCCACTCACCACCGAAGAGATGGATTATGTGTTTGGTTTACCTTTTGCTCGTGTGCCGCACCCAAAATACGGAAAATCCAAGATCCCGGCTTATGACATGATCAAAACCTCGGTCAATATCATGCGTGGCTGCTTTGGTGGTTGTTCGTTCTGCTCCATTACCGAACATGAGGGGCGTATTATTCAGAACCGTTCACAAGAGTCTATCCTGAACGAGTTAGAAGAAATTCGCGACAAAGTACCGGGCTTTACCGGTACGATTTCCGATCTTGGTGGTCCAACCGCCAACATGTATCGTCTTGGCTGCTCCGATCCAAAAGCAGAGATTAACTGTCGACGTCCATCTTGCGTCTTCCCGGGGATCTGTAACAAACTCAATACCGATCACAAGCACACCATCGACCTCTATCGCGCGGCACGTAAAGTGGACGGCATTAAAAAGGTCATGATTGCTTCGGGTGTTCGTTACGATCTTGCGATTGAATCTCCGGAGTACGTGAAAGAACTCGTCACTCACCACGTCGGCGGCTATCTAAAAATTGCGCCAGAGCACACGGAAAAAGGTCCACTGGATCTGATGATGAAACCGGGCATGGGTGCCTATGATCGCTTTAAAGAGATGTTTGAAAAATATAGCGAACAAGCCGGTAAGAAACAGTACTTGATCCCCTACTTTATCTCGGCTCACCCGGGTACAGAAGATGAAGACATGCTAAATCTCGCGCTGTGGCTGAAACGCAACAACTATGAATGCGATCAAGTACAAAACTTCTACCCTTCACCGATGTGTAATGCAACGTCGATGTATTACTCAGAAACCAACCCGTTAAAACGTGTAAAGTACAAAAAACGCGAAGATGTTCCTGTCGCCAAGGGCGAACGCCAGCGCCGTTTACATAAAGCACTACTGCGTTATCACGATCCGGCAAACTGGCCATTAATTCGTGAAGCTTTGACTAGCATGGGTAAAAGCTACCTGATTGGTGATAAAGCAAGCTGTTTAGTTCCTGCTGAAGACTTGCAAGCCCAAACACCGGCTCAACGCAGAAAGTCGGGTCGTCATGGCGCCAATCGTTTTGCCACTAAGCACACCAAAGGTCAACCGGATATCCGTACCGATGGGCAGCAACAAAACAAGGGAAATTCAAGCCCGCAAAGCCGTAACGGAAATAACACCGCACAAGGCAAAGCGAACAGCCATAAGCCTAATCAAGGTAAAGCGGGACAAGGTAATCAAAGCCCAGGCAAACACAGCTCTGGAAAACAAGGCTCTGGAAAACAAAGTTCTGGGAAACAAGGCACAGGCAAACCAAGAGCAGGTAAACAAGGTTCCGGTAAGCCTAGCTCCACACGCCGCAAACAGAGAGCGCACTAAGTTATCCAATAAGGGCATTGTCAAAATGCCCTTATTTTTTTCACGCTAAACGCCTTCAATCTCAATCTCAATCTCAATCTCAAGCGAATAATAATCGCAATACCACTTGTTAAGTGATTCGTTAATTGTCTCTTACTGACGATAGCGGTAGAATCCCCCTCTTTTCTCAAAGAATGACCCGTTGTGAACCTTAAAGACAGCCCAGTGACCCAGCATTGTTTTCATGGACAACGTTTCTATTTAAAGCGTGATGACCTATTGCACGGACACTTCAATGGCAATAAAGCGCGTAAGTTTTACAGCTTGCTTACCGAACCGGCTCCTAAAGTCACTCGCTTGATTGGTTGGGGTTCTGCCCAAGCTAACTCCTTAACGGCTTTAGCCGCTCTGGCGTGTGTTAAAGGCTGGAAGTTGACCTTTTATGTGGATCACAAACCTCATTGGTTAGACAAAAAGCCAATCGGCAACTATCGCACAGCATTAGAACTCGGGGCAGAGATCATCTCGTTAACCGAATTACTGGGCAAAGAAGCTCCCCATCCTCAAGATTATATTGAAGCCACTCATGGGCAAGATCCCGAGTGTTTGATTGTACCCGAAGGTGGTCGCTCCACTATCGCCAAGCCCGGTATCGATTTATTAGCCGCGGAAATTTTAGACTGGGCGAGGCTAAATAACGAGGGCAAGCCGCTCAAAGTCGCGCTCCCTTCAGGCACGGGAACGACGGCGCTATTTTTAGCGCAAACCCTACAGCCTAATGGGATTGAGGTGCTCACCTGTCCATGCGTGGGTGGCAAAGAGTACTTAAAAACTCAATTTCGCCAATTAGGGCAATTTGACCACACACCGACCATTCTTGAGCTCGACTACAAGCACCACTTTGGCAAGCTTTACCCAGCGGATTATGAAATTTGGACGGAGCTCCAGCAACAAACGCATATAGAGTTCGATCTACTCTACGATCCGATGATGTGGCAATGCTTACTAGAATGGCAATCTCACCACCCCGATCATACGTTGCTTTATATACATCAAGGCGGGCTGTTGGGGAATGAGAGTATGGTGGCGAGGTATGAAAGGGATTTAGGTGCTAGGGTGCTAGGGTGCTAGGGTGCTAGGGTGCTAGGGTGAGCTTACAATTTTCTTCTCGTCTAATGGCAATAACTTTTGTAAACTCAAGCGATTAACTACACATAAAACATCAATATCGGAGGGGATATGGCGTCGAAGTGGGCAAAACGATTTATTCAGATGGCAGAACTGGTTGGTTCTTGGAGTAAAGATCCATCGACACAAGTTGGGGCTGTGATTACGAAAAATAACCGTATCGTTTCTGTCGGTTTCAATGGTTACCCACATGGGATCTCAGACAGTGCCGAAATTGATGAGCGTGAGACTAAATACCTAAAAACCTTGCATGCCGAAGAAAACGCGATCCTGTTCGCTAAACGAGATCTCGATGGCTGTGATATTTGGGTCACTCATTTTCCTTGCCCAAACTGTGCGGCAAAAATCATTCAGACTGGCATTTCTGTCGTCCACTGCCCTGCGCAAAGTGAAGATTTCTTGTCTCGTTGGGGCGATAAAATTTCTCTCAGCCAAGATATGTTTGAGCAAGCGGGTGTCCATATTGATTGGTTAGTGCTCGACGAACCACAATAATAGGCATCAAAAAGGCCACTCTGCGGTGGCCTTAGATTCGTTATCCCGTTTAAACCTATCATCGGCTTTCGCTTCAATCCGATGAAGCGCACTGCCGGAATTATTCTTGATCGATCATCCAACGACGAAACGCTTTACGCTCCTCTACACTCGATTTTAAATACCAAGCTTTAAGTTGATCAATATTTTCTGAATCACTCGGTGTTGATACTGTTGATACGGTTGATACCTCCAGCGCGTGATTAGAGGCTGTCGTTGATGTTGCTACCGCAGAAGCAGTGGCGACAGGGACAACGGCGGCGGTAGCTAGAGAGTCAGTATTAGCTGATGACACACTTGTCGCCCATTGAGGAGCATGTTCTTTGTTATATTCTTCAAGCAAGCCCTCCATATCAGAGTACGGAAATAGCCCCGAGTTACCTTCCAGCTTAGTCACCGTATATTGAACCGTATTACCATCTTGCAGTACACGCCACTCTGGCTCATCTTTTCTGAACACCGCCTCGGCCTCGATACGGCTTCTTGCGACTGGGTGATTGATCTTGATTTCCTCACCGCTGGCTTGCAACGTCATGATATAGGGTGACGACACGTAGGGCCTTTCATTGCTGCCTCGCCCTACTTTTTTATTCATTCTCACTACAAGTTGTACTGGTCCCTGCGCGACTTGATGATCATCAGAAGAACTTTCTGTCTCAACCCCATTCACAAACAGAAGATCAACACCTCTAAGAGGGGTGACTGTTGTTGCCTGTACACAAAAAGCGGCAACACTCACGGCGGCAACACCAATCCATTTACCCAGTCTCGCTGCCTTTAACGCGATTGGATTACACAAAGATACACCATCAATGGTCATGTTATATTCCCCAAGATACCAACTAAATCTAAGATACCAACTAAAAAAGCCACCTTGTATCAAGGTGGCTTCCTTGCAACATATTGTTAAGTTTAATTAAAACTCAACTAACATGCCAATCGCATAACCCGTTTGTGAGTCATCAGCGTCATCACCACCGACCTCGGCATAGATGGTCGTTGCGGGTGCAATACCGTAGCCAGCATTTAAGTACCAAGCATTGTAGTCACCACCGATGTCTTGATCTGAATAGCTATACCCAGCTGCAAACAACCAATCACTCAGTGCGTAGTTAGCTGCTAAGCCAAAAGTATCGGCCTTACCTTGTCCAGGAAGATCCCCATCGACATCAGAATAATAATAACCCGCAGCAAGACCTAAGTTTCCGAAACCGCCATAGCGCGCTTCAAGCGCAACAACCGTTTGGTCGCCAACTGGGTCACCACCTATCATTGCGCCGTCAGAATCCAGATCACCAAAGAATGCTGTTAGATCAAAGTCTGCGAAACGCGCACCGACTTTACCGTCAACCCAAAGACCGTCTTCGCCCATGGTAGCAACATCGCCATCTTTATTTTGTGCCAAAGCCAATGCTGCGTAGAAAGTCCCTGTATCAAGGTCATAACGCAAGGCTTCATCCATATTGTATGGGTGCCCATTTTGGAAGAATGAAGAAATACCAAATTGATAGTCATCACCAATACCTGCATCATCAAGTACAGTGTCTAAACGACCAAATTTAATGCTACCGTATGATTGGCTATATAAAGCAACGTAAGCATTACCTTCATTTGAACCATCATCTTCATCCGCACTGAATTCAAGATACGCACCAACAGATAGTTCGTTGTTCACCATATATTGAACATCAAAACCAAAGTCAGCATCTTGAATTTCTTGTTGGAAATCTTCTCCGTCAGTTAATGGCTTTAAATAAACCACTTCAACGTCGCCGGTCATGTTAACGGACACTTTATCTTTGTTATAAAGTTCAATCGCAAATGCTGAGTTAGATGCAGCAAGCACCGATAACGCAACGAGAGTTTTCTTCATCATAATCCACTGCCTTTTCTTAGTTAGGAATTCCTTTTTAGGTTCCCTTTTTTATATAAAGCATTACAAAAAACCAAAACAAACAAAACGAAAAGCATTATCGACTACTTGCGTTGGTTATTTGAACACTCGTAAATCTCATTTTCAAGAATGCAAAAGTTATAACTCAATGTCAAACAGGTGAAAATTTATAAAAAAATGTACGAAAACTCCGACAAATCATCAATTTATGCAACAAATATTAAAACACTCAGCAACACATAAACGGCTAACCATCAATAAATTCCATCCTGTAATCAGCAGATTAATAGGACTTTATTTTTAACATTAACTTCATAGATGCCGATTGAAACACAAACAACCAAATAAATAGAGGTTTACGGTTATTTATCACACTGCATACCTATTAAGAGGGTGGGCAAATTTAAGTTCATTTTATTTTTGTGATGTTGTTCAAATTTACACACTAAAAGTGATAAGTGATTAGAAATGCGTGTCAGATACCTTATGTGATAACATGCCCACCGCAGATATCAGGGTCTTATATGCTTACCACTAACATTCAAAAATCGATTCGTCACAGCTACCAAAACCTCCAGCACCAGTTGGACAACTTTGTTCCCCGTCGCGCGCAAAACTACTTAGTCGCGGAAATTGCCAAAACCTTATGTGGGCAATATCATAAATCGACGCGCATGATGGTTGCGGAAGCCGGAACCGGCATAGGCAAAAGCCTCTCTTACCTAATGGCAAGCATCCCTGTCGCCGTTCAGAACAACCGTAAGATCGTTATTTCAACCGCTACGGTTGCACTTCAAGAACAGTTGCTTCACAAAGATCTGCCGCTCTATCGTCGGATTACCGACCAAAATTTTTCTTTCGTTATCGCCAAAGGTCGACAACGATACTGCTGTGCTGAAAAACTTGCCGTCGCCTGTGGTGCCGATGGTGGTCAGATGGCAATGTTTGAAAGCAAACCTAAAAAATCTGACATCGAGCAATTAGATAAAATGTATCGAAGTCTTGCTTCTGGAAAATGGAGTGGCGATAGAGACTCTTGGTCAACGCCGATTGACGATGCTATTTGGCAGTCTGTTGTCAGTGAAAAACATAGCTGTAACAGCAGCTTACCAGCACATAGACAGTGCCCCTTTGCCAAAGCCCGTTCGGAGCTAGATAAAAACGATGTCATCATTGCCAACCACAGCTTGGTGATGGCGGACGCCGAATTAGGTGGTGGCGTTATTCTGCCTGAACCGGAAAACACCCTGTTTATTTTTGATGAAGCGCATCATCTTCCGCAAGTGGCGAGAGATCACGCCTCGGCAGCGGCAAGTCTTAAAGGTGTGACCGCTTGGCTTGAGCGTCTTAACCAAGCCGCAAGTAAACTTTCTGGGCTTGCTGATGAAAAGCGGGTCGGTCGTTTTCGCAATGAATTACAAGATGCAATTCAACAATTAATTCCCCTTCTTTCTGAGGTCAATACGTATTGTTCTAGCCTACCCTTTGAAGAAAAAGTGTGTCGATTTGAACATGGCGATCTGCCAGAGTGGTTAGAGTTACAAGCCAAGACGCTGAAGCAATTATCACAAAAAGGGGCACAAGCTGCGGGTAAAATCGCCGATCTAATCTCCGAAAGACTGAAAGATGGAGAAATTGCCGCACGTTTAGCCGAGCCGGCATTAGCAGAATTAGGCTTTTACATTCAACGCTTCGATAACTTAGCGGCTGTCTGGCGTTTAATGGCGGTAGTGCAGAAAGACAAAGGCGCACCACTCGCCCGTTGGATAGAAAAAAGCCCAGAAAGAGAGGACGATCATGTGGTTAGCGTCGCGCCTCTTGAGGTCGGTTGGCAGCTTGACCAACAACTCTGGTCACGCTGTGTCGGTGCGATATTAGTTTCCGCTACGATGCGAGCATTGAATTCTTTCTCTTTTTTCTGCCACCAAGCAGGGATCAGTCAAAAAGAACAAGATGGGGTGCAATTTCTAGCCCTTGCTTCTCCGTTTGATTATCAAACGCAGGGAGAACTCATCGTGCCTAAAATGAACAACGAACCGCAAGCACCGCAGTTTACCGACGAATTGTGTGAAAAAATGCTCGATTTCATCGCAGAGGGTAAGAGCAACCTAGTGCTCTTTGCCTCCTATTGGCAGATGAACAAAGTCGCGGACAACCTTAAAGGTAAGTTCGCCCTCAAAGGTTGGCATTTGCAAGTACAAGGGGAAACGTCCCGTAGCGAGATCCTTAACAAGCACAAGACGCTCACCCAATGCGGTAAAACCAGTATTCTATTTGGAACGGGTAGCTTCTCGGAAGGTCTCGATTTGCCCGGCGCGTTGCTAGAGAATTTGATCATCACCAAAATCCCATTTGCTGTGCCGACCTCTCCGATTGAACAAGCCCATGCTGAGTATGTGGAAAGCAAGGGGGGCAATGCCTTTATGCAAATTACGGTTCCAGAGGCAAGTAAAAAGCTGATACAATCAGCAGGTCGCTTACTTCGGAAAGAACAGGACTCAGGGAAGCTCTACATTCTCGATCGGCGAATCGTCACCAAAAGGTATGGTAAGTCCCTGCTCGATTCCCTGCCGCCATTTAAGATAACCATTATTTAAAATGGTCATTATCTATAAATTAGAATAACAAATAAAACAAAACGATCAGCGAAAAGTAAGCGAGAATTGATGGAATTTATTGAACCAGGCATGTTAGTGGTATTGGCACTTGTCGCCTTTGTTGCAGGATTTATCGACGCAGTCGCCGGCGGCGGTGGCATGTTAACAGTGCCGGCTCTTCTCTCTCTCGGATTACCCCCTCATATCGCGTTAGGTACCAACAAACTCGCGGCCACTTTTGCTTCATCAACCGCGGCGTTAACTTATTACCGCAAACGCTTATTTCAACCAAAGTTTTGGCTTCGTGCTTTTCTTGCCACACTATTGGGGGCAACATTCGGCACGCTCGTCGTCGATATGATCAGCACCGACTGGCTGGAAAAAGTACTGCCTTTGATTATCTTAGCAACCGCTATTTATACCATCTGGCATCGTTCCCCTCATAACGATGCCAATCATGATATCAATTCAAGCATGCCGAATTTCAATAAAAAACAGTCCGTACAAGGTTTTACCCTTGGCTTTTATGACGGTGTTGCAGGTCCAGGAACTGGCGCGTTTTGGACCGTTAGTTCAATGGCGTTGTACAAGGTGAATATTCTGCTCGCTTCCGGTCTTGCCAAAGCGATGAACTTCACCAGTAACTTTACCTCTTTAGTGACATTTGCCTTACTGGGTCATATCAACTGGGTTCTTGGTCTAACGATGGGTGTCTGTTTGATGGCGGGCGCTTATATCGGCGCACACTCTGCGATAAGGTTTGGTGCTAAATTCATCCGACCTATTTTTGTTAGCGTAGTGAGTGTCCTTGCGATCAAACTGGCCTTCGATGCCTGGTTTTAGATGATGAATCGAGCTCAGCTGCAAGCGAAACTATCAACATTACACGCCAATGCGGAGCGATACGATCGTTCGGCTAAGCCCGCGGCTCTGCCCTTTGACGAACAGCTATTTTTTACTCGTAGTGAAAAACTGCTGCCCTACGTCAAAGAACTCAACGACAATTTTCAACAGTTGGGTCATTCTGCCAATAGTGAGCGCAATGATTACTTTGCGGAGCGCTTTGTCAACCAACTCCAAGCATTAGAACGCTTTCTCGCGAGCAGGGAGCATACTCAGCCATCCTCGCCGACCCAATCTCTGCTGGAACTCAGAGAGTCTCTTGCCCAACATAGAGAGTGGGAACGTAAACTGTGTGAGTTAGTGCGCAATAAAGAGAACCTCGCTAGTCAAAATCAACAACATCTTGAAAGCGCCAATGAAGTTGTCATCGCTCAGCAAAGACTCAATCGCTGCCGTAACGCCATCTATCAACTTGAAGAAACCATTGCACAACAGGAAGGGTTTGTCCGTGGACAACAAAAATACCAGTAAAGACGCTCACTCAGCAGGGCTAGACAATGCGCCAGAGGAGATCAAACTCGCCGTCGATCTTATCTACCTGTTAGAAACTAATGAGATCGAGCCAAGCATTGCATTGAAAGCACTCGCGATTGTAAGGCAAGACCTAGAAAAAAAGCTGAACCCCTAAAGGTTCAGCTTTTTCATTGGCACCAGTGACGAGCTTACACTTTAAACTGACGCATCAACTCTTGTTGTTGCACTGAGTAATGATCGATATCTTTGCCCATTCGCTCCGCATCGGCGGCTTTATCTAAAATAGCACCGCTGAGTTCACGAATGTTGGCCACATTCTGGTTAACCTCAGATGAAACAGATTGCTGTTCCTGAGCAGCCTTTACGATCTGCATATTCATGTCATTAATCGACGCAATAGATTCAAATACCTTACTCAATGACAACACGGCTTCTTGGACATGAGTCGCAGTAGAGTCTGCAAGCTCTGAGCTGTGCTGAATAGCATGAACCACATCTCGTGTGCCTTTCTCCACCTGCTCAATCACCAACTGGATTTCGCCCACTGATTCATGGGTTCGGCTGGCTAACTTTCTAACTTCATCTGCCACGACGGCAAATCCACGACCTTGCTCACCCGCTCGGGCAGCTTCAATCGCCGCATTCAGTGCCAGTAGATTGGTTTGTTCAGAAATGCCTTCAATAACACTCAAAATCTCGGTGATATTGCTGTTATTCTTCGCGAGTTCTTCAACCACGGGCACCGCGGATTTCATCTGACTGACCAATGTCACCATCTCTGACGCGGACAGTTCAACCACCTCTTGTCCTTTTGACGCTGAGTGGTTGGCTTGATCCGCTGCTTGAACCGCAACTTCTGCATTTTGTACCACAAGCGCTGCGGTCTGAGTCATCTCTTCCGACGCAGTAGCGACCATATCCACTTCTTTAAACTGGGCCTCGCTGCTCTCTCGAGTATTGACGGCATTGGCACTCGATTCCGTCGCGGTTGCCGCAATCTGTGCCGTACTATCAACGACCTGTTGAATGGTATGCTGTAGCTTAGACAAGAAGGCATTGAATTGTTCAGCCAACTGACCAATTTCATCTTGTGAGCGAACTTCTAGGCGCTGAGTGAGATCCCCTTCACCAGACGCGATATCTTTAAGACGAGTGACGACCAACTGAATCGGTTTAACAATACGTGCAGACATAAAGGCAATGACCAGAAGTCCGGCAAGGACAAAACCTGCACCGGTAAAGACTTCTACCTTGGTTCCTTGGCGTAATTGTTCAGAAATAATATTGTCTAGGGTCGTCGCATCCTTTAACACCGCCTGTCTTGGCATATCAAAGAAAACACCCCAAGTTTGGTTGGCAATCGTCACGGGACTGAACACGCTCAACCACTGTTCGTCACTGCTCCAATGCGCTTGAGGTTTACCGCCAAACATAAGGTCGGTAATGGTTGATTGGTCTAATACCGGGCTAACGAAGCGACTACCCGCAGTGACGGTAACATCATCAGAAGCAATCACCGTTTCATCTAAACTAATAATATTGACGTAACCACGACCATTAAATAAGTTCGCGTCCGACTCTGCCACTGTGGTACTCAGATCGGTCAAACGTAGATCTAAACCCAATACACCGATCGCCTCACCCTCAGAGATAATGGGCAGCGTTAGTGAAGACATTAACTGCTGTTCACCATCTACTAAATAGAACTTCGGCGTACTGACGCACGCTTCTTTATTGACTAGTGGGCAGAAAAACTTCTCGGCACTGGCTGAATCATCCAGCTCTGCTTTTGATAAGATAAACTGCTCGACATCATCGCTGTCATCACCAATACGCCAATACGTCGCAAACTGCCCAACATCATTAGAACCAACATAATCTGCGCCGATATAGTTGGTATCTTCACCGTCGAGCTGGTCAGGTTGAAACACCAAATAAGCGCCCTGTATCGAAGGAAATTCAAGGACTGCCTTATGAATCATTTGATCAAGTGCTGAACGCAACTCTTCACTAGAACCAAAGTTTTCTTCAGTGTTGGACTTTTGGAACAATGAGTTAGCCACCAGCATCTCGGCTCGATAAATCGCTTCATCGAAGTAATCTTTGACATCACGGGCATTAATTTCAGCTCTTGCCTCAAGAAGGTTTTGAGACTTTTCAATCACGGATTGTGAACTGAGTTGTCGAATGGAGTTCTGACTATTGATGGCGTTGTATAATGAAAAGCCGATTAGAGCGAGTGAGGTAAACAGCAGACAGCAACCTGCCAATACCGTGATTTTCCATCGCACGGAAAGTGTTCGCATACTACATCCCTTTAGCAAACGTTGTTTAATTATTGTTAAAATCTAAATTTTTCTCAAAGACTCGAATAAAGTGCTTTGATAATTATTATTAATAACACTTTTATACCAGTCGCTCAACACTTTAATCTATACCATGCTGTTTGGTGGTGTTAATATCTCAAAATCACAATATAAAACTTGAAAAGGTCTCAACACATGAAAGTAATCAGCTTTAATATCAATGGATTAAGAGCAAGGCTGCATCAACTACAAGCTATCATTGATAAACATCAACCTGATGTCATTGGTTTGCAAGAGATCAAGGTTCATGACGAGGCTTTTCCGATAGAAGCGGTAGAAGCCATGGGATACAAGGTTTACTTCCACGGTCAAAAAGCGCACTACGGTGTCGCCATGTTGTGTAAACAGGAACCTGAAAAAATTCAAAAGGGCTTCCCTACCGATAACGAAGAACATCAAAAACGCATGATCATGGCGACTTTCAAAGATGAACATGGTGATAGCGTGACTGTACTGAATGGTTATTTCCCACAAGGCGACAACGTTAGCCACGAAACCAAATTCCCTTACAAACGCCAGTTCTATACCGATCTGATGCAGTATCTCAATGATCACCACTCGAAAGATGAAAAACTGATCGTGATGGGCGATATCAACATCAGCCCAATTGATTTAGATATTGGCATTGGCGAAATCAACAGAAAACGCTGGCTTAAAACGGGTAAGTGCTCATTCCAACCAGAAGAACGTGAGTGGCTAGCGACTTTGTTAGATTGGGGATTCGTTGACACTTTCCGCCAATTGCACCCTGATGTGAACGATCAATTTTCATGGTTTGACTATCGATCGCGTGGTTTTGATGATAACCGTGGTCTGCGCATTGACGTGGTTTTAGCCACACCGACTCTCGCCGCTAATTGTGTTGAAGCTGGCATCGACTATGAGTTGCGTGGTATCGAAAAACCTTCCGACCATGCGCCAATTTGGTCAAGCTTCAAGTAAGCTCAAAAGGTGAAGTACCAGAGAGTAAAAAGCGCAGTCGTTTGACTGCGCTTTTGATTTTAAAGACCTCGGTAACTAACTATGCGGTTAACTAACTATGCGGTAGCTTAACTTTGCGGTTAACTAACTTTGCGGCTTAAGATGGGCAAGAAAGCGTTTTTCTGCCCTTTTAAACAGCCATAAAATAATGAAGGTCAACGCCATGTAGAACAAACCCGCCGTCAAAAAGGACTCAAATGGCGCATAGTATCGCGAGTTCACTAAACGTGCTGCGCCGGTCAAATCCATGATGGTGACAATACCCGCCACCGCTGAACCATGCAGCATAAAGATGACTTCATTACTGTAAGCTGGCAGCGCTCTGCGTAGTGCACTCGGTAAAATGATACGTCGATAGGTCATAAATGGGCTCATCCCATAGGCTTTGGCTGCTTCGACTTCCCCTTGCGGTAATCCATTGATCGCTCCGCGTATGATCTCTGCCGTGTACGCCGATGTATTAAATACAAAAGCAACCAATGCACAGAACCATGCGTGCTCCCAAAGGGTATCTTTGACCGGAAAGAACTGATCCATTCCGTAGTAAATCAAAAATAACTGCACCAATAATGGTGTGCCTCGAAAGAAGTAGATGAATGACCATGTCGGGACCATCAACAAGTAATTTTTGCTGTTCCTTGCGATGGCCATCGGGATCGCCAATGTCAGACCGATGATCAAAGAAACAGTCACCAGCCAGACGGTTGTCCACAAACCATCTAGGTAGATAGGCAAACTTTCGATAACCAGAGAAAAGTCCATCTCTACCTCACATGAATACTGAATTTGCGTTCAACCAGCTTTAGCACACCAGTTGAGACCGCAGTAAAAAATAGGAAGATCAAGGATACCGCCATGTAAAACGTAAATGGCATCTTGGTTGAACCCGCCGCCAAAGAACTCACGCGAACCATATCCTCAAGACCAATGATAGAAACCAAAGCCGTTGTTTTGAGTAACACTAACCAGTTGTTACCAAAACCTGGTAAGGCGTGGCGTATCATCTGAGGTAATAAAATACGTCTGAACGCGAGTGTTGAGCTCATGCCGTAAGCTTTTGCTGCTTCTAGCTCACCTTGGTCGACGGCCATAATGGCGCCACGGAATGTTTCCGCCATATAAGCACCGAAAATAAAGCCTATGGTAAGAACACCGGCGATAAAGGGAGACACATCAATATAATCGGGAAGGTAAGCCGTCCACTCATGGTTGGGATCGCTTTGCGTAAACCACTCATTGAGCCATTCGTTGGTGGCATACAGACTGTTGTTCAACAAAATCTGTCCGCCGAAGAAGATTAACATCATCAACACCAGATCCGGGATACCGCGGATGATCGTGGTGTAAAGCGTGGCTATGGCTCTTGGGAAACGATACGGTGCCAGTTTTGCTAAAGCACCCAGCATGCCTAAAATCATCGCCAATAATAGTGACAGCAGCGCCACCTCTATCGTGACAACTGCACCTTTAACAATTGAGGCTTCATAGCCTTGCAGATCTAGCATAGGAGGTCCGATTGCTGACAAGATAGCGTAAACATCGTGCTATCAAAGTAACGATATAAAAAGTAACTGTATAAAAAGAAACTGTGCAAAAAGTAATAACGGGAGAGCGCCTCTGCCCTCTCCCGTTAACGGCGCATGATTAGTTGCCGTATACGTCGTAGTTAAAGTACTTAGCCGCAATCTCTTGGTATTTACCAGACTCACGGAGTGATTTGATCGCCGCGTCAAGTTGCTTCGTGAGGTCTTTATCTTGCTTGCGAACCGCAATACCCATACCGTCACCAAACCACTTTGGATCCGTCAGTGAAGGACCTGCAAATTCATACGCTTCACCGCCCGCTTTATTCAGTACACCCTCTTCTAGGGCTGACGCATCACCTAATACTGCTGCAACACGTCCGTTAGCAAGGTCAAGATACGCTTCATCGAATGAGCCGTAACGAACGATCTCTACATTCTTATAGTTGTCTGAAAGATACTTGTCGTGCGTTGTTGCGCGCTGAACACCGATCTTCACACCATCAAGGTTCGCAAAATCTAAGCCTGCATCTTTCTTAGCGATAAATTTGTTCGGGATTTGTGCATATTTGCCGGTAAAATCAACACGCTTCTTACGCTCTTCTGTAATCGACATTGCCGCAATGATAGCGTCATATTTACGTGCCAATAGTGAAGGAATAATGCCATCCCAATCTTGAGGAACGATCACGCATTTGGCTTTTAGCTCTTCACACAAAGCGTTTGCCATGTCGACATCAAAGCCTTTAAGCGAACCATCAGCTTCAGTCCAGCTAAATGGAGGGTAGGCACCTTCAATACCGAAACGAACCGTTTTCCACTCTTTTGCTTGAGCCATCCCTGTTACCGAGGTCGCGGCAAGTGCTGCTACTAATAACCACTTTTTCATTTCCATACTCCTGTGATTGTGTATCTAATGTCTAGGTGTTAGCCCTAGTTGTTAACTGCCAAAGAGAATCCTTGGCAAAATAAATTTTTTGTCATACCAACATGCTACTGCGTTGGGTTCACGAATGCTTGAACTTAGCTATGTTTCAACTTAACTATGTTTCAACTTAGCTATGCGTCAGCTTAACTATGCTTCAACTCAACCACTGCCTTAACTCAGTCATTGCTTTAAGTTAGCAACGGCGTTAAAAATTTGCTGTGTTAATAAATTGAAGAGATAAATTGCTGTAGACGTTCGGACTCAGGGTTAGTGAATAACTGAGCTGGGTCACCTTGCTCTTCAACCAATCCTTGATGTAAAAACATCACATGGTTAGAGACGTCTCGTGCAAATGCCATTTCATGAGTCACAACGAGCATGGTGCGCCCCTCTTCCGCCAAATCACGCATCACCCCTAACACTTCACCGACTAATTCAGGATCTAAAGCAGAAGTGGGTTCATCGAACAGCATAACCTCTGGGTCAACGGCAAGTGCACGAGCGATTGCAGCGCGTTGCTGTTGTCCTCCGGAGAGGTGTCCCGGGTAATAATCTTTGCGCTCGTAAAGACCGACTTTCTTTAGCAGCAGTTCCGCATTTTCTATCGCTTGTGCCTTGGGAACGCCCAAAACGTGTACCGGTGCTTCAATGACATTTTGTAACACGGTTAAATGAGACCAGAGATTGAAACCTTGAAATACCATGGCGAGGCGCGAACGAATACGTTGGACTTGTTTCTCATTGGCAGGAATGGCTTCACCCAAGCGGTTATTCTTCATCTGAATAAGTTCGCCATTGACCCAGATTTCTCCAGACGTTGGGGTTTCTAGTAAGTTGATACAGCGTAGAAAAGTGCTTTTCCCAGAACCAGAAGAACCAATGATGGAGACCACATCTCCTTTGTGTGCTTCTAGTGAGATCCCTTTTAGTACCTCGTTCTGTCCGAACGTTTTGTGCAGATTTTTTATGTCTAGCGCGGGTACATCACTCATGCGCTGCTACTCCTTGAGACTGATTTTATTGCGATTTGGCTTCCTGCCAGCATCAATGCAAACACAAACGCTAGCATTAGAAACTGAAGCTTGCAACATACCTTTAACCTAGCAAAACCACATTAAGTAGAATTAAATTTCGTTTTTTTATGCACACACAAAGCGCATCAGCTAGATTTTTCGCAATTAATATAACTTTTTATGCATAAGTATCACGTAACCTGTTGTATGTAAACATAACAGACAGTCGAAGATATTGTTGCAAAAACATGGCAAATTACAGTGATTTCTGTCGATGAGAGGCGGTCAGATGGCAATTAATGTTACTTATACTCCATAAGTCAGACTAATTAATCATTTGTACATCTAGTGAGGCTTTACATTTGATCACAAAGTAGCCGAGATGATGCGTTGTTAGACCAAAAAATCGTCAATCTACCTTTACGTCATCCTGCTACCTTCACGTTATTCTGCTTTAGTCCAAACCGTAACCGTTTGCTATACGAAATACTCCACTCGTGCCATTGCCGCTGAAAACATAATGTTGATTAAATAACCATCCAATATTTGGTGTGCGATATTTATACATCATCGTTTTTTGTAGCCGTATAACGTCCAGAGACTAATGCGAAAACAAAAAAAAGGTACGCATTAATATGCATACCTATCAATATTTCTATCCTAGAATTTATATTGCTGCTCAAGTAAGTTCCGTTAATATAAAGAGCAGTAAGCGGGCAACGCTTGTCCTCTTCTTTTCTTGAGCATACATTGTTGCCTGTCATTGCTATCACCACTAACGCTTATTTGTAGTGATTTAGAACTGTTTGAAGCAACGTCTTGAGTTGCATGTCCTGATTGTGCAAGCACCGGTGCGTTGATAACAGTCATTGCGAACACCGTTCCAAGGGTAACAAGTACCTTTTTCATAGCAGACCTCCTAGTTTGGACTACTCAACAAAGTTCACTTTTAAAGTAGTCGGTCCCCATTGTTACGTCCACAAATTAGAGATAGATCACAAACACCCCACCTTTAAACCCCAGTTATCGGACCAGACGTTTCACTAAAAAAGTCTAAATCGCTACTTTTTTATACAAAACTATAACATTTTACGCCAAATTTTAATTTTGAGACTTTGATCGCAATTACCTGCCAATGCCCCATTAGTTACCATACAACACCCAACGCTGGTGCAGAGACCCGTAACAGGACAAAGCTTCGTAAAATAAACATTATTAAATACAATGTTTCAAAAACTACCCATCCAATTAATAATTTCATTAATAAAATCTCATTGGGACATTGTTAACGCTCTCGTTATTGTTTATTTATTAACCACTCACAACTAAAACAATATCAAACAGGTGAATATCAAAGCTTTTGTGTTGAGGTTAATATTTATCAAACACCTAAATTTTCCTATTGCGAACGTTTATTTCTATTGATAGGATTCTTGCAACTTAGTGTTTATCACTAGGTAAAAATATAAAACAAGGATTTAATGTTTTAATATAAAACTAGGACTATTATGAAAAAAACACTTTTAGCGGTGGCTATTCCAGCCCTATTCGCAACTTCTGCTCAAGCAGTTGAACTTTATAAGACAGATGCAGGTTCAGTTGATTTTTACGGTCAACTACGTACAGAACTTAAAAAATCAGAAGACGCTGACGCAACTCTAGGCGCGGGTTCTTCTCGTGCTGGAGTTTCTGCTAAGTATGATGTGAACGAAGACCTTTACGTACACGGTAAGTACGAGTTCGGCACTCCAGGTGGCGAGTACGGTGAGTCACTAACTGGTCGTCTACATATTGCTGGTTTCGGCGGTAGCTGGGGTAAGGTTTCTCTTGGTCAACAATGGACACTTCAAGATGACTTCTACGGCGCAGATTGGTCATACTTCTACGGCGGTTCTGTTATTCGTTACACTCCAATCAGTGGCGGTGTACACAGCAACTTAATCAAGTATAACTACGACGCAGACGCATTTTCTATCGCTGCATCATACGGCCTAGATGAAAACGACTCGGCTCCAGAACTATTTGAACTATTCGCAACTGCCACTGCGGGTAACTTTGACTTCATTGCTGGTGTAGCATCAGAATCTGGTTTCACTTCAGTCGATAACCCTGATTACGATGAAGATGATGACAATTCTGTAGAGAGTTTCACGCTTGGTCTTGATACTATGGCTTATACAGCGTCTGTTGGTTACACAATGGACAAAGTGTATCTGCAAGGTACTTACTACTATTCAGATATTGACCTAGGTGGTCTAGATATCTCTGAAAACGCATTCGGTGTTGCAGCAACTTACGCATGGGCAGACAACGCAACAGCTTACGCTGGTTACGAATATGTAACGTACGATGTTGAGACTCTTGATGAATTCGACAGCACGATCATCTACGTTGGTACGGACTACCACCTAAATGATTGGTCACGTCTATATGTTGAATACGGTTATGCAGACGGCGAGACGCTTGGTTACACCAACAAAGACTCTGAAAACTCTGTTGGCATCGAAACAGCTGATGGCGAAAGCTTCTACGCTGTAGGTTACCGCGTATACTGGTAATCACCAGACGCTCGTAAATCTCATTTCTAAAAGAGGGTCCCACTGCGACCCTCTTTTTTATTGCTTTCATTTATTCCCTCCTCACACATTTACCTCTGCCGCCACCTAAATATCGGCTATTTGCACATAATTAAAATTAACACCTCACAATCATAAAGTTACCTATAAAAACCTAAAAAAACCTGATCGCTGAAACATT
Source organism: Vibrio hippocampi (assembly GCF_921292975.1). Lineage (NCBI taxonomy): Bacteria > Pseudomonadati > Pseudomonadota > Gammaproteobacteria > Vibrionales > Vibrionaceae > Vibrio > Vibrio hippocampi. The sequence continues at coordinate 1,455,028 of NZ_CAKLCM010000002.1, forward strand.
TAATATTTATCATTTTGTAGGTCTGTCAAACAGTCATTGTTAGCATCCAATCCGTCTGCCAAATCAGGCAGACCGTGTTATGGGAACACGACATAATCAAAAAAGAATTGGATGCGTTATATGAACAAAAAACTTTTAGCAGTGATTGTACCTTGTCTTCTAGTTGCGAATGCACAAGCACTAGAGATCTACAAAACAAAAGATGGTGTGGTTGATTTTTATGGTCAACTACGTACGGAAATTGAAAAAGCTGAAGACAAAGATGTCACTCTTGGCGCTGGTTCTTCACGTGCAGGTGTTAAAGCACAATACGACGTAAACGAAGATTTCTACGTTCACGGTCTTTATGAGTTTGGTCTCGAAGGCGACGGGTGGGGTGAATCACTAACTAGTCGTCTACACTATGCTGGTTTCGGCGGTGACTGGGGTAAAGTCTCTCTTGGTCAACAATGGACACTTCAAGAAGACATGTACGGCGCAGATTTTTCATACTTCTTCGGTGGTACAGCAATTCGTTATACTCCAATCAGCGACTCTAAGCACAGCAGCCTAGTTAAATATGACTACACTGCTGATACTTACTCTTTCCATGCTTCTTACGGTCTTGACGAAGACAATTCTCAACCTGAACTGTTTGAATTGTTTGGTACTGCTGTATTTGGTGACTTCGATGTAGTTTTAGGTTTGGCTGGCGAACAAGCACAAGGCTTAGTCTCGGAGCTTGAGACAACTGCTTATACTACGTCTCTTGGCTATACTTTCGACAAAGTTTACCTACAAGGTACTTACTACCGTGCTGAGATGGATTTCTCTAACGCTCTTTCAAAGACAAAAGTCACTGAAGACGCATTTGCTCTTGCGGCAACTTATGATTGGCAAGACAACGCAACCGCTTATGCTGGTTTCGAGTACGTTAAGAACAATGCAGCTAAGCTAACGGGTGGTGAAGACGACGGTACACTTATCTATGTAGGTACTGACTACCACTTCAACGACTGGTCTCGTATCTACGTTGAATTCGGTTACGGTGACGGTACAACTCTTGGCTATACTAACAAAGACTCTGGTGTATCTATTGAACCAAAGACTGTAGACAGTCAAACTATGTACGCTGTTGGTTACCGCGTATACTGGTAATCACTAGCTAGTGGTTATTGTTATTTGTAAAAGAGGACCTGTGTGGTCCTCTTTTTTATATCTACTAACCTAGCTTATTCAGACAATGACTTTAATTAAGTCATTAAAATCAAATTAGTAGATATAAAAAAACATCAAAACAGCAAGGTTATAAAACAACAAAGCCTCTCAGTAGAGAGGCTTTGTTGTCAAAACAGTTCACTTTGCTTAATCAAAGCGCTGCACTTGGATATGGTGCTGCTCGCTGATAGTGATCGCATTAGAATCTTGCTCAATTTGGCTAGCCAGTAGACCGTCGATATCCAGCGCAAGCTCGGTATCGATGGAATCACCGTGCGCAAATTGTGCCATAAAGACACTGGCGTCAATCAAGGTTGTTTCGTCTTCTTGGATATAAATAGCGCGATTGAACGATGATGCCGTTGACGGTAATAGGTTTGCTGCAACACTATCTGAAATAGTGCTGCCATAGTACAACACAGGAACAGTGACACTACTGTCAACGTCACTGTAAAGTTTATGCGTCACCGTATAGCTGTTTACGCCCTCTGTATAGCTTGTTTTATACGCGATACGTTGGAAGCCTAATTCATCATCTACGTCAAGATTGACTGCAATATCAACAGTATCACCATTAGAGGTCACCGTTGGCAGTTCGCTTTCTAACGGTAAATTAGTCGTATCAAACAATTCATCCACACGAATCGCCATATCATCACCTAACACTAATGCGTTACCGTACTGCAATGACCATCCATTCACATCATCAAGATCCACTGAATAAGCCCAAGTTTCTGAACCGCGTGTATCATTCGGCATTGTCGTTTGGGTGACTGAATTGTCATAACTATTAGCGGTATAAGCGTAGCCATCACTGTGCAGCAACAGATCGAGATGACTATAAGTGTTGGTTGAGTAATTATTAATGAAAGTGGTAGTGCTTGCTTGTTCCATAAGGATCGACGACGAACCCCAACTACCGACACCAAACTGGTTGATATCGCCATCTGTGTTGTATTGTAGAATTACCGTGGGTTCCCCACTGACTGCCGCCAAAGGCGCCGTCGATTCAAGTTCACTATTATAGCTTTCAAGCTCATCGACCTGAGAAACAAAGAAGTAGTTACCAGTGGAAGAAGTGCCATTGGTATATTTAAGATCCGTTAAACTCACTTCTTGGTAATTGTTACCTGCAATGCAGCTACCAGTACCCGCATCTTTATCCATACCGAAAGTCACACTACGAAGTGACTCATCTTCTAGGAACGACTTACTAAAGGTAGTCGCTAGAATATCTTTGTTTCCATATCTAAACTCTTGCAAGGTAAAGCTGCCATCCTCTGGAATAGATTCTAGGGTAAAGCTAAGGCTGGCGGATGATGGAACAAGATATTCCCCTTGACGCACACCGTCTGCATCGGAGATATAACCGACGATATACTGGCTAGCAACATCGTTTGATGCTGAATTGTAAGTTAAGTATTGTTCATTGCCATTCGCATCACTGCTTTGCTTGTAAATCGTGCAGCTGGTTGAACTGTCTGTTACGTAGTTTGGCGTAGCGAAGCTAAGAGTAAACTTCGTTGTTGAACCACCACTACTGCCACCACTACTGCTATTACAGCCGACTAACACCCCAGAAATCGCCGCAACAAGTGGCAAAATTACTGCTTTTTTCATGCTATTTTCCTAATTGAATTCTCAATGCGGCAAAGCTTTGCCACTTAAATGCGTTAATAAACATATTTAATGCGCTATAGACAGGGTATCGCAAGCTTTGTGCCAGTTTTATGTCACTGGTGACGAATGAAGGGTTGACGGTCTTTGCCTGTGACGTAGGTAACAAAATTCAAACTGGTGTAAATAAATATTACTGAAAGCTATTTACAACATTTGTTAATGAAGTGCGCTATTTCAAACATCTGATGTAGTTTTCTTTCACATTTTTTCGTAAAGTGATCGAGATCAATCAAGCTATTACGTTAGCTTGCTAGACTCTTTGCCACCAATGATATAGCACGAATATTTCGCCTAAACGGGTTCATTTTTGTCTATGCTTAAACACGCAACCTACGTGCTAGTGTCGACATTTGTTTTAAGTGCAAAATACCGTTATATCAGCCAAACGACTTCAACCATAAAATTTTTATACGAGGAATCTATGTCAGACGCAGTTAACAAAGCGCACTCTGATTCGGATATCGAGACTAAGAGCTATAATGAGCTACACCGTCCAACATCTGAGTTTGCCAGCCGTTCTGAATACCTAGACCATGAACTTCAAATCATGAAACCACGCCGTTACGGTTTAAACCTACCGGGTCGTGATTTCCGTTTTGAATTGGAAGATCTAGTTCCAGCACTTGCCGGTACTATTGGTATTATCGCGATGTACTCAGCGGTAATGATGTCTTGGGCAGAAGGTCTAACCGCCGCTTGGCCTCACGTCGAATTAGGTAAGGATTTCGCTATCGAGGTTGCTCGAGTTGAAATGCTTATCCCTGCTCTTCTTTTCTGTATTCTTGCTTCTGGCTTTATTAACCCTAAAGCTAACTTAGCCGGTAACCACGGTCCGATGATTCCTCTTATCGGTACTATCGCCCTTGCCGGTGCTCACCCTCTTGCCCTTGCAATTTTGATCGGTGTTTTCGGTCTGATCCTAAGTTTCCTTAAAGGGGGTTCCAAACTGGTCAACCTTACCTCGGAAGGTACTGCGGGGGGATTACTTATCTTCCTTGGCTTGACGGGAACGATGAGCCAGATCGGCTCAATTCAAGATTGGGCGGTTGGTCTACAGTCTGCTGATGTTGCTGCGGGTAGCATGGGTTATGTCGGTCTTCTTGTACTTGGTGTGACTGTTGGTATCTACGCTTTCCTTGCAAAAGTAAACATGCGTTGGTTGGCAATCCCAGTTTGTGCATTTACCGGTCTCGCGCTGGCGTTAGTACTTGGTGCTGGTTTCGACATCAAATTCGAAACAGAAATGGGGATTCCAAACCTAAACCCAGTTTACTGGTGGGGTAGCACAGAAGAAGGTTGGATGCTTGGTCTACCAAACGTTGAACACTTCATCGCTTCTTTACCATTCGCGATTCTTGCTGTTGCTATGTGGTCACCTGACTTCCTTGGTCACCGTATCTTCCAAGAGCTAAACTACCCACGTAAGACTGAAAAAGTGCTTATGGACGTAGATGACACGATGACTATGTGTTCTGTACGTCAAATGGTTGGTACAGCAGTAGGTGGTGGTAACATCACGTCTTCTTGGGGTACTTATATGATCCCAGCGGCAATCGCTAAGCGTCCAATTCCAGCGGGTGCGATTTTGCTTGGTTCGCTCTGTATCATCGTTGCGATCCTTGGTTTCCCAATGGATGTTGCTGTATGGCCACCAGTAATGCGTGTTGCGCTACTTGTTGGTGTATCGCTGCCGCTACTTGAAGCTGGTATGCAGATGGTGAGAGACAGCAAAGATTCACAAGCAGCAGGGATCTGTATCTTCGCTTCAATCGTAACAAACCCTGTTCTAGCATGGGCACTAACCATGTTCCTAGATAATAATGGTCTGATTGGTGACAAAGAGCGTGCTTCTCGTCTATCTTTTGTAGATAAGATTATCATCCCAGTCGGCGTGTTTATCATCTGTCTGGTAGCAATGCTTGCAGTAGGTATGCTAGAAGGCCAATACGGCATCCCAGCTTTCCTATAATAAAGCAAACAAAATTGGGTAGTGGTAAGCTTATCACTACCCCTTTTTTATTATTTATTTTAAGTTTTGTTGATTTAGTTTAAGTTTTACAATTTTTTTTTAGTGTAGTCTTGAAATTCAACTAGAGAGTGGCAATATCTATAGCCAGCCATAAATGTTATTGAATTATGGGTTATTGATATTTTTATTCAATTGTACTGCTTCTAGTGGATGCAACATCTAATCATCCGTATGAACAGTGCGTGTTTTTTCTACTAAAAAGGTAGGTATGTCATGGCAGAGCAATTTGCTAAAGCGTGGGAAGGTTTTGCTGCAGGTGAGTGGCAAAACGAAGTTAACGTTCGTGATTTCATCCAGAAAAACTATGCTCCTTATGAGGGCGACGAATCTTTCCTAGTTTCTGAAGGTACTGAAGCGACTAACAAGCTTTGGGCGAAAGTAATGGAAGGTATCAAGCAAGAGAACTCTACTCATGCTCCTGTTGATTTCGATACTTCTGTTATTTCTACCATCACTTCTCATGATGCTGGCTATATCGAAAAAGATCTAGAGACTATCGTTGGTCTACAGACTGACGCTCCTCTTAAGCGTGCCCTAATTCCAAACGGTGGTATCCGTATGGTTGAAGGTTCTTGCAAAGCGTACGATCGTGAACTTGATCCTCAAGTTAAAAAGATCTACTCAGAATACCGTAAAACGCACAATGCTGGTGTTTTCGACATCTACACGCCTGATATCCTAGCGTGCCGTAAGTCTGGTGTTCTAACTGGTCTTCCTGATGCATACGGTCGTGGTCGTATCATCGGTGACTACCGTCGTGTTGCACTATACGGTATCGACTTCCTAATGAAGGACAAGCTTGCTCAATTCACGTCGCTACAAGCACGTTTTGAGAATGGCGAAGATCTTCAAATGACAATGCAACTTCGTGAAGAAATTGCAGAGCAACACCGTGCACTTGGCCAAATGAAGAAAATGGCAGAGTCTTACGGTTACGACATTTCTCGTCCTGCTGAAACTGCGCAAGAAGCAATTCAGTGGACTTACTTCGGTTACCTAGCAGCAGTTAAGTCTCAAAACGGCGCCGCTATGTCTCTGGGTCGTACTTCTACTTTCCTAGACGTGTATATCGAACGTGATATCGCAGCAGGTAAGATCACTGAAGTTGACGCTCAGGAAATGATCGACCACTTCGTAATGAAGCTACGTATGGTTCGTTTCCTACGTACTCCTGAGTACGATGACCTATTCTCTGGCGACCCAATCTGGGCAACAGAATCTATGGGTGGTATGGGTCTTGACGGACGTACGCTAGTTACGCGTTCTAACTTCCGTTTCCTTAACTCTCTATACACTATGGGTCCTTCTCCAGAGCCAAACATCACTGTACTTTGGTCTGAGCAGCTACCTGACGGCTTCAAGCGTTTCTGTGCAAAAGTATCTATCGATACTTCTTCTATCCAGTACGAAAACGATGATCTAATGCGTCCAGACTTCGAGTCTGATGACTATGCAATCGCATGTTGTGTATCGCCAATGATCATTGGTAAACACATGCAATTCTTCGGCGCTCGTGCAAACCTTGCTAAAACACTACTTTATGTAATCAACGGTGGTGTGGATGAGAAACTGAAGATCCAAGTTGGTCCACAAATGCCTAAGATCCTAGATGAAACTCTAGACTTCGATGACGTTTGGGGCAAGCTAGATCACTTCATGGATTGGCTAGCTAAGCAGTATGTGACTGCGCTAAACAGCATCCACTTCATGCACGACAAGTACAGCTATGAAGCTGCGCTAATGGCTCTACACGATCGTGACGTTCGTCGTACAATGGCTTGTGGTATCGCAGGTCTATCTGTTGCAGCTGACTCTCTATCTGCAATCAAGTACGCAACAGTTAAACCAGTTCGTGACGAAGACGGTGTTGCCGTTGACTTCGAAATCGAAGGTGACTATCCGAAATTCGGTAACAACGATGCACGCGTAGATGACATCGCTTGTGAACTTGTTGAAGTGTTCATGAACAAGATCCGTCAGCTTAAGACTTACCGTGATGCGGTTCCTACTCAGTCTATCCTTACTATCACTTCAAACGTGGTATACGGTAAGAAGACAGGTAACACACCTGACGGTCGTCGCGCTGGCGCTCCATTCGCACCAGGTGCAAACCCAATGCACGGTCGTGACGAAAAAGGTGCAGTTGCGTCTTTGACTTCTGTAGGTAAACTACCGTTTGCACACGCTAAAGATGGTATCTCTTATACTTTCTCTATCGTTCCAAACGCACTAGGTAAAGAAGAAGATAACCAACGCGCTAACCTAGCGGGTCTAATGGATGGTTACTTCCACCATGAAACTGGCGTTGAAGGTGGTCAACACCTAAACGTGAACGTTCTTAACCGCGAAACTCTAGAAGACGCAGTTAAGCACCCTGAGAAATACCCTCAGCTAACAATCCGTGTATCTGGTTACGCTGTTCGCTTTAACTCTCTAACTGCAGAGCAACAAGCTGACGTAATCGCACGTACGTTCACTGAATCTTTATAATAGATTTAATAGTGTTAGGTACTAGGTACTAGGTACTAGGTACTAGGTTGATATAAAAGGATGGCTTCGGTCATCCTTTTTTGTTTTCTGGATTCTATCCTCAGCTGTTTAAAACTTCGTCTGATAGGTAAAGCGAAGTGGCTATTAGTAAAAATTCATTAACCTTCCGATAACAATATTCGCTTTCTTACTTTGCGTGTCCATAATCTTTATTAGAGATACTTTCAATGTCTCTCGCCGTATTAAAGAGGTATGAAGTATGCAGCGGATCGTAAAATATCGAACAGCCTTCATCACGACTTTGTTCACCAGCTTAGCTATCTTGGGAGCGACGCCAAGCCACGCTAAAAGCGCCATCTCAATCAACATGGATAACGACTGGGTCACCGGCACCGATGAAGACTACACCAACGGCTTTGCTATCCGTTATGGGCAAAACATAGACAATGATCATCCTATTAGGTCTGCGCTCCCCCACCGGTTTTGGAGCGAACCTAACAGTCATGCTCTTAAATGGGGCGTGGAAATCGGACAAAAAATGTGGACTCCAAAAACGCTGGGGGCCGCCACCACTTTAAAAAACGAACGCCCTTATGCCGGTCTGCTCTATGTTGATTTTTCATTGACTGAATCAACGCCTAAAATCGCACATAGTTATTCGATGCTATTCGGAACAACGGGTGAGCGCTCCTACGCAGAAAACACCCAAATCCACTTTCATAAGCTATTTGATTCAGTCAACTCAAAAGGCTGGGATACGCAGATTGAAGATAAGTGGGTATTTGCTTTCAGCTACAAGGGTGACTACAAGTTGTATCGCAGCGAACAAGCAACCCGCACCGCACAACACGAGATCAGTAACAGCAGTCGCATTGTCGCAGGCAATTATCGTAGTGAACTTGCGTCCGGTATATTGTGGCGTTGGGGCAATGATCTCAGCAATAGCTTTGGCTCTGCCAGCATCAACAACGAAATGCCCTTTGATGCAAGAATGTTGAATGGCAACAGTTCCGGTCTGTTCCTATTCTCAGGCTTAGAAGCACGAGTGCGATTTAACGATATCACCATTGATGGCGACAGACCAAAGGACTTACCCGCCGTTACGCTGGAAACTTGGCAAGCCACTGTCGTTGTGGGGATAGCAAAGTATAACCAATCGTGGGGCGGGAGTTTCTCTTTTGCCGTTAAGACCAATGATTACCAACAGAGCCAAGACAGCTTCGCTGCCAATGCCTCGATGGCTATTTTTTACCGTTTCTAGCGCTTGAAGCACTAGCGCAACTCGCGATAGGAAGGTTCATCTCGCAGAGCAGAAATCATTGACAATGATCGACGTATTAATTCACGCTTTCCCGTTGCAAATGCCCGTGTGCCACTACTTAAATCGTCTATTCTGTAATAGAATACGCACAGACTTAAAAACTATAAGAGAAAGCATATGTCGATAACTGGTCGCATCCATTCTTTCGAGTCCTGCGGTACTGTAGACGGTCCTGGTATTCGCTTTATTGTGTTTATGCAAGGCTGTTTAATGCGTTGCAAATACTGCCACAACCGCGACACATGGGACACTCATGACGGCAAAGAGATCACCGTTGAAGAGCTCATCACCGAAGCAAAATCCTACCGTCACTTTATGAACGCATCAGGCGGCGGTGTGACTTGTTCCGGCGGTGAAGCGATGCTGCAACCTGAGTTTGTACGTGACTTCTTCCGCGCCGCACAAGCCGAAGGCATCCACACGTGTTTGGACACCAATGGCTACATTCGTAAACACACGGATGTTGTTGATGAAGTCCTTGAAGCCACCGATCTGGTCATGCTCGATCTAAAACATATGAAAGATGAAATCCACCAAGATTTCATCGGCGTTTCTAACCGTCGCGTGCTTGATTTCGCTCGCTACCTGCACAAAATCGGTCAAAAAACCTGGATTCGATACGTCGTCGTTCCTGGCTATACCGATGAGCCGGAAGCAGCACATATGCTGGGCGAATTTATCAAAGATATGGACAACATCGAGAAAGTGGAACTCTTGCCCTATCACAAACTCGGCGCACATAAATGGGAAGCGCTGGGCTTTGACTACCCATTAGAAGGGGTTAATCCACCGTCAAAAGAGGTGATGGAAAACATCAAGTCTATCTTGCTGCAATACACCGATACGGTTAAATATTAACCTTTTGATGCTAAACCACTGCAAACATTAACAAAACGCACAGAGATGTGCGTTTTTTGTATCAAATCTGTATTGAGATCAAGTTACTTGTCATACAAAAACTGTTAATCTGTTGCCCATCTTGGTGAGTAAGCACTGCGCTGTAAATCCACCCACCCAACCGCTCTAGGCTAAAACAATAAATTGCTACTAGAGTCACGGTCATTGGTGCAACAAGTTAAGTTTAAATTAAAATAATTGATATTTAGTGAGGCTAACCAAACATGGAAATGACTAACGCTCAACGTCTTATCCTTTCGAACCAATACTATTTGATGGCGAAACTAACGCCAGAAAATGCAGCAAAGTACGAACGTCTACAAACCATTGTAGAGCGTGGTTACGAGCTGCAAATGCGCGAAATGAACAAAGAGTTTGGCTGCTTGGTAGAAGATGAGTGTCGTGAAATCATCGACATCATGGAGATGTACCACGCAATGCAAGAGTCTAACAAAATGCTGTCTGAAACCGATCGCAAAGACGTTGACCAACGCCGCCTACAATTCCTAGGTTTTGATATCGCAACCGAAGCGCAACGGGTCCATTACGTTCGTTTCTTGGTGGATTCTGAAGGTCTGTACACCCAATTCGACAAAGCGGATCATCACTTTAACAGCCAGACTCCAATGCTAGACAAATACCGCCGTATGCTAGTGACATGGAGAAACTGCCCGCGTCAATATCACCTATCAGCGTCTGAATTTAGACAGATTTTCAACGCGTAATTTAAACGCTCTGCATTATCAAATTCAACAATAAACGCCTGTCAAACACCAAGACAGGCGTTTTTGTTGCTAAATATCCTACTGATCCCCTGTTTGATTACCTATCGTATTAATTGTGAGAACACAGAAATAAAGTGGCGTAATTTGGCTACCACTTACAAATAAACACATAATTGATAAGCGAAATTAGTAAAAGCCTACTAGTCTTAACAGTGACATGGAAATACATGATCTATCTGTTAATTGTCAGCTTTGCAGGTTTAAGGGGAGTCAGCTATGAGTATTTTCGATCATTACCAATCGCGCTATGAAGCAGCAAAAGATGAAGAACTATCAATCCAAGAATTTTTGACGCTTTGTAAAGACGACAAAAGTGCCTACGCCAACGCAGCGGAACGCTTATTGCTGGCTATCGGTGAGCCAGAAATCATCGACACAGCCCAGGATCCACAGTTAAGTCGCATTTTTTCTAACCGTATTATCTCTCGCTATAAAACCTTTGAAGATTTTTACGGTATGGAGGAAGCGATTGAACAGATCGTCTCCTATCTCAAACATGCTGCGCAAGGCTTGGAAGAGCGTAAACAGATCCTCTATCTACTGGGTCCCGTCGGTGGCGGTAAGTCCTCTCTGGCTGAAAAACTCAAAGCGCTGATGCAAAAAATGCCGATCTATGTACTATCGGCAAACGGAGAACGCAGCCCAGTGAACGACCACCCTTTCTGTCTATTTGATGTGGCTGAAGATGGTAACGTACTGAAGAGCGAGTACGGCATTGAAAAACGTTACCTGCGCTCAATCATGTCACCGTGGGCAGCAAAACGTCTGCACGAATTTGGTGGCGACATTACCAAATTTAAGGTGGTGAAGGTACGTCCGTCGATTCTTGATCAAGTCGCTATCGCCAAGACCGAACCCGGTGACGAAAACAACCAAGATATCTCTTCACTGGTGGGTAAAGTCGATATCCGTCAGCTTGAACACTTCTCACAAGACGATCCTGATGCCTACAGCTACTCCGGTGCTTTATGCCGAGCGAACCAAGGTGTGATGGAGTTCGTCGAGATGTTTAAAGCCCCTATCAAGGTACTTCACCCACTACTGACAGCAACCCAAGAAGGCAACTACAACGGTACAGAAGGGCTTTCCGCACTGCCTTTTGACGGTATGATATTAGCGCACTCAAACGAGTCCGAGTGGCAAACTTTCCGCAACAACAAAAATAACGAAGCGTTCTTAGACCGTGTTTACATCGTTAAAGTACCGTACTGCTTACGAGTCTCAGAAGAAGTCAGAATCTACAAAAAACTGCTTGAGCACAGTGAGTTATCCAAAGCCCCTTGCTCACCCAGTACCCTTCAACTACTGGCGCAATTCAGTGTACTGTCACGCTTGAAAGATCCTGAAAACTCATCGCTGTTTTCTAAGATGCGTGTCTACGATGGTGAAACATTGAAAGATACCGACCCTAAAGCCAAAAGCTATCAAGAGTACCGTGATTACGCTGGGGTTGACGAAGGCATGTCTGGGCTTTCGACTCGTTTTGCTTTCAAGATCTTGTCACGAGTCTTCAACTTCGATCAATCCGAAGTCGCCGCTAACCCCGTTCATCTATTCTATGTCATCGAGCAGCAGATAGAACGCGAGCAGTTCCCGCAGGAAGTGGGTGAGAAATATCTCGAATTCTTGAAAGGCTTCCTAGTGCCAAGATATGTCGAGTTTATTGGTAAAGAAATTCAAACTGCCTATCTAGAATCCTATTCTGAGTATGGTCAAAATATCTTCGACCGCTATGTCACCTATGCCGACTTCTGGATCCAAGATCAAGAATACCGTGACCCAGAAACTGGACAGCTATTTGACCGTTCTTCTCTGAATGAAGAGCTGGAAAAAATCGAGAAAACCGCTGGAATCAGTAATCCAAAAGACTTCCGTAACGAGATCGTTAACTTTGTACTGCGGGCACGCGCCAATAATAACGGTTCAAACCCCGTCTGGACCAGTTATGAAAAACTCCGCACTGTGATCGAGAAAAAGATGTTCTCGAATACCGAAGAGTTGCTGCCTGTTATCTCATTCAATGCGAAAACGTCCTCCGACGATCAGCGCAAACATGATGACTTTGTGGCGCGAATGATGGAGAAAGGCTACACCGAGAAACAAGTCCGCTTGCTATCGGAATGGTACTTAAGAGTGAGAAAGTCGTCATAACAACACCCAACTCCGTGGGGGTAGCACCGGAGTTTCCGGTGCTGCTTGTTGATAAAGATACAGGGAGTGACGTATGGCACAGTTTATCGACCGACGCCTAAATGGTAAGAACAAGAGTGCCGTGAATAGACAACGATTTATTCGCCGCCATAAACAAAAAATAAAAGAGTCCGTTACCGACGCAGTCAACCATCGCTCCATCACCAATACCGAGAGCGGTGAAGATGTCTCCATTCCACACAAAGACATCAGTGAACCCATCTTCCACCAAGGACAAGGTGGCGTGCGCGAACGCGTCCACCCTGGCAACGACCAGTTTATCAGCGGCGACAAAATTGAGCGTCCACCGAATGGAGGACAAGGTGGTGGCTCCGGAGAGGGAGAAGCCAGCCCAGACGGTGAAGGGCAAGACGAATTTATTTTTCAGATCTCTAAAGATGAATATCTCGATATTTTATTTGAAGACCTCGCGTTGCCGAATCTTAAAAAGAATCAGATTAATAAAATCAAAGAGTGGAAGACCCATAGAGCCGGTTATCAGACCGCAGGCATGCCCTCCAATATTGCCATCGTTCGCTCATTGCAGCAGTCGCTCGCACGCCGAACGGCAATGACGGCGGGTAAGCGTCGTATGCTGAACGAATTAACCGAGCAACTCGACCAAATACTCGACAACGAACCCGCTCAGCCGATTAAAGAGAAACAGCTGAAGCAAGAGATCAGTGAGCTGAGAAAAAAGATCGACAGCGTCCCTTTTATTGATACTTTCGATCTGCGTTTTAAAAACTACGAGAAACGTCCTGTGCCGTCTAGCCAAGCAGTGATGTTCTGTTTGATGGACGTCTCTGGCTCGATGGATCAAGCAACCAAAGATATCGCTAAACGTTTCTATGTGCTGCTCTACCTATTTTTGACTCGCACTTATGAAAACGTTGAGGTGGTGTTTATCCGTCACCATACCCAAGCCAAAGAAGTGGATGAACATGAGTTCTTCTATTCCCAAGAAACCGGCGGCACCATCGTATCGAGCGCACTCAAACTGATGCAAGAAATCGTCGATGAACGCTTCCCTGTGAATGAGTGGAACATCTACGCGGCACAAGCGTCAGATGGCGATAACTGGGCGGACGATTCACCGCGCTGTAAAGATTTGCTCGTTAATAAACTGCTGCCACAGTGTCAGTACTACTCCTATATTGAGATCACTCGCCGTACTCACCAGACCTTATGGCACGAGTATGAAAAGATCGAAAGCCAGTTTGAAAATTTCGCCATGAAGAACATACGTTCAGTGGAAGACATATTCCCTGTGTTTAGGGAGCTGTTCCATAAAGAGACAGCATAGGGAGACGCGACGATGACAGTAGACACAACAACAAAATCCACCCTACTACCTGATGGACCCGATTGGACCTTTGATATGCTCGAGCGCTATCACAAGGAAATAAAACGTGTCGCAGAGCATTATCGCCTCGACACTTACCCGAATCAGATTGAGGTCATCACCTCTGAGCAGATGATGGATGCCTATTCCAGTATCGGCATGCCGATTAACTACAACCACTGGTCGTTTGGTAAAAAGTTCATTCAAACAGAACAAGGGTACAAGCATGGGCAGATGGGGCTTGCCTATGAGATTGTGATCAACTCCGATCCCTGTATTGCCTATTTAATGGAAGAGAATTCGATCACCATGCAAGCCCTTGTTATGGCTCATGCTTGCTATGGACACAACTCCTTCTTTAAAGGCAATTATCTGTTTCAGACCTGGACCGATGCCAACTCTATTATCGACTATCTGCTGTTCGCCAAAAACTACATCGCCGAGTGCGAGCAGAAATATGGTGAAGAGGAGGTCGAGAAGATCCTCGATTCCTGTCATGCCCTGATGAACTATGGCGTTGACCGTTATAAGCGTCCTGAAAAAATCTCCATAGACGAAGAAAAGGCGCGACAAGAACAGCGTGAAGCCTATCTGCAATCGCAAGTGAACGAATTATGGCGCACCGTGCCGAAAGCACGAACTAAAGAAGAAGACCAAAAAGTGCGTTTTCCCAGTGAACCTCAGGAAAACATTCTGTATTTTATCGAAAAAAATGCCCCCCTACTTGAGCCTTGGCAGCGAGAGATGGTGCGTATTGTGCGTAAGATAAGTCAGTACTTCTATCCGCAAAAACAGACGCAGGTTATGAATGAAGGCTGGGCAACGTTCTGGCACTACACCATTCTCAATCACCTTTACGATGAAGGTTTGGTATCAGATAAGTTTATTCTTGAGTTCTTGCATAGCCATACCAGCGTCGTGGCACAACCTGCCTATAATAGCCCCTATTTTAGTGGCATTAACCCTTATGCGTTAGGCTTTGCCATGTTTAGAGATATCAAGCGCATCTGTGAACACCCCACCGACGAAGATAAAGAGTGGTTCCCTGAATTAGCCGGCAGTGATTGGTTGGAAGCGGTGCATTTTGCGATGCATAACTTCAAAGACGAGAGTTTTATTAGCCAATACCTATCGCCAACCATCATTCGCGAATTCAAACTGTTCTCCATTATGGATGATGACCGTAAGAATTTTATCGAGGTTTCAGCGATTCATGATGAACTGGGCTATAAACAGATAAGAGAAAAACTGGCGGCACAATATAACCTCAGTAACCTTGAACCTAATATCCAAGTATTTAACGTCGATGTCAGAGGTGACCGCTCACTGACGTTACAGCACGTCCCTCATAACCGTATACCATTAGATAAGGGCTACGATCAGGTATTGAAGCACCTTTATCGCTTATGGGGCTTTGATGTCATTCTGGAAGAAGTCAAAGAGACCGGCAGACGGGAAATTCTCGGCACCTGTCCAAAGCGTGAACAGTACAACTCCAGCATTTAATCCATTATTTCTGGAACCGTTAAATCAAACAAAAGGGGCACATTATATTGTGCCCCTTAATATATCGTGCTCTTAATAGACTGAGCTCTTAATAGACTGAGCCCTTAATAGACCGAGCCCCTTAACTTTTTCGATTGTTGCCTTATTGAACCCTTTATCAAGCTTGCTGCCGATACTTAGTCAATAGATCGATGGGAATATGGCAATAGTCATTCGGGAAATGCGTCAGTCGATCTTGGTGCTCATCATCACTCGGCACATAATGGCTTAATGGCAACACTTCCACCACGATTTTGTCTGCATCTTGGCGAGATTGAATAAAAGCCGCCGCTTGCTGTAAGTGCTTTGCGTCGCGAGAATAGACGCCAGTGCGATACTTGAGACCGACATCTTGACCCTGCTTGTTGACGCTATAGGGATCAATTATCTCAAACAAATACCCCATTAACTGCTCAACCGTCACTTGGTTGGGATCAAACTCTGTCTTCACACACTCAGCATAACCATCGTATTCACCCGCAGTATCCGGATTAGTGCCATTGGCTCTCCCAGCTTGAGTCTCAACAACCCCCGGAAGATGGCGCATAAACTCCTGCACTCCCCACAAACACCCACCAGCAAAATAGATCGTCTCACTCACCACAAAATCCCCTTACCGCACCTAGCACCCTATTTATGCCTTTCCTTCAACTTATTCACAACATCATCCATCGACAACCCTTGGTCTTGTAGCAACACCAACAGATGATAGATAAGGTCTGCCGATTCACACACTAGCTCCGCCTTGTCACCCGACGTTGCCGCAAGCGCAACTTCAACCCCCTCTTCGCCCACTTTCTGCGATATACGCTTGGTGCCACGGGCATAGAGACTGGCGGTATAAGAAGATTCAGGATCTGCATCCTTTCTAGCGGCAAGTAGTTGCTCAAGCTGATGAAGCCACACCATTTGCGACTCTTCTTGCGGGTCTCCATCAAAACAGGTCGTGGTCCCCAGATGGCAAGTGGGACCGATAGGGTTCACTTTAACCAACAGGGTATCGTTGTCACAATCCAGAGAGATGTTCTTGAGTTGCAGTACGTTGCCCGATGTCTCTCCCTTAGTCCATAAGCGAGACTTAGTGCGAGAATAAAAGGTCACCTGCTCGGTATCTAAGGTTTTTTCCAGCGCCGCTACATTCATATAACCCATCATTAGCACTTGGCTTGATTGGAAGTCTTGAATGATAGCTGGCACCATACCGCTGACCTTTTCCCAGTCGATGCGTTCAATTAACGCGGCTGTTGTATCGCTCATAGTCGAATCTCTATGTCTTGTTGTTTTAAATACTGCTTGAGTTCACCAATATTGATGATCTGTTTGTGGAATACTGACGCGGCTAACGCACCATCGACGTTAGACAATTTATATGCGTCAGCAAAATGCGCCATAGTACCCGCACCGCCAGAGGCGATAAGCGGTACATGACACACCTCACGCACCCTATTCAGTTGTTCAAGATCGTAGCCGTTACGGACGCCATCTTGGTTCATCATATTCAGTACAATTTCGCCCGCGCCGCGTTTTTGGACCTCTTGTACCCAATCACGTGTTTCCCATTGCGTCGCTTTCGTGCGTGCCTCGTCGCCGGTAAACTGATAGACCTGATACTTACCGGTCTCTTTATCAAAATAGGAGTCGATACCGACAACGATACACTGCACACCAAACTTATCAGCAAGATCGGTGATCAGCTCTGGGTTTGCCAAGGCTGGAGAGTTGATGGACACTTTATCTGCACCGAACTCTAAAATACGCGCCGCATCGTCTGCGGACTTAATGCCACCAGCGACACAGAAAGGGATATCAATCACTTCCGCTACGCGTGCTACCCAGCTTTTATCGACAACTCGACCATCACTGGAAGCGGTAATATCGTAAAACACCAGCTCATCTGCGCCCTCTTCTGCATAACGAGCAGCCAATGGCACAATGTCACCGATAATTTCATGATTGCGGAACTGAACACCTTTGACCACTTGCCCATCACGGACATCCAAACATGGAATTATTCGCTTTGCCAACATTGGAATGCCTCCTCTGCGGTGAATTTGCCGTCTAACAGCGCGCGACCCACAATTACGCCAGCCACACCGCTGCCTTTAAGGGCTTCAATATCTGCAAGGCTGCCGATACCACCCGATGATTGGAACTGAACTTGTGGGTACTGCTGGCATAAATCACGATATAGCTCAACGTTACTGCCCGCTAAAGTGCCATCGCGTGAGATATCGGTACACAACACATGCTTAAGTCCAACCGTCAGATAGTCATCAATCAATGCTTCAATCGTCACGCCGGAATCTTCTTGCCAACCTGAAATCGCCACCTTACGGACACCCGCTGGGTCGATATTAATATCCAAGGCTAAAACAATCTTTTCAGCGCCGTATTTTTCCATCCAACCCTTAACTAACTCAGGCTGTTTCACGGCAGTTGAACCCACAACCACACGCTGTGCGCCCGCTTCAAGCAGATCGACCACATCCTGCTCACTGCGCACACCGCCACCGATTTGAATATTCGCGGGGGTGCTAGCGAGTAGCTTAGCAATCAAGTCTAGCTGTCTCGCGCTGGTATCTTTCGCGCCAGTAAGATCCACTAAGTGGAGCCAGTTCGCGCCTGCTTGGTGATAAAGGTTAAACTGCTGGGCGGGATCAACCTTATATTCAGTTACCTGACCATAGTCGCCTTGATATAGACGGACAACTTGCCCTTCTATCAAATCTAATGCTGGAATAATCACACTACTTTCCTTTTGACTCAAACTGCCATGTTCGAGCTTGTAATAAATCGCTTGTTAACCGTTAAACCAATTCTAAGTTAAACCAATTCTAAAAAGTTTTGAATCAGCTTTGAACCTGCCTTTGATGAGCGCTCTGGGTGAAATTGCACGCCATAGTAGTTACCACTTTGAATCGCAGCACTGAATGGCGAACCGTAGTCACACTCTGCAATGGTGTAATCGCCCACTGGCATCGCAAAACTATGCACAAAGTAGAAATACTCGCCGGCTTCAATATCTTTAAACAGCGGGTGATTTGCTTGCGCTGCAACGGTATTCCAACCCATGTGTGGCAGCGGTAAATCACCGGTTTCGAGCAACTTCACTTCGCCATTACAGAGTCCAAGGCACTCCACCGTCTCATTGGCTTTCTGACCTTTTTCTTGGGACAGTTTGCCCAACAGTTGCATCCCTAAACAGATGCCTAGCATCGGCTTTTCTACCTGCTTAACCAAGTCAATCAGATTGCGCTGTTCAAGGTTTTTCATCGCTTCACTGGCGGTGCCGACACCGGGTAAAAATAGCTTGTCCGCCCCAAGCACCACCTCTGGCTGTTTGGAAATAGTGACGTCGTAACCAAGACGTTGAATCGCAAACTTGACTGAGGATACGTTGGCACAGCCGGTGTCAATGATCACCACCTTTTGCTCACGATTTGCCATTACAATACTCCTTTACTGCTTGGCAGTTCTGTTCCTTCCACTTTAATCGCTTGACGCAGCGTACGACCAAAGGCTTTAAACAAGCTCTCAATGATGTGGTGATCATTATCGCCGTTAGAAGAAAGGTGCAGCGTACACGCCAAGGTGTCGGTCAGCGAGCGGAAGAAGTGAACCACCATCTCGGTCGATAAATCCCCAACCTGCTCACGGGAAAACTCCGCGTCAAACTTAAGGTAAGGACGACCCGACAGGTCAAGACCACACTGCGCTAGACACTCATCCATCGGCAGACTAAAACCAAATCGACCAATGCCACGTTTGTCGCCTAGCGCCTCTTTAAGCGCTTGCCCTAGCGCTAATGCGGTATCTTCAATGGTGTGGTGATCGTCAATGTGCAGATCGCCATCCACTTTGAGTTTCATTTGGAAGCCGCCGTGCGTCGCGATTTGATCCAGCATATGGTCAAAAAAGCCCATTCCGGTTGCGATCTCGTTACCACTGGTTTGGTCTAGATTGACGTAAACTTGGATATCGGTCTCTTTGGTGGTACGAATCACCTCCGCACTGCGCGCTTTGACTGCCGTGAGGTCTTTTAGGATCTCGCGCCAACCCATGGTTTCTGGATGGTATTGAATACCGCGAATCGCCATATTTTCTGCGAGTTGCAAGTCCGTCGCACGATCACCAATCACCACCGATGAGGTAAAGTCCACCTTGCCGCCCTGTAAGTAGTCTTTGACCATTCCTAGCTTCGGTTTACGGCAGGTGCAGTTATCTTCCTCGAAGTGAGGGCAAATAAGCACATCATCAAACTGGACACCCTGAGATTGAAAAATCTCCATCATCATATCGTGTGGCGCGTCAAAATCGGCTTGTGGGTAGCTGTCTGTGCCCAATCCATCTTGGTTGGTCACCATCACTAAACGGTAACCCGCTTCTTGTAGAGCCAAAAGACAAGGAATGACATAAGGCTCAAGTTTGAGCTTGTCTAAACGGTCAACCTGAAAATCCACAGGAGGCTCGACAATCAAAGTACCATCACGGTCTATAAATAAAATCTTCTGTTGCTTGCTCACTTTTTTACATCCTTTTATATTCTGATGGTAAGCGTCTATGCCGCTGTGGCTTCTAGTGCTGATTGGATAAAGGCGAGGGTTTTCTCACACTCTTGCTGATTACCCACACTAATGCGTACACAATTTTCAATCGGAGAATTACGCAAAATAATGCCGTTATCCCATGCTGATTTAAATACTTGGTCACCATCAATAAACTGAACCAGAATATAGTTGCCCCAGCCTGGATAAACCGTTACACCCTCAAGTGCCGCTAATCCTTGTGCTAAATAGGCGCGGTTCTGATTCAATTCAGCTACTTGCTGCTTCGCTCGCACTAAACCTTGCTCAGAAAGCGTTTGGACGGCAATCTCTGTCACCGGTACAGGAACCGGATAAGGCGCAATAACCTTAAGCAGTACGTTAATCAACTCTTCATTGGCAAGGGTAAAACCACAGCGTAGTCCAGCAAGAGCGAAGGCTTTAGACAGGGTGCGCAAAATCGCGAGATTGGGGTATTGCGCCAACAAATCCACCGTCGATGCCTCTGGGCAGAAGTCAATGTAAGCTTCATCCATCACCACAATGGCTTTGTCTTTGGTCATTTCAAGCAGAGTTAAAATATCTTCGCGCTTAACCAAGTTACCCGTTGGATTATTTGGGCTGCATACAAACACCAATTTAACCGACTCTAAGTTGGCTTCGATGTTTGGCAGATCTAATTGCCAATCTGAGGTCAACGGGACAATTTTACGCTCTACACCTATGGTTTCAGCACTGATCGAGTACATACCATAAGTCGGCGGACAATAAAGAATACTGTCTTGCCCCGCCTCACAGAAAGCGCGAATTAAAAGCTCAATGCCCTCATCCGCACCGCGTGATGTCAGCGTCTGCTCTGGTTTAACCCCTGCATAGGCGGAATACGCTTCAATTAACGCTTTTGGCTGACATTCACTATAGCGGTTAAGGTTATTCAATGTCAGCTGATATTCATTATTGAACGGTGATTCGTTCGCATTCAGCCAAACATCACCCGAGCCACCGATACGGCGAGCGGACAGATAAGGCGTTAACGCTTGCACTTGTTGACGAGCTAGCTTTTCCATTATTTGCCTCCTTGCAACTTCTCGACACGAATCGTCACCGCTCGCTTATGGGCATCTAAGCCTTCAGCTTCCGCCATCGTGACGACAGTCGGCGCTAGGTTCTTTAGCCCTTCTGCGGATAATTCTTGCACTGTCATACGCTTAGAAAAGTCTGCTAAGCCAAGGCTGGAATAGGTACGCGTATAGCCGTAAGTCGGTAGAACGTGGTTAGTACCAGACGCATAATCTCCCGCTGACTCTGGAGACCAATCACCCAAGAAAATAGACCCTGCGTTATCGAGCAGCGGCAGCAGTTCTCTTGGATTTTTAGTTTGAACAATCAGGTGCTCAGGACCATAGAAATTTGAGATTGAGATACACTGGGTTAAAGACTCTGCAATGATAATCAAGCTTGAGCCTAAAGCTTGCTCAGCAATATCAGCACGAGATAGTTGCTTTAATTGGCGATTAACCGCATCCATAACTTGGTCTGCAATCACCGCTGACGGGGTGACTAACACCACCTGAGAATCTGGACCGTGTTCAGCCTGACTCAATAGGTCGGCAGCAATAAAATCTGGGTCGGCACTGTCATTGGCAATCACTAGCACTTCTGACGGTCCCGCTGGCATATCAATCGCCGCGCCACGGAAATCATTGCTCACCTGACGTTTGGCTTCGGTTACATAGGCATTGCCTGGACCGAAGATTTTATCGACCTTAGAAACCGTCTCTGTACCGTAAGCCATCGCGGCAACCGCTTGACCGCCGCCGACATTATACACTTCATCAATATTGCAAAGTTTCGCCACATACAGAATTTCATCGGCGATCGGTGGGGGTGAACACAGTACCACTTTACGACAGCCGGCGATTTGTGCCGGAACACCCAGCATCAATACCGTCGATGGCAGCGGCGCACTGCCACCGGGAATATATAAACCCACTTTATTGATTGGGCGTGTGACCTGTTCACACATAACGCCCGGCTGTGTTTCGACCTGAAGTGGCTGCGGACGTTGTGCTTTGTGAAACTTAGCAATGTTGGCGTAAGCTTGTTCAAGGGCTTGTTTCATCTTATCCGAAAGACGAGCGCTCGCTTGTTCAATTTCCGCATCTGACACACGCAGTGACTCTGGACGGACTCGGTCAAATTTCTCAGTCAAGTCGAGTAACGCTTGGTCACCACCCGTTTTTACTTGATCGATCACTGCAGCCACGGTAGCGCTAATATTGGCACCAGCGGCGATAGCAGGTCTCTCCAAGATAGACTCTTGCTGAGACTGACTTAAAGATTGCCAAACTACGGTTCTCATCTTACTTACCCCATCATTTTTTCAATCGGTAGTACCAGTATTGAGCTAGCGCCCAACTCTTTCAGTTGCTCCATGGTTTCCCAGAACAAGTTTTCGGTACTAACCAAGTGGATCGCAACACGCTCTTTATCGGTTGAAAGAGGTAAAACCGTTGGGTCTTCAGCACCGGGAAGCAGCGCTTTAATCTGCTCAAGTTGAGCCACGGGTGCGTGCAACATGATGTATTTCGATTCTTTTGCTTGCTGAACCCCTTGCATGCGAGTCAATAGTTTCTCAATCAAGGCGGTTTTATCTGCATCAAACTCACCGACTCTTTGAATCAGCGTCGCTTTCGATTTGAAGATCACTTCCGCTTCTTTAAGACCGTTCGCTTCCAGTGTCGCACCCGTCGAAACAAGATCCGCAATGGCATCCGCTAGACCCGCACGAGGAGCAACCTCAACCGAGCCAGTTAACATACAGGTGCTAAAGTCGACCCCTTGGGTATCCATATAAGCTTTTAGTAATTGCGGGTAAGTGGTAGCAATGCGCTTGCCCGCAAGATCTTGAGGACCGTTGTAGGTTTCATCTTTGTTAATAGCAATAGAGAGACGGCAGCCACCAAAATCTAAACGACGCAGCGCGACAAAATCATTTGGCTCACCGAGTGCTTTTCTGTCTAGGCGAACTTCTTCCAGTTCATTTTCACCGATAAAACCGAGATCGACTACACCATCCATAATCAAGCCCGGGATATCGTCATCGCGAACCAGTAGTAGATCGATTGGCATATTTAGTGAGTGAACGACAAGTTGCTCACCCATGACATTAAATTTTACCCCACACTTTTTCAGTAGGTCTTGGCTCTCTCTACTTAGGCGGCCTTTTTTCTGTATTGCTATTCGTAGGCGTTGTGTTTGCATTGCTGTATCCCTGTGCAAGAGGTTGATTTTAAATAATTAAGATACAAATAAAAAACCCTCGAGAGTTTGGGCTCCCGAGGGTCAAATTTGGTCATTTAGAATCCAACCTCCGAGAGTTTTACTGACTCTCGGGTATGCGCTCATCTCCCGAAAGTCTAGACTGGGTGATGATGGTGATGAATGTTCATACCTAAATTACGCATACTTATTTGGTTCCTTTAATCTTGTAACTCCACACTAACTAAGGTTAATGGCTTTTTCAACCACTAATTTCAACTTTTGACCATTTTTTTGTTGTTCCGATCTAAGGGCACTTTTTGTACCCGGTATACAGTCACAATATCCGCCCTTATCAAGGGTCAAATCAGACAAGCGTTGCTTGCCATTCTCTTTTGTTAGCAAAAACAAGGCAAAAAAAATGAGCCAATAATTGGCTCATTTTCAGATTTGGAAACGTCTTTACGCTTCTTTCACCATACGTGATTTAGACACTGAGTTGAGTATCAGACACACAACAACAAAAGCAGCACTCGTTGCCGCAAAAGAGATAGCAACTGAAGTCGTCATACCTAACGTGATAAAACCAATACAAGACACCAACGCGACCGATAGCGCATAAGGCAACTGCGTCGAAACGTGGTCAATATGATTACAGCGCGCACCCGTCGATGACAAGATAGTGGTATCAGAAATCGGCGAACAGTGGTCACCAAATACCGAACCCGCTAATACTGCACTTAACATCGGTAGCATCATGGCAATATCCGTCGCCCCGGCCATATCGCCAGCAATCGGCAGCATGATACCAAACGTACCCCACGAAGTGCCGGTTGCGAATGCCATAAAGCCCGACAACAAGAATAGAATCACAGGCAGCCAATGAATGTCGATGTTACCTTGAACGGTTGAAGATAGGTAAGCACCAGTCTTCATATCGCCAATAACAGAGCCAATTGACCAAGCAAAGAACAGAATCAAGATGGCGCCAAACATTGAACGCGCACCAATCCACATCGTCATGGCAACATCTTTCAATGCCAGTTTTTGTCTAACCACGGTCGCAACAGCGGTAAGCAAACCTGCGCTACCACCATAAATGAGGGAAGTACCAACATCGGTGTTCTCAAAAGCACCCAGAAGATTGAAGGCAATGCCATCCGCTGCTAACGCTTGACCGCCAGTGAACAGCATAGCAACAATCATCGCGCCAATCAGAACCAAAATAGGCAGAATAAGATCGGATACCGAGCCAAAATCACTCTCTTTAATATCCAACTCTTCGTTCAATTCATGGGCTTCTTGAGTATCGGTTTCTTTATCATTATCAAAACCGTGACCTTTCTTGGCTTGAAGCTCGTGCTTACGCATTGGACCCACATCAAGTTGGAACCACGCAACCGCAAACACCATCAGCAACGCAAACACCGCATAGAAGTTCATCGGAATGATACGCACGTAGGCACCAATCGCCGAATACTCAGTAATGCCATGCGCCACTAGGATACCGCTGACAATCGTCATGATGTAGGCGCCCCAACTCGAAGCAGGCATCAGAACACACATTGGTGCTGCGGTGGAATCTAAGATATAAGCAAGTTTGGCGCGAGAAACATAAAAGCGATCCGTCACAGGGCGAGAAATCGCACCGACTGCCAAGCTATTAAAGTAATCGTCGACGAAAATAAATACGCCTAAGAATGCCGCAAGCAACTTTGAGCCTCGCTTGCTCTTAACACGAGCCTGAGCCCATTCAGCAAACGCCTTGGTGCCGCCAGATAAAGTTAACAGCGCAGTCATCATACCAAGCAATAATAGGAAGCCTACGATGCTCATATTCCACATGTTTAGACCGCCATCTTCAACGATAACGCCCGAGACGGTATTAAAAATGTACTGAGCTGAGTTAGCGAACGAAAAGTCTTGGAGTAAAAGTGCACCAAGTAGGATACCCACGCCCAAAGAAAGCAGAACGCGGCGAGTGATAATAGCAAGGCCAAGAGCTACGATCGGAGGTAGCAATGACATTGGGGAGGTAGCAAAATCGATTAAATTCATGATCTTCAAAAACCAGTTTTCAGGTTGGTTAGAGATCTACTGCAGACATGTGTACCATCAAAGTCAGTACACAAATGTTGAACTAAGCGAAAGGGAAGTGAACACTTCACCCAACCCTACAGTAGCGCTCCATAGTTTAACAAATAATAGACTATGGCAGTGTTGCTCCTTTCGGATACAACCCCAGCAAGAATGTTTGATGGACAATTCTCACTTCGGCGACTGAGCCTTTTGTTGTCGTTCATTGGCATCACCCCAACGACAAGGACTTTTCACAATCGCACCTCTACATCAAAAGCAAGATTTTTCACTACATTAAAACAAAATGACGATAGAAAAATCTCACCTTTGCACTAGGTGGGCGTTATTCTACTTACCGAAAAGTCAATTGCAACACAAAAATTGATGGAATTTTGTGAATGTTGTGATGAGTTTTAATCGTTTCCGTTAACAATTAAGTAGATAAAATGCGTTTATCAGCAAAAAATAAGAAAACGGTCACCTATTCCCTTATGCAAATTAATTTATAATTGTCAGTACATTAAATAAAGTTGACTAATTCCTGACCCTGCCATGACATTAGCTGGTCATTTAGATGTAACTAAATATTTCAATCATTTCTCTATAACCGTTGCATGTGATTATGGCGACTATTTATACCCTACGTTCCATTAATCCTATTTATGTTAATAGCTCAATGTTGGCCGCATACTTCCTTTGAAATGACATCTCGTTCAGATAATCCTCATTGCCACTTAACTGTATATGCAACGGCAAACACATTCTGTTGAAAATTTTTTAATCGCTATTACTCATCATTGGAACTAATTAATACTAAGATTGTCTTCCTATAAAACACCGTTATCATTAATGAGACTGTTTTGATCTCCAATTTGTAACCAATAATTAGAAATTCGCATATAATTAAGCAATAAATATTGTCATAGCTAAACTTCGAGTTTATTATTAACCAATAACCTAATATTAAAGATGGGAATTCACATGTCTGAATTAACTAAAACTCTACTAAATATCCGTAGCCTTCGTGCTTTTTCTCGTGAACTGACTCTTGAGCAATTAGAAGAAGCTCTTGAGAAGTTAACGATTGTTGTTAGCGAAAGACAAGAATCTGAAGCGGAAGAACGTGCAGCTAAAGAAGAACGCGAAGCTAAATTAAGCGAATACGCGCAAATGATCGCTAAAGATGGTATTGATGTTGAAGACCTTATTGCGGCGCTTGCTGGCGAAAGCAAATCTAAAGGTAAATCTAAGCGCGCTCCTCGTCCTGCTAAATATAAATATATTGATGCAAACGGCGAAGAAAAAACTTGGACGGGTCAAGGTCGTACACCTTCTGCAATTCAAACTCAGCTTGATGCAGGTAAGTCTTTAGAAGAGTTCGAGATCTAATCTCACTTTTACAAGTGAAAAAAAAGCGCCTTTCGGCGCTTTTTTTATCTTTGCAATTTTTATCTTTCCCAATAAGCCTCTTCAAGGCTGTCTTCTCTCTCTGGTAATCCGCGAGATAAACGAGGGGAATGCTGAACCAAAACTTCATAACTCGCTCGGTTGGCATATTTGCAGACTTGAGAAAATGATGAGTAAGTAATGAACGAATGTTGATGTTTGCTTGAATTAGGCACATTACCTCTGTGGTATTTGTTCGCCGCCATATCATGCAACAGTGCCGACAATGCTGCATCCCCTGCACCATTGGTATTTTTAATTTTTTCCGGTCCACCCATATAAGGCGCAATATGTGAA
This sequence comes from Vibrio hippocampi, assembly GCF_921292975.1. Taxonomy (NCBI): domain Bacteria; kingdom Pseudomonadati; phylum Pseudomonadota; class Gammaproteobacteria; order Vibrionales; family Vibrionaceae; genus Vibrio; species Vibrio hippocampi. The sequence continues at coordinate 1,482,134 of NZ_CAKLCM010000002.1, forward strand.
TAAACCTTTAGTGGTTCTTCACACTCTGCTCTTAATGCCGGGCGACTAAATTCAAAACGGTTGAACTCGGCAATATTACCCGGAAGTAATGGCAACGACGTTTCTCGTTTAGCACTATCTTCTGTGTAACCTGCCATAAATAGTCCAACGGGACCTGCGGTACACAGCACTAAATCCACCCACTGCAATACTTTGTCAGCGGCGGATAATGGATCACTATCGCCCGTTAATGCTTCGGCTTCATCTTCATTCATCGCTACAACAGTCACGTGCTGCTTTAAAAACTGTTGCCAATACTCGGGATCTTCTTGAATAACAAAACGAGTGCCTAATGTTAATACCACAGGAACATTGTGTTTTTTTGCATATTCAATTGCCTGCATCGTCGCTTCAGGCATTGGGTCACCCGGTTTACAGCGGACTAAATAAGAAGTTAATACTAACGCCGACGCATTTTTAAATACTTTTTCCGGAATGCTCTCTGGTCGAAGTTGGTTCATTTGCCCTTCGCTAATAGCAAAAGTACGCTCACCATCTTCCGTTATTAATGTAAAACAACGACCTATCGCGCCATCGACGGCTTGCAAGTAATTGAGATCCATGCGGCTCGAAGTGTTACAGAGATAACGATATCCATAACCACCGATTTTAATATCCTGACTCATTACTCCCAGTAATACCGATTTATCATCCGCTAACACCGAGAAATTGTGTAACGTATTACCGACTGTTCCACCCGCAAACTCATTGGAGATCAATTCTTTTTGTTTTAGCTCGTTATAAAGCGTCTCAGCAGTCGCGTCATCAATAACTAATGAGTGACCTTTGCTTAAACCGAATCTCTCAATGAACTCACTATCAACCTTTGCTTCGATATCGACTAGAGTTTGGTCAATGCCGATGATATGAGTTTTCGCCATTTTTTTATTATTGGTTGCCGGTGTCACCAGAGGGTCACGAGCATGTACAGGGAAATAGTGCTTTGATTTTCTTTGGCCAGGAAATTTCATTGATTTTCTTTCACTATAAAAATTTGCGGGTGATTCTAACTCTGTATAGATGATGGGAGCAAATTGAGCAACAGCCGCAAACGTTTACGCATAATAATTATTTTAAATGACCTTGTTTTTTCGCTGTTAAAGACCCATTTTCGTATGCTGAGCACTGAGTTCGAGCACGGGATTTGCACTTATCCTTTGGCTCGAATCGAGCAAGAAATCGTGACAAAACGTGATTTGTATCGCGCAACTGTATTGCTGATTCGCTTTCTGTTAGAATCGGCGTCCAATTGATTTAGGTGAATATTTAACTATGTCTGATAACAGCCAAAAGAAAGTCATTGTCGGTATGTCCGGCGGCGTAGACTCTTCTGTTTCAGCTTATCTTTTGAAGCAGCAAGGCTACCAAGTTGAAGGCCTGTTCATGAAGAACTGGGAAGAAGATGATAACGAAGAATACTGCACGGCCGCAGAAGACCTCGCTGACGCTCAAGCAGTTTGTGATAAGCTAGGTATCCACCTACATACCATCAATTTCGCTGCGGAATACTGGGATAATGTGTTTGAGTATTTTCTTGCTGAATATAAAGCGGGTCGCACACCAAACCCCGATATTCTTTGTAATAAAGAGATCAAATTTAAGGCGTTTTTAGAGTTTGCTGACGAAGTTCTCGAGGCAGACTATATCGCTATGGGTCATTATGTCCGTCGCTCATTCCCAGAAAATGGTGAAAAACCACAGATGTTACGTGGTCTAGACGGTAATAAAGACCAAAGCTACTTCTTATATACATTGAGCCACGATCAAGTAGCGCGAAGCCTATTCCCGGTCGGCGATTTAGAAAAACCAGAAGTTCGCCGTATTGCCGAAGAGCAAGATTTGATCACCGCCAAGAAAAAAGATTCGACCGGTATCTGTTTTATCGGTGAACGCAAATTTACTGATTTCTTATCTCGCTATTTACCCGCACAACCGGGTAAAATCGAAACCCCTGAAGGTAAAGAGATTGGCGAACACCAAGGCTTGATGTATCACACACTTGGTCAACGTAAGGGTCTACACATTGGCGGCCAAAAAGGCGGCGGTGGTAATGAAGACCCTTGGTATGTGGCGGAAAAAGACCTAAAACGCAATGTGCTTATCGCCGTGCAAGGGGCAGACCATCCGTTGCTAAAATCTAACGGACTCGTTGCGTCGCAACTTCACTGGGTAGATCGTGGCGTAATCACTGAACCGCTGCAATGTTCGGTTAAAACTCGTTACCGTCAACAAGATATTCCTTGTACTATCATTCCCATAGATGATAACAACATCAAGGTGATCTTTGATGAACCACAAGTGGCAGTAACACCGGGACAATCTGCGGTGTTCTATCTTGACGACGTCTGCCTAGGCGGCGGCATCATCGAACAAAGAATTTAATAGAGGAGAATTACGTGGCTAACACACTTTATGACCGTACTATCGCTTTTGCTGGAATATGCCAAGCAGTGGCTCTTGTTCAACAAGTCGCGAGAGACGGTTATTGTGATTCAGACGCGTTTGAAACCCAATTAAAGGCAATTTCTAACCTAAACCCAGCAAACACTCTGGGTGTCTTCGGTCGTGAAGCTGACCTTAAGATCGGTCTTGAGTGTCTGGTTAATGGTATCGACAGCACGCCGAAAGGTAGTGAGATTACTCGTTATATGATTAGCCTGTTGGCACTAGAGCGTAAACTCAACAGCCGCAACGACGCCATGTCGCAACTTGGTGACCGTTTACAAACCGTCTCTCGTCAACTTGATCATTATGAGCTGTTAGATGAACAGATGGTCAGCAACCTTGCCAGCATCTATCTCGATGTCATTAGCCCAATCGGTCCAAGAATCCAAGTGACTGGGACTCCGGCAGTTTTACAACAAACTGGGGTTCAGCAAAAAGTGCGCGCGCTTTTGCTCTCTGGTATTCGTAGTGCGGTTCTATGGCGTCAAGTGGGCGGTGGACGCCGACACTTGATATTCGGTCGCAAGAAGATGATCGATCAGGCGAAAATCCTGTTAGCAAGAATGTAATTCCTCAGCTCGCATCGATTGCGAGCTGTTTTTTTTCGGACAACCTTTAGCCAAATAACCATCGAGCGCAAACGTTTGCGTAATATTCGTGACAATTGCCACAGTTATTGGTATAAAGCTCACAAAATTTAGAAACTCAATCCAGGAGAACAACATGGAACTGTCAGCATTGACTGCTGTTTCACCAGTAGACGGCCGTTACGGTAGTAAGACAATCGCACTTCGCAGCATTTTCAGTGAATTCGGTCTGCTAAAGTACCGCTCTATCGTTGAAATTCGTTGGCTACAAAAACTTGCAGCCACTGATGCAATCAAAGAAGTCCCTGCATTTAGCGCCGAAGCGAATCAATTCTTAGATAACCTTGCAGCCAACTTCAACGAAGAAGATGCGGCACGAATCAAAGAGATTGAGCGCACGACAAACCATGATGTTAAAGCGGTTGAGTATTTTCTAAAAGAAAAAGTGGCAGAGTTCCCTGAACTACACGCTGTGAATGAATTTATTCACTTCGCTTGTACTTCTGAAGATATTAACAACACCTCTCATGCTCTTATGCTTAAAGAAGCGCGTGAGACGGTTATTCTTCCTGAGATCCGCAACATCATTGATGCCATCAGCAAACTGGCTGAAGAGTATCGCGATATTCCCCTGCTTTCACGCACGCACGGTCAACCCGCGTCTCCAACCACAATGGGTAAAGAGATGGCGAACGTGGCTTACCGCATGGAGCGTCAATATAAGCAAATCGAAGCGGTGGAAATTTTAGGTAAGATTAATGGCGCTGTGGGTAACTACAACGCTCACCTATCTGCATATCCTGAGCTTGATTGGCACAAATTCAGTGAAGACTTCATCACTGAGTCGCTAGGTGTCACTTGGAACCCGTTCACGACTCAGATTGAACCACACGATTATATTGCTGAACTGTTTGATGCGATTGCACGCTTCAATACAATTCTTATCGATTTTGATCGTGATGTATGGGGTTACATCGCACTGGGTCACTTCAAACAGAAGACCATCGAGGGCGAAATCGGTTCTTCAACCATGCCACACAAAGTTAACCCAATCGACTTCGAAAACTCAGAAGGTAACCTTGGTTTAGCGAATGCAGTATTTGCTCACCTTGCGCAAAAATTACCTGTTTCACGCTGGCAGCGTGATCTGACTGACTCAACGGTTCTTCGTAACCTTGGTGTTGGCTGTGGCTACGCCATCATTGCTTATACTTCAACGCTAAAAGGCATTAGTAAGCTAGAAGTGAATCGTGATGCGTTACTGGCAGAACTCGACAAAAACTGGGAAGTGCTTGCTGAACCAGTGCAAACGGTAATGCGTCGCTACGGTATCGAGAAGCCATACGAGAAGCTAAAAGAGCTAACTCGTGGTAAACGTGTTGACGGTGAAGCAATGCGTAACTTTATCGACGGTCTTGAGCTACCAGAAGATGAAAAAGCACGTTTAAAACTGATGACACCAGCGAACTACATCGGTCAAGCTATTGAACTGACTGACAAGCTGTAATTGTCTATAGCCTGCTAAAAAATATCAGCCGCTTTGGAGTCACTCCTTAGCGGCTTTTTCTTGCAACGTATTTATTTTTTACCGTATTTTTCTCGAACCTTATTTATCTTGTACCGCATTATTTGGGTCATTTTTGGAAAAACAGCGTAATACGCCCCACCTCCACGCCCCATTTTTTTATACTGGTTAAATTAAACAGGTGCTTTTCATCTTGTCTGTACAGCCAATCATCAAACGTGACCGTATGACTTGAGTCGTCCACCTCAAGATTGAAATCATATTTCCAATGCAGAGCATTACCGACCTCAATCCCTTCCGCTGTCCCCACGATATCATCCGCTTCACCAACATAACGTCCATTGTCTAAGCGACTGATCACCCATACTCTTCGGTCGAGTTCGCCATCATCGAAAACAAAATCTTCCTCAAGGACAAGTGTATCGCCCTCTATCGTTCCAATGATCGACACCGTAAAACGGCGCGTTTGTTGGTCGGTATAGTCTTGAACCATCCCCCAAGCTAGTGTCTTTCCTTCAAAGTAGCCAAACAGGTCAAAGCTCGGTTGTGTCTGTTGATAATCATCAATATCGCTACTGCAAGCTGAAACAAAGAGTGTCAGTAGCAACAACCAGAACGGGTGCAATCTTTTCATTATCGATTCATTCCTATCAATTGCGATCTTAAATCGGGGAATTGGCTGTTACGACCGAGCCAAATAGATAAAAACCCATCGTTTAGCATTTCATCTTCGATATGACCGACCGCTTTCATTGGCTGTTTGGGAACGAGTGAATAAAACGTACCTGTACTACCATCCGTCACATAAATTAACTGATGGTCTTCGTCCACATCGGGAAAAATATCATAGAGAGTCGCTATCCAACGGTGGCGCGTTTCTTTATCGAAGCCCATCTCTTGCCACTGATCCAAAGTGGCATCGAGCAACTGCTGACGACTGATACTTCTTTGATAAGTAATTTTCAAGGCAATAGGGTGCGGCGTGACATCATCGTCCTGTCGATATCGCCCATCAGGGGCGAGCAATTGTGAGCGATAAATATCAAAAAATAACCATGATAGCTGCGCCTCACCGACAACTTGCCACTGCGACCACTCCATACCCTCACGATGCAAGGTTCGTCTTTCACTTGTCTGGATGTCACTCGTCTGGATGTCACTCGTCTGCATGTCACTCGCTTGTGTGCCACTCGTTTGCAAGCCAACTCCCAATAACAATGCGAAAGCGATACTGTATTTACTATAACGCGCCATGACTGATCCTCCCTTTCCGTTTTTGTACGAAACGATAGAGCGATAGGATTGCTAACACGATAAAAAACCACTCGACAAACAAAATGGCAGCGGCGGTGGTCATAGTGACCCCAAATTCCACCGCAGACAGTTTATAGCCCGCAATATAACTAAGAGAGCCACCGATTCCCCCTGCAACCGCCACAATGACGATGGGATATTGACTAATCACACGGCATAGATAGAGCGCGTACCAAGCGAACATCACCCATAACGCGCCCAGCCAAATGGGAATAAAAGGCAAGTCAAATATCAACAGCCCAAACTGATGGTTTAAACCATCGATCACCATGCCCATCAATGCAATTGCCGCCAATAGCGACACTCTCAGTTGAAAACGCTGGCAAGTGACTAAAACCGTGACAACCGCCAGAACAACGCTCAACCAAGCTAAGGATGCTTGACCCAGCACCGCCAAAAACCAGAAAACTTGAAACCAAGTGCTGACAAGAATGAGCTGTTTCGTCGCAGACATCTTAATCACCTTTAGGTGGTACGTTGTAACGTCATATGCACGGTACTGATGCTTTTTGCCTTAAAGCCGCCCTCGCAATAGCAGAAGTAATAACGCCACATTCTGATAAAGCGCTCGTCATAACCCAGACTTTTGACCTGTTCTAACGCCGACTCAAAACGCTTGCGCCAGTGTTGCAGTGTCAACGCGTAATCAGGACCGATATCATATAAATCCCGCACAATTAAATCCGTATGCCGGGTACAGTTGCCAGTTAACGCAGTGATTGACGGTAAAAAGCCCCCCGGAAAAATGTACTTCTGAATAAAGTCGACACTGTTTGAATAGTAATCGTATCGCTGGTCAGCAATGGTAATCGCCTGAATGGCCATCAAGCCCTTGGGTTTTAACAATGATTGGCACTTTTTAAGATAAGAGACAAGATAGCTTTTACCTACGGCTTCTATCATCTCGATAGAGACCAATTTATCGAATTGCCCTTCCAGTTTGCGATAGTCTTGTTTTAACAAGGTGATTTGCTGTGATAATCCCTGCTTTTCAACCTCAGCTTTGGCATAGTCATACTGCTCGTCCGAAATCGTGGTGGTGGTTACACGACAGCCGTACTGCTTCGCCATATAGATCGCCATTCCCCCCCAACCGGTACCAATTTCCATCACATGATCACTTGGAGTCAGTTTTAGCTGCTGACAAAGACGGTCCATTTTGTTTATCTGAGCTTGCTCTAACGTCTCAACTTGTGAGTGAAACAGCGCCGAGGAATAAAGCATATTTGTGTCAAGGAACGTCTCATACAAGTCGTTACCTAGATCGTAATGAGCGTGAATGTTCTGCTTTGATTGCTGCTCAGTATTGCGATTGACCCAGTGACCAAGCTTATACAAGATCTTCTTCAAAAAGCCGGAACGCTCTTCAATAGAATCGAGGGCATTCAGGTTAAGTGCCATCAACTCCATCAAAGACGTCAAATCTGGACTGTCCCACCAACCCTCCATATAAGCCTCACCCGCGGCAATACTTCCGCCTTGCAACAAGCGACGATAAAACTCCGGATGCTTCACCTCAATCACCGCATTCGGTTCGTCACCATTCGGCTTACCAAAGCGTTCGCCCACCGACTTGCCGTTGCTTCCGTCTTGACTAAAGCTTTCAATTACCGTTAAACAGCCTATTTCCAGTTTGTACAAACAATGGTACGCAATGCCTTTTGCTGTTTTTTGCAAACCGTTTAGAGACGTCGGTGCTGGTAATGATGTGGAATTGATCATATTTGTATCTCCCTAATGCTTTTAATATCCCTACTTGCTCAACGGTTTGTCTTGAGTCTTGTATTTCGGGTGGTCGTAAATGGGTACTTTCTTCAGCCAAAGCTTCAAGGCGTGCCAATAAATGCCCGCGACCACTTTGACTGCCATCACTGGCGTGGCTAACAGTAGCTTGACTAAATTTGTCGAGGTAAATGCCCTAGCCTTCAACGCTAACGTGGCGTCGAACACTTTTTCTTCTTGATGACAGGCTAAATAGACAAATACGCGTTGCGTTAAAGGTTTCAGCCGCCATTGGTATTGCTGAGACAGAGGATTAAAGGGAGAAACATGAAATGCTTTATCGTGAGTCCAGTTCTGATGGTTATTACCCTGCTGAGCCGAAATCGCATAGTAGTGTCTCTCATTCCAAGGGGTGTTGCTCACTTCAGCAAGAAGGTAGCGCCATTGGTCGTTATCATCATAGAGGTAATAAAAGTTAACTGGACTAAAGTAGATCCCCAAATAACGCAAATGGCACACCGCCACCACTCGCCCTGTGATCTGCTCACCGGTGAGTTCCTCGACCTTTTTCTGTACTGCCCGTTTTAAGCCACCTTCACCGCCAACATAGTCTTGACGACGAAATCGTGCCCAGTGCCACCAGCGTTCACCAAATCCCCATACTTTATTCGTCAATTGCTCTAGCTCGTCGAGATCAATCGCAGGCATAAACAGTGGGTAGTTGAGGTGATGCTCAGTTGGGGTGTAGCGTCTATGATCAACGCTGCCCACCATCAATTGGCTCTGCATCCGTTCATTCTGCGTCTGTTGACTATGCGTTCGTTGACTATACATCGCTACGCTGCTCCCTGAACATCAATCATGTTGCCGCTAACGTTTGCCTCTATCCCTCGAACCACATCTAACGCGCTTTTCACCCCATCCTCGTGGAAGCCGTTATACCAATACGCTCCACAGAACCATGTGTTATTGCGCCCCCACAACTCTTCTCGGCGAGATTGAGCATGAATACTTTCGGTGGTAAATACCGGGTGGCTGTAATTAAATTCACGTAGAATCTTATCCGCTTGAATGGTATCGGATGAATTAAGAGAGACACAGAACGTACAAGGCGCTTGTATGTGTTGCAGTATATTCATGTTGTAGGTTAGGGTCGGCAGACGTCGTTGCTCCTCTTCACTACCATCCAAGGCGTAGTTCCATGCCGCCCAAGCTTGCTTTCTCTGTGGCAACAATTGTGTGTCATGGTGCAAAACTACGTGGTTATTTTGGTATTGCATCTTGCCCAAGATATCTTGTTCTTGCTCTGAGACGTCTCCAATAAGTGCTAACGCTTGATCGCTGTGACAGGCAAAAATCACTTGGTCATAGACTTCGGCTTGCCCATTTGACTCAATCGTCACCTTGCCTCCTTGCCTGACGACTTTTGACACCGGGCTATTTAAGCGGATCTGGTCAGCAAAGCCTTGAGTTAATGGCTCTATATAACTACGCGAACCACCTTCAATCACATGCCATTGCGGTCGATTGACAATATCTAGCAAGCCATGGTTAAGAAAGAACCTCAGGAAAAAACCAATAGGAAAAGCACGCATATCCGCTAAGGTCGATGACCAAATCGCCGCGCCCATCGGCAGGATATAGTTGTCACAAAAGAACTGATTGAATCGATGTTGCTGTAAAAAATCGCCTAGGCTCTGCTCGCCATCCATGCCCTCTTGCTGAACATATTGCTTGGCCAAACGGTTAAAGCGGATAATTTCAAAAATAAAACGATAAAATTTAGGATTTAACCAATTGCGTTTTTGAGCAAACAGTGTCGATACCGTGTGGCCGTTATACTCTAGCTTGCTGGCGCTATTTTTTACGCTGAAGCTCATTTGAGTGGCAATGCCTTTCACCCCAATTTCATTCATCATCGCGATAAAATTGGGATAGGTTCTATCGTTGTAGACAATAAAACCGGTATCAACCGCGTATTGTTGCCCTTGAAACTCAACGTCCACCGTTGCCGTGTGACCCCCAATATAGCCATTCGCTTCATACAAGGTGACATCGTGTTGCTTATGCAAATAATGGCCACAGGTTAATCCAGAAATACCGGTCCCTATAATTGCTATTTTCATGGTTAGTTATCCTTATTTAGAAGCTTGCTGACCAAGGCGGTTTGCCAGCGATACGGCAGTAAAGCCATTACCCTCAGAAATCCGGTGAAGCGCTTGGGAAAATAGATATGCGCTTTCCCCTGCTCAATGCCTTGACGAATGGCATCCGACGCTTGGTTAGATGAGACAATCATCGGCATGTCAAAATCATTTTTGTCTGTCAGGGGCGTGCTAACAAAACCGGGATAGACACATGACACTGAGATACCGCGCTTTTGCCAGTCCAATTGCAGGGTGCGGGCAAAGTATGAGAGCGCCGCTTTTGATGCGCCGTAAGCCTCGGATCTCGGCAGTGCGAGTTCACCCGCGATTGAGCTCACAAATACCACTTGATGATCTTGATTGAGATGCGGCTGAATGGCTTCGGTGACGTTAACGGCACCGACAAAGTTGACCTCAATAACACGGCGTATCAACTGCGCGTCGATAAGTCCATCGTCGATATACTCACAATCGCCAGCATTGATGACCCACAATGTTGGGACGTTATCCATCGACGCCACCGCATGTTTCACCTGTTCAATATCGGTGACGTCAAAGCTCAGAGGAATGATACTGGGATACGTTGCTTCAAGTTCGGCAAGTCGCTGTAGACAACGACCACATGCGTACACGGTTATGCCCTGCGCGGCATAGTCTTGTGCAAGTTGTTTGCCTATGCCAGAGGTGGCTCCGGTGATAAAAACGGTAGAGTGAGAGATCATCGCCCTAGCCTCAGCTTAATGTTCTTAATGACAAAGCCAAGCAGCGGGATGTTCTCGTAGAGCATCTCACCTAGATCAAAATAGTCACGATGGTAAATCACGCGATGTTCACTAAAACGTATGTGACTCACACCATTAACGAGAACCTGCTTGCCACTATTTAACTTAGGATGCTGCAACCGCATATTCCAAGTTAAAAAGCCTGAATCACCATTTTGTTGACTGTGTGTGATGTCAAAATCACATTGAATAACATTGCTATACAGCGATTCAAAATAGGCGGATAGCGCCTGCCAACCTTCAAGGCGGTGAGCAGAGTCCTCAAACACCACATCCTGATGGTAAATCTGCTCTAAAAGGTGCAAATTGTCTTTGTTGAGCTTTTGATAAACTTCACTTACTGCTTCTATGTCCATGTTCAACCTTGGTAAAGTTATACAAGATTATATTATGTACAATTTAGTACACCGTGAGAGTTATACAAATTCTGGTTTGTATAACTTTTTGTTAAGGTGTTACGGCAGCGATAAATGAAAGGATCAAAAAAAGCTTGGCAAATTGGCCAAGCTTTTTAGAGAGATAGCGATTAGTACTGGCTATTGCGCAGCGCTTGAATACGTTTATCTAGAGGAGGGTGTGTCATTAACAATTCAGTGAGTGAGCGCTTACCCGTAATACCAAATGCCATCATAGAACCTTCAAGCTGAGACTCTTGACCCATTTTTAAGCGCTCTAAAGCCGCAATCATTTTCTGCTTGCCAACCAGTTGGGCTGCACCTGAATCAGCGTGGAATTCACGGTGACGGCTATACCACATAGTAATAAAGCTCGCTAGGAAACCGAGGACTAATTCAAGCACCATGGACACACCAAAGTAGACCATCATGTTCGTACCGCCGCCCTCTTCATTGTTATTGCTATTTGACGCAATGATATTGGCAATAAAACGAGATAAGAAGATAACAAAGGTGTTCACCACCCCTTGCATTAACGTCATGGTCACCATATCGCCGTTAGAGATATGACTAACTTCATGCGCCAGCACCGCTTCAGCTTCATCGCGCGTCATGTTGTGCAATAACCCTGTTGAAACGGCAACTAAAGAATCATTTCGTTTGGCACCCGTTGCGAATGCATTGATGTCTGGAGAATCATAAATCGCCACGGTAGGCATACCAATGCCCGCTTGTTGAGCTTGGCGACTCACGGTTTCTAGTAGCCAATGTTCCGTTTCGTTGCGAGGGCTTTCAATCACCATACCGCCAACAGAACGTAACGCCATACTCTTTGACATCATCAAAGAGATGATTGAGCCACCAAAACCAAAAATAGCGGCCATCAACAACAAACCCGATAGACTACCCGGTTGCATTCCTGTGACGGCATAAACGATGTTTAGTACCACGCTCAGTACTAAAACAACCGCAAGGTTAGTGGCTAAAAAGAGTAAAACTCGCTTCATTTGTGTATCTCCGAAGTAGGAAGCAAAAATTTTTCCCGTCGACCCAAGCTGTTCTGATCAAGCGACATCGATTAAAGCGATATTAATCAACGCTATATTAATCAAAGCGATATCAACCAAAACTAGTGTGTCAGACAGATCGCTGTCATCATTATATTCTGACGCCAACTTTCTCAATATCTTACCCGTTAAATTGACTTTTGCCTATTTATAACAGGATGACTCACTATACATAGAGTCTTAGATTAAAAAAACAAGGTCTTGGGGCAAATTGAAACAAACCATTAATATTTCATTCACGAGTCACTTTTTTTGCCTTGTTAGACTTTGGTCGTATTGTGGCAAGGCTCACCACACGCTACATTTCCTACTGCAAACTACATTGGGGAGAGGGATGTATCATGGTAGAAAATAAGGATTTCCAAATGGCAATCGACTTACTTTGCTGTCACCTAGGCATTAGCGAGGACGAAGCAAAGCAACAACTCGGTATTCAAATGACTAGCGAGATTGATAAACACCTAATGGAAACGCAGGCTGCCATGCTAGGCATGTCTGAAGAAAAATAGACCGAATTTTTGACCCTGCTTCTTTTGAACTTGCTTCTGTTTGACTTCGAAACAAACTAGCTTCGGAACAAACTGGCTTCGGAACAAAATAGGCTCGAAATAAATTAGGGTCGGAACAAAAAGCCCGCCAATCTTGCTGTTAAGATTGGCGGGCTTTGTTATGTGTGAAGCTCGGTGTTTATCTGGGCAATTTAATATTATCTATGCAACTTCATATTATCTATGCACCTAATAAATTTTGGCGTTGAGGCGCTAAAACAGCGCTTCAACGTTAATGAACTTGCCGTTGTCTCGCTTCTTGCAATGCGGAACATAAGGAATTTCCCCTAGTTTCGGCGCGCCCATTTTATCCTCTAGCATGGCAATGATCTCGGCATAGTGTTCTACACCGGGGTTAATTCGGTTTGCGACCCAACCGACTAACTCCAAGCCGTCCGCTTTAATCGCTTCAGCGGTTAAAATGGCATGATTTAAACAACCAAGCTTAATCCCCACCACCAGAACCACGGGTAGACGCTCTTTCTTAACCCAAGTAGATAACGATGCCTGCTTCGATACCGGAACATGCCAACCGCCTGCGCCTTCCACCAAAACAAAATCGGCGTTCTGCTTGTGCTGCTCTAGCACTGACGATAGGGTATCAAAGTCAATGTCCACCCCATCCGCTTGCGCGGCAATATGCGGCGAAGCCGGTAACGAAAGCGCATAAGGATTAACATGATCGTAATCCGACTCCACGTTAGCCGCTTGCTGCAAATGCAACGCGTCTGAGTTGCGCCAGCCTTGGTCTGTTTTTTCACAACCTGCCGCGACAGGTTTATAGCCGATGGTGGAATAGCCATTTGCTCCAACGGCGCTTAGCATCGCTTTTGAAACAACCGTCTTTCCTACTTCAGTATCCGTACCGGCAATAAATAGTGTTTTTATCATAGTAAAATCGTTCCTATACACACACGGTAACTCGCTGGAAGTTGCTCTGTTTGATTGGCGAACTCTCGGTAATGGTGTTCCAACTGCTTAAATTTATCGCGGCTGGTAAATCCACGGGAACGCCCTTCCACATGGTTTGCACCTATACCTTTTAGATCTCGCATCAGGTCGAGCGCCCTTCGGTACCACATAATCATTGTCGGCAAGTCTAGTTGATGGTTTATGCAGCCAGATTGCGCTAACGCAATGTTTACCTGATTTAGCGAGATAAAGTCATTCACATGTTGATATGCGTCAATTTTGCTCCAAGAGGCTTTTAACTCGTGTAATGAGCCGTCAAGTAGAGTCGAAAACATCACCTTGCCACCGGGTTTGGTGGTGCGTTTTATCTCACTTAGAGCCAGAGAAAGATCCCGACACCACTGCAATGCCAAGCTCGATACCACCAGATCAAACTCATCATTCGAAAAGGGCAAGCGCTCTGCATCCGCGACAAAATAGCTCATGCCCTCATCACCACAGCGCTCTCTTGCCGCACATAACATATCAACCGAGATATCTGCACACACGACGCTCGCTCCACGCTGTTTAAGCACGTCGCTGCAATAACCTGTGCCACAACCAAGATCCAATACCCTCAAGCCATTGAGTTGGCTTGGAAGTTTTGCCAATAAGCGATCCGCCACCTGACGCTGAAATTCCGCATGCTGATCATAGCCACGCGCCGCCTGGCCAAACGCCTGAGCGATCGCTTGTTTGTCCACTTGATGTTGATCGAGTACCCATAATTCAGACATCAACACACCTCCATCGCATGGGTGAGCGCGCGACATAAATGGCGAACCTGCTCTAACGAATGAGAGGCTGACAGCGTGATTCTTAAACGAGCGCTATTTTTGGGAACCGTCGGCGTTCTTATCGCGGTCGTCCAAATTTGCTGCTGTTTAAGTTGCTGGCATACATTTAATGTTTGCTGGCTACTGCCCACTATCCAAGGTTTAATCGGCGTACTGGTTTGCACAAACTCATCAAAGCCGGATAAGTAGTGAGCAAAACCGTCGCCAAGCTCGGACAGTTTTTCTCTGCGCCAACCTTGCGTCTGGATCATCTCCACCGCTTTCAATAAAGCGACCGCATGAGAAGCTGAAAACGCCGTGGAATAGACATAATGTCGAGCAAACTGGGTTAAATACTCGGCCATAGATTGACGACACAAGATTGCCGCGCCATTTAACCCAAACGCCTTACCAAAGGTAACGACTAACAGATCCGGTGTCTCTGGGCTCAAACTTTTGCAGCCTGATCCATCTTTTCCTAACACACCGATACCATGAGCATCATCCACCATGGAACACCACTGATTCTGCTTACAAATCGCGAGGAACTGGTCGATTGGCGCGATATCGCCATCCATACTAAATACACTTTCAGACACCGCTAAGGTGGCTTTCTCTGCATCTATTTGGCGCTGAAAATGTTGCATATCATTATGACGATAACGCTTCATTTGCGCCGGAGAGAGAAGCCCCGCCTCCATCAAAGAGGCGTGATTTAACTTATCTTGAATCAGCAAGTCATCGGATTGCAGCAAGGCCAACAGCGCCGCTTGATTCGCTGCAAAACCTGAAGAGAAAAATAGCGCTCGTTCATAGCCCAACCATTCACATAGCGCGTCCGACAAACTTTGGTGCTGTGCTGAATAACCCGTCACCAAAGGGGAAGCGCCACTGCCGACGCCAAACTGACTGATCGCTTGCTGATAAGTGAGTTTTAACTCGTCACTGCTCGCTAATCCAAGGTAGTCGTTAGAGGAAAAGTTAGTGAACACTTGCCCACCAACAAGCATCGCCGGCTGATGCCCCTGCTCTATTGCTTGTGTCTGACGCAGTAGTCCAGCCTGTTTTCTCTCGGCTAACTGCTGCTCAATACGGGTATTAAACTGTGGCGTCATAAAACAGATCACCCTCAGAAGGACGCGCCGCAACACGCTCTACGACTTTATCGAGTAGCTCATTCTCTGTGATTTCATCGGGTTTCTGGGACGTTTGCTGGCGGTTGATGCCAAGCTTATTGAATAGCTGTAAGTCTTTGTCTTCATCTGGATTTGGCGTGGTCAACAGTTTACAACCGTAGAATACCGAGTTAGCCCCCGCCATAAAGCAAAGCGTTTGCATCTGCTGATTCATATTCTCGCGTCCCGCAGAAAGACGTACCGCTGACTCCGGCATCATGATACGGGCAATAGCGATTAAACGGATAAAGTCGAAAGGATCCACATCCTCCACTTCTTCAAGCGGCGTTCCCTTCACTTTGACCAGCATATTGATAGGAACACTTTCCGGATGAACGGGTAGATTCGCTAGTTCCATTAACAAGCCCGCTCGGTCATTACTGCTCTCACCCAACCCAATAATGCCACCGGAGCAGATCTTCATTCCGGCGTCACGCACATGGCTTAAGGTATCTAATCGGTCTTGGTAGGTGCGGGTGGTAATAATGTTGCCGTAAAACTCAGGTGAGGTATCCAAATTATGGTTGTAGTAGTCCAACCCGGCGTCCGCTAAGCTATTGGCTTGATCTGGGGTCAGCATCCCCAAAGTCATGCAGGTTTCTAACCCCATTTCCTTGACCCCTTGGATCATATCGGTCAACAGAGGCATATCGCGCTGTTTAGGGTTTTTCCATGCCGCCCCCATACAAAAGCGAGTAGAACCTGCATCTTTTGCTTTCTGCGCCGCATCAAGAACGCGCTCAACTTCCATTAGGCGCTCTGCCTCAACATCGGTTTTATATCGGGCACTCTGTGGGCAGTATTTACAGTCTTCCGGGCAAGCACCGGTTTTGATCGACAATAACGTGCTGACTTGAACTTGATTCGGTTGATGGTGCTGTCTATGGACTTGCTGAGCTAAAAACACTAAGTCCATAAAAGGTTTATCCAAAAGAGCTTGGACTTGCTCCAAGGTCCAGTTATGACGGATCTCCACAAACGCTTCCTTTATTTGTTAATAATTATTCTTGGCTAGTCTACAGACCAAGGATACACTGTCAACACCGACCACATCAGCAAAGTTTACCTTTGTTTAATTTTTATACAGACCGTACTATTCATGGATTTAGAATTTGATCGCCAGCACATCTGGCACCCCTACACCTCCACCATCAACCCACTGCCTTGTTATCCGGTAGAGTCCGCTCACGGTGTTCATATTCAGCTAGAGAGTGGAGAATGTTTAGTCGATGGTATGTCGTCCTGGTGGTCGACGATTCATGGTTACAACCACCCTGCTTTGAATCGCGCTGTGGTTGAACAAACCAACAAAGTCTCTCATATTATGTTTGGCGGTTTGACCCACGATCCAGCGATCTCGGTTTGCAAGCGATTACTCAACCTTGCGCCTTCAAATATGGCGCATATCTTTCTTGCCGATTCAGGTTCTGTCGCGGTGGAAGTGAGTTTAAAAATGGCGTTGCAGTATTGGCATGCAAAAGGCGAAGCTCGACCCAAGTTCTTGACCCTTCGCCACGGCTATCACGGTGATACCTTCGCCGCCATGTCTGTCACCGACCCCAATAACTCCATGCATTCGTTATACAAAGGGTTTCTGCCGGAACATATCTTCGCTGACTCACCAAATGTCGGCTTCCATGATGAATGGGATCCCAGTGCGATTGATAGCTTTAAGCAGCAACTTAGCCAACATCACCAGCAGATTGCCGCGGTTATCCTAGAGCCTATCGTGCAAGGTGCGGGCGGTATGCGCATCTATCACTCTGAGTTTCTAAAACAAGTTCGCACTCTCTGCGATCAATATGGCGTGCTGCTGATTTTAGATGAAATCGCCACGGGCTTTGGACGAACGGGCAAGCTCTTTGCCTGTGAACACGCCGATATTCAACCTGATATCATGTGTGTCGGCAAAGCGCTGACGGGCGGCTATATGACGCTATCCGCCACCCTCACGACCTCAAAAGTTGCCAATACGGTTTGTGGCGGTGAAGCAGGTTGCTTTATGCATGGTCCAACATTTATGGGCAATCCACTCGCCTGTGCCGTCGCTAACGCAAGCCTTGAATTGATCGAATCAGGTTACTGGCAACAAAAGGTTGTCGCTATCGAACAGCAGTTTGCCCAAGAATTAGCACCGCTTGGCCATCATCCTTTGGTGCAAGGTGTTCGTTGGTTGGGTGCTATCGGTGTGGTGGAAGCAGAATGTAACGTCAATATGGCGGTCATACAGCAGCACTTTGTTGATCACGGTGTCTGGATACGTCCATTCGGAAAATTAATCTACTTAATGCCGCCCTTTATCAGTGAACCCGAGCATATCTCCGCTCTAATCGCTGCCATCAGCAAAGCCTTAGATACCCCTGATTGTTTTATTCGTTAAATGTCCCCTCGCTCACCGCGAGTTTTAAACATAAAAAAACCCAGCCTAAATTAGCTGGGTTCTCTTTTCTTATCAGTTTACATCAACCGATGTCAGTCAAAAATCAACCGATATGAGTAAGACCATTCATATACTTCTGTAGCGCGAATGGAATTGCGATGCGACCATCGGCTTGCTGGTTGTTCTCAAGAATAGCAACCATAGTACGACCAACCGCTAGACCCGAACCGTTCAGTGTATGAACTAACTCAGGCTTCTTCTCACCTTTACGGCGGAAACGAGCTTGCATACGGCGAGCTTGGAAGTCCCACATATTTGAGCAAGAAGAGATCTCACGGTATGTCTCTTGCGCAGGAACCCAGACTTCTAAGTCATAGGTCTTACGAGCGCCAAAGCCCATATCGCCAGTACAAAGCACAACCTTACGGTATGGCAGTTCAAGAAGTTGCAGCACTTTTTCTGCATGAGCCGTTAGCTCTTCCAACGCTTGCATTGAATCTTCTGGCTTAGTGATTTGTACCAGTTCAACTTTGTCAAATTGGTGCATACGAATCAGACCGCGGGTATCGCGACCATAAGAGCCAGCCTCTGAACGGAAACAGGGTGTATGCGCCGTCATTTTCAATGGCAGATCCGCTTCATCCGTGATGGTGTCACGAACAAGGTTAGTCACCGGAACTTCTGCCGTTGGAATCAGCGACAGTTTACGCGGCTCTTCGTCGCTCGCTTTTTCTGTTAGCGGTTCGGTGTGGAACAGATCTTTACCAAACTTAGGTAGCTGACCTGTACCAAATAAGCTGTCAGAGTTCACTAGATAAGGCACATACATCTCTGTATAGCCGTGCTGCTCGGTATGCAGATCCAGCATAAACTGTGCAAGTGCGCGGTGAAGGCGAGCAAACTGACCTTTCATCACGATAAAACGAGCGCCTGTGATCTTAGTTGCGCTTGCAAAGTCTAAACCATCAGCCATCTCACCAAGGTCAACGTGATCTTTCACTTCAAAATCATAAGATTTTGGTTCACCCCAACGAGAAATCTCAACGTTGTCATTTTCGTCTTTACCTACTGGCACATCATCGGATGGCACGTTAGGCACTGACATGGTGATCACTTCCAGTTGCTCCATCACACCCGCTAATTCGACCTTTTTCGCTTCAAGATCGCTGCCTAGGCTACCGATCTGCTTTTTGATCTCTTCAGCGCCGGCTTTATCGCCTGCCGACATTTTCTGGCCAATCTGCTTGGAGATGGAATTACGCGTGGATTGTAAATTCTCTACTTCTACTTGAATGGACTTACGTTGTTCTTCAAGTTGACGGATAGTATCTACGTCAAGGTCAAAGCCTCGGCGTGCTAATTTTTCAGCTGTTTCATCCAGCTCTGTACGAAGTAATTTAGAATCCAGCATTGCCAATCCTATGCTTTATAAGTTGTAAATCTCGATCAATTTGCACAATAATTCAGCAAACTCATCGCTATGCGTGTTAATCGGATAAAGATAACGAAAAGCTATTAATTTTCATAGCGCTTTTGTGGGCTTTTTGCATCTAAATCCGCCAGGTAATCCAACTTTTCACCAATCTTCGTCTCTAAACCCCGATTTGTTGGTGTGTAGTAGTGTGTTCCAACCATCTCTGGCGGTAAATATCGCTCACCCGCCGCGTACGCGCCCGGTTCATCATGAGCATAACGGTATTCGGCTCCATAACCCATATCGCGCATCAGTGATGTTGGCGCGTTTCGCAGGTGATGCGGTACTTCAAATTCTGGTAAGTTTTTTGCGTCAGACAGGGCTTGTTTCCATGCGGTATAAACCGCGTTGCTCTTGGGAGCACAGGCAAGATACACCACGGCTTGCGCAATGGCACGTTCACCTTCAGCCGGTCCAATACGAGTAAAACAGTCCCATGCATTGAGCGCCACTTCCATTGCTCTTGGATCCGCATTGCCGATATCCTCGGAAGCGATAGCCAATAATCGACGAGCAATGTAAAGAGGGTCGCAACCAGCCGCAATCATGCGCGCAGACCAATACAGCGCGCCATCAGGGTTCGAGCCTCGTATCGACTTGTGTACCGCCGAGATTAAGTCGTACCAAATATCGCCTTTATTGTCGAAGCGGCTCACTTTTTCCCCGGCTACCTCTGCCAATAAAACGAGGGTAATAACCTTAGCGCCAGCGTCATTGTCGTCCGCCATGTCGAACAGTAACTCGAGATAGTTAAGCGACATGCGCGCATCGCCATTAACAAGCTCAGCTAATCGCTCGACGACATGGTCTTCAAATACCGCGTCTATGTTGCCAAAACCGCGCTCTTTATCGGTAACCGCTTGTTCGATCACTTGGATAATATCAGCCTTGTCCAAAGAGGTGAGTTTATACACCCGAGCACGAGACAGCAGTGCGTTGTTTAATTCAAACGATGGGTTTTCCGTCGTGGCTCCAATAAAGGTCACGGTGCCATCTTCAATATGCGGAAGAAAAGCGTCTTGTTGGCTCTTATTAAAGCGATGCACCTCATCGACAAACAAGATGGTGCGCTTGCCCGCCATTTTATTGTCTCTTGCGCGCTCGATGGCGGCACGAATTTCTTTGACGCCCGATGTTACCGCGGAAACGCGTTCGACTTCGGCATTGGCATAATTGGCGGCCACCTCAGCAAGGGTCGTTTTGCCCGTGCCCGGTGGTCCCCAAAGGATCATTGAGTGCAACTGCCCCGCTTCCAGTGCTTTACGCAGTGGTTTTCCTTCACCCAGAATATGTTGCTGACCAATATATTGCTGAACCGTTGTTGGGCGCATTTTAGCAGCAAGGGGACGAAAATCTTCGTCCCCTGAAAAATCTAAACTGTAGTTACTCACTATCATCAGTTCCTTTGGTCGTCTATCTCAACACCATCAGGGACAGTAAAGCTGAAGCGGTCTGCACTCGGTTTGCCTAGTTTAATGTCCGAGAACAAGAACGTCCCTTTTTGACCATCTTGCTCAATAACCGTAAAGCCTTTCACCACGCCTTTTGTGTCGATATCGATCTTAAACTGACCTTGAGTCGATTCGACAGAGGTCGGGGTCAATGTAAAAATATCGCCTTGTTGTTCGACGTTATAGTTGTCCCAATCACTGGTGCGATTTCGCGTCAACAAGACAAACGGTGTTTGCGCGGTGGCTTGCTCTTGCCAATAAATACTCACTTGCTCGATAAAAGGACTGTAATACCACAACGTCTTGCCGTCGGAGATTAACTGATTCTCATCCGGTGTCATCGTTGTCCAGTGAAATAGGCTTGGACGAGCAATCTCTACTTGCCCATCACCTTCCATCATCGTTTCGCCTTCCGGTGAAATCACTGTCTGTGTGAACTGAGCGGTAAAACCTTCGTTAATCGCTAAACGTTCACTCAACTCTTGCTGCGCTGTCGCGGCAAAAGCGTGAGAAATCAATGCAAGGTTCAATGCTAGAATGGAGAAGAATGTACGCATTAGTATTCCTATGTCAGTAATACAAGAGGGCGAAAGACGCCCTCTGTGATTAAATTTGAGTGCTTAATCGCCGTGTGGCGGCGGGGCAAGCACCTCGCGGTTTCCATTGTGACCGGGCGGGCTAACAATGCCTTGTGCTTCAAGTTGCTCAACAATTCGCGCCGCTCGGTTATAGCCAATCTTAAAGCGACGCTGAACGCCAGACACCGAACCACGACGCGATTGCACGACATGTTCTACGACTTGATCAAACAGCGGGTCAACATCCTCATCCCCTTCCATTTTCTCACCGGGTAGAAGCATCTCTGGCGAAGCATCACCGTTGGTTATCTCTTCAATATAGTTCGGCTTACCACGCGCTTTCCAGTTATTCACCACCGCATGTACATCATCATCGGAAGCAAATGCACCGTGAACACGCACCG
The DNA here is from genome assembly GCF_921292975.1 of Vibrio hippocampi. Classification (NCBI taxonomy): domain Bacteria; kingdom Pseudomonadati; phylum Pseudomonadota; class Gammaproteobacteria; order Vibrionales; family Vibrionaceae; genus Vibrio; species Vibrio hippocampi. Next base: position 1,503,894 of record NZ_CAKLCM010000002.1, read on the forward strand.
TATGACTAGAACCCGGTGGCAGATAAAGCATATCACCCATGCCTAATAGCGACTCGGCTCCACCTTGATCCAGAATGGTTCGAGAATCGGTTTTCGTCGATACAGTAAAGGCAACGCGAGTCGGAATGTTGGCTTTGATCAAACCGGTAATCACATCGACTGACGGTCGCTGAGTGGCAAGAATAAGATGAACACCCGCCGCACGCGCTTTTTGCGCCAATCGAGCAATCAGCTCTTCTACTTTTTTACCCACTACCATCATAAGGTCGGCGAATTCGTCCACAACCACGACAATGTAAGGGAGTTTTTCTAATAATGGCGGTTCAGGATCCATACTGTCTCCTGCTTGCCACAATGGATCATGGATTGGGTGCCCTGCTTCTGCGGCCATTTTCAACTTATCGTTGAAGCCTTTGATGTTGCGAACCCCTAACGCTGACATCAGTTTGTAGCGTCGCTCCATCTCACCCACACACCAACGCAGCGCATTGGAGGCATCTTTCATATCCGTCACAACTTCGGACAACAAATGTGGGATACCTTCGTAGACAGAAAGTTCCAACATTTTCGGGTCGATCATAATAAATCGCACCTCTTCCGGTGTCGCTTTATACAGCATACTGAGGATCATCACATTGACCCCAACCGACTTACCCGAGCCCGTCGTACCCGCGACAAGGACGTGTGGCATCTTGGAAAGATCGGCAATCACGGCTTCACCCGCAATATCTTGCCCCAGTACAATCGTGGTCGGCGATTTCGCTTCTTGGAACACGCTGCTGCCGACAACATCGGAGAAAAACACCGTTTGTCGACTCATATTAGGTAGCTCAAGACCCACATAAGGTTTACCCGGAATCACTTCCACCACACGGACAGCCATAGCAGAAAGTGAACGCGCAAGGTCCATCGAAAGTCCGGAAATACGGCTGACCTTAACGCCCGGCGCTAGATCCAATTCAAATCGAGTGATGACTGGTCCCGGGAAGATATCAACAACCTCAGCCTTAATCTTATAGTCAGCCAACTTGGATTCCACCAAGCGCGCAATATTCTCAAGCGCTTCTCGATCAATAAAGTTTTCGCGCTTTTCAGGGAAGTACAGCAACTCTAACGTTGGCATCGGCTCTTCAGGTTTCGGCAATACCGCGTCTCGCTGAGCCAAGAATGGATTCTGTTGTCCTGCCTGATTCTTCTGTGCATCGGAAACCAACTGCTGGAAAGCTTCAACGTCTTGATCTTCGGCTACGGGTTCTGCCGTCACAGGCTGATCTTGTACCGATGGCTCGACGGCTTGTGCTTGCTCATCGACAACAGTACCGTTCTCCACTGCCGCTTGATAAGGCTCAAATACAGGTTCTGCATTTTCCACTTGAGCGGCTTGAGGCACGGCTTGTGCCTCGGGCTGACTGGCTGGCTCAAACGCTGTTTCATCAATGGCCTGACGCTGCAACTCGGCATCGGCGAGCGGCATCTCGACAGAATCCACCATCTTAGGCTGTTCTACCGTCGTAGCCTGTTCCGGCTCTTGGTAAACTTCAACAGGTTCTTGTTGAGCAAAGTCATCACTCGACTTCGCTTGTTGTTCTAGCTGTTCTATCGTTGCCCCAAGTGCATAGGAACCGGCACTGTCCTCTTGAGCGCTTGCTGAAACCTGCTGGTTGTGCGAACCAATATTAACGGATTCAGCCGATTCCGGCTCTAAAGCATCTAAATCGCCAAGGTTCGGTTCCTGTTTATAAGGCGTCGTGTCCTCAGTCCATTCTGGTTGTGCAAAACTTGGCGAGTCTTGTTGCACAGCATTGTCGACAGAAACGGGTGCCGTCTGCTCTGTCGCTGCCTCTGGCATATGGATGTTGTACTGTTTTCTTGAAACAGGTTTAGCCGTGACATCAACATCATCTTGATTTGCAGAGAACCCAATGTCCTGTTCAAGCTCCTGAGATCCTGTCAATGCAGCGCTTGCTTGAGCAGTATCCGTGGCGAACACAGGTTCTAGGTTGTGCTCGAGATCAGGTTGATAAGTGGTCTCTTTCGAGCCTCTTAATTGATTAACGAGTCCGGTTAATAAAAACAGAACACTTGAGCCAATCCACTCCACAATATTTAGCCATGAAACCCCAGTCAAAAGAGTGACACCCGCTCCCCAGAAAAACAGCAGCACGATAGTGGTACCAAGAATATTGAGCGTCGGTAACGCCAAGCTGGTGATCACATCGCCGATAAGACCGCCTGAAGAGAAATACCAAATATCGTCAAAGTTGATATCAGCAATACCGCAACTGGTGACGGTAATAATAGTGAAACCCAAGATACGGGTTCCCCAGATCATAAGATCGATACCATCATCTTCATCACGACGACGGAATAAGCCCCAAGCAGAAAAAGTAAAAAAGAGTGGCAAAGTATAGGCGAGCGAGCCAAAGGTAAACAGGAGCGTATCTGCCAGCCATGCGCCAAGCAAACCGCCGGCATTATGAATTTCACTGCCCCATGACGTTTGCGACCAAGAAGGATCTGCTGGGTTAAAAGTGTAGAGCGCTATAGCGAGAAGAATAGAGGTTAAAACGACTAAGATAAAACCGGTTTCTCTTAATCGTTGAAAACCGTTTAAACGAGAAGACGGTTGCTCTTCGCTGGTTTTGGTGATGACTTCAACTTTTCTTTTGTTCTGCTTGAACATAATTAACATCTGGTTATTTAAAACGGCCCGAGCGGCCAAAGCCGCTCGGGATATTCACTGATTTAACCACATTGAAGATAAAAACCCAATCTCAAGTGAATTAAAGTTTGTGAGGCTCCTCGGAGAAGCCTTTATTAACACTACTATCGGGTTTTAATCACCAAATGGTTCGTTTGTTTGACTTCTTCCATAACAACATAAGTGCGTGTGTCATTCACACCCGGCAAACGTAACAACGTATCGCCCAGTAATTTACGATAAGCACCCATATCCGACACGCGTGTCTTTAGAAGGTAGTCAAAGTCACCTGAAACTAAATGACACTCTTGAATGTCATCCAGTTTTTGCACCGCTGTATTAAATTGTTCAAATACATCTGGCGCACCGCGATTAAGTGTAATTTCCACAAATACAAGCAGCGAAGCATCGAGGTATTGAGGGTTAAGTAGAGCAGTATAGCCCGTAATATATCCCTGACGCTCAAGACGACGAACACGCTCTAAACACGGAGTTGGAGAGAGACCAACGCGCTTTGAGAGTTCAACGTTTGAGATCCTACCGTCTTTCTGCAACTCATTAAGAATGTTGCGGTCAATACGGTCTAGTTCCTTGGACGGCTTTTTATAGTTGTCTGCCATTTTTTATTCCACCTTGTTACTTCCTTGCAAAAAAATATACTACAACTAGGTAATATTTAGTATTAAATTTTACATACTTAGCACTATACTAGTACGTAATTCGACATTAACAATCAACTTACAGTTAATTCAACTACAAATATCGAGGAATCAAGGATGATTATTGGCGTACCTAAAGAGATAAAAAACCACGAATACCGCGTAGGCATGACTCCAGCCAGCGTGAGAGAACTCGTCTCTCACGGACACCAAGTCTATGTAGAAACAAACGCCGGTGCGGGTATCGGTTTTTTAGACGATGATTACATCGCTGTAGGTGCATCCATTCTTCCTACTGCTGCAGACGTTTTCTCGAAAGCAGAGATGATCGTTAAGGTCAAAGAGCCCCAGGCTACTGAAAGAGCCATGCTACGCGAAGGGCAAATATTATTTACTTATCTTCACCTAGCACCAGATTTTCCACAAACTGAAGAGCTAATCAAGAGCAAAGCTATCTGCATTGCCTATGAGACTGTAACAGATAATATGGGTCGGTTGCCACTATTAGCGCCAATGTCTGAAGTTGCCGGTCGAATGTCGATTCAGGCAGGTGCTCAAACCTTGGAAAAATCGAACGGCGGTCGTGGCTTACTGCTGAGTGGTGTACCGGGTGTTGAACCCGCGAAAGTCGTTATCATCGGTGGCGGTGTCGTTGGTTCCAATGCGGCTCGAATGGCCGTTGGGATGCGTGCTGACGTTGTGATTCTTGATCGTAGCATCGATACCTTAAGAAAACTGGATGAAGAATTCCAAGGTAGAGCAAAAGTCGTCTACTCGACCAAAGAAGCGCTCGACACGCATGTACTCGACGCAGATCTGGTCATTGGTGCGGTACTTATTCCTGGCGCAGCCGCACCTAAACTGGTGACCAAGGAACATATCCGTCAGATGAAACCTGGCGCTGCTATCGTGGATGTCGCTATCGACCAAGGTGGCTGTTTTGAAACCTCCCATGCCACGACACACGCTGAGCCAACCTATATCGTTGATGACGTTGTCCACTACTGCGTTGCCAACATGCCGGGAGCCGTTGCCAGAACGTCTACTTTCGCGCTCAACAATGCCACTCTGCCTTATATCATCAGCCTAGCTAATAACGGATATAAGCAAGCCTTACTTAACGATGCCGGTTTCCTAGCGGGGCTGAACGTCATTGATGGCAAGGTCACTTGCAAAGAAGTCGCAGAAAGCTTTGATTTAGACTTTACAGAGGCGAGACGAGCATTAGGTGCTGAGTTATTAGGTGCTTAGTTATTGCCACTGAATCATCGGCAATAGTGAAACCAGTTATAACGGGCTACTCGCCCGTTATTTTTTTACCTTGAATCAGAAGATTCCTTGGCGTACAACTCGGTTCACAGAAAGTTGAAATCGTCACCTGATAACGATTTTGTTCTAAATAGAGCCATTTATCCAATGCAAGCCAAACCTCTAAAGGTCGGCGGAACAGGTCTTGCACCAAGCTTAACGCTTCCATCTGCCAATAACGCTGCACTCCTATCTGTTCAAAATAGGTAAACTCCTGCTGTTGATAACAGGGTAATGTGAGTGACTTTTTTTGCGCTGCCCACTGACAAAACGCTTGAAAACCCTCAGCCAATTGTGATTTTTTAATGCTTGGCACCGGCAGATAGCATTGCGTTAGGCGATGTTCTCGACATAGCGCATCAAAACCTAAACGGTAAATCATCTCCTGCTCTCTATGGCGCTTTACTCTTTCACCACCGGTGACCGTCGCCTGCAAAGGAATTCTTAGCTGCTGTTTATTCAACGCAAGATCATGCTGCTGCGCCACAGTAGACAAAGGACGGTAGAGACTCTCTTCAATCAAGTGATAACAGCAAGGAGAAAACGAGATTGCGGCAAGGTTATGCTTTACCGCATGTCTGAGCAACGTGGTATGCAGATCGCCACAAGCATGCAGAGCAACCGCATGCTGTTGGCTATCAAATAGCTGTTGAGAATCCACATCAAAGGCATCGCCTTGAACAAACGTCATTGGCAAGTTCAGCTTATCGGCTTCACTCTGACCCGCGTCGCACAACGGCTGCTGATATTCGAAACTGGTGACTTTCTGCCCTGAATTGGCAGCCAGTAATCGACCTAAATAGCCCTTACCAGAACACCACTCTAGCCACTGATTCCCTTTGTGCTGATCAATACAGGCTGAACCCAATGCTTCTATCTGTTCACGTTTTCTGCCCGGTATTCCCGCCGCCATATGATTACTCAGGGTTTGAGATTTTACAGGTAAGCTGGGCAGTTGACTCTGTTGTTCGAGTTGCTTGATTTGCGGCAGATAGTTAACCACGTCGTTGAGTAAAGTTTTAGGGTATTGCTTGTACGCAACAATCTCTTGAGGGGATAAACCGAGAATCCACTGATATAAATCGGGATTAGTGCTCTGCCAGTCAGTACAACCGTTAACAACTTGAAAGAAAGGGTCTTGCCTCCAATACACTTGATAAGACTTCAATATATTGGTGATATTTAGAAATGTAGCTTGCATTGACTGTCTGTCCCCCTACTGACTTAAATGCGATTGTAGGGGGAAGCTTTAGTGAACGAAAGAGATATTGTTCTCGAAGTTAACGAACCGGCAATTCGATATCTTTAAACATTTCTTCGATTTCAGCATTCGACTTGAGCGAGATCGCTTGCTCTACCACGGGTCTCGTTAGGTGCGGGGCAAAGCGCTCGACAAAATCATACATATACGATCTTAGGAATGTTCCACGTCTGAAGCCAATGCTGGTGGTACTTGCACCAAAAATGTGGCTAGCATCAATCGCAACAAGATCGGTATCTAGCGCCTCGTCCATGGCCATCGTCGCAATCACACCAACACCAATTCCCATGCGGACATAGGTTTTTATCACATCAGCATCGGTAGCGGTAAAGACAACCTTCGGCGTTAAGCCGACCTTATTAAAGGCCGTATCGAGTTCTGAGCGTCCAGTAAAGCCAAACACATACGTCACTAATGGATAAGCCGCGAGATCTTCTATCGTCACACGCGCCTTTTGAGCCAGAGGATGCTCTTTAGGTACGACAATGGAACGATTCCAGTGATAACAAGGCAGCATGATGGCGTCTTGATAAAGGTGCAAGGCTTCTGTAGCAATGGCAAAGTTCGCCGTACCCTTAGCTATCGCCTCAGACATTTGTGATGGCGTACCTTGGTGCATATTGAGCGAAACCTTTGGGTAACGAGCGGCAAAGCCTTTAATCACATCAGGAAGTGCATATCGGGCTTGTGTGTGCGTGGTGGAGATATTAAGCGTACCCATTTCTGGATGCGTATGTTCACCGGCAACAGCTTTAATGCTTTCTACACGTGACAAGATCTCTTGGGAGATACGAATAATATCTTCCCCCGCTTGAGTAACTTGGGTCAGGTGCTTACCACTGCGTTCAAAGATCTGAATACCTAACTCATCCTCAAGCAATCGAACTTGTTTGCTGATTCCTGGTTGGGATGTGTATAGACTTTCAGCCGTGGCTGAAACATTTAAATTGTGGTTTACCACTTCCACAATATATTTTAACTGTTGTAGTTTCATACTTATCTCTACGTCCTTGCTTATAAGCAAATGCGCCGCTAACCAAAAGCAGCTCATTGGTATAGTCAAATGCGCTCGGGCTAATTCCGAAGACACATGGGCATATAATGTTTAGTTATATCGGATTCACTATAAAATTAACAGTCTTTTAGGTGGGATTTGTACATAAACCCATTCACACCAACCCATTCGCACCGAAAAACCACGCTTTTTTGTCGGTTTACGCGAGAATCTGAAATTTTACTATATAGATGGTATGCGGTTTGGTGTATTCTAATGTGCGATTTGTAGGGAAACTCATTGTAGATACAAAAAGTTATGAATATTGGTTTAATCATCGTCCTCGTGGCCTTGCTGCTTGTCCTTGTACTTGGCTACAACATCATGCTGCAATACAAGCTAAAAGCAGAAACAGCTCGCCGCCAAGAGTCGGCCCGCTATCTCGCAATTATTGATGCAACAGAAGAACTTATTGGTGGTGCAACGTACCTACCCTACAGTAAAGAACTGTTACTTTGTTTGCATACCCGTATTCTCGATTGCCTGACCAGCATGAAAGAACTCGATCCCAAGAATAAACACTTATCTCAACGTGTAGAGTCTGCCAACAATCAAATTGCTCAACTCAACGAAAACTATGAAGTCGACGAATCAGTAAGCTTTAAAGTGCCAAGCAATGATAAGCAAGCGATTGTCATGCTGAAATTGGTTAAGCGCCTACGTGACACTATCCGCAGTGAGCACAATAAAGGTCGCATGGATACTCAATCCTACATGATTGAAAATGGTCGTTTAGAAACGATTCAGATCCGCATCAACATAGAAAACTTGGTCAAACGTGCCCACGAATCTATGTCGAAAAACCAACCCGGTACGGCGATTCAGTTGCTTAAGAAAGGCATCGACGCATTAAATACCAAGAACGACAACTACTCGATTCAGGCGAAAGAGAAGTTGACCGAGATGCTCAACAAGCTGCAAGACGCAAACCCAGTGAAGGTTGAAGACTCTCAACAGACGGAACGCGATGAAGACTTAGCGGCTCTGTTTGGTGAAAAGAAAAAATGGTAATTGCTTGTTGATGATTGCCCGTTGATAATTACCTGTTGAGGGGTGTTATCCCCTCAACGGTTTCTAACAACGATTTCCAACAGCAGTTTTCAACAACGCATACGCGCCCTTCACAGCTTGATTCCCTCATATTCCACCGTTACACCCCAACGCTTTTGCTCTATCTCTCATCGCTCCACTAAGCTAAACTGTGCGCTAGTCAGCCCAATAATCATTAACTCGCTATGTATTCTTCACTTTTAGAGCCGATAAACCAGTTCTTACTCTGCCCATCTCCACAGTCTTGGATTGATGAAGCGAAAAAGCCTGAAAACCTCCCTGTAATTCTGATCGATCACCTGCTTTGTGAGCTTAAAGCGGGTCAATCCGCTATGTTTCTGATTCGTAAATACGCCATTGATCAAACGAGTTCAGACACCTTGCTCAGTTGGTTTAAACCTTATGAAGATTTTGCTTATCGACGCGTGGGGTCAATAGAAACCCTCAAAGGTAAGTCACAAATTTCCAAGTCAATTATGGCTAAGTCCGACTCGCCCTATAGCCAAGAATTGATCGATAAGATGGTCTTATTGATCAAAGAAGAGTTGCACCACTTTTATCAAGTGTTGGAGATCATGGCGTCGAGAGGTATCCCTTATGAGCCGATTCCGGCAAGTCGATATGCCAAAGGGATGTTAGCTAAAATGGCGACTTATGAGCCCAATACACTCATTGATAAACTGATCATTGGTGCTTTTATTGAAGCGCGCTCCTGCGAACGATTTGCTGCATTAGCGCCGCACATGGATCTTGAATTAGAAAAATTTTATGTGTCGCTATTGCGCTCAGAGGCGCGTCACTATCAGGATTACTTAACTTTAGCCGAGCAGATTGCGGGGCACGATATCAGTGACAGAGTTCGCTATTTCGCAGAAATTGAAGCGGAGCTGATTACGTCGCCGGATAAGGATTTTAAGTTTCATAGCGGTGCGCCTGTTGTCTAGTTTAGGCGCGCGCTTTGGGTAGATTCCTGACTACTCAGGAATGACGTATTATTGGGGAAAGGCGTATCCTCGGGTAACGTTTAAAAGATAACAAACAAATGGGGCGCTAATCCAGCGCCCCATTTTTATCATTTAAACTTTCTTCACTTGAACTCGGTGACTTACACCAAAGAGGCATTGATATCGGCAAGCACTTGAGCAGGATTTTGTGCCTGAGTGATTGGACGACCGATCACCAGATAGTCTGAGCCAGATTTAATCGCCAGATCCGGTGTCATAATACGCTTTTGATCGCCAACCGCAGCACCTGCTGGGCGAATACCCGGCGTCACTAGTTTAAACGCTTGACCCAACTCACTCTTGAGCATTGAAGACTCTTGAGCAGAGCACACCACACCATCAAGACCCGCTGTTTGAGTCAGTTTAGCCAAACGCAGAACTTGCTCTTGAGGTTGTTTATCAATGCCAATGCCGAGCAGATCAGACTGTTCCATACTGGTTAGTACCGTAACACCGATAAGCAGCGGGCGATCTTTACCATAGGGCTCAAGGATCTCACGAGAGGCAGCCATCATTTTTTCACCGCCAGAAGCATGAACATTCACCATCCACACGCCTAGCTCTGCTGCTGCACGAACCGCTTTTGAGCAAGTATTGGGAATATCGTGGAATTTTAAGTCTAGGAAGACAGAAAAACCACGTTTATGCAGTTCACGAACGAACTCGGGACCAAATAGTGTAAACATCTCCTTGCCCACTTTTAAACGGCAAGCGCTTGGGTCAATTTTATCGACAAAAGCTAATGCATCGGCTTGGTTATCGTAATCCAGTGCAACAATCACTTTTTGGTCAATCATTTTCGCTCCTATTTTTTGCTTAAAAAATGCAGCACTCAAAGTGCTGCATCTATAGTCTTGATCATCCGATATGTCTTGATCATCCGATTTATTTTGGCTATTCGCCATCAAGCCCTCGGATCGGCTTGATCGTACCCCATCCTTTACAGGAAGGGCAATGCCAATAAAGAGAATGGGTTGAAAAACCACACTTTCGACAGCGGTAATGCGGTTTGGTCTTCAGTTGCTCGCCCACCAACTTCTGCAAGGTGGTCAAACTCTCTTTCGCTCGCCCCTCTTCTGCGTTGGCAAGATGGTAGTCCATAAGGCGATAGAAGCCTTTCATGGTCGGACTGCGTACCAACTGACGAGTCAATAGTTCCTGCGCAGAACCCGTCCCTTCATGCTGAGCAACTAATTGTGCCAGCATCAACTCGGCAGAAACCCCCGCCCCTTTATCGATACTGGCTCTTAAAAACTCAACCAAACCCTGTTCTTGACCGATATGATGATAGCATTCCGCCAGCGTTGGCAGCACTTCACTCACCATATCTTTATCTTGTTCGAGCACGGATTCAAGGTGATCAATCGTTTTTGCATAGTCGCCTTGCTCAAGATAAAGACGCCCCAGAGCAATACTGGCTCTGGCACATTTTATCTCGACACTCTGCGCTTTTTTATAGTATTGAATGGCTTTATTAATATTGTTGTCAGACTGCTCAATCATCGCAAGCTCACACCAAAAGTGAGCAATGTTATTTTTGATTCTCTTTTTACCTAACTTTTGCAGGCGAGTCGCATAGTCAATCGCTTTGTGCCATTCACGGGTCTGCTGATAGATGGTGACGAGTTGAGTCAGCGCCTGCTCACGATGCGCAGGTTCATCAACCAGTTGAACGAATATCTTTTCCGCTCGATCCAGAAAGCCAGAAACCATGTAGTCTTTAGCAAGTTGCTGCAAAGCAATATTCTTTTGTTCTATGGTTAAGCCCGAACGGGAAATCAGATTTTGGTGGATGCGAATGGCTCTATCAACCTCACCGCGTGAACGAAACAGGTTTCCAAGAGCGAGGTGGGTATCGATGGTCTCATCATCGACTTGCAGCAGTTCGATAAAGTGATCGACGGCTTTATCTGATTGATCAGACAGCAGCAGGTTAAGACCTGTCATATATTGTCTGGATATCTGATGGGATTGCTCTTGCCTATCATGCTTGACGCTGCGTTGGCCCATATACCAACCATAGGCGGCCGCAATTGGAAGTAAGAGAAATAAGAGCTCAAGCATTGAGTGAATCGACCTTAACGATAGTTTTCAATCTAGTTGTCCGCCGTTACCTGAGCGACCTCTTTCGTGCTGCTGTCCTTGCTGACCTTTTTAGGTTTTGCCTCTGCGACATTGCCCGACTTGCGGATTTGTCGTTTCAACTTTTTAACCGTGAGTTGAGAGCGAACATAGAGTGTGCCAAAAATAGCCCAAGAAACAACGAAGCCGGTAATAAACACAACGCCCAATAACGTCGAAAGATGGAAATCACCTTGTGCGATCAGATAGTTGAAGTTTACAACCTCTTGGTTCTGAGAACCTAGCGCTAAGGTCACCAAGAAAAGCACCAACAACAAAATTATTTTTATAATCTTCATAGGGTAATCCTTGTCATTTAATCGCTAAGATTATGCAGTAATTAAGGCTGAGACACCATGCTTAGCCTCAAGATTCGTACCTAATAAGCGCGTATGATTCCAACAATTCCGCATTTTAATTAGCTTGGTCAATTAAGTGCCTGATCAATTAATAACTTACTCACTAAAGAGCTTAGCCAATAAAGAAAAAGACGGCACACCGCCTAGTGTACCGTCTCTCATTAGAAATGCCGACTACAAACTTTCGTTCACGCGTTCGCGCAACTCTTTACCTGGTTTGAAATGTGGCACGTACTTGCCTTCAAGCTCAACTTTATCGCCAGTTTTCGGATTTCTACCCACTCTTGGTTCACGATAATGAAGTGAGAAACTGCCAAAGCCACGGATCTCGATGCGATCACCGCTTTCTAAAGTCGAGGCCATATGCTCCAAAATATCTTTTACTGCATCTTCGATTTCTTTCGCCGACAGATGAGTTTGTTCAGCACAGAGGCGTTCAATTAATTCAGACTTAGTCATAGGTAGGTACCCTCGTTACACTTTTGTATTCGTTTATATTGGCTGTGTTCTCATTATGGCACAGCAGTTCACTAACTGCCTGTATAAATTGATAATAGTCTAAAAATTGAAAAGATAGAAACAAAAAAAAGGAGCCTTGCGGCTCCTTTTTTCTTAGCGTACTAAATTATTCGCCTTTAGCAGCTTTAAATGCATCAGCCATAGCATTACCGAACGCGCCTTCTTCTTGCTTGTTCAGTGAAGCCATTGCTTCTTGCTCTTCAGCTTCATCTTTAGCTTTAACAGATAGGTTGATTACGCGGTTCTTACGGTCAACACCGGTGAACTTCGCTTCAACGCTGTCGCCAACGCTTAGGATTAGAGACGCATCTTCGATACGGTCACGTGATACTTCAGAAGCGCGGATGTAACCTTCTACACCTTCTTCTAGTTCGATAGTAGCACCTTTAGCGTCAACTGCAGTTACTGTACCGTTTACTAGAGTGCCTTTCTTCGTGTCTGCAACGTAAGCATTGAATGGGTCATTTTCCATTTGCTTAACGCCTAGAGAAATACGCTCACGCTCTGCATCTACTGCTAGAACAACTGCAGAGATCTCGTCGCCTTTCTTGTACTCACGAACCGCTTCTTCACCAGCAACGTTCCAAGAGATATCAGATAGGTGAACTAGACCGTCGATGCCGCCTTCTAGACCGATGAAGATACCAAAGTCAGTGATAGACTTGATCTTACCAGTAACTTTGTCGCCCTTAGCTTGCATTTCAGCGAATGACTGCCATGGGTTAGCTTTACACTGTTTCAGACCTAGAGAGATACGACGACGTTCTTCGTCGATATCAAGAACCATAACCTCAACTTCGTCGCCAACATTAACAACTTTAGATGGGTGGATGTTCTTGTTAGTCCAATCCATTTCAGAAACGTGTACTAGACCTTCAACGCCTTCTTCGATTTCAACGAAACAGCCGTAGTCAGTTAGGTTAGTTACGCGACCAGTTAGCTTGTGACCTTCTGGGTAACGCTTAGCGATAGCTACCCATGGATCTTCACCTAGCTGCTTAAGACCTAGTGATACGCGAGTACGCTCACGGTCGAACTTAAGAACTTTAACTAGGATCTCGTCACCAACGTTAACGATCTCAGATGGGTGCTTAACACGCTTCCACGCCATATCAGTGATGTGTAGAAGACCGTCAACACCGCCAAGGTCAACGAATGCACCGTAGTCAGTAAGGTTCTTAACGATACCTTTAACTTCAGTACCTTCTTGTAGAGTTTCAAGAAGTTCGTCACGCTCAACGCTGTTTTCAGATTCGATAACAGCACGACGAGAAACAACAACGTTGTTACGCTTCTGGTCTAGCTTGATAACTTTGAACTCTAGCTCTTTGTTTTCTAGGTGAGCAGTGTCGCGGATTGGACGCACGTCAACAAGAGAACCAGGAAGGAAAGCACGGATACCGTTTAGTTCAACAGTGAAACCGCCTTTAACTTTACCGTTGATGATACCAACAACAGTTTCAGCTTCTTCGTAAGCTTTCTCAAGAACGATCCAAGCTTCGTGACGCTTCGCTTTCTCACGAGAAAGTTGAGTTTCACCGAAACCATCTTCAACAGCGTCTAGAGCTACGTCTACTTCAGCACCAACTTCAACTTCAAGTTCGCCAGCAGCGTTCTTGAATTGTTCAGCAGGGATAGCAGACTCAGACTTAAGGCCAGCATCAACAAGAACGAAGCCGTTCTCGATAGCTACTACAGTACCTTTAACGATACTACCTTGTTGGAATTCAGTTTCATTTAGAAACTCTTCAAAGAGTTGAGCAAAAGATTCAGTCATTATTTAATCTTCAATTAAGTAAACGTCCATGGGCATCCTACCGCATGGGGTTGATAATAAAGTCGGTCATCATCCTTGCGACCAACGGCTCAAAGCTCACCAAGTGTCTGCATACAAGATACGAGTACCTTGTAATACGAGTGCCTTATAAAATAGAAGCTACTTCGTGAGTTTAGATTCGGTATATTGTAGCGCTTTTTCCAACACTTGCTCGATATTTAACGAGGTTGAATCTAGCACTAGAGCGTCATCTGCCGGACGAAGAGGTGCAACCGCACGGTTACGATCTCGGTGGTCTCGTTCTTCGATCTCGCTCAAAAGGTCGCCAAATTTAACATCAATACCCTTTAGTTGCAACTGCTTAAAGCGTCTTTGCGCTCGTTCCTCAGCGCTCGCATCTAAAAAGATTTTCACTGGTGCTTCAGGGAAAACTATCGTCCCCATATCACGACCATCCGCAACCAGACCCGGCATAATATTAAAGGCGCGCTGACGACGTAGTAGCGCCTCTCTTACACGAGGTAAAGCGGCAATTTTTGACGCCGCGTTGCCAGTAACTTCTTTACGAAGTTCGCCAGAAACATCTTCCCCTTCCAAGATAACCTTAACTAGGTCACCTTCAGCAACAAACTGTACATCCAAATGCATCGCAAGTGGCACTAATGCATCTTCTGATTCAAGGTCAACACCATGATGCAGAGCTGCCAGCGCCAACACGCGGTAGATCGCACCCGAGTCAAGTAAGTGATATCCCAACTTTTCAGCCAGCAGCATGCACAAAGTGCCTTTACCTGCGCCGCTTGGTCCGTCCACTGTAATAACAGGAATGCTTGAGGACATGTTTTACTCCACGTTGATTATGTTTGAATGATGCTACATAAAGATGTCGTCTTTATATATTCACTCAATTTGTTCTTAATTTTACGGCGCAGAAGTATACCTCTAATAGCCGCAAGATGCTAATCGCTTTGAATGGTGATATGGGTGGGAAAAGGGATGGTTTTCTCGAATAAATGCGAGATAGCGCAAATCTAATGGGGTAGTTTTTTCGATTAGGTCACATTATTGTCGTACAATATTACTGTAATATTCCTGACAAATAAAAACACATAATTACTTTTATTAATGTAGGGAATTATCATGAAGAAGCTTCAACTTACACTTCTTACTGCTAGTATCATTGCAGGTTCAGCAATGGCTGCAACGCCAGCGGAAACAGCAAAACAATTTAACCTTGACGCGACGAAAGCGCCTAGCCAAAACTTTGACCTCACTAAGTGGAAAATCAACCTTCCAACGCTAGAGACTCAAGGTGCTCGTAAAGGTAAAACTGTTGAAATCCCTAAACAAGAGCTAGGCGACACTAAGAAGCCGTTCTCTGATCCAGAGTGGTTCTACACCAACAAAGAAACGGGTGCGATGGTTTTCGTAGCACCAAACACAGCACCAACCACACCTAACTCAAAAAATGCTCGTAGTGAACTACGTGCCATGCTAGCGGTTGATTACGGTGAGCCAGCAAACAACTTCGTCGTTGCTTCACACCCTGATGCAAAATCTTATGGCGCTATCGGTGGTCAAATGTCAGCAACACTTGCTGTTGACCATGTGAGTGAAAGTGGTAACGATAAGAAGTCAGGCGCATTCTCAGTCGTTGTGGGTCAGATCCACGCAGCTAAGAACGAGCCTCTAAAAATCTTCTACCGCAAACTACCAGGTCACGAAACAGGTTCACTTTACTGGAGCTATGAGCTTAACGTAAGCAAAGAGAACCACAACGCACGTGACGAAAATGGTAAGAAACTTCGTAAAGATATCTACCACAACGTATTTGGTACTAAAGGTCTACGCCACGATGCAGCGGCACCTACTGACGGTATCAAGCTGGGTGAAATCTTCGCTTATGACGTGAACGTTGAAGGCGATATCATGCACCTAACCTTTACTAAGAACCCAAGTTCTTCTGCTAAAGTGGTTAAGACATTCGATATCGACCTAACTGCGGGTAACTACCAAGGTAATAGTGCTGACCTAGGTTACGGTAACACTTGGATGTACTACAAAGCTGGTGCATACAACCAATGTAACACGAAGAAATCTAGCTCTGCATGTGAATGGCGTGGTATGGAAGCAGGCGACTACGCTCAAGTTAGCTTCTATCAACTAGACCTTAAGCAGTAATTAATTCCCCAATTAACTCGGTCGTTAGAATGCCCTCAAATTGAGGGCATTTTTTATGCTTGTTGAATGCTTCGACCACCCTAGGCTGATGCTAGAAACCACATCGCCCAAAGCCCCGTCCCCCCTTTGAAGGGAGTGGCTACTTACTGTGGGTACTCGCTTTAAGAAGATTCCTTCCTTCGAAGGAATGACGTATGCGGTAAGGGATGAAGTATGTGGTGAGGGATGAAGTATGCGGTGAGGAATGACGTATGCGGTGAGGGATGGCGTATGCGGTGAGGGGGGAGGAATGACGCCCAAAGCCATGGCACCCAAAACCATGAAGCCCAAGACTACGTCGCCTAAAACCACTTCACCTAAAACCACGTCACCCCTTCGAAGGAAGGGGTCTACTCACGGTGGGCACTCGCTTGAAGAAGGGCGAGACTTATCCCCGCCCTAACCACTTATTTGTAGATTAAGCGAACCTAAACAATCGGCTTCTGACCACGGCTGATCAGTTTAAGCAACACATTATCCGCCGCATCACCAGCTACGCCAGATAGCTTATCAGCCAGTTTCTTTTTAGGGGCATAGTGCAGCGCGAGAACGGTCTTGTCTTTACACGCCTCGGCAACAATATCGTCAGAGGTGATAATGTCATCCACAAGACCCAGTGCTTTGGCTTGCGTACCAAACCAGTGTTCACCGGTCGCGACCGTGTCAAGATCCAGTTCAGGGCGATGTTGGCGGATAAAGTCCTTAAACAGACCGTGAGTTTCTTCTAGCTCCTGCTTAAACTTCTCGCGTGCTTTATCGGTATTTTCACCGAACATCGTCAAGGTGCGTTTGTACTCACCCGCCGTCAGCTGCTCAAATTCAATATCATTCTTCTTCAACAACTTATTGAAGTTAGGTAACTGGGCAATCACACCAATCGAACCTACAACGGCAAAAGGAGCAGAAACAATTTTATCAGCGATACACGCCATCATATAACCGCCACTTGCCGCGACTTTATCAACGGCAATCGTCAATGGAAGTTGAGCCGCTTTAATGCGATCAAGCTGAGATGAAGCTAAGCCATAGGCGTGTACCATACCGCCGCCAGACTCAAGGCGAACCAAGACTTCATCGCCCTCTTTAGCCACCGCCAGAATAGCGCTCACTTCTTCTCTAAGAGAACTGACTTCTTTAGCATCAATACTGCCTTTGAAGTCCAGTACAAAAAGGTGGGGATCACGTTGAGCGTCCAACTTGCCTTCTTTCGCCGCTTGCTTTAGAGCTTTATCGCGGGCTTTATTTTTTTCTTTCTCAGCTTTCTTTTCCGACTTGTGGCGCGCTTTTAAAAACGCGTTATCGTGCAGATGCGATTCTAACTGCTCAACCGTATTTTTACGCTGCTCGGTAAGGTTAGTCACTGTGAGCTCACCTTTTGGTGCGTTGCTTCGATTCCCTGCGGATTTCGCTAAAATCAAAATGGCCGTAATCGCGACGACCACAGTCACGATCTTCGCTAAAAACAGACCATATTCTAATAAAAATTCCAATGTAACATCCCCTATTGTTTTTACTTGGTGTATTGTAACCAACCTGTCACGATTACCAAGAATTATTCAATAATAAGGAACTTTTCTGTGGATTATTCAACCGCTTCGCAGGCGCTTAAAGATAAAGTTATTCTCGTTACCGGTGCTGGCGCTGGCATTGGTCGCCAAGCTGCACTGAGTTACGCTGAGCATGGTGCTACCGTAATCCTACTTGGACGTAATGTGAACAACCTTGAACTTGTCTACGACGAAATCGAGCGAGCAGGTCATCCTCAACCGGCTATTATTCCGCTTGATCTTAAAGGGGCGACGAAGCAGAACTATCTCGACATGGCTGAGACCATTGAAAGCCAATTTGGTCGTCTTGACGGTGTATTACACAATGCGGGTGTATTAGGAACGCTTAGCCCATTCGAGCAGATTGATGAAGAAACCTTTGACGACGTCATGCAGATCAACGTCAAATCGGAGTTTTTAATGACTCAAGCGCTGCTACCCGTTTTGCGCAAAGCACCCGCAGCACGCATCATTTTCACCTCTTCGACGGTGGGTCATAGCGGTCGGGCGTTTTGGGGCACCTATTCTATTTCTAAGTTTGCGGTTGAAGGTATGATGCAGATCCTTGCCGACGAACTCAGTGATACTACGATACGTGTGAATGCCATCAACCCAGGCGGCACACGGACACGTATGCGTGAAAAAGCTTTTCCAGGTGAAGACGCCAACACACTAAAAACGCCAAAGGATATTATTCCCCTGTATCTTCACTTGATGGACCCAAGCGTGACTAGCATCAATGGTCAATGCATCGACGCTCAACCTAAATAACGCTTTGAATGATCGAGAGCCAACAACCAATGCCCTCCTAATGAGGGCATTTTTCTACAAGACTTTTTGCAAAAACTTGGCCGCCATGGCGGTTCCATGTTCATAGTCTTCTAAGATTTGATCTTTATGGCTCAGTAAGCCTTTAGAGGCGAGCTCATGTTCCGGTTGGATATGCCATAGGTTCACCTCTTCGGGTGGCGAGGCTAAAAACTGCTCGATTTGCGAGTGGTTGGCATAATGAGAAACCAGCATATCTAAGTGACTGGTCTCACTGCGTTTATTCTCACTGCGGCTGTTTTGCATTTCCATCAATTGCTGTAGTTTTTCATTGCTGTGTAACCATTCAGGTAACTTGAGTTTATCTCGCTTGTTATATTGCTCTCGATACATCTCAAGATGGGGACCCGTTAGGCGGGCATAATCCGCTTTAAGTTCCAGCAGCTTCTGTGAAAAATGTTTTTGAAACTCTCTCAGCTTTTCAGAAGTGCCTGATGCTTTAAGTTGCTGAATATAGGTCTCTAGACCTTGGTCTAACTCGCTTTTCCACTTATCGAGTGAATCACGCATTAACGTTGGCTTATTTACCTTACCCTCAGGGATCGTGCTGATCACCACCATATTGTGGAAACCACGTCGATAGGACTCTTCAACTGGAATACTGGCTGACACGCCTCCATCGATCCACTTTTTTCCATCAAACTCAATGTCATGATAATAAAGCATAGGAATGGCACAAGTTGCCTTAAGAACATCAAACCAATTGTCTGAAAAGATGGGATAATAGTAGTCTTTCAACTCTTCGACGTCGGTAATACACGCCAACGCCACTTTGTCTTGCCCTAGGTTATGTTTACCACGCGCAATATCGAGCGGGAACTCTCCGGTATTCACAAACTCAAACGCCCAGTCGAGATCCATCGGTTGCTGTTTGTTGATAAACTTACTGACATCAAAAAAACGTTCGCGAGTGGTGTAATTCATCACAAAGTCTAGACCGAGCCCTTGCTGCTTAGTCACAAAAGACGAAACATTCAATGCACCTGCCGAGGTCCCGATATACAGCGAAAACGGGTCAAAGCCGACCTCAATAAACTTATCCAGCACACCAGCAGCAAACGCCCCTTTCTGACCTCCGCCCTGCACTATCAATGAATACTTTTCACCCTCAACAAACATCGACGCCTCCTGTTCTTATTACGCCACCAACCCTCTGAGATTACTGGATTTACTCATGGAGGTAAAAGTGATTTTTATCATTCAACTCTTGGGGTGCAAATTTATTACAACATTAACCGCTTGTTTCTCAATCAAATCCCATTGCTGATCCCCCTTTGTCAGCAAACAAAGCTTGCAGCTAATCTTGATTATTTTATACTGTATGTATATACAGGTGATTTATTATGCATGAACTGATTAACGATCTTCAAACTAAGCAGCTGATTTGGAAAGGGAACCGTCATCAGGCTCCGAGCCAATATCACACGACTGGATTTTCAGAGCTTGATCAGCAACTCCAAGGTGGGTTTCCGACCTCAGGCGTGGTTGAGATCCAAGCGTTATCTGGGATTGGTGAGTTGAGGTTATTAACGCCTTTTATTGCTCAGCAGGCAAAGCAGAGACTGTGCGTCTTGATCAATCCTCCCGGCTATGTCTGCGCCGAGTATTTGTATGCTCAGGGAATTTCACCCTCTCAAGTATTGCTGGTCTATCCAACCTCAGAGGCGCACGCGCTTTGGGCGGCGGAGCAATCTTTAAAGAGTGGAGCGAGTTGCACTGTCTGCTTGTGGCAAAACGACATAGAGATACATCAAGCTAAACGTTTACAAGTCGCGAGTGATGTCGGTCACTGCCCGCTGTTTTTGTTAAAACCCAATGCAGAGCAGGCACAAAAAGTGTTCTCTTTACCGGTCTCGCTCAGTCTTACTTTGCATCCACATCCATCTGGCATCGAGGTCAATATAACCAAGCGTAAAGGCGGCTTCCCTCGTGCCAGTTTTGTCATCGACATGTCTCAATATTGGCCGGAATTAGCCTCTGTGAACAAACCACCAGCAAACAATGTGTTGGCTTTTCCTCTGCTGCAACAAGGTTAGGTTTTGGCGATGGCGCTTTGGCTTTATTTACATTTTCCCACCTTGCAGTTAGATACTGTTTTTCATGATGACAAAGAGTGCGCTATCGCCATCGTGGACGGTCGTCAGCACCAAGTGGTACAAGCTAACGCTACCGCAGTCGCACAAGGCGTGCAGTTAGGTATGGGGTTGGGCAGTGCGGCAGCGTTATGCCAAGATCTACAACTCCACCCTTATGATGCTCAAAGCGAGTTGACGCGTCTTACCGATCTAGCGCAATGGCTTTATGTGATCACTTCCGATATTTGTCTCTGTCCCTCTAACGGTTTATTAATCAAGGCGACCAATATGCTGTCACTTTATGGGGGCGTAGAGAGTTATTGGCAAGCGATGCAACAACACCTCCAAGCGATGAAGGTACACTTCAATTACTCCACTGGCTTATCGCCTCTCTGCGCCATGATGATGGCAAAGCAGGCTCGTAACTGGATAGAAGATGATCCGATAGCACTTAAACAAGCGATGAAGCGCTACCCATTAAGTTGCAGTGAATTGCCCAATAAACAGGTAGAAAAGTTACAGCGTGTTGGTTTACAGACCATTGAAGACCTACTCGCGATTCCTCTGCCAGATATTGCTAAGCGATTTGATATCGATTTGGTGAACTATGTCGGCAGGCTGATCGGTCAATTTAAGCATCCTGTCGATTTTTATCACCCACCAGAGCGGTTTCGCCAATATCTTGAGTTGCTGTTTGATATAGAAAATATCGATTGGCTACAAAAGCCGCTTGCTCGGTTGTTTGCTCAGCTAGAAACCTTTTTAAAGTTACGCGATAAGGTTGCGTTTGAGTTATTACTGACTCTGCATCAAAGGGATCATACCGACACCAGCGTCCACTTCTATTCTGCACAGGGAGACTATCTCGCCAATCAGTGGCAAGAACTCTCCAAGTTAACGCTAGAGAGCATCAAACTTGAGGCTCCTGTTAATGGCTTGACGCTGGCTATCGTTCGCGCTGATCAGCTAACTGTCAACGAACACGATCTGTTTAGTGGTGAGAAGGGTGCGCTAACGGGTCTGGAATTGATCTCTAAACTGCAAGCAAAACTGGGCAGTCAAGCGGTAACCTCATTACAGCTTACCGAGGACCCACGACCAGAGTATGCCACTTTACCGCTCGCGCCAGACAAGATTCACCCCATGAAAGCAAGTGATCACTTACATAAGAAGCTTCGTCCTAGCTTACTTTACACTCAGCCGATGCCTTTGCAGCAACCCGTCGATTTGGTGTTAGGACCAGAGCGTATTGTCAGTGGTTGGTGGGATGATCACCCAATTAAACGCGACTATTACATCGCGCGCTCTCCACAAGGACAGTGGCTATGGATCTTTAGAACTGATGACAAACAGTGGTTTGTTCACGGTCAATTTAGCTAACGGAGCTGTCCATCGCATTTGGGGTGCAGATCGCTGACTCACAATGTTCATCAGGAATGCTCATAAGAAATACTCGAAAGTTTAGGTCAACAAAGGTGTCTTACAATGAATGCCGTCATCCAATACGCGGAATTATTCTGTCAAAGTAACTTCTCTTTTTTGCAAGGCGCTTCCCATGCTGAGGAGTTGGTGCTGCAAGCGGAGTTTCTGCAATATCACGCACTGGCGATTACCGATGAATGCTCAGTTGCCGGTGTGGTAAGAGCCCATACCGCCATCAAACAGCATCAGCTAGGGATTAAACAGATTGTTGGCAGCATGTTTTGGCTTAATGCGGAGTGCCAGTTTGTTTTACTCTGCCCCAACCGTCCCGCTTATGCGGAGCTATGCCGCATCATCACCAATGCAAGACGCCGCTGTGCCAAAGGTGAGTATCAATTATCTGAATGGGATGTGATGTCGCTGCGTCACTGTCTCGTGATCTGGCTGCCGACAGGTCAGCAAAGTGATCATCATTGGGGAAACTGGCTGCTAAGGCATCACCAGCCGCGCGTTTGGTTGGGTGTTCAGCGGCATCTATTGTCAAATGAACACCACTATATCGAGCATTGCCAAACGCTATCACGCGAACTGGATCTGCCAATCACCGCGTGTGGCGGTGTGCTGATGCATACTGCGACACGACTCCCTTTGCAGCACACCTTGACCGCAATTAAGCACAATACTCAAGTTGATCAGGTACGCAGCCAGTTATTGGTCAACAGCGAACGCAGCTTAAGACCCAAAACCAAACTCGCTAAGCTCTATCCCCAAGCTTGGCTTGAGCAGAGTGTATTGATCGCTAAGCGTTGCCAATTTGAGCTTTCTTCGTTGCGCTACGAATACCCAAGTGAGTTAATTCCTGCGGGCTCAACACCAATGCAGCATTTGCGAGCATTAGTCGAACAGGGTAAACAGCAGCGCTTTCCTGATGGTGTGCCGGATGCCATTTCGCACACCATCAGTAAGGAACTCTCTTTGATTGAAGAGATGAACTACCCTTTCTACTTTTTGACCATCCACGACATTGTTATGTTTGCCAAGCAGCAAGGGATCCTTTATCAAGGCAGAGGCTCTGCCGCCAATTCGATTGTCTGCTACTGCTTAGAAATCACCGCCGTCGACCCTAGACAAATTTCGGTACTGTTTGAACGCTTTATCAGTAAGGAGCGTGATGAACCGCCCGATATTGACGTCGATTTCGAGCATGAGCGGCGAGAAGAAGTCATCCAATATATTTATCAGAAATATGGTCGTGAGCGTGCCGCACTGGCAGCGACGGTGATCTCCTACCGATTTAAAAGTGCGGTTCGCGATATCGGCAAAGCACTCGGTATTCATGAGACACAACTGGATCACTTTATTAAAAATATCAACCGCCGCGATCGGGCTCAAGGTTGGCAAGCGCAGATCATTGAATTGGGGTTAAAACCGGAATCCATGAAAGGTCAACAATTTATTGAGTTAGTGAATGATATCCTCGGCTTTCCACGTCATCTTTCGCAGCATGTTGGTGGCTTTGTGATCTCTTCCGGCCCTTTATACGAGCTGGTTCCGGTCGAAAACGCTGCGATGCATGAGCGCACAGTAATTCAGTGGGATAAAGATGACCTAGAAAGCCTTGGCTTACTGAAAGTCGATGTATTAGCACTGGGCATGTTAAGCGCTATTCGTAAGTGTTTTACCTTGATAAAACAGCACTATGGGCAGACGCTCACCATTGCCGATATCACGCGACGACAAGACGATGCCCGTGTTTATCAGATGATACAAAACGCCGACACTGTCGGAGTTTTCCAGATTGAATCTCGAGCGCAGATGAGCATGCTACCCCGCCTTAAACCCGCCAATTATTATGATCTAGTGATTCAGATTGCTATTGTCAGACCGGGACCTATTCAGGGAGATATGGTGCATCCGTTCTTAAAACGTCGTAATGGACAAGAGAGCATCGACTACCCGTCTGAGGAAGTTCGGGAAGTCCTATCGCGCACCTTGGGAGTGCCGATCTTTCAAGAGCAGGTCATAAAACTGGCTATGGTCGCGGCAGGGTTTAGCGGCGGTGAAGCCGATCAACTACGACGGGCAATGGCGGCATGGAAAAAGAATGGCGATCTGGCTAAGTTTCGTCACAAGCTGATCGATGGAATGCAGAACAGAGGTTACGATAATGCCTTTGCAGAACGACTGTTTGAGCAGATCTGCGGATTTGGTGAATATGGGTTTCCCGAAAGCCATTCCGCTTCATTTGCTGTTCTAGCTTATTGCAGCGCTTGGCTAAAATACTATTACCCTGCGGTGTTTTATACCTCATTGCTGAACAGCTTACCGATGGGCTTTTATAGCGCCTCTCAGCTACTGCAAGATGCCAAGCGCCATAACGTTATGGTTCGTCCTGTTTGTGTGAATCAGTCGTTGTACCAACATCAAGTGACGCCGATTGATGGGCAACTTGCTATACAACTTGGGTTACGACAGATAAATGGCTTAAGTGAGTCGGCAGCGAATAAGTTGGTCGCTCACCGTCCCTGCAAGGGTTATATCGCGATTAGCCAAATCAAGCAGCTCGGTCTCAATCGCCGTGACTTAGAGCTATTGGCTTCTGCGAATGCGATGGCTGCGATTGCTGGTAATCGTTATGCGACTCGCTGGGCAATGATGGATAATTTGGATGAACTCCCCCTGTTTCAGTCACAAGTGGCTAAAGCGGAAGATTTTCATCATCGTCCCTCTGAAATTGAAGATATGCTGGAGGATTTTACCTCAACTAATATCTCGCTAAACCAACACCCCATCACCTTGCTAGACCGTGCAGGTAAGCTCGGCAAATTCACCCGAATGAAGCAGTTAGTCGACAAACCACATAAATCTTTAGTCACCGTTGTCGGTACTGTCACGGGTAAACAATCGCCGGGGACGGCAGGAGGGGTCACTTTTTTTACCCTTGAAGATGACAGCGGTAATATCAATGTCGTTGTATGGCGAGCGACAGCACGCGCACAAAAGCAAGCCTATCTCACGGCTAAGGTACTCAAGGTTAAGGGAATACTAGAACGTGAAGGCAACGTCACTCATGTCATTGCTGGGCAGTTAATTGACATGACACCTCTGCTCAGTGAGCTAAAAGTAACCTCAAGGGAGTTTCATTAGACGTTAAAAAAGGGAGCCAACGCTCCCTTTTTGTCAATCGTATTATAATGTGGATTATAAATCCGGATTCTCTGCCGCTTCCATACGTCGTTTTCTCCACTCCCTGAAAATGAGAAATCCTAGGGTCGATGCGACCTTCCAAGATAACCATATCATTGTAATGTAAAACCTTTCGTCAGCAGTGTACTGTTTACTTTGTTATTTAAATTATATTTATTAAATCGTAACCCGGACGATATTAACACAAAATTGACACAAGTGTTCCACCACTTTGGTGGCAATTCAATTTAAATCAGCTGAGACATGCGCTCTTGCACGACTTCAACCAATCTATCTGGCTGAAATTTAGAAATAAATTTATCACAACCCACTTTGGCGACCATGGCATCATTGAAACTACCACTCAGTGAGGTGTTCAGTGTGATAAACAGATCTTTCATGCGTGGATCATTACGAACCTCATGCGTGAGCTTGTAACCATCCATTTCTGGCATCTCTGCATCGGTGATCATCATCAGTAATTGACCGTAAAGATCAATGCCCTCATCGCACCACTGCTTTAGCAAGTTAAGCGCCATTGCACCGTCATAACACTCGATGATTTCAACACCTAGTTGGCTTAGGGTCGCTTTCACTTGGTTACGAGCTGTCGATGAATCATCGACGATCAATATCTTTTTGCCCGCCAAGTGAGGCAGTAATGAACGGTCAAGCACTTCATCAGAAATGGTGACATCATAATCGATGATTTCTGCCAAAACTTTTTCCACATCAATGATTTCAACCAGTCTAACTTGATCGTCCTCGGTCACCTTGGTGATCGCGGTGAGATAGTTTGCTGGCCCTACCGTTTTTGGCGGTGGCTGAATCTCAGTCCAAGCCGTATTGACGATATTTTTGACCTCACCTACCAAAAAGCCCTGCACTGAACGGTTATATTCCGTAATGATCAAATTGCTATCACTGTTTTTTTCTTCACTCGCTGGAAAACCGATCGCTTTGCGTAAATCAATAACAGGGACAGAAACACCACGTAAAGTCGCAACACCAGTGATGCTGGGATGAGAACCCGGCAATACTGTAAGTGACGGCAGCTTTAACACTTCTTTGACTTTAAATACGTTGATGGCAAAAGTCTGTCGGCTGTTTAAATTAAACATCAACAGCTCTAATCTATTCTCGCCAACTAACTGTGTGCGTTGGTCAACAGAACTTAATACGCTTGACATAAAACTTCCCTTGAAGAATCCTGGCTAAACTCTAACTAATCCTATCGACCAGTACCGATAAAAATTTAACGTCTTAAGCAAAAAATTACCCGTCGATCACTTTCATCAACAACTGACCATCATAGAGTGCTTGTTTAACAAGCGCAGCGCCTGGCATAGTTGCTTGCTTATAAAAACGAGATTCTACTAGCTGTAAGTCTTTGATGTAGACGGGCACACACTGCTCTTCAATACAACGCCATATCGCCGGATACAGAATCGCTTTTGCGTGATTAATCACACCACCGATCAATATTTTCTCAGGGTTAAATAAATTAATCACAATCGCAACCGCGGTACCTAAGTGAACCGCAAGCTTTTCAACAATACTCACCGCTAAAGCATCACCTTGTGCAGCGGCTTCGGATATGGCTTCAACGGTAATGTCTTCACACTGAGCCAGAATCGACGCTTCACCCGCCGCTAAGCGTTGGGTCGCTTCATCGCGGATCGCTTGTGAACTGGCGACTGTTTCCAAGCAGCCTCGGTTGCCACAGTGGCATTCCTTACCCTGCTTATCGACTTGAATATGCCCCAACTCACCAATATTGCCGTGACGACCATACAACACTCTGCCATCGAGGATAATGCCCGCACCGAGACCATGGTGAATAGAGATGAGAACCGAGTTATCGCAGTGCTGGGAGTGACCGTAGAGATTCTCTGCCAATGCCCAAGCACGAGTATCGTTCGCCACAAACACGGGTAGACCGGTTGCATTAAAGATCTCTTTACCGAGGGCAAGGTTTTCTACATTGTAATGTGGCATTTGCAAAACAATGCCTTGGTCTGAATTGACCAAACCGGGCAGCGTTAACGCGATACTGGTTACACGACCAAGTTGTTCACTGTAGCTGGAGAAGAATTCTTCGATTTCGAATAACAGGCGAGCAAGAAAATCGTCTTGATCCACTTCGTGAATTTCAATCTTACTATCAATCATCACCTCGCCACCCAGTTCGTGCAGCGCAATCACCAAATAGCCACGTCCCAATCGAATAGAAAGGAATTGCCAGCCTTGATTATTGGTCTGCAAACCCACCGCAGGACGACCGCGACTTGTCGCTTCCTGAACCACGGTTTCATGGACGAGTTGAGCCTCGATCAGCTCTCGCGTGATCTTAGTAATACTGGCAGGTGCCAAATCACTGAGCTTGGATAGGTCAATACGGGAGATAGGCCCAAATTGGTCTATAAGTTTATACACACGACCAGCATTAATCTGTTTGATATGATCAATGTGGCCCGGTTGAGCCATGTACATTTCGCACTCCAAAAAACAACGACCTACTAATTTTTTTACTTTGCGAACTAATTGTGAAGCCCCTTGATGAATCGCCGTGACAAGTATCACGTATACAAGGATATCTTTGTGGGTCAAATCATGTTCGATGCTGTTAGCACATACTCTGAAGGTAGGTCATTCAAAGTATGCCAAAGGCTATTTACTACTCTATTAACGTCGATTTGCTAAGACCCAATGAGAATCTGAATCCAGCTGCTGTTTATCTCTGATACAGAGTGCCTGATAGCTGTCGATAAATCGATAGCCGGCATCAAGTCCAAGCTGATAGTCATGTAGAATGTCATCGACATTACTGAGCAATGAAGATGATTTTAGCGTCTCAGAAGGCGCTATCTGAAGGACAAAACTGTCGTCTGGCGGTTGATTTAAAAAAGCCTGCGTTAAATCATACGTTTGGTAATGTACCATCAACATATCAGCGATGCCAGAGTCAAACTTCTCTCCAAACATATGGCTTAAACGATAAATGTCGGATGCACCAAATAACCAACGTCCACCGTTAATCAAATTAAGGTGCTGGGCATGAGAATGTTGATTGGCTTTACTCAGTTGAGCCTCGAAGAAGTCCCCCCAATCTTTAGACCACTCGCTCATTTTCTGCTGCCACTGATTTTGCAGTGTTGAAAACGAATCACTCAGCCAAGTTTCGCTAGTACCATCATTATGAATGACTGGCGATGGAGTAAGATCGGATTGCGCATCTTCTGTTCGAATCACCACAATCACACGATTGCCCCGTCGCCATGCTTCCTGTACTGGTATCGCTGCGGATACTCCACCGTCGATATAACTCTGGTCACGCACCACGACGGGTCCGTCGACTAATTGAGGAATGGCACTGGTTGCTACCAAAACATCAAACCAATCATGCTCAAGCATAGGCAGGTATTGATCCTTTAAACTGCAAAAATCGGTGACGGCGGCAAAGGCTTGGCGATTGCCTTTCACTCTCTGCCCCATATCAATATCAAGTTGATAGGGATAAGCACTGATTTTATCGAGCGCCCAACGCATATCCAAGTACTGCTTGCGGCGAATAAAACCAAAGAGATTGAAGAAGTTAGAATGAGTGGTCAGGTCGACAATAAAAGATTTGCCCAGACCGGGCTGCCGAGAAAGAAATGCGCATAGATTGAGCGCCCCAGCGGACGTTCCATAAAACTCATCGAAAGGGTCAAAGTTAGAAAGCAAAAAGGCATCGAGTACGCCTGACGTAAATATGCCTCTTTGCCCGCCTCCTTGAGCTACCAGTGCCGTCTTACCTAATGAGTATTGGCTAAATAGGTTGTTATCAATGACGGTACGGGTATTGGTAATTAGCCCGCTATTCGTCATAGACTGGTTATCGCCATAGACTGGTTAGGCTGACATTACAGCGGCTAAACCAAAGGCAATAATGGTAGCAAAGCTGATTGCTGTAATCGTTAAAGCCAGTTTCAAATCATATTCCATAACGCCCCCAAAGAAATGTAATTGGTATGTTAAAATAGTAACACACTTGGCTATTCTTGCTTATATAGCGGCGAGATTGTGATGTCACGATCACGTTTTAAACAAACAGTGCGCAGGCGATATATTAAGCACTATTTTCATTTATCCACTTTAAATAAAGCATTTGTTATAAGACTAATAAACTGTAACTAACAAACCTATTCGCACTATAAACCACATGCAAACCAAACACCTTTAAAATAAAACCATAAAACCCACTCAAAACAGCATAAAACTCCAAACAATACCACTTAAAGCAATAAAAGCATCTATTGCCATCCAGAAAGAACATGGGTAATCTCACTGCTACGCATAGATGATAGATTCAATTTATGCAAACCAACATGAAATTTATTAGACTTAACAACTAAATTATCCGCAAAACAAGAAATAAAACTCCGCATAATTGGCATTTACACAAATAAACATTTAAGTGTAGGGAACATACCCTCAAAAAAGCCAAACAGTGTTTTGTTTCAATACCAAATTGTTTTGCGATACTCCATAAGTCTGTCACAGATATGTTATAAAGGAGTTAACAATGAAACGAGAGCAGTGGGGATCCCGTGCTGGATTCATCCTTGCCGCAGTAGGTTCTGCGATTGGATTAGGTAATATTTGGCGCTTCCCATATATGGCCTACGAAAACGGTGGCGGTGCTTTCTTTATCCCTTACCTTTTTGCCATGATTACCGCTGGTATTCCATTTATGATCCTAGAGTTCAGCATGGGTCAAAAATATCGTGGTTCTGCACCTAGAACATTAGCAAAAATCAATTCCAAATTTGAGTGGCTTGGCTGGTTCCAAGTGGGTATTGCTGCCGTTATTGCCGTCTACTATGTGGCGGTTATTGGTTGGGCTATCTCCTACTTCGGCATGTCGTTTACCCAAAGTTGGGGAGCGGATACTAACGCTTTCTTCTTCGGTGAATACCTGAAGCTTGGTGATAACTCACCAACGAAATTAGGTTCTATCCAATGGAATATTGCTGCAACTATGGTGATTGCATGGGGTATAACCTTTGCAGCGATTGCCGGAGGCGTAAAAGCAGGTATTGAGCGTGCTGCAAAAATCATGATGCCAGTTCTATTTATCATGGTTGTGCTTCTAATCGGACGTATGATTTTCCTACCGGGTGCGCTAGATGGTGTGAACTATATGTTTGAACCTGACTTTAGCAAAATCTGGGATGTGAAAGTATGGGCTGCGGCTTACGGTCAGATCTTCTTTACCCTGAGTATCGGTTTTGCCATCATGCTGGCCTATTCAAGCTACTTACCAGAGAAATCAGACATCACCAACAACGCGTTTATGACTGTGTTGATCAACTGTGGTTTCTCTATCCTAGCGGGTATCATGATCTTCTCTGTTCTTGGCTATATGGCTCAGGAACAAGGCAAGCCATTAACGGAAGTGGTTTCTGCGGGCGTTGGTCTAGCATTTGTAACGCTACCAGCCGCGATTAACCTGTTACCTGCACCGTATATCCTTGGTCCACTATTCTTCTTCGCATTAGTGATTGCTGGTCTTAGCTCGCATATCTCTATCATGGAAGCCGTGACCT
The DNA here is from genome assembly GCF_921292975.1 of Vibrio hippocampi. NCBI lineage: Bacteria > Pseudomonadati > Pseudomonadota > Gammaproteobacteria > Vibrionales > Vibrionaceae > Vibrio > Vibrio hippocampi. The sequence goes on from NZ_CAKLCM010000002.1 coordinate 1,534,576, forward strand.
CTGCCGTGATCGATAAGCTTAAATGGCGCAGAAACAAAGCCGCTACCATCATCTGTGGCTCTGGTTTGGTTATCTCGCTCGCCTTTGCAACGAACGGCGGTCTACTGCTGCTCGATCTTGTTGACCACTTTGCTAACAACATCGGTATCGTCACCAGCTGCTTTATCGAAATCATCCTAATGGCATGGTTAGTGAAAATTGCTGATGTTCGTGAGTACGTCAATAAAATTTCTGACTTTAGCATCGGTGTTTGGTTTGATATCAGCCTACGCTTTATCACACCGGTTATTCTAGCGATTATTGTTGCAACCAAGTTCTACGCTCTATTTACTGAGGGCTATGGCGGCTACGCACAATCTGAGTTAATGCTTCTAGGCTGGGGTCTAATGGCTCTACTTGTCGTGGTCGGTGTGATCATTAACTTCACTAGCAAAAAGGAACAGTAATTATGACTGCAAGCGCAATTTTTATGATGGTGTTAGGTCTAGGTATTACCTGGGGCGGTGCAATTTACTGTATCCGTAAAGCGATGAACAAGTAAGTCATCGTCACACTGAAATTTGCAAAAAAGCCAGCGTTTGACGCTGGCTTTATTTATGCAGCTAAAACCGATATCGAACACCAAACCCTGCATTAATGCCAAGCTCTGCGCTATTATCAGCAAACATGATGTTAGGGGACAGTTGAGCATAGCTGTCCCATCGACGGGCAAAAGGAAGCTCCACGCCCAGAGTGACACGGGGACCCACCTCTTCAAACTTGTAAATCTGACCACCAGCACCAATAAACCAATTAAACGGCACATCTGAACCAAAGCGACCTCGATCGAAAATATAGTCCACTGCCAAGCCATCATTACCTGCTGCGACATTCACCTTACGGTTAAATTGCGCCACGACACTTAACCCTTGATCCAACCCCATTCCCAATTTGAAATCAGAGAGACTCGAGCTTGAACTGCGACTTGGCTGCCTTTGACTCTCACTAGGCGCTTTACTCTCAGTAGACGTTGGTTCAGTAACAATGTGCCAATCCTCATTTCCTTGGGCTTGTGCCCCATGAAATGAACTGGCAATAGAGGTGATCGTGACAAGAGTCAATGCTAAAGGACGCATAAGATAAACTAGCCTATTGATTAAGTGTGAACGATTTATAAATGAAGCGTTGGCAGTTTAAATAATGAGGAAAGCGACTTGTCATCGCTGTGCAAGGGGGAAGCAAGAAACAGGCTATAACCGTCCAATCAATAAGCATAAAAAAAGGGAAGCTGATGCTTCCCTTGATAACTGATACTAACGCTTGGAATTAGTGGCTACGAATCCACTCATCCATTTCAGTTTTTAGGTTGTCAGATTTGGTACCAAAGATAGCTTGAACGCCACCTGATACAACAACGACACCCGCCGCACCTAATTTCTTAAGTTTATCTTGGTCAACCGCATCGGTATTCTCAACCGAAATACGCAGACGAGTAATACATGCGTCTAGGTTAGTAATGTTTTCTTTACCACCGAAGGCTGCAACAAGTTCACCTGCCAACTCAGAACCAGACGCCACTGCCGCAACTTCATCTTCAGTTTCATCTTCACGACCCGGTGTTTTCAGATCAAGCGCTGCGATCACTGTGCGGAATACGAAGTAGTAAATAGCGGCGTAGACAAGACCGACACCAATCATCAGACCCAGTTTCTGAGCATTACCAGAAAGCACGATGAAGTCGATTAAACCGTGCGAGAATGAAGTACCGTGTACGAAACCAAGCATGTTAGCAACAACGTATGCAGAACCCGCTAGTAGTGCGTGGATTGCATAAAGTAAAGGTGCAACGAATAGGAACGAGAATTCGATTGGCTCTGTAATACCTGTCAAGAATGACGTTAGTGCTGCAGAAGCCATGATGCCCATTACTTTAGCGCGGTTTTCTGGTTTAGCGCTGTGAGCAATCGCAATTGCCGCCGCTGGAAGACCGAACATCTTGAACATATAGCCACCTGCCAATTGACCGAAGTAGCTCATCTCAACAGTACGAGACGCTTGGTCAGCAGATAGGTAACAAGTCAGAATACCGTTTAACTGATCGCCATCGGTGTTAACACAAGAACCGGCTTCGAAGAAGAAAGGTACGTTCCAGATGTGGTGCAAGCCGAATGGAATAAGAGCACGTTCGATAACACCGTAAATACCAAATGCTAGCTCAGGGTTTTGAGTCGCCGCCCAGTGTGAGAATACGCTGATTGCCGAGCCAACTGGTGGCCAGATAACAGACAGTACTAGACCAAGTGCAATTGCTGAAAAACCAGTAATAATTGGCACCGCGCGTTTGCCCGCAAAGAAGCCGAGATAGTCTGGTAGTTGAATCTTGAAGAAACGGTTAAATGCCCAAGCTGCAATACCACCAACAAGGATACCCCCAAGTACACCTGTTTCGTATTTGTCTTCAATCGCTTTGATTGCATCGGCATCAAAAAGCTCACCTGCTGCCAACGCGGCTTCTCGAGCAGAGTCAACTTCAAGTCCTGCGATTACAGAAAGCGTTGCTGCCATAATACCGTAGCCAACAATAGCAGCAAGACCCGCTACACCGTCGTTATTCGTAAAGCCAAGTGCTACACCAACTGCAAAAAGTAGCGCCATCTGACCAAAGACAGAACCACCCGCCTGTTCCATCAAGTTAGATACCACATCTGGAATGAAGCCCAAATCCGCGGCACCTACCCCAAGTAGAATACCAGCAACCGGAAGTACGGATACTGGCAGCATCAGCGCCTTACCGACTTTTTGCAGGTTGCCAAAAAGGTTTTTAAACATATGTATGCTCCTAATAAAATTTTTTTATATATGGGCTCTAACGGCACACCCCCGCAGCCTAAATGTTAGCACCCATTGAAAATGTAACCATGAAAGTTAAGGTATTTCCGTGGCTAAATATAACGTTAGCTTAGGAACTCTCGCTACTGTGTAACGCTCTTTAGTTACAAAAGTAAGCTTCGGTCACAATCACCCTGATACTAATTAGCACCACAAGTAGATTCTAACTTATTGATAAATAAACGTTAGATGATTATTTCGAAGCTCATAAGAATATAAAGATATCGAACGCAAGTTATTTCACGTAACGAAATAACTTATTATGAGGGAGGCTGCATAAACCTGAGGTGACTTTATAAATAGTCAGCTCGCAGACTGATTCCATGACAACAAAACACTCTTACTACTCATCGCTCGACAATAATCGCACTAGCGTCCTGTGGAATCATAGATGCTCACATTAGAACACAAGATAGTTCCTACAGTGGATTGAGAATTTTCTCTGAGATGTGCATATATAATCCATCTGTTAAAAAAACAAACACCTCAGAGCTCGGAGTAAATAGGGAATTCTATCTCAAATAACAAGTACTCTAACGATTACATTTGTTGTTTTTTAGACTCTAAAGAACCATCGAGCATGAGACATCATAATAAGTGCTGTTCTGCACTTGCCAATATTTAAGTCACCTAACTATATAGATAAGCTCACTATGAAAATCGATATGTTCAATTTAAATAAATTGTGTTTTGTATTTATTTCTGCAGGCATACTTTCGGGTTGTGGTAGCGACGATAGCAACACAATCTCTCGAACTGCACAAACCGCACCGACTATCCCTGTCACGATTCAAGCCGGATATCTGCTTCAAGCTGATCAAGCTCGTTACCAGTATATGACGGATGAAGACGAGCTGTGGGGGCACATGTCTGAGGAATATCAAGCGCGTATTACGACATACAATAATATTGCTCTTCAATATCCAAAGGCGGAAGACACTGCATATCCAGGTTTTATAGGCATCGCCGAGTATGAACCAGGCACAATTTATGATCAATCAGCAACACAAATCAGGTATACCGATGGTACTCGTTATGGCGTATTTTCTAACAAATGGTGGACTCAAGGCGATACTCCAGATTTCGATAACCAATCCGGTCCTTGGAACCTCATTGTTCAAACGGACAAAGATGGCAACTATCTGCCCGAAAGTGAAGTCGTAAGCGATTGGCAAGCAACAGGAGTTTACAATGGTGGGGAAAAAGTAAAACACACCATTAATGGCGTCGTGCATTGGTTTGAGGCGAAATATTGGACTAGCAATAACGAACCTATATTGACCAAAGAAAGTGGAGGCACCGCTGAGTCTTGGGAAACGCCATGGCTAAAAGTTGAAGCACCGAATGACGACAGCTTAGTCACGCCAAATCCAGAAGATGATTTGAATAAGCCACCAGTCTGTGAAGAAGGCAATTGTAATGGCATAGAGGAGCCAACGATTCCACCAGTGATCCCTGAACCTGAAACACCAGACCCAGAGAAGCCTGAGGTTACTCCTACTCCACCACCAACGCCCGACTTGAGCGATGATGGACTGCCACAAGATGGTTATGCATTCTTGCGTGAGCTAACAACCGAACAATGGGATTGGTTGTTCCCGATGCGCTCTGGTCGTTATAACCTAGCCGGTGGCACTCGCAATGCGCCTCCGTTCGCAAAAGAAGATGGCTCTACCGATGTTTTCACGCTAAGTGCATTTAAAAATGCGGTAGTGGAGTACAACTCTTGGGCGGCGACTAAAGGTTATAAACAGTTCCTAAATGAGGGGACTAAATCACAGCAAGCCCTTGAATTTACGTCATTTTGGGCAAAATCTTCTCGCGAGACATCAGGATCCTGGGATAATGCCCCAGCACCTTGGATTATAAAAGACGATGAAGGTAATGCTGTTTGGAAAGGCGCATTGTACTGGGTTGAAGAAGTAGGCTATACCACTGATGACAATGGCGTGAGTACTGCCATCAACTATGTGGATGCCGCATCAGCTTATACACCAATAGAAGGTCGTTCATACTATGGTCGTGGTATCATCCAATTATCTTGGAACTACAATTACGGTGCATTTAGTGAATGGCTTTTTGTTAATGGCATGATGACCGATCTCATTACTGAGCGTGCTACATTATTAAAACGACCTGACTATGTGGCAACAAATGGCGAATTATCCATCCTTTCTGGAATATGGTTCTGGATGACACCACAAGGTGCGAAACCATCATCGCATGATGTAATATACGGCAACATGACTCATATATCCGAGTTCAGTCAAGATCAAGGTCTGCCTCAACGCAACGATAGTGGTCAGATCCCAACGGCTGTAGGTGAGTCATATGATCAAAGTGTTATTGCGTATCGACTTGGTACGGTAACCAATATTGTCAATGGTGGTCTAGAGTGTAACAAAGCAGCTGCATGGCATCCTGGACCGGTTCAACGCGTTGCGTACTTTAACGCTTATGCAAAATACATGAATGCATCGGTTAACGGCATAGATATCCCTATCATAAATGATGGGATAAACGTGTGGTCAACTAAAGTGTCTGACAGCAGTCCAGAGAACCTAAAAATGGCGAGCTGTTACTCACAAAAGAGCTATTACGGTTGGTAATGGATCCTATGCTTGTATTTCTTGATGTCTTTGAACTGAAATAACACGCTTAATAAAAAAATGGGGACAACTTGTCCCCATTTCAGTCTGCAAGCTTGAGCAAATTAAAGTATACAAGCTACAAACGAAATCGACATGAAGCAATAACGAGCGCAATAACAGCAAAGCAACCTCTGCACTTCATCGCTCAAACGCAAAAGTGATCCTGCCAACTATCTAATCTTTATAAGATATTTTCATCTAGAGGCTAGGTCTGTGGGTTCACTCACTACTACAAAGGTTCAACTCAAGATACAAGTTTCATCGCGACATAAACAACTTATTAAAGTTAGCCGTTGTCGCTGTCGCCACTTCTTTTAACGATATCCCTTTGAGCTGCGCAATATAGGCTGCGACTTCAACCACATAGGCTGGCTGATTCTCTTTGCCTCTATGGGGAACTGGCGCTAAGTAAGGTGAGTCCGTTTCTATCAAGAGTCGCTCTAAAGGCAGTTGCTTAACCACCTGTTTCAACTCCGTCGCCTGTCTAAAAGTGACAATGCCTGAGATTGAAATATAAAATCCCAGCGCCATTGCCGCCTGAGCAAAAGCCAGATCCTCTGTAAAACAATGGATCACGCCACCACATTTTTCAGCACCGCCCTGTTTCAATATCTCTAATGTATCTTCACGGGCATTGCGAGTATGGATAATCAGTGGCTTATTCAATTCAACCGCCACAGCGACTTGTTGGCGAAAACGCTCTTTCTGAAGCTCTGCCGTCTCTGGCTGATAGTGATAATCAAGTCCGGTTTCACCAATCGCAACAACGCGTTGGTTTGCTGCGTACTGTTTAAATAACTCAAGACTAAAGCGACTTTCCACATCCAACGGATGAACACCACATGAAGCAACCACCTCAGGAAAAGGAGCGATGATTTCCATCATATTTGGAAACGCATCTAAGGTAACCCCTACCGAAAGTAGCTGTTCGACGTTGGCCGCCTTGGCGTTGCTAATAACCTCTTCAATCCCAGTATGTAGGGATTGGTAATCTAATTTATCAAGGTGACAGTGTGAATCTACAAACATAATGATGACTTTCTAAAACGATGTGTCGGGTGATACCCAAGTATGGTGTGAGTGCGGTTAACGATCAAACTTATATAACCAGCCGCATATCAGCAACTCGCTGTTCAAACCTGGATGCTTGAGTAACTGCTCGCGCAACTGAGCGATAGCACTGGTTTGCTGATAAAGCAGCTCATAACTAAAACGACTCGCAAGCGGTTCACTTTCCGGTAATACATTGCGCTGCTGACTCTCTTTCAGCGCAAGCCTTTGTGCTTGATAAAGCAGTACCCAAAGCCAACCCAAAACCACCTCCACTGGACGCTCAATTTTGTTGATCACTTGCCATACTGCTTGAGCATCAATGCAGCCTTGCTCAACAAACTGGTTCAATGCTTGGCATAGTTGAGCAAAGTCGCGATCAAAGCCTTTTTCAGCAAACTCAAGGGTGGTCATCGGCTCAAAGTTGCACAAATACCCTGACGATAGCGAAACCTCTCGCCCTAATTGTTGATTAACCCACTGTATGCAATCCGCGTGTTTCGGCACAGTAATACTCCAGACCTCGCAGCGACTACGAATAGTGGGCAACAGTGTCTTAACCGATGGCGCACAGAGGATAAATAGGCAGTGGTTTGCTGGCTCTTCTAAAGTTTTAAGCAGCGCATTGGAAGCGGCGACTGTTAATGTGTCCGCATGGCTAATCACGATCACACGATATTGACCAAACTGAGAAGACTCCAGCGCCCACTGATTCGCTTGACGAATTTGTTCAACCGAAAGCTGCGTTTTGTCTTTATCCGGCACTAAAAAATGCACATCGGGATGAGATTGAGATTGAATCAGTCCACAGCTATGGCAAAAACCGCACGGCTCGGAAGCATCGTTCTGACACATTAATCCAGCAATGTAGCGGGCAATTAAGGTCTCAGGTGCAACGCCAGCAACCGCTTGGAACAGCATTGCTCCGGGAACGCGATCCTGCTTTAAATTCGCTTCTAACTTTTGCCATATTGGCTCAAGCCATGGAGCTAGCCCGTGACTAATCATCGCTATGACCATTAAACCAAGTTTGCAAAGCCTGTCGAATCGAGGCTTGCACTGCTTCAATATCTTGACCTGCGTTGACAACAGCAACGCTGCTATCGCCTTGCGCTAGCTCAAGATAGCGACGACGGGTGCGCTCAAAAAAGCCAATGTCCATCTTTTCGATTCTATCGAGTTCACCACGCCCTCTTGCGCGCTGCAAACCTAAGGTCGGATCGATGTCCAAATAGAGGGTAAAGTCGGGCTTAAAATCCGCCAAAGCAATCTGCTTAAGCGACATCATAACGTCAGCATCAATCTGACGTCCGCCCCCCTGATATGCTTGAGAAGACATATCGTGTCGGTCACCAATAACCCATGTACCTTTCGCCAAAGCCGGTTTAATCACGGTTTCAACCAATTGAATACGTGCCGCGTACATAAGAAGCAGCTCGGTTCTGTCTTGTAAAGGTTCACCATCGTGCTCTTCCTTTACAAGGGCACGCATCTTTTCTGCGAGCACGGTACCACCCGGTTCGCGGGTATTTAGCACATCATCGACGCCTAGGCGTGCGAGTTCATTCAGTACCGTATTAATTGCGGTACTCTTGCCTGCACCCTCTAGCCCTTCGATAACGATAAATTTTGCTTTGCTCATTTTCTGCTTCTTAAGTGTCTTAAATACTGTTGAACTGCGCGATTGTGATCACGTAAGTTTTTAGAGAACACGTGACCACCGGTTCCACTGGCAACAAAGTAAAGATATTGGCTATCTTCTGGATTCACCGCGGCTTTGATTGACGCTTCGCCTGGCATGGCAATCGGCGTCGGCGGCAAGCCATTAATCACATAGGTATTATAAGGCGTCGCTTCACGGAGATCTTTTTTGCGAATGTTTCCATCATAGCGATCCCCCATACCATAAATCACCGTCGGATCCGTTTGCAATCTCATTCGCTTGTTGAGTCGATTGACAAACACGGAGGCGACACGCTCGCGCTCTAACTCGACCGAGGTCTCTTTTTCAATAATTGACGCCAAAATCAACGCCTCATAAGCATTATCTAACGGCAAGTTGTCTTGTCGTTGCTGCCAATTTGTCTCGAGTATTGAATTAAGTTTAGTGTGGGCACGCTTTAAGATCTCAATATCTGAATCGCCCACCGAATAATGGTAAGTTTCCGCTAAAAACAGCCCTTCGAGCTGGTCATAATCAATCCCCAGCGTTTGTGCAATCTCGGCTTCACTCATCGCCTCGGTGCGATGCTCCAAGTATTTGGCACGAGCAAACTGCTCACGCCATTCCTTAAAGGTAGAGCCTTCAATAAAAGTAATTGCGAGTTGATACTCTTTGCCGGTAATAAGATGATTCAGTGCCTCGGTTAAGTTCATCGTCGGCGTCAATTCAAACGTCCCGACTTTCAAACGCGTTAGCTCTGGATGAAAGCGTCGTATCAGATTGGTGAACTCGATAGGGTCAATCCAGCCGTTTTGGCTAAATCGGTTCAACATAGTATTTAAGTTGGTACCACGCTCAACGGTGACGAGTTCATTTTGCTCTAGCTTAAGGGGCTGTTGTAGATAGGTTTCGACACTATTCTTAACATAAACATAGCCCCCTGCGGCGGCTGCCAACACCAGCAACAATAAAATAAATAACTTCTTTAGCACTGACCTAATGTCTCCTGCAATCGACGGCTAAAATCGCCGATATTAAAACATATGTCGGTGATCGCAACCACTGGCGCGACACCTAAAATTGAATTTGTCATAAAGACTTCCTCCGCATCGAAAAGCGTCTCGATCGGCACATACACGGTTTTCGTTGGTATTCCCCACTGCTCGGTCAACTCAAGGACGCGTTGGCGCATAACACCCTCAACCCCACTCTGAGATAAATTGGGCGTATAAAGCGTGCCATCTTTAAGCCAAAACACATTCGCCATACTGGTTTCGATAACGTGACCATTGAGATCAAGCACCACGCCATCGACATAGCCTTTTTGTTCAAGCTCATGCTTAATCAAAACCTGTTCAAGTCGATTGTTATGTTTAATGCCAGAAAGCAAAGGATTGAGCCCAAGTCTGGTTTCGCAAAGGGCAAGCGAAACACCCTGCAACTGAAGTGCTTGGTAATGGGACGGGTAAGCAAAAGTACTCAAGGTCACTAATGTGTCACCTTCGAGATCGGGACTGTAACCTCTGCCGCCCTCGCCTCGACTCAAGTGAATTTTAATACCGCCATGTTGGTATGACTGCGCTAATTTCATTAACTGGCGTTCTGTTAATTGCCAATCAATAGGCTTGAGCTTTAGGCGCTCGATAGCCCGCAGCATGCGCTGTTTATGCAGTGACCAGAAAACGGGTTGTCCTTGCTCTACCCGTATCGTGGTAAAACACCCATCTCCATACTGAAAGCTTCTATCCGTGACAGATACCTGCTCAATCACTACATTATTGCGCCAATACATGCTTTATCCCTTAAAAACAAACGGCTCAATGCTAAGCATCAAGCCGTGTGATTACAAGTGACTTTCCACACAATCCGCTCACTCCTTTATTTCAATGAGTAGCGCGAGTGGAGAGTAGGTTAAATCTTTTTGAAGATTAACGAACCGTTAGTACCACCAAAGCCAAACGAGTTACACAGTGCGTATTCCATATCCACTTTACGCGCAGTATGTGGAACAAGGTCAACGTCACATTCAGGATCTGGGTTATCAAGGTTGATGGTTGGTGGAACAATCTGATCAACCAGTGACATCACCGTGATAATAGCTTCAGCAGAACCCGCAGCACCTAATAGATGCCCAGTCATTGATTTGGTTGATGACACCAAAACTTGTTTAGCACCTGCTTCACCAAGGGCACGCTTGATACCTTTGATTTCCGCTACATCGCCTGCAGGCGTTGACGTACCATGTGCATTAACATAACCGATCTGTTCACCCGTTACGCCAGCGTCACGCATTGCGGCTTCCATGGCTAATGCACCACCTGAGCCGTCTGCACTTGGCGACGTCATATGGTAAGCATCGCCACTCATACCAAAGCCAACAAGCTCGGCATAGATCTTAGCGCCACGTGCTTTTGCATGTTCGTACTCTTCTAGCACCATCATGCCTGCACCATCGCCTAAAACGAACCCATCACGATCAACATCCCATGGGCGAGACGCTTTTTGTGGCTCGTCGTTACGAGTAGACAGTGCCTTAGCAGAACCAAAGCCCGCCATACCAAGTGGCGTTGACGCTTTCTCAGAACCACCCGCAATCATAGCATCCGCATCACCGTAAGCGATCATACGCGCAGCGTGACCAATATTGTGAAGACCTGTAGTACATGCTGTTGAAATAGCGATGTTAGGACCGCGTGCGCCACTCATAATTGAAAGCTGACCCGCTACCATGTTTACGATAGTAGATGGGACAAAAAACGGACTTACGCGGCGAGGACCTCTGTCGACTAATGCTTGATGACCCGCTTCGATAAGATCTAGACCGCCGATACCAGAACCAATAGCAACACCAATGCGGTGCTGGTTTTCTGTATTGATTTCTAGACCAGAGTTTTTGATAGCATGCATACCTGCAACGATGCCGTATTGGATAAATAGATCCATTTTCTTGGCATCTTTTTTAGAGATGTATTCACTGCCATCAAAATCTTTTACTAGACCCGCAAAGCGAGTTGAAAATTCTGTTGTATCAAAGTGCTCGATATTAACGATACCACTTTTACCCTCTAAGAGAGCTTTCCATGATGACTCTACGGTGTTGCCTACCGGCGACAACATACCCATGCCAGTGACAACAACACGACGCTTGGACACGATCTTATTCTCCGGAATATTGTGATTCTATTTGAAAGGTATAGAAGACGTTTAAATAAAACACAGGCGGCCAGAAGGCCGCCTGGGAGAGAGATTACTGAGCGCTATTTACGTAGTCGATAGCAGCTTGAACAGTAGTGATTTTCTCAGCTTCTTCATCAGGAATCTCAGTGTCGAATTCCTCTTCTAGAGCCATAACTAGCTCAACAGTATCTAGAGAATCAGCACCTAGGTCATCAACAAATGAAGCTTCGTTTTTAACTTCAGCTTCGTCTACACCTAGCTGTTCAACAATGATTTTCTTTACGCGTTCTTCGATGTTGCTCATTTTTCTTTTCCTTTACAGATTTCGCTCAAATGCGATGTTTCCGTAGTTTATTAGAACTAGTGAAAGTTGCAAGGGGGTCCTTGCTGGTCAAACCACAATTTTAGCGAATTTAACCGAAATTCAGTACATTTTTGACTTAAATCATGCACAAATGTTGCGCAGATTAAACCATATACATACCGCCATTTACGTGCAATGTTTCCCCTGTGATATATGCAGCATCTGGCGATGCAAGAAATGCAACAGCAGAAGCTATTTCACGAGGGTCACCCAAACGACCAGCAGGTACTTGCGCTAGTGTAGCAGCTCGTTGCTCATCATTCAGTGCTTTTGTCATGTCCGTTTCAATAAAACCTGGTGCTACCGTGTTAACGGTTACGCCGCGAGAAGCTACTTCACGAGCCATCGACTTAGTAAAACCGATGACACCAGCTTTAGCTGCGGCATAATTAGTTTGACCGGCATTGCCCATCGTACCAACCACAGAACCCACATTGATAATACGTCCTTGACGTTTTTTCATCATCCCACGCAATACCGCTTTAGACAAACGGAAAATCGACGTTAAGTTGGTGTCCATAATATCGGTCCACTCATCGTCTTTCATGCGCATTAGCAGATTATCGCGTGTGATGCCGGCATTATTAACTAAAATGTCGATCGCGCCAAATTCTTCATTAATTTGTTTCAATACTGACTCGATCGAGTCGGTATCAGTGACGTTCAGTGCCAAACCTTTGCCATTCGCACCAAGATAGCCACTAATTGCCGCCGCGCCGTTTTCTGACGTTGCTGTCCCGATAACCGTCGCGCCACGTTCAACTAAAATCTCAGCGATAGAACGACCAATACCACGACTTGCACCGGTAACCAGAGCAATTTTGCCTTCTAGGTTCATCGTTAACTTCCTTTTATTTTACTGCTTCCAGCGAAGCGACATCGTTCACTGGTGCAGCTGTTAGTGTTTTAACAATACGTTTTGTTAAACCAGTCAAAACTTTACCTGGTCCTAGCTCTAGTAACTTCTCGACACCTTGAGCATGCATAGACTCAACAGCTTCAGTCCAGCGTACCGGACTGTATAGTTGACGAACCAAAGCCGCTTTAATATTTTTTGGATCGGTTTCGGCAACCACATCAACATTGTTGATCACAGGTATTGCTGGCGTATTAAATTCAAGATTTTCTAGTGCTTGTGCTAATTTGTCCGCGGCTGGCTTCATCAGCGCGCAGTGTGATGGCACAGAAACAGGAAGCGGTAGTGCACGCTTAGCGCCTGCTTCTTTACAAAGAGCACCTGCTCTTTCAACCGCATCCTTGTTACCAGCGATAACCACTTGACCCGGTGAGTTGAAGTTAACCGGTGAAACCACTTCACCTTGCGCCGCGTCTTCACAAGCTTTAGCAATCGCGTCATCATCCAAACCAATAATCGCATACATAGCACCAACGCCTGCAGGAACCGCTTCTTGCATTAATTGACCACGCAGTTCAACCAGTTTGATCGCTTGCTTAAAATCAATAACGCCAGCACAAACTAATGCTGAATACTCACCCAGACTATGGCCCGCGACCACTTTTGGTTGCTCAAGACCTTGCTCTTGCCATACACGCCAAATGGCAACTGATGATGCAAGCAATGCAGGTTGAGTTTTGTCTGTTTGGTTTAGTGACTCCGCTGGACCCTCTTGAACCAATGCCCAAAGATCATAACCGAGCGCTTCAGAAGCTTCGGCAAAGGTCTCTTTGACCACGTCAAATTGCTGACTTAGTTCGGCAAGCATGCCGACAGTTTGTGAACCCTGACCTGGGAACACTATTGCAAAATTACTCATCGTTATTTCCTTTAAACAACGCTATTAATTCCTAAGATAGCGTAATTGATCGCTATGGATAATTAACGCTATCGTAACTTGAAGCCCAATGAAGGTTAGAAGCGAACGAGCGCAGAACCCCAAGTGAATCCGCCACCAAAGGCTTCAAGCAATAAATTTTGTCCACGTTTAATACGTCCATCTCGTACAGCTTCATCAAGCGCAGTCGGTACGGTTGCCGCAGAAGTGTTGCCGTGTCTATCAAGCGTCACAACCACTTGGTCCATTGACATGCCAAGCTTTTTCGCTGTCGCAGCGATGATGCGGTAGTTCGCTTGGTGAGGAACGAGCCAGTCCAGTTCTGATTTATCCATGCCATTGGCGGATAGCGTGTCTTTTACCAGCTTAGCCAGTTGAGTCACCGCTACCTTAAACACTTCATTGCCTGACATATTTAGCCACTTATCAAGCTCACCGCCACGAACTGGCATTTCAAGGCTCAGTAGGTCACCGAAACGACCATCTGCGTATAAATGCGTTGAAATGATTCCTGGTTCTTCGCTTGCACCAATCACAACAGCGCCCGCTGCATCACCGAATAGAATAATGGTTGAACGATCAATCTCATCAACCGTCTTTGATAACGCATCGGCACCAATAACCAGTACATTTTTGCACATACCTGAACGGATATGTTGGTCGGCAACAGACAGCGCGTAAACAAAGCCTGTGCAAGCCGCTGCGAGATCAAAGGCAGGGCAGCCCTTGATTCCTAATTTATTTTGAACTTGGCAGGCAGAAGACGGAAATGCGTGGCTACTACTTGTCGTCGCAACGATGATCATATCGATATCGTTTTTATCAATACCCGCCATCTCGATGGCTTTTAGTGACGCTTCGTAGCCCATATCGGCGACCGTTTCATCTTCCGCAGAAATTCGACGCTCTTTAATACCGGTACGCGTGACAATCCATTCATCGGAAGTGTCGACCATTTTTTCGAGATCTGCGTTTGTGCGTACTTGTGATGGCAGATAGCTGCCTGTACCTAAAATTTTGCTATACATGAAGACTAATATTGCCTCTCGAGTAACACCGCTTCTAAGCGGTCACTAATTTTATTTGGAACCTGACGTTTAACCTCATGAACCGCCTCGCCAATGGCATGAACAAGCGCAGAAACATCTGCACTGCCATGGCTTTTTATCACAATGCCGCGCAATCCTAACAAACTTGCCCCATTATACTGGTCGGGGTTCAGTGTTTTTACTTCATTTATTAGGTCGGAGAATAAAATTCGAGCGATCCATCCTTTAAATGTTGAGGCGCCAAGTCGTGCTTTCAACTTATTAAGGAAAAGTTGTGCTGTGCCTTCACTTGCTTTCAACACGGTATTGCCAACAAAACCATCGCAAACGACAACGTCTGCAACGTCATGTAAGATCTCATTGCCTTCAATATAACCGATATAGTTAATCGATGGTGTTTGCGACATCATTTCAGCACAACGTTTGACTAAATCGTTACCTTTTATTTCTTCGGCACCGATATTAAGAATGGCAACTCTCGGTTTGGTGGCCAGATGCTGTTCAGCTAACGCACTACCCATCACGGCAAACTGGAATAAAGATTCTGCATCAGCCGACGCATTCGCGCCTAAATCCAGCATCCAGGTTTTTTGTCCCGATGCGGATGGCAATGCGGCCACCAATGCGGGTCGATCGATACCCGGGAGTAATTTTAATCGAAAGCGAGACAGCGCCATCAATGCACCTGTATTACCACAACTGATACAAGCATCCGCTTGATCCGATTCAACTAAATCGAGTGCGATTCGCATCGAAGTATCGCGACTGTGGCGCAAAGCAAATGAGGGTTTTTCTGTATTTGAAATGATGCGGTCACTATGAACCACCGACAAGCGAGGGTTATCACCGTAACCTAATGTAAGGATATGCTGTTCTATCGACGGTTTATCGCCGACGACGATCACTTTAAGCTCTGGGAAAAGTGACAGTGCCTGCACGGCGGCAGGCACTGTTACGGAAGGACCGAAATCCCCGCCCATTGCATCAAGTGCAACGGTTATATTATGCAAAGGTCAACCTTACTTGTTGATAACCTTTGTGCCACGGTAGTAACCGTCAGCAGTCACATTGTGACGTAGGTGAGTTTCACCTGAAGTTGCGTCTACAGATAGCGCAGCTGAAGTTAGCGCATCGTGTGAACGGCGCATGCCACGCTTAGAACGTGTCTTGCGGTTTTTTTGTACGGCCATGGACCCTACTCCTATGTTTATTGGTTTATACGTGAGTGAATAATCACTCGCGCTTTAAGCTCTTTAAAACGTCAAATGGGTTCGGTTTCTCTTCCACAGCTTCCTCTGGAATGTCTCCGAAAACCAAATGGTTTGAGTCAACGCTACATTGTGCTTCATCGTGCATTGCCACTTGAGGCAGGTTTAAGATGAACTCGTCTTCAACCAGTTGTATGAGATCGACCTCACCGTACTCATTAAGATCTACCAAATCATAATCTTCCGGTGCTTCCTCTTCACTCTTCTCATTAAAATAAGGAGTATATGTGAATTGGACTTCGCATTCGTGTGCGAAAACCTCATTACAACGCTGACACTCTAAATCAACCTGTACGTTAGCTTTACCAGAGATAACGACAAGTCGCTGTTCATCATGCCCAAAGGACAGTGTCACTTCAGCATCGCGTTTTACGCTCGCGACAGACGTTGCCAAACGCTTAAAAAGACTGACTTGGATGATGCCATCAAAGTCTAATCGTTTCTGAGCCGTTTTAGCCGGGTCAACCGTTCGCGGTATTTTTACCTTTTGCATAGGGCGCGAATATTATCTTTCTAATCAAATTTAGTCAAAGAAAAAGACAAAAAAGTTGTACTTTTTTTGCCTATGGATTAAGAATCTGCTCATAGAGCCACAAACTCACTGTATATTAGAGAATATCCCTCAAAAGTTGAATATAAATATGCCTGAAAATCGCCTTATTTTGGCTTCGACCTCCCCTTATCGGGCAGAGATCTTAAGTAAGCTTCAATTGCCATTTGAAACGATGGCACCCGAAACAGATGAAACCGAGCTCGCAAAAGAAACCGCACCAGAGTTGGTTGTTCGCCTTGCAAAATTGAAAGCCGAGGCGCTGACACACATTGAAAACGGCTTAATCATAGGCAGCGACCAAGTCTGTGTCATTGATGGCAAGATCATCGGCAAGCCGCTCACTCGCGAAAAGGCTATCGAACAGTTGTTATCCCAAAGCGGGAAAACCATTCGTTTTTACACGGGTCTCGCTTTGCACAATACCACAACCGGTATCACAGAGACTCGTTTAGACACGTTTGACGTTACGTTCCGTACACTGTCTAACGACCAAATCGAAGCGTATGTTGATATCGAGCAGCCTTATTACTGCGCGGGCAGTTTTAAGAGCGAAGGACTCGGCATCGCCCTATTTAGTGATTTAGCGGGTAAAGACCCTAATACGCTGATCGGACTGCCGCTGATTGACCTGATTGAACTGTTAGAGCAGCAAGGTATCAGCCCACTGACCAAGTAAGCTAAAGTGATCTTTCGCGGTATCTCAGTCTCACTCACGTAGACAATCAATAAGACCCACAGTGTGTTTGATTGATTATGTAAGCGTCCTTAGTTTATCCAACGCCGTTTGTAGCTTCTGATCTAACGGTGCATGGACTTGTATCTGCTCTTCACTCGCAGGATGCTGGAAAATAATATTTGCGGCATGTAGAAAGAGTCTATCTATCCCCACTTTTGCCGTATAAGCATCAAAACGTCTATCCCCATAACGGTCGTCCCATGCAATGGGATGACCCGTATATTGAGTATGTACACGTATCTGGTGCGTTCTGCCAGTGATCGGACTTGCTTGTAATAAGGTCGCTTGTTCAAACGCTTCGAGGATCTTAAAACGTGTCTCGGAAGCTTTACCATTGGGATTAACACGCACAATACTGTTCACTTCGTTTTTAAGCAGTGGCGCGTTCACTACACGACAACTCGGTTTCCACTGCCCCATCACAAGAGCAAAATAGTATTTCTGTACCGTTTTTTCCCGAAACTGCGCTTGAAGGTGACGCAATGCCGAGCGTTTCTTGGCAACCAAAAGGATCCCTGAAGTATCACGGTCTATACGATGCACCAACTCCAGAAAGCGAGCTTGCGGTCGCAACGCACGTAATGCTTCAATCGCACCAAACTTAAGACCACTGCCCCCATGAACCGCGAGTCCTGACGGTTTATTAAGAATCAGTAGGTGATCATCTTCGTGGATAATATGAGACTCAAGAGCGGCCACCTTGTTCAACTTGGTGCTAACAGGAGCTTCTTGTTGTTTTTCTTGCACGGTCACTGGTGGGATACGAACGAGATCCCCTGGTTGTAATTTATATTCCGCTTTAACACGTTTTTTGTTTACTCGAACCTCGCCCTTACGAACAATACGATAAACAACACTTTTTGGTATATTTTTAAGTTGGTTACGCAAAAAGTTGTCAATGCGTTGACCAGCCATATCGTCGTCAATATCGACGAATTGGACTTTAGTTCTAATTTCACTCATTTGGTCATTATAACACTCAAAATACGAATAAAATAACGCTTTCTGTCGTCAAAATACCGGCTTGTTGGGATAGCAATTTGACAAAGCAGTGGGGCAATACCTTTCATCTTTGGGCACCAGACCCAAATTTTGGACTCAACAGCAGACATGATTATCTTCACAAGCAACACACTATAAATTTGCACATTAAGTAGCCACAGTTCCGCTAAAATCACATTTTTTTGTAGTGATTATACTAAAGCTGATTGCTGATATAGACATGCACTGCTATAGTTCAGTGCTGCTACGAATATTTAGTTTCGATTACAAATTTATCACTACTATTCGTGGCATTTTACTCTGAGTAGAACACCAGTATCGAAGCGCAGCAAACGGCATAAGACGTATAGAGCTGGAATTTCCTTGTCGCCTACTCACGTAATCGTGTTTGAGTATAACCGTTAGATATGCGGTTCACACGGATAAAATCTGTGTGACCACTGTAGTGCCCACGAGCATCCCTTCCAGCCGGGAGGCTGCAACAAAGAAAACCATGGGATCTGGCACCACGACTTACGAAAAATGTGGCAAGAGCAATGATGAAAACAAAGAAAATACAACGAGAATTTCTGTAATGAAAAGAATGTTAATTAACGCAACTCAAAAAGAAGAGTTGCGTGTTGCTTTGGTCGATGGCCAGCGACTTTTCGATCTTGATATCGAAAGTCCAGGACACGAATCAAAAAAAGCCAACATCTACAAAGGACGTATTACCCGAGTTGAACCAAGTCTAGAAGCTGCATTTGTTGACTACGGTGCTGAACGTCACGGTTTCCTCCCTCTTAAAGAAATCGCCAAAGAATACTTCCCAGCGGGTTATACATACCAAGGTCGCCCTAGCATCAAAGATGTACTTAGCGAAGGCCAAGAAGTTATTGTTCAAGTAGAAAAAGAAGAACGTGGCAGCAAAGGTGCTGCATTAACGACTTTTATTTCTCTTGCTGGTAGCTACCTTGTATTGATGCCAAACAACCCTCGTGCTGGCGGTATTTCTCGTCGTATCGAAGGGGAAGAACGTACTGAACTGAAAGCAGCACTTAGCACGCTTGAACTACCACAAGGTATGGGCCTCATCGTTCGTACCGCGGGCGTAGGTAAGAGCGCAGAAGAGCTTGAATGGGATCTACGTTTCCTTCTAAACAACTGGGAAAACATTAAAGGCGCATCAGAACAAAATCCGGCTCCTTTCTTAATCCATCAAGAAAGTAACGTGATTGTTCGTGCGCTTCGTGACTATCTACGTCGCGATATTGGTGAAATCCTTATCGATAGCAACACGATTTACGAACGTGCAAAACAACACATCCAGTTGGTTCGCCCAGATTTCGTCAGCCGTGTTAAAAAGTACGAAGGTGAAGTCCCGCTATTTAGTCACTACCAAATCGAAAGCCAGATTGAATCCGCGTTTCAACGCGAAGTTCGTCTACCTTCTGGCGGCTCAATTGTTATCGACCCGACCGAAGCATTAACGTCGATCGATATCAACTCAGCACGTGCGACAAAAGGTAGCGATATCGAAGAAACGGCACTGAACACCAACTTAGAAGCCGCTGATGAAATTGCTCGTCAATTACGTTTGCGTGATCTAGGTGGTTTAGTGGTTATCGACTTTATCGATATGACGCCAGTTCGCCACCAGCGTGAAGTAGAAAACCGCCTACGTGAAGCCGTGCGCATTGACCGTGCTCGTGTTCAAATTGGTCGTATCTCTCGCTTTGGTCTTCTTGAGATGTCACGCCAGCGCCTCAGCCCTTCATTAGCAGAAGCGAGTCACCACATTTGTCCTCGTTGTACGGGTACAGGCGTAGTCCGTGACAACGAATCTTTGGCTCTTTCTGTGCTTCGTTTAATCGAAGAAGAAGCGCTGAAAGACAATACCTCGCAAGTATTGGCTGTCGTTCCTGTGCCAATTGCTTCTTACCTACTCAACGAGAAGCGTCGCTCGGTTAACCATGTTGAACGTGTTCAAGAAGTGAAAATCACGATTGTTCCTGATTCAGATATGGAAACACCGCATTTCGACGTTATTCGCGTCCGTGAAGGTGAAGAGCAAGATCTGCTTTCTTACTTGCTTCCGAAGAAGTTGGACGCATTGAAAGAAGCAGAAAGCAGAGAACCGTCTGAGTCAGAACCTAAACCTCGTAAGATCGAGCAACCGGCTCTGCAAGGCTTTGCGACTCCTGCACCTAATGCTCCTGCACCTAGCACTCCTGCGCCTAAGTCAAAAGCGACAGCCAGTGAGCCTGAAGCTCCAAAAGCTGAAGTGAAGCCAGGTCTATTTGCTCGTATCGTTTCTGCTATTGGCGCACTATTTGCGACCAAAGAAGAGCCGAAAGCAGAAGAGAAAAAACCAGAGCAAACGAACAATCGCAACAATCAGCGCCGTAATAATCGTAACAACGACAGACGACGCAACAACAAAGATGATCGCAATAAGAACCGTCGCAACAAGCCAACTCAAGCGAAAGATGAGACTGAGTCTGAGTCTGAAAAGAACGAGTCGACTCAAGCGAATAAGGCTCAAAACCGTCGTAAACCTCAAGATCGTCGCAACAACAAAAAGCGTGATGATGCCAAGCCTTCTAAGGTAAAAGAGCAAGGTCAGCAGATTGCTGAAGAAGCTCAAACACCAGACAAGCCAGCACAAGCGAAAGAGAAGACTGCGAAGATTAAAGAGCGCCGTCAACGTCGCAAGTTGAACAAGCAAGTTCGTATTAAAGATCAACAGCAAACTGAGGAACTGCAGCAAGCCGTTCAGCAACCCGTTGTTGATACTAAGGTTGATGCGATTGTCGCTGACACCACTGCGAATGACAAAGCGACGCAAACAACTTCTGATGCTCCAGCAAAAGAAGAAGGCAAGCAACGTCGTAACCGTCGTTCACCACGTCATCTAAGAGCAAGTGGTCAACGTCGTCGCCGTGGTCGTGACCGTCGCCCTAACCCATTTAGACTGCGTAAAGGCGGTGTAGCGTCTCCAGAAATGGCAATGGGTAAGGTAATGCCGAGCTATGGCATCACTAAACCTAAGCCAAAAGCGAACCATGAACGTAAAGCTGATGCTGCTCGCTCTGACGTTATCACTGGCGGCGTAGCATGTATCGAGATGTCTATGGGCAAAGTGATTGTGATGCGCTCGCAGACCCCTGAAGTGACGCCGGCCTCAGCACAAGCTAAGCCAGTTGTTGAGACTGCAGCAGTAGCAGCAGCAACCCATGTTGCAGCACCAGTGGTTGAGACTCCAAGCACAACACCTGTCATTGCAGAAGCGGTTATACCTGAAGTTGCGATCGAAGCAGCTGCTGTTGAAGAGGTTGTTGCTAAGGAAACCGTTGTTATAGAGGCAGTTGCTAAAGAAGCTGTTGCTAAAGAACCAATGGTGAAAGAAACAGTTGTAGCAGAATCAGTTGCTGAACAAGTCACCTCTGAGCCACAACAGCAAACCGCCGTTGAAAAGGTTAAAGCTCAACCAGCTGCCGCAAAAGCGCATGCTTCTGCACCGATGAAGTCCGCTCCTGGTAAACCAGAACTGGCTGAAATCGTGGTTAACGCAGCACCTTTCAAGGTTGAACGCTATCAACCCATTGGCGCTGGTAGCCAAGTAGCGACTAACAAAGCCGCTGCTGGCATGACCAAGCCGAGTTATTAACGTCTTATGACGTAGTAACTGCTGTCAGCCCATGGCGCTGATGTCAATTCGAGCCCCACTTTTAGTGGGGCTTTTTGTGTCATTTCAATACCAATATTACCTCGACACAATTTGTTTCACTGTTGAACTTTTCTACACATTTCTGTAGCATGCGCGACTTTGATCATTTCATTATCTTGCTTCAACTCAGTGTCACAAATGCCTGCCATGATGGCGTATTTGAGTACTCTGTCTTTCTGGCTAGGTAAAATGAGCTTTATAGCCAAGTCACTCTATACTTATATTTTAAGCATTTAGAGAATCGCAATAACTTGGCTGTATGACAAGGAATGTCTGATTCGCACTCATTGAAATGGATGTTAACCCCCAACTTAAGTAAGTAAATTAATTACATGTTTGAATTTCCACAGTTCTCAAAACACTCCGTTAAGAACGACGTTCTTTCAGGTTTAACCGTTGCACTTGCGCTGGTTCCTGAAGCCGTTGCTTTTGCATTTGTTGCTGGCGTTGATCCTATGGTGGGTCTTTATGCGGCATTTATCGTTGGTCTTATCACCTCTATCTTTGGTGGTCGTCCAGGTATGATTTCTGGTGCAACAGGTGCTATGGCGGTGGTCATGGTCAGCTTAGTTGCTACTCACGGCGTTCAGTACCTTTTTGCCGCTATTTTGCTCGCCGGTGCAATCCAGATCTCAGCAGGCTTATTTAAGCTTGGTAAGTTTATCCGAATGGTGCCACACCCGGTAATGATCGGTTTCGTGAACGGTCTTGCTATCGTCATCTTCTTAGCACAGCTTGGGCAATTTAAAGCGCCTGACCTATCGGGTGCTTTAACTTGGCTGCCACAAGGTCAAATGCTACTGATGCTTGGTCTCGTTGCTCTGACGATGGGTATTATTCATTTCCTACCAAAACTGACGACGGCAGTGCCATCATCACTAGTCGCAATTGTAACGGTTACGCTGTTGGTTCAAGTTATTGGGCTTGATACTCGTACTGTGGTGGATTTCCTGCGCACGATGTCGGGTGATGAAGCAGCGACACTGGCTGGCTCTCTACCTACCTTTGCGATGCCTTCGGTCCCTCTTACACTCGAAACCCTGACTATCATTCTACCGTACGCCATTATTCTGGCTGCGATCGGTCTGATCGAATCGCTACTTACCTTGACGGTACTTGATGAGATGACGAATACCCGTGGTCAATCAAACCGCGAATGTGTAGGTCAAGGTCTAGCAAACGTCACTTGTTCTATGTTCGGTGCAATGGGTGGTTGTGCGATGATTGGTCAATCAATGATCAACGTCAACTCCGGCGGTCGTGGGCGTCTATCCGGGATTGTTGCAGCTGTTGCACTGCTGATTTTTATCCTATTCGCATCGTCTCTTATTGAGATGATTCCACTAGCTGCGTTGGTTGGTGTCATGTTTATGGTTGTTATTGGTACCTTTGAATGGGCAACATTCAAGCTAGCCCGTCGTGTACCAAAACAAGACTTCTTCGTGATTATTTTAGTGACGGTTGTCACTGTGTTAACTGACCTAGCGGTTGCCGTAGCGGTCGGTGTCATCACTTCTGCGCTAATGTTTGCTTGGCAGCACGCAAAACACATCTACGCCAGTAGCACAATGAATGCCGAAGGTTCAAAAGAGTACAAGGTTAACGGTCCTATCTTCTTTGGTTCAGCCGCTAACTTCCTCGAACTGTTTGACGCTCAAAATGACCCCGCTGATGTTATTGTCGATTTTGCTCAGTCCCGTGTTGCGGATCACTCAGCAATAGAAGCAATCGAAACACTGGCAGAGCGCTATTCTGCAGTGGGTAAAACTCTGCACCTTAAACATTTGAGCCCAGACTGCCGTGCCCTTTTACAAAAAGCAGGTAGCCTAGTAGAAATCAATGTGAAAGAAGACCCAAGCTATAAAGTTGCCACCGACGTGCTTGCAGGTTAATCATTCCACTCAAGCCAAAAGGGGTGTTTATTCACCCCTTTTTAATGCCCTTTTTCCAGCTTAATCCGAATCGACTTTAACTCTGAACAACTCTTGCTGCGGAGAAAACTGACCTTTTAGTTCCGCTTTACTCTTAAAGGCGACTTCCCCTCCCTCCGCCACTGACATATGCTGTGCGTCACTGTTATGGCGAGACTGGTACAACATGACCGCTTGCATACATGAATCTCGCTGTTGTTGTGACAACTTACCACCTTCCGGCCAACGTCCCGTCTCGGTTGCGTACATTAAGCGCTCAACGATTTCCGGCGTCATTGCCTCTAGCAACTTTTCTATATCCATGTTAATCCTTTTCTCAATCTCCATACTCACGAAATAAACTGACTCGTGAAATAACTGGCTCACAAAATAACGGGGCCACAAAATAGCGGGTTCATAAAATAAACAGATTGCCTTGCGTTAAGGTCGTTATTTAAATTTATTAATCGACTTGTTATTACTCAAACCATAACGAGATGATACACTGCGTCAAGTTAGTACCATTAATTCAGCGTATATGATCACAAGTAACCCTATCTCCCTTTCACGCCTATTCTTTTGTCTGTTGGTCTCTTTTGCCATCACGGGCTGTTTCGAATCTCGTAAGAACACCGACCAACTTTGCCAAAAAGAACCCGGATTACAGTGTGAAGCGCTAAACATGAACGATGGGCAATGTAAGATCCCTCGAACAGACCTGATTTGGCATCGACACCAAACGCTTGAACAGCCAAGCGAAGAGGGGATGATCACTGAATATCATATCCTCAAGCGCTATCAAAAGTGCCTGGAGCTTGCTGCACAAATGCGTTCACTGGACCAAAAAGATAAAGAATCTAAGCGTTTTAATGCGTTGATGTATGTGATCGAAGAGCGAACCCGCATTGAAGAATCATTGGTAAACTCACGCTCTGCATCTACGCTCTATTTCTTATGGAGCGAGACGGGTAACCAACCCGCCAGACGACAGTTTCTCGCTTTAGAAGGAACACCTGAGCTAGAAACTGCCGAGATGCAATATGCGCTTGCGACTTACTACATCTCGCGCGATAAAACCAAAACCTATGAACTACTGAATCGTTCGCTCGAGTTATCCAAACATACAACGCCGAACAAAGATGCTATCAAGGCACTCGCCAGTGTCAGCCAGCAACTGGGTCGTCATAAACTTTCTTATTTATGGACAAAGGTAGGGCAAGGTTTCGGTATTGCAACAGCATCGGAAAGTGAATTAGACCGTATGTTTGCGCTGCAACCAGAAGAGTACCAAGAGCTTGATATACAAGCCGAACAGATCATCTCAACGTTGAAAGAAGGGCGTTATTCGAGACAATAACATTCCGTTCAACCGCTCAGGTTCGACGACAAAGAGCAAACGGGTTTTGCAAGTTTGCTCCCTTAATATTCGCTCACAGCTCAAAAGTTGAGTGCCGTTGACACGATTAGTCGCTATTTCGGTTTAGTTATCTTGATTAAAACTCAATGAGACCGAGTTAACGCAATAGCGCTCTCCCGTCGTTTTAGGTCCATCCTCAAACACATGACCGAGGTGACTATCACAGTTAGCACAACGAATTTCGATGCGTTGCATACCAAGACTCAGATCCTCTAAATAAGTGATCACATTTTTGTTGATAGGTGCATCAAAACTCGGCCAACCGCAGCCAGAATCGTATTTGCTGTTAGAAGAGAACAGAGCCACGCGACAACAGGTACAGTGATAGAGCCCTGTTTGCTTGTTATGTAACAGTTTCCCGCTAAAAGGTGCTTCCGTGCCCTGCTGGCGACAAACACGGTATTCCTCTTCCGTCAATTGATCTTTCCAATATTGGTCTGGCTTATTTATCATACTATTTTCGCCATTCACTGCCTTTACACTCTCTTTTTTGTTAACTACATTTTATCAACCTAGGGATTTTTACCTAGGAAAAGTTGGTTGTAGCACATTGTTAGCAAGAATGCACCAGTATGTACCCTGAGTGTTAACTTTATTTACCCATCGGGTTAATCAGTTCGTTTCACATGTTACAAAATGACTACTAAAGTTCAAAAAAGCACCATTTAATTCTAAGAGCGAACAAAATAGTCAGATTTTTTTGACTTTAGACAAATTAACTCCGATTATCT
Organism: Vibrio hippocampi; assembly: GCF_921292975.1. NCBI lineage: Bacteria > Pseudomonadati > Pseudomonadota > Gammaproteobacteria > Vibrionales > Vibrionaceae > Vibrio > Vibrio hippocampi. The sequence goes on from NZ_CAKLCM010000002.1 coordinate 1,560,517, forward strand.
ATTGAAGTTAATGACTGGATTCTGTAATTTTACAACCAGTTATCTTTAAACAGAAATTAAGTTGTGGAGCAACTATAATGACTATCAAAGTAGGTATTAACGGTTTTGGCCGTATCGGTCGTTTTGTATTCCGTGCAGCGCAAGAGCGCAGCGACATCGAAGTAGTAGGTATTAACGACCTAATCGACGTAGAATACATGGCATACATGCTAAAGTACGATTCAACTCACGGCCGTTTCAACGGTACTGTTGAAGTTGAAGGCGGTAACTTAATCGTTAACGGTAAAACTGTACGTGTTACTGCAGAGCGCAACCCAGAAGATCTTAAGTGGGACGCAATCGGTGTTGACGTTGTGGCTGAAGCAACTGGTCTTTTCCTAACAGATGAGACTGCTCGTAAGCACATCACTGCTGGCGCGAAGAAAGTTGTTCTAACTGGTCCTTCTAAAGACGCAACTCCAATGTTCGTTAACGGCGTAAACTTCGACACTTACGCAGGTCAAGACATCGTTTCTAACGCTTCTTGTACTACTAACTGTCTAGCGCCTATCGCTAAAGTTCTTAACGACAAGTTCGGTATCGAATCTGGTCTTATGACAACAGTTCACGCTACTACAGCAACTCAAAAAACTGTAGACGGTCCATCTGCTAAAGACTGGCGCGGTGGTCGTGGTGCTTCTCAGAACATCATCCCATCTTCAACTGGTGCTGCTAAAGCAGTAGGCGTTGTACTTCCAGAAGTAAACGGCAAACTAACTGGTATGGCTTTCCGCGTACCAACTGCTAACGTTTCTGTAGTTGACCTAACAGTTAACCTAAAGAACGGTGCATCTTACGAAGCAATCTGTGCAGCAATGAAAGAAGCTTCTGAAGGCGCTCTTAAAGGTGTTCTAGGTTACACTGAAGACCAAGTTGTTTCTCAAGACTTCATCGGCGAAGTTTGCACATCTGTATTTGATGCTAAAGCAGGTATCGCTCTAACTGATAACTTCGTTAAAGTTGTATCTTGGTACGACAACGAAATCGGTTACTCAAACAAAGTTCTAGACCTAATCGCTCACATTTCTAAGTAATGTAAGCTTTTAGCTGAATTTTGATTAAGGCGACTCATTGGGGTCGCCTTTTTTGTATCTGTGGTTTTTGCCCCTGTCCCAAACCCGTTTTCGGATTCACCTATTTTAAGGATTCTTTAACATGGACTATGAAACCCTAGCTGTCATTTCGGCACTGTCAGATAACGTTACTGTTCGCCGACTTGATAATAATAAAATCGTGGTCATTCAACACCCAAAAGCCAGCGCCGCTATTGCGCTTCATGGTGGTCATGTCCTCTCATTTAAGCCCGTCGGTGGACAAGAAACTATCTGGATGAGCAAGCAAGCGATTCATGATGGCAAATCTGCCTTGCGTGGCGGTGTCCCTATTTGCTGGCCATGGTTTGGTCGCATTGGATCTCCTGCTCATGGTTTTGCTCGCAATAGCGAATGGCAAATCGCGCAACATAGAGAAAACGACCATGGTGTCATTGTCAGTTTATCCCTGAGCGATTCCCCTGCTACCCGAGCCATTTGGCCGCACCAATTTGAATTGCGTCTTAATGTTGAAATCACTGAGCAACTGAAAATCTCTCTCGAAATCCACAACACGGATGACCATGCATGGAACTTCTCCGGTGCACTGCATACCTATCTTAATGTGGCTGATATCCACCAGACTAAGATCACTGGAATGGGTAGCCACTATCTCGATAGTTTACAGCAAGGCAAGCTGTGCCTTGGTGGAGAAGAGTTGCAGCTTACAGACACCATAGACCGAGTTTATACTGATCCTGACGCTATGATTCAAGTTGAAGATAAACAACATCAACGTACGCTGTCTGTCACCAACTCCGGTCATAACTCTGCTGTATTGTGGAACCCTTGGCAACAAGGTGCCGAATCCATGGGTGATATGAACGATGACGGTTACTTATCGATGATCTGTGTCGAATCAACCGTACATGCCAATCACCTAGATCACGGTATCGAATTGCAATCCGGTGAAAGCCATACCTTAGCGACGACCATTTCGCTGTCATAATCTCGCTTTTGCCTTTATCTGTTATCCCCTGCGATCTTGAGCTTCCCAGGGGATATGGGTAGACTGAGCAAAATTTTCATATCGAGCCTATTCCATGCCTTATCAATGCCCACTGTGTGAGTTGCCTCTGACTCGTTCAGATCGTAGTTTTGTCTGCAATAACAACCATCAATTTGACTGTGCCAAAGAGGGATATGTCAACTTAATGCCTGTTCAGCACAAAGGTTCTAAAAACCCGGGCGACAATAAGGAGATGATGCAGGCAAGACGAACGTTCTTAGCTCATGGCTTTTACGCCCCTATGCGTGATAAAGTCGCTCAAACACTGACGCACTATTTAACGCCAAAGCAACATACCGTTCTTGATATCGGTTGTGGTGAGGGCTATTACACCAGCTATTTTCAGCAACACGCAGAGCAACAAGGGCATCAAAGCGATTATTATGGACTCGATATCTCTAAGGTCGCGATACGCTATGCCGCTAAGCGCTACCCTAATATCGAATTTTCCGTCGCATCAAGCCATCGCCTTCCCTTTGCCGACAATAGCCTTGACGCCATTATCCGAATCTATGCCCCTTGTAAGCATGAAGAATTGCAGCGTTGCCTAAATGCACAAAGCATCATGATTACCGTGACGCCTGCAAGTCATCACCTGTATGAGTTACGTGAACTCATCTACCAAGACGTTAGGCTCCACAGCGAAGAAGCGGAACAAATTGACGGCTTTGAGTTAATTGATGACTTAAAGTTATCTTACCCGATGGACTTAACCGGGCAGCAAGCGGATGATTTGCTACAAATGACCCCTTTTGCGTGGAAAGCTTCTCTAGAGTTGCGGGCATCATTAAAACAGCAATCATTGTTTATCTGCCAAGCGGATTTTACCATACGCATCTATCGAAAATCTTAATGATAATCACTTTCAATTTCATTGATTTAACTTAGGTTCTCTATTACCATTGAAGTATTGATCGCCTCTATGAATAGAGGCGAGTTAGACTGCGAGAACCCTAGAATGAAAGCCCTTGTACCGACCCTAATGCTGGCACTCGTTGCCGGATGTTCCACCACCCCATCTAACCAAGCGAATCAAGCGCCAACCGAGCCAGTTGTGTCCTATTATGACTATCAACTCTATACACCTTTTGGGCAACCGATAGAGTTGGATAACCTGCCTCAAGAACTGCTCGACGCCGATATTGTGTTGGTCGGTGAGTGGCACACGCATACGGGTATCCATCGTTTTCAGACCGACTTATTACAAGCGCTCTCTCAAACCGGCGCTAAGCAAATTTTGTCAATGGAGCAATTTACTCGTGATAAACAGACCATCGTTGATCAATATCTCGCGGGTGAAATTGGTGAACAGCCTTTGATTCAACAAGGCAATGCATGGCCAAATTATCAAAGTGACTATCGCCCACTGGTAGAGTACGCCAAAGCCCAGCAGCTCCCTGTTATTGCTGCGAATGCACCAAAAAATTTAGTGCGATGCATTGGTAGAGAAGGAACGGCTTATTTAGACAAGCTTGATGATGGTGAACGCCAGTGGATTGCCAACAATATCGACACCTCCGACTCTCTCTACAAGGAGAAGTTTTTTGCATCCATGCACCATGGTTCTCCTGAACAAACCGAAAAACAATATGCAGCACAGTTGACGTGGGATGCAACGATGGCCGAGAGTATCGTGAACTATATTGACCAACATCCAGAGAGCAAAGTCATGCATGTCGCAGGGAAGTTTCACACTGAGCAAGGATTGGGAACGGCGGCACAGATTCATAAGCTCAACCCAAATCTCAAGCTTGTTATTATCACACCTAAAGCGGACATCTCTGATAATGATAGCGACTTCCAACTACAGGTATTAACGCCGCCGACACGCTATGTAAAGACAGAGAACCAAATGGCTGCATACAAAAAATTGGCGTCGCGCCATTCCGATTTGACGTGTAAACCCTAAAAGCATTACCCATATTCGTTTTGTGCGGTAATGTTCACCGCACAAACGAATATGGCTTACTTTTTGCACAGTTATTGATAAAGGGTTCAATCGGCAACAAGCACAATCTTTGTTTAAAGATTGCGCTCAATTGGTCGATGTAGTTTATGAATAGTAAGGTGGAGAGCCGAGATGCAAACAGTAACCAATAATGTCGTCACTAACAGTGTCCCTGCGCCAACTTCTAATGTCACTGCCAAAGCGAGCGGTGATGCCCAAACAAAAATGGGCACAACCAACGGCAACACTTTGCCTTCTAGCAGCGGTGATTCCGTCACACTCTCTGAACAAGCAAAGTCCTTGCTTGCCGATGAGCAGAAACAGAAAGACGGCGATGAGTCACAAAGCATGCAGGATACGGTGACTTCATTCGCTCATGGAGCGCTTGGAATGGATCACCCTGATGCTATTGATGAACAAGACGACAGTTCCTATTCCGCTGGTCAATACGCCTCAGCGGCAATTACCGTGGGATCCATTCTGTTAGCATTGGTCTAATCAATATTGACGGTCAATAGCCGAATCCGACTTAGCCACACCAATCTGTATACGACTCATCTGCATCACTCACAGCCATTTAACTGCAATAGATGGCGAAAGTGCTTTTTTGTTGCACGTTTTTATTGATTTACATCACATTAATTAATTAAATGAACCTACCAAATACATTTCATAATATCTTGATTTTTATGGATAATATTTATTATATACTATAACTTCAAATCAAAATTTGCCACTGTTAACCTTCTGAAATCCGTGCCTTTGTTATCACATTCACAGCCCAGTCAAGCAAACGCGCCCTACCGAAATTTAACATTTGAAACAAAATGTAAACACCCTACCATTGATTGCAATGCAACCAGTTTATCGAATCAATTAGTCATTACGGAAGATAACATGAAACCAAATAAAATATCCCTTTCATTAGGGTTGGCAGGGATCGTCGCGCTTGCAGGCTGTAGTGACAGTGACTCGGAGAGCAGTACTAGCAACAGTGGTAACGCCTATAGCATTAAAGCGATCGATGGCTACCTACAAGGCGCTGAAGTTTGGCTCGACCTAAATAGCGATTTTGTCAAAGATGCCGATGAACCCAGCGCAACATCAGACGAAAATGGTGATGCCGTTCTTACCATACCAAATTCGATTTCTGACCCTACCCTCTACCCTGTTGTAGTAAAAGCAATCGCAAATCAAACCGTCGATATCGATCACGGTGTGATTAAAACTGATTTTGTTATGTCAGCACCTGCCGGAGAAACCGACGTTACCCCATTATCCACTCTGGTTCATGTGATCATAAACCAAACAGGCGCCAGCACCGATGACGCACAAGCAAAACAAGATGCAATAGAGCAAGTTGCAGAACAATTAGGTATCGACAGTGACAAAGTACTCGGTGACTTTATCGCTGATGAAGGTAAAGAAGATGCCGCGTTTGCGGCAAGTGCCATTGTCGCTTCCAAAGTGCTCCCACAAGACAGCGAAGACTTGATGGATGAGGGTTCGGTGCTTGATGGGGCTGAGCGTGCCAATGCCAACATCAAAAAAATCATCGATGATGTCAATCAAGATAACGAAAAAAACTTTGATGGTCTTTTTGATCCCGACACTGACACTGACCAAGATGGCGTGCCAGATGTAGTTGACGCGTTCCCTGACGATGCGCGCGAGCAGTATGACCTAGATGGTGATGGTACGGGTGATAATGCCGATCTTGATGACGATAATGATGGCACCAGCGATGTTGATGACCTATTCCCTACCGACCCCACAGAGAGCTTAGATACGGATGGTGATGGCGTTGGTAATAATACCGATACCGATGACGATGGCGACGGCTATTTAGATGCTAACGATGCGTATCCTCTCGATGCAACCTTATCTGGCGACCTTGATAATGATGGTGTCGATAACCTAGTCGATGAATTCCCCAACGATGGTACTCGCGCCGGTGATAGTGACAGCGATGGTGTTGATGATCTTGACGATGCTTTTCCTGATGATGGCAGCAAAGCTGGCGACAGAGATCAAGATGGGTACGATGACCTAGTTGATGAGTATCCTGATGACGGAAGCAAATCAGGAGACGATGATAACGATGGCGTCGATAACCTTGATGATTGGGCACCGCAAGATCCAAACGAATCGGCGGATAGCGATAATGATGGTTTAGGTAATAACGCCGATGACGATGATGATAATGACGGTGTTAAAGATGAATTTGACAGTGCTCCTGAAGATGACACACAAGGCAATGATAACCATGCTCTAACTGCTCAATGGTTATATAACCAATCACAAGTGTTCGCTTTAGGCAGTGATGATGAGTCGAGCTTGTTATTAGAAACCTTTGACGTGAATGGCTACACAGTAAGCACCAGCGCCATAGAGCAGGTTTTAGCCACTGGTGAGCTATTGGATCTTGGCATTGATTACTACCGCGACTACGTGTTGACGGTGAACGGTTGGACATCAGTCTCTGCCTATTCGATTCGTTACGCTGATAGTGTACTGACCGCTTATCCAACCGATGCACCTAATCTTTCCTACCGACTGACTGGCGAGTTGATGGATCTTGCCGGAATGAATGTGGGAGATTACATCGAAGATATTTGGTCGAGCATTTCTGATGATTCTGCGGAGTTCTCTACCGACTCCTTTGTTGCCTACTTTGATATTACCCCTGAGCAAGATATCTATACCCTTTGGTCTAGCAGACCTTATCTACTCGCCGGTGACGGTGGTATGTCAGATGGTTACGAATCAACATCACTTGATGACCTTATCACTGGGATCTCAGCAGGTGATTCGGTTTCAACTGGTGTGGTTAAAGCCGTTATGATCGGCGATGAAGCCGCAGTTGAACTAGTCAGTGACGGCACCGCGAACTATTACACTATGGGGTGGAGTAATACTGGTCTGGCAACAATTGACGGCACGAGCACATGGACTCGTAGCACGATGAACGGAGAAGAAGTACTCACATTTACCGTACCTAACGCTGTTATAAATGAATGGGGTGAGCGTTGGTATGAGAGTTCTGCAACTCTCCTATACGGTGAGATGGATGATAGGGTGTTACAAGGTGCTGTAAGATCTGCCGACATGACACTAGAGGGCGATAAAATTAGTCTTTTGTCTGAGTCAGTGAAAGAGCAAATTCTCGCTATTGCCGATATCCCACGCAGTACCTGCTATGAAGGCGATACTGATGAACAGCCAACCTTTGCTGATTTCGAAAATAGCATTGCCGCCTGCGGCGGAATTGAGTCAGAATTTACTCCAGATATGCTTGAAGGCATGACTTTCCAGCGCTTCCGCTCTGATGGCTCAAGCAGAGAATATACCTTTGCAGCCAATGGAGACCTGAACGTAGCGAAAAGCGGAATCTATGCTTACACCGATAGTTGGAGCATAGAAAATGGCTATGTAAAAATCACCGACGATGCTGACTATGTTTGGTACTTGGCGCTGATGTTGTCTGAAAATTCGAGTTGGTCACTTAAAACCTTTGAAGAATGGCAAGAAGATGGACAGCAATACAGTCTCATTTGGTCAACGGTGGTATCACAATATGATATGCCTGTCTGCGCCTTCCCTGAAAGCGAGAACCAGACTGAGACTGACTTCCTCGATACCCTTGCTACCTATGAAGAATGTACAGGTGAAGCCGTCCAACTCACTGAAGACGACCTAGCGGGCAAAACACTAATGCGAACCAACAGTCGTGGTGAAATTCGGGCTTATGAGTTTAGTGCCAACGATGATTCTGGTATCTACTACCAAAACGCTGCTGCAAGTGGTCGTTTCGGTTGGCGTATTGAAGACAATAATCGTGTTGAACTCTACAGTTATGGCTCGCCAAATGATGTTTGGAGCGTGGTCATATTGCTCGGTCAAAATGATTCCCTTAGTGAGTTTATTGTTCACTATTCACCGCAAGATATGGAAGTTTGGTCTGATGATTACTACGACGTCACCAACTCTCAAGTGAGCTACTGTGCTATCGGTGACACCATGTGGGATGATGAAAATGATATACCTTTGACCACAGGTTCTTTTGATGACTACTTAGAGGCCGTTAATGGTTGCCGTGAAGACACTGGAACGACTGCATGGTTTAGTAATGAATTTTTCGAACTGGACTATGTGGTGACGACTTTTGCTGACACGGGTGATGGAGAGACTTACCAATTCTTGAGCGATGGGACGGGGCAATATTCAGATGGGGAACAAGATTTCTCGTTTACATGGGAAATCGACAGCGAAAACGACCTACTCGTCGTGACCATTGAATACGGTGACTTGACCTCAATTGACTATATGGCACTGGTTGAAACCAACGGTACTAGCCTATCATTGAAGAATATGTCCAAAGCCAATGCTGAGGGTTGGCCTGGAATTGGCGAAGATGATGAAGGTGATATCTGGGGCAATATTTATCACGTAAGTTTGGAAGTTCTCGACCTGTAATTCGTCACCCTATCACGAATAAATCGGCTACGCGGAGTCTAACAGCGTAGTCGATTTTCTATTTGTATCAGCGCTTTTGCGCATGGGAAGGTAAATTCAATATGTGGTCTTCCCAATCCACAACATCAATTTCGTACACGACTTGGTTGCGCACGCTCTCGCCCGCCGCATGCATCGCTGACTTTGAGCCCGTGATAAGAGGGTGCCACACTGGGAGAGTTTTCTCTTCGGCAAGTAAGCGATAAGAGCAGGTTTCTGGCAACCAATTAAATTGATCAATCTTGTCGCGTGTCAGTTTTAAACACTCTTCACCAGACTTGAATCGATTGGGGTAATCTTTACAGGAACAGGTTTTACTGTTTAACCAACTGCAAGCCACATTGGTGTAATACACTTCGTCGGTATCTTCGTCCATCAGTTTATGCAGACAGCACTTACCACAACCATCACAAAGCGATTCCCATTGCTCTTCACTCATCTGTTCTAAAGAAAGGGTTTCCCAAAACGGTTTGCTCATGATTCGATACCTTGTGTGAAATTGAGCCGTTTTATACCGTTACTAGCAACAAACTTCAAGTACTTCTCTTACTCTGCTTACCGTAGGGTCTTGACTCAAACGATGCATATTCATACACTGCGCAGCCCATTTAAATAAGGTGTACACGATGGATTGCCGATTAGGTTGTGGTGCTTGTTGTATTGCACCGTCAATAAGCTCACTCAATAAACCTGCCAATACTCGCTGTCAGTATCTGGACAGCCGCAATCTTTGCTCGCTATTTGGGAAACCGCAACGTCCTAAAGTATGTGGTGATTTTAAACCGGAAGCGGATATTTGTGGCACTTCCAACCAACAAGCGATGGACAACCTTATCTATCTTGAATCGGTCACCTAGTTTACTCCGGTTTAACCCTAGCACTATCACCAATTCGCTCCTGACCATTTTTGTCGACGCTTTGCGACACTGTTTTTTTATCGCACCCCTCTCTTTGGCAAGCCCAATTTAATGAACTATGTTTCTTACAGGAACAAACATATTTTCTACAAGGAATGACTATGAATCGATATCTTGCAGAGGTTTTTGGTACGTTTTGGTTGGTGTTAGGTGGCTGTGGCTCGGCGGTGTTGGCAGCAGCATTTCCCGATGTGGGAATTGGTCTATTAGGGGTTTCGCTTGCGTTTGGTCTGACCGTTCTCACGATGGCTTTTGCTATCGGTCATATCTCAGGTTGTCACCTTAACCCAGCAGTCAGTATTGGCTTATGGGCAGGAGGGCGCTTTGAAGCCAATCAATTGCTGCCTTATATCGTGGCACAAGTTATCGGCGGGGTGTTAGCGGGTGGCGTATTATATCTAATTGCCTCAGGGCAAGCGGGTTTTGATGCCGTCGCCTCCGGCTTCGCATCCAATGGTTATGGAGAACATTCTCCCGGGAAGTATTCATTAACCTCAGCCCTGATCTGCGAAGTAGTGATGACTGCGATGTTTTTAATTGTGATCCTCGGTGCAACTGACTCGCGAGCACCACAAGGCTTTGCTCCTATTGCTATCGGGCTCTGTTTAACCCTGATCCACCTGATCAGTATCCCGGTGACCAATACTTCGGTGAATCCTGCACGAAGCACGGGGGTTGCACTCTATGTGGGTGACTGGGCGACCAGCCAACTTTGGCTGTTCTGGGTCGCACCTATTATTGGTGCCATCATTGGCGCTTGGATCTATCGTTCTTTGCTCAGTAACAACAACGAATAGAGCGACCAAGTACCAAGCTAAAAATTAGAAAAGGGCGTACCACGCCCTTTTCTTGATTCAACTGAGCTCTGTATCTTATGGCTCTATATCTTATGCCTACCAAGTAGGGAGTGAGACAAGGTCGTGCCATCGACTAACTCTAGCTCGCCACCTACCGGGACACCATGAGCAATGCGACTCGCAGCAACTTGGTGTTCGTGGCAAAGTTCTGCAATATAGTGTGCCGTCGCTTCACCTTCAACCGTCGGGTTAGTCGCTAAAATCACCTCACTAATACCACCCTGCTTTAAGCGATAATCGAGTACATCAAGACCAATGTCGCTCGGACCGATACCGTCAAGAGGCGATAAATGCCCCATCAGTACAAAGTAGCGACCAGAGTACTGCCCCGTCGCTTCCACCGCAGCGATATCCGCTGGGCTCTCCACCACGCAAAGCTGACCATTCTCTTGACGCTTAGGGTTAGCACAAATGTGGCAAACCTCTTCTTCAGTGAAAGTACGACACTCTTGGCAGTGACCAATTTCGGTCATTGCTTGTGACAATGCATCGGCAAGTTGCACGCCACCTTTTCTATCTCGCTGTAACAAATGAAAGGCCATGCGCTGAGCTGACTTGGGACCTACCCCAGGCAGACATCGCAAGGCCTCCATCAATTGTTCCAGCATACGACTGCTTCGCATATACTGCTCTCTAGAACCTCAGATTAGAACGGCATCTTCATACCTGGTGGTAATTGCATACCACCTGTCACTGAAGCCATTTTCTCTTTTTGAGTTTCTTCAACACGACGAGCTGCATCGTTGAAAGCCGCTGCAATCAGATCTTCCAGCATCTCTTTGTCGTCTTCCATTAGGCTTTCATCGATTTCTACACGACGAGTGCTGTGACTACCTGTAATGGTGATTTTAACTAGACCTGCGCCGGCTTCACCCGTCACTTCCATATTTGCAATTTCTTCTTGAAGCTTTTGCATGCGATCTTGCATCTGCTGGGCTTGCTTCATCAAGTTGCCCATACCGCCTTTACCAAACATAATCTTCTCTCGGTTTATTCAAATTAGTGTTACTGACATGGGGTCATTTGTTGGAAAAGCAACCCCGCGAAAAATCTTGTTACTGGCTCAGCTAATCACTTTACTTAGCGATAACGAACCGAGCGACAACTCGCCTAATGATAATTAACTCAACCCCAAATTAACTTAGCTACGATTAACTTAGCTACGATTAACTTAGCTACAATTAACTTAGCTACAACGGACGAATACTTTCATCATCTAAATCAGCTGCAAAACGTGTCTTGATAAACTGTACGTGTTGATCCTGATGCACATTTTGCGCTGCAACGGTCAGTTTCTCTTGATAGATCTGCTCTCTTAACTCAAGTGGCGTCGTACCTTCGGTAGCACTAGTGACACTCAAGATACAAGATTCGCCCAGCACTTGACTCAAACTGGCAAGTAGCTCAGTTTGGTTTTTATCGCTGTTTAAGTGCTTATGGCTATCACGAAGCCCCAATTCAATTACATTGCCAGACTTTCGGTAGACAGAGTTTAGCGCTAACTGCTGTGCTAATTTACTGATATCAAGGCGCTCTATTAATGCTGCCCATTCGTCTCTTTGCGTTGCTTCCCGTGTCAGTTTTTCTGCCATTTCGGGCGTTTTTACGTGTTCTAATGCTTTTTTCAGAATCGACGGTTTAAACGTGGGCTTACTCTCTTCCTTGACGGGTGCTGCACTGGGCTGCCAACGATACGGTTCTTGCTCAGTTTGCGGAACGTCGGCACCACCAACATTATCGACTCCTTTGGGCATCGGAGCAGAAGTTCGCTGCGCGACACGCTCCAACACAGAAGAGCTGGTCGATGGTGCATTACTCTTTTTTACAGACGGTGTTCCACCTTGCGATTGACTCTGTCGTTTTGAGCGCAATTGATGCCTTAAACCACCAGCACTAGGTACTGGCTGCGTGTCAGGCTGTACTGGCTGTATCGTTTCAGTCGGTTGAACATGAGCATCCGACATACGATTGTCATGCTGCTCTGGCGCCACCTGTGGCGCAGGAGAGTCGTAGTCAGCGACCGAAGGATACGGTTGTTCGTAAGACTGCTGCCCCTGAGATTGCCCATATTCGGTCGGTACATCGGGCAGTGGCGCGGGTGACACAGAAGCGCTTTGAACCGGTTGAGCAACCACGGATTCCGCTGCACTGGTTGCAACCTGAGCCATGACTTGCGGCGATGTCACGCCAACCGGTACAGTTTGAATTTCGTTAACAGCGAGACCAGAAGTCGGTCTAAACGCCAGCATACGCAATAACGTCATCTCCACCGCGATACGTTGCGATGGCGAAAATGGCAGATCTTGACGACCTTTGAGTGCGATCTGATAAAACAGTTGTACGTCTGAAGCTGATAACTGGCTCGCCAACTGGTTCACTTTCTCGGAATCGGCACTCTCTTGCTCACTTTGAGGGAGCACTTGCGCCATGGCAATACGATGCAATTGCGACGCGAGTTCCGAAACTAAAACGTCCCAATCAATGCCGTTCTCCGATAACTGTTGCAGCAGGGAAAACAGAGACTCTGACTCCCCTCGACTCACCGCTTCAATCAAAGCGAGCGCCTGTCCCGAGTCGAGCGTTCCCAACATCTGGGAAACCGTATCAGCGGTAATTTGACCGTTGCCTAGTGCGATGGCTTGATCGGTTAAACTCAATGCATCACGCATACTGCCATCCGCGGCATGCGCCATCAAAGACAAAGCGCGTGGCTCAGAAGTGACCGCTTCCTGCTCTAATACATGACTAAGTTGCTGCTGAATCGTATCGACCGTAATCGGTTTTAAGTGAAACTGTAAGCAGCGAGACAGGATCGTCACAGGGAGTTTTTGAGGATCCGTCGTAGCCAATAGAAACTTAACGTACTCTGGCGGCTCCTCAAGGGTTTTCAGCAAGGCATTAAAACTATGACGAGACAACATATGAACTTCGTCAATCAGATACACCTTAAAGCGATTACGCGCCGGTTTATATTGCACGTTATCAAGTAACTCACGGGTATCTTCGACTTTGGTTCTCGATGCCGCATCAATCTCAAGAAGGTCGACGCTGCGACCCTCTTCGATTTCTAAACAAGTTGAACATTGACCACAAGGGGTTGCTGTGATGCCTTGCTCACAGTTCAACCCTTTGGCAAATAAGCGACCAATGGAGGTTTTACCGACACCCCGAGTACCACTAAAAAGATACGCATGGTGCAGTCTATTCTGGCTCAATGCATTTTCGAGTGCGGTCAATACATGTTGTTGGCCGACAACTTGAGAAAACTGCTTTGGACGCCATTTTCTCGCTAACGCAAGATAACTCATTTAGTCAGTCCTAGTGATTAGTGACCTTCAAACTCACAGATACTAAATACTTCAATATCTAGTGCTTCTAATCGTTTGTCACCGCCAATCTCTGGCAAGTTGATAACAAATGCAGCGTGGTTTACTTCACCGCCAAGCTTACGAATAAGCTTTGTTGTCGCTTCGATTGTACCGCCGGTTGCAAGCAGGTCATCGACCATCAATACCTTGTCACCTTCAGAAATCGCGTCGGTATGGATTTCTAGCGTATCCACACCATATTCTAGCTCGTATGATTGAGCGATAGTGTTACGAGGCAATTTACCTGGCTTACGCACCGGGATAAAACCAACACCGAGTTCTAATGCTAGTGGAGCGCCGAATAGGAAGCCTCTCGCCTCTGTTCCAACAATCTTAGTGATCCCGTAGTCTTTGTATTTTTCCACTAATACTTCGATAGTGGCGCGATAAGCGGCAGCATCTTCCATCAGGCTAGTCACATCACGGAAAAGGATGCCTGGCTTTGGATAGTCTTGAATAGATTTGATGCTAGATTTGATCTGAGAAATTTTGTCGATTGTCATAATTTTTGTCTCTGGAAAGGTCTTGATGTGCCTAACACTCAGAGTGTTGCCTTACCTGAGTAAAGCATACTTTCATTCTGTAGGTAAAAAAATAAAACGCCCACTAACTATGTGGGCCGTCACTTTATACCCAAGGGATTTCAAGATACAGAGCATTAAGCATCTTGAGGTCACTTGGGGATGTAATGTTAGTGATTTTCTTAACGCTCAGCAACCGACTGTTTCACAGGAATCCGCAAAAAAATGCTAAAAATAACCAGAAAAAGCACAAAGAGTGCAATTTTCAACCAAACCTGTGGCGCAAAGAAAATAGAAACCGAGAAACTGCAGCAGATAAAAATTGCCCCTCTCAATTTTACCTTTTTGGCAATGCATCGATGTTGCTGCCAATCTCGAATAATGGCACCAAAAGTCGCATGATTCCACAGCCAATCATGAAGTCGAGGGCTGCCACGAAGAAAACAGGCACTGGCGAGTAATAGAAAGGGAGTTGTCGGCAGCAAAGGCAACACGATGCCTGCAATACCAAGTGCTACGGCAACAATGCCGCAGCTATTTAACACCATTTGTTTAAATGTTAACCTGTTGTTATTACTCAAAAACCTGCATATCCATTAAATACTCGTAACCATGTCAGAGTAGCGGGTAGCGTAGGAATAAGCAATGCTAGGATAAAGCCAAGGAAATAGAAAATATTATATGGATCTTTGAAGTGACTATCTGACATAAATCGACCTAAGTATTAGTATGCAAAACACGCTTGGATTATCCAAGACATTAACATGTCGACTATATATCAGTTACAAGTTAGCAAACACCGAGGAAAAGTGCGGTTATTTTAACATCGACCCTCGCGACTGCGCTAAACACGATGCTCAAACATGATGGTTACCATTCATACCAATCGTCCAACTAAAGCTGCTCGACCCCAACCGACTCAGTGTTAACTTATTATTGCTATCTACAACAAGATCTTTGGTCATAAAATTACTCATACATTGCTCACCGAGTCGTTTCGCCCCCGCAATATTGTAATGCGCGGTTTGATTAACCCAGCGGCAATCAAGCCCAGCAGGAAGTATGGATAATGTGCCACTAGATAGTTCCACCACACCAAAAAGCGCATCCACTGGGAATGCACAGTTCGCACAGTTCATCCCCTTTTCGATATCACCCGCTAACGACTTAATATCAATATTGTTGTGACCTAAACGGCGAATATGATCGTCAAACAACGCTCGCACTAACAAGGTGCTTGCCACCCCACCGTCTTCACTTGAAGAAGAGTCCACCAAATAAAAAGCTAATTGACCGCTCAACAGCCAAGAATAATCAAAGACTAACGGTAGCTGCTCTGTGGCTTGCAAAATATGATAACTACTTTTCCATACCCCAAAGGCGGAATCTTTATCAGGTAGCAGTGCAGTCAGTAACTCTCGAGCGGCATTGGGGTTATGTTGCAGAAATTGGAGATGCCAATGCAATTCTTGCTCATCGGCGATTTCCGACGTCGATGCATCATCCAATCTAAACCAGCGACTCACAAAATCTGAGTTGAGTTGCGTCGTCGCGGTATCGTCAAGAACCGAATGAATCACTTGATCGAGATGCTTGAAGTTGCCAATTGGCTTGGTGAGAAAATCTTTTACACCAAAACGAAGGGCTTTGGCGACATCTGCCATATCGCCGGTTGCAGAAATGACTATCACTGGCAATGACGGATAGGCAACACTGACCTCCTCCGCAAACTCCATTCCACTAAGAAATGGCATCGTTAAATCACATAAAACCAGATCAGGCTCAGTCGAAGGAAGCAATCTTAGCGCCTCAAGTCCATCGTTGGCTTCTACCACACTGTGTCCAACCACTTCCAAATAATTCCTTATCGTACGACGGAATATTGGGTCATCGTCGACAACCATAATGTTGGAACCGTGCCGCTGTGGTTCAACCTGTTTCATGGCTTGCGTCTCTAGCTTTGACATACAGTAAGACCTCACAAATTCCTTTTTGTGTTTTTTAATGCATTTTATGGATTTGCATCAAACTTCGTATCGTAAGAAAACGTCACAATGATGCGGTTGATTATCGTTTGTCGCCAAGAACTACACTAATAACTGTAGGCAGAAAACTGCTTTTATACAAATCTACCGCGGTAGCAAAAATTAGAATACAATAATACAAGGTCGGGGCTGTAAGGCAAGCTATTGATATGATAATAAATTAGCGCTTTACTCTGGCTTTCCTCTAGATAGAACTATATAAATCCTACGCTACTTTCAGTCTATACCGTGCGCTTAAAGAGAAACTTCTCTAAGGAATATACCAGTTACATTATGAAACTAGACGATCTTAATTTATTTAGACTTGTCGTCGAAAATGGTAGCTATACCGCCACTTCGCGTAAGACTATGGTGCCTGTTGCTACCATCACTCGCCGTATTCAAGCTCTAGAAGACTCACTTGATTTACGACTACTAAACCGTCATGCTCGCAAACTCTCTTTGACTGAAGCCGGAGAGCGTTTCTACAACGAATGTTCGCCTCTACTGCAAAGACTCGCGTCAACGACTGAGGAAATCACTGACGACTGTAAAGGAGCCTCCGGAAAGCTAAAGATCTCCTCACCGTCCAATCTGACAAAACGTATGTTGATGCCTCTGCTGAATGACTTTATGCATCAATATCCTGATATCAGCCTAGATTTAACAATGAGCAACCATGCTGATCAACTCGATCCTACGGAGTGGGATGTGATATTCCGAGTCGGTCCGCAACGTGATTCAAGCTTGATCGCTCGTAAAATCGGATCAGTGAAAGATATTCTCGTTGCTCATCCAAAATACTTGGCTAAATTCGGCGAGCCAAAACACGCTGAGGAATTATCACAACATAGGTTACTCAAAGGTGAGCCACTGATTAAATGGCAGCTTAAAAATACCAGCGGTGAGTCGATTATCAACAATATGAAAGGTCGCTTTGAAGCCAACAGTTTAAACGTTGTGCGCCGAGCCTGTTCGTCAGGTCTTGGAATCACTCTTATGCCTGATGTCATGTTGAAAGAATATATTGAGCAAGGCGAGTTGGTACGCATACTTCCCGATTGGAGTGCAAACCCTCGTGAGATCTATATGCTCTACAATCATAAAGATCACCTACCAGAAAAAGTGAGACTCTTTATTGATTATGTTATCGAAGGAAGTACCCGCTGGTAGCCTAAAATAATGGGGATTACTGATTCGTGCGGACTTAGTTAGCCAGTTACCTAGCGAATCAGAAGTCAGTCAGATACAAAAAAACCAGAGCGATTATGAAGCTCTGGTTTTTTATTACTGTAACATGATCAACGAGTTAGATATCTTCGTTATGCAGTTCTAAGTTAGCCAGATCTTGTTGAATATCTCTTTGCACTTTTGCATCATCGTTACGCAGTGAGTCCAAGAATTCAAGATAGCTTTGATCAATATCGCCCGTGACATATTCGCCATTAAATACTGAGGTCTCAAATAGCTGAATATCTGGGTTGCCCAGACCGACAGCGTCGATAAGGTCAGGCAGTGTTTGATAAATCAACGCATCCGCACCAATCTGTTTACAGATGTCATCGCTGTCTCTGCCGTGAGCAATTAACTCGCTTGCACTCGGCATATCAATACCATAAACATTCGGGAAGCGAATCTCAGGCGCTGCGGATACCATGTAAACCTTGTTCGCGCCTGAATCACGAGCCATCTCAATGATTTGCTCTGAAGTCGTACCACGCACAATTGAGTCGTCAACCAAAAGGACGTTCTTACCTTTAAATTCCGAGCGAATCGCATTCAGTTTACGTCGTACTGACTTCTTACGCTGCTGCTGACCCGGCATGATAAAGGTGCGTCCCACATAGCGGTTTTTAACAAAGCCTTGTCGATACGGTTTATCAATCGCTTGAGCGATTTGCAGAGCAATATCACAAGACGTTTCTGGGATTGGAATAACAACATCAATATCCAGATCAGCAAAATCGTGCTTGACGCGTTCGCCTAGTTTCTTACCCATTTCTACCCGTGCACTGTATACCGAGATTTTATCGATAAAGGTATCTGGGCGAGCAAAATAAACAAACTCAAAAATACATGGGTTAAGTTTCGGATTATCGGCACACTGACGAGTATGCAGCTCGCCATCAAACGTAGCATAAACAGCTTCACCCGGTGCTACATCGCGAACAAAATCAAAACCGACGGCATCAAGCGCGACAGATTCTGACGCCACCATATACTCGGTTCTGCCTTCGATTTCACGTTTACCCAAACAAAGTGGGCGAATACCGTTCGGATCACGGAAAGCAATCATACCGTGCCCAATGATCATCGCAACAACGGCATAAGCACCTTTAACTGTGCGGTGAACATTAGCAACCGCGCGGAATACATCATCCGACGTGACATTGCCTTTTACCGTGTCGATTTCATGGGCAAGTACATTTAGCAGCACTTCAGAGTCTGAAGTCGTGTTGACATGACGACGGTCTTTTTCGAATAACTTTTCACGCACTAAATGCGCATTCGTCAAGTTACCGTTGTGCGCAAGGGTAATGCCAAAAGGTGAGTTTACGTAAAAGGGCTGAGCTTCCGAAGCGCTTGAGCTACCCGCGGTTGGGTAACGAACGTGACCAATACCTACATTGCCTTGGAGGCGTTGCATGTGTTTTGCTTCAAATACATCTTTTACCAGACCATTCGCCTTACGCAGACGAAAACGATTGCTTTCTATGGTAACAATACCGGCAGCATCTTGGCCGCGGTGCTGTAAAACGGTTAAAGCGTCATAGATAGACTGATTTACTGGCGTAGTGCCAACAAGTCCAACAATACCACACATGTCCTAATCCTCGATTTTCGACATTAGCTGGCGCTATTTAGCGCCAGGCAGGAAACTAGAGTTTGCTTCAATGTGTTCAAAAAACGGCTGAATGACCAACTTAAAGTGGGGAACGAGTTGTGACTGCTCCCACCATTCACTGCGATTAAGCGTAGTAAAGGTATCAACAAAGAACAGTACCGCAGAGATAATCAAAACCCCTCTCAACGCGCCAAATACAATACCCAGTATTCGGTCTGTTCCTGACAAGCCCGTTTTTTGAACCAGTTGCCCTAAAACATAGTTTATCAACGCACCGACTATCAGCGTTGCTACGAATAGGGCGGCTATCGCCGCACCATTGCGCACCATGTCATCTTGAATATTGGTAAAGTACACCGCAAGCTTGGTGTAGTACTGGCTAGCTATAAAAAAAGCGCCGAACCAAATAACAAGTGACATAGCTTCTTTCGCAAAACCACGAACTAAGCTGATAAGAGCCGAAAGCCCTATCACACCTAAAATGATAAAATCTAACCAATTCATGAATTCTTCATCTCAAGTTGGCGCGCATTTTAACAGAAAAATCCGCGACGCAAACGTTTTCTTATGGGTTTAATGGTTTAAATTTGAGCAATTGACCTCTAGAACCGGTAATTTTCTCTAATTCTAGTAGTTGTTGCTCTAATTTTGTTTTCGATACGTCTGGACCAATAATCACACGGGTGAAATTTGTCTCCTGCTTAGCATGGGCTTGATATCCCCTTTTCTGCAAGTCTTTTACCAGTGCGTGTGCATTATCTTCATTTTTCAGCGCCATCAGTTGAATAATCCAAGCGCTATCCTTGTAATCATTGCGCTCAACAACCTCAATAACTTGAGTCTCAACCTCTGGCTTAGCCTCAGGGCTATCTTGTCCAGTTTCTGCCGTCTGCACTTCCTCTCCGGCAACCTGTGCTTCGACTGGAGATGGCGGTAATGCCGCGCTGTCCTCTTCCGGCTCAAGTACCACAAAGGTCTCTACCTGTGAACTGACTTCTGGCTTCAGAGGAATACTGGCAAATTCTTCTTTGTAGTGTGATTTCTCACCATCAAGCAGATCGGGCAAAATGATCACACCAATCGCTACTAAAACTATGGTTCCGACTAATCGACTCTGGAACTGACTTGCCATAACGGCTCCTCTACTCGTTGATCGTTTCGATTAAAAGATTAATCGTGCTCTACTCTACTTTGTGCTGGCTGTAGCTTGTTGGTAAGCAAGTACTTCTCCTACCGTATGAAATGATCCCACGACCAAAATCGTCTGTTGTGGATCCACTTCTTGTACCGCAGCTTGGTAGGCTAATTTTGGGGATGAATACTGACCCGCAACCATATCGTCATCAAGGTACTGAGCTAATTCATCCGCAGTCGCCGCTCTTGGTCCATCAAGCGACGCTAAATACCATCGCTTGGCAATCGGCTGCAACGCGTTGATCGTCTGTTCAATATCTTTGTCATGCAGCATACCCAACACTAAGCTATATTTAGCCGTCTCGTCCTTGGCAAGCAATTGAGAAACTAAATACTGTGCTGAATGAGGATTATGAGCGACATCAAGCAAGGTAGTGGGTTTACCTTCAACGACTTGCAACCTACCTGCCAAACGAGCGCTTTTTAGCCCATTGACAATATTAACATCGGAAATGTCCAATCCAGAACTGCAAAGCGCCATTAGGGCGGTATTCGCGTTCATTAGCGGCAAATCAGGCTTAGGCAAATCTTCTAGGGTATATGCACCGTGAACCCAACGCCAAGTGTCCTTGCTCGTTGATTGATAATCAAATTGGATACCCGTTTGGTAGAAATCCGCTTGGATGTCGTCTGCATGTGCAGGTACCGTCGACGGAGGCGCTGGCTGACCGCAAACCGCAGGTTTGCCACTGCGGAAAATACCCGCTTTTTCAAAACCAATCTTGCTGATGTCATCGCCCAGCCAATCCACATGATCCACCGCCAAACTGGTGATAACCGACACATCATGATCAACCACATTGGTAGCATCAAGGCGGCCGCCTAAACCCACTTCTAATAACACCACATCGACTTGGTTGTCTTGAAATAACTTAAGAGCCGCTAAGGTGGCATATTCAAAGAAACTCAAACTCACTTCACCACGTAATTGCTCGATATCATGAAATGCTTGTGCATGAGCTTCATCAGCAAGTTCATTGCCATTAATTCGAACGCGTTCGTTGTAGCGAATAAGGTGGGGAGAGCTGTAAACGCCAACTTTATAGCCAGCATCAAGAAGAATCGCTTCCATTAAAGCGCAGGTGGAACCCTTACCATTGGTGCCGGCAACGGTAATCGTCACTGGCGCTGGTCGTGTTAACTTCCCTTGTTGGGCAACGACAGACACTCTATCGAGACCAAGATCGATGGCACTGGTATGGATACTATTTAAATAATCAAGCCACATCGAGAGTGGGGATGTGGCTTGTGGTTGTTTGATTGTACTCATTAAGTCGTTGTTAGATTAACGTGGATAACTTAATGGGTACTTTACCCTTTTTCGTCGGCTTCTGGTACTTGATATGCAGGTTCTACTGGAGAATCTTGAACATCCACCACAAGTGGCGAGTCATAATTGGTCATTTTAGCAATTAGACCACCCACGCGTTGACGCATTTCGCGGCGATCGACAATCATATCGATAGCACCATGTTCTAGTAAGAACTCACTGCGTTGGAAACCTTCGGGTAGATCTTCACGTACTGTTTGTTCAATAACACGACGACCCGCAAAGCCAATCAAAGCTTTCGGTTCACCAATGTTAATATCACCAAGCATCGCCAAACTCGCTGAAACACCACCCATCGTTGGGTCAGTCATGACCGAGATGTAAGGCAAGCCTTTTTCTGATAGGCGCTCAAGCGCTGCGCTGGTTTTTGCCATCTGCATCAGCGACATCAGTGCTTCTTGCATACGTGCACCACCGCTGGCAGAAAAACAAACTAAGCCACAGTTATTCTCAATCGCCGCATCGACGGCTTTGACAAATCGAGCTCCAACCACCGAGCCCATTGAACCGCCCATAAAAGCAAATTCAAATGAACACGCCACAATTGGCATACCCAGTAATTCGCCCTTCATCACAATCAGTGCGTCTTTTTCACCACTGTTTTTCTGTGCGACTGAAATACGTTCTTTGTAGCGTTTAGAATCTTTAAATTTAAGTTTATCTTGCGGCTCAAGCTCTGTACCAAGCTCTTGGCGGTTGCCTTCATCAAGAAACGTCTCAAGACGACGACGAGCCTTCATTCGCATGTGATGACCACATTTTGGACAAACTTCTAAATTACGCTCTAGTTCAGCGTGATAAAGCACCTGTTCACATGAAGAACATTTGGTCCAGATCCCTTCTGGGATGGACGCCTTACGTGAACTACCGATATTGCTTTTTTCTAAAATCTTTTCAAGCCAACTCATGGAAGACCTTTTCTCTTATGGCTCTCGCAAACAACTGCAAAAGCGTGACACTCAAAACTTCATCAACGGATTAAACCACATTAGCACACAAGTGTAGACAAAAAACTGGTTGTACCTATTTTAGCTTGGCTAATTCGTTACTGAATCCTTTCAATCGCTTGGGTGAAAATCACACCCAACCATTGGATAAATCATTGGGTAAAAATAGTGGTCCAAGGGGTACTCGCGGCAAAGAGAACGCTTGAGGATAATCAACATCCACCAGATAGAGTCCTTCTGCTTTCGCAGTTGCACCTGCCAACTTACGATCTTTTTGTTGCAAAAGCCACTCTATCCATTCTGGCTCTTTTTCACCCTTGCCGACAAGAATCAGGCTGCCAGTAATATTTCGCACCATATGGTGTACAAACGCATTGGCCTTAATATCAATCACCACATAGGGACCGTGACGAGAAACATTGAGATGCATAATATTGCGCCAAGGGCTTCTCGACTGGCACTGAACCGCGCGAAAAGAGGTAAAATCGTTTTCACCTAATAAGTATTGACCCGCCAGTTGCATTTTGGTTTCATCCAACTGCCCGTGATAGTGGCTAACTCCTGATGATAAGATACCCGGACGTAAATCATCGTTATAAATAACGTAGCGATAACGTCGAGCAGTCGCAGTGAAGCGTGCGTGAAACTCTTCTGGGACTTCTTTCGCCCAGCGAACCGCAATATCTTTGGGTAGGTTTGCGTTCACACCCATCGTCCAAGCAATCGGCTTTCTTATTGCATTTGTCTCAAAATGGACCACTTGTCCGGTGCCATGAACACCGGCGTCAGTTCGACCCGCACACTGAACTTCAATAGCCTCATTGGCAACAATCGATAGTGCTTTTTCGAGATGCTCTTGAACACTAATCACTTCACGTTGACGCTGCCAACCAAAGTATCGTGTTCCATCGTATTCTATGCCGAGTGCTACTTTCATATCTTTCTCTGTACTGCTTGCTTGTCATTGGGCGCAAAGTATATACCTTATGCGCAATTGAGCTCAAGGTAAGCCAATTTTATAAAACCAGTCCTATAAAACCAGCCCTACAAAAAGAGCAGCGGGTTAAACGCTGCTCTTCATCATTTCCGACTACCCTATGTCGTATGGGTTCTCTCAGTGTTTAATATTGGCTGTAGTTCGATAACTTCGCCAACAACTGAGTCGCTTGTTGTTTCAATGGCTCAGAACCCTCGGCTTTGACTTTTTCCAGTAGCTTAACCGCCCCTTCAATATCATTCATTTCAATGTAGATATTCGCAAGGTCCAAGTTACCTGCCGCTTCTGACTCATCATCAACATCCACGTCACTGATCTCGCCAATCACATCAGGGAAGTCATCTAGACCCACATCCAGTTTCAATTCTTCATCTAACTCAGAAGATACGGCACTCTCTTCACTTTCCACTGAGGCCATTAAGTCGTCAATGGTCAGGTATTGCTTGGCGTCTCCCTCAAAGTCCGTATCAGGATTTTGAGAACTCCAATCCTCATCGCTCGCAGATGACAAGGAACCCGCATTTTGTTCGTTCCAAATCGCTTGCTGGTCTTCTGGTATATCACCGTCAATTGTCGCCAGCTGTTCGTCCGTGAGGGTAAACCCATTCCAGTCTTCACCACCACGTCCGCTTAACGAACTTTCATCAAGCATAGCCGCAAGATCAAGACCTGCACTATCGGCTCTATCTTGGTCTACTGGGCGAATATCTGAGAACGTCGCTTCACCGTCTTGTAATAACTCGCCGAGTTCGCCTTCCTGCTCCAACGCGTTGCTGTCTAGCATAGAGAAAGCATCGGCTAAAGCGTCAATTTCGGAATGGTTTAGGGTTTCACCGACCATTTCTTCATTGAATAACGCGTCTAGTTGCGGGTCATTAGATTTTTCATCGGTGTTGAGAACCTGATCGGCAGCGCCTGCTTCAACTTCATTCGCTGAATCAGCCTGCTCTGGTTTTGCTTTTAAATCAGTATCCTGCGTATTTTTAACGACGGATTCATCATCACTCGCACCCCATTGTGCTAAAGCGTCTTCTTCACTGTATTGGGGCAGATCGGCATCATCAAAGCTAAAGTCTTCTTCTGATAAATCCGTCTCTGTCAACTCACCTTCATCAATAGCGTGAGCGTCTTCGTGTTCGAAGTCGGCTATAGCTTGCTCTTCGCTATAGTCGCTATTAAGCGCTGAGTTTAGAAAGTCTAAATCATCTGCTGGCTCTGCTGGCTCTGCTGGCTCTGCTGGCTCTGCTGGCTCTGCTGGCTCTGCTGGCTCTGCTGGCTCTGCTGGCTCTGCTGGCTCTGCTGGCTCTGCTGGCTCTGCTGGCTCTGCATGGAGCGAATCCGTTTCGATCTCCGGCGTCAACTCTGTATCAGGGGTGTGGCTGGCTGGTTGTTGAGGTTCTTCGTCAAGCAACCAATCATCATCCTGAGGGACACCAAACTCATTGGCCATCAAGCTATCAATATCAGCTTGCTGCTGTGCTTCGTCAATCTCTTCATTGGGGAGCTCAGAAACACTCTCGATCTCCGGAGTAAAGTCGAACTCTGGATTATTTACTGAGCTATCACTAACCGAACTATCATTTGCTGTTGATGATACTGCGTCATCGGCTTGGCGTTCATGATTGATAGACTCTTCATTCGTTGCACTTGACGCCTCACTTGCCTCGCTTGAAGTTTCGAACTCGGAAGAGTCTGGTTGTTCAATCACTGGATCGATTAAATCATCGACATCCTGTGGGGCATCCAAAATATCTTGGTCACCCCCTGTCGGCGCTTCAACGGCTTGATCCAACAGCGCATCAATATCATCGTTAGAAACGTCTAAGGCTTGTTCTTGCTCTGCGGGTGTATCTACCGCTTCATTCAACAACGCATCAATGTCATCGTCAGAAACCTCTAACGCTTGTTCTTGCTCTGCGGGAGCATCTACCGCTTCATTCAACAACACATCAATGTCATCGTTAGAAACGTCTAAGGCTTGTTCTTGCTCTGCAGGTGCATCTACCGCTTCATTCAACAACTCATCAATGTCATCGTTAGAAACCTCTAACGCTTGTTCTTGCTCTGCAGGCGCATCTAACGCTTCATTCAACAACGCGTCAATGTCATCGTTAGAAACGTCTAAGACTTGTTCTTGCTCTGCGGGCGCATCGACTGCTTGACTCAGTAGCGCATCAATATCGTCGTTAGAAACACTTGTCTCTTCCGCGACTGCCGTTGGCGCTTCTGCTGTCTGATTGAGTAATGCATCAATATCGTCTTGAGAGCCCTCAACATCTGAGCCGAATAATTCACCCGATGATAACGGGTCGATATCAAGATCGTCTTCGTTGTCAGTTAGCGAGCTTTCAAACAGCAGTTCGTCTAAAAGCTCCGTGCTGTTCTCATCGATTTCAAAATCATCTTCTTCCACCTTTGAAGATGAAAGGAGCTCATCAACCTCATCATCACTGTCGACTAATTCGTCTAGAGTGATAGCTGAGTCCTCTAAACCTGACAGCTCAAGGTCATCATCTAACTGCTCATCAAGTAAAGAGGCATCATCATCTTTCTCAGATTCCAAGCTGTCAGTGCCTTGAGAGAACTGAGCAAACAAATCATCAATATCGTCATTGGAAACATCTACGTTAGACGACGGGTCCTCAGGAAGATTAAACTCGCTCTGATCCAAACCGAGGTCAAAATCATCGCCAGATAATAACTCATCCATATCTGCTTGATTTAGAACATCTTGTACGTCCTGATCAAGAGCAGGCTCAGGCTCTTGCTCTGAAACACTAGAGAATAATGCATCAAGATCGGCTTGAGACACCGGCTCATCGAGTGACGTTTCATCATCGGAAAGATCTAAATCAAGGTCATCGTCACTGCTCACTGAAACGTCGTCTAAGGCGCGCTCCATCTCCTCTAGACCCAGCGCTTTCTCACCATCTTTAACACTGATGCCATTGGCGCTTTCATCAAGATCGACATAGCCAAGATCGAGCTCGCCATCGTCTCCGATACTTGAGAACACATCGTCCTCATCATCAAGGTTGAAGTCCAAGTCACTATCATTGAGATCGCCAAATATATCATCGGCATCATCATCACTTTCAGCACTTGACTCATCCATAGTGAGATCTTCATCAAGACCAGCTAGCAGATCATCACCAAACGTTTCTTCGCTCTGCTCGTCTTCGGCAAGCAGTGCCGCTCCAGCGGCGCCTGCAGCCATGACTTCAGGCGAACCGGAATCCGTGGTTTGTTGTTGCTGTTCTTTTTCCGACGATTTGCGACCACGCATCATTAAGATGGTTAGTAAGCCCACCAAAAGAGCAGGAACGATAGCGAGTAGTCCGACAAACCAAGGTTTTGCTAACCATATATCCCATTGGCTCGGCGCCATACGATCAATTTCTGCTTGCTTACGTCTTTCATCCGCTAACTGACGTTCGACTTCTTGGCGAATTCGTTCTTCGTTCGAAACTTCGTCTTTTAGGGTTTCAACTTCGTTCTGTACTTCGGACAGCATCAGGCGTAACTGATGATTACGCTCTTCCAAAGAAAGCAGTTCACCTTCAGAGCGCGTCAGTTCTTGTTGCAGTTTTTCGGTTAGCTTTGTTTGAGCTTGAATCAAAGGTTCGGCGCTTGGCTTGCTGTTGGTGAGTTCGCCACCTTGACTGACCGTTCCTTGACTAGCCTCAGCATTATCTGAAATATCAGACGACTTAGCCGGCTCTTGTTTGCTTTCTTTTGCTACCGGTTTGGGTTCAACGACTGCCGCTGGTTTCTTCGCTTCAGGCTTTGGATCTGCTTTTACTACTGGCTTGGGCGGAACCACTGGCTTGGGTTGAACGACAGGCTTAGCTTTTGGCCTTAACTTATCTTGATGCGCCGCCAGAATTGACAAGGCTTCTTGTAAATTGGTCGCCGAAACTTGTGCGGCAGAAGGGAGCCTTAGACGGCTGCCTGGGATCAATTTATGAATATTGTCCTGCTCAAATGCACTGGGATTGAGTTGATAGAATGCATAAATGGTTTGTTGCGTCGTACTGTTCTGCGGACGAAATTTAGAGGCGATACTCCACAAGGTCTCCGTTTGGCCAGTTGGACCATAGTAACGAGTCGGTTGCGTCGTAGTGTCCACTGAACGCACTGGCTCTGAATACTGAGGAGCGTTAATAATCTCGCCAGTAGGGCCTTTGAGTCGAATAGTGTCAGCGCTGATTGAAAACGTGGTTGTCCCTATTGATAGTGCCAATACGACTAACAAAGGTTTAAAAATTTGATGCATGGAAGGCTCAGCTGTCTGCAATTTAATAATACAATTCTTATCTGTGTACTATATCGGATAATGGCTTGAAAACTAAAGTTTGCTATAAAAAAAAGTGAATCTTGAATAAATATTCCGTATCAATCTCACATTAGTTCTAAAAACAAAGACCTCCCGATAGACAGGAGGTCAAGAATTTGATTACTAGAACGGCTTAAAAGTAGTCGCGAATCAATACTTCAGCAATCTGAACCGCATTGGTCGCCGCGCCTTTACGAACGTTGTCAGCCACAACCCAAAGGTTGATACCACTATGATGGCTAATATCATTACGAATACGACCAACCATAACATGGTCTTTACCACCAGCATCACGCACTTGCGTCGGCATATCTTGACCGTGGAATACCTCGATACCTTCCGCTTGCTCAAGCAATTGCACCACTTCTTCGGCATCAATCGGAGCGCGAGTCTCAAGGTGGACGGCTTCTGCATGACCATAAAATACTGGGACGCGAACACAAGTCGGATTAACGGTAATCGTCTGGTCGTTGAAGATTTTCTGAGTTTCCCAGACCATCTTCATCTCTTCTTTGGTATAGCCGTTATCCATAAACTGATCAATTTGAGGGATACAGTTGAAGGCGATCTGCTGTGAGAACGCTTTTTGTTCGACAGGCTTGCCATTAAGCAGCATAGCCGTTTGACCCGCAAGTTCATCAACGCCCGACTTTCCCGCACCCGAAACCGATTGATAGGTAGACACATTAATACGCTCAAGACCCACGGCATCGTGAATCGGCTTTAGTGCGACTAACATTTGAATCGTGGAACAATTTGGGTTAGCGATGATGTTGCGATTACGGAACTCGGCAATCGCTTCTGGATTGACTTCAGGTACGACCAAAGGAATATCAAAGTCGTAACGGAAGTGTGACGAGTTATCAATAACAACCACACCTTCATCAGCAGCAATCGGCGCCCATTTCGCAGACTGTTCACCACCGGCAGAAAACAGGGCGATATGCACCTGAGACCAGTCAAACTCTTCAACATTCTGTACCTTGATGGTCTTACCGTTGACTCGATAGGTTTTGCCTGCGCTACGCTCGCTCGCCAACAGATAAATGTCTCCAATTGGAAACTCACGCTCTTGCAGTACTTCGACCATGGCTTCACCCACAGCACCTGTTGCACCAAATACAGCAATATTAAATTGTTGGCTCATTGATTACCTCGATTTGAAATCCTAATTTAGCTAGGGCAGTTAACGGTTCGCTGGCTGCTCCTTTTACTCGAATAGCACCATATTCTCGTCTATCCCAGTAGTGTTTACGCATATTGTCGAAACCATTGTCTGATTCTATGTTACGACGGAAGATTGCGTCATCTTTACGTACATCATAAACCAGTTGAGTGAGGTTATGTAGCACAGCCTCATCCCAATCTCGTTCTAGTGATACTTCAGGGATAGGCGCGATAGGAAGCAATGCATCAGGGTTCGCCTGTTTATCGCTGCCTATAAATTGACTAAAAGAGTTAAAGATCATGGTGGTTCCACGAGCCTTACCCTCAAGACCATAGCCTGCAATATGCGGTGTTGCAAAAGCCAGTAACGGCAGCAGCTCCATGTCCACTTGCGGCTCATACTCAAACACATCAAGTACCGCAGTAAAACCATCTTGCATTTGCAAACGCTGCTTTAGAGCTTGGTTATCAACGACGGGACCACGAGCCGCATTGATCAAAATCTGATCGCTGCGTAAGCCTTCAAGCACATCTGCGCTGATCAGGTGGTGTGTTGGATAATCGCCGCTTTTAGTGATAGGCGTATGAGTCGTAATGACATCCGCCTGCTTAAGCAGTTGGTCTAACGGCGTAAACGCTCTGGTGTCACCTTGCTGCTGTTTGGGTGGATCATTGATCAGCACCTTGATGCCAATACCTTGCAAACACTGCTGTAGATAACTGCCAACCTGACCCGCGCCGATAATACCCACTGTTTTATCGAAGATAGAGAAGCCTTGCTGCTGAGCCAACACCATCATGCAAGAGATCACATACTCTGCCACGCCCACTTTGTTACAACCGGGTGCAGCGGTAAAGAAAATACCCTTACTTTGCAGCAACGCTTGATCGACATGGTCCATGCCTGCGGTTGCCGTGCCGACAAATTTTAAGCGATTTGCTTTGGATAACAGAGACTCGTTAACTTTAGTAATGGAGCGAATCATCATCGCATCGACATCAATCAGATCGTCAGCGGTCAGTTCTCGACCCGGTTTGGCCACCACTTCACCAAACTGCTCAAAAAGTTCGATGGCATAAGGCATCGCTTCATCAACGACTATCTTCATTGCTTTCCTATAGATGTTATCCCTGAATAGAGGGGGAATTTTGCAAGATCTCTCTCACACTGTCGAGTGCAAATATGAAATAAGCGCTATCAGCAGGGTCTGTCGGCTATTTGTGGTATGACATTGCGGTATAGCAGAAACAAAAATGCCCAACCAATAGATGGTTGGGCAAATTCCAGAACAAAAGGATTTTAACCCG
This sequence comes from Vibrio hippocampi, assembly GCF_921292975.1. Lineage (NCBI taxonomy): Bacteria > Pseudomonadati > Pseudomonadota > Gammaproteobacteria > Vibrionales > Vibrionaceae > Vibrio > Vibrio hippocampi. Next base: position 1,590,930 of record NZ_CAKLCM010000002.1, read on the forward strand.
CTCTCTGTGAGCTAAAATTTGCGTCTGTCGACCAAATTAATGGTCAGCTCTGGAAATCATTGCGGTCTTCGATGAACGACTACTCTGCGTACTTCTTGATAACCAGCGTCGCATTCGTGCCACCAAAACCAAAGCTGTTCGACATAACAGTGTTCAGCGACTGCTCTCTTGTTTCTGTTACAATATCAAGACCTTGAGCCGCTTCATCAAGCTCATCAACGTTAATGCTTGGCGCGATAAAGCTATGATGAAGCATTAATGTGGAATAAATCGCTTCATGCACACCTGCCGCGCCAAGTGCATGTCCGGTCATCGCTTTCGTTGCTGAAATTGCAGGGCTATTGCCACCAAACACTTCTTGAATCGCACCGAGTTCTTTAACATCACCAACTGGTGTTGAGGTACCGTGCGTATTCACGTAGTCAATCGATTCAACGTCTTGCATTGCCATCTTCATACAGCGCACAGCACCTTCGCCCGATGGCGCGACCATGTCGTAACCATCTGAAGTTGCACCGTAACCGACAATTTCACCGTAGATCTTCGCGCCACGAGCAAGGGCATGTTCAAGCTCTTCAACCACGACCATACCGCCGCCGCCAGAGATAACAAAACCATCACGATTCGCATCATAGGTGCGAGAGGCTTTATCTGGTGTTTCATTGTACTTAGTTGAAAGTGCGCCCATCGCATCAAACATCATGGTTTGGGTGTAATCTAGCTCTTCACCACCACCCGCAAATACGATGTCTTGCTTGCCCAGTTGGATAAGCTCCATGGCATGACCGATACAGTGAGCTGAGGTCGCACAAGCCGAACTCATGGTGTAGTTCACACCGCGGATTTTAAACGGCGTTGCAAGACAGGCAGAAACCGTCGAAGACATCGTACGTGGCACCATATAAGGTCCAACACGTTTCACGCCTTTTTCTCTTAGAATATCGATCGCTAGCGTTTGGTTTAACGCAGATGCGCCGCCAGAACCTGCAACAATACCTGTGCGGTCATTAGACACCTGATCGTCAGTTAACCCTGAGTCAGCGATTGCTTGCTCCATTGACAGATAAGCGTATGCCGCAGCATCGCCCATAAAACGCATTTTCTTTCTGTCGATATGTTCAGCGGGTTTGATTTTCAGATCGCCCCATACCTGAGAGCGTAGCCCCATTTCCTTAAACTGCTCTGAGGCGTTAATACCTGAACGGCCTGCTTTAAGAGACGCTAAAACTTCTTCTGTGTTGTTACCGATACTCGAAACAATACCCATCCCGGTAATTACGACTCGTTTCATGTGACATTCCTATAAATTCTAAAACATCAGGATAATACCCAAGATACAGGATAAAAGTGGTCAGCTTTCCCATAAATTCGTACAATCCCTGCCAATAACTGTAACCAAGACCGCAAAAATGCCTACGCTTGTTTGTTGGGTATACGCAAAAAAAGTTTCAATATGATGACGACTATTTCAAACGCACAACTCGAGTGGAACGACTCAGGCACACCCGTCTCCGACCAATTTGATGATGTTTATTTCTCTAACAGCAACGGTTTAGAAGAGACCCGGTATGTGTTCCTACAGCAAAACCAACTTCCGCAACGTTGGCAGGATTTCTCTCAACGCCGCTTTGTCATCGCCGAAACAGGTTTTGGAACCGGTCTTAACTTCCTTGCCGCTTGGCACTGGTTTGAGCAATTTAGACAACAAAATCCCGATGCACCACTCACCCAACTGCACTTTATCAGTTTCGAGAAATATCCACTTTCCATCAAAGATCTCGAAAAAGCACATCAAGCTTGGCCTGAATTAGCCCACTACGCACAGCAACTTCAGCAGCATTATCCTATAGCTGTGCCAGATTGTCATCGTATTGTACTGGCAGACGGCATGATTACTCTGGATCTTTGGTTTGGTGATATCAAAGATTGTATGCCTTCCTTACCCAATCCAAGCTCCGGAGTAGTCGATGCATGGTTCCTCGATGGTTTTGCTCCGAGCAAAAACCCAGAGATGTGGAATCAAACCTTGTTCGACAATATGGCAAAATTGGCGAAACAAGATTGTACCTGCGCAACCTTTACTGCGGCGGGCTTTGTTCGTCGAGGGCTGATAGAAGCCGGCTTTAATATGAAAAAGGTCAAAGGCTTTGGCACTAAACGGGAGATGATCGCGGGCAAGCTTGAAAACAAACTCGAACAGACCAATCACTCTCCTCTTTTCCCTCTGCCTAGCGCAAGTTCAACTCAAAATATCGCGATTATCGGGGGTGGCATTGCCAGCGCAAGTCTCGTTACCGCTTTTGCTCGCCGTGGTATTCAAACCACTTTGTTTTGCAAGGACCCCGAGCTTGCCTCTGGCGCTTCAGGCAACCGACAAGGTGCTGTTTATCCGCTACTTAACGGTGATCACTCTGGTGTTGCTCGAGTTTTCGCTCCGGCATTTTTATATGCCAGACAGTTTGTAGAACAAGCAGCCCGCCACTCTACATTCGACCATCAATGGTGTGGTGTGACTCAACTAATGTGGGATGACAAGGCTAAGGTAAAACTCAATAAAATGCTGACTGCGGGTCTGCCACAACAGTTGGTCACAAAATTAGATCAACAGCAAACCTCTCAACAAATTGGTCTGCATTCACCTCACGAAAGCGTGCACTACGCTCTCGGGGGCTGGCTCTCACCTAACCAGTTGACGAAAGCATTGATTAACAAGCTCGTGGATGAAGCATTCGTCCAGCGACACTTAAATCGTCAGGTGACAGACGTTAAGCGAGTCGATGACCAGTGGCAATTACAATGGCAGGTAGACGACCAGTTACAATCAGCCACTTTTGATACTGTTATCCTTGCCAACGGACATGAATTTAATCAGCTTGAGATTAGCCAAGATCTTCATCTCACCAGTGTCAAAGGTCAAGTCAGCCATATTCCAACGACCCCTGACCTGCAACAACTCAAATCTGTATTGTGTTACGACGGCTATATGACGCCCCACAGCCCTGAGACTCAAACTCACTGTATTGGTGCTAGCTATGATCGCATCAATATCGACACTGAATTTGATCACCAAGCTCAACAGGATAATGGTGATAAACTGAGGCAGTGTATGCCAGATGTGGAGTGGCCGAAGCAAGTTGACACCAGCGACTTAAAATCAAGGCAAGGTATTCGCTGTGTCAGTCGCGACCATTTGCCGTTCGTCGGTTCACTGTGTGATAAAGCTGAGTTGGAAAAGCGCTATCAAAATGGCGTCAATCCGGTAGAGCAACTGCCCTATCATCAAAATCTCTACTGCTTTTTAGGTTTAGGTTCACGAGGACTGAGTTCTGCTCCCTTGCTATCCGAACTATTGGTATCCCAAATCTGTGGGGACCCATTGCCACTGTCAAACGATTTGTTACGTGCACTGCACCCAGCGCGAACCTGGGCGAAAAAAGTCGCCAAACAAAAACCTCTCGATTAGCCAGTCATGGTATCAACCGGCAAACAAAGTATGTCCAGCGGGCAACCTGTTTGCCGACAATCAATAAAAAATTATCGCAACTCAATAAGCTGGCCAGTTTTTACTCGACTTTGATAGTGACCAATCCCATACTCCAAATGATGATGGAGAATAATAATGATTCGTTCAGCTTTAGTCAGTTTTGTTTTATTTTTTATTAGCTTCAGTGCTCACGCGACCGAGACGCGGGTACTTTTTGTTAATCCAGGTTTTGCTAATGAAAGCTTTTGGAGCGACGTTGATCGCTATGCTCATGCTGTCGCCGACCGTCTTAACTTATCGTTAGAGGTTATCCATGGAAATCGCGACACTGATCTCATGCGGCAAAAACTGTTACTTCGTATCAATAGTGGCGAACAACCTGACTTTGTTGTTCTGGTAAACGAAGAAAATTCGGGGGCGATGCTGCTTGACGTACTCGGACAATCCGATGCTTTTGTCACCTTTGCATTAAATGATTTAACCGCGACACAAAGACAAAAGCTGCGAGAAGATTCCAATTGGCAACAACGACTATTGCCCGGCGTCATTCCCAACAACTTTAGTATTGGTTATCTCACTGCCCAAGCCTTATACCAGCAAGGTCAAAAAGAGAGTGGGCATTTTGTTCTCTTCTCTGGCGATAACTCAACACCAGCATCCATAGATAGAGAAGCTGGCGCTAACTCTTTTATCTCTCGGCATCCTGATATTACATTAACCCAACGCGTCTATGCTCATTGGGACCAAAACACCGCCTACCAAAAAGCCAAACAGCTCCTTAAACAGTATCCCGATATTCGCTATATCTGGACAGCGAATGATCATATGGCGTTCGGCGTTCAGCAAGCGCTGACTGAGGCAAACCGGGTTATCGGCGAAGATGTTTTTCTGAGTACCGTCAACACGTCACAGCAAGTGTTAACCCAACTTAAACAGAAACAACTGAGTGTATTAGGGGGAGGACATTTCATTGCGGTCGGCTTAACTCTGGTCAAGATCCATCAATATCTAACTGAAGACCTTTGGCCACCTCGCACCAAGTTTAGCCTTTTTGAGCTTATTACTTACCCATCTCCGCTTTTTAACCAGTTATCTCAAAAGTCGTGGGATAAGATCCCTTTTGAGCAGATAGATTTAAACTCGCGCCATATTGATGCATTTAACCTATCGCCATAATGCTGTTCGATGGTTGGCGGTATCGTCCTATCGCTTGAACCACTAGAAAAAAAAAGAGCCACTCAATCAATGAGTGGCTCACAGGAACATTAAGTTGTTTTCGCTTAGCCTTGAATACCAACGATCAACCAAGGCGCGTTATCTTGGGTGAGATCTCGTTCCAAGTGCCAAACATCTTCAATGTCTTCTTCGATGTTTTCGACAGCATCACGATAGCGACCTGAGAATTGTAAACTCAATTGCGCCTTGTTCGCATCGTAATCTGCGCGAACAATTTCAGCATCGACAAACATAACGTCTGTATGCTGTTCTCCCGATAGCTTGGCGCGTTCTGATACCAAATCCGCAAGAAGGCTTTCAGAGACATACTCTTCGATGGTGTGCAATTCATTATGATTCCATGCACCTTGAAGAATACGGTAGTGTTCACGAGCACCGTTAATAAATGCTTGTTGGTCAAAGCCCGGAGGAAAGTTATGTGGCACATCGCTGTGACCTTTTGCTCCAAAACCGCCGCTATTTGCTTGTTGTGGTTGCTCAAAACTCTGGAAGTTGTGTTGATTTTGTTCGAACTGATTGCGCGGATTATTGCCTCCAAATGCAGGCTCTCGGCTCATGCTCGCTTGTTTTGCACCGAGCATACCTCGCATCAATCGGAAAATAACAAAAGCAATCAAACCAAGGATAAGAATATCCATAAAGTTGATGCCTTCAAATGCACCACCAAAGAAAGCCGCAAGTAGACCACCCGCTAATAGGCCGCCAAGTAAACCACCCATGAGACCTTTTTTGCTGGAACCCGCTTTATTTTGATCCTGACGGACCGTATTGGTGTTTTGTTTTTGTTGCTTTGGTGCTGGCGCTGTTTTGAAGCTTTTACCAAAGGACTTACCGCCACCGAATTTTTTGGCTTCTGCAACAGGGTTCATTGCAAAAACAACAAAAAGGACAGCGACAAAAGAGAACAGACGTTTCATTCTAAACCTTTATGTATGATATTTAATCATTGTAATGTGATGCCCTAGCTCAAATTGATCTAGGACAAGTTGCATCATAGCCAAAGCATAGCAATATGGGAATGCTTTACAGGCACCACATGTATCTAAATGTTACAACCAACCTCTGCCATGTCTTGACTTGTGACCCAAATCGTAACGAAACATTTTATCTTGCGATTGTCTCGGTTGACGCTCTGTATGCCCAGCCCTAGAATATTAACTCCGCTAGATAACCGATGTATACGTCACCATGGCTCGCAGAAACGATCACACAAGAGAACAATTGGTCAGCTTGACGCTGGATACCGTTAAAGAGTACCTACAGCACAACACATACCATTCTCTTAGTTTGAGAAAGATTGCCAACATGATTGGTTATGTTCCCAGCACGTTGGTTAATGTCTTTGGCAGTTACAACCTACTTCTGCTTCACGCGGTTGCCCAAACGGTCGATGAACTGTCACGAGTCGCACAACAAGCGACCAGTCAAGCCAGCGATCCCAAACAAGCCCTCTATCTTCTTGCTACTTGTTATCATGAGTTTGCCCAACAGCAACCCAATCGTTGGCAACTGCTGTTTGAGCATAATATGGACGGAGAAAATCTACCAGAATGGCAATCACAGCGTATCGATAATATGTTGAAATTGTTAGAAGATTTGCTCTCTCAAATTCAACCTGATAAAAACAAGCAGCAAGTAGTCACCGCCAGTCGTGTTTTATGGGCAGGCGTACATGGCATCACCCTTTTAAGTGTTGACGATAAGTTCTTCAGCGCCGAGCCTATTGATGGCGACACTTTAATCGAGAATCTCATCACCAATTACCTCGAGAGTTGGTAACCACAAGGACAGGGAATGACTCAGTCGACATCCGCGAAATTGCTTACAACACGACGTTTTTTACCCTATTTTGTCACTCAGTTCTTCGGTGCCTTTAACGACAATATATTTAAAAACGTATTGTTACTTTTTGTCGCCTTTGCGGGACCTCAAGTGCTACCTTTTTCCAGCAACCTGTTTATTAATCTCGCCGCTGGGTTATTTATCTTACCGTTTTTTCTGTTTTCCGCGACAGCAGGTGTGTTAGCAGACCGCTATGAAAAATCCCAATTTATTCGCAAAGTAAAGCTCGCTGAAATAATGATTATGATTTTGGGTGCCATTGGCTTTATTACGCAAAGTTACGCTATTTTACTCATCTTACTGTTCCTGATGGGTACACAATCTGCGTTTTTTGGACCGGTGAAATACGCTTTACTTCCACAGCAACTGAAACCCAAAGAATTACTGGCAGGTAACGCGCTAGTGGAAACGGGCACCTTTTTAGCGATTTTACTGGGCACCCTTGGTGCCGGCATCATTGCTTCTGTCGACAATGCCCACTATGTTGCAGCAGCAAGCGTATTAGTGTGTGCGGTTTTAGGCTATCTCTCCAGTCGTCAAATTCCCAAAGCACCAGCATCCAATCCGACATTAGAGGTACGTTGGCGTCCGATTTCACAAACTCGAGAAACGCTGAAAATCGCTCATCAGGACAAAATCATCCTGCAAAGTATCATGGCGATAAGTTGGTTTTGGTTTCTAGGTGCCAGTTATCTAACTCAATTCCCTAATTTCACCAAGATCCATCTGATGGGCAATGAGGCGGCGGTGTCCATTTTACTTGCGTTGTTCTCTGTCGGTATCGCACTGGGCTCACTACTCTGCACTAAATTGTCTAAAGACCGTATCGACATCGGCATTGTACCCATCGGCTCGGTCGGTATCTCACTGTTCGGCTATTTAATGGCCAGCAGCATTCCAAGCGATTTACCTCAATTTACCCACTTTATCGACTTTGTCAGCTATTCAGACCTTTGGCCTACTTTCGGCTATTTATTGGCCTTAGGAGCGAGCGGCGGGCTATTTATTGTTCCCTTGTATGCACTGATGCAAAAACAGGCCAAAGAGGGAGAGCGCGCTCGAGTCATTGCGGCACTGAATATCTATAACTCACTGTTTATGGTTGGTAGCGCCGTGATGGGTATCATTGTCTTAACTGTATTAGAGCTCTCCATCGTCCAGTTATTTATCACTCTATCGCTGCTGAACTTACTGATGGCTATCAATCTCATTCTACAAGCTCCGATCTTTGCCGTTCGGTTTCTGGTCTGGGTAATGACAACCTTATGCTATCGAGTCACACATAAGAATTTACACCATTTGCCGGAAAACGGGGGAGCCTTGTTGGTCTGCAATCATGTCAGTTATATGGATGCTCTTATCCTCAGTGCCGCCAGCCCAAGATTGATCCGTTTTGTTATGGAAGAAGATTACGCCAATTATCCGCCCGTTCGACGCTTTCTGAAACGCACGGGGATCATTCCTATTTCCGCCCAACGCAAGGGCTCTATAATACGCGCCTTTAGTGACATCGAACAGGCACTCAAGCAGGGTGATATCGTCTGTATCTTCCCAGAAGGTCGACTGACGCCTGACGGCGAAGTGCAACCCTTTATGCGAGGGATAGACCTTATCCTTAAGCGCTCCCCTGTACCGGTCATCCCTTTGGCAATCAAAGGGTTATGGGGAAGTTATTATAGTCGCCATAAAGGTCGCGCTTGCCAAGGACTGCCAAGCCGCTTTAGAGCAAAGCTTGAAGTGGAAGCCGGCGAACCGACAGCTCCAAAGTTTGCCAATAGCCAATCTATGTTTGAAAAAGTGGTCGAGTTGAGAGGGACTTATCGATAACACACGCAACTCAGTAGTAACCTCAACCCACTGCGTTAAATAAAACTAAACGCCAGTTAAGAAAGATAAGCTTTTTAATGAACGTATTAACGTAATACAATGTACATCTTGCGAGGCAATGTACCCTCGCGGTTTCGTTTAAGGTCATCCATGCTTACTCATCTTCGCCGCTATCCATTTTTTGTTCTTGCCGCTCTTGCTTGTTTAACACCTTGGGTCTCCTCCCCTATGGCGTTAGTTTTTGGTTTTTTGCTCACCACTTTTGGTCTGGTACCGACCGAATTGCCCATTGCTAAATTAACTAAAAAACTCTTGGCTTATTCTATTGTCGGCTTGGGTTTTGGTATTCAATTAGATCAAGCGCTCAAGGCGACCAGTGACGGAATTGGAATTATCGTTGCCACCATTTTGGGTACATTGATCATTGGCTGGTTTTTAGCAAAACGTATGGGGCTGGACAAACAGACGGGCTACCTGATTGCCTCTGGTACGGCTATCTGTGGCGGCAGCGCGATTGCGGCCGTTGCTCCTGCCATCAATGCCGACGACGAAAAGATCGCGATTTCATTAGCAACAGTGTTTGTGCTTAACTCTATCGCACTGTTTGTTTTCCCGGTTATTGGTCATGCGTTGCAACTCGATCAACATACCTTTGGCACTTGGGCGGCAATCGCGATACATGATACCTCTTCGGTTGTGGGTGCAGCCTCCGCATATGGTGAACAAGCACTAACCACTGCAACGACGCTTAAATTGGCCCGTGCATTGTGGATTATTCCTGTTGCCTTTGTGAGTGCGCTGATTTTCCGCAGTGGACAGCGTAAAATCGCAATCCCTTACTTCATTTTATTTTATTGCATCGCTATCTTGATGAGTGATGCTCTGCCTCAATTTGAAGTGGTTTATCAATCTATCTTCGCTGTAGCCAAACAACTTTTGGTGGTTTGTCTATTTTTGATCGGTTCAAGCATCTCTGTTGGGAAGTTAAAGAAAGCCGGCAGCAAGCCTTTGGTCTTTGGGGTAACGATGTGGGTGATTATCTCGACGGTTTCTCTGAGCTGGATACTGTTTGCTTGTTACTAAGTTTGTTTGCTCTCAAGCGATAGCAAAGCAAAAAAGTCAAACCAAAGGCACTTAATTCAGCTAGGGCGCGCACTAAGCCATGACTTAATAGCGCTACTATCACTTGTGCAACAATTGCTATCCCTAGTATCCAATTCATTGTTCACGCCCATCCTTATGATTTGTTCCTCATTATGATGGGCACAATACAATTTGATAAATTCTCTTTTGGACTATCAAATAACTACATAATTTGACTGTTCACGGGCAAGCCAGCGTTTCACTTCTGCACGAGAAACCTTGATTCCTTGAGACAAAAGCGCCTCGGGTATCAGCCAATAGGCGATGGGATGTTTGTACTTAACCAGGTGTGGAGCAAGTCTTTGATTCATGCTAACAACATCCGGTACCGTCTGACTTTGAATCACTGCGATTGGGCGAGCGCCAAATTCCTCATCGGCAACCGGAACAACAATGCTTTGAGTGATATCGGCAAAACGATTCAATACCGCCTCGATCTCTTCACAATGGATATTTTCTCCCCCCGAGATAAAAAGGTTGTCAGCTCGTCCGGTCACTAGCAACTCCTGCTGTTCATTCCAACAGCCAAGATCCTTGGTATCAAACCATAACTCGCCGTCAGCCAGTAACGGTATCAATTGTCCTTGTTTGATATAGCCACAAGCGAGTGTGTCTCCAGCAACATAAATACGCTGGTCGTCAATTTTCAGCTGGCGATAGGCAATCACCGTCCCAGAAGAGATATCACGACCGATCTGCTTGACCGTTACCGTCGATGCCATTTCCGTCAGTCCATAACCCATCCAAGTGTCGATACCTTGCTGTTTGCATGCATACAACAAGGGTTTGGGGATTTGACTGCCGCCCAGTAACACGGTTTTTAGTCGAGTTTTCCATTGTCCATCTAACACCCGCTTGAGCTGTGTTGAAACTAAAGAGGCATGCGTCACCTCGGCAATATCTTGCTGAAAATCGCCGCTAGGTAAACGTAACACTGCGCCAGAGTAGAGCCATCGCCAAACGATCGCCAATCCAGAAACATGGAACAAAGGCAAGCTTAACAACCAACTGTCAGCGTGGTTAAATTTTATCTGTTCAAGGATCCCAGCCGCAGAAGCGAGGTGAGACCGCACGGAATGTGCGACAGCTTTCGGCGAACCCGTCGAGCCGGAGGTAAAGATTATCGAGGCAATTTGTTCTTGTTGAAGATGACCGAGTCTCTCTTGAGCGTCTTCTGTTGATAAAACATCACTGATTGACGCAGCCATACTTGGTGGCGGGACCGGATTGATTAGCGCAACATCACTCGCAATCTTTATCCACTGAATAGACCGGCAAGACAAGGCGGTGACTTCTGCCTGAACATCTCGTTCCGAAGTCAGATCCCAAACATAGGCTGTCGCCTCGCGTCGATACAAGATGTTGAGTTTGTCCACCAATAGCGTCGCTGGTTGAGGTGCGATCAAGGCGGGCTTTGCCCCGAGAGAGAGTATCGCGAGGTAAGCAAACAGCAATTGCGGGCTATTTTTACCAATCAGACAAACCACCTGTTGCTTTTGAACGCCTTGGCTTATCGCTGTTTGTCTATAAATATTGAGTGTGGTCTGTAGTTGTCCCCAACTGATGCTATCGCTGCCCCATTGGAGCGCGATAGCATGATGGCAGCGGGACGCCATGCTCAAGAAGTGTGTTGATGCTACCACTATTTAGAGCACCAATAGACCTCTTGGTCTTTCAGTAATTGCAATGGCAATTTACTGCCCGGCCAAGCCACCTCTAACTGTTCGGAAAACAGTTGTAAAGTATCCAGCCCCGGCACTTCATCGGGCACTTGCCACTGAGAAAAGCGCGCCAGTTGACTTAAACCAATGCTACTTTCGAGACTGGAGCTGATAACAACATGAATCGCCTGCTGTTGTGCATCTTTGATGATCTGCATACAGCGCTCAAGTGAACCTATCAACGTCGGCTTAATAATCAATGCTTTCACGCCAGTAAGTTGCTTGACCGAAAATTCAGGACTATCAATATTGGCCTGCAACGTTTCATCCCAAGCGATGGCAATACCCGTATCGATAGCAAAAGTGACGCTATGACCCGGTGACGCACACGGTTCTTCGATAAAGGAGATCCGTTGGCGCAAAGAGGGAGCGACATACTTGGCGAATTCTTTTGCCTTAGCAAGATCCCAAGCGCGGTTGGCATCTAAGCGCAACTCAAGATCTGGGATGGACTCTAGAAATAAACTGACCAACATACCGTCGCGAATTGCTTCATGCAGACCCACTTTGATCTTGGCGACTTTTTTACCGGGCATACGACTTAGGGCTGGCAACACTTCATCGGGGTCGCCTGTGCATAGCGGCGCTGCTCGATAGTTGCCTTCGGTAGGCAAGCGACCATCCAATTCCATCAATGCCGCTGATAACCCAAATGCCACCGACGGATAGCATTGCTGCAAATCTAAATCGCGACCATGGCTCCAAAGCTCTAATTGCGCTTGAGCCTCGATACCCGCTTGCTCCACGGTCTCATGACTGAAACCCGGTAGCGGCGCAATTTCACCCAGCGCTGTTTGACCATCTTGTTGCAGTTCCACTATCCAACCATGGCGTGTTGTTAGCTTCTGCTCTCTAAGAATCACACCGCTATCCATTGGCAGACGATAACGATAGAGTGTTGCTTGTCTCATGTTTATGTCCTACTTCGAGCGAAGTCATCGTCACTAATCGATTTATGCGACTAGTGACGGTAAATGATATCTGATTTAGGCTTGGTTTTTTCGTGGGAGTTCCATCGTCAGATCACAAAATGACAACCTATCGATTATGGGTTGCGCGGGAACTTATTGAAGTCCGGTCGACGCTTTTCATTAAAGGCGTTGCGTCCTTCTTGTCCCTCATCGGTCATATAGAACATCATCGTGGCATTGCCTGCTAATTCTTGTAAACCGGCCTGACCGTCACAATCCGCATTAAGCGCCGCTTTCAAGCAGCGAAGCGCCATTGGGCTATGTTGCAGCACCTCACGACACCAGCGAACCGTCTCTTTTTCCAAGTCAGCCAGCGGTACTACCGTGTTGATCAGTCCCATATCCAACGCTTCTTGTGCATCATAGAAACGGCACAGGAACCAGATTTCACGTGCTTTTTTCTGACCAACGATTCGAGCCATATACGATGCACCCCAACCGCCATCAAATGAGCCCACTTTAGGCCCAGTCTGACCAAACTGGGCGTTCTCAGCAGCAATCGTCAGATCACACATCATATGCAAAACATGACCGCCGCCAACAGCCCAACCCGCGACAGAGGCAATAACAGGTTTAGGACAAGTACGAATTTGGCGTTGGAAATCGAGCACATTCAAGTGATGTGTGCCAGTATCATCTTTGTAGCCGCCGTAATCACCACGAATACTTTGATCGCCACCAGAGCAAAATGCTTTTTCACCAAGACCAGAGAGAATAATCACACCAACTTGCTCATCATAACGGGCGTCAGCCAGCGCCTTCATCATTTCCATTACCGTTTGTGGTCGAAATGCGTTATGTACTTGAGGGCGAGCGATGGTAATTTTGGCGATGCCATCCACGGACTTGTGATAGTGAATATCTTCAAACCCTTGTTCTACCAAATTCCACTCTACCGGTTGATAAAGCTCTTGCTCTGTGAGTCCAACTGTTTTAGCCATGTTCCTGTTCCAAATTGAGTCCCATTCAAGTCGTGGGAGTGATTCCAATATAATCAAACAACGCCTGCGCGAACGCTTCAGGTTGCTCGTGATGGACATTATGCCCAGCGCCATCAACCACCCGATGAGTTAGCTGGCTGTTTACAGCTAAATCAGAGAATTTTCGGTCTTTTTGCCCACTGATATAGAGTGGTTTTTTATCATTATCAAACCGAAGAGAGTTGATGGATTTCAATACGTTATTTTGATGTCCTAATGACGTTCGCATCAACATTAGTGACAAAGAGCGCCCAAGATTACCACTGCGTAAGCGAATCAAATCTTGTCTTTGCGCATGATTTAATGAAGAAAATACCGGTTGTTGATACCAATCGAGTAAAACTTCTTCAATCGGTTGCCTCTCAAATCGATGTGCCCATTCTAAGTCATGCTTTAAGCGCTGCTGCTTTTGCTCTTGAGAAGCTAAACCGAAGTGACCTCCTTCAATGATGAGACCTGCAATATTAATACCAGTTGCCGATCGACTCTCCAGTGTCTTGCTATCAGAAAAATAGCTCATTAGTACACGAGCCCCTAATGAGTAACCAATCAAATAAACCGTGACATTTTCATTCAAGGCCTTGTTTTTTATTACATTATCAATAGTGTCTATGACCTGTTTTCCCGCATCAACAAGGTCATCACACGTATGATGACCACTCAATCCATGACCGGGCAAATCAATCAGTAAACGATGAAACTGTGAGCATAAAGTCGATACGGCTTGCCAATCATTGCCATCGCCAAGAAACCCATGAACAAACACCATCATAGTGCAAGGTTTCTGGGTTTCCTCTAAATCGCTGGGGATAAACCGGTGAGCTAGCATAAATTTGATGCAGATTCGATTTGTGCACCGATCTGCTTTATTAATTGACTCACTTGGTCTGAGGGAGTCACCACTTCAATGAATAATGCGCCTGTCCCTTGGGTAAGATGTCGTGACAGTGCCGTGTTTAACTCCGCTGGAGTTTGCGGCTGAATATAACCCAAGCCAAATTGCGCAGCAGCATGCTCAAAATTAAGATGGTGAGGCATTTGATAGAGGCTGGATTTGTGCTCCGCTGGAACCGGCAGCATATCGAAGATCGCACCACCGTTATTGTTCGTCACAACGATAACCGTTGGCGTTTCAGTATCGGAAAAGAGCGCTAACGAGTTAAGGTCATAAAGTAACGAGGTATCTCCTAAATACAACGCAGTTGGAACGGAGTTGGCGCGGATAACCCCAGCCGCCGTGGCGACAAGTCCATCAATCCCCGATGCGCCGCGATTGGAAAACACCGATAACTCAGGCACTTTTACCAACATATCCAACAAACGGACAATCATGCTATTGCCGATAAACAGCTGTGTCGATACCGGGAGAGATTCCACCGATAGCGCAACATCAAGCTCCGTTAACGCTTGCGATGGTTGATAACACGCTCGCGTTTTTTGTGCCGCCTCCGTTAATGCCTCAGCCCAAGCGAAATGCTCACTCTGCTCTTCGCCTGATTGATAGTGACTAACAAAATCCGTTGCTGAAAGCTGCCAATGCGTCTGCGGTAAATGGTCGGGGTTGAGATTGTCTCGCTGAGGACAAATCAACGCATACGCACAGCCGGACAAGACTTGTTGCTTTATCCACACCAACAAACGCTTAGAAACCAATTGGCTACCAAATTGCACAATCATATTGGCTTGAGACAGCATTCGATTGGCATCGGTATTTCGCAGCCAAATATCATAGCTCTGCCACTTATCGCTAACGCCACTTTGCGGATCACACAGCACTGGCCATCCCAGTTTCAATGCAAAGTCACGAGCGGCTTGAGCGTTTTTCTTGTCCAGATTACCAACGACGATCACGCCTTTACTTTGCACGAGTTTTTGCCAGTGCGGTAAGGTAGCCAAATTCAATCTATCCGCGACAAAGCGGTGGCTATACACGCTATCGGAGCAACGCCAAGCACTCACGGTCTCGGTGTATGAGGCAAACTGTTGACCGGCATCATCGCCATATAATGGTTCGGGGAAAGGACAATTAATGTGAATACTGCCACCGAGTTGCTGCTGTTGGGCAATGGTGTGGTCCAAACTGGTTAATAACCAATTAAGACTTACCTGAGTAGTTGGGCTGGGCAGAAAAAGATGGCTGGTAACATGGTGGGTAAACACGTTTTGTTGATCAATCGCTTGATTGGCACCACATCCAATCAGGTCAACCGGTCTATCCGCGGTCAGCAAGATAAGCCGCTCTCGGGTCAGATTAGACTCGGCGACCGCGGGCAGTAAATTGGCGACGGCGGTTCCAGACGTGACAATCACAGCCACCGCTTGCTCAGTCACTTTGGCAATACCGAGCGCCAAAAAGCCTAATCCGCGTTCATCAAAATGGGTATGTATGGTCAAATCCGGATGTTTTGCGGCTTCCAGTGTTAATGGTGTGGAGCGTGAGCCTGGTGCGATACAAACATGCCTTACTCCTTGTCGATACAGTTCTTCAATGAGCGTTGCTGTCCAAATACGATTTAAAACCGCTTGCTGCTGACTCATGAAGCCACTCCAAGGTATGGATTATCCGAAATTAAGCTCAGTAATGTTTGCATTTTCTTATCCAGTTCATGCCATTCATGCTCGGCGACCGACCCGGGGACAATCCCTGCTCCAGCAAACAATTGGCATTGTCTTCCTGACACCATCGCACTTCGAATAGAGACACAAAACTCCGCCTTTTTATGACTGAGATAGCCGACAGAACCTGCGTACCAACCTCGCGCAAAAGGCTCATGCTGAGCGATATATTCCAGGGCTTGTTGGCGCGGTAAACCGGCGACCGCAGCCGTCGGCTGTAATGCTTTTAATAATTGCACGCCATTGATTCCAGGTTGCAACACCGCACTGATACTTCTTTTTAGATGTTGTACGCTGCGCAAACGCACCAACTGGCAGGTATTATCGACCACTACCGACTCCGAGAATGGCTGTAAACTAGTAATGACATCATCAACGACATATTGATTTTCATTCACGTTTTTGACGTCTTGAGTCAACCAATTGGCTAACTCTAAATCTTGCGATGCACTGTCACCACGACCAATGGTTCCAGCCAGCGCTTCTGTCTCCAAATCCCTATCGATACGACGATATAAACGCTCAGGCGTTGAGCCAATAAAACAGTGGCTCTTAGACAGGGACATCAAAAAGTGAAAGCTGTTGTGATTAGCCAGAACACTGGCTTTAAGAAACTGAGCCCCGGTCATTGATGAGGACAAGTGAATTTCCGTTTTTCTTGCCAGCACGACTTTCTCAAACTTCTGCGCACAAATATTGTCGAGCGCATCATCGACCAACGTTTGCCATTGTTTACGCTCTGGTGTGTGATGACAGGCGACGACTTCGTTAGACAGTGGCGTCAACTCAACCGTTTCAGCTATCAGCTGCGATAACGCTTGTATTGTCACCTGCTTGTTTAAACCAATATTAGCGGCAAGATACCATTGGTGGTCTATACGGATAAGTTCTATCTGAGGCAAAAAAAACAGCGCCGACATACAGCGAGGATTTTTATCCGTCTGACCATCAAAAGAACGCCCGCCCCAAACCCTCTGGTTTTCGGCCAAAATTGTGTAGGCTGGCGCTGGATCGCTGAAGGTGTGTAGTTGACCAAGTGCAACCACCTCTTCCCTTGCATCTCTCGTCTGCCAATAAAATTTTGGAAAATGCGGTTGAGCCTCGAGCCAATCGATCATACCCACTGTTGGAGCCGAAGAGAGCGCAAGTTCCAAACGGCGAACTCCAGTCGGGGCCGTTTTAATCTGCTCGATAAGCTGTGAAATGACGTGTTTTAATTGAGACAAATCAACCTCAAAACTAAGATTTTTACTGTTACCATAAAGGGTTATCACCGAGTACTCTAAGTATACTGCCTCTTGAGATCAAGTCTATCTGACTACACAACCTAAAGATGCGAGCTTTCTCGTTATACTCAAGTCGCCAGTTTAGGGTTCATGTGCAGCTAACAATGATAACGTTGAGCGGATGCCCTCAGTATAGCAAACGACTAACTCATTGATTTTATGAACACACCTTTGCTATTGCTCGCCATCTGAGCTACAGATTTTTATTCTATAAAACGCCAAATTAGTGTAACTTGGTAAAAATAATGACTACTTTCTAGGAATCAAGCAATGAAAAATATCGAGATGTCGTCAAAACTCGATAATGTCTGCTACGACATTAGGGGTCCTGTACTCAAACATGCTAAAAGAATGGAAGAAGAGGGACATAAAATCCTGAAACTCAACATTGGCAACCCCGCCCCATTTGGTTTCAATGCTCCTGATGAAATTTTGGTCGATGTCATCCGTAATCTCCCGACTTCTCAAGGTTATTGCGATTCCAAGGGTATATATTCAGCCCGCAAGGCCGTGGTTCAACATTATCAGCGCAAAGGGATACACACCCTAGACGTTGAAGATGTCTATATTGGTAATGGTGTTTCTGAGCTTATTGTAATGGCAATGCAAGCCTTGCTGAACAACAACGATGAAATGTTGGTTCCCGCTCCTGATTACCCACTTTGGACGGCAGCCGTTTCATTGTCGGGCGGAAAAGCTGTCCATTATATCTGTGATGAACAAGCCGATTGGTATCCCGATCTTGAGGATATCAAGAGCAAGATTACCCCAAAAACACGGGGTATTGTTCTTATCAATCCAAACAACCCAACCGGTGCGGTCTATAGCCGTGATTTCTTATTAGAAATCGTTGAGATTGCGCGTCAACACAAGTTGATTATCTTCGCGGATGAGATCTACGACAAAGTTCTCTATGACGGTGCGACTCATACTTCGGTCGCCACATTGACGGACGACGTCTTGGTGATGACTTTTAACGGCATATCAAAAGCCTACCGTGTTTGTGGCTTCCGTGGCGGATGGATGTTCCTAACGGGTCCGAAAGAACTGGCCACTGGCTATATCAATGGGTTGGAAATGCTCGCCTCTATGCGTTTGTGTGCCAACGTGCCTATGCAGCACGCCATTCAGACCGCATTAGGGGGCTATCAAAGTATCAATGAACTCATCCTGCCTGGAGGTCGATTACTGGAACAGAGAGATAAGGCTTTTGAGCTAATCACTCAAATTCCGGGTATCAGTTGTGTCAAACCGAAAGGTGCTATGTATCTATTCCCGAAAATCGACACCAAAAAATACAATATCGTCGATGACCAACGCATGGTACTGGACTTCTTAAAACAAGAGAAAGTCCTGATGGTGCAAGGCACGGGCTTTAACTGGCCGAAACCAGACCATTTCCGTATCGTCACCCTTCCCCATGTGGAAGATTTGGAAATGGCGATTGGACGCTTTGAGCGATTCTTGTCGACATATAGCCAATAACGCTTTCATATCATCACGTTAACGCCTATTCTTAAACACACGCTTTCGAGCGTGTGTTGTTTTTTTAGCTCTAAGGATAGTCGCCAATGAAACAAAGCCACTTTTTTGCCCACTTGGCCCGTATGAAACTGATTCAACGCTGGCCATTAATGCGCTCCATCTCAACCGAAAACATTTCCGAGCACAGCCTACAAGTGGCGTTCGTCGCTCACGCATTGGCCATCATCAAAAACAAAAAGTTTGCGGGCAATACTCACCCTGAACGTATCGCGATCTTGGCCATGTACCATGATGTCAGTGAAGTATTAACCGGTGATTTACCCACACCAGTCAAATACTTTAATCCTGATATCGCCAAAGAATATAAGAAGATTGAGACGGCCGCAGAAGAGAAACTGATCTCCATGTTGCCAGAAGAGCTGCAAGAGGATTTTAAGCCTTTCTTAATATCCGACTATAGCCACGAAGAAGATCGGCAAATCGTCAAACAAGCGGACTCGATATGTGCCTATCTCAAATGCCTAGAAGAACTGAGTGCAGGCAATCATGAGTTTGCCCTTGCTAAAAGACGCTTAGAAAAAACCTTGGCAGACAAAAGGACACCCGAGATGGATTACTTTCTCCAAACTTTTGCCGCCAGCTTTGAATTATCCCTCGACGAAATCAGTTAACTGAGCCGCTTAACGATGTGACAAACCATGTAAAAACGATGTGAAGAAAGATATGAAGGAAGTCTAGATGTATCAAGAACCCAGTGAATTTTGGCACCAAAGACACAGCAACGAACACAAACTAAGACGAGATGACCAAAGGAACCCTTATCAACGGGACCGCGCTAGAATCCTTCATTCGGCGGCATTTCGTCGCTTGCAAGCCAAAACCCAAGTACACGGCACTGGCAGCAATGACTTTCATCGCACCCGGTTAACCCACTCTTTGGAGGCGGCTCAAATCGGCTCTGGAATTGTCGCTCATCTAAAACAGAAACAACCTGAATTCACTCCTTTGCTTCCCTGCGATGCTCTCATCGAAGCGTTGTGCCTCGCCCATGATATTGGTCACCCGCCGTTTGGTCATGGCGGTGAAATCGCGCTTAACTACATGATGCGAGAATACGGTGGCTTTGAGGGCAACGCACAAACCTTTCGGATCGTCACTCAGTTAGAGCCCTATACCGAGAAACATGGCATGAACCTAACCCGACGTACCATATTGGGATTGATGAAATACCCAAGTATGTTAAGCCACTGTCGGGCTGACAAACAGCACGAATCCGTGTCTAGCCCCAGACAAATCAAAGCTAAGCATTGGATGCCTGCCAAGGGGATCTATGATGCCGATGTCCAGCCATTTAATTGGGTATTTGAGCCGATCAACTCACAAGATAGTGTGCAATTCCAGCAATTAAAGCCAGCCCTTGATCCATCGCCTTATTGCCATAAAAAAACCAAGTTCAAGTCTCTAGATTGTTCGATTATGGAGCTCGCGGATGACATTGCCTACGGGGTTCACGATCTAGAAGATGCCATCGTACTCGATTTAGTCACCAAAGAGATGTGGATTGAAAATGCCGCACAGGCGCTAAAAAATGAAACCTGTACCTGGCTTTCTAATTATATCGACTCGATCACCGAACTTTTGTTTTCCGGAAAACACTATCAAAGAAAAGATGCGATTGGCGGGATTGTGAATGCCTTACTGACCAATATTCATATCTCAAAGGTGCCCGATGCCGATTTTGAAGATGAGCTTCTAAGCTACAACGCCTATTTAGATGTGGAGATGGCTAAGGTATTGGATATATTAAAAAACTTTGTCAGCCAATACGTTATTCAAGTACCAAGAGTCCAGATCGTTGAATACAAAGGTCAACAGATCATCATGGATCTATTTCAAGCTTTCAATGCAGACCCTGAGCGCTTGCTGCCAGAATCAACCAAGGCGTTATGGCTCAATGCTTGTGAAACTCAAGACCACGGAACGCGCGTCATCGCTGACTATATCTCGGCTATGACGGATGGCTATGCGCAAAAGATGCACTCTCAGCTATTTTCAATTTCATCGCTGGGATAACTGGTATAACGATCACTGGTATAGCTAAAGCGAAAAACTATTTGTCGCCGTAATTACGCTGATAAACTTCAGGCGGCATGCGCTTAATCTGATACTCGATCATTTGCTCAAAGGTGGTTAATAGTGGCTTAAAATCCAACTCTGGTTGCAGCAGAGACAACAAATGATAGCCCGCTTCAACCGTTGATAACGCATTCGCCTTAGGTGCTTTGCGTATCCGGTAGTCACCTTCTAATGCCTCGGGTAAGTGAATCTGTGGTAATTCATGTAGCCAATGGTTGATATTCCACATTTTATAGGCTTTCTTCCAGGTCCCATCAATCAAGATGACCCGTAAAGGCAAGCTATCATCGCCCATCTCCCGTTGCGCGATGCTAGAAGAATCAGCAGTAGGATATAAGACCACGGTTTGGTATGCAGGGTCGTTGATAAGTTCGAGCAAGGGTTGATGCTCGCTAAAGTCTTCGCCAACAAACAGTCGCGCATTATGCAAGGATAGAGATAGAATACGCGCTGTTCCCAAGGGACGTTTCTCTTCACTTGGATGTTGCAATATAATCAACTCAATTTGACTTGTGAGTGGCTGTATCCAGCGACAGAAACAAGCGTCACCCGCTTTTAGACAGTTTGGACAATATCGAGACATGGATAGACTTTTCGCTTTGAGGCTTACATTATTCAGTTTAGTGTGTATTTTGCTTCAATTTCCGGCTCTGCAAGCGATCGCTGAGTGGAGTCGTGAGCAAATTTTATCTGGTCAGTGGTGGCGCATAGTAACAGGAAACTTTACTCACACCAATGTTACTCACCTTTGCTTAAACCTAGCGAGCGTTTGGGTCATCTGTTTCCTGTTTCGACCGAGTAGCGCAATGTTTGCTGGAGTGACTTCATTTAGCGCTGTCACCATTGGATTAGGTATATTTGTTAGTGAGATACAAATTTACTTGGGACTTTCCGGTATATTACACGCTTTATTTGCCTTTCTCGCTCTCAGAGAAGCGCTACAGGGCAGACAATCGAGTTGGCTACTCGTCATTGGTGTCATAGGTAAAGTCGCTCTAGAGCAAATTCAGGGCGCGCCTGAAAGTACAGCTAAACTCATTCAAGCCAATGTTGCCATTGAAGCTCATCTAATCGGCGCGATAACAGGATTGACGTTGGCGATATTATTGCAGGGGTATCAATACTACCAGCAACGTCAATACAAGCCCTACAACTGAATCCTATCTCGATTGTTACTCACAGTTGCACTTCCGATGCCTTTGATCGCCGTGAGTTCGTCTGCGGATTGAAAATCTCCGTTTTTCTCGCGATATTCAACAATATCTTTGGCTTTTGCGGGTCCGATACCTTGCAATAGTTCGGCTAACTCCTCGACACCTGCAGTGTTAATGTTAACCGTTATTTCTATTCCCTCATACTTGTCATTGGTCGTTTCAGCATGGAGCGTTATCGGTGCAAACACAAACAGAAAAGAAGCGATAAACGTCAGTAAGGTTTTCATACCATATTCCTCATATTAGATTGACTGGAATGGTTAAATTACCCTGCTCATACATGAAGAAAAGAAGATCACCGATAAAATAAAACGGACCCTAAAAAGGGTCCGTTTTGAGTAACTTATTAATTGCAGTCCTAAACTAGGATGCTCGAATTATTCACTAATGAAATATTCGATATCGGTGTTACTTCTTAGGATAGCAAGTACGGCTGTCAGGTCACGTTCTGTAGAAAAACGCTCTGCTTGTTCACCAATTTGCTGGTTATAGCTTTCGTCATAGTCATTGGTCACTTTATCAAGCGCAATAATCACGACATCACCCAACTGATCTTTAGTTTGGGTGTAAGACGTTTCACCTTCTTGCGGCTTAGCCATCGCAAAAACAGATTGAGCAATCGGTGAGTTACGATCAATCACTTCTGGCTCACCAAACTCAAGCTGGTTCTCCGCAAGGATTTCTAGCTGACCTTGTTTTAGACTGTTCACTAACTCAACCGCCAGTTCCATCGCAGCTTGCTCACCTTTGATGTTCGCTAACTCAGTTTCTACACGAGTTTTTACTTCATCCAATGGCAAAACGGTTTCAGGACGTAGGTCTTCAACACGAACCACAACGATATGTTCAGGCGCAACTTCCAGCACTTCTGAGTTCAAGCCATCTTCTTTCACTTCAGGGCTATCGATCGCTTGCATAACGGCTGAAGATTGCAGCACTTGTGGCGCATCGGCTTGAGAAACAAAATCCGTAGTTTGCACTGACTGACCCGTCGCTTGAGCAGCATCTTCTAAAGAGTCTGGGAATTCAAACGCAACTTTTTCAAGTTCACTTTGTAGGTTGTAGAATTCATCTACCGCGAGTTGATCTCTCAATTCAGCAACAATTTCATCTTTCACTTCCGCTAACGGTTTAGTTTCCGATGCTTTGACTTGATCAAGTTGGATGATGTGATAACCGAAATCAGACTTCACTAGACCGGTATGGTCACCAACGTTTTTCAGAGCGAATGCCGCTTCTTCAAATGCTGGGTCCATAACATCACGCTCAATCCAACCTAGGGAACCGCCCTCTTCTGAGCTACCAATGTCTTCTGATTTTTCTTTAGCAAGCGCAGCAAAGTCTGCACCAGCATTCAGTTCATCAAGGATAGCTTGTGCTTTAGCTTCGTCATCACCTTGAACCAAGATGTGGCTCACTTCGCGCTGCTCAGAGGTTGAGTACTTGGAAATGTTCTCTTGATAGTATTGCTGCACTTGTTCATCAGAAACTTGAATGTTCTGTTTTAAAGCTTCCGCAGAGATCTCGATGTAGGCGATTTTCACCTGCTCAGGGCGGGTATATTGCTCAGCATGATCTTGATAATATTTATCCACTTCTTCGGTAGTCAGTTCCATTTGCTCTGCAAACTGCTTAAGAGGCAGTGTAAAGGTTCTGACTTCGCGAGTCTGAGTCAGCAACTCACCTTGTAGTTTCACTTCATTTGGAAGAGCAAACTCACTACTTTGGATAGCACTTAACAGTTGGGTACGCACCAGATCACGGCGCAAATATTCTGCAAAGCTGTCTGCACTGAAACCAGCACGACGTAGAGTCGCTTGATAAATTTCTGAATCAAATTGACCGTTGCTTTGGAACTGAGGCATTTCTAGTATCATTTGACGAATTTGTTCGTCACCAATACGCAAGCCAAGAGATTGTGCGTATTGCTCTAGAAGAACATCGTTAATCATACGATCAAGCACGGATTTACGAAGTGATGCCACATAGCTCGGGTCAGCAAGTAACGTTGAGAAATACTCGCCCAATTGAGCTTGCATACGATCACGTTCGTTTTGATAAGCTTGTTCAAGGTCACCGCGGCCGATTTCAGTTCCGCCAACTATAGCAGCGGTATTTGCATTACCGCCGGCGATGTAGCTACCGACACCTGCAAATACAAAAGACAGGATGATAAGTCCTAGGATAATTTTAACCGCGATGCTGTTAACGCCTTCGCGAATTCGCTCCATCATAATTTTGTTACTCTCCAGATAGGAAGGATTCTCTTCAACTGAAACGGATAATATCAGAAAAAGAAATGCGCATCAGTAAGATGCGCATAATTTAAAAAGGTTCGACTTTTCGCGATGATTCGCCGCTTGAACGTCTAATTGTTAACCAATAGATTAGTTGCAAGCGTCTTTAAGTGCTTTACCTGCTTTGAACGCGGGTACTTTAGCTTCAGCGATTTGAATCTCATCACCCGTCTTTGGATTACGACCAGTACGTGCTGCACGAGTACGTACGCTAAATGTACCAAAGCCAACTAGAGCAACTTGGTCGTCATCTTTTAGAGACGTTGTTACTGCTTCGACAAATGCATCTAGAGCGCGTCCTGCTGATGCTTTAGATAGGTCAGCGTTTTCTGCGATTTTTTCCACTAATTGTGTTTTATTCACTGTGTTTCCCCTTAATGTTACCACTCTATTTTTTATTTCGAGGTAACGTTTGTTCCATTCTCGTAGTCAATTACTCAAAGCCTTGCAGCACAAGGGTTCGAGTTGCATTGCTAACGTTAGTGCCACAAAAAAACGCTGACAAGCTTTTTTTACTTATCAGCGTAATTCTTTTACTTAAATTTGGTGCGCATCACTATTTTGCTGGCTCAAAAACCACGCCAAGTGGTGGACGCTCGAGAGCAACTTCAAGTACTTCGTCGATCCACTGCACCGGAATCACTTTAAGATCGGCGATAACGTTATCAGGAATCTCTTCCAAATCACGCTCATTGTCTTTTGGAATCAGTACCGTTTTGATGCCGCCGCGATGGGCTGCAAGTAGCTTCTCTTTCAGACCACCGATAGGCAGAACTTCACCACGCAGGGTGATCTCACCAGTCATTGCAACGTCGGCTTTAACTGGATTACCCGTCAAACTAGAAACCAGAGCGGTACACATTGCGATACCCGCACTTGGTCCATCTTTCGGGGTTGCGCCTTCTGGTACGTGAACGTGAATATCACGCTTTTCATAGAAATCCGCGTTAATACCTAGCTTTTCAGCTCGACTTCTCACAACGGTCATCGCCGCCTGAATAGACTCTTGCATGACATCACCGAGAGAGCCAGTTTGGGTCAATTTACCCTTACCTGCCATCGACTCAGTTTCAATGGTCAGTAAATCACCGCCCACTTCGGTCCACGCAAGACCCACAACTTGACCAATACGGTTGCGATCATCCGCTTTGCCGAAATCGAAACGCTGCACGCCTAAATATTCTTTCAGGTTCTGACCTGTGACCACGACCTGCTTGAGTTCTGCGTCCAACAAGATGTTCTTAACCGCCTTACGACAAATCTTAGAAATTTCTCGCTCAAGGCTACGAACACCCGCTTCACGAGTGTAATAGCGGATGATGCCAATAATGGCCGAATCCTCAATGTCGATTTCATGCGCTTTCAGTCCATTACGCTCAACCTGCTTAGACACTAAGTGTCTTTTGGCGATATTGAGCTTTTCATCTTCGGTATAACCAGAAAGACGAATCACTTCCATACGATCGAGTAACGGACCTGGGATGTTCATTGAGTTTGAGGTAGCAACAAACATCACGTCTGACAGATCGTAGTCAACTTCTAGGTAGTGATCGTTAAACGCATTGTTTTGCTCAGGATCGAGAACCTCAAGCAGTGCTGACGATGGATCACCACGCATATCTGAAGCCATTTTGTCGATCTCATCGAGTAAGAACAGTGGGTTCTTTACGCCGACCTTAGACATTTTTTGAATCAGTTTGCCTGGCATTGAACCAATATAGGTTCTTCTGTGACCACGGATTTCCGCTTCATCACGCACACCACCCAGCGCCATACGTGTGTATTTACGTCCTGTCGCTGAAGCAATAGAGCGACCTAGCGAAGTCTTACCAACACCGGGAGGACCAACCAAACAAAGAATCGGGCCTTTGAGTTTATTAATGCGATTTTGAACCGCCAAATACTCGAGAATACGTTCTTTTACGCGTTCTAAGCCATAGTGGTCTGCGTTAAGAGTCTCTTCTGCTTTTGCAAGATTCTTTTTCACTTTAGAGCGTTTTGCCCATGGCACGCCGACCATCCAGTCGATATAACTGCGCACCACCGTCGCTTCTGCAGACATAGGAGACATCATCTTAAGCTTCTGAAGCTCTTGCTCTGTCTTCTCTTTTGCTTCTGCTGGCATTTTCGACTCTTCAATTTTCTTTTTCAGAGCTTCAAATTCATCAGGCGCGTCATCGAGGTCACCCAACTCTTTCTGGATAGCCTTCATTTGTTCATTCAGATAGTACTCGCGTTGCGATTTTTCCATCTGCTTTTTAACGCGACCTCTGATGCGTTTCTCGACTTGCAATAGGTCGATTTCAGATTCCATTTGCCCCATCAAAAATTCAAGGCGCTGAGTCACATCAAGCAGTTCGAGAACTTGTTGCTTGTCCGTCAGTTTAAGAGGCATGTGGGCTGCAATGGTATCTGCAAGGCGCGCCGCATCATCGATACCGCTTAGGGAAGTCAGTACCTCTGGTGGGATTTTTTTGTTGAGCTTGATAAAGCCTTCAAACTGATCAATCGCGCTGCGAACAATCACTTCTTCTTCTCTATCATCTAATTCTTTAGTGACCAAGTATTCTGCATCGGCAACGAAGTACTCTTCATCGCTATAGCTGTTGATCTTGGCGCGCTGTTGACCTTCAACAAGTACTTTTACCGTACCATCTGGCAACTTGAGGAGTTGCAAAATCGTCGCGACCGTACCTGTGGTAAACAGATCTTCAATTTTTGGTTCTTCTGTGTCGGCTTCTCTTTGGGCAACAAGCAGCACTTGTTTATCGTTGTCCATCGCTGCTTCTAAGCAACTGATCGACTTTTCGCGGCCAACAAACAGAGGAATAACCATGTGTGGGTAGACCACAACGTCGCGCAGAGGCAATACCGGGATTTCTATACGCTCGGAACGTTCCAAGTTCATATTCTTCTCTCTTCCGCTTTGTCTTATTGTTTTGTATATGGGGGCTTATTTATCGGATTCAATAAAAGAAATAAAAAAGGAGGTAATAATACCTCCTTTGTTGTTAAAGACGTGTTGAGTGCTTACTCAGCGCCAGCGACTTGATTGTCACTGTTGGTGTAAAGAAGCAAAGGTTCTGACTCACCGTTAATCACGCTTTCGTCAATCACTACCTTGCTCACATCCGTTACAGAAGGCAACTCGTACATGGTCTCAAGCAGCACACCCTCAAGGATAGAGCGTAAACCACGAGCACCCGTCTTACGTTCCATTGCTTTCTTAGCAATCGCGCGTAGAGCATCTTCACGGAACTCAAGTTCGACACCTTCAAGATCAAATAACGCGCCGTACTGCTTGGTTAGAGCATTCTTTGGTTCGTTAAGGATCTGAATCAGAGCATCTTCATCAAGTTCAGTCAGTGTCGTCGTAACGGGTAGACGACCGATGAATTCTGGTATCAAACCATATTTCACCAAATCTTCTGGCTCGACTTGAGTGAATAGCTCACCCACTGTCTTGGTTTCATCTTTAGAACGAACTTCCGCGCCAAAACCAATACCAGTACCCGTTGCTACACGTTGGTCGATTACTTTATCTAGACCGGCAAATGCACCGCCACAGATGAAGAGAATCTTTGATGTGTCGACTTGCAAAAACTCTTGTTGAGGGTGCTTACGACCACCTTGAGGTGGAACAGAAGCAATGGTGCCTTCTACAAGTTTGAGCAATGCCTGCTGAACACCTTCACCGGATACATCACGAGTAATCGATGGGTTTTCAGCTTTACGAGAAATCTTGTCAATTTCGTCGATATAAACAATGCCACGCTCAGCTTTCGCTACATCGTAGTCACACTTTTGAAGCAGTTTCTGAATGATGTTTTCCACATCTTCGCCGACATAACCCGCTTCTGTTAGCGTGGTTGCATCTGCCATGGTGAAAGGTACATCAAGGAAACGAGCAAGCGTCTCTGCCAGTAGTGTTTTACCACTACCTGTTGGGCCGATAAGCAGAATATTACTCTTACCTAACTCAACGCCGTCAGCAGTGGTATCACCGTTGCGCAAGCGCTTATAGTGATTGTAAACCGCTACGGAGAGCACTTTCTTCGCATAGTCTTGACCGATTACATAATCGTCTAGGTGTGCTCGAATTTCCTTAGGCGCAGGTAACGCTTCAGACTCTTTCTTCGGCAGCACATCTTTGATTTCTTCGCGGATAATGTCATTGCATAAATCCACACATTCATCACAAATGTAAACGGAAGGACCCGCGATTAGCTTGCGAACTTCATGCTGACTTTTACCACAGAAAGAGCAGTATAGAAGCTTACCATTGCCGCTCTCTTTGCTTTTATCTGTCATTCGCTAACCTCTTAGCCTTACTTTCTATGTTTTGAGTGTATATCAATTTCTAACAAAATGCGCCCGAGAATTTACATTTCAAGGGCGTCCTACCAGAAAATACACTGCAATAGCTTTTATGATTAACCGCGGTGGGTTAACACTTGATCAATGATTCCATATTCCGCAGCTTGTGCCGCTGACATGAAGTTGTCACGATCGGTATCTTTTTCAATAATATCGAGCGGTTGACCTGTGTGCTCCGCCAATAGTTTATTGAGTTTTTCCTTGATGGTCAGGATCTCTTGCGCGTGGATTTGAATATCCGATGCTTGACCTTGGAAACCACCTAGCGGTTGGTGAATCATCACGCGTGAATTTGGCAGCGCAAAGCGTTTACCCGGCGCACCGCCAGCTAACAGGAATGCACCCATTGAGCAAGCTTGACCCGTACATAGCGTGCTCACGTTTGGTTTAATAAACTGCATGGTGTCATAAATCGACATACCTGCAGTGACACTGCCACCTGGTGAGTTGATGTATAGGAAAATGTCTTTGTCTGGATTTTCTGATTCTAGGAAAAGTAGCTGGGCAACCACAAGGTTTGCCATGTTGTCTTCCACTTGACCGGTCAAGAAAATGATTCGTTCTTTTAGTAATCGCGAAAAAATATCGTAAGAGCGTTCACCACGAGAAGTTTGTTCAACTACCATAGGTACTAACGCGTTCATAATTGGCGACATTGCGTTGTTTTCTTGGTTGCTCATATTCTTATGTCCCTAAAATAAATGGCCCGGATGATAGATACCATACGGACCATTGTTAGCAGAGAAAGTGACGTTAAGTCAACCTTCTACACCAGATAATGCTTATTGAGCTGGTTGCTGGTTCATTAGCTCGCCAAAGCTCACTTCTTTGTCAGAAACCTGTGCTTTAGCTAGGATAGCATCAATTGCTTGCTCTTCCAGTGCAACATTACGCATGTTGTCCATCATTTGTGGGTTTTGCTCGTAGTAAGCAATAACTTCTGATGGATCTTCGTAGGCTGTTGCCATTTCAGAGATAAGTGCTTTCACTTTTTCGTCGTCAGCTTTTAGCTCTTCAGACTTGATCACTTCACCTAGAAGAAGACCAACAACAACGCGACGCTTCGCTTGCTCTTCGAACAGTTCACGTGGAAGTTGCTCAGCCGCTTCTGGGTTACCACCAAAGCGTTGTGCAGCTTGTTGACGTAGTGCACCGATCTCTTGATCAACAAGTGCAGATGGTACGTCAATGTCGTTTTGCTCAACTAGACCGTCGAGAGCTTGCTCTTTGATGCGGTTCTTGATTGCTTGCTTAAGCTCACGCTCCATGTTCTTGCGTACTTCAGCTTTAAGTGCGTCAACACCGCCTTCAGCAACACCGAACTTAGCAACAAAATCATCCGTTAGCTCAGGAAGCTCTTGAGCTTCTACTTTGCTTACTTTGATTTGGAATTTAGCCGCTTTACCTTTTAGGTTTTCTGCGTGGTATTCTTCAGGGAAGTTAACGTCGATTTCGAATTCCATACCCGCAGTTTTACCTTGGATACCGTCTTCAAAACCAGGAATCATACGACCTGCGCCCATTTCTAGAGGGAAGTTCTCAGCTTTACCGCCTTCAAACTCTTCACCGTCGATAGAACCAACGAAATCGATAGTAACACGCTTACCATCTTCTGCAGCTTCTTCAACTTCAGTCCAAGTCGCTTGTTGCTTACGTAGAGTTTCGATCATCTCGTCAACGTCAGCTGCGTTAACTTCAGTTGCTGGTTTTTCAACAACGATGTTTTCTAGACCTTTTAGTTCTACTTCTGGGTAAACTTCAAAAGTTGCAGTGAAAACTAGGTCTTGACCTTCATTGTTTTCAACAGGAGCAAAAGTAGGTGCACCAGCAGGGTTGATTTTCTCTGCGACAATCGCTTCGATGAAGTGGCGTTGCATTACTTCACCCATAATGTCTTGGCGTACTGCTTTGCCGTACATTTGCGCAACCATTTTCATTGGCACTTTGCCTTTACGGAAGCCATCAAAACGACGGTTCTTAGCGATGTTGCGTAGTTCAGCTGTCACTGCATCTTCGATGTTTGAAGCAGGAACAGTAATGTTAAGACGGCGCTCTAGGCCCTCTAGAGTTTCAACAGTAACTTGCATTGTATAAACCTCAGTTTGGCTCAGTGTTGGCTGAGCGTATGAGCTTCCATATCATCACGATATTTCCGCTTCATCCTTGTTAGTGCAAATTTGCACTTTCTTAAAAATGAGCATCGACCGCTTGTCGTTAACAAGGTCAATGGCCGAACTAATGAGTGACGTCTTTATTCCCTTGAAGCAATGCTCAACGGGTTAAAGGCATCTCCGATTAGCCTCAGGACAAAATTTCAGACGCGACATTCTAGCGATCAAGCTCTAGGCTGTCGAGTCGAGTTGCTCGCATTTGCTCGATTTGTCGCTAATTACTCGCTAAACGTGACTCAGTAAAACACGAATAAATTCACCAAACACCCAACTAACATGGGGACAATAACGTTTTTTTCAAGCAAGTGAATGGCTTTTTTTGCTCAAGTGCTGAAAAAGTGAGCTTGCTCTGATTTCTAATCAGCGGTTTCTATCTTTCATCCCAGCGTTATTGCTCACTTCGTGACCTATAAAACAAATAAATGAAAAAAGTTACCGTGATCATTTAACACAAAATCATAGCGTTAACATGGAGAGCTAGATTTTGTCATGATTTCGATTCGTACTGTGACTTAGCTCTTCTATAATTTAACTAGGTGTATGCAACGAGACGATCAACTATCCGCATACAGGGGGAAAGGACGATGGGCGAAAAAACAAAGGTTCCCTATATTTCAGAAACGGTTGAAATCGATGGAATATATTACGTGGAACAAAGGGGCACAACTGAGCGACGACGCCAAACCAGTAAAAGGGTACTTTACGAGCGCAGAACACAACCGGATCCAAGAAAGACGCATGGACGTTTTATTGATGAAGAGGTGTAATCATAACGCCGATATTGATATTCACCTCACATTGGTTGGTCTTCACTTCTAAAGAGCGGCATTGACTGCTTTTGCAAGAGCTTGTGCCGCCTGCTCTGGGTCGCCGTCTGGATTATTAAAGAAATCGGAGACAACCTCAAAAATGGCGCTTTGCACATAGGTTGTGGTCGACATACCTTGAGACATACTCGGCACTAGCCCCCCTAAACGCTCAGCTTCCATAAATGCTTGTTTTGAGGCTTTGGCACAACTATCAAAAGAGTCCAACGAGATATCACTTCGAATCGGGATTGAACCCTTGGTACGATTAAACTTCTTTTGAAATTCCGGCTCAAAAATGGTGTTTGCCAATGCTTTTTGTGCTTGTGTGTCGATATCCCGTGACATTTCAAAAAACGCAAAACTATCAACATTGTAAGAAAACTCATTCGTTGTGCCCAATGCAGGGACACATAAGTAGTCGATTCCCGGTTTTTTACCCGCGGCAATAAATTCGCCTTTCGCCCAATCTCCCATGAGTTGCATCGCCGCTTTACCTTGGATCACCATCGCAGTGGCAACGTTCCAATCACGACCGCGATAGTTGGGATCAATGTAGTCATGCATGCGCTTAAATTGGGTAAACACCTCGACCATATGCTCGCCACTCAGTACGTCCATACGATTATCAACGAAAGCCTGTCGATACATTTCAGGACCCAATACATCCAAAGCAATCACTTCAAATAACGTCACATCCTGCCAAGGTTGCCCTCCATGAGCCAACGGGATATGCCCCGCCTGTTTGATTCGCTCTGCGACCTGAAAAAACTGCTGCAATGTCGTCGGTGGTTGAGTAATACCAACGTCCCTTAGCAAGGTCGTATTCGCCCAAAGCCAGTTCACTCTATGAATGTTAAGAGGCACAGCAACATAGTGCGATTGATATTTCATCGAGTTGGCAATGACCTCGGGAATCAATTCATCCCAACGATGTTGTTGGGAAACATCATCTAAAGATACAAGAAAGCCAAGTCTGCCCCACTCTTGAATATCCGGACCTTTAATTTGTGCTGCTTCGGGTGGATTACCCGATACCGCGCGGGTTTTTAATACGGTCATGGCCGTTTCGCCACCACCACCTGCAATGGCAAAGTCCTGCCACTGATACCCTTGTTCCTCAAGGGTTTGTTTGAGAACCTGTGCCGCTTCGGCTTCTCCTCCCGATGTCCACCAGTGCAAAACCTCAACATTTTTTGCAGATACCGTCCCGCATCCCATGGAGAGAGCAACATAGAGCATGGATAAACACCGCTTACTGTTTTTCATCATGATTGACCTCAACCTTGTTAGCTAGATTTCCGCATCGGGTGCAATGAAAACTTCCACTTCCAAACCGCCTTCAGCTCGATTACGAAGCACCAAATCTCCACCCAAACCATGCAGGATACTTTTGCAAATACCCAAACCTAATCCATGACCTTCTTTGTCTTTGGCGAGGCGAACATAAGGTTCAAAGACCGCTTCAAGCTTATCTGCTGGAATACCGGGTCCTTGGTCAATAATTGAAACCACAATCCATTTTGACGTCCGCTCAATTCTGACGTTAGCATAATCGCCATATTTCACCGCGTTGTCGATAAGGTTGCTGAGTACCCTTTTCATCGCTAGCGGTTTGGTCACCACAGAACCTATCTCCGAAGGCACAAAATCGACCTTAGTGATCTCTTGGTTGTAGGTTTCAATGACACTTATAACCATTTCATTGAGATCGATATGCTGTTGGTTTTCGTGCAAATCTGTATCTTTTACGCACTGTAATGCGCCCTTAACCATCATCTCCAACTGATCGAGGTCTTGGTTAAATTTATCGGTTTTGGCATCGTCATCTAACAGTTCGGCTCTCAATCTGAGGCGAGTAATGGGTGTTTTTAGATCATGAGAAATGGACGAAAATAGGGTTTCGCGATCGGCAATATATTGGCGAATTCTCGTTTGCATACGGTTAAACGCACGAGTGGCTGTGATCAATTCAGACGCACCTTGCTCTTTCAATGGAGGCTGATCGATATCCATACTCATTTGGTTCGCTGCTTTCGCTAAGCGCCTAAGTGGCTTAACTTGGGCGCGTACCAATAAGAAAGTCAGTATTAACAGCAAAGTAGTCGACAAAGTCAAAAACAGCACTTGGTCTTGAGATAGCAGCTTATCCTCTAGCTGTAAGTAAGGAGAGGGCAACAATGCTGCAATATATAGCCATTCATCCTCTTTAATCTGTAATTGCACAACCAGTATCGGCGGGTCGAGTGGTCCCAACGTCAAGGTATGATGCGCCCATGATTTTGGCAGGTCGTGCAGATAGATATTGTTTTTGAGCAGACGCAAATTTTCTGCTTTTGAAAAATCCACCTCAACAGATTGAATCTTGGGGAGTTTCTCTTGCAATACACCTCTGACTGATTCGACCGATGCCAGTTTTAATGGGGTATCATCAATCGGTTCAACGATTAATTGCTCTTTGTTAAAGGAAACAAAAAAACGTGTTCCGCCCATATTGCGGATCTGATCTAACACAATATGACGATAGCGAATCGGCAACTTTTGAAAAAAGGTGACGGTGGAAGCAAACATGGTCGCCATGCTCGCTGAGATATCTCTGATGCCAGACAGCTCGTCTTGCTTGGTTTTTTGATACCAAATGGCCGTTAACACGCCTTGAGAACAGATAACGGCAAGTAGCGTCAAAATTAATGTTCGAGCAACCAGCGAGTTCGGGCTGAACCTTTTATACCAAGGAGCACGCTCTGCCATCGTTATTGCCCATATTCCACAGGAACCGCCAATATATAGCCATTGCCACGTACGGTTTTGATGTAATGCGGAAAGGTTTTGGTCGAGCCTAGGCGATTACGAATACGGCTAATTTGAACGTCAATACCTCGCTCATAAGGAAGCGCTTCTCGCCCACGAGTCGCAATTGAAATGCTATCTCGATCCAAAACCTGATTTGGATTGGATAAAAACAGCATTAACATCGCAAAGTCGTTGCCTGTCATTTCATAACTGCGTTGATTTATTTTATTGCTCAACTGTTGGCTTATGGTATCCAAACGCCAATCACCAAAGCTGATGACTCTAGGGGGAAGATCTTCCGATTTATCACCATGCACATGAACACGACGTAAAAGCGCCTTAATACGTGCCATAAGTTGTCTAGGACTGAACGGCTTTGCAATGTAATCATCAGCTCCAATTTCTAAACCAATGATTTGATCGGTCTCATCTGAGACTGCTGTTAACATTATGATAGGCACTTGCGAGTCTCGACGAACTCTCTGGCATAAGGTAAAGCCATCATCACCAGGCAACATAACATCTAATAAGATAAGATCTGGATAGCCGTTCGCTTTGATAAACAGCTCCATCTCTACCCCATCTTCAGCCGTAGAGACGATAAATCCTGCTTTAGTTAAATACTCATCCAACAATAGACGGATTTCTTCATCATCATCGACAACTAAGATTCGGGTACTGAACTGCATTTTGTTTCCTTAGGTTTTACTGCTAAGCCGATATTCTAAGGCTTAGTGGACATTTTTATCACCAATTTGCGTTTGATTTTGTAGCATTATATTGGCGAATAGTCACATTTTTGTCGGTAAAATGAAGGGTATATTCATACAACTGCATTTTAATCTGTGACAGGGTGACGAAAGTTTAACCGGATTATCTAGGATGGTTTTGCTGTGATTGTGCGTGCGATAGCTAATGATGCTAAAAAGAAGTAAAAAACGAAATCAGAGGAAAGGTGGCAAGGTAGCGGTTGAAAGATGAGGGTTTGTCTAGAGGAACGCCCATGGGCAATATTTTGCTTTAATGGGCTGTCCCCTAAAAACGCTTATTTTAGATCAGAGCAAGAACTGCAATGATTGAGCCTAGCGAGAACAGGCAAGTACGGCTTATTACACCGAATGTTGAGTGTTGAATCATTTCTTGATGCATAGGTAATATCTCCTCTTTTGTTACACTACAATGACAATTTAGGCTTTTATCGGACTTTTTGCAACCTTCATCACAGTTTTATTTGATTCACTTATCACTTTTTTGCATATTTTTTTCCCAAAAATCACTCTTAGCAAGGAAAATTAGCGCAAAAAAAGAGCCAAAAGGCTCTTTTTCACTGGTTATCGTAAAATTGTCACTCAATCGACTGTTTCTAGCACTTTTTCAAGTCTTACCGCTGATACTTTGAACTCAGGGATCTTCGCGTGCGGATCGGTCGCGGTATTCGTGAGTTTGTTGGCCGCCGCTTCTGCAAAGTGGAACGGAACAAAAACCACACCTGCCTGCATACGCTTAGTCACAAACGCTGGAGCGCTGATCTCTCCACGGCGTGTTACCAATTTAATCAATTCGCCGTTGGCAATATTGAATTGGTCAGCCTCTTCAACGCTAATCATAATCCGAGGGCCTGCCAAGTTATCCAGTCCTTTGGTTTTCCGAGTCATCGTTCCGGTATGGAACTGCTCCAACAATCGACCTGTGGTCAAAATCAACGGATAGTCGCTATCAGGAAGTTCAGCCGCATACTCAAACGGAATAGCCGCCATCGCCCCTTTGCCTCGCACAAACTGATCTTTATGCATGATTCGAGTACCGAATGGCTTCGTTTCGTTACACGGCCATTGTAATCCATTGCTGCCCACACTCTGCCAACGTATACCATGATACTGTGGCGTCACCGCTGCAATCTCTTCCGTGATATCTTCAATTGATTGATAGCACCAATCTCCCCCCATCGCATTGGCAATATCTTGAATGATCTGCCAGTCCTCTCGGGCTTGACCCGGTGGTTTCACTGCGGGTTGCAACCTCTGTACACGTCTTTCTGTGTTGGTGAAATGACCCGACTTCTCGGCGAAAGAATACGCCGGTAGCACCACATCCGCTAGCTCAGCAGTTTCAGTAAGGAAAATGTCTTGCACCACTAAGAAGTCTAACGAGTTTAGACCGTGCAATACGTGAGCTTGGTCTGGATCACTCAGCACTGGGTTTTCACCCATCACATAAAGTCCATGTATCTCACCGTCACAAGCCGCGTCAATAATCTCTGTCAGCGTCTTACCGTTTTCTGTTGGCAAGTGCTCGCTATTCCACGCTTTAGCAAATTTGGCTTGTACCTCAGGGTCGGTGACTTTTTGGTAGCCTGGATAATCCGTCGGTAGCGCCCCCATATCACAAGAGCCTTGTAC
This sequence comes from Vibrio hippocampi, assembly GCF_921292975.1. NCBI lineage: Bacteria > Pseudomonadati > Pseudomonadota > Gammaproteobacteria > Vibrionales > Vibrionaceae > Vibrio > Vibrio hippocampi. The sequence goes on from NZ_CAKLCM010000002.1 coordinate 1,627,714, forward strand.
GTTTGACTGTCCACGCAATGGGTTAATTCCACCTCCTTCTACCCCAACGTTGCCACACAGCATCTGTAAGTTGGCAATAGAGCGAACATTGTCATGCCCCGTTGTATGTTGGGTAATACCCATAGAATAGAACACAGAGGTAACATTCGCGGTGCCGATCATCTTCGCCATCTGTTCAATGTCGTAGGCAGCAACCCCGGTCACTAACTCCGCGTTACTAGACGAATACGCTTCCTGACTCACTTCTTCGATAAAGCGGTCAAAACCTTCGGTACGTTGCTCTATGTATTCCATATCATGCCAATTGTTCTTCACAATTTGATGCATCACGGCATTCAACAACATCACATCGGTACCTGGAATATGACGTACATACAGGTTGGCATGATCCGCCATATCGATACGTTTAGGATCAGCAACAATCAATCTTGCCCCTGACTGGATAGCTTGTTTGATATGCGAACCGATGATCGGATGCGCCGAACTGGTGTCTGACCCTATGATAAAAATCACATCGGAATGCTTGATACTCGGAATATCATTCGTCATTGCCCCACTACCGAATGAAGCCTCTAAACCCGTTACGGTAGAGGAATGGCAAAGACGAGCACAATGGTCAATGTTATTGGTGCCGATTTCACGACGGAACAACTTCTGGAATAGATAATTATCTTCGTTGGTCGTTTTCGCGGAGGAGAAGCCCGCCAAACTATCACTGCCGTGTTCAGCCTTTATCTGACTCAGCTTCTTGGCGATATATTGAATCGCTTCTGGCCACGAAGCTGGCACCAATTCATCAGACACTCGAATAAGAGGCGTCGTCAGACGTTGTTCACTTTGAATAAAGTCAAAACCAAAACGCCCTTTGACACAAAGCATTCCTTGGTTAACAGGTGAAGTTTTATCCCCTTGCACATACTTGATACGGTTATTTGCGGTATCGACAAACATCTCTACCCGGCAGCCAACACCACAATAGGTACAAACCGTTTTCACCGGAGTCAACATTTCTACACGCCCATGAGACTTATCGCGTTTATCGGACAATGCTCCGGTTGGACAGACCTGAACACAAGAGCCGCACTGAACGCAATTGCTATCCCCCATAAATGTCCCATCAGCAAATTGGGGACGGTGTGAAGATTGGGAGAAATTCAATATACCGTGAACCGATTCAGTCTGGCACGCATGAACACAAGAGCCACAACTGATACAGCGGTTGGCATCGAAAACAATAAATTCGCTGGATTTATCGACGGGGAACAAGCTACGAGAGCTGGTATCAATTGCCTTATAATCGACGGCATACTCCGTGGCGTAGTCGCGAAGATCGCATTGCGTGCTGGATTGACAACCACACTCAAGGCAACGCGCAGCCTCTGAAATCGCATCATCGTTCGACATTGCCAATTCCACTTCATCATAAGAAGTCTGACAACGTTCGACCGCAAGCTGCTCTGGTTGGGATCGGGGTTTATCTTTTATCTGATGATATTCCGCTTTGGCTACCTCACTCAATCGAGATGCCTTACGACTATTAAATGGCAATGATTCTGCTTTAAAGTGCCCTTCCAAGATATAGCGTTCAATCGCTTGAGCAGCAATCTTACCGTCAGCAATCGCTTCGATAGCGGTGGCTGGACCACGCCTAAAATCACCAATACTGTAGACATTATAGCCATGGTGCATCGAATGATGATCCGCCGCTGCAGTCCCCCAATCGGTCAATGGCAACGAAAATTTAGCGGTATTTAAAAACTCGGTATCAGGCTTTTGCGATAATGCAGAGATTACCGTATCAAATTCATGAATTTCGGTATTGCCGGTAGAGACGGGACGGCGACGCCCTGAAGAATCCGGTTCACCCAACTCCATGATCGCTAATTCAATCTGATTCACCCGCCCGTTTTCATCGGCGATATTTCTGACCGGATTGGTCAAAAACTTAAACTTAACTCCTTCAAGTTCTGCCGCTTCAATTTCATGCAATTCTGCTGGCATCTCATGACGAGTTCGGCGATATATAATGGTGGTCTCTGCGCCCTCACGAATCGCAGTACGTGCGCAGTCAATCGCGGTATTACCGCCACCGATAACGGCCACCTTTTTACCCATACTAAACGTACGCTCGGTAATATGATCTTTTAGGAAATCAACACCAAGTGCGCAACCCTCAAGATCGGAGCCATCGTACGGCATATTCACCGCTTTGGTTGCTCCCACGGCTAAGCATACCGCTTGGTAATTGCTCGTCAGTTCGTCTAAAGACACATCTTGCCCTAGTTGAGTATTGGTGTGGATTCGCATCCCACCACGACACATAAGCTCAATCTCTTTGTCTAAGATCGCTTTCGGCAATCGATATTCAGGGATGCCGTAGCGTAGCCATCCCCCCGCCTGAGGCATAGATTCAAACACATCAACGGCGAAGCCTTGGTAACTGAGATAGTAACCACAAGCAAGCCCGCCAGGTCCGGCACCCACAATCGCAACGCGCTGCCCGTTATAAGGTTTCTTCTCTGGTTCGAATTGTTCTGTTAGTTCCAAATCAATATCGGCAGCATGGCGTTTGAGTTGTCGAATCGCAATAGGCTCATCGACTAAGCTTCGTCGACACTCATGCTCACAAAAAGCAGGACAAACGCGACCAATAGAGATCGGCATCGGTAACGTATCCTTGATGACCTTAATCGCTTCACTATGGTCATCTTGGGCAATATGATAAAGGTAACTTTGAATATCAACATGGGCGGGACAGGCAACTTTACAGGGGGCTTCACAGTCGGCATTGTGATCAGCAAAAATACGCCCTAGCGCTTCTCGTCTCAAAGACTGAATCTGTTTGGATTGAGTAACAATCGACATGCCATCTTCAACTTGCGTCTCACACGCCTTAACGACGCCTTGACCCGCAACTTCAACCACACAAAGGTCACAAGACTGTTTCTGCTCATGCCCACTGATAGAACAAAGCGATGGGACGTCAATTTTGGTATCATGCGCAACTTGAAGAATGCTTTTTCCTTCTTGCGACAGATAGGTTTGACCGTTGATTGTTACCTTCATACCGAACTATTCCTTTTACCTTTGCAACTTCGACGTCTTGATAAGATGCGCAAACCCGTCAATTTGTGAATGGGCAACATTCCTATCGTCCGCTCATCACACTCCGTCAATTAATCATACAAATCAATTTAAGTCTATGGCACTCGTGGGACATCCGATCAGCTAAAGCGACGTCGAGATTCAGATGTAACAGCCAACAATAATCTGCGTATGACCAATTTTTAAATTCACATTAAAGCTTGTAAAACCCGTTACCCAAGCAGTATAGCCATACTTTATTTAAGGTTTAAAGCGTCTGTTTCACAGTTCGAGACAATATTGGAATAACCCATCCAATTAATTGTAAATAAACTTCATCGGATTGGTGGTTTGGGAGATAAAACTAGAATCATTTAATAATACAAAACGATATGAATAACAGAAAAGTAGCAGAGTAAAACGACAGAAACGAAAAAGCCCCGTCATTTGACGAGGCTTCGAAAGGTGGTCGGTGAAGAGGGATTCGAACCCCCGACCCTCTGGTCCCAAACCAGATGCGCTACCAAGCTGCGCTATTCACCGAAAATCTGTTTTTTGCTAGGAGTTGAGCGTAAGAGGGTCGCCTCTGGTCCCGCTATTCCTAACATCGGGATGCGCTACCAAGCTGCGCTATTCACCGAAATTGTTACTGCTTGCACGCTGTATTTGATACATATGCTCAAGCAGTGGAGGCGTATAATACTGATAATTTAGACGGGTGCAAGCACTTTATTGCCCGTTTACTGTTTTCGCCTCTCACTTGCTTATTTATCACACAGATCAGTATGAAATGTGACCCATTACTCACTACCAGCAACAGAAAGTTAACACCACAAGCACAATTGATCCAGATCAGCATTTATTACGGCTTTGCCCGTTAACGTGAGCAGGTCGTCATCACTTTAGGAGAAAGTAGTATGGATCTTTGGCTTGATCTCCTCTTCGGTAACGCAATTGGTCTCTCCTCCATGCTTGTTATATTTGGAGCGTTTGGTCTTATGGTGTTTTTCGGAGGCTTTTTTCTATACAAGGTGATGAATGACAAATCTCCTCACTAGAATCGCTTGCACTTAGTGTCTATTCGTCACAACGTTCATTGCTTTGAATCAAATAATAAACTCAGAGCAATAAACAAGGCGCAATAGCATAAGTTAACATGCACCGAAGTGGATAGTTTATTCACTTCGGTTTTTTTATCTGCTGCATCTCACGCTTACTTGAGTATATACTGCCATTAAGTTAGTTTTTTTGAGGTAGTTCCATGTCCTCTCAAGATGATTTCAATCTGTTTCAACAGATGATGGGCGATGTAAAACCCCTGAGCAACGACACCGTTGAACTTAAAAAGTCACATCAAGTGACCGAATCACAAATAGCAAAACGTGAAGCCGCCTTATGGTTATCAGAGCAAGATCCTGAATACCTTTCTATTGATTACGCGCCTTCTGTGAAACCCGAAGACATTATCGAGTTTAAACGTGATGGAGTACAAGAGGGAGTCTATCGTAAACTCCGCTTAGGTAAGTATCCTCTGCAAGCACGCTTGGATCTGCATCGCAAGACCTTAAAGCAGGCGCGAGACGAAGTGATCAACTTTCTCAAACAGTGTATGCGGATGGATATACGCACTGTACTGATCATTCACGGACGCGGTGAGCGTTCCAACCCGCCCGCGATGATGAAAAGCTATCTCGCTACTTGGTTGAAGCAAATTAAAGATGTGCAATGTGTTCACAGTGCGCAAACTCATCACGGTGGAGCGGGCGCGGTCTATGTGTTATTGCGTAAAAGCCAAGAAAAAAAGCTCGAAAATAGAGAACGACACCAAAAACGCATGAGTTAGCAGCAATATTCGGGTATCATACGCCCCCTATTTTTCTGACCATTACAGAGTGAATACTGCGACATGGCAAATTCAACTGACGGTAAACGTCTAAACAAATTTATCAGTGAAACTGGCTTCTGCTCTCGACGTGAAGCGGATAAATTGATTGAACAACAGCGTGTCACCATTAACGGCAACGTGCCTGAAATGGGGACCAAAGTCATGTCCGGCGATCATGTCGAAATTGATGGGAAACCCGTTAGCTCAAAAGAAAAACCCGTTTATATCGCGTTAAACAAGCCGACGGGTATCACCTGTACCACCGAACGTGACGTACCGGGTAACATCGTTGACTTTATTGGTCATGAAAAGCGTATTTTCCCTATTGGGCGTCTCGATAAACCGTCTGATGGTCTGATTTTTCTTACCAACGATGGCGATATCGTTAATAAGATCTTACGTGCCGGTAATAACCATGAAAAAGAGTACGTGGTTCGAGTCAACATGCCTATCACCAAAGACTTTATCAAACAGATGTCATCCGGTGTGGCGATTCTTGATACCGTCACCTTACCTTGTAAAGTGACCCAAGAGACCAAGTTCTCGTTTCGAATCGTGTTAACACAAGGCTTAAACCGACAAATTCGTCGTATGTGTGAGGCATTAGGCTTTGAGGTACTCAAACTGCGTCGCGTACGTATTATGAACATCTCCATAGATGGCATTGCCAATGGTCGCTGGCGCTATTTAACCGATGCTGAAATCGCTGAAATCCATCGTCTATGTGAAACCTCTAGCAGCACAGAAGAAGCGTCTAAGCAGGATGGTAAAGGTCGTAAAATCATCAAAGCCACCGATGCGAAACTTCACGACGCACGTCGCCAAGCTAAAAGTGACCAACAAAAAACGTTTGCTGGCCACGATGCCGACAAGTATCGCCATGCACCGAAAAAACGTTCGAACCAAAACTCTCAGCCTAAAGGTAAGCGCCCGGCAAAAGCGAAAAGCCATCACTCAGGCGGCAATAAGCCAAGAGTGAGTGGAACCTTGGGGTTAAATAAACTTGGGGTTAAATAAATAAGTTAGTCATCACAGATATCACTAAACTCTCCTCGAGTTAAAGCCGCGAGGTCTTTTGGGGAGAGTTCAATTTCCAACCCACGCTTACCTGCACTGACACAAATCATCGCTTGTTCCAACGCTGATTGATGAATAAACGTCGGTAAAAGCCGTTTCTGTCCCAAGGGGCTGATGCCACCCAGAACATATCCCGTCACCTTTTGCGCAATATCTGGATTGGCCATTTCTGCTTTTTTCCCGCCTGCCGCCTTGGCAGCTCGCTTTAAGTTCAGCTTACCCTTCACAGGGATCACCGCCACCGCGAGGTTTTTCGCTTCATCATTAAGACAAAACAGCAACGTCTTAAATATCTGTTCTGCTGGTTTGCCTAAAGCCGTGACTGCCTCTAAGCCATAGCTTTCATGCCTTGGATCATGCTTATATTGATGAACAAGGTGCGTTATTTTTTTCTTTTTCGCTAAGTTAATTGCGGGAGTCATCTCACCACCCTTGAAAAAAAGGCGGCACCTATAAAAGATGCCGCATGCTCTAACGATTCAATCGCTCAATAAAAAATTAGCGATTTTTATACTCTATTTGGCCACTTGGTTGATAGAGATTCACATCCAGTGGGCTGTGGCTTTCTAAGTACTCTTTCAATACCTCTGCGTCAACAAAGCCTGTATTCACATAACCGGCATGGTCAGTCACTTTCGGATAACCATCTCCACCAGCAGCATTAAAGCTTGGCACGGTAAAGCGGTAGGTTTTACTTGGGTCTAAAGGTTTACCGCCAATAATAACATTGCTGACGCCATTCACATCCACCTGCATTTCGATACCCGCAAATTGCGCATACGCACCCGAGTCTATCGGCTTAGTGGCAACCACATTCAGATAGTCAATCACTTCTGAACCGCTCATATCGGTGTAGGTCACCGTGTTACCAAAAGGTTGTACAGTCAGGACATCTTTATAAGTCACATCACCGGCTTCGATGGAGTCGCGTACGCCCCCTGAATTCATAACACCAAAGTCTGCTTTAGCGCGAGCTTTGTGAGCCGTGGCAATAAGACGACCAAGGTTCGTCTGACCAAAGCGGACAACATTTCGATCGCCAATCAGTTTGCCATTGGTTTCGGCAATCTTAACATTGAGCTTTTCTTGACCTTGCTCTTGGTAAGGCTTTAGGAATGCGAGCAGCTCTGGATCGGCTGGGATCTCTGCTTGAATCAATTGGCGCTGAGACTTACCGTCGACTTTCACTTTCTTCTTCAAGTTAACAGGGATAAGCTCGTAGCTGACTAAATCCAACTCACCATTAGCAAACTCATAGTCTGCACGCCCTACATACTTGCCCCATTCAAATGCTTGAACAATCCAAGTGCCATTCTGCTGATCAGGCTTACATTCATCACCCGGTTTAAAGTTCTTCTTGATGACATTTGGTGCTTCCATACAAACTGGTTCTTGAGAGTGACCACCGACAATCATGTCCAAGTCTCCCTCCTCAAGGTAACGAGCAAGAGCCACGTCTCCCGGAGCATTCACACCATTTTGCGCGTTTTCATAGTGACCCATGTGCGTCACAGCAAAAATAAGGTCCGGCTTTTCGTTAGCTTTTAGATCCGCAATCACTTGCTTAGCTTCTGCTTTTGGATCTCGGAACTCTAGACCACTGATATACTCTGGATTACCAATTTTAGCCGTATCTTCCGTGGTTAAGCCGATGACCGCAATGCGAAGACCTTGTTTTTCAAAAATATGGTAGGCATCAAACAGACGCTTGCCTGTTTTTACATCGTAGATGTTAGCGGACAGCATGGGAAAATTAGCCCATTCTTGTTGCTTGAATAGCACCTCAAGTGGATTATCAAATTCATGATTACCCAGAGCCATTGCGTCATAGCCAATCATGCTCATGCCTTTAAAATCTGGTTCTGCATCTTGCAAATCTGATTCTGGCACACCAGTGTTAATATCACCGCCGGACAACAGCAATACACTGCCGCCCTCGGACTCTACCTCAGCTCTGATTTGATTGATCAACGTTTTGCGAGCTGCCATACCATACTCACCATATTTGTTGTTCCAAAAACGACCATGGTGATCATTGGTATGTAAGACGGTGATCTGTTTTACTTCTTCAGTCACAGGCTCTTGCTGAGCGAGTGCACTGAATGAGCTTATTATTGCTAAACCGATTAAACTTTTACGAACGCTCTGTGAAATCATGTTACTTATTCCTTTTAATAAAATGAATGGCGCCTTTGTCCTCTCCCACCTGAGTCGGCTGATTATTATTAATTTTCAGAGTATTAACTCAGCAGACCACTATACCAGCTCGACGACTTTCCTCAACATACAAAAAAGCCAGTCAAACTTGACTGGCTTGGAAAACACGATTTACAGAATTACTTGATGTCGATATGAGCGAAGCTTTTAATCAAATCATCGAGTTGTTTCATCTGCTTCAGGAATGGCTCAAGCATATCCAAAGGTAGCGCTGATGGACCATCGCATCTTGCTGCATCAGGGTTAGGGTGTGCTTCGATAAACAGACCAGCAATACCCGTCGCTAAACCAGCTTTAGCCAACTCAACTGTTTGTTCACGACGACCGCCTGATGCCGCACCAGAAGGATCACGCATCTGTAGTGAGTGAGTCACATCGAAAATAATTGGGCTGCCTTTAGAAGCTTTCTTCATAACACCAAATCCCAACATATCGACCACTAGGTTGTCATAGCCATGGCATGCACCACGTTCGCATAGGATAATGTTCTCATTCCCACATTCTGCAAACTTGTCGACGATATTGCCAACTTGACCTGGGCTCATAAACTGAGGTTTCTTCACGTTGATAACCGCACCTGTCTTCGCCATCGCTTCAACAAGATCGGTCTGACGCGCGAGAAATGCTGGTAGCTGAATCACATCAACCACATCAGCAACCGGTTGGCACTGAGCTTCAGTATGAACATCGGTGATAATTTTAACGCCGAAGGTATCCTTTAGCTCTTGGAAGATTTTTAGACCTTCTTCCATACCTGGACCACGATAAGAGTGGACAGAGCTACGGTTTGCTTTATCGAATGACGCTTTAAAAACGTATGGAATACCCAGTTTTTCTGTCACCTTTACGTAGTGCTCACAGATTTCCATCGCAAGGTCTCTCGACTCAAGCACATTCATACCTGCAAATAAGGTAAAGGGTAGATTGTTAGCAACAGGGATGTCACCTACGTGTACAGTTTTAAATTCCATCTATTCTATCTCTTCTTTTAATGAAGTGTGATCGGTGCGCGGCTGATTACCGACACCTGACTTTTTAATAATTCAATCGCAGGGTCATCAGGACATTGATCGATAAAATATTGAAAATCTGTCGCCGCGATTTGATGACAATCGAGTTGTTGGTAAATATAGCCTCTATCTCTGATTTCGTATGGATCATCGGGCACAAATGTCAGCGCAAGATCGGTACAGCGTAAAGCCAAAGTATATTTTTCTTCACGAAGTAACGCGCCTTTAAGCAACGCTAACCAGCGACCAATCACGGTTGGATTGTCTACGCTCAGCAGATGCTTAGCTTCCATTTTCGCCAAAGGTCCTTCATGCCCGATTAACCAAGCCTGAAGTCTCTGCTTAGCCACATATTCGCCATCATAAGGATTGATATAGATAGCCGCTTCGTTCGGCCACGTCAGCTTCACAAGAAACTGGGTTGGAAAAGTGACGGACTCTAACGGGAAACCCAACTTACGACCAAAATAGAGCAATAAAGCGCCAAGGCTTACTGGAATGCCTTTACGTCGTTGCAGAACTTTATCGATAAACACATTCTCGGAAGAGAAATAAGCGTCGATATCGCCAGTGAAGCCCCAATCGCCATAGAATAAGCGCAGTAAGGCATCAAAGCGTTGTTTTGGGTTGATTTCATGAGCAATCGCCAATTCTGCTTCCGCCAACATACTGTCCAGTTGAGCACGAGCCCAATGCTGTTCAGTTTGCGGATCCACTGCCTTGTTTAAGATCAGCGCTCCTTCCGCCAACTCTATCGCGTCAAAATCTTCGTCAAACAGTTCAATCATTCGAAATCCAATATAAAAATCAGTGTTACATCAAAAACGGCGTTTTCGTCATTGCCAGTTTAGCCGCCATGAACAGCCAACCTAAACTGCCAAGATAGGCGCAGATTCTTAACAAATTATTTTTTGCCAGCTTGAGAGTAAAGAAAGCCAAAGCAAAATAAGCCAAAATACAGCTCACCTTTTCGGTCATCCAAGGTGCAGTGTCCGTAAAGGGCATCAAACCTGTCATAGAAATCAATCCAATACCAGAGAGCAGCAATAACGTGTCATTGATATGAGGAAAAACCTTTAAAAACTTCAATTGACCTTTGTTTGAACCGGCCAATAGCAAACCAAATCGTATTGTCAGCAAACTTACGCTCAACGCGATCGTCAGCATGTGAAAATGCTTCAAGCCTTCATACATAGTGGGCACTCCATTCTATATTGCATTGTTGTTCCATTGGCTAATGGTTGTTTCATTGACTAACGTTGTTCCATTGACCAAGCGTGACACGATCGTTACCCGCATAATCTTGTTCTGTCATCACATTATCAAAGCCTTGTGTGAGCAGAATATCACGTACCGACTCACCCTGTTCGAAGCCATGTTCAAACAATAGCCAACCACCCTGAGATAAATAATCGACACTTTGTTTGCTGATCAATTCTATATCGGCCAGACCCTTATTTTCTGCAACTAAAGCCGTACTAGGCTCAAAACGCACATCACCTTGCGCAAGGTGTGGGTCTTTCTTATCAATATAAGGCGGATTAGAAACAATCACCGCGAATTGTTGACCACTATCAATGGGCTCAAACCAACTTCCTTGCACAAAGCGAGCATTGCTAATCTTTAGCTTTGCCGCGTTATTCGTTGCTAACTCCACCGCTGAATGCTGAAAGTCCACCCCGAACAACTGGCGTTGCGGTAGCTCTGAAGCTAATGCCAACGCAATCGCGCCGGTTCCCGTGCCTAAATCTAAGATATCGCCATCCAGTGTCGTGGCTTTATCGAGCGCTAACTCCACTAAACGTTCAGTGTCCGGTCGAGGGATCAATGTGCTCGGCGCGACGGATAGATTGAGCGACCAAAACTCACGTTCACCAGTAATGTACGCGACTGGCTCTCCCGAGACTCGACGCGCAAGCAGTTGGGAAAATGATTGCCACTCAGAGTCACTGAGTGCGCGCTCGGGCCAAGTAAGAAGGTAACTTCTCGGCTTATCAAGCACATGACACAGCAATACCGCTGCGTCGAGTGTACCAGACTGGCTACCAGACGCCGCAATATCAAGCGATGCCTGTTTTAGCACCGCTTCGATGGTATTTTCGCAATTCATCAGTAAGTTTTGCTCTGGTAATTAGTTTTGCTCAGATAGAGCCGCGAGCTGGTCTGCTTGGTGTTCCTGCATAACAGGATCAACCAGAGACTGGAGATCACCTTCCATTACCTCAGATAAACGATATAGGGTCAGGTTGATTCGGTGATCAGAAACACGACCTTGCGGGTAGTTATAGGTGCGAATACGGTCACTACGGTCACCGGAACCTAAAAGGTTACGACGGGTGTCCGATACTTCAGCAGCACGCTTGGCTTCTTCCGCTTTTACGATACGTGCAGCAAGTACCGCCATCGCCTTCGCTTTGTTTTTGTGCTGTGAACGCTCATCCTGACACTCGACCACGGTACCGGTTGGCAAGTGGGTAATACGGATTGCAGAATCCGTGGTGTTAACGTGCTGACCACCCGCGCCAGAGGCACGGAAAGTATCAATTTTTAGATCTGCTGCCTTGATCTCTGGGATCTCGGCTTCTGGGATCTCAGGCATAACCGCTAAAGTACAAGCTGAAGTATGCACACGACCTTGAGATTCTGTTGCAGGGACACGTTGTACACGGTGACCACCTGATTCAAATTTCAATACACCGTAGGCACCATCGCCCGTTACCTTGGCGATCATCTCTTTATAACCGCCTTGCTCTGACTCATTCGAGCTCATGACTTCGATGCGCCAACCACGTTTCTCGGCATATTTGCTGTACATACGGAAAAGGTCACCAGCAAAAATACCCGCTTCATCGCCACCAGCACCTGCACGAATCTCTAGGAAGCAGTTACGATCGTCATTCGGGTCTTTTGGCAACAACAAGATTTGAAGTTCATCGGCAAGGCGCTCAATCAACGCCTTTGCTTCTTTGATCTCTTCTTGCGCCATTTCGCGCATCTCTTCGTCATCCTCATTTGCCATCTCTTGCGCAGCTTCAAGATCTTCTTGTGCTTGCTGATAGGCTTGGAAACATTTAGTCACTTCTTCAAGTTGCGAGTACTCTTTTGACAAAGCACGGAACTTATCTTGATCACCAATCACACCTGGGTCACCTAGAAGATGTTGAACTTCTTCATAGCGCTCAACCAGGGTTTCCAACTTCATTAAAATAGAGGATTTCATCATTGCCTTTTCTCAATATGCGCTTATTTAGCTTGGTCTAAACCTAAGCTTTCTTGGATGACCGCTAACTTGGTCGGCTCACCTTGCTGGGCTGCATCTTGCAAAGCCTTTGTTGGTGAGTGAATAAGCTTGTTTGTTAATTTGTTACTAAGCTCTAGCAAAACTTTCTCAGGGTCACTCCCCGATGCTAACGCTTGTAAACTCTTAGAGAGTAAATCTTGTCTTATATTGTCAGCTTGATGACGATATTGGCGGATACTCTCAACCGCTAATAAAGAACGACGCCACTCCATAAATTTGGCACATTCTTCGCTGACAATTGCCTCAGCCTGAATCGCTTCCACTTTACGCTGTTCAATGTTGCCATCGACGATAGATTGCAGATCATCCACCGTGTAAAGATAAGCATCGGCCAATTCACTCACCTGTGGCTCGATGTCGCGCGGAACTGCGATATCAACCAACAGCATCGGTTGGTGGCGGCGAGACTTGATGGCGGTTTCGACCATCCCTTTACCAATAATTGGCAATGGACTCGCTGTTGAACTGATCACGATGTCCGCTTGAGCGAGTACATTGGGGATCTCGTTGAGCGTAATGACTTGCGCATCATACTGAGTCGCAAGTAACTCCGCTCTTTGCTTGGTGCGGTTCGCCACAATCATCCCACGACAACCATGGGCATCGAGATGTTTCGCGACCAACTCAATCGTTTCACCGGCACCAACGAGTAACACTTGGCTATCAGCAATCGATTCAAATATCTGCCTTGCTAAAGTACAAGCAGCGTAAGCCACTGATACCGCGCTACCCCCAATTTCGGTTTCCGTTCTCACGCGCTTTGCCACTGAGAACGTTTTCTGGAACAGCTTTTCGATACCGCTATCAATTGCTTGAGACTTCTTCGCATCATTGTAAGCCTGTTTAACCTGACCTAAAATCTGCGGCTCACCCAATACCAATGAATCCAAGCCACAAGCAACGCGCATTAAATGCTTGGCTGCATCTTGGTCTTCGTAGATATAAATCGAGGGTTTAAGCTCATGCGGCGCAATTCCGTGAAACTCAAGCAGCCAATTGACGATCGACTCTTTATCACTGACGCCAGTATCACAATAGATCTCGGTACGGTTACACGTCGAAACAATGACGCTGCCATTAAGTTGGGTATTCTCCCTTAATTCGCTCAGTGCTTGATCGAGAACATCCGGACCAAAGGCCACTTTTTCTCGCAAATCCACCGACGCTGTATTGTGGTTAATACCGATAACAAGCAATGACATGTAACAACTGCTCTCTGATACAGATTAGATAAATAGGGCAGAATTTTACTTGATGGTGGTGCGTAATGAAAGACTATTGCCAATTTGTTTTCTAGAGTTTGCTGTTTTGATGCTATAGTCTTGGCATATTGCGTTGAATTTTCATAACAAAGTCACCTGTGAAACCTAAATTACCTGTGAAACCTAAGTGGCCTGCAAAACCTAAGTGAACTATGAAAATAAAGTTGCCTGTGAACATGTTCAATAGACTGAAACCCTATCGCCTTTGTGCCCTTATCTGCGCAACCCTTTATCTTATTGGGTGCAGCACCATGCCTGAGCAAGCGACCAGCGTTGAATGGCAAAGTCATCAAGCACGCCTTCAAGCACTGTCTCAATACACCGTCACAGGAAAACTGGCCTACATTTCACCCCAAGAGCGCCAATCACTCAATTTCTTTTGGTCACACAAGCCACAGCAAACCCAGATTCGATTAACGACATTCTTAGGTAAAACTGTTTTAAGTTTAAATTCTGATAAAAATGGTAGCGTGATCGAAACCTACGATGGACAAACACTGAAAGGCAAAGACGTTAATCAGTTAATTACTCAGCTCACCGGTCTCAACATTCCTATTGCCGAGCTACAGCAATGGTTAATCGGTTTACCTGGAGCCAGCGAGCAGTATCAATTGAATGAGTTGAATACCCTAGAGAGCTTAATGCAACCAATTAATGGACAGCCTTGGCAACTCAACTATGGACGATATGGCAATTTCAGCCGCATGAATGATGTTGACCCCATCGCGATGCCGACTCAGATCAAAATGCAGCAACGTGATACCAAAATTAACCTTGTAGTGTCCAAATGGACCTTAGAGCCTCAATAAATCACTATGATTCCCAACACGACGACTTGGCCGAGCCCAGCAAAACTGAATCTATTTCTTTACATCACCGGACGTAATGACAACGGCTACCACCAACTGCAAACCCTGTTTCAATTTGTTGATCATGGTGATGAGTTAACCATCACCGCCAATAAAACTGGAAAAATCACCTTATCGCCTGAGTTCGAGGGTGTTCCGACACAAGACAACTTAATCTGGAAAGCAGCAACAGCCCTAGCGCAAGCAACAGATTGTTCATACGGTGCCGATATTCATATTGATAAGATATTACCGATGGGTGGCGGAATCGGCGGTGGCTCTTCCAACGCCGCTACGGTGTTAGTCGCCCTCAATCATTTGTGGCAAACCAAACTATCAACCGACCAATTAGCCGATATCGGTCTGAAGCTGGGCGCTGATGTGCCTGTTTTTGTACGTGGATTTGCCGCGTTCGCGGAAGGCATCGGAGAGATCTTGTCTCCAGCTGAACCCAAACAACAATGGTATTTAGTGGTCAGGCCGCCAGTCAGCATTGCGACTGTGGATATTTTCACTCATCCTGATTTAACACGAAACACACCTAAGCGTGATTTATCAACGCTTCTGCAACAGAAACACGAAAACGATTGCGAAAAAATTGTCCGTTTGCTGTATCCAGAGGTTGATAAGCAACTTTCATGGCTGCTACAATACGCGCCGTCAAGACTGACCGGCACCGGATCTTGCGTATTTTCCGAGTTTGATGACCGAAAAAGCGCCGAACAAGTGCTGGAAACACTTCCTGACAATGTCTCGGCTTTTATTGCCAAAGGATGCAACCGCTCCCCTTTATTAGAGACGCTGGCTAAATATGAATTAGCCCATTTACAATTTGTTTAATCTGGACCCAACCCCGAGGTTTCCACCGTGCCTGATATGAAGCTATTTGCTGGTAACGCAACACCTGAACTAGCCCAACGTATTGCTGATCGTCTATACATCTCTCTTGGAGACGCTACTGTTTCTCGTTTTTCTGACGGCGAAGTCGCTGTACAAATCAATGAAAACGTTCGTGGTAGCGATGTATTCATCATTCAGTCAACTTGTAAGCCAACTAACGATAACCTAATGGAGTTAGTGGTAATGATTGATGCAATGCGCCGCGCTTCAGCAGGCCGTATTACTGCTGTCATTCCTTACTTTGGTTATGCTCGTCAAGACCGTCGCGTACGTTCTGCTCGTGTGCCAATCACAGCAAAAGTTGTTGCTGATTTCCTATCTAACGTGGGTGTTGACCGCGTTTTAACTATCGACCTACACGCTGAGCAAATCCAAGGTTTCTTCGATGTTCCTGTTGATAACATCTTCGGTACTCCGGTACTACTTGAAGATATGGCAGAACGCGGTCTTGAAGATCCAGTGGTTGTTTCTCCAGATCTAGGCGGTGTTGTTCGTGCTCGTGCAACAGCGAAAGCGCTTGGCGACATCGATATCGCTATCGTTGATAAGCGTCGTCCACGCGCTAACGTATCTGAAGTAATGAACCTGATCGGTGATGTTGAAGGTCGCGACTGTGTGATCGTAGACGACATGATCGACACCGGTGGCACATTGTGTAAAGCAGCTGAAGCACTAAAAGAGCGCGGTGCTAAGCGTGTATTCGCATACGCAACTCACGCAGTATTCTCAGGCAACGCAGCACAAAACATCAAAAACTCAGTACTTGACCAAGTGATCATCACTGACTCAATCACACTGTCTAAAGAGATGGCTGCAACAGGTAAAGTAACGCAACTTACTCTATCTAGCATGCTCGCTGAAGCGATTCGCCGTATCAGCAATGAAGAGTCTATCTCTGCAATGTTTACTTCTAAGTAATCATTAGTTTTACTAAAAAACCACTTCACTTGAAGTGGTTTTTTTATGTCTAACTTACTGGTTTTTATCGCTTAATTGCAGATTATAATTTGCTCAAGCATTGACATTTTGCCTTGCCTGATAATGTGCTATCATGTCGCGCTTTTCAATTCTAGAGAGATTACAACCTTGACTCAGCAGATAAAATTGCTTGTAGGTCTGGCTAATCCAGGCCCTGAATACCAAAGAACAAGGCACAATGCCGGCGCATGGGTGGTCGAGGAACTGGCACGCATTCACAATATCACTCTAAAAAACGAAGCTAAATTTTTCGGTCTAACCGGTAGAATTATGGCAAACGGTAGCGATTTAAGATTACTAGTCCCGACGACCTTTATGAACCTATCGGGCAAATCCATTGCTGCACTGGCCAACTTCTACAATATTAAGCCTGAAGAAATCATGGTGGCACACGACGAACTCGACTTACCACCAGGTGTTGCTAAATTTAAGAAAGGTGGCGGTCACGGTGGTCATAATGGTCTTAAAGACACCATCAGTAAACTTGGCAACAACAAAGAATTTTTCCGTCTCAGAATTGGCATCGGTCATCCTGGGCATAAAGACAAAGTAGCAGGTTATGTATTAGGCAAGGCACCGACCAAAGAGCAAGAATGTCTCGATGCGGTTGTCGATGAATCCGTTCGCAGCCTAGACATCTTATTAAAAGATGGCCTGACCAAAGCGCAAAATCGCTTACACACCTTCAAAGCAGAATAAGGTTACAATCATGGGTTTTAAATGTGGCATCGTAGGTTTGCCAAACGTAGGTAAATCGACTCTATTTAATGCACTGACTAAAGCAGGTATCGAAGCGGCTAACTTTCCGTTCTGTACTATCGAGCCAAACACTGGCGTAGTACCAGTGCCAGATCTTCGTCTAGATGCATTGGCTAAAATTGTTAATCCGCAGAAAGTACTGCCAACGACCATGGAATTTGTTGACATCGCAGGTCTTGTTGCTGGCGCATCAAAAGGTGAAGGTCTAGGTAACAAATTCCTAGCGAACATCCGTGAAACTGACGCGATCGGTCATGTTGTACGCTGCTTTGAGAACGAAAACATTGTCCACGTAGCCGGTAAAGTATCGCCAATCGAAGACATCGAGGTGATCAACCTTGAACTTGCACTGGCAGACTTAGACGCTTGTGAGCGTGCGATCCAAAGAAATGCCAAAAAAGCCAAAGGCGGCGACAAAGACGCTAAATTTGAGTTAAGCGTACTTGAAAAGCTACTTCCAGTGCTCACTGAAGGCGGCATGGCTCGTACTGTTGATCTTGCAAAAGAAGAGTTGGCGGCTATTGGCTATCTTAACTTCCTGACGCTAAAACCAACGATGTACATTGCCAACGTGAACGAAGATGGCTTCGAAGACAACCCATATCTTGATGCGGTTCGTGATTTCGCGGAAAAAGAAAACAACGTGGTAGTGGCAGTATGTGCAGCGATTGAATCTGAGCTATCTGAGCTAGATGATGAAGATCGTGAAGAGTTCCTGACCGATCTTGGCATCGAAGAACCTGGTCTTAATCGTGTGATTCGTTCTGGTTACGAGCTACTTACACTGCAAACCTACTTTACAGCTGGTGTTAAAGAAGTTCGAGCTTGGACGATTCCTGTCGGTGCCACTGCACCACAAGCTGCGGGTAAGATCCACACCGACTTTGAAAAAGGTTTCATCCGAGCTGAAGTGGTTGGTTATGACGACTTTATTCAGTACAACGGTGAATCTGGCGCAAAAGAGGCCGGTAAATGGCGTCTTGAAGGTAAAGAATACATCGTAAAAGACGGTGATGTGGTTCACTTCCGCTTTAACGTATAGCAATCTACTGATTTATTTGACTAAAAAGCCAGCAATCGCTGGCTTTTTCTATTTTGTTCACGGCTAAGCTTGCTGCCTCAACAAAAACAACGCTTCTCAGAACACATTTTCTCAATCACTTAGAGTGCTTTTATCGTCAGTTTTAGATCATAAATGGCGCGGTTTGTTTAAAAAAAAGTCGAACAGCATTTTTTTGCTAATTTCTTCATAAAAAAAGTTGACGACCTAGGCTTAACTCCGCATAATGCGCTCCGTTCTCAGCGATAAGGCGAAAGACTTAACGCGAAGTTCAAACAAAATGGCTACGTAGCTCAGTTGGTTAGAGCACATCACTCATAATGATGGGGTCACAGGTTCGAATCCCGTCGTAGCCACCATTTCCTAAGTGCTTTTTTGAAAGTCTTTAGGAAATAATGCGGAAGTGGCGGAATTGGTAGACGCACCAGATTTAGGTTCTGGCGCCGCAAGGTGTGAGAGTTCAAGTCTCTCCTTCCGCACCATTATTGAGATATAGCAGTTATTGAGATATAGCAGTTATTGAGATATAGCAGTAAGCTGTTATCTGCAGGGCTATCGCCAAGCGGTAAGGCAGCGGCTTTTGATGCCGCCATCCCCTGGTTCGAATCCAGGTAGCCCTGCCACTATTTTAAGTGCAAATATTTTAAAAAAAACTATTGGCACTAGAGACGAGTTTGTATTATATTCTCTCGCTCTCAAGAGTGGCTACGTAGCTCAGTTGGTTAGAGCACATCACTCATAATGATGGGGTCACAGGTTCGAATCCCGTCGTAGCCACCATTTATTTTACTTATGAGTTAATTATTAAACTAATGACTTATAGGGACAACGTTAAAGTTGAGTTATACCAATTACTCCTTTAACTATAGATTAAGTTGCGGAAGTGGCGGAATTGGTAGACGCACCAGATTTAGGTTCTGGCGCCGCAAGGTGTGAGAGTTCAAGTCTCTCCTTCCGCACCATTATTTAGATATAGCATAAGCTTTTATCTGCAGGGCTATCGCCAAGCGGTAAGGCAGCGGCTTTTGATGCCGCCATCCCCTGGTTCGAATCCAGGTAGCCCTGCCATTATTTAAAATAATTCTGATTAAGTCAGGGTTTACAACGTTAAAGTCGAGTTTTACCAGTGACTCCTTTAACTACAGATTAAGATGCGGAAGTGGCGGAATTGGTAGACGCACCAGATTTAGGTTCTGGCGCCGCAAGGTGTGAGAGTTCAAGTCTCTCCTTCCGCACCATTATTCGATGTGATTGACATTTTAAACAATCCAGTTGGGCTATCGCCAAGCGGTAAGGCAGCGGCTTTTGATGCCGCCATTCCCTGGTTCGAATCCAGGTAGCCCAGCCACTACAACGTTATATTGAATCACCAATCTTCGATATGACTACAAAATTGATGCGGAAGTGGCGGAATTGGTAGACGCACCAGATTTAGGTTCTGGCGCCGCAAGGTGTGAGAGTTCAAGTCTCTCCTTCCGCACCATTATTTAATGTGATTGACATTTTAAACAATCCAGTTGGGCTATCGCCAAGCGGTAAGGCAGCGGCTTTTGATGCCGCCATTCCCTGGTTCGAATCCAGGTAGCCCAGCCACTACAACGTTATATTGAATCACCAATCTTCGATATGACTACAAAATTGATGCGGAAGTGGCGGAATTGGTAGACGCACCAGATTTAGGTTCTGGCGCCGCAAGGTGTGAGAGTTCAAGTCTCTCCTTCCGCACCATTATTTAATGTGATTGACATTTTAAACAATCCAGTTGGGCTATCGCCAAGCGGTAAGGCAGCGGCTTTTGATGCCGCCATTCCCTGGTTCGAATCCAGGTAGCCCAGCCACTACAACGTTATATTGAATCACCAATCTTCGATATGACTACAAAATTGATGCGGAAGTGGCGGAATTGGTAGACGCACCAGATTTAGGTTCTGGCGCCGCAAGGTGTGAGAGTTCAAGTCTCTCCTTCCGCACCATTATTTGTTCATTATGAACAAGCGTTGGCTACGTAGCTCAGTTGGTTAGAGCACATCACTCATAATGATGGGGTCACAGGTTCGAATCCCGTCGTAGCCACCATTTATTTTTGTCTATAAGTGCTACACTTATAGAGTACAACGTTAAAGTTGAGTTATACCAATCACTCCTTTAACTACAGATTAAGATGCGGAAGTGGCGGAATTGGTAGACGCACCAGATTTAGGTTCTGGCGCCGCAAGGTGTGAGAGTTCAAGTCTCTCCTTCCGCACCATCATTAGAAAGCCCGTTAATTCGTTAACGGGCTTTTTCTTATCCCTGCCTTTATTTCGCTGTTTTCATCAATACAAAAAAAGAGACCGTGACACGATCTCTTTTATTCACTCAATTGACTGTCTCAAACACCTCATAAGCCAATCGCATACTTCAATACCTGCTTCTTTATCGGACCTGCATGATCAGCGAATCGAAGGGCTGCGTTTCTGAATAAGGTTAGCGGTGGGATCTGATTACTGAAGCCTTTATAAAACATATCCATACCGGTCTGCATTAATAGATTGTCCGGACGTCTTACCATTTCATATTTCTTCAAGCTGCGTGAACTTATTCCGTCTCGCTCTACGGCAGCCAGCAAAGCCTGTACATCTTTAAAGCCTAAATTTACCCCTTGCCCTGCCAGCGGGTTAATGGTGTGCGCCGAATCGCCAACCAGAACACAATTTTGAACGGAATAAGACTGCGCATGTCGCCTTGTTAGCGGGAATGAGCCTGACGAGATCACTTTTACCCCACCGACTTCTTTAGGGAACGAGCGTTCAATTTCGACTTGTAGCTGCTCTGCTGTGAATGACATTAATCGCTTGATAACCTGAGGAGAATCATACCAAACCAAAGATCCTCGATTGCCGGACAGCGGAAGAAAAGAACGCGGGCCTGTCGGTGTAAACCACTGCCAAGTAATATCCTGCTGCGGAAGATCCGTCTCAACATTAATCAACAGACAGTGCTGGCGATAATCCCAAGCTGTAATGCCAACGCCCATCTGTTGCCTAACCGCCGAATTTGCACCATCAGCGCCAACAACCAACGCAGCACGTAGTGCTTTACCTGACTCAAGTATAACGACACTCTGCTGCTCCGACATAGATATTGAAGCTAAGGCTTCCCCTTCAAAAACCGTCAAATTGGGATGCTGGTTAAATTGCTGCCACAACCCGAGCTGAATAAGTCTATTCTCTACGATATAGCCAAGTTGCTGTAACTCTAAGCTGTCCGCATGGAACTTAAGACGGCAGATATCACTCTCCCAGGTTTCTAAACGGCGATAGGGACAAACTCGCATCGAGACTATCGAATCCCAAGCGCCCAATTGGTTGAGAAGATCCACCGAGCGATGTGAAATAGCAGAAACCCGCAGATCCATCTGTTGATTTACCTCAAAGGGCTGTGGCGTATTCTTTTCGATCACCGCCACTCGTCGTCCTTGCTGAGCAAAGCCAACAGCGCTTGCACTGCCTACCATGCCCCCTCCGACGACAACCACATCAAACTGTTCCATTGCTTTACCATCTTGATATCTGTGATAGGTTTTTATTGTACGTAGCTGATTGTTAAAGGGCGAGTGATTTCCGCTAAAATCGCGGCTTACTAAAATAATAACATCAACTAAAATAGGGGGAATCCAAGCCAGTAAAGAGATTTTCTTCCCCCTCTAGTCAGGCGGTTTTTAAAGCAGTACAATACGCCGCTTAATGCCACCCTGTGGCTAGAAATTGATACAACTAATGAGCGATAGTGATGAGTAAGAAACTGCTAATTAAAACCTGGGGCTGCCAGATGAACGAATATGATTCATCAAAAATGGCCGATCTGCTTAATGCTGCCAATGGCTATGAGCTAACTGAACAGCCAGAGGAAGCAGATGTACTACTATTGAACACCTGTTCTATTCGAGAGAAAGCTCAGGAAAAAGTTTTCCACCAATTAGGTCGCTGGAAAACATTAAAAGATAAGAAGCCTGGCGTTGTTATCGGCGTGGGCGGTTGTGTGGCAACGCAAGAAGGCGACCACATTCGTGACCGTGCTCCTTTTGTCGACGTTATCTTTGGCCCGCAGACTCTGCACCGTTTACCAGAGATGATTAAGCAGTCACAAAATGATGAAGCGCCCGTCATGGACATCTCTTTCCCGGAAATTGAAAAATTTGACAGCTTGCCTGAGCCGAAAGCAGAAGGGGCTACCGCCTTCGTTTCTATTATGGAAGGTTGTTCTAAGTATTGTACTTACTGTGTCGTGCCGTATACGCGTGGTGAAGAAGTCAGCCGTCCAATGGACGATGTACTGTTTGAAATCGCACAGTTAGCTGAACAGGGTGTACGTGAAGTCAACCTGCTGGGTCAGAACGTTAACGCTTACCGTGGACCTACCCATGATGGCGATATCTGTAGCTTTGCGGATTTGTTGCGTCTGGTTGCCTCTATTGATGGTATCGACCGTATTCGCTTCACGACCAGCCACCCACTTGAGTTTACCGATGACATCATTGCTGTCTACGAAGACACCCCTGAACTGGTCAGTTTCTTGCACCTTCCAGTACAAAGTGGTTCAGACCGTATTCTCACCATGATGAAACGTCCTCATACTGCGATTGAATATAAGTCGATCATTCGCAAGCTGCGTAAAGCTCGTCCTGATATCAATATCAGTTCTGACTTTATTGTTGGCTTCCCGGGTGAAACAGACAAAGACTTCCAAGACACCATGAAGCTGATCAAAGATGTCGATTTCGATATGAGCTTTAGCTTTATCTTCTCACCACGTCCAGGTACGCCAGCGGCGGATTATCCATGTGATATCAGTGAGCAAGAGAAAAAAGAACGTCTTTACGAACTGCAGCAAACCATCAATACACAGGCGATGCGTTATTCTCGCCAAATGTTAGAGACAGAACAGCGAGTTCTTGTTGAAGGTCCATCGAAAAAAGATCTGATGGAACTGCGTGCACGTACAGAGAACAACCGCGTGGTCAACTTTGTTGGTGGTCCAGAGCTTATTGGTCAGTTCGTTGATGTGAAAATCACCGAGGTGTTTGCAAACTCTCTTCGTGGTGAACTGATCCGTACCGAAAAAGATATGGATCTTCGCTCTGTCATCTCTCCAACACAGATGATGGCAAAAACAAAACATGAAGATGCGTTAGGCGTTGCAACCTTTACACCTTAAACCTATACCCAACACGCCACTCTGTGCTATTTTGGAACTTAGGTTAATGATGAGCCCGGTCAAAATCGGGCTCTTTGCATCGCCCCAAATCGGGCAAAATGTGAGGCAACATTGAGTAATAAAATAGTCACTCTAGAGATTCATCTAGAACCCTCAGACAACCACCGTCTGTCCAGCCTTTGCGGTCCTTTCGACGATAATATCAAGCATTTAGAACGCCGTTTAGGTGTAGAAATCAATCATCGTGGTAACTACTTTACGATCGTAGGTAAGCCCCATACGACTGCCGCGGCTCTCGATATTATCAAGACACTGTATGTTGACACGGCACCCGTACGTGGCCAAATCCCAGATATTGAGCCCGAACAGATCCATCTTGCGGTCAAAGAGTCTGGTGTGCTTGAACAAACTACCGATTCGGACATTGCTCACGGCAAAGAGGTCTTCGTTAAGACCAAAAAAGGCATTATCAAGCCACGTACCCCAAACCAAGCACAGTACTTGGTCAATATGGTGACGCACGATATCAGCTTTGGAATTGGTCCTGCGGGTACCGGTAAAACTTACCTTGCCGTCGCAGCTGCGGTTGACGCCCTTGAGCGCCAAGAGATCCGTCGTATTCTATTGACACGTCCAGCGGTTGAAGCGGGTGAAAAACTCGGTTTCCTACCCGGTGACTTGAGTCAAAAGGTCGATCCTTATCTGCGCCCTCTTTACGATGCCCTATTTGAAATGCTGGGTTTCGAGCGAGTAGAAAAGCTGATTGAGCGCAATGTGATTGAAGTTGCGCCACTGGCTTATATGCGTGGTCGTACATTGAACGATGCTTTCATCATTCTTGATGAGAGCCAAAACACCACAGTGGAACAGATGAAAATGTTCCTGACGCGTATTGGCTTTAACTCTCGCGCGGTCATCACTGGTGATGTAACCCAAATTGATTTGCCTCGTGGAGCAAAATCCGGTTTACGTCACGCGATTGAAGTACTCAATGAAGTCGATGAAATCAGCTTCAATTTCTTCCAGTCAGATGACGTTGTACGCCATCCTGTTGTGGCACGTATCGTTAATGCCTATGAAAAATGGGAAGCGGAAGATCAAAAGATCCGTAAAGAGAATGAGCGTAAGCGACGCGAAGAACGCGAAGCAGCGCAAATCGCCGCGACTGTCGCATTGAGTGCAACTTCGGAAAGCAAATAATGTCTATCGAACTGGATTTACAATTAGCCGTTGAAGATGAAACCGATCTCCCTAGTCAGGAACAGATCCTCAATTGGCTAGAAAAAACCATTATCCCGTTTCAAGCCGATGCGGAAGTCACGGTGAGGATTGTCGATCAAGCTGAGAGTCATCAACTCAATCACGACTACCGCGGAAAAGACAAGCCAACCAACGTTTTGTCGTTTCCATTTGAAGCGCCTCCAGGCATCGAATTAGACCTGCTAGGTGATTTGATTATCTGTCGCCAAGTCGTTGAAGCAGAAGCACAAGAGCAATCTAAGCCCTTGATAGCACACTGGGCACATATGGTTGTACATGGCAGCTTGCATCTGCTAGGTTATGACCATATAAAGGATGATGAAGCGGAAGAAATGGAAGCTTTAGAAACCGAGATTATGCTTGATATGGGATTTGAAGACCCATACATAGCAGAAAAGGCGTAGTGACTTTACTTCACTACATATGTGCGCTACCACACTTCTGGTAGCAAATTGAAATGAGAAGTCATGAACGATGAGTCTTCTCCCTCAAATCCCGAGGGAAATAGTAAAAAATCTGAAGGTCCGAGTAGAAAGTCCTTCTTTGAGCGCCTAGGTCAAATGTTTCAAGGTGAGCCAAAGGATCGTCAAGAGCTTGTTGATGTTATCCGCGACTCCGAAGAAAACGACCTGATTGACCACGACACTCGCGATATGCTCGAAGGTGTTATGGAAATTTCCGAAATGAGAGTGAGAGACATCATGTTACCTCGCTCGCAAATGGTCACTATCGAACGTTCCGACGAGCTCGATAAACTGATTGAACTGATGACAGATGCACAGCACTCGCGTTACCCAGTCATCAGCGAAGACAAAGACCATGTGGAAGGCATCCTCTTAGCTAAGGACCTACTCCGCTACTTGGGCTCAGAAAGTGCCCCATTTGATATTGAAGAAGTGATTCGCCCTGCTGTTGTTGTTCCTGAAAGTAAGCGTGTTGACCGCCTGCTTAAGGAGTTTCGTGAAGAGCGCTATCACATGGCCATTGTTGTCGATGAATTCGGCGGTGTCTCTGGTCTCGTAACCATCGAGGATATCCTTGAAGAGATCGTTGGCGAGATCGAGGACGAATTTGACGATGACGATGAACTCGATATCAGAAAACTAAGTAAACACACCTTTGCCGTTAAGGCACTCACTACTATCGAAGAGTTTAACGACACCTTCGGTTCTAGTTTTAGTGATGAAGAAGTGGATACTGTGGGCGGTCTTGTCATGACTGCGTTTGGTCACCTCCCATCAAGAGGAGAGGTGGTTGAAATCGAAAATTACAACTTTAAGGTGACGGCAGCGGATAATCGCCGAGTGGTTCAGCTTCAGGTAACCATCCCTGATCAAGCAACCGCATCGGACATAGAGGCGTAAGCCTTACCCTGCACTGCTCCACTAAGTGAGATAATTAAATGAAGAGTTTTCTTCAGCTATTGCGGCCCATTGGGGCCGCTTTTGTTGGCGCATCAACAACCCTTGCATTTGCACCATACCAATGGTGGCCTCTGGCTATTATCAGTGTTTTTCTATTATTGCTACTGATCCTAAACCAAGGTCGCCGTGCAAGCTTCGCTATTGGCTATGCTTGGGGCTTAGGGCAATTTGCCACCGGCATTAGCTGGGTTCATGTCAGTATTGACACTTTTGGCGGTATGCCAAAGATAGCGAGCCTGTTTCTCATGGCGATGTTGGTTGGCTACCTGTCCATATACAGTGCCCTATTCGCTTGGTCTTTGAATCGATTCTTTGCAAAGCAAAACGCGACACGCTACCTGTTGGCCGCGCCCGCGCTATGGCTCGTTTTCGACTGGGCAAGAGGTTGGGTGATGACTGGCTTCCCTTGGCTCTGGTTAGGCTACAGCCAGATTGACTCTCCGCTGGGCAACTTTGCCCCCATTGGTGGCGTTGAGCTGATCACGTTAATTGTTATCATCATCGCTTCGTCAATGGTATACGCCGCGTTGCAGATACAGTGGGTCATGCTGATCATTCCGGCAACGCTAATCGCCACTGGGTTTGGTCTGAATGCCTACCAATGGGTTACGCCCCAACCTGAAAAAAGCAAAACCGTGGCGTTAATTCAAGGCAATATCGACCAAGCGTTAAAATGGCTACCAAGTCAACGTTGGCCAACCTTGATGCTTTACACTGACCTTACCCGTCAGAACTGGGATGCCGATATTATTATTTGGCCCGAAGCCGCGATTCCTGCGCTTGAGTATGAGCTTCCCGGATTCCTTTCGGATCTCGATCGTGTCGCTAAAGCCAACCATACCTCAGTGATCACGGGCGTAATAAACCGAACTGAAACTGGAAACTTTTATAACAGCGTTCTGGTCGTCGGCGATACACCTTATGGTGACTATCAGCTAAATGTCGACAATCGCTATCACAAATACCACTTGCTACCCTTTGGTGAATTTGTCCCTTTTGGCGATTTGTTAAGACCCATCGCCCCGTTTTTCAATTTGCCGATGTCCTCGTTTTCGCGAGGCGATTATGTACAGACCAATCCCATTGCCAGTGGCGCCCACCTCGCACCAGCGCTTTGTTATGAGATCATTTTCAATGAACAAGTACGGCAAAACATCACGCCGGACACCGACTATATTTTGACTCTCTCCAATGATGCTTGGTTTGGTCGTTCAATTGGTCCATTGCAACATATGGAAATTGCTCGTATGCGTGCCCTTGAATTGGGGCTCCCTGTTATTCGTTCTACCAATAATGGCGTGACGGCACTGACCGATCACCATGGTAAGATTGTAGAGCAACTCCCGCAGTTTGAAATGGGTGTACTTAAGGCTGAAGTGACACCCACCGCCGGCAGTACTTGGTATCGAAATATCGGTTCTTTGCCTCTGTATCTATGGGTTGCTATCAGTTTACTACTTGCTTATCGCTTCCATCGCGATTAAGCCAGCGCCCTCTTTTCTACTGCCCCATAGGTGATCCTCCTCACCTATGGGGCGAAAACCGTCGCACCATCCCAACTTTATTCCATAATATATAACTATTTAGTTCTTTTCCCTGTCCAAACAAAGTCATATCCTTAAACGGTAAAAGTTAACCGATACGGTCAATTAATGAAGGAACATATAATGAGTAAGATATACGAAGACAACTCGCTAACCATTGGTAACACTCCTCTCGTTCGTCTTAATAAAGTAAGCAACGGCAACGTACTTGCTAAAGTTGAAGCGCGTAACCCAAGCTTCAGCGTAAAATGTCGTATCGGCGCGAATATGATTTGGGAAGCAGAGAAAGAAGGTAAACTCAAACCAGGCGTCGAACTGGTTGAGCCAACCAGTGGTAACACAGGTATCGCGCTAGCTTTCGTTGCGGCAGCTCGTGGCTACAAACTAACACTGACGATGCCTGAGTCTATGAGCCTAGAGCGTCGTAAGCTGCTTAAAGCCCTTGGCGCGAACCTTGAGCTAACTGAAGCAGCAAAAGGCATGAAAGGTGCGATTACTAAGGCAGAAGAAATTGTTGCTTCTAATCCTGACAAATTCCTACTACTACAGCAGTTCAACAACCCAGCCAACCCAGCGATCCACGAAAAAACAACGGGTCCAGAGATTTGGGATGCCACTGATGGCGAGATTGATGTTCTTGTTGCGGGTGTCGGTACAGGTGGCACCATCACAGGAACAAGCCGTTATCTAAAAGGCGAGAAAGGTAAAGCCATCACGTCTGTCGCGGTTGAGCCAGCAGAGTCTCCAGTGATTGCACAAGCGCTTGCGGGTGAAGAGATCAAACCTGCACCACACAAAATTCAAGGTATCGGCGCTGGCTTCATTCCAGAAAACCTTGACCTTGAGTTGCTTGACCGCGTTGAGTCTGTGACCTCGGAAGAAGCAATCGAAATGGCGCGTCGCCTAATGGAAGAAGAAGGTATCCTAGCGGGTATTTCATCGGGTGCAGCGGTTGTTGCCGCGAATCGAATCGCCGCATTGCCTGAGTTTGAAGGCAAAACAATTGTCACGGTTCTACCAAGCTCTGGTGAACGTTATCTTAGTTCAGCACTGTTTGCTGGCATCTTCACAGAGAAAGAAAGTCAGCAATAATTATCCTGATTTCAAATTTTCTAGTAAAAAAAGCCCCTTTCTGGGGCTTTTTTGTTGAATCTCGCTCAGCCTTTGGTAATATCGGGACTGTTTTATTTTAAGCTTAAAAATAAATACGCATTAGGAAACCAAATCGTAGAGCATGAATACAGCGGAGACTGCGATCATATTCTACAATTCAAGACCAGGGGTAATTCATACTTTGTTATGACTTTCTGATGGTAGAAGAAAGCACATAACATTAAGCTTGAACGGTCTAGAAACCAGATAAAATAAATCAATTGGGGTAATAAAAATGTACGAGAAGCAAGTAGAAATCACTGCAGAAAACGGCCTTCACACTCGCCCAGCGGCACAGTTTGTTAAAGAAGCGAAAACTTTTGACGCTGACATCACTGTGACTTCTAACGGCAAGAGCGCAAGCGCAAAAAGCCTTTTCAAGCTACAAACTCTAGGTCTAGTTAAAGGCACTATGGTGACAATTTCAGCTGAGGGCGCACAAGCTCAAGAAGCGGTTGATCACCTAGTCGCTCTAATGGATGAGCTACACTAATCACAGCTCACCAATCCTATATTTTAGCCATTTTACCCCGGTAAAATGGCTTTATTCGATTGGCAAACGGCGTTAATTTCAGCTACAAATTATGTGTAGCATTAATTGTCCAATCTTTCATACACTAGACCAAATAAAGGTAAAGCTATGATTTCAGGTATCCTAGCCTCTCCTGGTATTGCTATTGGCAAAGCACTACTACTTCAAGAAGACGAGATCGTTCTTAACACAGCAACCATTTCAGAAGACCAAGTTGATGCAGAAGTTGCGCGTTTCTACGACGCTCGCGACAAATCTTCACGCCAACTAGAAGTGGTAAAACAAAAAGCACTTGAGACCTTCGGTGAAGAAAAAGAGGCCATCTTTGAAGGCCATATCATGCTTCTTGAAGACGAAGAGCTAGAAGAAGAAATCTTAGCTCTCGTCAAAAACGACAAACTGTCGGCTGACAATGCCATTTACACCGTTATTGAAGAACAAGCGGCAGCGCTTGAGTCTCTTGACGACGAATATCTTAAAGAACGTGCAACAGATATCCGTGATATCGGCACTCGCTTTGTTAAAAACGCACTAGGTATCAACATTGTATCCCTAGGTGACATTAACGAAGAAGTGATCTTAGTTGCTTACGATCTAACGCCTTCAGAAACCGCACAAATCAACCTAGACTATGTGCTTGGTTTCGCCTGTGACATCGGTGGTCGTACTTCTCATACTTCAATCATGGCTCGCTCACTTGAGCTACCAGCGATTGTTGGCACCAACGATATCACTGCAAAAGTGAACAATGGCGACATGCTGATTCTTGATGCGATGAACAACAAGATCATCATCAACCCGTCTGAAGCTGAACTTGCTCAAGCAAAACAAGTTAAGGAAGCGTTCAAAGCAGAAAAAGAAGAACTCGCGAAACTGAAAGATCTTCCTGCTGAAACACTTGACGGACACCGCGTTGAAGTCTGCGGTAACATCGGCACGGTAAAAGACTGTGACGGCATCAACCGTAACGGCGGTGAAGGTGTTGGTCTATATCGTACTGAATTCCTATTTATGGACCGTACAGCGCTACCGACTGAAGAAGAGCAGTATCAAGCGTATAAAGAAGTTGCGGAAGCAATGGAAGGTCATTCTGTCATCATCCGTACTATGGATATCGGCGGTGACAAAGATCTCCCATACATGGATCTTCCAAAAGAGATGAACCCGTTCCTTGGCTGGCGCGCAGTGCGTATCAGCTTAGACCGTCGTGAAATTCTTCGTGACCAGCTACGCGGTATCCTTCGTGCATCGGCACATGGCAAGCTACGTATCATGTTCCCAATGATCATTTCTGTTGAAGAAATCCGTGCGCTTAAAGAAGCCATTGAAGAGTTTAAAGCAGAACTTCGCGTCGAAGGTCACGCTTTTGATGAAAATATTGAGATCGGTGTCATGGTTGAAACCCCTGCGGCAGCTGCGATTGCACACTATCTTGCAAAAGAAGTTTCTTTCTTTAGTATTGGTACTAACGACTTAACTCAGTATACTCTAGCAGTAGACCGTGGTAACGAGTTGATTTCACACCTATATAACCCACTGTCACCTGCAGTACTAACGGTAATCAAACAGGTTATCGACGCTTCTCATAAAGAGGGCAAATGGACTGGTATGTGTGGCGAGTTAGCCGGTGATGAGCGTGCAACACTGCTGCTATTAGGTATGGGTCTAGATGAGTTCAGTATGAGCGGTATCTCTATCCCTAAAGTGAAAAAAGTCATTCGAAATGCCAACTTTGCTGACGTGAAAACCATGGCAGAGCAAGCACTAGAAATGGCAACTGCGGCAGAAATTGAAGCTCACGTAGAAAAATTTATCGCAGAAAATACAAACTGCTAATATAATTGATTAAAAGAAAATCAAACCTTTAGGAGCACAAAATGGGCCTGTTTGACAAACTAAAGAAGCTAGTCTCTGACGACAGCACTGACACTGGTGCAATTGAGATCATCGCACCGCTTTCGGGCGAAATCGTAAATATCGAAGACGTGCCAGATGTTGTCTTTGCTGAAAAAATCGTTGGTGACGGTATTGCTATCAAGCCAACTGGCGACAAGATGGTAGCTCCTGTAAACGGTACTATCGGCAAAATCTTCGAAACTAATCATGCTTTCTCTATTGAATCTGATGATGGTATCGAGCTATTTGTTCACTTTGGTATCGACACTGTTGAACTTAAAGGCGAAGGCTTTACTCGTATCGCTGAAGAAGGACAAGCTGTTAAAGCTGGCGACACTGTCATCGAGTTTGATTTAGCGGTTCTTGAAGAGAAAGCGAAATCAACATTGACACCAGTCGTTATCTCTAACATGGACGAAATCAAAGAGCTAAACAAGCTTGCTGGTTCTGTTACTGTTGGTGAAACACCTGTTCTTCGTGTAACTAAGTAAGTTTCTCGATAACAAAAAAACGCAGCTCATCAGCTGCGTTTTTTATTGCCTGTCATAGACTCTAAAGCTTTTGTTGATAGGGCTTTTGTTGATAGAGCTTTTGTTAATCTAACCAAGCTCTTGCTGGCAAAGCACCTCGCCATCAAAGCTGATCACTTGCAATCGATTTTGCTGCAAAACACCATAACTTGCCTTATGACCATTTCTTGGGAAGGTAATCGAGCCTGGATTAAAAATGATCTGCTCACCTTGCCATTCTGCAACCGGTATATGTGTGTGACCATGAACAATGATATCACCCTTATTTAACGGTGGGCGTTTATCCGTGTTGTAGAGATGACCATGCGTTAAAAATAGGCGCTGTCCAGTGGGCAAGATAACCCAAGCGTAGTCACTCATCATCGGAAACTCTAACAGCATCTGGTCCACTTCACTGTCACAGTTTCCTCGTACTGCAATAATCGATGCTTTATGCTCGTTAAGCAGATCTGCGACTTGTGGCGGCGCATAGCTCTCTGGTACTGGGTTTCTTGGTCCGTGGTTTAATACATCTCCAAGAATGACCAAATGGTCACAACCTGAGCTTTTGTAGACTTCAAGTACCTTAATCGTTGCCTCAAGGCTGCCGTGTAGATCGGCGGCAAAAAATAACTTCACGCGTTTGTCTCCCGTAAAACTCTCGTTCAGGAACTGAAAACATCCTGAGTAATGGCAGCATTGTACCTCAATTTAACCCCTTTCGTATCACAAACACAGGGACGACAATCGGTATCCTCAAGCGACCTTAACTGACCTTTTTAGAGTTTGTTAACATTCGTTGCTATAGTTACCCATAATACAGTTACCCTTACTATAGTTATCCATAGTGATCGTTACCCATAGTCAGTCATCCACTATTTAGTGTGCTTTATCGATCCATTTCTCCCAGATTGAGTATCATCGATAAGGTATGACATAAAACACACGATATAATCAGATTGTCGGTCGTAGATGAAAAGGAGTTGTCGATGCGTTTGCTCGTTACAGGCGGTACAGGTTTTATCGGTAGAGAATTGCTCAAGCATCTCACCACCCATTCAGTGGTACTGCTGACCCGAAACTGCGAGTATGCCAACAAACAGCTCCTTCACACCGACCTTGGTAACATCGAGTACATTGATTCTTTATCCCATCTCGACGACCTAAATGGCTTCGATGCCATCATTAACCTTGCCGGTGAACCCATTGCAGATAAAAGATGGAGTGCCCAACAGAAAAGAGTTATCTGCGATAGCCGTTGGAATATCACCACCCAACTGGTTGAGTTAATACACGCCAGCACTGAGCCGCCCAGTGTGTTTATTAGCGGCTCAGCGGTTGGATATTATGGTGACCAACAAGATCATCTATTTGATGAGAGCCTGCTCGTTCATCAAGACAACTTTGCCCATCAAGTCTGCGCTAAATGGGAGCAGATTGCACTACGAGCCCAATCTCAGCAAACACGCGTCTGCCTATTGCGAACGGGCGTCGTGCTCGGGGACAATGGTGGTGCATTAGCAAAGATGTTGCTGCCTTATAAGCTTGGACTCGGAGGACCTATCGGTCGTGGTGAGCAATATATCCCATGGATACATTTACTGGACATGGTGCGAGGCATCGTTTGTTTACTAGAAACCGAGCATGCGCAAGGTCCCTATAATTTTTGTTCTCCTCATGCGGTGACCAACAAACAATTCAGCGCGACATTAGCCTCTAACCTTCGTCGACCTCATATTCTGTTTACTCCCAAATGGCTTTTACAACTTGCTATGGGAGAGAGCGCCTCATTATTGATCGATAGTGTCAGAGCCAAACCCAGTAAGTTAACCGAAATGGGGTTCAACTTTACCTTTCCTCATATTGATTCGGCTTTAAAAAATATCGTGGGCAAAATACGTTAGCGCTCTCCTTCGTTATCGCCATCTTTCGATAGACATCACAATCATTTTGCCAGTTCTAAACAATAACTGGCGCAATGTCATGTCACTGTCATATTCATCGGCTATATTCCACACACTAGTAGCCACACACCTCAAATAGTTTTAATGGCGACTACGTTTCACCACTAGCTTGCTGCATTTGTTTAGGGAGTCGAATGTATGACGCTTAACCAGCTCAATTGGCTAGCGGTCGGTGTTTGTTGCGCATACTTTATGTGGTTCTAAACACTCATGCTTGCTAAAACCTTATCCATAAACGCCGCGCAACTTACCTTTTGCGCGGCGTTTTGGTTTATTCGCTGGTTAATTCAACACCCCACCACTTGAATTTTTCGATCCTCATACCTATTTATCTGTTATAGCGGCTTATTTGTTATAGCGGTTTACTTGTTATGACTATTTTCTTGTTATAGCCATTCCCTCTCTTGCGCATTAAAAAGCAAACAAATAACTAAAGGATTTGATTATGCAGCCTTCGCACATCATTGAGCTCAACGAACAAAATTTTCGACAAGTACTAGAAAGCTCAATGAACGCACCGGTATTGATACACTTTTGGGCTCCTATGAGTGAAGAGAGTGTACAGCTCATACCTGCCCTGCGTTCACTCACCGAGCAATACGCTGGCGCATACACACTCGCTCTACTGAATTGCGAAGAGCAGCAAGCGATCGCGGGTCAGTTTGGTGTTCAAGCACTACCCACCATCGCACTGTTTGTTAATGGTCAGCCTGTCGACGGTCTCGGTGGTCCTCAGCAGATTGAAGCGGTGCAGGCAATGCTAGCGAAACATCTACCGAGTCAAGATGAGCTCGCGGCACGACAAGCGCTTGAATTGACTCAACAAGGCGAATTCCAACAAGCACTGACTATTTTTTCAGGGCTGTCGGAAGAGTTTCAACAGAAGGGTGAAATCAAGCTCGCTCAGGCGAATTGCCTATTGGAGACTCAACAGTTTGAGTTAGCAGAAGCAGTACTCGCCACTATTCCACTGGAATACAAAGATAACTACTTCAAGAGCCTTGTCGCCAAACTTGAGCTACATAAACAAGCGGCGGATAGCCCTGAGATTCAATCTCTAGAAGCTGCACTCGCTGCCAACTCCAATGATCTCAACGTTCTCGGTGAATTGGCCCTACAGTACCATCAAGTTGGACGCAATGAAGATGCCTTGAATCTGCTCTGGAGCCCTCTGAGCACAGATCTAAACGCGAATGACGGCGAGCTAAAAAAAGCCTTTATGGATATTCTATCGGCACTAGGACAAGGTAACCCATTGGCGAGCCAGTATCGACGCCAGCTGTATTCACTGCTTTATTAAATCACTCAGGGAGGCTTTTATGCCTCCCTCTTTATTGCTGTTCTCTCGTCACTCCCTCGATTGCCACTTCTCAAACCAGTATTATAAATGCACCATTGCGGTGCGCCATGCTAGAGCAAATCTGGCCCAATAATCCTTTTGTTTGGCTCTACTCTGAATACCCCCCTTGATTAATATATAGCGGTAGACTTTCACAAAAAGGACGTGACTATGAAGATACAAAAACTGGTTAAAAACATTGCGCTGGCTTCCACCCTATTGTGTTCCGTTTCAAGCTGGGCGGCAAAAGAAGTAACCATTGGCTATCAGGGTATGTATAACCCGATGAAATACGCGATTGATACTGAGATGTTCGAACAAGCCACTGGTTATGAAATCAAATGGCGTAAGTTCGATTCAGGCGCAAAAGCCATTACCGCAATGGCGGCAGGTGCTGTCGATATGACCGTGGCCGGTTCTAGCCCTATTGCCAGTGCAGCCAGTAAAGGCATCGAGATGGAACTCATCTGGATTATGGAAAACATTGCCGATGCTGAGGCACTGGTTGTAAGAGATGGCAGCGGTATTACTTCACCCACCGATCTAAAAGGCAAAAAAATTGCCGTTCCTTTCGTCTCCACGACTCACTTCCATATGTTATTTGCACTTGAGCAATTTGGTCTATCAGAAAAAGAAGTCAAGCTTATCAATATGCAGCCTAATGCCATCATGGCGGCATGGCAGCGTGGCGACATTGACGGTGCCTTTATCTGGGATCCGGCTCTAGGAAAAATCAAACAAAACGGCAGCGTACTGGTCACGTCAAAACAGCTAAGCGCTTGGGGTAAACCCACCTTTGACGGCATGATTGCCAGCAAAGAATTTACTCAGGAAAATGAAGACTTTGTTGTCACTTTCTTATCGACTCTCGCCAAGGTTGATCGCAGCTATGTCGAAGGTAGAGACACCATGACTGCAGATAATCCTATGGCAAAATCGGTTGCTAAAATCTCTGGCGGTGACGCAGCTGGTGTGGTTGAAGCAATGAAACTGTATGAGTTCCTCGATTTTGACGGTCAGCTTTCTTGTCAATGGATGGGATGCGGTGCAGAAGGTGGGGCAACCCAAGCGCTTAAGTCGACTTCTGAGTTCCTTCTAGAAGAGAAGAAAATCACTGAACTTCAGCCGGATTACAGCCTGTACGTCAATCCGACTTTCGCTGAAAAAGCCAAAGCAGCTATGTAAACAAACGCGACCATGTAAACAAAAACAACTCTGTAAATTAAGCTGCTATTTAAACCACAGGGACCGTACTTGGAGGACAAAGTATGACAACAGAGAAAGTTCTTAAGATACAGGACGTATCGGTAATCTATGAAGATCGTCAAGGCGGTGATCCAGTCACTGCGCTGTCTGGAGTGAACCTAGAAATTGAACAGGGCGATCTTGTTGTTGCACTCGGTGC
Source organism: Vibrio hippocampi (assembly GCF_921292975.1). Classification (NCBI taxonomy): domain Bacteria; kingdom Pseudomonadati; phylum Pseudomonadota; class Gammaproteobacteria; order Vibrionales; family Vibrionaceae; genus Vibrio; species Vibrio hippocampi. Next base: position 1,664,316 of record NZ_CAKLCM010000002.1, read on the forward strand.
ATCTGGGTGCGGTAAAACCACCTTACTCAACCTAATGGCAGGCTTTATCTCGCCAACCCAAGGTTATTTAACATTAGGTAGCTCTGAGGTAGAGGGCTTTCCTAGAGTGCAATTGGGGCGTGATATTGGAGACCAAATACTCGGTCCGGGAGCAGAGCGCGGTGTGGTGTTTCAAAAACACGCGCTCTTCCCTTGGCTTAACGTGCTCGAAAACACAGCGTTTGGTCTTAAATTACAAGGCGTTGGTAAACAAGAGCGTAACGAGAGAGCAGCAAAATACCTAAAATTAGTCGGTCTAGAAGATTTCCATCAGCATAAAATCTACCAGCTTTCCGGCGGAATGCAGCAACGTGTTGGTATTGCTCGTGCTCTCACCAACGACCCAAGTATTCTTCTATTGGATGAGCCACTGGGCGCGTTAGATGCCTTAACACGCGAAACACTACAAGAGTTACTTCTTGACGCTTGGCAAGCCACCAACAAAATGATGTTCTTTATAACCCACAGTGTAGAAGAAGCACTGTTTATGGCATCACGCCTTATTGTGATGTCGCCAAGACCTGGCCGCATCACCCATAGTTTTGAACTGGATTTTAACAAGCGATTCCTTGAATGCAGGGACGCTCGTGCCGTCAAGTCGATGCCAGACTTTATCGAGATGCGAGAGAAAATTCTATCCATCATTCACCAAGATGAAGAACCAGAGGTAGCAGCATGAGTCAGCAGCAAGCCATCAACCTAATCGAAACTACGACCCCCTCGGTCAAGCTCGAATCGATCGAGCGCAAATCGAAAAACAGCGATTCTAAAAAAAACAACACTGGCAAGAACTACACCGAGCAAGAAACCTATACTCCTGAACCGCATTTGGTAAAACTATTACATCGCATCAAGGCTTACACGCTTACTCCGGGGCAATATTATGGTGAACCTGGACAGGGTAACTCACGCCTTATCTCCATTATTTCCACTGTCTTTTTTATCGCTTTATGGGCTTTAGTCACTGAGGCAGGATGGGTTAAGCCACTCTTTCTCCCCTCTCCTATTTCAGTAATGGAGCGCTTTGGTGACCTTTGGGTGGAAGGCTTTGCCGGTGTTTCATTAATGGATCATCTAGGCGCGAGTTTAACCCGTGTGTTTGGCGCTTTCTTGTTCGCACTGATTACCGCTATTCCCGTCGGGATCTTAATCGGTTGTAATGTATGGGTTCGCGGTATTTTTGACCCACTTATCGAATTCTATCGCCCGCTACCACCACTGGCTTATTTACCGCTGGTCATTATTTGGCTAGGCATTGACGAAACCAGTAAAATCACCCTCATTTATTTGGCGATGTTTGCCCCTATCGCACTCAGTGCACGAGCAGGTGTATCGTCTGCAAAAAGCGAGCAAATCCAAGCTGCCTACTCAATGGGGGCATCCAAAACTCAGGTTCTATATCATGTGATCATCAAGAGCGCACTGCCTGAAATTTTGACTGGCTTACGCATTGGAATTGGGTTTGGCTGGACCACACTGGTTGCCAGTGAAATGGTCGCCGCCGAAGCAGGTATCGGTTATATGGTACTTAACGCCGCGGAGTTTCTCGTCACCGACGTGGTCATCGCAGGCATTATCATCATCGGTCTGATTGCCTATACCTTTGATCTGTTTATGCGCTACCTAGAAACAAAACTGGTTCCTTGGAAAGGCTACTAACGCCTTTGCAACACCACTGAACAGAGTGGTTTAGCGGTCAAAGTAAGGAAACCGAAAAAGTAAAGAAACGGAAGTTGGGCTTCCGTTTCTTTACGTCGTTTCTAATAATCATTTAATTACACATCACCTACAATATTGTCCGCATTTTTGTCTTGTCTGTCAGTACATTGTCTTAAACCAGTTGTATACTCAATCTAGTTTCCCCTCATAAAAAGGAATTGTTATGCCTGAACTAGACAGTCTGATCACTATCGGCATTTTTGTTGTCGTTGCTATTGCATTCATTGCCGCTGGTATCAAAACCGTCCCACAAAGTAATAACTGGACCGTCGAGCGATTTGGCCGTTTTACTCACTCACTGAAACCCGGACTTAACCTTATCATTCCATTCGTCGATTCGATTGGTCAGAAAGTCAACATGATGGAGCGTGTACTCGATATTCCACCGCAGGAAGTGATCTCGAAAGACAACGCAAACGTAGTGATTGACGCGGTCTGTTTTGTACAAGTGGTGGATGCGGCGAAAGCGGCGTACGAGGTGAATGATCTTGAACATGCGATACGCAACCTCACCCTAACCAATATGCGTACCGTATTGGGCTCGATGGAGCTGGATGAAATGTTGAGCCAACGCGATTCCATTAATACTAAACTGCTCGCTATTGTTGACGAAGCCACCAATCCTTGGGGTGTGAAAATCACCCGTATTGAGATCCGTGATGTTCAGCCCCCTGCTGACTTGACGTCTGCGATGAACGCTCAAATGAAAGCCGAGCGTAACAAGCGTGCAGAAATCTTAGAGGCTGAAGGTGTTCGTCAGGCTAAAATCCTGCGAGCTGAAGGGCAAAAACAGTCTGAAATATTAAAAGCAGAGGGTGAGAAACAAGCTGCAATTCTGCAAGCAGAAGCGCGTGAGCGTGCCGCGCAAGCAGAAGCCAAAGCAACAGAGATGGTATCGACCGCGATTGCCCAAGGCGACGTTCAAGCGGTAAACTACTTTATTGCGCAAGGCTATACGGATGCGATTAAATCTATTGGCCAAGCTGAAAATGGTAAGATTATTATGTTGCCACTTGAAGCAACAGGGCTAATGGGTTCCGTTGCTGGTATCGCTGAAATGTTCCAACAATCATCCCCAAGCAAGAAGGACTAATGTGTGATTGAGTTATTAAGTCAGATGAACTACTGGCACTGGTTAGCACTCGGTTTGCTGCTGTTGTGTGGTGAACTGCTTGGTACCGCCGGTTATATGCTTTGGCTCGGTATCTCAGGATTGCTGGTGGGTATTCTGCTTACCTTTATTGATATGAGTTGGTCACTACAGTGGTCTGCGTTTGCCGTCTTCTCACTCGCGCTGACTTGGCTGTGGTGGCGTAAGCAGCACAAGCGAGATCGTCTTGATGATATTGCCAGCAATCTGAATCAAAAAGACAAACAACTGGTGGGGCAAACCACCCGACTAGAACAAGATATTGAAGCAGGAAAATGCCGCATTAAACTGGGGGACACCACTTGGTCTGCCTATTGCGATAAAGCATTAAGCGCGGGGACTTTGGTCAAAGTCACCGATATGGATGGAATCGTCCTCTATATCGAACCCGTCAATCGATAAGGACTGTCTGAATCACGACCATTGATAGATAAAAAGGGAGCCTACGCTACGTGGCTCCCTTCTTCTTTTTAATTGCGTGTCTATTTTTTAACTGCGCGTTCTTAACGGCGCATCTATTTGGTTCGCGACTTTACTAAACGACTTTACTAAACGACTTTACTGAAAAGCTAGAAAACTAACGTTTCACCATCTTCTGGAATAAGCACTTTCTCTATCAATCCCTCTGCCGTTAGCGTATTGCGCAAAGCGCTTCTGTCCACCGGACAGTGATTCAGGGCTTCCATGTGATTGGCTATCACTTTATTCGGGGAACGTCGAATAAACTCCATCACTTCATCGGTCGGCATCAGTAGCGGCTGCCCCACATCCATCTGCGCTTGTCCAGCAGCAACCACCGTAATATCGGGCTTAAATTGCTTCAGCGCTTTCTCAACATGCTCGGTGAGTACGGTATCACCACTGATATAGATACTTGGCTCATTGGGAAGTTCTAAAAAGAAACCACAGCCGTTTGCCATCACCTTGTGGATCCAACCATGTCCATGCTGAGCTGGAATCGCCGTGAGCCGTCCTCCCAAAAAGTCGACCGTTTGCCAATCATCGACGCCATGTGACACCGTAATACCGTACTTTTCCAGATAGGCTTGGTCTTTCTTCGGCGTGGCAACAGGAATGGTATTCATCGTCAGAAAACGCTCACCTTCCGCATCCAAATGGTCACCATGCTGCAAAGGCTTAAAACCAAACGTCTGACTGTGTGTAATCAGCGCATGAGTCACTTGGTCTAAAAGATCACTGGCATTACTTGGCAACTCGACCGTCGGATTCTTTGCTAATTTAAAGCGGAATACAGAAAAAGGCGGAAGACTGCCTTTTCGCCCCAACATAGGGTCGATAAGGATAAAGTGTTGCTCGGTTTCAATAATAAACGTGGCACTACGTAGGTGATGAATTTTCATTCGTCTCTCTCTTTGGGTTATTTGGACTGTCATGTCTAAGCATCACGTCCAAGCACTACAACCGTAAAGTTATCGTTATTTGACATCAATATGAGGGTAGTTCACCGCTATTATTGACGTCAAATTCATCAACGAATATATCACCGACGCTCGCGATTATCGCTTATGTTTAGGCACATAATTTAACACTGAGATCGGCACAGGTTTTTTAGGCTCAAAACCCTCGATATCGCGGCGTTCTAATAGGTGACCTAGACGACTTTCAATCATACATAGGTTTTTAAAGTTGTCTTTAGAGACCAAAGAGACCGCCTCACCCGCGGCATCAGCACGACCAGTTCGACCGATCCGATGCACATATTCATCAGCAGGATAAGGCAAGTCATAGTTGATCACGACCGGTAGATTCTCGACATCGATACCACGAGCCGCCACACCCGTTGCCACCATATATTGGATATCGCCTTGTTTAAATTGTTCAATCAATTGTTGGCGTACCTGCTGATTACGACCACTATGAAAAGCTTCTGCTGCAATACCACGCTTTTCTAATTGGCTCACAAGCTTAGCCGCACCGTGTTTGGTTTCGATGAAGATCAGCGCTTGCTTCCAGTTATGCTCACTCAGTAGGTGCGCCAATAATGCCGATTTCTTGTCTTTATCGACACCGACCATCCACTGCTGAATGTTCGACTTGGAGGCACTGTGTTTGGAAATGATAATCTCTTTGGCGTTGTAAACAGCGCTCTTAGCCAGATCTCTTACCGGGTTGGATAACGTGGCAGAAAATAACAACGACTGAGCCTCTTCTGGCACTCTTGCTATGATTTTATTGATCGCTTCAATAAAACCCATGTCCAGCATTTTGTCGGCTTCATCCAGCACCAAAAATTCAACTTCGTCAAAGTGAATGGCGCGTTGACCGTATAGATCAAGCAAACGACCCGGTGTCGCCACGACGATGTCTACGCCTTCTATCAAGGCTTGCTTTTGCGGCTTTTCATCCACACCGCCAAAAATAGCCAACGACTTTAAGCCCAACTCCTGACCATAGGCTTGAATGCTTTGCTCTACCTGCAACGCTAACTCACGAGTCGGCGCGAGAATAATGGCACGAGCACGTTTCTTACGCCCAGCTTGTCCCTCACTTAAACGCTGTAAAATCGGCAACACAAAACTGGCGGTTTTACCGGTGCCCGTTTGAGCCGCTGCAATAAGGTTATCACCTTGTAAGATCAGTGGAATGGCTTGAGCCTGGATCTTAGTTGGCGTGTCATAACCCAGTTGTTTCAAGGTGTTTTGGATTGGCGTTGCGAGCCCAAGTGTCGAGAATGGCATAGCTGTCGTCGTCTTTGCGAATTGAATGGCGGGAGTATAGCAGAAGCGGGTATGGACGCTATGACTTTCATAAACGAGTCGGTCAGGGTGCGCCCTCTCTCTGACCAACTGCTTTATCTGACCGACTGTTCTCTCTGACTGACTGCTCTCTCTGACTGACTGATAACTTCCTACCGTGCTCAGTCACTCAGCTTAGTAGCTCATTCCTGGCTCAACACACTGATAAACTTCACCGATACTCTCTGGCGTCATAAGCAAATATTCACTTAGCCTAGCGACTTCACCTCGTGTGATCACCCCATGAACCTCACTATGCTGTGACAGTTGACCGCCTTGGGTCGCAGGTCCATTTTTAAGCCCTCCGGGGCGAAGAATGGTGTAATCAAGGGCACTACTTTGGAGCCAAGCTTCCGCTAGCGATTTTTCTCTCACTGCCGCGCCAAAGCCTTTTCTCGCTCGTTCCGACAAGTATTGCCAAGAGTCACCGCAACCCAAAGAGGTCACCAGCAATAGACGTGTGTGACCAAAATGCTCTAATGCATCGACTAGATGACGATGACCAATATAATCAACGGCAACCTGTGCTTGAAAACTACCCATAGTAGAAATGTGCTGTACCGAACTCGGTAACGCTTCCACCGTCGACATCACCTGATAAAGATCCGTCGCATCACACTTAAAAGACGAAATACCTAACTCGGCAATCGCTGGATTGTTATCTGGGTTTCGAGCAATGACAAAAACTTGATAGCCATGGTGATGATAATGCTCCACCATCGCCGCGCCTAAACCGCTTGCTCCGCCCCAAATCGCTACTTGTTTCATTGAATAATCCACTGATAATGAAAATTGTTATCATTATTCCATAACTTACCCGCAGCGACTAGTGTTCGGGGTTTGACAACCATCACGCTTAACCTATTTTCGTTACCAGACGTAAAAATAAAAAGGTCAGCTACAACGAGCTGACCCTAGATTCATCGTTTACTTTATGGCTTGGTTAACCTTTGACACCCCCCGCCGTCAAACCACCGACTAACCAGCGCTGTGCTAACAAGAATACGACCGTAATCGGCAATGCAGATAGCACGGCAGCCGCAGCAAAGTCACCCCATAGATAGTTCTGCGGATAGAGATACTGCTGCATACCAACCGCCAGCGTGTAAGTCTCAACATCGGATAGCAGTAGCGATGCCACCGGCACTTCACCCACAACCATGATGAAAGAAAGGATAAACACCACGGCTAGGATCGGCACTGACAGAGGAAGAAGCACCAATCTAAAGGCTTGCCAAGGTGTCGCCCCATCAAGCGCTGCGGCTTCTTCCAACGAGTTATCAATCGTCTCAAAGTAACCTTTGATGGTCCAAACGTGCAGCGCAATACCGCCAAGATAAGAGAAGATCAAACCACCATGCGTGTTCAAGCCTAAGAACGGAATGTATTGACCCAACTTATCAAACAGAGCGTAGATTGCGACCAATGCCAAAACCGCTGGGAACATCTGGAAGATCATCATCGCTTTTAGAATGGTGTTCTTGCCTTTAAAGCGCATACGTGCAAATGCGTAAGCGGATGTTGTTGATAGGCATACAATCAAGATAGACGAAATGCCCGCCACTTTGATTGAGTTCCATAACCAAGTCAGTACTGGGAATGGCGGTGGTGTGACTGAGCCGTCCGCATTGGTGACAGAAAAGCCTAGCGCCAATTTCCAGTGCTCGAGCGAGGGGTTATCTGGAATAAGACTGCCCGTCGCAAAGTTACCTTCACGAAATGAGATTGCCACGATCATCAGTAACGGAAAGATAATCAGTGATAGGAAAGCCCACATTGCAATATGCGTTGCCCAAACACGGTATTTTAATGATTTACCTTGTACAATTGCCATTTTGAGCCTCCTTAATCTTGAGCGACTTTGGTTACACGTAAGTTCAATAGCGCTAGCGCACCTACGAGTAAGAAGATGAGCGTTGCGATTGCACTTGCTAGACCGAAGTCTTGACCACCCGCACCTTCAAAGGCGATACGGTAGGTGTAGTTAACCAGAAGATCGGTATAACCGGCAGGTTCAGAAGTGCCAATCATATTTGGACCACCATTGGTCAATAGAGCAATCAATACAAAGTTATTAAAGTTAAAGGCAAAACTGGCAATCAGTAGCGGCGTAAGCGGCTTAATCATCAGCGGCAAGGTGATGCGGGTAAAGTTAGAGATGAAGTTTGAACCATCAATCGCTGACGCTTCATATAAATCATCAGGAATCGCTTTGAGCAGCCCCATACAAAGAATCATCATGTAAGGGAAACCCAGCCAAGTATTGACGATAAGAATCATCGTTTTTGCCATAAATGGATCGGAGAACCATGCTGGACTGATGCCAAACAAGTTTTCTAACACCATGTTGACCTCACCAAAGCTCTGGTTGAACAGACCTTTGAAGATCAAGATAGAAATAAAGGCAGGTACGGCATAAGGCAGAATCAGTAGTAATCGATACGCCGCGCGTCCTTTTAAGGCTTCCCACTGTACCACGCTCGCCAAAACAAGACCGATCATTACAGTAAGCACCACACTTACCCCAGAGAAAACAATGGTCCAAATAAAGATACTAATGAAAGGCTCTTTGATGCCGTCATCTTTCCATACTCGCTCGAAATTGTGCGTCCCAATGGTCACAATAAAGCCCGGCGAAACGGTATTGCCAACAAATTCGCCATTGGCGTCAACCGCTTGATAGAAACCGACATCTTGGTTAGGGCGTAGTGTCTCGTCAGTACGGTTGTTGTGCAGGGTTTCTCCATCCTCTTGCAGAGTATAAAGAGGCACGACGGCGGCAAACTTACGCAAGCCACTCATACGGATATCTTCGCCACTGGGCAAATGAAGATCCACTGCGCTCAGTGCTGTGCGGTTTTGAATAATGGTTTTAATTGGCGCTTTTTCGCCTTTCACCTCTTCAATCGGTGTCAGATCGAAATTCGTCGTCGACAGACCGTCGAGTTGAAACACAGGCGTAGCAAGTCGCTGCCCAGCTTTCTCAACCACAAGCTGGTGTCCCATATCCGTTTTATACAGGGTAAACGGATAGCTATCGCCACTTTGATAGGTTCTGTCTAACAACACTTGTTGTGCACGTTCAAACGACAACTGGTTTTTAGCGCTATAGTTCGTAAAGGCAAGACCCACGGTATAAGCCAGCGGAAACAAAATAAAAAGAATCATCCCTGCTACGCCCGGATAAATATAACGATGAGCGTAGGTTTTTTTACTGCCAAAAACGAACAATGCTAATGCGGTAAGGATGAGAGTAAGAAGCGCAAAAGCGATCTCACCGCGAGAATACATCAGGATGGTGGCGTAGCCATTAATAATGCCGACTGTGCCCAATAGTGCCCACTTAGTGAGCACTTTTTTGCTGCTTGGAAGGCCGGCTGCTGGTGCTGTCATAGCATCTGTACCTTGAACTGACTGCATAGTGGACCTGCTTAAAAAATCTAAATATCAAAAATTAAGGAGGAGTTGCCCCCTCCTTAAAAGGGAGTGTAACGTTAATTACACATTATTTTGTCATCTGCGTTTCTGCATCGCTTAGTGCAGCATCAACAGACTGACGACCATCGACCACGTTGATAATCGCATTTTTCGCCGCACCCCAGAATGCATTCATCTGTGGGATATTTGGCATAATTTCACCATTCATCGCGTTGTCCATGGTCGCTGCGATACGAGTGTCAGCGTCAAGCTCCGCTTGGAAAGACTTGAGTGCAACCGCACCGAGTGGCTTATCATCGTTCACTTTACGAAGACCATCGTTAGTCAGTAGATAGTTCTCAATAAACTCCACCGCTAAATCTTTGTTTGGAGAAGCGGTGCTGATACCCGCAGTGAGCACGCCAACAAACGGTTTAGAAGAGTGACCTTGGAACTTAGGCAGTGTCGCCACACCGTAGTTGATACCGGATTTTTCGATGTTGCCCCATGACCATGGACCATTAATCGTCATCGCAGTAGTGCCTTGGTTAAACGCCGACTCAGAAACGGAATAATCCATATCGGCAGAAATCACACCTTTGTCAACAAGCCCTTTCACAAAGCTCATCGCATCTTTTACGCCCTTCTCGGCGATACCCGCGTCTTTCACATCATAACCATTCGCGGTGTATTTAAATGCATAACCGCCGTCAGCGGCCATAAGCGGCCATGTGAAGTAAGGTTCTTTCAGGTTCCACATGATTGCAGACTTGCCTTCTTTTTTCAGTTTGGCATCAATCGCGGCAACTTCTTCCCAAGTTTTCGGTGGGTTTGGCACTAAGTCTTTGTTGTAGATAAGAGAGAGAGATTCTACAGCAACTGGGTAGCCAATGAGCTTGCCATCATAACGAACCGCATCCCAACCAAGGTCTACAATACCTTCACGGACTTCTTTGGAAGGTGTAATTTCCGCCAATAAGCCAGCTTCGGCATAACCACCAAAACGGTCGTGTGCCCAGAATACGATGTCGGGACCATCACCCGTTGCTGCTGTTTGCGGGAACTTATCTTGTAGACCATCTGGGTGAGCAACCGTGACTTTAATACCGGTCTCTTCCTCAAACTTTTTGCCTACTTCTGCTAGACCGTTGTAACCTTTGTCACCGTTGATCCAGATAGTAAGTTGTCCTTCTTCGATAGCAGCATGAGCACCGAAAGAACCCATAGCGACGAGGGTGCTAAGTGCTACCGCAGTTAATTTTTTCATGTTCGTATCCTTTTTATTCTTAATGTAGGGTTGATGTCGGGCAGACCCATTCACATCAGAGGTAAGCCGTATTTCAGCATTTATAATCAGCAATTGTTCGCTTAAGCTCATCATCCTAAGCCCTACGCCCCGAGTATTATGGCGTATTTTCGCGATCTGCATCGCCTTCAACTAGCGATATAGTTCACAATTCATGTCTCTTGTGTGACCAGCTTCAATCTTAATCAACTGAATAATGTGATTTATGTCCTAATCATCCATTTCATCCCTGCTTTGCCCTCCCCCTCCTCTACTCCCCCTACAATTATTTTTGTTGGGAGGATGCTAGTGAAGGCACAATTTCGCACACTGTGTACATCCCAAAATGGTCGATTGGTTTATGACTGACTCAACGGATAAATAATAGAAAAGATAAAGTTTTGCATTTCTCTGACGCGACTTTTTATTATGTGAGGAGTAATGGAAACATGCTGAGTGAGTCACCACTTTAATTTAAGTGTATATAAAGCAATAGATTTGGTAACACTGTGTAATCCAATAGCGCTAGCGCTTCCAAGCTTGCAGTGTTACAAAATAAATCACCATTTACTGAGCCCTACCGTTACTGTCAGCACGGCAATACCAAAATGACGACGGTAACGAAACAAAATTGATCGAGGACGAGCTACATGGCGAGTGTTACGTTAAAAAATGTGTGTAAAGCGTATGACGACGTATTGATTTCTAAAAACGTAGATCTAGAAATTAACGAAGGCGAATTTGTGGTATTTGTTGGCCCATCGGGTTGCGGCAAATCGACACTTTTACGCTGTATTGCAGGTCTAGAAGATATTACTTCCGGCGATCTTTATATCGGTGATGAGCGCATGAATGACGTTGAGCCTTCTAAGCGCGGCGTTGGTATGGTGTTCCAATCTTATGCGCTTTATCCTCACCTTAACCTTTATGACAATATGTCATTTGGTCTCAAACTCGCGAAAGCGAATAAAAGCGAGATCGATAAACGCGTCTCTCAAGCGGCAGAAATTTTGCAATTAGGTCACTTATTGGAGCGTCACCCAAAAGCCTTGTCTGGTGGACAACGTCAACGTGTTGCTATCGGTCGTACCTTGGTTTCTCAACCTAACGTCTTCCTACTTGATGAACCTTTATCCAACCTTGATGCTGCGCTTCGCGTTAATATGCGCGCACAAATCACCAAACTACAACGTCAACTTGGCTGCACCATGATCTACGTTACCCATGATCAGGTTGAAGCAATGACCATGGCAGACAAAATTGTGGTACTTGATGGCGGGTATGTTTCTCAAGTCGGTAAACCGCTCGAACTCTACCACTATCCACAAAACCGTTTTGTGGCGGGTTTTATCGGCTCACCTAAGATGAATTTTATGAGCGTGCATATCACTGAAGTGGAATCAGAGCGTGTCAAAGTTCAATTGTCGAACGGTGTGACATTTTGGATCCCAGTCGATGGCACCACGGTCAATCAAGGCGACCGTATGTCACTAGGTGTTCGCCCAGAGCATTTATTAGAAGTTCAACAAGCCGATGCCAGCATCCATGGTGAAGTCATGATTGTTGAGAAACTGGGTAACGAAACACAGGTTTACCTGAATCTGGAGGGCGCGGATGCCGATGTTATCTATCGTCAACCTGATACGTTGGATGTTGAGACAGGCGATAAGCTTGAAATCGGTATTCCAGCACACCGCTGCCACCTATTCCATAGTGATGGTCGCGCATGTCGACGTCTATACCAAGAAAACGGTGTCGATTTCGAATAGATAAGCGTTGTTTAAGTTCATTATATTCCCTTAGTTTTCTTTCACTGCTTAGCTCATTAGCTTCCCTCTCTAGATGTTAGAGAGGGATTTTTTTATCAAAGTTATTTTTATAAAAGTCGTTTTTTATCAACATCGAGCGAGGTAGTCATGAATCAGTCACGACTTCTGATCGCTTCAATCCTTTTATCCAAGCTATCATGGGTGCTTAACCACTCCGGAAGCTCGGTATCACCTTGCTGACGAAACAACTCAAACATCTCTACCATCGCCTGAGTGTCACCGTATATCTCCAGCATTGCCGAACTCGCATAAGCATCCGCCTCTGCCTCAGCTTGCCGGGAATAACCACTAGATAAAATAAACACGGTGAGACCCGCAAGATTGTCAACAATACCGGAACTCTCTCCGGTTAGCAGAGAAACACCAACAGAAAGCAAGCTTGAGTGAACCAATTTTTTCATCATATGGCGATGATGAATATGACCCAGTTCATGAAAAATAATGCTATCGAGTTGCTGCTGGGTTTGCGCCAAAATCACCAATTGATCGAGTAAAACAACTTTGCCACCCGGTAACGCAAAAGCATTGGCACCATTCTCTGAGGAACGAAAGACGATTTCGACCGGATAAGGGATCTTTTCTAAATTCAGGAGATGACCATTCACTCTTTCCCTGATTTCATCTTGCTGGGTCTGACTTAATTCACTAGGTTGCCAACCATGATCCAAGCTTTCCAGTACTTGGTCGCCAATCGCGACAGATACACTGTTGGGGATCATATTAGCCACTTTGTCACTCGCCCAAGGTAAGGCGTAAAAGTATCCTCCCACAACAACCAAGATACATACCAATACCGAAACAAACCAAGCAAAGCCATTCGACTCTGCCTTATCAATCAGGCTTGTTTTATTGTGATACTTGAACCAACGAGAAATCTCGTCGCTTCTGTCGGTCACAAAAACCCAACCATTAGGCAGAGTGAACCTCACGGGTAAGTTGCCCATGGGTGCTGTGATTTCAGCGCTATTCAATTCGCAACTAAAAATATTGCCCACAACACTCAAACTTAGCGTATTGGCTTGCTCAACACTAAGAACCGCCTTATGTCGTTCAGAACTTTTGGGCGGATAGGCAACCCCTTCAAACTGCATCAGCCAATTCCAACACCAAGGTCGAACGCTTGTGCCACTTCATCCGTTATCGCTGACTTCACGGCGGAGTCTTGGTCGTAGGTTTTTATTAAACTCATATCACCAACAACAACGGTATTGTCTGCAACATAACGTGATGCACGAATCATAACCCATGGTCGAGCTAATCCTAGAGTTACCACCTGAAGCAAAAAGTTTGAAAGAACAAGCCACATATAGCCACCGACGGTATAACTAGAACTAAATTCTACTGCGTCGCCACCTTGCGCCTCTTGCTGCAATTGAAGTTGAGCGAAAACATAGTTGCGAGTTCTTACTGCGGTATAAGTCGTCAAAGCAATCATCATGACAATTAACACGAGATAAATTAAAGCGGTGTACACAAACACGCTAACTCCCGTCATTGATGTGACGTCAATGGCTAATGCCGGTGCCAACGCCCCCAAACCGAATGTGCCAAGAGCAGCAACAATAAATATTGCAATCGCAGAAGCAATACCGAGAGCTAACGCTTTGAGGTATAGCTTAATAAAAAACTCTGTGGTGATCTCCGCACTAAACTGCCAATTTCCGTAGCGGTATCCGTTAGTGAAATAGCGACAAACACCACTACTCACCCAACCGTACAGTACGGCAAACGCCAGTGCAGAAAGCACACCTAAAATCACCGCTAATATCGAATTGAATTGGGCAGTAACTGCGATAGCAACAATCAACACCGCAACAACTAATAAAGCGACGAGCGCTCGCCCCATCAATGCGACGTAAGCACTTTTTAATGTCGAATTAAAACTAAAATGAACATTGCGGTAGCTCGTCATCGCAGAATCAAATCTTGCATTACTCCACAGTAGCCACGGCAAAGCCATATAGAATACCAGCATAAATGCGATGGCTAGCACTGGAAAAAATGCGTTGGAGATGGCCCATATAAGGACGACGGCTAAAGCCACTAATCGCCCTTTCAGAATTTGAATAGGTTTAGCATGATATTCAAAATTATCCCCAGCGAGATAGGTATTACCGTAGAAATAACGCTTGGTTCTGACCTTGGCCCAAGCCGAATAAACACCCAGCGTAACAATAGACAACAGAATGTTGACAATCCATATTCCGAACCATTCTGCTCCCTGCCCTTTAAACGTGATGGGGTTAGCGATCCCTTGTTTGCTCATAGATACTCCTTCTGATTTGATTCACCATATGAACTCAAACACGCACTCTATCGACCTGAAAAATTCAGGACAACCATCAAAGACTGGGTTAGACGAAAATTGGAACCTAGTTCAGACTTAACGTTAAGTTATGGACTTAATTGTAACAATCTATTTATGCGGGGAGCTTCCTGTTTGTGCAAGGAGCATCGACGCAGATTTAGCCCCCATTTTCAGCTTATTATCAATACAAATCATGTTGCCTTGAATTAAATCACAATAACTTGCCGACAAATTCAACTTAATCGTATGTGAACGGGTAGATTTATTAATCGCCAATACGCCTTTATTGCCACGCTTTATCACTAATATGTCTGAGCTCGCTTTCAATATCTGCATCGGTTCGCCGTGAGTTCGATTATGAAACTCAATCATTTTCGCCATGCGCGGATCTTTCCATGCATTTTGCCAACGAGGCGAACCCTCTTTTGATCGAATACCACTGGTGTCGAGGTCGGTGTAAATCAGTGGTACGCCGCCATCTCGCCCTAATATATAGGCGTAAGCTAACCACTCATCTTCTTCACGCATAATCAAACTCTGAAACACCTCATTGTTTGGTATGTCATGGGTGATCGCAAAAGTGATTGCCCGTTTATTTGATAGAGCTTGTCCAAAACAGTAGGGATTGATAAGTGATTTAAAGCTGCCTCGACGAGTAAACGCTTGGTACATAGTGGAAAACAGCGGGAAGTCGTACGCGCCTAATTGGGTATGTTCGAGGTATGGCTGAAGAAATATTTCATACTCTTGTTCCGTCGCGCCACCATCGGTAATAATCTCACCAAAAATATGTATATCATCCACAATATCATCGCTCCAAACCTGAGCGATATGCTCTTGCGTCATATGCTTTGCGGCGTCAATTCGAAAGCCTTTTACACCGATCTGTTTTAATGCTTTTAGATATTGCCTCTGCTGCTCAATCACATGCTCATTCACCTTTAATGTCGGTAAACCGGGATCACTCGCGCCTCCTGTGATACGCCCGTTTTGCACTTGCCATTTATCTTTCCAATCTTCAATGCCAAACGCTTCTACAAAGTCATGCTCAGTAAATAGAGGTTGAGAAAGATCGCCAAACAGCGTCAGTGCTTGATAGTGTTCTGGTTGCGACTGATACTGCGCCATTATTGTTTGACTGGGATAATTGAGGTCCGAGCGAATACCCGACTCATTCGCCATATGATTAAAGACCACGTCGGCGTAGACCCAAATATCGTAGTGCGCTAATGCTTGCACCATACGTTTAAAATCGGTGGTATTGCCTAAAGCATTATCAATCACACGATAATCTTGCGGCTGATACCTCTGCCACCACTCGTGATTCTGTGCGCTGGTCATCGCGGGCGATACTAAGACGGAACCATAACCTAATTGGTGGATCTGTTGGGCACGCTCTGCAATATCGGCATACTTCCAATCAAAAGCGTGCAAAATCACATTCGCTCCGCCAGTACATGTGTGCAAACCACTCATGCTTATCTCCTAAATCTGTTTACCTTATCGCTCACGCCAACCCTCTCACAGCATCATGTCAATACGATGGATGAATGGTCTGGTCGCGCGATTCCATTAATGCCGATTATATGCACTTTATATTGATGCACTTCCTCCTCAAGCATCACGCTTAAGGAGGAAACGAAAGGCGTAGGGGTTTCGAGGAGCTGTTTGTTTCAAGATGCGGCTGCTTCAAGGTGCGGCTGTTTCAATATAATGAAACGTTTGCAGTGCTAGGGTTTCGCTTTGTGACCAACAAACGCGGCGACGATGGTATCGTCTGCTAACGTACGCGAGAAAACATACGCATTGGCTTGAGGAATTTCACGGTGTAAGCCCGCCCCCACCGAAGGGTGACGCTGACGAAATTGACCGAGCGTTTGCCAATGCTCAAGCAAGGCTTGGCGCTCTTGGTCTAATTGCCAAATCATCGCAGAGCGAGTGCCTTGGTGAAAATCATCCGCATAAGGACCAATTGGACGACCAACTTCATCCCCATAGTAAACCTGCACCGCGCCCGGTGATAGCAGCAAGGCATTGGCGGCATTGCGCTGCATCGACAATTGATTGAAGCGACTAAAGAACAGTTCGGTATCATGGGAAGACATATAACTGACCGGATTAAAGTCTTCGCTGCTCGCGATGGTATTGGCATAATCTTGATAGGTGTCCGCCATCTGGCTAAAGCACGCCGCTCCTTTATCCAGTTTTTTCTGCATATCAAAGTTAATTAGAGCGTCAAAACCATCATCAAAATAAGGACTGCGATAAGCGGTATGCCCCCAAACCTCACCCATCATCCAAAACGGCTCACCATGTTTATTCCTCTCTGCTCGCCACTCATCCAAGGCGAGAGATGCCTGCTGCTTCAAGCGTTGCCAAACTTCGCCTTCTACATGCTTCACGGTATCGACACGGTATCCATCAATACCAAAACGCTTAACCCAATCGGTTTGCCACTCAATTAAGTAGTCCGCCACACTATAATTGTCGCGAGCGACGACACGCGTGCCGGGGTTTTCCAGCAACCATTGTGGCGGCGTCACGCCTTTATCACTCTCAGTTAGAAAGTCGGGTAACCCTGCCAACGTTAGCGTTGTATCACTGCTACCTGGGGATGGATAACCCGGCAACCCTGCTCGTACCCAATCTTTGCCCCACCATTGGCTCCAATTGGTGTGGTTATAATCAATGTGCTGATGAAAACTGTGCCAATTTTGTCCCTGCTTTGGCTGCCAATCTTGCCAACGAGACGACAACCCATCGCTATGAGTCACCGTATCCACACCATCAAACTGTAAATCCGCAAGGGTGGCATAGCCTGGGTGATTAATCACCGCATCCAACAACACCTTGATGCCTCGCTGATGGGCGGCTTCAACCAAACGCTTGAGATCGTCATCGTTACCAAAGTTCTCATCCACTTTAGTGAAGTCGCGGGTCCAATAGCCGTGATAGGCATAAAATGGAAACGATCCACTGTCGCCGCCCCCAACAAAGCCATGCACTTGCTCAACAATCGGTGACAACCAGATCGCATCCGTGCCCAAGCTCTGAATATAATCCAGCTTAGCAATCACACCTTTGAGATCGCCACCATGGAATGTCCCTATCTCCTGCTGTCCATCGCTGCGACGTCCGTAGCTGTGGTCATTGCTGGGTTCGCCATTATTAAAACGATCCACCATCACAAAATAGATATTGGCATTACGATAATTGAACAGATTCGGTTGATGAGTGGCGTCAAGGCGTTCCAGTAAAATCATACCTCCGGATGTCGGGCTCGGCGTGAGTGTGACTTGTTGGTTCTGCACCACAACTTGTTTGCCAGAAAACACCTCTCGCAAACTTGTGCCCTCTGTAAAACTGTCGTCCAAGGCAATGCTCACCTCACCACCGTTATACACTTGACACTCGACCTTTGGGATCGGTCGTTTAAAGGTGTTTTCCGTGCGCTTTTTGCTCGCACGACTGATTTTCAGCGTCTGTTGAGTGTTATCGAAGGTCAACGCATAATCACCGCTGAAGCGAATCTTAATATCAAACTCAGTGGGTTGTTGGCAATCAAGGGCAATGGGCGAGCTAAACTTAATCTTTTGGCTCTGCGGCGCTGTGCAATCTCCCGTCACGCCGACCACCTTAAATCGGTAAGCATCTTTAACCAATGAAACCACCAGTGGTTGCTCACTATTGAGAGGATAATCTCGACTGGTGGTGCCGGTGGAGATAGTAATATTAGGATCAGCTAGAGCGCTAACCGATGTAAGTAATACTGATGTTAACAGTAAGGCTGTCGTGGCAAGTTTCATCATTCCATCCTTTGGCAATAGTCATCACAATCGTTACTCTAGGCTCGACAATAACGACTCTTGCATCACGGCGCATCATTCCCTCTCTACGCCTCCATTTGGTTGCCAAAATGGATAAAACTAAAATGGGCAGCAACATAAATCAAAACTCCGTGACAAAATACACGAAACTTTGAACTAAACTATGTGTCCAAGATTTTATTTGTCGATTCTCAATAAAATCTGCTTTGTAATTTTATTACTTTTTGCTTTTTATCAGGGCAAAATACATGAGTTACTCCGCATTTATCACTGGCGAAACCTCCGTTAAATTACTAATTCCTCCTGCTATTGGTGATCAAACTCTATATATGCCGCTCGGTATATTTTTCTCATCCTCTCTCATCCCCCCTAATTTAGCGAGAGGTGGAGGAAGTCATACTTACGCCCTTTCAGTAATCTAGTTCACGTTGAAACGAAACAGGGACAGTGTCCCGTCTTACCTCTCTTTCCTTGGGCTGATGTCGACAACATTTAACCTACAGTCGAGCCGGAAAGATTAAAAATTATAATTGACCCATAAATGGAGTTCAGGATGAAAAAAGTAAGTATCGTCGCAGCTGCGGTAGCTGCTTCTCTAGCGGCGGGTTCTGCGTTCGCAGTGGATTTTAATGGTTACATGCGTGCGGGTACTGGTGTCAGTGCCAATGGCGGTAGCGATGTATCATTCCTTAAAAACGGTATCGGTCGTCTAGGTAACGAAAACGACAACTACTACGAGTTTGGTCTGAACGAAGAGTTAACGTACAAGGATCAAACTTGGCGTATCGAATCTATGATTGCTCAGGGCAATGACGGCGCGAGTGCATGGGAAGAGAAAGGCGTCAACGTGGCGCAATTCGCGGTTAAAGCGAAAGGAATTCTTGCTGGTAACAAAGACGCGACACTTTGGGCTGGTAAGACATACTACCAACGTAAAGATATTCATATCTCTGATTTCTACTTCCTAAATACATCGGGTACTGGTGGTGGTATCGAAAACCTAGCCGTGGGTAACCAAAAACTGTCTCTAGCATTGATCCAAGATGGCGAAAATGACGAGGGTAGCGGTTACATTTTTGATGCTCGTCTCGCTAACATTAGTCTGTGGAATGACGCGTCGCTAGAAATCGCAGCAGCCTACAACTTCTCAACAGAAAAAGAAGATCAGGACATCGATGGTGACGACGGTCTTCTTGCTACCGCTATCATCCATCAAGGCACTAGCAACGGTTTTAACCAAACCGTCATTCAAGCGGGTACCGCAGGTTACGGTGTTCAAGCCGCTAACTTCTGGGGTGCAGGTAACTACTACGATCGCTCAGGCGCATACAATGATTCTACCGGTTTCCGCGCAATTAACTGGGGTGTGGTCAACCTTGGTGACAATTGGGAAATGGGTCACCAGTTAGCTTACCTATCAGGTACTGATATTGGTGGTAAAGATGATGATGGTAACCTAACCAATAAAGAGTTTGATACTCAACAATACTCCGTTGTCGTTCGCCCAATGTATAAGTGGAACGACACCATGCGTACTGTTTTTGAAGCGGGCTACAATGCGGGTGAGCAAATCAACGCTGCTGGTACTGCTCTAGAAGACTTCGGTGGCTATAAATTCACCGTTGCTCAAGCTTGGGCTATGGGCGACAGCTTCTGGTCTCGCCCTGAACTGCGCGTATACGGCACTTACCTTGCCGACACAGAAGGTGAAAATCTTGACGGCGACGATAATAACTTCGTAGTCGGTGTACAAGTCGAGGCATGGTTCTAAATACTTCCTGTGTGAAGGTATAAGTGAACCCATCGTTGATAGCCGGCATTCGTCGGCTATTTTTCTAAGGTTTTTCTAAAATTAGACCTAACCGACAATGCTCGCTATGGTCAATTGTGTACTCTAGAGAAGCCTTAAGAAAAATAACTAGAAGGATAAAGTATGTACTTTCGTGCCCTTATGTTAGGTGGTTGTGTCGCTCTCTCCGGCTGCCAATCCACCGAAGTGATTGAACAGACGCAAGTCGCTCAAGCTCAACAAGCTAATAACGTTTCGCAACTTCAATCGATCAAGATGACGCTTCCAAGTTCTGCCATTGTGGATATCACCGAGCAAAGTCAGAGGTTCAAATATCAGCATATTGATAGCCCTGTTGCAGTGTTCGAACTGCCAGCGAACCGCGGTGAGTTTGCCATTTCTATCACTAGCTTAATCGAACAAACGGCATTTGTACCAAGAGCGGTGATCATCGATAAAAACAACCAAGAGATTGAACGCATCGAAAAAGCCGATTTCGCGTACCAAAAACCGCGACTTAGCAAAGGAAATCGATTAGTCGCCGAGAGGGAGTTTTTCCCACCCGTTGGCTTAGATTCTGTTTATCTTGTGGTTTATACCGATAAAGCGGATTTAGCTGGCAGTACCGATGTGATCCACCCTGCTCGTTTAGATGCTGAAGCTCGAGGTAACTACTTCCCAGAAGCGCAGGATCTTTCAATCCCCAACGCGAACACGGGGACAATTGAAGTGTCTCTCGATAGCGTCAGTCTTTTCTCAATCGGTTCATCGACTAACCAAACCGCAGCACCACAAGCGGCAACCATAGGAGCGGCGACCGCAGTAAAAGCCGTAGAATCCGTGCAGCCAGATACCCAAGTTTACTACCACAATGCGATTAGAGAAGCGGTGGAATCCAATAACATCCCTAAAGCTCTTAGCTTACTCGATGAAGCGAAAGCATTAGGGGTAGAAGGTGCACAAGAAGTGTTTGTGCAGGCGGTTAATAGTAAGTAGCGCAAATAATCAGTAGCGCAACAGCGCGGCAATATATCAATCACCTGAGCATTGTCGACCATTCCAAGCCAAATTATATAAGGGCAATCTGCATGATTGCCCTTACTTTTTTACTGCCTAAACTTAGCTTTGCACCTGTTTTTTCAACTCTTTTTTCAACTCATTACTTTTCAACTCGTTGCAACGAGTAATTTCCATCGAACCTAGATATTGACCATCAACACTGCATGGCAAATTAGGTACGCCACCAGTGCCGCTGCTAGCATAAGTAAAGGCGCTAAATAACAATAGCATTGTAGAGATCAGTCGTATCATTTTGACACTCCTAGTAATTGAGGACATTGCTGTTGAGCTAATGCATTATAGGAAATATAAATAGAGTTTCTTGTCTCATTTTTTCTCTGTTGATGAGCCCCTTGATGCCCGCCATGTTCCTCCATGACAGACAAAAAAATGCCCGCAATCTGCGGGCACTATCTCTTAAAGTAAAGCTTCTTAGAACAATGTTTTAGGGTAAAGCTTCTCAGAGTAACGTTTCTTAGGGTAAAGTCTCTTCAGGTACGGTCACCATAGGCAAGATAAAGCCTATTTTTTCATGGTGATTGGCTTATTGACCACTGGCTTTTGCTCGTACCTCAGTTAAATGTTTAGCCATTCGATTCACATTCTCGCGACGGAAAATCTCGTCTAGATTGATCGATAGCTTACGACGCCAGTTCGGGTATTCATCGACGGTGCCCGGGATGTTAACGGGGTTTTCCATCTCCAACCAGTCCTCTAACTGAACGCTCAGTAAAGCAGAATTTCCTGCAGCAACATGCAGTTGCAACGCTTCATTTAAGTAACCATCCATTGGTACATATTGGGCATCGTGTCCTACACCATCAGGCAGATAACCATGCCAACGAACACTATCTAGGATGCCTTGTTTACACACTAAGCGATCATCAAATAACGCCGCTAGCTGCTTTTCATCGGGATACAATCCAATTTCACGCCCCAGTTTCAAGTCATCGCAGTGCCAAAAACCACGCAGCGTCGGCATATCGTGGGTACAAAGCGCAGACATTGATTGACCAGCATAATGTGTCGGTGAAATAAATCCGCCATCCTCTTCTGACGTTTCGAAAAAGAACACCTTATAAGAGTGAACACCAGCATCTCGCAAGATATCAACGATTTCATCCGGAACCGTGCCCAAATCTTCGCCAATCACCGAACATTGGTGACGGTGCGACTCAAGAGCAAGAATCGCCAGCATATCTTCCACTGGGTAATAAAGGTACGCGCCTTCCGTCGCCTTCTCGCCTTTGGGGATCCACCACAAACGCAATAGCCCTAATACATGGTCGATACGCAATGCGCCGCAGTGCTTCATATTGGCGCGCAACAGTTGGATATAGGCATCGTAACTGGTGGTTCTCAGCACTTGTGGATTAAGAGGTGGCAGTCCCCAATTTTGCCCCAGAGGACCAAGAACGTCTGGCGGTGCGCCGATACTCGCATCAAGCACCAAGTTACCATCATCTGCCCACGCTTCACTGCCTGAGTCAGCCACACCCACAGCAAGATCGCGATAAAGACCAACCGCCATGCCTTTCTCTTCTGCAAGATTTTGCGCTTCTTTGATCTGGTCATTCGCTAGCCATTGTAAATACATATAGAGATGAACCTTGTCTTGGTTTTCTCTGATGTACTTTTGCGTTGCCGCAGAGCGATAACAACGATAGTTTTCAGGGAAGACAGGCCAACCCCAAGTGTGCTCATCTTCCGCACGTAAATCCGCATGTAAGGCATCAAACGCCGCCTGATGCACTAAGCTATCGCCGCCCTGTTCAACAAAGTCCAAGAAAGCCCTCGCGCGACTACTCTCTTTGTCTAAATGGCGAGTTTTAAATTCATCAAATAGCAGTGGAAGCACACTCATTTTGAGTGTTGATACTTCGCTATAATTCACCCACTCAGTTTCTCGAGCGGCTTTTAGACGTTGCTGGAACTCGGTGCTTCCTACTAACTGCTGAGCCTGAGCACTTAATGCAAACTCAGGTACCGAACTCACATCGATATACAGAACATTTAGCCAGCGACGCGAAGATGGGCTGTAAGGGCTCGCCCCTTCGGGATTAGCCGGAAATAGCGAGTGAATTGGGTTTAAGCCGATAAAGTCACCACCACGAGCGGCAATATCACTGACTAACTGTTTAAGGTCACCAAAGTCTCCCATTCCCCAGTTATGTTGGGTACGAAGGGTGTAAAGTTGAACACTCGGACCCCAGAGCTTTCTCTGTTGTTGAAGAGCGCCCTGCTTAAAGCAGGCTCTTGGTGTTCTAATCAGCGTCATTTGGTAAGGCACTTTACGGCGCTTACGATTGATAAAGAGTGTGTGATAACCCCAGGCAAGATCTTTTGGCAATCCAAAGACGAGAGGTCCACCGTCGGCACGCTCATCACGAATCGTTTGATATTGTAGGTAGCCTTCAAACACCTCACCTTGCTCAGTTTCCAAACGCCAGCTGAAATCATTTTCACGAGCACTTGTGCCAAGGTTAAGTTCTACCTCAAAAGCATCACCATCGCGAAGCACAAGTACCGGCTCTAAAACTGGCTTTTTATGCTTCTTTTCTGCTGATGCTAGTAAATTTTCATCATTGCTTGTGTCGTAGCCGAGTGACGTGAGTAGGCGGCGCAGGGTGGTTTCTGACACCTCAGCCTCGTCTCCCCATGCGCTAACATAACTGTCAGCTAAGCGCGCCATGTCTGCGACTTTCTTTAATACTGTTTGTTGTTTCATCGCTTTCTCCGGAAGTAGTACTGACACCTTCCATGTGGGTTTACTCGAGTATTTGGATACCAACCAAGGTAGCGTTGGCTACCTTGGTTGGGTGTGGCTGATTAACGATTAACGGCTTCTAGTTTCCAGATATTATTCACATAATCGCGAATCGAGCGGTCTGATGTGAACTTACCTACTAGCGCGGTGTTAAGAATGGCTTTCTTTGCCCATCCAGCTTGATCTTGGTACTGCTTACCCATGGCTTCGTGCGCTTCAACATAAGAAGCAAAGTCAGCCAAACATAGGTATGGATCACCACCATCAAGCAAACTGTCGTAAGTTGCACGCAACAAGCCCGGTTGACCTGGTGTGAACTCTTCACCGAGTAGTAAGTCCAGAGAGGCTTTAAGCAGGTGATCGGCATTGTAGTAGTCGTAAGGGTTATAGCCTTGAGCTTTTAACTCTTTCACTCCTTCAACATCGAGACCGAAAATGTAGATATTTTCATCGCCAACTTCTTCACGGATCTCAACGTTGGCACCATCCATCGTACCGATAGTCAATGCACCGTTTAGCGCCATCTTCATGTTGCCCGTACCGGAGGCTTCTTTACCGGCTAAAGAAATTTGTTGTGACACATCCGCCGCCGGAATAATGATCTCCGCCATGCTAACGCGGTAGTCAGGAATAAAGACCACTTTCAGTTTGTTACCAATACGCGGGTCGTTATTGATCTTGTCGGCTATCTTGTTGACCGCGAAAATAATCTCTTTCGCTAGGTGATAACCTGGGGCTGCTTTCGCTGCAAAGAACGCCACACGAGGTGTACATTCAAAATCAGGGTTGTTGATGATGCGATGGTACAGAGACAAGATGTGCAACAGGTCTAAATGCTGACGCTTGTATTCATGTAGACGTTTAATCTGAACATCAAAGATAGCGTTGGTATCGAGCTTGATGCCCATATTCTCTTCAACCCAATCCGCCAAACGCTGTTTGTTCTGCTTCTTAACCGCCATAAACGCTTGCTGGAAACGGGCATCGGTTGCGTACTGTGCAATACCTTCAAGCTGCTCAAGCTTAGCGGGCCACTCAGTACCAATTTTCTCAGAGATCAAGTTTGATAGACCTGGGTTACAGAATTTCAACCAACGTCTTGGCGTGATCCCATTGGTCACATTGTGTAGACGCGTTGGGTACATCTCATGAAACTCAGGGAACAGGTCTTTCTTCACCAATTGAGAGTGTAAAGCTGCTACGCCGTTGACCGCATAAGAACCAATCACACACAAGTTTGCCATGCGCACCATACGGTGGAAGCCTTCTTCGATGATAGATAGCTTCTGTTGCTTAGCCGCATCACCTGGCCACATCGCACGCACTTGTTGTAGGAAACGGTGGTTGATTTCGTAGATGATTTCCATGTGACGCGGCAATAAGTGCTGAATCAAAGATTCAGACCACGTTTCTAACGCTTCTGGAAGTAACGTATGGTTGGTATAAGCAAAGGTCTTAGAGCTGATATCCCAAGCGGCTTCCCAAGTGAGACCTTTCTCATCAATGAGGATGCGCATTAACTCAGGAATGGCAATCGTCGGGTGAGTATCGTTAAGCTGAATCGTTTCTTGTTCAGGCAGCTGCTCAAGGGAGTAACCTGTGGCTTGGTGACGACGCAAAATGTCGCGTACCGACGCGGCTGAATGGAAATACTGCTGCATTAGACGCAGAGTCTTGCCTTTCTCGTGGTTATCATTTGGATATAACACTTTGGTGATATTGCCTGCATCCAGCAACGCATGCTGAGCTTCGAAGTAGTCACCATTGTTGAAACTGGCGAGGGAAAACGGCGTAATAGCCTGACATTCCCACAGACGCAGTGGATAAACCGTTTCAGACTCATAGCCGACAATCGGTAGATCCCAAGGCATCGCTTTAACAAACATACCCGGCACCCATTTGCGCACTTCTTTCCCGTTTTCCATGACCGTTTCTACGCTGCCATAAAAACCGATCTCTTGCGCAAGCTCTGGTCGAGCAATCTCCCAAGGGTAACCTTCTACACCACGCCATGCGTCTGGTGCTTCTTGTTGACGACCCTCCTTGAAGGATTGTTTAAACAGTCCGTACTCGTAGTGAAGACCGTAGCCAACCGTTGGGTACTCTTGAGCAGCACAAGAATCCATAAAGCACGCTGCGAGACGACCAAGACCACCGTTGCCTAGAGAGGGATCACGCTCTTCCTCTAGCAAATCGGTAAGGCTGTGACCTAACTCAGCCATCGCTTCAGTGACTTGCTCATAGAGCCCCATGCTGATGAGGTTATTACCGGTTAGACGACCAATCAAAAACTCAAGCGATAGGTAGTTAACACTTTTGGCTTGCTGTACTTGAGGGTCAGCTTCCGTCGCCAGCAGATCAAAGGTCGTGAACTCCGATAGTGCTCGACCCATCGCCAAATACCAAATACGGCTGTCTGCGTTGTCAATAGTGTGGGCATAAGTAACAGATAAATGTTTCTTTACGCTTTGTTGGAATGACTTCTTATCAAATTTTTTTTGTAGGCTAGGCTTCATAGTGAAATTCTCACATCCAGATCTAATTTATCTGCCTATAATCGTGCATTTCCAACACTCGATAAGCATCCTCCCAGCCCTTGGTTTAGCGAGGATGAGAGTTCAGGGCGTAGAGTAGCAAATCGGTATTTTGCTCTCGGTAAGCGTGCTCAATTTTGCTCCTGAGGCTAGATATACTGGTACTTTACTTGACTACACCCCCCTTTAATTGTGTTGGCGATTCCTAACCCTAAACCTTGCCATGACACTGTTTTATCAGCTTTCTAAAGCGTTAATCCGATCACAGTAGTTTTTCATTTGCCAGACAAATACATTCACTGACAGACATACGCGACAAGGTGAACGTTGCATCAGCGAACAAATGGTGACCAAACTCACAAAACAAGGGCGTAGTGATGCAGATCTCATTTGAGACTTAAGAATTAGGAAGTGGATCATTGTTATCACTCTCAACCATGTCGTACCATCCAGATCAAAAGGTTGATTCTATTTTTTATTTTTGCATTTTCACGACATTCAAAGGTTTAGCTAACAGACAAGACTCGCCACCTTTGGTTTTGGTTTTGGTTTTGTTTTTGTTAATTTTGGCTTGGACAGCAAGCGTAGTCACTCATAGCAACAATAATATTGAGGCGCCTCTCTTGCGAGTTCTTAGCTAACAGCTAACCGTCACGATTAATTAAGGACATTTCACATATGTGGATTCCCTCGAAACTTACTCGCCCTGGACGCCTACACAACGCCATCTTTAGACCACGCGTACTCGATCTATTACAACAAGCGTGCTACTGCAAGTTGGTACTATTTCGCTCACCTGCGGGCTACGGCAAAACCACCATGGCAGCGCAATGGTTGGCAGATAAACCAAACGTGGGTTGGTATAGCATTGATGAAAGCGACAACGACAGCTTTTACTTTGTTAACTACCTATTGCAGGCTTTAAATAAAGCGACAGATTCCAGTTGCGCCACTGCACAGTCTTTGGCAGAAAAACGTCAATTCTCCTCTCTCTATTCCCTATTTAGTGACGTCTTTTCCGAAATGGTCGCATTTCAGCAAGAATGCTACATTGTGCTTGATGACTACCACCTGATACACAATGACGAAATCCATGAAGCCATGCGGTTCTTCTTGAAACACATGCCGGACAACTTAACGATTGTCGTGACAAGTCGTGCTAATCCACCGCTGGGCACCGCTAACCTCAGGGTGCGTGATCTTATGATAGAGCTCAGCGATGAATTACTTGCCTTTGACACCGAAGAGACGACTCGATTCTTTAATCAACGTATTGCCGATGGTATTGATGAAGAGACCGCTAACAATCTAAGAAGCTATGTTGAAGGTTGGCCATCCGCATTGCAGTTGATCGCGCTTCAAACACAACACCTAAACCGCACGCTAGCACAAACAGCAGAGTCGGTTTCCCATTTTAACCGTGCTCACTTATGGGATTATTTGGTGGAAGAAGTGTTTGATCTGCTTGATCAAGAGACACGCTACTTCTTAATGCAAATATCCGTGCTTGACCATTTCAACGACAAACTGGTGTTGGCGCTCACTGATCGCGAAGACGCACTGGGTATGATCGAGGCGCTCAACCGCTATGGTCTGTTTATTTATCCATTAGAGGGAGAGCATAACTGGTTCCGCTTCCATAATCTGTTTGGCGAGTTTCTAGCTCATGAGCGTAAAGCTCGTATCCCTCAGCAAGAGAGCAAACTACAACACAATGCTGCGGTCGCGTGGTTGAAACAAAAAATGCCGCATCAGGCACTCAAGCATGCCCAAAAAGCCGCCGACAATCACCTTTTGGTCGAAATTCTTAACAAATACGGCTGGAAAATGTTCAACCAAGGTGAACTCTCCACGTTAGAAATTGCGATCAATCAATTAGATAAAGATATCCTCTTCAATCACCCTAAACTTACCATGCTGCAAGCTTGGTTAGCACAAAGCCAACATCGGTATAACCAAGTTGGTGAATTACTTAATGAAGCGACTAAGCAGCACAAGGCTCGTGATCTAGAAATGGATGTCCGCTACCAAGGACAAGAAAATGCCCTGCTGGCGCAAGTTGCTATCAATAGTAACCAGCCAGAAAAGGCGCTTGAACTAGCAGAATTGGCACTCAGCCAGCTTGATCCGACCGTTTATCGTAGTCGTATCGTGGCGACTTCCATTGTGGGAGAAGTCAATCACGTACTAGGCAACCTTGAGCGTGCCTTACCTATGATGCAGCAAACTGAGAAATTGGCTCGTCAATATCAAGTCTATCATCAAGCGTTATGGGCGATTCTGCAGCAAAGTGAAATCTTAATTGCTCAAGGCTATGTGCAAGCGGCGTTTGAACTGCAATCATCCGCTTTCCAATTAATCGAAGACCAGCAACTTCAACAACTGCCACTGCATGAGTTTTTATTGCGCATCCGAGCGCAAGTACTGTGGTGTTGGAACCGCTTAGATGAAGCCGAAGAGTGTGCGTATAAAGGATTACAGATCTTAGAAGACCACTCACCAAGTCAACATCTTCATAGCTACTCGATGTTGGCTCGCATTGCCATCGGTCGTGGAAAACTAGACAAAGCCGGTAAGTTTATTGAGCATATCCAGCATCTGCTCAAGCAATCCACTTACCATGTTGATTGGACCGCTAACGCCTCGTTATCGCTACTGCTTTTCTGGCAAGCCCGCGGAAATATAGGGGCTATCGAAGAGTGGCTACGCACAGCGGTTCGCCCTAAAACCGCCACCAACCATTTTACCCAATTACAGTGGCGTAATATTGCGCGTGCCTACATCAGCACGGGTCAATTTGAAAAAGCCAGTGAAGCACTCAGTTTTTTACAAGGTGAAGCCAAACGCGTCAACTTGGTCACCGATACCAACCGAAATCTGATTGTAGAATCGGTATTATCGGTACACCAACACGACGAAGAACGCTCTAAACAACTACTCAAGCAGGCGTTAATCATGACCACTCAAACTGGCATGGTCGGTAACTTCCTAACCGATGGTGCCGCAATACGTGAGGGGCTTGATAAACTGATCCTTAACCATGAACTCGGCGATCTTGAACACCATCGCGCCCAGCAGTTGATGAAGGATATTTCCTTGACGCAACACAGCCGCTCTGTGCACTTTGATGAAGAGTTTGTGGAAACATTGATCAACCATCCGAACGTACCCGAGTTAGTGCGCACCAGCCCACTGACCCAACGTGAATGGCAGGTTCTCGGTCTGATCTATTCCGGATTTGGCAACGAACAAATTGCACAAAAACTCGACGTCGCGGGAACCACCATCAAGACGCATATTCGTAACCTGTATCAGAAGTTAAACATCGCTAACCGTAAAGAGGCTATCGCCACTGCTGAGAATTTATTGCAGTTGATGGGGTATTAGTATGATGTTGAGTTAAGTCAGACGACAAGATGACTTAAAGACACAGAATAGCTAATGACTTTTGGTTAAAACCACACTCGACAAAGGATAAAATAACCGACCTTTCGGTTATTTTATCCTTATTATTGAGTATTCAAACTTTATATTTCATCAGCAAGTTATATGAGAAAACCTTTAGTCCTGCAAAACCACCATAACTATGACTCCCTCAATGAAATAAATAGACATACCCTAGAAAGACTCATAATATATCGCACTAACTCGTCGTACGTTATTTTTCCCAGCCATTCACGCCTTCATTATTCAAATTAATATTGTTCACATCAATTGAATTAATTAAATATCACTGCACCCAAATTCACTAATTGGTGAGTTGTCATTACGACAAAAAATGCGTGTTGAAACTAACTACAACTTGTTTAAAGTTGCATATTCATGCCCTACACTTTCGTAGACGTATGATTTAGTTAATGTTTTATGGAAAGAAAATGAAAAAATACATCGCACTTATCGGCATTCTAATGTTTACTGGATGTAGCATTATTGATAACAACACGCGAGACAATCTCAGTCTCCAGAAAAAAGCAGCATTTGCATTAGGGACAAGCGCAAATAATGTGAAGATTGAAAACCGTACTGCAGATATAATCAAAGTTGAGTTCGACGCTATATATAAAGGTCGTCGTTTTCAATGTTATTATACCGGTGGTGTCATCGTTACTAGCGACGCTATCTGCTCAGCAACAGATGGAAAAGGCATGCCTGCAGGGGCAAATTGCAATGCGCTACTAAAAGCGGCAGGTAAATGTTGATAACTGCGCTAAAAACATACAACAGTAGAACAGATACTCAACTCACTATAAACACCCGTTTAACCGTTAAGTCTCGTTCTAAAATAGGTTGATAGTTTTTATTCTTAGCCAACAGTTGATACTGTTGGCTTTTTATCGCTCGTTGCCATAAAGGCTCTGTCCTTCTGCTCACTTATACTGCACAAGCGAGCGATAGTGAAGCTCACTGTAGTTCAAACAGTGGTGTTCATATGTGTTGCACGGCTGCGTGCAGCAGTGTCCATTTCCCCCTAACGCAAACAAGTGACCTTGCTACAGCAAGCTCCTCGCTTGCTCCCCACAGTAATATCACCATCGGCAGCAAAGTCGCACGTTTACAGACTTTATTACGACCACCTGCAGCATAATTTTTTCCTACGCATAATTTGTTGAACTCTAAAGAGTTCAATTAGCAATGTTTGACGCCCCTAATAAACGTAACTGGCTTTACATAAGTAACTAGTTACATTTTTCACGCGGCGTTCTTAAAAGGATTAAATTGTGAAAAATCAATTGGTAATGAGTGTGATTACCTACAGTGTAAGCACCTCTTTTGCAGTAATAGCAAGTGACATGAGCGCTATCCCTATGTCTGTGCAAGAACAAGCACTGGCTGCGGAACGTTTGCATACACTAGTCCAACTAGCTTTGGATAATGACCATGGACGCAAACAATACTATGCCCAATCTACGCTGATGGATCCTAAACTCAAGGTTGGTTTTGGTGGTCTTCCCGTTGACAATTTTAAGTTCGACGACGACCCGATGACGAACATTTCTGTCGGTTTGATGCAGCAGTTTGAGCGTGGGTCTACGTTAGATTTACGTCAGAAACAAGCTAATCAAAAAGCCGATGGTATTGGGCTACAAGTACAAAATCGTGAGTTAGATGTCACTAAGAGCCTGTCCCAACTATGGCTTGAACTCGGTTATCAGCAGTATGCCGAGCAAAAACTAAAAGCCAATCGTGCCCTATTAGTCGATTTAGAGCAGTTTATACAGACCAATTACCGCCTAGGCAAAAGTGAAGCACAAGATGTACTCAATGCACAACTGAAGGTCAGTCAGCTGGATGAAAAGCTTCAAAGCAATGCACAGATGCAAAGGCGTTTGCTTTCTCAATTATCAGAATGGTTGGGAGACGACTGGGCTTTACGTAATCAAGAACTTCGAGCGAGTAATCAGCTAACTTGGCCGCTGCTCGATGATTACCTCATCAGTCACATCAGCTCTAACCAGCATTATCAAAAACTGAATCAACATCCGATGGTTAAAATGGTTGATACCAGTATCACTGTGACCGAAACGCAAGTGGAATTGGCGGAGCAAGCCTATACACCGCAATTTGGGGTTGAGGTGATGTACGCCTATCGACAAGCCGACAATATGTTCGGTCCTGCCTCCGATTTGGTGAGTGCTTATCTCACTATGGATATTCCGCTTTTTACCGATAATCGCCAAGACCGAGATTTATCGGCCGCCCAGTATCAAGTGGGTGCAGCGCGTTCTCAAAAAGATGTTTTATTGGCGCGACTTAATGCGCGAGTCAACGCATTAATATTTCTCTCGGGGGAACCATATGGCT
Source organism: Vibrio hippocampi (assembly GCF_921292975.1). NCBI lineage: Bacteria > Pseudomonadati > Pseudomonadota > Gammaproteobacteria > Vibrionales > Vibrionaceae > Vibrio > Vibrio hippocampi. The sequence goes on from NZ_CAKLCM010000002.1 coordinate 1,696,597, forward strand.
GCGTTAACTATCTGTTTGAAATTAAAGGGATCTCCATTTCAACCAACCCTTTGACTTCAGATGTTTTAACAAAGCCTTTGGACCCATACAGATTGATCGCTGGATTTTCACTAAACACACGCAGAACTAACTTAGTGGATTGACAGCCGAGTGCATGTTTAACGACTTGATCAAGACATTCAGCCCCAATTCCTCTGCCTTGAAACTCAGGTAAAAGTTGAAAGTCTCTCAAGAAAGTCGTATCGCCACTATAGCTAAAACGCAGCACACCAACACGAGTTTGGTCTAGGTGAACCTCGTAGTTGTCTAGATCTTCCCAACTGTTTAGAAACTGATTGTGATCCCAAGTTATCCCACGAGTTTGATAATAACTTGCCATATTTGCCTTGGTTAAAGACTCTGCAAATAAGGGATCACTACCGACTTTAAGCTGTACTTCCATGCCTTTTCCTCTGGTGACACAAAACGCCCAATTAAGTATTTAGCAACGCTACCTGCCCTAAACCATTATTCCTTAAATACTAAAGCCAATCAAAACCGAAATTGCCGAGCGTTGCGAACCTGCCTTAACGTTTGTTATATACGTACCACTTTTACCGTCGAACCTTCTGACAATGAAAATTATTCAGCAAAATCAATGACTTCGGACTCTAATTCATCAGGGTGCGATGTGGTTGTTACGCTATAAACATGACTACCATCACCGACAGCAAGTTCATCCAATACCTCTTCCCAAATAGCACTATCAATGCCTACGATACAAATCAACTTTGTGCCATTTCCTAATAGTGAAATAAGCAAATCATCTGCATCAGGGCTGTAACTAGAATTGGTAACAAGCACCACTTTTCTATATCCCATTGATTAGGACTCCCTAAGCATACCCGAGTTAAGTAATGAACGACGCCTCCACCTAACCCATTGCACCGTAAACATAAAAATCAACTTGAACTAAAATTACCACGCGTTGCGAATCTACCTTGAAGCGTTTGTATACCACTAGCGCTCACTGAACGCGACTTTGCCTGCCAACCCAATAAGTAGAACTCCTGAGACGCCCTTAAGTGTTCGAGAATAACGCTGTGAATTTGGTCGACTAAAAACCCAACTTCCTACTGAGGCATATAAAACGTTACACACTGTAGCTAAAGCGCTAAACAGTAAACCAAGCATTAACAATTGCATAGATGCCGTACCGGTCGAAGTATCGATAAATTGAGGTAAGAATGAGAGGAAGAACAGTGCCACCTTGGGATTCAAGACGCTAACAATGACTCCTTGTACAAACACGTTTTTATTGGATTCCGTGCTTTCGTGAACAACAATTTTGCTGCCTCCGCGCCACATAGAAAGTAGAGACTGAACTCCCAAATATACCAAGTAGGCTGCACCCAACCATTTCACTACACTAAAAGCTAAAGCAGAGCTTAGGATTATTGCGGATAAACCTAAGCAAGCAGCTAATGTATGGACAAAGTAACCAACACCCAACCCAATAGCAGCTTTCATTCCGCTTGCCATTTTGCCTTTCATTGTATTCGAAACAATGTAGATTACGTCCGGTCCAGGTATCATATTGATAGCCAAACAAGCGACAACAAATAGCAATAGTGAATTTAAGTCCATTTCCTTTCCTCCATGTTAAACGCCTTATGACATAACGCCGCATCAAGTAATAAGCAACGCTACCACCAAACCTAATCCATTGTGCCGTAAACACTTAAGCTAATTCAAACCCAAAATATCGAGCGTTGCTAATCTACCTTAAACGCTTGTATGTTTTGCTTGCCTCAATCTCACTACCCACTAAAGAGCACAAAACCAAGCCACTATCTTTAGAACTAGAATTCACAACGAGATCTCCATATGAATTCCAAACTGAACTTTTACCACAGGTATTCCAGCCGCCTGTAGCTGAAATATGATTGCTTAGAAATACGGGGAAACCATGCTCTACCGCAATTTCCGACAAGATTTTGGAGTCCACTTCAAAACCACTGTCAGAAATTAGGGCACTTACAACATAGATATCAGCACCTAACGCCCTTGCCTGCTGAGAATGCTCTAGCTGTGTAAAGTCAGCGCAAATAGCTAGTGCTATTTGGTACCCATTAACTTTAAAAAAGTAGTCCGTCGAGCCGTATGAACAATACTTTTCTTCACCGGTATGTAGGAACTGCTTTGCGTAAAATTGAATTACCCCATCAGGAAAACAAATTACTGCGCCTATAGTTGGTTTTGAAGAGCAATCAGAGCTTAGAGGACATCCCGCTATAACGATGATCTCATGATCAACTGAGGCTTGAGACAACTCTTTGAAATTCGATGGTTCAGGATCAACTGCAAGTTTAGCAACTAAATCTAACTCGTAGCCCGTCAATGATAACTCCGGAAAAACAACCACATCAGCATTATGATAAGAAGACTGTTCGATCATTTTAAGGTGATGCTTAAGGTTCTCGCATAAGTCGCCTCTCGCGACAGGAATTTGAGCCAAGCTTATAGTTATACCCGTTTTCAAATTTCCTCCTAAAAACATATTTCCTCCTAATAACATAAAGCCGCGTTAAGTCGTGAACAACGCATAGGAGAAATGCCACGCGTTGCGAATCCCTCTTCTATAGTTTGTTAGTTTAACTTTCACACAAATCGCACGATTTAATTAAATTGCACATTTCGCACAAATACTTATACTCTTACTCGTAACCTAAGTTTGGAACTTGAACATGCATACATTAACAGCAAATGACGCTAAACGTAATTTTGGCGAACTACTTCTAAGCGCTCAACGAGAGCCTGTTAAAATAAGTAAAAACAACAAAGATGCAGTCGTTGTGATGTCCATTAAAGACTACGAAGAATTTGAAGCAATGAAAGCTGATTACATTAAACATTGCTTTGAGGCTGCAAAAGAAGACCTCGCGCAAGGTAATGAAATTGATGGCGAAACATTCTTGAAGAGCCTGTAGCCTTAAACATATGCAAACTAGCAAATATAAGCTAAGTAAAACGGCGCAAAGCCATTTACGTAAAATCAAAAGCTATACCATTACAAACTTTTCCGAATTACAGTGGGGTAACTATAAAGACAGCTTGCTTAGCGCTTTTCAAATGTTCGCTGATAACCCAGCAGTTGGAAGAAGCTGTGGTGAGTTGTACCCAAGTGGCTTCTACTTCCCAGTGGCTAGGCACACAGCCTACTTTATCAAAGAAGATGGCTTTATCCTGATCGTTGCCGTTCTTGGTCAATCACAATTACCCCAAAACCATTTGAAGTAATATTCACACCCTAGCAGTAGCAGTTAGAGTGCTGAACCTGATTGATAAACTAACGCCAGCTTAAACCGCAGACAACACACTAAACAAACCGCTGCATGACGCCGTAAACACAGAGCTCGACTTGAACTAAAAATGCCGAGCGTTGCGAATCTATCCTAAACGTCGTTGCTATGTGGCTATCCCACGAAGCCCGATTAAGTTTCCGAAAGGGTCTTCAACTTGGCACATTGATAGTCCATTTTCAATTTGCATAGGTCCCCGATATATTGATGAACCAAGCGCTTCAAAACGAGCAAGCTCAGCGGATAAATCAGATACAGACCAATAAAGGACGCTGCCACTTTTCCCTGAACTTACTTTTTCATCTGCTTTCACAATTTCTAGAGAGAAACCATTCAAGTCGAGAACCGTAAAATCCGAGTCTTGATAATATATAGGAACCGCATCAGGAAAGGCTTGCTTATACCAAGCTAACCCTACAGCTACGTCAGGGACATGAATAAGAACAGCTAATGGGGTCATAATTCTCTCCTGCCACGCGTTGCGAGTCTCTCTTGAATAATTTGTATGGATAATAACTCATGAAATCACGCCCCTACTATTTGGATTGGATTGCCCGAATAACTAAACTTCCAAGCTGCCTAGTGTTGTGTGCGTTTCCATTAGCGTTAAGTACATTAATTCCAAAGTGCTCAGCTACCTCTCTCAAGATTGGTTTTGCAGGAGTAATTAATTCACCTGCTCTTAGCACTTGAATTGTGCCATTTTCCAACTCAACGATTTCATAGGGAGGAAAAGCAACTTTCTTTAACGTTGGAATCTCTTGTCGGTTTTTCTGGGGAGTTAACAACTTCGATAACGCAATAGTAACCTTACCCGAGGAGTTCTCTTGGCTCATTAGGGTATTTGCAACAGCTACAGGTTCATTGAGCAATGTTTCAATTTGCATCTCTTCAGTGTTAATGCGAAGAACAATTACCCGATCAACCTTGCTCAACGTATTTGGGTTAAATGAGATATGACCTGATTGTCCCATCATAGCGGTTGCTTTTACGGAAATCCGCTCACCGTTCATTCCGACTACGTCATACCCCTTTTGATTTACTTCAGTTGCCATTTGACCATTTGTAATCAAAGCAGCATAGAGTTCACCAATTCTCCCACTTAGATGTCTTAGTTCCGTTGGAGGGACTCCCCAATTTAATTCTCTCTCAAACCATGCCATCGCATCACCCAATGATTGGATAACCTGCATCTGTGTTAATGCCATTTCTTCTCCGAAGTATAAATTTCCATGCACTCAACGCCTTGCTAAATTGCAGCTAACGACCATATGACTAAAACAAAGCCACCATAATCACAAAACTTAACAAAACCAAAAGCACCAAACGTTAGCTGTCTGCTTGAGCAATTTGTTATGTGATTTGAGTGCGCTTACTCTTCTAGCAAGCCTTTAAGCTGGCTGTCGAGGAAGTTTTTTCCGAGAGCAAACACCACCTTTACTGTTTCAGTTGGCCCTGCATCTTTGAATGTTGTCGTTAGTTTCTCAATTACTCCAGGCTTAGAAAGGTCAGAAGCAAATTGATGTCCCCTTGCGGTTAGCCTTAGTGGAATTATGCTAACTGAAAAACCACCGCCGCCTCCCATTCTTTGGAAGCCAATGCCACTTGTATTCGTTGAACTTTCTATAAGCCTTTGATCTTCCATTATTTCCATATGAAAAACGAGCTTATTTAACTTCTCATCGTCATTTAACCAAAGCGGCTTAATTTCATCGAGATTAATAGTAAAATCAGGCTTATCATGATCCTGAACCGTATCTAGAAATTTTTTAATATACTCAATGTCTATTCTCATAATATCCCCTGCGCGTTGATGGCTTATGACACATAACGCCGCATTCTTACCAGAGCGCGAGCATATTTTGTTCATCAATTAACCTGTGCATTGACGAGCTTAAAATCTGACTCGCTTTTTGCATTAAAAGTAGAGAAAACAAAGCTCAGTGGTGCAAAACTTAAACAAACTGTCTATGCTTTGCTCACTTAAGTGAGTATGCTCTCACCCTGCCTTAAATGCTTGTTATAAATTTATTTTTCGAAGTTCGTTTACAATTTTAGGTATACACTCAGAATCATCGTAGTTCAAATATAAATAGTCTTGTAGCAATGGAGGCATTTCGTCATGTTCGAGATCAATATTTACGACGATGAAATTCTTTTTACTTCGCCTCATACGCTTCTGGAAAAAGTAATTTGCTTCATTCATCGTCCAACCAGATTTTCCACTAATAAAACTTTTGGAAAGAAACAGAAGCCCTACTTTGCTTTTATCTAAACCATCGTTAATTTTATCAGTTATACTATCACCTGGAGATATTTCATATCTATCAAACCAAGCTTCAACTTCTGACTTTTGGAGTTCATTAAAAAACGTATCTACTAGTGCCTTGTCAGCGCTTGAGTGTGATAAAAATACTGAGTAATTTGTCATTTCTTTTAACACCGGAGGGAAAGTTTCATCATAAATAGAACGATCAGGGTGAAGGAATATCTCATTTGTCAATGAAGGCATTTGATATTCAAGCATATCACTATCTAATAACCCCATACCATTACAACTTCTGTTACCCATAGCCTTCATTAAGTCATGGGAAAACAGATTATAAATCCTATGTTTCTCAGGGTAATTGATGTTTAACCACTCTTCAAAAATTTCAGAATTTTTTTCAAAATTAAGAAATAAGTGACAAGACAATGCGTAAATATTATTGTTTACGTAAAGCATTGCGCCGACAAGCGTATCTTTATCAAACTTATCTAAAACATCACCTACAAACTTTTTTTCCTTTGCTCTATCACCATAATCTAGAGCGATTAGATACGATTTATGTTCCATTTATGACTCCCTCAAAAAATTTATAACATTTTAAAACCATGCGAATACGAATTTATCCATTCACTATATCTAAACAATCCCTGTTAACCAACGGAACAATATGAACATAATGTTATATTGTGGTGGATTTCCTAGCAAGAAATCGTGCAAGCACGTATTCCCACCTATTCGCGGCACATTAGCACCCTGATCTTTTCAGTTAGGTTATTAATCAATACCTTAAAGGTGGTCGAGTAATAGCTACGGGGATTGGTATATCGAACGTGGGATTGCAACGAGTGGCGAACGTCTGGTAATTCATGGCGCTGTCTCTACTGTAAGCCTATATTGAGACAGGGTTCAGAAACGACAAAGGCGATGTAACTCTGAGAGTTACATCGCCTTCTAAATGAATGGCACGCCCTGAAGGATTCGAACCTTCGACCACATCCTTAGAAGGGACGTGCTCTATCCAGCTGAGCTAAGGGCGCGCTACAGGAAGAGGATTATACGAGTTGAGCGGGGTAAATCAATGGCTTTATGGCAATCAAGGGTTTAAATGCACAAAAAAAACTCAACAGATAAAGAAAGGGACAAATTTGCAGCAAGGCAAACGTTTGCTTTGTAGCTTTAGAAATGGTTTTCTGCGACAATGCACACAAAAATAACAGGCAATTAACTTTTACTACTTCGTTGCTCAAGGAAAACTATGACTGCGCAAAATATTGATGGGAAATTGATTTCTCAAACGGTCCGCTCAGAAGTGGCGGCGCGTGTTAAAGCTCGCACGGATGCTGGATTACGAGCACCAGGTTTGGCTGTCGTTCTAGTCGGGGAAGACCCTGCCTCTCAAGTTTACGTCGGCAGTAAGCGTCGAGCGTGTGAAGAAGTTGGCTTTGTTTCTAAGTCTTTTGACCTGCCTGCCAATGCTGCTCAAGAACAGTTGCTTGAGTTAGTTGACCAGCTCAATAACGACCCTGAGGTAGACGGTATTTTGGTACAGCTTCCATTACCCGCAGGTATCGATACGACCCATGTTTTAGAGCGCATTATTCCCGAGAAAGACGTTGACGGTTTCCACCCTTATAACGTCGGGCGACTGGCTCAGCGTATTCCTAAGCTCCGTTCTTGTACACCAAAAGGCATTGTCACCCTACTTGAGCGCTACAACATTCAGATGCGCGGCAAGCATGCGGTGATTGTCGGTGCTTCTAACATCGTTGGTCGTCCAATGACACTAGAGTTGCTGCTGGCGGGCTGTACGACCACAACTTGCCACCGCTTTACCAAAGATTTAGAGAGCCATGTCCGCCAAGCGGATTTGGTGGTGGTTGCTGTGGGTAAACCTCACTTCATCCCCGGTGAGTGGATCAAACCCGGTGCCGTGGTGGTCGATGTCGGTATTAACCGCTTAGAAGATGGATCACTTGTCGGCGATGTCGATTACAAAGTCGCCAAAGAGAATGCAAGTTTTATCACACCGGTTCCGGGTGGCGTCGGTCCTATGACGGTGGCGAGTCTGATCGAGAACACCATGATTGCTTGCGAGCAGTTCCATACGCCGAAAAAATAGTGCGTGTTCACCGCTTTTAACGACCATTCAAACCGCAAAAAGGCGAGATACTCTCTCGCCTTTTTCTTTATCTTGCCCGTTTTATTTTCTAACCAACGCCATCACGACTAATCCATAACGATACGGTCAGCTAAGTGACTCACCGCAAGGGCAAAGTAGTACGAACGATTCCAGCGCATCAGCACATTGTAGTTGTTATACACTAGATAACTACGACCGTTATCATCATCCGGCATGATAAGCCAAGCTTTGATGTCTTCATCTAGGGTTGGTAATGCTCTGCCGTCATAGCGAGTGATACCCAATTTAGACCACTCCGCTAAAAATTTACCTTTGCTTGCTTCACGACCCTGCAACTCTGGGGAGATACCTGCTGGTACTTTTACCTGTCTGCCCCAAGTGTAGTTTTCATCCCAACCTGAGCCTGAAAGGTAGTTAGCTGTGGACGCAAACACATCCGCTTTGGTGTTCCAGATATCTTTTTTGCCATCGCCATTACCATCAGCCGCGAAAGTTAAAAACGAACTCGGCATAAATTGACACTGCCCCATTGCGCCGGCCCAAGAACCTTTCATCTTATCCGGTGAAATATGACCTTGTTGCAGAATATTCAAAGCGGCTAGCGCCTCTTTGCGGAAGAACGCCTCACGACGTCCCTCATAGGCAAGGGTCGATAGCGCATCAATCACGCGGTAATTGCCAGTGAACTTACCAAAGTTACTCTCAACACCCCATAGGGCAACGATAAACCTCGGTTGTACGCCATACTCATCACCAATGCGCTTTAGGTCGCTGTAGTGTTGTTGGTACAGTTGTTTGGCTTGTTTTACTTTCCAATCGGGTACCGCTCTGGGGATATATTCATCAAGCGTCAGTTTTTTCTCTGGCTGGTTTCTATCTGCCGTTACAGCGCGGGGTTTAAACTCTACCCCTTGAAACGCCTCGGAAAGAATGGACTCAGAGATCCCCTGCTCTCTCGCTTCTTGTTTCAGTCCATTAACGTAGTCATCAAAGGTGCCTTTGTCACTTGCAAACGCATTTAAAGAAAGCGCTGCACCTAGCATTACTGACAATAATTTCTTCACCCTATTCTCCCTGTAAAACGAAATTTGCAGCGTTAACTATTGTTGCTGCGTTTTTCGCTGTTTGTATTCATCAAGTAAGTTTTCAGTTGGTGGTGGTAATTGTAGAAAAAAGCCCTGCTCCTCTATCGACTGCTTGACCTTCACTACATCAACCTGTGCTAACTCTCTGTTGGCTAAATTCACCACCATCACTAAGGTTGCTTTGCCAAAGGTCTCCATCAAGGCTTCCGGAACCGGAGAGAAGTCATCTTTTTTGGCAATGTAGAGGTAAGCCCCTTCTTTTTTTGCGCTTTTATATATGGAACAAAGCATGAAAATGTCTCTTATTTGACCGCTATTTTCGTCAATGCTGGCGACAGCGGTTTTGTGGATCAAAAATTTGAGGTTTAAGTACCTTTTACGTACAAGATAGCTTGCCGAGTCTAGTGTTGATAGATAACATGACTCACTCTATCCGCTGTACGTAACATAGCGGCTTTCAGTGCCTTTTGGCAACAACTGAAACAGAAATAAAAAGTAACCTCTTAGGCACAAGGAAGCGTTCATTAATGTCCCAAAATCCAGATCTGAAAGGCAGTAGCTTTACCCTATCGGTATTGCATCTTTCTGACAACGATGTCTCTAATGCGGTTCATTTTTTAAAACAAAAAATCGAACAAGCGCCTGCTTTTTTTGCTCATGCCCCCGTTGTTCTTAACATTACCCAAGTAGAGTCAGATATCGACTTTCTCGCTTTGAAGTTAGGTATTGAGGAACTAGGCATGATCCCGGTCGGCGTCGCTGGCAGCAAGGACAAAAGAACCCAAACATTGGTATCGGAAGCTGGACTTGCCGTCATGACAGCGAGCAAAGCACCCGCTGTGGCACCAGCGAAGATGGAACCGGTACAGATTGTCCGTTCTCCGGTTCGCTCGGGACAGCAAATTTATGCCAAGGATCGCGACTTGGTGATCCTAAACCATGTCAGTGCGGGCGCAGAGGTAATCGCCGATGGTACGATACATATCCATGGCAAACTGCGTGGACGGGCGATAGCGGGCGCCAGTGGCTCAACCGAAGCCAAGATAATTTGTAACGATTTACAACCAGAGCTGGTTTCAATTGCTGGACACTACTGGCTCAGTGATCAAATTGAAAGTGAATATTGGGGTAAAAAGGTCATGTTTGGACTGACAGACGGCACCTTACGCTTTGATATTCTCACAATATAAATAACTAAGGAAAAACGAATAATGGCACGCATTATTGTTGTAACGTCAGGAAAAGGTGGCGTAGGTAAAACCACCTCTAGTGCGGCAATCGCATCTGGCCTTGCACTCAAAGGCAAGAAAACCGCGGTTATCGACTTCGATATCGGTCTACGTAACCTTGACCTAATTATGGGCTGTGAACGTCGTGTGGTTTATGATTTTGTCAACGTGATTAATGGTGAAGCTACCCTTAATCAGGCGCTTATCAAAGACAAACGCAACGCAAATCTGTTCATTCTACCCGCTTCACAAACCCGCGATAAAGATGCACTGACTCATGAAGGTGTACGTCGAGTGTTGGATGAACTGGATGAGATGGGCTTTGACTTTGTTATCTGCGATTCACCAGCGGGTATTGAGCAAGGTGCGTTAATGGCACTTTACTTTGCCGATGAAGCCATTGTGACCACGAACCCAGAAGTCTCTTCTGTGCGTGACTCAGACCGTATCCTTGGTATTTTGGACTCTAAGTCTCGTCGCTCTGAAGAGGGTCTTGAGCCGGTTAAGCAGCACCTACTTTTGACTCGCTATAACCCGGGTCGTGTCAACCTTGGTGAAATGCTTTCTGTACAAGACGTTGAAGATATCCTACATATTTCTCTATTGGGTGTGATTCCTGAGAGCCAAGCAGTACTCAATGCTTCCAACAAGGGTGTGCCGGTTATTTTTGATACCGAATCTGACGCAGGTATGGCTTATTCCGATACGGTTGAGCGCCTACTGGGAGAACAAGTAGACTTTCGCTTCCTTACTGAGGAAAAGAAAGGGATCTTTAAACGTCTATTTGGGGGATAATGATGTCGTTACTAGAATTTTTTCGACCGCAGAAAAAGAGCTCTGCAAACCTAGCAAAAGAACGACTACAGATTATCGTTGCAGAACGTCGTAGCGGTGGTTCGCCTTCTCCTTCCTATTTGCCTCAGCTAAAGCAAGATATTTTGGCTGCCATTGGCAAGTATGTCGATGTTGATCCATCAATGGTCGATCTCACTTTTGAACACAAAGATGATGATATTTCGGTGTTGGAACTTAACATCCAACTACCTGAAGACGATAAGTAACCGAACTTATCCCATCGAAAATAAAACAAAAGGGCTCATTTGAGCCCTTTTGTTTGTCTATGAACAAGACACTAATCCATCGCTTTCTCAAGTTTTTGACCCAAGAGTTCAAGTCGCCAGCTTTGCATCACATCCGGTGTTTTCTCTTCACTTCGATCATATTTCCAGATCCATGACAAATATTGGTTTAGCTGTTTCTTAGACGCTAAAAATTCCGTCGCAAGACCTGTCTCTTCTGAGACTTGTTTAACGGCATCTTTCAAACACTTAAAAATCTGTTTATAGCCCTGAAAATCCATCAAACGCTCTATTTTCTCTGGGTACTCTGCTTCAGGAGTCTGCTGAGCTTTTTTCACTATACTCGCAATGCGTTCTCCATGGCGACGAATCGCTCTTGGGTCCATGCCCTGCTCTTCCATCTGCTGCGGTTTTTTCAGACCAAAACGAGCCACATTCCACAAGTCTTGCTCTTTAACGACAAAATTTAACGCCAAATCACGCTTTAACGCCTCTTTGACCCGCCATTTAGCCAACGGCTTTAAGATCGCAAGCTGCTTTGGTGACAGCTGCCACGCGCCCTTAATATCTAAGTAAGCGTTCTGAACATTGGGGGCTTTGCCACGCTTGTTTGCTTGCATTTGTGACTCTTGCAATGCTGCTTCCGTCCACTGTTTTTCATCCAGTTGCGCTTGCAGTTGATGATACAAAGGCCAGAGATAGAACACATCGGCAGCGGCGTAATCTAGCTGCTTATCCGTTAGCGGTCTTGCCACCCAGTCAGCCCTTGATTCACTTTTATCCAGTTCAACATTGAGATAGTTATCCACCAGAGCAGCAAAGCCCGTCGATAAACCAAAGCCCAAAAACGCCGCCATGATTTGAGTATCAATCATGGGGGTCGGCATCGTGCCAAATTCATTGAAAAAGACTTCCAGATCTTCACCACATGCGTGTAAGACTTTCATCACCGATGTGTCTTTGAGCAGTTCGACAAAAGGTTCAAACTCAGTAATGGTCAAAGGGTCGATAAGCGACAGAGTCTGACCATCATAAAGTTGGATCAGTCCAAGCTTAGGATAAAAAGTACGGATGCGAACAAACTCCGTATCCAGCATAATTACATCGGCTTGACGGGCTTGCTCACAGACAGAGGCAAGGTCACTGTTGTCGGTTATTATTTGATAATTCACGTAATCTCTCTTTGACCAGTCAAAATACAATGCCAGCGGTTAGGCTGGCATTGTATCACTAAATGTAACGGCGAGTTAATGAGCGTCAGTGCTTTGTGACAATTTGCTTAGTTTTGCGTCGTTTTCTTCACGCAATACACGGCGTAGGATTTTACCAACGTTACTTTTCGGTAAGTCCTCTCTAAATTCAACCCGCTTAGGGACTTTATAGCCGGTCAAGTGCTTGCGGCAATGTTCGATCACTTCTTCTTTGGTCAACGAACTGTCTTTTTTCACCACATAGACCTTAACCAATTCACCCGAAACTTCATGAGGTTCACCTATTGCGGCAACCTCAAGCACCTTGTCATTGAGTGCAATCACATCTTCAATTTCATTAGGGTAAACGTTAAAGCCAGAAACCAGAATCATATCTTTCTTGCGGTCAACAATATGCAAGAAGCCCTCTTCATCGAACTTCACGATATCACCGGTGGAGAGCCAACCATCCTGATCAATGACTTCCTTGGTTGCCTCTGCACGCTGCCAGTAGCCTTGCATGACCTGCGGACCTCGGACTTGCAGTTCACCAACTTGATCATTGCCGACCACGTTGCCTTCTTCATCCACAATACGCACTTCGGTCGAGGGAACCGGCAATCCAATGGAACCATTATAGGCGTCAAGATCATGAGGATAAGCGGCAACAAGCGGAGAGCACTCCGTCAAACCATAGCCTTCTAACAGTATGCCGCCAGTAGTCTTTTTCCACTGTTCTGCAACCGCACGCTGCACCGCCATACCACCACCCACAGAGAGGTTAAGACCGCGGAAATCCAACTCATGGAAATCTTCATTATTGAGTAAGGCGTTAAACAGGGTGTTCACTCCCGTAATCGCAGTGAATGGGTACTTTTGCAGCTCTTTAACGAAGGCTGGAATATCACGCGGATTGGTAATCAACAGGTTTTGACCACCCATTTCAACAAACAACAAGCAGTTAACCGTCAGTGCAAACACGTGATAAAGCGGCAATGCCGTCACAATCATCTCGCGACCTTCATGCAAAACGGGGGCATAGTTGCCCTTGGCTTGCATTACGTTCGCAATCATATTGCGGTGACTGAGAATCGCCCCTTTAGCGACGCCCGTTGTTCCACCGGTATACTGCAAGAACGCAATATCATCACCAGACATAAAGGGTTTTACATACTGTAATCTACGACCTTTACGCAGGGCTTTTCGAAAAGAGATCGCGCCCGGCAGGTCATACTTTGGCACCATACCTTTCACATACTTAACGACAAAATCGACCACCGTGCCTTTTGCTCTCGGCAACATCTGACCAAGGCTGGTCAATACGACGTGCTTAATGGGCGTCTTATCGACCACTTGCTCAAGCGTATTAGCGAAGTTAGAAACAATCACGATCGCTTTAGCGTCAGCATCATTTAGTTGATGTTCTAGCTCTCGTGGGGTGTAAAGAGGGTTAACGTTAACCGCTATCAAACCGGCGCGAAGGATCCCAAACAAAGCGATGGGATATTGCAGCAGGTTTGGCATCATGATGGCGACTCGGTCACCTTTCTTGAGCTTGAGGTCATTTTGCAAATAAGCAGCAAATGCGCGGCTGCGCTCCTCAAGTTTACGGAACGTCATCACCGAGCCCATATTAACGAAAGCGGGCTGGTCTGCGAACTTGTGAACCGATTGTTCAAACATTTCGACCAGTGAAAGATACTGGTCCGGATTAATTTGCTCTGGCACGTCGCTTGGGTATCGTGAAAGCCACGGTTTATCTGCCATGGGTACTCCTTGGGTAACAGGTCTTTGTGTCACTTTTTTATTGTTCTTGCACAGCATAAATACTGTGGCACAAAAGACCCAAACAGTTGTTTAAATTTTGTTAACTAACGTCAGTATTTGTTCAAATACCGGCCATGGCGATTCAAGGTGACAGTGATGGTCACCATCGACATAGACAATATTCGCCCGTGTTAATAACTCTAAATATTGCGTCTGTTGCAACTGGCGATAACCTTGCCGACCCAAAATCACTAAATGAGGAACGGTGACCGACGCCATTAGTTGCTTTGAGTGTTGAGGGGTCATGCGATAAATGGATTCACACTTAAGTCTTCTATCATGTCGCCAGTACCAAGCTTGCGTATCGGAACGCCAGATAACATCACGCTCGACAATGGGCGACACCGTGTCGCAATCCAATTTTGTCGCCCGCATACGCATTTGCACCGCCATCTCAAAACTGGGCAGCTTCTTTGTTTCGCTACTGCGCCATTGTTTGCGACTTTGAATCGATGATTTAAGGCGAGCAACCACATGACTGTCGTCTTCTGCTATCGGGAAATGCCCTTCAATCTGAACCAATCCCGCGACCGATTCTGAAAAGCAGGCACTATAGCAACTTGCAATCAAAGCACCAAGTGAGTGACCTATCAAAACGGGCTTAACCGCCTGAATCTTGTCCAAAACCTGAGCTAAGTCGTCAATATAATCAAAGAAGTGGTAATAATTGCTGTCGCTCTTATGGCTAGAGTGCCCATGCCCCGGTAGATCGAGCATAATCACACGCCAATTTTCACCGTGTTCCGCAATCAAGGATTGAAAAGGATGAAAACTGGCGAGATTGTCCATCCAACCATGAATAAAAACCAGCGTATGAACCGCCGGTTGCTGAGGAAGCCATTCAAGGTAAGCAATGGATTGATGCTGCGACAAGGCGAGCTCTTTGTGTTGCCACATACGATTTCTCAATCAGATATAGAGGTCGACGCCAAGAAGTGCTTCTAGCTCTTCTCGTTTGGCGCGATTCATCACACTCATATATTCTTCCAGCGCTTTTCTAGAACGACCTTCTGGCAAGTCGTACTGCAAACGCGCCTTGTGAATATCCGCCTCAGACATCTGCTGCACGGAAGTCGACACAGCCTGAGCCACTTTGCTCACTTGAGTGGCATTGGATTGCTGAACCGTGCTGCTTTGTGCGACAGCGTTCTTGCTGGCTTTATTCGTTTTATTGGTTTTACGTTGCGTTGGGACGCTAGGTAAACCTTGAATCGAGACCATAATGACTACTCTAGAATCTTAAGCCTAACGGCAATACCCGCTAGGCTCTATTGTGTTATTCGCGACCGGGCAACTTTTTCCACGCCACGGTATCACGCAGATACACAGGCGAGGCTTGATCCGCTGACACCGTGTTGCCTTTTGCCAACTCGAATTGTGCCAAGAAAGCGATATCCTGCGCTTCTGGATAATTGACCGCCGACGCCGTTAATGCCAACGGCAGTGAAGTCAATGTGTCTTGGTAGGCGTCCCAACCCGTTCCAGCGGTAAACCATGAATGTTGATCTTGCTCCATCTGCTCAACCAGTGTCGCAGGTGGGATCACACATTCCGCATCAAAGGATGCCCAATCACCGTTGTCCTCGCGGATATAACGACCCCAGTAAACCTCACTCATTCGTGCATCAATGGCACTGGCAACCGCAGTCGCGCCTTGTTCGCGATAAGCACCTTGCGCCATCGCTTTTAAGGTTGAGACCCCTATCATGGGCAGATCGGCACCAAAACCCAAACCTTGGGCGATACCAATACAGATACGAACACCGGTAAAACTGCCCGGTCCTTGCGCAAATGCCAGCGCATCTAACTCTGATAAGGTTAGACCAGCTTCTTTAAGCAGTTCATCGACCATAGGCAGCACTTTTTTTGTATGGTCTCGAGGGGCAAGTTCACTGCGAGTCGTGACTTTATCGCCAATCAGTAATGCCACTGAGCACTTTTCGGTTGCGGTATCAATGGCTAGAATTTTATCTGTCATCGTATTCTCTATACGTTATTGCTATTGCTCATAATTACTATTGCTCATCCGTTACCGGATGCTGTAGAAACTCTTGTATTGTACCCAAATCTCGGGTTCTTGGGATCGGGGGTAAACTGGCCAAGAAAGTGGCGCCGTATTCTTTGGTCACTAATCTATTATCGCAAATAATCAGCGCACCACGGTCATTTTTATCGCGTATTAAACGTCCAACCCCTTGCTTGAGGGTAATCACGGCGTCTGGCACCTGCACCTCAGCAAAAGGTTCACCACCTTGAAGTCGGCAATCCTCGATTCGCGCCTTTAATAGTGGGTCATCGGGCGCGGTAAAGGGTAATTTATCAATAATAACACAGCTTAGCGTATCTCCTCTAACATCGATGCCTTCCCAAAAGGCACCGGTTGCTACGAGTAACGCATTACCCAATTCCATAAATTCCGCTAAGGTTTTCTGCTTGCTGGTTTCACCTTGTAGCAATACCGGCAGACTCAAGCGCTCTCTAAATCGCTCCCCCAGATCGCGCATCATTTGATGTGAAGTACAGAGGAAAAAACAGCGACCTTGGTTGTGTTCAATCACCGGCGCTAACATCTCCACTAACTTCGCCGCCATGCTTGGATGGTTTGGCTCCGGTAAATAACGGGGCACGCACATACGCGCTTGATTGCCATAATCAAACGGACTTGGCAGAGAAAACTGCTGCGTAGGTGTCAATCCAAGACGCGAGGTAAAGTGTCCGAAGTCATTCGATACGGCGAGGGTTGCGGACGTAAAAATCCATGCGCCGCCTTTGGTTTCAACCTGTTCATGGAATTTATCCGCCACCGAAAGCGGTGTGATATGTAGGCTAAAGTGGCGGGGACTGGTGTCATACCAATACGAATAGCCAGTAATCGATGTATCACAGACGCGCTCCAAACGACCTTTGATTAACGTCGCTCGCTCAAAGGCGGTATCCAATAGTTGGCTGCGTCCAAGTGCCAGTTTCAACACCTCAATCACCAGATCAATCGCATCAAGCAATCGCTCCATCTGATGAGCAATACTGGTGGACGCAATAGCATCACGCCAATTGCCCCGAAAGCCGGTGTCACCGAGGAGCAATCGGGTATCCATCGCGGCTTGGGAAAGCCGTTCGCCCGCTTTTTGCAATTGACGCATATCTTTAGCTTCAGTGCGATAGCCGATTTCAATGTCTTTGGCGAGATCTTGCATCTGACGACTCGAAATAGACTGTCCAAAATATTGGCTCGCAATATCTGGGATCTGGTGCGCTTCGTCAAAAATAAACACTTCAGCCTCAGGGATAAGCTCACCAAAGCCCGTCTCTTTGATCGCTAAATCCGCCAAGAATAGGTGATGGTTGACCACCACCACATCGGAATCAAGGGCGCGCTTTCTCGCTTTATTGACAAAACAATCTTCGTAGCTCGGACACTCTTTCCCTAAACAATTGTCATTGGTTGAGGTAATGGTGGGAATAATGGGGCTGTCTTCGGCGATGGCATCACATTCGCCTAAATCACCAGATTTGGTTTCCGAAGACCAAGATCTGACTTTGACAAGTTGCGCCAATAAATCATTTTGCGTCTCGGTAGTGTGGCTCTCCACCATCTGACGACTTAATCGATCTAGACAGAGGTAGTTTGAGCGCCCTTTCAACAAGGATACCTGACCAAAATAACTGAGCGCTTCCACCATCAAGGGTAAATCGCGATGGAACAGTTGTTCCTGTAGGTTTTTAGAACCGGTGCTAATGATGGTTTTTTTACCGCTCAGCAGCGCTGGAATTAAGTACGCGAAAGTTTTACCAGTACCGGTACCCGCTTCAACCACCAGTTGGCTGTCGTTGTTAATGGCATTTTCTACCGCCGCCGCCATATCTAACTGAGGTTGTCGAGGTTGAAAGCCGGGGATGACTTGTCCGAGCGCCCCTTGTTCAGCAAACGCTTTTTTTATTGCATTAGAAGCCATTAGCATCGTTCTGATTATTGGTGTCGGCGAAGTATACCTTAGTTTGGACTCGAATTAGATCATGGATTTGGCCCGAGGTGAGCTTGCCGGTCATTTTGCTACAAAATCACTTGAGTGAATAAATCCCTGTTTTAATCCCGCTTATTGTGTTGAAACATTAGCCAGAATAGATTAAAAAGAACAGTCAATATTCATCGCCCCTTGCCATTCCTCTAATCAATATTCAAATCGTCAGGGTGATGATACTTTTTTATTTCACGGAAGCAGTCAATCATGGAAAAGAAAACCTTGCTGACCCACTGCAGCGATGCGCCAGGTCTAATCTCAAAAATTACCAATATTTGTTATAAACATCAGCTCAATATCGTACACAACAATGAATTTGTGGATAACGCCAGCGGCCACTTTTTTATGCGTACCGAGCTACAAGGTTACTTCAATGATGACACCTTACTCGCGGACTTAGACCAAGCGCTACCCGCAGGGACTAAGCGCAAACTTGTCAGTTCCGATCGTAAGCGCATTGTTATCTTAGTCACCAAAGAGGCGCACTGCCTGGGTGATATCCTAATGAAAAACTTCGATGGAAGCTTGGATGTCGAAATTGCTGCCGTTGTCGGCAATTACGATACCCTTAAAGATCTCACTGAAAAGTTTGGCATCCCTTATCACTGTGTCTCTCACGTCGACCTTAGCCGCGAACAACACGAAGCGAAAATGCTTGAAGTTATCGACCAGTATCAAGCTGACTATCTGGTATTAGCGAAATACATGCGAGTTCTTACACCGGGCTTTGTTGAAAAGTATCACCACAAAATCATCAACATCCACCACAGCTTCTTACCTGCTTTTATTGGCGCTAAGCCATACCAGCAAGCATTTGACCGTGGGGTGAAAATTATTGGCGCGACGGCGCACTTCGTTACCAATGATCTTGATGAAGGCCCCATCATCAAACAGGATGTGATTCCAGTTGACCATAACTTTAGCGCTCAAGATATGGCTCAGGCGGGTCGCGATGTTGAAAAAAACGTACTGTCAAAAGCGCTCAATAAAGTCGTCAATGACCACGTTTTCGTTTACGGTAACAAAACCGTTATTCTCTAAATATTCGGTAGATCCTACTCTTCGATAGATTCTGATCGTCAATAGATGCTGATAGTTGATAGTTGATAGATGCAAATAGTTGATAGATACGAATAGTCGATAGGAAACTGCCCCTTAACACGGGGCAATTTCCTCTGCAAACATGCAAGTCATAGGTTAGCTTTTAACCCTCACCGACTACAATACTGGATCATTATGTATTGGCTTATGTTCAACATATTGTCACACCGCCATTTCTCATTCGTTGTGTTTTTATCGCTTTCTTCACTGTCATCGCTCCAAGCACTGTGCCCGCATAAATCCAGATGCTTATCGGCTAAAAAGTGCTGCCATTAAGTTAATGCCCTCTCTAAACTAATGGCTATAATCTTGTTATTGTTACAAAATTGTTCCTATAAGCCATTTTTACTACGTCTTAAAAGTGTCATATTACAATACTCTATAAAAACGCCACTTCTCCACTTAATCACGATAAAATTTCGCCAATTGCCAGACAAATGCAACATAATATTTGGTTCCATTTAACTCATTTGTATTAGTACCAAGCTGATCTTATCGGCGATCTGCTTGATCCTTAGCCATCTTACTGCTAGGGTATTGTATGATTAAAACGTGACCACAAGGAGTGTGCTTTGCCGGATATTCAAGTGAGTCGTTGGCGGGTTGAATCCTGCCCCGATGCTCTAGTCCATAAGATCACCTCAGCAGTAGCTTATAAAGAAATGAAAGGCGATATCTCAGACTTTGAGCTTTGTCAGATCTTTGGCGAAACGGTTTGGAAAAGTGGCGATAGCTATCATACCCACTCAGTCTCCCTCTCAATAGACGAAGTGCAACGATGCTGCCGAGTAACACCTAGATATGCAATGAAGTAACGTTAATCAAAAAAAGGTCTACTGTTTATCCAGTAGACCTTTTCGTTAAATCCCTTTGAGCAAGTCGTATACTTACCCTGATTAGCTATTGGGTGATTAGCTAGTAGGTAACCAACCCGCATAGCAAGCAACAAAATACAGCGCAATCGCCGCCATCACACCCGCAACAATATCATCGACCATAATACCCAAGCCACCATGAACCCGTTTGTCCAACCAGCCAATCGGCCAAGGTTTCACCATATCGAAAAAGCGAAACAGGACAAAACCGGTCGCTAACCATTTCCAATCATAGGCAGAAATTCCCAGTAACGGCACCACGCCCATGGTGATCCAAAAGCCAGCAAACTCGTCCCAAACAATCGAGCCGTGATCATGAACGCCCATATCATCAGACGTCACTTGGCAAATCTTGATACCGACAATACAACTTGCTACCACCGCCACACAATAAAGCCAGAAAGGTAACTGTATCAATAACAGATAAAATGGGATTGCCGCCAGAGTTCCCATTGTGCCGGGAACGACTGGTGATAGACCGCTACCAAACCCGGTAGCCAGAAGATGCCACGGGTTTTTGAGAGAAATAAGCGTTAATGGGTTCGTCATGAGTTCGCCTTAAAGTGGTCGAAACCGTCCAGTTGCCACTGAATAGGTTGTTGTTGAGTAGATTGTTGTTGAATAGACTGTTGAGTGGGTTGTTGCTGATAAAGATGAATCTCACCACGCTCTGTGATTTCACCAATACAAGTAAAAGGGGTGTCCGCTAATAGGCTTCGGATCTGTTGGGCATGCTGCTTGGGGGCAGTGAAACACAACTCGTACTCTTCACCACTGGTCAATGCGTAGCGGTAGCACGCTTCCTCGCTTGCGAGAAACTGTTTAAGCTCTTGAGACACCGGCAGTTGGTCGACATAAAGATCGGCTCCAACATTTGAACGTTTCAAAATATGACCTAAATCCGCCACCAAACCATCTGAAATATCAATCGCCGCTGAGGCTAATCCCCTAAGTTGCAGCCCCGCCGCTACCCTTGGCGATGACAGAAAATGGCGCTCCAATAAGGTGTTATTCAACGCTTTGTTGGAGTGTTGGTGAGTTTCCAGAATCACATCTAAGCCCGCTTTCGCATCGCCCAAATGACCCGTAACATACACCAGATCGCCCACCTTAGCACCAGAGCGAGTCATCGCTTCACCCGCTGGAACCAAGCCTTGAACCGTTAATGTAATAACGAGAGGACCTTTGGTGGTATCGCCACCAATCAACTGAATACCGTAGTAGTCGGCAAGATTGAAAAAGGCGTCACAAAAGGCTTTCAGCCAATCATGGTCGACCTCTGGTAGAGAGATTCCCATAGAAACCCAAGCGGGTTGCGCGCCCATGGCGGCGAGATCAGAGATATTCGACGCTAACGCTTTATGCGCAATCATCGCCGGGTCGGCATTATGGAGAAAGTGGGTGCCCGCTACCAAAGTATCGGTACTGATAGCGACTTGCTGCCCCGCAGGAACTTGAACCACCGCGCAATCGTCTCCCTGTGCAAGAATCACATCGGGTCGACAAGCTTGTTGGTGGGCAAAATATTGATCGATTAAACTAAATTCACCAGACATCTTAAAGACTTTGGCTTAAAAAGGTGTCACAGAGTATATAGAAAAGGCCAGCATGATGCTGACCTTTTTTAACAATGAAACTTGGATTTGTTATTACTTTTTACGTACGTGTGGCGCGGCTTTATCAAGTACACCGTTCACAAACTTATGACTATCTTCCGCTGCGAATGATTTAGCGAGTTCAATCGCTTCGTTAATCACCACTTTGTAAGGTACGTCTTCACGACGTGTCATTTCGTACATCGCTAGGCGCAGTAAAGCCAGTTCCATCATATCTAGGTCTTGCATAGGGCGAGACACATATGGACGTAGCTTGCTGTCTAGTTCTGTGTGATTCAACACAACACCCGTCAGTAGATCACGGAAATATACAACGTCAGTTTCTGGTGCAGTTAGCGCTGGCTCTGCTGCATGATGCTCTTCTTCATCATACTTGCCGCCTGATAAAAACTGTTCTTCAACAGTCGCGACATTTTCTTTGGTAATTTGCCAAGAATAGATAGCTTGCAAAGCAAATTGACGTGCATTACGACGTGCGGCTGGTTTCACACTGGCCCCCATTAGGAATCGATTTCAGAAAGAACGTTGATCATTTCAAGCGCGCTCAGTGCAGCCTCTGCACCTTTATTACCAGCCTTGGTTCCGGCACGCTCAATAGCTTGATCTATGGTATCAACAGTCAATACACCAAAGGCTACTGGTAGGCTATATTCCAGAGACACTTGTGCAAGACCTTTATTACACTCACTACAAACATAGTCGAAATGTGGCGTACCGCCACGAATGACTGTACCCAGAGATACAATGGCGTCGAACTTGCCGGTTTTTGCTACACGTTGAGCAACAAGCGGTAATTCAACGGCACCAGGGCAACGTACAACCGTAATGTTGTCTTCGCTTACTTGGCCGTGGCGTTTCAAAGTATCGATAGCACCAGAGAGTAAACTCTCGTTGATGAAGCTATTGAAACGGGAAATAACAATAGCAATTTTTGCGTTTGGTGCTGGGAAGCCACCCTCGATAACTTTCATATCCTATCCTTTTAAACTATGTTCATCGCGCGTGAATCGCCGGATTCTAGCACAAGTCAATTATTAATATCTAGCGTTAACTGACGCCAAAGCCCAGTAATTCCAATTGTCCTGCCCGTTAGCGAATTTCCGACTGACAAGACTGACTCTATCGAATTTTGGAAAACTAGGCGCCCTAGAAACCGAGCGCCTTAATATGGGAATCTTATTGAGTCACATACTCAGTCACAGTCAAACCAAAGCCACCTAACGCGTGGTATTTTTTATCTGCTGAAGAGAGTAGGCGCATTTCACAAATGCCCAGATCCGCAAGAATTTGAGAACCAACACCGACGCGACGAGAAGTCCCTTGTTTCTTTGCCATTGTCGGTGCTTGACCCTTGTCTTGCTGCTCAAACATCTTGATCTTGTGAACAAGAAGGTCGGTCGACTCCTCATTACCTAAGATGACCAATACACCGCCCTCTTGAGCGATACGGCTCATGGCTTTTTCTAGTGACCAGCTACGATCAGAACTGCGATTAGAGTGCAGAATATCGGTAAATGTATCTTGCAAGTGAACGCGTACTAACGGCGTTCCCTTTGATAAATCGCCACTGCACAGCGCATGGTGAATTTGGTTATCGATCGTGTCACGGAAAGTCACCAGCTCAAAATCACCAAATTCTGTGGGTAGATGACAGGCCGCCACGCGCTCAATCGTGGTTTCTGTATTATTTCGGTATTCAATAAGATCGGCAATGGTGCCTAGCTTGATGCCGTGCTTTTCTGCAAAAATTTCCAGATCAGGACGGCGTGCCATGGTGCCGTCATCATTCAAAATTTCGACAATCACCGACGCTGGCTCAAGACCAGCGAGTTTTGCCAGATCACAACCAGCTTCGGTGTGACCTGCGCGAGTTAATACACCACCATCTTGCGCAGCCAACGGGAAGATATGACCCGGTTGTACCAAATCCACTGCTTTCGCATCTTTCGCGACCGCAGCTTGAACCGTACGAGCACGATCCGCCGCAGAAATACCGGTGGTCACACCTTCCGCCGCTTCAATTGAGACAGTGAAATTGGTCGTGTACTGGGCATTGTTATCTTGCACCATAGGCGGCAAACCCAAAGAAACACAACGTTCTTTAGTCATGGTCAAGCAGATAAGACCGCGGCCATACGTCGCCATAAAGTTGATCGCTTCTGGCGTCACATGCTCAGCAGCCATAATAAGATCGCCTTCGTTTTCACGATCTTCGTCATCCATCAGAATGACCATTTTTCCTAGTCGAATATCTTCGATAATTTCTTGAGGCGTACTAATTGGCATAACGTGTTCCTATTATTCTGTACTTATTATCAACAAATCGCGCTTGCGCTTACGCAAAGCCGTTTTGTTGTAGAAATTCCATAGTTAAGCGAGACTCTGCGGTTTGACTCGATTCAGCCTGACTTTGCAGCAAGCGTTCCATATAACGAGCAAGCACATCGACCTCAAGATTCACCTTGCGACCGACTTGGAACTGGTCAATGGTGGTTTCTTCCGTGGTGTGAGGAACGATGGTCAGTTTAAACGCATTTTTTCTTAACGCATTGATGGTAAGACTAATACCATCTACCGTGATGGATCCTTTTTCAGCCACATATTTGCTGATTTCTTCTGGCATTTGCACCCAAAACTCAATGGCGCGACCAAGATGCTGTCGTTCAATAATTTCACCCACACCATCAACGTGACCAGAAACGATGTGACCACCAAAACGTGTAGTCGGTAACATCGCCTTTTCAAGATTTACCTTGTCGCCCACTTTATACTGGGCGAAGCCGGTTTTATTTAGGGTTTCAACCGAAAGATCGGCGGTGTAAGTCGTATCGGTGAACGAAGTCACTGTTAGACAAACGCCGTTAGTGGCAATACTGTCGCCCAAATTGACATCACTCATATCGAGTTTACCCGCTTCGACTTGAATACTAATGTCGTCACCTGTAGGGATGATGGCTTTGAGGGTGCCAACTGCTTCAATAATTCCTGTAAACATCGTGCTCTTTCTACTTATAAACCGGTCTGGCAATAATACGAATATCTTGCCCAACCAAACGAATATCATCTATCTCTAAGTCAATAACATCCTGCATCGATGTCAAACCCAAAGCGCCAATTAAACCTCGCCCATCGGCTCCCATTAGCTTAGGTGCTAAATAGATAATCAGCTCGTCGACTAATTGCTGTTTGATCATCGAACTGGCTAACGTCGCACCAGCTTCAACCCAAACATGATTGACTTGATGCTCATCCGCTAGCGTCTTTAATGTCCAATTCAGATCCACTTTGCCTTCACATATCGGCGCGTTGATCTCGCCCTGAGAAGGAGAGATATGAATAATCTCGCCTCCGGCTTGATAAAGTTTCAGCAAAGGCGTTAATCGTGAGTGAGTATCAAGAATAGCGCGTTTGGGCTGTCTAAGCTGTGGTTCGCTCAAGACTGAAGTGACCGAGTTGGGCAGTTCGCTCCATCGCACATTCAATGATGCGTCATCCTCAATCACCGTTTGACTGGTGGAGAGAATGGCACTGGCCTGGGCGCGAAATAACTGCACATCACGCCTCGCTTCAGGTCCGGTAATCCACTGACTTTGTCCATTGGCTAGCGCCGTTTGACCATCAAGACTGGCCGCCATTTTAAGCTGAACAAAAGGCATCTTGGTTTCCATTTTTTTAAGGAAACCTCGATTGAGTTTGCGCGCTTCGTCTTCAAGCAAACCGACTGAAACTTCAATGCCGGCTTGTCGCAGTAGCTCAAAGCCCTGTCCAGCGACTTGAGGATTAGGATCACTCATCGCACAGACGACTTTCTTGATGCCGGCATCAATTAAGCCTTTGGCGCAAGGCGGCGTTCGACCATAGTGAGAGCAGGGTTCTAAAGTGACATATGCGGTCGCACCCTGCGCTAAACTCCCCGCCATAGCGAGAGCATGAACTTCAGCATGCGGTTCACCCGCTTTAAAATGATAGCCCTCGCCCACGACCTCACCTTCTTTGGTGATGACGCAGCCGACATTAGGGTTTGGGGTAGTGGTAAAACGTCCGCGATAAGCCAGCTTAATAGCGCGGCTCATCATCTGATAATCTTGCGGGCTAAATTGTGTCATTCCCTTTACCTATTAGCGTTGCTAGATTTGAGTCTAAGATCAGCTTTCCAATTTGGCGATTTCTTCACCAAACTCTCGAATATCTTCAAAGCTGCGATAAACAGAAGCAAAGCGTATATAAGCAACCTTATCCAACTCTTTTAGCTGATTCATCACTAGGTTGCCTATCATCTCACTCGGCACTTCTCGCTCGCCTGTCGCACGCAGTTGCGACTCAATATGGCTAATCGCAAGTTCTATGGAGTCTGCACTCACTGGGCGCTTTTCTAATGCGCGCTGAATGCCGCCTACCATTTTGTCTTTATCAAACGGTTCTCGATTGCCGTTTGACTTGATCACTTTTGGCATCACGAGTTCTGCGGTTTCAAACGTAGTAAATCGTTCGCTACACGCCAAACATTGACGACGGCGTCTTACTTGATGTCCGTCAGCAACAAGTCTCGAATCTATAACTTTTGTGTCATTTTCAGAACAAAAGGGACAATGCATAACACCTCCTAAAGTAATCGCCTCTGATGCGTTTGATACTTGCTTTTGACCCTGTCACAACAGTCAGCCGGCAAAGCAAGGTTGCCACAGTTTAGCGAAATTCAACTCAATTAGAAATCAAGGATTTGTCGTACTATCCATCCTAGCGCAAATATTCAGCAATATCGTTATACCCAAGTTACCTCAAGATGCAGAGTTCAGAGGACCTAGATGACTTTATATCAAGGAAAAGATGTGAAGGAATGGTGAATCCTTTCAAGCATATTTGACGCCGAGATAAAGTCATCTAGGTCCTCCCTTCGGGCGAGTTTGCTTGGCTCGTGGCCGGCGTTAACGACTCTTTATTTAGAACCACTAAATCTTCGAATCGTTGCCTTGTCCACAAACCAAGCAAATCTCGCTGAGCCTCGCATCTTGAGGTAACTTGGGTATACAATCCAACCAATCAAACACTTGCATCAGTTTCATCCATACCGGATCAAATGAGGCGCTTAGCACGACTTCCGTGTGCTTATAAGGGTGAGTAAAGCGCAAACTTGACGCATGCAACAACAAACGTCTCGCATCGTAATGGTCTCTGAACAAACGATTGTGCTTACCATCTCCATGGGTGGTATCGCCAATAATCGGGTGACTTAGGTGGTGCATATGACGACGCAATTGGTGCTTGCGCCCTGTCGTCGGTTTCATTTCCAACATCGCATAACGACTGGTAGCAAAACGTCCGGTCGAAAAAGGCACTTCTACCTTTGCGATAGGACGATACGCCGTCACTGCCGATTGGGCTTCTTTGTCCTGCTTAGCCTGTTTATCCGCGATTTTATCGAGTTCGACCTTGAGGGGATAATCCAATACGGCGGCTTCCTCTACCCAACCGCGAACAATCGCATGATAAGTTTTTTCAATGGTGTGTTCTGCAAACATCGGTGCAGCAGTCGCCGCGATTTCACTGGATAAAGCGAACAACAGCACCCCAGACGTTGGGCGATCTAAACGGTGCAAAGGAAAAACATGCTGACCAATCTGATCGCGGAGGGTTTGCATAACAAAACGCGTTTCATGTCTGTCCAACCAAGAGCGATGCACTAACATGCCCGCTGGCTTATTCACGGCCACAAAGTACTCATCTTGAAAGATGATCTCTAATGGTTCGACGTCGATTAATGGTGTGTCAGTCATGGGCTTGCTCATCAATTTGGGTCAGTAACTGAATAATGGGTTGATAATCCGGTTGATGCTTCCACACTTCTTCAAAGTAAGGCGCAATACTAAAACCGTTAGGTAAAGGCGCTCCCGCGGCTATCAACGCCTCGATACGCGCAATAAAAATCCACTGTAGCCACTGTTCCGGTTGCAATGTGTCCACGGCAAACGGTTGCTGGCTCTGCAGTCGTTCAAGATCGGGGGCGTGCCATTGCCACAGTTTGTGTTCAATCAACAGCTGTTTGAGTTGTTCTATATGCGCTTTCATGGTCGATGAGGGAAGTTGAGATGCAAAGATGAAAAAGTCACGAAGACTTGAAATTTGCGTGTAGAATACCATCTATAGGTAAACAACCTCAAGAAACATAAGCTTTCGCTGTACTGTTATACAATGAGCGCTGGCGATATTAGGAACTGCTCCATGGATACGATTCATACCCTCACTCAGTTACTGAAAAATAGTGGCTGCCAATATCAGATTTACGACCTTTCGCGTCGTGTGCAACGTATTGATAACCGACAGTTTGAGAATGTCGAACAAGCGACTCAACCCTACCCATATCCGATTCAGCGGCAAGCTCAACTCGCTATCGCCTATTGGAATGAGAACAGACAGCCGTGGATCTGGTTATTAAAGTTTGAGTTGGACGAACGAGGTTTACTCAAACAAGCAGACATTGGTCAGTTTATTAAGTTTGTTATCGAAGCGATGGGCTCACGTTTAAGTAGTGAACTGTCGGAAAAGCAGCAAGAAAAGCTGGCGAACAATCCTTTTACCTTCAAACCTAATGAGGATAAGTTGGCGGTTTTCCATAGCCTTTTAAAGGCTCAACTGGATCTTGATCCGAGTCAGTACTACCGTCATGCAAGAGACTACTTTCAAGGTGAACTGGGTTGGGACAACTGGCAAACCGTTGGATTGCAGGGTATTACTGATATATCGGCGCGCCTAAATCAAGATGACAACAGTCGTATCGTTCGTACCGCCTTAAGGCATGTTCACCAGCAACCCCAATATGCGCTACTTGGCGCGCTTGAGCACGTCACCCTATCAGACAAGCTTTCCGATACTATCGCCGAGCTCGCCAATAAAGAGTGCGACGATTCGCAACCGGATCTGTTTCTACTCTCTGCCTATGTACGAGCCTTAGCGGGAGGTCAGTCGCAAGCAGCCAATCAGTTGGTATCACGTATTTTGACCAGTCCACTGCTGAGTCATCAAGAGATCCTTATCGCCATCGCGGGTCGAGTCTGGACACCGCTGGCGGATCAAGCCATTGCTGAACAGTTTCTGATCCGTTTAGCGCAAACCGGTAATCAGAGTCTATTTAATCAAGTCTTTGCCGATTTGGTGATGCTACCGAGTTTGCGTTTGGTGCTGTTACCTCTTTTGCATTCGAGCCCTTCGCCAGAACTGGCAAAGGCATTGGTCGCACTGCAATCCAGTGTCACCCATTAATTGAGGTAGAGATGGATAATCTATTAATGCTGCTGGCGCTCAGTTGTCTTTGTGGTCTATTTTGGCAACAACGTAGACAATCAGAGATCGCCAATTCTGCGGTACGAAGGAAGTGTAAAGAGTTAGATCTGCAAGTGCTGAGTGTTTCACTCGGCTCACATCGGTTGAGAGATGCCAACGGTCGATGGGGTTGGCATACTATTTATGAATTTGAGTTTTCTGCGCTTGGAGATGATGCGTATCACGCAAAACTGGTGATGAAAGGCTTTCGTGTGCTGAACTTCCATCTTCCTCCGCATCGTATATAAATTGGTAATTGAGGTAAGGGCCAAACTCGTCGCTTGCCTCACTCACCCAATCAAAACCTAATTTATCTAGCAGACGCAAAGAAGCGGTATGACCAATATCGACACTTGCGCACAAAGCAGAAAGGCTAAGCGCCTTCATCGCCTCAGGAACAAAAGCGGATAACACCTCTGTCGCATACCCTTGACGCCAATATTTTTTATCGAAAAGATAGCCCAGCTCAGCGGTAGGTTCATTGAGGCTGATAAAGACATGCCCAATAAAATCTCGCGTTCGAATATCTAACACAGCAAAAGCATACTGCTGCTTATCGGTTAACACTTTTTGAAACAGCGCTCTGGCAGAATCGACCGTGTGAGCACCATTCATATGCTGGCGATTTTTAGCGCACACATTGAGCATGACAAAATCAGACTCTAATTCTTCAGTGTAGGGAACCAACAAGGTTCTTTGGGTGACAATCGTCATAATTCAATTCCTTTGAAACGGTGGTCAGCGCTCAGAACTACGAATATAAGAA
This sequence comes from Vibrio hippocampi, assembly GCF_921292975.1. Lineage (NCBI taxonomy): Bacteria > Pseudomonadati > Pseudomonadota > Gammaproteobacteria > Vibrionales > Vibrionaceae > Vibrio > Vibrio hippocampi. Next base: position 1,726,451 of record NZ_CAKLCM010000002.1, read on the forward strand.
AGCCCCAATACTTGCGTATTGGGGCTATGGTCTTACTCGCAGCGATCCGGCTACTCTTAATGCTCCATGCATCATCCATAACAATGCTACTTCCTTAGCATTCAATCCAAATCATCGCCATCCTAGCGGTGTCCATATATTCCCATAACGCTAACTATCCCAACCAGCTTACGTCGCCATATCCTTTAGCGGTGTCCTTGTCCAACAATCCTGATGGTGTTCCGTTTGCTCAACCATGAGCTTTAAATCCATTCATAGGCAAAAAAACTATTTTACCTATTTGCTATCCAACGTAGCAGAGTAAAGAATCCGTCTTTACTGAGTATCCTTTCTACGGGGTTTAATGTACCGCAAAACGATGACTAGAAAACCGCATTACTCTGTATCGATCATTGCACAGTTAGAAATGTCAAAGTGTAACAACTATATATATCAATCAGTTAAAAATTATTTGTCGAAACATTCACCAACCAACTTTTCTTTGTCTCACAGTCACTGTGCGAGATGTCTCACACAGGATTTCCAAAATAACCTAGTAGATTGACTAGCCGAGTCAAGACAACTGGTCTTTCTGCAACCACCAGATTCTGCCGAACCTCGCATCTTGAGGTAATTTGGGTATACTCTTAGCCAGTTTAATGCTCGAAAATGGATAACAACGATGCTTACCAAAGATGTTTCAACTGAAATTGAAACCGTACTTAATGCTCTACATAGCGAGGGCAAAGAGCCCACCGTTGCACTGGTCAAAGCCCGCTTAACCTCAAAAGTCCCTATGCCTGCGATTATCAGCGTCATTAAATCTTGGAAAAGCACCAAGCGAGTACCAAAAGTCGAAATTGCTGAGCAAGACACTCAGCAGGACAACAAACTTGAACAGCGAGTCGCAGAGCTTGAGAGTCAAGTTCGCCAACTGTTAGAACGTATTACGCTATTGGAACAAAAAAATGGTTAAAGTATGGATTGATGCGGATGCCTGTCCCAAGGTAATCAGAGAAACACTATGTCGAGCCGCTGAACGAACTGGGCTCACCTTTACGTTTATTGCGAATCACGCCGTTCCTGTCCCTAAACGCGCCAATATTCACAGTATCACCGTACCATCTGGCTTCGACATTGCCGATAACGAGATTGTTAAGCGAGTCACTGAGGGGGATCTGGTGATTACCTCCGACATCCCGCTTGCCGATGAAGTGATTAGTAAGAAAGCGCTAGCACTGAGTCCTCGCGGGGAGCTATTTACGGCTGACACCATCAAAGCCAGGCTCAACATTCGCGACTTTATGGAAACCATGCGCTCAAGTGGTGTACAAACCGGAGGACCTGCGCCTCTGGGACAAACGGAAAGACGTGAGTTTGCTAATCAGTTGGACAAATTTTTAGCCAAAGCAGCTCGTTGAGGCATGAGTTTTTCAATCAGATAAAATGACAAAGACCACCGCATTTGGTGGTCTTTGTCATTTTTAAGTCGCTTGCGATTACGCTCTTGGCAAATAATCCGCTTTACCGACCCATTTGTAACTGGTCAACTCTTCAAGCCCCATTGGACCGCGAGCATGCAGTTTTTGGGTTGAAACCGCCACTTCGGCACCCAGACCAAATTGCGCGCCATCAGTAAAACGAGTGGACGCGTTGACATAGACTGCCGCTGAACCCGCCGAGTTAATAAACTTCTCTGAATTCACTAGGCTGTTGGTCATAATGGCATCTGAGTGACTCGCATTATGAACGCGCATATGGTCAATTGCCTGATCGATATCACCAACTACCTTGACGCCAAGTGTGTAGCTAAGCCATTCGGTATCAAAATCACCCGGTTTCGCTTCACGTACGCCCTCTTTTTCACCGAAAATGGTCAATGCGGTCGGTGCAGCGACAAACTCGACTCGTTGATGTAGACGCTGGTATAGCATCGGAATAAATTGTTTCGCGACCGCTTCATGCAATAGCAAGGTGTCCAAAGAGTTACACGCCGACGGACGTTGTACTTTAGAGTTCTCAACCACATCTAAACTACGCTCAAGATCCGCACTCTCATCAACGAAAATATGACTGATGCCAAAGCCACCGATAATCACAGGGATGTTGCTGTTCTCTTTACACATTTTGTGCAGACCAGCACCACCTCGAGGAATGATCATATCCACATACTCGTCCAGTTTTAGCAACTGAGAGACCAGCTCACGGTCAGGTTTTTCAATGTATTGTACCGACGCCGCAGGTAAACCCGCTTTATCTAATGCCGATTGAATCACCTTAACCAATTCCATATTGGAGTAGAAAGTTTCTTTACCACCGCGCAAGATACTCGCATTACCCGTTTTTAAACAGAGCGCAGCAATATCAATGGTCACGTTTGGACGAGCTTCATAGATCACCCCAACCACGCCAAGCGGTACGCGGCGCTTTGCCAGGCTCATGCCATTTTCAAGAATACGACTGTCAAGTTCACTGCCCACAGGATCATCAAGAGTAATAACGTTACGAACGTCATCTGCAATACCCTTAAGGCGCGCTTCGTTAAGCAACAGACGGTCAAGCAATGCCTCTGTCAGACCCGCTTCTCGACCTAACTCAATATCTTTTGCGTTAGCTGCCAAAATAGTGGCTGCGCTGGCTTCTAATTCATCCGCAATGATTTCCAGTGCGCTGTTTTTTTGCTTTGTTGACGCGGTTGCCAGAGTAAAGCTTGCTTGTTTGGCCGCTTGACCGAGTTTAATCATGTCCATAAATAATCCTGTGAATACTATTCTTGAATGACAACCATATCGTCACGGTGAATCACTTCTGCGCCGTAATCATAACCTAAGATACTATTGATATCTTTACTGTGTTTACCCACTATCTTAAGCATATCGCTGTCAGAGTAACCGCTGATTCCTTTAGCGATTAATTGTCCATCTGTTGTCGTAATCCTAACCACCTCACCACGGGAAAAGTGACCGGAAACGGAAACCACGCCTTTGGCAAGCAGACTGCTCCCTTTGCCGATAACAGCGTTTACCGCACCAGCATCAACCACCAAGTCGCCAGAGGCTGACGGTCCGGCCAGAATCCAACGCTTACGGTTTTCCAACGCTTCCGGCAGTGGCAGGAATCGGGTGCCCTGAGGGTTATCAGAAAGCGAGTCTGCAACCACATTCGGAGCACTACCGGCGGCAATAATAACCTCAATACCAGCTCGACGCGCAATGTCGGCGGCTTGCAACTTGGTTGCCATGCCACCCGTTCCCAGAGTGGTACCGCTGCCACCTGCAATCTTACGCAGAGTCTCATCAATCGTGGTGACTTCACGAATAAGCTCCGCATCAGGGTTGGTGCGAGGATCGGCAGTAAACAAACCGGCTTGGTCAGTAAGCAGTAACAACTTATCCGCACCACAAAGGATACCCACCAGCGCGGAGAGATTGTCGTTGTCACCCACTTTGATCTCGGTGGTTGCCACAGCGTCGTTTTCGTTAACCACGGGAATAATCCCATGCTCGACTAAGGCATTAATCGTGTCTCTCGCATTGAGAAAGCGTTCACGATCTTCTAAGTCCGCTCTTGTCAGTAGCATCTGACCGATCTTTAGACCATAAATAGAGAACAGAGATTCCCAAACTTGGATCAACTGACTTTGTCCAACAGCCGCAAGCAGTTGCTTACTGGACATGGCATTGGGCAATTCGGGGTAACCAAGGTGTTCACGACCGGCGGCGATGGCGCCAGAGGAAACCAATACAACCGCATGCCCTTGCTTAATTAATTCAGCGCACTGCCTGACAAGCTCTACCATATGAGCTTTATTCAATGCCAGTGAACCGCCCGTTAATACGCTTGTGCCTAATTTTACGACAACCGTTTGTTTCGTTGTCTGTTGACCATGTATTTCAGATGCCATGTTAACTTTCAGCTAGATGTGAATAAAAAAATAAAGGGGTAATGTTTTAGCAATCTAACTTGCTTAGCACAAGTAAAATATCAACTAAAGCAACAATCACCCAAGAGACGCTGCAATAGCGTCATCTTAAGTGATAGGAAAGGAAAAAACGATAGGTGTGACGCTGGGACTCTTTAATTAAACAAATTCTGCCGATTGTTCGCCCACTACAACCTGAAAATCAAACTTGGACTGTAATACTTCCACCAATTTTTGATGGAATATTTCTTGAGTACGAGTGATTTCATCAACCGCCGCGGCTGGGGCAACCTCTGTTTTCCATACGCCAGCCTGGTCGTAGAGACCAATTTGATAAACCGCTTCAAACTGTTCTCCATCTTGGTACAAGTCGAGCCACCATCCCCAAAACTCTCTATCCTCTGGAGATTTTTTGTCGTCAACGCAGACAGATAAACAGTCGAAATGGTAGGCTCCTTCTTTACAGAGCGCCTCGCGAAGATAAGGTCCAATGGCTTTGAGAGCCGATACTAGCCGATAGTGCGTTGGTTTCTTTGCCGCTTCTGACTTTTTTGCTGCTTCTGACATTGATAAACTCCATATTTAAATTAAATAAAAGCGTTAACCGTGATAATTTATATTTTTAATCTTTATTCTATTTTTTATCATAGATTTGATTACATGGTTATTTCAAATTTAACTAATATGGAACACAGGTCACTTTAATAGCTCATCTTCCAACCACTTTATCGCCATATCCAACGATTCTTCATAACCCTTTGCCAGTTCTTTTGCTGGAATTTTCTTTGCCTTACCGTAATCACTGAACATAGCCACTAAACGATTATCCGACATTGGCGATACCAAATCCCCCTCAAGACTCAAAGCAAGGATAGGCACCCGAGTACGACGAGATGAGAGAAAGCCTTGTATTTTTAGTGACCAAGCCATCAACTGCCCGGAAAGGCTGCCAATATCGACCACATCTTTACCTAACCGCGAACCCAGCATATCTAAATACATTTTGGGCATCTGTTGAATCTTGCTTGGGCTGGTCAATAAATCATGAATAGGCGCACCTATCGCTACGCAAGCTTTGACTTTCTGCTGCTCCAAAAACGACAGTCTTACCATGGCGTTGCCACCAAAACGAAAACCTAATAACCCCACTCTGAATTGGTCTACCCACGGGATTTTGGGTAACTCATCTAAAACAGCCTGATGTAAGCAGGAAGAGTCTTCGGTCAATTGCCAATGGGAACTGTGCCCTATCGAAGGCATGTCCACCGTCAACATCGCGATACCGGCTGGGGCAAGAAAGTCTCTAAACAAGCGCCACATATCCGTTTGCAGCGAATCCAAACCCGCACTGACAATAACAACCGGTTGTGGCTTTTCAGTGCTCACCAGATGCAGGTTAGTGGTGATTCTTTTGCCTTTATACGGAACTTCTATCTGTTTGATCACATAATCAGTGCGTTTGGCCGCTTCGTTATAGGCTGTATTGGCGAGAACTTGGGATTGGATGGCTAAATTGTCTTTCTTGAGATGCGGGTAACCAGCAATGCTAAAGCACAAAGAAGCCGTAAACAGCTGTTCTGCCGCCTGCTCACCCGTTAAATCGTTGGCACGCTTTTGATGCATCATGCCCAAACGTGTCCACTCATAATTCCAGTTGCCACTGTGATAACCCATTACCGTATCCAACCACGCATCTTCAGTGCGAGAGTGTTTAGAGCCAGCAATACGAGACAGCACAGCCTCTTGCTCTATGGGATCGATACCCTGCCACGCCCACTGAAAACGCAATACATTTCGATACCAAGAGGTTGGATTTTCAGCTCGTCGCTGCTGCAAGATAGTTTCACTACTCGGCATATAGCGAATAAGGTGGGAGGTTTCCTTGGCCTGCTTGTGTTTTTCAAACAAGGTTTCAGAGATATTCTTACTGGTTTCTTGAGACATACCGGCACCTAATAATGACAGGAGCTTCTATAGTAATAAAAAAAATGACCCAATACAGGGTCATTTTTACAAATATTGCGAAAGCATCTTATTTTTGCTTGCGGTTGATTGGCTCAACATAAGATAGTGCCATATCCCAAGGTTGCTCAATCCAGCAATCTTGTGCGATATCAACAATGTACTCATCAACGAGCTCAACACCCGCTGGCTTAGCACATACTGTGATTAGCTTAGCCTTTGGATACATTTCACGAATTTTGCGTGCTGTATCACCGCTGTCTACTAGGTCGTCGACGATTAGGTAACCTTCACCATCGTGCTCAGGTGCTTTAAGTACTGTCATATCACGTTGATGATCGTGATCGTAGCTAGAGATACAAACGGTATCTACAAAGCGAATACCCAGTTCACGAGCAAGAATCGCTGCTGGTACTAGACCGCCACGGCTAACGCCGATAATGCCTTTCCACTGTTCTGCTGGCATTTGACGCTCAGCAAGTTGACGGCAATATGCGTGCATATTGTCCCATGTGATGATGAATTTGTTAGCCATAATAAAAACCTAATAAAAGACTATAAGCTGATTATCCAGCGAATACGTATTTGACAATAAAGATAGCAGACATTACCCATACGCTCATGGAAACATCGCGACCTTTACCACTCATCGCTTTAATCGCTGCATAAGCAATGAAACCTAATGAAATACCTTCCGCAATAGAGAAAGTAAGCGGCATTAATAAACAAGTAACAACAACTGGTGCCGCTTCTGTAATGTCTCTCCAGTCAATACTAACCAGACCAGACATCATCAAAATCGCAACGTAAAATAACGCACCCGCTGTCGCGTAAGCTGGGATCATACCAGCTAAAGGCGAGAAGAATAATGCAAGTACGAACAAAATGCCAACAACAACTGCAGTTAATCCTGTACGACCGCCAACAGCAACACCCGCTGTACTCTCAACGAATGAGGTCGTATTTGATGTACCTAGCAACGCACCAACCGATGTTGCAGTTGAGTCAGCAAGCAGTGCTTTGTTTAAACGAGGGATCTTGCCGTCTTTGTCGATCAGGTCTGCTTTTTGAGCCACACCAACCAACGTGCCCGCAGTGTCAAACAGGTCAACAAATAGGAAAGCAAAAACAACCGAGATCATGCCGAGTTCAAATACTGAAGAGAAATCAAGCTGCATAAAAGTAGGTGCAATGCTTGGCGGCACAGACATCAGACCGCCCCACTTTACGTCACCAAAGATAATGCCAAGTGCAGTGACCGCAAGAATTGCAATCATAACCGCGCCTTTAAGACCACGGTGAACCAAAGCAATAGTTAGGAAGAAACCAAGCGAAGCAAGCACAGCAGGTAATGAAGTGATATGACCCAAAGAAACGAAAGTCGCTGGATTATCAACAACGATACCGGCATTTTTTAGCGCGATAAAGGCAAGAAATAAGCCGATACCTGCAGAGATACCCGTTCTAAGAGACATTGGAATGGAGTTAATAATCCACTCACGAATCTTAAACACGCTCAATAGAATGAACAGAATACCTGAACAGAACACCGCAGCAAGTGCAACTTGCCAAGTGTGACCCATACCTAAAACGACAGCGTAGGTAAAGAAGGCGTTTAAACCCATACCTGGTGCTTGAGCAATTGGGTAGTTAGCCACAAAACCCATGATAAAACAGCCAATTGCAGCAGCCAAACAGGTTGCTACAAATACTGCGCCGCGATCCATGCCAGCGTCCGAAAGAATTGCCGGGTTAACAAAAATAATATAAGCCATCGTCAGGAAGGTTGTTAAACCTGCGATGACCTCAGTACGAACGGTGGTGCCATTCTCACTGAGCTTAAATAGCCTCTCGAGCATATCAATATCCCTAAATGAATAAAAAGTAAACGGTTGCGTAAACGATTGGCGCGATTATAAGGTTATCAAAAAGCAATTTCTAGTTAGAATTTTAACTCTAAGTTTGTTTTTGTTACAAAAGCATGAAACTTGAACCGTAATCCTTTCCCGTTATATCAGTCACTTACACTATAAATACTTGCCCAAATTAGCTGCTCTATTTTTATACTTTTATCAATAAAGTCATCGAAAGGCTTGGGGTTTAAGAAAGTATTAGGGATCAGGAAGTATAGACAATGCCGATAGGCAAAAAAAACGCCACTCATAGGAGTGGCGGTAGAATAATTTGATTAGCAATTGGGGGTGCAATCAACAACAATTTCTCAAAATATAGGGGTATAAAACTTTCACTCTCTGCAGCTAGCAGCAACAAGGTGTTCTAAACAGCTCTCATCTTCCGTTAACAACACCTTGTCAAAACTCGAACTCTTTCGACCTCAAGTTGTGAAATAGGTAGTTGAACCACTCAACTGGCAACAATATTATCACAATGAAGTTTAATTACAACCATTAAAGTGATCTAAATCACCTAAAACTGCAAATAGTCGCTTTTTCATCCTTAATGTGTAGGAAACTTACAAAAAGATAGCTGCTCAATTGTTAACAATAAGAAACATTATTCAAAATGCACGGTCAATATTTGCCGTTGGCAGTGGGTCACCATTGGCAGCGTTGTACCCTCTAGTTGCCATCACTGTAGGATTTAGGGTCGCTGTAGTCGGTTTTACCTAGGAGTATCCTTGATGCGAACGAAAATCAACACTACTCCCGATACACGACTGGTGGTATTCTTTATGTCTAACAATCACTAGAAAAACAGAGAGACTCGCTAACTGAAGGTCTTTTTGTAACAACAACTATCTAGTAAAGCGCATTTAAAAGGAGAGTTCTGTGTCTGAATTCCACTCTGAAATTAGTCAACTGTCACCCGCTCCGTTATGGCAGTTCTTTGACAAAATCTGTTCGATTCCTCATCCATCTAAGCACGAAGAAGCATTGGCTCAGTACATTGTTACCTGGGCACAAGAGCAAGGCTTAGACGTTAAGCGTGATAAAACTGGCAACGTTTTCATCAAAAAGCCGGCGACGGCTGGAATGGAAAACAAGAAGGGTGTGGTGCTGCAAGCGCATATTGATATGGTGCCGCAGAAAAATGAAGACACCGATCATGACTTCACCAAAGATCCTATTCAACCGTATATCGACGGTGAATGGGTCACTGCGAAAGGGACAACGCTCGGGGCTGACAACGGTATTGGTATGGCTAGTTGCCTAGCGGTACTGGCATCGAATGAGATAAAACACGGTCCACTAGAAGTATTATTAACCATTGACGAAGAAGCGGGTATGACCGGTGCTTTCGGCTTAGAAGCGGGTTGGTTAGAGGGTGATATCCTGCTTAACACCGATTCAGAGCAAGAAGGTGAAGTTTACATGGGTTGTGCTGGCGGTATCGACGCGGCAATCTCTTTTGATATTACTCGTGAATCAGCGCCTGCGGGCTATGTGGCTCAACAATTGACCCTTAAAGGTCTTAAAGGTGGTCACTCGGGTTGTGATATTCATACCGGCAGAGGCAATGCCAACAAGCTGTTAGCGCGTTTCCTTGCTGGACACGCTCAAGAATTGGATGCGCGTTTGATCGAATTCCGTGGTGGTAGCCTGCGCAATGCAATTCCTCGTGAAGCTTTTGTCACGCTTGCGATTCCAGAGAGCAACCTTGCCAAATTGAATCAACTCTATAAGCATTTCACCCGTCTACTCTCTAGTGAGCTTGGTGCTGTGGAAACCGATATTGTTTCATTTAATGAGACAGCCGAACTGCAAGACGTGTTTGCATTAGAGACTCAAAACCGCTTTATCGCTGCGCTTAACGCATGCCCTAACGGTGTGATTCGCATGAGCGACGATATTCAAGGTGTGGTAGAAACGTCTCTTAACCTTGGTGTGATTACGACTGAGCAAGATAACGTTCAGGTGCTATGTTTAATCCGCTCACTGATTGATTCTGGACGTGAGCAGGTGGAAAGCATGCTCGCTTCTGTTGCTGAGCTTGCTGGTGCAACCATCACTTGTTCAGGTGCTTACCCTGGTTGGAAACCTGATCCAGATTCAGAGATCATGGCAGTGTTCCGTGACATGTATGAAGGCATCTATGGTAACAAACCAAACATCATGGTGATTCACGCTGGTCTTGAGTGTGGTCTATTTAAAGAACCTTACCCGCAAATGGATATGGTTTCCTTTGGTCCAACAATCAAGTTCCCACATTCTCCTGACGAGAAAGTGAAAATTGACACCGTTGAGCTATATTGGAATCAAATGGTCGCACTCCTAGAAGCCATCCCCTCTAAAGCCTAGCACCTAGCGCTTATTTTAAAGCCGACTGCGAAACAAACGCAGCGGCTTTTTTTATACCTAAACCCCGTCGACAATTGAGGTCATGGGGCGATAAGTATATATTGAGAACCAGTATCAACTTCAAAGAGAATCCATTATGCAAGTTTACGACTGCTGTCCTCTAGTTCGTGAAATCTACGCTCAAATTGGTAGCGGCGATCAAGGATATATTCCTCAAGCCATCACCTGTGCCTTAAAAACCCTGAATGATATTGCTGCAGATGAGTCTCTGCCAAAAGATACGCGTGAAAGCGCCGCATTTGCTGCTGCTAACCTACTGATTTCTGACTTCGACGATCAGTAAGGCGGTATCATGGATTTAGCAAATTTTAATAACATGGACCCAGTGATGTTGATGAGCATCATCAATATGAAATTGAGAGACGATTTCTCCGGTGACCTCGACCAATTGGTTCGCTACTTTGATATCGACAAGCAGGCACTGATCGACAAACTGGCGGCTGCGGGTTTTGATTTTCTGAGTGAGGCGGGACAGTTCCGCTAATTTAGTCGTGAGTCATCCAGCCAAATGAAACAGGCCACCGAAAAGGTGGCCTGTTTGTTAACTAAAGCGGTTTATTAACTAAAGCGGCTTGTTATCTAAAGCTATTTGTTCGCAAAAAACTGGCGAACGATTTAGTTAAATCGTAAACACTTGATAATCTTTTAATTCCGGGATCTTACGCTGTAACTCTTGCTCTTGGGTCGCAACATCATCCAGTGAATCACAGTAGTCTTTCGCTTCTTGCTGTAATTGCTTGGACTGCTGTTGGTAAGTATCTGCGAGTTGTGCTTGCAACTCACTCCACTGATTCTGTAGTTCGGTAAGATTAAATGAGCCATCTTGCTGCATTTTTTCTTGCATCACTTGAAAAGCACTGGCAAAAAACTCTTTATCAAAGGATTCTCTGGCTTTGGCGAAATCTTGTTGCCAGTTATCCATAAACGAGCTGAATGCCTCTGATTTCAAGACAAACTCATCCCCTTGTTGATAGCGTGACGACACATCATTGAAAAACTCGGTGATTACCTGCTTCACATTCTGGAATGCTTCTGAGTTGTCAAAGCTTGCCGCTACATCATCAATAATGTCATGTGAAAGAGCTAAGCCGTTCTCTGCCAACTTCTTCGCTTGAGGAAGATGTTTATTCATGTTCTGGCGGTACGCTTCAAGCGCGTCCTGTTGAAGTTGGTCGAGCTCTATTTTTTTGCCATTGATATGCAGATTGTTATCTTTATCAATTAACACCTTAGAGTTGGACTCACCCACAATTTCCACTTGCTGACCATCAAGGTGTACTTCATTTTTTATATCAACACGACAGGCTTCTAGCGCCGAAGCCTTTGAACTCATTAGCGCTAGCCCTAGCAGTAAAGTGCTACTGGAGAGTGCTTTTACAAATTTCATTACCCTATCCTCTTACGACGTCATTCATCACCCAATGGGTTAATGCAGCGCCACTATAGCATAGTAAACACTGCGCTCACCAACCTGAACCTCTACCTCATCGTCAAGTTGCTTATTATGCAGCTTTTTACCCAGTGGTGATTCCGGCGTTACGGTGGTGAGTGCAAATTGAGGCAGTTTTATCCCGCCAGCACAAGGCAACATCATAAACCGCTGTCGTTTGTCATTCTCATCTTCGACTTCAACGATACACGCAAGCGCAACCTTATCCATTGATTTTTCGCTATGAGCAACTAACTGTTCGAGCCTTTTAATGTCGGCATGTATTTGCTGCAATCGTACCGCCTGACCATGAGCAAGATATGACGCTTCCAGCGCCAGAGTGTCATATTTATGCTCTGGCACCGTCTGCTCATTGGTCGCCGCATCGACCGTTTGCGCCATCGCTGATTCAAGGGTTGTCACCTTGTCTTGCAATTGCGCGATCACAGCAGCAATAATTTCAGGCTTGTTCATCTTGTTCCTCAAACATACTCAATTGGCGGCTATTCTCTAACGGCTCTAACATAACATTCAAGCCCAACAGCCGAATTTCACGACCTTGTTGCCGTTCTAATACTTCCACTAACAGCTGTTTAAAGTAATCAAGCTCTAATCGGTTATGGACGTGTTCTATAGTGGTCTGTTTAAAATCGGAAAACTTAACCTTTATACCTTGTTTTATCACATTGCGCTTCGGCTTAGCCGTACTGAGTCGCCGCTCAAGTTCAGGGTATAACTTGTCCTCAATCACCTGCCAGCATTCTTGATACTGCTTAATATTGTGGGTAAACGTCCTTTCTACACCAATAGATTTGCGTTCTCGCTCGACCACAACTTCGCGGGCATCAATGCCATGGCTTTTATTCCACAGTGACGCGCCAAGTCGCCCGAACTTCATTAACAGCGTTCGGTGATCACTGTTTCTGATATCTAAACAGGTATACAGGTTTGCCTTATGAAGCTTCTCTAAGCTGACTTTTCCCACCCCTGGGATCTTACCCAAATCCAATTCATCAATGACCGATTGAACTTGGCTCGGTGCCACTACGAACTGACCGTTGGGCTTGTTCATATCCGAGGCGATCTTGGCTAAGAACTTGAGCGGCGCAACGCCAGCAGAGGCGGTCAGGTGTAACTCGTTCCAGATGTCATGTCGAATCGCTTCGGCAATTAAGGTGGCAGAGTTTTGCAGTTGGGGACAATCGGTGACGTCCAGATACGCTTCATCGAGAGAAAGTGGCTCAATCAATGAGGTATAGCGGCGAAATATTTCGTGGATCTGTTTTGATACTTGCTTATAGACCGACATACGACCCGGTACTAACAGTAAATCAGGACACAACTTGAGTGCTTGACTGGTTGGCATAGCAGAGCGAATGCCGAATTTCCTTGCTTCATAATTACAGGTGCTAATCACCCCCCGCTGGCGCTGACTGCCGCCCACCGCTAATGGCTTTCCTTGATAGCTTGGGTTGTCCCGCATTTCCACAGCGGCGTAGAAGCAGTCCATATCAATATGGATAAATTTTCTCAACGTCTCAGACATAAGCATGAACCACTGTTTTTATATACAGTCAGTATACGGAAGTTTTTTCCGTCCACAAAGAAAAAACCAGCGCTCTTAGCTCAGAGCACTGGTTTTATCAGAATCCATTTGATCATAAACGGCTTTAAGCAATCCGGTCTTTGTCCCAAGCCGCCAATTTTTCGGCTCTAGCTTGCTCTCTTGCTTCGCGTTTTTTTCTGGCGTCACAAGGTTCTGGACAGTTACATACTTTATCAATGCCCATCGCACCCAAGCCGCCGCAACTGCCTTTGACCACTTTCTTCTGAAAGATGTAGCCGACTGACATCGCCGCAATGACTGCGAGAAAAATGCCAAAGGTAATTAAAAAGGTACTCATAAATTCAACTCACCCACTATTTATTTAAGTATGGCTTAAAGGCTTCGGATGTCCATTCGACAAAACCTTGCTCTGTTTTAACAATCATCAACATTGGGATGTTCATGCTGTTGGCAATCTCAATAGACGTTTCTTCCCCCAAGACCATAAAACCGGTAGCTAAGCCGTCTGCCGTCATGGATGAAGGATCTAAAACCGTCACTGACACCACCTTGTTTGAGATTGGCTTACCCGTTGACGGGTCAATAATGTGAGAATAGCGCACACCATCGGTTTCAAAATAGTTTCGATAGTCTCCTGATGTTGCCACCGCCATATCACCCGGTTCAATAATCTCTTGAACTTGGCGTGAATCCACATCCGGTTTTTCAATCGCAATGCGCCATTTTACTCCTTCACGATTTAAGCCCTTTAGACGGATCTCGCCGCCCACTTCTACCATATAGTCGTCAATACCGGCATCATTAAGATACTCCGCGATCACATCAACACCCCAGCCTTTGGCAATGGTGGAAAGGTCAACATACAAGCTGCGAAGATCTTTTCTAAGCGTATCTTCTGTGGCAGAAAGGTGTTCAATACCAATTTGAGCGAGGCGCTTATCCAACTCTTGCTGTGTCGGAATTTTATCAGGCCTTGCTTCTGGACCAAATCCCCACAAATTAACCAAAGGACCGACGGTGACATCCAACGCCCCTTTCGTCACTTGGTTGAGGCGAATCGCTTCTTTCACCACAATCGCCGTCTGCTTAGAGACTGGGAACGGCTCGGTTCCGTAGTAGCGATTAAAGCGACTTAACTCAGAATCTTGTCGGTAGGTCGACATCTGAGCATTGACTTGCTCAAGTAATTTGTTGACTTGTTCTTGAATCAGCTCGGGCTTCGGAGCACGGTCCGTCTCGATATATTTGATATTATACAGCGTGCCCATGGTCGGACCGCTCAAATGAATCTGCTCACGGGAATCACTGCAAGCGGTAAACATAAATACCGACACTAAACCTAATAAAATCAGCTTCACTCGGTTGGTTAGATGAAACATACCTTTACTCACCTATGGATAGGATTAACGGTTGGTTTTGAATACTGTTATTGTTCGAGAATTCAATACACAAAACAGACCGCTGTTCGTTCAAAATAATTCTACCTGTCAAAAATAACTATTCTACCAGGCAAAAATAACAATGGCTGACTCATCAGAGCCAGCCATTGTTTACTTATGAGCTTGGCTTAGCCACCAAAGTCATCAAGTAGGATGTTTTCATCCTCAACACCTAGATCTTTCAGCATGCCGATAACCGCTGCGTTCATCATAGGTGGACCACACATGTAGTACTCACAATCTTCTGGCGCTTCATGGTCCTTCAGGTAGTTCTCATAAATAACGTTATGAATAAAACCTGTGTAACCATCCCAGTTATCCTCTGGTGAAGGATCGGATAGCGCAACGTGCCATTGGAAGTTGTCGTTTTCTGCTTGTAGACCGTCAAAGTCTTCCACATAAAACATTTCACGCTTCGAACGAGCACCATACCAGAAAGACATCTTACGCGTAGATTTCAAACGCTTCAGTTGGTCGAAGATATGAGAGCGCATCGGTGCCATACCCGCACCACCGCCAATGAAGACCATTTCATTATCGGTTTCTTTAGCGAAGAACTCACCAAATGGACCTGAAATCGTACACTTATCACCCTCTTTCAGCGACCAGATAAACGAAGACATGATACCTGGTGGGACATCTGGGTTATTAGGCGGCGGCGTAGCGATACGCACGTTCAGCATAATAATCCCTTCCTCTTCTGGATAGTTCGCCATTGAGTAAGCACGGATAGTCTCTTCATTGACCGTCGACTCGTAACGGAACAGGTTAAATTTGTCCCAGTCCTCACGATACTCTTCCGGTACATCGAATTCTGAGTACTTCACATGGTGAGCTGGCGCTTCAATTTGAATATAACCACCCGCACGGAATGGTACCGATTCGCCATCAGGGATCTGCAGCTTAAGCTCTTTGATGAAGGTCGCTTTGTTATCATTAGAGATAACGCTGCATTCCCACTTCTTAACGCCAAAGATCTCTTCAGGAAGCTCGATGTCCATGTCGGTTTTCATATTCACCTGACAGGCCAAACGCTCGCCTTCTCTTGCCTCACCTTTTGAGATGTGGTCAAGCTCAGTTGGCAAAATATCACCGCCACCTGATTTTACTTTTACACGACACTGACCACATGAGCCACCGCCACCACAAGCTGAAGAAACGAATACGCCCGCTCCAGCGAGGGCACTTAGCAGCTTGCCGCCAGGTTGAGTGACGATCGCTTTGTCCGCATCGCCATTCACTGAGATTGTGATGTCACCTGTTGGTACTAGCTTAGACTTGGCGAATAAAATCACCAGCACTAACGCTAGAACAATCAGTGTAAACATCACTACACCTAGGATAATGTCCATTGACTATTCCTTATACCTTACAGTTGAACACCAGAGAAAGACATGAAGCCCAGCGCCATCAAACCGACCGTGATAAACGTGATACCAAGACCACGAAGACCCGGAGGGACATCTGAATACTTCATCTTCTCACGGATACCCGCTAACGCAACGATAGCCAGCATCCAACCCACACCAGAGCCAAAGCCATAAACCACAGACTCAGCAAAGTTATAATCACGCTGTACCATGAAAGATACGCCACCGAAGATCGCACAGTTAACCGTGATTAGCGGCAGGAAGATACCCAGTGCGTTGTATAGTGGTGGGAAGAAACGGTCTAACACCATCTCTAGGATCTGTACCAAAGCAGCGATAACACCGATGAAGGTGATAAAGTTAAGAAAGCTTAAGTCAACACCAGCAACCAATGCGTTTTCTTTCAACACTAGGTTATAAAGCAGGTTGTTCACAGGTACCGCAACCGTCAGCACCACGATAACGGCAACACCAAGACCAAATGAGGTCTTCACTTTCTTAGATACCGCCAAAAACGTACACATACCTAAGAAGAAAGAGAGCGCCAAGTTTTCGATGAAAATCGACTTAACCAGTAGACTAATATAATGTTCCATGACTACCTTACTCCTTCGCTTCTACTTGTTCTGGTTTAAAGATACGAATAACCCAGATCAGGAAGCCGATCAGGAAGAACGCAGACGGAGCAAGTAGCATCATACCGTTTGGCTGATACCAACCGCCATTACTGACTAACGGCAATACTTCCATACCAAATAGCTTGCCTGAGCCAAATAGCTCACGGAAGAAACCGACAGTAATCAGAACAAAACCATAACCAAGACCGTTACCAATACCATCAATCAATGATGGTAGAGGCTCAGACTTCATTGCGAAAGCTTCCGCACGACCCATTACGATACAGTTAGTAATGATAAGACCCACGAATACCGAAAGCTGTTTTGAAATATCATACAGATACGCTTTCAATATTTGGTCTACCACGATTACCAATGACGCGATGATCGCCATTTGAACGATAATACGCACACTGTTTGGGATATGGTTGCGAATGAGAGATACAAAGAAGTTAGACAGTGCGGTTACAAAAATAACCGCCAGAGTCATAACGAACGCTGTCTCTAGTTTAGTGGTCACTGCCAGTGCAGAACAAACACCCAGAACCTGCAAAGCGATTGGGTTATTGTCTAATACTGGAGCAACTAGGCTCTTTTTCACATCTTGAGCAGACATTAGTTTAGACCTCCATTACGAACTTTCGCTAGGAATGGACCAAAGCCCATATCACCCAACCAGAAGTCGAATGTTCCTTGTACACCATTACCGGTTAGGGTTGCACCTGACAGACCATCTACGCCATGCTCAGAGCCAGCAGGAGCGCCACCTTTAACCACTTTAATCGCTGGTTTGAAGTTTTCGTCGTACAGTTTTTTACCTTCGAACTGCGCACGCCAAGCTGGGTTTTCTACTTCACCACCCAATCCTGGAGTCTCACCTTGTTCGTAGTAGGTAATACCATTCACGGTATTACCGTCTGTTTGTACCGCCACAAACGCATACATCATAGACCAAAGACCCGTACCGTGAACGGGCAAAATAATGCTGCTCACTTTGCCGTCTTGCTTCACTAGGTAAACCGTACCTACGTTAGCGCGGCGAATGATTTTTGCTTTGTCTTGATCCGCGCTTAGGCGTATCGACTCTGCCGGATCTTTTGCAGCTTTACGTTGATCGTAACTGTTTGCATCACCGTCAACGAACTCACCAGTGTCAAAATCAACAAGACGAGGTTCAATGTACTGCTGGTAAAGCTCAGCGACTGAACCTTCAGCGTTAATACCGGCAACGTCGACGATTTTCGACTGCTTATCTAATACGGCATTCGCCACTTGTTTGTCACGCAAACCGACCGCGGCTAGCGATACGATAACTGAACATACTAAGCTCAGTGCGATAACAACAAACAGCGTCTTTTTAATGCTATCGTTATTACTTGCCATATCGTGCTTGTCTCCGTTTGATGTTCTTTTCAACTACAAAGTGGTCAAATAGAGGGGCGAATAAGTTAGCAAACAGAATCGCTAGCATCATGCCCTCTGGGTAAGCTGGGTTAACGACGCGAATCATCACACACATAGCACCGATTAAGATACCGTATGCCCATTTACCGTTATTTGTGAACGAGGCAGATACTGGGTCTGTTGCCATAAAGAACATACCAAATGCAAAACCACCCAGAACAAGGTGCCAATGCCAAGGCATGCTAAACAATGCGTTAGTGTCTGAACCAATCACATTGAACAGTGTCGCGACCGAAACCATACCAATCATCACACCAGCGATAATACGCCAAGATGCAATACCCATATAAACAATGAGCGCCGCACCGATGATAAGCATCAGTGTCGAGACTTCACCGATAGAGCCTGGGATATTACCAATGAACGCATCCATCCAAGTGATCGTTTGACCCGTGATGTTGTTCATTAGTGCGCCTTCGCCGCCTTGAGCCCATTGGCTCAGCGCCGTCGCACCTGAGTAACCGTCAGCCGCAACCCATACTACGTCACCCGAGATTTGCGCTGGGTAAGCGAAGAATAGGAACGCACGACCTGCTAAGGCAGGGTTCAGGAAGTTACGACCTGTACCACCAAAAATTTCTTTAGCAACGACCACACCAAAGGTAATACCGAGTGCCGCTTGCCACAGAGGGAGGGTTGGTGGAACAATCAAAGCAAACAGGATAGAGGTAACAAAAAAACCTTCGTTCACTTCGTGTTTGCGTACCATACAGAACAGCACTTCCCAGAAGCCACCGACGATAAACACGGTTGCGTAGATCGGTAGGAAGAAGGTCGCGCCCAAGAGCATCTTACTGCCCCAGCCTGCGTCAGCACCTAAGCTGCCGCCAAGCATTTGAGTCAACCAGTAGTGCCAGTTGCCATCAATCATGGTGGCGAGTTCTGCGCCCGAATACAGGTGGTTTAGACCCATAATCGCTTGGTTACCTGCGTTATACATACCCCAGAACATGGCTGGGAATACCGCAAACCAAACCATAATCATGATACGTTTCAAATCAACACTATCACGTACGTGGGCACTACGTTTTGTCACTAGACCTGGTGTATAGAAGAGAGTGGCTGCTGCTTCATACAGAGCGAACCATCTTTCATGTTTACCACCTGGTTCGAAATGATGCTCGATATCTTCAAGAAACTTCTTAAGCATGGAATTACCCTTCCTTCTCTATCTTGTCTAGGCACTCACGTAGGAGTTCACCGTATTCGTATTTACCTGGACAAACAAAGGTACATAACGCCAAATCTTCTTCATCTAGCTCTAACGCACCAAGACGCTGAGCGCTGTCTAAATCACCAGCACACAGATCACGCAGCAGTAATGTTGGTTCCATATCAAGTGGTAGTACTTTTTCGTAATTACCGATTGGCACCATTGCACGGTCACTGCCGTTGGTGGTCGTCGTCATGTTGAATAGTTGGCTCTTGAAAAGGTGTCCAAGGAATGTACGGGTAACAGAGAACTTGTTTTTACCTGGCATCGCCCAACCAAACAGCTCTTTATCACGACCTTCGCGTAATACCGAGACTTGGTTATGGTAGCGACCTAGATAAGCATTTGCGCCCGCAACTTGTATTCCTGACAGCACTGATCCAGAGATCATACGTACTTCACCCGGCATCAACTCACTATCCGTCAGTTGCTCCAAGCTCGCACCAAGTTGGGTACGGATCAGGCGAGGGTTATTCACAACGGGACCCGCGAGAGAAACAACACGATCAGTGTATAGCTGACCTGTGGTAAACAGCTTACCAATCGCTATCACATCTTGATAATTGATGCTCCAAGCAACGTTCTCAATGCTAACTGGATACAGATGGTGCATGTGGGTTCCCACGAGACCAGCTGGGTGTGGACCATTGAATACGTGTTCTTCAACATTTGACTGAGTTGAGCAAGGTAGACTAGAACCTTTCTTACAAACAAAAACCTTCTCAGAAGTAAGCTTCGAGAGAAGATCAATACCAGAAACAAAGGCTTCTTTTTGCTCGTTGATGATTAACTCAGCATCCGCTGCCAGTGGATTAGTATCCATCGCCGTCACGAAGATCGCTTGAGTTGTTGAATCAATTGCCGGAACCTTGCTGAACGGTCGAGTTCGCAGAGCTGTCCACATACCGGACTTCACTAGTTGGTCAACGATCACTTGACGATCTAGATTGACTAGTTGTTCCGCTGTGTAGCTATCGAATTGCTCTTGGTCATCGCCCTGAACTTCAACCACTACAGATTGAAGTACACGCTTTGCACCACGGTTAACTTCGATAACCTTACCGCTTGCTGGAGAAGTAAAGACAACACCCGGATTCTTTTTGTCTTCAAAAAGGATCTGACCTTTCTTTACTTCATCATCAACGCGAACATGCATCGTTGGACGCATACCCACGTACTCTTCGCCAAGCAAGGCGACTTTAGTGATGGACTTACCATCATTAATCACCTGGGATGGAGTTCCTGCGATAGGTAAATCCAAACCCTTCTTTATTGTAATCATACGCGCTTGCACTACTTTTATCGGGAAAAAAGATTCTCATTATTGCGTAACATATAGACACCGCTTTAGTGTCTGGGTTCTAGTTGGAAACCAACCAAAACAGCAACATTGCTATAACAACCTCGTCATAGAATCACTGCGAGATTTTACTGGTGCAGTAGTGTAGCATTAATCGCAAACACGATGCCATGATGAATCATGGCTACAAGCTAATAAAATCAGCGGTTTTGGTCAAAAACTATCGGTTAATCCTCATAATTTTGACTTATCGCACACAGATTGCTTCTCTCGATTCTCAGTTAGGTTGTGCTTCTATTAACAAAATGACACAGCTTTTATTATTTCAAATACATAACAAAATTTGTTGAAATGCTGTTAAGCCTTTAGTGGTAGAACAACTGGAGACTAGCGTTTATGTTAATCCCCTATTATTACGCTTTTACACACTTAGCTTTTACATGCTTAGCTTTTACGTACATTAGCTTTTACATACTTAGCTGAGCAAAATTCAAACAAACGTCGAAAGTATAGGACTATTTGCCGCCACCCGCACAGTTTGGGCTATTCGGTGCTAATTGATTTTGCTCGGTCCATTCTTGCGGAGTATAGGTATGGATCGCCAACGCATGCACCGCGCCCGCCAGTTCTTCTGCCAAGGCACTATTTACCTGTCGATGCCTAGCGATCAACCGAGTATTCTCGAATTTTTCACTGACGACGACAACCTTAAAGTGGCTTTCAGATCCTGCGGGTACATTGTGCATATAGCTTTCGTTGCGAACATCTAGAAATGTGGGACTCAAAGCGAGATGAAGTTTCTCTTCAATGACATTTTGAATCATAGGGCTTCCTTTGAAATATCAGCTAACTCCTTTGCTACTTTTGCCTGCAACGAACAGAAAGTCGTTGCTCGTCGGTAGCGTTGAGAGTTTTTATCATTATTAATACGGCTCTAATAAAGCAAGTATATACTTTACTAAGTCATTTTTCTCGTACTATTTTTCGCGGTTGTTGGCTAAAACCGTTACTTTTTGCCAAAATACAGCCGATACCCACCATAAAACTTCATTATGAACACTGATTTAACTGTTTTTGAGCGTACGTTAACCCTACATCGGTTCCCAAAATTGCCCAATGAGACACTGCAAGCTTGGGATGCGGGGGACGAGTACTTGATTCGCCACATAGAAGATCAACAACTGTCCGATAACCAAAATATTCTTATTCTCAATGATCACTTTGGGGCTTTGAGCTGTTGGTTTTCACTCAAGCATCACGTCACCGCTTTAAGTGACTCCTTTGTTGCTCAGCAAGGTGCCAAAGCAAACTTAGCGCACAATCAATGCCATGATGTCACACTATTAAAGTCAACCGCCCCTTGGCCAGAGAAGCCTGACTTAATCCTGATGCAGATACCTCGTAACAACCGTTACTTGA
Organism: Vibrio hippocampi; assembly: GCF_921292975.1. Taxonomy (NCBI): domain Bacteria; kingdom Pseudomonadati; phylum Pseudomonadota; class Gammaproteobacteria; order Vibrionales; family Vibrionaceae; genus Vibrio; species Vibrio hippocampi. Next base: position 1,748,451 of record NZ_CAKLCM010000002.1, read on the forward strand.
GCTGGCAACTAGATAGCATTCGCCATCTTTACGGTTCAGGCTGTCCTGTCATCGCGGTAAACAAAGCCAAAGAGATCCATACCTCGACATTAAAACTGTTTGAAAAGTACCTCGGAACGACAACCACCTCACTTGCATGGAAAAAACATCGCTTGGTCTTTTCGCAAGCAGACTGTTCACAAGCGGGCGATGATGCGATATCTGATGCAACAGAATCTGATGCAATAGAAGCGGCAAAGATAGATCCATACACCCGTTGGTCAGTAGATGATCACGGCTTAACGCTAGCCAATCTACCGAATGTCTACTCTGGTGAAAGTCTCGATCTGGGGGCTAGACTGTTGTTGCAACACCTACCGAGTGACGATAGGTATCAACAGATCCTCGATCTTGGTTGCGGTAACGGTGTTCTGTCTCTCAAACTGATGCAGCTTAATCCACAAGCACACGTTACCAGCGTCGATGAGAGCTATATGGCGGTGAAGTCGGTGCAAACTAATGTCGAGCTCAACCAGCTTGACCCTGCGCATCTCAACGCCGTTGCCAACAACTGTTTGGATAATTTTGAGGCTGACAGCCAAGACCTCGTTGTCTGTAATCCTCCTTTCCACCAACAGCAAGCCATTACCGACCATATCGCATGGCAAATGTTCTGTGATGCAAAGCAAGTTCTACGCTCAAAAGGCGAATTATTGGTGATCGGCAACCGCCACCTCGGCTACGATAAAAAATTATCACGATTATTTGGTCGTTCTGGTGTAAAACTAGTCGCATCTAATGCCAAATTTGTTATTTTACAAGCAATAAAGTAAATCTATAGTATCTAAAGACCAGCTCAATCAATTGTGTCGCTTGATAACTGGGTAGAGAATGAAAAAGGAACGATCAATGAAAAAGCTATTTCTAGCCGCTTCCGTTGTATTACTTGCAGCGTGTGCTAGCCCGCAGAAAGAACAGATAAACTTCATACCAACAGCCGCCACTAGTGCAGCAAAAATGGTTGAAGGCAAATCTATCTCACTATCAAGCCAAGACGTTCGAGCAGCGCAGTATGTTGCCCTACTTGATAATGGTCGCAATACCATCACGCCAGTCCACACTCGCCAAAACGTGCGAATTGGGATCGAAAATGCCTTGGTGAACCAGTTTAGCTCTCAAGGTTATCAAGTCACCGTTAACAGCGCGAATAGCCTAAAAGTAGTGATTCAAGAAGCCCTTGTCTCGGTCAAACATTCCGTGATGGCCAACGACATGAATTCGTCTGTTGTGGTTGAACTCACCGCAGAGAACGCAAAAGGCAAGCTGATTAAGAAGTACACCGCAACCGCATCACGTAGCGGCATGATGAGTGCTTCCAACAGTGATATCGAACTCGTGTTTAACGATACTGTTAACAAACTGCTAGAAGAGATCGCTAACGATACGGAACTGCAACTGTACATGAAGGAGCGTTTCTAATGCTTAAGCATCTCGTCGCAACCTTGGCTCTCTTCACCAGTGTGGTGTTTGCCGGTCCTAAAGTCAGCGTAGAAACCACCTTGGGTTCATTTGTTATCGAGCTTAACCAAGAGCAAGCGCCTATTACCGTGGATAACTTCCTACGCTATGTCGATGATGGCAGCTATGTCGGTTCACAGTTTCATCGTGTGATTGATGGCTTTATGGCGCAGGGTGGCGGCTTTGACGCAGAACTGAATCGCCTGCCTACCTATGCTTCAATCAAAAACGAAGCCGATAACGGCTTAGTCAATGACGCTGCTACTATCGCGATGGCGCGTACCAATGACCCAGATTCAGCATCTCGTCAGTTTTTTATTAACTTAGTGAACAACAGCTTCCTGAATTACAGCGTCAGAAATCCGGGATATGCGGTGTTTGGTAAAGTGACGGAAGGTTTTGATGTGGTTCAACAGATGGCAGAGAAGCCAACAGCCCGAAAAAACCGAATGCAGGATGTCCCTGTCACGCCTATCGTTATCACCAAGATGGAACGAATACAGTAATAACTCATCCAAAGGGGAGTTCAACTCCCCTTTTTAGTCTCTATCGCTAGCTACACTAAGGACTCTGCGTGCAACAAGAACACACATGGTTAGATACCATCAAAAGCTATTGGGATAAACGGCTACTTTGGGTATTTATGCTCGGCTGTTCCAGCGGTTTCCCTTGGGTACTCATTGGCTCAAATATGTCCGGCTGGCTCAAAGATGCAGGATTGACCAGAGCCGCCATTGGCTACTTTGGCTCTGTTTTTGTTGTCTACGCGATCAACTTTTTATGGGCACCTTTAGTAGACCGACTCAAGCTTCCAATCTTGTATCAACGCCTTGGTCAAAGGCGCAGTTGGGTGTTCCTCTGTCAATCGATCATGTTAGTACTCACTCTCATGATTGCTGGCGTCAACCCTGCCAATAGTTTACTGCTTACCTCCCTGTTGGCTCTGGGCATTGCTATCGCCTCTTCGACCCAAGATATTGCCATTGATGCTTTTAGGATCGATACCTTTCCAAAATCTGAATCCAGTAAGCTGCCTCAAGCGTCTGCAATGGCGGTGATTGGTTGGTGGACCGGCTATTCACTGCCCGGCTATCTGGCCTTTGTTAATGCTGACGCTATCGGTTGGAATGGCGTTTATTACGGCATGGCGGCAATCGTGGTGTTATTGATGCTGTTTACCCTTTTTGTTGGTGAACCAAAAAATAACCGTGAACAGTTACAACAACAAGCAGCGCAAAGACATGCCAAGGTGGTTGGTAGCGGCACACTTAACTGGCTTTCCGTAACCGTGGTTGAACCGTTTCTCGACTTCTTTCGACGCAATGGAACCCGTGTTGCCATCACGTTGTTGTTGTTTGTGTTCCTATTCAAGATTGGCGAAGCCTTTTTGGGTCGGATGTCGATTCCATTCTATAAAGAGATTGGCTTTAGCAACGAGCAGATCGGTTACTACTCCAAACTGATCGGTTGGGGTGCGACGATGGCCTTTACCCTGATCGGCAGTATGTTTAATGTTCGTTTCGGCATTGTACGTGGCTTAATGATGGGCGGCATCGCGATGAGCGCCAGCAATCTTATGTTTGCATGGATAGCGAAATCAGGACCCAATGAATCGCTCTTTTTGGCAGCGATTCTCGTCGATAACTTTACCACCGCGTTCTCGACGGTGGCCTTTGTGTCTTTCTTAACCTTATTAACCGGACAAGCTTTCTCAGCGACGCAATACGCCTTGCTGGCGTCATTAGGCAATCTTGGTCGAACGACGCTGGCTTCATTCAGTGGTGAGTTGGTTGATTATCTCAATGATTGGAGTTTGTTCTTTATCATCACTTCTATCATGGTCATTCCAAGCTTGATTATGCTCTACTCGCTACGCCACTATTTTAATGACCTGTTGGATAAAGCGAAGTCACAGCGGGATGATGAATAGATTGGTTGGTTGATGGATTGATAGACAAACAGCCATAACCTTGAGGTTATGGCTGTTTTGTTTCTAGGGAGTAACGTCCTTGTATAACCGATTTTCGGGTCACTGGTTGCACTCCTTTGCTTAAATGCCATTTCTAAACCGTTATTCGCTTTGACCGTCTTTCCTAACCGTTTAACCGTCTTCCGCTTTAATCGTCTTTCCTGCGGAGGCAGGAATCTACTCAAGTTAGGCACACGCTTCCAGTAGGTCCCTGCCTTCGCCGGGATGACGTGCTTATATATCGAATGGCGCGTTGATACTCAGGAGTACGCATCAAATAGCTAAGGATACATCCCCTTGCCAAACATATTGAACACTCTTGCCACGCCTTGGGTAAACACCATTGGCTGAGTCAATATCGACAAGCACAAGCAGTCTTGCTGTTCGCTGGTACAGGGCGAGTGTTCAGTTTCCCCGTTCTCGTGAACAAAATCACCGACGCCATATTCACCGCTTTCATCGCTAAAACTGCCGTGCAGCACCAATGTTGATTCGTCACCTTTGTGCGTGTGTTGCGGTACTTTTACACCGGGCGTGATGTATAGGAAACTCACTCGATGGGTTTCATCAATATCTATCGCCGAGGTAAACACCTTACCGCCATAGCTTTTCCATTCGCCCATTCTGCCGACGAGTGGCGCAAGGGAAGAGGGAACATCGAATTGTTTGCCATTCACTGACAGCTTCACGGGCATTCGCTTTCTTGGCGATGAATAATCAACGTCCAAAGACATGATGTCTTGTAACATGTTCTCTAACACCAACTCAGCGTCTTGCTCGGAACTCAATTCAACCTGAGGTTGTGACAGCTGGCTTGCTAACTGCTCTTCGAGTAACGCCACCTTTTCCGCACATTGACGGCAATGCTGAATATGGGTCGCCACTGCCACACCATACGCGCTATCAATCTCACCCGAAGCATAGGCCTCAAGCAGTGTATCTTCTGGATGTCTTGCCATTAGTTCGCCTCCATTGAGAGTCTGAGCTTTTCTACTGCTAGCCTTAACCGCGACTTCACCGTGCCGAGGGGAATATCAAACATCTCAGCGACCTGTTGATGGGGCAATTCTTCGAGATAAACCGCCTTGACGACGTCTCTCTGAGCCTTGGGTAGATAATCTAGAAATTCAATAATCTGTTGCTTTAATCGGTCTGTTTCTGGTGAATAATGCTCAACAAAATCTGGCGGGCAGTAATCCGTGGGCCAGATATCATCGGCATGAACGTGCAGCTCTTTGCCCCGCTGCTTGCGAAGCATGTCGAAACAGAGATTCCGGGCGATAGTAAATATCCAAGTCGACAGCGAACTCTTGCTGCCATCAAACAGATGCGCTTTTTGCCACACCGTCGTCATGGTTTCCTGAACCATCTCTACAGCAACCTGCTCATTACCCACATGCTTGTAGGTAAACTGTCTGAGACGTGGCGAAAAGTAACGGAAAACTTGAGCAAAGGACGCTTTATCACGCGCCTTAATTCTTTCCATACATTCTGCCCATTCTTGCTTGGTCAGAGCCTGTGAACTGCTGACTTCCATAGCATGCTCCTATTGCACAAAGACTGAATATGTCACGCCAATGTGCTCATTAAACGGTGTCTGGTAGCGACCAGAATTGAACCTTGTGTTCGTTATATAAGTTTGTTCATTACTAAATTTAGTACGTTGTATAAGTTTAGATGGATCACTTTCATTAATGCTTGGTTTTCGGTATCGAGTCACTGGCATGAAAGGCAGAGTTCAGGAATTCGACCGCCGCTCGACAATCTTGCTGACTCACCAACAGTTCAAAGTGTTCACACTCTATCGGTAGCATCTCAAGCCAACGTTGGCTGACCCATGCAGCATCATCAAAAAATCGGTGGCTATACAACTCGCCCATCTCAGGAAACTCTTCAAACACTTGTTGCAAACGGTGCTGTAGATCCAAATGGTTCTGTTGCAACTGCGAGGGTGCCCAGTTTTCAAGCCAATCAACATTTGCGATACGCAAACCGTCTTGTTCGAGTTTCACATCTCGGATGTTGAATTTTTGCATCCCTGTAACGGTAATACCCAACATTCCGTCTGGCAGAGTTTCAAAATCAATAATGCTGACCAGCGTTCCCACCGACGACACATTTTTCGGTATTCCATGCCCGTTGTTGCTGATTAGACACACGCCAAAGCCGGTATTGTTTTTCAAACAAGCCGTCACCATTCGTTTGTATCTCGGCTCAAATATCCTGAGCCTCATTCTGCCCTCCGGCAACACTACCGAACTTAACGGAAATAACATTAACTCCGACATTCTATTCCCCTAATTCCGTTCATTCACTGATTATTGTTTACGACTTTTCATCTAGGTCGATCAATGCAACCAGTCAAATACTCCTTCTAAAACGCGTCAAAAATAACATCCATTAACCAGCGTGCGTAATTTGAGAGAAAGATCATAAAGTTCAATTGAAAAATCATTTATGTGATCTAGATCACTATGAATTGCAAACGTTTGCGGGATGTGACATTTACATTGCGACATAAAACGTTATTATGCCTATCCAACGAACGGAGCTGCTCAAAAAGCAATCCATTTATTGAAACAAAGCATATAAAGAGTTCATACATCATGCGTAAATCACTTTTAGCTCTTAGCCTACTAGCGGCTACTTCTGCTCCAGTTATCGCGGCTGACTACTCAGACGGCGACATCCATAAAAACGATAGTAAATTCCTTCAGTTCAACATCATGCACACCATCAATGAAAAGCCTGGTAATGCTGATCACACCTACCTAGAAATGGAATTTGGTGGTCGTTCTGGAATTTTCGATCTTTACGGCTACATCGATGTATTTGATTTAACGAACTCTGACAGCAGCGACAAATCTGGTTCTGACCAGCTTTTTGTTAAGTTCGCACCACGCATGTCTCTTGACGCACTAACAGGCAAGGATTTCTCATTCGGTCCTGTTCAAGAGCTTTACGTAGCTAACTACACGGTTATTGACGGTGGCGCTAAAATTCAAGTTGAAGACCCAGAAAACGCTGGCGAATATTTACTAGATAAAGAGCCTGGTTATCAATCAATGATCGGTCTAGGTTCTGACGTTCTTGTTCCATGGTTTGGTAAAATGCAGTTCAACCTATACGCGAACTACGATATCAAGCAAAAAGACTGGAACGGTTATCAGTTCTCTACTAACTGGTTCAAGCCTTTCTACTTCCTAGACAACGGTACTTTCATTTCTTACCAAGGCTACCTTGATTACCAATTCGGTATGAAAGATGAGTACAGCTCAGCGAGCCACGGTGGTGCAATGTTCAACGGTATCTACTGGCACTCTGACCAGTTTGCGCTGGGTTACGGTCTAAAACTATACTCTGACGTATACGGCATCAAAGATAGCGACGCATTTGAATCTTCTGGTGCTGGTCACTACTTCGCAGCAACTTACAAGTTCTAATCGAACCTAAAAAGTTTTCAAAAATGGCGCTAATAAGCGCCATTTTTATTGGCTTTCCGTTACTCTATCGTTATCCTTGCTGACAACTTTGCTTGCTCGGATATTGCGCGTGAATATCACTATTCTTGGTCCCGGAGCCATTGGCTCACTTTGGGCACATAAACTCGCCAACGCGGGTCATAACGTCTCTCTCTGGGGACGGGACTCTTCAGAAACACTCCGCTTACAACTCGATGATACATCGCCGCAAACCTTTGCAAACCGTGATCCTAACTCCTTAGTGGACTGCGACCTGTTGTTAGTGACACTGAAAGCTTGGCAAGTGCTGCCTGCCCTTGAGTCGCTCAAATCTCAGATAAATCAAGATACCATCCTTGTTCTGATGCACAACGGTATGGGAACCGCACAACCGGTATGTGATCACTTTGCCAGCAATCCCGTTGTGATCGCCACTACAACCCATGGCGCTTTCAAACCCAATAAGTACCAAGTGCAACATACGGGTCAGGGGATGACTCAACTGGGCGGGATGAACAAAGCGGGACAACAGTGTCATTTTCTGCAAGCCGTTCTCGATCATGCTTTACCGGAAGTCCGTTGGAACGACAATATTCAAGCGGTGCTTTGGAACAAACTCGCCGTCAACTGCGCCATCAATCCATTGACAGCAATAGAACAATGCCAAAACGGTGAATTGGCTCGACCGCCATTTCAGGCGATTATCGAACCGATCGTTCTCGAAATCGTTAAGGTAATGCAAGCCGAAGGCATCGCGACCGATTTTCAAACGCTGCTGGCAACGGTGAATCAAGTCATCAGTCACACCGCGACCAATTTTTCTTCCATGCGGCAAGATGTTTACCACCAGCGTAAAACAGAGATAGACTTTATCAACGGCTATCTGATCTCGGTCGCCAAGCAACATCACCTTGCCACGCCAGAAAACAGTAAGCTTTATCAAGCAATCAAACAGATTGAACAAGGATGGATAACATCATGACTAAAAAGATTCTCGTCCCTATCGCCCCCGGTACCGAAGAGATGGAAGCGATCACCATTATTGACGTCATGGTGCGCGCTGGGTTTGACGTCACCGTCGCCAGTGCCGACTTCGATGGCGAACTGACGATGAAAGCATCACGGGGTGTTACCCTGACTGCCGATTGCAAGTTAGTGGATGTGGCTGACGAAGAGTTTGATGTTATCGCTCTGCCGGGTGGCGTCGGCGGTGCTGAAATATTCAGAGACAGTACGCTATTGGTTGAAATGATCCGCCAGCACAAATATGAATCAAAATGGTTAGCAGCCATTTGTGCCGCGCCCGCTTTGGTATTGCAAACGCACCAACTCTATCCTCAGGCACTCATGACAGGTCACCCCAGCTTTAAATCCCATATTCCAGCCGATCTTTGGCGCGACAAACGCGTGACTATCGATATTAATCACAAGTTGATTACTAGCCAAGGTCCGGGCAGTGCGCTTGAGTTTGCCATTGAAATTATTATTGCTCTATGCGGAAAAGAAAAAGCGTGGCAAGTGGCAGAGCCTATGGTGACCTTGCCCACCTTGCACTATCACAAAATGGGAAAACAACATGATTGATTTTGCCGCTATTCGAGCACAGTTTCCCGCGGTTCAAGACGACATTTGCTATCTAGATAGCGCAGCGACGACGCAAAAACCGCAAGTGGTGATAGACACAATATCGGCTTATTACAGCAAACAAAACGCCAATGTTCACCGCGGCAGTCACTCTTTGACGGCAGGGGCAACCGAACGTTTTGAGGCGGCTCGCCACACCGTGGCGCAGTTTATTAATGCGGGCTCAAGCAAAGAAATCATCTGGACTCGTGGCGCAACCGAAGCACTTAACCTGATTGCGCAAACCTATGCCCGCAACAACCTTAAAGCGGGTGATGAAATCTTGGTATCAGAGATGGAGCATCACGCCAATATTGTCCCTTGGCAAATCGTCGCAGAGCAGACCGGCGCTCACATCGTCAAACTGCCAATGCGCTCTGATTGCACCTTAGACTTAGCAGCGCTTGAAGCTAAGTTATCGGCGAACACCAAGCTGGTTGCCTTGGCGCAAGTGACCAATGTCACTGGCACTGAGATCCCACTAGACATCATTATTCCCTTAGTGCGTGCCAAGACCAATGCGGTTGTTGTGGTCGATGGCGCTCAGGGCATTGTTCATCATAAGGTGGACGTGCAGACGCTTGATGCGGATTTTTATGTCTTCTCTGGGCATAAATTGTATGCGCCTGTGGGGATCGGCGTACTCTATGGCAAACTCGATTTACTACAGGCGATGCCCCCTTGGCATGGCGGTGGCAAGATGGTGGAAAAAGTGAGTTTTAGCGGCACCACCTTTTCTGAGCTACCGGGTAAGTTTGAAGCCGGCACTCCCAATGTCGCAGGGGCATTGGCGCTTGCTTGCGCTATCGACTGGCTTGAGCAGTTTGATCGTCAACAGTTAGAACAGCATATTATTGGTCTACAACACCAAGCCTATCTGGCGTTACAACAGATCGATGATATACGTGTGATCGGTTATCAGGAGGGAGCTAGCGTGATCTCTTTTGTGATGGATGGCGTGCATCACCAAGACATCGCCACACTGTTGGATCAGCAAAATGTCGCACTGCGTTCAGGGAATCATTGCGCGCATCCACTGATGGATGCATTAGGTATCGCCGGCACCGTCAGAGCCTCATTTGCCGTGTATAACAACCAAGACGATGTGGTCAAATTGATAGAAGCGGTTAAAAAAGCAGTCGATATGCTGTAACAGAACATTGATACCTGCGTTCAAGGTATCAATGATCTACAAAGGAGTGGTTCTACAGAGGAATAGGGCTACGGAGGAACGGGGTTACAAAGGCTTTTTTTATAAAGAACCCGTTTTACAAAAAAATGGTCTTACCCACGAATGGGTTATTTTGCGTTTTTCGCTTGAGACTGGACCGTCTCCACTATCGCTTTTAAACCATTGCCGCGGGTTGGCGACAGGTGGTTGATTAATTGTAAGGTGTCAAAATAGCCGTCAATATCAAATTCCAAAATCTGTTGCGAGGTTTTACCCTCATATGCGGCCAATACAATCGCTATCAAACCACGCACAATACGCGCATCGGAATCGGCTTTAATATGCCAGCATCCATCGACTAACTCAGTGAGCAACCAAACCGAGCTTTCGCAGCCCGAGACCGTAAATTCATTGTGCTTAAACTCCGCGTCCAATTGAGGGAGTTGTTTACCCCATTGAATCACCTGACGATAGCGGTCTTCCCACCCTTTGAAGCTCGCCATGGTCTGAGTAACTGTCTCTGCGGTGATCTCATAACCGAATGGATGTTGTTTGTCTGGCATAAACGACCTACTTCTGACTGTATTTTTGAATCAATTTTTCCACAATACGAGAAACCGCTACAAAGCCAAAGCTGGCGGTCACCACCGTTGCTGCACCAAAACCACTGGCACAATCCATACGCTTTGGACCCTCTGCCGTGGCTTTAACACCGCAAACTGACCCATCCGCTTGTGGGTATTGCAACTGCTCCGTCGAGAATACGCAGTCAATACCAAACTTACGCGCAGGGTTTTTACTAAAGTTATGATGACGTCGCAGGGTATCTTTGAGCTTTTTCGCTAACGGGTCTTGAATCGTCTTAGTGAGATCAGCAATCTTAATTTGGGTTGGATCAGTCTGTCCGCCCGCACCGCCTGTGGTGATCACTTTGATCTTATTGCTACGGCAGTAAGCCAGCAACGCCGCTTTGGGCTTTATGCTGTCAATGGCGTCCAACACATAATCAAACTCTTTTGAGATATAGTCGGACACATTGTCTGGCGTGATAAAGTCATCAATTAAGTTAACCTGACACTCAGGGTTAATCAGCTTGACGCGCTCCGCCATGACTTCAATTTTACTCTGACCAACCGTACCAGACATGGCATGGATTTGACGATTGATATTGGTGACACAAACGTCATCCATATCGATCAAGGTCAACTCTCCAATACCTGTACGTGCCAGTGCTTCCACAGCCCAAGAACCCACACCGCCGATACCCACAACGCAGACATGTGCCGCGCGCAAAATATCAACTTCATTACTTCCGTATAAACGTCTCGTCCCACCAAATCGCTGGTCATAGCTCTCGGAAGCAGGCTGGTTAAGATGTTTCATGTGAGTACCTAGCTAAAAAAGAAAGAGTGCGATTTATACGCACTCTTTTTAAAAAGATCAACACCTCTACCGGCTCTAAGGCATAATCCACGGGTCTTGGGTTGGCGAGTTCTCTAAACCTAGCTTCCAGACTCGACCAAAATGCTTGTAGTGACCCGCTTGCGTCCCCGCAAACTCTCCCATGCCATGGTAGAGATCGAAGTGATTGCCTTTCACTGCACCACCAGTATCGAGCACAATCAATAAACGTAATTCATGAGTACCGCTCCAAGATCCATCCGCATTTAGCAGCGGTACTTCCGCCAAAATAGGTGTCCCCATCGGGAACAAACTTCTATCTCCCGCCACTGATGCCATTGGCAGTAATGGAATACCTGCCGATCCTGTCACCGGTGCCGCTTGCTTAGGCTGGAAAAACACAAACGATGGGTTTTCCTCTAACAGAGCTTGTACCGTCATGGGATCTTGTTGCATTACCCACTGCTTGATCGCCTTAAGCGACATCTTTTCTTTAGGTACTTCACCGCGCTCAATTAACACCTTGCCGATGCTGACATACGCCTTGTTGTTTTTTCCGGCATAGGCGAAATATTCTAAGCTGTCATCATCACCAAAATGAACAAAGCCACTGCCCTGCACTTCCATAATAAACGGATCGATAAGGTTGGCAGCGTAGCCTAACTCTAACCCTTGCCCAACCAATGCTCCATCATAAATTTGTGCTCGTGTCGGGCAGTTACTAGTGCACTGGGGAAGACCATAGACAGGATAACGATATTCTCCGTCAGGCTGATGGCGCAACTCAAGCACTGGCGAGAAGTAACCGGTAAACAGCACATTGCCTTTGCTATCTCCACCGCCTAACTGAGCCGCTTGAACACCATAATTAGCCAGCTGGCTTGGATCGCCACTATTGACCACCCAAGCTTGCAACTGCTCATAAAGGGGTTGATAGGTTTTTGCCATTGATGGGGAACGCTGCAAAACCTCATGAGCCTGCCCAGCAAACGCGTTTAAGTTTCTCGGTTGATTCGATGCAATCTGCTCAGCTTTATTTAATGGCTGAGAAAATTCTTCCCCAAGATACTGCTGAGCCCGTTCATTACCACTGTGTTCAGTACCACTATTTTGGGCACAGCCCGCCATAAGTAACACAGCCACAATGGGCAAAATTGGTTTCATGTTTGTTGTTCTCCCTGTATCAAGATCGGGGTAGCCTTTATCAGGCAAAGTGTGGATTTAAAGATCAGTCGCTAAGACAAGAATAGCCGACACTATTTACTGTGTCGCTAACGAATTATTGTGTCGCTAACGAAGATTTTGTTTATGTTTTCCGACCAATTCATAGATAGGTTGATAATGCTTAGGAGCGAGTTGACGTATCTCGCTCTTGGATTGATTAAGCACCTTATATTGATGCAGTAACCCTCCAACCTCAAAGCTGATCATATCGTTATCCAATGAAAATTTGGTGGTGACAATGCGGTTGTCCATCATCACACCATCCTCACTCAGTACAAAGTAATCCTGAGCAAATGGGGCGACGTTGGTTTCTTTCCAAGTGCCATAGACCGATGAAGCAGGGTTTTGGTGCAGTTGGTAGCGCTGATAGAGGTCACTAAATAGATACATTAATACGCCAGTGCCAATCAATATCAGAATGAATAACACGCGTTCAACCCATTTAATCAAGGCTGTTTTCGGTACTGACGACATCGTGTCACTCACTCTTATTTCTCACCTTAGCTTAATTTACATTTGACCAATATTTACATTTGAGCAATACGCGCATTAATTTAACACAGCCCGAACCTCATCACTATTGCCGTTTGCCACGACTTGAACCGGAGGCGCAATTAAAATGGAATTTCCACTTGCGCAACTCTGAATAAAAAGTCATTATTTCAACATAAATAACACCGGACGTCGTAAAGTGAAAATCAGAAGTACAGCGCTAGTAAAAGGATTTAGACAATCTACGCCTTATGTCAATGCTCACCGCAACAAAACCATGGTCATTATGCTGGGTGGTGAGGCTTTCTATGATAAAAATTTCACCAACATCATCAGCGACATCGCTCTACTTCATAGTCTGGGCGTTAAGCTAATCCTAGTACATGGTGCGAGACCGCAGATCAATCAGCTCGTGGATCTCCACCAGTGTCACTGCCCTTATCACAAAGGCGTGCGCGTCACGACAGAAGCGTGCCTCGACCTTGTGATGCAGGCAACCGGTAAATTGCAACTCGATATAACAGCGCGACTCTCGATGAGCCTTAACAATACGCCAATGGCGGGCAATCAACTCAATGTCGTGAGTGGTAACTTTGTTATTGCTCAGCCACTCGGCGTCGATGATGGTATTGATTACTGTCACAGCGGGCGAGTCCGCCGTATTGATGTCAACGGGATCAACCGAGTACTCGACCAAGGTTCTATCGTTTTGCTGGGTCCTATTGCCGGTTCCGTTACCGGCGAAACTTTCAACTTAACGTCCGAAGAAGTCGCGACGCAAGTTGCGATTAAGCTAAATGCTGACAAGTTGATTGGCTTTTGCTCTGAGCAAGGGGTTCTCGATCAAAATGGTGACGCGATTGCTGAGTTGTTTCCTAATGAATTAGGTCAACTGATCGAACAACTATCTCATAAAGAGGATGAAGATCAGTCCAGTGGCACACTGAGATTCCTGCGCGGCTCTCGCTCGGCGTGTCGTGCTGGGGTTCCTCGTTGCCATCTTATTAGTTACAAAATTGATGGTGCTCTGATTCAAGAACTCTTTTCTCTCGATGGTATCGGCACGCAAATTGTGATGGCTAGTGCTGAACAGGTGCGCCAAGCCGACATCGACGACATTGGTGGTATCTTTGATCTAATACGCCCACTAGAAGAACAAGGCGTATTAGTACGCCGCTCTCGTGAGCAGTTAGAACAAGAAATCCGTCAATTCACTATTATTGAGAAAGACGGTTTAATCATAGGTTGCGCGGCTCTCTATCCCTACTTGAGTGAGAAAATGGCGGAAATGGCGTGTGTCGCCATTCACCCTGACTACCGCGACGGCAATAGAGGCGCACTGCTACTCAACTATATGAAGCAACAATCCAAGCCTTTGGGTATTGAAAGGATCTTTGTATTGACCACCCACAGTTTGCACTGGTTTAGAGAACAAGGTTTCTTGGAGACCGGATTGGAGTCGCTACCTATTGCGAAGCAAGATTTATACAACTTTCAACGTAATTCAAAAATTCTACAAGCAACTATTTGATTCTATTTCATATTCTGTCTGCCATTTACCCCATGCTAACGCCTCTATGACAGCTAACGCCTCTATGAAAAAAGGGGCGTTATATAAATTCCTGAAATATCAACCGAATCAATTTTAATTTGTAGTATAAATCTCAAAAATAAAACACTAATAATGTTTACAACCTCACACTATGCGGTTAATATTCACGCAAATTTCAGGGATTTTTGTGACGCAGATACGATTTTGGTCTGGTTGCATTGAAATTTACCGATTGTTTGCGCGAAAACTGACCATACAAGTTGATTAATCTGATTCAGTCATTGGGGTGACGCAGATTGCTTTGTTATTGGGTACATTTGTTATTAGGTACATTTGTTAGTAACGAAAACAGTTTGGTGCAAATCTTGGCAAGGAGGCGTATGTATCACTTAATAATTGAGAAAATTATACATGCGTACTGTTATTTGCAATTCGATTCAAAGCTTCTGGGATATGGCGGAAAACCAAATGCTTGAAGGTTTGAATGTTCATTGTGTGTTTCCTGTAAGCGACAATCTAAAAAGTCTGATCGAAATTTATCAACAACAATATCGAATCAACCAGATTTCTTTTTCTGACGTACTGAATTAATGATAAGCCCCTCATAATGAGGGGCTTATGCGATCTGCCTTGATATTCAACTAGGCTTAGTTACCCCATCAACTCTGCAAACGAATTCCCAAACCGCTGTGGCGTATCGTTTGCTGTCTGATGGATTTGGTAAACACCCCAGTTTCCGCCACCAAAGTAAGGCGTTTTTTGGCACGAGTAATCCCGGTATAGATCAGCTCTTTGGTTACGATTGGGCTTATGTCGGTTGGTAGTACCAGATAAGTATGGGAAAACTCACTGCCCTGCGATTTATGTATCGTCATCGCATAGGCGGTTTCATGTTCCGGCATTCGGCTCGGTAGAATCGCTTTGATACTGCCGTCGGGGAGCTCAAAGTAGATTTTTAACTTACTCTCTGCGGTTGTTTGATCTTGTAAACAAAGACCAATATCACCGTTAAACACGCCTAATGCAGCATCATTGCGCGTCACCATAACGGGACGACCGATGTACCACTCTTTGTCTTTATCGACAGAGATCTGACCGACACGTTGCAATCTTTGCTCGATACGCTGATTAAGACCAACAACACCAAAATCCCCCTCTCTTAATGCGCACAGTAGACGGCTTTGCGCAAAGTTTTGTAGTGCTTCGTGGGCTAGCTTATCCATCTGATATTGATCAATAACATCGCGTTGAGGCTGGCGTGCCAACGTCAAATAGTGGCGATATTCATCCGCCAGACGCGTAATCAGCGTGGTATAGCTATCTCCTGACAAAGCTTGCCACTCAATATCGGCAAAACCCTTGTCCCAGACGTTCATGGCTTGGGTACTGTTGCCTCGATTGACCTGTTTCGCTAACTGACCAATCCCTGATCTTGCATCAAAACGATAGCTTTTTTGTAGCACACAGAGGCTATCGGCAATCGCTGAATGTGGTTGCGTCGGTTGCCAATCGGTGAGTTTATTTGAATCGTGTCCAGTCAGGTTGGCAATCATACGACTTTGCGCGTTACTGTAACCCTCGGTGGCAAACTGGCAGATATCTGATAACACCGCCCCTGCCTCGACGGAGGCTAACTGGTCCTTATCTCCTAACAGAATGAGTCTCGCATGACTAGGCAGAGCGTCGAGTAAGCGGTACATCATCGGCAAATCCACCATAGAGGCTTCATCAAGTACCAACACATCCAAATGCAGCGGATTGTCTTTATCGTGGCGGAAACCGACTCGTCCGGGTATCGCGCCAAGTAAACGGTGAATCGTACTGGACTGGGTCGGGATCTGTTTGCGTATATCATCAGTAATTGGCAGCTCACCGACGGCCTGACCAATAGATTCCGTTAGGCGTGCAGCGGCTTTACCCGTCGGTGCCACTAAATTAATCACTGGCTGGCGACCTACCTGATTCGACTGATAAACCAAGGCAGACAGTAATTTGGCCACCGTTGTGGTTTTACCAGTACCAGGGCCGCCGGAGATCACCGCAAAACGGCGAGTTAACGCCACAGCCGCGGCTACCTTCTGCCAATTAAAACAGGCAGATTGTGGAATCAACTGCTCAAGCGGTTGCAAGGCTTGTTCAATATTGGCTTGGCCGATCAGATGCTCAACCTCCCCCCAATGAATGCTGTCGGCTTGAATGACATCAAGCTGGTCACAGACGAGTTGTTGACGACTCACCGCGCTGCCACCGCTGGCGATATTGTCAACGATTGCGGCATACAGCAAATCATAACGACGTTTAAATAGTTGATTGAGCTGCTCTGCAATGGTGGCGACTTGCTCTGCGTCCATCTCGATCGGCTGTGCCATCGCAAGAATTTGGCTGGCGATGCTCTGCTCATAAAAACAGTAGCGCTGTAAATAAAGGCGACCATTTTGCCACATCAATGGCTTGTCAGCTTGTACATGCTGCGTTGGTTCAAGACAACTGATGACTTGAGAAGATGCCATCACCGCTAACCAATCTATGCTGGCGATTTTGTTATCGATCGCCTTCGCGGCTTCTCCATAAATCCCCATTAATTTGGCACTGGGTAATGCAAACTCACCCTGATTTTCAAGCTGTAAACAGATATGCCCCTGACCAAAATGGGCGCTGGTTAATGCCGCTAACCAAGTGACTTCATCAGAATATTGGGGTTCAAGAGACGCCACAAACTTAGCGAATTGCAGATCGATCGGGCGAATGATTTTTTTGTTAAAGAGGATCTGCACTAACTCAGTCAGTGATTGAAATGATAAGGACATTAGTCGTTCACTCCTGTCGGTTCATCCATGGGATGCAATGCGTTGCCATCTTCGCCCTGGATTAATTTATCCAGTGAAGTGACCAATGCCTCTGACGGTTTGGTGTAAAAAATACCAGATTGAGCTCCCGGTTTAATCCCTCGTAAAAACAGATAATAAACCCCACCAAAATGTTGTTCATAGCGGTAATCAGCAAGTCGGGTTCGTAGAAAACGATGCAGTGCCAGCGCATAGATTTGATACTGCAAATCATAACGGTGATCGACCATGCTATGCTGCAATTGATGGTTTAAATAATAACTCTCATCATCACCTAAATAGTTCGATTTCCAGTCAAGAACATAGTATTTACCTTGATGCTCAAACACTAAGTCAATAAAGCCTTTCAGCATCCCCTTAACTGGGTAGAAGCCTAAGTCCTCTGTCTGTTGCGACAAGGGATCGTGAGCTTTAATCACTTGAGACAGCACCGGCGCTTGCAGCAAACTGATGGGCAATAAGAACTCCATCTCCACCAAACGTTGGGTTTTATCCTTATGTTTTAACCGTAGCTCTTTCCCATCTAGCGAGGTATTCATAACATCGTCGACCAATTGGGTGACAATCGGTAGCCACTCCAACTCGTACTGTTCTTTGATCAATAAATCCGTGATGATTTGTTGATTGGCTTCACTGGATGCTGGTTCGGTAAACTCCACTTCCTCGAAGATAGTGTGTAAAAATGTTCCCGGTCGCGCTCCTTTTGGAAAGTGAAAAATCGACTTTTCTGGCTCGATAATCTCAAGCGTCTCTTGCTCTTGTGACGAGTCGATATCAATACCTGCGGATTCAATAAACACTTGCTCGTCACTGGATTTATGACCTTGCTTCACCAAAGAGGAATAACTGGTAAAGCGCCAATCTCGGTCAATATGGCGAGTCAACTTAGCGGCTTCTAACTGCGGTATCTGACTCTGTTTTGCTTGATAGTGGAAGTCGCTCACTTGCGGCACGTCGGTTACTTTAATGCCATCATGCTGCTGAGCCAGTTTGCCCAGCGCTTGCGCTAATCCATCAACCCCAAGCTCTGCGCCATTTTGAATCAGGTGCCCTATCGCACTGCAATGTACGCCTGTGGGCTCTTTGACTTGGCGTCCATTACGAATCGGAGCCACACCGATAAAGCAGCCAAACACCGCGCGGGTCAAGGCGACATAAATCAAGCGCAAGTCCTCAGCCAAGCGCTCATGGTCAGCTTGCGCCAGTGCCGCTTTCGATTTCTTTAAATCCAGTGTGGCTAAGCCTTGCTGCTCGTCGTAAAACTTCGCCTCTTGAGCTTCGCGATAGCTGACCACAAAGGGCAGGTAGACCAGGTTATACTCCAAACCTTTCGATTTATGGATGGTGACGATTTGTACTAGGTTGCGCTCTGATTCTAGGCGCTGAATATAGCTGTCATCACCATTTTGCCCACTCTGGGCATCTTCAACCCTCTGTCCAAACCAACGCAGTAGCGCACTATCGCTTTCGACTTCTTGACGCTGACTCTGCAACAGTTCAGCGAGGTGCAGATAATCCGTTAGCCAGCGCTCACCCATGGTATGCGACAGAAAGCGAATCGCTAGCGCTCGGTGCAATAACACCTTACGCAACATCGGTAGCACGCCTTTACCTTGCCACTCCGCTCGATACTGTTTAAATTCGGCAACCCACTGTTCCCAAACATTTTCATCATTATTGATTTGGTCAAGCTGCTCTGCAGAGAGGTCAAAAAGCTCGGTCGCTATCGCCGCTTTTAGCAGACGTTCGTCCCCTTGATACCACACGGACATCAACAAACGCAGCATATCTCGCGCAACCTCGCTGGCAAAAACACTATCGCGATTCGATAAATAGACGCTCGCGACCCTTCGAGAGGCAAGCGCTTGCTTGACCATTTTGGCTTCATTACCGGTGCGTACCAAAATCGCGATATCACTGGCTTGAATATCTTGGTATCGCGGCTCACCTTTACTCGATTCCACCAGCTGTGCTTGCTGATTATCGCCTTGCGCTAAAAGCGTCGCGATATGCTCTGCGGTCGCCTCCGCCATGGTTTGCTGATATTCCCCTTTTGCAACGGGTTTATCGTTTTGCTGCAACCAAAATTCAATCGCTGGCTGTTTTTCACCAGCTCTCTCCCAATGGTTCAGATGAGCTTTGGGGCTAGAATTAACCGGATAAAAAGGAATGTCATCATCATAAAGGAATGGAGATTGAGACTGCTTAAACAGCGTATTGACCCCCTGCACCATCCCGTCAGTAGAGCGCCAGTTGGTGCCCAAGGTGTAGTGATCGCTGACCTGATTTCGGGCTTGGATATAGGTAAAAATATCCGCACCACGAAAGCCATAGATAGCCTGCTTAGGGTCACCGATCATAAACCAACCACACTCAGGATTGTCGAGATAAATACGACTAAAAATATGGTATTGCAGTGGATCGGTATCTTGAAACTCATCGATCATCGCCACCGGATATTGACTGCGAATCTTGTCCGCTAACAAGTCGCCACTCGGTTGGTCGAATGCGGCGGATAAGTGACTGAGCAAATCATCAAAAGAGAGCCACTGCTTGGCATTTTTCACCTTACGCAGACGCTCGCGACATTCGCGAATTGCCAACATCATCAGTGGGTTTTTCAACTCCGGTGGCGTCTCTAACAGCTCATCAATGGCAGCGAATACCGGTAACTCAGGAACCTCGCCTTTGCTGGTTTTATCCGCTAACACTTGTTGCGAGAATTTCTCTAACTGATCAGGGAGGTAATAGTCCTTGGTTTCCGTATTCGACCAAGCGGTTACCGCCGTAATCCAAGCAGGTAAATAGCGCTTGCTGTAGCTCTTTTTATTCACTCCAGAGGCGTTGATCACCGCTTCAACGTCTGAGGCTGCCTCCACCCAAAGCGATTTAATTTTGCCAATCTTAACCAGATACTCTTGATGCAACTGATACAGATCATCGGGCTCAACGGCGCCGGTGATGTTAATCGCTGATCCGGTTAAATAATTCGAAATATCACTTAATAGAGCGGATGGGGTCGACCAGATGGTACGAACTTGTTGAGCGAGTTCAGGTGGCAATGGGTAAAAATGGCTGCGCCAAAAATCCGCCACGACTTGGGCTTTCAAGCGGCTTTCATCGGTAATAAATTCGTTGTTAAAACGCGCACCCGATTCAAACGCATTTTGTGTCAGCATGCGTTGGCAAAATCCGTGGATAGTATAAACCGCGGCTTCGTCCATTTGGCGTTCTGCTTGTAGCAGGGCTTGCATCGCAAAGCGATGATCGGTGACCTGCTGTAACAGAGGTTCAATAATAGGGTCATTACTGCTGCCGCGGGCAAAGGCGATTCGGGCATCGTGAATACGTTTACGAATACGGTCGCGCAATTCAGCCGTTGCCGCTTCAGTGAACGTGACCACCAAAATTTGGTCAACGGTTAACGGCTGTTGGTGACGACTGTTATCGCAACCATGCCCCAGCAACAGACGTAAATATAGACCCGCTATGGTGAACGTTTTTCCCGTCCCCGCGGAGGCTTCAATTAAGCGCGCACCATGCAGAGGAAACGACATGGTTTGCAAAGGAGTTGGTTGCTGTGAAGGCTTATCGGACATGATATTCACTCTTACAGTTAAAGCTGAAAAACGACGAAATCAAAAAAACACCCATGTTACGATTGTCCCGCAGAATAATAATCTTCACGGGTCACACTGTAAGTGACCGCTGGCTCCAGTACCCATTGCGTCATTCGCATACTCTCTTGTGCTAACTCATCATTCCATTGCGACCACACGCGAGCAATATAGAGATTGGCACCTTCACCCGTCATGTTGTAGCCACCGTTAAAACGGGTTGCCATCTTGCTAAGCATTTTCTCTTGATTCGGTGTCCATTGCCCCTTAACCATATTAGCCTGAACTCCGTCCATTGCTGTCTCTGGGAAGTAGGCCAAAGGCTGATCTAAACCTGAGAAATAGTATTCCAGCAATTTAGTCAGGTGCTGCTTAGCCGTTTCGGCATCAATTTTCGGTAATACACGGTGAACCACGCCCTCTTTTTTATCATAAGCCAGTAGATGCGTTGCTCGACTGCTGCCACTGACGGCAACCAGCAGATGCTCAATCCATGCACTCAAATAGTCTTGACCTCTCAAGCGACCACTTCTGTAACGCACTAAACCAGAGCCATACACCTGCTTGACCCAGCCTTGCAGTTTGACATCAATGCCATTGATACTGGTATTGAATATCACCTCGATATCCGGCTGCTCATTAGCGGTCAAAGGACGAATCATTTCCGCTAGCTCTGTGGTCTGGGAAATATTGCCTGCTAACTCCAGATCACCAAAACTGCCCACCGGCAACTGTCCTTGTGCTTTCTGTTGCTGAGTGAACTCGGCAATCAGGTGAGTTAACTCCTCTGCCGGCGATTTCACTATCGCTTGCAACAGCGCTTGTCTTAGTTTGAAGCTCTCTAGATTGTTGAGCGCGAATGGCTCATCCTCTTCGATAGCAAAACTCTGCTGATCAAAATTGACTTGAAGGCGGCGATTAAATAAATACTGCACCGGCAAACGCCAAAAGCGTTGCAGCTCGGTGAGTTCTAACTCCACCTCGTGCTGAGAATAAACGATCGGTGGCAGCTTAAAGATCACATTATTGGCTGCAGTTGGCGGTGTGTTTTGCGCTTGACGCTCGGCGGTAGCTAACCACTCACTCGCATAACTAGAATAGTTTGGCTCATGTTGTGCTTCATCGACGACAAGGTAATTATTAGCACTGAACGGCACCATGGGATAATCGCTGACTAAATGCTGTATCAGTTTGCTGGCTGAGGCATCGACATCAAGGTGTTTATCGGCGCTCAAACAGTAGTTTTGTTGACAATATTCAATCAACTCTGACACCAGAACCGAAGGCACTTTTTCGCTATTGTCTTGGATTGAACGCCCCACATAACTGATATAAAGGCTCTCTTGTGCCGACAGCATCGCTTCAAGGAAGAGATATCTATCGTCATCACGACGCGAGCGATCCCCGGCGCGATTTCTACCGGTCATCAGATCAAAGCTCTCTGGTGCAATACTCCTTGGATACACCCCATCGTTCATTCCCAGTAAGCACACCGTTTTAAAAGGAATCGAGCGCATTGGCATCAAGGTACAAAAGTTCACTTGTCCGGCAAGGAATCGTTGGCTAACTCGCACACCAGACAGTTTATTGGCAAAGTAGTCGCGAATAATGGTCGGTGATAACGGTTGAGAGAACTGCGCTTGTTGCAACTGAGTCTTGAGTCCAGCCACCGTATCTTGTATCGATTTAACGACAACCTCACCCTCCAATTCAACCGCAAAGAAATCCACCAACAACTGATTGATGATCTGCTGCCACTGCTCGACATCGACGACCTGATTGAGCTTGCTACGATATTGGATCACGGTATCAATATATTGAGCCAATTTACCGACGGTCTCAGCTTGCATACCTTGAGTCTGTTCGTACGGGGCGATCACGCTCTCTTCAGTGGTCAACAAACCGAGCTCTTGTGTCATCGCATAACCCGCCAGCATTCGGGATAAACCAAATACCCAAGAGTTTTGTTCAAGGCTGGGCAGCTCAAACTCTGTCGCGGTGTCGGCGTTTAATCCCCAGCGAATATGCGCCTCCTCGACCCACTCTTTAATCACCGAAAATTCGTGTTCGGTCAGGTCAAACTTGGCGAGCACCGCCGGCACCTCAAGCAGAGACAGGAGTTCACTGTTGGAACAGCGACTCTCCGGCAGCATAAGCAGCTGATTAAACGCATTGAGCAAAGGCGACTCTTTGTCAGCGGTGCGGTCAGAAATAGAAAACGGGATATAGCGTTCATCACTGGCGTTACCAAACACCGCAGAGATAGCAGGGCTATAGGTATTGATATCCGCCACCATCACGATGACATCACGCGGTTTTAGATTTGGATCGGCGGCGAACATTTCAAGCAATCGGTCATGCAATACCTCAACCTCACGCATTGGGCTATGGCAGACATGAACCGATAGCGAGCGGTCATCGCGCTCTATGGTTAATTTGTGGTTGGAGTTGTCCAGCACATGGTCATTTTGATGCTCTTCCAAATTGAGTACATCCGCCTGAATATGACGCAGCAGTGAATTGCGCTCCACCTCGGCAAAAGCGACGATTTCATTGGCTTCCATTTGCGACAACAGATACAGATTATCTCGTCCCAATTTCCCCATCGACGCCAACAAACCGTTACCGACTTGGCTGATATGCAGTTCATCATCAATATTTTGTTCAATATCGCCTTTCAGTTGCTCAACCAAAGGCAACTGATTGTCATCTTCCGGTAGCGCCAAGTCGGTCAATTGTTTGCGTTTTTTCAGTGCCAAATGAGCCAGATATTTTCGGTCACGCACTTCACCCCAATAGAACTGACACGGGTTGGTAAACATCAAATGCACATCAATATGCTGACCCAATGCTTTTAGAGCATCCAAGTAACGCGGCGGTAGAGAAGAAATACCAAACACAAACAGACGCTTGGGCAATTGCACCGATTCTGGCAGTGCAGAATGCTCAAGCGTGTCAATGAAGTCTTGATAAAGATTGGCTCGATGATAAGGAGACTGACCTAACGCCAGCGTGTGATCGTAAATAGATTGCCACAGCGTCGATTGCCATAATTGTTCATCACCCAACTCAGCGACCTGTTCACCAGACTCCCAAGCTAAGATCCACTCAGGTCGATAAACCAGATAACCATCGAAAATATCGGCGATTTTTTCAGCCAACTGGTAGCATTTCGCGCCGTCTTCATCATCTTGAAGATACTGAGTCAGCGGCGCAAACACTTCATTTTTAAGGTGCGAGGGCAATAAGTGCATGATCTTCCAAGTGAGTGACTCTTTGCTGAATGCACTCTGCTTTGGGATATCTCCCAGCACTTCAACAAATTGATCCCAGATAAAGCTCGCAGGCAATGAGAATTCAATATTGGCGGCAATCCCTAACTCTTCTGCCAACGACATTTTCAGCCATTGCGACATGCCGGGGCTCTGAACAAGGATATTTTCTGCTGAAAATGGATTATCCAGCGGGTCACGCTTGACCAATTCAATAAGCAGCGTTTTTAGCAAATCAATTTGATTAGAGTGGTAGACGGTAAACACTGGGAATGTGCCTATAACTATTGAAATTACTTCAAGATTACCACACTCTTATCGTTGCTGCTTAGGGAGTTCGCCTAAAAACAAATGACATACTGTAAACTAATTATTTGTCTCTTGCCTTGAACACATAAGCTTGTAGGTATCTCACGGAAACATAACCGACCACCAGCGTTGCGATTGTCAATTCTATTGCCGCTAACCACCAGACTTGCTCTGCGCCGTTACCAGAAAAATTGAGTGTCTCCAATAAAGATGAGAGCTTAAACAGTGCCGTGGCACCAATCACCATAGGAAAGGTAAACGCCGCATAAGCTGGGCTAAAAGGCAGTTTTAACAAGGTGATAAAAGCGAAATAAATCACCAGAGTCATCAAAACCGCAATGCCAAACAGCAGTGCCACCAACAACAAAGAAGGCTGCGTACTTACACTCAAATAACCCGCTAACGAAAGGCTGGCAGGCGCAGCTAAAATGGCAATCGTTGGTTTAGCCGCATCGGGGATCTCATGACTAAAGATGAGTCGATAAACCATCATGGGTAGCATGATCGCGTAAGCGAGCAAACCGAAGTAAAGGGTAAAATCCGCAATTGGACGCAACGCAGGGTTACCTGTAAAGGCAACGTCAGCGACGATAATGCCAACCGGAGGCACAAACCAGCTCGGCACCATATGGGCAAGCTCAAACTGTTTAGCTCTGTGATAACAAAAGCTTAATAAGAAGCTGATATGTAAGGCAATGGCAGCCAACCAGATGGCATCTCCCGCCAATTGAGAAAACTCAACCACGCTATTCGATACCACCATGCAAGCCATAGCAAAAGTGGGCACCACACTACCGACAACTGGGTGCGCTAATTCTTCTCGCAATGCTGAGTAATGAAACACAAACTTATACGCCAGTACCGCGAGTAAAGCAGCAGCCGTCAGCGCCGTCCCCCACTTTACAAAGTGGTGTAAATCAAATGCACTGTCCCAGCACCAACCCAGACTGGCAATCGCCAGTGCCAATCCCGCCATGGGTGTTGGCGCTTGTCTGAAACCGTGATGTATTAAAGCGAACTTTCTAACCCACATATTTTGCTCTACCTGTACTGAAATGGATGCGAGCTAGTGTACTCTCTGCTATTGTTTAGTTAAATTCGTATTTTTTTACCTAACGTTTAATATAACAAAACATGAATCCACATATCTCACTCAAACAATTAAGAGTGTTTGTTGCTGTCACTCAGCATCAAACACTGACAGCGGCCTCAGAAACCTTATTCACTTCAAAAGCGGCAGTCAGTTTATCGTTGAGCTCATTAGAAAAGCAGCTTGGTCATCCTCTGTTTGATCGGGTCAATAATCGATTGATACTTAATCAAGAGGGACAAAAACTGCTGCCTCTCGCGGATGAGTTGCTCAATAGAGCAAAAACGATCGAAACGCTGTTCAATGATGAGCATAGCTATCGGGGTCAGATCAGAATTGGGGCGAGTGATACCATCGGCAACCATATTGCCCCCTATCTATTGAGTGATTTTCGCCAGCAGTTTCAGCACAAAGCACAGCAGTTGTTTATCTCTAATACTGCGCTAATCTGCCAAAAGATTATCGACTATGAACTGGATATTGGCATCGTTGAAGGTAAAGCGACCAACCCAGAGCTGGAGAGCTTTCCATTTAGCAGTGACCAGATGTGTATCGTGGCGGCAGTGGACTACCCAACCACAACCAGCGCGAAAGAAAACCTTAAGCAACTGACACACAGTGATTGGATTTTGCGAGAGACAGGATCAGGCAGCCGAGAGTTTTTCCTTTCCAATATCGCGCCCCATATCGAGGATTGGCAGTTGAGCTTTGAACTCAATACCACAGAAGCGATTGTCAACAGTGTTTCAGCGGGGTTAGGATTTGCCTGCCTATCACAACATGCTGCCAATGCCGCCATTGCTGATGGGCGCATCAAATCTATTGCCCTTGATCTTGAAACGGAGCGACACTTTTGGCTGCTAGTACACAAAGATAAATACCGCAGTCCACTGCTAAAGAGCTTTCTCGATTTTTGCCAGCAGTGGCAAGCTCAGTAAAGCGAGCGGTGAAATAAACCGCAAACTGAGTAATGGCTAGACTTACCGACGTGGCTAGCTGGACATTTACAGTCAACCTATGTATAAAAAGCCAGTACTATTAATTTTCAACTTTGAGGAATGAACCATGGCTGTAATCGTCAAGTACGTGGTAGAACGCAACGGAGAAGAAAAGATGACTTTTACCTCTAAAGCAGAAGCTGACGCTTATGACAAAATGCTCGATATGGCAGACGAACTCTATACCTTACTTGCTGAGAGCCAGCTGATTGAGGATGATGGCAAGCAAGAAGAGTTATCTCTGTTCCTAGCTCAGCGTAAAGAAGAGATCCTTTATGCACTCGGTGCCAAACGCAAACCAACACCGAAAAAGCCTAAAGTTGTAAAAGACCAAACTGCAGAGAGCGAAGACGCACAACCTGATGCGGCTTAATGCTGAATAAAAGCCAAGTTTAAGTTCGTGAAGTAAACCCTTCTCGCCACTTGGCGATTCAACGCGCTATTGAGTTTTAGCCAGTACTTCCTTTAGGGGTGCTGGCTTTTTTATCAGCTCTAACGCTTTTTATCGACTATCAAGCGACGATGATAATTTCTTAATTGAAAAAAATATCGCTAAAAAGACAATGGGTATCCGTCTACGGACTTTTGACCCTTTTGCCCTTTCATCTGAGTTAAGCAGTTATTAAGATGAATTATCAATAACCAATCATCGAAATTGATTGGACTTACCAGATTAACAGTTATGGAGAGACACCATTATGGCCACTTTTTCTATCGCATTCGGTACGGCGACTAAAAACCGAGACGGCAAAATCATTGAAGCTTTTTTCCCAACTCCTCGCCTAAATCCAAGCGATGAACTTGTCGCTGCGGTAGCAGAAGTGATCGGTTATAGCGAAGGCAACCAAGTGTTCGAAATCACGGCTGAGCAATGCCCACAATTAGCCACAGCCTTTGCTAGTCAAGGTGATGAACAAAATGCTCAATTTGCAGAAAAAGCGGCGCAAAGCGCAACGCCTCTGGTAATGGTTATTCTTGCTAGCGATGAAAAACCTCAATCTGTTGCAGAAGGCTTCTTGAAGCTACAACTTATCTCAAACCGCCTAGTTCAACCTCACGGTACAGTGCTTGACGGCATCTTCGGTCTACTGCACAACATCGCATGGACTAACCAGGGCGCTATCGATCTTCCTGAACTGGCTGAGCGTCAAATCGAAGCGCGTCTAGCGGGTGAAACTCTAACGGTAGATTGCGTTGATAAGTTCCCTAAAATGGTGGATTACGTGGTTCCAGCAGGTGTTCGTATTGCCGATACTTCTCGTGTTCGTCTTGGCGCACATGTGGGCGAAGGCACAACGGTTATGCATGAAGGCTTCATCAACTTCAACGCGGGCACAACAGGTGTCAGCATGGTTGAGGGTCGTATTTCTGCTGGTGTTATGGTTGGCAACGGTTCAGATATTGGTGGCGGCGCATCGATTATGGGGACGCTTTCTGGTGGTGGCACAGTGGTTGTTTCTATCGGTGAAAACTCACTACTTGGTGCAAACGCAGGTCTTGGCTTCCCACTAGGTGATCGTTGTACGGTTGAATCTGGTCTTTATGTGACTGCCGGTTCTAAAGTACGCATGCTGGACGCACAAGGTCAGGAAGTCGAAATCGTTAAAGCGCGTGATCTAGCAGGCAAGCCTGATTTACTCTTCCGTCGTAACTCAGTGACAGGTCAAATCGAGTGCCTAACCAACAAGAGTGCGGTTGAACTAAATAGCGAGTTGCACAGCAACAACTAACTCGGTATTCACTCACCAAAGCATTGTTGATTTTGATGGTATCCATTACGGTGTAATTTGCTCTTCAAATAGGCAAATGCTTTTTATAAGGCTCTGTTGTTTTGCAACAGGGCCTTTATTTTTATCGCAGTCGAATCAACGGCTATCCGCATTTTTACCTATCCTCTCATCTCGATATCGGTTCATTTATTGACAACCAACAAAGCCACTGTAACGCCCCACGCAACCTATCCAGTAAACCACGCAGCAATTGAATAATTTGCCCAACCTATATAAGTAAGTGGAGCCAGACACCCCAATGCAACCACTCTGTCACAGTTGGAAAGTAGTATTTTGGACAAATAACAACCACTCATATGCTCAAGGCAGCGATAGCAAACAAAGGAAGTCAGTATGAAGCTTTTCAACCACAACGACGATCAACGACCACTCGATCAAGAGCCCGAGTTCAACCAATTTATTGACGCCGCTATGTCAAGGCGCCACTTTCTCAAAGCTACTGGCGCAGCGAGTACCGTCAGTTTCTTTGCGGCGAATCCTGTCAGTCAAGCTATCGCTAATACCATGCCGAGCACATCAACGTTAATGGGTTTCAATGCAATCCCCATTTCAACCGCTGACACGATAGAAGTACCAGAAGGCTATCAAGCTAACCTGCTTATCTCTTGGGGCGATGCCGTTAACTCAGATGCGCCAAACTTTAGTCAGTCTAATGACTCCAACGCTCAAGCGATGCAATTTGGCGATAATAATGACGGTATGACGCTGTTCCCTATTTCAGAAGATCGCGCCGTCTTAGCGGTGAATAATGAGTATACCAACAACGAATACCTCTATGAGCATCAAGGTAAAAACATCTCCGCAGACGATGTACGAAAAGCGCAGGCTGCCCACGGTGTTTCCATTATTGAATTGAAGAAAAGCAATGGTCATTGGCAAGTAAACCTCGATAGCCGTTTAAACCGTCGCATTACCGCATTCACTGAAATGGAGATGACTGGCGTTGCCGCAGGTCATGCACTATTGAAAACCAATGCCGATAAATCCGGTCGTAAAATCTTGGGGACTTTCAACAACTGCGCCAATGGTCAAACGCCTTGGGGCACCTATCTCACCTGTGAAGAAAACTTCAACGGCTATTTTGCTAACACATCAGACGCTAAACTTGGCGATACCTATGACCGCTATGGTCTAAAAAAGGAGGATTGGGGCTACGACTGGTACAAATTCGACCCGCGTTTTGATATGTCGAACGAACCCAACGAACCCCATCGCCACGGTTGGGTGGTGGAAGTCGACCCAATGAACCCAAACTCTGTGCCGAAAAAGCGCAGTGCGCTGGGGCGCTTTAAACATGAAAATGCCGCCCTTGTGGTCAATAAAGATGGGCATGTTGTGGTCTATCTGGGCGATGATGAGCGAGGCGAGCATTTGTACAAGTTTGTATCGAAGCACAAGTATACCGCTGGGGCTGACTCAAATCGTGATCTGTTAGAACAGGGCACACTTTACGTTGCTAAGTTTGAAGGCAGGGAAGGTGAATTGAACGGCAAAGGGCAATGGCTCGAACTCACTTGGGGTAAAAATGGCTTAACGCCTGAAAATGGTTTTCCGGATGCCGCATCCGTGATGATTTTTGCTCGCCTTGCTGCGACACAAGTTGGTGCCACTACCATGGATAGACCAGAGTGGGTTGCGGTGCATCCAAACAACGAATCTGTTTTCTGTACTTTAACCAATAACAAGTATCGAGGGGTGCGAGAATCTCAGCCCATTAATGAAGTTAACCCGCGAGAGAAAAACCCATACGGGCATATTATTCGTTGGAACCCAAACCAAGGCGACCATACCGCTGATAGCTTTGATTGGGATATTTTCGTTCTTGCAGGTAACCCTGACGTTCATAAAGACGGATTACTTGCCGGTACCGATAACATTAATAAAGACAACTTGTTTAATAGCCCAGATGGTATTGGATTCGACTTGGCCGGACGACTATGGATCCAAACCGACGGTAAGTACTCAAATAAAGGGGATTTTTCCGGAATGGGCAACAATCAAATGTTATGCGCCGATCCAGAGACTGGTGAGATACGCCGTTTTCTTACTGGACCTATTGCCTGTGAAATTACTGGACTGACTTTTACGCCCGACTATAAAACCATGTTTGTCGGTGTTCAGCACCCTGGCGAAGACCTTGCTCCCTCGCACTTTCCTGATGGCGGAAACCATATACCGCGGTCATCCGTCATCATGATCACACGCAAAGATGGCGGTGTGATTGGCGCATAGCGATACCAGCCTCGCTCAAAACAAAAACCGAGTATCAACTGAACACTCGGTTTTTGTTTTTATCTTGCGAAAGACTAGGCATCTAGCAAAGAACTAAAGTTCGAGATCTCGATTGTCGATGCTCACGGGTGTCGATTGATTGATAAGCTGTACCAACATAATGGAGCGCATCTCACCATCCGCTTGCTGGAATATGGCTTCAACCCCAGCAAACTGCCCAGCCTTGATACGTACCACATCACCAGTTTCAGGAAGATCCACCTGTTTTTGTAACTCGAATTCGCTATCGAGTTGTTGTAAATCGTAGACCAGATCTGGGTTCACTTCGGTCGGCATCGCTCCCGTGCGCACAAAGTCCACAACGCCACGAGTCGATCGAACTGAGGTAAAACTAGGACCGGTTTGATAATCAAACTTAACAAATACATAATTAGGAAACAGTGGCTCTTTTATACTCTGTATTTTGCCACGCCTCACCTTTTCTACCATTACCTCGGGATAATAGCACTCCAACCCTTGGTTCGCTAAGTGCGATTTAGCCCGCTCTTGCTCGCCTCGTTTGCAATATAAAAGATACCAACTTTTCATTTTTATTAACTTCGTTCTACTGACGCAATCTCACCGATACTACCACCAAACACTTTTTACCTAAACTCCATTGTCTCACTCAGTATGAGAACTTGAAGCGATGGACAGTGTCAAACCACTCAAAATTGTAATCTAAGTTTGCAGCACGTTTTTCCTGCACTTCACCAATGTAACTTTATGTTTCAAAAGGACATAAAACAAATTAGCAACAGTTGAAACATATCTGCATCCTTGTACTCGCACTATCACAGGCGTATACCTGTGCCCAACTTTATAAAAATATATAGCACAATAATGAACACACAACACAATCTATTTGGGCACCCTCGCGGTCTGTTTCTTCTGTTTAGCACTGAGTTGTGGGAACGATTTTCCTACTACGCTATGCGCGCTATCCTCGTCCTTTTCCTTACCGATGCCACCATTAACGGTGGTATGGGTTGGACAACTAAAGACGCACTCGATCTCTACGGTATTTATACCGGTCTTGTTTACATTACCCCGCTCATTGGTGGTTGGTTAGCTGACAACTACGTCGGACAACGTAAATCTATTCTTATTGGTGGTGCTTTGATGGCGGCCGGTCAGTTTACCCTTGCCGTACCCGCAGCCTCCATGGGACTACCGGTTGAGCAAATGTTTTACCTAGGACTTGGTCTACTCATCGCTGGTAACGGTATGTTTAAGCCAAAC
Organism: Vibrio hippocampi; assembly: GCF_921292975.1. Taxonomy (NCBI): domain Bacteria; kingdom Pseudomonadati; phylum Pseudomonadota; class Gammaproteobacteria; order Vibrionales; family Vibrionaceae; genus Vibrio; species Vibrio hippocampi. The sequence goes on from NZ_CAKLCM010000002.1 coordinate 1,780,276, forward strand.
ATTTCTACGATGGTCGGTGACCTTTATCAAGAAGGCGATCATAGACGCGATGGCGCATTCACTATCTTCTATATGGGGATTAACCTTGGTGCTTTGCTAGCTGGGATCATCGCGGGTTCAGTCACAGACTCTTTCGGCTGGCGTGCTGGTTTTTTGATTGCGGGGATTGGTATGGTGATCAGCCTTATCATGCAAATCACTTTGGCGCGCTCATGGCTCGGTGATATTGGCACCGTTCCTGCTGCAGCAAGGGCAAAAGAGCTCAACCCTAATCAAGAGAAAACACCACTTACCACTCAAGAAAAAGATCGCCTAAAAGTGATTCTGATTATGGGTTTGTTTGTGATCGTTTTTTGGGCGGGTTTCGAGCAAGCGGGTGGTTTGATGAATATCTACACCCAGCAATATACTGACCGTATGATTGGCGACTTCGAAGTGCCAGCGGCTTGGTTCCAATCGCTAAACCCATTCTTCATTATCACTCTTGCTCCTGTTCTTGCGGCATTTTGGGTCAAGTTAGGTAACAAAGAGCCGAATTCGCCCATTAAGTTTGCGTTCGCTCTCTTATTCTTAGCTCTGGGTTTCTTGTGTATGGTGGGCGCGGTGTTAGAGCAAGGTGGCGACATGACGGTGAAAACCTCGATGCTATGGCTAGTGGGTGCTTTCTTCTTCCACACATTAGGCGAATTATGTTTGTCGCCTATCGGTCTATCCTTAGTAACCAAACTGGCACCACTTCGTCTTGCTTCTTTGATGATGGGCGCTTGGTTTGGCTTTAATGCGATTGCCAACTATGTCGCAGGTTTTATCGGTTCACACGTCGGTGAATATGGCGCAATGTCTATCTTTGGAGGTATTGCCATTACCGCGACCTTGAGTGCGCTTGTTCTTCTATTATGTTCTAACAAATTGGTTTCTTGGATGCACGGCGCTGAAAGCAAAATCGAGTTAGCAACCCATGATGACGAACAGCCTCAAGTACAAACCGTTTAATCTCCTATTGCCTCAGATGAATTCAACGTCACGTTAATCACTGCTTCAAATTAGTCACTGTCTCAAGTCAAAAATCGAACTTGACTTGAGACAGCCTATGCAATTGTAGGACTATATAACATTTACTCCCCTCACTTTATGTCCTGCGCAAATCCATTTTAATCACAATAAAAACGTCGATTTCCTAAACAACAGCCCCTTCCGCTCCATCATTCAACCATATATCAAGCACTTCACAGCAATAAGTCTGAAAAATCACGTCAATCGCAAGTAATCAAAGCCTCCATTTTGTCCAACAAGTAAATTACAAATTAGCTCAAACAATAAGCAAACATGTTTTATTGTATTATTTTATTTCAAATTAGAATATTACTGTGATGATGATCGCAGCGGAAATTTTTGAAAATCACTACTATTCACAAAAGACTCAAGAGCTTAGCGCTCTCTGATCATTAAATAAGAAATAGAGACTAAAAATGAACAAAATTTCCAAAGTTGCAGTGGCAACAGCAACACTGATTGCTGCGACGAGCGCGTCGGCCGTATCAATCGATTTCCGCCAAGAGTACAGAAACGAGCAAGACCAATATAACAGTCGTTTTAAAATGGCTGGCTCTGTTGATAACCACTACTTCGGTCTCGAAATTAAGCAGACTGGTAAACCATTTAGTGAAATTGAGTGGGCTGATAACGAATTTGAATACGGTTACAAATTCAAAGTAACCAAAAAATTCACGGTAACACCTTCTATGCCTATCACTTTTGGCGAGAAGAAAACAACGTATAAGCCACAGGTTCGTGTTCAATATAAGTTCAACAACCTGATCACAACGAAACTTCGCTACCGTCATGAGTTTGGCGTATGTGCTGAGTCTGTAGAAGAAAAGTGCTTTACTTACCGTGACGGAACTACTAAGGCAGATAACGCGAACAGAAGTAAACTGACCGCTAACATCTCTGGTAAGTGGAACTCATTCTTCTACGATGTAGAAGCCAACTACGCTGAAGACTTCTTCAACAGCGATTACAAAATGGGTACCAACGGTGAATACGATTGGGACTACAACTTTAAGCTAGGCTATAACTTTAAAGAGTGGAACCTATCGCCATACATGGAGTTGGGTAACATCGGTTGTTCATCAAGTTCATGTGGTGACGATCAAGGTGGTCGCCAACTACGTTCACGTGTTGGTATCAAGTACAGCTTTTAATCGCCGCTGATATGTTAAAAACCACCTTGAACAAGGTGGTTTTTTTATACCTGTATTTCACTGTCATCCAACTCCAATAGCCAACCCATTTAATATGTCCAACAAAAGCGATTTACCCTCATCAAATTCGCTAACTCTTTGTAGGAGTTATTGCCAAATCACCTCTGACTCTGCATCTTAGGGTCAGTTCGATATATACTTATCGTTAAACAATTGAACAGATGGAGTTATGTATGAAAAAATGGATCTCTGCCTTATTTGCCTGCTTGGTACTGGCTGCCTGTACCGAGGTCGGAAGTGAAGAGTGGTGTAATGACCTAAAAGAGAAACCCAAGGGAGATTGGACCGCCAACGAAGCTAAAGACTTTACTAAACACTGTATCTTCTAGCGTTAAGTAGTAACAAAACAGCAGCCCAAAAGCTGCTGTTTCTACCCAAATAGCCCTAACGCCTATAACCTAGTGCCTATAACCTAGCACCTAAAACCTAACGTCTAAGTTCAGCCCCTCGAACCAACTCCGCCATCATGTTGATATGCGCATCACTATCATTCAAACACGCAATAAATTGAAACGACTCCCCACCCGCTTCCAAAAAGGTCTCTTTGCCTTCCACCGCGATCTCTTCAAGGGTTTCTAAACAATCGACAGAGAATGCTGGTGTAATCACATCAAGCTTTTTCACCCCTTTTCCTGGCAGCGCCTCAAGGGTTTTGTCGGTATAAGGTTTTAACCACTCTTCTCGACCAAAGATCGATTGATAGCTCATACCAAACTGCGATTCATCAAGACCCAGCTCCTCACCCAGCAGTTTCGTGGTTTGCTGACAATGTTGAGGGTAAATGTCTCCATTATCCGCGTAGCGTTGCGGTATGCCGTGATAAGAACAGAGTAAATAGTCACCTTGACCATGTTCAGCCCAGTGTTGGCGCACTTTATCAGCCAATGCTTTGATGTACATCGCATGGTTGTGATAATCACGAATTAAGGTCAAATGAGGAAGAGTCGCTAACGGTTTGCATGCCTTAGCTAACGCATCAAACGCCGCCGCTGTTGTGGTGGCTGAATATTGAGGATATAGAGGAAGTACGACGACTTGCTCGACCCCTTGTTCTAATAAGCGATTTAAGCCGGTTGCAAGGGAAGGTTCACCATAGGTCATCGCCATCTCTACAGGCATATTGAGTTGCTGCCTCAACTTGGTAACCTGTCTTTGTGAGTAGACCATCAAAGGCGATCCCTCTTCCATCCAGACCGATTGATACAGCTTGGCAACCTTAGGGGAACGTATCGGTAGAATGACACCGTGTAAGATAGGGCACCATAACCAGCGAGTCATATCGACCACACGATGGTCATGAAGAAACTGTTGCAAAAACTGTTTGATTCCCTTTGCTGTAGGTTCACTGGGCGTACCAAGATTGACCAGCAACACCCCTTTTTTGACAGGCTCGTTCATAAAGTCCTTATTTTTTCGTAAAGCAGTCTTAAGGGTTCAATTATACCTAGAGTTAATCTAAATAGATCAAATTTTTACACTGACAACAGGGATTTAACACATAAAAAAACCGCCCACCAAATGGTGAGCGGTTCAGTATTGATTTTCGCAAAAGCTTATTTTGTAAAGCGCTTATATGATAAAGAGCTTATCAGTTATAACTAAGCTTATTACGCAAAGAACTTATTGCGTAGCAGCGAACCGTTAAGCCAGTGCTTTCTCGATATCGGCGCTAACTTCGTCAACTTGCTTAGTACCGTCAAATTTTAGGTACTTAGTGTTGCCAGCTTCTGCTTCGTTACCATAGTAAGAGATCAGCGGAGCCGTTTGGTCATGATAAACACCTAGACGCGCGCGAACGGTTTCTTCTTTGTCATCATCACGTACAACAAGATCTTCACCTGTCACGTCATCTTTACCTTCCACTTTTGGCGGGTTGTAAACCACGTGGTAAGTACGACCTGATGCAAGGTGAGCACGACGACCAGCCATGCGTTCAACGATCACGTCATCCGCAACATCAAATTCAATGACATAATCAACGTCAACACCCATCTCTTTTAGACCATCCGCTTGAGGAATAGTACGAGGGAAGCCATCAAGTAGGAAGCCTTTTTCGCAATCATCCTGAGCAATACGCTCTTTGATTAGACCTAAAATGATGTCATCTGAAACCAATTGGCCTGCATCAATAACCGCTTTCGCTTTTTTGCCAAGCTCAGTACCTGCTTTGATCGCGGCACGTAACATATCACCGGTAGAGATTTGTGGAACGCCGTATTTCTCCATGATGAATTGAGCTTGAGTGCCTTTACCTGCACCTGGAGCACCTAACAGAATGATGCGCATGATTGATCCTCTTATAAATCGAAAGTTTTCATACCGAAGCTTACTGTGAGCCTAATTTACGACGAGCATAATTACGCCACAAATGATGAACGATAAGTTTCGGTATAAACGTTTTAGCCGCTTTAGGGAGCGTCAAATTTGGTGCCGGAATTCTATCACAGAAAATTCATAAAAGGCGTATAATAAGACCAAAGAATGACTAATAAAGCAGCAATATTGCTTAAGTTTAATTTCTTTTTATCCATAAAATTAATAAACCCCGCAGTACGGGGCTCATTAATTGTTTTTATAGCGGTTGGAACCTTAGAAAAAACGGTTTAAGCCTTAGACAAAAGTTGGTTGATCGCCACCACAAATTGCGATGGATCGGTCATTGAACCGCGCTCTGCAAGCATGGCTTGACCCAATAACACTTCAACCCAACGACCAAATTGTTCTTCATCTGGCTCATCTGCCATACGCTTCACTAACGCATGCTCTGGGTTAATTTCGAAAATATATTTCACCTCAGGTACTTCTTGACCAGCAGCAGCAAGCAACTTAGCCATCTGTGTGCCCATCTCAAAGTCATCGGTCACCACCACCGCTGGCGTTGAGGCAAGTTTAAAGGTGGTACGAACTTCTTTTACGCGCTCACCTAGATAGCTCTTGGTACGCTCGACAACAGATTTAAACTCTTCTTCCGTCTCTTTCTGTTTCTCTTTCTCGGCTTCGTCTTCGAACTTGCTGAGATCAAGACCCGCTTTGGTGATCGACTGGAACTGTTTACCATCAAACTCGGTTAAGTAGTTCATTAACCATTCGTCGATACGGTCATACATCAGCACCACTTCAATGCCTTTCGCTTTAAATTGCTCAAGGTGTGGGCTGTTTTTCGCTGCCGCATAACTGTCTGCTGTCAGGTAATAAATCGTATCTTGCTCTTCTTTCATACGCTCAACGTAAGCAGCAAGAGAAATGGTTTGATCGGCACTATCCACATGAGTTGAAGCAAAGCGCAGTAGACCAGCGACTTTCTCTTTATTGCTCATGTCTTCTGCCGGTCCCTCTTTGAGGACCATACCAAACTCTTTCCAGAATGACTGGTATTTTTCTTCGTCATTCTTCGCTATGCGCTCAAGCATTGTCAGTACACGCTTAGTACATGCACTGCGTAATGATTGAGTCACTTTATTATCTTGCAAGATTTCACGAGAAACGTTGAGTGGGAGATCATTCGAATCAATTAAGCCACGAACAAAACGCAGATAAGACGGCATAAATTGCTCGGCATCATCCATAATAAACACACGTTGAACATAGAGTTTCAAACCACTCTTATGGTCGCGGTTCATCATATCCCATGGTGCTTTAGCTGGAATATAGAGCAGGCTAGTGTAATCGTTTTTACCTTCAACTCGGTTGTGGCTCCAAGTGAGAGGATCGGCAAAGTCATGGGAAACATGCTTATAGAACTCATTATATTCTTCTTCTGAGATATCAGATTTATTACGAGTCCATAACGCTTGCGCCTTATTGATCTGCTCCCACTTGCCCGTCTCGGTTTCATTGCCCTCTTCATCACGCTCTTTAGTCCAGATAGAAACTGGAATACCGATATGGTCAGAGTACTTACTGATCACTTCTTTTAAGCGCCACTCAGATAGAAACTCTTTACCCTCTTCGCGCATATGCAGCACGATATCCGTACCACGCGTCTCTTTGGTGATGTCTTCAATGCTGTACTCACCTTCGCCTTCGGAGTGCCATTGAACCGCTTGATCTGACGCCAGACCTGCCGCGCGAGTGCGTACTGTTACCGCATCAGCCACAATAAAGGCAGAGTAGAAACCCACACCAAATTGACCGATAAGCTGGGAATCTTTGCCCTGTTCGTCCGTCAATTTTGAGAAAAATTCTTTGGTACCAGACTTAGCAATGGTGCCTAAATGCTCAATCACATCATCGCGAGTCATACCGACACCGTTATCCGAAACGGTCAGCGTATTGTTCTCTACGTCGAACGAAAGTTTGACGCCAAGATCTGCATCACCTTGGTAAAGTTCAGCGTTAGATAGTGCTTGGAAACGCAGTTTATCTGCGGCGTCAGACGCATTCGAAATCAACTCTCGTAGAAAAATTTCTTTGTTTGAATACAGAGAGTGAATCATTAGATGAAGTAGCTGTTTCACTTCAGATTGAAAGCCACGAGTTTCTTTGTTTTTAGTCTCAGTAGTGCTCATGTGAACTCCATGTTTGCCAGTCATGCCAAGTCTCAGCAACACCGAGCTTGGCAAAGCGATATTATGTCGAATTAAGAAATGAGGCTGTCGATTGTAAATTCAAGGTCAAAAAACATAAAAATACTGTTTTTTTTATTAATTTTGATTATCCTAGCGACCAAAATAAAAAAAATAACTAAAATCCCTTGTATCTAAAGTCCTCTCAGGATGAGACCTATTAATGTGCAGGAACTAACATTAGCTTGACGATATGGGTGTATATTCTCGCTCCAGCATTCTGAAATTAAAGAGTGGTAGAGACACGAGCTTAGGCTATAAACACCAATAAAGAAGAGTTTAATGAACACTATCCGCAACCAATTTATCCTTGGTCAGAAGTTTCTATTTGATTCTGATAACAATCTGCTCACAGACCAAACCTCCCAAGCCTCAGATCCCGTCCGTCTTGGTAGCAATGAAAGTCGTATTCTAAAGCTGCTCGTTGAGCGACCAAATCAAATCGTCACTCGTAATGAATTGCATGAGTATGTCTGGCGTGACCAAGGCTTTGAAGTTGATGATTCAAGCTTGACTCAAGCGATCTCAACGTTACGAAAAATGCTGCAAGATCCGACTAAATCGCCACAGTTTGTTCGAACAGTTCCCAAGCGTGGATATCAGCTGATTTCTTCGGTTGAAAACGTTGAAAACGTCGACATCCTGCCATCTGAAGATGTCACCGATGAACCGAAAAAACCAACACCTCAACCTAATATAGAGCCTGAGGTCATCGTTGAAGAACCCGTATCGGAAGTCATTCAACCCTCAACTTCGAATGATGAGATAAAGAAACCTAAAACCTCATCCAATACTTGGTTGATTGTTGCTGTCGCGATCATTTTACCTCTCTTCGCCTACTTCTCTACTCCCAAAGAAGAAGCATTCAAGCACATCAGCACCCTAGATAATGTCGAAATTTTAACGCCAGCTAATCATACCGACATTACCCCTTGGTTATCGAAAGTTGACCAGTGCGTAACGAACTATATTGATGCTCATCAGAGCGAAGCAAAACCAGTAAAAGCGATTGTCACGGGTGAAAGTACCGGGCAAATTTCTATTAACTTCATCCACAACATTGCACATTCAAGCGAAAACAGCACCATCCGTATTTTCGGTGCTCAGCAAGATTTAGCCATTAAGTGCGAATAAGGGGAATGACTATGAAAATGAAACACGCATTAGCTTTACTGACCTTTTCTGCATTCATGAGTGGCTGGTTGTATTGGAATAGTACCAGTGAGTTGGAACAGGTTCTGACTTCAAAAGAGTGGCAATCTAACTTGGTGGGCGTTGTCGCTGAAAATGAACATAGTGATAGCAATATCGGTCCACTCAGTCGTTTAGAGCTATTCTCAAACGTGCGCTATCTTCCTAATGGCGATTACATTCGTGAATCAACGCTTCGACTATTCGGTCAAGAGGCTGACAAGCAGACCGTTTACAAGGTATCGGAAAAAGGGGAGTGGCAAATGAGCGATAACTATCTACTGCTTTCTCCTAGAGAATTTCAAGATGCCGCTTCAGCTCAATCCAATGAATTTACACCAAGCCAGTTGACTTTGATCAAACAGTTTTTACGCTTAGAAGCGCAACAAAGCCGACGCGTTGATGTGGTCGATGAGAAAACGCTATTGTTGACCAGCTTGAACCAAGGCTCGTCAGTACTGTTTTCTAACTAGGCATGGGCTAACGACAGACTGAGTTCATAAAACAAAATTTAGATACTATTAAGGAAGCCATATTGGCTTCCTTTTTTATCGCTATTTTTTATCGTTATCGCGTTTCTATGACTATTCAGCTTTAAAAAAATCGCTATTTTTCAAGCCATTTTTACGACCATCGAAGCACAATGCGGATCAAAGTAGGTGACGGATTGAAATTACCTATTTTCTACCATATCTCCTACTATCTACCATATCTCCTACTAATAGGGAGATAGCGGATTAGTGTTCGCGAGTTGCGCGGAACGCCACTTCTGGGAAACGTTCTTTCGCTAGGTTTAGATTAACCATCGTTGGGGCAACATAACTGAGGTTATCACCACCATCAAGCGCTAGGTTTTGCTGATTCTTGCGCTTGAATTCTTCCAGTATCTTCTCATCTTCGCACTCAACCCAACGCGCTGTGGCAACGTTAATGCTTTCATAGATAGCTTCAACGTTGTACTCAGACTTAAGACGTGCCACGACCACATCAAACTGAAGCACACCGACCGCACCAACGATTAGGTCGTTATTTTGTAGTGGACGGAAAACCTGTACGGCACCCTCTTCTGAAAGCTGGACTAAGCCCTTAAGCAACTGCTTCTGTTTCAGTGGATCTCTTAGACGAATACGGCGGAATAATTCAGGTGCGAAGTTAGGAATCCCCGAAAACTTCAACGCTTCACCTTGAGTGAAGGTGTCACCAATCTGGATTGTTCCGTGGTTATGCAGACCAATGATGTCACCCGCATACGCATTCTCTGCGCGTGAACGGTCACCCGCCATAAAGGTGACGGCATCGGATACGTTAATTTGCTTGCCGATACGCACATGATTCATCTTCATGCCTTGATTGTATGTACCAGACACAATACGCATAAAGGCAATACGGTCACGGTGCTTTGGATCCATGTTTGCTTGGATCTTAAACACAAACCCAGAGAACTTCTCTTCCTCTGCGTCAACTTGCCGCTCGTTTGCTTGACGCGGCATCGGTGCTGGAGCCCAATCCGTTAATCCCGTCAGCATATGGTCAACACCAAAGTTACCCAGTGCGGTACCAAAGAATACCGGTGTTAATTCACCCTTGAGGAAAAGCTCGCGATCAAATTCGTGAGAGGCACCCAATACAAGCTCTAGCTCTTCACGTAATTGCTCAGCTAGATCGTCACCGATCGCTTGATCGAGTTCTGGGTTATCCAAGCCTTTGATGATCACTTCGTCTTGGATAGTATGACCTTGACCAGTTGAATAAAGGATCGTTTCATCACGGTGAATATGGTAAACACCCTTAAACTCTTTACCACAACCAATCGGCCAAGATACTGGTGCGCAAGCGATATTAAGCTCGCTTTCTACCTCATCAAGCAACTCCATTGGATCACGAATGTCACGGTCTAGTTTGTTCATGAAAGTGACAATTGGCGTATCACGCAGGCGGGTCACTTCCATTAATTTACGTGTACGGTCTTCAACACCTTTCGCGGCATCGATCACCATCAAACAAGAGTCAACCGCTGTTAGAGTACGGTAAGTATCTTCAGAGAAATCCTCGTGTCCCGGAGTATCAAGTAAGTTAACAAGACATTCATTGAACGGGAATTGCATCACGGAGGTTGTCACCGAGATACCACGCTCTTTTTCCATCTCCATCCAGTCCGACTTAGCGTGCTGAGCGCTACCGCGACCTTTTACTGTACCGGCAGATTGTATTGCGCGTCCGAATAACAGTACTTTTTCAGTGATGGTGGTCTTACCCGCATCCGGGTGCGAGATGATGGCAAAAGTTCTACGTTTAGAAACTTGTTGCTGAAATTGAGGATTTGACATGAATCTCGATCTTCTTGGTTTGCTGAGTCGCAAGTCGATGGTTTCACAACCACTTGCTGCTCAAAGGCGTCGAAAAAATAATGGGCGCTATTTTCACCGATCTAGCGCAGTTTCTCAATGACTTCTTTGTTCGCCATGAAATGATGGATAGGGATTGAAAGTAGCGAGGTTAAGCAAACAGAAAGTAGTAGCTCATAATAATGGCGTCTTCTCTACCCTGTTCGCTGGGGTAATAATCACGTCGTCGATCGACCTCATTAAACCCTTCACTCAAATAAAGCATCACCGCAGCGGAGTTACTTTCCCGCACTTCTAGCCAAGCACTCTCGGTGCCACGCTTCTCACATTCAGCAATAAAGTAGCCGACTAATTGACGCCCCAAGCCTTTGCCTTGGTGTTGAGGATGGATGGCAATATTAAGGAGTGAAACTTCACCAACAATATCCTGCGCATAGAAGTAGCCGACCACCTCATCACCCAGCAACATGGCACAGTTAAATGCGCCACGCCCCTCAAGTTCATTGATCATTGAGACGTTCCAAGGGTGTGAATGAGCGTGCTGTTCGATAGCCCAAACTGATTCAAGGTGTTCTGTATTTAGAGGCAGAAAAACGAGGTTATCCATAGGCGCGAATTTGATTCCAAAGTTGACGCTTTTCACCATCAGACTGCTGTACTGATGATAATAGAGGTGAGGTTAAAGTTTGCAGTTTACCTTGAGTGCTGGGTAAACCTTGCATGCTAGGTTTACCTTGAATAGCAAGTCGTTCCTGAAACTCGGTAAGATGAGAATCTGCATGGCTATCACCAGCAAACCACAACCAAACTAAATTCTCACTCGCTTGCACAAATTGAAGGTGCTCCGGAAGGATATGTCGTGTGTCTGCCAATGTCAGCTTCATCGCTTTAAGGATTTTCTGATAAAACTCTGCTAGTTCACCTGTCGGGCACGAAGAAGAAACAAACAGCAACTGGCAATCATCGGGTATGGTAATTTTTGGCTGATGTTGACAGCGAATGCGTTCAGGATGAGAGACTTCCCAGCCTTGTATCCCCATTAATTGCAGTTTTGTATTATCAAGTTCCATAAGGTCTTTTCGGGCGGAAGGTTATCGAGGCAGAAAGTTATCGAGGCGGAGTGTAGCAAAGCGGGCTTGAATAACCAAGTTTGAGGAGCAACTCGCTACGCTCACCCACCAACAACAAATTATAGCTGATTAAACTCAGCACTGTACTCGATCAAACCAGACTGCTGTTCTAGCAACACTTGTAATGGCGCTTCCACTAAAGAACGCACCTGAAATGCCCCTTGTGGTACTTCCCCTTCCCATTGACAGGTCAAATCGTAGTCACTGGCTGATTCAAATTGAAATTTTTGATAGTAGCTCGGATCGCCAAGCACAACACAGGCTGGGTAGCCAAGCTCGGGTAAAATCTCAAAGGCTTCTTTCACTAACGCTTTAGCGATGCCCTTACCTTGGTGCGCTTTTGCTACAGCAAGAGGGGCTAAACCTTGCCATAACATATCTTGACCATTCAACGTGACTGGTGAAAACAGCACATGTCCTAGCACCTCACCTTCATCACTACAAGCCACAAGCGACAACGTCAACTGACTGTTTTCTCTTAATGATTTGACCAAATTCGCTTCTGCATCGGTATCAAACACCGATTTCAAAAGTTGGTCGATGACTAAAATGTCAGCGGGCGCTTCAGTTCTAATAAGCATTTGAGGTTCCTTTGCTTAGGTTCGGAGAGGGTTGTAAACCTTGATGAACAAATTCAGCCAGACGCATTAACGCGTTAAACATTGGCTTGGGTAGCGCGTCCAAGTCTACACTATCCATTAAGTTTTTCACCTCAAGACCCAGCTCTGTATCGCCCTCAATACTTAACCTTCTTTGGAAAAACAGAGTATCAGGGTCTTCTTTTCGACCCGCGATCAACACTAAATCATTAAGGTCGCCACTAAAGCTAACATCTTGTTGTTTTGGTGTATCGGCGACAATAAGTTGTTCATCGTCATAAGAGATAAACCAGCTCAAGTTCAGATCACGAATATGAATTTTTAACCACTTTTCCTGCAAAAATTCAAAGTCACCGTCTTCTAGTGCTTCTTTAAAAACCGCTTTCATTCCCTCTAATAGAATCATGTTCTGCAATTTATTTGGCAAAAAGTGGACTGGAGATCGCAAAATTTGGGCTGCATTATTAACTAGTTGACTTCTAATCTTGTCTAACACGCGGTTTTTCCGTTAATTTGTAGATTGTTCAGACCATAATACGGTATTCGTCTGAAAAAAATCCTGTTATGCGTCAAAAATTTTTAGCTTAATATCCCGCCCCTTTCTTCTAAAGCTGATCACGGTTATAGTGGAGGGGTTCTGTAATATAAGCACTCCAGAGAACCGGTAGTACATTGATGTCATCCACACTGTTAAAGGAATACTTTGCTAAATTAACATCCAATAGCCCTTTCTTCTTCGCTATTCTGGATGACAAGCATCAGTATCATATGGTCAACGATCGCTACTGCGATGTTGCCGGCTTGACCCACAACGATCTCGTGGGCATGAATGACATGCAAGTTTTGGGGGAACGTTTTTATACCCAGCTTAAGTCCTACTACGATCGAGCCTTTACCGGTGAATCCATTGAAGCCGAAATCGCGCTCGATGAAGCGGACGTTGAATCCAGCCTTCATTTCAGCGTTTCGCCGATTGAATTCAATGGTGTGATTGAATTTATTGTTTTCCATGCCATCGACAGCTCAGAAAAACAGATCTTAACTCGCTCTCTAGAGGAAACAGAAAGCAAGTTCATCAAACTCTCTAAATTAATTCCTGATGGCTTTGTTGTGGTCGAAGATGATTGCATCTTGTCTGCAAACCCTGCCGCTGCTCGTCTGTTTGGCTATGCCGATTACACCAGTTTACTCGGTGAGCCCTTAAGCCAACTGTTAGTTGATCCTAAAACCAATCGCAGCGCAAAACTATCCTTCGACGATGGGCAATCTCAACAACCTTTGTACTTTAATACCAGCGATTACTGTGGCGCAAACCGTCGTTTGTCTCTGCATATCGACCACGCGAACATGCTTGGTCAAAGTGCGTATCTTATCTTAATTCAAGATCTGGATGATAAGCCTAAGCCAGTTTCGCAGAGCGGCAATGAAGACATCAATATCGACACATTGACCAAACTCTATAACCGTTTGGGCTTTACCCGTTGTCTCGATGGCTTTATCCAGAAAAAAGTGCCGCTGGTTATGCTCTATCTTGACATCGATAACTTTAAAAACATCAATGACTCACTGGGACACCATATTGGTGACCGCGTGATTCAAGAAGTCTCTTCAAGATTAAAGCGTCATCTTCCTCAAGAGGCTGTATTGGCTCATTTAGGAGGAGACGAATTCGGTATTATCCTTCCTGAACCAGAGACGGCCAGTGCCGCAGAAACGCTGGCTGATAAAATCATCAGCTTGATTAACCAACCGTTTGACCTGCACCACTTTAGCAAACGACTTGCCTGCTCTATCGGTAGTGTTAACTACCCGCAAGATGGTAATGATCCACGAATCTTACTGCAAAATGCCGATACCGCTATGTATGAGGCAAAAGCACGCGGTCGCAACCGACTGATTAAGTTTAATGACCAGATGAATAAAGAAGCCCGTATGAGGCTTTGGATGGAAATTGAATTACAAAAAGCGTTACAGCAGAACGGTCTTGAGGTTTGGTATCAACCAAAAGTGAATGCTCGTGACTTTAGCATTAATGGTGCAGAGGCACTGGTTCGCTGGAAACATCCTGTTGAAGGCTATATCAGTCCGGGCTCTTTTATCCCGGTAGCTGAGCAAGCGGGCTTAATTGAAACCTTAGGTCGTGTAGTCATGCGTGAAGTTTTCAATACCGTTAAGCGTTGGAAATTACAAGGCATATTACCTGGACGGGTTGCCATTAACCTATCACCAGAACAATTTGGTAACCCTAAGCTCATCGATTACATGGAGAAGCTGCTAAAGAGTACTGGGCTGGATCCGAGTTGTATTACCTTCGAGCTGACTGAAAGTGCAGTAATGAGTAACAGTGAGCACACTTTGCAAATGCTGGATGCGATCAAAAAACTGGGGTTCGCCCTGTCAATCGATGACTTTGGTACTGGCTACTCTTCCTTGTCCTATCTTGCGCACTTCCCTATCGATGAGCTCAAGATTGACCGTGCCTTTATTATGGACATCGACACTCTGCCCAAACAGTTAACGGTGATAGAGAACATCATTAATCTTGGTAAATCACTCAACTTAACCGTGGTAGCCGAAGGGGTAGAGACTCGCCATCAAGCGACGTTACTGTCGAATTTAAACTGTAACTCAATTCAAGGGTTTCATTTCCATCGCCCACAGCCTAGGCATGAAGTTGAGGCTTTATTCGCTCAAAGTCGTCGCCATCGAAATTAGCCCCAAATACCCAAGTGAATACTTGGGTATTAATCTTCACTTATTCCCCTAAATATGCCCCACATCAAATAGGCGCTTAACGTTTCTTTTTAAAATGCCTGCTACTAAAAATATCATTGTATTAAGAATATGGAACTCTTGTGCCCAGCAGGCAACTTACCTGCATTAAAGACTGCCATAGACTGCGGAGCAGATGCAGTCTACATCGGCTTTAAAGACGACACTAACGCTCGCCACTTTGCTGGTCTTAACTTTACAGGAAAAAAGTTAGATAAAGCGGTGCAGTACGTGCACGATCGCAACAAAAAAATCCACATTGCATTAAATACCTTTGCTCATCCCAATGGCTTTGAACGTTGGACCAATGCGGTTGACCAAGCGGCGTCCTTGGGCGTCGATGCACTGATTGTTGCCGATGTCGCTATCCTTGATTATGCTGCGCGTAAATACCCACATTTAGAGCTGCACCTTTCAGTACAAGCTTCCGCAACCAATGTTTCGGCTATCGACTTTTATCAGCAAAACTTCAATGTCAAACGCGTGGTATTGCCAAGGGTTTTATCCATTCATCAGGTCAAGCAGCTCTCACGTAACATGACGTCGAACGTCGAGTTAGAGGTGTTCGCTTTCGGTAGCTTATGCATCATGTCCGAAGGACGATGCTATCTATCTTCTTACCTGACGGGTGAGTCGCCAAATACTGTCGGTGCCTGTTCACCGGCTAAATATGTACGCTGGCAGGAAACCGAACAAGGATTGGAATCACGCCTCAACGATATTCTTATTGATCGTTATTCCACAGGGGAGAATGCGGGTTATCCCACGCTATGTAAGGGTCGCTTTGAAGCAGAAATTGATGGCAGTCGTAAACGCTACCATGCGCTTGAAGAGCCCACCAGCTTAAATACCCTTTCTATGCTTCCTGAGTTATTTGCCGCTAACGTTGCTTCGGTCAAAATTGAAGGTCGACAACGCAGCCCAGCTTACGTTGAGCAAGTCACGCGTACATGGCGTGAAGCCATCGACAGTTACCAACGTGACCCGCAACAATATCAGGTGAAAGCTCACTGGGATCAAGCGTTAGCGAATGTCTCAGAAGGGACACAGACCACCCTTGGCGCTTATCACAGAAAATGGCAATAGAGAGTCCAGTTATGAAGTATGCATTAGGCCCAATCCTCTATTTTTGGCCAAAACAGAATGTGGAAGATTTTTATCAGCAAGCCAAATCTAGCTCCGCTGATATTATCTATCTAGGTGAGACGGTTTGCTCCAAACGTCGTGAAATGAAAGCAGGTCATTGGTTAGAGATAGCCAAAGAACTCAGTGCCGCAGGCAAGGAAGTGGTTATTTCAACCATGGCCCTGCTCGAAGCACCCAGCGAGGTCAATGTCATGAAAAAGTACATTGATAACGGTGATTTTTCGATTGAAGCCAATGACGTATCCGCTATTCAGTTAGCGCATGAAAAGAAAGTGCCTTTCATTGTTGGTCCTGCGGTAAACGCTTATAACGCCCATACGCTTAAACTTTTCACTCAACAAGGGATGATTCGCTGGTGCATGCCAGTTGAACTGTCACGAGAATGGTTGGTTGATGCGTTATCTCAAGCAGAGTCTCTTGGTATTCGCGATAAGTTTGAAGTCGAGGTCTTTAGTCACGGTTATCTTCCTCTTGCTTATTCCGCCCG
Source organism: Vibrio hippocampi (assembly GCF_921292975.1). Taxonomy (NCBI): domain Bacteria; kingdom Pseudomonadati; phylum Pseudomonadota; class Gammaproteobacteria; order Vibrionales; family Vibrionaceae; genus Vibrio; species Vibrio hippocampi. Next base: position 1,796,775 of record NZ_CAKLCM010000002.1, read on the forward strand.
CTGCTTTACTGCTCGTGCCGAAAATAAAGCCAAAGATGACTGCGAAACCTGCTGTATTCGCTACCCAACCGGGTTGCAGGTCGAAAGCCAAGAGGGTCAGTCGGTGTTTAATCTCAACGGCATTCAGACTCAATCCGGCTATCAATACAACTTAGTCAATGATCTAAAATCCATGCAAGGGCTCGTCGATGTTGTTCGCCTTAGCCCGCTGGGTTTAGAAACCTTCACTCAAGTGGATCGCTTTAGAGCCAACGAAGATGGCTCTAAACCCGAACAAGCCTTACCTCATCAATGCAACGGCTATTGGCATCAAATCGCAGGTTTAGAGGTCAAGCAAGTCTAAGAATGAATGGCAGTAATAAAAATGGGTCAGTTAAGACCCATTTTTTACATCGCTGGCTTTGGGTGACTCGGTAATAAGCGTTTTAAATCACGAATTATCATCATTGCCACCACAACCCCGAGAACAATATTAGAGATTGGATACGCAATCCACACTCCGGTGACTCCCCACAATTTCGGTAATACATAAAGAAATGGCAGTTGAATGGCAATATTGCCTACCGTCACAAACAGCGCTTTCTTAGTGTAACCTATCGCTTGATAGTAAGCCGCGATGACAACGATCATCCCATCCAAAAATAGCGCGAATAGATGTAATCGAATACCTAGCACGGTATTGTCGATAAGCGACGTATCTGTCGAATTAAAAATAGACACCGTATGGTAAGGAAAGAGGTTAAGTAACACCAAAAATAACACACCAATACCCACGGCGCTGACGATGGTAATATTAAACAAATGCTTGATATTTTGCTGTTTTCTCGCCCCATAGTTAAAACTGACAAGCGGCTGCATCGCGTTGGCTAACCCTTCCGCTATCAAATAGTAGAAAGCGACGATATAACCTAAAATGGCATAGGAACCTATCAGCACCATATCTCCATAAGTCGCGAACAGAGCGTTATGAACAGCCACCATAATCGAACCATAGGCGTACATAAAGAAACTGGCTAAACCAATCGCCATGATCCTAGGTAACACAGTCAATCGAAAACGAAAATCACTCACTGATAGGCGCATCTTCGCGTATCTTGAGAAGAAGTAGCCAATGCCCAACACCGTCACCACGCCCTGTGCAATCAGGGTCGCTAACGCAGCTCCGGCTAATTGCCAATCAAACACGGCAATAAACAGGTAATCCAAAACAATATTGACCACCGCCCCCAATACCATTAATGCAGTAGCAATATTGGGGCTATCGTCGTTGCGAATTAGAAAAGGCGTCGCAATGGATCCGAGGGTAAAAACCGCACCAAAAATCAAAACGTCTAAGTACTGCATACCCATTGCATAGATCTCACCGTCCACCCCTTGCCAAGCAAGGAACTGGTGAGAAAACTGCCATAGAAGTATCGCCACTATCGGCGCACAAAGCGCCAATGTCATCATACCTGTCGCCAAGATTTGCTTGGCGGCATCACGATCTTCTTCACCAAGACGAATCGAGGCAAGCGCACCAGTACCGACACCGATCATCATACCTAAGCCAAGAATAGAACCAATCACCGGCCAAGCCACATTAATACCCGCTAGCCCGCTCGCCCCCATAAACTGACCAATAAAAATGCCATCGACGACTTGGTATAAGCCATTGACCAGCATCGCGGCAACCGTCGGTATGGCATAGCGCCAAAACTGTTTTTGAATTGATAGATTGTTCATAACACCATCTTAAATTTACCACAACGCACCATTTAGTTAACAAAGCTAACTAAATGGTCAAATTGATTAGCCTAATGCTTTTTCGAGTAACTGCTGCAGTTGTGCATATTCATCACTATCAAGCGAATGACTCAGGCGCTTTGCCAGCAAGCCATAAATTTCAGTCTCACTGCTCAGTGACGTCAATGCCTTATCGGTTAATATCACGCGCTTAGATCGTGCATCCTCTACGCAAGGAATACGGGCAACTAAACCTTTTCTTTCCAGACGCTGCACCATTGTCGTGGCTGAGGGCTTGGAAACATTGAGCTGTGCAGCAAGATCCGTCAACCTTATTGGCTCTCCCCACGATTGAACCGCTTTCAAGTAATCATATTCATTGAAATTCAAATGAGCCAAGGGATCTTCTTTGGCATGGGTTCGCCATATTTTTGAGGCTAACCGCTCTAACTTCTCTAGGTTTGCTTCTATCGACATGACTTTCTCATTTAGTTAGTAAGGTTAACTAATTTACCAATATCAGTGTGTAGTTTCAATAGAATTTATTGTCTCAATGGTATATCCAAGTCACCTCAAGATGCGAGGTTGAGTGAGATTTGCTTGGTTTGTAGACAAGGCAACGACAACAAAAAAAGCACCCGTTTGTTAAACATGGTGCTTTCTATGAAGGAACAATCTCGTTGGTTGTGTTTACTGCTCTACTTGTGACTCATTCATCGCTTGTACTGCGTTAATGATTCTGTTGGTCTCGATATGAGCGTATCTATTTTCAATGAAATCATAAACACCTTGAGCGAGAGAGAGTTTATAGAGTGAAAATGCACCAATATAGTCTCCAGCTATTTGCTGACGCTTTGCCAGATAGAAATAGATCTCGGTCAATCGCTCTGCCAATACCGTATTGGAGCTATCAGGAATGGTATTGATCGCATACTGGAAAGCGTGTTCCTCAGGGATATCGTTAAGCATCAGTGCAACTAATACCCAAGCCCAATCGTCATTGTTAACATTACGGGCTTGATAGCGTAGTTGTAGATTATTAAACGCTTTTTCTGGTGATTGCTGCTGTTCAATGATGTATAGCCACAGCACCCGGTAAGGATCACTGGGATCTTGTTGGTAAAAGGTCTGCATACCTTCGAGCGCAAGAGGAATACGGTTGCCGTAATAAAGGGCTATCGCACGATTTCGTATCGCGGCTGTTACTTTAGGGTCAAGCTCTAGTGTTGATTCAAAGGCTTCATAGGCAGAGTCAAAATCACCAATCTGGGTATAAAACAACCCTAGAGAATTAAACACCGCTGGTTGTGCGGGATTCAATTGCAACGAATAGTTGAAGTCTAATTGGGCAAGGTTTCTCAATCCAAGGTAATCATAATAACTCCCTCTCTCGAAATACATTTTGGCTCTTAGATCATCATCAAGATCACTGCGCGATAATAATTGCGATAGGCGCGCTATTTGAATCTCGTATTGAACATTAGCTCTCTCTGGCTTTGCCATCGGAGGGTTTAGCCATTGTTCATTAGAAGAGGTTTGATTTGAAACACACCCTCCCAGCAATAACAACGAACAACATAAACTGGCTATTTGAAACAACTTCACTATTGGTATCTCCTTACATCTCGCATCACTGAGCCTAAATCCAAGCGGTGAACTCGAGATACAATCCTTGCACATAAAAAAAGAGGGCCGCAGCCCTCTTTTATATCACGCTTTTAAGAACAATAGTCTAGAAAAACTAATTATTCTGCGTCAGACGCTTTTTCTTCAGCAGCGGGTTGCTCAACCGCTTCTTTCATACTTAGACGTACACGGCCCTGACGGTCGATCTCAAGTACTTTAACTTGTACTTCTTGACCTTCTTTCAGGTAGTCACTGACTTTCTCTACACGCTCTTGAGCGATTTGAGAAATGTGTACCAGACCATCTTTACCAGGAAGAACAGTTACAAACGCACCGAAGTCCGCTAGTCGTGCGACTTTACCTGTGTAGATCTTACCAACTTCAACTTCTGCAGTGATTGCTTCAATACGCTTGATTGCGTCTTGCGCTTGATCGTTGTCAGTAGCAGCAATCTTAATCGTACCGTCATCTTCGATTTCGATAGTCGTACCGGTTTCTTCAGTTAGCTGACGGATAACCGCACCACCTTTACCGATAACGTCTTTGATCTTCTCAGAGCTGATCTTCATCGTATGGATACGAGGCGCGAATTGAGAAATATCTTCACGAGCACCAGAAATCGCTTCATCCATTACAGACAGGATGTGCTTACGTGCACCTTGCGCTTGGTTAAGAGCAATTTGCATGATCTCTTTAGTGATACCTTCGATCTTGATGTCCATTTGAAGTGCAGTGATACCCGTGTTAGTACCTGCTACTTTAAAGTCCATGTCACCTAGGTGGTCTTCGTCACCAAGGATGTCAGAAAGAACAACGAAATCGTCGCCTTCTTTAACAAGACCCATTGCGATACCCGCAACAGAAGACTTGATTGGAACACCAGCGTCCATAAGCGCAAGAGAAGTACCACATACAGAAGCCATTGAAGAAGAACCGTTAGATTCTGTGATTTCTGATACAACACGTACAGTGTATGGGAACTCATCTACAGATGGCATTACCGCAGCAATACCACGCTTAGCTAGTTTACCGTGACCGATTTCACGACGCTTAGGAGAACCTACGAAACCCGTTTCGCCAACACAGTATGGAGGGAAGTTGTAGTGTAGTAGGAAGTGATCTTTACGCTCACCCGTTAGCTCATCGATGATTTGTGCGTCACGCTGCGTGCCAAGAGTAGCAGTAACGATAGCTTGAGTTTCACCACGAGTGAATAGAGATGAACCGTGAGTACGTGGAAGAACACCAGTACGTACGTCTAGCGCACGAACCATGTCTTTTTCACGACCGTCGATACGTGGATTACCAGCAATGATGCTGCGGCGTACTACTGTTTTCTCTAGATCGTGGAAGATAGAGTGAACTTCTTTTAGGTTCACTTCTTCGTTTTCAGACACTAGTACTGCGTTAACTTCAGCTGCGATTGCATGGATGCGATCGTAACGAGTCATTTTCTCAGTAATTTGGTAAGCTTCAACCAGCTTAGCTTCTGCTAGTTCAGCGATACGAGTGTTAAGCGCAGTGTTCTCTGCTGGAGCAACCCAATCCCATGCTGGAGTTGCAACTTCAGCTGCGAATTCGTTGATCGCGTTAATAACAACTTGCTGTTGATCGTGACCAAATACTACTGCTGATAGCATCTCTTCTTCTGTTAGGTTGTCTGCTTCAGACTCAACCATAAGAACAGCGCCTTCAGTACCTGAAACAACAAGGTCAAGCTTAGACGTTTCTAGCTCAGTGTTGCTTGGGTTAAGTACTAGTTGACCGTCGATGTGACCAACACGTGCTGCACCGATAGGACCGTTGAACGGGATACCCGAGATAGCAAGCGCTGCAGAAGTACCGATCATTGTTACCATGTCAGGTTGAACGTCTGGGTTTACAGACATTACTGTAGCGATAACTTGAACTTCGTTTTTGAACGAGTCAGGGAAAAGAGGACGGATTGGACGGTCGATTAGACGAGCCGTTAGTGTTTCACCTTCAGAAGGACGACCTTCACGCTTGAAGAAACCACCAGGGATTTTACCTGCAGCGTAAGTACGCTCTTGGTAGTTTACCGTTAGCGGGAAGAAGTCTTGACCTTCTACTGCTTCTTTTTTACCTACTACAGAAACGAATACTGACGTATCGTCCATTGTTACCATAACGGCAGCAGTAGCTTGACGTGCAATAACGCCAGTCTCTAGAGTAACTGTGTGGTTACCGTACTGGAACGTTTTAACAACTGGTTTTTCGAACATTGTTATTCCTTTTGTCGCTATAGGCTATCTGTGTTGATGACCATTAGCTTCAGATTAATTGGAACTCAGGCATCACAAATCGCGACTAGTGAAAATGAACTTCAGCAAAGCGAATTCATTTTGAATAGTCGCGACCTGTTGGTCGACGTGGTTGACTGTAATGCTATGAGTTACTGTTGAACAAATTCCAAGAGAGGAATTTTACCGTGCGTAGTATAACGGTATAAAAAGGATTTGGCTAAGCTATAGCAATTAAAATAAGTAACGGGCAACAAAAAAGGGGCTTTAAGCCCCTTTTTTGACAAACTGTTCTATGCAGCCGCTGATTAGCGACGTAGGCCTAGACGCTTGATTAGATCTTGGTAACGAGAAAGGTTTTTGCCTTTCAGGTAGTCAAGAAGCTTACGACGGCGAGAAACCATACGTAGTAGACCACGACGGCTGTGGTGATCGCCTTTGTGCGCTTTAAAGTGACCTTGTAGGTGGTTGATAGAAGCGGTAAGTAGAGCTACTTGAACTTCTGGTGAACCGGTATCGCCTTCACCTTGAGCGTATTCTGCAACGATTGCTGCTTTAGTTTCTGCATTCAGAGACATAATTCTCTCCTAAAGAGTTAAGTTAAACACTGTGCTGCCAATCTCTGATTCAGCCAGCACGAGGAAGCGGGATTATAGGGAATAATCCCAACATTCGCAAGCCGTTTCACACGGCTTTTCGCAAACGGGTATAGGCATGTAGATGCCAACCAATATTAGCGGAAAACCACCAAGCGTTTCGGCGCGATTTTACCGTCGTCATTAATCTCACCAACGCCGATAAATACTCGTTCATCACCCATGGTCAAACGAAGAGGACCATCCGCTTCTACACCGAACACTTGCACCGGCTGACCGTGTTGAACCATATCGGCAAGATCGGCAATCAAGTTAACCTCTGGTAAATCTTCTACCGCGGTATCCACCGGCAATAGCAGAGAGTCCAGCAGTTCACTTGGACTGCGCTCTTCTCGATGAGCTTGCTCTAACAACTCATTAAGTTGCTCAAGTGTCACCATCTTGTCGTAGGGGTAGTTAGCCACCTCTGTGCGACGAAGCATCGTCACGTGGGCGCCACAACCTAGCATCTCTCCTAAGTCATCCACGATAGTTCGAATGTAAGTCCCTTTGGAACAGTGGACTTCCATCTCGACCTCATCCCCTTCAAAACGATGGAGGATGATTTCGTACACGTTGATCTTGCGCGACTCACGCGGTACTTCAATACCTTGTCGCGCATATTCATACAGAGGCTTGCCCTGATACTTAAGCGCGGAGAACATGGATGGCACTTGATCGGTTTCACCACGGAATTTATCAATGCAGCTTTCAAGCAGCGCTTGATCAACATTAATCTCTCGCGTTTCTACCACTTCACCATCTGAGTCGGAGGTATTGGTGCGCTCGCCCAGTTTAGCAATCACGCGATAGCGCTTATCGGAGTCGAGCAGAAACTGAGAAAATTTGGTGGCTTCACCAAGGCAGATCGGTAACATGCCCGTCGCTAAAGGGTCGAGTGCGCCTGTATGGCCTGCTTTGTCAGCAAAGTAGATACGCTTTACTTTTTGCAGTGCGTCGTTCGATGAAATGCCTGTTGGCTTATCTAACAGAACCACTCCATGTACTGGACGACCTTTACGACGACGAGCCATTACTTATCCTCTCCCTGATCCAGTTCATCCTCGCGACCAGATTCTTGCTGTTTACGTTTATCTTCGCTCAGCACTTCGCTCACTAGGTTCGACATACGCATCCCTTCTACCAGAGTGTTGTCATACTGGAAACGAACTTCTGGCGTCAGACGCAGGCGAATACGCTTGCCTAACATCATACGAATATGTGTTTCATGTTCACGTAAAGCAGCAATGCTCGATTCTGGCGTTTGCTCACCCACACACAGGAAAGTCACAAATACTTTTGCATAAGCTAGGTCACGAGATACCTCAACATCGGAGATAGTCACCATACCCAGGCGAGAATCACGAACTTCGCGCTGAAGGATCAGCGCCAATTCTTTTTGTAATTGCTGCGCAACACGTTGCGTGCGGCTAAATTCTTTTGACATTTCTTTTCTCTCTATAGGAAAAATGGGGGGCTTGCGCCCCCCATGGTGTATTAAACAACCATCACTACTCAATTAAAATTCTGAGTAGTGATTTTGTCAATTAGTCTAGAGTACGTTTGATTTCAACGATCTCGAATACTTCGATTTGGTCGCCAACGCGCACATCGTTGTAGTTCTTAACGCCGATACCACATTCGTAGCCGTTCTTAACTTCTTGAACGTCATCTTTAAAGCGACGTAGTGACTCTAGTTCACCTTCGTAGATAACAACGTTTTCACGTAGAACGCGGATTGGGTTGTTACGCTTAATCAGACCTTCAGTAACCATACAACCAGCGATTGCGCCCAGTTTCGGTGACTTAAATACGTCACGAACTTCAGCAAGACCAATGATCTCTTGCTTGAATTCTGGAGCAAGCATACCGCCCATTGCTTGTTTAACTTCGTCAATCAATTGATAAATAATTGAGTAGTAACGTAGGTCAACACTTGCAGACTCGATAGCACGACGAGCAGACGCATCCGCACGTACGTTAAAGCCAAGGATGATTGCATTTGAAGCTTCAGCCAGTACAGCATCAGTTTCAGTAATACCACCAACACCAGAACCAACGATATTTACTTTAACTTCGTCAGTAGACAGTTTCAGTAGAGAGTCAGCAATCGCTTCTACAGAACCTTGTACGTCCGCTTTCAGTACTACGTTTAGCTCAGCCACTTCACCAGCCGTCATGTTCGAGAACATGTTTTCTAGTTTAGATTTCTGCTGACGAGCAAGTTTCACATCACGGAACTTACCAGCACGGTAGTTAGCAACTTCACGCGCTTTACGCTCATCACGTACAACTGTCGCTTCATCACCTGAAGATGGCACGCCTGAAAGACCTAGGATTTCCACAGGAATAGATGGACCAGCTTGAGTGATCTCTTTACCTAGCTCGTCACGCATCGCACGAACACGACCATATTCCTGACCACAAAGAACGATATCGCCTTTGTTTAGCGTACCTGATTGAACAAGTACCGTTGCTACTGGACCACGACCTTTATCTAGGCGAGATTCAACAACAACACCAGAAGCCATGCCTTCAGCGACTGCGGTAAGCTCTAGAACTTCAGATTGAAGAAGGATAGCTTCTAACAGACCTTCGATGTTAGTACCCTGTTTTGCAGAGATGTGAACAAACATGTTCTCACCGCCCCACTCTTCAGGAATAACGTCATATTGAGCAAGCTCATTCTTAACGTTATCTGGATTCGCGTCTTCTTTATCGATCTTGTTCACAGCAATAATCAGAGGCACGCCGGCAGCTTTCGCGTGCTGGATTGCTTCGATTGTTTGCGGCATCACGCCATCGTCTGCAGCAACAACAAGAACAACGATATCCGTCGCTTGAGCACCACGAGCACGCATTGCCGTAAAGGCTGCGTGTCCAGGAGTATCAAGGAAGGTAATCATACCGTTGTCAGTTTCTACGTGGTAAGCACCAATATGTTGGGTAATACCACCCGCTTCGCCAGATGCAACGTGTGTACGACGAATATAGTCAAGCGTCGATGTCTTACCGTGGTCAACGTGACCCATGATAGTCACAACAGGTGCACGTGGCACTGCTTCAGCTGTGCTATCACGGTCAGACAGTACCGCTTCTTCCAGTTCATTCTCTTTACGAAGAACAACCTTATAACCCATTTCTTCAGCAACAAGTTGTGCAGTTTCCTGGTCGATAACTTGGTTGATAGTCGCCATCGCGCCCATCTTCATCATCACCTTGATAACCTCGGTTGCTTTAACCGTCATCTTCTGAGCTAGCTCAGATAAAACGATCGTTTCACCGATAACAATATCTTGCTTAGCAACAGTCGCCGTCTTATCGAAGCCGTGCTGCATTGATGTTGGTTTAGCAAGTTTGCCTCGCTTACCACGTTGGTTGCGAGCGCCACGATTGCTGTTCGGGCGAGAATCGTCTTTATCTTGTGCAGACTTCTTCTTACGACGACGTGGTTTCTTCTCTTCGCTACGATCTTGAGCATCTTCTGCTTCACGAGCGTAGGTCGAGGTCGTTGTATGGTAGTCACCTTTATCGCCGTCTTGCGATTTCTTTTCTTGTTCCGACCAGCGAGCGGCGTTTTCTTCCGCCAGTTTACGCGCTTCTTCAGCAAGGCGTGCAGCTTCAGCTTCTGCCTTGCGTTGCGCTTCTTCTTCCTGACGGCGTTTCAGCTCATCTGCTTCTTTCTTCGCTTCAGCATTCTTTGCATTCATTTGTTTCTTAGCCTTTTCTGCTTCGTCGCGCTTTTCTGCTGTCGGTTGAACATTACGTTTTTCATCAGCTTCGCGTTTTGCTGCTTCCTCAGCTAAACGCTTTTCTTCAGCTTCTCGCTTTGCTTGTTCTTCAGCTTGGCGCTTTGCTTCTTCTGCAGCATCATGTTTAGCTTGCTCTTCGGCTTCACGTTTTGCACGTTCTTCTGCCTCACGCGTCGCTGCTTCCTCAGCTTCACGTTTCGCTTGCTCGTCGATTGCACTGCGCTTTACATAAGTACGTTTCTTGCGTACTTCTACTTGCACATCTTTGCTCTTACCACCGCCAGCAGAAACTGACAGTGTGCTACGAGTCTTACGCTGAAGCGTTAGACGTGTAGGCTCTGAATCACCAGATGTGTCACCATGTTCTTTTTTCAAGTGAGCTAGAAGCGCTTGCTTCTCTTCATCGTTCACTTGATCGCTTGCTGATTTTTTAAAACCAGCATCAGCAAGTTGTTCTACTAGGCGTTCGACTGGCGTACCAATCTCTTCGCTAAGTGCTTTAACTGTAAGTTCTGTCATGCAACTACCTCCTTGCTGATTATTATTCTTCGTCGCCGAACCAACAGATGTTACGTGCAGCCATGATCAGCTCACCTGCGCGCTCTTCTGTTAGTCCCTCGATGCCCTCTAGTTCGTCAACACCTTGGTCAGCAAGGTCTTCCAGAGTCGCTACACCTTTTGCTGCCAGTTTAAACGCCATTTCGCGTTCTAAACCTTCAAGTGCAAGTAGATCTTCAGCTGGCTCAACGCCGTCGAAAGATTCTTCTTGCGCTAGAGCAAGGGTAGTCAGTGCATCTTTAGCACGGGTACGGAGTTCTTCTACGAGTTCTTCGTTTAGACCATCAACTTCTAGAAGTTCAGCAACGGGAACGTATGCGACTTCTTCAAGCGTTGAGAAACCTTCTTCTACTAATAGCTCCGCGAAGTCTTGTTCGATATCAAGATACTTCATGAAGTTTTCAATCGAAGCGACGGCTTCTTCTTGGTGTTTCTTCTCTAGGTCTGCCACTGTCATTACGTTCAGTTCCCAGCCTGTTAGCTGAGAAGCAAGACGAACGTTTTGACCGCTACGACCGATGGCTTGTGCAAGGTTATCTGCTTCAACCGCGATATCCATTGCGTGCGCATCTTCATCAACGATGATAGAAGCCACATCAGCGGGTGCCATCGCGTTGATTACAAATTGTGCTGGGTTATCGTCCCAAAGAACGATATCAATACGCTCACCGCCTAGTTCACCTGACACGGCTTGTACACGTGCACCACGCATACCCACACAAGCACCGACTGGGTCGATACGTTTGTCGTTGGTCTTCACGGCAATTTTTGCACGAGAACCTGGATCGCGAGCTGCCGCTTTAAGCTCGATAAGCTCTTCAGCGATTTCTGGCACTTCTACACGGAATAGCTCAGCCAGCATTTCTGGTTTAGAACGAGTAATGAACAGCTGGAAACCACGCGCTTCAGGGCGTACTGCATACAATAGACCACGGACACGGTCACCTGGGCGGAAGTTTTCACGAGGAAGTTGGTCATCACGTAGGATTACCGCTTCAGCGTTGTTACCAAGATCGAGAATAATGGTTTCACGGTTAACTTTCTTAACCACACCCGTTACTAGGTCGCCTTCATTGTCGATAAATTGTTCAACGATTTGCGCACGCTCTGCTTCGCGAACTTTCTGAACAATTACTTGCTTAGCGGTTTGAGTCGTAATGCGGTCGAATTTTACTGATTCAATCTGCTCTTCTACAAAGTCGCCAATTTGAATGGTTTCATCGTCATATTGCGCTGCTTCAATTGAGATTTCTTTGGTTGGAAATTCAACTTCTTCGACAGCCATCCAACGACGGAAAGTATCAAATTCACCGGTTTTGCGGTCGATAGCAACACGAACGTCGATTTCGATTTCGCGTTTTTTCTTAGTCGAGGTTGCAAGTGCAGTCTCTAGCGCTTCAAAAATTCGCTCACGAGGTACGGCTTTCTCGTTTGAAACCGCCTCTACTACCGCTAAAATTTCTTTACTCATTTATCTAGCCTCTAAGCTTTTATTATTAGGGACCTAAAATTTAGGGATAAGGTTAGCTTTAGAAATGTTGCTTAACACCATTTCTTCTTCGTTGCCGTCGGCAAGGATGGTAACGGTTTCGCCATCAACAGATTGGATAGTGCCTTTCCATTTACGACGGTTACCCACTGCCATTTTCAGAACGATACTGACCTCGTGACCAATAAACTGTTCGTAATGTGCAGACTTGAAAAGTGGTCTTTCTAATCCTGGTGAAGACACCTCTAGGTTATAAGCCACGGTAATTGGGTCTTCAACATCCATCACGGCACTGACTTGACGGCTCACTTCTGCGCAGTCGTCAACAGTAATACCATTTTCATGATCGATGAAGATTCGTAGTGTTGAGTGCTCTCCAGCACGGATAAACTCTAACCCTACAAGCTCGTAGCCAGATGCCTCTACAGGCGCTTCGAGTAATTCTGTTAGTTGTCTTTCTAAACCAGTCATTTAACCACTCCAGAAACAAAAAAAGGGCATATAGCCCAATTTAAATCCCAAGCATTTGTATCTACACTCAAAATCTAACTTAAAAGTATAGATAATAAAAAACCCCGAAAGTCGGGGTTTTTTATTGCTGGACCCTGATACACTGACAAACCCCTCTAAACTATAGAATCAGTTCATCTAGTGTGCAGTGATTTTTTCACACTGCTAAACTTGCAATCCATCAATACTCGGAAAGTATTGGTTGCGGGGGCCGGATTTGAACCGACGACCTTCGGGTTATGAGCCCGACGAGCTACCAAACTGCTCCACCCCGCGTCCGACTTGCTGTGCATTATACGCACTGCAATCTGTATTACAAGTTTATAAATAATGGTGCCGAGAGAGGGACTCGAACCCTCACACCAAAGGCACTAGCACCTCATGCTAGCGTGTCTACCAATTTCACCATCTCGGCAACAAAAAATCTCTTATTGAGGGATTTCGTCTGCTTTTTCAGCTGGAATTCCGCTCGCAGCATCTTGCACTTGCTCAACTGTTTGACCTAGAGAAGGGTCAACCCATTGAGATTCACCTTTTTGGGTATACATGTTACCCAAAATAAGGCTGATTGCGAAAAATGCAATTGCAAAAAATGCAGTCATTCGAGTTAGGAAGTTACCTGAGCCGCTAGCACCAAACACTGTGTTTGACGCGCCAGCACCGAATGAGGCTCCCATATCTGCGCCTTTACCTTGTTGAATCAACACCAGGCCAATAACACCAAGCGCTGCAACGAGATAAATCACAAGTAGAACTTGAATCATGTATCCACCTATGTTCCATATTGTTGAGCCAGCGCCGCTTTCTTTTGCCCTAAGGGTTAACTCAAAGATAAGCTGGCCATTATCGCCTAATTCAAGGCGGAGCCATACTAACGAAAGCTTTACTGACTGACAAGCTAAATATACTAAAAACCCTTAACTGAGCTATCGAACGCTCAAAAAAAGGTCAAATAACAATTAACCAGTAAGAATGACGGTCATCATATAGAAAAACGGCAATAACCAAAAGGGGTTTATTGCCATGAATTTACTATCGAAGGTGGCTAACAGTTTGCTGTGACAATATCCGCGATATATTGCGCACAAGACTGAACCTGTTCTTGGTTTTCTCCTTCCACCATAACGCGCAATAAAGGTTCAGTGCCGGATTTTCTTAGTAGCACACGACCACTGTCGCCCAATTGCTCTTCTACCGACTGCACGGCTTGCTTCACGGTTTCTGCCTCTAATGGGTTAGCATCACCGCTAAAACGCACATTGATCAGCACTTGAGGGTAAAGCGTCATACCGCTGGCAAGTTCATTTAGCGACATCTTTGCATCAATTACAGAAACCAACACTTGCAGTGCTGCAACAATCGCATCACCTGTGGTCACCTTATCCAATAAAATAACGTGACCTGAGTTTTCTGCGCCAATGCGCCAATCATTTTGTTTCAGCAACTCCATCACGTAGCGATCACCCACCGCTGCTCTTGCAAATGGAATACCTAATTTTTTAAGACCGTTTTCCATGCCAAGGTTAGTCATCAAGGTACCAACGACACCGCCTTTAAGCTCACCACGTCGCAACGCATCACGAGCAATAATATAAGCGATCTGGTCACCATCAATCTTGTTACCGAGATGATCAACCATCATAATACGGTCACCGTCACCATCGAAAGCTAAACCAAGATCAGCCTTTTCCTCAACGACTCTTGCTTGAATTGCGGCAACATCAGTCGCACCAACTTTGTCATTGATGTTGGTTCCGTTTGGTTCTGCTCCCATAGTGATCACTTCGGCACCCAGTTCACTAAATACCGCAGGTGCGATTTTGTAAGTGGCACCATGAGCACAATCGACAACAATTCTAAGACCATCAAGGCTTAAATGGTGTGGAAAAGTGCTTTTGCAGAATTCAATATAGCGACCCGCCGCATCAGTTAGACGACTCGCTTTACCTAGGCTGGCTGAATCAACGCATTCAATGTCTTTGTCTAGCTCCGCCTCAATAGCCAATTCGATTGCATCCGGTAATTTAGTTCCTTCTGAAGAAAAGAACTTGATACCGTTATCATAGTAAGGGTTATGGGAAGCTGAAATCACGATGCCCGCTTCAGCACGAAAGGTTTGCGTTAAGTACGCGACCGCTGGCGTTGGCAGAGGACCAGTAAAAATGGCTTTAAGTCCAGCGGCAGAGAGGCCGGCTTCTAATGCCGACTCTAGCATGTAGCCGGAGATACGCGTGTCCTTACCGATAATGACCTTTTGTGTGCCTTGTTTGGCTAATACACGACCAGCAGCCCAACCAAGTTTTAATACAAAATCTGGCGTGATTGGGTATTGCCCTACTTTTCCGCGAACCCCATCAGTACCAAAATAGCGACGTTGTGACATAGTGTTTCCTATTTATTATCTTGCATCATTTGTACAATTTTTAGTGCATCGACCGTTTGTTCGACATCATGCACTCGTATTATTTGTGCCCCTTTCTGAGCAGCCAGAGTGGCACTGGCAACGCTGCCCGCGACACATTCCACAGGTTGACGATTCAAATTCTTGAATATCATAGATTTGCGCGACATTCCCACTAACAGCGGCAAGCCAAAGCAATGAAATTTTTCAAGATGCGCTAATAGATGATAATTGTGCGCCATAGTTTTGCCAAAACCAAACCCTGGATCAAGAATCAGACGCTGCTTGGTAATACCGGCTTGCTCGCACTCGGTGACTCTTTGCTCTAAAAAGTCAGCGACATCCGACAGTACATCGTTATAGTGAGGTTCAAACTGCATAGTGCGAGGCTGCCCTTGCATATGCATAATGCACACGGGAACATCACTATCGGCGACAACTTCTAAAGCGCCTGGCTCTTGTAATGCTCTAACATCGTTAACGATATCAACGCCTGCGGCAATAGCTTGCTTCATCACTTCTGCTTTACTGGTATCGATAGAGATCCAAACGTCAGAACGAGCTCGAATGGCGCTGATAACAGGAATGACCCGTTGCAACTCTTCTTGCAGCGAAACATCGGGCGCACCGGGACGAGTCGACTCTCCACCAATATCAATAATGGAAACACCGGCTTCGATCATCGCTTGTGCTTGCTTGACGGCGGCATCTAGCGTGTTGAATCGCCCACCATCGGAAAAGGAGTCAGGGGTTGCATTAAGTATCCCCATCACAACTGGTTGTTGCAGGGAGAGGGTTTTATTATTGACTGATAATTTCATACTAAATATAACGACAAAAGCCCCGAGACAAGGCTCGGGGCTTTAAAGTGACAGATTATTCAGAATCTTTCTTGTTAATTTCTTCTGAGCTTACTTTTTCTGCTTTCGGCTCTGAGTCTTGCGCGCTAGCCTGAGGTTCTGCTGATTCTTCCGCAGCTTCCTTAACTGGCGCATCCGATGAAGGTTTGTCATCATCGGATGACTGTGAACGTTGCTGATCACCCCAACCGGCGGGTTCACGGATGTCTGCCTTGCGTTCCATTAAGTCATCAATCTGACCCGCATCAATCGTCTCATACTTCATCAACGCATCTTTCATCGTGTGCATGATATCCATGTTGTCTTTTAGGATCTGCTTAGCACGGTCATAGTTGCGATCAATAAGAAGGCGAACTTCTTCATCAATAAGCTTGGCGGTTTCACCAGAGACATGTTTCGTCTGGGTCACGCTACGACCAAGGAAAACCTCACCTTCGTCTTCTGCATAAAGCAGTGGACCTAGCTTCTCAGAGAAACCCCATTGAGTCACCATCTTACGCGCAATGTCAGTAGCACGTTCGATATCGTTTGAAGCGCCAGTTGAGACTTTATCTTTGCCGTAGATCAGTTCTTCAGCAAGACGACCACCGTACAAGCTAGAAATCATAGATTCTAGGTGCTGGCGAGACATGCTCACACGATCTTGCTCAGGAAGGTACATCGTCACACCCAAAGCACGACCACGTGGAATAATCGACACCTTGTACACAGGATCATGTTCAGGAACAAGACGACCAACAATGGCGTGACCCGCTTCGTGGTAGGCCGTTGACTCTTTTGTCTCTTCCGACATCACCATTGAGCGGCGCTCAGCACCCATCATGATTTTGTCTTTAGCCAGTTCAAACTCAACCATCGAAACATTACGCTTGTTGCCACGTGCAGCAAATAGTGCCGCTTCGTTAACAAGGTTGGCAAGATCCGCACCCGAGAAACCTGGCGTACCACGAGCAATCAAAGACGGCTCTACGTCTGATGCGAGTGGCACCTTACGCATGTGTACTTTAAGGATCTGCTCACGACCACGAACATCCGGTAGACCTACCACGACCTGACGGTCGAAACGACCAGGACGAAGTAACGCAGGGTCAAGTACGTCTGGACGGTTAGTTGCCGCGATAACAATAATACCTTCGTTACCTTCGAAGCCATCCATCTCAACCAGCATTTGGTTAAGGGTTTGCTCACGTTCATCATGACCACCACCGACACCAGCGCCACGCTGACGACCGACTGCATCGATCTCATCGATAAAGATGATACATGGCGCGGCTTTCTTCGCTTGTTCGAACATATCACGAACACGCGATGCACCCACACCGACAAACATCTCTACGAAGTCAGAACCAGAGATAGTGAAGAAAGGAACTTTCGCTTCACCAGCAATCGCTTTAGCGAGCAAGGTTTTACCGGTACCCGGAGGACCGACCATCAGAACACCTGTTGGGATTTTACCACCCAATTTCTGGAAGCGGCTCGGGTCACGTAGGTAATCGACTAGCTCTTTGACATCTTCTTTTGCTTCATCACAACCGGCAACATCAGCAAAGGTGGTTTTTATCTGCTCTTCGCTCATCATTCGAGCTTTACTCTTACCAAATGACATTGCGCCTTTGCCGCCGCCACCTTGCATCTGACGCATGAAGAAAATCCATACACCAATCAGCAGAATCATTGGGAACCAAGAGATGAAAATAGTGCCAAGCAGACTCTGCTCTTCTGGTGGAGTACCAGACACTTTGACATTCTGATTAATGAGGTCATCGAGCAGTTTCTGATCGTAAACTGGCATGTAAGTCACAAAACGACTACCGCCACCACGACGCGTGAAAGTTATCTCGCTGTCTTTGAATTGCGCTTCTTGAATCTGGCCATTGCCAACTTCCTGTACGAACGTAGTGTAGTCCACCGCTCTACCATTGCTGTCGCCAGGTCCAAAGCTTTGGAACACAGACATCAACACAACGGCGATGACCAACCACAAAATTAAATTTTTTGCCATGTCACTCAAGGTGTCAGCCTCATTAATAACTAATTGTAATTAAAAGTAGATTACTACAGTTTTCGAACTGTAGCCACATTGTTACATTTGTCTTTGTAAACTAATGTTCACCCTTTGTAGCCAGTTGCGACTACAAAAACTTCTCTGGAACGAGCGCGAGACGAATCTGGTTTGCGAATTTTCACCGCTTTAAAGACCTCACGCACCTCTTTAACGTATTGATCAAACCCTTCACCTTGGAACACTTTGACCACAAAGCTGCCACCAGGTGCCAGTGTTTGACGACACATATCTAATGCTAGTTCAACAAGATACATTGCTCTAGGCTGATCGACAGATAAGTTACCAGCCATGTTTGGAGCCATATCAGACATTACTACGTCAACCATGTCCGGTTGGATTCTTTCTAGTAAAGCATCAAGGACGGCTTCATCGCGAAAGTCTCCTTGAAGAAAACTCACGCCCGAGATGGGATCCATAGGTAGTAAGTCACAAGCAATGACTTGCCCTTCATCCCCCACCACTTTCGCTGCAAACTGGGACCAACCACCTGGAGCGGCGCCTAAGTCGACCACAGTCATACCTGGTTTCAATAACTTATCTTTATTATGAATCTCTTCAATTTTAAAGATAGCACGAGATCTCAAGCCTTTTTTTCTCGCTTCATTGGCGTATTTGTCATCGAAATGCTCTTTTAACCAACGACCTGAGCTGGCCGAATGTTTTTGCTTACTCATTAAAAATCCAATGTCATAGAGGGCACCCTATGAATTAAGTATAGTCTTCGTGATTAGATGGCGTTAAAATACGACTTTTCAACCCTAAAAGTAAATTAATTTGGTATCGCTATGAACTTAAGCACCAAACAAAAACAGCACTTAAAAGGCCTAGCACACTCTCTAAAACCAGTTGTGCTGCTTGGCGCAAACGGACTTACAGAGGCTGTTCTAGCGGAAATCGAAATTGCTCTTGACCACCATGAACTGATCAAAGTTAAAGTGGCATCAGAAGATCGTGACACCAAGCTTCTTATCATTGACGCGATTGTGCGTGAAACAGAAGCTGAAAAAGTACAAGTTATCGGTAAAACTTTGGTACTTTACCGCCAGTCAGAGCAAAAGAAAATCGAACTCCCTCGTAAATAATCGATACAGATTCGATATTCCACAGAAATATCCGCTCTGAAACAGAAAAAAGGTCGCACAGCGACCTTTTTTCGTTCTGGTCAGAGTCATTATATTGTCCGACCTTCAAAGCAGCTTAGATGTATTCTACTTTGTCGATTTCAAAGTCTTTCTGACCACCTGGTGTGGTGATGGTCACTTCATCGCCTTCCATCTTACCAATCAAGCCACGTGCGATTGGAGAGCTAACTGAAATACGACCCGCTTTAATATTCGCTTCATCATCACCAACAATCTGGTAAGTTTGTTCTGCGTCAGTATCAATATCGATAAGCGTGACCGTTGAACCAAAGATGATCTTGCCCGTGTTATCCATTTTAGTCACATCAATCACTTGAGCCACTGACAGCTTGTATTCGATGTCACGAATTTGCGCTTCACAAATGCCCTGCTCTTCGCGGGCAGCATGGTACTCTGCGTTCTCTTTTAAATCACCAAGCTCACGAGCTTCAGCGATCGCTTCTGAGATTTGCGGACGCAGTTTTAGTAGACGATCTAATTCATCACGTAGCTTTTTCTCGCCACGTACAGTCATTGGAACCTTTTCCATTTGTAACAACCTCTTTTCCAAAGCGCTCTTTGGACAAAAAAAACCTACTCAAGCAAGCCTGAGTATCATTTCGAATTTAATTGGATTTGCTCAAGTGGAATCAAAATGCGCAATTTTCACACTGATATTCACGGTATGCGGAACGCGTATCACTATGACGCATCTGCCACTCGCCCGAAGGCCCTAGCAGGGAATAAGATAATATAGCTCAGTTCATCAAAATACTGCAACACCGAAACGAAAAACATGTGAGATTTGGTGCAATTAAGGTAGCCAATCTGTAAGCAACTTTTTCACTCTTATTCGCTTAAGTCGACGTAAGCTCCGTCGTATCGGGTATAAAGGGAAAGGTAAGGAAATGATTAACTATCCCAACAACAAGATTGTTCTTGCTGTCATGCCTTGCTAACCTAAACTTTATAATCCTAACTCCATGCACAAATATAACTTATGAAATACCACCAAAGATACGGATACTACTCAGTATTCACTCTACTTATTTTGTGCGTTCAAGCTTTTTGCGTTCAAGCTCACGCAGCAGACTCGATACTGCCTTACGGCTCACGCCATGCGCTCTATTTAGCGCCTTTGAGTGAACCAGCAAAGCCTGTGGTTGCCACCAACAGTGATCAGTTTTTTCCTCCCGCGAGTACACTTAAAGTCGTCACCGCACTGGCGGCTAAATTGCAACTTGGTGACCAATTTCGCTTTAATACTGAGCTAAAAAAACTCAACAATGATTATATTATCCAATACTCGGGCGACCCGAGCTTTTCTCGCGCTGACTTGCGTCGCTTATTAACTCAGATAGCCAAATCTTCGAACGGAAACATCACCCATATTTGGTTAGACAACCGCGCGTTCACAGGCTATCAACACGCTGTCGGTTGGCCATGGGACATTCTTGGCGTGTGTTACAGTGCCCCGACATCAGCGATTACTTTGGACGGTAATTGTGTGCAAGGTGCGCTGTATACGAATAAAGATGGCTCAACTCGAGTCAATGTTCCCAAGCATCAACCGATATCCGTGAATACCTCGGTTCATGTAACCCAAACGGCGAATGAAGACTCACCGCCTTGTCAGTTGGATCTTGTCACCTATCAAGATAATCGCTATCAACTCTCTGGATGTGTCGGTTATCGACAATCCCCATTACCATTAAAATTTGCCGTGGTATCTCCGCAGCTATTCACCCAAGCTGTGATTAAAGATGAACTAGCAAAGTTAAATGTTAAGTCTGTCCCTCAAGTGAAAGTGGGGGTTCCAAACAACAGCCAATACGCAAAAACCATACTTGTTCATCGCTCCGCGCCGTTACCCGAGCTACTCACCGTGATGCTGCAGCAATCCAATAACCTTTATGCCGATAGTCTCACTAAGACCCTAGGGATGAATTATTTCGCTCAAGCGGGTTCCTTTAGCAATGGTACACAAGCAATCAAAGAAATTTTACGAGATAAAGCGGATATAGATTTGAGTTTAGCGGTATTAGAAGATGGTTCTGGCTTATCGAGGAATAATCGCCTGACCGCCGATCAACTGGTTCAGGTACTCAAATATATCTATCAAAACGACCAAAATTTAAACCTGATTGCTCTTTTGCCTACTTCTGGCGTGAATGGGACTTTGCGATACCGTTCTAGTATGCGTAAAGCACCGATCAGCCAATCTATCCGAGCGAAAAGTGGCTCTCTGTTTGGTAGCTATAATATGGCAGGTTATGGTCTAGATAGTCAGGGCAAACCTAATAGCGTCTTTGTACAATTTGTCTCTGACTATCATCCCAAAGCGAATAAAGCCCCCTCTGGACCTTCTCCATTGCAACGCTTTGAAGAAGGGTTTTATCGACAAGTGGTAGAGTTAAGCCAATAACCCCAACGAGTCACCATCTAGCGACTGTTTCTCGGGGGGTTAAGCCAGCCCCAAGAAGTAGTTGACGACGGTAAAATAGATCCACATTCCTGAAATATCGACGATGGAAGCAAGCACAGGGCTCACTAATACAGCGGGATCTAATTTAAATACGCGCGCAATAATGGGGAGAACTCCGCCTAATGTTGTCGATAAGGTAACCTGAATAAACAAGGCAACGGCGATCGCTAGAGCGATCGTATGCAGGTCAAATCCACCGGTACTGGCAGCATCACCAAAAACTAAGATCCGACCAACCATCACAAGCGCTACCGCAGAGGCTAAGCACACTGCCACTCGGCTCTCTTTCCATAACACCGCCAACCACTGACGCTTACGCAACTCTCCTGTCGCCAGTGCCCGAATCACTAACGTCGCCGCTTGCGTACCGGTATTGCCGCCAGCTGCTGCAATCACCGGCATATAAACCGCTAACAGCACTAACTGGCTTAACGTATCTTCGTATTGAGCAATGATTAAGCCTGATACAATACCGAGTAAGGCGAGAATAATAATCCATCCAATACGTTGCTTCACATGCTCAAGCACCCCAGTAGTGAGATAGCCACCATTGGTTTCTGCTTCTGAGTGAATCAAACCTAATTGATGCGCAAAATGTCTTGCCCTTTTATCGTGTCCAAGCTGATCTAACTGCTCAATCAAATGCTGCACCTTGCCTAAAGCACAGTGCTGTAATACCCCGACCGCTTCATCTATCGGCATCACGGTGAGCAGGTTGAGTTGTTGCTGGTTATCATATTTTAAAAATGCTTGTGTTGCTGCACAGATCTCTTCGATAGAAAAATCTGTCGTTGCAAGCATAGTATTGTTCATTACCGTCATGGCGAATCTCCCGATTAGCTTTGGTAACGACCATCAAGAAATGCAATACGTCGCTCTCCAACTCTTGTCAGAAAGTGATCCAGATTGCTGAGTAACAAGGGAGAGAAATAGAAGTGGGGAAACAGAAAAGAGTCGTGCCCAGCCGTGATCGGCAAGCACAAAGAACGTGACAATACCGAAAGGTTATTTCTCTCCGTTGGTACTAGGAGGATGGTCGATATTGTTCATAGTAGTCTCCAAAATTGCTGCTCTGTCAGCAGCGGCGCTAGGATAGCATGCTCGAAAGTGGTGTAAAGTTATGACGATAATTTATACATACTTGGTTACGATTCTTGGTCCGCTAGCGTAAATGTGGTCCGTCAGAGACAACAAAGGCGAGGGCTATCGCGTACCTCGCCTTTTGTGACCGTTAAGCAAGTGTATCACTCGCCAACAAATTTCTTATCACCAACAAGACTCGTGCCGCCAACAAGCGCACGACTTGGCAACAAAGTTATACCTGTTTGACTTGCAGTTCTTTAGGAACCTCAAAGAACATATTCTCTTCACGTCCCTGTAACTCTTCGACTTCAAGACCACCAAGTTGCTGAACTCGATTGATAATCTGGCTGACCAGTTCTTCCGGTGCGGACGCGCCCGCCGTTACCCCTACTCGACTGGCTTGCTCAAACCAAGCGGGATCCAATTGTTCTGGCGAATCCGTCAAGTAAGCTTTCGTCCCCAATTTTTCAGCCAGTTCTTTGAGACGGGTAGAATTGGATGAATTAGGTGAACCGACAACAATCACCACATCGGTCTTAATCGCTAAATCTCTTACTGCGTCTTGTCGATTCTGGGTCGCGTAGCAGATATCATCTTTACGAGGTCCTTGAATATCAGGGAACACCTGTCTCAATCGTTCAATCACCTCGGCGGTTTCATCAACCGATAACGTCGTCTGACTCACATAGTGAAGATGTTGCGGATCTTTGACATCCAAGTTATCGACATCACTGGGTTTCTCGACCAAATACATACCGCCGGTTTCACTGGCATATTGCCCCATGGTACCTTCAACTTCAGGGTGACCTGCATGTCCAATCAGCACCACTTCCATATTTTTTCGACTGGCACGAGCCACTTCCATATGGACTTTCGTCACCAAGGGACAAGTCGCATCAAAAACCGTTAAGTCTCTGAGCTTAGCCTCTTGACGCACCGCTTGAGAGACACCATGAGCGGAGAAAATCACAATATTGTCGTCAGGCACTTCAGAAAGCTCCTCGACAAAAATCGCACCTCTTTGCTTCAATCCCTCAACCACAAAACGGTTGTGCACCACTTCATGACGCACATAGATCGGGGGTTGGTACAATTCTAAAGCACGCTCAACAATACTGATAGCTCGATCAACACCAGCACAAAAGCCGCGTGGGTTCGCCAATTTAATTTTCATCTTTTTACTCTTTTGTCGACCTGAGTTTGATTACTCGACTGCCAATATTTCAACTTCAAATGTGACATCTTGCCCTGCTAAGGGATGATTGAAATCAACGGTCACAGAGTCACCGGCAATCTCTGTAATAATGCCCGGAATTTCCATGCCATCAGGACCGGAAAACGCCATTATTGTACCGACTTCGACCTCAGAGTCACCTACAAACTTAGCCCGGTCCATATAGTGAATATTGTCTGGATTTGGCAATCCAAACGCGTCTTCGGCATTGAGCAAAATTGATTTTTCATCCCCTATAGAGAGCCCCAACAGACAACGCTCAAAGTTGTCACTCAAGCTGCCATCACCAATTACTAATTTCGCTGGTTTACCTGCAGCATGGGTACTGTCGGCAACTGAGCCATCTTTGAGTTTGATAGTAAAATGAAATGTTACTGCACTATTGTTTTTTACTGTTGCCACGGATGCACTTCCTTATTGCTGCTCGCTGCCCTTGGACTGGCTTAAGAAAGCTGAGTTATCACAAACTCACTTTTCTAAGGTCATCAGGTCATTTTAATTTCTATTAGTCACAGGCTAGTTATATAAAAAAGCGCCGTGCATATCAACGCACAGCGCTTAAGGGTATTTACTTAGATCACTGGTTTATTCAGATTTAGCTTCACGATGTCGGAAACTATCAATAATGATCATACCTGCACCAATACAGATAGCCGCGTCGGCCAAGTTGAATGCTGGCCAGTGGTAATTACCCACATAGAAGTCCAAATAATCAACCACATAACCATGAATTACGCGGTCAAAAACGTTGCCGACGGCACCGCCAATAATCAATGCATAAGCGATATTATTCCACTTTTCTTGCGCAGGTAACTTACTCATCCAGTAAGTCAGCATCCCTGTCACTACAAAGGCAATACCTGTAAATAACCAGCGCTGCCAACCGGCTTGATCACTTAAGAAACTAAACGCCGCACCGTAATTATGGACATAGAGCAGGTTAAAAAAAGGCAATATCTCGATGCGATTAGCCCAACCGTACCCCATATTTTCCATAACGATAAACTTGATACCGATATCCGCTAAGAAAATAATCAGCGCTAGCCACAACCAACGAACACCGGATTGTCGCAAAGCTATTGCGTTGTCACTCATCACTTTACCTACCTAGAAACAACTTGCCTATCTAAAAACAACCCCAGTCAAGACTGGGGTTGAAATACTTATTTTAAGGTTCCACCGCTTGATTAAGCGAACTTACGAACTTCACCTTCACCATCGATGTTGGATACGCAACGACCACAAATCGCTTCGTGCCCCTCAATCGTACCTACGTCCGGTGTGTGGTGCCAGCAGCGGTCACATTTTTGACCATCAACAGCCGCCACTTCAACAAACAGACCTTCTAGATCCGTTGCTTGAGCTGTGTCGCTCTTGTCAGAAATAGGCTTGATCGTTGCTGCAGAAGTCAATAGAACAAAGCGCAATTCATCTTCAAGCTTATTGATTGTCGCTGCAAGTGCGTCATCCGCGTAAAGCGTTACGTTCGCTTGCAATGCACCACCAATCACTTTGGCAGTACGTGCTGCTTCAAGCTGCTTGTTCACTGCATCTCTAACAGATTGGATATCCGCCCAGAATTCGTTGTTTAGCTCTTCGCCTTCAACCAGACCGAATAGACCATCGAACCACTCACCAGCGAACACAAACTTATCACGAGTGCCCGGCATCTCATTCCAGATCTCGTCTGCGGTGAATGACATAATAGGTGCCATCCAACGAACCAATGCTTCGACAATGTAGTAAAGCGCGGTTTGGCAGCTGCGTTGAGCATGTCCACCAAGCTTAGCGGTGTACTGGCGGTCTTTGATCACATCTAGGTAGAATGAACCCATCTCGATTGAGCAGAACTGCATCAAACGCTGTGTCACAGCATGTGTGTTGTACTCATCGTATGCCTTGATGATCTCTTCTTGAGCCGCGAATGCACGACCCACAGCCCAACGATCCAGTGCCACCATCTCTTCAACAGGAACAATATCGGTCTCTGGATTGAAGCCGTTAAGGTTTGCTAAGAAGAAACGAGCGGTGTTACGGATACGACGATAAGCATCCGCACTGCGTTTAAGGATCTCATCCGATACCGCAACTTCACCAGTATAATCTGTTGACGCTACCCACAAACGTAGGATGTCAGCACCAAGCTTGTTAGTCACATCTTTAGGTGCAACAACGTTACCGATAGACTTAGACATCTTGCGACCATGGCCATCAACCACGAAACCGTGAGTCAAAACTTGCTTGTAGGGTGCTTCATCTTTCATCGCAATTGATGAAATAAGTGATGACTGGAACCAACCACGGTGTTGGTCTGAACCTTCTAGATAGAGATCTGCGCTGTTGCCGTTGTACTCTTCGCGAGAATCCACAACAGAGAAGTGTGTCACACCAGAGTCAAACCAAACGTCTAACGTATCCAATACTTTTTCATAGCTGTCTGCGTCTTCGCCAAGCAGTTCTGCTAGCTCAACATCCCACCATGCTTGGATGCCTTTTTCTTCCACCAATAGCGCCACTTTTTCAATCAGCGCTAATGTATTTGGATGTAGTTCTGCCGTCTCTTTGTGAACAAACAGTGCAATCGGCACACCCCAAGTACGTTGACGTGAAATACACCACTCTGGGCGACCTTCAATCATACCCTCAATACGGCTTTGACCCCACTCAGGCATCCACTCAACACTCTTGATCGACTCAAGTGCTTTCGCACGCAAGCCAGCTTGGTCCATTGAGACAAACCATTGCGGTGTTGCACGGAAAATAATCGGGGTTTTATGACGCCAGCAGTGTGGGTAGCTATGCTCGTATGCGTGGTGATGCAATAGAGCACCGCGCTCTTTCAACACTTCAACCACGGCATCATTCGCTTTAAATACATGCTGACCAGCGAATAGTTCGGTATCTGGCAGGTAAACACCATTTGAGCCGACAGGGTTAGCCACTTCTAGTTGGTACTTTTGACCCACCACAAAGTCTTCTTGACCGTGACCAGGCGCCGTGTGAACCACACCGGTACCCGACTCTGTAGTGACGTGATCGCCAAGGATCGCAGGCACCGTGAAATCGTAAAATGGGTGGTTGAACTGCTCAAGTTCTAGATCCGCACCTTTGGCAAAGCCTAGGTTATGGAAATGCTCGATACCAGCACGATCCATCACCTCTTTTGCTAAATCAGAAGCGACGATAATACGCTCAGGGTTGTCACCCTCAACTTGGATCAATACGTACTCTAGATCATCGCGTAAGCAAACCGCGCGGTTTGCTGGCAGTGTCCAAGGTGTTGTTGTCCAGATAACAATCGAGATATCGCCTTGACCTTCATGACCTTCAGAAAGGGCAAATTTAGCAACCAGACCCGCTTCGTCAGCCGCTTTGAAACGGACATCAATGGATGGCGAAACTTTATCTTTGTATTCTACTTCCGCTTCCGCTAGCGCACTGCCACAATCGGTACACCAGTGAACCGGTTTAAAACCTTTTAGTAGGTGACCGTTATCAGCAATCTTACCTAGAGCACGAATGATGTTCGCTTCGGTTGCGAAATCCATTGTGCGATAAGGCTTATCCCACTCACCCAAGATACCAAGACGCTTGAAGCTCTCTTTTTGACCTTCAACTTGACCCGCTGCATAGTGGCGACATTTTTCGCGAAACTCTGCTGCCGTCACTTTTTGACCCGGCTTGCCGACTTTTTTCTCTACCATGAGTTCAATAGGTAGACCGTGGCAATCCCAACCTGGGATATAAGGTGCATCAAAACCAGAAAGTGTTTTGGATTTAATAATAATGTCTTTAAGAATCTTGTTTAGAGCGTGACCAATGTGAATGTCACCGTTGGCGTATGGAGGGCCATCGTGTAGAACAAAGGACTTTTTACCTTTCTTCGCTTTACGGATCTCACCGTAAAGATCTTCTTTATACCAACGCTTAAGCATTTCTGGCTCACGATTAGCCAGATTGCCGCGCATAGGAAACCCTGTTTCAGGTAGGTTCAGGGTATCTTTATACTCACTCATCGATTCTTAATTCCGTTATATTGGGCGAAAGTTAGACATTATGTTAGCGGTGGAATCTTCCGCTAACCCTTGTACTGACGTAGCCACACCCTTGCTACCTCAGCATCCAATTCAATTTGCTGCTTAAGCAGCTGCAGTGAGTCAAATTTCATCTCACTGCGTATTTTATGAAGTAGTGCTACTTCAATTTGTTGACCATACAAATTACGGTGGTAGTCAAAAATATGCACTTCAAGATCGGTTCTCGTGCCGTTGACCGTTGGTTTTTTACCAACGTTCGCTACACCAAGCAAGGGCTGCGACTCTAAACCAAAAACATGAACGGCATACACACCGTTAACAGGTGAAACATAGCGTTTTAAAGAAATATTGGCAGTAGGAAACCCAAACTCACGAGCTAACTTTTTGCCATGAGCCACTCTTCCAGAGAGCGTATAGTGTCGCCCTAACATCTCTTTTGCTTGCCCAAGCTCATCATTCGCCAATGCGTGGCGGATTTCAGTGCTGCTGACTCGAGTTTCATTGACGCGAAAGCTTTGTGTGCTTATCACCTCAAATCCATGCTCTTTACCAGCCTGTTGTAGCATAGCAAAATTGCCGACGCGACCCTTACCAAAGCGGAAGTCGTCACCGACAATTAAGAACTTAACACCCAACTTCCCCACCAACAAGTCTCGAATAAAAGATTCTGGTGTGAGGCCAGCGAAGTGTCGATTGAAATTGACGCAGAGTAATCTATCGAGTTGCATCTGCGCCAACAGTTCAAATTTATCACGCAATCGCGTCAGACGTGCTGGGGCTTTATCTTTAGTGAAAAGCTCCATGGGTTGAGGCTCAAATGTCATCACTACCGAGGGCAGACCAAGTTGATTGGCTCTCTCTTTTACCTGTTCAAGCACCGTTTGATGACCTAAGTGAACACCATCGAAATTTCCGATTGTAAGAACACAGCCATGATGCTGACTTCTTAGGTTATGAATGCCTCGAATGAGTTCCATGAATTACCCAAACCACCTGTTTGATCAATATTGCTAGCGTGAAACCGACGGATTATAACTAATCATTATCACTCTGTCGCTGCTTTTAAGTGTTTCGCTCGAATTCCTACCACAAACAGAGTTATTAGGTAGCTAGCCCCACCCGCAATGATCAATCCCGTTAGCGTCATCACTCGCTGACTCAGGCTCCAAGTTAGCCACATCGACATATCATCAAGCAAAAGCAGTAATACGGTAATCATAACGGCGACCGCAATCATCAGGCGTAAAACAAAAACGAAGGTCTGCTTGCTAACACGATAGACGCCTTGAAGATGCAGCCCTCTATAGAGTAGCGCCATATTGATTAAAGCAGAGAGTGCGGTGGCCATTGCCAAGCCCACATAACCATAAAAGTAAGCGAATATCGCGTTAAAGATCATGTTAGATACCATCGCGACAATGCCGTATTTCACTGGGGTCTTAGTGTCTTGTCGTGAGTAATAACCCGGAGCCAACACCTTTATCAACATAAAGTTCAGTAGGCCGGATGCATAGGCAAACAGTGAATAAGAGGCTTGCACCACATCTTGTGCAACAAACTCTCCACGCATAAACAGCACCATCAGCATAGGCTTAGCTAACACCATCAATCCTGCCATCGCGGGTAAACCCAACAGAATCACCATTTTTACCCCCCAATCCATCGTCTGAGCAAAACCTTGGCTTTGTGCGTCGACATGCTTACGAGACAAGGTAGGCAAAATGACGGTCGCAATGGCAATACCAAACAGACCAAGAGGAAACTCTAATAATCGGTCAGAGTAATACAACCAACTGATTGAACCGGTCGCTAGGAAACTGGCGATAAAGGTATCAAACAATAGATTAATCTGGCTAACAGATACGCCGAACAGCGCCGGTATCATCAAGGTGCGTATCTTGATAACCCCTGGATGATGCCAGCCCCATTTGGGTTTCACTAGCATGCCTTCTTTGACTAAAAAAGGGATTTGGAAAGCAAATTGAACAAAACCGCCTAAAAACACACCAATAGCCAAGCCAATTTCTGGCTGTTGTAACTGAGGAGCCAAAAAGCTCGCACAGGCGATGATCATGACGTTTAAGAACACTGGGGTAAAAGAGGAGACCGCAAACTTACCCAAGGTATTGAGGATAGCGCCCGACAAAGCCACAAAGGTGATAAACCAGAGGTAGGGAAAGGTTATCTTCAGCATTAGAGAGGCAAGCTCATATTTACCCGCTGAGGGTTCGTCGTTAAGCCAATCCAAAAACCAACCAAAACCAAATAGTGCAGTCACGACGCCCGAGCCTATCACGCCAAGCAAGGTGACCAGCGTGATAATAATACCCAGCGTGCCCGACGCGTGAGCAATCAACTCTCGCGTTTTATTCTTGTCACCGGAGGCATGATACTCCGTCAATACCGGAACAAAAGCCTGAGAGAATGCGCCCTCTGCAAATAGACGACGCAGGAAGTTAGGGATCTTATTGGCAAAGAAGAAGACATCGGCACTGGCGCCTGCTCCCATCAAATTAGCCACGACAACATCACGCACCAAACCCAATACACGAGAGATAAAGGTCATGGCACTGACAACCATCCCTGACTTAAGTAGCCGTTTACTCACCGGAACCCCTAAAATAAAATATGGACGAAATACAACCCGCTTCCCCTCTATATTAATCATTAACGAAAAGCTTTAGCTTCGAAGAAGGGATTAGTATTAGCATTGGTTGAAAAATACTGTTAGAATCCCCGCCATCTTAACCGCGATAGCCCTTAGATACCAAAACTTGTTTTGTGTCGTCGGGTTTTTGCACAAATCATTTGACAATTAAGCGCAAATAGGGGATATTCCTCGCCCTTAAATTGTCACCGAACTAAGTTTTTGGGAGTTAGACCCTTGGCAAACAGTAAATCTGCTAAGAAGCGCGCTATCCAAGCTGAGAAACGTCGTCAGCATAACGCTAGCCGTCGCTCTATGATGCGCACTTACATGAAGAAAACAATCGCAGCTATCGAAGCTGGCGATAAAGAAGCAGCAACTTCAGCATTTGCAGAAGTTACGCCGATCCTTGACCGTATGGCGACTAAAGGCCTTATTCATAAGAATAAAGCAGCTCGTCACAAGGCTCGCTTCTCTGCTGCAATCAAAGCTCTATAATTCAGACTTTGCTTGTATTAAAAAAACCGGCTTATGCCGGTTTTTTTATATCTCAAATTTGCGGTTAGACTCATTCCGCTGCTCAGCACCTACCTTACCCAGCGAGTAAATTAGAAAAATCCGCTTCACAGACACTTTTTACCGCGGGATGCTGAATCATACGCTCAGCAAAAATAACGTAATATTCCTCTTTCAATCCTTCAATATTGCCCACTAACTGCAATGGACGCTTATCCTTGATTTCTGACATATAGATACTGGGAGCCAAAAAGATCACATCATCTTTATAGGTAGAAAAAGCCTTCATTAAAGCCACATCATCAAATTCACCAAGAATATTTGGCTGTATCCCTTGTTGGTCAAACCATTGCAGAATTTTTCGTCCCATCGCCGTTCGGCTACCGGGAATCAACAATTTATATTGTTCTAGCACTTCCGGAAAATGCCTAATGTCGACGTTTCCCGAACTAAAAAAGCTCATATTACTTTCGCCAAGCTTTTTACTAAATAAGCCTGGGCTCTGACTCGAATCCACCGGGCAGTCTGATAGGATCATATCGAGCTTATGCTGTGAAAGCTGCTCTAACAACATTTCATGGGTAGACTCAAAGCAGCGCAAGTGAATACTGTTGTCATCCGGAATCGTCGTCATCAATATCTTACTGACCAGTCGTTTAGATAGTGCATCAGCAACACCAACATCAAACAACAGATTAGAACGCTGGCTGTAGTTAACAATATCCAGCATCTCGTAGCTCAACCCAAACATACGATCCGCGTATTTGTAGACGAGTTGTCCCAGCTCTGTCGGCTCAACACTACGACCATTACGCTTGGTTAGTTTGCCATCCATACGCTCTTCCAGCGCCTTTATCTGCCCTGTCACCGTTTGTGGTGTCAAAAAAAGCGCATCCGCCGCTTTGGTGACCGATCCCTGCTTGCAGACCATCCAAAAATAGTAAAGGTGATTGTAATTTAGGTGAGACATGCTTTTGAGCCTTATGATGAAGTGTTGTAGTTATAACAAAATCTCACCCTAGCAACAAGATTCGTAATTTCCGAATATAATTAGGCTATTTACAGTTAATACCGAATTAATTATGAAATAAAGGAAACATTATTGTCATAAAAATAATTTAAAAGTGAAATAAATCGATTTTTATCATCGCTTAACCTGCTTCAATCTCTTTTTTTCATAAGCAAATAAATTATTTAAAAACAACATCTTAAATATCAAAATATAAAGCAAACGTTTACGCAAATCCGACGAGTTCACACTATTCTGACATAGAAATATAAGTGTAATATTTCTGTCATGTTACATCTCTACTATCGCCTCAGATTCAACAACCGACCAACTAACAACTCAATGGTCCTATGGAGAAAACTATGATGAACCAAGCAACTGCAGCGTCACCAATGTCGGCAACGACACGCTCACTACGCTGGGCTAACTTGGCATTCATGCTCTATCTACTGCTGGTTTCAGTATCAATGGTAGGTAGCGGGTTTAAAATGGCAGCGGGCGAACAAGCTAAAACGCTATTCGAATTCGCGTCACACCCTGTTGCTGGTCTTATGATTGGTCTAGTCGCAACCGCGCTAATTCAGTCTTCAAGCACCGTCACCTCTATTATTGTTGGCCTAGTGGCCGGCGGTCTTCCTGTTGAAACCGCAATTCCGATGATCATGGGTGCCAATATTGGTACTACGGTGACCAATACATTGGTAAGCCTTGGTCATGTTCGCTGTAACACAGAATTTAAACGTGCATTCGCAAGTGCGACCATTCACGATTTCTTTAATCTTCTTGCGGTGATCATCTTCCTGCCATTGGAAATGATGTTTGGCATTCTTGACAAGATCTCACACTGGCTTGTTTCACCGATGCTTGCTAGCGGCGACATGAGCATGAAAGGTCTGAACTTTATCAAGCCACTCACCAAGCCTGTTGTCAGTGCGATTCAAGAGCCGTTGAGCCAGTTTGGTTCTACAACCGGTGGTGTTCTACTTATTGTCTTGGGTATCGCAACCATTTTCGTCGCGATTACCGCAATGGGTAAGCTGATGAAAAGCCTAATGGTCGGTCGTGCCAAAGAGATGCTACAGAACGCGATTGGTCGTGGTCCAATTCACGGTATTGTGTCTGGCTCTATCGTAACCGTACTGGTTCAATCATCTTCAACCACTACCAGCCTTATGGTTCCACTTGTGGGTTCTGGTACGCTGAAGGTTCGTGATGTTTATCCATTCACGCTAGGTGCAAATATTGGTACCTGTATTACCGGTCTCCTTGCCGCTACCGCTGTAACTGGCGCTAACGCCGCATTTGCATTGCAGATTGCATTGGTTCACTTGGTATTTAATATCCTTGCCACTCTGTTTATCTTTGGTATTCCTTTCTTAAGAGAGCTACCGGTTAAAGGTGCAGACTATATTTCGGACATGGCGATTAAAAACAAAGCTGTTGTTGGCGGGTACTTAGCTAGCGTTTTTGTGGTGCTACCCGGAACGATTCTATTCCTAACCGCTTAATCATCCTATCGCGATAAATTGCCGATAAAACAAAGGCCAAGCTTGAAAGCTTGGCCTTTGTCGTCGTTATCACTGGCTATGTTGTCTGTCGTTATACCGAGAAGGGATACTTTATCGCTTCATGGCATTCATAACCTTCCACAGTAAAATCATCCAGTGTTACCCAAGTTTCTAAATCTTCAAGCGACTTAATCTCAGGATTAATATGGAATGTTGGCGCTGCTAATGGTTCACGTTTCAACTGCACATCACGCATTAGCTCAAGTTGGTCTTCATAAATATGAGCGTTAACGATCTTATGGTATGCCTGACCCGGTTTATTACCGGTAATTTGAGCCATAATCGCCAAAAAGACATAAACCTGAACCATATTGAAGTTCAGCCCAAGCGGGACATCACAAGAACGCTGGGTGCTGTTTAGATATAAAGTGTCACCAAGTAGCGAAAAGTGGTGGCTGTACATACATGGACGCAAACAACCTTGATGAAACTCACCCGGGTTGTAGAAGTTAAGGATTTCTCCTCGGTCGTCGATACCTTGAGTCAGGTCATCAACAATTTTCCTTAACTGATCAATATGACCGCCATCCGGCTTGGCCCAAGAGCGACCTTGTACACCGTACACACGCCCCATGTCATCTTCACCTTTACGGTAAGGATTATTGAGCCACGCTTGATTCAAATTCGCATTGGCATCCCAAGTCTTGGTACCTAATTTACGGAAATCTTCCGCATTGTCATAACCTCGGATATAACCCAGCAGTTCTGCGACTGCTGCTTTCCAAAAGCTCTTTCTGGTCGTTACCAATGGAAAAACATTATTGGCAACGTCGTAGGTCAGATCGGCATTGATGACCGTTAGACAGCGTTTCCCTGTGCGCTCGTTTGCAATCCATTCACCTTGGTCAACGATACGCTGACATAAATCTAAATACTGTTTCACGACAATTACCTACTACTTAGAAACTTTTTGTGTTGAGCTCGCATTGACCTTGTAAGCCCAAACCATCATTAACGCGCCAATAATGACCATAGGAAGTGACAGTATTTGTCCCATGGAAATAAAGTCACCAAACAAACCAAGATGCGCATCTGGCTCTCGAACATATTCCACTAAGAAGCGGAAACTACCATAGCCTAGCAGGAATAAACCCGATACTGAGCCAGCTGGACGCGGCTTTTTGATAAACCAGTTAAGAATAAAGAACAGCACCACACCTTCAAGCGCAAATTCATAAAGTTGCGATGGGTGACGAGGGAATGGACCGCCATTAGGGAAAATCACACCCCAGGGAAGGTCGGTGACTCGACCCCACAGTTCGCTATTCATAAAGTTGCCAATGCGCCCCATACCGAGACCAAAAGGAACTAATGGCGCAATAAAATCCGCTACGTTGAAAAAAGTGCGATTGTTCTTTTTGGCATACCAGAACATGGCAGTGATAACACCCAGCAAGCCACCATGAAACGACATGCCCCCTGTCCATACCTTAAATAGATACAGAGGGTCCGCCATCAGTTCTTCGAAACCGTAGAAAAAGACATAGCCAACTCGGCCACCAATGATCACACCTAGAAAACCGGCGAAAAGAAGATCGGAAACCTGCTCTCGAGTCCACCCTGAATTTGCTTTATCGGCACGACGGTTGGCTAACCACATAGCGAATATAAAACCAACCAAGTACATTAAACCGTACCAACGAATCGAAACTGGACCGATTTCGAACAGAACTGGATCGATATTGGGAAATTCTATATATCCCTGAGACATAATACGCTCACTTTTTTATTGATGTTTGAATTACAGCATCATTGAGAATGACACGAATAATAAAAAGACCGCGAAAATCTTTTTTAATTTCGATGTAGCCAACCGAGTGGCTAATTTTGCGCCAAATCGTGTGGTAAAAACCGAAGTTGCAACAATCGCTAACAAGGCAGGTAAGTAAACATAGCCGACGCTGTAAGCGGGTAAATTTTGCAGCTGAAAACCATGAAAAACAAAGCCTAGCATACCTGCGACTGCCAGCAAGCAACCACAAAACGATGAACAGCCTACCGCTTTTCGCATCTCCACGCCATGACGATTTAAAAATGGTACCGACATTGATCCGCCACCAATCCCAGCCAGACTTGAAACCACCCCAATAATTAGACCGTTAACACTGGTAATAATAGGTGAAGGCATACTACGAGCTTTGCTGACCTTGATTGACGTGAGCATTTGTATCGCCATAGCCAACACGATCACCGCAAACACCCTAGGTAAGTACTGATGAGGTATGAACTCAGCAACATAAGACCCTGCAACCCCGCCTAAGATCACTCCCGGTATTAACCACTTTATCGCGAAGAAGTCGATGTTACCGAGCTTGAGGTGATTGAGGCTTGATGCTCCAGAAGTGACGATAATAGTGGATAGAGAGGTTGCCAAAGCGACATGCATCACTTGCTCTGGAGGAACATCAAAATATGGGAGTAGAAACACCAATGAAGGGACAACGACTAAGCCACCACCAATACCAAGTAGACCGGATAACAGACCAACAAAACTCCCCAAGAATAGGAGTAAAATTAACAGTTCGTAGTTCACATAAGATCCAATCAAATCACATCTAACGTTTACCAGCTCGAATAAAGCCAGCCAGTCCCTTTAACTCAAAAAATTGCTGCATTTGACTGTAAATATCGCTTCCGTAAGGCTTAGACAACGCGCGATGAGCAAGATCTTGCAATTCTTGATAAGACGTTTGACGTAAAATGTACTTCACCTTCGCAACGTTAGAGGTGTTCATACTCAACATATCGTACCCTAACCCTACCAAAAGCAAGGCGCCAATAGGATCTCCAGCCAACTCACCACAAATACACACCGGAAGATTATAGGTTTGGCAAGTTGCAAAAATATGTTTCATTGCCGCCAGAACAGAGGGATGAAGCGTTTCATAGATATCGGCAACCTGCGCGTTGTTGCGATCAACCGCTAATAGATACTGAGTCAAATCGTTGGTACCTACAGACACAAAATCGACCTTATCGGCAATAAATGGGATCAGATAGAGCATGGAAGGCACTTCTATCATCACACCGAGGGCGGGTCGTTTAATATCAGGATGCAGTTGCTGCACTTCAGCCAAGGCTTGCTCAATCAATTCCATTGCGCCATCAAGTTCCTGGACAGAGGAAACCATCGGCAACAAAATACTCAAGTTGTCTAAGCCTAAACTGGCTTTCAACATCGAACGCAACTGAATCAAGAAAATATCAGGATGATCGAGCGTAAAGCGAATACCACGCCATCCCAAAAATGGATTATCTTCGTCAATCGGTAGATATGGCAACGCCTTATCGCCACCAATATCAAGGGTACGCATGACCACTTTCTTATCCGGGTAGGCATTGAGTACTGAGGTGTATTGGTGCAGTTGCTCCTCTTCGGAAGGAAACTTTTGCTGAGTTAAGAAAGCAATTTCCGTACGGTACAATCCAACACCATCCACATACTGATTCACAGAGATACTGGTATCAGCACTTAACCCCGCGTTGAGCATGACCTGAATACGGTGTCCATCTAAAGTACAAGCCTCTTCAGAAACCGTCTTGTCCACCATCGCAGACAACTCTGACTCTTCGGAAACCAACTCACTGTATTCAGATAACAAATCTTGGCTAGGATCTGGGTAAATCTCACCACTATAACCATCAACAATGCCCACTTTGCCACTAATCAGCTCAGGATTAATGTTGACGCCCATAATCGCGGGGATGCCCATCGCTCGCGATAGAATCGCCGCATGGCTATTAGCAGCGCCATCCAAAGAGACAACCGCTAGCAATTGTTCTTTAGGAATTGAAGCTAAAATAGAAGCGGTCAGTTCCTGCACCACAAGAATAACCGGCTGTTCAAAGTTGTGAACAGGCTGTTCGGTATTTTGCAAGAAGAACAGTAAACGTTGCCCCAGCTCTTTAATATCTTGAGCACGTTCCCGTAAGTAAATATCCGACATCTTGGCAAAGCGATTGGCGTAGCTTTCTACCACTTGTCGCAATGCCCAATCCGCACGATCACCTTTGGCAATTTGAGCTTTTAAGTCTTTGCGCAGCATGGGATCGTTGAGCAAGTGAGTAAAGAGATCAAAGATCGCCAGTGCGTCTTTGTTCAACTCAAGATCCAACTTCTTACGCATACGCTTAAAGTCTGCGAGCGCATTCTCTATCGCCAGCGAAAGTAGCTCTTGTTCTCGGAGGATATCGAGTGTTGATGCTGGAAATACCTGACTTAAGTCCGGTTGGGTATTGTCCCACCACAAAGGGCCAATTGCCACGCCAGAAGACGCTGGGATACCTTTGATCACCGAGACTCTATCACCATCAAAAAAGCTTTGCCCTTGCGCGGTCGCATGAGCAATGATGACCGCGACCTGAGCCGCGAGCGTGACCAAGAATGATTCTTCCATTTCATCAAATTGACGAGAAGATTTTTGCTGGATCACGAGAACGCCCAATACTTGCTTACGATGGATTATGGGCGTTCCAAGGAATGAGTGATATATGTCTTCCCCAAGTTGAGGGAAGAACTTAAAAGAAGGATGCTTAGCCGCTTCGGCTAAGTTGATAGGCTCTGCTGTGCGTTTTACCAGTCCCACCAAACCCTCATCAAAGCCAATGTGGATAGTATGACCGGTAAACCTCAAGCCTTGCGTGGCCATCAGTTCCAAACGCTGTTTTTTTTCATCCGCAAGATAGATGGTGCAGCACTCTGTATTCATGGCTGCACACGTCTGTTTTACCAAGATTTCGAGGGCGCTATGAACTTCCTCTGCCTTAGAAACATGCTCAACTATATCCCGCAGTTGCGATAGCATTTTTACCCTCTTTGGTGTTTACGCTTACCTTTAAATTTACGCTCTTTAAAAGGCATCGCCAACGATGCAAACTCTTTCATCGCTCGACGATATACATCTCTCTTGAAAGAAACGACTTGTCTCACTGGATACCAATAACTCACCCAGCGCCAACCATCAAACTCAGGGGTTTTAGCACGCTGCATATTGATTCTCGATTCCTCGCAATCCAAGCGCAATAAAAACCATTTCTGTTTTTGCCCAATACAAACGGGTTTCGAGTCCCAACGTACCAAACGTTTAGGAAGTTTATACCTCAACCAGTGGCGACTAACAGCAACGATTTTTACATCGTTTTTTGTCAATCCAACTTCTTCGTATAATTCTCGGTACATGGCTTGCTCAGGCGTTTCGCCTTCATCGATTCCACCTTGTGGAAACTGCCATGAGTGTTGTCCGTATCGTTTAGCCCAGAAGACCTGACCATGGTTGTTACAGATTACAATACCAACATTAAGTCGGTAACCATCGCCATCTATCACTGGCCAACCTCAATTAAATTTTCATTAACAGTGATTTTTCCACATATCCCCTAGTTGAGCAAACTAAGTAACACGTAAATTTGAACAAATCCTATTAATTCGCACCACTTGGGATAAGTTTTCTACATACCGGTAGTTATCAACACACAAATGAGAGCTAGCCCTCATTTATTCACCTTTTCTGTGAATAACTATGTGAAAAATCACTGATCTTTCAACAATATTGGTATTAACAAAAAGAACAACACAAGCCTACAATCGAGAGGTTTAATTTAAAATTATTTAAAAACAACAAGTTACATTCAATCAACAAACAAAACCACTCGGTACTATTTAATAAAAAAACGACCACACTTAGATCGGTCAAAGATCAACCAGGATGCTTTTTATCCACATTAGAATGGCGTACTTTTAATAAACTCGCCTATAGTCAAGCAAAATATCACTCAAAACCCCTGTTTTTTTATACAGAACTCGAAAAGTCATACTAAATAGAAATAAACGCTGTGGATAAGTTTGGTGGCGATCGATCTTTTACCAAAATTGATCTTTTTTTGTACAAGCCGTTTTAACTATTCGTGTTAATATCTCGCTCATCGCATCCTATTTTCTTAATTACGGTATGAAAACCCCTCCAAGTTCAGAAAAAGAACTCATCCAACGAGCTCGTGATATTGCTGGCTTATCATTTGGTGAACTGGCACAAGTCGCACAGATGAAAGTGCCCGAAAGCTTAAAGTATGATAAAGGATGGGTAGGACAACTACTTGAGTGGCATCTTGGCGCCACCGCTGGCAGCAAACCAATTCAAGACTTTCCCGAACTCGGTATAGAGCTAAAAAGTATTCCTATTGGCTATAACGGTAAACCCTTAGAGTCGACCTTTGTTTGTGTCGCACCACTTACCGGCGTTCATGGCTTAACCTGGGAAAAGAGCCACATTAGAAATAAGCTATCACGAGTATTATGGTTACCTGTCGAGGGAGAAAGAGACATTCCTGTGACTGACCGTTTAGTCGGCTCACCTTTAATTTGGAGCCCATCAAAACAAGAAGAGTTGCAACTCAAAAATGATTGGGAAGAATTAATGGATCTCATTGCTTTAGGCAAGGTCAACCAAATCACAGCCCATACAGGAGAGATCTTGCAGATCCGCCCTAAAGCTGCTAATAGTCGAGTTAAAACAGAAGCTTATGGCGTAACTGGACAACCAATAAAAACGCTACCAAGAGGCTTTTACTTACGTGCCGCATTTACGTCGTATATTCTACAAACCTATTTTATTTAATTAAAAACAACCTTACTCGGGTAACTCAAAGAGACGCTTCAATACAAACTGAGCTCTATATCATAATAGTCGGATAAGCTTTTACTCGTATCGGTCCTATCTCCACGGTGAAGCCGTAAATAGGCTTTCTGTAGCCCCATGGTATAGAGTGTTTCTTTCACTGAATCAATCGAATCAAATTCTAAAGCGTGTTCGTTGTCTAAAATGGGTTCAAGTTTATGTTTATATTCCACTGCCAATAAATAATGTGAAATATCAGCACAACCAATCACAAATACCTTAGGTGGTTGCTGTGAGTCTTTATACTCCCCTCTTAACCACTGATCGAGCTGATGTTTTTGCATTTACCACCCCCTCATTATTATTATGAACAATACTAATGTTTATACCCAAGTTACCTTAAGATGCAGAATTCAAAGAAGCAGAATTCAGAGCTAATTTGGGTATAGAGCAATGTTCATAGACAAGTTTAGCCAATGTTGACAAAATTTAAATGAATGTAACCACGATTCTATCCTTTAGAGGAATGCGGAAGGAGGCAAGCCTCCTTCCGCTATGAGTTACGTCGTCAATCTCGCATAGAGAACCCGACGAAGAAGACGAACTTTACGCTCGGCGATAATATCTGGAGCCTTTGAGTCACCCAGAGGTCTACCTGTTTTATCAAAGCCAATATCTTTCATCAGATGTTCACTGTGCAGAGGCAAGTAGTAACGATTACGTCGTACACGGCGTTTCCACTCACGTTCTTGTGTATGAATATCGGCTTTAATTAAGCATGTTGCTAGCGTTAAGTAGATTGAAGTTCGCATAGGTTTTCTCCTAAATAATAAGTATTTTGAGGAGAGAAATAGCGTGCAAAATTAGAGAAGACTCATTAAGACTGCTATTTCCGCAGCCCCAATGGTTACGGATATATTATGCGTGTTTGTTGGCAAAATCCTGCATGAACGCCGGTGACAATGAATCCCACGTCACGGTTAATCGATCACATACAGTTTTTAGCAAACTCATAGGTGTAGCATGCATGTACATAACTACTACGGCGTCAGTATCAAAACAGATAATATTTTTCATGGTACTGTGCCTCCTATTCGCTTAATAATCCTTGGAAAGATGAGTTTATTTTTTAAACTCAGGCGTATTTTTATACGTTGTGGTTATAATTTCAACACTTGAGTTATATATAATATAAAAACAAGATATTCGTCCATAAATATGTCCGAACTATGGAAGTTACCAGTTTAAT
Source organism: Vibrio hippocampi (assembly GCF_921292975.1). Classification (NCBI taxonomy): domain Bacteria; kingdom Pseudomonadati; phylum Pseudomonadota; class Gammaproteobacteria; order Vibrionales; family Vibrionaceae; genus Vibrio; species Vibrio hippocampi. Next base: position 1,838,220 of record NZ_CAKLCM010000002.1, read on the forward strand.
ATAATAAAAAAGCAGCTCATTTGCATGCGCTGCTCTTCTTGGGTATATACCCAAGTTACCTCAAGATGCAGAGTTCAGAAGTAACTTGTGTATAGTCGCGTTGATTTAAAACGTCTCTTCCGCAATCAAACTGTGTTTATTGAGAAGACGATACATGGTGGCTCTAGAAATTCCTAACTCCTTCGCAGCTTGAGTCACCTGACCATTGTAGCTATCTAGCACCAAAATCAGCGCATCACGTTCTGAGCGCTCTCGAATACTCTTCAAACTACGTTTGCTCGAGAAGGTTCCCGGTAACTCAAAATGGGAACTTGAGAGTTCTTCACTTTCTGACATTAACACCGCGCGTTTGATCTGGTTAATCAATTCCTTAACGTTGCCCGGCCAGTGGTAATAGCTCAACGCCTTAATCGCCTCTTCATCAACGGTTTTTACCGGTGAGTTAAATTCTTTCGCGAACTGTCCAATATAGTAATTCACTAATGGCGCAATATCAGTAGCTCTTTCTCTTAGACTCGGGACATTGATTCGTAGCACGTTAATGCAATGGAAAAGCTCATCGTTAAATTTGCCATCACCTAGCGCTTTTTCAATGTCAGAGGAATCAGCGGCTAAAAGCCTAACATCAAACTCGCGAATCCCTTTTGCAGTTTCAATTTGACCATCTTGATAAAACTTCAACAGATTCAATTGCTGCGGCATCGGCAGGGTAAAAATATCATTCAGTAGAATGGTGCCACCGGAAGCTTGCTCTAACAGTGAGACCTTATCCGGATCATGCATTCCAAAAAATTCATTCTCAAATCGAGCATTGGAAAAGGCACGGCAGTTAATAGCAATAAAGGGTTTTTGAGCCCGGGAAGAACTCTTATGTACCGCTTTAGCGACACTCTCTTTTCCAGCACCGACTTCACCATGAATCATGATACTGACGTCTGTTGGCCCGATACGCTTAATCTGGTCACGCAGTCTTCTAATCGGCAACGAGTGACCCACAATGCCAAGTTCACTCTCATTATGGCTGTTTGGCCATACACGCTGCTCCAACTTCAGCATACCTAACTGATGACCAATCGTACTGACTAAACGTGCATCAGGTACGGGAGTTGTGAAAAAGTCGATACAAAAGTTAACAATAAATTGGCATATAGTATCGGAACTTAGCTGCGACTCACGGATAAAAGCAATCCAACGCACCTGCTTGTGAGAACTCACTAATTTAGCTATGCCATTGAGGCTGAAGTCATCTCTTGTTAAATCAACGACACCAATACACGGACCTATATCAGAAAAAAACGCGTCTGCTTTTCTCAAGTCTGAACATTGGCTACAACGCCACCCCCCCTGCTCCAGTACCGACAACCAGGGCTCATAAGTGCCCCCGACGACAACCAATGAACCTGGAATAGAATCCATACGAAAATCAACACCCATTAAATCTTCCTTATTCTCTTGATTGTTCTATTTCTATCCATAGAAACCTAAATATGATAACAATTTTAGTTTACCGTTTTGTCTCATATTTAAGACTAGTGCAAGTATTAGAACTTCGCGAACAAGATGCTGAACTTTAGTTAAAAAAAAAGCCTCTCCAACTGGAGAGGCTTTTAATATCAGAGTGTTATCTTACTGCTGTGGGCGCATAGCTGGGAACAGGATAACATCACGAATAGTATGCGTATTGGTAAATAGCATCGCTAAGCGATCAATACCAATACCTTGACCCGCTGTTGGCGGCAGACCGTGTTCTAGTGCAGTAATATAGTCTGCATCGTAGTACATCGCCTCATCATCACCCGCATCTTTCGCGTCAACTTGAGCTTTAAAGCGTGCATCTTGGTCTTCCGCATCATTAAGCTCAGAGAAACCATTTGCCACTTCACGACCACCGATAAAGAATTCAAAACGGTCAGTGAAGAAAGGGTTATCGTCGCTACGACGTGCCAGTGGAGAAATGTCCGCAGGATAACCCGTGATGAAAGTCGGCTGAATAAGTTGCGGCTCAGCAGTTTCACCAAAGATTTCTTCCAACAGTTGACCACATGTCCAGAATGACTCGACTTGAACGTGGACAGATTTCGCAATCGCCACCATCTTGTCACGGTCTTGCAGGTCTTGCTCTGTGAGTGCTTGGATTTCTGCATGTTCAGGGTTGTAATGCTTAATCGCTTCAAACATGCTCATGCGAGTATAAGTACCACCGAACTCTACGGTTTCGTCACCGTAAGGCATCGAAGTAGCACCGAGAACGTCCATCGCAACCGTGCTTAGCATCTCTTCAGTCAGATCCATCAGATCTTTATAATCAGAGTAGGCTTGATAGAATTCCATCATCGTAAATTCTGGATTGTGGCGAGGTGATAGACCTTCGTTACGGAAGTTACGGTTGATCTCGAATACGCGATCAAAACCACCGACAACCAAGCGCTTCAGGTATAGCTCAGGCGCAACACGCAGATACATATCAATGTCCAACGCGTTGTGATGAGTGATAAACGGACGAGCTGTCGCGCCGCCAGGGATCACATGCATCATTGGTGTTTCCACTTCTAAGTAACCCTTAGAGCTCATAAAGTTACGAATCGAAGAAACCAACTTAGAACGCACGATAAAGGCGTGACGCGAGTCTTCGTTAACGATCAAGTCGACATAACGCTGACGGTAACGCATCTCTTGGTCAGTCAGACCGTGGAACTTCTCTGGTAGAGGACGAAGTGCTTTAGTTAGCAACTCGTACTGCTCCATGTTGACATAAAGGTCGCCTTTACCCGATTTATGCAAGGCACCTTTAACACCAACGATGTCACCAATATCAAGACCTTGATATTTGTCTTTCAACTGTTTCTGTACATCTTTAGCTGCATAAGCTTGTATACGACCTGACGTTTCTTGAATCACCAAGAAAGGACCACGTTTTGCCATGATACGACCTGCAATCGCAACAACATGGTTCAGTTCTTCAAGCTCTTCTTTCGTCTTTTCACCAAATTCTTTTTGTAGGTCACCCGCGAGTGCATCACGACGAAAATCGTTAGGATGCCCGTTCGCTTTACAGCTGGTACGGATTGCATCCAGCTTAGCGCGGCGTTCTGCAATCAGCTTGTTTTCTTCTTGTTGGTTGTCGTTCTGAACAGCATCAGTCATTTTCGATCTATCCCGTTTAAATTGGTGAAAAGCTTACAAGCCTGATTTTAGGCTAGCTTCAATAAATTTGTCTAAGTCGCCATCAAGTACGGCTTGGGTGTTACGATTTTCAACACCGGTGCGTAAATCTTTGATACGAGAGTCATCTAGTACATACGAGCGGATTTGGCTGCCCCAACCAATATCTGATTTGGCATCCTCATTCGCTTGTTTTTCAGCGTTTTGCTTGTGAAGCTCTAGCTCAAACAGTTTTGCTCGCAACTGCTTCATCGCTTGATCTTTGTTCTTATGCTGAGAACGGTCGTTTTGACACTGAACCACTGTATTGGTTGGAACGTGAGTAATACGCACCGCTGATTCTGTGGTGTTTACGTGCTGACCACCCGCACCCGAAGCTCGGTAGACGTCGATGCGTAGATCCGCCGGATTAATATCAATCTGAATGTTGTCATCAATCTCAGGATACACAAACGCCGAAGCAAATGAGGTATGTCGGCGACCACTTGAGTCAAACGGAGACTTACGCACAAGTCGGTGAACACCGGTTTCAGTGCGCAGCCAGCCATAAGCGTATTCGCCACTGATGCGTACCGTTGCGCCCTTAAGACCGGCAACTTCGCCTTCAGAAACCTCAATCACTTCCGTCTTAAAGCCTTTGGCTTCTGCCCAACGAAGGTACATACGCAGCAGCATTGAAGTCCAATCTTGCGCTTCTGTACCACCAGAACCGGATTGAAGGTCAATATAGCAATCTGATGAATCATGGTCACCAGAGAACATACGGCGAAACTCAAGTTTCTCAAGTTTTGCTTCTAGCTCGACCAGTTCTGGCTCAACTTCGTCGAAGGTTTCTTGATCTTGCTCTTCAACTGCCAGTTCCAGTAAACCATCTACATCCTCTACCCCTTGGTCTAGGAGGTCGATAGTCTCAACCACAGCTTCTAACGATGAACGCTCTTTGCCAAGGGCTTGCGCTCGCTCTGGTTCATTCCAAACATCGGGTTGTTCAAGTTCGGCGTTGACTTCTTCTAAACGCTCTTTTTTGGCGTCGTAGTCAAAGGTACCCCCTCAGGATGTTTGTGCGCTCAGACACATCCTGCAGACGGTTTTTGATAGGATTAATTTCAAACATAGTTGCTCAGCATATATGAGTAGAATTTAGCCGAGAAATTCTACTTAAATTTGTGATGAAGATACAGAAAAATATGTGGTTATTAGCAAAGCGCAACCCATTAACCCCGTTGCAGGTTATTGGCAGCGATATCACGATCATTTAGGCAAAGGTAAAAATGCCACAGATTCGCTGTGGCATTTTATTCAATTTAATACTGTACGTTTTCGTCCGCTATCTTGGCTCGATATGATCAACCATTAATTGCAGTGACTGATTGCCTCTAAACTCATTGATATCCAGCTTGTATGCCAAGGTTACCGTTTTCACCGACGCATCGGGCCAGCGCCGTAAATCGACATTGAAAGCAATCGCATCCAGAATCACATTGCTGGCGAAGCCTTTGAACAGCGGCTCAACCATCAACTTTAGATGTTTTTCTCCCACCAACTTTTGGTGCAATACCTTAAATTCACCATCAAAAATCGGTTCTGGAAACGCTTGTCCCCACGGTCCACCGGAGCGCAATACCTGTGCTGTCGACATCGAGAACTCTTCGGGTTTAAGCTCACCGTCAGAAAGGATAATCCCTTTAAGCGCCGTGTCCCCTAACTCTTGTCGCACCGCTTGATCGAACAACTGGCTAAATCGCTCAAAATCTGGCTCTTTGATGGTTAGGCCCGCCGCCATCGCATGACCACCGAACTTCAGAATTAGGTCGGGGTTTTGGGTATCAATACGATCCAGAACGTCTCTCATATGCAACCCTTGAATAGAGCGGCATGAGCCTTTAATGGTTCCTTCACCACCATCAGCAAAGGCAATAACAGGGCGGTGGAATTTATCTTTGATACGTGAGGCTAAAATACCGATGACTCCTTGATGCCAGTCGCGCTGGAACAAGGCTAAACCATAAGGAAGTTGCGTTTCATCGTTCACCTGAATGCGCTCACAAAAAGCCATCGCTTCTTGTTTCATGCCCTCTTCAATACTTTTACGATCTTGGTTCAAACCATCCAGTTCACTCGCCATACGTCGAGCGGCGTGAATGTTATTACACATTAAAAGTTCGACGCCGAAAGACATATCATCTAAGCGTCCAGCCGCATTGATTCTCGGTCCGAGTGCAAAACCAAAGTCTGCGGCCACCAACTTACTTGCGTCTCGTTTAGCTATTTCAATTAAGGCTTGAATGCCCGGTCTCGCTTTACCCGCTCTGATACGTTGCAGACCTTGATGCACAAGAATGCGGTTATTTTCATCCAGTGCCACCACGTCGGCAACGGTTCCAAGCGCCACAAGATCGATCAGCTCCATCAGCTTTGGCTCGCTCATACCTTGCTGCTGAAACCAATCCAACTTTCTCATGTGAACACATAAAGCCATCATCAAATAGAAAGCCACACCGACTCCAGCCAGTGACTTAGATGGAAAACCGCAATCATCTAAGTTGGGGTTAACCATCGCGTCCACATCAGGCAGCACGGAGCCCGGTAAGTGGTGATCGGTGACTAAGACAGTTAAACCTTTCTCTTTGGCATACTTCACACCCGCGATAGATGACACGCCGTTGTCCACAGTCATGATCATGTCAGCGCCAAGCTCTAGCACTTGGTCCACCACTTCAGGGCTTAGACCATAACCATCTTCAAAACGGTTTGGCACTAGATAATCCACGTTGCGACTGCCTAACATGCGCAGCGCCAACACAGACAGCGCTGAACTCGTCGCACCGTCGGCGTCAAAATCACCCACAATAATAATTCTCTGCTGCTGCTCGATAGCAGAAAACAACAGTTCGACTGCACGTTCAATACCCGCGAGTTTTTGATATGAGTGCAAACCTTTTGCCGCCGTTTCCAACTGAGAAGCATGAGTGATGCCACGGCTCACATATAAGCGTCTCAATATGTCTGGAATCGTGTCTGGCAATATCGTGGTATCGACGTCAGGACGGCGCTGAATTTCAATCATAGCTGTGTCATCATTCTATTATTGGGTTTGCTCTAATCTTGAAAGTAGATCTTTTGCTGGCAAGTAGCCACTGACCAGTTCACCGTTAGGCAAGAAAATCGCAGGGGTGCCGCTAATACCGAGATCGCGACCAAGGGCAAAGTGTTGAGCAATGGTGTGACGGCACTGGGTTAGATCGCCATCAAATGTTGCTTCGATTCGATTCTCTTTGGCGTCATGCATCGCTTCATTCGGGTTAGTCGAACACCAAATTTTTGCCATCTGCTCAGCCACTGGACCGGAGGGGCCTTGTCTAGGATATGCAAGATAACGAACCGTGATACCTAGATCGTTGTACTGTTTCATTTCTTTGTGCAGTTTGACGCAATAGCCACAAGTGATATCGGTAAATACGGTCACGGCATACTTTTCATTGTCTGCTTTATATTCGATCATGCTGTCTCGCAATTGAGCGATCTTTTCAGCATTAATCGGCGCTTGGCGAGCCGCGAGCAGATCGACGTACTGACCGTTTTCATTCAATGAGTACATTGTACCCGCAATAAAATAGTCACCCGTCGCCGATGAATAAAGAACACCGCTATTGGTGCGCACTTCGTGCAATCCTTCGATGTCCGTCGGCACCACTTCTAACACATCAATGCCGATTTTAGCAAAACGTGCTTTGAGGGCTGCGTCATCTTGAGCAACAACCGCCGTCTCGACCTGAGCCGACTCAGTGGTCTTTGGCGTGCTTGGCTCTTCTGCGCCACATGCCACAGCAAACAGCGGAAGAGTAAGAAGAGTTAACTTGCGTAATACGCTCATTGATGTTTCACCTTTTGGTTCTATAACGATTAAGTTAAATTTAGCTAGCCCTTGGGTGGTGCTGGCTATGAATACTTTTCAGTCGCTCAGTGGCAACGTGAGTATAAATTTGTGTGGTTGATAAGTCACTATGTCCTAGTAGCATCTGAACCACTCTAAGGTCAGCGCCATAATTCAGCAAATGCGTGGCAAAGGCGTGACGCAAAACGTGTGGGGATAGATACTCACTATCAATCCCTGCGACCGTGGCGTAGATTTTAATACGATGCCAGAAGGTCTGGCGGGTCATCTGTCTCGCTCTACGACTTGGGAATACCACATCGGATGGCTTATCTCCTAACAGTTCCGGACGCCCTTTATTGATGAATTCCGTCACCCAATCGACGGCATTTTCGCCCATGGGTACCAAGCGTTCTTTATTACCCTTACCGATCACTCGCACCACACCTTGACGAAGACTGATGTTTTCCATCGTCAAGCTCACTAACTCAGTGACACGCAATCCGGTAGCATAAAGCAACTCGAGCATGGCTTTGTCTCGCAGTTCAATCGGGTCATCGGTATTGGGCGCATCAAGCAGTTCTGTCACCTGCTCTTCGGTTAAGTCCTTGGGGAGTCGTTTAGGAAGCTTGGGGCTAATCAGCAGCGCCGTTGGATCATCTGAGCGTAATTTCTCTCGGTGTAGGTATTGAAACAGGCGACGAATCGCAGACAACATTCTTGCCCTACTCGACTGTTTATAATCCTGATCGGTCAAAAAAGCTTGATAATCCTGTAGCCCAGATAAGCTGATAAAATCGAGCTTATAGTTGTTCGATTTCATCCAACCTAAAAGTTTCATCAAGTCATTGCGGTAAGACGCTAGGGTGTTTTCTGATAACCCTCTCTCCATCCACATAGAGTCAAGAAATTGCTCAACTAAGCCAAGATCTTGGGTGTTGACTTTATTCACTTACGCCTCTGAAATTATTCTTTTTATTACTGTTTACAGGGTATGCGAGAAGATAACAGAAAGCTATAAAAACTCGCTGGTAATACCAATACCACAGTCTAACCATCAGCAAAATAGCTTTACGTTCACCTTCACTCTCCCCATGATTTCGACACAATTTCACATAGACACGAGCATTGGCTTTGAAACTTCTCCTCAGTTGTGTATAAAATCGCTGTCTAATCCAACCTCAACTGACAGTACACGATGAAAATTGGCTTATTTTACGGATCTTCAACCTGTTATACCGAAATGGCAGCAGAGAAAATTCGAGACATTATTGGTGCCGAGCTAGTCGATATTTTTAATATCAAAGAGACACCCGTTGCCCTAATGAATGACTACGACCTGCTGATCTTAGGTATTTCGACTTGGGATTTTGGTGAACTGCAAGAAGATTGGGGCGCGGTATGGAGTGAGCTTTCTGGATTACAGTTAGCTGGAAAACATGTTGCTCTGTTTGGTCTTGGTGATCAAGAAGGCTACGGCGAATGGTTCTTGGATGCGATGGGGCTGCTACACCAAGAGTTGCAAGTCACCGGTGTCCAGTTCATCGGTTACTGGGAAAATCAAGGTTATGAGTTTGAAGCCTCAAAAGCACTCACCAATGATGACAAACAGTTCGTCGGTTTGGCACTGGATGAAGATTCACAGTATGACCTGAGTGACGAGCGGATCGCCACTTGGTGTGAGCAAATCTTGATAGAATATCAAGACACCCTTTAATGCGCGATTGTTCACCATTACTATGAGATCGAACCCGACCAAAGGCTTTCAATTTAAGCAGTTTACGATTCATGACGGACATTCTGGTATGCCCGTCAGCACCGATGGTGTATTGCTTGGCGCCTGGACACAAGTGTCTGGGCAACACGTATTGGACATCGGATCCGGCACAGGTTTGCTTTCTTTGATGATAGCGCAACGTTACCATCAAGCGCAGATCACAGCGGTCGATATCGATAACCATGCCTATCAAGATGCCAGTCACAATGTTGCTCACTCTCCGTGGGCTCAACGCGTGAATGTTATGCAGGGCGATATTGCGGTTATGCCATTCACACACCAGTTTGATACCATCATCTGCAATCCACCTTACTTTAATTCTGGTCAGCAGGCTCAGTCTGCATCGCGAGCCACTGCCCGACATACCGACACGCTATCACACCCAACGTTGCTAAAACGTTGTCAGCAGCTGCTAACGGATAAGGGTAGAGCGAGCTTTGTACTACCAACCGCAGAAGGAATGGCATTTATTCAACTTGCTCAGCAGAATGATTGGCACCTTAGTCGATTGTGTCAGGTTCATACTACTGATAGCAAAGGTTGTCATCGACTGCTTATCGAATTAAGCCTGCATAATCAGCAACAACGAGCAACAGAACAAACCACTTTAGTCATTCATGATTCAAAGGGCGGATACTCGGATGACTTTATCGCTCTGACCCAAGCTTTCTACCTAAAAATGTAATCAAGCGCTCAGCGATCATTTTCCTACCGAATTATTATCAACCACCTAGTATAATAAGGTTTCTTGGGTATAATAGCCGCCCTACTTTTTCCCCGTGTTTTTTTGGGGACCAACACTCGTCTTGTGGAGACATTGCAGTGATCAGAACATTTGCAGAATTAGATTTAGATCCTAGCCTTCTTGAAGCTATTGAGGCAATGGGCTATGAACGTCCTACTGAAGTCCAGGCTCAAACGATTCCACAAGCACTAGAAGCCCGCGACATTCTTGCTTCTGCGCCGACAGGAACCGGAAAAACCGCCGCTTTTGCCATCCCGGCAATCCAATATCTTTTGGACTTCCCTCGTAAGAAAGCCGGACCAGCGCGCGTGCTGATTCTCACGCCAACGCGAGAACTCGCCATGCAGGTTGCAGAGCAAACCAAACAGCTTGCCGCTAACACTCACCTAAAAGTCGCGACCATCACTGGTGGCGTGACTTACGATACCCACGCCGATACGTTGGCTCAAACACAGGATATCGTTGTAGCAACGCCTGGACGTTTGATGGAGTATATTGAGGCAGAACGATTTGATTGTCGTGCCATTGAGTGGCTGATCCTTGATGAAGCGGATCGCATGTTGGACATGGGTTTTGGTCCGACGGTTGATCGCCTGTCTGCAGAATGTCGCTGGCGTAAACAAACACTGCTGTTCTCAGCGACGCTTGAAGGTCGTGGTGTTGAAGGTTTTACCGCTGATCTTCTTAAGAACCCAGCTCAAATCGATGCCGAACCGTCACTACGTGAGCGCAAAAAAATCACTCAGTGGTACCACAGAGCAGACAGCGCTGATCATAAATTGGCACTGCTTAAACATATCCTCACTGAACAAGCTCAACGCAGCATCGTGTTCCTAAAAACACGTGAACGTTTAGCAGAACTTCGCCAGCAGCTTGATAGTGCGCAGATCACTTGCTCTTGGATTCAAGGTGAAATGCCGCAAGATCGCCGCAACAACGCGATCAGTCGTTTTAAAGAGGGTTCGGTTAACATTCTACTGGCTACGGATGTGGCGGCGCGTGGTATTGACTTACCTGACGTTTCTCACGTCATTAACTATGATATGCCAAGAAGTGCTGACGTTTACCTGCACCGTATTGGTCGTACTGCTCGCGCAGGCAAAAAAGGTATCGCGATTTCTATCGTAGAAGCACACGATCAGCCAATGATGGATCGGGTCGCTCGTTACACCAAAGAACTAATTAAAGAACGCTTTATCGACGGCATGCGTCCAACGCACAAAAAGCCAGTGTTTAAAAAGAAAAAGAAAGTTAAAAAAGACGATAAGAAAAAAGTCGTTAAGAAAAAGACGACCAAGAAAAAGTAACTTACTAATAATAAACGCCAATCTCATGATTGGCGTTTTTTTAATGATACATGACGGCAAAAGCCATCGAGGCTTAGGCTTGTTCTTCGCGTTTGAATACTAAGTCTGTTGCGGTCGACTCTTCTTCGACAAAGTAATACCCTGCCACATCAAATTGAGTGAGCGCTTGAACAGAGCTGATTTGATTGTCGATTATATAACGCGCCATCAAACCACGCGCCTTCTTAGCGTAGAAACTGATCACTTTATATTGACCGTTTTTACAGTCTTTAAAGATCGGCGTAATCACTTGTGCATCCAGCTGTTTAGGCTTAACCGATTTAAAGTACTCATTCGAAGCCAGATTCACCAGAACATTATCGCCTTGCTCAGCTAGTGCCGTATTGAGCTTGTCAGTAATGACATCACCCCAGAACTGATACAGGTTTGTACCACGACCATTCGCCAGCTTGGTGCCCATCTCTAGTCGGTAGGGTTGCATCAGATCCAGAGGTCGAAGCAGACCGTAAAGCCCAGATAGCATTCTGAGATGTTGCTGTGCAAACTCGAAATCTTGCTCAGACATGCTCCCTGCATCCAATCCGGTATAGACATCCCCTTTGAACGCTAAAATCGCTTGTCTGGCGTTTTCTTGGGTAAAGCTTTCACTCCACTGCTGGAATCGAGCCACATTCAGCCCGGCGATTTTATCACTCACTTTCATTAACTGAGAGACATCACTTGGCGTCAGCTTTCGACACTCTTCGATTAACTCTGCTGAGTGTTCAACCAGTTCAGGTTGAGTGAACTTGTCCGTGGCCAACTCGGATTCATAATCAAGTGTTTTAGCCGGAGAAACAACGATCAGCATAACTTTACTCTTTATTTATTTTTTCATTGATACCCCAGTATAAAAAAAGCCATGCACTTTCTTCAATGAAATCATGCATGGCTTGTTCTATTTCTGAGATAGATTAAAGCAATGGTTAGTTATTGCTGTTCTCTTTCGTATTATCCCAGATACCCGGTTCAAGCTGAGACTTCAGCTCTGGGTAGTCATTCGCATCAAAAGTCGGCACTTTACCCGCTTTTAACTGGTTGTTGTAATCTTTCGCCAGTTTCACCACGATGCCCGATAGCAAAATGATAGCAATCAAGTTGACGATGGCCATTAATCCCATGGAAACATCTGCCAGAGCCCAAACCGTTGGTAGCGTTGCCATAGAACCGAACATCACCATTGCAAGAACAATCACACGGAAGACATTCAGACCCGCTTTGTGGTTGTGCTCTAAGAAGATCAAGTTGGTCTCTGCGTACGAGTAGTTCGCAATAATTGACGTAAAGGCAAAGAAGAAGATGGCGACCGCAACAAAGATACCACCCCAGTCACCGACTTGCGCACTCAGTGCACGCTGAGTCAATTCGATACCCGTCACTTCACCGTGAGGAACGTACTCACCTGACATAAGGATAATCGCAACCGTCGCCGAACAAATAACGATCGTATCGGTAAACACACCAAGCATCTGAACATAACCTTGTGACGCTGGGTGCGGTGGATAAGGTGTTGCAGACGCGGCTGCGTTTGGCGCAGAACCCATACCCGCTTCATTCGAGAATAGACCACGTTTAATACCTTGGATCATAGCCTGTGCAATCGCATAGCCGACACCACCTGCTGCTGCTTCTTGCAGACCGAAAGCGCTCTTAAAGATATAAGCGAGCACTTCTGGCACTTTCTCGATGTTCATCAACATCACAGCAAAAGCAAGAACCAAATAAGCGACAGCCATCACAGGAACAATCAATTCTGCAGTACGAGCGATCTTACGGATACCACCGAAGATAACAAAAGCAGAAACAAGCACAATCGCGATACCCACAAAGAGTGGCTCAACACCAAAAGCCGTATTCATTGCATTGGCAATCGAGTTAGCCTGTACTGCGTTAAATACTAAACCGAAAGCAATGATTAAGAATACTGAGAACAGGACGCCCATCCAGCGCATACCGAGACCTTTCTCCATATAGTATGCTGGACCACCGCGGTAGTTACCGTCGTCATCACGAGTTTTATACAGTTGCGCTAGGGTACTTTCAGCAAACGAGGTTGCCATACCTAACATAGCGATTAACCACATCCAGAAAATCGCGCCCGGACCGCCCATGGTAAGTGCAACGGCTACACCTGCCATATTACCGGTACCTACGCGTGCTGCTAGACTGGTACAAAGAGCTTGGAAAGAGGAGATACCAGAACTGTCAGACTTTCGGCTGTTTTTCAACACACTGAACATGTGACCGAAATGACGGAATTGAATAAATCCAAGGCGAACTGTGAAATAGATACCCACACCCACCAACAAATAAACCAGAATCGATCCCCACAGAAGATCGTTCATTAAATCGATAATGCCTGTCACTTTAAACCTCTCTTAAAATTAGAGCACCGAGTTGCACGTCCAAGTGCTTCCTAAGTTGTGTTTGTCTACAGTCCATGTATACGGCTAATTTTGTTTCTTTTCAGCACAACTTAGCTTGTTATTCTTATGCGTTGAGAACACAACACAAATCGGCGTACATTTTGACGGAGCGGATTCTGACCCCAAGAGAATCAAAAATCAATATGCACTTAATGGCAATGTTTTGTTATTTTTTACCTTAAAACTACTAACCATTAACAGAGCAAAAAACAAAACACCCACAAAACAAAAACAAAACAACCTCAACAAATTAACGTTTAAAAGCTGCAACTGTTAGACCTGTGGCGTTATCACCAAGCGACCTTAAACCTTGATATAGCAAAGCTTAGACAATATTTTAGAGAATGAAGTACTTTTTATTGATTCTCATTTATCAAGAATACCTCTCGTAGCACATAGACACTGCCCTTCATAAGCCTTTGCACACCTTGTTAACAAACCTACTTAAGAATTTCTTTATTTAAATGTGATTTAAGTGGTTATTTTTCAAACAAAAGTACTTTAAAAAAGTGTGAGATGGTGTTGAAAATGGCATAAAAGCTTCATTTTAGCGAAACATTTGAGAAATATATCAAGGTTAATCTCGCTAGTAATATGTTACTTAAGGGACTCCGTGAGGGGAAACAACAATAGAGAGGTTGCTTATGGACGGCTTTGAACTAAACACTATGATGGACTTTGAAACGACGCGTACACGCGCTTCGCGCTCCAAACCTTCTAAGCGTCGCTGGCGCGAAATAGAAGAGATAAAAGACAAACAAAGACTACGTAAAGAACTCAACGACATGGACATAGGTCTTGATTTCTCTCTAGATGACATCAAGCTTTAAACAAATAATCCCCATCACATCGATGGGGATTATTTTTTACGGCACTAGACAGATTCCAAGTCATTTTGCCTGACTCGTTCAGCCAGTTGGCGATAACGATCAGCAATAGTTTCACCAAACACAGGATCGCTCGCGCTTTCACTCCATTGCGCTCCTACCTGCTGCCAATCCCTAGTGGTAAATGTCTGCTCTATCAGCGGCAATACCTGCTGTTCCTCATTATCAAGATGTCGTTTCTGATCTCGAATAAACTCTGCTAACTGATCCGCGAACAACTCTTTCGGCACAACAGCATCATGTAAAATCATTTCAACTACATTTAAAAAGTCATGGCTTTTTTCAGACAGTTGCTCATGCTCGAACTCTAGGTTGGCGATCTCCTGACGCGAACCATAGTGCTGAATATAGTAGTGATAAAGAATGTCTTCTTTCGGGTGGTGAACCTTATCGGAATGATTCGCTAGATAATCGACGATCTCTTTGACCAAGCCATAGTTAATGGTCTCTTCTTGCTCTAAACGCTGCAGCTTTCGATTCAATATTGCTAGCAAACGAACCATATATCCGTGTTCACGCCTAATCCTTTCTAACATCATAGTCCTCTCTCCATAAGTCCATACGTTTAATAAGTGTATAGCATGACTCCGAGAATGGTTATGACGCTGCTCGAAATTTAAGCACCCAATGGGCAACTAATTTAATAAATATTATTCCGTCAATCTAGGCTGCCAATCAATCACAGGCTTACCCATTTGATTTAGCAATTGATTGGTTTGAGAAAAGTGTCGGCAACCAAAGAAACCTCGATGTGCTGACAAAGGTGATGGATGAGGCGCGGTCAAGATATGATGCTTGCTGCCATCAATCGCTGCGCCTTTTTTCTGAGCGTGTGCGCCCCAAAGCAAAAAGACAATATTGTTGCCGTGTAAATTGAGTGCTTCGATGACTCGATCAGTAAAAGTCTCCCAACCACATTTTGCATGAGAGTGAGCCTTACCTTGTTCAACCGTTAGAACCGTGTTCAACAACAACACCCCTTGCCTTGCCCAACTCTCTAAATAGCCGTGATCTGGGATTTGAAAACCTTCAATATCCTGATTAAGTTCTTTATACATGTTGACCAGTGATGGCGGCGTTTTTACCCCAGGTTTTACCGAGAAGCAGAGACCATGAGCTTGATTAGGTCCATGATAAGGATCTTGCCCAAGAATAACGACATTCACATCGTGAAATTCAGTAAAGCGAAAGGCGTTAAACACGTCAGTCTCAGGAGGGTAGACAACAAGTCCTTGTTCTCGCTGACGCTGAACAAAGGCTAAAGTGTCTTTAAAGTATGACTGTTGTTTCTCTGCACCAATAACATCATGCCATGTAAGTGTGTCCATTGTTTGCTCCTGCTAACACTGATTTAACGAGCAGAAATGATAACACTGTACAGATATAAATCGCTAATTAGCTTAAGAAAAGCCGTCAATAGTCATCATATCGCGTTGCAAACAAACCAGTAGTCAGTTGCAAGTATTGGCAATATCGAGCGAGACGCAAAATACTTCGTGATGATGACGCTTAATGATTATGGCTATTTTTTAACTGTGGCGTTCGATAGTGACCTTGACAGTGAATATGTCTGTTAGGTGCGGGAAGGCGAGCTGAACGGGTAGGCGCGACTCTTGGGGTTGCGGTTCTGGACATAATGACACCTCTCTAAATCACAGTTTTATGCAACGTGCATGTAAATGATTATGAAAGAAAGATGCCAATATTCCAGTTCCAGTAGAAAATTTCTAATCAATTAATGCAAAACGTCTCAATTGTTGGATTTCATCCGACCATATTGATGGTTCAATTGTCTCTAATATCAAGGGGATAGAATCAAACTCACTGTGGGTCATAATATATTGAAAACATTCCCAACCTATATGCCCTTGACCCAGTGAATGATGTCTATCTACACGTCCACCTAATTCAATTTTTGAATCATTCAAATGCATTGCACGTAAATAGTGCATGCCGACAATACGATCGAACTCACTAAATGTCTGAGCACAGGCAGCCTGTGTGGACAAATCGTAACCCGCCGCAAAAGTATGGCAGGTATCAATACAGACGCCGACACGACTTTTATCCTCAACGCCTTCAATGATTTGAGCAAGGTGTTCGAACTTCCAACCAAGATTGCTCCCCTGCCCCGCGGTGTTCTCAATTACGGCAATCACATCCGGCACTCGCTGATGGGCAATATTTATCGACTCTGAGATCAATGCTAGACATTCATCTTCAGAGATCTTTTTTAGATGACTCCCAGGGTGGAAATTCAATAACGTGAGTCCCAGTTGGTGACATCGTTCCATTTCATCAATAAAGGCATTACGCGATTTTTCTAGCTTCTCTGCTTCTGGGGCACCTAGGTTAATCAGGTAAGAATCGTGAGGTAAGATTTGCTCAGGACGATAATTATATTTTTCACATTCTGATTTAAACCGCTCTATTGTCTCCTGAGCCAATGGTTTCGCGACCCACTGTCGTTGATTCTTAGTAAATAGAGCAAATGCATTCGCTCCAATCTCATGGGCTCTCTGTGGCACAAGGTCTACACCACCAGCAGCTGAAACATGGGCACCAATAAATTTTTTCATTTTTTCAAACCGACCTACTTCACATTTTGGAAACTGTTATTTTGTGATCTTCGACTTTCACAAACACCTTTGGAAGCCCTTGATCTTTCGAATTCAGAGCGAAACCAAAGTTACAAATGTAGTTTTATTACAACATTTTTAGTGTTCAACTATTTTTTAATACTTAAATTCAAAGTTGAAATGCAGATTATCACAGGTTTAGTTGACATTAATCAAAAAAATAACCTCAATGAATTTAATGTTTTTTGTTGTAATTTGATCTACATCAATACTATAATTCGCCACAAGAGTTATACATAGACCAGCTCAACAACATTTTGAAAATTAACACCATAAAATACCACTCTAATGTGGACTAGGAGATAGTGATGATTCAAGGTATCCAAATTACTAAAGCAGCGAACGACGATCTACTAAATTCAATCTGGCTAATCGATAGCGATAAAGATGAAGCTCGTTGTGTGGCAGCAAACTCTGGTTTTGAAGCTGACCAAGTGATTGCAGTTAGCGATCTTGGTGAATACGAAAGCCGCGAAGTGGCTATTGAAGCGGCTCCTAAGGTTGAAGGTGGTCAACACCTAAACGTTAACGTTCTTAAGCGTGAAACGCTTGAAGACGCGGTTGCTAACCCTGAGAACTACCCACAGCTTACTATCCGTGTTTCTGGTTACGCTGTGCGTTTTAACTCTCTAACTCCAGAGCAACAACGTGACGTAATCGCACGTACTTTTACTGAATCTCTATAATTCCAGTAAATCATATTTATAAGACGGGCGCTTTTAGCGCCTGTTTTTTTTATAAAAAAACCTCCTAAAGGAGGTTTTTTGTCACTGCAACGAAGAAAATTACTTCAACGTCACGCGAGCAAACTTGCGTTTACCCACTTGATACACCGCTTGTCCTTCTGCTGGCACCAACTTTGTATCTTCGACTTTCTCGCCATCAATTTTCACCGCGCCCTGACGGATCATTCGCATCGCATCCGATGTCGAGTTCACAAGACCTGCTTCTTTTAGCAGATTACCAATTGGCATCCCCGCTTCAAGTTCAAACTCAGGCATTTCGTCTGGCATTGCACCTTTCTGGAAACGGTTGATGAATTCTTGCTCTGCTGCATCAGCATCCGCTTCTGAATGGAAACGAGCGATGATTTCTTTCGCCAATAGAATCTTGATGTCGCGCGGGTTCTTGTTGCCAGCTTCTACATCCGCTTTAAATTGAGCGATCTCGCTCAGAGGACGGAATGATAGCAGCTCGTAATAGCTCCACATCAACTCATCAGAAATAGACATGATTTTACCAAACATCTCTGATGGGGCTTCACTAACACCGATGTAGTTGTGAGCAGACTTAGACATCTTCTTCTCACCATCTAAGCCAACTAAAAGTGGCATAGTAAGAACCACTTGCGGTTTTTGACCATGGGCTTTTTGTAGCTCACGACCCATTAGCAAGTTGAACTTTTGGTCCGTACCACCCAGTTCCACATCGGTTTCCATCGCAACTGAGTCATAACCCTGTAGCAGTGGATACATAAATTCATGGATAGCAATTGGCTGACCATTGCTATAACGCTTTTTAAAATCATCACGCTCAAGCATACGAGCAACGGTCTGGTTTGCCGCTAGACGAATCATACCTTCAGCGCCTAGGTCAGATAACCATTCAGAGTTAAACGCAATCTTTGTCTTAGCAGGATCTAAGATTTTGAATACTTGCTCTTTATATGTTTCGGCATTGCGAAGGACATCTTCACGAGTCAGTGGTGGGCGAGTAATGTTCTTACCCGAAGGGTCGCCTACCATACCGGTGAAATCACCAATTAAAAATGTTACGTGGTGGCCAAGATCTTGGAAAGCACGCAGTTTGTTTAGAATAACTGTATGGCCCAGGTGGATATCTGGTGCTGTTGGATCGGCACCTAATTTGATACGAAGAGGACGCCCCTCTTTGAGCTTTTCAATCAGTTCTTCTTCTGGGATTAACTCATCCACACCGCGTTTGATTTCAGCTAATGCTGCTTCAAGGTTCGCCATTCTTGTTCACTCCCACAGATTTGGCAAAAATAGTTTAATTTGACATATTACTTGAATAGCGATGTTTTTTGAAACCAGTTAGACTAATTGCCTTAGGAAATCTTTAAAATAAATTGAATTAATTCACATGGTCTCTATTTTCCAGCGCCTACCTTGGCTTCACCGTGCGCTCATTTGCTTTTTTTCGGCTCTGATCGCGGTAGCGTTAATGCTTCCGGACGCTTCCGAATTACAAAAGGTCGATCCCGACAAGCTTGTTGTCGGTCAACACTATCCCGTTGAAATTAACTTTGATGGCTTACAAATTGGCGACGAGATTTTACCGTCAGTGATTTTAAACTGGGAAGAACATACCGTGCGTTCAGGCGAAAGTGCCGCCGTTCTATTCCAAAGACTTGGTCTTACTCCAAGACTGCTCCATGACCTTCTCAATACCAATAAAGAGATCAAGCAACAACTGACCAAGCTCAGACCCGGCGACAAACTGATATTTGGCTTTGATGAAAACAAGCAATTTGTCAAACTGAAACGAAAAATCAGCGAATACCAAACCTTTAATATTACTCGCACCGATGACGGCTTTACTTCTTCGCTAGACGAAAAAGAGGTCTACTTCCAATACAACTATGCGCAAGCAAACATCTCATCTAACTTCTGGAATGCCGGTATCAGCTCAGGACTGACTGCTAACCAAATTATGGAGTTGGCAGGTTTGTTTGGTTGGGATATCGACTTTGCTTTAGATATTCGTTCGGGCGACAAATTCAAATTGCTTTATCAAGAAAAAGTTGTAGAAGGCGAAGTGGTCGGGCGCGGAAAAATTATCGCAGCGGAGTTCACCAACCAAGGCGATACTTTCAAGGCTATTTTAGACGATAAGACTGGCAACTACTTCGATGAAAACGGTCGAGCAATGAAAAAAGCCTTTTTGCGCTCACCACTCGATTTTCGTCGCGTCACCTCTAACTTTAATCCAAATCGACGCCACCCGGTGACAGGAAAAGTCCGCGCCCACCGCGGTACCGATTATGCCGCGCCCGTTGGCACACCTATTTGGGCAGCGGGTGATGGTATTGTACAGAAGTCTAGCTACAACCAATTCAACGGCAACTATATCTTTATTAAGCACAGTAATACCTATATTACCAAGTACTTGCACCTTCAGAAGCGTAGCGTAAAAACCGGTCAAAGAGTCAAGCAAGGACAAACCATCGGAACCCTTGGTGGTACTGGTCGAGTTACAGGACCGCATCTGCACTATGAATTTTTGGTTAATGGGGTGCACAAAAACGCTCGCACGGTCAAGCTACCTCAATCTAAATCACTGACAGGCAAAGCGAAGCAAACTTTCTTAGCCAATGCCGAGAATAGGCTTGAGACTATGCAGAGATACAGCCAGTTGTTATTTGCTAATCACTAATAACTTGTATCTTGTTCTCAATAAAAAAAACGCTTTCCCGATGGGAAAGCGTTTTTTCTTTGTGGCTCAGTTCTTAGTGACTCATGTCGGAGTAACTATAAGTAGCCACTAGTCTTGCGATTTGTTTTCTGGCTGCTTGCTTTTGCTTTCGTGCTGCTTACTTTCTTGCTTTTTGTTCTCTTGCTTTTTGTTCTCTTGCTTAGCTTTTGGGTTATCGGTATACATCTCTTCGATTTCATCTTGATAGCGATCATTAATCACCTTACGACGCAGTTTTTGCGTTGGTGTTAACTCTCCTTGATCCATAGAGAAACCTTTGGGAAGCAACTTAAACTTTTTCACCTGCTCAAACTTTGCTAATTCGGTTTGTAGACCTGAAATACGCTTCTCAAACATTTCGACGATTTGGTGATGTTTAATCAGCTCCAATCGATCTTGATAAGCAATGTTCAACTCTTTTGCATACTCTTCTAGAGTATCGAAGCACGGTACAATCAGCGCTGATACAAACTTTCTGGTGTCAGCAATGACCGCGATTTGTTCAATGTAATGATCTTTACCAATCGCACCCTCAATCGCCTGAGGCGCAATATACTTACCATTCGAAGTCTTCATCAACTCTTTAATACGGTCGGTAATAAACAGGTTCCCCTGCTCATCAAACTCACCCGCGTCACCCGTTTTGAGGAAGCCTTCGCTATCAAAGGTTTTCTTGGTTTCTTCTGGTAGTTTGTAGTAGCCGCGCATCACCATAGGACCACGCACTAAGATCTCACTGTTTTCACCAATTTTAACCTCAGCCCCCGGCATCGGCATACCAATTGAACTTGGGTTGTAGCAAGTGTCATCCCAACAAGATACCGTTGCCGTGGTTTCCGTCATACCATAGCCAAGTTTGACGTTAATACCGATCGCTTGAAAAAAGCGACCAATCGTTTCATCCAACTTTGCACCACCGCACGGCATAAAGTTGATACGACCACCTAGCAGTTCACGCAGTTTTTTAAGCACAATCTTGTCGCCCATCGCATGGCTTTTTTGCAACAGCCAAGAGGGCTTCACATCGTCCTGGCGACATTGCGCCATTTTAGCGCCCATGTTCACTGCCCAAGTGAATAAGATTTTCTTGTGAATTGGGGCTTTTGAAACACGCTCGTGGATAGCACTAAAAATCTTCTCGTAGAAGCGAGGGACTGCGCTCATGACGGTCGGACGAATTTCGCCTAATGCATCACGCACCTGCATCGTGTCTTGCAGATAACAGTTGGTGCCACCTTTATAGAGAACATAATAAGTCCATGCTCGCTCAAAAACGTGCGACAACGGCAAGAAGCAGAGCGATACATCGCTTTCGGACAAGCTCAGTCTTAAATCATGCCCTTTCAGTTGAGCGGCGAAATTCGCATAATCCAACATCACACCCTTTGGCTGCCCTGTGGTGCCTGAGGTATAAATCAGTGTCAATAGATCGTCTTCATTCGCTTGGCTGATACGATCATCTAATTCTGTCTGGAATTGACTGTCTGCTTGCTCAATAAATTTCGACCATGAAACTACATAAGGTAGGTCCGGTAACGCTTGCTCGTCGCTCAAAACCACAATCCAGTCTAATTGAGGGCAATCATCAAAAATTGAAATCGCCACATCAAGCTGATCTTGCTCGCCAACGAACAAGATCTTTACATCCGCATTCTGTACAATATAACGGGTTTGCGCCGCAGTATTGGTTGGATAAATAGGCACAGTGACGGCGCGAACTTGCAGCGCGCCCAAGTCAGTGATGGTCCACTTCGGCATATTGTTAGCAATGATGCCGATTTTGTCTTGTATTTGAATTCCATTTTTCAATAGAGCGAGGGAAAGTGAATCGATACTTTTTCCAAACTCTGTCCAGCTGATCCCTTGCCAAACTTGGTTAACTTTGTGTTTTAAAGCAATGCGATCGCCGCCTTGGGCAATACGCTCACGAATCTTTGTTACGATATGGAAATCTAAATTAGCCATTTTCTATCTATGCCTTTTTAGCTTACACATGTAAGCTTTTTCAGCGCACAAGTGTACATCTGAATCTAAAAAAGGCAACAGACTGACATCAAAGTTATCAATAAAAATAGTAACCAAATGGTAGTAAATAGCACAGCTCAGACCAGCTATTTATCACCTTATCATCAGCCTCTATTTCTAAATGGCTGCATAACTTGGAAAATCTACCTTTTCCCACAGACGTCGCTGCAGATCTTTACTGCATACCCAATTGCCTTGCAGCAACCAACTGGCAATTTCGCCGGCCACATCGGGATAAAATACGCGCTCGGCCTGATTTTCATCTAACCACTTTCGAATCGCTGAAGCATCAAGAAAATCCATGCTATGACCCAAACCTAAACTTTCCAATGTCGCTGCGTTACTTAACTGTTCAAATTGACCGTCTAATGGTTTCACCAACAGCTTTTTACCTAAACTCAATGCTTCAGAGGGTAATTCAAACCCACCATTGGCAATCACACCACCACAGCGATGCAAGTCAGTTTGAAACTGTTCATGGCTCAATGGTTTTAAAACCATATTCTCAATATGCTGACATTCGCTCACATCAGGGTGATAACAGATAAATTTGTGGCTTGAGAAGCGCAATAGCACATCGATGATTGCCTGGGTATTTTCAAATGGCAGGTAAACCAACACAAAGTCTTCCATCGTCACGTCATGACCTACGGTATGAACAATGGGTGGCAATATTGGCTGGTCGAAGTGATACCAGTGTAAGCCCAGTTGATATTGAGATGGGGCGAAATGTTGAATCACCGTATCATCCAGCCAGTTTGAGCCCTTTTGTGGCACATCAAATAAAAACGCATTCTGGTGACTAATACTCACGGTAGCAATATTTTGTCTTTTCGCTGCCCATGCGGATACGGGCTCAAAATCATTAATCACCAAATCATAACCAGAAAGATCAAGTTGCTTTACCTCTCGGATGAAACTGGTAAAGCTATTACTCAACGCTGTTTTGATATAGTTCACTTTGCCATTTTGGGTCACAAAGCTCACACCTCGGCGTGTCATATAGTCACCGAAAGGCTCCATGGAAAAAAATTTGTCTTTATCTCTACCGGAAAAAAGATAATCAACTTCTACATTATGAGACTTGAGTGCTTGACACATTGCGCGCGCGCGCGCGATGTGTCCATTGCCTGTTCCTTGAACACCGTACAGTATTCTCATTTACTTCCCTTACATCAAACTCGGTAGGTAACTTAATGCCAATTGGGCGGCCGAAAAACCCAGCACTGCGCCGATAACAACATCAGTAAGAAAATGCACCCCTAATAAGATTCGGGCTGCACCAATTAACGTTGCCCAAATATAGGCAAACAGATAAAAATCGGGATAAAAATGTCCAATAAGCGTTGCCATAACAAACGCAGCAGCGGTATGTCCTGACGGCAAGCTATAACGATCGGAGGGTGTGATATAGGCCTGTAGCAAGTCCGACAACTCTTGAGGGCGACGACGCTTAAAGCTATTTTTGGCAATCCAATAAATTGGTAATTCAATGGCAAAAGCCATCAACCCTGTGGCGAGAAACAGTGCGCCAAACGTGCTATCAAACATCCAGACCAATAACGCAATCACGACATAAAGGTGACCATCACCGGTTTTAGAGATCCAACGACTTATCCTCGCGACTTCAGCATTAAATCGGTGACCTAAGCAAAATAATGAAAATGCTAAATCAAATCTCACTAATGGGGCTATCGTTCTCATCACCTACTCCTTGTTATGGCAAGTAATCCATAATCAAAAAATAGCCAGTTTGAATGACAAAGAGGTGACGGTTTATTTGAGATATGATGAAAGTTGCAGCGAAGTGGTTACTCAATAACCTGGCATCGAAACCAAGTTACCGCCCACACAGATGGTCATTTTTAACAAAGCACAGAAAGGCGGGCAGTAAAATGCGGCTCCCCCATAAAGACGACAGCGGCGGTAATGATCAAGACCATTACCGCCGCTGTTACGTTGCGAATATATTTTGCGTATTTATTTTACTAATTCACTGCACGAATAGTGCAGGCGCTATCCGCTTATCATCAAAGACTAAATTTCTTCATGTTTGTGTACCAACCCCCAATCTGCCAAGATCGCGTACGCAGATGGAATCATAAATAGCACCAACAACGTTGACGCAAAGATCCCAAACACAATCGAGATCACCAGAGGCTGAATAACCTGAGCCTGTAGGCTGGTTTCCATCAGCAGCGGCAGCAAACCAGCAGCCGTGGTCATGGAAGTCAAGAATACCGCTCTAAATCGTTCTCGACTCGCTTTCACCACCGAGTCATGAACGCTCTCTCCCGCATCGACATGGTGACGGATGTATTGCACCAACAAGATAGAATCATTAACCACAATACCCGCTAAGGAAATAAAGCCCATAATACTTGGCATACTTAGCGAGTGACCTAACAGCCAGTGTCCAAATACCACGCCAATAAACGCTAATGGTATCGCTAACATCACCACAAATGGTTCAAAGTAGCTTCTAAATTGATAACTCAAGATAGCAAACACACCAAACAAGCCCAGTAAGAAACCTTTGCCCATGGAACTGCCTGTTTTTGCGGTATCTTTCGCTTCACCCTCAAAGTCAAACCTCAACCCCGGATAAGCTTGTTGGAGTGCGGGAATTTCTTCCGCCTGAAATTTTCGAATGATTTCTGAAGAATTGGCTTTGCTGGTATCAATATCACCAAACACACTCACGGTTCTCAGACCATCTACGCGTTGTATGCGCACATAATTTCTTTGAAAGTCGAGTATGGCAAGCGTGGCGAGTGGCACTTGAGAACCGTCGGCTAAAAAAATAGGGAAATTAGATAACTGCTGGATATCGGCAATATCGCTTCTATCCAATTTCACTTCGATCTTAATGTTCTCTACGCCAACCTGAATCTCATCCGCGGTTTGACCAAAGAACGAGGCTCGAAGTTGACTGGCAATCTGCTGCCCGTTGACCCCAAAACTCTCCGCACCCGGTCTCAGCTTAACTAAAATTTCTTCTTTGCCGAGACGCATGTCATCCAGCACACCATAAACGCCATCAAACTCATTCAGGTATTGCTGAATATCAATCGAGGCAGCTTTAAGTTGCTCTAAGTCATCGTGTTTAATTCGAATCTCCAGAGCACGCCCTCCCGGTCCCATCGTCGGTTGTTTGAAAACTAAAGAGATAGGATCGGTTAACTCCCCAACATCCTCTCGCCAAGCGTCAATAAACTCGTCGATGAGCGTATAGCGCTCCTCTGCGCTGCGTAAATCTAAGCGAACCGTCGCAAGATGGGGACCTGACTCACTGGCATCCTGATTGGCATTAAACTGACTGGTCACTTGCAGAACTAAAGGCTCACCCAACTCAACGTCACGGCTCCACTCTTGGTTGAGTTTTTCCGCAGACTGTACAATATGGTCTACCACTCTTTCAGTTTGCGCCAACGATGCCCCAGGCGGCAAGATGACCCTTGCTTCCGCAATATCACCATCCAAATCAGGGAAAGGGTTAAACTTAACGACGCCGCCGAGAATAAGACTCACCGAGATCAACAACAAGCTAACGACACCGCCCATAAAAGCGTAACGATAGGCGACAACACGACTGACAGCATTCACCAGCGTCGTGTTTCTAAAGTGTTCAAAGCGCACCAACAATTGCTGTTTAAACTTGACGGGTTGCCCTTCCTTCTTCTGCTTATGCAGTGAGTGAGAAAGGTGATTGGGCAAGATCAAAAACGCTTCAACCAAACTCAAGCAGAGCACTAAAATCAGTACTTGAGGGACCGCTTTCAACACTGCCCCCATTTCCCCTTCAAGAAACAGCAAGCTGCCGAAGATACACACGGTGGTCAAAAAAGAAGAGATGACGCCCGGTAATACGGTTTTTACCCCATTAATCACCGCGCTATCGACATCCTGTCCTCGATCTAAATGGGCTTGAATCGACTCGGCAATCACAATGGCATCGTCCATCATAATACCGATCGCCATCAGCAATCCGACGAGGGACATGATATTGATAGAGATGCCGAGATTCGCCATCATAAACAAACCGCCTAAAAACGCGACGGGCAAACCAGCGGCAACCCAGAACGAATATCGAAAACTAAAGAACAGCCACATCGTCGCAAAGACCAATAAGATGCCCTGCCAACCATTTTTGACCATCATGGTCAGACGATCCCACAATACCGACGAGAGATCGTTGGTCATCTCCAAAGTGATACCATCAGGCGCAATCAGCCGCTGATCTTCAACAAACTTGGAAACCTGTTGTTTAATTCTCAGCGCATCGTCTTCTTTGTTTTTGCTGATCTTCAATACCGCGGATGGCTTGCCATTGAATAGCACTTTCTGCTCATCAAGCTCAAAACGGTCGGTGATGGTGGCAATATCTCTTAAGCGAATCAGTGCTCCATTGGCGCTGGAACCCACCACAATCGATTCCAGTTGCTCTGGGGTAATGCGACGCTCGTCAAAGCGAATCAGAAAGTTCTTATCTTCTGTTTCTACATTACCACTGGGCAGTTTGATATTCTGATTGCCTACCTGCACCGCGATATCATTAATACTCAGCCCGAGTTGGCGCATGATCTGGGTATTTAATTCCACTCGATACTGGTGATCAGAAAATCCGCTGACTTCCACTAAGGAAACGCCATAGTCCAGTTTCATGGTACGTTTAAGTTGCTCTGCATACGCTTTAAGTGCCGGCCAATTGGTGTTGGCGGTAATGGCAATATCCACCACAGGTTCATTCCAATCCAACTCTTGAACCACGGGGGATTCGATTTCATCAGGAAAATCATTGATGGAATTGATTTGAGTCTGAACATCCACCAGCATTCGACCGATATCGGCTTTCTCATTCAGTTTCAGCGTTAACCTTGCCGAGCCTTCTATCGCCTCACACTTGGTTTCTTCAATATTCGCTAGACCATCGACGGCATCTTCCATTCGCACGCATAGACTCTCTTCCACCTCTTGCGGTGAAGCACCGGGGTAAGTGATGGCTGCCATAATATAAGGAGGGCTGAACTCAGGGAAGGTTTCACGCTTTATGGTTGAGAGTGAGCTTACCCCCAAGATCAACAAAGCGATCATCAATAGGTTGGCTGCGGTTGGGTGCTTAGAGAAAAAACGTATCATTGCTCAACCTCTTGGCTTTTTTCTCGCAATAACATTCCTTCAATCGCGGGAAGTAGGTCGTTTAATACCACCTTATCACCGCTATTTAACTCCCCCGCAATCACGACATGCTTATCGCGACGAAACAAAACCTCAACTGAACGGATCGCCAAGCGTTGTTGTGCATTCATGATATAGATTTTGTCACCATGAAGCGCTCGCTCTGGAATGACCCAAGACGGATTCGCCTGCCCTTCAATGCTGGCTTTAACAAACATACCGTTGACGAGTGGCGGTATGGTCTTACTGGAATTTTGTTCTATTTCTAAGATCACACCCGCAGTGGCTTGGTTCGGGTCGACGGTCTCGCTGATTCTCGAGACTTTGGCTGGCCAAGTCGCCACTAAGTTACCACTACTCAGTTCGATTGAGGCATGCAGTTTATCGAGTTGATTGTCGAGTTCGTCGCTATCCAACGTCAGGCTATCAAACAACAACTGTAAATCGTGAATTGATAACTGGGCCTCGACTTCCATCACATCGGTTCTGTGTGCTGAAACCATACTTTGTTGAACGTTGACCACTTGGTTGATCTCAACATCAACGGTCGCCACACGCATGGTTTGCGGCATGATGATTTTGGTTTTTTGCAGCGAACGTTGTGCTTCTTCCACTTTTGCTTGATTGACGTTAACCAAAGCTTGGGAAACTTGCCTTTCATCCGGTAACAAGGAGAGCTGATTCTTTATCTCTTGCACTAACTTCTTCTGTGACAACATATTCTGTTGCTGAGTATCCACATCCGATTGCGACGCAAGACCTCGCTGGTTGAGATTCACTCGGCGCTGATATTCATTTTCTGCCAAAGCCAAACGACTGTTTTCAATCTTGAGCGTCTCTTTTAAGTTACTTTCTTCCAGATCTAAACGAGTCAGTTGCGTCTCACTCGATTTAAGATCCGCAATCGCTTGAGAGAGCTTTAGTTGATAATCAAGCGGGTCGATGCGTAAAATTTCCGCTCCCTCAGCCACCACCGAGCCCTTTTCAAGACCGGGGTGCTTAAACGTTACCGCGCCCGTCACTTCCGCTATCGCCTGCCACTCCACTTTAGGCTCGACACGCCCAAAGCCCATCACCAATGGCGCGGTTTTCTGAGTGGATAGCGCCATAACATCAACCACGCGCGCACGATCACCTGCAGGTTTGGTCGGAGCATCTGGACGTAGCTTTACCGCCAAAACCACCGCGATAATACCGATAGCGAGTGCTGGAAAAAATAGGAACTTGTTATTAGTTAATTTCATCATTATTCATCTTTTACGCTGTCAGGTGGGACGAGCAAGCCATGAGTGAGCAAGCGAATATTGTGCTCGAGTAGCTGTTCTAAAAAGTCATCGGTCAGGGTCACACCATGGAGTTGCAACATGGCTGGCGGTGCCACAAATGGGAACACCGTTAGAGAAATAAAAGAAACCTTACACAGAGTGGGATCCACACCCTGCCGTAAATAGCCCAGCTCACTAAGCTTGTGATACATCACATCGTGACCAGGGTTGACCATATCGGTAAACACCTTTTCCATCAAACGCCTTTGCGTCACGGAGGCTGGCATATGCATCACTTGTGATATTAAGCGCGGAAACTGAGGCACTTTCATCATTTCTCGATAATAAATGCGCATAAAATCAAACAAATTATGGTGATCATCTGAAGCAAGCACCTGCTCCAACTTCTGTATCACGGGCAAGATGGTCTCTCGAATCATGGTTTCGAATAACCCCTCTTTATTGCCAAAGTAGTAACGAATCATCGCGATATTCACACCCGCATTATCAGCGACTTGTCGAGTTGATACCTTTTCATAGGGCAACACCACAAACAACTCCCGCGCACGGGCAAGTAGTTGCTCTCTTGCATCCGTCTGCTGTTTAGGTCGCCCGACTCTGCGTTTCTTTGCTTCTGCCATTAATCTGCTTCTACCATTAATCAACTTCTACTATTGCGTTATGCACTCATACCGAGTTATCTATTTTTATGAAGAACCATTTTTTATGACGAACGATTATCTTTATGAAAAACCTTTATCAAAAACAATGACAAATCTTCACTATGTGCGAATAATTAATCGGCGATTAATTATAGGTTAACCCAATCATTTGTCATTACAGAGAAATTAATCACAGATCGCTAAATCGATTAATTGTTTTTACCCAATTTCAGATAACAACAACCATTAGTGCACCAGCAACGTACGATAAAAGCACCAACACTAATGCCGACATGAAATAAAAATTAAACTAAATGCTTGACGACTCAGCCTGAGTACGGTACTAATCTTGATAACTTATTTTTATGGACTGCATAACAGTGATTTTACGTTTTTCTTTGCTCCTGAACCTACTCCTTATCGTGACTTTATCACGCGGGTAGGTTGTGGACGAAAAACACCACACTGAAAAGTCCTAAAGACCCGCTCCTAAAGCGGGTTTTTTTATATCAATCGAACGGAACGAAAACGATTAAATGGTTTGGAGGAAGCAACTATGAATAATGATCAAGTGATTATATTCGACACCACATTACGTGACGGCGAACAAGCACTTTCAGCAAGTCTTACGGTGAAAGAGAAGTTACAGATTGCTTATGCGCTGGAGCGATTGGGTGTCGATGTCATCGAAGCTGGCTTCCCAATCTCATCACCCGGCGATTTTGAGTCAGTTCAAACCATTGCCAAGCACATCAAAAATAGCCGTATTTGCGCACTTTCTCGCGCTGTACCAAAAGATATCGATGCCGCCGCTGAAGCCCTTAAAGTCGCGGAAGCGTTCCGAATCCACACCTTTATCTCCACTTCGACCGTACACGTTCAAGACAAACTGCGCCGCAGCTATGATGATGTGGTTGAGATGGGCATAAGAGCCGTTAAGCATGCTCGTCAGTATACCGACGACGTCGAGTTTTCTTGTGAAGATGCTGGTCGTACCCCGATTGATAACCTTTGTCGTATGGTAGAAGCAGCGATCAACGCCGGCGCTCGTACCATCAACATTCCAGATACGGTTGGCTACACCGTGCCTAACGAGTTCGGTGGCATCATCCAAACGCTTTTCAACCGCGTCCCAAATATTGATAAAGCGATCATTTCTGTGCATTGTCACGATGATCTAGGTATGTCGGTGGCAAACTCTATCGCGGCGGTTCAAGCAGGCGCACGTCAGGTAGAAGGCACCATCAATGGTATTGGCGAACGCGCAGGTAACTGCTCGCTAGAAGAAGTCGCCATGATCATTAAAACTCGTCAAGAGTTGATGGGCGTACATACTGGTCTTCAGCATCAAGAGATCCACCGCACCAGTAAGTTGGTCAGTCAGCTATGTAATATGCCGATTCAAGACAACAAAGCGATTGTTGGTGCCAATGCATTTAGCCACTCTTCTGGTATCCACCAAGATGGCATGTTAAAAAATAAAAACACCTATGAAATCATGACGCCTGAGTCGATTGGATTGAAAGATAAGGCGTTGAACCTAACCAGCCGCTCTGGTCGTGCTGCGGTTAAGAGTCATATGGACTCACTAGGCTACAACGAAAATGAATACAACCTAGATCGCCTATATGAAGACTTCTTGAAGCTTGCCGATCGCAAAGGTCAGGTGTTTGATTACGACCTTGAAGCATTGATGCACTTTAGCAATTTGCGTGAAGAAGACGACTTCTACAAGTTAAACTATTTAAGCGTGCAATCTGGTAGTGTCATGGCAACGACGAGTATCAAGATCCAGTGTGGCGATGAAGAAAAATGTGAAGCCGCTGTCGGCAATGGTCCCGTTGATGCGCTTTATCAATGTATCTATCGTGTGACAGGCTACGATATTGTTTTGGACAAGTTTGACCTGACCGCAAAAGGGGAAGGCGAAGACGGTCTAGGACAAGCGGATATTATCGCCAATTATAAAGGTCGCAAGTATCACGGTACGGGGATTTCTACCGATATCGTTGAGGCTTCAGGCGAAGCGCTATTGCACGTGATCAATAGCATTCATCGCGCCGACCAGATCGAAGAGATTAAACAGAAAAAAGTTGAAACGGTGTAATCGTTCATTTTACAACACGGTTCAAACAAATTAGCAAATACAACATTTAAGGAATTAAGACCCATGGCAGGTACATATAAGATTGCTGTTTTACCCGGTGACGGCATTGGTCCAGAAGTAATGGCACAAGCAATTAAGGTGCTGGATGCGATCTCTGAGAAGCATAACATCACCCTAGAGCGTGAAGAGTATGACGTTGGTGGTATTGCCATCGACAACCACGGTTCGCCACTACCAGAAAGCACTCTCAATGGTTGCCAAGAGTCAGATGCGATTCTATTCGGTTCAGTGGGTGGTCCTAAGTGGGAGCATTTACCGCCAAACGATCAACCAGAGCGCGGCGCTCTACTGCCACTGCGTAAGCACTTCCAGTTGTTCTGTAATCTACGTCCTGCTCAGATCCACAAAGGTCTTGAGGCATTCTCACCTCTACGTGCTGATATTTCAGAAAACGGTTTTGATATCGTGGTCGTTCGCGAACTCACAGGTGGTATCTATTTTGGTCAGCCAAAGGGGCGTGAAGGCGAAGGCGCAACGGAAAAAGCGTTTGATACTGAGGTGTATCACCGCTACGAAATCGAGCGCATTGCAAAAATTGCCTTTGAATCGGCTCGCCTACGAAATAAAAACGTTTACTCCATCGACAAAGCCAACGTACTGCAAAGCTCTATCCTGTGGCGTGAAGTGGTTGAAGAGGTAGCAAAAGATTACCCTGATGTGACGCTAAACCACATGTATATCGATAACGCGACCATGCAGCTAATCAAAAATCCAGCACAGTTTGACATCATGCTTTGCTCCAATATCTTTGGTGACATCATCTCTGATGAGTGCGCTATGATTACCGGCTCTATGGGTATGCTTCCATCAGCAAGTCTTAACGAGAGTCAGTTTGGTCTTTATGAGCCTGCAGGTGGCAGTGCGCCGGATATTGCCGGTAAGAATATCGCAAACCCTGTGGCTCAGATCCTATCGGCAGCATTGATGCTTCGTTATAGTCTAGGTGAAGAAGCGGCGGCTCTGGATATTGAAACTGCCGTCAGCAAAGCGTTAGCAGCCGGAGAGCTTACCGCAGACCTTGCAGGTGACAACCCTGCCCTAAGTACGTCTGAAATGGGTGATAAAATCGCCGCATACATCTCAAATTCATAATTAGAACATAGCCCCCAATCACAACGATATCGTGGGGGGAAGCAAGGAAAGAGCAATGTCTAAAACACTATATGAAAAAGTCTACGACGCGCATATCGCGGTAGAAGCTGAGGGTGAAAACCCGATTCTTTACATCGACCGTCACCTAGTACATGAGGTGACGTCACCGCAAGCATTTGATGGTTTGCGTGAGAAAGGTCGCAAGGTCCGTCAGGTTAGCAAAACCTTTGCTACCATGGACCACAATGTTTCCACCACCACCAAAGACATCAATGCCTCCGGCGAGATGGCGCGTATTCAGATGGAGACGCTATCGAAGAACTGCGAAGAGTTTGGTGTCACGCTTTATGATATCAACCACAAATACCAAGGCATTGTGCACGTCATGGGTCCTGAGTTGGGCATTACCCTGCCCGCAATGACCATCGTTTGTGGCGATTCTCATACCGCGACTCATGGCGCATTTGGCTCGCTTGCATTTGGTATTGGTACCTCTGAAGTTGAGCACGTTCTTGCGACGCAAACCCTAAAACAGTCGCGTGCTAAGACCATGAAGATTGAGGTCAAAGGTAAAGTGGCACCGGGCGTGACCGCAAAAGATATTGTGCTGGCTATTATTGGTGAAACCACCGCCGCAGGCGGTACAGGCTACGTGGTTGAGTTTTGTGGCGAAGCGATCACGGATCTTTCGATGGAAGGTCGTATGACGGTTTGTAACATGGCTATCGAGCTTGGCGCAAAAGCGGGGCTTATTGCACCAGACGAAACCACGTTTGCCTATCTTAAAGACCGTAAATTTGCACCACAAGGTGCCGATTGGGATGCGGCGGTTGAATACTGGAAGACGTTTAACTCTGATGAAGACGCGCAGTTCGATGCCGTTGTGACCTTAAACGGCGCAGACATCAAACCTCAAGTCACTTGGGGCACGAATCCAGGTCAGGTTATCGCGGTTGATCAAGCGATTCCGGCACCAGACAGTTTCGCAGACCCAGTAGAGAAAGCCTCTGCGGAAAAAGCGCTGGCTTACATGGGATTGGAAGCTGGTAAATCCTTAAAAGATTACCCTGTCGACAAGGTGTTTGTTGGGTCGTGTACTAACTCTCGTATTGAAGATATGCGCGCAGCAGCAGCTGTAGCAAAAGGTCGTCAAGTTGCCTCTCATGTTCAAGCCCTGATCGTTCCCGGCTCAGAGCAAGTTAAAGCACAAGCTGAATCGGAAGGTTTAGACATTATCTTTAAACAAGCGGGCTTTGAATGGCGTTTACCGGGTTGTTCTATGTGCCTTGCAATGAACAACGACCGCCTTGCGCCTCAAGAGCGTTGCGCGTCAACCAGTAACCGTAACTTCGAAGGTCGCCAAGGTCGCGGCGGTCGTACGCACTTGGTTAGCCCAGCAATGGCAGCAGCCGCCGCGATTGCTGGTCACTTTGTTGATATCAGAGAACTGGACTAAAAAGGATTTACAACATGTCAGGATTTAAACAACATACTGGATTAGTCGTTCCTCTTGATGCTGCGAATGTCGATACCGATGCGATTATCCCAAAACAGTTTCTACAAAAAGTCACCCGCACGGGTTTTGGTCAGCACCTTTTCCATGACTGGCGTTTCTTGGATGATGCCGGCGAGCAAGATAACCCAGAGTTTGTGATGAACTTTGCCCGTTATCAAGGCGCGAGTATTTTGCTTGCTCGTGAAAACTTTGGTTGTGGTTCTTCTCGTGAACACGCCCCTTGGGCATTAGCTGATTACGGCATCAAGGTTATGATTGCGCCAAGCTTTGCCGACATATTCTACGGCAACTCAATCAACAATCAGATGGTGCCGGTTCGTTTAACAGAACAGGAAGTGGATGAACTGTTCCAATTCGTTGCTGCAAACGAAGGCGCACAGATCACCGTTGACCTTGAAGCCATGAAAGTCTCGGCGAATGGCAAAGAGTACAGCTTCGAGATTGACACCTTCCGTCGTCACTGCCTTCTTAACGGCTTAGACAACATTGGTTTGACCTTACAGCATGAAGACAAGATCTCGGCTTATGAAGCCAAGATCCCAAGTTTTCTGAAATAATCAACCTCAGTCTAAACAATCCAAACCCAGTGTTTATCACTGGGTTTTTTCTATGCTATTGAAAAAGAATGTCGCTTGAAAGATAACCCACTGACACCGGGTCTTATCTGTTGTCTGCTATCTGTTATCAACACGTACAAAGGAGCCGTTTTATGTCTCGCTTTATTATGGCTGGATCTACCTTGGCTAGGCTTGCCTTGATTGGGTTTACTCTGCTAGTGACACTGTTCACTAGTCTCTCCACTTTTGCAGCGCCAAAATCAGAGTTATGGTCCTACTGGCAAGCCAGCAATGAAAACAGTACCCAAACCGTCTCGCATCAAGAGTGGCAAAACTTCCTTGACCAATATCTTGTCATTCAAGGTGAGCATCACCTGATTCGCTATCAAGCCGTCAATGACCAAGATAAAACGGCGCTCAAAAGCTATATCAATCATCTCGCGTCCATGGACCCTAGAACCCTCACTCGCCAAGAGCAATATGCTTACTGGGTCAACATGTACAACGCCATTACCATCAATCTAATACTCGACAACTATCCGATAAAATCCATTACCAAGCTAGGTGGTTTTTTCAGCTTTGGACCGTGGGATCTCGACGTCATCACGATCAACCAAAAAGCGCTCACCCTCAATGACATTGAACATCGTATTCTCAGACCGATTTGGAATGATCCTCGAACACACTATGCGGTGAATTGTGCCAGTTTAGGCTGCCCGAATTTGCAAGCGAAAGCGTTGACTGCTGAAAACACCGAAGCACTGCTTAACACTGCGGCGAGACAATTTATTCAGTCAAGTAAAGGTGTGGAACTCAGTGGCAACACCGCTAAGCTCTCGTCGATCTATGAATGGTTCAGTGTCGATTTTGACAATGAAGGTGGAGTGATGGCGCACATCGCCAAATTCAAACCTGAACTGGCTCAGTTTAATGGCAAGGTAGAGTATGATTACGATTGGGCACTTAACCAAGAGTAACGATTATTGATTAAGCACCCGAATCTATATGATTTAGAGCGTCGATTACTTAAAGCCTTTCACTTTCTTGATAAGATCATAGGCATTTTGGATCTCCTGCGATTTCTCTTTTGCCACATTCATCATCTCAGGTGGTAAGCCTTTTGCCATCAGTTTATCTGGGTGATGCTCATTCATCAGTTTTCTGTGAGCACGTTTAATGGCTTTTGCATCGGCATCTTCGGACACACCCAGCACATCATAAGCCGCTGATAATGCAGAAGCGCTGTTTGCTTGCTGCCAACCGCCAGACGAGTGCTGCCCACCGCCGTGTTGATGCCCACCAGAGAATCCGCCCTGTTGAAAGCGAAATGCCGCTTCTTGCATACGCAAACGTTGTTCAAGTTGTTGTGCTGAAAAACCGAGTCCTTGAGCAATACGATGCAAGACTTCTCTTTCTTCTGGGTGAATCGAACCATCTGCAAATGCAGCGGAAATCTGTAGCTCTAAGAAGAACTGCAGCAGGTCATGGCGACCATTAGAAGAAACACTGACTCGACTAAGCACTTTCTCCAACGGAAAATCTGCCGATTTACCGTCACGAAACGCTTCTTGAGCTGAGCGTTTTTGCTCAGCATTGAGATTCATTCTATCCATCATGATAGTCGCAAGTTGAATCTCTTCTCTGGTCACTTGACCTTTTGCTTTTGCCACATGCCCCATTACCGAGTATGCCGCATTCAAGAACTCTTCTTGTCGTGCATTCTGGTCACCAGCGCCGAATCCTCTTCGAGAGAAGCCACCCTGATTGATTCTTTTGGCTTTATCAAATTGGTGTCCAATAAATAGACCAAACAGCGCGCCTAACGGACCGCCGAACAACATTCCAAAAAATACACCTAAAATTTTACCTATCATGTGATTTATGCGCTCTCCGTCTCTTAAATTTTGCGTTGATTAGCAGTCTAATAGTGTTGTTAAGGATAATTTCCTTTATGATAGACACCTCGATTCTATATCAATCGAATTCAACTGAATGAATCTAGTTAAACAGGATAGTACAACTCGATGTCACGTTTTTCTCGCACATATTTAGCGGCCTCTATCGGTGCTGCGCTTTTTGCGCCCTTTATCCACGCCGAAGATAGTTCGAACAGTGATGGGCAATCCATGCCTCCAGCACAGCAATGCTCCGTTGATACTGCCCAAACTTCTGATACCAATCAAGAGCCAATCACGATTGAAGCTGACTCATTAGAGGCAATCAATGGTGATCGCGCCTCTTATAAGGGTAACGTAGTCGTGGTTCAGGGCAGCAAAACCATCACGGCTGAACAGGTAACCTTACACCAAGCTGAAAACATTGTTATCGCTGAAGGTAACGTTACTCTCGATGATGGTCAATTCAGAGTGGTTTCCGATAAGATCACCAATAATCTCGACACCGAAGAGATCACGGCAGAAAACACTGCTTATGAAATGATTTGTGGTGGCGGTCGCGGCGATGCGGTATTTATCTCTAAAACTGGTGAGGCCATGTATCAGATTGATGATGGCTCGATTACCACCTGTCCTGCTGGCGATAATTCATGGCGCTTCATCGCTGACGATATCGAAATCGACCAGAATGAAGAAATCGCAACCCTTTATGGCAGCCGAGTAGAAGTACAAAGTGTACCTGTTTTCTACCTGCCTTACCTGACGATGCCGATCACAGAAAATCGCAAATCAGGTTTCTTGTTCCCATCAGTATCTCTGGGTTCAAAGAACGGTTTTGAGTTTGAGTTACCTTACTACTGGAATATCGCCCCTAATTACGATCTCTTATCGACGCTGCACTACATGCAAAACCGCGGTTTACAGTTAAAAGGTGACTTCCGTTACCTCACTGAAGCCAACAGCGGGGAACTATCCGCAGAATATTTATACAACGACGATAAATACCCAGAGCACGGCGATCGTTGGGCTTATCAATATCAGAACGTGAGCCGATTTGGCGAGCACTGGTTAATCGACCTTGACTACGCCAAAGTCAGTGACAACGATTATTTCCAAGATTTAGACTCTAATCTTGGTGACCGTTCGGACGGCCACCTCTCTCAGTCAGGCTCGGTCAGTTATCGTACCAAAAGTTGGGATGCTAAGTTAACCGTACAAGACTTCCAATTATTGGTCGACGATACCATCCCTTACCAATTGATGCCGCAGTTGGAGTTTAACTATTACAGCCCTGATCTGTATCAGCAAATAAACTTCGACCTCGTCAGTCATGTCTCCCGATTTGTCACGGATGATGATGACAAGCCAGAGGCAACCCGAGTGCATATCGAGCCTGGCTTTACTCTGCCACTCACCACAACTTGGGGTACTTGGACCACCGAAGCGCGTTACCTAATGACCTATTACCAACAAGACTTGGATGGTCTAGATAGCTCATTTGATTCTCTAGAAGAGAGTGTGACTCGAACGCTGCCTGAATTTAGCACCAAGGCCAACATGGTGCTGGAACGTGGAACAACGATATTTGAGGGTTATACTCAAACACTAGAACCACAAGTTCAGTATCTCTATGTTCCAGAGACCGATCAAGATGATATCTATCTTTACGATACGACCTTGTTACAGACCGACTATTACGGACTGTTTAGAAACCGTCGTTACAGTGGCGTCGATTATATCGCTGCTGCTAACCAGTTCAGCTACGGTGCAACCTCGCGTTTCTATGATGGTGGACAAAAAGAACGTCTAGCGATCTCTTTTGGTCAGATTTACTACTTAGATAACAGCAGCCAAAGTCCGAATTCAAGCTCTGAAGATGACACATCCAACTACTCATCATGGGCCATCGAAACCGACTTTAACTACGATGACAAAGTCTTCTATCATGGTGGCATCCAGTATGATATTGATTCATCGGAAGTATCGGTGGCGAACAGCGCTATTGAATATCGAGTCAATGACAATTTTGTTCAAGCCAACTATCGTTACGTTACTCGTGACTATATTGAAGGGCTTGAGAGCTACTCCGACGACGAGCTTAACGCCTTAACCAGTGACGGTATTAGCCAAATTGGTCTACTCGGTGGTTATAGTATTAACCGCAACTGGAATGTCTCGGCTCAGTACTTTTTCGATACCACAGAAAGTGAAGCAGTTGAATGGCTTGCCAAAGTTGAGTATCAATCGGATTGTTGGTATGTGGGCATAGACTATAGCCGCGAACTCACCGGATGGTCTTCGGGTGAGGTCGGTGTCGGATCGGCTGAATTCGATGACAACGTTAGCCTGAACTTCGGTATCACGGGTCTTGGCGGTAACTCGCGTGCCCCAGAGCCACCAAGTGGCAATGCTTTGTCATACGGCAGACCGTTTATTCTCAATAACTAGCGACTTTTGATCGCTCGTTTACTCCGGAACCGCTATTTACTTCGGTATAGCAACTTACTCCGGAACAGCTAATAGCATCCGACCGCGTAACATTCGGAACTTTATACACTTTCCAGACTCTTAGTTTGGGAAGTGTACATTAGGAATATCAATGAAATTTTTAACCAAATTATTTTCAACCCTTCTTCTGTCGGCAACGACCCTACACGCAATGGCTGCGCCTCAAGAACTTGACCGCGTCCGAGTGATTGTCAACGACGGGGTAATTTTGCAAAGTGAGATCGACATGGAAACTCAGTCTCTCATTGCCAGTGCTAGCCAAAGTGGTCAATCTTTGCCTGGTGCTAGCGTATTGCAAGAGCAGATCTTAGATAAGTTGATTGTCGAAAAAATCCAATTACAAGAAGCGGAACGTGTCGGTATCCGAATCGATGACAATCGCTTAGCCAGCACTCTGCAAGAAATCGCGAAAAACAATCAGAAGTCTCTAGAACAATTTCGCCAACATGTCGAATCACAAGGTCTCTCTTGGCAGAGTTTCCGTGAACAAATTCGCGACGAAGTGGCTCAAAGCGAAGTCCGTAACGCGCTCGTTAGACAACGCATCAATATCCTTCCTGCGGAAGTCGATAACCTAGCGGATATTTTAGCTCAGGAAAGTGGCGCAACCATTACTTATAAAATTGCCCACATTCAATTGAGATTCAATGAGGATGAAGACAAATCCATCATTGAACAGCAAGCTAATGAACTTACTCAGCGCTTAAAGCAAGGTGAAGACTTTGCCACGATGGCGATTACCTATTCCAAAGGACCTAAAGCACTCGAAGGCGGTGATTGGGGTTGGATGCGTAAAGAAGAGATGCCTACCATCTTTGCCGATCAAATCGCTCTGCAATCGAAAGGCGAAATCATTGGTCCTTTCCGCAGTGGTATTGGTTTTCATATCCTAAAAATTGAGGATGTGAAAGGTCTAGAAACAGTTTCCGTCACTGAAGTGAACGCTCGCCATATTCTTATCAAACCAACCGTCATTTTAAGTGATACTGGCGTGCAAAGAGAACTGACGAAAATAACTCAACGAATCCAATCTGGTGAAGTGACCTTTGCTGATATGGCAGAACAATATAGCCAAGATCCGGGCTCGGCAGTGCAAGGCGGTAAGCTCGGCTATCAGACCCCTGAGCTGTACGTTCCTGAATTTAAGCATCAAGTTGAAACGCTGCCTGTTGGTGTCATCAGTCAACCTTTCAAAACCGTTCATGGCTGGCATATCGTTGAGGTACTTGACCGACGTGATGTGGATAAAACGGGCTCTGCTATGCAGAATCGCGCATACAGAATATTGTTCAATCGTAAGTTCAACGAAGAGGCAAGCGCTTGGTTACAAGAGCTAAGAGCCAGTGCCTTTGTTGAAATGGTTAATGATGACGAGTAAACCATGTCAGTAATTAAACGCATTATTGTCACCGCCGGTGAACCTGCTGGCATAGGTCCCGATCTCGCCGTCGCACTCTCGACTAGAGATTGGTCACATCAAGTGATCATCTGTGCCGACAAGCAAATGATTGCAGATCGCGCCAAGCAACTGAATATCGACGTTGAACTCATCGATTACCAACCCGATGTTAAGCAAGCTCATCAAAAGGGCCAACTGCTGGTATTGCATCACCCGCTTAAACAGCCCGCGGTTGCCGGTGAATTAAATGCGGAAAATGGTCAATATGTATTAAATACCCTAGAAATTGCCGCAAAAGGCTGTATGAGTGGTGAATTTGATGCTATTGTCACCGGCCCTGTACACAAGGGTGTAATCAACAAAGCCGGTGTTGCCTTTAGTGGTCATACTGAGTTCTTTGCTGAGGTATCAAACACGCCGCTTGTGGTGATGATGCTCGCTACGGAAGGCTTACGAACCGCACTGGTGACGACTCACCTCCCTCTATCAGAGGTGCCTTCTGCTATTACAGAAGATCGCGTTTCAAGTATTATTGATATACTGCATCACGACCTAGTGACTAAGTTTGCGATCCCACAACCAAAAATTTATGTTTGTGGTCTCAATCCTCACGCCGGAGAAGACGGTGTGCTTGGAATGGAAGAGATAGATACCATTACACCAACATTAGAAAAGCTGCGTACA
This sequence comes from Vibrio hippocampi, assembly GCF_921292975.1. Lineage (NCBI taxonomy): Bacteria > Pseudomonadati > Pseudomonadota > Gammaproteobacteria > Vibrionales > Vibrionaceae > Vibrio > Vibrio hippocampi. The sequence continues at coordinate 1,879,459 of NZ_CAKLCM010000002.1, forward strand.
GAAAAACAGTATAAGCTCATCGGCCCTCTTCCCGCCGATACTATTTTTAATCAAAAGTATTTAAGCGACGCTGATGCAGTCCTAGGGATGTACCATGATCAGGTACTACCGGTACTAAAATATAAAGGTTTTGGTCGTTCAGTTAATATCACTCTTGGACTACCCTTTATAAGAACGTCTGTCGACCATGGTACTGCCATCGACCTTGCTGGAACCGGCAACATCGACTTTGGTAGTTTTGAGACAGCATTAGCGTATGCCATTGACTTAGTAGAGAGTAAACAATGAGAAATGATGTCCACTTAGGACACAAGGCCAGAAAACGTTTTGGTCAGAACTTTCTAAACGACCCTTATATCATTGACGGTATCGTATCTTCGATTAACCCAAGACCGGGGCAAAATCTGGTTGAGATCGGTCCGGGTCTGGGCGCGATCACTGAACCTGTTGGTAAAGAAGTCGACAAATTTACCGTGATTGAACTCGATAGAGATCTTGCGGAGCGCCTGCGCACTCACCCAGATCTAGCGGATAAGCTCACGATTCATGAAGGTGATGCGATGCGCTTTGACTTCACCCAACTGGTGAAGCCAAACAACAAATTGCGTATTTTTGGTAACCTGCCTTATAACATCTCGACGCCATTGATGTTCCACCTGTTTGAATTCCATAAAGATATTCAAGACATGCACTTTATGTTGCAAAAAGAGGTGGTTAATCGACTGGCTGCGGGTCCTGGTAGCAAAGCGTATGGTCGCCTGACGGTTATGGCTCAGTACTATTGCAAAGTGGTACCTGTACTTGAAGTGCCTCCAACGGCATTTGTGCCGCCACCAAAAGTGGATTCTGCGGTAGTAAGACTGGTTCCTTATGAAACCCTACCTCACCCAGCAACGAGTCTAAATTGGTTAGAGCGAGTTTGCCGAGAAGGTTTTAACCAACGCAGAAAAACGGTTCGTAACTGTTACAAATCGCTGATGTCGACGGAAGAACTTGAGGCGTTAGGCGTTAACCCGGGCATGCGCCCTGAGAACCTAACTCTGCAACAATTTGTTGCTATGGCCAACTGGCTAGACGCAAACCATAAATAAGATTCCAGCCCAAAAGCTTGCTTTTGGGCTTTTTTTTATGCCAAATTACCACTAAACATTTCCAAGTGCCCATTAGTTTGGCTGTCTATAAAGGGTGTTCGCTGTTAGATAAAAGAGTGAGAATATTTATGCCTCCACCATGTGTTAAGTGTCAGGTACAGACTAAATATATCGCAGAGCAATCCGATCCAAACAACAAACGCTATGTGTTTGCCTACATGATTACCATTAAGAATCTCAGTCAACAAACCGTGCAACTCAAATCGCGACGCTGGTTGATTACCGATGCTAACGGCAAACAGATCAGTGTTGAAGGTGACGGCGTGGTCGGCGAACAGCCCATCATAGAGAAATGTGACGAGTACACTTACAATAGTGGGACAGCCATAGAAACACCGGTCGGTGTTATGCAGGGTCATTACGTCATGGTCAACGCTCAAGGTGAAGAGTTTATCGCTGATATTCCCCCTTTCCGTCTCGCTATCCCCAATATTCTCAATTAAATCCAAGGACTACAGTGGCAAATTACATTATAGGTGATATCCAAGGCTGCTTGGATGAGTTACAACTATTACTCTCAACAGCACAATTTGACGCAAAACAAGACACGCTTTGGTTTGCTGGGGATCTGGTGGCTCGAGGTCCCAAGTCACTTGAAACATTAAGGTTTATTAAATCTCTCGGCTTATCAGCTAGAGTCTGTCTCGGTAATCATGACCTGCACTTAATCGCCGTCTCTTTAGGGCTACATAAGGCAAAAGCCAAGGACAAAACTCAGCCAATACTTGATGCCGATGACCGTGAAGAGCTGCTTTATTGGCTTCGCCAACAACCTCTATTGCTAGAACATGATGAGTTTGTGGTTTGTCACGCGGGGATCTCCCCACAATGGTCACTGGATCAAGCGCGTGAATTCGCGAATCAAATTCAGACTCAATTGCAGGGCGAACACTGGCAACAATTGATCACCCAAATGTATAGCAATCAACCCGACTATTGGCACCCTAAACTCAGCGGTATTGAATTATGGCGCTATACCATTAATGCCTATACTCGAATGCGCTTTTGTCACACTGACGGTCATTTGGATATGGCGTGCAAACTTCCTCCAGAAGAAGTCGAACCAACGAGCCTAATACCGTGGTTTAAACATCCTCAGCGGCAAACTCTGGGTAAAACCGTCCTGTTTGGGCACTGGGCTGCGTTAGGTGGCTACGTCAGTGATGAATTTATCGGCTTAGACACGGGTTGCGTCTGGGGCGGTGAACTGACTATGATTCGTTGGGAAGATAAAAAGCTATTTGCTCAGCCCGCCATCAAAAACTAGCCTTAGATAAAGATAAAGATAAAGATAAAGATAAAGATAAAGATAAAGATAAAGATAAATAGCTAAAGATAAAATTAACGGCAGAGCTATGAATATCACAGCCTGCCGCTCTATCTTGCATCATCTCGATTGGATTAGCTTTTTTCTAACACCACAAAACGCATGTTGTAGGCATTCTTTTCATCCGCAGTAAAGTCTTGCTCAAAAACGGGTTGCCACTCATCGTCCCATGCTGGGAATTGCGTATCGCCGTCGACGGCGGCATCAATAAAGGTAAGATAAAGTTTATTGGCTAGAGGTAAACAGTGTGCGTAAAAGCTCCCTCCACCGATTATCATCACTTCTTCCACCTCTTTAACCCTCTGCAACGCTTGCTCAATTGAGGTGCAGGTTTCAACACCCTCAATGGTTAATTCTGGGTTTCGGGAAACAACAATGTTACGTCGTCCCGGCAATGGACGACCAATCGACTCATAAGTCTTACGTCCCATCACCACCGGTTTCCCCAAAGTGCATTGCTTAAACCAAGCGAAATCAGCGGGTAAGTGCCAAGGCATTTGGTTGTCTTTTCCGATAACGCGATCATCGGCCATGGCGGCTATCATACTGATAATCATTAAACTATTTCCTTTACTAAACGATGGGCTTGCGGCGGTAGAATAACAGCCCTGGCATCGCTAATCCAATCGCAAGACCCGCAATAATAAACATCGCTTTGAGGAAGTTTTCGATCAGGGTCGCCAATAATTCTGGTGTGTAACCAAGATGGTTTAACTCAACCATAGCAATCATCGCCTTAAACGCAAAAACGCCCGGAACCATCGGAATGAGGGCAGCCACCGTGTACACTTTCGGGTGCGCCAAAAAGCGATGTGACCAGTGAATACCGATCATACTCACCAAGGTTGCAGCAACAAAGGTCGCCCACTCTATCGGCATCCCAAAGTTCATCATCAAAAAGCGACTACCATGCCCGATTGCGCCGCCAATCGCACAATAGATCAGCGCTTTTTGCGGTACATTGAACACTAAAGCAAAGCCAATCGCCGGTACAGAGGCCAGTAGCATGTCATTTATCAAAGCAATGAGAAGATCGACGCCAATCGGTAACATTATATTATCCACCCAAACACATTAGTGACATTCATCGCAGCGACAATCCCTAAACAGGTCGCTAGTGTGAGTAAACTCGCCATAACAAAACGAGCAACGCCCATGTGAATATAGCCTTTGACCATGTCCGCAACGGAGTTAATCAGAGGAAAACCGGGTACCAACATCAGGACGGAAGAGGCCATAACAAGCTGTGGCTGAGCGCCAATCTGATAAATGACCGCTTGAGCAGAAACCAAAGTGGTGGTGAATGCAGTAACCGCAAAGTTTAGCAGGGGATTGAAGTGCCGATGACCTAGCTCTTGGCGAACCAGCATACCCGCCGATGATGCAAGAAATGTCATCATGAAAACACCAGCATCGCCACCCGCTAATCGACTAAAACAGGCACATGACAACCCAATCATCACCAAAACCAACCAGCGGTTATATCGCTCAGGACTGATTGCATCCATCTTTTTTTGCGCCATGCGGTAATCGAGAATGCCTTTCTCCATCATGATGCAAATTCGCTGAACCTGTGTCACTGCACGCATGTTCAACCCTTTATCAGGGCATTTTCTCGCCGTCGTAATACAGTGTTCTTTATAGAGTGTCGTCACCACAATCGAGTTGGCCGTGAGAGAGATCTCCACCTCGTCCATACTCGCAGCCATACCGATTCGGCGTGATACATCACCCACCAATGTGCTTTCCGCACCATGAGCCAGCAACAATTGACCCGCTTGAGCGATCAAGCGAGAAACCATTCTCTGTTTAGAGTCCATTCCCAGTTTCATCCTTATAAAGATAAGTGGTTATTTTAAAGCCTGTGACTGATAAATGTCATCCACTTATCTCGATAAGATTCTCTTTCGATAAGATAGCTTCTCGATAAAGCGGCTTCTCGATAGAATGGTAAGCCATAGAAAAAGCCCTGAACTCATTACTCATGAATTCAGGGCTTTAAATAGTAGTTGTTACGACTGACTATAATTAATCACGCACGTAAACAACGTGACCATCATCTTCTTCATCATCCCAATCGTCGTCATCCCAATCATCATCTTCAGTGATAACGTTTTTGCCAGACATCGCGTCTTTATGGTAGTCATCCCACATAAAGTCGACTTTCTCTTCTTCACTCACCTCTTCTTCTGCACGAGGAAGTGTTTCCATAAAGTCAGCAAGCTTGTAGCACAGTTCTTTAGTGCCTAGTTTGTTGATAGCAGAAATCTTAAAGTACTCTTCTTCCCAACCTAGAGCATCAAGGACCTCTTGAATGATCTCATCAGCTTCTTCTTCTGGCATCAGATCGACTTTGTTGAAAACAAGCCATCTTGGCTTGTTCGCCAGTTTTTCACTGTACTGCTCAAGCTCATCAATAATGGTCAATGCATTCTCAATCGGGTTGGATTGATCGATAGGCATAATATCAATCACATGCAACAACACTCGGCAGCGCTCTAAGTGTTTTAGGAAACGGATACCTAAACCCGCACCGTCAGCGGCACCCTCAATCAATCCCGGAATATCGGCAACCACAAAGCTCTTTTCTGGGACTACACTCACCACACCAAGACTTGGGATCAGCGTAGTAAATGGATAGTCAGCCACCTTAGGCTTCGCCGCCGATACTGAACGGATGAAGGTTGACTTACCTGCGTTTGGCAAGCCAAGCATACCCACATCAGCAAGCAGTAACAGTTCTAAGCGAAGTTCACGCATTTCACCCTTAGTTCCGAGGGTCTTTTGGCGAGGTGCGCGGTTAACCGAAGATTTAAAGCGCGTGTTACCTAAACCGTGCCAGCCACCTTTCGCGACCATCACTTTTTTACCATGTTCAGCAACTTCAGCAACAATCTCATTAGTGTGGATGTCAACAGCGCGCGTCCCCACAGGCACCTTAAGCACTTTGTCACTACCACGCTTACCGGTACAGTTACCGCCGCGACCATTTTGACCACGTTCCGCTTCATAAAAGCGTTGGAAACGATAATCGATCAGAGTATTCAGGTTTTCGTCCGCTTCAATGTAAATGTCGCCGCCATCGCCGCCGTCACCACCGTCAGGACCACCCTTTGTTATAAACTTTTCACGCCAAAAGCTAACAACGCCGCTACCGCCGTCGCCTGCTTGGACTTTTACTACCGCTTCATCAACGAACTTCATCACTTACTCCGATTACTTTTTCGCTTTTGCTAATGCGCTCTTTTTCAATCGCACATCATGCTTAATCAGTTATCACTACATATTAGCAGATGACAGAGACGATTCCCCAGTAAGGATGACTCTCCTAAACTCTAGGCCATTGTCTCTATCGACTGCCATTCACTTCCTACCTAACCTACTGAGTAAACGAGTTAAAAGTGAACTTCCCATAAATAAAAAACCCTGCCGATTCGGCAGGGCTTTTGAATTCAGCTTAAAAGCTATTGAATAATTTAAAATTACTCAGATTCGATGCTTACAAACTTACGGTTCTTAGGACCTTTAACCTCGAACTTCACTTTACCTTCAGTAAGAGCGAATAGAGTGTGGTCTTTACCGATACCTACGTTTGTACCAGCGTGGAACTTAGTACCACGTTGACGCACGATGATGTTACCTGCAAGAACAGACTCACCACCGAAGCGCTTAACACCTAGGCGTTTGCTTTCTGAATCGCGGCCGTTACGAGTAGAACCACCAGCTTTTTTGTGTGCCATTGTTAAACTCTCCTAATCGAATTAAGCGTTGATGCCAGTGATTTTCACTTCCGTGAACCACTGACGGTGACCTTGTTGCTTACGAGAGTGCTTACGACGACGGAACTTAACGATTTTAACTTTATCGCCACGACCGTGCTGTACTACCTCAGCAACCACTTTGCCGCCCTCTACAAGAGGAGCGCCAACTTGAATGTCTTCACCGTTAGCAACAAGTAGAACTTTATCAAATTCAACAGTTGCACCAGTTTCAACGTCTAATTTCTCTAAACGAAGAGTTTGACCTTCGCTTACACGGTGTTGTTTACCACCAGATTGGAAAACAGCGTACATATTTTACTCCGCTTTTTCCGCACAGCCTTTTGATTGTTATATGAACAAATTGGGTGTGCGCTAAACTAATCATCAATAGGGCGCAGATTCTACGTGAATGACTGACCTATGACAAGCTATATTTTAAAAAATTTGGCGAATAAGTCATCGCCAATGAAAAGTGTGCCAATCATGCCCTTTAACCGTGTATTAATCAACGGTTTTTAGTGTATCATTCATGATTATTATTCTATGACTAAGCCTTATAGGCTCTGAGCTCAACTGGGTACGTAATGGATTTTAAAGCTATCCAAGCACTCACTGCTGCCGATATGGCAAAAGTGAACGAAACAATACAAGCACAACTCACCTCTGATGTTAGCCTGATAAACCAACTCGGTTTTTATATTGTCAGCAGCGGCGGTAAACGTCTTCGACCACTATTAGCCATCCTTTCGTCGAAAGCTCTTGGTTATCAAGGTAACGATCATACAACGGCCGCGGCGTTTATCGAATTTATCCATACCGCAACATTGCTGCATGATGACGTGGTTGATGAATCGGATATGCGAAGAGGCAAAGCGACCGCCAACGCGGCATTTGGTAATGCCGCGAGCGTACTGGTTGGGGATTATATTTATACCCGTTCATTTCAAATGATGACAAGCTTAGGCTCACTGCGCATTCTTGAATTAATGAGTGATGCGGTAAATGTGATCGCAGAGGGTGAAGTACAGCAGCTCATGAACTGTAATAACCCCGATACCAGCGAAGAAAATTACCTACAGGTTATCTACTCAAAAACCGCACGTCTGTTTGAAGCAGCGACTCAAGTCGGCGCGATACTCAACGACGCGCCTCAAGAGATAGAAACCGCACTGCAAGATTACGGACGCTATTTGGGCACCGCTTTCCAGCTTATTGATGATGTGATGGATTACACCTCTAGCGGAGAAGATATGGGTAAGAACGTCGGCGATGACCTGGCGGAAGGCAAGCCCACCTTACCTCTTATTCACGCGATGCAGCATGGCAATGCGCAAGAAACGGCGATGATCCGAGAAGCGATTGAAAAGGGCGATGGTTTACAGCACTTGGACGCCATTATGGAAACCATGCAACGCGTAGGCTCATTGACTTATACCGAACAAAAAGCGATGCAAGAAGCCGACAAAGCGGTCGCTTGCCTTGATTGCCTTGCTGAAAGCGAATATAAGCAAGCCCTAATTGCTTTAGCTTATATGGCAGTTCAGCGTTCGGCGTAATACAAAATGACGTGTGTTGAACGCTCTACCGTCCGACACACGCCATCAATTTCCTATCATTTTCGACTAGTAGTATTGGTCACAGCCATTGTGAAGTTGTAGATCCTCTTCGACCTCTTCAACCGACAAAGCCCACTGCATATCTGAGCCTAATGGCTCGACCAATACCGACTGAGACACGCTATCTATCACCAAGACTTTGCCCACTCCGTGTTGTGATTCGACCCACATACCTTTCTCTACATCTTTCATTTCCATAGTGACTACCTTCACCAGAGTAACTCGTAGACTAATTGCTACGCTTTCACTCTGTTTATAGTTCACAAAATAACAATCGATCAATAAACAGCCATCGATCAATAAACAACCGTCGGACAATAAATAACCAAAGTTCACAAAAGACGGCAGATCAAAAAAGCCGACCTAAGTAAGGTCGGCTTAACAACGTGAGTCAATTTAAAATTTACTTGGCAAACTCAACGCCGATTTCGATATCTTTATTCAGCGTTTCCAACATACTGTCTAGGTTCGCTTTTTCAAAATCACTTAAAGCTCCGTATGGCAGCACCGCTTCGACACCCTCTTTGCTTAACTTAACTGGTTGAGCAAAGAATGGGGCATGTTCACCCGCACCTTCGACATAAGCGCACTCAATCACACTTTCTTGACCTTGTAAGCCTTTCACAAGCGCTAGACCAAAACGGCATGCCGCTTGACCCATTGAAAGTGTCGCAGAACCGCCGCCCGCTTTCGCTTCAACGACTTCTGTGCCCGCATTTTGGATACGCTTAGTTAGAGCCGCCACTTCTTCTTGTGTAAAGTCAACACCCTCAACCTGTGAGAGTAAAGGAAGAATAGTGACGCCTGAGTGTCCACCAATCACGGGAACACGAACCTCACCCGGATCTTTCTGCTTCAGTTCGGCAACAAATGTTTCCGAGCGAATCACATCAAGGGTTGTCACACCAAACAACTTACGCTTGTCATAAACGCCCGCTTTTTTGAGTACTTCCGCAGCGATCGGCACGGTGGTATTCACTGGATTAGTAATAATGCCAATACAGGCTTTTGGACAAACGGTGGCAACTTTCTCAGTCAGCGATTTAACAATACCCGCATTCACGTTAAATAGATCAGAGCGATCCATACCGGGTTTACGCGCGACGCCAGCAGAAATTAAAACGACATCTGCCCCTTCAAGCGCAGGAGTCGGATCTTCACCAGCAAAACCTTTAATGGCGACTGGTGTTGGGATATGGCTCAGATCCGCTGCAACCCCTGGTGTCACCGGAGCAATATCATATAAAGATAAATCTGAACCCGCTGGAAGGCGGTTTTTAAGCAATAAGGCTAGGGCTTGACCGATGCCACCTGCGGCACCAAGAACTGCTACTTTCATTTCGATTCTCCTTGAGATGAATTCTACTTATATTCTGACGACGGGTATTTAATAATTTGAGTCTTCAATCGTCGCTGTTCCTATCCTTAAGTAGCTCTGGCAAAACCAACATCTTGTAGCCACTTGAGACAGACGAGGTATTTCTTCCTTAATCATAGAAAACCTATAATATCTACCTTTCGATTACAATCATTTAACATCAGTTTTGCGACCTGATACATCACATTCATCCCTTAGCGTTATACAGAACGTAACACTTTGATTTAATTTAATCTTTCCCCTCATATTTTTTGTGGTTTACGGCGAACGTTATCTCGATTTGAAAGTGATATGTTTAGCAGAATAGTGGGATAATTTGGTCAAAAATATTGATATGTGAGACAATATCTAGATCTGCATACTCTACTAGCTAAACGATTCTCCCCTACAGTGAATCTGACATACGCTGATGGGTAGATAAACGAAACACAATTATAAGAGGCGTTTATGCGCAATAATGATAAACAAGACAATTTAGTCAGAGCCTTTAAAGCTCTACTTAAAGAGGAGCGTTTTGGTTCCCAAGGAGAGATCGTTGACGCGTTGAAACTAGAAGGCTTTGAGAATATCAACCAATCTAAAGTCTCACGTATGTTAACCAAGTTTGGTGCGGTGAGAACTCGCAACGCAAAAATGGAAATGGTCTACTGCTTACCAGCCGAGTTAGGCGTACCAACCGTTTCAAGTTCACTTCGTGAATTAGTGCTGGATATTGACCACAACGTTGCGCTTGTGGTTATCCATACCGGTCCAGGAGCGGCACAACTGATCGCACGACTACTTGACTCTTTAGGCAAGTCTGAAGGCATACTGGGCGTCGTAGCGGGTGACGATACGATCTTTATTACGCCGACTCTTAACATTACTACAGAGCAACTTTTCCAGTCAGTTTGCGACCTCTTTGAATGGGCAGGCTAAACAAAAAAACGATTGTTTTTTAAACGCTTAGAATAAAGTATCACGGAAAGGATTATTTCCGTGATCTAACTCACATCTTGGAACTTCTCGTTTTTTATTTTACATTTATTGTAACCAATTGTTTTTAGAGATAAACATTCCACATTATCGCTTTATCCCTATTGTTACCGTACAGATAAATACACTATATATCACGCTATTAGAATCATTTTCTGCCGATTTTTTTGCTATCATGACCGCGCATTTTCAACAGAAGGATTGAAAATGGCTCGGTTTCCGCAAGGGAAACTTCTGAATAGAACTATAGTTATTCAAAGCTTACTAGTTATTCAAAGCTATAGTTATTCAGAGCTAATAATGGATAAGGAAGGAAAATTCATGGCACTTAAGAAACTTGTTAAAGTCGGTGCAATTGCTGCTGCAGTTATGGGCGCAGGCGCTGTTAACGCTCAAGAGTTCATTACAATTGGTACAGGTTCAGTAACGGGTGTTTACTACCCAACTGGTGGTGCAATTTGTAAGCTTGTGAATAAAGGTCGCAAGGATCACAACATCCGCTGTTCAGTAGAGTCTACTGGCGGTTCTATCTACAACGTGAATACCATCCGCGCAGGCGAATTGGATTTTGGTATTGTACAGTCTGACTGGCAGTATCACGGTTACAATGGTACCAGCAAGTTTGCTGACCAAGGTCCGTACAAAAAGCTTCGCGCTATGTTCTCTCTACACACAGAACCATTCAACATCATCGCTCGTACTGATGCTGGTATCGAAAACGTATCAGATCTAAAAGGCAAACGAGTCAACATTGGTAACCCAGGCTCGGGTGACCGTGCGACGATGGGTGTGGTTATGGACGCATTTGGCTGGACAAATGACGATTTCAAACTGGCTTCAGAATTGAAAGGTTCAGAGCGTTCACAAGCACTGTGTGACAACAAGATTGACGCGTTTGTTTACGTTGTAGGTCATCCAAATGGATCAATCAAAGAAGCAACAACGTCTTGCGATGCAAAACTGGTTTCTGCTACTGGTGACAAGATCGACAAAATCGTAGCCGACAACCCTTACTATGCATACAGCAGTGTTCCAGCGGGTATGTACCGCGGTACAGACAACGATGTGAACAGCTTCGGTGTTGCAGCAACGATGGTGACAACTTCTGATGTTTCTGACGAAGTCGCTTACAACGTTGCGAAAGCCGTTTTCGAGAACTTCAACACCTTCAAGCGTCTGCACCCAGCATTCGCTAACTTGAAGAAAGAAGATATGGTGCAAGCGGGTCTCTCTATCCCACTGCACCCAGGTGCTGTTAAGTACTACAAAGAAGTGGGTCTTATTAAGTAAGGCTTCGCTGGGTAGGAGCCACTCTCCTACCACTTTTCATACGAGTCATCTCGAAAACAACGACATCAGACTAGTTCTGATGTCGTTATTTTGGGCTTAGTTTTGACAGCCCACGATATTTAGAGCCCAATTAAAACGGCAAAATCATCCTATAATCTATTATTGGTTGGCGGCACATCATTGTCAGCCTGTATATTTTGTTCGTTAATTGAAGGCATTGGACCATAAATAATAAAAGGTAAAGTACATGACGCAGACATCGCAACCGTCGCAAGATGTGCAAGAAATGGTCGCTCAGGCAGATACTGGGGCACGTAACCCAGCAGGGATTCCAGGTAAAATTCTCTGGTTCGTCCCTCTTTGCTGGTCATTATTCCAACTTTGGTACGCATCACCACTACCGTTTATTTTTGATTTCGCCGTATTGAATGACACTCAAGCCCGTTCTATACACCTTACGTTTGCTGTATTCCTTGCGTTTACTGCCTACCCTGCATTAAAAGGCTCACCCAGAGATCGTATCCCTGTTATTGATTGGGTATTAGCATTAGCAGGGAGCTTTTCAGCGGCGTACATCTACATTTTCTATTCACAGCTTGCCGATCGTTCTGGCGCACCGACAACGATGGATATCGTTGCTGCGGTTACTGGTATGGTGCTGCTGTTAGAAGCGACAAGACGCGCTTTAGGTCCACCGCTCATGGTGGTCGCTGCTGTATTCCTGTTATATACATTTGGCGGTCCTTATATGCCAGATGTCATTGCGCACAAAGGCGCAAGCCTAAATAAAGCGATGTCTCACCTTTGGTTAACGACTGAAGGGGTATTTGGTGTTGCGCTTGGCGTATCGACTTCGTTTGTTTTCTTGTTTGTACTCTTCGGTGCCATGCTAGAACGAGCGGGTGCGGGTGCGTACTTTATTAAAGTCGCTTTCTCGCTGCTTGGTCATATGCGTGGCGGTCCGGCAAAGGCGGCCGTTGTTGCATCTGGTCTATCAGGGTTGGTATCAGGCTCTTCTATTGCCAACGTGGTAACAACGGGCACATTCACCATTCCTTTAATGAAGCGAGTTGGCTTCCCTGGAACCAAAGCCGGTGCGGTCGAAGTGGCGGCCTCAACCAATGGTCAGCTAACACCTCCTATTATGGGTGCCGCTGCCTTCCTGATGGTTGAGTATGTCGGTATTTCTTATGTTGAAGTTATCAAGGCGGCTCTGTTACCGGCTCTGATTTCATATATTGCTCTTATCTATATTGTTCACCTTGAAGCCTGTAAAGCGGGGATGACCGGTTTACCACGACGTCACACACCAACGCTGGTACAAAGCCTACTGTCATTCACTGGCACCATTTTAGGTCTATGTGTAATTAGCGCGGTGGTGTACTACGGTATCGGCTGGACTAAAGGTGTATTTGGTGATGCTGCAACCCCAATCGTTGCGGTAGCGCTTCTGCTGACCTATTTAGGTCTACTGAAGATCTCTTCGGCGTACTCTTCGGGTAGTCCAGAGATCGACGCTGAGTTAACTGAAGTTCCAGATCCCGGTCCGACGATTAAGTCCGGATTACACTTCCTACTCCCTATCGTGGTGTTAGTTTGGTGTTTAACTGTGGAACGCTTCTCGCCGGGTTTGTCTGCATTCTGGGCAACGGTGTTTATGATTTTTATCCTAATCACACAGCGCCCATTGATGGCGATGATGAACAAGTCGAACGATATAACCGAGCAACTTAAAGCTGGCTTTGTCGACCTTGCTGAAAGTTTAGTCAACGGTGCTCGAAACATGATCGGTATCGGTGTGGCAACAGCGGCAGCAGGCACAGTCGTGGGCGTGGTAACGCTGACGGGGATCGGACTGGTGATGACGGAATTCGTTGAGTTTATCTCCGGCGGTAACGTTATTCTCATGCTGCTATTTACTGCGGTGATCAGTCTAGTGCTTGGTATGGGTCTGCCAACAACGGCAAACTACATCGTAGTTTCAACGCTGATGGCTCCGGTGATTGTAACGCTTGGCGCGGCTCACGGCTTAATCATTCCACTGATTGCGGTGCACTTATTCGTGTTCTATTTTGGCATACTCGCTGACGACACACCGCCGGTGGGTCTCGCCGCCTTTGCGGCCGCCGCGATTGCAAAATCGGATCCGATACGTACTGGTATTCAAGGCTTTACCTACGATATTCGTACCGCCATCCTACCATTTATGTTTATCTTCAATACTCAGTTATTGATGATGGGTGTCGAAAGTTGGTGGCACTTAATGCTAACGGTTCTGTCTGCCATTACGGCGATGTTATTGTTCTCCGCGGCGACTCAAGGTTGGTGGTTTACCAAGAACAAATGGTGGGAAACCATCTTACTATTGGTACTGACTTTCTCGTTCTTCAGACCGGGATATTGGTGGGATATGTTGTACCCAGCCAAAACTGTCACACCGGGTGTTGAGATAGCTCAAGTTATTGAAAAGCTAAATGTTGGACAATCTATTCAGCTGAGGGTTGCTGGCGAAACGCTGGAAGGTAATTACGTTGAAAAAACCGTAAATTTACCTTTTGACGATCAAGCCAAAACTGCCGAAGACCGCATCAGCTCGACGGGACTTATGCTCATTGAAGCCGACGATAAGATGATTGTTGATATGGTGGAATTTGGCAGTCCAGCTGAAGCGTCTGGGGTCGACTTTGATTGGGAAATCAAGTCGGTTATCCAAGATGCTGATAGACCGATGAAAGAGTGGGTGTTCTTGCCTGCGCTGTTAATCGTGCTACTCATGGCAGTCAACCAGAAGCGTCGCGCCCGTAGGGAAAATTTAAGCGCATAGTATAAAAGTAAAGTTAGAGCTCGAAGCCCAAGTAACGAAAGTTTCAATTATTTTATAGCGTCAATTGCTACTCTGTTACTTGGGTTGATATTTATACCCGCTCTTGCTGCTAACGATTTGGATAAAAGGATCAGCTCCAGCGTTCTAATTTATGCTCAATATCACCATAGAAGAGAGAACATATGTACAAGCAAATCCTTGTTCCTGTCGATCTAAATGACAAAGGTTTTTCTGACAAAGCGGTAGAGATTGCTGTTTGGCACGCGAAACACTCTAACGCAGAGATCCACCTGCTCAACGTACTTCCTGGTATTCACATGTCTATGGTCGCGACCTATTTTCCAAAAGACGCCGCAGCTAAAATGAAACAGGATGTCAAAGCACAACTTAAAGCGTTTGCCGATCAACACATTGATGACGATGTAATCTATAAAGTGCATGTTGCTGAAGGTAAACCATGGGCAACGATTTTAGATAACGCCGAGCGTCTAGGCGCGGATCTGATCGTGATGCCAAGTCATAAGCGTTCAAAAATTGACAAGGTTGTTCTTGGCTCGGTGGCGAGTAAGGTTGTGCAGAATTCGCCGATTAATGTACTCGTCGTTAAGCCGCAGAGTAGTTAGGATATTAGGTGCTAGGTGCTAGGTGCTAGGTGCTAGGTGCTAGGTGCTAGGTGCTAGGTGCTAGGTGCTAGGTGCTAGGTGCTAGGTAGATCAGATTAACTCCTCAAGCTGGGCTTGGGGAGTTTTTTTATCTGTTTTTATCTGGGTTGCTTGTCTAGACGACTCGGTTTTTTATGGGGTGTTGCTGTAGGCTGGCTTCGATATTGGCGACTAAAATTTCACATAATCGGGTAATGGATGAATCACTGCCCCAAGCGACATGGGGGGTTAGAATTAGATTCGGCAAGGTGCTGTTTGCCAGTAATGGGTTGCTGTCGTCGGCAGGTTCTTCGGTAAACACATCGACGCCAGCACCACTAATTTCTCCGCTCTGTAGTGCTTCAACTAGAGCCTGTTCATCCACCAAACCGCCACGTCCGGTATTGATCAAAACTGCGGAGGATTTCATCTGTTGCAGTTCATCACGACCAATCAGATTTCGAGTGTCATCGGTCAATGGGCATAAAAGCGACACGGCATCGCTGTTTGCCAACACTTGCTCAAAAGGGGTATAGCCTTCTCGGCACTGCTCCGCCCGTTGTCGCTCAGCGAATAACACCTTGACACCGATTGCCTGTGCCAGCGTCGCGGTGGCGCGTCCTAAACTCCCCGACCCGATAATGCCCAAGGTTGAACCTGCGACATCTTTGATAGGGTGAGTAAAGAAACAGAATTTGTTCTGCCTCTGCCACTCTCCCGTTTGAATATCCTTATGGTAGCCAGGAATACGACGAAACAGCGCAAAAAGCAGGGCAATCACATGTTCCGGAACTGACTGGGTCGCATAGCCTTGTATGTTCGACACTTGGATACCCTTCGAGGCGCAATAGTCTAAATCGACGTTATTCACGCCGGTTGCCGCGACGGCGATATGTTTTAATCTTTTGGCGTGAGTTAACGCGCTTGCATCGAGAATCACTTTGTTGGTGACCACAATATCCGCGTCTTTAATACGCTCAACCAGTTGTTGTGGCGACGTCTCTGGATAGTCTATCCATTGATGAGGACAAGAAAGAGAAGGGATGGTGATATGAGGAGGAATGGTATCACGATCCAAAAATACAATTTTAGCGGTTTGAGGGTCAACGAGAGACATACAGCTTCCTAGCGAATTTCAATCACTTGAATTTAGCATGTCCTCGCAAACAAGTAACCTGCCACTACTGTTTGGGTAACGTTCTATAATCCGGTAACGCCAGCGGCGGTTGGAAGTGGTCCACCGCCACGCAAGTCGCTTGCGGGTAGAAGTCACAATCAACAAACATCGCTGTGAGCTGATTATTGCTCGGATGATAAAAGGTCAATTCTGCAGCATGCAACTCAAGACGCTCACTGTATGCGAGCGCTTCTGGCGTTGCGTAAAACTCATCGCCAACGATAGGATGTCCCAATGCCATCAAATGCACTCGCAACTGATGCGAGCGTCCGGTAATCGGAAACAGTCGTACAATACTGGTTTGTTGCTCAGACTTAACCACCTCATAATACGTTTGAGATGGCTTACCATGTTCATAACAAACCATTTGCCTTGGTCTGTTTGGCCAATCACAGATCAACGGCAGATCGATCAAGCCTTGTGCTTCACTCGGCGTTCCCCACACTCGTGCATAATAGACTTTGTGGGTTAATCGATACTGAAACTGTTTTTTTAGACTCCGCTCAGCTTGTTTGTTTTTCGCCAACAACATCAAACCTGAGGTCGACATATCCAGACGATGCACCACCTGTATTTCAGGGTACCGTTCCACCAAACGACCCCACATGCTGTCGTAGTGTTCCGGTGCACGTCCGGGCACGGACAACAGTCCAGAAGGTTTATTCACGACAATAATGTCTTGGTCTTCAAATTGGGTTTCAATCCAAGGAGATGTCGGTGGCGTATAGCTGAGCATTGCCATGAAAGTCGTACCGCTTATAGTTGAGTTAAGGTGCGCCGTAGAGTAACGCACCTTATGGTGATGTTTAGTTGTGGCTGACCACGATAAGTCGCAATGAATCCAATTGTACTTGGGCGTGATTGATATAGCCATCAAGCGCTTGGATCTGCTGCTCTAATGCCTCAATCTCTTCATCACGAATATTAGGATTGACTGATTTCAGTGCTTGCAAGCGTTCCAGTTCACCATTCAAACTGGCATACATCACTTTGTGAGCCTGCTGTTTCACCTCATCCAACTTAGGCTCAACCACCTGATTACCGGCGTCAATCAGCTTGTGAATATCGCCCTGTACTGAGGTCACCAGTTTGCTGCCTAGATGGCGATTCACTGGGCTTAGCTGTCGGTTGAAGCTTTCAAACTCAACTTGCGCTGAAAGGTCATTGCCTCTTGCGTCCATCATTAAGCGAATTGGCGTTGCTGGTAAGAAACGGCTAATGCCACTTTGTTTTGGCGCTTGTGCATCAACCACATACACTAACTCCAGCAAGATTGTCCCCACTGGCAAGGCTTTGTTCTTCAATAACGACACCGCACAAGTACCAACACCTTCACTCATGATCAGATCGATACCACCTTGAATCATTGGGTGTTCCCAGCTGATAAAGTTCATATCTTCACGAGACAAGGCGGTTTCACGATCAAAGGTAATGGTCGCGCCTTCATAAGGCAGCCCCGGATAGCTTGGCACCATCATGTGTTCAGATGGTGTCACCACCAACGCATTTTCGCCCTTGTCATCTTGATTAAGACCGATAGTGTCAAACAAACTCAAAGCGAAAGTAACGAGGTTAGTATCCCCATCCGTTGCGGCAATTTTTTCTACGATCTCTTGCGCCGCTTCGCCACCATTTGAGTGCATCTCTAATAAACGGTCACGACCTTTTTCAAGCTCAAGTTTCAGTTCTTGGTTGAGATGTCTCGAGCCTTCAATCACCTCTTCAAGTTCGCTTGTGTCACCAGAAGCTAACATCTCGATAATCGAGTCTGAATAGCGGTCATACACGGTACGTCCCGTTGGGCAAGTCTCTGCAAAAGCATTTAATCCCTCATCAAACCAGCGAGCGAGAATGGCTTGAGACGTCCCCTCAAGGTAAGGGACATGAATATCAATATCACGCAACTGACCAATACGGTCCAAGCGACCGATACGTTGCTCAAGCAAATCTGGGTTAAACGGCAGATCGAACATGACTAATTGATTAGCAAACTGGAAGTTGCGCCCCTCGGAGCCAATTTCGCTACAGATAAGCACCTGCGCCCCACCCTCTTCTTGAGCAAAGTAAGCCGCCGCTTTATCGCGCTCTAGGATAGACATGCCTTCATGGAATACCGTCGCTCTAATACCCTCACGCTCACGCAAGGCTTGCTCAAGTTGCAACGCCGTACTAGAACGGGATGCGATCACTAACAGTTTATCGCTGCGTTTGGCTATAATCTTTTCAATCAGCCAGTTCACTCGTGAATCAAACTGCCACCAGCTGGACTCTTCCCCTTCAAACTCTTGGAAGATTTCTTCTGGGTAGAGCATCTTCATTGCGCGCGCTTCTGGTGCCATCTTGCCACCGATCATGCCCGACACTCGCATCGAAGTGGTGTATTGCGATGGAATCGGCATTGGCAATAAGTGAACATTACGCTTTGGAAAGCCCTTAATTGCCGCACGAGTGTTTCTGAACAACACTCGACCTGTGCCGTGACGATCCATCAGATTGTCAATAAGTTCAGTACGCGCTGTCGCCTTTTCTTGCTCATCCGCTTGGCTTTCTAGCACCTTGAACAGCGGCTCGACGTCTTGCTCCGACAACAATTCAGTGATCTGGTTTTTAGCGTCATTGGTCAATGCGTGCCCCGATAGTAACTCGGTCACCGCATCCGCCACTGGAGCGTACTGATCTTCTTCATTAACAAAGGCTTGATAATCAAAGAAACGGTCAGAATCCAAGAGTCGTAAACGGGCAAAATGGCTCTCACGCCCCAATTGCTCAGGGGTTGCAGTGAGCAACAGTACGCCGGGCGTCTGCTCTGCGAGCGCTTCGACCACTTGATAAGCACGACTTGGGGCTTCTTGGCTCCACTCAAGGTGGTGAGCTTCATCAACCACCAACAAATCCCAATCCGCGTCCAATGCCTGTTCAAAGCGCTTGCGACTCTTACGCAAGAAATCCAAAGAACAAAGTACAAACTGCTGGGTATCAAAAGGATTGTCTGCTTCAGCGAAGGCTTCAATGCATCGCTCTTCATCAAAGATAGAAAAATGCAGGTTGAAACGACGCATCATTTCCACCAGCCACTGATGCTGAAGTGTCTCTGGGACGACAATCAAAATACGTTGAGCTCGCCCAGACAGTACCTGTTGATGAATAATCATCCCTGCTTCAATGGTCTTACCTAAACCGACTTCATCGGCTAGAAGAACGCGAGGCGCGTAACGGCGACCGACTTCATGGGCAATAAACAGCTGATGAGGAATAAGACCGGCACGCATGCCACAAAGTCCACGCATTGGACTCTTGTGCTGCTCATACTGGTTGCTGATGGCGCGATAACGCAATACGAAGTTATCCATACGATCAATTTGACCGGCGAACAACTTGTCTTGAGGCTTATTAAAGCGGATCTGGTTGCTAAGAAATATCTCTCGCAGCACCACAGATTCTTGAGTGTCTTGACGAATACCTTGATAGCTATGCAAGCCCTGATCTTCGATCACTTCTTCAACGAGCAAAGACCAACCTTCTTGGCTATCTATGACATCACCGACATTGAAAGTAACTCGCGTAACCGGAGCATCGCTTCGGGCGTAGACTCGATTCTCTTCTGAGGCTGCAAACATTAATGATACTGTTCTCGCGTCCAATGCGACGACTGTACCTAATCCTAAATCACTTTCCGTGTCGCTTATCCAACGCTGCCCTAAAGCAAATGTCATAGAAAGACTACCTCACTCGTTTCGATATCTTTGATGTATTCAGGCGTACTATTTATCGCTAATGATAAATCTTGATGATACCCAAATTATAGTAGGTCAATGAGCAATTTTTGCTCAACCTTAACTGCCAGTTGAAAGGTCGGTAATCTTACTGCAAGGCGTGATATAGGTCACGCCAATTACCCGTAATTACGGTGATTTTTTTAAATTATATCGGTTGACATAAAAGTGAAAAATTTGCATGGCTAAAGTGATATTACCCACACAAGTTGACGCAACCTGTTGGTGTGAACTTGTGATTTGAGTATCGAAAAATGAAGCGAGCTCACGCAAGCAACCAGATTCATTTATACTCAAACTGTAGACCGAAGCAAAATTCACCTTGATAGCCTAGATAGTCTATTGCTCCTTCAGTGGTTTGCTAACGTATACAAGGGTACTCGCTTCAGTCCTAGACGGTATTAATACGGTCTAAGGTTGAACAAACAAAGTTGACTCATAAGGATTACCACTCAGAGCCAGCCTTGATTACCGAGTCTGACTCCGGTTCCTTATCAGTGACAAGGACAAACGCCGATTTCGGCAAGGAGACTCTATGGGCGATACCGACCGCAAAATTTTTGTTCTCGACACAAACATTCTCCTCCACGAACCTCTCGCGATATATTCTTTCAAAGAACACGACATTGTCATTCCTATGACGGTACTGGAAGAACTGGACCGCATTAAAGACAGCAAACGCGATGTCGCACGTGATGCCAGAGTGGCAATACGCGCCCTCGAATCTATTTTCAAAGACACAACACCCGATGAAATTTCCGACGGTATTCCATTAGCGAATCATCATGAAGCCACCGGCTCGATTTCTATTTTCGCCGAATACGCCATCCAAGACACCTCGAAAGCCTTTATGGATAAAGAGGGGGACAACCGTATTCTCAATGCTGTGCTGTACTTACAAAACAAACGCGCACCAAGAGAAGTCGTCCTCGTCACCAAAGACATCAACATGCGATTACGAGCAAAAGGGGCGGGCGTTCGTTTTGTCGAAGACTATCGCACCGACCAACTGATTGATGATGTGCAATACCTCACTAAAGGCTTCCAAGTACAACCGGGGACATTTTGGGAAAACATCGCCGAGGTAGAAAGTAAAACCCTCGCCAATAAAACCTATCACACCTTTAGCAAAGAGGCGTTAGACCCGACGTTTGTGAATCAATACGTCATTGATGAAGAGAGCGACTTTGCCGGTCGTGTCGCGGATATTGATGAAGAGGTGGTCACAATCCGGGATCTCAGCCAAGAGCGCTTGCTGTGTCGTCAAGCTTGGGATATTCGTCCTAAAAATATCTATCAAGGAATGGCGATGGATGCGCTCCTCGATCCGGATATTGACTTGGTGATTCTTACCGGAGCCGCGGGTAGCGGTAAAACGCTGCTTGCGATGGCGGCAGCGCTTGAGATGACCATTGAGCGTGGTATGTTCGATAAGATTATCGTGACTCGAAATACCCCAGATATTGGTGAATCCATCGGCTTTTTGCCCGGCACCGAGGAAGAGAAAATGATGCCTTGGCTCGCAGCGGTCACCGATACCTTAGAAGCGTTACATAAAAACGATCACTGCACGGAAGGATCGATGAAATACATCTGCGATAAAGCCAATATTCAATTTAAATCCATCAACTTTATGCGTGGTCGTTCAATTCAAAATGCGTTTGTGCTGTTGGATGAATGTCAGAACCTGACCGCATCCCAGATAAAAACCATTATCACCCGCTGCGGTGAGGGGACTAAAATCGTCTGCTCCGGAAACTTGGCGCAGATTGATTCACCGTACCTAACACCGGTGACCTCTGGACTGACTTATATGGTGGAACGTTTCAAGAACTTTGGAGGCAGCGCCAACATTCACCTCAACGGTGTGGTACGCAGTCGCTTGGCTGAGTTTGCGGAAGAGAATTTGTAACCCTGAATAAAACGAGACTCACCCCATAAAAACATAAAGCTCCCAAGTTATGGGAGCTTTATTCAACATTTGACGAGTGGCAACCAGATCAAATTAATCCGTACCGCCCACCGTCAAAGAATCCAACTTAAGGCTTGGCTGACCGACACCAACAGGAACACTTTGACCGGCTTTACCACACACGCCAACCCCACGGTCGATACTTAAATCGTTACCTACCATCGAGATTTGCTGCATCGCTTCAATGCCAGAGCCAATTAACGTGGCCCCTTTCACTGGTGCGGTGATCTTACCATCTTCAATTAAATACGCTTCTGAGGCAGAGAATACAAACTTACCTGAAGTAATATCCACCTGACCACCACCAAAGTTAGGCGCATAAAGCCCTTTCTTAACGGTAGAGATGATCTCTTCCGGCGTATGTTCTCCCGGCAGCATATAAGTATTGGTCATTCGTGGCATTGGCAGATGAGCATAGGATTCACGACGCGCATTACCAGTTGGATTAACGCCCATCAGGCGAGCGTTCAGTTTGTCCTGCATATAACCTTTCAATACACCGTTTTCAATCAGCATATTGTATTGACCATGAACACCTTCATCATCCACATTCAACGAACCACGCAAGTCCTTTAACGTGCCATCATCGACGATGCTACAAAGGCTAGAAGTGACCTTATCGCCAATCTTGCCAGAGAACACGGAAGATTCTTTACGGTTAAAGTCGCCCTCAAGACCATGCCCTACCGCCTCGTGCAGCAGCACGCCCGGCCAACCTGAGCCTAAAACGACCGGCATTGCACCCGCAGGAGCATCAATGGCTTCAAGGTTGACTAACGCTTGACGAATCGCTTCATCCGCATAGTGATACGCCACCTTTTGACCTTCTTCATCGGTTAGGAAGAAATCGTAGCCATAACGACCACCGCCACCCGCACTACCACGCTCACGACGGTCTCCTTTTTGTGCAAGAACACTGATTGACAGTCGTACCAAAGGACGGACATCGCCAGCAAAGGTGCCGTCAGAGGCGGCGACCAACATCTGCTCATACACGCCGCTTAAGCTAATCGACACTTCTTTGACTAGAGGCTCTTTGGTGCGGATATAGGCATCAAGCTGTTTCAGCAATTCCGTTTTTTGTTGTTTTTCCCAGCTTTCTAACGGGTTAAGTGCCGAATAATAGACTTGGTTATCTTGACGGCTCAGCGCCTTAACTTGAATATTTTGACCCTGTTGAGCAATACCGCGGGCGGCGTGAGCGCTGCGTTTTAGACCATCAAGTGAGATCTCATCAGAGTAGGCAAAACCGGTTTTTTCACCTGTAATGGCGCGAACACCAACACCTCGGTCAATATTAAACGAGCCATCTTTGATGATGCTATCTTCCAGCACGAGCGACTCATGCCAGCTAGATTGGAAATAGATATCTGCATAGTCAATTTGACGAGTGGCAATACTGGCCAACGTAGCTTCAATATCGTTTTCTGATAATCCTGTCGGTCCCAACAGTGCGTCTTCTATGCGTTCCATATATGGTTGCTCTTATATTATCTTAAATTCTGTTCAAATCGGATATGCTTGGCGACTGGCATGTTGTGCCTAAGTTCATCAACCACATTAAAATTCAGTTGGGCAGCGAGATGCCCTGGCTTGGTATCTAAACTCGCATGCACTTCTCCCCATGGAGAAATAATCATAGAGTGCCCCCATGTTTCTCTGCCGCAGGGATGAGTCCCTGTTTGGTTTGCCGCTACTATCCAACATTGGTTCTCAATGGCTCTGGCACGCAGCAAGACTTCCCAGTGCGCTTTTCCCGTCATTGCAGTAAACGCAGCGGGCACCACAATGACATTGGCTCCATGAGCGCGCAGTGTGGTGTAAAGATGCGGGAATCTTAAGTCGTAGCAAATAGATAAACCAATGGCACCAAAGTCTGTCGGGATCAAAGAGATCGAATTGCCCGCAGTAAAGGTTTCGGATTCTCGATAGCGCTTATGATCATCCGCAACGTCCACATCAAACATATGCAGTTTGTCATACTGATAATCACAATGACCGTTCTCATCAAACACTAACGTGGTGGTGGTCACTTCCGTATCAGAGCGACGGACTGGGAAGCTACCCAATATCAAGTTAACTCGGTACTGCTTGGCGATATTAGCCAGTGAGAACTGCATTGCTCCATCGGCAAAATACTCAGCAAATTGATGATAATCATATTTATTACCAAACACCACTGCATTCTCGGGAGTTAAGATCCATTTCACTCCCTTTTCAGCCAACGCTTTGACCTGCTGTTCAATAAAAGCCAAGTTATGCTCTGGAACGGGTCCGGAGGTCATCTGGATAATGCCGAATTCGATTGATGCCATATTCTTATTTGTTGTCCTTTCCAATATTTGCGGGCAGTTTGTACTCACCTTTAGTCCGAGATATTTCTTTCACCGTTGGGGAATCAAGAGGACCTTTTACCTCATAATTAACTTGAGTGACCACCTCAACAACGGGGGAAATCACCGTTGTCACGGCAAGAATCACTAACGCCGTTTGCGGTGCAACCGCAAAGGCACTCAGCACCGGTATTCCTGAGGTAAGATCCGGTCTAAAGTTAACTTGGGCATCAACAGTTCGAGTGTTTAAGTCTGCCAATCCGATAATTTTCATGTCACCTGCGGTCGCATCCATCTCAATATCGTTAGTGACGAACACACCATTTTGAATTTTGCCCGTTCCCGTGATCGACTTAAATGCCATCCCCTTGTCAAAGATATCGGTAAAATCGAGCTGCATTTTTCGTATGATGGAGTCGATACTAAACAAACCCAGTAACCTCGCCGCACCACTCACATCAGAAATGATCCCTTTCCCTAGCTTAGTATCAATTTCACCATTTATGGTATCGACTTTCATTGACCATGGCGCACCATCCCATTTGGCGCTGCTGTTTATTTCAAAAGTGGCTTTCTGTATTCCCGAAGAAATACCAAATCGTTCCATCAAGTCGCTGTTGTTATCGCCTTTGACTTTTAACTCCACTTCACTTTTACTGGTATCGTCGGTGAGTAACCAACTGCCCTTAGCTTTAATTTGGTTGCTACCACTGACAATATCAAATTTATTCCATACAAGTTGCTTGCCCTGACGGACTACATCCATATCCACAGAGCCCACTTTATAACCTTGGAACCATAAACTCTCGATATCTAATTGGGTATCCGGCATATTGGCAAACAGCTTGCGATCAAACTCACTGACGACTAACTCTTTGGACTGGCTCTGCTGCAATAGGCTCTCTTGCGACTCTTGCTTATCTTCCCAACCCGGAATAAAGATATGCAGACGCTCTAGCGCCACATGGAGTTGGTGTTGATCGCTGTAACTCGCCTCGCCTTTCGCCTCTTGGCTATCAAGTTCGAACAGCCAACCATCACGACGATAACGACCGTTAAAGTTAACATCGTTCCAATGCACACCACCAAGAGTCAACTCATCTGCTTCGATGTTGATTCGTTGTGGCATCGGCAAGGTTGGTGTATTCATAGTATCCAACACCGCTTCCCTTGCACCTTTCGGTCGATCGAATACCGACGCCCACTGGTCAGCATTGAACTCTTTGGAACGAACTTGAAAGTGGTGTCCAACAATAGGACTGATCTTAAAACCGCCATCCCCCAACACCAAATTGGTCGCTTTAAGCACAGGGGTCGATTTTGAGATATCAATTTCGGTCTGATACTTCATTGACGGCAACTGCAAGCGAGCTGAGATGCTCTGCTGATTTCCTGAGGCTTGCAATCTCGCTTTTCCAGCATCTCCGTAGCTTTTGTTAAGCGGTGCTGGGTAGTCACTGACAATCGTGGCAATGTTGGCTTCCAGATCGAGCTGATAGGTAAATCCGACATCGTTAAGCTGCAAATCAATATTGAGGTGCCAAGGTGAACGCCCTTTCAACTTGCCGACAAAACGTTCACCAATATAAGGTTCAAGAGGCAAGACTTCCCAATCCCCTATCGTGTCTATTGCGACTGAATAGCCTTTGTTGGCATTCTGCCCTTTAAAATCCAGATTGATCGGTTGATTTAATAGACTCGCTGACAACCCATTGGCTTGTACTATGTCGTTATCAAACTCGATGCGCCCCGAGACTTTTTCCAGCGCCATTGGCGGCGTTTCTATCTCGACATGGTTATTCTTAAGTGTGGCATATCCCCAAGCTCGCGATGGATTAGGATCGTCAGAGAACGGAATATACAGCTGAAAGTCCGCATCCACATTGCCGGATACCTGAATCGCGGTCAGCGCGGCACCCACAGAGTCAACGAGGGGTGTCGCGGTCATATAGTCACGAACCGCATCACCCTTACCGGTCGCCAGTGCTTCAATCTCTAAATGCCCATCGCCACTGAGTTTAGGAATACGTCCCGTTACACGACGTCCTTTTACCTTCATCAAGGTCGCGGCTTTGGAGTCGAGGTACATTGATTCATTCTGGAACAAAAGATCGAGCTGCAACTCGGTCAAAGGTGGCCAGTTGGTGTCAAAACTAAACTTAGCCTGTTTTAGCCCAACCCAAGCCTGAAACATGCCGTTGTTGTCTCGATAAGGGAAGTCTCCCAAGCGCCCATACCACAATAGTTTGGCGGTATTGACCTTGCCCGCTTGTATTGCCGTCGACAGGTAGTCAGTTAAGTCGCGACCCAACGCCAGTGTTGGCAAGTATCGCCAAGTTTCCCCAGCATTGTAGAGATCCGCTTCACCATAAAAAGACAAAAATGGACTCTCATTAACCGGAAAGTCCAATCTAAAAGCGCCCAGCACTTGTAAATCGGGGGTGGCAGCGGTGACCTTATCTGACCAAATAGACCAGCCTTGCTCGCCCCAATTTTGCCAGTGGATATCAACTAAGCCTTGTTTGATGTTGAGTGGGGCTTGAAACACCTCACCGTAAGGGAATTTATCGTCAATTACAGATAGGGTTGCGCTCGCGCTATCTAAGCTTCCTCGCACTTTACCTGCCACGCTTGAGAAACCAGGCAACAGTTGCCACTGTTTCATTGACATCTGGTCAAGTTGCGCCGAGTAGCGCAATGATTCTAGCCCCTGCGTGGCTGACATACGCAAATCGTTCACTCGTCCGGATAACGCTAAGGTGTTTAACCAATCCGCGAATGCATCGTCGCTGCCTAACGTCGCGAGCGGACGTAATGTGCCGATATCGAGTTGTGACACGTTGAGTTGCCACTGTTCCAGGTTTTGCCATTCAAGCGCTGCATCAAATATCGGCCAGTCACTATCATTGGTTCGGGCTCGGATGTCGTGCGCGTCAATCTGCCAGCCTTGCGTCAAAGGACTTAAATGCAGAACCGCCGATTCAACAAAAAGCTCATGTTGCAGGTCTTGATGATGCCAATCCATAACAGAGGAATTGAGTTCAAGGTAGGCTTCTGTCGGTAAGCTATTTTCTAGTGTTATCCAGCTTTTTAACGTGACCTCGCCCCCCTCAATGCCAGTCGAGTGCTTATACTCTTCTGGGATCCAGGTATCAACTGACAACTGTTCTACTGCGACATAAAATTCACCGGTCACGTCAGTCAGAGAGCCTTTATCAATAAAATCAGCTTGTACCTCTAACTCATTGAGGTTGACATCAGCGATTGAGATGGAACCTTCCGCTAAGTGGCGACGCCCCTCATTTCGCCACTGCAGACTTTGAATATCGAGCGTTCTTGCTGATTCGCCTGAGATGGGCTTGTAGATAATTTTAGACTGAGCAATCGAAAAGCGATCTAGCTGTGATAACAACAGATTATCCAGCTTTTTTATGAAATTTTTGGCTCGATGCTGAGACTGAGAACCTGTCTCTGATTGAGCTTGTGGGTTACCCGTTAAATCAATCTGATGCACATCAAGCAGCATGTTGTTCATCACCATATCAGCGAGAACAGGCTGTCCTTGGCGAATGGTTTCAACCAGATCGAATTCCAGCTCAAGGTTATCAACCTGAAACTGAATATCCACATTATCAGGTAAAGTGACTTTGACCCCTTGCAGAGAAACAGAAGGATGAGTATTGCGCCAAAAACCTTTGACATCCTCAATGGAGACTTCAATGCCTGTCCCCTGAGAGATCCAGCTCTCAATATGGGGCTGAATACGATTTAGCTGAGGTAAACCGACTCGCAATGCTGTGACTGTGCCTGCCAGCAACAGCAGCACAGTCAGAACTATCCATAGAAAAAATCGAATAACTTGGTTTACGCCAGAACTCACAAAATACTCATTACATCATAACGACATCAAATTGCTCTTGGATATAGAGAGGCTCCGCTTGTATGCGAACTTGCTTACCAATAAACAATTCCAGTTCAGCAAGGGCATGAGATTCCTCCCCCTCTAACGCCTCTGCAACGGCAGGTGAAGCATACACCACAAAATTATCTACGTCGTAAGCGCGATTCACACGCGTGATCTCACGTAGAATTTCATAGCAAACGGTTTCAACCGTTTTCACCGAACCGCGACCTTCACAAGTAGGACAGCCGCTACATAGTACATGTTCAATACTTTCTCGGGTGCGCTTGCGAGTCATCTCAACTAAGCCTAGTTGAGTAAAACCATTGATATTAGTTTTTACTCTATCTTTTGATAACGCAGCGTCTAACGAGGAGAGTACTCGCTGTCTGTGCTCATCCAAACCCATATCAATAAAGTCGATAATGATGATGCCGCCAAGGTTACGCAGTCGCAGTTGTCTGGCAATCGCTTGGGTCGCCTCGACATTGGTATTGAAGATTGTCTCTTCAAGATTTCTACGACCGACGAAAGCGCCGGTATTAATATCGACCGTGGTCATGGCTTCGGTTTGGTCAATAATCAGATAACCACCGGATTTCAAATTAACCTTACGCTCGAGAGAACGCTGGATCTCATTCTCTGTATCAAACATATCGAAAATCGGCTTGTCACCCTCGTAGAGTTCCAGCAAACACTCCAACTCAGGCACAAATTCGCTAGTAAACTCTTTAAGGCTCTCAAAAATCAATCTTGAATCGATCTGGATTCGGGTAATTTCTGTACCGACAAAATCACGTAAAATACGATGAGCTAATCCTAGTTCACCGTATAGGGTCGAACGGGTTTTGTATTTAGCTCGACGCTCATTAATCTTTAGCCATAGGCGTTTTAGAAAGGCGGCATCTTGCTCAAGTTCTTGCTCTTTTGCACCTTCAGCCGCCGTACGGATAATAAAACCACCATCTTCATCGCAATACTTACTGACCACGCGTTTAAGACGGTTGCGCTCACCTTCGCTTTCAATACGCTGCGATACCCCAACGTGACTGGCTCCGGGCATAAATACCAAGTAGCGAGATGGCAGGGTAATATCGGTGGTTAATCTCGCGCCTTTAGTGCCAAGTGGATCTTTGACCACTTGCACCACGATGTCTTGTCCTTGACGCACCAGTTCCGAAATATCTCGGACTTGAAACTGCTGTTTCTCATTTTCAGAGACACATTCGGTATGAGGGACAATATCAGAAGCATGGAGAAAGGCGGCTTTATCTAAGCCGATATCGACAAATGCCGCTTGCATTCCTGGCAATACGCGGCTGACCTTACCCTTGTAGATGTTGCCAACAATCCCGCGCTTTGCTTCACGTTCGATATGAACTTCTTGAAGAATTCCGCCTTCGATCATAGCAACCCGAGTTTCGGTCGGAGTTACGTTAATTAACAGCTCTGCACTCATGAGCTAACCTCAATGATTAATTATTTATAAACTGTTGCAACAGCTGGTCAGTTTCATAGAGAGGTAGCCCAACGACAGCATAATAACTGCCTTCAATTCGAGTGACGAAGCGTCCACCCAATCCTTGGATACCATAGCTGCCAGCTTTATCTTTCGGTTCACCACTAAGCCAATATTGTTCTATTTCTTGGTCACTCAGTGTTTTGAACCACACCTCCGTAGTCACCACTACCGAGGCTTGCTTTATTCCTGACGTCACAGTCACCGCCGTCAATACTTGATGTTGACGTCCCGACAGTGACTGCAGCATCGCTTTAGACTGTTCAAGATTTGCCGGTTTTTCTAGTGCTTGTTTATCTTGCACGACCACCGTATCCGAGCCAATCACAATACAAGGCTTGCCCGCCATACGGTGACCTTCTTGAGCTTTCTGCTGAGAAAGTCGAGTGACATATTGTTGTGGGGATTCTCCAACTTCTTGCCGCTCTTCAATATCAGGGCTAAGAGAAGTAAATGAGTATCCCAGTTGAGTCAGCAGTTCACGACGCCTTGGAGATGAAGACGCCAGTACAATATTTGAAGACACGGTTTTTTCCCGCATCATGTCATCTGAAACAATATCACCTGAAACAATGTCACCTGACATGCCACAACCTTCTCACTCGACGCAATAACAAGAACATCCAAGGCCAAAGTATACAGTTAACTAACCCACTCCACAGTGACATCGGATTAAAAGTGACATCGTTGATTAGGTATTCGCCCAAAAATATCAACACTTCAAGCACGACAGAGAGCAGCGCAATGATGGTTGCCTGCTGCCAAAGTGCCATATTTCTTAACACTAAGAAGTTTAACGCGACAATATAGATGATGATCGACATCATCATGCCACGTATGCCTAAGGTTGAGCCGATTAGGATGTCCCAAATCAAGCCAACGATCAAAGCCGCTCCGACATTGACGCGATGCGGCAGGGCTAATACCCAATAGCCAAGCACCAGAAATAACCAAGACGGGCGAACAAAGTCCAATACACCAGGCCATGGGATGGTTTGCAATACCAGTGCAATGACCAAAGTAATGGCAATAACCAGATGACTTCTAAAAACACGACTACTCATTGTTGGCTATCACCCTTTATTCCGCATTCAAGACACTGTCCACTTCTTGGTCTGGCTTATCATCACTAGGCCAGATCAGTAGCAGATAGCGTAATCGATCAAAATCCACCACAGGTCTCGCCTCAATATTGGCAAACTCTCGGCGGTTGTCTCGTTCAACGACGTTGACGTAAGCAACAGGATATCCCTCAGGGTAAATACCACCTAGGCCCGATGTCACCAGCAGGTCATCGGTTTGGATATCGGTGCTGGTCGGAATGTGCTCCAATTGGATTTCATCGATAGTGCCATTACCAGAGGCAATGACGCGAATGTCATTACGAATCACTTGTACCGGAATCGCGCTGTTTGAATCGGTTAACAGCATCACTCGACTATTATGAGCGCCAACAAAGGTGATCTGACCAACAATCCCTTTCTCATTGATCACCGGTTGTCCTTCATAGACACCGTCAATCTTACCTTTATCAATCACTACCTGATGGCGATAAGGAGAGGTATCGACGGCCATTACCTCAGTGACCATCTTTTTCTCATCACGGATAAAAGAGGACCCAAGAAGCTCACGTAAGCGTTGATTCTCTTCACGATATTGATCAAATAGAATCAGGTCACTTTTAAGGCGCAACACTTCGCGTTTAAGATTGGTATTTTGCACAAACAGTTCTTGACGTGAGTTTATCCGTTCATAAACACCATCAAACATTGAACGAGGAAGATTGGCAGCATACTGAATCGGCGCTACCGCACTGTTGAGCAGATAACGAAATTGCGAAAACGTGCCTAAACGACTATCAGCCAGCATAAGGCCGGCTGATAGTGTCACAGCAAGAAACAACCTAAGTTGTAGTGAAGGGCCTCGACCAAATATTGGTTTCATGTAGTGATAATCCTGATGTGGACTCCAGTTTTAGTGCCACACCAAAACCAGAGTGAAACCATTATTCTTCAGTGAAAAGATCACCGCCGTGCATGTCGATCATTTCTAATGCTTTACCGCCACCACGAGCAACACAAGTCAGTGGTTCTTCAGCGATAACAACAGGGATCCCTGTTTCTTCCGTAAGTAGACGGTCAAGATCACGCAGTAGTGCGCCACCACCAGTGAGTACCATGCCGTTTTCTGAGATATCAGAAGCCAGTTCTGGTGGACACTGTTCAAGTGCAACCATTACCGCTGAAACAATACCCGTTAGTGGCTCTTGTAGCGCTTCTAAGATCTCGTTTGAGTTTAGACTAAAGCTACGAGGGACACCTTCCGCTAGGTTACGACCACGCACTTCGATCTCTTCAACGGTATCACCTGGATAAGCCGAACCGATCTCATGCTTGATTTTTTCAGCCGTTGCTTCACCGATCAAGCTGCCGTAGTTACGACGAACATAGTTAATGATCGCTTCGTCAAAACGGTCACCGCCGACACGAACCGAAGAGGAATACACCACGCCATTTAGCGAGATCACCGCAACTTCAGTAGTACCACCACCAATATCAACCACCATAGAGCCGGTTGGCTCAGAGACACGAAGACCAGCACC
Organism: Vibrio hippocampi; assembly: GCF_921292975.1. NCBI lineage: Bacteria > Pseudomonadati > Pseudomonadota > Gammaproteobacteria > Vibrionales > Vibrionaceae > Vibrio > Vibrio hippocampi. The sequence goes on from NZ_CAKLCM010000002.1 coordinate 1,911,699, forward strand.
AATCGCTGCCGCCATCGGCTCATCGATGAGATACACTTCGCGCGCACCGGCACCCTGCGCAGACTCTTTGATCGCTCGGCGCTCCACTTGAGTCGAACCACAAGGCACACAAACCAACACGCGTGGGCTTGGTTTAAGCACGCTGTTATCGTGAACTTGTTTGATGAAGTGCTGAAGCATTTTTTCAGTCACGTAGAAGTCAGCAATCACGCCGTCTTTCATTGGACGAATAGCAGAAATGTTGCCCGGAGTACGACCCAGCATTTGCTTCGCAGCATGACCGACAGCCGCGACGCTTTTAGCTGAGCCTGAACGGTCTTGACGAATTGCTACTACAGAAGGTTCGTCAAGAACGATACCCTGTCCTTTTACATAAATTAGTGTGTTGGCAGTACCTAAATCAATAGATAGGTCGTTTGAAAACATGCCACGCAGTTTTTTAAACATTTTCTTCGCTCGTCCTGCAAAAATTAGAAGACAAAAATTGCACTAAATGTACCAACGCAACGCTATATCAGCAAGGCATTGAAGCAGAAACATTGCATGAAAGCCTCATTTTCTTACAGTTTCCTTACTTAACACTAAAATTAAGGCTCATTATTGCCCAGTTAACCCCGGTTCACCCCGGAAAATTATTCGGTCGTTACCGCGGTAAGCGCCAAAAGTCACCAAAGTGGAGGGATCTTCATCACCTTCGTCCCGCCAATTAAACTGTAGCCAAGGTTGGGTAAAGTGATTACCCGAACAATTGATATCTGGCGGATTACTGGCCGCCGAATCCCCTTGCCTTAAGAATAATCTCACTTGTTCGATGTCCGTATTGGTGCCTGAACGTGATACTCGTAAGGCATTATTCTCACCATCTGCCACCTTAGCTTCACCCGATGAAAGGGTAAACTGGGCGTTGCTACTGACACCTGACAATAAACAAAGCTTGTCCACATCAAACTCTGACGCACTATCGTCGCTATTGGTGACAAATCCTGTGCCGTCAAAATACTCTACTTTCAACGGCACGCTAATACTGTTGCTCACGTTACCCGCCACATCCGCGAGCGCCATGCGCCCATAACGTACTTTAGGTTGATGACTCAGCACGCTGGAATATTCATCACTGCCCCAAACATAGGTGACAGGATCGCCAAGTGGACCCGCCGCGATATCCAGAGCAAGACTCGTTATCAGCGTCGCTGAATCGGTATTGAAAGGACCATCGGCAACCGTCCGTCTGACTTCAGTATCCGGTTTGCGACCAAACACAATACCTTGCAGCACAGGGGACCAAACTGAGACCTCTGTATCACCACTCACTTCGGCTTCCCAAGTGTCGTCACTGTACCAATTCTCAATGCGGGAGGCATATCCTTGCGAGTCACTCAGTGACGGGAACTCCACTCGATTGCCTTCAAAGCCACTTAGGTGGTAATTACTCAGCTTGTTACCTAAAGCCGAATAAGCGTACGCTGTCGCGGTGACCTGACTAAATGGCTGATCCATATAGTTCACATAGCCCTGATTAGCGGGTTCATTCCACTCAAGGCTCTCTAAGGTGAAATAAGCCGGATAAAAGCGTCCTAAGGTTCGAGCGCCATCAACAATGCCATTCTCAATGTCGCCATAGTTGGAACCTGTCGAGTCAGCAGTAATCGTAAAACTCCCCACCTCGCTGATAGTCAACTGTCCAAAGTTAAGGAAATAATCACTGTTGACAACACCATCGGTTTTACCCTGTGTAATGATGCCACCGAGTTGACCATCACTTCCTCCGCTCGGAGTCACCACCTTATGACTCAGCGTCACGCTATCGGACCAAGCATCTTTGGCAAAGTAGTTTTTGGTCACTAACGAGTCATCGGTGCAGAAAGTATCATGAGTCTGATCGCCAGCATCCAACCCGTCTCGCCATTTTATGGGTTTAATCGACAAGTCAAACTCTTGTCCTGCCGCCCGGTAAGCGCCCTCGGCTTGTGTGGTTGGATTCGTATTACTGGTGCCATTCGCCATCGCATTGTTACTATCACAAATTGCCATAGTCCACGGGCGAGCTTGTACGGTGACAATACCATCGTAAGTTCGGCAATCTTCGTCTACCAAGGACGCCTCATCGTCTTCTTCCGACGAGCAAACGGTGGAAGAAACAGTAAACGTGATCTTGCCCGCTTCATCATACTTGACCTTACTGTATGCAGAAGGGTCACTTTCGGTCGAATCAAAAGAGAGTTGTAAATCCACTGTGTTTGAATCAGGTGTCGTCACGTATTGCTGATTGCTGCCAAGCACTTGCGCTGTCTGTCGTGCAACGGGAATGGTTGGTTTAGCGTAACTCACCGAGCCGAGGTCTACAGCCTGATTGCCGACAAACTCAGGGGAAGCGACGGGGGTTCCATTAGCGTGACATTCAAGCGGTGTGAGCGAAAAATCTGCTTCTCCACCCGCAACCATATTGATCGTAGCAGGCAACACTCGATAACGCTGAGGCACAAACTTCACGGTTTCACTCGCACTGGAGTATTGGGTATCATCAACCGTAATATAAGCACCAACCGAGAGTTCCGTTACCTGAGTAGAGTCGAGATTAAAGGTTGCCACACCACTGTCAGCCATACTATTCATTGAAGAGCCGTTATTGAGCGTTAGAGTGACATGACCAAAATAGGTCAGATCTAGATCTTCATCCTTATGTACTTCAACCCGAACAGGAACCGTTTCACAGGTTAATGCGAGTGACGTTTCTGGCTCGACAAACACCTCATAACCTTCAGGTTCAGGGATATCACCACATCCTTGCGGCTGATAGGCTTTAATCCAACTGGTGCTGCTAGCCTTAAACTCTACTTGCGCGGCAATCATGGCGCCGGTGTATTGAAAGCGATCCACTTTGTCTAGCTTAAAGCCACCATGATCTTCTGGAGAGACATACCAGTTAGCATTGATCGTCACATCATGGCTATTACCGCCATCAAAGTCTAAACCGCTCTTGTTGCCGTGACCAATCAAGGTAAGATCGTCAGGGGTGACTGGGTTGGTATCCAATGAAGTGGTATTAATACTCACACGATCAGCACCAATTGAGATCTCGTTATAATGAAGCACCACTGGACCATCAACAATAATATGAGCATCATTTTCATGAATCGTAATATCACCGATCCAATACTCTCCAGACTCCAAAATTAATCGGCTACCATTTCGACCAAATGACAGAGATTTGTAGTTTCCGGGCGTACTGATAGTCACAGTGCTTGCATCGGGCACCACAATGTCATCGCCAGTGGCAGTGAATCTTTCCGGCTCGGGTGGGGTGCCATCAAACAGAATTCGCTCCGTTGCGGCACATGAAATTACCGTCCCATCATAAAGCTTACAACCTCCAACATCTTTCAAGCTAAAGTCTTTAAAAGATAACGGAGTCTCATTCGGCAAAAACAGCCAGTTACCAGCTCCGTTTCCTTTCTCCACTTCTATCTTGGCGTTACTATGAAGTTCACCCTGATTGTTATAACGGTTAGTTGCTAAAGGCTCTGGGAAGTAGGAACAGATATCGGGCAGTTCTGACAGAACTGAGCTGTCATCACAAGGACTTTGCTCATTGTTAGCGGGGCAAACTTTGGCGGCATCATCACAGTCTCCATTTAGAGAACAATAGAACTGTGAATTAGTTTGATTAATATTGCCATAGGTAGTGGATACTGGACCACAAATCTCAGTATTATCAATTGAGATACTATGAAAGGCACCGACAGCATCACCGGTTGAATATATGCCATTGTCAGTACCTGTGATGGAGACTGTGCTATAGCTAGATTTAACCGAGCCACACACCTTAATCTCTTTCAAATCAATGCCATTATTGGAGGTGATATCGCCGATCACACTGTTGCCAGTGCCATCAATGGTCACGGTTGTACTTTTGCTTAAAATATCACCACTGACCTTCACATTAGACAGTTTCACGTTATTATTAGCGGTAATCGCACCTCCAATATCATTCTTTTCGCCAGTAATGGTCATAGTACCTGTATGACTGGTAACAGCACCCGCGACCTGAATACTGTTTAATGTAATATTATTGTTGGCTTCAACATAACCAGCTACTGCGTTATTTGCTCCAGAAATGGTGATGTAGTCATAGAGACTGGTAACATTACCCTGAACATCGATATTACTCAGTTGTACCCAGCTTCCAGCGGATACAGCACCAGTAACTAGATTCTCGGTTGCCAATATACTGATATAGCTTGCTGCGGAAATATCACCATAGATACGGTTGCTCTCTCCAGAAACATTAAGATAACTGCCTGTATTAATCTTCCCTGTTAGTGATATGTTTTCCAACTCAACGCTACCGTTGCTGGTTATATCGCCAATGACCGTATTCACTCCCCCGGGATTGCTGCTACCGGTGATTTTTATTGTTCCCCAACCTGTAGTAATCGGGGCGGAGGTTTCGATATTTTCCAACGTGATATGCGCACTGGCAGTAATACTACCAAACACTTGGCTCGGAGCACCGGTAATAGAAATATTGCCCCAACTCGACTTCAGTGAGACCGATTTACCTTCTCCTATGATGTTCCCCCCGCCAAAGGTAATATTGCCACTGACGTCTAACGTAATCGCATCTAAAGAGCCGCTATAAGAAATGGTATCGCCTGCATTTAAACTAATACTGCTTGAACAGTAATATGTATTACCATTCAATCTACCACCACTACATAGACCATTATTACTTTGGTTCAAGTCATAATCTTTGGCCTGTACTGCTATTGATATGGCGGTAGCAAAAAGCAAAATAGCTCGGGTAATCAATAACTTCATCCTATTCACCTTTTAACCACAACTCATGTTGCCTTTCGACCAAAAACAGTCCCTGTCCACACTGTGCGCGACTGCTCACTTTGTAGTATTTAACCCCCTCCAACTCAGCAAGCGTTTCGCAGGACGACGAGATAATCGGACAACGTGAGTCACTGAAACTTGAAGTAAAACTCGCAACGCATTGGTCACTATCGATGGACTGACTGCCTAACGGGTAAAGCTTGGTAAGCATTTCTTCTGAGGCAGATTGCGCGTAGAGCCAAGCTTGTGTTCCATTGAGTGTACGAACATGGCTATCATGGTTGCTCCAACGAATACGTGTCAGGCCCGACGCCATCATCCCGATAACAACCAAAATAAAAATAGAAATAATCAGCGCATTACCCCGTTGGCGAAAGTGGTTTTGTTGACCAAAGCAATTTTTCTGACCAAAGCAATTCTGCTGACGAAAAAGTTTATGGGACATTGAGCACCTGTATATCTTGTTCATAGATCGCCACTTCCGTGTTATATCCAAGAGACAGAGCCAAATGAATCACACTGCCGCTGACTAAGGTCGCTGAATGATACTGAAATACGAGTTCCTCCACGCTATCGGCGACAGTGACTTGGTTGACACTGTCGCTAGCGGGAGAACGGCGCACTATTGTACCGAAATCAGCCTGAGCCGAACTTGGAGCGAGATAGCAATACTTAACGGGAAAGTCAGCAATATAGTGGCGAGCTGAGACCGACTCTGAGGTCAATGGCGTGGTTAACATCACTTGTGAGATAGAGTCGTTACTATCAATAGCGACGTTGGCAATATCGATCTGATTGGTGGCGATATCACCCGCAGAGGTCGGGTTGATCACCATAAAATCATTCGCGCCATAACGACCTAGAGTCTTCACCGACGATTGACCTGAAAAAAACGATAACGAGTAGGGCAAGGTGTCATCTTCAAGGTGATAAAAGCCGGAATACTTTATTGGATAAAATTCAATACAGTGCCCAGCATCACTAATGGTAAAGCTATTGGGGATAGCGTGGCGTATCTCACGAGAAATCTTCTCTAGAATAAACTGAGCTTGGGTATGCAATTTTTGCCGCTCAACACTCTGCACAAAACCTTCGGTTCCTGAGCGCAAAAAGCCGGCACTGCCAACCATCAAGATGCCGAGGATCACCACAGTTAGTATCATTTCTACCAAGGTAAAACCACGTTGTTTCATTAGTAGTTCCCCTTATAGGCAGTAAAGAGATAAGGACCATAGCGTGAAGCGGAAATCTCGAGTTGAATGCGTTTAATAATGTTGGTTTGATCAATGCCTTGATCATTGTCGACAAAGTAATCCACCGTGATATTCACCGTGAAATTGCGGTAACTCCCGTTATCGCTAATCAGTTCATCAAGATCCCGCTCACTGGAATTCACACTGGGTTCAATCACATAAACAGCACTCATCCCATTGGCGGCACCAAAGTCATCCACGTCATTGTAGCCCGTGATCGCCTCGTTATTGTCTGGACCAAACTGGCTTAAGGTCGTACAAGAGGTTAATGTGCCATCGGCTCCGTTTTCTCCACATCGATAATAGCCGCCATTATGGTCACTGTTTTCATCAAAAGAACGGGTTAAAATTTGATTGAAGATACTGTCTGCAAGCGCAGCGGCACGCACTTGGTATTGGGGTTCAGCGGAATTTCTGATATTAGGGACTAACATCGTGGTGATGGTTAGCATTGCGATGGCTAACAGCACGATAGCGACGGTCAATTCAATTAAGGTAAATCCTTTGCCCCATTTCATCTAGCAATCCTTCTGAATATAACCTTGGGAATTAATGCATAGCGCCGAAGTACTTCCCTCCGCTTCGATGGTAATCTTAATATCACCACTGCCGGACCAACTTGGGTTGCCTTTGAGATCAAATTCAATCTGATTTGAGCTTGGGTTGCCTAACAAGGAAAACGTCGCGTTATCGCTTCTAATCACATCACTGCGTTGGTAGTCACCGTCACTCCCTAAAGCACAGCCTTGCACAGAGCCGATACAGTCTGAATTGACCACGAGAACATAGTTAGAGTTGGGATTATTCGCAGACAGGTTAGACTGCATTCTATTCACTTGGATCTGGCGAATCACCGAGGTAATCGCTTCTTGATAGGTATAGGCGGAGTAAGACGAACGTCCAAAATAGCGGCTGGTAGCAATAACAGACACAGTAGCGATCAGCACAATCACCACGATCAGCTCAATAACCGTAAATCCATGTCTCTGTTTGCGGGCAAACTGCATAATGCCACCTACTAAGGGAAACGATAATTTTAATTATACTAAACTTGCTGCTATTCTCATCAACAATGATAAAAAAGATAAATAAATTCAACGAGATTGCGACACAATTAAAAAAGGTCAGCCTAGGCTGACCTTTTTATTTAAATATTGATTAACAACCGTCAGCTTGAACTGTGATCGTTGGCGTTACGCCTACGCCTGTTGATTCAACGTACTCTACGTAGCAACGCTTCGCATCTTCATCAGCAATGGTCGTTCCTTTCAACGTTACACGAATCGCTGGAGTATTATCTACTGTTGTTGGTTCTGATACATCCCACTCATTAGTTGTATCCATATCTACTGCTGCAATAATTCCTGCATCCGACGCTGTTGGGTAACCATATGCAATCGTAATCTTTCCATCTGTGGTTCCGTCCGAAACTGTTTTGTCTGATGCATCAGTTTCTACGCCATCAATCGCAGCCTTACCGTAGACAATACCTGTAGAGCCTGCCATTGCACCTTTTAAGCCTTCTAGTGAAGATTCACGCGCATCGCCTTGAAGATTTAGGAAACGCGGTGCTGCTGTTACCGCTAGGATACCTAGGATAACAATGACCACGACCATCTCGATAAGAGTGAAACCTGCTTGTTTTTTCATATTTTTTACTACCTTCTAAAATACAACTAATTAGTTATCCAGAGAAACGGTGACGCTACCTGTAGTCACATCATAAGTGAAAGAGTGTTCTTTACCTTCTTGCTGTGTATAAGTACAGGTTGTTGATGTCTCTGCTTCTGCAAAATATTTCTCGTCATTGACGGTACCATTTGTTACAGACGGTGGGTTTTGAAGAAGTTCTTCCATCAAATCGACACAACCTGCATCGGTGACAGATTCACCTTGACCACCAGAAATACCTTGCAAACCTGTTGGGTAACCTTCACGCACGAACCCATTGTCAGTGGTGCTTTTAGTCAGTCTAAATTCTGTACCATCATAATCAACGACATAGTCACCGTCATCGTTCGTTGGACGACCTTCCGCTTCCCATTGAGCACGCGCCGAAAGAACTGCGGTCGCAAAACCACCTGCCACACCCTCGATGCTCGCCTCTTTGGCTTGATCGGTGACGTTAATAAAACGAGGTAATGCCGCAACAGCAAGTAAACCAAGTACTACAATCACTACAACTAACTCAACTAATGTAAAACCTTTGCTGTTCTTCATTGGCTTCTTTCTCTCTTATTAATAAAAGTGTGACTTTCTGCTCAGAGTATAAACTGGAAGAATAATGATTACAAAACATTCAAACTCTGTCGTCTATGATTTTTTTATCACATGACAACATTTATATTTAAATTATTGATTTTATTTATTTTAATGTCGGCTATTTGATCCATTTCATAAATGCAAACATACGAATTTAAGCTGATATTTTGATATTTAGTCACTAGTTTATATTTCCCATTGTTAATATCTTTATACAATAAGGATAACAAATCGTTACAGTTCTTTGGACCACTGTTTGATAAAACGATCCACCCTCGGTGATCGAATTCAACGCTCTGTCCGTCCACTTCTAGTACTTTAGGCTGATTATTGAGTAACCAAAGATGATGCAGTTGGTTAATTCGTTGCTGCATCGTCTTAGCAATGACGACAGCTTTAGTACGCATAATCTTTTCTTGGTTGCGGTTAAAGCAGCCTAAAAATGTTGCGATTAACGCCAACACCACACCTAACCATATCAACCAACGCAGCGTGTTATTTTGAAACAGGACGCTCTTAATTTGCACGTCAGTTTACGCTCCCTTCATTGCGTCTAGCATGCCCCACATAGGCAAGAAGATACCTAAAGCAAGCACTAACACCATCGCGGCAACGATGAGGAGTAATATCGGTTCGATGCGTGCCGTTAAGGTTTTGAGGTCATAATCGACCTCTCTATCGTAAAAATCTGACACCTCTAGCAACAACTCATCAATTCGACCCGTCTCTTCACCAACCGATATCATCTGGATCACCAGAGGCGTAAAGATATTGGCATTTACTGCCGTTGAAGAGACGCTACTGCCAGCCTCAATCGCCCCCTTCATTTCAATAATGCGATTCTCTAAAAACTTGTTATCGATCGCTTCCGCCGAGAGTCCAAGAGATTGGTTAAGCGGAACGCCCGCCTTAAGCATCAAAGAAAAGGTTCGTGAAAAACGTGATAACTGGGCACGGTTCAATATGCCACCGACGATGGGCATCTTAAGTTTCAATTTATCCCACTTTTCTCGCCCCACTTCAGTCGCTAGCCAAGCACGGAAAGCAAACAGCCCTCCGATAATGAGGGCAATAAGCAGCAACCAGTAGTTGACAAAGAAATTCGAGGTTGCAATCAGGACACGTGTCGGCAAAGGAAGATCGACACCAAATCGAGCAAACATATCGGAAAACTGAGGAATAACCTTCAGGTTAAGTACAAACATTGCGCCGAGGATAAAGGTCAGTACAAACATAGGATAGCGCATCGCCGCTTTGATACGCTTGCGAGTTTCCACCTCTTGTTCGTAGTAACTGGCCAACTGTTCTAGTGCCTGATCTAAGCGACCGGTATTCTCACCCACGGCGATCATAGAAACAAACAGCGGACTAAACACGTGCGAATGCATCTGCATACATGATGACAGGTTGCGACCATTAGTCAGTTCATTCACGACTTCCTCAAGAGCGCTTTTGAGCTCTTTGTTGGTGCAGTTTTGTGTCAAACCTTTCATGGAGCGCAGCAGCGGTACCCCCGCTTTGGTCAGACTGAAAAGCTGACGGCAAAAGATCACTAAGACCTCAAGGGGCACTGAGGGTTTGAGTAATTCATTAAGGTTATCAATCAGTGATTTACCTGAGCTACCTTGGCGGATCTCGATAGGAATGACACCACGCGAGATCAAAATACCCGCTGCGGTCTCTTCATTCGGAGACTCAAGGGTTCCTGAGACTTCGCTGCCATTGATATCACGGCCGGTATAAACGTAATTTGGCATACTATTCTCTTACCTAGATATAGATTGGCTCAATATCGATAGAAGCATCGCCTTCACCCAATGCCATGACTTCATCTAAGCTAACGGTTCCGGACATGGCTAACTCCATGGCAGAGACAACCAGAGGTTTATACTCCGTGCTCGCGCGTGCGGTTTGGGCAAATAGCACGGCATCATTAGCACGCAAAGCATCCATCATGGCACTGTCGAGTTCCAACATCTCAAACACGCCAATTCGACCTCGAAATCCTGTCAGATTACAGTTTTGACAGCCTTGTCCTTTTTGAAAACCATGAGTGACCTGATTGGGGAAACGTGATAACAACCACTGTTTAGTATGATCATCGAGGTGATGGTCATGGGAACAATCAGGACAAATACGCCTAACCAAACGCTGAGCAACCACGGCTCGCACCGCACTGGCAACCAGATAACCCGGCGCGCCCATGTCCATCATTCGCAGTGCGCTGTCTACCGAATCATTGGTGTGTAATGTCGAAAGCACTAAGTGACCCGTCAGTGCGGCTCGCAGACCGATCTCAACCGTCTCTTGGTCACGCATCTCACCGACTAGGATAATATCCGGGTCTTGGCGCAAGAACGTTCTTAAAATGGACGAGAAATCTAGATTGATCTTAGAGTTAACCTGAACTTGGTTAATACGCGGCAGACGGTATTCCACCGGATCTTCCGCAGTAATGATCTTTTTCGCTGGGCTGTTTAACTCGGTAAGCGCACCGTATAGCGTAGTAGTTTTACCTGAACCCGTTGGACCGGTCACCAAAATCATACCGTGCGGTCGACGCAGTTGGCGGCGAAGTTTAACCAGAAGATCACTCGGTAAACCAGAATCTTCTAAACGACGCACACCTTTTGACTGATTCAACAGACGCATCACGACAGATTCACCATACTCTACTGGCATGGTCGACATACGAATATCGACCGATTGACCTTTTGCTCGAATATTAAAACGACCATCTTGAGGTAAACGCTTTTCTGAAATATCCAAGTTCGCCATTAACTTGAGACGCAGTACCAATGCTGACGCGATGTTGACCTCATTCAGTAAGGTCTCGTGTAACACACCATCAATACGCTGTCTTAGGCGCAACACATCGGCATCAGGCTCAATATGAATATCCGAGGCACCGACCTGAATCGCATCTTCGAACATAGAGTTGATCAGTTTAACGACGGTAACTTCTTCACTCTCACCCACATCAGCGCTAAATTCAAACGAGTCGGTGGATTGGTGTTCCGCTTGCAACTGCTCGGCAAATGAGGCGATCTCTTTGGTGCGTCGATAGTAGCGATCAAAGCCGTCAATCAGTTGCTGCTCTGGTGCAATCACAAACTCTATCGAGTATTGACCTAATTGGTTCAGCAGAGACTCTTGAGCGAATAGATCCGCCGGATCACTCATGGCGACCCTTAAGGTATTTTCATCCTTTCGACCAATAACCAACGCTCGCAAACGCCTTGCGTGTACCTCTGGCAATAATTGCACAGATTCAGTCTCTATTTGGGCACGGCTTAAGTCGATAAGGGGCAAGCTCAATTGCTGAGACAAGAAACTCAGCATCTGCTGTTCGCTCAACATACCGAGATCAATCAGCGTTGCTCCGAGTTTACGTCCGGTATTACGTTGTGTCGCTAATGCTTGTTGCAGCTGTGACTCATTGATAATGGCTTCTTCAACCAGCAAATCACCCAGTCGTTTTCGTAGCTTAATTTGCATTGCCGCTCTCCTCCAAGCTCGCGAGTACCTTCAAACGATCGCGAATAAATGCTTTAGACTGACTAGAGATACCAATCATGTTGAGGGCTTTTTGATAAGATTCTTTGGCCTGAGCAAACTCCATTTTTCGCTCTTGTTGAATGGCTAAACCCATCCACCAACGAGCATTCAGCCTGTCTTTCACTGTCAACAGCTGATAACTTTCATAGGCAAGATCGGTCTGTTTATTGCGTTGTGCTAAACCAGCGCGTAAAGAGAGATACTCTTGACTTGGGTTGTTCGGTAAATACACCAACGGTGTTAAGGCTGCTTCTTGTTGCTGCTCTTTAATTAACAGCTTGGTCAGTGCAATGCGCAGCCCTTCACCTTCTGTGTTTCTATTAATACCATCTTCTAGCAGTTGGTAGGCTTTATTGATTTGTCCTTTACCGTAGTAAAGCGCCGCTAACTGCTGACGCACTTGTTCGTTGCTGGCAGTGTATCTCAGGGCATCTTCATAGTGGGCAAGCGCACTATCAATGTCATTACTATCAAGGGATTTTTTAGCGCGAGCAACGGCTTTCTCTGCTAACTGTTCTGGGCTGAGTTCTACCTGCTCAATAATCATTTGTCCAATGCTATCGTCATTGTGGGTCACTTGAGCAATCAGTACCGGTTTGTCTGCGACTGGGTTTACCTTGTTCTGACGCGGTTCTGTCGCTGCATTGTTGACTGACTGAGGGGGGGTTAAGCGAGCCGCCGATTGAGACGACTGGGATTGTTTTGCTGCTATTTTACCCACTTGTACTTCTGCTTGTGAAATTGCTGCTACTGCAACGGAAACCGACGGTGTCACTTGAGTCGCGGGTTCAGGCTTTGGTTCTGCTTTCGGCTCCGCCTTTGGTAAAGCGTACACGGTAACAGGAGATGACTGAGTGCTCACAGTTGGAGACGCGGTTTTGATGGCGGCATCAGTGTGATTTGTTGGCGCGACCGAGACGACTGGCGCAACCGTTGATTGCTCGATGTTAGGTTCAAGGTTAGCCATCGTCGGTGAATCGGCTTGGGAAATCGCCCAACCTCCCATCGCTACGCTCATCGCAAAACCCACACCAACCCAAACAAATGCCGGTGTACGATTCGATGTTGGGATCTCCGCTTTTTTGATGGCAAGCTTCGATGGGTCTTGCTGTTGGTTTAATTCGCTTAGCGCTTTATTAATCGCACTCATTGTTGTTTCCACCCCCAAAGCACTGGGTATTTGAATGTTGGTTTCTTTGCGTCAAAAGTGTCTTGAATCGCAAGATAAAGCTGCTGGTTAGTGACCACTGGACTCTTGGCGCTAAACGCGAGTAATAACGATTTGTGAGCAATCTGATGCACTAATCGTGGGATCCCTTTGGTCGCTTTCCAGATGGCTATTTTATGCTGAGCTTTAAACATATGGCTCTGTGCTCCCGCCCATTCCATCCTTTGTTGTATATAGGCTTGAGTCTCGTCGCAAGTCATCGTTCGGAGCTTGGCACTAAAGGTAATGCGCTGCCTAAGCTGACGCATATTATGTTGCTCAAGTCTCTGGTCCAACTCAGGTTGTCCAAACAGTACGATATGAATCAGCTTGCTGCTTTCTGTTTCAAGATTACCCAACAGCCTAAGCGTCTCTAACGCCTCATCAGACAGGGCTTGAGCTTCATCAATCAAGGCGACTACGGGACGACCTTCGCGCTTTGCTTGGATCATTTTATGCTGCATATGTTCCAGCAACGTCTCTTTGTCTGACAGGTCGATCTCTAACTCTCGAGCAATGGCCAAACGCAACTCTTGTCCAGTCAGCACCGGATTAGGTAAATAGACCAAGGTATAGTTTTCGCTTAACTGATTGATCAGCATACGGCATACCATGGTTTTGCCCGTGCCTACTTCTCCCGTCACCTTAAGCACGGCTTCACCTAACTCCACACCAGCCACCACGGTTTGAATGGCTTCGTAGTGTGGCGCTAACCCCAAAAACATCGCTGTATTTGGGGTGAGTGAAAATGGAAACTGTGTTAATCCAAAATGGTCAAGATACACAAACTACCTGCTCGACGACGCGCCTTGTTAGCTGTTTATTGTTAAGTCACTTATTGTTAAGTCACTTTAGTGTTGAGTTACTTACTCTGTTAAGTGTCTTTCTATTAAGCTTGTTACTGCTGAGCTTCGTTTTCTGGGAACCACTCATTCAGGATATCTCTTGAGCGCTCAACCTCTTTCTGCCAAGTGTTTACGCCAACAACTGTTGGACGCAATAAGATCACCAATTCGGTTTTTTGTGTCACTTTTTGCGTGTTTCTAAACAGGTGCCCCAATGCTGGTATGTCTCCAAAGAATGGGACTTTCGACACTAAATCGGTACTGGCTGACTTCATCAGACCGCCAATCACGACCACGTCACCATCAGCCGCACGAATAACTGAATCAGACTCACGAATCGAACTGGTGGCTAACGGAACAATAATGCTACCTTCCGATAATTGGATCTCTTTAGTTTCTTCCGTCACTTCAATCACAGCGGGGTGTACATGCAGCAGTACATTACCCTTGTCATCTATCTGTGGCGTGACATCCAATGAGATACCCGAGAAGAACGGTGTCAGCTCGATATCCGATGCAACACTGGCATCATCACCCGATCCAACCGTACTGGATACATCCGTTACGAAATATTCATCAGTGCCCACTTTGATCACCGACTTTTGATTATTGGCAGCTGTGACGCGTGGGCTAGAGAGCACATTCACATCGCCTTGTGTCTCCATGAAACTCAAAACAGCGGTGAAATCGCCACTACTTATGGTCAGGTTAGTTTGACCACCCAACAGTGAGCCAATATCACCCAGCACTGGCGTTGAGCTAGGAGCAAGGCGGTCAATCGTCAACGCGCCTCCTAAATCACTCCAACTGATGCCCTGCTGGTAACCATCGCTCAGCGTGACTTCAAGGATCTTAGTTTCAAGTATGACTTGGCGGTGGAGACGCTCCTGAGATTGGCTAATAAATTCTTTCACTTGGCGAATTTCATCAGGGTAAGCGCGCAGGGTTAACAAGCCCGCTTGTGGCGTCGTGACGACACTGCGTCCATCACCGCTGCCGATTAACCCGGTCACCGCCAACTCGAGTGCTGGCCAGAAATCACTCTCACTGGTGGTTTCAATCGTAGTACCACCGCTCTCGCTATTGTTGCTGCTACTGTTACTACTGTTGCTGCTTGAACTAGAGCTTGATGAAGACGAGTTCGAGTCACTATTACTATTTGAGTCGTTAGTCGTGATCGTGCCAGTAGTGATGGATGTCAACGAGCGACCTGAGCGCTTGAAGTGCAGATAATCCACTGGGATCGAGACGGTTCTCAGACCCGCTGGAAACACTTGAATGATTCGCCCTTTCTTCTCTATCTCATAACCATACATATCACTGACGTTATCTAACACCTCATCTAAGGTGACATCAGAAAGGTTGGCGGTAATATTGCCGGAAACATCAGGATGCAGTGACACGCTGTACTCGGTGCCTTTCACCAAACTGGTAAAGAAAGCTTTCGCGTTAACGTTGCTCGCTTGCACTCTAAAGCGCTTTACATTCTGATTGGTCAGCAAGTGACTGCTACCCAACTCAGGCATTAAATCCGCTTCTACCATTGCGGGCAGTGCATCTAAGCTTTTGTTATTTGCATTATTGACCGCTTCATTGAGGCTCTGTTTAATTTCTACAGGGTCTCTATGCCCCATAGCGCATCCTGCCAATGCGGCGATACATACACTGATTACTACCTTACGCATCATAAATTAGCCTTAATATTTCACATCCATAGAGAACAAACCTAGCTTCCACTGCTTGTTAGCACGCTGCAGAAAAACAAATTCGTCATTAATTTCTGTCACTTTATATCCTTGAACGGTCGAGCCTTTGGTGACAACTTTACCGCTGAGCACTGCTGAGCAGGTTTGTGACTGCTCACATACAATACTTTGTAGTTTAGGAACTGGGTGAGTCACTGCCTTCTTGGGTTTGCTCACTTGCTTTTCCGGCTGTTGCCATCCCAACGGAGCCGTAGGGTCTTGCGACGCCAAGCCTTGCCCCGATATGAGTAACATCAGAAATAAACTGTATCTAGCCACCAATAAATTCCTTACGCGTCCCTAATGTATATATTTCTAACGTTAATCGTGCCTGCGGGTACGCTTCCACACTGTAGTCAAAACTGCGCCAATAATACTTTACTGGCATGTTTTCTAGCTTCGCTAGATAGTCTGCAATCGCAAAGTAACCACCCACTAACTCAATCTTTACCGGATGAACAAAATAACCTGAGTACTCACTCGCAATGGATGTCCCAGTGATAGGCTCGGGTGGAAGCGACTCCAACGCCACCAACTTAAGTCCCTCAGTTTGCGACAGCACCTGCTCCAATAACCCAGCCATCTGTGACGGCGAAATAAGGTTATCAACAATACCAGATAACTGGCTAGAGAGTGCTTGGCTCTGCTCAATCAAATCCGCGTACTCTTTCTCTACCGCTTGATTGGGATCTTTAACCAGTTGACTACGCAGCAGTAAAAGTTGCCCTTCTAGCTCTAGGTTTGCATTTTTTGTCGTTTGTAGACGTTTATCTAACGCCTGCTTATTTAGTATTTCGGGTTCTAATAGACCGATAAAAAGGCTCGCGATAATCACCACTAAACCACATAAGCTAATCAGCCATTTTTCGCGTACCGAAGTGGCGGAGAATTTGGTCCTATACGTTTGCCATTGCTGTTTCATTACTCTTCCTCCACACGATCAGACGAATCGGCAATGGGTTCTGCTTGATTCGGAATGGTATTGAGATCGAGAGCCGAACGAGCACCATCCATTGCCGGCTTGGTTTGCAGTTCAAAGGTCACAATGTCCTGGTCATTTCTGCCTATTTTTAGGCTTTCAAAAGTACGACCAACCAAACTGGGTTCTGATTTAAATTGACTGACCCAGTTTGGTATCACACTGGCACTACGGGCTAAACCAGACACATCCATATGTTGCTGGTTTAACGAGATACTCTGCAAAGAGATATCACTGCGCCCCAGCTTGGCAAGCGCCTTCATTAAACTTGAGTAACCCACCTGTTGACCAGTATCGTATTCGTCCACGGCATGTAACGCCTCTTTTGTCGCCGCAATTTCACGCTTTAAACGCGCCACTGCTGCCACTATCACCGGTGACGGCTTATGCTTTTCCAGTGCTGATTGACTTTCAATCAGTTCATTACGCAACTGTTCTGAACGGGTCGAGTTAAGCGTTAATTGGGGCGTTAATTGAGTCACTTGATAATGGGTATAACCATAGGCAGCCAGCAATATCGCCGCAGAAATACCCCAAAGAGCAAGCATACTCTCTAAAGGAAATCGCTCTTTTTGCGGTTTAAGATAGGCAGGGTAAAGATTAACATCTAATGATTGAGATAGACCTGATGCCAAGCGTGCTAATAACTCACCGTTTCCGCCAGTTCTTTCTTCAATCAGCGGTATCACTTGTACACTTAAGCGATCGGACAAGGCTTTGGCCAATTCTGGCTCAGGTTCTTCGTCACAACAGCAACGCAGAATATGAACGCCACCCGTTTTAAACTGAGACGAGAGGTAATCCAGAGAGCGTTGTAATTCGAGCGCTAAACTATCAACTTCAAGACCTAAGTTATCACTTTTTATCACCGGACCTGAGACGCCACGAATCATACGCTGGAAGATAGGGCGCTGCTCCATAAAAGCACTGACACGATAGTTTTCAAACCGCCCTCTCTGTAGCAAGACGACATTGTTTTCATCGGGCAGTGCCTGACCCCAAATCATCTCTTCAGGGATGATGGAGTGTAACGTGTGACCCGCTTTTTCAATTAAACTGGCTATGGAAAGCACATCCACTTTTTTTACTACATAGGCCGAGGTTTTATTTTGTGACGGTAATTCGATCGCATCCGCCACAATATCCGTGACGCGCTCACTGATGACCTCTCTTAATAGGTAAGGCAGCGCTTGTGGCCACTCAGGTTTTGGCAGCTTGGGGGTGTCTATTTGATAGTTTTGATACATTTGACTGCCCAACACTATCTGAATGGCACGACTACTCTCTTTGATTTGCTTGAGAATTTGTTCGACGCTCAGCGCCCAATTTCTCGCAGTAACATCAACACGTACGACTTCACTTTGCCCCAACTCCGATAGATAAACGCTATCCGATTGAATAACGACAACATACGGTGTCTTGGCGCTAATTTTGGGGTTAAATCGTGCTAATAAAGTTTTAAACATCATAACATTACCGCATTAAGACTTACGCCAACGGTTTCTTCTACCGGGCTTTATCATGGTTGGTTTGACTTTGGGTTTTGGCATCAGTTGTTTCTCAGGAGCAAAATAACGACCTTGTCCACCATTGACGCCAAGGTCCAGTAAGGTATACCACTCTTTCTTGGTTTCAACACCAACGGCTATCACCTCAGTAGGAGAGTCGCCACAGGCACCCACGATACTACGAACAAACAATTGGTTCTCATCGCGCTGATCAATTTTTCTAATCAAGCTACGATGCAACTTCAAATAATCAATATTAAGATCTTTGATGTAGTGGGTACTTACAATTGAGCGCCCCGCTTGTCCAACAATCACAACGCAGCCCAAACCAGATAGCATTCTAACCACAGGACGGATATAGTCCAGATGTTGTACCAATCTTGCTTCTGGAAACTCAAATGAGAGAAGAGTTCTGACAGATGTTGGGAGTTGCATCAACTCATCTCGAAACCACTTGAAGTAATTTTTGTTGGCAAAAGGTTCGACATAGAGATTGATCGACACAGGTAGAATGTCAGAAGAGTGCTTTATCTCTTTAAATACCTTGCTCAATACCGCTTTATCACAATGAGCCTGATATCCGACCTGAATCAATGCCGAATGGAAACGAGATGCCTTAATAATACCACGCTCGGGATCTTCAATCCGAGCAAACACCTCTCGGTGCAAGGTTTTCAGGTCTTTGCCCTTTTCATGCCAATAACAAGGCTGGGAAAAGATAAGAATATTATCTGGCTGTAAGGCATGATCAAATAAGGTTCGCCAACGAACACTGCCTCTATCACCCATTTGCGAAGCTTGCTTGCTAAAGCGATTCCAACCATTTGCTTTCTGTAACTGAGCACTTTTTAATGCGGTTTCCGCTTCCGACATAATACGCCCGTGAGGCTCGCCTTCACTGTACATGCTGACGCCGATATGGAACCAGTTATTTTCATCAAGCTGCCTAGGCGTGATCACTTTTTCTAACATGCGAATCGCTTGGGTCGCAATGTGGTCGACCTCTTTAATGCCTTGATGAGGAATGAATATTGCGAAATCGGATTCGTAGTAACGAGAGAAGATCACATCGGGATAGCGCTGGGTCACGTTGGAAAGAATCTCACTGACTTCAACCAAAAACTCATCAGAAACGGTTTTACTGACCTGTTCTTGTACTTGGTCCCAATCTTCGATTCTAAACAGCAACACAGCGCCATTAGCACCACTTTCTTGCAATGCGGATTCCAGTTTACTATCAAACAAAACGCGGTTGGCACTGCCGGTCAATGGATCAAGAAAGGTTTGTGAACGGATAAAGGTGTCAAAGCGGCTGCGCTCCTGACGAGCATCTTGTAACTCCTCAATGAGAATATCCAGCGCCTCACTAGCCGTATATGGCCACTCCCTGACATCACCTTTGGCATATTGCTCTACTCGACCACCGAGGATCATCCGCCCACGTTCTTCTAACAGTTCGGAGCCAATCAGTTGCAGCTTCAACCACTTCACACCACGCACTAAGCAGAAAACAATCAACGCAACGGCAAGGGTGACAGACCCCAAAGCACCAAACGAATATCGCAAATCTAAATACGGGGGGCGGACCAGAAACTCGACTTGATAGCCCTCATTGCGCTCCAATCGATAGGTATTACTGTATGCAAGATGAGAATCAATCAGTGGTGCGGTGTTCTTATATCGATAAATCACACCCGCGGGCGAAGAGAGTTCCATTTCAAGGATATTGCTCGCTTGCAGCATTTTTGGCATCCAGCGCTGCATCAGGTAAGCGGCATCCGGATCTTCTAACTCTTTATCAATAATATGAGTAATGCTCGATAAGTGCTGATTGAGATATTCATTACCCATTTTTTTGATCGACAAGGTACCGCCGACAAACAAAATAAACACAGCACTCATCACTATCACGGTGACAAATGCCACTAAACGAGTACTGAGTTTTAGCGTAGGTGTTTGTCTCATAAAATGCTCAAATCCTTTTTAAGCAATAACGACTTAAATTGACGATATATAGGGTTATGGAAGAGGAAAACTGATGGTAGCTTTAATTTATAACAATCATTATAGTTATTGGTCCTATGATAGAGCTTTATGACAAACTTAACAATTAATGTTACGTCAGAAACCATAAGCGCTCACATAAAAACAGAAAACCTGTTAACACCCTGAAATTTAGGGTAAAGCACTGTTTTTCCATCCCACTAAAGAAAAAATAGCACAGTTCCGTAACACGCTACGGCTAATTTTATAAATATTTCAATAAAAATACTTATAATTCAACACAATAGCAAAAATCTCATACGAACAGTAATGTTTCATCACTTTATGCGACGAATAGAGGAATTGTGTATCAAGAGGTGATCACAAATCGCATTCAATCTCACTGCGTTGTTCGCGTTTCGCACTGTCATAAAAACACGCGCTGGCACCAAGACATGCTCTGCCACAAGACAATAAAAAACCCAGCTCTGAAAGCTGGGTTTATCAAATTCGTCAACGGCTAAATTAACTCGTTGTAAATGAACTCAATTTAGAACGGAATATCGTCATCGAAATCCATTGGTGGCTCATTGTATTGAGGCTTAGGCTGTTGTGTAGGTTGCTGTGCAGCTGCTTGCTGCTGAGTTGGCTGTTGCACTGGCTGTTGAGGTTGACCCCAACCTTGTTGTTGCTGTTGCTGCATACCGCCTTGGTTCATGCCACCTTGGTTCATACCGCCTTGCTGCATCGGTGCACCACCGCCTTGACGACCACCTAGCATTTGCATCACGCCATTAAAGCCTTGAACCACAACTTCTGTCGTATAACGGTCTTGACCACTCTGATCTTGCCACTTACGAGTCTGCAATTGACCTTCAACGTAAACTTGTGAGCCTTTTCTTAGATACTCGCCAGCAACTTCAGCCAACTTACCAAACAGTGCAACACGGTGCCACTCTGTTTTCTCACGCTGTTCACCTGTCGCTTTATCACGCCAAGATTCAGAAGTC
Organism: Vibrio hippocampi; assembly: GCF_921292975.1. Taxonomy (NCBI): domain Bacteria; kingdom Pseudomonadati; phylum Pseudomonadota; class Gammaproteobacteria; order Vibrionales; family Vibrionaceae; genus Vibrio; species Vibrio hippocampi. Next base: position 1,932,888 of record NZ_CAKLCM010000002.1, read on the forward strand.
GCAATGGTAATGTTCGCCACGGCACTACCGTTTGGCATGTAACGAATTTCTGGGTCGTTACCTAAGTTACCCACTAGAATGACTTTGTTTACTCCACGGCTTGCCATGTTTTGCTCCGTAACTACACTCGCTTAAATTTAGCCACGTAGGATACCACGAACTTGCACAAGCTCAATAGCTGTTCTGTGAGTGAGCTCGTTTTTTTCATCTAATAATCCTTATTGACCGATAACTCCACAGTCTATGTTAAATATCGACTTATCAATTACTTAATAGCATTTAATCCCATTCCAATTATTAAAACTCTGACTAGCCAATCAATCTTATTTTTCTCACTATCACTCTGAAAATCACCGAAAGGAAACCCGATGAGAAAAGTAAATTACCAAAGAATCATTCAGCACATCACGATAAACAAACACTCTAGCCACCCTTTGATCAGTAGATTATCGCAACTCTGTGCCTCTCCTATCACCTCGATAGAACCTCAAGATCTATTGGAGGCGCTAAATCGCTTTCAAAATCGAATCCTACTGTTTGACTATGAGGAGGCATTAGAGTTATTTCAGCAAGTCGAGGAGTTGCCATTAATAAACAATGATTTCGAGACCATTATCATTAACGTGCCCCATCAGTTGACGACGGAATTGCTGCTCCGGTTCGGTCATTCCAAGGGATTATTCTACCGTAGTCAGAGTCAAGAAGAGACAGCGCAAGGACTCGATGATGTCATCAATGGAGAGCTTCGCTTACCTAATGAAGTCTGCCGCCAACTTCTTTATCACTACCGACATATGGCGAAATCCATCCTCCCTCAAACCCTAATAAGCCTAAGTGGTCGACAGATAGAGATACTATCGATCTTAAAATCGGGGGCTACTAACTTACAAATCGCTGAGCAACTGTGCATCAGTGAATCGACCGTGAAATCGCACCTTTATCAAATTTTTAAGAAGCTTTCCGTCAAAAGTCGTGTGCAAGCAATCGCTTGGGCGAACCAGAACCTGTTATAGTCGTGTCTTATAGTTTAGACTGTGCGCAACTAATCTTGTACTGCATTGTATTTGTAACATGGGTTAGATAGCCTGATTAAAATCTAGGCTATTTAGCAAGTTAGCTAGGTGATAACGGTTAGGCAGTACAATGGAATAAAAAATTAATAAAAGGGTTACAGCATGATTAAAAAATGCCTATTTCCAGCGGCAGGTTATGGAACACGCTTCCTGCCAGCCACTAAATCTATGCCAAAAGAGATGATGCCTGTGGTCAATAAACCACTCATTGAGTATGGCGTCGAAGAAGCGATTCAAGCCGGTATGGATGGCATGTGTATCGTAACGGGTCGTGGTAAACACTCGATTATGGATCACTTCGATAAAAACTATGAGCTAGAACATCAGATCAACGGTACGAACAAAGAAGAGTTACTGGTGGATATCCGTAACGTCATTGATAGTGCTCAGTTCACTTACATTCGTCAAAGAGAGATGAAAGGTCTAGGTCACGCCATTCTAACGGGCCGTGAGTTGGTGGGTGACAATCCTTTTGCCGTTGTTTTGGCGGATGACTTGTGTGTAAATGAGCAAGAAGGCGTTCTGGCGCAGATGGTATCACTGTATAAGCAGTTCCGCTGCTCCATTGTTGCCGTTCAAGAAGTCCCTGAAGATGAGACGCACAAGTACGGTGTGATCTCTGGTGAAGCGATTAAAGACGATATCTTCCGCGTCGACGACATGGTGGAAAAACCGGAAAAAGGCACTGCGCCAAGTAACCTTGCTATCATCGGTCGCTATATCCTGACTCCAGATATCTTTGAGTTGATTGAACAGACCGAACCAGGTAAAGGTGGTGAGATTCAGATCACTGATGCACTGCTAAAACAAGCAAAATCAGGCTGTGTTCTGGCGTACAAATTCAAAGGCCAACGTTTTGACTGCGGTAGTGTTGAGGGCTATATCGAAGCGACTAACTACTGCTTTGAAAACCTCTACCTTAAAGACGAGAAAAAGTCTGAACTTGGAAAGTTTGCCACAAAAAAGGCATCATAAGCTCATCCAAGCCAAGACTCAAACTGGTTTCTGATTGTTCAAAAGCCAGTGACTAAAAAAAAACAGTGACCTAGGGTCACTGTTTTTTTATCCAGTATTTCTTTGCACATATCTCACACTATGTAATACTTGTCAGACTTAGTATTACAAGAGTGCCTGTTATGGATCAGATTGAAGTTAGGGGAGCCCGAACCCATAACCTAAAAAACGTAAACCTTACTATTCCTCGTGATAAATTAATTGTTATCACAGGCTTATCTGGATCAGGAAAATCATCGCTCGCTTTTGACACCTTGTATGCGGAAGGGCAACGCCGTTATGTTGAATCCCTATCAGCCTATGCTCGTCAGTTTTTGTCCTTGATGGAAAAGCCCGATGTTGACCATATCGAAGGTCTCTCTCCTGCCATCTCTATCGAGCAAAAATCCACATCTCATAACCCGCGATCTACGGTCGGTACTATCACTGAAGTCTATGACTATTTGCGTCTGCTGTATGCTCGTGTGGGTGAGCCTCGCTGTCCCGAACATAAGGTTGCGCTGACTGCACAGACGGTTAGCCAGATGGTTGATAAAGTCTTGGAGCTTCCAGAAGGCTCAAAAATGATGCTGCTTGCGCCTATTGTTAAAGAGCGTAAGGGTGAGCATGTAAAAACTTTAGAAAACCTCGCTGCACAGGGCTTTATCCGCGCTCGTATTGATGGAGAAACCTGTGATTTGTCCGATCCACCGCCGCTTGAGCTACACAAAAAGCACACTATTGAGGTAGTGGTTGATCGCTTCAAGGTAAGAGACAATCTACAACAACGCTTGGCTGAATCGTTTGAGACAGCCTTAGAGTTGTCTGGCGGAATTGTTAACGTCGCTTGGATGGACGACAACGAACAAGAAGATATTATTTTCTCTGCCAACTTTGCTTGTCCTTATTGCGGTTATAGCATTCAAGAGTTGGAACCCCGTCTGTTTTCATTTAATAACCCAGCAGGGGCTTGCCATACTTGTGACGGTTTGGGTGTACAGCAATATTTTGACCCTGACAGAGTGATTGTCGACGCAAATTTAAGTCTGGCTGATGGCGCTATTCGTGGTTGGGATCAGAAAAACTTCTACTACTTCCAAATGCTCAACTCGTTAGCTGAGCATTATAAATTTGATATTTACCAACCCTTCAATTCTTTGAGCAAAAAAATCCAAGAGGTTATTCTCAAAGGTTCGGGACGTACCGAGATTGAATTTAACTACGTCAATGATCGTGGCGATCTGCGCGTTAAACGTCACCCGTTTGAGGGGATCCTCAATAATCTTGAGCGACGTTATCGTGATACAGAGTCCAATTCAGTTCGTGAAGAATTAACCAAATATATTTCGACCAAATCTTGCAGTTCGTGTGGCGGCACTCGCCTAAAAGAAGAAGCCAGAAACGTATTTATCGCCGACACGCCGCTCCCCTCTATTGTGGAAATGAGCATCAGCGATGCGATGAGTTTCTTCCACTCCCTTAAGCTCGAAGGACAAAAGGCGCAAATCGCCGATAAGGTAATGAAAGAGATCAATGACCGTCTGCACTTCTTAGTGAATGTCGGTCTTAACTACCTCAACCTCTCTCGCAGTGCCGAAACGCTGTCCGGTGGCGAAGCTCAGCGTATCCGTTTGGCGAGTCAAATTGGCGCTGGGTTAGTTGGTGTCATGTATGTGTTAGATGAACCATCGATCGGTCTGCACCAAAGAGACAATGAGCGTCTGCTGAGTACGCTCACTCACCTAAGAGATCTTGGTAATACCGTTCTGGTGGTGGAACATGATGAAGATGCCATTCGTATGGCAGACCATGTGATCGATATTGGTCCTGGTGCTGGTGTCCATGGTGGCGAGGTAATTGCCGAGGGTACGGTGCAAGATATCATTGCCAGTGATGCCTCACTGACTGGTCAATACCTTTCGGGTAAGCGTAAAATTGCGATACCAGAAAAACGCACCCCCGTTGATAACAAAAAGCTGGTCAAGTTAACTGGCGCCACCGGTAACAACCTAAAGGCTGTGGATCTAACGATTCCAGTTGGCCTCTTTAGTTGTATCACTGGAGTATCTGGGTCTGGTAAATCAACCTTAATTAACGATACCTTCTTTAAGATTGCTCACACCCAACTAAATGGCGCGACAACCGCAGAGCCCTCTCCATATAAAAAAATCGATGGGTTACAGCACTTCGATAAGGTAATTGATATCGACCAAAGTCCTATCGGACGCACGCCGAGATCAAACCCTGCGACCTATACCGGCATTTTTACCCCTATTCGTGAATTGTTCTCTGGCACCCAAGAATCTCGCTCTCGTGGTTATAAGCCAGGACGTTTCAGTTTTAACGTACGAGGCGGTCGCTGTGAGGCTTGCCAAGGAGACGGGGTCATCAAAGTAGAAATGCACTTCCTACCTGATGTCTATGTTCCTTGTGATATCTGTAAAGGCAAGCGCTATAACCGTGAAACCTTAGAAGTTCGTTACAAGGGTAAAACCATTGATGAAGTTCTCCAGATGACGGTCGAAGATGCACGAGAATTTTTTGATCCTGTGCCAGTCATTGCAAGAAAACTGCAAACACTGATGGATGTGGGACTGTCTTATATTCGCCTCGGTCAAGCGGCAACCACCTTATCCGGTGGTGAAGCACAACGAGTGAAACTCGCTAAAGAACTCTCCAAGCGCGATACTGGGAAAACCTTATATATTCTTGATGAGCCGACAACGGGTCTGCACTTCCATGATATCGAATTGCTACTGACCGTTTTGCACCGCTTACGAGATCATGGCAATACCGTGGTTGTGATCGAGCACAATCTCGATGTCATTAAAACGGCGGACTGGGTTATTGATCTTGGTCCAGAAGGCGGTCAAGGCGGCGGGGAAATCATTGCCGAAGGAACCCCGGAAGACGTCGCTAATGTCAAAGGTTCACATACTGCGCGCTTCCTCAAACCTATGCTATAACCCTAGGATATGTGAGAAATTTAAGGCAATATACTGAGCAGACAATACGTCTGCTCATTGTTTTTTTGGAGTTCACCCACACACCATGGCGATTACCTTCACTAATGGCACCCAATTGGAGCGCAGTCCCCTAGCTCGTCCACCGCTAAATCGTAAGTTTTTGGTGGCGATGGTTGCCTTGTATCTAGTAGCAGTCCATCTGTTTTCTCCACACTTTCTTGCTACAGGCACCGGACTGAGCTTGTTATTTAATAACGCAGTATGGTTAGTGTTTGGCGTAGTGCTTGGCATTGGGTTGTATCAAATCGCCCGTAATCGATACTTTCGCTATAACAAACTTACCCTTGGCTTGTCTGCCTCATGCGTATTACTGCTCATACCCAGCTTTTATGGCGATGCCAATTTTTATTCGCTCACACCACGAATGATCGGTTTGCTGCTTGGTTTGCTGCTCTTTGTACTATTGCAACAATTTCTCTTTTCTAATAAACAAAAACAACGTTTACTTTGGTTAGTGTTGATCGCCGCTTTAATCGAAGCCGTGATTGGTTATGGGCAATACCTCATCATAACGCCGATTGACGCCAATACTGCCGTTCGACCTGAGGGTGCATTTCAACACCCTAATACTATGTCGAGCATGCTAGCGACTGGGTTTATTATCTCTGGCTATCTATTGGCGCGTCTCTCACATAAATACAATCGTAAAGCAGCCAGTGCGATCACCTTATACCTCACACCTGTCATTATTATTCCACTGATTGTCATTATCGCCTCGCGCACCGGATGGCTGTCTGCGGCAATGGGCGGTGTCATGCTGATTCCCTACCTTTATCGCCACTCCACTCGGAAACGATTTCGTGGTTGGGTATTTTCAACGCTATGCGGCTTGGCTATTGGGTTATTAATAGGTCTAAGTAACGCTGGCAGCCAAAATCTCATCACAACCAAGACACAGGTGAACGATTTTCGTACCACCCTCTACCCTCAAGCTTTGGATATGTTTATTGAAAAACCCCTAACTGGGTATGGCTTAGGGCAATTTGAGTCTGAGTACGTTGTCTACAGTGCGAGACAACATCACCTGAACCCTCAATACCCAGCCGCGCTTGAAGGAGTAAGCCACCCGCACAATGAAGTGCTACTTTGGGGGATCGAAGGTGGGATCATTCCTATACTTGGACTCTTGTTGGCGGCGGGTCTGGTATTGACCCGCATCTACTACGCTAAAAAACAGACTCGTTTAGCCATACTGGCGTTAATATTGCCTATTTTCCTTCACGCCATGTTGGAGCAACCTTTTTATCACTCCATGATTCATTGGATCACTTTTATCGTGTTGCTCTATTGGATTGATCAGCGTACTCCTCGATCATCTCGCATCAATATATCAAGAGTGACCACCCACAGTGTCCGTGCTTTTGCCTTTATTGTACCCACAATGCTCGTTGTCGCTGTGAGTACTCATCTATACGGCCAATATCGTATCGACCAGTACAAGCAGCAAGAAATCGACGCCACTGCCCTAATCGATAGTAATAATCCTCTACTGAATCTAAACGGCAACTATATGTATGCCGTCAATCATGCCAAGTTAGATCTTGGATTGTCAGAGCAAAACTCACAGCGAATTATCGATTACATCAATTGGGCTAGCAAAGCGATTGCACGCCAACCAAAGCCTGAACTGTACCAAGGGCTACTCAACGCTTACCAAAGCCAAAATGCCTACAGTCAGATGCGACAAGTTGAAAGTGAAGCCTATTACCTGTTTCCAAACCACGTATTCTCGGTCAAGGGTTCTCAAGCTGGCAGTGTGCTCAAACCAGAGTAATAACAAAATAAAAATAGGGCGACTCAACAGAGTCGCCCTATTTACCTCTTAGCAATTTGCTTCTTAACTATTTGCCTCTTAATAATTTACCTCATCGCTGAGTCAAGTTCTTCGTATGAGGTGTTTTAAAATAAGGCTTAGCATTCGAGCCGATCAACCCTGCCATTCATAAAGTGCAGGAATACGGATTAAATCATTGTCAAAACGAATAACGATCTGCTGTGGTTCTATTTTCATTAAAATCATGCCGTTAAAACGATCTCCCTCGCGTAACTCTTCACCATTGATCTTGATCCAACGCCTTTGTGAATCCGAAGCATACATATGGGTTTCCAAGTTCATCGCAGGCAAGCGGCCACGATAACGTGATTGATTAACCTCAAGATCGATATAGTCCGAAGACTCCGATAAAGATTGCTCAGCATCAATATTATTAAACGCAGAAGCTACCTTACGAGCGATCTCCGGATCAAGACCGCTGAGGTCCAACTGCTCTAGATTTAAATTGTCGTTGCGAGTGGTTGGTTGGCTTACCTCTGGTTTAGAAACCTGAGGTACGCTTGATTGTGTATTGACCACTAACGGTGCATCGGAAGTTATCGACTCAGTTGCCAGTTCAACAGGCTTGGTCGAGCTATTGGCACTTTGTTTTGGTAACACTTTCAACGAGGTAAAGTTGGGATAAGCTAGAAGCTCATACACTTGCTTATCTTGTGAAGTGACATCCGCTAACACATGACTATTGACCATTAAACTGATGAGGCCGAGAGTGAAGGTTGTCGCCGTGCGTTGATTCATTGGACTGACTCCCCTTTCAATGATGGTGCTTGATGTTGGGTCATAAGATCCAGTCGTTTTAACGTGTTTCTTCCAGCAATGCCATCCACGGTCATTTTTTGCCAACGCTGAAATAGCTCAACTTTGTTCTTCAGTGTTTCATCAAATACATAACGGTCCGATACAGGCTCACCCAAGACAATCGATAGCTTCTCATCAAGCTTTCTAACTTGCTCACCTGTTTGGTTCATACGCAGGGTTTCGGTCAGTTCACGCTGCCATATACGGTAATACTCGCCACTCCAATACTGTTGCAACTGAGACACAGGCAATACAATCCGCTGCTCGCCATTTAGTACCTGAGCTTTATCGTCGTTGACTTGATATAAGGTCACATAAGACATTTGGTTGTCGATCAGCAAAGAGAGCACCACTGGAACATCCCCCGCGACAAGTTGTTCAAACGTACCCAGTTCTTTTTGACACTGGAATAACTGATTGCTTTTAGATTCACATAAGCCATCGAGGACACCAGCCTGATACCCCCATACCGCATACAGCTCTTGTATCGCCGCAATTTTATCTGTCACTGCTGATAAATACTGTTTCAACTCAAGCTGAGCTTGAGTTGCGACTTCTGGTTCAGGAAAGCGATCCTGTTCAGAAAAGCTATCTTGTTCAATACTCAAAGGAAGGTTTGCGGTCGCCTCTGTTTTATTAGATTCAATAGCTTTATTGGATAGACGAACCTCATTAGGCTCAATAACTTGCTGAGACTCTTGATTCACTTTTACCTGACTATCGGATTGCGTCTTAAAGTGATTAAGTAGGTTGTCACCCTGCCAATAAACTAAACCCGCAACTAATACCCCAGCAACACCCGCTATCAGGTAAGGAGAGTAACCTTTTTTTACCGCGATACTAGCGACTTCAATGTGATTCCCAACCCCAGGAGCTTGATAGGCGATAATGTCATTGCAGGCTTGATGCGCCAGTGTTTTTGACACCTGTTTTTCACCAGAATGGTAGGCATAGTAAAGACATTTATCCGCCATCAGGTTGATTAAGCGAGGAACGCCCTGACTGGCATGACTGATAACTGATATGCCCGAGGAGGTAAACAGCTTAAGCTCTCCTCCCGCTTTGGATAGGCGAAATTCAATATATTGACGGGTTTCACCTTCAGTGAGCGGCAATAAATGGTATCGCCCAGTAATACGCTGCGCGAGTTGCCTCAACTGGGTCGTGCGCAGTTTGTCTTGTAGCTCAGGCTGTCCAATTAGCAGTACTTTTAGCAACTTGCGTTCATCGGTTTCTAGATTGGTCAGTAACCTCAATTGCTCGAGAACATCGGCGGATAGATGCTGAGCTTCATCAATCACAACCAAGGTATTGATACCTTGTTGGTCATTGTGTTGTAAATAACGATAAATGCCTTGGCTTAACCGTTTCAGCGATGCATTTTCTGGGTACTCTATCGCGAACTCATCACATATTGCCTCTAACAGATCTTTGCTAGAGAAAGTGGGATTCAATATCAGTGCCGAGGCAGTTTTGTCAGTTAATGACGCTAACATCGCCTTGGCGACGGTGGTTTTCCCTGTCCCTACTTCACCGGTTAGCATAGCAAAGCCACCGCCCTGCCCTAAACCAGCCTGCAGATGCTGCATCGCTTCCCTGTGCCTTTGGCTCAAAAATAGGTAGCGTGAACTTGGAACAATTGAAAATGGTTCTTCGCGAAAACCGAAAAAATCCTTATACATGAATCCGACCTTACATAATAACTGAAAGCAACGTACCATTGCCCTTTGATAATGCCAATGACAAAGTGGAAAAAAGGGGAGATATTTTGCAAGTCTATCTGGTTGGTGGTGCAGTGCGTGATCATTTACTGAACCTTGAGGTGTACGACAACGACTACGTTGTTGTAGGCTCATCCCCAAATGAAATGCTTAGCCTTGGTTTTCAAGCGGTTGGAAAAGACTTCCCTGTTTTTCTACACCCTAAAACAAAGCAAGAACATGCCTTGGCGAGAACAGAAAGAAAATCAGGAAAAGGCTACACCGGCTTTGAGTGCTTTAGCTCTCCGGACGTCACGCTAGAACAAGATCTGCTTCGAAGAGATCTCACCATTAACGCCATGGCACAAAACGAGCAAGGGGAGATTATCGACCCTTATCATGGGCAGAGAGATCTTGAACAAAGAGTGCTAAGGCATGTCTCACCCGCATTCAGCGAAGATCCACTACGCATCCTGCGTGTTGCCCGTTTTGCTGCCAAACTCGCTCACCTTAACTTTAAGGTCGCAGAAGAAACACTGCATCTAATGCGTCAAATGGTGGAAGCGGGAGAACTGGATTTTTTAACCGCAGAACGAGTGTGGCAAGAATGGCATAAATCATTAAGCACAGCTAACCCAGAGGTATTTTTGCAGGTGCTGAGAGATTGTGGCGCACTGGCTGTTGTGTTGCCTGAAATAGATGCCCTATTCGGTGTGCCTCAACCAGAGAAGTGGCACCCAGAAGTCGATACTGGTATTCATACTCTCATGGTGTCAGCTCAGGCAGCAAAATTATCACCGCTGACAACCATTCGCTTCGCCGCACAAGTCCATGACCTTGGCAAAGGTGTCACCCCGGAGGAAGAATGGCCAAGCCATAAATTGCACTGTCAAACCGGACTGAAGCTGATCAAAGCCCTATGTGAACGTATCCGAATCCCGAACGATCATCGAGACTTGGCACTCGCGGTGTGCGCACAACACACCAATATTCATCGTGCCGGAGAGCTTAAGGCAACAACCTTTATCAAACTATTCTCCAACCTTGATGTTTGGCGCAAACCGGAAAGACTAGAACAAGTACTACTCTGCTGTGAAGCTGACCATAGAGGTCGCTTAGGTCTCGAGCAGCAAGAGTACCATCAAAAAACGATGGTTGAATTGGCGTATAAAGCCGCTTGCAGTGTCGATGTTCAGCAAGTTTTAGCGGATGGTTTTAAGGGACAAGAGATTAAACAAGAGCTGGATAAGCGTCGCGCGTCAGCGGTGGGTAACGCTCTGAATAGATAGGAAAGAGAAAAGACAAAAGCGCGCTTTGTCACCGTTAAAGATGACTGACAAAGCGCGCTTTTTGAATTAGCTCATCGCAAGAAACGCCAAAAGACCGAAGCCAAGCAGCAAACGATAAATCACAAATGGCATCATGCCCATACGCGAAATCATCTTCAAGAAGAAGTGAATACACAGGTAAGCACTAAAGAAGGAGACGATAATGCCGGTAAATAAGAAACCAAGGTGAACGGTCTCGGTTCCCGTTGCCAACTTCATCGACAAATAACCCCCCGCCAGCGTAATGATAGGGATAGACATCAAGAAGGAAAAACGTGCCGCCGCCTCACGAGTAAAACCGAGGTAAAGCGCTGCGGTAATCGTCGCACCACTGCGCGAGGTACCCGGAATCATCGCTAATGCTTGAGCAATACCAATCGTCAGTGACTTCTTCCAACCTGCTTGATACTCATCATCTACAAGTTTAGCGTTCTTATCCACCCACCAAAGCAATAAACCAAAGACGATCGTCGTGGTGGCGATCACATAGGCACTACGCAGAAATTCCTCGATGAAATCTTTCATCAGTAGTCCAAACACACAGGCTGGGATCGTGGCTAAAACAATCATCCATGCCAACTTAGACTCTTTACTGCGCTCACCCTTAAAAATCGAGGCAAGCAACGCAGAAAACAGTGTGACCACTTCTTTGCGGAAATAGATGACAACAGCCGCTAAGGTGCCCACATGCACCGCAACATCAAATGCCAAGCCTTGATCTTCCCATCCCAATACTGCAGAAGGTAAAATCAAATGAGCCGAGCTAGAAATAGGTAAAAACTCTGTAATGCCTTGAATCAAGGCTAAAATAAAGGCTTCAAAATAACTCATGGTTAATCAATACTCACCGAATGAAAATTAAAATTTATTTTTGTTAACGCAACAGGCTCTGAAACGGCATTAAGAATCTGCTCTACCGTCCGACCATCTTGAGGAATGACAAGATTGGGAGCAAGATCATACAGAGGTTGTATGACAAAAGAATATTTGAAGATATCAGGTCTGGGAACAATGGGTTTAATTTGTGAGATCATGTTTCCAAATAATAAGATATCTAGGTCCAAAGTTCGGTCTTGAAACTTTTCAGCCTCAATAGATCTGCCCCACTTAACCTCAATCTCCTTTAAAACACTATTTAGCTTTTGTAGTGACATCTGGGTGTCAATTTTGACCACCAGATTATAAAAATCATCACCTTGAAAGCCAAAGGGCGCGCAAGCGTAAACGGGCGAGCATTGGAGATCGTCACTGACTTTTGCTAACTCGATACAAGCCGCAGTGATGTGCTTGTCACGTTCTACATTGGAACCTATGCCAATATAGGCGATAGTCATTGCTGACCTCGTTCAATCACAACACCGACTGCTTTTGCTTGTGCCACCGCACCTGGTTTAGCAAGACGGATTTTTACCCATGGCACTGAGAATTGATTTTGAATCAATGCAGCCACTTCTTCGGCAACGCGTTCGACCAATAAAAAACGACCATTTTCAATGTGGTTCAGTACCGCGTCACTCACTTTAGAATAATCAAGTGCATCAACAACATCATCACTGCAACCCGCTGGAGCATTATCATGCGCCATTTCAATATCCAGAATCAGCTTCTGTTTGATCTCTTGCTCCCAGTCATAAACACCTATTGTTGTGATTACTTCCAGTTGTTCAATAAACACCTTATCCAAAGCCATGAGTTCTCCTTTATTCAAGCTATTTGTAAGAGGTCGGATACCTCTTGAACAATAAACACCGTACTATTTGCCAATTGTATTCGTCACCCCATATTTCTGTTCAAGTCGTTGGGCATAGAGGTCACTTAGGTATATGATATCAGTCTCAATAATTTATTTCTTGCGTAAAGGAATGCAATGACCCCAATAGCTCTGGCCATCATCATCATTGCCTACTTGCTCGGCTCAGTGTCGAGTGCAGTGCTGATCTGCCGACTATTGAAGCTTCCTGATCCCAGAACCGTTGGCTCACAAAACCCCGGCGCAACCAATGTACTAAGAGTCGGCAACAAAGGGGCTGCGGCAGCCGTTCTGCTTTGTGACATGCTCAAAGGAACGATTCCGGTTTGGAGCGCCTACTTTCTTGATATTGAACCGGTAATTCTCGGCATTATCGCCATATCCGCCTGTTTAGGGCACATGTATCCGCTATTTTTTCATTTTAAAGGTGGGAAAGGCGTCGCAACCGCGCTCGGTGCAATAGCGCCTATTGGGTGGGATTTGACAGGTATGGTCATGAGTACTTGGCTAGTCGTGGCACTGACAACGCGCTATTCATCGCTGGCAGCGTTAATCACTGTTATGGCTGCACCGTTTTACACTTGGATGTTTAAACCGGTGTTTACCTTACCAGTAGCGATGCTTAGCTGCTTAATCATCTTCAGGCACAATCAGAATATTCGCCGACTGTTTAATGGTACCGAGCCGAAGCTCGGTAGTAAAAAAGCCTAATTCTACAAACTTAATCTAAAAACTCGACCAACTGCTGTGTTAATAGCTCAGGGGTTTCTAACATACTCATGTGTCCAGCATTTGGAATAAGCTGTAACGCACTGCCAGAGATCAGATCATTCATTAGGTAAGATTCAAGCCCAGGTCTGATCTTATCTTCACTGCCCACTGAGATCATCGTCGGTAAGGCGAATGCTTCTACGATTTCACAAAGATCGCGGCGACCAATGATCATCTTGCCGATCTTCGCGAGTTCTACAGCACCCTGCCCTTCTATCTGAGATAAGTATTGCTTAAAGCTGGTGATTAACTCTGGATGACTCTCTAGCGCTGACTGCGCAAAATACAGTGTTGCCAAAGTATCGATCATTTGAGGGCTAAGTTGTCTCTCTTCAATCGCGCTGTTCAGCATTGCCGTGTATTTGCGGTGTGCGACCTCTGGTTCTAAACCAACGAAGGTATTGACGAGTGCCAATTTCTTCACCCTTTGAGGAACCAAAGTCACCACTTCACAACCCCACATCCCTGCCGCACCGGCGCCAATGATAGAGAACGACTCAATGCTCAACTCATCCATTAGAGCCACAATGTGCTGAGCATAATCACTCAGATTACACATCGCTTGGGGGGCTGCCTGAGACTGACCATGACTCCAGAAGTCAGGTATTATACAGCGATAATGACGGCTTAATTCGGCAACTTGCTTCTGCCACATCTGACCATCCCACAAATAGTGGTGACCAAGAAGGAGCACCTCACCTTGCCCAATGTCTTGATATGCCATTGTCTGACCATCAACCACAAACTGCTTCATCATATTGCGACTTCGCTCCATCTATTGACCATGAAATACCATTTGATCGTGAAATATCATTTGATCGCGAAATATCATTCGCCTGCGATAGGCTTTAACTGATCGATCGGCCAGCGAGGTGTGGCTTCCACAGCCATTGAAGCCGATTCACCATTTTTCAAACGCTGCATGCCAGCGTAAGCAATCATGGCTCCATTGTCGGTACAGAACTCCGTTCGCGGGTAGTAAACTTCGCCACCCACTTTATCGGCCAACTGCTCTAATTGCTGACGCAAAAATTTATTTGCACTCACACCGCCCGCAATCACGATTCGCTTCATGCCTGTTTGCTGTAAGGCACGTTTACATTTGATGGCTAGGGTGTCACACACCGCTTCTTGGAACGCATAAGCAATGTCGGCACGAGTTTGTTCGCTATCATCGTTAGCGGCAATGGTATTGGCAGCAAAGGTTTTTAATCCTGAAAAACTCATATCAAGACCAGGTCTATCGGTCATTGGGCGAGGAAATTTGAATCGTCCTGGCGTCCCTTTATCCGCTAATTTAGACAACAACGGTCCACCCGGATAATCTAATCCCATCAACTTAGCCGTTTTATCAAACGCTTCGCCCGCAGCATCGTCAATAGACTCGCCAAGGATCTGATACTCACCGATCCCTTTCACTTCAACGATCATGCTATGACCACCAGAGACCAAAAGGGCAACAAACGGGAATGGCGGCGGGTTATCTTCCAGCATAGGCGCTAACAGATGACCTTCCATATGGTGAACCGGCACCGCGGGTACATCCCATGCGTAAGCAAGGCTGCGACCAATCGTTGTTCCAACGAGCAACGCGCCAACAAGACCTGGACCAGCGGTATAAGCCACACCATCAATATCCTTAGGGGTAAGATCTGCTTGCTTTAGAGCTTGTTTGATCAAAGGGATCGTTTTCTTTACATGATCTCTCGATGCTAATTCAGGGACGACTCCCCCATAGTCAGCATGCAGCTTGACTTGGCTGTAGAGTTGATGCGAAAGTAGCCCTTTCTCATCATCGTAGATGGCAATCCCTGTCTCATCACAAGAAGTTTCAATACCTAAAATTCGCATAAATGTTCTCAATGCTAGCGGAAATTGGCGTCATATTACCTTGTCATCGGTCAGCAAACAAATTTTGCACAAGAGATATACGACAAAGTACTTTACAAAGCCCCTAGGATCGGATTAAAATTCCGCACCATTTTTGATCTAGCTGGTTTACCGCTCAAACTAAGAATTTCTTGGACAGAGCAACAGACGCCAGCATTAATGAATAGTTAACCCCTGAGGTGAAAGGCATATGCCAGTAGTTAAAGTACGTGAAAACGAACCGTTCGACGTTGCACTACGTCGTTTCAAGCGCTCTTGCGAAAAAGCAGGTATCCTTTCTGAAGTGCGTCGTCGTGAGCACTATGAAAAACCAACTACAGTTCGCAAACGCGCTAAAGCAGCAGCTCAAAAGCGTCACGCTAAGAAGCTAGCTCGCGAAAACGCTCGTCGCGTTCGCCTGTACTAATAACTGAGTCCAATAGGATTACGTTATGGCTCTCATTGATACACTCAAAGAAGAGCAAAAATTAGCGATGAAAGCCAAGGACAAATTGCGCCTTGGCACTATTCGTTTAGCTCTTGCCGCAATTAAGCAACGTGAAGTTGACGAACGGATCACTCTGGACGACGACCAAATCCTTGCCGTATTGACGAAATTAGTTAAACAACGTCGCGACTCTGTAACGCAATATGAATCAGCAGGTCGTCAAGACCTTGCCGATGTTGAGAAAGCAGAAATTATCGTACTTGAGGATTTTATGCCTCAACCACTGACTGATGAAGAAGTGTCAGCGCTTGTAGAAAGTGCTATCGCAGAATCAGAAGCAGCGGGCATGCAAGACATGGGTAAGGTAATGGGTGTGCTCAAACCTCAGATTCAAGGTCGTGCAGATATGGGTAAAGTAAGTGGTTTAGTTCGCGCTAAACTGGCTTAATTTCCCGACAATAAATTGCAGCAAGCCGTGCTATCCTATGGAGTGCACGGCTTGTTTGTATCTTCTTCTTGTAAATAGGTTTTATGTCCGGAATCATCCCTCGTAGCTTTATTGATGACCTGCTCGCTCGACTCGATATTGTCGACGTTATTGACGCACGCGTAAAACTTAAAAAACAAGGCAAGAACTACGGCGCTTGCTGCCCTTTCCATAACGAAAAGACCCCCTCATTTAGTGTCAGTCAAGAGAAGCAGTTCTATCACTGTTTTGGTTGTGGTGTACACGGTAATTCCATCGACTTTGTCATGGAGTATGAGCGATTAGACTTCGTTGAAGCTATTGAAGAGCTCGCTTCTTCAATTGGACTTGATGTACCGAGAGAACAACGATCCGGTGGTCAACGATCATTTAAGCAAGGTCCTACCGCCAACAGCGAACAAAAACGATCCCTCTACGATCTTATGGGCGCGATTGGAAAATATTATCAAGATCAACTAAAACAATCTTCTAGTAAGGTCGCCATCGACTACCTTAAAGGTCGCGGTTTATCCGGCGAAATTGCCCAGAAGTTTGGTATTGGTTACGTTTCTGACGAATGGGATAATGTACGCAAAAACTTCGGTCAACAAAAGCAAGTCCAAGACATGCTAGTGACTGCAGGTGTACTGATCGAAAACGACAAAGGCAATCGCTATGATCGTTTTCGTGGTCGTATCATGTTCCCCATTCGTGATAGACGTGGTCGTGTCATCGGTTTTGGCGGGCGAGTATTAGGTGACGGTACCCCGAAGTACCTTAACTCTCCCGAGACGCCCATTTTCCATAAAGGCAAAGAGCTTTATGGTCTCTATGAAGTGTTACAAGCCTATCGAGAACCTCCTCATGTTCTCGTTGTTGAGGGTTATATGGATGTGGTCGCTCTGGCGCAATACGGCGTGGATTATTCCGTCGCCTCGCTAGGGACTTCAACGACTGGCGATCATCTACAAGTACTCTTTAGACAAACCAGCACTGTTGTTTGCTGCTACGATGGCGACCGCGCTGGTCGTGAAGCAGCATGGCGAGCGATGGAAAACGCGCTGCCCTACTTAAGTGATGGTCGACAGCTTAAATTTATGTTCTTACCTGATGGAGAAGATCCGGACTCCTATATTAGAGATAACGGTAAGCAAGCGTTTGAAGTGCAAGTAAAACAAGCGATGTCATTGTCTGACTTTATGTTTTCTTCTTTAATGCAGCAGGTCGATACCAGCAGTAAAGAAGGAATGGCAAAACTGAGCACGCTGGCGGTGCCTCTGATTGAGAAAGTACCCGGTGGAACACTAAGACTATACTTACGTGAACTGCTAGGAAGAAAGTTAGGGCTTATGGACGAACGTCAACTGCAGCAGTTGATTAGTAAGCAAGGGCAACCAGAAACCCGGATTGCGCCACACAAAGAGATAAAACGCACGCCCATGCGTGAAGTCTTGGCTCTACTTTTACAAAATCCAAGCTATGCTCAATTAGTACCCGATCTCTCAACCGTGAGAGATCTATCACTGCCAGGACTAAGTTTATTTGTGGAAGTGGTTGATAAATCTCAATCGCATCCCCATTTAACTACAGGCCAATTGTTAGAGCATTGGCGTGGCAATAAAAATGAGGCCCTTCTGTCTCGTCTCGCAAGTTGGCAGATTCCACTTGACGATGACAACCAAGAAGATGTATTCGCCGATTCATTGGACAAGATTTTGTACCAGTGTATCGAAAAGCAAATTGAAAACCTGCAGGCAAAAGAAAGAAGTGTCGGCTTATCAGTCGAAGAGAAACGGGAGCTGCTAGCGCTAATGCTAGATCTAAAAGCGTAACCCGATTTAATTAGTCAGCAATGAATAAATTTGTTATTATGAGTGGTTTGCAATTCGCATACTAAAATTCCTTCACTAGATCTTAAGTTGGATATCGTCTATGGAGCAAAGTCCGCAGTCACAGCTAAAACTCCTTGTAATTAAAGGCAAAGAGCAAGGCTATCTGACCTACGCAGAAGTTAATGACCACCTACCTGAAGAAATTGTAGATTCAGAACAGGTCGAAGATATTATTCAGATGATCAATGACATGGGTATTAAGGTGGTTGAAACTGCCCCTGATGCTGATGACCTTGCTCTGAATGATGATAACAATATTACTGATGAAGATGCCGCAGAAGCCGCGGCAGCAGCGCTTTCAAGTGTAGAAAGTGAAATCGGTCGCACGACTGACCCTGTCCGTATGTATATGCGTGAAATGGGTACCGTTGAACTTCTGACTCGTGAAGGCGAGATTGATATCGCTAAGCGTATCGAAGAAGGCATCAACGAAGTACAAAGTTCGGTTGCCGAATACCCGGGTACTATCCCGTACATCCTAGAGCAATTTGATAAAGTTCAGGCAGAAGAACTGCGCCTGACTGATATCATCTCTGGTTTTGTTGATCCAAATGAAGAAGAGACAGCGGCGCCAACGGCGACGCATATCGGTTCTGAACTTTCTGAAGCTGATTTAAAAGATGCGGATGCGGAAGATAAAGACGAAGACGAATCTGATGATGAGGACGACGAAGAAGAAGATGTAGGTATCGACCCTGAGCTTGCTCTTGAAAAGTTCGGTGCGCTTCGTAATACCTATCAAGATCTGCAACTCGCCGTCAATGAATTCGGTTATGACAGCCCACAAGTAGCAAAATCTCATAAGCTGGTTCAAGAGGTTTTCCGTGAGTTCCGTCTAACACCAAAACAGTTCGACTACTTAGTGGGTGAACTGCGTACCTCTATGGATCGTGTTCGCACTCAAGAACGCCTTATCATGCGTAACACCGTTGAATACGGAAGAATGCCTAAGAAGTCATTTATTGCCCTATTCACTGGCAATGAATCAAGCGAAGCTTGGCTTGATGAAGTGCTGGCGTCAGACAAACCATACGTTGAAAAGATCAAGCGCTACGAAGATGATATCCGTCGCTCTATTCTTAAACTGAAAGATATCGAAGATGAAACGTCACTATCGGTACAAAACGTTAAAGAAATTAGCCGTCGTATGTCTATCGGTGAAGCAAAAGCTCGCCGCGCGAAGAAAGAGATGGTTGAGGCAAACTTACGTCTGGTTATCTCTATCGCTAAGAAATACACCAACCGTGGTCTACAGTTCTTGGATCTGATCCAAGAAGGTAACATCGGTCTGATGAAAGCGGTAGATAAATTTGAATACCGTCGTGGTTACAAGTTCTCAACTTATGCAACTTGGTGGATCCGTCAGGCAATCACTCGCTCGATTGCGGACCAAGCACGTACGATTCGTATTCCAGTACACATGATCGAAACGATCAACAAGCTGAACCGTATCTCTCGTCAAATGCTTCAAGAAATGGGTCGTGAGCCACTTCCTGAAGAGTTGGCAGAGCGTATGCAAATGCCTGAAGATAAGATCCGTAAAGTACTGAAAATCGCTAAAGAGCCAATCTCTATGGAGACACCAATCGGTGACGACGAAGATTCGCATCTAGGTGATTTCATCGAGGATACCACGCTGGAACTCCCTGTAGATTCAGCAACAATGGGCAGCCTAAAAGTCGCGACGAAAGACGTGCTAGCCGGCCTAACGCCTCGTGAAGCGAAAGTACTGCGTATGCGTTTCGGTATCGATATGAACACTGACCACACTCTAGAAGAAGTAGGTAAGCAGTTCGACGTCACTCGTGAACGTATCCGTCAGATTGAAGCAAAAGCACTACGTAAACTTCGTCACCCAAGCCGCTCAGAAACTCTGCGCAGCTTCCTAGACGAGTAACACAGTCAATTGTGATTAAAAGGTGAGCAAACGCTCACCTTTTTTGTGGAAGCAGGTTTAAGTGATTAAAAACCAAGCGTAATAACCCTTGATTGTCTCTAGACACTCACTTATGCATCCCCTATAATCATCCACCTACACGGCCCCTTAGCTCAGTGGTTAGAGCAGTCGACTCATAATCGATTGGTCCGCAGTTCAAGTCTGCGAGGGGCCACCAAATTTTAAAAGCCTGATGAATGTCTTCATCAGGCTTTTTCTTTTTATTCAGCAGAATATCCAACGCTTATAAACAAACCTCTCGAACACCCCTCGATAACTATTGATTCTCAAACACCACCAAATGTTGGCTATCAATATCAAGATTCACGTTATCCCCTACTGCCAATGCTTGATTTGACGTTGCTAATAATCGCATACCGGCAGCATCAACAAGATAGCGGCAATGGTCGCCCATAAACTGCTGCTCTACCACTTGGTAGTCAGATTCTTCCGCTTGGTACAATTTGATATGCTGCGGTCTTAACAATAATTGGCAAGCGATATTGCTCTCTAACTTCATTGCATCCGATAGGGTAATATCACCGATTTTGGTCTCAAATGTCCCTGAGCTTTTATGAGTCGCCTCTAAGTAACTGCCTCCCCCGAGAAAGTCAGCCACAAACTGACTCGATGGTGAGAAGTAAAGCTCCGAAGCGGTGCCGTATTGTTCGATCACGCCTTTGTTCATCACTGCCATTTTATCCGCAAACGCAAACGCTTCTTCACGGCTATGGGTGACAAAAATAGCGGTCACGCCTTGGGCTTTAAATATTTTGCGGATCTCTTGGATCAATTCATGGCGAACCTGAGTGTCGATATTAGAGAACGGCTCATCAAGCAGTAGCAGATCTGGCTTATAGGCTAAGCTTCTGGCTATCGCCACTCGCTGCTGTTGTCCCCCGGAGAGTTGATGAGGATATCGGTCTGCAAAGTCACTGAGGTGAACCAAGGCAAGCATCTCTTTTACAATAGCCTCAACTTCATGCGCTGAGTATTGCTTCAGACCAAAGGCGACATTTTTCGCCACGGTGAGGTGCGGGAATAGCGCATAGTCTTGGAAGATCATGCCGATATTGCGCTGCTCTGGAGGCGTCCAAACATCGCCATTATCAATCACTCTATCCCCAAGTTTCAGCGTACCTTCAGACAGGGGCAATAAGCCTGCGATTGCCTTGAGTAAGGTTGTCTTGCCACAACCACTCGCACCGAGAAGACAAACAATTTCGCCCTGATTAACCTGCAAGGACAACGCTTCTAGTATGGTTTGTGAATCATACTGACAACTCAGGTTTTCAATGGTTAAAGCACGGGTCATTAATGAACTTGCTCCAAAGAACGGTTAATAATAATTAAAGGAAGTAACCCAACAAGCACTAATAAAACAGCGGGCATCGCTGCTAACTCTAGATGCTCATCAGAGGCGAAGTTGTAGACATAGGTCGCCAGAGTCTCAAAGTTGAACGGTCTAAGCAGCAGTGCTGCATTGAGCTCTTTCATTGATTCAATAAATACCAATAGCGCCGCAATCAAGACTCCACGCTTAATAAGAGGTAAGTGAACTCGGATAAACATCTGATTCTTTTTGCAACCCAGCGTTCTTGATGCCATGTCTAAGGAAGGTGAAACTTTACTTAGACTGGTTTCGACACTCCCGATAGCAACCGCAGAAAAACGCACCACCATTGCAAAGATAAGCGCAAACATGGAGCCAGAAAAAATCAGTCCTGGGCGTTGCCACTCCATCCACTTGGCAAAATCATTGACCGCATGATCCATAAAAAGAACAGGCACCATGATACCAATCGCCAACACGGTGCCCGGCACGGCATAGCCCAGTGAAGATACTCTCATGAACAACGTACTCGAAACACTGTGATTCAAGCGGCGATAAAAATTGACAATCAGAGCCACCAGCACGCCCAGTAGAGCCGCTGTGATTGATACTTGTAGGCTGTTTAGGGCGTAGGTTTTAAAAGCTTCAGTCCAGCTTTGAGCAAAATAGGTATAGGCATAAATGAGCAATTGCCCCAAGGGTAATATAAATGCCACCAAGACTAAGCCCCAACACCATATTAGAGCGAACCACTTTTTAACGCCAGATAGCTGATATCGAAAATCTTCATGGCTATTAAACTGACTCTGAAACAGTTTTTGCTTGCGGCGACTATAGCGCTCAGCCCCTAACAACAACACGATTGCGACCAGCATAATCGCTGAGATTTTTGCCGCTGCACTCAAACTTGAATACCCAAGCCAAGTATCGTAAACCGCCGTCGTGAGCGTGCTCACGGCAAAATAGCTTACCGTTCCAAAGTCACCAATGGTTTCCATCGCCACCAAAGACGCCCCTACGGCAATAGCGGGTCTTGCTAGAGGTAAAGAGATACGAATAAAGCTCTCAAACGGCGAGCATTTTAGTAATCGGGCTGACTGTAGCAGCGAGACATTCTGCTCCATAAAAGCGGCACGACAAAGTAGGTAAACATAAGGATATAAAACCAGAGACAGGACAATAATCGCGCCACCTACCGTACGAATATCCGGAAACCAATACTCGCCAGCCTGTAGCGCAAACGTCTCACGCAACCATACTTGGACTGGTCCAGCAAAATCGAACCAGTCGGTAAAAATGTAGCCAATAATATAGCCGGGCATCGCAAGAGGTAGCACCAAAGCCCATTGCAAAACTTTCTCCCCTGGTAAACGACACATCGCCATAAACCAAGCCGCTGGCACACCGAGAACAATAGAAAGTAACAGAACGCCAAGCACCAAAAGTACGGTATTTAGAATGTAGGTCGGCATTACCGTTGCCAACAGATGTGAGAAGATATCGCTAGTCTCACCTAGCGCGGTATAGAAGATGGCTAAAATAGGCAAAACCAGCAGTAGCGCAAGGGCGCCACTGCTGGTCTTCCAAACAACGTGAGATTCTTTCATTAATTAACTTTAGTTCAGAACATACCTTATTGATACTCAATGAAAGTATCAAAATAAAGAGAGCGTTCGCTCTCTTTATTAAACTTATAGGTCAAACTTCACTTCATCAAGCAGTTTAATTGCCGTTGTGTGATAGGTAGCAATTTCATCAAGCGAAATGGTATCCGCTTTGAAGTCTCCCCACGAAGCAACCAAGTCAGAACGCTTAACACCCTCTTTCACTGGGTATTCAAAGTTCACTTCTGCGTACAACTCTTGCGCCTTGTCACCCGTCAAGAACTCCATCAACTTTAGTGCGTTCGCTTTGTTTGGCGAATATTTTGCCATCGCCATACCACTGATGTTGACATGAGTGCCGGTTGTTTCTTGGTTAGGGAAGTTAATGTAAACCGCATCAGCCCAAGCCTTCTGCTCTTCATCGTTAACCATCTTACCTAAGTAGTAGCTATTGCCCAAAGAGAGATCACAAAGACCTTCGCTGATCGCTTTCACTTGTCCACGATCATTGCCTTGCGGTTTACGTGCAAGGTTGGCTTTCACCCCTTCAAGCCACTGTTTTGCCTCTGCTTCACCGTGATGTGCAATCATCGAAGAGACCAGTGAAACATTATAAGGGTGCTTACCACTACGGGTACAAATCTTACCCTTGAACTTAGTGTCCGCGAGATCTTCATAAGTGAAAGATTCACCCAATTTGCCAACACGATCTCTTGATGAATACACATTTCGCGTACGTAGAGTCAGGGCAAACCACTCATTCTCTTTATCACGATATTGAGCAGGGACATTGGCGTTGATAACATCACTCTCGACAGCTTGCACAACTTGTTTGTCTGATAGCTCTGCAAGGCGACTAATATCTGTCGTCAATACCACATCGGCAGGACTGTACTCACCCTCTTGCTGCAATTTTTCTGCTAAGCCTTTTTTAGCAAACTTAACATTAACCTTGATACCTGTCTCTTCAGTAAACTGGTTGAACATAGGTTCGACAAGAAAAGGTTGGCGGTAAGAGTAAACATTAACCTCTTCAGCAGCGAATGACGGTGCTGCAACAACGGCAGCTAGAGCAGAAAGAATGAGCGATTGTTTCATAGGTGACTTACCTTTTAATTGTAATGATAATGTTTATCGTTTGGATTATTATATTCACAATTTGTTATAGCGCAAGTCACATATATAAAAAAACCTGCCACTAAGGACAGGTTTTTATAACTAATTGTAACTGATTATGTTATTTGACACTGACAAACTCAGGGTAAGCACCAACACCACAATCATGTACGTCCATACCTTCTAGCTCTTCTTCTTCCGATACACGGATGCCGATAGTTGCTTTCAGGATAGCCCACACTACAAGGCTCGCTGCAAATACCCAACCGAAGATAACTGCTGCACCTAGAAGCTGTGCACCGAATGATGCGTCGCCGTTGCTTAGTGGAACAACCATCACACCGAAGAAGCCACACACACCGTGTACAGAGATTGCACCAACTGGATCATCAATCTTAAGCTTATCTAGACCGATGATGCTGAATACCACTAGAACGCCTGCTACTGCACCGATTGCAACTGAGTACAGTGGCGATGGTGATAGTGGGTCTGCAGTGATAGCAACAAGACCTGCAAGCGCACCGTTAAGAATCATAGTTAGGTCAGCTTTGCCCCAAGTTGTCTTACACACTAGCATTGCTGCGATGGCACCAGCTGCTGCTGCTGCGTTCGTGTTTAGGAAGATTTGACCTACTGCTGTTGCGTTTTCAAAATCCGATACCATTAGCTGAGAACCGCCGTTGAAACCGAACCAACCCAACCAAAGGATGAATGTACCTAATGTTGCTAGAGGCATGTTTGAACCAGGAATCGGGTAGATTTCACCGTTCTTACCATATTTGCCTTTACGAGCACCTAGAATTAGTACACCTGCAAGAGCGGCTGCTGCGCCTGCCATGTGAACGATACCAGAACCAGCGAAGTCACTAAAGCCAGCTTCAGATAGGAAACCGCCGCCCCAAGTCCAGTAACCTTCCATTGGGTAGATAAACGCTGTTAGTACCACAGAGAAGATTAGGAAAGACCAAAGCTTCATACGCTCAGCGACGGCACCTGATACTACAGACATTGCTGTTGCCACGAATACGACTTGGAAGAAGAAGTCTGACTCTAGAGAGTGGTCTGCGCCTTCTGCTTGCGTGCCGATTAGCGCGCCGAATGAAGGTAACCAACCTGCTTCTGCATTATCAACATACATGATGTTGTAGCCCACGACTAAGTACATGGTGCACGCAATCGCGTATAGGCAGAAGTTTTTCGTTAAGATTTCAGTTGTGTTTTTAGTTCGAACTAAGCCCGCTTCCAGCATTGCAAAACCTGCAGCCATCCACATAACCAGTGCGCCCGAAATTAGAAAGTAAAAAGTGTCTAGCGCATAGCGAAGTTCGCTTACTGTCAGTGCTAAATCGAGTTCCATAATTTAAATCTCCAGTCCCTTAAAGTGCTTCTGCGTCCATTTCACCAGTACGGATACGTACCGCTTGGCTTAGGTCATACACAAAAATTTTGCCGTCACCGATTTTTCCTGTTTGAGCCGCGTTTGAAATCGCCTCAATCACTCGGTCTACGTTGTCTGCATGTGTTGCGATTTCAAGTTTTACTTTCGGAAGAAAGTCTACTTGGTATTCAGCACCACGATATAATTCAGTGTGTCCTTTCTGACGGCCAAATCCTTTGACCTCAGAAACTGTCATTCCCTCAATACCGACATCAGCAAGAGCTTCTCTCACATCATCAAGTTTGAATGGTTTAATGATTGCATTAATAAGTTTCATGGCATCCCCTTCGCCTATATAACTGTTTCCCTTATAGACTATCCAAGGTGCGTGCCAACTTTTTAAACCATTGATACAAAAGGAATTTGATTATATATGTTACATAATTGCTAACACATCGCACCAAAATGGAGCATCACACTCACAAAAACAATGCAAGTTGATTAGATGGCACTAATTAAGTGCAAAAGAGAACCAGGGAGGATTAACGATTGGAAACAAAGCGGCGCCATTGTTGTGCAACAGAGTAAAAGTCCTCAAGTCCACATTCACCTTTGCTTTCACTCTCATAAACTGAAAAATCTTCACTGTTGTCATTTAACATATCAAAACCTAAGGTGTTTTCGTAAACCACCACCTCTGACTCCAATATAGAAAAAGAAATTTCCTTACCTTGCCAAGTCATTTCGCGACTTGAATGTACTTTAGCTTGTTCAAGTAGAGAAATAATTGCCATCATGGTGCGCTCATCTTTACCGATCTCTTCTTGTAATAAACGAGCGATAACTTCATGCCCCATCTCACACCTGACTAAGTATTCACCGGTAAAGTGATTCTTGATGAACTCAAACTCCATAATTATTTTCCTAGTGGCATCGTATTGTGCAATTATACCTTACAATCACTTTAGTACCTTATCGTTATCCCACTACAAGTCGCGGTTTATATCTCTATGCAACTGAACGACCTCATCGCGAAACAAATTGTCGAACGCGCTCAGAAAATTATCCAGCACTCTATCAATGTCATGGATGAGCGGGGCGTCATTATCGGCTCAAGCGATCCAACACGTCTCCATACACCTCATGAAGGCGCGCTGCTCGCCATCAATAACAATCGCACAGTCGAAATCACCGAATCTGTTGCCTTAACACTCGCGGGGGTTAAACAAGGCATCAACTTACCGATTATATTTTCCGACCAAGTAATCGGTGTTGTCGGTATTTCCGGTCCACCTGATGAAGTTCAACGTTATGGTGAGTTAGTGAAAATGACGGCAGAGCTGATTGTCGAACAAGCGGCTTTAATGGCACAGGTTCAATGGGATAAACGTCATAGAGAGGAACTATTACTGCAACTCATTCATGGCACTCGTTTAACAGAGGCCCAACTGATGTCGGTAGCTGCGAGACTCAACCTTGACTTGTCTCAACCCCGAATCGCAGCCGTCATTAGAGTGATACCGAAATCCGGTCAAGATGTACAACAAGAACATTTGCAAAAGCTTATCCATCTTCTCGAATACCCTGAGAGGGATAATATTGTTGGCTTGCTGTCTATGTCGGTCAATCAAGTCGTGGTACTTAAACCCATCACTTTTCATCAAGGAAGTTGGAACCGAAACGAAGAGCGAAAGCGAATTCAAAAGCTTCTGAAAAGAGTCAAAACTGAATGTGAATTTTCAGTTCAGATCGCAGTGGGCGAATATTACCCAGGAGTGAGCGGTCTGGCACGCTCATTTGAAACAGCCAATGCGACGCTAGAATACAATCAAGACGCCAATCATCCTGTGCTGTTTTACTCTGAACATAAGCTATCGGTATTGATTCAAACGATCAAAGCCGACCACTGGCGGTTAACTGAACTCACTGCCCCTATTAAAAAACTCTATCAAGTCGATGACAAAGGCGTGTTGATAAAGACCCTAAGGTGCTATTTTGAGCAAAATTGCGATCTTGCTCATACTTGTCAAAAACTGCATATTCACCGAAATACCCTTAGGTATCGTCTTGAAAAGATAGAACAGATAACATCATTAAGTATCAATAATTTAGATGATAAAATTCAGCTCTACTTAGCCTTAAAAAGTAACTCTTCCTTACATTGAGTTATGCATTTGCACAAAATCAATCAATTTTCCAATAAAAAATTTGTCATTTTGCATAAAGCATAATCCCCCCTCTACCGTTAGTTTATGCTCAGCTTGGCTACCCGCCAAAAATATAATCTAACGGAAAATAAACATGATAGAAGTCTCTACTTTAGGTGCCCTAGCCGCTCTCATCGTGGCAATCGGTCTTATTCTAAAAAAAGTACCACCTGCATACGGTATGATCATTGGCGCACTAGTCGGTGGTGTCGTTGGTGGTGTTTCCCTCACTGATACGGTGTCATTGATGATTGGCGGTGCACAAGGTATCGTCACTGCGGTGTTGCGTATCCTTGCTGCTGGTGTACTCGCTGGTGTGCTGATTGAATCGGGTGCTGCTACATCAATAGCAGAAACCATCATCAAAAAAGTCGGCGAAGCTCGCGCTTTGCTGGCACTGGCTATCGCCACCATGATTTTGACCGCCGTTGGCGTCTTTGTTGACGTAGCGGTGATTACCGTTTCACCCATTGCACTCGCGATTGCTCGTCGAGCTGATATTTCTAAAGCAGCTATTTTGCTCGCCATGGTGGGGGGTGGTAAAGCGGGTAACGTCATGTCTCCTAACCCAAATGCGATCGCTGCTGCTGATGCGTTCAATGTCCCCCTGACTTCCGTAATGGCTGCGGGTGTTATTCCGGGTCTTATCGGTATGGTGTTTGCCTATTTCCTAGCGAAAAAGCTGATCAACAAAGGTTCA
Organism: Vibrio hippocampi; assembly: GCF_921292975.1. NCBI lineage: Bacteria > Pseudomonadati > Pseudomonadota > Gammaproteobacteria > Vibrionales > Vibrionaceae > Vibrio > Vibrio hippocampi. The sequence goes on from NZ_CAKLCM010000002.1 coordinate 1,961,110, forward strand.
AAAGTAGCAGAATCTGAGGTAGTTGCTGTTGACCATTCAAAGCTACCGACATTCCAAGCGGCGATCATCGCTCCATTGGTTGCGATTGCTTTGCTATCACTGCGCCCTATTGCTGACATTAATGTCGACCCGCTAATTGCTCTGCCTTTAGGCGGTCTTATCGGTGCCGTCGTGATGGGTCGCTTCCGTGACACCAATCACTTCGCCGTTTCTGGTCTAAGTCGTATGGCACCGGTTGCTGTGATGCTCCTTGGTACCGGTACTCTTGCTGGCATCATCGCAAACTCAGGATTAAAAGGTGGCCTAATTGAGGTACTCACTTCGTCTGGATTGCCATCTTTCTTACTTGCCCCTATCTCTGGTGCCCTTATGTCACTGGCGACCGCTTCCACGACCGCGGGTACCGCTGTTGCAGCAAGCGTATTCAGCTCGACCATTCTTGAATTAGGCGTTCCTGCCCTGGCGGGTGCAGCCATGATTCACTCAGGCGCAACCGTACTGGATCATATGCCTCATGGTAGCTTCTTCCATGCTACTGGTGGTGCGGTTCATATGGATATTCGTGAGCGTTTAAAACTGATTCCTTATGAATCAGCAGTAGGTCTAGTGATCGCCTTTGTCTCGGTGATGATCTTTGGTGTCTTCGGTTTGTTTGTATAAGGGTTTAGTTATGAAAATTGTTATCGCTCCAGATTCATATAAAGAAAGCTTAACCGCAATGGAAGTGGCACAAGCCATCGAAAATGGCTTCGCAAATATTTTCCCAGATGCTGAGTATGTCAAAATACCGATGGCGGACGGCGGTGAAGGGACGGTTCAGTCCCTCGTTGATGCAACCAGTGGCAAGATCATTGAAGTGCCAGTTACGGGACCGCTTGGTCAAAACGTTGAAGGGTTCCTTGGACTCGTTGGTGATGGCTCCACAGCCATCATTGAAATGGCAGCAGCATCAGGTCTGCATCTGGTGCCTTTCGATCAACGCAATCCTTTAGTGACTACCACGTTTGGAACTGGTGAGCTGATTAAAGCAGCCCTCGATCTTAACGTTAAACATATCATTATCGGAATTGGTGGCAGTGCGACTAATGATGGCGGTCTTGGTATGGCACAAGCGCTAGGAATTAAGCTTCTTGATTCACAAGGTCAGTCGCTAGGTTTTGGTGGTGGTGCCCTCAGTCAGCTACACACTATCGACCTCAGTGAAATGGATACTCGTCTCGCTGATGTTAAGCTCGAAGTGGCGTGTGATGTAGACAACCCACTGTGTGGACCGAAAGGCGCTGCCGCTGTATTTGGACCACAAAAAGGCGCCACGCCAGAAATGGTGGCGACGCTGGATGCGAACCTTGCTCACTATGCATCAGTCATTAAAGCTACAACTGGCAAAGATGTTGTTGATGCCAAAGGAGCCGGTGCTGCAGGTGGTCTTGGTGCGGCTTTGCTTGGTTTATTAGGTGCCGAATTGCGCCCTGGTATTCAAATTGTTATCGATGCTGCACAGCTTGCAACGCATGTCCAAGATGCCGATCTGGTTATTACCGGTGAAGGACGCATTGATAGCCAGACTATTTTTGGTAAAACACCCTGTGGTGTCGCGAAAACAGCCAAGCAATTTGCGGTACCTGTGATTGCGATTGCAGGCTCAGTAGCTAAAGACTACTCGGTTGTACACGAGTACGGGATTGATGCTGCGTACAGCGTTGTGTTAGGTGCTACAGATTTACCAACCGCACTAAAAGAAGCAAAGCAAAACGTGGAGATCACGTCACGCAATGTCGCGGCGACATTGGCTATCTCTAGCTTAAACAGATAATCAAACTAAAGCGTCAGTTTTATCCTGACGCTTTTACTGAAACAAAAAATACTGAAACAAAAAAAAGACTGCCTTTGGCAGTCTTTTTTATATTATTTTGATCATTTAACCACGCGTAAGCTTGGTCTACCTTTGGTTCTCGGTGGTTCATCATCACCTTCAGGCTCCGAACTCACTGACTCTTCATCATCTACTTTTGATTCCGAAGCGACCGACAGACCAACCACAGGGGAAGCACTTTGTTCTTCTTCCTCGTCGATGGATTGATACCCATCTTCAGGCTCAAACATAGTACCGGCACCATTTTCGCGAGCATATATCGCTTGCACTGCATACAGAGGGACGATCACTGAATGTGGTTTCCCCCCAAAACGGGCATGGAAAGTAATGGCATCATTACCTAACTCCAATTGACCCACCGCTCTGGGTGCTACATTCAGAATAATCTGGCCATCTTGGATAAACTCCTGAGGCACTCTTACACCCGGTAGAACAGCGTCGACAACAATATGCGGGGTTAAGTCGTTCTCTACCAACCAATCATAAAATGCACGAAGCAAATATGGGCGGCGAGGTGTCATCTTAGAAATATCCATATCGTTCTAGAGCTTAGCGAACTAAACGCATCTCGCGTTCTGCTTCCGTTAGTGAAGCTAGGAATGAATCGCGCTCAAACACACGGTTCATGTAGACTTTAATCTCTTTAGAGCCTGGACCCACTAATTCGATACCCATTTCAGGTAAGCGCCATAGTAGTGGAGCTAGGTAGCAATCGATCAAGCTGAACTCTTCACTCATGAAGTACTCGTACTCTGCAAAGATAGGGGCAAGAGTAAGTAGATCGTTACGCAGTTTATTACGTGCCGTCTCAGACTCTTCCGCATTTCCTTTAACCACTTTTTCTGCCAAAGTGTACCAGTTACGCTCAATACGATAGATCATTAAGCGGCTGTTACCACGAGCAACTGGGTATACAGGCATTAGAGGTGGATGAGGAAAACGCTCATCAAGGTATTCCATAATGATCTTAGAGTCGTAAAGGGCAAGTTCACGATCGACTAGAGTAGGAACAGTTTTGTATGGATTTAATTCAGCAAGTTCAGCTGGAATATTGACATCGTCAACAAGTTCAACTTCAACACTTACACCTTTTTCCGCAAGAACGATACGTACCTGATGGCTATATAAATCAGTAGCACTAGAAAAAAGAGTCATCACAGAACGTTTGTTGGCAGCTACAGCCATGGAGCCCTCCGGGATACTTACAAAAAAACAATGGAGGCCTCGCCTCCATTGTCAACAAATTTGGAATTAGCACGACATTATAGCATAATCAGTGTACATCTCGCCAATACTCTTTCTTGAGAAGCACAACAATGATGGAGAAAATTACGAGAAAACCCATTACCCACCAACCTAACGCATGACGCTCTAGCTTCACCGGATCACCCGAGTACTCAAGGAAGTTAACTAAATCACGGACAGCCTCATCATACTCTCCCTCACTCAGTTCACCACGACCATTGCTCTTAGTTCCAACAATAACCTGTACCTCTTCACCATCAACAACCTCAGTTTCATAAACAGGCATTGGAATACCTTGCAACTCTTCTAAAACATGAGGCATACCGACATTAGGGAAAGTGATATTGTTAACCCCAAAAGGACGACTTGGATCGGCATAGAAAGAACGTAAGTAGGTGTATAACCAATCAACACCACGCACTCGTGCCACAAGCGTTAGATCCGGCGGAGCTGCACCAAACCAAGCAGCCGCTTGCTTCTGTGGCATAGAGTTAACCATAAGGTCACCAATCTTAGCGTTAGGATCAAACACTAGATTCTCTTTTGCTAGCTCGACCGGAATACCTAAATCATTGGCGATACGTTCATAGCGCTGGTATTGAGTTGAATGGCAACCAAAGCAATAATTCATAAACAACTTAGCGCCATTCTGTAACGAAGCTTGGTCAGTTAAATCATTATTTGCCTTATCCAGATGAACGTTACCTCCTGCCGCCAGCACAAGTGAAGGTAACAGTGCAAACAGTACTACAATCCACTTTTTCATTTGAATGTCACCCTCTTCGGTAATGGTTTTGTTTTCTCATTTTTGCTGTAGAAGAACAGGAAAATGAAGAACATAAAGTAACCTAGACTAAAGATCTGAGCCAATAAGGTATACGTCGGCGTCGCCGGCAATGCCCCTAAAATACCCAAGGCAATAAAGCTAATTGTGAACTGGATAATGTTGAGCAAGTGGAGCTTACTTCTGTAACGGTATGAACGGACTTTACAACGATCAAACCAAGGAAGAAGGAACAGGAACACAATAGAGGCACCCATCGCCACAACCCCTAGCAACTTATGAGGCACCGCCCTTAAAATTGCGTAGAAAGGGGTGAAATACCAAACTGGCGCGATATGTTCTGGAGTCTTCAATGGGTTAGCGGCTTCAAAGTTAGGCGGCTCTAAAAAATAGCCCCCCATCTCTGGATTAAAGAATAAGACATAACTGAATAAGAAGAAGAAACCTGCGATACCAATCAGATCTTTAACCGTTCCATAAGGGTGAAATGGAACCGAATCGATAATGTCATATTTCTTGGTGTAGTAGTCATGGAATTTAAATTGGGTGTTGTAATCCTCACCCATACTGCCTTTAGGAAGCTTAGTTTCAATACCGTCTGGGTTGTTTGAACCCACTTCATGCAGTGCCAACACGTGTAATACCACCAAAAGTAATAGCACAATCGGTAATGCAATCACGTGCAATGCAAAGAAGCGGTTGAGCGTTGCTCCGGAGATAATATAGTCACCACGAATCCATAGCGTCAGATCATCACCAATAAATGGAATCGCACCAAACAAAGAAATAATCACCTGCGCGCCCCAGTATGACATCTGCCCCCATGGCAGCAGATATCCCATAAAGGCTTCAGCCATCAGCACCAAGAAGATCAGCATACCAAACACCCAAAGGAGTTCACGGGGCTTTTGGTAGGAACCGTAGATTAGACCACGGAACATATGCAGATAAATGACGACAAAGAATGCCGAAGCCCCCGTAGAGTGCATATAGCGTAACAACCAGCCATATTCCACATCACGCATGATGTATTCTACCGAAGCAAAGGCACCCTCTCCCGAAGGCACATAGTTCATGGTTAACCAAATCCCCGTTAGGATTTGGTTAACCAAGACAAGCATCGCAAGAGAGCCAAAGAAGTACCAAAAGTTGAAGTTCTTTGGCATTGGATATTCAGATAAATGCTTTTTGTAGGCATTCATTGCGGGTAGACGTTTCTCTACCCAATCAAGTAGCGCTTGCATTAGGCATCTCCCTCATCAACACCGATTAGGATCTTAGTGTCACTAAGATACATGTGCTTAGGAACCACTAGATTAAGTGGTGCTGGTACGTTTTGGAACACGCGTCCAGCCATATCAAACTTTGAACCATGACAAGGACAGAAAAACCCAGATTTCACGCCTTGAACTTGCTCACTAAAAGAATCAGCAAGGTAAGTGGGTGAGCATCCTAGGTGAGTACAGAAACCGACAGCAATAAAGTACTCAGGCTTGATAGAGCGAAAAGTGTTTTGCGCATACTCTGGTTGCTGCTCTTCCTTAGAGTCAGGGTCGCTCACCTGACCTCCAATTTGGCTTAGATTATCGAGCACGGCTTGCGCTCGTCTAACCACCCAGACAGGTTTACCCTGCCACTCAACACGGACCATTTGCCCTTCTTCAAGTTTACTTACGTCCACTTCAACAGGCGCACCAGCGGCTTTCGCTCTGGCACTTGGGTTCCATGATTTGATAAAAGGCACGGCAACAGCGACTGCTCCCAAACCGCCGACAACCGCTGTTGTCGCCGTAAGAAAACGCCTGCGACCGTTATTTAATGACGCATTGCTCATCCAACAATTCTCCCATTTGCTCCTTTGGGCCAATACCGAGCGGATCCGTGTTGCTCATTGACTGTTTAATAGCTTGTTTTGCCTTTATTCGTTATTGTCGTTGAAATAAACAAGGGCAGCTATTTGCATTATTTGAGCAACCCGACTCAACTCCGACATCCGTGATGTCCAGTAGAGCATGGCTAACAAAATACCAGTTATTAGTTGTATTTATTTGATAGCAAATGATAAATAAAACCCCACTTTATGACAAGATAAAGCTACGTTTTTGTAACATATGTAGCACTAATTCGTTTGTTAGTTCACAAAAGGAGACGAAAGGTGTTTATAGGAAGGGAAAGTCGAAGAAAGGAATAAAAATTTAAAAGTCGTAAATACAAAAAAGCCCAGCACAAGGCTGAGCTTTTGAACCACATCCCAGTATAAAACTGGCAAGCATAATTTTCTCTGTGAAGAGTAAATTAACGCTTAGAGAACTGTGGACGACGACGTGCTTTACGTAGACCAACTTTCTTACGCTCAACGCAACGAGCGTCGCGAGTAACGTAGCCAGCTGCACGTAGCGCAGGACGTAGAGATTCATCGTATTCCATTAGTGCGCGAGTGATACCGTGACGGATAGCACCTGCTTGACCAGAAATACCACCACCTTTAACAGTGACGAATAGGTCTAGTTTCTCTGCTAGTTCAGTTAGCTCAAGAGGCTGACGAACTACCATGCAAGATGTTTCGCGACCGAAATAAGTTTCTAGTTCACGCTTGTTAACTACGATGTTGCCAGTGCCTGGTTTGATGAAAACACGAGCAGCTGAGCTTTTGCGACGGCCAGTGCCGTAGTATTGATTCTCTGCCATTTTCGAAATCCCCGATTAGATGTCTAGTACTTGTGGTTGTTGAGCAACATGGTTGTGCTCAGCGCCAGCGTAAACTTTCAGCTTACGGTACATAGCACGGCCTAGAGGACCACGTGGTAGCATACCTTTAACCGCTAGCTCAAGAGCCATTTCAGGCTTACGATCGATCAACTTTTCAAAAGTGATAGATTTTAGGCCACCTGGGAACTCAGAGTGACGGTAGTAAACTTTGTTCTTAGCCTTGTTACCAGTTACAGTAACTTTCTCCGCGTTTACAACGATGATGTAATCACCAGTGTCAACGTGTGGAGTGTATTCAGCTTTATGTTTGCCACGTAGGCGAGATGCAATTTCACTTGCTAGACGACCAAGAGTTTTACCTTCAGCGTCTACAACGTACCAGTCGCGTTTTACAGTTTCTGGTTTAGCAACGAAAGTTTTCATGCTAATAATAACCCGTTAATTAAATTTACACTTAAGGAGCTTTCGCTCCCACTGTCTAAGAGCCCATACATCACCCCTTCGAGTGTTGAAACTCTCGGCTTTATTTCCGAAGAAATTCGCCTGCAGTAACGGTGGGTCGCAGGATTATAGAGAAGCCAGCAGAAAAAATCATCTATTTTTTGGATTAATTTCCGAAAACCAGCCTTTTTCCCGCTATGGAAGATGTTCACTTGCCAAATATTCATGGCTCTGCATTTCTGTCAATCTCGAAATACAACGCTTAAACTCAAATTCCAACTGCCCCTGACGATAAATGGACTCAAGCTCCACCTGGCAAGAAATAATTAATTTCACCTTGCGCTCATAAAACTCATCCACCAGAGCCAAAAAGCGCCTTGCCGCATCATCCAATGCGAGACTCAACTGAGGCACATCAGCAAGCAACACCGTATGATAAACCTTGGATAGCTCTATATAATCATTTTGACTACGCATGGTTTGACATAACTGTGCAAAACTGGCGTACAACACCCCCTCTTCAGCTGCGATGACCTCAATCTCTCTATGATTAATGTCTACACTCTGTTTGGGGCTGCTGTCTTTATTTACTAACTGAGCAAAATAGTTGTGCAAATTTGTTGTCGCTTGCTCGTCGAGGGGGAAATGGAAAATTTCCGCTTGCTCTAACGTTCGCAAACGATAGTCCGTTCCACTATCGACATTAAGGATTTGGCAATGGGTCTCAATCAAGTCGATAGCTGGCAAAAACCGAGCTCGCTGTAATCCATTACGGTATAGCTCTGTTGGTGGAATATTCGAAGTTGCGACCAATACAACACCTCGCTTAAACAGTGCTTTAAGCAGGGTAGCCAAAATCATAGCATCAGTAATATCTGAAACATAAAACTCATCAAAACAGATGACTTTGGCTTCTTCACTTAACGTTTGCGCTACATGCTCTAAGGGATCTTCAATCTCTCCAAGCACTTTAAGTTCATCATGAACACGGTGCATAAAACGATGAAAGTGCAGCCTTAGCTTCTTATCACTGGGTAAACCATCAAAAAAGCTATCCATTAAGTAAGTTTTACCTCTGCCAACCCCGCCCCAAAAATAGAGACCTTGAGGCGTTTTGGCTTGTGGTGGCTTTTGACCCATTAACTTCTGCAACAAACTCGGTTCAGGCGGGACATACGCATGAAATTGAAGCAGTTCTTGATACAGAACGTCTAAGGCATCAACGGCTGTGCGCTGGGCTGGATCAGATTGAAAACCATTTTCAGCAATATCTTTCTTATATTTTTCTATGGGCGTCATAAGGGTTTGCTTTAGCTAATTCTTACGTCTGCTGACGTTTTTTCTTTGATAGGCTCAATATCTCATAGTAACATGAGGAAACGGCGCGTGTAACTGTCAGGTAACGCGCATGTTAATAAACATTATAGAAAAGGAGCGGTTATGCCTTGGATTTACGCGGTTGTCGGCTTACTGGTTGGCGCCATTATTGGAGTAATCATCTCTCGATTAACAACTCCCCAATACAAGAAGCAAAAAACAATTCAAAAAGACCTGGAAGCGGCAAAGTTTGCTCTTGAACAGCAACGACAGGAATTATCAGACCATTTCGCGCAAACCGCCGAGATGCTCGATACCTTAGGTAAAGACTATACAAAGCTGTATCAACATATGGCTAAGACCTCATCGGAATTTCTGCCAAATCTTCCGGAACAAGATAACCCGTTCTTCAAAAAAATTGCAGAACACAATGAGGTAATAGAGTCCAACGCTATAGAAGCTGCAGAAGGTGATGCCAGCACGCAACCCAAAGACTACGCGAATGGAGCGACAGGTTTGCTTCGAGAGGAAGTCAAAGAGTCAGTCGAAGGACCGGAAGCGGTAAATCAAGAGCCTGTTACTCAAGAGCCTATAGCTGCTAAAGCGTCTTAAACAATTCCAAATTGAAAGCCATCAAAGTTTACCTTGATGGCTTTTTTCATTATTCAACGATGAACTTTAACCATCCTGGTCAGTCATAACCGTTAATGAACCAATAAGGAGTAATATGATGAAAAAGCCTTTGCTTACTTTAACGGCCTTATCTCTAAGTCTAAGCGCAGCGTTTATGCCGCTCTCAGCATCCGCTGCACTGCCACTATATGTCAATGGAGAGCAAGTCCCTAGCTTGGCTCCCATGTTAGAGAAAGTCACACCGGCTGTAGTGAGTATTTCGGTGGAAGGAACACAGGTATCGCGCCAACGTTTACCCGATCAATTCCGATTCTTCTTTGGCCCCGACTTTCCCTCTGAGCAAGTACAGGAAAGACCATTTAGAGGTCTTGGCTCAGGTGTTGTGATTGATGCTGATAAAGGCTACATGGTCACCAACTATCACGTCATTAATGGTGCTGAAAAAATCCGCATCAAGCTGAACGATGGTCGTGAATACGATGCAGAACTCGTTGGCGGTGACGAAATGTCTGATATTGCTTTACTCAAAGTCGATGACGTAAAAGGCTTAACAGAAATTAGGGTGGCGGACTCTGACCATTTGCGAGTCGGTGATTTCACTGTCGCTATTGGTAACCCATTTGGCTTAGGTCAAACCGTCACTTCAGGGATTGTTTCTGCACTCGGTCGCAGCGGCTTAAACATCGAAAACTTCGAGAACTTTATTCAAACCGACGCAGCGATCAATAGTGGTAACTCTGGGGGTGCATTAGTCAATCTGAAGGGTGAGTTGGTTGGTATCAATACCGCTATCCTCGGTCCCAATGGCGGCAATGTAGGTATTGGCTTTGCCATTCCGTCCAATATGATGAAAAATCTAACGGATCAAATCATCGAATTCGGCGAAGTCAAACGCGGAATGTTGGGGGTTCAAGGGGGAGAAGTAACTTCTGAACTTGCCGAAGCTCTGGGTTATGAATCCAGTAAAGGGGCATTTGTTAGCCAAGTCATTCCAAGCAGTGCCGCGGATAAAGGTGGCTTACAAGCTGGTGATATTATCGTTTCAATCAATGAGAACAAGATCTCAACCTTTAGTGAACTGCGTGCTAAGGTCGCCACTTTAGGTGCGGGTAAGACAGTCAAGCTGGGAGTGATACGAGATGGCAAAGAGATGTCATTCGATGTCACTTTGCAAGAGGCGGAGAAATCCATCACTCGCGCCGATAAACTGCATGCCGGCCTATCCGGTGCAGAGTTTGCTAATACCGACAAAAACGATCCAGTTGAAGGGGTTAAGGTAACCTCCGTTGCTGAAAACTCGGCAGCCGCCCAATACGAATTGGCAACAGGTGATATCATTATTGGCGTAAACCGCAAACGCGTGAAGAACCTAGGAGAGTTACGCAAGATCCTAGAAAACAAACCGAGCGTACTTGCACTGAACGTACAGCGTGGTGATCGCACGATTTATCTCGTTGTTCGCTAACCAGTAAACTTAGCGTCAAAACTCACATAAAGCGGGCTCTCATTTTCAGGAGCCCTTTTTTTTGATCGCTTATCGGTGGTATTCTATGATTATCTGTCAATTTCGAACAAGTCATGCGGGTTATTTGATTTGCTATCAAACGCCTAGCGAGTCATTTCAAACTTGGTATTACGTCGCAACGACATAATTGGCAATGCCTGTCGCTGCGAATACGCTTGAGGGAATAATGCTTAACTTTTTAATCCGATCCGTCTCCATGGGCCTTATTACTGCACTCATCGTGTTGCTTGCCATGCCCTCTTTACGACAGAGCATTATTACTCAACCTTTGAACGAACAGCCTCAGACAGGCACTTCCGTTCAACTCTCTTTCAACCAAGCCGTGCGTAAAGCGGCACCTGCCGTGGTCAATATTTATAGCCGCCAATATTCAGAAGATGATCGTCAAGCGCTACTGGTCCAAGGGCTAGGCTCCGGTGTCATCGTCAGCAATAAAGGTTACATCATTACCAACTACCATGTTATTGCCAATGCCGACCAAATTATCGTTGCGTTGCAAGACGGCAGAGCGGCAGCGGCACAACTCGTTGGCACAGATCAACGTACCGATATTGCTATTTTGCGCGTTGAAGGTGAAAGCCTACCGGTTATACCACTCAACCCAGAATATAGCCCCAAAGTTGGTGATGTGGTCATGGCGATTGGTAATCCGTATAACTTAGGACAAACCACGACCTTTGGTATCATCTCGGCGACAGGTCGCTCTTCGATTAGTGCTGACGGTATTCAAGCTTTTATTCAAACCGATGCTGCTATCAACAAAGGTAATTCTGGTGGGGCATTAGTCAATTCAAACGGTGAACTGGTAGGGATTAATACGGCTTCGTTTCAACAAACAAAAGAAGTCGAAAGCTATGGTATCTCATTTGCTATTCCAATAAAGCTTGCCCAGCAAGTCATGGAAAAAATCATTGCCGATGGACGTGTGATTCGTGGCTACATTGGTATCAATGGTCAAGATATTGGTTCACGTACCGCTAGGCTTGAACAGGCTGGTGGAATCATCGTACTCTCGGTCGATCCAACAGGTCCCGCAGACAAAGCTGGTATTCAAGCACAAGATATTATTACCAGTATTGCCGGAAGAAAACTGGATGGACGCCAAGCCGTTTTTGATCTCGTAACCAACCTGAGACCAGGCACCAACATTGATGTCAAACTCCTTAGAAACGGACAAGAACTGACTCTGCCTATTGTCGTTGGAGAAGATCCTAACGAATAAATTGCGGTCTGGTTTTACTCAGTGCCATTCAAGGCATAAAAAAATGGTTCCATTTCTGGAACCATTTTTGTATCTAATGCTCTAGCTAATAGAGGCAAGTCACGACTCAGATTCATCCGCTAACGGTGTATTAGCGTCCACTTCAATACGTGTGACACGCTGCAATCCGCGAGGAAGTAAGCCTCCACGTCGTCCACGCTCACCGCGATAGTTATCCAGATCAGCAGGCTTCAGACCCAACTTGCGCTTACCGGCATAGAGAGTAATGGTCGCAGCTTGAGGCAAGGCGATCAGATGAGAAACAAACTCTTCTCTTGCTTTCGCTTTTGCCGATGGAATATTGATGATCTTATTACCTTTACCTTTGCTCAGATGAGGTAGGTCTTTAATCGGGAACAGTAACATACGTCCTTGGTTAGTTATCGCCAAGATTTCATCCGCATCCAGATCATTGACCGCTGAAGGCGCTATCACTTCAGCAGCTTGTGGTAAGGTTACCAACGCTTTACCGCTGCGGTTCTTAGACAACAGGTCAGCACCTTTACAAACGAAACCGTACCCTGCATCAGAGCCCACCAGCCACAGCTGATCCGGTTCACTCATGATGACTTGTCGGATAGTACTGCCAGCACTGATATTCAAACGACCCGTTATCGGCTCACCTTGACTTCGCGCTGACGGTAAAGAATGAGACTCAAGTGAATAACTGCGACCATCGCTACCAAAGAAGACCGCAGGTTGGTTGCTCTTACCACGCGCACTCGCGAGGTAGTTATCACCGGATTTATAGTTTAGCCCCGACGCATCCACATCATGACCTTTCGCATGACGAATCCAGCCTTTCTCAGAAAGTACCACAGTAATCGGTTCACTTGGGATAAGATCACGCTCAGTTAAGGCTTTCGCCTCGGCGCGCTCAACTAATGGAGAACGACGATCATCGCCATATTTATCAGCATCCGCTTTGATCTCTTTCTTTAGCAACGTATTCATACGGCGCTCAGAACCAAGAAGTGTCTCAAGCTTTTCACGCTCTTTTTCTAACTCTTCCTGCTCTCCGCGGATCTTCATCTCTTCCAATTTAGCAAGATGACGAAGCTTGGTATCAAGAATGGCATCCGCTTGAATATCCGTGATACCAAATCGCGACATTAATACCGCTTTAGGTTCATCCTCAGTTCGGATGATCTCAATCACCTCATCAAGGTTAAGGTAAGCAACCAACAAACCCTCTAAGATGTGTAGGCGAGCTAAGATCTTATCCAATCGATATTGCAGACGCTTGCGTACTGTTGCACGACGATATTCAATCCACTCACTCAAGATCTTCACCAGACCTTTGACTTGAGGACGACTATCCAAACCAATCATGTTTAGGTTTACACGGAAGTTTTTCTCAAGATCTGTCGAAGCAAACAAGTGGTTCATTAGCTGATCGCAATCAATACGATTCGATCGAGGAACAATGACGATTCGTGTTGGGTTCTCATGATCCGACTCATCGCGCAGATCATCAACCATAGGCAACTTTTTCGCTCGCATCTGGTTAGCAATCTGCTCAAGCAGTTTGGCTCCAGAGACTTGATGCGGCAGTGCCGTAATCACGATATCACTGCCCTCTTTATGCCAAACCGCACGCATCTTCACAGAGCCACGACCAGTGCGATAGATCTTTTCTAAATCCGCCGAAGGAGAAATAATTTCGGCTTCTGTCGGATAGTCTGGACCTTTCACAAACTCCATGACATCCGTGAGTTCCGCCTTTGGATTGTCGATCAAATGAATGGTCGCATCGGCAATTTCACGCATATTATGAGGAGGAATATCGGTCGCCATACCAACAGCGATACCCGTAATACCATTTAATAAGATATGCGGTAGACGCGCTGGCAAAATCTTTGGCTCTTTCATGGTGCCGTCAAAGTTTGGCTGCCAGTCAACCGTACCTTGACCCACTTCACCTAATAACACTTCCGCGAACTTAGAAAGCTTTGCTTCGGTATAACGCATTGCCGCGAACGACTTAGGATCATCCGGCGCACCCCAGTTCCCTTGACCGTCTACCAGTGGATAACGGTAAGAGAAGGGCTGAGCCATCAGAACCATCGCTTCATAACACGCTGTGTCACCATGCGGATGGTACTTACCCAGCACATCACCAACGGTACGCGCTGATTTCTTATACTTTGCGGATGCGGATAAGCCCAGCTCCGACATCGCGTAAATAATACGACGTTGTACAGGCTTGAGACCGTCACCGATATAAGGCAATGCACGATCCATAATCACGTACATTGAATAATTTAGATAGGCGTCTTCGGTAAACTTTCGCAGCGGCAGCTGTTCAACACCATCAAAAGACATTTCACTCGACATTTGTTATACCTCTGCCATATCGCCGTTGTTTTGCAGCCAGCTACGACGGTCATCCGCACGTTTTTTGCCCAGCAGCATATCCATCATTTCGTTGGTCGCTTCCACATCATCAATGGTCAACTGTACCAATCTACGGGTATTCGGATCCATGGTAGTTTCACGCAACTGCAGTGGGTTCATCTCACCCAGACCTTTGAATCGTTGCACGTTAATCTTGGCTTTTTTCTTACTCAAACGCTCAAGGATGCCATCTTTTTCCCCATCGTCCAGTGCGTAAAACACTTCTTTACCACAGTCGATTCGATAGAGAGGTGGCATCGCAACATAGACGTGACCCGCCGCTACTAACGCACTAAAGTGCTTGGTAAATAACGCACACAATAGTGTGGCGATGTGTAAACCATCCGAGTCCGCATCCGCTAGGATACAGATTTTACCGTAGCGAAGAGTGTCAAGGTTATCGTTATCCGGGTCGATTCCCAGAGCCACTGAAATATCATGTACTTCTTGCGAAGCGAGCACTTGGTCAGCCGCGACTTCCCAAGTATTGAGAATTTTACCGCGCAGTGGCATCACCGCTTGGAATTCACGATCACGAGCTTGTTTGGCACTGCCTCCTGCCGAGTCACCCTCTACAAAGAAGATTTCGGTACGGCTGAGGTCTTGTTGCGAACAGTCGGTGAGTTTACCCGGTAGCGCTGGTCCTGAGGCGACTTTCTTACGCACTACTTTTTTGCTGGCACGCATGCGGCGGTGAGCATTAGCGATACAGACTTCGGCTAGCTGTTCGGCTAACTGTGGTTTTTCATTCAACCACAAGCTAAAGGCATCCTTGACGACACCAGATACAAACGCGGCACATTGGCGCGAAGAAAGGCGCTCTTTGGTCTGACCCGCAAATTGCGGATCTTGCATTTTGATCGACAGAACATAAGAACAGCGATCAAAGACGTCTTCGCCTGTGAGCTTAACGCCACGCGGCAGTAAGTTACGAAACTCACAGAACTCACGCATCGCATCTAATAAACCTTGGCGTAAACCATTAACGTGAGTACCGCCTTGTGCGGTTGGGATCAAGTTAACGTAGCTTTCGGTGATCATTTCACCACCTTCCGGCTGCCAGATCACCGCCCAAGTTGCAGCTTCTGTCTCAGCAGAAAACTCACCGGTAAATGGTTCTTCAGGAAGCAGCGTGTAACCCTTAACGCCTTCCGCAAGGTAGTCTTTCAGACCATCTTCATAGAACCATTTATATTCTTCATTGTTGACCTTGTCGCTGAACGTGATCTCCAGTCCAGGACAAAGGACCGCTTTCGCTCGCAGATTGTTGACTAGGCGGGTCACTGAGAAGTTAGGCGAGTCGAAATAGCTGCCATCTGGCCAAAAGTGAACACTGGTACCTCGATTACGACGACCACATGTCCCGGTCACAGTTAGGTCCATCACTTTTTCGCCATGTTCAAAGGCGATCTCATATATCTGACCATCACGACGCACGGTCACTTCAACACGTTTGGATAACGCATTAACGACCGAAATACCAACACCGTGCAAACCACCGGAGAATTGATAGTTTTTGTTAGAGAACTTACCACCAGCATGCAGTTTACAAAGAATCAATTCCACGCCAGAGACTTTCTCTTCTGGGTGAATATCGACAGGCATACCACGCCCATCATCAATCACTTCTAGAGATTGGTCGGCGTGCAAAATCACTTGTACTTTGGAGGCGTGTCCAGCTAAGGCTTCATCGACACTGTTATCGATAACCTCTTGCCCCAAGTGGTTGGGGCGGACGGTATCCGTATACATCCCTGGTCGGCGACGTACCGGTTCCAAACCATTGAGAACCTCAATGGCCCCAGCATTATATTGTTCTGTCATAATACGGAAAATTTCTCGAATAAAGATTGCGGCGTCGCGACAAATAGACCACTAAGAGAATGAAAATTCTCAATGAGCCAAACAGTTAACGAAATCTCTGGTCAACTTTGTCTGCCAAGACGCAAATTCAGTGACAACATACTCTGGTGCTAAGCGAATGTTGTCAAGTTTCCTAGGAAAGTAGGATAGATTTTTATGATTGTGTCCTCAGCGAGTTGAGGAATTCATCAAATACTAGAGGGAAAGAAAGGTTACTATATCCGCAGCAAAACGCTCAAAACCAACGAAGCTGTGATCACCTCCCGATTCTACTGTTTGTTTACTGTCTCGATACTTCTCCACCGCTTGGCGGTAGTCTAGTACCTCATCGCCCTCTTGCTGCAACAACCAAAAATCGTCTGGATTCTGGATATGAGCAATATCAAGCGCTCGAAGTTGAACGATATGCTGTTGTTCTAGCGTGTATTGCTCATGAGTATAAGGGTTTTGTTGTGGTCCTAAATAATCTTGTAACAATTCATAAGGTCTTACCGCCGGATTCACCAGCACCGCTTTAAAACCAAAATGGTGATTTAACCAGGTAGAAAGGTATCCCCCCAGAGAACTGCCTACCAAAGCGATATTGTATTCGCTTTGTAATTGATTGACCAAATTCTTTAAGGTTTCAGCGGCTTCTTCTGGATAACAAGGTACCTGAGGCACAACCACTTTTATATCGGGCCGGTGCTGCTGACAATAGTTGCACACTACTTGAGCTTTATAAGACAGCGGCGAACTGTTAAAGCCATGGATATACAACAGTAAAGACGGCTTAGTATTCATTTAATATCCATCAGCATTAAAGTCAGGACGAAACGCTCCGTGAGGCAGTCGATGTACTTGCGTGTTTAAACGACCATCACGACACAACTCCAACTCTCTCCAACCAGGAGCACGAGTATCTAAAGCAAATTCATTCGAATTAGGCTTAAACTGCACACAGGTCGATGGCGTCGCAAGAACCCGAACACCTTCATGCAGTATATCCAACTCTTGATGGATATGACCGCAAAGCACGGCGTTGACGTTGTTATGTTTCGCTGCCACTTGCCAAAACTCTTGTGCATCTTTCAAACAGTGCTGATCTAACCAAGCACTGTTCACCAATACCGGATGGTGATGCAACAGAATCAAACTGTGTCTATCGGGATAGTCGCCAAGCATTTGGTCCAATAAATTCAGCTGTTCATTGCTCAATTTTCCATGGGGTACACCGACGACTTGAGAATCAAGTAAAATCACTTGCCAATGATCACCGAGCAGTTTGTGGTTTGCATCCATGATCAATGGTGAATCAACAACACTACCCATACTTGGCTTATAATCGTGGTTTCCAGGCAGCCAAAAACAAGGGAGATCCAGTGGCTCTATCCCTTTTATAAATTTTTGATACGATTCTTCCGTGTGATCTTGCGAGATATCGCCAGTCGCAAGCAGCGCATCAAAATGTGCACCTTGCGTCATCACTTCGGACACCACCGCATTAAAGCTGTCTTGCGTATTAACACTCAGTAAGCAGCCATCATGAGGAGCAAATAGATGGGTATCGGTTAATTGCAGTAACCTGATGCTACTTAACTGAGATTCATCACTGGGTGTTGTCTTCAAAATACTAAAACCTGAACTTCACAATTGTTAGCTACGATAATCTATCGGAGCTCTACTAATTCCATTTTTTAAACAAAATGTCAGCCAATCACTGAGAAATTGATTGAACTGAAATTTTTCGTCTCGCTGGAGCATTTTCGCATTTGGGTAATCATATCGTGCTTTAACACGTGCGGTTTGCTCACAGTGGCTCACTTCTGCCACTCGTGCGTCGTGATATAAACGTACCGTCATTTTAGGCAAAGGGAAAAGATGAAGCTCGTCATCCTGCAAAATTTCAACCAATGTTGTGTACTTGGTCACTTCCAGTACTTCTAGTTGGTAGGTTAATTGTGCAGCTTGATAACAACGAGTATCACCGACTAACGCATTTGGCGGCAGTAATCGATTGAGCTTTGCGTAGTTGGTTTCATAAACCCGCATCAATTCCGCCAGATCAACATGGTATGGGTTAGTATCAGTCATTCGCATGGCTTTCATTATTGCTGCCACTCCTGCTGTAGCCTGTTGTAATTTAACTGCAGCCACTGCAAGGCCATAATTGATGCCCCATTTTCAATCACGCCGCTTTCTACCAATTGGTAAGCTTGCTCCCTTGAAACCACGCTAACACGAATATCCTCTCCCTCTGACTCTAGACCATGAACCCCATCAGCAAGCGATGCATCCACCTTGCCCACAAAAAGAGCAATTTTCTCATTACATCCTCCAGAAGAAGGGTAATAAGAGGTGATATAAGCCAATTTATCAACGGTGACACCCGCTTCTTCTTCTGACTCACGCCTCACTAATTCTTCAACAGATTCGTCTTTATCGACAATGCCTGCAACGATTTCTATTTGCCACGGATTAGCGTGTTCCAGTGCACCAACTCGAATCTGTTCGATCAAAACAACTTGGTCTCGAATAGGATCATAAGGCAGCATCGCTGCTGCTTCAGAGCGAACAAACATCTCTCGCTCGATGACATGACTCCAGCCACCCTCAAACAAACGATGTTTGAAACGATACTTTACCATCTCAAAAAAACCTTTAAATACAGTTTGTTTTGAATGGATCTCAATATCATCAACATTTAATTTGTTGTTGGCTTTATCGCTGGGTTGCATATCCGGTCTCTTTAAATCGAGTAAGTGTTATAGTCTACTCAACGATTGACCATTCTACCAACCATCAGGTTCAACTTTTGATGCAATAATTCAACTTTTATTTGATTTTGAATAATTATTTGTCTCAATTTTGTTCTTGGTAACGTAAAAAAGTGCAAAGTTTCGAGTGAATTACGGTCATTTTAAGTTAAACTGTGATTCATACCCTTAACCAGTATTACTAGCAGGATTAGGACAAATGAAAAAACTGCTTCCATTATTTATCTCAGCTGCATTAGGAAGCGTAAGTGCAGCATCTTGGGCTGATTCTCTAACTGAGATCTACAATCAAGCAAAAGAAAACGATCCTCAGCTACTGCGTGCGGCGGCCGATCGTGATCAAGCTTTTGAAGCCATTAATTCAGCAAGATCTTCTCTACTTCCACAAATTAACCTAACTGCAAGCTATGATTTTACTCGTGCGGATTATAGCAGTGGTGATAGCGACGATCTCGGAGCGGGTGTTAGCTTCTCTCAAGAGCTATACAATCGTACAAGTTGGATCACATTAGACACCGCTGAGAAAACAGCTCGCCAAGCGGATTCTCAATATGCTGCAGCTCAACAAGACCTTATCCTGCGTACCGCACAAGCTTATTTTGAAGTATTGCGCTCAAAAGACAGCCTAGAATTTGTTCGTTCCAACAAAGCTGCGGTCGCTCGCCAGTTAGAACAAACCAAGCAACGTTTTGAGGTCGGTCTATCAGCGATTACCGACGTTCATGATGCTCAAGCGCAATATGACCGCGTATTAGCAGATGAAGTCGTAGCTGAAAACGATCTACTAAACCAATACGAAGCACTGCGTGAAATTACGGGGCAAGAACACAAAGATATCGACATTTTAGATACCGACCGTTTCGCAGCAGAGCGCCCGACAGAAACATTGACCACGATGTTAGATCAAGCACAAACCCAAAACTTGAGCTTGCTGTCTGCGCGTATCGGTCAAGATATCGCCAAAGATAACATTTCTCTTGCCAGCTCTGGTCATCTACCTAAGTTGACACTCGACGGCGGCTATAGCTACGGTCATGAGTTCAACAACAATAACAGTGCGTATGACTATGACGGCACTAATGTGTTCAACGCAGGTATCAACCTCTCTGTGCCTTTGTACACAGGTGGTAATATCACGTCGCAAACCAAACAAGCGGAATTTGCTTACGTGTCAGCCAGTGAACAACTGGAACAGACTTACCGCTCTGTGGTGAAAAATGTTCGAGCTAACAACAACAATATCAACTCCTCTATCGGTGCAATCCGCGCTTATGAACAGACGGTCGTCTCTGCAGAATCTGCGCTAGAAGCGACAAAAGCAGGGTTTGATGTGGGTACACGTACTATCGTTGACGTACTTGAAGCAACTCAAGCACTTTACGATGCTGGTCGTAACCTATCAAATGCGCGTTATGACTATATCGTGAGCATCCTCAACCTACGCCAATCTGTTGGTACGCTGAGCGAGCAAGACATTATCGATATCAATGCAGGTCTGAAAAAGAGTAACTAATCAGAGCCTGACATTGAGATCAAAAAAGGACGCACATGCGTCCTTTTTTATTGTTATCAAGCTATGCTCATCAAGCTATGCTCATCAAACTATGGTTATCAAAACTAAGGTTATCAAAACTATGCTTATCAAAATTTTTACCGCTACCAAACAGCGTATTAAGAGTGCTTAACCCTTACCACCTTTGATCGCTTCGATGATTTCCGTCGTTGAGCAACCATCTTCAAAATTAAGCACCTTCACTTCACCACCCGCGGCAATAACCTCTTTACCACCTTCAATCTCTTCTGGCTTGTAGTCACCACCTTTGACCAATAAATCTGGCAACACCTCCGAAATTAAACGGCGCGGTGTCTGTTCAGTGAATGGAACCACCCAGTCAACCGCGCCTAGCCCTGCCAGTACCGCCATACGACGATCCGTTGGGTTAACCGGACGACCAGGACCTTTAAGTTGCTTCACTGAGTCATCGGTATTCACGGCAACAATCAGGCGATCGCCCAACTCAGCAGCATGATTGAGGTAAGAGACATGCCCAGCATGCAGAATGTCGAAGCACCCATTGGTCATCACCACTTTTTCACCCTTGGCTTGGGCTTTCTTAACCGCTTCAATGAGATCGGCTTCTGTCGTTACGCCATAGTCAGTATCGCGACTGCCGTGTACTGCCTCTGCCAATTCGATCGTAGACAGTGTTGAAGTACCAAGTTTTCCAACCACTACGCCCGCAGCGGCATTCGCCAGCGCACAAGCTTCATCTAAAGGTTTACCCGCAGATACCGAAGCCGCAAGTACCGAGATAACCGTGTCACCAGCACCGGTCACATCGTAGACTTCTTTCGCTTGGGTTGGTAAATGGAAAGGTTTTTGGTCTTTTCTCAGTAGAGTCATACCATGTTCACTACGGGTCACAAGCAGAGCTTCAAAATCAAACTGCTTAATTAAGGCGTGACCTTTTTCAACCAAATCTTGGTCATCTTTTACTTTACCAACAACGGTTTCAAACTCTGACATATTCGGCGTTAGAAGCGTGGCACCACGATAACGCTCAAAGTCTGCGCCCTTAGGGTCAATAAAGACGGGAACACCTGCTGCCTTTGCTTTTTGAATATAGGCTTTAACATGCTCCAAGGCACCTTTCGCATAGTCTGACAGCACCACTGCGCCCATGGTGGGCAGGGCTTGTTCCATCTTAGCAAGAATCAATTCCGCATCGGTGTTTTCAAACTTATCTTCGAAATCTAAACGAATCAGTTGTTGACCACGACTCAGTACACGTAACTTAGTAATGGTTGGGTAGTTTGGCAGAGCCACAAAGTCACAGTGAACCTTCAATGAGGTCAATGTTTCCGTAAGTACTTTTGCTGGCTCATCCATACCAACAAGACCGATCGTGTGTGCGCTACCACCAAGAGACGCGATGTTCATCGCCACGTTTGCAGCACCACCAGGACGCTCTTCGTTGTTTTCTACTTTCACTACAGGCACTGGAGCTTCTGGTGAAATTCGTCCTGTCGGACCATACCAATAGCGATCTAACATTACATCGCCTACGATAAGTACACCAGCATCACTGTAATTAGGTAGGATGGGTTTCATTTGTTCACTCCGAATACATAGTTAACCTAGCTAAGTCATTGAATGGATAGTAGCACAACTCTTTAGCACTCTTCCAAAGTAAAAGGGCGATTTGCTAACTCTCCAGGGTCATCCACTGTTGCCAAGCATCTATCACCACTTGCCTCTCACTAACAAATTTATTTTCATCGACATCCGCGTCCAAATTAAGCAAATTTCGGTGATGAATTTCATTGCGAATGGCTGTGTAGGCGTTAGTTAGCACCATGGCTTGAGTCTCATCCATAACGCCTTGCGCCATCATAGACTCAAAAATACGGACGTTGTCTGACCATCGAGTCAGCTTTGGCTTTTGATGACTGAATTGCAATACCAAGTATTGGGCCAAAAACTCAATATCGGTAATCCCACCCGCATCTTGTTTAAGCATAAAGCGCCCTTGCTTTTTGCCACCCAAATGTGAGCGCATCTTCTCTCGCATGTCGACGACTTGCTGCTTCAATTGCTTCTCTTCGCGCTCTTTACACAAAATATCAACGCGAGTCTGCTCAAAGGCTTGTTGCAGTGCCGAATCGCCATAAATTACCCGAGCTCGCACCAAAGCTTGATGTTCCCATGTCCATGCTTCTTTATGTTGGTACTCATCAAAAGCATCCGTCGGACTCACCAACAAGCCAGAGACACCAGAAGGACGTAGACGCGTATCGACTTCATAAAGAATGCCCGAAGCGGTACGAGTCGAGAAAATATGAATGATGCGCTGTGCCAAGCGCAGATAAAACTGGCGGGCATCAATTTCTTTGTGACCATCGGTATAAACGTTGTTTGGACAATCATGGGTGAACACAATATCAAGATCCGAATTGTAGCCTAGCTCCCAACCGCCAACCTTGCCGTAGCCAATCACTGCAAACCCCTTACTGCCGCGCTCTTTTAAATGGGTTGGCTCACCATATTTGCTACTTACCTGCAACCAGGCTTGGTTGATCACCGCCTCTACGATGGCTTCAGCTAAGTAGGTTAGATGGTCACTGACTTTCATCACAGGAAGTACACCAGCAATGTCGGCAGCAGCAATACGCAAAATACAAGTCTGCTTGAATTGACGTAGCGCTTCCATCTGTTGCTCCATATCCTCTTCTGGGATACGAGCTAGATAGTCCCTAAGCTCGGTTTTATATGAATCGAGCGCAACCGGGTGGTAAAGATGAGCAGGGTCAAGAAGTTCATCTAACAAAATCGGGTAACGCGCCAATTTTTCCGAGATCATCGGACTGGCGGTACACAGGCGTACTAATTGAATCAAAGCAGCTGGGTGCTCATCTAACAACTCTAAATAAGTCGTTCTCGTCACCACTGCCCGCAAAACGTGTAGCACTCTTGGCAAACCAAATTCCGCATCTTTGTTAGCGTAAATGGTGCTGAATACTTTTGGCATTAAACGATTCAAAACCTCACGCCCTCTTGGACCTAAGGTTTTCTTGGCTAAATCGGATTTAAAATCGGAAATTTGTTGACGCTTTTGCTCCGGTTCAGCGGCTTTAATATCGTTTTGCAGAATATGCTCAAGAACATCGGGTTTATGCGCCATATCCCAAAGTTCGCTAAAGTGTTTAGCAACGGTTTGGGTTTCTTCTTCGTCTTCTTCATCACCAATCAGGTTAGCAAAAACCTGATGCACATTGAGCATATGTTGTTGAGTGACCTCAAGCATAGACTCCCAATCATCAAAGCCGAGTGCGCAAGCAAGGCGCAGTTGATCAACATCTTTATCAGGCAATGTTTGTGTCTGTTTATCATTGATCGCTTGGAGGATATTTTCTTGTCTGCGTAAGAACTTATATGCCTCTGTCAATTGTGTGACCTCGTTCGCGTCCAACAGTTGCAACGAACCAATGGCCTCTAAGGTTTCTAACAAGCCACGACGGCGTAAACTTGGCTCTCGTCCACCTCGGATCAACTGGAATACTTGAGCGATAAATTCAACTTCACGAATGCCGCCCGGTCCCAGCTTAATATTGCTCCATAAACCACGACGACGCACTTCACTGCTGATCATCGCTTTCATACGTCTGAGCGATTGAATAGCACTGAAATCGATATAACGCCTAAAGACAAAGGGACGTAGCATCTTTCGCAGCTCTTGATACTCAGGGTACATCTCTCGCCCCATAACGCGGGCTTTGATCATGGCGTAACGCTCCCAATCACGCCCCTGCTCTTGGTAATAATCCTCAAGAGCAGCATAGCTCATCACCAAAGGTCCACTTTCACCAAAGGGTCTAAGGCGCATATCGACGCGATAGCAAAATCCATCAAAGGTTTGTTGATCAAGGGCTTTAATCAGTCGCTGACCTAAACGAGTGAAAAACTGCGCATTGGCAATCGAGCGTCGAGCTCCCTGTGTTTCACCATTTTCTGGATAGGTGAAGATAAGATCGATATCAGAAGAGAAATTTAACTCACCGCCTCCCAGTTTACCCATACCAATAATCAACATCGGCTGAGGTTCGCCCGCAGCATTGGTGGGTGTTCCCCACTCTTGGCAACAGGTTTGATATTGCCACTGGTAAGTCTCAACAATCATCGCCTCGGCTAACATAGAAAGATGATTCAGGCTCTGTTCCAGTGACCAACTCCCCACCATATCGCGCCAAGCAATATAGACCATTTCTCGGCTTCGGAATTGACGGAGTACCTTATGCCCCTCCTGCTCGGACGCACACAGTTTGAGTAAATCACTCAGGCGATAACGATAACCATCAATGCGACTGGCTTGTATTAACATCTTAGGAAGCTGCTCAACCAATTCGCTGTCTGTTTGCAAAGCGTCATAGATAAAATCACTCAAAGAGACAACTTGAGACAGTTGCTGTTTTAGTTCATCAGACCAATCATTCAGCTGTGGGTGTTCGTTATAGAGCGTTTCTAAAGCAGAACGACTATGAGTTTTCAGCATCTCAGGCAATGGTTGCATGCTTCTTCCTTGTATAGCGAAAAATAAAAATGGCGGCCTAAGCCACCATTTTAAATCGATTAATTGACACGAGCATGGTCAACGCTGGATAACGGCAAACGCTATCAACTTCTAAGACCAATGCCCTTGGTAACCAAATGGTGTGCTACCCCATAAAGTAACACGATAAACACGGTAAGTACGCCAAAAGATGTCACAATACCGACATCAGAAACCCCTAGAAATCCGTAACGAAATGCATTGATCATATAGACGATTGGGTTGATCTTAGACACGCCTTGCCAAAACTCAGGCAACAGACTGATTGAGTAAAAAACACCACCCAAATAGGTCAGCGGGGTCAATACAAACGTCGGAATAATAGAGATGTCATCAAACGTCTTGGCATATATTGCATTGATAAGACCACCCAGTGAAAACAACACAGACGTCATCAATACCGTTGCGATAATGATGCCCCAATGTTGCACTTGCAGATCAACAAAGAACAGCGAAACAAAGGTGACAATAGACGCGACTAAGAGTCCTCGCACCACTCCTCCCATAACAAAACCGGCAATGATAATGTAGTTAGGAACAGGAGCGACCAATAACTCTTCTATGTTGCGTTGGAACTTGGCACTAAAAAATGAAGACGCGACGTTGGAGTACGAGTTAGTGATAATCGACATCATAATCAGACCCGGTACAATATATTCCATGTAACTAAAGCCGCCCATTTGACCGATGCGAGACCCAATCAAGTTACCGAAAATAATAAAGTACAGCGTCATGGTGATCGCTGGTGGTACTAAGGTTTGAACCCAAATACGGGTAAAGCGATTAATTTCTTTGGTTAACAGACTTTTAAAAGCTGTCCAATAGAGACCATACATATTCATTTTAGTCTGCCTTTACCTGTTCGCGAACAATGGAGACGAACAACTCTTCGAGTCGGTTCGCTTTGTTTCTCATCGATAATACCTTTACCCCAGATTGAGTTAACTGAGTAAAAATCGGGTTTAATCCCTGTGTTTTTTCTACTTCTATCTCTAGCGAACCATTGACTAACTTTTGCGAATTCACCTGTGCCAGGTTGGGCAGTTCCCCTTCAAATTCAATATCAAGTACAAACGTCTCAACATGCAGTTTCGATAACAGGGCTTTCATGGAGGTATTTTCAATCAACTCCCCACGTTGAATGATACCGATATTGCGACACAGCAACTCAGCTTCTTCAAGATAGTGGGTCGTCAAAATAATCGTAATACCTTGCTGGTTAATTTGTTTGAGAAAGTCCCACATTGAACGGCGAAGTTCTATATCCACCCCTGCTGTTGGCTCATCCAAAATCAATAGTTTTGGCTCATGCATAAGGGCGCGAGCGATCATTAAGCGACGCTTCATACCACCTGACAGGTTACGCGCACGCTCTGAACGTTTGTCCCATAGGTCGAGTTGCGAGAGGTACTTTTCTGCACGCTGCTTAGCCACCGCTTTCGGCACACCATAATAGCCAGCTTGCTGAAGGACAATCTGTTCGACAGTTTCAAACTGATTGAAGTTAAACTCTTGCGGAACCAGACCTAATTGCTGCTTTGCCAATTCTAACTCTTGGTCAATATCATGCCCAAACACAGACACTTTGCCTGAAGTTTTGTTCACTAAGGAGGTAATAATACCAATGGTGGTCGATTTTCCCGCGCCATTCGGCCCCAGCAGCGCATAAAAGTCGCCCTGCTCGACCGTCAAACTCACACCTTTAAGAGCCTCAAAGCCCCCTGCGTATGTCTTTCTAAGTTGCTCTATCTCTAATGCAAACATGTGCTTTTCCGGATTAGTGTTCACTAAATGCTTTGATATTTCCAAGTATATCGAAGGATGAATTGTAACCGATCCTAGCTTATATAATCAAAGCCTTTTCAACGCCTGTTTAATCATAGCTCGTGATTTTAGGATATATTCTTCAACCATGGATTAATGGGTAGTATGCCCTTGATTTGACTGTCTGGGCACTATGCCTAGCAACAGCTCAGATGAGTTTGAACAAGGTATAATTTATTGAGCGTCTATAAACAACTTTGTGTATAGTATTCTCCACTTATTGAAGGGACGTGATATGCCAGAAATTAAACAACTTTTTGAAAACAACTCTCTTTGGTCCGAGCAACTCAGGTCTGAGCGACCAGAGTACTTTACCAAGCTTGAAGAGGGTCAGAGCCCAGGTTTCCTATGGATAGGTTGCTCTGACAGTCGAGTGCCTGCCGAGCGCCTGACTGGCTTATATTCCGGTGAACTTTTTGTTCATCGCAACGTGGCAAACCAAGTGATTCATACCGATTTAAACTGCTTATCTGTGGTTCAATATGCGGTTGACGTATTAAAGGTAAAGCACATTATCGTTTGTGGTCACTATGGCTGTGGTGGTGTTAATGCCGCGATTGATAACCCTCAATTGGGTTTGATCAATAACTGGCTATTGCATATTCGTGATTTATATCTAAAACACAAAAACTGGCTATCAGACTTACCACGTGAATTGTGGGGCGATAAGTTGTGCGAGATAAACGTCGCGGAACAAGTCTACAATCTAGGCAACTCAACCATAATGCAAAATGCTTGGGAAAGAGGTCAAGAGGTTGAAATTCATGGCGTCGTTTATGGTATTGGCGATGGAAAATTGCAAGATTTGGGCGTGCGATGCTATAACAGAGAATCACTAGAGGCCAACTACACCAGTGCCATGAAGACGATTCTTAATAGCGGTATCTTAAAATAGATCGCTCGCTATAGAACAGACTAGCTTTAGAACAAACTAGCGATAGAAAAGAAAAGGCCGTGAAATGCTTCAACATTACACGGCCTTTTCTGTTAACAAGTCGTTCAGTTACTCTTGAGGTACGACTTTACCAATATACGGCAGATGACGGTATTTCTGCGCGTAATCGATACCCACGCCAACAACAAACTCATCCGGGATCTCAAAGCCCAACCAGTCTACATCGACAGCGACCTCACGACGTGATGGCTTATCAAGCAGCGTACAGATTCTGATCGACTTTGGTTCTCGAAGAGAAAGGATCTCTTTTACCTTGTTTAAGGTATTGCCGGTGTCGATAATATCTTCAACTAGCAGCACATCTTTGCCTTTAATGTCGTCGTCTAAATCTTTTAAGATACGTACATCTCTCGAACTCTCCATGCCGTTGCCATAGCTAGAAGCCGTCATAAAGTCGACACAGTGGGTCAGGTCAATAGCTCGAGCAAGGTCTGCCATAAACACAAAAGAGCCGCGCAACAAGCCGACCAAAACTAGATCTTCACTACCTTGATAATGTGCAGTGATCTCGCGACCGATAGCCTGTACACGCTCATGAACTTCTTTCTCAGAAATCATGACTTCAACTGTATGTTTCATAGTAATCTCAAATAAGTTGACGATTGAACATTGCCTACACTTTCTACCCGCTGATTTCCTGATTCCATTGCAAATTAACCACGTAACTCTTACATCCATCGGTCAAAGCAATTAGGCAATTGAGTTAATATCTCACTCTAGATATTCGATTGCAGTTAAGTGTAGAACAAAAATAAGTGCGCAATAGTATCACTTTAGCCACTAACTGAACATCACCATTCAGGCCATCGTTTCTGCCTTTTGTCGTAGGTCAGTTGAAATAATTTGAACAGCCAAATTAAGATTTCTTTGTGAAATAAACATTTAGTTTCATAAAAAACTGTGACTGGCGAATTAATAACCACTAAATATGTATATTATCAGTGTTGGCATATTGACCAAACAGTATATGCACCATTACACTTATACGGTATAAGAAATATAACAGTCACGTATTTCCATTATGGAAATTTAAATCAACTTCTAAATCAATCCGTTTAGAAGTAAGCAAAACTAAGGCGTTAGACCTTAGAACATGATGACTATTAAAAACGCTGAGGCTTATAAAACCATCAGCAATAACAACGTTAGTAAGGAAACTAAAATATGGAATCAATTACCAAAAGGCCCAGGACTCGATTAAGTCCAGAAAAACGCAAGCTGCAATTGATGGAGATCGCCCAAGAGGTGTTTGCTAAGCGCGGTATCGGTCGTGCTGGTCACGCGGACATCGCCGATGTTGCACAGGTATCAGTCGCGACCGTGTTCAACTATTTTCCTACCCGTGAGGACTTGGTTGATGAGGTGCTAAACGATGTGGTTTCTCAGTATTCAAACTTCATCTCAAACACCATTGATCCTGATAACTCGATTCAAGACAACTTACAAAACCTTCTCGACGGTATTGTTGAGCTTTCCATTTGTGATTGTCATTGGAATAAAGTTTGGTTTGAATGGAGTACTTCAACACGCGACGAAGTGTGGGCGCTGTTTTTAAGCTCAAACGAAACAAGCCAATCGCTGCTTGAGAACCTCTTTCAAGCCGCTATCGATAATGGCGACATTTCTAATATGCATCAGCCCAAGGCACTCACTAGCCTACTTCATGGCGTAAGTTACTCGGTTTTCGTTGAAGCAAATCGAGAGGCGGATCCAAACACGCTTAAATATCTATCACAAACCTTTATCGATATGGTTTGTAACAAGCCATGCTAATCAACGGATACGAAAAACTAAGCGCATGCTAAAAACGTAAGGGTAAGCGAATGCTTGCCCTTAGCTGTTTTTGTTGTCGAATACATTTTCTATTGCCGAATAAAAAAGCTCCCAACCTTTTCAGTGTGGGAGCTTTTTATTATCAAGTAACTTAGTATCAAGTAACGATCACTAAATCATTACCTGATCGATTATTTCTTTTTCTTAGCTTTTGCATTTGGAAGGTCAGTGATCGTACCTTCAAATACTTCCGCTGCAAGACCCACTGATTCATGCAATGTTGGGTGAGCATGGATAGTCAGTGCAATATCTTCAGCATCACAACCCATCTCGATAGCAAGACCGATTTCACCTAGTAATTCACCACCGTTAGTACCGACGATAGCACCACCAATCACTCGATGAGACTCTTTATCGAAGATAAGCTTAGTCATACCGTCTGCACAGTCAGAAGCGATTGCACGACCTGAAGCTGCCCATGGGAATGTCGCCACTTCGTAGTTGATGCCTTCTGCTTTCGCTTCTTTCTCGGTCTTACCAACCCATGCAACTTCTGGCTCAGTGTAAGCGATTGAAGGAATAACTTTAGGATCGAAGTAGTGCTTCTTACCAGAGATAACTTCCGCCGCAACGTGACCTTCATGCACACCTTTGTGAGCAAGCATTGGTTGACCAACGATGTCACCGATAGCAAAGATATGTGGTACGTTAGTACGCATCTGCTTGTCAACGTTGATAAAGCCGCGCTCGTCGATTTCGATACCGGCTTGTTCACCGTCAATCAGCTTACCGTTTGGAACACGACCGATAGCAACAAGAACAGCATCGTAGCGCTCAGCATCGGCTGGTGCTTTCTTGCCTTCCATTGAGACATAGATACCGTCTTCTTTTGCTTCAACTGCTGTTACCTTAGTTTCAAGCATTAGATTGAACTTGTCTTTAATACGCTTGGTATAAACCTTAACGATATCTTTATCCGCAGCTGGGATCACTTGGTCAAACATCTCAACAACGTCAACCTTAGAGCCTAGTGAGTGGTAAACCGTGCCCATTTCTAGACCGATGATACCGCCACCCATGATAAGCAGTTTTTCTGGTACTTCATTCAGCTCAAGCGCGTCTGTTGAGTCCCAAATACGTGGATCATCATGCGGGATGAATGGCAGTTTAATTGGACGAGAACCTGCCGCTACGATTGCGTTATCAAAGTTAACGACTGTCTTACCATCTTCACCGTCTACTTCAACAGTGTTAGGACCTGTGAATTTACCATAGCCGTTAACGACAGTAACTTTACGCATCTTAGCCATACCGCCAAGACCGCCAGTAAGTTGGTTGATTACTTTTTCTTTCCAAAGGCGGATCTTGTCGATGTCCGTTTTTGGCTCACCAAATACGATACCGTGTTCAGCTAGAGCTTTCGCTTCTTCGATAACTTTTGCTACGTGAAGGAGTGCTTTAGATGGAATACAACCAACGTTCAAACAAACACCACCAAGCGTGCTATAACGCTCGATAAGAACCGTTTCCAAACCTAAATCTGCACAGCGGAAAGCAGCAGAGTAACCTGCTGGACCGGCACCAAGTACAACAACTTGGGCTTTAATTTCTTTGCTCATTTTGACCTCTTGTAGTCATTATCCCTAACAGGCTTAAGAGTATTGAATTTGTTCTACTTTAATTTTGATTTGTTAATCAAATTCTCAACGCAAACAGTTTACAGAGATGTTAACGGAGAGAAAAGTAAATCAAGTTAGCCTGTGAGCTAGACAACAAATCAATCTGAAAATGTCTTCAAATTAACACTTGTTGTTACTTATTCGTTAAATAAGGCGGCTCTCGCCGCCCTATATTTTAATGCTATCTTTACAGAACCAGACGGCGAATGTCACTTAGACAACCGTTTAGGTAGGTAATAAAGCGAGCACCTTCAGCACCATCGATCACGCGGTGATCGTAAGACAGTGATAATGGCAGTTGTAGACGCGGCTCAAATTCTTTGCCGTTCCATACTGGTTTCATCTCAGACTTAGAAACACCAAGGATACCCACTTCTGGTGCGTTTACGATTGGAGTAAACGCTGTACCACCGATACCGCCAAGGCTTGAGATAGTGAAACAACCACCCTGCATATCAGCCGCTGTTAGCTTACCAGCACGTGCTTTCTTAGATACCGCCATTAGCTCTTCAGAAAGATCGTAAATGCCTTTTTTGTTCACGTCTTTAAATACTGGAACAACAAGACCATTTGGCGTATCCACTGCGATACCTACGTTCACATACTTCTTCAGAATTAGGCTTTCACCATCTTCAGATAGCGATGAGTTAAACGCTGGGAAGGCTTCTAGTGCTTTCGCGACGGCTTTCATGATGAACACTAGTGGCGTGATCTTCATACCAGAGTCTTTCTTCGCTTCAATCGCATTTTGCTCTTTACGGAATCTCTCGAGTTCAGTGATATCTGCGTTATCCCACTGAGTAACATGCGGGATCATTACCCAGTTACGGTGAAGGTTAGCACCAGAGATCTTCTTAATACGAGACAGAGGCTTAGTTTCAGTTTCACCAAACTTACTAAAGTCGATGTTAGGCCAAGGCAGTAGACCAAGTGCGCTGCCATCACCTTTACCTGATGCCGCAGCACCAGACTCAAGGCGTTTCAGCGCCTCTTTCACATAACTTTGAACGTCTTCTTTAAGGATACGGCTCTTACGACCAGACCCTTTAACCTTGGAAAGGTTAACGCCAAATTCACGCGCTAGACGACGAACCACCGGAGACGCGTGTGCGTACTCATTGTTCTCTTTGAAATCACCTGCCGTAGCTGGTGCTGCTGGCGCTTCAGCTTTAGCCGCTGCCACAGGAGCAGGTGCCGCAGCAGATGGTGCTGCTTGCGCTGGAGCCGCTGCTGGTGCTGCACCCGCAACTTCAAATACCATGATTAGAGAGCCAGTAGAAACCTTGTCGCCTTCTGCTACTTTGATCTCTTTCACTGTACCAGAGAACGGCGCTGGAACTTCCATTGAAGCTTTGTCGCCTTCTACGGCGATTAGAGATTGCTCTTCTTCAACCGTATCACCAACCGATACCATGATTTCAGTCACTTCAACTTCATCGCCACCGATATCAGGTACATTAACTTCTTGTACTGCTGATGCGGCAGGCACTGCTGGAGCTGCTTCTGCTACAGGGGCAGTTGCCGCTGGTGAGCCAGAGCCTGCAACTTCAAATACCATGATAAGTGAACCGGTTGTCACTTTGTCACCAGCTGCAACTTTGATCTCTTTCAGAGTACCTGCGAATGGTGCTGGCACTTCCATCGACGCTTTGTCACCTTCAACCGTCAGAAGAGACTGCTCTTCTTCAATGCTGTCGCCAACCGCAACCATGATTTCAGTGACTTCAACTTCATCACCGCCGATGTCTGGAACATTAACTTGTTTCAATTCTGCCGCTGCTGCCGCCGCAGGAGCTGCTACTGGAGCTGCTTCTGCCGCAGGAGCAGGTGCAGCAGTAGCTGCACCCTCGGCTTCGAAAGTCATAATGAGTGAACCAGTAGAAACCGTGTCGCCTTCAGCCACTTTGATTTCTTTAACGATACCCGCTTGAGAGGCTGGAACTTCCATTGAAGCCTTATCGCCTTCAACAGTGATCAGAGACTGCTCTTCTTCAACCTTGTCACCAACGCTTACAAGAATCTCAGTAACTTCAACCTCATCCGCACCGATGTCTGGTACATTAATTTCGATTGCCATTTCTTATCTACCTTCTTAATTAAGCGTATAGCGGGTTAGTTTTCTCAGTGTCGATGTCGAACTTCTTGATTGCTTCTGCAATCACAGACTTTTCAACTTCGCCACGTTTCGCTAGTTCAGTTAGCGCTGCAACTACCACGTAACCTGCGTTCACTTCGAAGTGACGACGTAGGTTTTCACGACTGTCTGAACGACCAAAGCCGTCAGTACCTAGAACTTTATAAGACTCAGCAGGAATGTATGCACGAACCTGCTCTGCGTAGTTCTTCATGTAGTCAGTAGCTGCGATCGCTGGCTCAGTACCCATGACTTGCTCAATGTAAGGAACTTGCGCTTCAGCTTCTGGGTGAAGCATGTTGAAACGCTCTGCCGCTTGACCGTCACGAGTCACTTCGTTGAATGAGGTTACAGAGTAAACATCAGACGCTACGCCGTACTCATCGCTTAGGATTTGAGCTGCTTTACGTACTTCGTTCATGATAGTACCTGAACTCATTAGCTGAACTTTACCTTTCGCGCCCGTGTAAGTTTCTAACTTGTAGATACCTTTACGGATGCCTTCTTCCGCGCCTTCTGGCATGGCTGGCATGGCGTAGTTTTCGTTCATCAGCGTTAGGTAGTAGAACACGTTCTCTTGGTTCTCACCGTACATGCGACGGATACCGTCTTGCATGATTACCGCAACTTCGTAAGCGAATGTTGGGTCGTAAGAAATACAGTTTGGAACCGTACCCGCCATGATGTGCGAGTGACCGTCTTCGTGCTGTAGACCTTCACCGTTTAGCGTTGTACGACCAGCAGTAGCACCCAATAGGAAACCACGAGCTTGTTGGTCGCCTGCCATCCACGCCATGTCGCCAACACGTTGGAAGCCGAACATTGAGTAGTAGATGTAGAACGGAATCATTGGTAGGTCGTTTGTCGAGTATGACGTTGCCGCTGCAACCCATGAAGACATAGCACCTAGCTCGTTGATACCTTCTTGTAGTACCTGACCTGACGTTGCTTCTTTGTAGTAAGAAACGATGTCACGGTCTTGAGGTGTGTAGTTCTGGCCGTGCGGGTTGTAGATACCGATTTGACGGAACAAACCTTCCATACCAAATGTACGAGCTTCGTCGGCAATGATTGGAACGATGTTCTTACCGATGCTCTTGTTCTTAAGTAGCACGTTTAGAGCACGCACAAATGCCATAGTCGAAGAAATATCACGCTTCTGTTCTTCTAGTAGCGGCTTAAATTCTTCTAGCTCAGGAACCACTAGGTCTTGAGTGAAGTTTGGCAGACGCTGTGGCGTGTAACCGTGGAGTGCTTTACGACGAGCGTGTAGGTAATCGTACTCTTTTGAACCTTCTTCAAGTTTCAGGTACGGAAGTTCTTTCACTGCTTCATCAGTTAGGATGTCTTGAAGACCTAGACGATCACGTAGGTGTAGTACGTGTGTCATATCCATCTTCTTAACTTGGTGAGCGATGTTCTTACCTTCCGCTGCTTCACCCATGCCGTAACCTTTAACCGTCTTAGCTAGGATCACAGTTGGACGACCTTTGGTCTGCTCTGCGTTTTTGTATGCTGCGTAAAGTTTAGAAGACTCGTGACCACCACGCTTAAGTGCGAAGATTTCGTCGTCAGTCATGTCTGCTACAAGTGCAGCCGTTTCTGGATATTTACCAAAGAAGTGCTCACGTACGTACGCGCCATCTTTCGCTTTAAATGTCTGATAGTCGCCATCGATAGTTTCGTTCATAAGCTGTAGCAGCTTACCCGTGGTATCTTTAGCAAGTAGTGAATCCCAGTTGTTACCCCAGATGACTTTCACTACGTTCCAACCTGCACCTTTGAATAGACCTTCAAGTTCTTGAATGATCTTACCGTTACCCATTACAGGACCGTCTAGGCGCTGTAGGTTACAGTTGATTAGGAAACATAGGTTGTCTAGCTTCTCACGCGCAGCGAAAGAAATCGCACCACGTGATTCTGGCTCATCCATCTCACCGTCACCTAGGAACGCGTATACGCGCTGCTCAGACGTGTCTTTCATGCCACGACCGTCTAGGTACTTAAGGAAACGAGCTTGATAGATCGCAGAGATTGGACCTAGACCCATAGAGACAGTAGGGAACTGCCAGAACTCAGGCATCAGTTTAGGGTGTGGGTATGATGGGATACCTTTACCGTCTACTTCTTGACGGAAGTTGTCTAGCTGGTCTTCAGTTAGACGACCTTCAACGAATGCACGTGAGTAGATACCTGGAGAGATATGACCTTGATAGTAAACGAGGTCGCCACCGTCTTTCTCGTTTGGAGCACGGAAGAAGTGGTTAAAACATGTTTCATAGAAGGCTGCTGAAGATTGGAAAGATGCCATGTGGCCACCCAGCTCCAAATCCTTTTTAGAAGCACGCAGAACAATCATTACTGCGTTCCAACGAATGATGGCACGAATACGGCGCTCAAGCGTTGTGTCACCAGGGTAAGCTGGTTCCTGATCGGCTGGAATTGTATTGATGTAGTTGGTTGTAATGCCTGTTGGCATATCAACACCATCTAGACGAGCTTTATCTAGCACTTGTTCAAGTAAGAATTGAGCACGTTCTACACCTTCTTCTTTCACTACAGATTCAAGTGCTTGTAACCACTCTTGCGTTTCCAGTGCATCAACGTCATGTTTCATGACTTCAGACATGGCGATCTATCCTTTTGGTTTGGGATCTACTGACATGTACCAACCCGCATTATTGCGGATCGTTACCCTGTTGAATTCGTCTTAGAGAACGCTCTCTCCGAGAATCTTCTCTAGTCAAATCCAACAATGTTTCTTCAATGTAAGCTAAATGAGAATGCGACATTTCTCGGGCTTTTTCTGGCTCCCCAGAAACAATCGCTTCAACAATATTAGCTCGGTGTATACTGACTTTTTCGACCGCTTCATCACGGCGATGTAATAGCTTTAAGTTTTGTAAGACATTCTGCTCTAACAGAGGCGCTAAACTTCTTATAATATGCAGTAAAACTACATTATGAGCAGCCTCGGTAAGCGCAATTAGGAATGCCATTACAGCAGAAGCTTCAGCTTCAACGTCCCCCGCCTTTTGGGCTAAACAAATATGTTTAAGGCACGTTTCTATTTGAGCAAAATCTTCTTCCGTACCGCGCAACGCTGCAAAATACGCAGAGATGCCTTCCATTGCATGACGAGCTTCAAGCAAATCTAGACGGGTTTCATTATGTGAAGACAAGAGTTCCAATAAAGGATCGGAAAAACTTTTCCAAATGTTTTCACTAATGAATGTGCCACCTCCTTGGCGACGAGTAAGCAGGCGCTTAGCTTCTAAACGCTGAATGGCTTCTCGAACGGAAGGGCGAGACACATCGAACTGCTTTGCTAGTTCTCGCTCAGGAGGAAGTTGCTGGCCCGGGGAGAGTATTCCCTCTACTATCAGTCGTTCTAGCTCCTGTTCAATCACATCGGCTAATTTCGGCTGACGAATCCTTTGATAAGCCATAGGCAAAAACCTACCTTTCTCTCACTGTGAATTGGTATTACCAATTTCAAGATGGGGTAAAAATTAACACATTTAAAACAGTGATGTCTAGAGAAAAATTGATTCAAATCATAGAACGAGCCTCGCGTTAACACTAATTAAACATAAGTTCATTAAAACGCCAACACCAAAGGTCATACCAATTACAATATTTCAACCACGGAGCAATTGTCTGACAAATAAAATTGTTTAAAATCAACAACAAGCGGGCATGGCACATCTTTACCCCACAAAAATGCTGTAAAATCATAAACTAAATCTTTGGGAGAAAGTCGTAATATTTTGGAAAACAAAATAAATATTACAAATAACCCGAACCGACTTGTTCTTTATGCCGATTTTGTAACCATTTGATTAAACGAAAAAACCAATACCTCTTTGGGGCTAAATACCAATGCAACACTTCGCATAATACGTAACGTACTCCTGCTTCACTGTTACCCAACACGCAAATTACGCTCTTCAGTGATATTCCATAAGATTGGTACCAAACCAAGACCGTCATTTCGCTTTTTCTATCGAGCGCGCTTCATCGGTATTTATTGTTTTTAGCCCCTAAGTACGTCGAAAACTTGAATCACTTTTCAATTTGGTCGAGTTTCATCGCCGCTCTATAACGAACCCAGTCAAAACTCAGACCGGGATCGGTTTTACGCAGCGGTGCAATATACTGATGACCCGTAATGCGCTGAGAAGTAATTTGAGGATAGTCGGTGGTGATGGCGCGAGTGAGTGTCGATAGGCTCTGATACTGCTGCTGCGTATATGAAGTAAATTCCGTTCCCTCTAGTTCAATACCGATAGAGTAATCATTGCATCGCTCGCGACCAGCAAAGCTCGATTGTCCGGCATGCCAAGCTCTATGTTTAAAAGAGACAAACTGAACCACCTCACCACATCGCCTGATCAAACAGTGAGCCGATACTCTCATCGGCTTAATCACTTTAAAGAATGGATGCAAATCTTGATCTAGAGTGCCCTGAAAAAAGGCTTCGATATGAGGACCTCCAAATTGCCCCGGAGGTAGACTAATATTATGAATCACCAACAAAGAAACATCCTGCTGGACAGGACGAGCATCAAAGTGGGGACTGGGTACATGCCTAGCTGCTTTATACCAGCCTTTAGCATCTATTTGCTTATTCACGGTTGTGGTCGACGCGAGTTCGATAGCCATATTGACACTTATCCACCATAGTTGTTGATGTGAAGGAGAGATAGCACAGCAATAAAAAATACGAGAATTGATGCTGAAATTCCACACCAGCAAGAGTATCATGCCCACTTTGATTTTATCTACACAGACAGCACAAGCGATGAAGAACACACATAATAGCCAAGAACGCCTTGAGTATCTTAAAAAACAGCTTCCTCTAGAAATTACCAGAGCCGTTGCCGATACTCTGCGTGAAGATCTTGGTGGCACTCTCGACGTCTCTGCCGACATTACCGCTAGCCTTATTCCTGAAGATGCACACAACACAGCAACCATCATCACTCGTGAGCATGGTGTTTTTTGTGGGCAAGCGTGGGCCGATGAAGTGTTCAAGCAACTAGGCAGTCAAGTGTCGATTGAGTGGCATGTTAAAGATGGCGATAAAGTAGTTCCGAATCAAACGCTATGCACCCTTACGGGTCCTGCACGTATTCTGTTGACCGGTGAGCGTAACGCGATGAACTTCATCCAAACGCTGTCAGGTTGTGCCAGTGTTGTTGCTCAATATGCAGAGCAGATTGCTCATACACCGTGCCGTTTACTTGATACTCGCAAAACCATTCCAGGTCTACGCAGTGCCTTGAAGTATGCTGTCGCATGTGGTGGTGGCTATAACCATCGTATTGGTGTTTTTGATGCTTACCTGATTAAAGAAAACCACATCATCGCTTGTGGTGGTATTAATAAAGCTATTGCAACGGCAAAGCAACTCAACCCAGGTAAGCCAGTTGAAGTTGAAACAGAATCTCTCGATGAGTTAAGACAAGCTATTGATGCTGGCGCAGACATCATCATGCTTGATAACTTCACTAAAGAGATGATGCGTGAAGCGGTGAAGATTAACGCTGGCCGTGCTGCATTGGAGAATTCTGGTAATGTCACGCTAGAAACCATTAAAGAGTTTGCAGAGACAGGCGTCGATTACATATCTGTAGGCGCGTTAACCAAGCATCTTGTTGCCTTAGATTTATCTATGCGTTTCCAAGACTAATCATCGAACACAAAGTTAGAACCTAAACCAAGAGGCGTTTCTACGCCTCTTTTTTTCTCATTCTCATATTCATCGCAGTTGACTCACACATCCCCCTCAAGTTGTAAAACTCGAACTTTCTAGCCAATCACAAATAATCATTGTTAGTTTCAACGCTAATCTGATTAGTGCGTCCTCGATCGTAAGCTGTACTCAAGGTGATTCTCTGTTTGATAACAAATACGTAATTTTTCCTTACCAACAATGCGGGGAAATACATTATGTATCGAATCAAATCAAACCTTGGCTTCACTCTGATCGAACTCATGATCGTAGTGACTATCATTGGCGTTTTATCAGCCGTGGCGATCCCCAGTTATCAAGGCTATATATTAAAAAGTGAAGCAACGTCTGCCCTAGCCTCACTTTCTGCCCTCAAAACCCAATCTGAGTATTATGTGTTGCAACATGGGAAATTCCCCTCATCGGGTGATCTTACTATTCCAAGCTCTTTATCATCCTCCATCACGACGACCTCCTCTAGCATTGATTCTTCCGGGGAGCTGATTTTTACCTTTAGTGCTTCAGCAAATAGCCAATTAGCAGGACAAACCATTCGTCTTAAGCGCAGTGCCGATGGTGATTGGGTATGCGAGAGCCAATTTACCAATACAGCAGCTGTACTCAGTCGTTGTGAGAATTAAGGGGTTAAGCATGATGAACTCCAATCTCGCTTATCTATTGTTTCAAGCCAATCTAATTTCCCAAGAGGGATTAACCCTACTCAAGCAAACCGTTGAGAAAGAGCAGTGTTCAGTTAATGAGAGCTTAGCTCGCTTGGGGATCATGTCTGAACATGAACTTCTGACCGAATTAGCCAAGCTCCTCGATCTACCTCTGATGACGATTCACCAATACAGCCCCCTCAAAATCTGTGAGCTTCAAGAGGTTAGTGCATTGATTTTTCATCATCAGGCTCTGCCAATCCTCTCAGATCACGCGAAAATAACCCTCGCTGTGTTTGATCCAACTCGTCCTGGTATAGAGTCCGACTTTCAATTTGTTACCGGGCTAGAGACCTCTCTTGTGCTTGCTGATCGACAAGCGATTCAAGAGTGCATTAAAACGCTGCCGCATTATCAATCGAGCATAGAGTTAACCGATAATACGGCACTGACTGATCGCGAGCTTGAAGATCTAAGCCAACACACCAGCAATGATTCTGAACTCGATCCCAACTCAGACTCCAACTCTTCTCCAATTAGCCGTTTTATTCATTCCATCATCATTGATGCTATCAATAAACGCGCCTCTGATATTCATTTCGAGCCATGTGAAAAGAATTATCGTATTAGAATTCGCTGTGACGGATTGTTGTTTGAAGCTTACCAATTGGCTCACCATCTTCATCGTCGACTCAGTGCCAGAATCAAGGTCCTCGCCAGTCTTGATATCGCCGAGCGAAGGCGACCACAAGATGGGCGAATTAGGCTCAAGATCTCATCCTCTCGAAGCATAGATATTCGAGTTTCCACATTGCCTACTACATGGGGAGAAAAGATCGTTCTACGGCTTCTTTATGGCAGCGCCAATCAGCTCGAAATCGAACAACTCGGCTTAAATCAGCAACAACAAGAATGGTATCGAACAGCGCTAAAACAACCACAAGGCATGATCCTCGTTACCGGACCAACAGGAAGTGGAAAAACGGTATCACTTTATGCGGGATTGAATGCAATCAATCAAACAGAGAAAAATATCCTAACCGCAGAGGACCCTGTTGAAATCAACCTGCATGGCGTCAATCAAGTTCAGATCAATCATGGGATCGAGTTTGGTTTTGCCCAAGCACTGCGTGCTTTTCTCAGGCAAGATCCCGATATCATTATGTTGGGTGAGGTTCGTGATAAAGAAACTGCCGAAATGGCATTACGTGCTGCTAATACCGGTCACTTGGTTCTAGCAACCTTACATACTAACTCCGCATTAGAAACCCTTGCACGCTTAAGTAGCATGGGAATCGATAGCTTCAATCTCGCCTCCGCACTCAATTTGGTCATATCTCAGAGACTGGTTCGCCGTTTATGTTCACACTGCAAACTGCCAATCCAACCG
The DNA here is from genome assembly GCF_921292975.1 of Vibrio hippocampi. Taxonomy (NCBI): domain Bacteria; kingdom Pseudomonadati; phylum Pseudomonadota; class Gammaproteobacteria; order Vibrionales; family Vibrionaceae; genus Vibrio; species Vibrio hippocampi. The sequence continues at coordinate 2,002,175 of NZ_CAKLCM010000002.1, forward strand.
GACTGCCAACAACCACACTCTACGCGCTTCGATGCAAACCCCAAAGGATGCTCCCACTGTCACAAGGGCTATCTGGGTCGGGTCGGACTGTATGAACTGTTAATTATCACTCCCAAAATCATCGAAGCGATGAACCAGAAACTGCTACCGCACCAGATTGAGCAGATAGCTAAACAGGAAGGGTTTACCCCGATTTCTCACTCTGCCGCTCAACTCCTTGAATCAGGGATTACGAGTCAACAAGAACTACTCCGAGTCCTTGAGTTTTCTTTTGACTTGCAACTGCCCCGCTCACAAATAAACAATCCAACTAACACTTGAGTACGCCTATGGCTGATACAGCATCAAATCCAATACAACTCTTCCACTGGGAAGGCTATGACAACAATGGTGTGACGCATCAAGGCGAGTGGTTTTCCTCATCCAGTGACGAACTGCAACAGCAATTACGTCAACATCGAATCGAGATGACAACCCTCTCTAAACGTCGCTTCTCCAAACTCAAGAGTGTATTTAACCCCGTCAATCGCACCGATGTCACTCTGATCGCTAATCAACTCGCAACGATGCTTGAGGCTGGAGTGAATATTGACTATGCCATTAAGCTCATTGAGCACACTCATAATAAATACAGCGTTAAATTATTGCTCTATCGACTCCATTGTAAGATAACGGCTGGACTTACCCTGTCAGAAGCACTGCGCGAGTTTCACACATGTTTTGATCAATTTTTTGTTCAGATGGTGACAACCGGAGAACAGACCGGAAAACTTAGTGAAACACTATGTCTTATCAATCTCTATCGAGAAAAACAGCAAATGATGCGGGCTAAAATCACCAAAGCCTTTATCTACCCGATAACGGTATTATTAGCTGCTGTCATCGTTTGTTACATTATGCTCACCAAAGTCATTCCACAGTTTGAGACCATGTTCGCGCAATTCGATGCACCGCTGCCAAAACTGACTCAGACCGTGATCTACGCCTCTGCTTGGGTCAGCGCTCATGGAACCCACGCAGCAATGATCATCGGGATAACCGTCACATTACTTGGGTTGATATATCGTCATCACTTAGCCACTCAGCGCCGAGTACATCACTATGTTTTAACACTGCCTCTATTTGGGTCACTATTATTAAAATCCATCGTCGTACAAGTTGCTCGAACTTTGGTTATCTGTACTCAGTCAGGCTTGCCTTTATTATCTGGATTGCAGCTAAGCTATCAGTTACTCACCAATCGCTATGTTGCTGAGCAATTAAAACAGGTGGAAAGCGAAGTGAGCGCAGGCACCGCCATCCATTCAGCGATGCGAACAACACAAGCCTTTCCAGAAATGCTATTGCAAATGGTGATGATTGGAGAAGAATCAGGTCAGCTAGAAAAGACGCTTACGCACCTCATTCAACGTTATGAACTGGATATCGAGCAAGTCGTTGATAATCTTAACCAAGTACTAGAACCTTTCATTGTGATTATTTTGGGCGTCATTATTGGCGGACTGGTATTGGCAATGTATCTCCCCCTCTTTAACTTATTGTCGGTATTAGGCTAAGATAGTCGCAGTTTAAATTATTGACCTTATGATGACCCTCATGGATGTGTTTGTTTATTACCCTTGGTTGTATCCTTTATTTGCCGCTATTTTCGGCTTAATTGTCGGAAGCTTCCTGAATGTTGTGATTCATCGCCTACCGATCATGATGGAACGAGCTTGGCGACAAGAGTGTGCAGAAGCGTTTCCCGAATACAAGATTACGCCTCCAAAGGGGAAATTTAACCTCAACCTACCACACTCCCGTTGTCCTAAGTGTCAAACTCACATCCGTATTCAAGACAATATTCCTGTCATCAGCTGGCTGATATTGGGGGGGAAATGTCATCACTGTAAAGCTAAAATCAGTGCGCGCTATCCCTTGATCGAATTACTGACCGCCACGCTGGCTTTCACTGTGGCTTTCACGACTGGCTACAGCGAATATAGCCTAGCGCTTATTGCTTTTACTTTTATTTTAATCTCAGCCACTTTTATTGATTTGGATACCATGTTGCTGCCTGATCAATTGACACTGCCTCTTATGTGGGCGGGGATATTATTAGCAACATTAGGTATCTCACCGGTCTCTCTACAGGATTCTATTGTTGGAGCCATGATTGGCTACCTCTGCCTTTGGTCTCTCTATTGGGCGTTCAAACTGCTAACCGGTAAGGAAGGCATGGGTTATGGTGATTTCAAATTACTCGCCGCTCTTGGTGCTTGGCTTGGATGGCAGCAATTACCGCTCATTATCTTACTTTCATCGGTCGTTGGCATCATGTTTGGCTTAATACAACTGCGTTTGCAAAACAAAGGGGTTGAGGTCGCTTTTCCGTTTGGTCCTTATCTTGCGATTGCGGGGTGGGTTGCCGCTTTGTGGGGAGATCTGATTATCAATTATTATTTAACTCGTGTCGTAGGTATCTAGGTATGAGCCTTATCGTCGGTTTAACCGGGGGGATTGCCAGTGGTAAAACGACGGTGGCTAATCTTTTTCATCAACACTTTTCGATTGAATTGGTCGATGCTGATGTTATTGCCAGAGAGGTGGTAGAGAAAGGTTCCGAAGGTCTCCTTGCTCTAAGTCAACGCTTTGGTGATCGTATCTTGCAGCCTGATGGCAGCTTAGATCGAGCGAAACTCAGAAACATCATTTTTGCTAATGAAGACGATAAGTTATGGGTCAATAGCACTCTCCATCCAATCATTCGCCAACGTATGGTGGAGGCGCTTGCCAAGTCACAAAGCCCTTATACCCTTTTGGTGGTTCCTTTGCTGATTGAAAATGGATTACAATCGTTAGCAGACCGAGTACTTGTCGTTGATGTGAGTGAACAAACACAAATTGACCGAACTATAACACGTGATAATGTGCCTGAAGGTCAAGTCCGTTCTATACTCAAATCACAAGCAAGTAGACAAACAAGACTGGCTCATGCCGATGATATTATTGATAATAATATTCAAAACGCACAACTTATGTCCCAAGTCACGCAATTACACAAAAAGTATCTGGCATTAAGCAGTGAAAATCTGTGAAAATACTCGCTAAGTGTACAAAGGCTAATTCAATGACCACAAATAGATTCGAGCATCCTCTTAACGAAAAAACCAGAATATACCTAAGAATTGAATCTCTGTTGAGGCAGCTTCAGCAATCTTCGGCATTTTCAGATAATTCACAGTACTTGCTGTTTTTTAAATCGTTATTCGACCTGTTGGAAATTTTTGAACAGATCCAACTGAAAAGTGAACTTGCAAAAGACCTGGAAAAGCAGCGCCTCATGTATCGTGCCTGGCTCAATGTCGAAGGGGTCGATCAAGAAACGCTGAATACTATTCTTGATAGCTTAGACGATGTGCATAAAGATTTGATGAATGCAGACCGCTTTGGTCAAGCACTGAAAGAAGATAAGTTTCTTAGCGCTATTAGACAAAGATTCGGACTTCCGGGTGGTTCTTGCTGCTTCGATCTTCCATCATTGCACTATTGGCTGCACCTTCCTCTCGAAAAAAGAAATCACGATGCGCAGAAATGGTTGGTCTCGCTCAAGCCATTAATGAATGCGCTACAACTTTGGTTAAAGCTAACTCGCGAAACTGGTCGCTTTAAACCGCAAATTGCACGAGCCGGATTTTTACAAAGTGATGCCGAAGAAGCCAATATTCTACGATTAACCATCCCAATGGAATACGGCGTCTATCCGATGATTTCTGGGCACAAAAACCGCTTTGCTATCAAGTTTATCTCGTTTGAATCCGGACAAGCTTACCCGAAAGATGTCGAGTTTGAACTTGCCGTTTGCAGCTAGATTTTACTACTACCTATTTACCACTACCGAAATAAAACTCTGGAACCATTATGAGTAAACCCACTATTGTCCCATGCCCTCAATGTAAACAAGAGGTGGTATGGAGTAAAGATAGCCCATTTAGACCTTTCTGCTCAAAGCAGTGCCAAATGATCGATTTTGGTGAATGGGCTGACGAAGAAAACTCTATTCCCGGCGCACCTGATATGTCAGACAGTGATGGTTGGTCTGAGAACGACTACTAAATTTGTTCTGATTAATCGACCAACAAGCATAAAAAAACGGAGTCCAAATGGACTCCGTTTTTCTTCTTGAGAACGCTAATCTAATAGCATTACTTCTTAGCAAGTTTCTCTTTAATACGAGCAGACTTACCAGAGCGTTCACGTAGGTAGTACAACTTGGCACGACGTACTGCACCACGACGCTTAACTTCGATGCTATCAACGATTGGAGAGTGAGTTTGGAACGTACGCTCAACACCTTCACCGTTCGAGATTTTACGAACTGTGAATGCAGAGTGTAGACCACGGTTACGGATGCCGATTACAACACCTTCGTAAGCCTGTAGACGCTCACGGTCACCTTCTTTTACTTTAACCTGAACTACAACAGTGTCACCTGGTGCAAATTTAGGTAGGCCTGATTTCATTTGCTCTTCTTCAAGAGCCTTGATGATGTTACTCATGTTCTTAAATTCCTAGAATAAACTGATACTAAATAAAATAGGTTACTTGCTATTATCTCGATGTTCTTTAATGAACTCGGCAAGTAATTGTTCCTGTTCGTCAGTCAGAGCTAGGTTTTCCAGGAGTTCTGGTCTTCTTAGCCAAGTACGGCCTAACGACTGTTTCAGTCGCCAGCGACGAATATCCTTGTGGTTACCAGATTTGAGTACACTCGGTACCTCTAATCCGTCAAGCACTTCCGGACGCGTGAAGTGTGGACAGTCCAACAAGCCATTAGCAAAAGAATCTTCCTCTGCCGACGCAAAATCTCCAAGCACTCCAGGAACAAACCTAGAAACCGAATCAATTAACGTCATGGCTGGGATTTCCCCACCCGTCATCACAAAATCCCCGATTGACCATTCTTCGTCAACCTCGGTTTGGATGATACGCTCATCTACCCCTTCGTAGCGTCCACAAATCAACACGAGGTTGTCGTTTTTCGCTAACTCTTCAACTCCTTGTTGGTCGAGTTTACGACCTTGAGGAGAGAGGTAAATGACTTTCGTCTTACCCGGTGAAGCGTTCTTGGCTGCAGTAATGGCATCGCGCAAAGGCTGTACCATCATCAACATTCCAGGACCACCACCGTAAGGTCTGTCATCGACAGTTCGATGCTTGTCGTGAGTGAAATCTCGAGGATTCCAAGTCTCAATCGACAATAGACCTTTTTTAACCGCTTGACCTGTTACTCCATAATCAGTAACGCTGCGGAACATGTCTGGAAAAAGGCTAATAATGCCGACCCACATCTGTTCTCTCGCTCTATTAGTTACTAATGTATGGATTAGAATCCAGGATCCCAGTCAACTTCGATCCGTTGAGCTTCGCGATCAACTTTCTTGATCACTTGCTCTTCAAGGTACGGTATCAACCGTTCCTTTTGCCCAAAAGCGTCTTTCAGATTAGCCTTTACTACAAGAACATCGTTTGAACCCGTTTCCAACATATCGGTCACTTCACCCAAGTCATAACCTTTTGTGGTTACTACTTGCATGCCAAACAATTCACGCCAGTAGAATTCATCTTCTGACAATTCAGGTAGTACAGTCGGGTCAATTGCGATTTCAAAGTTAGTTAGCAGGTGAGCTTCTTCACGAACCTCAAAACCTTCTAATTTACACACCATACCTTTGTTATGGCGCTTCCAACTTTCAACCTTGTACTCAACCCATTTGCCCTTTTGGTTAATATACCAAGGGCTATAATCGAATAAGCTTTCAGGATTGTCTGTGTAGGAAAAAACCTTAAGCCAACCACGAATGCCATAAGTAGAACCAAATTTACCTACAACAATTCTTTCGTTTTGTTCGCTCATTGTTTCATTACCTTTCATCGACATACTGCTTTTACTTCGCTAACAATTAAGCCGCTTTTTGAGCGTCTTTAACTAGCTTAGCAACGCGGTCAGATAGAGACGCGCCTTGACCAACCCAGTGGTTAACGCGGTCTAGGTCTAGACGTAGACCTTCTTCTTGACCAGTAGCAGTTGGGTTAAAGAAACCTACTTTCTCGATGAAACGGCCAGTTGCAGCATTGCGGCTGTCCGCTACTACGATTTGATAAAATGGACGCTTTTTAGCGCCGTGACGTGCCAAACGAATGGTTACCATGTCGTCCTCTTTGCTTTCTCAATAATAAAAATGACCTCAGAATTGTTTCTCAAATGAGCAACCTGAGGTCTCGTGCCAAAATAAAGCCTCGGAATTTTACTCTTATTCCGAGGCAATGCAAGGCTTTTAGCTATTTTTTCACCAGTGGTTCTAGTGTGATATAGGTAACAGTTTGAAATCTAATCGAACTACCTGAGTAATTATCGACCAAATGGATTGAAACCGCCGCCACCGCCACCCATTCCGCCCATGCCACCCATCATACCTTGCATGTTACGCATCATGCCGCGCATGCCACCTTTCTGCATTTTTTTCATCATCTTTTGCATCTGAGTGAACTGCTTAAGTAGACGGTTAACGTCTTGTACCTGAGTGCCTGAACCCGCAGCAATACGCTTTTTACGCGAGCCTTTGATCAATTCCGGGCGTTGACGTTCTTTCATCGTCATGGAGTTGATGATCGCTTCCATCTGCTTAAACATCTTGTCATCAACTTTATCTTTTACATCCGCAGGAAGATTAGACATGCCAGGTAGCTTGTCCATCATTCCCATCATGCCGCCCATGTTTTGCATTTGGCCCAGTTGTTCACGGAAGTCTTCTAGGTCGAAACCTTTTTTCTCCTTGAACTTCTTCGCCATTTTCTGAGCTTGTTCTTGGTCAACATTACGTTGCAAGTCTTCAATAAGCGACAGAACGTCACCCATGCCCAAGATACGTGAAGCCACACGGTCAGGATGGAAAGGTTCAAGGGCGTCAGTTTTCTCACCCACACCCATAAATTTAAGGGGCTTACCGGTAATGTGACGTACTGATAACGCAGCACCACCACGAGCATCACCATCAACCTTGGTTAGAATCACACCCGTTAGTGGTAGCGCATCACCAAACGCTTTCGCAGTATTCGCCGCATCTTGCCCCGTCATTGCATCAACAACAAACAGGGTTTCAACTGGATTAACCGCATTATGCAGCGCTTGGATTTCTTCCATCATTTCATGGTCAACCGCGAGGCGACCGGCGGTATCGACAATAAGCACATCGTAGAATTTCTTCTTAGCATGCTCGATGGCAGCGTTGGCAATGTCGATTGGCTTTTGATCTGGCGTTGATGGGAAGAAATCAACACCCACATCTTGCGCCAATGTCTCTAGCTGTTTAATCGCCGCAGGGCGATAAACGTCAGCAGAGACAACTAAGACTTTCTTCTTGTCTCTTTCATTAAGAAGCTTAGAGAGTTTACCAACACTGGTCGTTTTACCTGCACCTTGTAAACCCGCCATCAAGATCACAGCTGGAGGCTGAGCCGCGAGATCAAGGGCTTCATTGGATGCGCCCATCACGGATTCAAGCTCAGCTTGAACAATCTTGATAAATTCTTGCCCTGGAGTCAGAGATTTAGAAACCTCGACACCGACAGCGCGCTCTTTCACACCTTTAATAAAGTCACGAACAACAGGTAGAGCAACGTCAGCCTCTAACAGTGCCATGCGCACTTCACGCAGCGTCTCTTTAATATTGTCTTCCGTCAGGCGTCCTTTTCCGCTGATATTCTTCAGCGTACTCGACAGACGGTCGGTTAAATTCTCAAACATTTGTTTCTCTTCGCTCAATTAATGCGATCAATTACGCTGAGTATACCTTAGCCACATCATATACCCAAGTCGGTCTCAGTCAGTCATCACCATACCTTGGCTTTGTTACTTGCCGCATTTTTCAATAGTAAGTCAATTGTTTTCACATCCGACATAGCCCGCAGGGGCATTGCAAGGTATAATTCCTTTTTTAAATCACTCTCTTGTTACGATGGACAGTCTAATTGCCATTGCGGCCGTCATTTTATATGGTCTTGCTATTGCCACTATTATTCCAAGCCTAGTGCAACAGGTTGGAATACGCGCTAAAACCGTACTCGCTAGTGCATGCCTTGCCCTAGTGTTTCACGCGTGGTTGCTTGGCGATCTTATTCTCAGTGGCAATGGACAAAATCTCAGTATCCTCAATGTCGCCTCATTAATTAGCTTTATTATTTCGCTATTTATGAGTGTTGCCATGCTAAAAACAAGGATTTGGTTTTTATTGCCCGTGGTCTACAGCTTTGCTGCGATTAACTTAGCAGCGGCTACGTTTGTTCCTACCGCATTTATTACCCACCTTGAACACAACCCTAAATTATTAATTCATATTTCTTTAGCGTTGTTTTCGTATTCTACTCTCTCAATCGGTGCCCTCTATGCACTGCAATTGGCTTGGTTAGATCACAAGCTTAAGACTAAAAAGGCGCTTGGGATAAACCCTAACCTTCCTCCATTAATGATGATTGAAAGGCAGCTTTTCAAGATCATTTTGGTAGGAACAGGATTACTAACTGTAACCTTGATCACAGGTTTTGTGTTTGTACAAGATATGTTCGCGCAAGGTAAAGCACATAAGGGCATACTGTCTTGTATTGCCTGGGTAATTTATTGCATATTGCTTTGGGGTCATTATCACAAAGGTTGGCGTGGTAAAAAAGTCACCTGGTTTGCTCTAGCTGGCGCTTTACTGCTGAGCTTAGCCTACTTTGGCAGTCGCTTTGTACGTGAAATCATCTTAGGCTAAATATTGAAGTCAATGGAATGGGAGCTAGCGCGCCCTATTTGGATTGACAAAAGGTTAGACTTTGACCACCACTTAATTAACTCACTCTCAACTAAAGGAATTTTTGCGTTTTGGACGACATTTCGACCGGTATTTTATTTGCGATTCTTGCAGGTCTCATTGTAATTTCCGGATACTTTTCAGGCTCAGAGACAGGGATGATGTCTTTGAACCGGTATCGACTTAAACACCTTTCCAAAACTGGGCATCGCGGCGCTAAACGAGTAGAAAAGCTACTCAACCGCCCCGACCGCCTGATCGGTCTGATCCTTATTGGTAACAACTTAGTCAATATTCTTGCCTCAGCCATCGCTACCGTCCTTGGCTTACGCCTTTATGGTGACTTAGGCGTCGCTATCGCCACCGGTATCCTCACCTTAGTTATTTTGGTTTTTGCGGAAGTTACACCAAAAACTCTAGCAACCCTTTACCCTGAACGCGTGTCATTCACCAGCAGTATTGTTTTGACTGCGCTAATGAAGCTGCTATCGCCTCTCGTGATCTTGGTCAACTTCATTACCAACGGCTTTATTCGCTTGTTAGGTGTTAAAGCAAGCCATAATGATGAGGATCATCTCAGCTCTGAGGAGTTAAGGACCGTGGTAAACGAGGCTGGCTCACTGATACCAACACGTCACCAAGATATGTTGATCTCTATTCTAGATTTAGAGCATGTGACGGTTAACGATATTATGATCCCTCGGAACGAGATCACTGGCATTAATATTAATGATGATTGGAAATCTATTGTCCGCCAGCTCACTCACTCTCCTCATGGTCGAGTGGTCCTTTATCGTGACCAGATTGACGAAGTAGTCGGCATGCTGCGCTTAAGAGAGTCTTATCGCCTAATGCTAGAGAAGAATGAATTCACCAAAGAGACTCTGCTGCGTAGTGCTGACGAGATTTACTTTATTCCAGAGGGAACGCCACTCAACGTACAGATGCTGAAGTTCCAACGAAATAAGGAGCGTATCGGTCTTATTGTTGATGAATATGGTGACATCATTGGTTTGATTACTCTTGAGGATATTCTTGAAGAGATCGTTGGCGAATTTACCACTTCTATGTCACCGAATCTTTCTGATGAAATCACCCCTCAAGGAGATGGCAGCTTCCTCATTGAAGGCAGCGCCAATATCCGTGATATCAACAAAGGACTTAAATGGACGCTACCGACGGATGGTCCAAGAACTCTAAACGGTTTAATTCTGGAATACCTTGAGGATATTCCAGAAAGTCACCTGAGTGTGCATGTTGCAGAACACCAGATGGAGATCATCGAGTTGGAAGAAAACCGCATTAAAGTGGTCAAAGTCTTCCCGAAACAGGCGCACTCTTAAGGTCACTTACATCTTACGATCCAGTCCCAATGGAGCATGCCTTTGTGTGCTCCATTTTACTAACTTCTCTACCAGCTGTTTTTTGTCTACTGGTTTATCCAAATAGTCGTTCATACTCGCTTTTATTTGTAACTTAATTTCTGGTATTGATTCACCAGAAAGAGACAAAATAGGCACATCTGAATTAAAGAGGCGAATCAAACGTGTAGCTTCAATCCCATCAATACCCGGCGGCATTCGAGTATCCATCAGTATCGCGTCATATTGGTTGGCATGAGCCTTTTCTACCGCCTCCATACCACTGCTTGCAAAATCAACTTTCACTTGCTCTTGCGATAAATAGGTTTGCACCAACATCTGATTCGAGACCATGTCATCCACCACCAATACTCGTTTACCGACTAGCTTTCCGGCGTCATTAAACGATGGATGCGCAATCACTTTCACCAGTTCGTTTAAGAAAACAACCTGATTTCCTCCCGTGTAGATCTCTGCATGGAATACATACCTATCTTCACTACTGATAATTGGCTGTTCATCTTGGCTGTTGGCAACAAAGAGCAATGGCTTAGTTTGTGCTTTCTGACCTAGCGCCCCACTCTTGATCTGATTGGCTTCGCTAATTGAGCCGGCTAAGGAATCACCCGCAATCAAAATGAGTCTAAAGTCCGTATCAAACAACTCGATAGGGATAGAACTGACGCTTTGCTGCCAGTAAGTCTCAATACCCTGCATAGGCTGCAGGTAATGCCGCAACTCAGAATAAGATTGATAGTCACCAACGATCAAAATCTTACATGACATTTGCTGCTGTGTGACTTCAAACGCCTTAGACTCAAACCATTGCTGCTCAACATCAGGCAGTTCAATAATAAACTTACTGTATCGACCGACTTCACTCTCACAACGGATCATTCCACCAAAGGATTCAATGACTTTCTTACAATAAGCTAAACCTAACCCGCTTCCCTGAGGCTTACCATGCGTAAAATAGTCATCAAATATGTTCGCTAGGTATTCCGCAGCAATACCCGGTCCCGTATCCAACACCTCTAATCGGTTAAAGTCCTCACCGCTGTGTGTGCTCACGGTGATCCTGCTGTCTGGATGACTGGAAAAATAGTGAGAGGCATTTTTAAGTAAATTAAAAATCACAAAACAGTAAAAGGTATCATTACCTTTAAACACAAAATCCGCTTCAAAATTGCAGCTAACTCTCTGACGATAAATCGGCGAGTCAAAACTGAATTCATCAATAGCTTTCAGTGTCTCTTTTGCCAAAGAGTAGTATTCAAATTGCTCGCTATTGATGCCATCACCATTGGCCTCACTCAGTATGGCTTCAATGAATTTAGCACCAAGTAATACCGCTTTTTTACTTTCGAACAACTCATCGTAGACCAACTTCATCGATGATGAACTGGGGGATGAGAGTATACTTTTATTCATGCGTTCGAAGTGATAACTCAATTTGCTCAGAGGATTACGAATCTCATGGGCCATAGAACCCACCAACCCTTTGGATTTATTCACCTGATCTTGCGCTGCAATAAAATAACGGGCTTTCTTGAACAGCAGTTGCAAAGCTTGAACTTCCTCAACCGAGGTTAATCGTTCTAATTCATCCTGTTGTTCCACCATCAAAATATGACTTAAACCACCGTTTTCATCATACATTGGCAGCAATAAACACAACTTCCTTGCATTCATTAATTGCAGCAACTGCTGTAACGTCTCATGCTGCAGTTGGTAATCTATGTGTGTCAGTTTGTATTCAATCTCAGCCTTGATCAACACACTGTTGGGACCATTAAAATAGGGGACTAATTGCTGAACGTAACTATTGTTTGCACGCTCAATCTTTATTGAACCCCGTGCTAATATTTTCTCTAGCTCTATAATCCCTTGCTCGGTAGAGAACTGGAAAATATCCACCAATTCATGTATCTGTTGAACTTTATTCGCTTGCCCAAAGTACACAACATGTCCGAGTAACAGATTGCTCAACTTGGCTGTGTGATGCCACGCAATACCGGTCACTAAAGTCCACAAACAAAAGAACACCAGGTAACTGTTATCAATGCTGGTTTTAGCAATAAAGAAAATCGGCAGTAGGTATAACAAACCATTCAGAACTCGACTCAATACAAACACAGCCAAATAGCGGAAGCTGAAAAAGACGGTATTGCGCAAAGCATAGCCAATAAATAACGCCTGAGTGACAGATAGAGCTGGCGGTAACCAGACGAAAGCAAAGTTATGGAATACAACAGGAATTACGACCAAAACGACCAGCGTCGAACTCATAAAAATCAGTACACCCGCGATCATATAAGATGACTTCTGGCGCAGTAACAACTGCCCCTTTTGTCTCAGTGTGAAGAAGTTAATCAGCGTGAGAGAAATAAGAATTGGAGCAGATAAGAAAAACAACCCATTATAGGGACCAAACTCAATCACGAAGTTGCCTGCCGATATAATATCAACAGCATGAACAGTGAGCCCTGGTGTTAAATTGAGAATTAACGCCAGACTAATAAGAATCACTGAGAGTATCTTTTGCCAATCCCCAATAGCGACATCACTTTCAGTTTCTCTGAGGCTGGCAGAAAAAAGATAACCAAATAACAAAGCAAAGAAGCAGAATAAATTCGCTATGATGGCCATCGAAATGGCCACCTGCTCTGAATGATTAACCAACAAGTCACTTTGGAAGTAAGCATTGGAAAGTATCCATATTGCTATGGATACCGTGTAACAGTAGTAAAATCGATGGGTGATTTGACGACTTTTTACTTGGCTAGCCGAAAATGCATAACGCAAATACGGCAGCCAAAATAACAGCGCCAAAGCAACCAAAATGAGAAAGACACCCGAAAAATGAGAAAAGGCATCCATCACCCTACTATTCATCCGCCAACATATTCCTTGTATTTAATTTCATCTGCTTTCGCACCGATAACACTCTTTGGTAATAACCTTTGTAATCGCACTGAGATATTGCTTGACTCATAGGATGACTAAAGTAAATGCCCTGCTCTGTCACTGGCGCATATTCAGACACTTTGAATTCGCACACAGACACATAAGGGCTAACATCAGCATATGCGTTATTGACTGATTCAAAAAAGTACCTAATAGCAGGCTGCTCTGTAATGATATAAACCGCCTGAAATCCAAGTTGGTCTAACGCTATCATTAGTGCCTTGGTCATTTCGAACAACAGCTGGTTTAATTTTCTAGCCGGTGCGGCTATCGCTAATCTTATCACTTCACACATGGCATCTTGATTACTAATGCTCTGTATTAGACTTCTATCAAACTTATCGATCGAATCCATACTCAAATCATTGGACGAACCAGAACCCAACAAGCCAAAAAACTCCAAACTGCGCAGTTTATTTTCATCAAGCTTCATGCTCCATTTGGCGCTTTGAAAAAAGGGAGAAAAAGCCAGCCAAGTCTGCTTATTCCCCCAACGCCTAATATTCACACTACTGCATATTAGCATGGTTTCGGCCACTTTTTGATATAAAATAAAGTGCTCACCTCTGGCTGAGATCTCCATATCGTACAACATCTCATACCACCCCTCACGCTTGATGAATGTTTCTATATTTATCAAAACATTGGCGTCAGAAAGGCTAAGTAGTTGATTAGAAAAACAGGTCAAAAACCGTCGCTCATCCAGAGAAATATCATCAACAACCTCGCTATGATAATGGTCATCACTATCTACTATTGATTCATTGTATTCAGCGACGGCTTCATCCATGTTCTTAGCTCGATAGTGGATTGAAAATACAAGGTATTCAGCCCAACAATCAAGAATGTGGTCGAAATACACATTGGCAAGACATTCAATATGGGAGTAATGAACGGGAAAGGTGGGTAGTGAGGAGTGGGAGATAAGGTACTTAGCGGTAGAGCAGGTGAAAGTGTGCTTCAAGTTATCAGTATTGTCGTCATCATTGGCCAATTCTCGGATTTCAAAAGCTCGATAATCGACTATCTTGGCAAATACATCGGAATCACCAGACGCTTGTATGTATTGATGTATCAGTGATAAAAAATGCTCTCTCTCCTCTAAGCATTGAGGGTGTAAAGGAAGTTGCTGTATTTGCTTTAAAATTTGCTTGGCGTTGTTCATCGCTAGCCTCTCTTTCTATGGTTGAAAAGAGTCAGCGTAAACTAGACAACAAGTTTCACATTGAGGCTTATATCAACATGAGAGTCAGCCACCAAGGTACACACCACATTATTTTAAATTTGAGATCATAATTAATATAAAAAGCCCTTGTTTGCTTTCACAAACAAGGGCGTTAAACATTTTATGCTATCAAAAAATTTTAGCTAATATTGGGACCTAACCACTTCTCAGCTTCAAGACGATCCCAACCTTTACGATCCGCATAACTCTGCAACTGATCTTCTTGGATCTGCGCAATGGCAAAATAGCGAGAGTCTGGATGGGAGAAATACCAGCCTGATACAGCGGCTCCCGGCCACATCGCATAGCTCGTTGTTAGAGACATGCCTATCGTCTGCTCTACTTCTAAGATGTCCCACAGTGCGCCTTTTTCAGTATGCTCAGGACAAGCCGGATAACCCGGTGCTGGACGGATCCCTTGATACTTCTCTCGAATCAGTTCCTCATTGTTCAGTGATTCGTCTGACGAATAACCCCAGATTTCTTTTCTCATTTTTTCGTGAAGATATTCGGCAAAAGCTTCGGCTAATCTATCCGCTACCGCTTGAATCATAATGGCATTGTAGTCATCACCCTGCGCTTTATATTCATCCGCTAACTCTCGTTCTCCAATCCCACCGGTCACGGCAAATGCACCAATCCAATCGGCTTTGCCACTCTCTTTAGGCGCAATATAGTCAGAAAGACAATAGTTATACCCTTTAGGTTTCTCAGTCTGTTGACGTAAGTTATGAAGCACCTTACGAACTTGAGTTCGCGATTCATCGGTGTAGACCTCAATATCATCGCCGACAGACGCTGCAGGGAAAAGCGCCGCCATGCCGCTTGCCTTAAGCAAGCCTTCTCTTTCTACCCGATCGAGTAACTCATTGGCATCTTGATAGAGACGCTTAGCCTCCTCACCCACTTCTTCATGCTCAAAAATAGCGGGGAATTTGCCCACCAGCGACCACGTCATAAAGAATGGCGTCCAATCGATATAGCCTCTTAGCGTTGCTACGTCGAAATTCTCAAACACATGTACTCCAGGTTTGACCGGTACAGGCGGCGTGTAGGTTTGCCAATCAATGGCGACTTTATTGGCGCGAGCCTGCTCCAAGGTGACCGGTTTAGTACGTGGTTTCTTGCGATTATGCTGATCTCGTACGCGTTCATAATCAAGATCGAGCTTCTCGGTAAAAGCGGGCTTCAACTCATTGGATAACAAGGAAGTACAAACCCCTACTGCGCGTGATGCGTTGTTCACGTACACCACTGGCTCGCGATAGTTTTGCTCAATTTTAACCGCGGTGTGGGCTTTTGAAGTGGTTGCGCCACCGATTAATAATGGAACATCAAAACCTTGGCGTTCCATCTCTTTTGCCACATGTACCATTTCATCAAGAGAAGGGGTGATTAAGCCTGAAAGACCGATGATATCGACGTTTTCTTCTTTGGCGACTTTAAGAATAGTCTCGCAAGGAACCATTACTCCTAGGTCTATAATCTCAAAATTATTGCACTGCAGAACCACACCGACAATGTTCTTACCGATATCGTGAACATCTCCTTTCACGGTGGCTAATAGAATTTTACCGTTAGATCTGCCCGCTTCTTTTCCAGCGTTAATAAATGGCTCTAAATGAGCAACGGCTTGTTTCATCACTCGCGCGGATTTAACCACCTGTGGCAGGAACATTTTCCCTTCACCAAACAGATCCCCCACCACATTCATACCATCCATTAGAGGTCCTTCAATCACCTCTAAAGGCTTAGAAGCTTGCAGGCGAGCCTCTTCTGTGTCCTCAACAATGTACTCTGTAATCCCTTTAACGAGTGCATGCTCAAGGCGTTTGGCAACCGGCCAAGTACGCCACTCTAAAGCGGAAGCATCATCCTCTTTGCCGACGCCCTTATTCGCATACTGCGCCGCAATATCGAGCAAGCGTTCCGTGCCATCATCTCGACGGTTTAACACCACATCTTCAACCGCTTCTCTTAGTTCCGTCGGCACATTGTCGTAAACCTCCAACTGACCCGCATTCACGATCCCCATATCCATGCCGTTTTTAAAACAGTGATAGAGGAATACCGCGTGGATAGCTTCACGCACATAGTTATTACCGCGGAACGAGAATGAGACGTTGGACACACCACCAGAAATCATGGCATGAGGTAAATCTCGCTTGATATCAGCCACAGCCTCAATAAAGTCGACGGCGTAATTATTGTGCTCATCAATACCCGTGGCGACTGCAAAAATGTTGGGGTCAAAAATAATATCTTCTGGTGGGAAACCGACTTCGTCGACAAGAATTCGATACGCCTTGCTACAAATCTCTAACTTGCGCCCTCTGGTTTCAGCCTGACCAAGTTCATCGAAAGCCATCACAATCACGGCTGCACCGTAGCGACGAATTAACTTAGCCTGCTCAACAAACTTCTCTTTGCCCTCTTTGAGCGAGATAGAGTTAACGATCCCCTTGCCTTGGATACACTTTAAGCCCGCCTCCATCACTTCCCATTTAGAAGAATCCACCATGATAGGCACTTTGGAAATTTCTGGCTCAGAAGCGCACAGTTTTAAGAAGCGCACCATACAAGCTTCAGCATCAAGCATGCCTTCATCCATGTTGATATCGATGATCTGGGCACCATTTTCAACTTGCTGACGAGCCACCTCTAACGCTTCATCGTATAACTCTTCTTTGATTAAGCGTTTAAAGCGGGCAGAGCCGGTAACATTAGTTCGCTCACCGACATTGATGAATAGGCTCTCTTTTTCAATCGTGAGTGGTTCCAGACCCGATAACCGACACGCTACCGGTATCTCAGGCAGTGAACGCGGTTTCACTCCCTCAACCGCTCGCGCCATTTGGCGAATATGTTCTGGCGTTGTACCGCAACAGCCACCGACAAGGTTCAGGAAACCACTTTGTGCCCACTCAGCAATGTGTTGTGCCATATCCTCTGGAGATAGGTCATATTCACCAAATGCATTGGGAAGCCCCGCATTAGGGTGCGCAGAGACAAAGCTCTCGCTAATGCGTGATAACTCTGCCACATATTGGCGCAATTCATCAGGACCCAATGCGCAGTTTAAACCAAAGGATATTGGATTGATGTGTCTAAGCGCGTTATAGAATGCTTCTGTTGTCTGTCCTGATAATGTGCGACCAGAAGCATCGGTAATCGTGCCTGAAATCATCACGGGGAGCGTGATACCTAATTCCTCAAACACGGTTTCAACCGCAAATGCACACGCCTTGGCATTCAAGGTATCGAAAATGGTTTCAATTAGGATAAGATCGGAGCCGCCACGAATAAGCTCACGAGTCGATTCAGAGTAAGCGGTAACCAGTTCATCAAAAGAGACGTTACGGTAGCCTGGATCATTCACATCTGGAGAAATTGAGCAAGTGCGGTTGGTGGGACCTAAAACACCCGCAACATAACGTGGTTTCTCTGGTGTCTTTGCTGTCCACTCATCAGCTGCTGCTTTAGCAAGCTTAGCCGCTTGGTAGTTAATCTCAGCACTCAAAGACTCCATGTCATAGTCAGCCATCGCAATCGTGGTAGCGTTGAAGGTATTAGTTTCAAGAATATCCGCACCGGCTTCGAGGTAAGCGTTATGGATGTTATGGATCAACTCTGGTTGAGTCAGCACTAAAAGATCGTTATTTCCTTTCAAGTCACTATGCCAGTCAGCAAATCGCTCACCTCGATAGTCCTGCTCTTCCAATTTATAATCTTGAATCATTGTGCCCATTCCTCCGTCAATCAGAAGAATGCGTTGTTTCAATTGAGCTTCAACCTGCTGTCTTTTATTACTTGCCACGATACTGCCTCGTTCCATGATGATTTTGTCATCGTATCACAGATATTTTAGAAATCTAGACGTCTAAAATACTTTTTGATTGCTTCCTTAGCGCTTCACAGTAACCAACCCACCAAACTAGAGCAAGTGTTTCTGTTATCGACACACCTTTACGGTGCAAAGCAATGAACAACAAAAATAAACAGCTTGGGTAATAAACAGTTTTGGGTAAACAGCACTAATCTTAATGACAGAGGTGGCTCGACTTAACTGCAATCAAAGCCAAACTAAGACAAGTTAAAGCTGGGTAAAAAAATGACCGTATATCAAACTTTCTGTTTTCTGTCCGCAGCAGCCATGCTGATCGCTTTCATCAACCATAAGGTGGGAAAAATGCAGACCACCATAGCAATTACGGCAGGATCTATGCTGCTGTCTCTACTGATTTTAATTGCTGGTCAAAATGATTGGTTTCAATTGACACAACTCGCCACCAAGGTCATGACTGAAATCGACTTTGAAGACTTTTTATTGCAAGGGATCTTAGCCTTTTTGCTGTTTGGTGGCGGGTTAGGTATTAAATTACCGAACTTAAAAGACCAAAAATGGGAGATCACCGTCTTAGCATTAGGCGCTACTCTATTTTCTACCTTTTTTATTGGCTTTGGTCTCTATGGTTTCTGCTTCGTCATTGGTATCAAGTTTGACCTGATTTACTGCTTGTTGTTTGGCGCCCTGATCTCTCCTACCGATCCCATCGCTGTATTGGCCATTGTAAAAAAACTGCACGCCCCAAAGCGTATTTCTACTCAAATAGAAGGCGAGTCTTTATTTAATGATGGTTTCGGTTTAGTGATCTTCATTACCCTGTTCTCTATCGCCTTTGGCACCGAACTACCTAATGCAAGCACTGTGGCATTGCTGTTTTTACAAGAAACAGGTGGCGGTATTTTATATGGTCTGGTGCTTGGGATATTTTTCCACTCTCTGATTAGTGCGACGGATGATTCCACCATGGCACTGCTTTTTACCACTGCGATACCTACCGCAGGTTACGCACTTGCTGAAGTATTAGAAGTGTCAGGACCTCTCGCTATGGTCGTGTCTGGCATTATGGTCGGTAACTGGACTCGTGAACGAGGATTTACCAAGGAGTCGGAATATCATCTCGACCATTTTTGGGAACTTGTCGATGAGTTTCTCAACAGCATCCTATTTTTACTTATCGGTATGTCAATGCTACTGTTTCAGTTCCATAAAGAGGACTTTGTATTGATGGCCTTTTCTATTCCATTAGTACTGGTCGCTCGATACCTTAGCGTCAAACTCGCTTATCAAGGCTTTGAGCGTTATCGAAGCTATAACCCTTGGTCAATAAAAATTCTAACTTGGGGTGGACTTAGAGGCGGCTTAGCAATGGCAATGGCGCTCTCTATCCCTTCCGGTATCTGGGTCATTGAAGAGAAGCTCATCGATGTCAAAGAGATCATTTTGGTGATGACCTACTCAGTGGTTGTCTTCTCTATCCTCATTCAGGGCTCAACGATTACTCCTCTCATTGAACGAGCTAAACAGGCTGAGAAAGATTGATGTGCAGATGGCAGATGAAATGAACAAACGTTAGAAATCGCTAGACGCTAGGAATCTCCAAACGCTAGAAAGCAAAAAGCCTCATCTTTCGATGAGGCTTTTCTAAAGTGGCTCCCCCTGCGGGACTCGAACCTGCGACATACGGATTAACAGTCCGCCGTTCTACCAACTGAACTAAGGGGGAATTATTTGTGTCAACACAATGCCTTACGGCAATCTATTGTGTTTAGCACCAAATAATGGTGCCTCGAGGCGGAATCGAACCACCGACACGAGGATTTTCAATCCTCTGCTCTACCGACTGAGCTATCGAGGCAAATTAATGGTGCCGACTACCGGAATCGAACTGGTGACCTACTGATTACAAGTCAGTTGCTCTACCTACTGAGCTAAGTCGGCACACTAAATGCTTTATCGCTGCTACTTGTTTTTCAAAGCACCAACAATCTAAATTGTGGTGCCCGGAGGCGGAATCGAACCACCGACACGAGGATTTTCAATCCTCTGCTCTACCGACTGAGCTATCCGGGCAACGGAGCGCTATTAAACGGATTTTCCGTCCTCCCGTCAACTTGTTTTTAAAAAAAAATTCAAAAAAACGTGCAAGTGCTGTATTTTTCGGCAAATTCACTTATTAGCCCTTGCCGGCGTTAAAATCTTTTTTGAATTTTGTTACTTTTTCTAGGTATCTACGCGCTTCCGAATTTGGATGTTTTTTTGTTAACGCCCAATAGACTTGACTCGGTTGTAGCGAGTTAAGATCTCGCATCGCTCGCTTTCTGTCCGAGTGGAAAGTTTTTAGCACCCCACCCGAGCCACCGTTGTAGGCAGAAATCATGCTGTACTCTAACGAGAGAGGATGACTCACCTCTTTCAGGTAGCGATTTTTAAGGATATAGAAATACGCTGTACCAGTATCAATATTTTGCTCAGGATTAAACAGATACTCAGGCGTAGGCTCCCCAGAGCGATTCTTGACGAGCTTAAACACGTCTCTGCCGGCCGTTTTCGGTACAACTTGCATTAGACCATACGCATTAGCCCAACTCACTGCATAAGGGTTAAAACTGCTTTCCGTTTTGATGATGGCATAGATTAGATCTTCAGGAATATCGTAACGCTGTGAAGCGCGTCGAACAATATCTGAGTATTGGTAACTGCGCTGTTGAAAGTGATCCGCCACCAGCGGGATTTCAACATAGTAGGCCTGTTTATAATCCACTTTCTTGGTTTTGATCTTATTCGCAATCAGGTAGTCAGCAAAGCGACTGGCGCGCCAAGACCACTGGATCGGCTTTTTTTCCTGGTCTACAACTTGATTATATAGGAACGGCTGCCCCTCCAACTTAATCTCTTTAGAAGAAAATAAGTCCACACTTGAAGGGTCATCAGGTGTCAGTAACGTTGTGATGATGGCCGCTTTTAGGTGCTTTTCTGGCTCTGTTGGCGATACCGTTTCAATCGTTATCAAGCCCGAACTAAAGTTAACCTCAGCACGACTCAGATAGTTGTCTATGTATTTGACATAGTTGCTCTTGCCTGCAAACTTAACCTCTCGACTACCCCACCGTTTTTCAATATTGCCACTGAAACTATTGATCAACGCATCCAGTGCCGCAGTATCTTTGACATATTGACCGGGGAGCTCCGCCAGGTTTTTAGCAAAACGGTTAGTCGGTTCATAATTCACATCATAGATGCCTTCAATAAACTCTCGACTACAGCCCAATAGTAAAATGGGCAACAAAAAGTAAATTATTTTTTTCATAGACAGCATTAAAAACACCACCTTACGGTGGTGTTTGACGATTCCAAATCAATTATTCTGACGGTGGCGTATAGCCATCAATGACAACATCTTTGCCTTCGAACAAGAAGTTTACCATCTCGGTCTCAAGTAGCTTGCGGTGCTCAGGATCCATCATGTTGAGTTTTTTCTCATTGATCAGCATGGTTTGCTTAGCCTGCCATTGTCCCCAAGCTTCCTTACAAATATTGTCAAAAATACGCTTACCCAAATCGCCAGGGTAAAGTTGGAAGTCTAGACCTTCTGCTTCTTTCTGAAGTCGAGCGCAAAAAACCATACGGCTCATAATGTTATCCTCAATTATTCACGTGTTAAGGTGTCGATTAGCTGTTTTACTGGAGCAGCTAAGCCTACCTTATCGGGTTGGTTAATGTTATACCAAAGACCTTTCGACTGTTCCATTACCATTGTGGGTTGTCTGTCGACAGTCACGACAAACGGTGTGATATCTAAATGGTAATGGCTAAAAGTATGACGAAATGCGATCCCAATCTGTTGTGAGCAAATATCTTGTTCCCGCACTCCCAAGTCGGCCAGTGAAGACGAAATATCCGATGATGCACTCTCAGGAAAGCAAAATAAGCCCCCCCAAATTCCCGTCGGTGGACGTTGAGCCAAGAATACCTGCTGTTGGTATTTGATGATCACAAACCAGGTCTCTTTTTCTGGTTTCTGCTTCTTAGGCTTTTTACCCGGATAGTCTAATGGATTACCTTGTTTATTCGCGACACACAAATCTGATACCGGGCACAGTGAGCATTTAGGTTTACTGCGCGTGCAAACCATCGCCCCCATGTCCATCATAGCTTGGTTGTATTGGTCTGTATCTTCATTAGGAGTATGTTGCTCAGCAATGGACCACAATTGGTTCTCTACCTTCTTTTGCCCCGGCCAACCTTCAACGGCAAAGCATCGTGCTAGAGTGCGCTTTACATTACCATCTAAGATCGTCATAGGAAGCTTGTAAACCGACGATAACACCGCCGCTCCCGTCGAGCGTCCAACACCCGGTAGCGAAACCATCTGCTCAAGATCTTGCGGGAATTCACCAGCATACTGCTCGACTACTACCTTTGCAGCTTTATGTAAGTTTCTTGCTCGAGCGTAGTAACCCAACCCTGTCCAAAGATGTAGCACCTCATCTTGCGGTGCGTTTGCTAAGGATTCAACAGTTGGGAAATGTTCCAAGAAGCGATGATAATATGGAATCACCGTTGCTACCTGTGTTTGCTGAAGCATAATCTCTGATAGCCATACCTTGTAGGCGGTCTTATCTTGTTGCCAAGGCAACTCTTTCCGACCGTACAATTGGTACCAATCCAATATTGAGCGTGCAAAAGGCGTCACTATTCGTCTCATTTATCTTATAATTTGCCGCAAATTGCACCACACTTAGTAAAAGAAGTAAAACTGCGTGAATTTCTTATCGAATAATGCTTGCTTGACGGCGAATTCTTTGGATAATTCCCGCTCTGATTATTGATTGAACAGGCAAACATCCCATGAGTGAAGTGACCACAAACGAATACACAGAAGATGGCAAACTGATCCGCAAAGTGCGCAGTTTTGTTCGTCGTGAAGGACGACTAACCAAAGGCCAAGAGTTGGCAATGGAAGCGTGTTGGCCAACGATGGGTATCGACTATCAAGCGTCACTGCTAGATTGGGAGCAAGTGTTTGGCAACAACAACCCGGTTGTTCTAGAAATTGGCTTCGGTATGGGTGCCTCATTAGTTGAAATGGCTAAAAATGCGCCTGAGAAAAACTTCATCGGTATTGAAGTACACAGCCCAGGTGTGGGTGCTTGTCTGTCAGCGGCGCGCGATGCTGGTGTTACCAATCTAAGAGTCATGTGCCACGATGCCGTAGAAGTGTTCGCCAACATGATCCCTGAAGGTAGCCTAAGTGCAGTTCAACTCTTCTTCCCTGACCCATGGCACAAGAAACGCCACCACAAGCGCCGCATTGTTCAATTAGACTTTGCAGAGATGGTAAGAAGCAAGCTGAACCTTGATTCGGGTATTTTCCATATGGCAACAGACTGGGAAAACTATGCTGAACATATGATTGAGGTGATGAACCAAGCTCCGGGCTATAGCAATATTGCCGAGCAAGGCGACTTTATTCCTCGTCCAGAAGACCGCCCTCTGACCAAATTTGAAGCTCGTGGTCATAGATTAGGTCACGGTGTATGGGACATCAAATACCGCAGAACCGCTTAACTTTTTAGCTATAGTTAAAACTAAGCGGATGATATTAAGCCAACGTTATGTTGGCTTTTTTTAGCGCTATCGTTGGGAGAAATCGAACTATGAAACCAACACAATCGATCTTGTCACAAATCCTTGCCGAAGCCTCTGAGCTTTTGGGACAAGGAAAAGTTGCCGACTATATCCCGGCATTGGCTAGAGTGCCAAACAATAAGCTGGGCATCGCTGTCTACACCAATGAAGGTGAGATCATTACCGCTGGAGATGCTCAAGAGGCTTTCTCTATTCAGTCGATCTCAAAAGCTTTAAGTCTTACTTTGGCGATGATGCTCTACAAGCCCGAGGAGATCTGGAAACGTGTCGGTAAGGAACCATCAGGGCAAGCCTTTAACTCCATGATCCAGTTGGAGATGGAACAAGGTATTCCTCGCAATCCGTTTATCAATGCGGGTGCTATCGTCGTTGCAGACTTACTACAAAGCCGACTGTCCGCCCCAAGGCAGCGCTTGTTAGAGTTTGTACGTCAGTTGTCCGGTGATGCTCATGTGGTTTACGACAAAGTCGTCGCCGCGTCAGAAATGATGCACAGCGATCGCAATGCCGCGATTGCCTATCTTATGCGTTCATTTGGTAATTTCGATAATGATGTCATTCCAGTACTGAACAACTATTTTCATGCGTGTGCGCTCAAGATGAACTGTGTCGATTTGGCTAAAACCTTTAGCTATCTCGCGAACAAAGGTCAGTGTGTTCATACAAAAAAACAGGTTGTTACCGCGACACAAAGCAAGCAATTAAACTCACTGTTAGCAACGTGTGGTCTTTATGATGGTGCTGGTGAATTTGCTTACCGCGTCGGGATGCCAGGTAAGTCTGGGGTAGGTGGCGGTATTATTGCTGTCGTACCGGGGGAAATGACTATCGCCGTTTGGTCTCCTGAATTGGATAAATCGGGCAACTCTCTGGCTGGTACTCGTGCACTAGAGTTGCTGTCAGAGCGTATTGGTCGCTCGATCTTTTAGGTAGCTCACAAAGTGGAAGAGAGGCGATGCCTCTCTTTTCTTTTACATAAACCCTTTCTTTTACATAAACCCTTTCTTTTACATAAACCCTTCAAGTAAGTCATTAAGAAACAAACGTCCCTTCTCTGTTACCTGCCAATGACTTACGGTCTGATCAATGTAGCCTTTATTAATAGCCCACTCAATTTTGTCAGCAATGAAGCCTTCATCAAGACCCGTTCGCTGAGAAAACTCGATTCTAGGACAAGGTTCTAGTAGTCTAAATCGGTTCATAAAGAACTCAAATGGTCTATCTTCTTCTGCCACCTCAACGTCATCACTCAGGTACGGCTTAAGCATGTTGAGATAACCTCTAGGATGCTTAACCTTGGTTGTTCTTACAATACGACCATCTGCAAAACTGAGCTTGCCATGCGCCCCACAGCCAATCCCCAAGTAGTCGCCAAAACGCCAATAGTTGAGGTTATGTTGGCATTGAAACTCCGGTTTGCTGTAACCCGATGTTTCGTATTGCACGTACCCTGCTTGCTGCAACATCTTGTGCCCTTGCTCGAAGATATCCCACAAATCATCATCATCCGGCAGCACTGGCGGCTTTGAGTAGAACAACGTGTTAGGCTCAATCGTCAACTGATACCAAGACAAATGCGGTGGTTGCAACGAGATAGCCCGCTGTAAATCACCAAGCGCGTCTTCAACTGACTGATCGGGTAGTCCATGCATCAAGTCTAAATTGAAGCTATTTAACCCTATGATATGAGCCAACTCGGCAGCAGCGACTGCCTCGCTCTTGCCGTGAATACGTCCTAGCCTAGATAGCTTCTCATCTTGAAAGCTCTGAACACCAATGGAGATACGAGTAACACCCACTTGACGATATTTTTCAAAGCGTTTGGCTTCAATGGTGCCTGGATTAGCTTCCATCGTAATCTCAATCCCTTCACGGAAAGGGATACGCTGCGCGACTTGCGTTAACAGCTGTTCGATATATTCCGGCTCAATCAAACTTGGCGTGCCACCACCAATAAAAATAGAGTGCAAAGAGCGACTCTGATCGAGTTCAAAGTGTTCAATATCTTGATCAAGATCTTCCAAAAGCGCTGTAATATAGGCCTGTTGTGGGATCTCTCCTTTTTGTGCATGAGAGTTGAAGTCGCAATAAGGGCACTTCTGCACACACCAAGGGATATGAATGTATAAGCTTAGTGGCGGTGGTATTAACATAACTTACAGACCTTGAGCCTCTACTGTCGCAAAAAGCTGTTTAAGCGCTTTACCGCGATGAGATAATTGTTTTTTACGCACAGGTTCTAGTTGAGCGGAACTGCAGTTGTCCTCAGGAACAAAGAATATGGGATCATACCCAAAGCCATTGTCACCACTGGCTTCCGTTAAGATACGCCCTTCCCATTTACCGTGACAAACAATCGGTGTTGGATCGTCAGCATGACGCATCAAGACTAATACGCAATGAAAACGAGCGCTTCTCTGTTCTTCAGGGACGCCTTGCATGTTCGCAAGTAACTTTTCTAGGTTGCGCTGGTCGGTCGCTCCCTCACCGGAGTAACGCGCAGAGTAAATGCCTGGCGCTCCTTTTAGATAATCAACCTCGAGCCCTGAATCGTCCGCAATCGCTGGCATGCCCGTTGCCTGAGCCGCGTGTCTCGCTTTGATAATCGCGTTCTCGATAAAGGTTGTGCCTGTTTCTGCGACTTCGGAAACCTGAAACTCGCTCTGTGCATTTACTTCAAACCCAAAATCTGACAGCAGATCTGCCATTTCTTTTACTTTGCCTTGATTACCCGTGGCTAGCACAATCTTCTTGTTCATCTGTTTATCTCTGCTTATGCCCTGCTATTCTGCATACAGGGTTTGGTTAAATTTAATCTGACCCTTGCCCTTGATTCCGGCATCGACATCAATGGTAAAGCGATATAGCTCTTGGTTTACAATGGAAAACTGAGCTAAATAGTAGATCGCATTGCCTTCACGAACTTCTCTAAATTCGAGCACTTTGCTCTGCCCCAAAAGGTTCATAGCAGTGCCTTTGACTTTGCCCGCTAAGACTGGCTTACCCACACTCAAACGATCCAACAAGCTAATATTGACAATCGCGGTGTATTCATTACGTTTCAAATCGTAGGCTCTTGCCACCTTGGGTGTCAAAAAAGTGGAGTTAAACACTACGTAGTGCGCTTCTATATCTTTTATGGCTTTGAATTGCTCTGCGGTGGCGACAAAGGACCACAACAAGCAGGCGAATGTTATCAATAAGCGACACATCATACTTCTCCTTCAAAAAAGCCCTCATAAGAGGGCTCGAAACTCGTTTGGGATCAGCGCTGGCGCGACGACGCGTATCAGTTTATGCCGACCCAACTCTCCTTTTTCTATCACAATTTGTCCTTTTGGGACTTTAAATTGCTTAGCGAGAAACTTACTTAGGTGACTATTCGCTTTTCCGTCTATCGGTGGCGCGGTAATGGCGATCTTGAACTCTTCACCATGTTCTCCTACCAATTTATCCCGACTTGCCTTGGGTTGAACGTACACCCGCAGCAATAAATCATCACCGTCGAATAGCACTGCTGCCATTACAAACGGAACCAGATCGGTCCTACGAAGTCACCCATCAAAAAGTTAGCAAACTGCAGCACAATAAACAGCACTAACACACTTAGGTCAAAGCCACCCATTGCTGGGAGTATGCGTCGTATTGGTGCCAACATAGGTTCCGTTAACTGATGGAACACATATTCAATTGGGCTGCGACCTTGGCTGACCCAACTTAAAATAGCACGAATCAAAAGTACCCAGAATAACAGGCCTCCGGCAGCCTTGAGCAAAGATAGAAGTCCAAAGAATAAAAAGTCTGCACTGAAGGTAAAGCTGCCGCCAGAAGCAATCAAAAAAAGCGCAACAAACTTGCCGACACAAAGCACATAGGCGAACAGAAGCGTTGCGACATCAATACTGCCAATAGACGGGATCACACGTCTCAGCGGACCAACTATTGGTTGAGTCGATTTAACGATAAACTGCGAGAATGGGTTGTAGAAATCCGCTCTCGCAGCCTGTAGCCAAATTCGTAATATCACGACCATAATATAGAGGTCGAACAGGGTTGAAACCAAAAAGCTCATAGCGTTCATAAATTAACCTTATTGTTTTATGACTGTTGCCCTAAAATAATTTTTCCATCTCTTGCGCTCGATTTACCGCAGCCTGCATTGATCTTGCCACAATGCCACGGATATCGCTTTCTTCAAAGGTACGGATTGCTTCTGCGGTCGTGCCGCCTTTTGATGTCACTTGCGATCTCAACGTATCGAGCTCGATATCTGGATTGGCAACCACCATTTCAGCAGCACCTAGCGCAGTTTGTTGCACCAACAATCGTGCCGTCTGTTTATCAAAACCACTACGAATGGCTTCTTGCTGTATCGCTTCCATAAACAAGAAAAAATACGCTGGAGCGCTTCCCGCAGCGGCAATAATGTTATTGATGCCAGACTCTTGCTCTAC
The DNA here is from genome assembly GCF_921292975.1 of Vibrio hippocampi. Classification (NCBI taxonomy): domain Bacteria; kingdom Pseudomonadati; phylum Pseudomonadota; class Gammaproteobacteria; order Vibrionales; family Vibrionaceae; genus Vibrio; species Vibrio hippocampi. Next base: position 2,030,509 of record NZ_CAKLCM010000002.1, read on the forward strand.
CCAACAGGTTTCACCCACAGCTTGCATTAATTGAGAGGCAAATTGCTTATCAACTTCAGCCAGTTGGGGTTTAGCATATAGACCGCTCATACCTCGGCTGACCAAAGAAGGAGTATTAGGCATCACACGCACAATGTTTAGCTTAGATTCGAACATCTGCTCTAAGCGCTCAACTGCAATGCCGGCAGCAATAGAGATAACCAATTTATTGCTAACATCGACGGCTTTCAACTCAGAAATAACCTGTTCCATTAATTGCGGCTTTACCGCTAAGACCACCACATCAGCTTGTTGCACGGCGACAAGATTGTCCGTGGTAACATTGACGCCATACTGTTGATGAAGCACGTCAATTTTGTCCTGATTTGGTCCCGTTGCAATGATAGCCTCCGCTGGGTACTCGCTCGCGACCAAACCCGCGATAATGGAACGGGCCATATTACCCGCTCCGATAAAAGCAATTTTTCTATGTTCCATATAAGTTCCTAATCTAGCAGGCCGTCAATACTTATTTTAATCGGGAGTTTATTGTTTGTTTGCGTAATCTCTGGCGCCAAAAATCGCAGTACCAATCCTAACAATGGTACTACCAGCTTCGATCGCCGCTTCCATATCACCACTCATCCCCATAGAAAGCGTATCCACGCTCGGGTATTTATCAGCCAGTTGTGCCTTAATCTGCTGCAAAGCTTGGAATGCTTGCAATTGACTCGCATAGTCATTCACATTCGCTGGAATCGACATCACACCTCTTAAGGTGAGGTTTGGTAATGAAGAAATCAATTGGGCCAACTCAAATACTTCCTCTTTCATCACCCCTGACTTACTTTCTTCATCACTCGTATTCACCTGAATCAATACCTGCAGCGGTGCCATATCAGCAGGGCGCTGGTCATTTAAGCGTTGAGCTGTTTTACTTCTATCTATGGTATGCACCCAATCAAAGTGTTCAGCGACTTGGCGAGTTTTGTTTGACTGAATAGGACCAATAAAGTGCCAATCAATGGTCATTTCTGGATGATGTGCATTAAACCAAACTACTTTAGAGACTCCCTCTTGTACGTAGTTTTCACCAAAGCTTCTTTGATCCGCTTGATAAGCGTCTAAGATCATCTCAATGGGTTTGGTTTTACTCACTGCCAACAATTGAACCTCACCTTGCTGTCGAGCAAACTTTTGTTCTAATTGTGTAATCTGAGTGGTAATTCGGTGTATATTTTGTTGAATATGAGTCATAGCGAATAAATCAAAAGGAAAATGAATGGATATCACTGAGTTACTAGCCTTTAGTGTAAAGCATAACGCATCAGATCTACACCTTTCCGCAGGCGTATCTCCCATGGTACGTATTGATGGTGAAGTCCGAAAGCTTGGCATTCCAGAGCTAGACCACTCCGAAGTGCATAAATTGATCTTCGATATCATGACAGATAAGCAGAGAAGCGAGTACGAACAACACCTAGAAACCGACTTCTCATTTGAAGTCCCTAATGTTGGCCGCTTTCGTGTCAATGCATTTAATCAGTCTAGAGGATGCTCAGCGGTGTTCCGTACTATCCCAACGGAAATTCCATCACTGGAACAACTCAACGCACCCGACAAGTTTACTGAAATCGCTAATCTAGAACGAGGGTTAGTTCTGGTGACCGGTCCAACGGGCTCAGGCAAATCAACCACCCTTGCGGCTATGGTTGATCATATAAACCAACACCACAACAAACATATTCTAACGATTGAAGATCCGATTGAATTCGTTCACCACAATAAAAAGTGTCTGATTAACCAACGGGAAGTGCATCGTGATACTCACAGTTTCCAAAATGCGCTCCGTTCAGCACTTCGCGAAGATCCAGATATTATTCTAGTCGGTGAGTTACGAGATCAAGAAACTATTAGCCTAGCACTTACCGCAGCAGAAACTGGGCACCTTGTGTTTGGAACCTTGCACACCAGTTCAGCCGCTAAAACGATTGACCGTATTATTGATGTATTCCCGGGGCAGGATAAAGGGATGGTTCGCTCCATGCTTTCTGAATCGTTAAGAGCGGTGATTGCACAAAAGCTCCTTAAGCGGGTTGGAGGTGGGCGAGTCGCTTGCCATGAAGTCATGATAGCAACGCCAGCGATACGCAACCTTATTCGAGAAGACAAGGTGGCTCAAATGTACTCCATCATACAAACCGGTGCTGCCAATGGCATGCAAACAATGGAGCAACATGCCAAAACATTGCTATCACAAGGACTTGTCGATCTCGAAGAAGTAAACCAGAAAATCGAACAGAACAATGCGTTATTCTAAAGTCGGTATAAATTGATGCACATAGATACGATTCTAAAACAGATGCTGGATAAGAAAGCGTCTGACCTCTATATCACCGTCGATTCACCGGTTCTTCATCGTGTGGATGGTCGATTAAATCCAGAAGGTGTGGTTCTCGATGAGAGTAGCGTTTATTCGCTCCTAGAAGCTCTTATGAGCGTTGAGAAGTACCAAGAGTACCGGACATCAAAAGAAGCCAATTTCGCTGTCGTACGTCCTTTTGGGCGCTTTCGTGTCAGCGCCTTCTTTCAAAGAGAACTGCCTGGGGCGGTCATACGTCGTATTGAGACCCAAATCCCTACCTTTGAGGAACTGTCTCTCCCTGACCCTCTACGAAGCTTAGCAACAGCGAAACGAGGATTAGTATTAGTTGTCGGAGCAACTGGCTCTGGTAAATCGACAACGATGGCAGCAATGACTGGCTATAGGAACCAAGAGCATTCGGGGCATATCTTAACGGTTGAAGATCCTATTGAGTTTGTTCATCAACACAAGAACTGCATTGTGACACAGAGAGAGGTGGGGCTAGACACGGAAAGTTATGAAGTTGCACTCAAGAACTCATTAAGACAAGCACCGGATATGATTCTCATCGGCGAAATACGCAGCCGTGAAACCATGGAGTATGCAATGGCGTTTGCTGAAACCGGTCACTTGTGTATGGCGACGCTGCACGCCAACAATGCCAGTCAAGCCTTGGAGCGTATCCTGCACCTAGTTCCAAAGGAGCAGAAAGAACAATTTCTTTATGACCTGTCTTCAAACCTGAAAGGAATCATTGGTCAGCAGTTAGTACGTGACAAAGAAGGGGGTGGGCGGCATGGCGTATTCGAGATATTGCTAAATAGCCCGAGGATTTCAGAGTTAATCCGCAAAGGGGAACTGCAAGAGATCAAACCAGCCATGTCGAAGTCACGTGAGTTAGGCATGCAAACTTTCGATCAGGCTCTGTTCGACTTGGTGAATAACGACAAGATCACTTATGAAGAGGCGCTGCACAGTGCCGACTCGCCAAACGATCTCAGATTAATGCTCAAGCTCGGTAATTCCGAACAAGCACAAACGCAAAGCTCACCCTTTGATAATGTTCAGATCGATATGAGCTAGAGTTGTAAATGGAAATGCTCAAAAGCTAGAAAGCAAAAAGCCTTATCTTTCGATAAGGCTTTTTTAATGTGGCTCCCCCTGCGGGACTCGAACCTGCGACATACGGATTAACAGTCCGCCGTTCTACCAACTGAACTAAGGGGGAATTGTATAAGTGGTGCCGACTACCGGAATCGAACTGGTGACCTACTGATTACAAGTCAGTTGCTCTACCTACTGAGCTAAGTCGGCACAAGAAGTCAGTCAAACTCACTTCTTAAAAGTGGCTCCCCCTGCGGGACTCGAACCTGCGACATACGGATTAACAGTCCGCCGTTCTACCAACTGAACTAAGGGGGAATTATATAAGTGGTGCCGACTACCGGAATCGAACTGGTGACCTACTGATTACAAGTCAGTTGCTCTACCTACTGAGCTAAGTCGGCGCACTATATACTTTATTGTCATGCTTATTTTGTCTAAGCACCAACAATCTAAATTGTGGTGCCCGGAGGCGGAATCGAACCACCGACACGAGGATTTTCAATCCTCTGCTCTACCGACTGAGCTATCCGGGCGACGGGGTGTATTAAACGGTTTTTCGGTCTTAACGTCAACACAAAAATGCAAAAAAAATATCGTTTGGTGCTTTTCTATACTTAGCGTACTGTTTTTATTCATTTAGTGCCTAAAAACAAGCCCTCAGCTAAGTTGAGTAGGTTCGCCACCTAAAAAATAAAGGCCATTATTTGCAAAAAACTTCATGTTCTCTTGGCTTTTACTTCATTAAACGTTGTCTCAAAGACCAAATAGCTTTAAGCACTTAAACCCTTTCTATACTACCAAATATCAATACGCTGGAATTTAATTAATATTAATTCACCTAGCCACTCATATTAACACCGCTAACGTCTCTTAATCGAGCACCTCAAGGGAGTCCGCTCATAGAGTAGTGATAAACGTGACTTACAATTAGATCACGCGAAAAAGCCAATACCAAACGCCCTATCCCAGCGTATTCACCTCAGCTAAATCCAACAGAACAAGTATTGTGTTGGCTACGACATAATGTATTAGCTAATCGATGCTTCGATAGTTATGAAGAAATTGTTGATAGTGTCTATGCTGCTTGGAATCATTTTGTGGAAAACAAAGTACGGCAATGTCACTCAACTTTCGAGGCTGGACAAAATTGAGCAATTAATGAATGTAATTGACATAAATTCTCTGACATCACAAAAGCAACAGACACGAAAAAGCCCTAGCATTGCTGCTAGGGCTTTTTCTAAATAAGTGGCGGAGTGGACGGGACTCGAACCCGCGACCCCCGGCGTGACAGGCCGGTATTCTAACCAACTGAACTACCACTCCGCAGTGGTACTATCTAAAGTCTGACCAAAAAAGGGCTTTAAATAGACAATATTCAAAGCCTGGCGATGACCTACTCTCACATGGGGAAGCCCCACACTACCATCGGCGCTGTTTCGTTTCACTTCTGAGTTCGGAATGGAATCAGGTGGGTCCAAAACGCTATGGTCGCCAAGCAAAATTCTTGCTTACTTTCAGCTTTAAAAAGCTAAAGGTAAAAATCTGGAAAGCTGTTCAAATTCTCACACATTCAATCTGTTCTTGCTTTGAGTCCATCAAAACCCTTTGGGTGTTGTATGGTTAAGCCTCACGGGCAATTAGTACAGGTTAGCTCAACGCCTCACAACGCTTACACACCCTGCCTATCAACGTTCTAGTCTCGAACAACCCTTTAGGACACTTAAAGTGCCAGGGAAGACTCATCTCAGGGCTCGCTTCCCGCTTAGATGCTTTCAGCGGTTATCGATTCCGAACTTAGCTACCGGGCAATGCCATTGGCATGACAACCCGAACACCAGAGGTTCGTCCACTCCGGTCCTCTCGTACTAGGAGCAGCCCCCTTCAATCTTCCAACGCCCACGGCAGATAGGGACCGAACTGTCTCACGACGTTCTAAACCCAGCTCGCGTACCACTTTAAATGGCGAACAGCCATACCCTTGGGACCGACTTCAGCCCCAGGATGTGATGAGCCGACATCGAGGTGCCAAACACCGCCGTCGATATGAACTCTTGGGCGGTATCAGCCTGTTATCCCCGGAGTACCTTTTATCCGTTGAGCGATGGCCCTTCCATTCAGAACCACCGGATCACTATGACCTGCTTTCGCACCTGCTCGAATTGTCATTCTCGCAGTCAAGCGGGCTTATGCCATTGCACTAACCTCACGATGTCCAACCGTGATTAGCCCACCTTCGTGCTCCTCCGTTACTCTTTGGGAGGAGACCGCCCCAGTCAAACTACCCACCAGGCACTGTCCTCACCCCCGATAAGGGGGCTAAGTTAGAACATCAACACTACAAGGGTGGTATTTCAAGGACGGCTCCAACGATACTAGCGTACCGTCTTCAAAGCCTCCCACCTATCCTACACATGTAGGGTCAATGTTCAGTGCCAAGCTGTAGTAAAGGTTCACGGGGTCTTTCCGTCTAGCCGCGGGTACACTGCATCTTCACAGCGATTTCAATTTCACTGAGTCTCGGGTGGAGACAGCGTGGCCATCATTACGCCATTCGTGCAGGTCGGAACTTACCCGACAAGGAATTTCGCTACCTTAGGACCGTTATAGTTACGGCCGCCGTTTACCGGGGCTTCGATCAAGAGCTTCGACCTAAGTCTAACCCCATCAATTAACCTTCCGGCACCGGGCAGGCGTCACACCGTATACGTCATCTTACGATTTTGCACAGTGCTGTGTTTTTAATAAACAGTTGCAGCCACCTGGTATCTGCGACTCTCGGCCGCTCCATCCGCTAGGGACTTCACCGCTAAGAGCGTACCTTCTCCCGAAGTTACGGTACCATTTTGCCTAGTTCCTTCACCCGAGTTCTCTCAAGCGCCTTGGTATTCTCTACCCGACCACCTGTGTCGGTTTGGGGTACGATTCCTTACAATCTGAAGCTTAGAGGCTTTTCCTGGAAGCATGGCATCAATGACTTCACATCCGTAGATGCTCGACATCGTGTCTCAGCCTTAAGAAGGTCCGGATTTACCTAAACCTTCAGCCTACGCACTTGAACCTGGACAACCATCGCCAGGCCCACCTAGCCTTCTCCGTCCCCCCATCGCAATTGTAAGAAGTACGGGAATATTAACCCGTTTCCCATCGACTACGCCTTTCGGCCTCGCCTTAGGAGTCGACTCACCCTGCCCCGATTAACGTTGGACAGGAACCCTTGGTCTTCCGGCGAGGAGGTTTTTCACCCCCTTTATCGTTACTCATGTCAGCATTCGCACTTCTGATACCTCCAGCAAACCTTACAGTTCACCTTCAACGGCTTACAGAACGCTCCCCTACCCAATAACTAAAAGTTATTGCCGCAGCTTCGGTGTATAGCTTAGCCCCGTTACATCTTCCGCGCAGGCCGACTCGACTAGTGAGCTATTACGCTTTCTTTAAATGATGGCTGCTTCTAAGCCAACATCCTAGCTGTCTAAGCCTTCCCACATCGTTTCCCACTTAGCTATACTTTGGGACCTTAGCTGGCGGTCTGGGTTGTTTCCCTCTCCACGACGGACGTTAGCACCCGCCGTGTGTCTCCCGGATAGTACTTACTGGTATTCGGAGTTTGCAAAGGGTTGGTAAGTCGGGATGACCCCCTAGCCTTAACAGTGCTCTACCCCCAGTAGTATTCGTCCGAGGCGCTACCTAAATAGCTTTCGGGGAGAACCAGCTATCTCCAGGTTTGATTGGCCTTTCACCCCTAGCCACAAGTCATCCGCTAATTTTTCAACATTAGTCGGTTCGGTCCTCCAGTTGATGTTACTCAACCTTCAACCTGCCCATGGCTAGATCACCTGGTTTCGGGTCTATATCCAGCAACTCGACGCCCAGTTAAGACTCGATTTCTCTACGGCTCCCCTATTCGGTTAACCTTGCTACTGAATATAAGTCGCTGACCCATTATACAAAAGGTACGCAGTCACCCCACAAAGGAGGCTCCTACTGCTTGTACGTACACGGTTTCAGGTTCTATTTCACTCCCCTCACAGGGGTTCTTTTCGCCTTTCCCTCACGGTACTGGTTCACTATCGGTCAGTCAGGAGTATTTAGCCTTGGAGGATGGTCCCCCCATATTCAGACAGGATATCACGTGTCCCGCCCTACTCGTTTTCACTGATTGCACGTTGTCGGTTACGGGGCTATCACCCTTTATTGCGAGACTTTCCAGACTCTTCACCTGACGTGCTAAAAGCTTAAGGGCTAATCCAATTTCGCTCGCCGCTACTTTCGGAATCTCGGTTGATTTCTTTTCCTCGGGGTACTTAGATGTTTCAGTTCCCCCGGTTCGCCTCATTAACCTATGTATTCAGTTAATGATACTAGCTTGTGCTAGTGGGTTTCCCCATTCAGACATCCCAGACTCACAGGTTGTTACTACCTAATCTGGGCTTATCGCAAGTTACTACGTCTTTCATCGCCTCTGACTGCCAAGGCATCCACCGTGTACGCTTAGTCACTTAACCATACAACCCCAAAGAGTTTCTAAAGAAATCTTGGCGCTGTCGTTAAACAACCAAAGTCGCTATCTCATTATTTGAATGAGCGAGATAGCTTTGATTTTGCCGGACTCAAATAACTCTTTATTTCCGCTTTTTATAAAAAAGCAGAAGCAAAAAGTGAACAAACACAACCGAAGTTATGTTGTTTCCAAGAACACTTGAATGTGTGTTGGTACCTAATCATTCTTTATTGAAAAGAATCACTAGGATTTGAGAACTTTTATTTGAATAACAACGCTTATCTAAAGATAAGGGGATTGTTGTTATTCGTCAGCTTTCCAAATTGTTAAAGAGCAATGTTTCACCTTCTCTATAAAGAAGGAAACCATTTCTAAAGACACTATCACTAATGCGCTTAAAGATGGTGGAGCTATGCGGGATCGAACCGCAGACCTCCTGCGTGCAAGGCAGGCGCTCTCCCAGCTGAGCTATAGCCCCATCAGGTGTTGATACTGTATGCCAAAATCCGTTAGGAGTATTGGTGGGTCTGAGTGGACTTGAACCACCGACCTCTCGCTTATCAGGCGAACGCTCTAACCACCTGAGCTACAGACCCAGTATCGTCTTTAATCTATAAACCATCAATCTGTGTGAACACTCATCGCAATAATCTTATCGTTAAGGAGGTGATCCAGCGCCAGGTTCCCCTAGCGCTACCTTGTTACGACTTCACCCCAGTCATGAACCACAAAGTGGTGAGCGTCCTCCCGAAGGTTAAACTACCCACTTCTTTTGCAGCCCACTCCCATGGTGTGACGGGCGGTGTGTACAAGGCCCGGGAACGTATTCACCGTAGCATTCTGATCTACGATTACTAGCGATTCCGACTTCATGGAGTCGAGTTGCAGACTCCAATCCGGACTACGACGCACTTTTTGGGATTCGCTCACCATCGCTGGTTGGCCGCCCTCTGTATGCGCCATTGTAGCACGTGTGTAGCCCTACTCGTAAGGGCCATGATGACTTGACGTCGTCCCCACCTTCCTCCGGTTTATCACCGGCAGTCTCCCTGGAGTTCCCGACATTACTCGCTGGCAAACAAGGATAAGGGTTGCGCTCGTTGCGGGACTTAACCCAACATTTCACAACACGAGCTGACGACAGCCATGCAGCACCTGTCTCAGAGCTCCCGAAGGCACACCAGAATCTCTTCCGGCTTCTCTGGATGTCAAGAGTAGGTAAGGTTCTTCGCGTTGCATCGAATTAAACCACATGCTCCACCGCTTGTGCGGGCCCCCGTCAATTCATTTGAGTTTTAATCTTGCGACCGTACTCCCCAGGCGGTCTACTTAACGCGTTAGCTCCGAAAGCCACTCCTCAAGGGAACAACCTCCAAGTAGACATCGTTTACGGCGTGGACTACCAGGGTATCTAATCCTGTTTGCTCCCCACGCTTTCGCATCTGAGTGTCAGTATCTGTCCAGGGGGCCGCCTTCGCCACCGGTATTCCTTCAGATCTCTACGCATTTCACCGCTACACCTGAAATTCTACCCCCCTCTACAGTACTCTAGTCCGCCAGTTTCAAATGCAGTTCCGAGGTTGAGCCCCGGGCTTTCACATCTGACTTAACGAACCACCTGCATGCGCTTTACGCCCAGTAATTCCGATTAACGCTCGCACCCTCCGTATTACCGCGGCTGCTGGCACGGAGTTAGCCGGTGCTTCTTCTGTCGCTAACGTCAAAGATATACACTATTAACGCATACCCCTTCCTCACGACTGAAAGTGCTTTACAACCCGAAGGCCTTCTTCACACACGCGGCATGGCTGCATCAGGCTTGCGCCCATTGTGCAATATTCCCCACTGCTGCCTCCCGTAGGAGTCTGGACCGTGTCTCAGTTCCAGTGTGGCTGATCATCCTCTCAGACCAGCTAGGGATCGTCGCCTTGGTGAGCCATTACCTCACCAACTAGCTAATCCCACCTGGGCTAATCTTGACGCGAGAGGTCCGAAGATCCCCCTCTTTGGCCCGAAGGCATTATGCGGTATTAGCCATCGTTTCCAATGGTTATCCCCCACATCAAGGCATATTCCCAGGCATTACTCACCCGTCCGCCGCTCGACGCCGCTATCGTTCCCCGAAGGGTCAGATAACTCGTTTCCGCTCGACTTGCATGTGTTAGGCCTGCCGCCAGCGTTCAATCTGAGCCATGATCAAACTCTTCAATTTAAGATTTTGATTCCCTATAAATAGGGGAGACTCAACGAATACTGACTTCAAAACTGTCCTTACTCGAAAGTAAGAAGTAATTTTAAAGCTATTACCATTCCAACAGAATGATAATGAATTGACTGTGCCAAGTCTTTCGACTTGCTTGGTCACTCAGTTCATTGAAATCTAAGTGGATACCGAAGTATCTCTTTTTGATTATCATCAACGAGTGCCCACACAGATTGATAGGTTTATATTGTTAAAGAGCTTGTTTTGAGCTTCTCTCAAAACGGACGGCCATTTTAGCGAGATAAGTTGTTGTGTCAACCACTTTTTTCAACTTAATTTCTCTAACCTCTAGGAGGTTGACCTATCACTGATTTGGTAGAGGTTTTAATGCCTCGTTCCCGTGTCAGCGAGGGTGCATTATAGAGATCGGATTCATCTTGGCAAGGACTAATTTGAGAAAAAAACGCTTTTTTATATTGTTCGCACACAAATCCACCAATAAGGACAAATTAACAACAAAAAAGGGAGCAAAGCTCCCTTTTTAACTCGCCATTTCACATCTATTACTGGGCAATTGCTATCTTTTCACCGCTAACGATCAATCTAATGGGTTTAGAAATATCGACTTTACCGGCCAAAATCTGCTTCGCTAATGGATTCTCAACGTTTTGTTGAATTGCGCGTTTCAAAGGTCTTGCACCATAAACCGGGTCATAACCTATATTGGCGATGTAATCCAAAGCTTCATTCGACAATGACAATTGATAACCGCTCTCTTGCATTCGTTTCGCTAGACTCTGTAACTGGATATCAACGATGGATTTAATGTGCTCTTTACCCAGCGGATGGAAAACCACACTTTCGTCAACACGGTTAAGAAACTCAGGTCTAAAGTGGGAAGTCACGACATTCATCACTTCTTGCTTTATTCCCTGATAGTCTAAAACTTGGAAGTTCTCTTGAATACGCGAAGAACCCAAGTTCGAAGTCATAATGACGACGGTATTGCGAAAATCGACCGTGCGACCTTGTCCATCCGTCAAACGACCATCATCCAGAACCTGCAATAAAATGTTAAACACATCCGGATGCGCTTTTTCTACTTCATCAAGCAATATGACGGAGTAAGGCTTTCTTCTTACTGCCTCGGTGAGGTAACCCCCTTCTTCATAGCCGACATATCCCGGAGGCGCGCCCACTAACCTGGCGACTGAGTGCTTTTCCATAAACTCGGACATGTCGATGCGCACCATGGCTTCTTCGCTATCAAACATAAAGTTTGCAAGGGTTTTGCAGAGCTCGGTCTTACCGACACCCGTTGGTCCTAGGAATAAAAATGAGCCAATCGGTTTGTTTGGATCCGCCAAACCTGCTCGACTGCGTCGGATCGCATCCGATACGGCTTCTACTGCTTCGTTTTGGCCAATGACTCTCTGGTGTAACACTTGTTCCATTTTTAGAAGCTTCTCTTTTTCTGCTTCTAGCATTTTGGCTACCGGAATTCCCGTCTGTTTAGACAGCACGTCTGCGATCTCAGCTTCGGTGACCTTATTACGCAGCAAGCTCATCTCCTGCATTTCGGCTTGCGTTGCCAGATCAAGTTGCTTCTCTAATTCTGGAATACGACCATACTGCAATTCTGACATGCGGTTTAGGTCGCCAGCTCTGCGAGCAATATCCATATCCATACGCGCCTGCTCTAATGCTGACTTGATATGCTGAGTGCCTGAAAGCGCGGCTTTTTCGGCATTCCAAACCTCGTCAAGTTCTGCATAGTCGCGTTCTTTGGTGTGCAATTCTTCATTAAGCACCAGCAAACGTTTTTCACTGGCTTCATCATGCTCTTTCTCTAGAGCCTGCTGCTCTATTTTTAGCTGAATGATTTTTCGCTCTAGTTTATCGAGCGATTCTGGTTTGGAGTCGATTTGTAAACGAATACTCGACGCCGCTTCGTCGATGAGATCAATGGCTTTATCTGGAAGTTGTCTATCAGTGACATAGCGATGAGATAAACGCGCCGCCGCGACAATCGCTGGATCGGTGATCTCGACATGGTGGTGTAATTCATAACGCTCTTTTAATCCACGCAAGATAGCCACCGTATCTTCAACTGATGGCTCATCCACGATCACTTTTTGGAAGCGTCGTTCTAGTGCGGCATCTTTTTCAATATACTGGCGATATTCGTCAAGAGTAGTCGCGCCTACGCAGTGAAGCTCACCGCGGGCAAGTGCCGGCTTTAACATGTTACCTGCATCCATCGAGCCTTCGCCTTTACCGGCTCCGACCATAGTGTGCAATTCGTCAATGAAGAGAATGACGTTACCCTCTTCTTTTGCCAGTTCGTTAAGAACGGATTTTAAACGCTCTTCAAATTCACCTCGATATTTCGCTCCCGCCACTAATGACCCCATATCTAAGGACAAGACTCGTTTGCCGCGTAAGCCTTCTGGCACTTCACTATTAATGATGCGCTGCGCCAATCCTTCCACGATAGCGGTTTTACCCACCCCGGGCTCGCCGATGATCACTGGGTTATTTTTGGTACGACGTTGTAAAACTTGAATTGTTCGGCGAATTTCATCATCACGACCAATGACAGGATCCAATTTACCCTGCTCAGCTCTTTCTGTGAGATCGATAGTGAATTTTTCCAGCGCTTGGCGTTTGTCTTCTGCATTGGGATCTTCAACTTTTTGCCCACCACGGATCTGCTCAATCGCTTGATTGATTTTGGCTTCCGTTAAGTCAAACTGCTTCAACAGCTGCCCAAGACTCCCTTTATCTTCTATCGCGGCTAATAAGAAAATTTCAGACGAGATATAGGCATCTTGGCGTTTTTGAGCCACTTTATCGCATAGGTTGAACAACTGTCCCATCGCGCTCGATAACTGAACATCACCACCTATTCCGGTTACTTTTGGCAACTTGTCTAAGATCTCAGCCAACTTTGAGCGCATCTGCACCACATCAACGTTGAGCATAGTGAGCAATGAACGGATAGCACTGCCTTCTTGGTTTAATAGCGCAACCATAAGGTGTGTGGGTTCAATGTAGTGATGGTCGCGTCCTAATGCCAAAGATTGGGCATCAGAAATAGCGATTTGGAACTTGCTAGTAAATCGGTCAAGGCGCATAGCAACCCCCTAATAACATTCAATCAAGATATGCAATTAAGATGGTTACTAAGAGGCGTGATTTCAAGATAGGAAAGTAAAAATCAATCCGTCAACCAGATGAAACTGGCGATTCTCCCCGTCACACCATCGCGGCGATAAGAGAAGAATTGCTCGGGTTCTGAATAGGTACAGTGCCCGCTGAACTCTACCGCTTCTACACCAAGCTTATTCAGTTTATAGGCTGCAATGCGGGGCAAATCGGCAAGCCATTTATCGTGATGAGCGGGATGAGTTTTAAACGCTGAGGCTAATTCAGGCGCTGAGTAACAAAAAGCCTGCTTAACATCGTCCCCCACTTCAAACGCATCTGCGCCAATCGCTGGACCGATCCACGCTTGTACTTCTGATTTAAACAGAGACAAGGTGTTTTCTACAATGCCATCAGCCAGACCTCGCCAACCCGCATGTACCGCAGCGACTGCACTGCCATCTTTCGCGGCGATGAGTATCGGTAAACAATCTGCCGTCATCACCGACAGCACCAAATTGGGTACTTCAGTGTAAGTGGCATCTGCGTCTATCACTTGAACAGTCGACTGAGTCAGTACTTCAACATGGGTGGAGTGAGTTTGATTAAGCCAGATCGGTGCTGAGGGCATGTTAGCCACCCGCTGAAGACGACGACGGTTTTGCATTACCTTATCGGGATCATCCCCAACGTGGTTGCCGAGGTTCATACTGTCGAAAGGCGGCTTGGATACACCGCCATTTCGAGTTGAACTGATTGCAGTTACCTGTGCCGCCGTTTTCCAATCCGGCTTAAAGAAAGGCATTAATACTCTTCTTCCTTATTGAGTTTAGTGTCTTCTCGTAACGCTTCTGTCATTGCAACCATGTCATCCGGTACGGGGGCATGAAACTCCATCTCTTCACCGGAAACAGGGTGTTCAAACCTTAACATCACTGCGTGTAGGGCTTGTCGGTCAAAGGCGCGAATCATTTCTGTTAATTCTTCACTGGCTCCGCGCGGGATCCTTGCTCGACCACCATAAGCAGTGTCACCGAGAAGAGGATGCTGCAAGTAGGACATATGGACACGGATCTGGTGAGTACGCCCGGTCTCTAGACGTAAACGAATACGGGTATGTTCGCGGAAATGTTCCGCCACACGGTAGTGAGTCACCGCAGGTTTACCCAGTTCGTTCACTGCCATTAATACGCGCTTAGTTGAATGACGACCAATCGCCTTATCCACCATTCCACCCGCGGTCATTTTACCGATCGCTATCGCTTCATATTCACGAGTAATATTGCGTTTCTGTAGCGCTCTGACCAAGCGTGTTTGTGCAGGAACCGTTTTCGCTACCACCATAAGACCTGTGGTGTCTTTATCTAAACGATGCACAATACCAGCACGAGGCACTTCTGCAATGGCAGGAAAATGATGTAGCAATGCGTTTAGCACGGTACCATCCGGTGTTCCTGCACCAGGGTGAACAACAAAGCCTCTTGGTTTGTTGATCACAAGAATGTCATCATCTTCGTAAACAATATCTAACGGAATGTCTTGAGCTTCGAAACGTTCTTCATCTTCTAGCTCTGCTAAAACAGCAATCACCTCGCCACCCATCACTTTCGTGCGTGGTTTTGTGATAACCTCTCCGTTAACCGAAATTTTGCCATCTAGTAGCCACTCTTTGAGTCTAGAACGGGAGAAATCGGTGAAGAGTTCTGCTACCGCTTGATCTAAACGTTGACCTAGCTGGCTATCTTTTACTGTATTTGTTAATTCAATCTGCTGAGCCATATCGAACTTTTTAAAAAACCTTGGGACTAATACCACGAGTGTGGATAATATAGCCCATCATTGTATCTGTTACTTAGGTAAAAAGTAATGGACGCGGAAAAATAATTACTTCAAGGAAATTGGTTTTAGTATGAAACTCCTTAAACTAACAAGCTTATTGTCGTTAGCTTTGTTGTTTGGTTGTGCTGACAAAGAAGTCGCCGTCCCAGATGTTCCACCATCTCAACTGTACGCTGACGCGCAGCAAGCGCTGCAAGGTGGTAGTTGGTCTACGGCAATTGAGCGTCTTGAAGCGTTGGACTCTCGTTACCCGTTCGGTGCCTATACCGAGCAGGTACAATTGGATCTCATCTATGCCTATTACAAAAATGACGATCTTGCCCTTGGCTTAGCCACCATCGAACGATTCTCACGCCTAAATCCAACCCATCCTCGTTCTGACTGGGTGTTGTATATGCGCGGTCTAACTCACATGGCGCAAGATCGTAACTTCCTGCACGATGTGCTTAATGTTAATCGTGATGACAGAGATCCTGAACCCGTTCGCGCAGCATTTTCTGATTTTGATCGTTTGCTAGAGCGTTATCCAAACAGTGCTTACGCCAAAGATGCACAATTTCGTATGGTCGCGCTCAAGAATCGTTTAGCGAACTATGACCTAGCTACTGCGGATTTCTATCTACGCCGTGAAGCCTGGGTTGCCGCTATTAACCGCAGCCAAGAATTACAGAAAACCTACCCTAACACGGAAGCCGCGCGTAAATCGCTCGAGATCCAAAAAGAGGCATACCAACAGTTAGGAATGGACGAACAAGTTAAGCGCACAGAAGAACTTATGGCGCTCAACCCTCAATAATATCTCTGCAAAGCGCTGAACATTCAGCGCTTTTTTATTGTCTATCAGTGGCGAAAGTACGCATTCATTCATATAGTTAAACACATCACTTACGAAGTATAAGAGTTGTCTGTGAAAGCTATCCTCCTCAGCTTATGTGTTTTGCTGTCCTCCCTTCCTGTTTCCGCACTTGAGCTTACCCCTCTGGGGAATACTCCCTATACTGGAGACCTTGATACTCTCGTAGAAAAACGGGTAGTACGAGTGTTAGTTTCTGCAGATCTTGGTTTTTACTATATCGAAAAAGGACAACCGAAAGGGGTCGGAGCGGAGTTGCTATCCCATTTTGAGAGCAGTTTGCAAAAACAGCATCCCAAAGTAAAAGTACAAGTGATCCCTGTACCCAGAGATGATCTACTGCCTTCCTTGGTGAATGGCTACGGCGATCTGGTGGTTGCCAATCTCACCATCACCCCGCAACGAAAAGAGTTTGTCGAGTTTAGCGATCCTGCGGTTCAAAACATCAGTGAGTTTATTGTGACTGGCTCCGACTACCCTAACCTTGAATCCGCCTACGACTTGAGTGGTAAAGAAGTGTGGGTACGAGGAAGTTCCAGCTACTTCGAGAGCCTGCAACAGATCAACCAGCAACTTCAACAACAAGGCAAAACGCCCATATTCATCAAATATCTAGAGGAAACAATACAAGACTATGAGTTGATAGAGATGCTGAAACTCGATTATATCAGTGCAACCGTATTAGATAGCCACAAAGCCTTTTTCTGGAAAAAAACCTTTGAAGATCTCAATATTCATCAAGATATTCCCATTCGAACTGACGGCCAAATCGCCTGGGCAATACGAAAAAACTCTCCTGACCTACTCAAAGTGATCAACGGTTTTATCAAAACAGCGAAAGAAGGCACCTTGCTCGGTAATGTCATCTATCAAAGATACATGGAAAGTACGTCTTGGTTCTCTAGAGTACTAGCGCCCAGTCATATAGCGCAATTAGAAAAACTAGCCTCACTGTTTAAAAAGTACGCGGATATGTATGACTTTGACTTTTTAATGTTAGGAGCAATGGCATTTCAAGAGTCAAAACTCAATCAAAATACCGTATCGGCAAAAGGTGCTGTCGGTATCATGCAAATTCTGCCAAGCACAGCGAAAGATCCAAACGTCAATATCGGCAACATCAACAATGTTGAGAACAATATCCATGCTGGCACCAAATACCTGCGCTTTCTTGAAGACCGATATTTTAGCGACCCTGAAATAAGCGATGACGATCGTGTCTACCTATCACTCGCGGCCTATAATGCGGGTCCAGGTAATATCAGTCGTATGAGAACACTGGCAAAACAACAAGGCTATGACCCTAATCGATGGTTTAATCATGTAGAAGTGATAACACGACGCTATATTGGTTCAGAGCCCATTACCTATGTCGCCAATATCAATCGGTATTACGTGATATACAAACAGTTAGCCTCGCTACAACAGATTCGTCGTGAACAGCAAGCCAATAACAGTGATGGTCATCCTTCGGCTTTGTTGGATCTCTATCGCAACGCAACGATTGAATAATAAGTGAGGGAGTTCAAAGAAATGAGGTGGTGATTTACTGAGCAGCAATGAAATTGGATTCGTAAAAACTCCCCAAAAACGAGTCATTTTTAGCGTACTACTCCTTTCAAATTTATACACTTTTTCGAGAAATGATAGTCTTTTTTCTACAATATTAGAAAAAGATTTGCAGTCGATCACAAATGAATCTCAGCTGCATTTTTCCCGCGAATTTAGTGATCTGAATCACATTTATTTTGCCTTATTTCAGTAATCTGGAGTTAACCCATGAGGGATGCCACAGAGGAAAAGAAATATGAGAGTAAACATTACTGGTAAAAACATTGAGATCACCTCTGCAATCCGTGAGCACATTGAGAGCAAATTTAAAAAGCTAGAAAAGTGGCAAGTAGACATCATCAGTTGCCAAACTGCTTTTAGTGAAGAGCCGAACAAACAGAAGAAATTCGAAGCGTCGATTACGGTACCCAAAGGCAAACTTGTCGCTTCCGCTGTTCATGAAGATTTATATGCTGCCGTTAATGAAGTAGAACAAAAACTTGAACGTCAGCTAAACAAGCTCAGACATAAGCCTGAGGCACGAAGAGCCGAGAAGCCTGAGCCTGAAGAAGAAATTGAATAATAATTCAATAAAACATTTGAATAGCGCCTTGAGGCGCTATTTTTTTGCTTGACGCTTAGAGAGTGCTTGCTTATTGTTGATGCTAGTAAACGACTGGAATAACCGAACAATGATTTGCAAACCGCTGTTCTTTTTTGACTTCTTTTTTCTCCACTAGGCTTGGAGGCTGCGTCGTTTTAAAAGAAAAGTCAAAAACGAACGGAAGGCCTCCCACAAGGGAGGTTTTTTTATAAGGAAAATTTGATGACAGAACCACAGTATTCTCTAGATGAAATTCGTCTTCGTCTTAATGAACTTGATGACCAACTGCTAAGCCTGCTCTCTGAGCGCCGCGAGCTCAGCACGGAAGTCGCCAAAAGCAAAGTACAAACCTCTAAACCAGTTCGTGATGCTGCTCGTGAACAGCAACTTTTGGTCAAACTCATCAATAATGGCAAAGAGAAATATCAACTCGATGCGAACTACATCACCAAAATTTTTCATACCATCATTGAAGACTCGGTACTACTCCAGCAGACTTATTTGCAAAACCTCGCTAATCCATCACAAAGCCGTCAACCAGTCGCTCGAGTGGCATTTTTAGGCTCGAAAGGTTCCTACTCTCATTTAGCAAGTCGCGAGTATTTTTCTCGAAAGAATATGTCCTTGGTGGATCTGAATTGCGAACATTTCAAAGAAGTGATCAAAACCGTTGAGTCAGGTCATGCTGACTATGGTGTTTTACCCATTGAAAACACCAGCTCAGGTTCGATCAATGAAGTCTATGATTTGCTGCAACATACGACATTACATATCGTAGGCGAATTAACTCAGCCTATTGAACATTGCCTAGTTGCCACAAAAGAGATGCCTCTGGAACAAATTAAAGTCCTTTACTCTCATCCTCAACCGCACCAGCAATGCAGTGAATTTTTGAGTCGACTCGATGGCGTTACGTTAGAGTCATGTGCCAGCACGGCTGATGCCATGAAAAAAGTGCAGCAGCTTTCTCGTGATGATGTCGCTGCAATCGGTCATGCGGCGAGTGGCAAGCTTTATGGCTTGCAGTCTATCAAAGGCAATATCGCTAATCAGACCGAAAACCATACGCGCTTTATTGTGGTCGCTAGAAAGCCGGTGGAGGTCTCTACGCAAATTCCAGCCAAGACCACCTTCATCATGTCGACATCACAGCAAGCGGGCTCTTTGGTTGAAACCTTGTTGGTTTTACAGCGCTACAACATCAATATGACCAAGCTTGAATCGCGTCCAATTATGGGGAATCCATGGGAAGAGATGTTCTATGTGGATGTCGAAGCTCACAAAGATTCAGACAATATGCAAAGTGCGCTACAAGAACTAATGAAGATAACCAAGTATCTTAAAGTTCTTGGTTGTTATCCAACGGATAACGTTAAGCCTGTGATTCCTGACGTCATGGCTTAACACGCCCTCTATTTCGTTGATAAAGATGGAAAAATTAATGAAAAAAGTGCTGATCGCCTCTCTAAACCCAGCCAAAATCAACGCTGTAAAAAGCGCATTCTTGGCTGTGTTTGAACAGGATGAATTTGAATTTAGTGGCATCGACGTCCCTAGTGAAGTCGCAGACCAACCTATGAGCAACGAGGAGACGTTGCTCGGTGCTAGAAACCGTGTCAGTAACGCCAAAGCGGCACTGCAAGCCGATTTTTATGTGGGTATTGAGGCAGGACTTGAAGGAAGTTCAACATTTGCTTGGATGATTATTGAGTCTAACGGCATCATTGGACAATCAAGAAGCGCTAGCCTTATGCTACCGCCCGCGGTTGTCGAGCAGTTGTCAGCCACTAATGAGTTGGGCAATGTGATGGATGCGACCTTTGGCACCCAAAACATCAAGCAACAAGGTGGGGCGATCTCTTTGTTGACCAAGGGCGAGTTAACCAGAAGCTCGGTCTATCACCAAGCGTTGATTCTCGCTCTTATTCCCTTTATCAATTCAGAGCACTTTTAAGCGCTCTTTACTCAGATTGGTCAAGAATACGCAATAAAGCGGCTTTATCGTCATCAGAAAGCCGCTTCACTTCTGCAGAGCCACGCGTAATGGTTGCGACGCCTACGCCCAATAACTGACTGATCTGGCGCTGTGAAAGCTCACCTTTAAGCAACTCACTAACAATATTTACCCGAGCGGTCACGGCTTCTCTTTCATCTGGAGTTAGCAGCAGCGTTAATAATGTCGATTGTAAGTCGTCATCATGTGAACGCTCAATCAGTTGCAAAATTTGAGACCAATCTTGGTACTGAGGCTTCATACACTCACCTATAAAAACTTGCGGTTCAACATTTTAACCCTAAGCCTTTGAAGATTGGTAGTCTATTAATATCGTAGTTTTGCCTCTTGTTGAGTCAATAGCGGCGAAGTATTTGCCATCAATTGATAATAATAGACCTGAAACATCAAAATATTTTGCACGTAACCGCGTGTCTCTCTGAAGGGTATCGCTTCAACGAACGCAATCGCATCGAGTTGCTGAGATGAGTTCTCTCGCCAGCGTTTGACACGAGATGGACCCGCGTTATACGCCGCTAGAGCAAAAATACGGTTGCCCTCGTACTGCTGCAATAAATCGTTAAGGTAGTTTGAGCCGATCTCAATATTCTTACCGACGCTGTATAACTGACTGGCACCTTGATAGCTAATGTTATGTTTCTTCGCAGTATATCGCGCCGTTTTAGGCATAATCTGCATGATCCCTCTCGCTCCCACGGGAGATCGAGCTTCAACATCCATGGCACTCTCCTGCCTTGCCAGTGACATCAGCAGCGTAGGATCCAATTCCAAGCGTTTAGCATAGAAATCAAACCACCACTTATGAGCCACCGGAAAACGAAGTCCGAGGTTGTCCCACATTTTAGCCGAGATGGTTGCGACCACCGTTAAGTGATGCCAGTTCTGATTAGCGGCATAAGCTGCGAGTTGTTGCTTATTTGTTTTATCGACACGAGATAGCAAATAACGCCATTCTGATTTAGCGGCAGTAATTTTATCCTGCTTGATCAACTCGTCGATTCGCAGCAGCGAGGTCTGATAGGGTGCGAGCCGCTCTTTTTGGTATGTGGTCGAGGTCACGGGATATTGAATCGGCACGCCAAAATAAGTCGCAGCAGCGGCACTGTAAAAGTTTCTCTGCCCCATAATCGCGTTGAGGCGTTGTTCTCCCTGTTGTTGTTTACCGCTACCGATTTCTGAGCGTGCTAACCAATATTGCCAACGAATGCTGTCTCTTTCTTCCTCAGCCATTAAAGCGATCCATTGAGCAATGCCTTGCCAATCGGCATTAGTAATGGCTAGCCGAGTGCGACGCTCCAAAGAGGTTTGATTGGTCGTTTTACTCAGAACCTTATCTCGCCAGGCTGCATCTAAGGCAGAGTCGGTAGACATATATCTCGCGGCTAAATAGTTTTCCATTTGCGTATAGCTATGTTCTGACAGGTTGCCTTGCTGCTTAAGTTGTTCCAGTACTTGCCTCGCTTGTTGGCTATCCTGTCTTGCGTACTTTTCGAAGGCGAGTTTAGCAAGATTCTCACGACTCAGATCTTGGTAATTTTTACTCGCAAAACTGGTCACCGTTTTTGGATCATTAAACAATGCAGCCAATGCCTTACCTTGTGCCTGTCCTGACTGTGTTTTTAGTTGCTTATTGAGATAGCGGATCAGCGAATCATTTCTCTGCTGAAAAGCGAGTTCCATTCGTTCGAGGACCTTATCGTCAGTCCTCAATCCAGCTTTATTCCAATCGGCAAATAAAGCATCGCAGCGATCTGAAACGCTTTTTCCACTATTCCAAAGTTTATCAGCTCCAGAATAAGCTAACTTTTGCTCGCCAACTTTCAGTTGCGCATAGTAGTAAATACATTGATAGCGCTCGCCAGAAGGCTCACTAGGTTGAAAGTCAGCGATGGTTTGCCACTTATTTTGGCGATAAAGATGATCTAAATAGGGCGCTCTGATGCGAGTTGAGAAAGGCAAAGATTGAAACTGCTCAATAAAAGCCTCGACCTGCTGAGGTGACTTGTCTTTTAGCTCCGCGCTAAATAGGCGATAGTGTAAGTAAGGCGTTAAGGGATAGTCTGAAATTCTGCGAGTAATGCGCTTCGCCTCGGACAACTTTTTTTGATCAATTAAAGACTGGGCTTGATCGTAAAGCTCTCGCTGCTGGTTAACAACATCATCTTCGGCAGCCAAACTGCTAGGCGCTAATAAAATCCCTGCAAATAACGTAACGCAGTACCTAGCTTTGGAGAAAGAAAACATAGATATCGATCCTTGAACTTATAATAGATGGGCTGTCACACAATACGACACCCTAACAGTCTCAATTTAAGACATTATGAAACAGTCTGCCAAATCAAAATTTATTTCAATAATTGTCACGCCACGATCACACTAAATCCGTACTGTCCTACGCCTCACGCTCACTATTCCCGCCATTGCCTAGCATAATTGACTCACTTGAGTATAAAATAAAGGTCTTTGGTCAATAAAAATTAGGAACGATCGGCAATGGCTGAATACGTCTATACCATGTCGCGAGTGAGCAAAATTGTGCCACCTAAGCGACAAATTCTTAAGGACATCTCGTTAAGCTTTTTCCCTGGTGCAAAAATTGGTGTACTAGGTCTTAACGGCGCGGGTAAATCGACTCTTCTTCGTATCATGGCAGGTATTGATACCGATATTGATGGCGAAGCTCGCCCTCAACCTGGTCTTAACGTGGGCTATCTTCCACAAGAACCGGTTCTTGATGAATCAAAAACCGTTCGTGAAATCGTTGAAGAAGCGGTATCGGATGTTGCCGATGCAATGAAGCGACTCGATGCGGTTTATGCGGCATACGCTGAACCAGACGCTGACTTTGATGCTCTGGCTAAAGAGCAAGGCGAGCTTGAAGCGCTGATTCAAGCAAAAGATGGGCATAACCTAGATAATACGTTAGAGCGTGCTGCGGATGCCCTACGTCTACCAGAATGGGATGCAAAAATTCAGTATCTTTCCGGTGGTGAACGTCGTCGTGTTGCTATCTGTCGCCTATTGCTCGAAAAACCGGACATGCTATTGCTTGACGAACCGACCAACCACCTTGATGCAGAATCGGTGGCTTGGCTAGAGCGCTTCCTCGTTGACTACACAGGAACCGTGGTGGCGATTACCCACGACCGCTACTTCCTAGATAATGCTGCAGGCTGGATCTTAGAACTTGACCGTGGTGAAGGTATTCCATGGGAAGGTAACTATACATCGTGGCTAGAGCAGAAAGATGCTCGTCTACAACAAGAGTCATCGCAAGAGAAAGCTCGCCAAAAAACCATTGAGAAAGAACTTGAATGGGTTCGTCAAAACCCTAAAGGTCGTCAGGCGAAATCGAAAGCGCGTATGGCTCGCTTTGAAGAACTACAAAACTCTGATCACCAGAAGCGTAACGAAACCAACGAGCTGTTTATTCCACCAGGCGAGCGCTTAGGTGACAAGGTTGTTGAAGTTAACAACCTAACTAAGTCATTCGATGGTCGCGTTCTGATTGATGATCTTTCATTCAGCATCCCTAAAGGGGCAATTGTGGGCATCATCGGTGCCAACGGTGCCGGTAAATCGACGCTGTTCAAGATGCTAAGCGGTACAGAGCAGCCAGATTCAGGTTCGATTGAGTTAGGTGATACGGTTAAGTTGGCGTCTGTTGAGCAGTTCCGTGACTCGATGAACGATACCAACACGGTATTCCAAGAGATCTCTGAAGGCGCTGACATCATCAAGATCAACAACTTTGAAATCCCAGCGCGTGCCTACTGCTCTCGCTTTAACTTCAAAGGTGTGGACCAACAAAAAGTGATTGGCGAGCTATCTGGTGGTGAGCGTAACCGTGTACACCTTGCGAAACTGCTCAAAGCGGGCGGTAACGTGTTGCTACTCGATGAGCCAACCAACGACCTTGATGTAGAAACTCTACGTGCATTGGAAGAAGCACTGCTTGAATTCCCAGGCTGTGCCATGGTTATTTCCCACGACCGTTGGTTCCTTGACCGTATTGCAACCCATATCATTGACTACCGCGATGAAGGTCAAGTTAACTTCTACGAAGGTAACTACACCGAATATATGGAATGGTTGAAGAAAACACTGGGGCCTCAGGCTGCTGAGCCTCACAGAATCAAATATAAACGCATATCTAAATAATTGACTCTTGTGTTTTTAACAGAGGTCGCTAGTATTGGCGACCTCTGTTTTTTTAAATAATGTTATTTATATTAACGTCTGTTCTCAGAGTTTATAAATAGCTTGTAAATTTTCTTATGCCTAACAAAATTCATGTAGTTATACCCAAAAAACAAGGACAGAAAAAAACAATTCGCTTAGGGAAAAAGCGTTCAATTACCTTTCTAACGATCACGGTTCTATTACCTATCGCCCTTGGTTTGGTGGGGTATTCTTATACGCAGAGCCAAAGTCAGTTATCCATGACGACGCTTTCTTTATCCGACTTACAGCAAGAGAAGTCGGTGCTGGAAACAGAGTTGCAACAGCAGACAGATAACGCTCACGATCTCACTCAAGAACTGCAAAAGAAACACGATCAACTGCAACTTCTTGGTAAGCGTATTGAAGATGTTGAAGCCGTATTAGGTTTAGGTGAGGAGGAAGTAAGCACTGACTCACTTGAGCAAAGAATTGATGCAGCAGCGATTGATTCTGCGGTAAGAGCGACTATGTTTCGGCTCATTCCGAATGATAGCCCAGTCACTTACCAACGCATCTCCTCTTCTTGGGGGCGACGCACTAATCCTATTTCCGGCAAAACTCAATTTCATACTGGTATCGATCTCACCTGTAAACCCGGTGAACATATTCTGGCACCCGCAGATGGTGTGATCGAAACCGTGCGACCAAGCAAGCAAGGCTATGGTAACTATCTCACCATTCGACACGCTTTTGGGTTTATGAGCTCTTACGCTCACCTGAAGCACTTCAAAACCAAACACGGTCAGTTTGTTAGTAAAGGCGATGTGGTTGCGACCTGCGGAAACAGCGGTAACTCTACCGGTCCTCACCTGCACTATGAAGTGCGTTTTTTAGGACGCTCATTGAATCCACAATATTTGATCGATTGGACGCCTGAAAACTTTGATTATGTATTTAAGAAAGAGAAAAAAGTCCAATGGGCACCCTTGGTCGAAATCATTACCAGTATGGTCAAACTGCAGGTTAATTTAACCAATGTGCCTTATACTGATGCGTCGATAAATACCGCTGTGACTGAAGAAACAAAACAAGCCGAGGAGACACCTTAAAGAGTTGGCTAGTATTTTACAGGAACATAAGAAGATAAAAAAACAGCCTAGCATTGCTAGGCTGTTTTTTCTTTAATTAACCGCGATGAATCGCATCATTGGCTTGTTTAAGTAAGTTTTGACTCTCTAACATAAACTGCCTTGAGTAATCGCCAAACCAATCACTAACTTGATTAAACTCTTCGACAAAACGTGTTTTATCTTTTCCATCAAGTAAAGCCAAAGCATCGCCAAACTGTTGGTGGAAGCGTCTGATCATCTCAATATTTTCATCCGACGACAGAATAATATCTCCGTATAGATTCGGATCTTGTCCAAATAGACGCCCTACCATAGCAAGTTCTAAACGATAAATCGGTGAGCTTAATTTCATCAAGGTATCAATATTTGGGTTTTGTTTACTTAAATGCAGACCATAAGCAAAAGAGGTAAAGTGGCGCAATGCCTGAATCAATGTCATCCCTTTGTCATGCTCTTGCGCTGAGATCTGGCACAGCGATGCGCCCCAGATCTTAAACTGCTCAAGTAACCATTGGTACTCATTCTCGCCTCGTCCATCACAGTAAACGATGACTTGTTTAGCGAGACTCGAGACATCCGGACCAAACATCGGGTGTAAACCCACAACCGGTCCTTTATGTGTTTTCATCATCGCCTCAAGAGGCTTAGATTTAATCGAGGTTAAATCGCATAGGATACAATCCTCTGGCAATTGATTGAGCTTTTCGATCACGCCTTGAGTGCGATTGATCGGTACAGTCACCACAACCAGACCCGCATCGCTTAGCATCTCATCGGCGCGATCCCAATCTTGGCTGCCAAGGATTTTCACTTGGTAACCTGATAAGGTAAACATGCGACCAAACAAGCCACCTAACTGACCTTTACCGCCAACGATCACCACCGAACGCAACTCTGGGTTTAAACGCTTGAAGCCTGAGTCTTTCTCACTTGCGTATGACTCGCGCATCGTTCTGCGAAGAATATCTTCAATCAACTGAGGTGGAACGCCTTTCTTCTCTGCTTCCGCACGACGAGAAGCCAGCATCGCGGCTTCCCTATCTGGGGCATAAATGGGTAAACCGTGTTTGCTTTTTACTTCACCCACTTGCTCAACAAGAGAAAGGCGTTGTGCCAACAAATCAAGCATTTGCTTGTCAACTTCATCAATTTTGTCGCGCAACGCAGTTAATTCAGCAGCCATAGATGTGATTATTCCTTAATACGATTTTCCAAGAATGGGACCAGCTCTTTATGAGCATGACGCAATAGTGTCTCAGTTGTATCCCAATTAATACAAGCATCGGTGATAGAAACTCCGTATTTCATCTCATTTAGAGGAATATCTGAGCTTTGGCTGCCTTCATTTAGGTGACTTTCAATCATCAGACCAATGATTGATTTGTTGCCTTCGCGGATCTGATGGAGCGCATCCTCCGCCACCAAAGGTTGACGACGATAGTCTTTGCGAGAGTTGGCATGGCTGCAATCAATCATCAAAGAAGCATCTAAATTCGATTTCGCCAGCTCTTGTTCGCACTCGGCAACAGAGACTGAATCGTAGTTGGTTTGCTTACCACCACGTAAGATCACATGACCGTTGGCATTGCCTTGCGTGGTCAGCAGTGCTACTTGTCCTTCATGGTTAATCCCCATGAAACGGTGACTTGAAGAGGCCGCTTGCATCGCATTGATCGCGGTAGATAGGCTTCCATCCGTGCCGTTTTTAAAACCAATTGGCATTGATAGACCACTCGCCATTTCGCGGTGCGTTTGTGATTCGGTAGTACGAGCACCAATCGCTGCCCATGAGAAGGTATCCGCTAGGTATTGAGGGCTGATTGGATCCAGCGCTTCTGTCGCCAGTGGGATATCCATCTCTGCCAATTCAACCAGCAGTTGGCGTCCAACATGCAGACCATGCTCGATGTCAAAAGTACCGTCAAGTTGTGGGTCGTTGATCAAGCCTTTCCAACCTACCGTCGTACGAGGTTTCTCAAAGTACACTCGCATTACTATGTAGAGTTGATCGCTCAATTGCTCTGAAAGCTGCTTAAGGCGCTTAGCGTACTCTTTTGCTGCCTCAACATCATGAATCGAACAAGGACCGCATACCACCAATAGGCGATGATCTTTCTTATGAATAATGTCGGCAATGGTTTGACGAGACTCTTGGATAAACTTACGAGCTTTTTCACTTAGAGGTAGTTTCTGTTTTAACTGCTCTGGAGTAATCAGTACCTGTTCATCACTGATATTAATATTGCTCAATTCACTCTTTTTCATAACCATTACACCTGTAAACTTTTTATTACAGCAAGCTGTTACCAATCCAACCTTGCTTAAGAATTAACAGCTAATATACAGATAAAATAAACACAATCAAGTGTAAACAAGAAAAAGCATTAACTGTAAATTTAACCTTACAGTTAATGCTTTACGCGCCAAGAAACACGAAGGTGCTATCTCTATCGTCCTTGTATACACTAAGGGTAATCGCGACAATACGAGCCCCTTATGGACTTAATTCTCTCTTTGCTACAACAGATGTGCGTTTATCTTATGTTAGCTTATATGCTAAGTAAGACGCCGCTGTTTATCCCTTTGTTTAGTGTATCTAAACGCTTAAGCCACAAATTCAGTATCTATGTGCTGTTTTCATCGTTCTGTATTTTAGGCACCTACCTTGGGTTGCAAATTGATGATGCGATAGCTAACACGCGCGCAATTGGTGCCGTTATGGGCGGGTTATTTGGAGGACCTATTGTTGGCTTTTTGGTGGGATTGACGGGAGGAATGCACCGCTACTCTCTCGGCGGGTTTACCGATTTGGCTTGTGCCATCTCGACCACTTCAGAAGGTATTGTCGGCGGACTCATTCATCTCTACTTTGTAAAAAAACAGCGCTCAGAACAGCTATTCAATCCCTTAGTGGTCTTCCAAGTCACCCTTGGGGCTGAGATGCTACAAATGCTGATTATTTTGCTGGTCGCTCAACCCTATGAGCAAGCCTCAACACTGGTTTCAAATATTGCCGCCCCAATGATCATCGCGAACTCTATCGGTGCCGCCCTGTTTATGAATATTTTGGTCGATAGAAAAACCATCTTTGAAGAGTATTCCGCCACTTTTTCTAGGAGAGCTTTAAATATTGCCGAGCGCTCCGTTGGTATCCTGGTGAACGGCTTTGACTCTCAAAATGCTAGCAAGATAGCCAATATTATTTATGAAGAAACCAACGTCGGGGCAGTCGCTATCACTGACCATGAAAAGATACTGGCATTTGTCGGCATTGGCGCTGACCACCACTTACGCAATCGACCGATCTCGTCAAAAAGTACGCTCAACGCGATGACGAATAACGAAATCATCTACCTTGATGGTAAAGAAACCCCTTATCAATGCTCATTATCTGCGGATTGTAAACTTGGCTCTGCTTTAATCATTCCGCTGCGAACTGGGGATACAGTAATCGGCACCATTAAGCTGTATGAACCGAAACGCAAGCTTATTTCTACCATCAATATGTCCATGGCTGAAGGGATCGCTCAATTGCTATCTAGCCAGATCTTACATAGCGAGTACCTCAACAAACAGGCTTTGTTAAACCAAGCCGAAATCAAACTATTGCATGCTCAAGTCAATCCCCATTTTCTGTTTAATGCCCTCAACACCATTAGCGCGATTACCCGTCGAGATCCTGATAAAGCGCGTGAACTTATTCAGCACCTGTCCCAATTCTTTAGAAGTAACCTAAAACAGAATATCGAAACCGTGACGCTCAAAGAGGAACTGGCGCACGTTAATGCCTATCTCACCATCGAGAAGGCGCGCTTTAGTGATCGCCTAGAAGTAGAGTTCGACATTGCACCAGAACTGCTGCAATTGGAACTTCCTAGCTTTACCCTGCAACCGCTGGTAGAGAATGCGATTAAGCATGGTGTCTCTCAGTTGCTCAGTTCTGGTTGGGTTCGTATCTACAGTCAAAACAGCGAGCAAGGCTATCGGATTATTGTTGAAGATAACGCCGGTGAGTACGCTCCGCCCAAGAAGGAACATGCTGGTTTGGGCATACAAATCGTCGATCGCCGACTACAAAATAAATTTGGTCGTGATTCAGCGCTTAAAATTGAAGTTGAACAGCACCAATACACGCGAATGAGCTTTATCATTCCGGATGCCGTTGTATCCCAAAACGAAAGGATTGCTTAGTCGTGATGAAACCACTACGCGCATTAATTATTGATGATGAACTTTTTGCCCGCGAAGAGTTGGCGCAATTGCTAGAAGAAACGGGGCAAGTAACGGTGGTAGGCAAAGCCAGTCATGCTATCGAAGGTCTAAAGCTGCTCAATCAACTCAAACCTGATGTGGCTTTCCTTGATATTCAAATGCCTCAGATTACGGGAATAGAACTCCTGACTATGCTCGATCCGGAGCACCGTCCGCATATTGTATTTGTTACGGCTTATGATCAATATGCCATCCAAGCATTTGAAGATAATGCTTTCGATTATTTGCTGAAACCGGTTGATCCCTGCCGACTAAATAAAACGATTCAACGGTTAGAAAAACACGGCACGGTGCAAACTGAGATCGATAAGATTGCCCCCGCGCAGTTAGAACAAATCCCTTGTTCTGGTCACAACAGGATCGTGATTATCGCCTCTCATGATGTGGAATTTGCCTATAGCGATCTTTCTGGCGTGCATATTCAAACGGCAACACAAAAAGCTACCTCACAGCTCACCCTAAAAGTTATTGAGGACAAAACGCCCCTTATTCGCTGCCACCGACAATTCTTGGTGAACATCAAAGCGATCAAAGAGATCAAACTGCTTGATAATGGCTTGGCCGAAATCATCACGCTCAGTGGTCACCCTATTCCGGTTAGCCGCCGTTATCTCAAAGCATTAAAAGAAACGCTGGGGTTTCATTAATTTGGGATACAAAAAAGTGAGCCTAGTCGAGCTCACTTATCTAATGTCTATCAGCAAATAGGGAATGGGGAGAAACTTAATCAGCGTTACTGTTCTAGTGCTGATAATACTCGCTTATGAGCCTGCTTCCATTGCTCACTCGACTTAAGTTCTGCAACCGTATAACTGTCACGCTTTTGCATGCTGGTCGCCAAGGCGACTGAGCTAATGCTCAGACTATCCAACACTTCAATTGACGATTGTCTGTTATTGCACATCAATAGCATATCGCAGCCAGCATCGAGTGCTGCTTGTGCACGCGCTGCTGGTCCACCCATAATCGCTGCACCTTCCATGGATAGATCATCAGAAAACACTAAACCCTTAAAGCCTAATTGCTGACGTAAAATCTGCTTTAACCAGTACGGAGAACCACTTGCTGGGCGTTGATCATAGTGGGGAAATACTACATGAGCCGGCATCATGGCATCTAACACGCCCGCCTGAATTTGTGCGGTAAAAATACGCATATCATGTTCAAAAATATCACTGCGTAAGTCGAAAGGCGTTTCATAGTGAGAGTCGCTAAGTACACCGCCATGACCCGGAAAGTGTTTACCCGTGGTCGCCATCCCGGCTTGCTTCATGCCTGACATAAAAGCTGTTGAGTAGCGGATCACCGAATCAAAATCTTCACCAAAAGCGCGATTTCCGATAGCTTTAGATTGGTGTCCTTGGTCAAGAACTGGAGCAAAACTGACATCGATATCGTGAGCAATGATCTCCGCTGCCATCAACCAACCCGCTTGTTGCGCCAACGATTCATCACCCAACTCGGCGTAACGTTGAGCCGGCGGCAGTAGGGTAAATCCCTCTCTAAAACGCTGAACTCGCCCCCCTTCTTGGTCGACACCGATGAGGATCGGCTTCTTTGCTGCTTGGCGGATCTGTCTGGTCAATTCAGATAATTGCTCAGAATCGTGATAGTTACGACCAAATAGAATCAAACCGCCAACGGTCGGATGCTCAAGAATCTCCCGGTCTTCTGCAGTAAGTTCAAAGCCATCAACATCAACCCAGAGTGGTCCCATAATTACACCTCAAAAAATTGGTTTAAATACTCATGTGCGAGGTTATTCCTATTGTTTTTGATTTACAATATATCGATGTAAAAACGGAGCAAGTTTATGACAAACATTCAGGGACTCTATATTGGCATTATGTCGGGCACCAGCCTCGATGGCGTGGATACCGCGCTTGTTTCTATCGATGGTCAACAGATTCGCCTGATAGTGAATGATGTTTTGCCCTATCCTCCAGCACTCAAACAACAAGTGCTGGCGATATGCCAAGGTCAATCCACATCCATTTCCTCAATCGGGGAGCTTGACCATCAGTTAGGTCACCTCTATGCAGAAGCGGTTGAGCAGTTACTGGCGAAGTCAAACAAAAGCGCCGCTGACATTTTGGCGATTGGCAATCATGGACAGACCGTGTTCCATCAACCTGATGGTCCTTATCCGTTTACCACGCAATTGGGCGATAACCATATTCTGGCGGTTCGTAGCGGGATCTCGGTCATCGGTGACTTTAGACGTAAGGATATGGCATTGGGAGGACAAGGGGCACCACTTGTTCCTGCTTTTCATCGTTACCTGTTTGCCAAACAAACAGCAACCCAAGTGATTCTCAATATTGGGGGTATTGCCAATGTCTCAATCTTACAACCTAATGGAGAAGTGATTGGCTTTGATACCGGTCCAGGAAATGTATTGATCGATCTCTGGTGCAGTCATAAATTTAACCTCGCTTATGACCAAGATGCGGCATTGGCTTATCAGGGTAAAATTGACCAAATGCTGTTAAATCACCTCAGCCAAGACCCTTATTTAGCAAGACCTGCGCCTAAAAGTACCGGAAGAGAGCATTACCACTTTCAATGGCTTGAAGAACAGCTACAGTCATGCTCTTCCCTTGTCTCTGATTATGACATCTTGCGTACTTTGACTGAGTTTACCGCCCGTTGCGTAGCGAAAGCGATCAAACCTTATCAAAGTGGCTCGCCTTGTCAGTTGCTTGTTTGTGGCGGAGGCGCAAATAACCCTCTGATCATGCAAGCACTACAAAACCACTTGCCTGATTGGGAGGTAGCGACCACTGACCATCAGGCGATTAGCGGCGATTATATGGAAGCAATGGCATTTGCGTGGTTAGCTCACTGCCATCTCAATCACATTCCGAGTAACCTCCCATCCGTCACCGGAGCCAAAAAATCGGTTCCTCTCGGCGTCTGTTACTCACCAGATTAGGATACCTTATGACCGACAACACCTTGATTGAAACCCTATCAAAAATGGTTTCTGAAGGCAGAAATCCAGACACTATGGATATCGATCTACTTTCTTCGTATGACATTGTTAAGCGTATCAACCAACAAGACACACTGGTTCCAATTGCCATTGAGAAAGTATTGCCAGAGATAGCAAAAGCCGTCGACGCCATCACCTTAGCCTTCCAAAACGGTGGACGACTGATCTATTTAGGCGCAGGCACTAGCGGTCGCTTGGGCGTACTCGATGCCTCTGAATGTCCACCCACCTTTGGCGTAGATGAACAAATGGTGGTCGGAATTATCGCTGGCGGTCAGGATGCGATGTTTCGCGCTAAAGAAGGGGCTGAAGATAGTCTCACCTTGGCAAAAGAAGATCTCATCCAGCATAAGCTTAGCAGCAAGGATGTGGTCGTTGGTATTGCAGCGAGCGGTCGAACGCCATATGTTATCGGAGCGCTGCAATATGCCAATTCCATCGGCTCACCCACTGTCTCTGTCTCGTGCAACCCTGACTCTGATATCGCCGCGATTGCCAATATTGCAATCACTCCTATCGTGGGTCCGGAGGCGTTGACGGGTTCGACTCGGTTGAAGGCAGGCACTGCGCAAAAATTGGTACTGAATATGCTCACTACTGCCAGTATGATTCGCTTGGGTAAAAGCTACCAAAACTTAATGGTGGATGTAAAAGCGACCAATGAAAAGTTAGTCGCACGAGCACAGAGAATCGTTATACAAGCAACAGATTGCGACCATGCCCAAGCAACCCAGACACTCGAAGCGGCAGACTATAACGCCAAACTGGCGATCCTAATGATTCTAACCGGATTAGATAAAACAGATGCGAACCAACAACTAAGCCAACACAACGGCTTTTTACGCAAAGCTGTTGAAAGCTAGGTCAAGTTATCGCCTTTGAGTTATTGAATTTGGTGCAGAGACTAAAACTGGGCATTAACTAAAACGAAGCATTAACTAAAACGGAGCATTTAAGCTCCGTTTTAGTTTTATCGACTAGAGTAATCTTGCCAACCGCGCTGCCACTCCATTCTGAAACGCTGTGCATCGGGCAAGCCATCACAAGCTCCGGTGTAATACTGCCCAGATAAACCTATCTGATAAGCAAACCTCACATCACAGAACTCTGCGACGCCTTGCTCATAACCTTGTTGATAGTCAGACATCACCGTTGCACCATACTGATTTAAGTCGCTGTAGCTTCTTGCTAGTTGCCCTCTTACACCGTCTTGATAGCCAATTTGTTGCCAGTCACCCTCTTTTGCTAACTCATCTAGGCTCGGCGCGCAACCAGTAAGCAGCAGGGACACGACAATCCACGGTAGTAATTTCATATTCATCCTTTCGTCTGGGTATTTTCAAGCTGGAAATGGAATCGGTATACAATGCCAGTTAATGTCTTCGAATACTACTCTGAGCGCTGAACTTGATGGCTCTCACAGTTTGATTACCTTGCTGACGCACCACTGAACCGCTCATAAAACCACTTAGTTTCTATATCGACCACTTAACTCGCAAGATAACCACTCAACCAATCCTCACCATCAAACCAACCGCAAGCCAGTAAAATTAACCACAGAAATTTTTACTTACATATCACTTAAAAAGGACAGAGAACTATGTTGTGGTTTTTAACCTGCGTTGCAGCTCTTATTGGTGGTTACTTTATTTATGGCGCCTTTATTGAAAAGGTGTTTGGAATTAATGCTAACCGTCAAACTCCGGCTTACACCAAAACCGATGGTGTGGACTATGTGCCAATGTCGACCAAAAAGGTTTACTTAGTACAACTCCTCAACATTGCTGGCGTTGGTCCGATATTTGGTCCCATTATGGGCGCGTTATATGGTCCTGCGGCAATGCTCTGGATCGTGATCGGTTGTATTTTTGCAGGGGCGGTGCATGACTACTTCTCAGGCATGTTATCAGTAAGAAATGGTGGCGCTTCTGTCCCGTCGATTACCGGTCGCTACTTGGGCAATGGCGCAAAACACTTTATGAATATCTTTGCCATTGTTCTGCTGTTACTGGTTGGTGTGGTGTTCGTATCTGCACCTGCAGGGATGATTACTAATCTAGTCAACGATCAGTTCGATATGTCCATCACGATGACGTCCATGGTTGTGATCATCTTTGCTTACTACATCATCGCGACGATCGTTCCAGTTGATAAGATCATTGGTCGCTTCTACCCACTATTTGGTGCGCTGCTTATCTTTATGTCTGTCGGTCTAATGACCGCCGTCGCCGTATCGAGTGAGCATACCGTCATGGGTGATTTCCAGTTCAGTGATATGTTTACCAATATGAACCCTAACGATCTTCCGCTTTGGCCGGCTCTATTTATTACTATCGCTTGCGGTGCTATCTCTGGCTTCCATGCCACTCAATCTCCACTAATGGCGCGTTGTATGGAGAATGAGAAAAACGGTCGCTTTGTCTTCTATGGGGCGATGATTGGTGAAGGTGTGATTGCGCTAATCTGGTGCGCGCTTGCTCTGTCCTTCTTTGGCTCTATCGACTCTTTAGCTGAAGCGGTGAAAAATGGCGGACCGGGTAACGTGGTTTACAGTGCCTCTTTTGGTCTGCTGGGTGTGTTTGGCGGCATTCTGGCTTTCCTTGGTGTGGTGATTCTACCGATTACCTCGGGTGACACCGCGTTCCGCTCAAGCCGACTCATTCTTGCGGAGTACTTCAATATGGAGCAAAAGTCGCTGCGTAACCGCCTGCTCATGGCTCTGCCTCTGTTCGTTCTTGGTGGCATTTTAACTCAGGTCGACTTTGGTATTATCTGGCGTTACTTTGGTTTCGCTAACCAGTCAACCGCGGTGATGATGCTTTGGACTGCTTCAGCTTACTTGCTACGCCATAATAAACTGCACTGGATCACCACGATTCCGGCGATGTTTATGACCACGGTCTGTATTACTTTCATTCTTAACAACAGTTCGCTCGGCTTTGGCTTGCCAATGCAAATTTCGACTCTAGTCGGCATTGTGACAACACTGGCTATCACCGCTTACGTGATTCGAATCTCTAAAGGCAAAGGCGAGAGAGAACTTCCAGAAGAGCGTGAAACTGAAGCGAAATCGCAGGTAAAAAACGCCTAAGATACTAATAGAAACTAGAAACTTATAAAAACAATAACGTGAAAAAAAGCCCCCAAACATCGACTGTTTGGGGGCTTTCTTCTATTTAAGAATCAATGCTGTATTGATCAATCAATTATGGCTGAACTCGACGCAACACTTGCTTCAATGCTTCAAAATCGTTATCCAACTCTTCTGATAACAGTTCCATTACTGCGTGTTTCGCGAGCGGACCTGGAAGCTCAATATCGGTTCCAAGCACATCATCAACCACATCTTTAAACTTAGCTGGGTGTGCAGTACACAAGAATAGACCTGTTTCACCTGGCTGCAGTTGTTGTTCGAGAACACGGTAAGCAATCGCTCCATGAGGCTCACACAAGTAACCGGCGTTATACAGTTCACGCACCGACTCTGCGCTCTGTTCATCGGTCACTGCGCCTTTACCGAGTGTATCTAGACCCCACTCTTTAATTTGGCAAAGTTCTTCGATACGAGGCCAGTTGTTTGGCTGACTGACATCCATCGCGTTTGATGTTGTCGCTACTGTAGGCTTAGGATCCCACTGGCCAGTCTCCAGATAACGAGGCACCGTATCGTTGGCGTTGGTTGCGGCAATAAAGCGTTTAATTGGCAAGCCCAACGCTTTTGCTAATAGACCCGCCGTCAGGTTACCAAAGTTACCACTTGGTACGGATATAACTAAATTCTCACGCTGCTGTTTGGTCATTTGAGACGCAGCTTCGAAGTAATAGCAGATCTGCGCCATCAAGCGACTGATATTGATCGAGTTTGCGGAGTTAAGACCGATCTCTTTACGCAGCGCTTCGTCATCAAA
Source organism: Vibrio hippocampi (assembly GCF_921292975.1). Lineage (NCBI taxonomy): Bacteria > Pseudomonadati > Pseudomonadota > Gammaproteobacteria > Vibrionales > Vibrionaceae > Vibrio > Vibrio hippocampi. The sequence goes on from NZ_CAKLCM010000002.1 coordinate 2,067,144, forward strand.
CGCTTGCTTAACTAAAGCTTGGCAAGCATCAAAATCACTATTGATGGCAACAGTATGAATATTTTTACCTAGCGTACAGAACAGTTTCTCTTGTAGAGGGCTGATCTTGCCTTTTGGATATAGAATCACAACATTGATGTTTTCCATACCATAAAACGCATGAGCAACGGCTGCGCCAGTATCGCCAGAAGTTGCGGTTAAAATGGTGATCTTGCCATCATCAGACACTGCGGCTAGAGATTGAGCCATAAAACGGCCACCAAAATCTTTGAATGCCAAGGTTGGACCGTGGAACAGTTCCAGTGCGTAAACGCCAGCTTTCACCTCTTTGATAGGGGCAGCAAATTGAAAGGCATTATCAACCATCTCTAGAACTTTCTCTTCAGGCAACTCGTCTCCAATCAATGCAGATAAGATCTTGGCGCTGCGAGGCACAAAATCTTCTGCCAACAGTTGATCAATATCGTCAAATTTTGGCAGCGATGATGGGAAAAATAGACCTTGATTACGACCTAGCCCTTGGCGTACGGCTTGGCCAAATGATACTTGTTCATCATTTTCTTTGATGTTGTAAAGCTTCATAGCTCACTTCCTGTTAATTTCGAGCCTTGCTTATCGAGGCGACAAACATGCACGAATCCTTCACTATTTTGTACGTAATTTTCTTCTAACCAACGAGCAATGCGCTCTGCTACATCTTTATCTTTACAGATGCTAAAAAGGGTTGGTCCACTGCCAGAGATCCCCGTTGCTAATGCACCAGCAGTCTCGGCATATTCTCTTGCCTGAGCAAAACCAGGGAGCAGCTTAGCACGATATGGTTCTGCGATAACATCTTTGATCATTTTAGCCGCCAGTTCAGGCTGACCTGAATGGCACGCGTGGATAAAACCACCCAGATGGCGACCGTGAGCAATAATATCTTGGCGGCGGTACTGGGAAGGTAAGATTTCTCGCGCTTCCGCAGTCGAAACCTTGATACCTGGATAAGCCATGACCCAATACCAATCATCAAAACATGGCACTTCTTGGCTAATGATGCCGAGTTGTTCCAGCATCAACTGTAAACCACCCAGATAACAAGGTGCCACATTGTCGTAATGGATACCACCGGAAATTTGACCTTCCATCTCGCCCATCAAAGCCAGCAACTCCATTTCAGACAGCGGGTTGTTATGGAATTGATTCAGTGCGTCCAGTGCCGCCACAATTGAGCAAGCACTCGATCCAAGACCTGAGCCGATGGGCATATTTTTTTCAAGAGTCATGGCAACTGGCTTTAATTCAAGGCCTTTTTTATCCAACTCACGAGCAAATACCACCCAGCATTGGTAAACAATGTTCTCTTTGGGCTCAGTCGGCAGCTTACTCACAAAGCTGCCTTTGGTGGCGAGTGTGAAAGGTTCTTGACCCAGCTTCACTTCAACGCAATCTCCTAGACGAGTACCGTCGATAGGTGACACGGCGGCCCCTAGAACGTCAAATCCAACGCTAACATTACCAATGGAAGCAGGCGCGTAAACAACAACACTTTGGCTCATCTTAGACTCCTAATTTCCAACCCAAGGTACGCATCACGTCAGAGAATACCCCAGCAGCGGTGACCTCTGTGCCGGCACCATAACCTCGAAGCACCAGTGGAATCGGTTGATAGTATCGGCTATAGAACGCAAGTGCATTTTCACCATCTTTGATCTTAAACATTGGGTCGTCTTCACCCACGGCTGCAATGTGCACACGACATTTACCATCGGTGATTTCGCCAACATAGCGCAATACCTTGCCTTCTTTATCGGCGTCTTCAATTAATTGACTGAAGTAAGCATCCGCTTCTGGCAGTCGAGCCATAAATTCTTCGATACTGCCGCTGTCGTCAAAGCCCGGTGGCAATGCTTGATCGACTTCAACATCTTCAAGTTCTAACGCCATACCCGCTTCACGAGCCAATATAAGTAGCTTACGAGCCACATCCATACCGGAGAGATCGTCGCGAGGATCTGGCTCAGTAAAGCCCTTATCTTTCGCAATCTGTGTCGCTTGGCTTAATGTTAAACCTTCGTCTAGCTTGCCGAAGATAAACGACAGTGAACCAGAAAGAATGCCGTTGAATTTCTCTAATTCATCACCAGCAGAAATTAAGTTCTGTAGGTTTTCAATGACTGGCAGACCTGCACCAACGGTTGTTTCATACATCAACTTACGACGCGAATGACGCGCCACATCGCGCAATTGGTGATAGTAAGCCATGCTAGCGGTATTGGCTTTCTTGTTTGGTGTGACGACGTGGAAACCAGCAGACAGGAAGTCGGTATATTGGTTAGCAATCGCTTCACTCGACGTACAATCGACAAGCACTGGGTTAATGATGTGATTGCGCTGCACCACCGCCGATAGATTTGCCACCGAGAATTTTTCTGACACATTCGCCAGGCGGTCACGCCATTGCTCAAGCGGCAGACCTTTACCGTCTAGCAATACGCCTTTGCTGTTTGCTAAACCACAGACTCGAATAATGATGCCTTTCTGGGCCAGTTTCGCTTGCTGTCTTTCAATTTGATCAACCAACTCACCACCAACGCCACCGACACCGACAACAAATACGTCAAGGAAGTGCTTGGAGTTAAATAGGTTCTCATGACACGCCTTGATCGCTTCAGAGATTTTATCTTCTGGGATAACCGCAGAAATAGCACGCTCTGAGGAGCCTTGAGCAATGGCAACAATATTGACGTTAACCTGAGCCAGAGACATAAAGAACTGAGAGGCAACACCGCGAGAGGTTCGCATACCATCACCAACAAGAGTGACAATGGCAACGTCATCCATAAATTCAACTGGCTCTAGCAAGCCGTTTTTCAACTCAAGCTCAAATTCTTCGGCGAGTACACGCTCGGCGTTAAGCTTGTCCTCTTCTTCGATACAGAAGCTGATACTGTACTCAGATGAGGATTGAGTAATCAGCACAATCGATACGCCCGCAGAAGACATGGCACTAAATACGCGACTTGCCATGCCAACCATGCCTTTCATCCCCGGACCGGAGACGTTAACCATGATAAGGTTGGAGAGTGTAGTAATCCCTTTAATCGGCAGGTTATCTTCACCGGTGTCTTGACCGATGAGCGTCCCGGCTCCCTGAGGGTTAAATGAGTTTTTAATTAAACAAGGAATGTGGAATTGAGCAATCGGTGCGATGGTTTTTGGATGCAGAACTGAGGCACCAAAATAGGAAAGCTCCATCGCTTCTTGGTAGCTAAGTGATTTCAACAGGCGAGCATCATCCACTAAGCGCGGATCGCAGTTATAAACTCCGTCTACGTCGGTCCAGATTTCACAGCAGTCGGCACGCAAACAGGCGGCAAGTACAGCGGCTGAGTAGTCAGAACCATTACGACCAAGAGTGACCAATTCGCCTTTATCATTACCCGCAGTGAAGCCTGGCATAATATGCACAACACCATCTTGAAGCGGATGCGCTTGGAAGTTAAGCGTTGATACCTCAACGTCAACCATGGCTTCTAAGTGACTGCCTTTGGCATACAGATACTGCACTGGGTCAATCAACTCAGCCGGCTGACCTTTTGCAATCAATACCGCTTTCATCAATTGAATCGAGACACGTTCGCCTTTAGAAATAATGCGAGCATTGACGTGGTCAGGACAGGTACCGAGCAAACGAATACCGTGGATAAATTGGTGCAATTGGAATAAAGAGGTTTTGACCTGATTGTCAAAATCCGTTCGTTCAATATTTGGCACCAATTGTGCGATATCAGAAAACAATTGATTAAACGATGTTTCTAATTCTGAAATTTGCAGCTCTACCTCATTGTTGCTAAGAGCCGCTTCAATAATCGCAACCAACTTATTGGTTGTTTTGCCCGGTGCCGATAGAACGACAGCCAAATTTTCCTGCTGGGCGTTGTTAGCAATAATATCTGCCGCTCGTAAAAAACGATCAGCATCCGCCAACGACGAACCTCCAAATTTTAATACTCGCATCCTTTCCTCCAAATGCTCAAAACAGGTAAAAAAAAGGCCCGTATCTTGGGGATACAGGCCTTGTTTTTGAATTTATTTCGTCTACCAGGCCGCCCCAACAATGGTCATGTCGGTAATAATAATCGTGGTGGTGATTACTGTGCGGAGGCAGTGGTCCATGGTGCTTTCATTAATCCTTGATGTGCTTAACACTACGTTTACCTTATTTATGTTAAGCTAGTCAATCAAAAAATGTACTTTTCTTGGGTTTTATACATTTTTTTATTCAAAGTCGTCGTTTTAGCTACCGATGCTCGTATAAATAACTCAATCGCAGCGTGATAAATAATTAGTATCACTGACTGTAAAATAGTTCAAAAGTAACGTATCGGTAACTGTATAATTCAAAATGACTTTTTATATCGACAAGACTCTGGAGGCATTAATCATATTGTCGGCATCTCAACAAACTAAGCCGCTGAGGTTCCATCATTATACTGTGATTACTTGCCTTTAAGCACCTTAGCTATAAGTAAATAACAATTCGCTATATAAACAACAATAACTTTTTAATTTATAGTGACTAGACTATGATTGTGTAGAAAATAAAAAAACAAATAAAACAAAGGAGTGGTGATATGGAGGCAATACAAGCAGTTTGTAAAAAGATACTGTGGCTCATGCTGCTTTGTGTATGCTCGTCAACTTACGCCACAGAGTTACCTTCTCTCCACTCTAAAGATGAAGTGTCGCCGCATAAATTCTTTATGTATTCAGATACTCAAACCAACTCTGAGCAGTTTGAAGTATGGACGATAGACAGTGGCTACTCATACTCCATCCATGAATCCCTTGATATCTATATTGGTGCACGTCTTGATAACGCTGAAAGTTCGACAAATAATGGATTTTTGAGCGGCGTCAGCTACAAGGTATCAGAACGTGTTTCAGTCAAAAGCTCTCTGCGCGGCTACCAATACGAAGATAAAGAAACAACTCACGATGGTATGGCGGCAGAAATTTCCAGTCGAGTTAAAATTTCTGACAACCTTGATGTCCACGCCACTTTTGACTTTCATAAAATCCAACAAGGGGTTGAGGTTGGCTTAGGTTTTCGCTTCTAAGCCAATTTGAAACGATCACCCAATTACACTTCTAGCAAGTGATCTGAGATAAGCACGCCATTCCAATCGGCATAGACATATTGCCCAGGCTGAATCAACTGTCGATTGATACACAAAGAAACCTGTTGCTCTCCCGCCCCTTTCTTTTCCGTTTTAAATGGGCATGTTCCTATGGCTTTCACGCCTATGTCGATCTGCGATAGCATGGCAACGTCTCGCACTGCTCCATTAATGATAATCCCTTCCCAGTGATTTTCAGCCGCCATCATCGCAAGTTGGTCACCGAGTAATGCGTAAGCACAAGACCCATTACCATCCACGACTAACACCTTACCTTTGCCTTCTTGTTGCAGAGTTTCACGCACCTTTGAATTATCTTGATAGCAGCGCACCGTAACAACCTGTCCCCAAAAGGCATCTCTTTGACCAAAATTACTCAATGGCAAAGATAATAGCGTTACTTTATCTTCATATTTATCACAAATATCTGGGGTTAAATCACTCATCTTCTCTCCTTGTGCAAGCTATAATCCATTGTTATTTAATCATTTATCTTTAAAACGTTAATCCTAAATTATCGTTCCTACTCTAAAAACTAGGCTAAGTCAGCGAGCTTAAGACTAAACATTAACCAACATTGCGTCTATCATTTAGGTTAATGAAATAAAAATTAGCCTGTTAATATAGAGTCCCTACTTGATTATGGTTAAGCTTCTATGGCATAGCGCTTGATTTAAATCAAGAAAGTATTCTGAATTAACATTTGACCATTGTTAGCATGGTGTTAACATTGTAGAATCCGCGTCAAATAGATAGCAGAATAATCAGAGACTCAAAGGATTTCTCGCTTTTGGCAACATCATGGATAACGGCGTAACGAAGTAGAGTGTTTCTATGATCGTTGGTATAACATTTCATAAAACATTACCTATACGTTAACTTTTTGCCTAACATTTATTCTACTATAGACAGAATTATCACCCGTTAAATTTAGGTATCGCTAATGCAAAGCCCGCAGATTCTTATTGTTGAAGATGAGCAAGTAACACGTAACACCCTGAAAAGTATTTTTGAAGCGGAAGGCTACGCTGTGTTTGAAGCAAGCGACGGCCAAGAAATGCATCAGGTTATGCAAGAAAACTCTGTTAATCTTGTAATCATGGATATTAACCTACCAGGTAAGAATGGTCTTCTGTTGGCTCGCGAACTACGTGAACAAGCTAACGTTGCGCTTATGTTCTTAACTGGTCGCGACAACGAAGTTGACAAGATCTTAGGTCTAGAAATTGGTGCTGACGACTATATTACTAAGCCGTTCAACCCACGTGAACTGACTATCCGTGCTCGCAACCTGCTAAGCCGTTCAATGAACGCAAGCAGTACTCAAGAAGAAAAGCGTAGTGTAGAAAAGTATGAGTTCAACGGTTGGGTATTGGATATCAATAGCCGCTCACTAGTTAGCCCTGAAGGTGATAGCTATAAGCTACCACGTTCGGAATTCCGTGCTCTACTGCACTTCTGTGAAAACCCAGGCAAGATCCAAACACGTGCTGATCTACTGAAGAAGATGACAGGTCGTGAGCTTAAGCCACATGACCGTACTGTTGACGTCACAATTCGCCGTATCCGTAAGCACTTTGAATCAGTGTCTGGTACACCAGAAATCATTGCGACGATCCACGGTGAAGGCTACCGCTTCTGTGGTGACTTAGAGCAATAATTGCTTGCTCAGCGACAGAAAATAGATGCATTACTATTGGTATCCATCTAGTAAGCGCTAAGTAAGTAGCTTTGCCGTCCAAGAACAAATTCCAAATCCGAGTGTGAATAGCGCACTCGGATTTTTTTGTATCGTCGAAAACTGAACAGACTAATGCCAACGGCATATGTTCAAGAGACGGAATCCGTATCATCGATTCAAAGAAACCGAAAGCTTGCTTACCTACAGCCATAAAAAAGACCTTGTCTGTTAAGACAAGGTCTGGGTGGCAGCTAGTAAACAATATAGAGTAGTATTGAGCGCTAACAGGAGTAGCGAAGGGTGTAACTACTGCTGTTAGTCTCTATACCTATCTCTGCTATTAGTTGTCTTGCTACTTCTTATCGTGAGTGACTTTTAAGTCGTAAATAGTGGCAGCAGTATAGTCGTCAGCTTCACCCGTACGATTCTGAACATAGACTCCCGCTTTGAAGTAGTTCCAGCTATCTTTTAGGCTTACACCATAAATATCTAAATCCACTGAAACCTTGCGAGCATCTTGGCCTTCCTGATAAAGCTCAAACGTCAGAATGCTGTCTTGAACATCAATGGCATAAGAGAACTTTTCACCCAGTGCAATACCGTCATCAAAAGATTTAGGGGTATTTTTCTCACCATTTCGCCAGTAGTTTGGTTTTGTTGATCCAAGAACTGGGAAAGTAATGTCGCCATCTTTTAGACCTGAACGGCGGTCAGGTTCAATATTAAACCAAATAGAACCTGTTTCGTGGTGAGGAAGTTTGCGATAGTAAACTTTAATCGGTTCATCTTTTGGCGCGTGAATTTGACCGATAATGACACGACCCTGCTGCCAATCAACGCCTGTTGTTGTCACTTCATCAACCGACATGGTGACTTCTAAACGTCCATTAACTCCACCGACTTTCTTTTGGTCCTCTTCAGGAGCAGAACCAAAGACCCAGTTATTCTGGTTGGTGCCACGAGTCTTAACCGAGGTATCGCCACAGCGCATCATTTGACGAAGTTCGGTACGAATATACTTCGTGTTTTCTGAGGTTTTCACACCAGAAACCGGAGAGCGGAATACCACACCATCTCCAGCTTCATTAACATAGAAATACTCCGGATGCTGAGCTCCCCCAGCAATCTCTTTTTCTTCAAACTCAGTAGGTTTGTCTCCACCCGTTAGCGAAACAGGCAGTGTCACTTTCCAGCAACTAAGATCGAGTACATCCTTTGGTGCAGGAGCTGCGATAACTGAAGATGCGGCGAAGGTAGAAAGAACGCCAATGGCGATTTTATTGAAAGTATTCATATAAGTATCCTAAACAACACAATTGTTATGTATGACAAATATGTTAATTGAACACGCTATATTTTGTATGTGATATGGATTATTACTAAGTGTGACATAAGGAAATGAGATGTGTATTAAAGCAAGAATCAACGCTAACCAGTTGATATTTTGGTAATTTAAAGCAATCACTTTAAGGGCAATGCAATGTATTGAGCGACATAATTACAAACTGAAATAATAACAACGGGTAGAAAACGCCCTTTACCGCGATTTTGTACGAGCAATGACAAAAAATTGATGGCTGAAAACGCAAAAGGTCTTGTCACAATGCAACAAGACCTCTCAACAAAACTTAGTATACCGTATCAATTGTCACTTGCTTGTTGGCAACCCACACCTTATCACTGCCACTCACCAATTGAACCGCAACATCAACCGGCGCGGTACTATTCACATTGACTTGCCATTTAAATGCGATTTCCCAATGTGTTTCCGAATGGTTTCGTAAGTCAAAATCCTTACTATCCAACTCCCAGGTATTATCAGCTTGCTTAAGTACCACTTGTGAAACATCCATTTCTGCTGGTAACTGTTGCGGTGACGTCAGGTTTAATGCGCCATGTAGATTCTGCTCTTTGGTTAATGGCATGCTTTGACCAATTTGAGGCATCAAATCAATCCAAAGATTTGATTCTAATTTGACGGTTTGAGTCGCGATAGAAGCCGCATTATTAGCTTGCCAAGTTGAACTGTCATGAGATACCGAGCAACCCATCAAAACTGCTGAAAACAGTGCGGCAGAAATTATTTTTTTCATTTATTTCCCTTACTTTCTAGCCATATTTTTAATACATCAACATCGTGTTGATATTCATTTTTTATCTCTTCGACCCAATCATCAATATTTTCCCACCAAGCGGGCATTTCTGGTGATTGGGCTTTTTGAGCAACGGACTGAATGTGTTTTAATCCAACAGAACCCGCCGCTCCTTTTATCTTATGGGCTTCAGAAGCGATGCCAGCCTGATCTCTTGCCACCATATTAGAGTCTAGGATATCTAAATAGCTTGGCATCAACTCTACAAACATTTTAATGTTGTCATACACGGGTGCGGTGCCAACAATATCCACGTAGGAATCTAGCATATCGAGATCGAGTAATCGGCTAAATAGCGCCGCATTGACATCATTAGACGGCAACCTCTCTGGTAGCTTAGCGACTGCTTGGGTTTTATCGGCAACAAAAAACTGATTCAACACTTCAGATAATGCTTTGACGTTAAGAGGCTTACTTAATGCTTCGTCCATCCCTTTAACAAGATACTCATTCTTATCTTTTAGTACATTGGCGGTTAAAGCCACTAACGGTGGCAGGGTTGTGTACTGCTCTCTCAGACGATTCGCAACATCAAAACCTGTCATGTCTGGCAACTGAATATCAAGCAAAGCCAGATCGAAGCGCTCTGGTTCAAACGTATCAAGCGCCTCTTGACCTGTCATGGCAACCGTGACGGTATGTCCTAAGCTCTCCAGCAATGAACAAGCGACGGTGACATTGAGTTCTATGTCTTCCAAAAGGAAGATATTTAAACTCGATGTCGTCGCTGGCACACCCGACTGTTCCAACTCGTATTCCGGCACGTAAGGGACTTGAATGTTTACGGTAAACGTACTGCCAAAGCCCTCTTCGCTGTCGACGGCAATATCGCCATTCATCATTTGAATCAGCTGTTGGGAAACCGCTAAACCGATTCCGGTTCCAACCGCATGCAAATTGTCGCTGGAAGATTTCACTTGATAATACATCGCGAAGATCTTTTCCAACTCAGCTTGAGGAATACCCACACCGGTATCTTCGATTTCCATGGTAATGTGGGCTTGGTCGTCTTCGATATCACTGCTGACCGTCATCACCACGCCACCCTGCTTGGTAAACTTAACGGCGTTGCTCACCAAGTTCCAAATCACTTGGCGCAAACGAGTCGCATCCACCATGATCCCTTTAGGTAAGTCAGTCAGACGTTCAAGATCAAACCGCAACCCTTTCTGCTCGGCCATAAGCGCCGATAGGTTTTCAATTTCAACTACAAAGTCTTCAAAGTTAAGGGGTTCTGGAAACAGTTCAAGTTTTCGACGATCAAACTTATCCATATCAATAATATCGTTAAAGATATTCCCTAAGGTCACAGCGCTCACATTGATGGTTTGCATTTGCTTGCGTTGCTCTGTGTTGAGCGGACTATCCAATAGCATGCGACTAAGACCCACAATGCCATTCAACGGCGTGCGTAGCTCATGGCTAATGGTTGAAATAAAGGTGGTTTTGTCTCGGCTGGCCTTTTCCAAGGATTCTTGGTTCTGTTTTCTTTCTGTAATATCTCGACCAAAACCCACCAAGCCAAGGTGACGACCATCCTTGCTATAAAAAGGCACCTTACGCAACTCAAAGTAGTACTTGCTGCCATCAGGATAATCTAACCATTGTTCATAAGTCATGGCGACGTTATTGGTCATCACCTCACGGTCAGTTTCAACCACTTGCTTTGCCACTTCTTCCGAATACACTTCCCACGGGGTTAGGCCGACAAGTTGTTTCTCTTTCTTACCCGTCAATTCTTCCATTGCTTTATTACACCCCGAGAACACACCCTCTGCGTTGCGGTAATAGATCAAATCTGGAGACGCATCAATAAAAGAGCGGAGTAGCGCGGTACGCTCTGCTAACTCAACCTGAGTGCGCTCTCTTTGATACACTTCGGTTTCGAGATCATTCATCGCCTCTTCTCTCGCTTCCTCTGCTTTTTGGCGTTCTTCTATCTCTTGATTGAGCTTAGTGATGTTTTGTTGCAACTGAATATTCAACTCATGGTCGCGGGCGCGCATATCTTTAAGCTTAGACACCATTTTAGCCAGACGTTGACGAGACTCTTCCAACTGATCAACCACCACGGAAAGAAAGTAAACCGCCCAAGGTGTTATCAATAAACCAAAAAATACGGAACGGACAAGATCAAGATTATCGACACTGCCTTTTAACACCAAGGTAATGGCGACTTGTACGACAACCGCCAGCGCGACTAAGGCAAGAGCGAGAAGAATAGAGAATCGAACAATGCCCAATTTGACCAGAAGGTCGACATAGTACTGGGCGAGATTTTTGATGGGCTTCATGTGCACTCCGTGTATCACAACTTCGCCCAGTTTAGCACCAAGGCAAAGGGGATACACGAATCGCGTACTATTTGAGGATGGGTTTGTGATAAATAAATGGATTGTCGATGACTGAGCCCTGTGCGCCCTGCTCTGTTAGCAAGCGCCCCAATTCCGTCATGGCTAACCATCGGTTTTCACACCACAGAGGGGAAAGAAGTGTCGGTCGCCTTGCAGAAGAAGACACTCGGTGAAAGACAATCTCAGCGGGAGTTCGGCGAATCATTTCACTCGCCACGTCTAAATAGAACTCTAGTGTTGGCGCCTCTAGACGACCCGCGCGCCACGCTTTCGCCATGGTGCTGCCCTCGACAATATGCAAGCCGTGAAGTTTGATACCGTCCGTACCTGTTTCCAGCACCTTTTCTAATGTCTGTAGGTTATCGTGTTTGGTTTCATTGGGAAGACCCACGATCAAATGAGTACAAACCTTAATGCCCAACGCTCTCGCACGTCGAGTGATCTGGTCATAAACTTCAAAGTCGTGACCACGATTGATTCGTTTTAACGTATTATTGTTGGCGGTTTGTAGACCGAGTTCTAGCCAAATCTCATAGCCTTGCTGAACATAGCCAGACAATAATTCAAGGACAGAATCTGGCACACAGTCAGGACGCGTTCCCACGCATAGCCCAACAATGTCAGCATATTTGAGGGCTTCTTCATACATATTTTTGAGAACTTGTACTTCAGCGTAAGTACTGGTGTAAGCCTGAAAGTAAGCCAAATACTTTTTCGCTCTCTTTACTTCACCCGCACGATCGGTGAGCTGATCATGAATGGATTGGATTTGAGTCTCTTCATTGGCAAAGGAGGCGACATTACAAAAGGTGCAACCGCCACGACCAATCGTGCCGTCTCGGTTTGGACAACTAAAGCCACCATGCAAAGTCAACTTATGGACTTTCTCACCATAGCGACGCTGCAAATCTTGCCCGATGGTATTGACCAACTCATGTAATTGCATATCTTTATAACCCAATAAATAAGAATGAATCTCAATCTAGATTCTGAAACTTAATTACATCCCTGCAAAAAGCGGTCGGCAAGGCTATCAGTGCAAATTGACATTTGGATTATCCAAAATCAATAAATATGCAAAAAATAACCAGAAAAAGCGCAAGTGTTGCCGGTTTGTTATATTTGTCATGCAATACACTCAAAAAAAAATACTTAACAAAGGTAAGTTTCGTTGGAATTACACATCACAAAATTGTAGGATACTTACACAATTCTGCTGGATTTGACGTCAAAGTTCAGCATGAATTAGTCAGTTAATAGTTGATATTTCACTCCCACCAACATAATTCACTACATAGTGAATAAAAGTCATGAAATATCACTAAGGATTGTTTTTCTCGCACTACATTTCCCGCGAGATGCAGAAAGGACTCGAACACTGCCCCCTCTGGCAGTCAAGAATCAAAATTACAAAGGACAAGACACTAACAAGTCGGATTCATGTATGAATACCATGTTCAGTGTCTAGATTTAACTGGAAGGAAGTATCTATGGTAGATAGAGAGCAGAGTACACAAGGTCTGTATACTCCAGAATTGGAGCATGATGCTTGTGGTATCGGTTTCGTTGCTCACCTAAAAAACCGTAAATCGCATGAAGTAGTGACCCAAGCCCTCGATATGCTAGCTCGTATGGAACACCGTGGCGGACAAGGTTGCGATCCATGTAGCGGTGATGGTGCTGGTATCTTACTGCAAAAACCTCATGAGTTTTTACTAGAAGAAGCGGTAAAGGCAGGAATTAAACTGCCATCTTTTGAAAAGTACGGCGTCGGTGTTGTTCTTTTCCCTAAAGATGAACACAAACGCGCTCAATGCCGAGACATTTTAGAGCGTAACGCTCGCCGTCTTGATCTTGAAGTCATTGGTTACCGTGTTTTGCCAACCGATAACTCTATGATCGGCGCAGATCCACTCAGTACAGAGCCACAATTCGAGCATGTATTTATCAGTGGTCCTGCCGGTACAACTCCAGAAGAACTTGAGCGCAAACTGTATGTACTTCGTAACTATACGGTGCGTGTTTGCCTAGAGAGTGTGTCTAACATTGGTGATGATTTCTACATCAACTCAATGTCATACAAAACTCTGGTTTATAAAGGTCAGCTAACAACTGAGCAGGTTCCTCAATACTTCTTAGACCTGCAAAACCCAACTATGGTCACAGCCTTGGCCCTAGTTCACTCGCGTTTCTCTACCAATACTTTCCCTAAATGGCGTCTAGCGCAGCCTTTCCGTTATATTGCTCACAACGGTGAAATCAACACCGTTCGCGGTAACCTTAACTGGATGAAAGCGCGTGAAGCAATTCTAGAATCTAGCCTATTCACGAAAGCTGAAGTGGATATGCTGCTACCGATCTGCCAAGAAGGCAGTTCAGATTCCTCTAACTTTGACATGGTATTAGAACTTCTCGTTCTATCTGGCCGCACCCTGCCACATGCTCTTATGATGATGATTCCTGAAGCGTGGCAAGAAAATAAAAACATGGATCCAAAACGTCGTGCGTTCTATCAATATCACGCCAGTATCATGGAACCATGGGACGGTCCCGCGTCGGTATGTTTTACCGATGGTGTTCAAGTGGGTGCAACCCTTGACCGTAATGGTCTACGTCCATCTCGTTATACTGTGACCAAAGATGACTTCCTAGTGATGGCTTCTGAATCTGGTGTGGTTGATATTGCACCAGAAAATGTCGAATACCGTGGTCGTCTACAGCCAGGTCGTATCTTTGTTGCCGATCTAGAACAAGGTCGCATCATCTCTGATGAAGAAGTCAAAGACGATATCGCCAACGCGCAACCTTATGAGAAATGGGTCGAAGAGAACCTACTTAGCCTTAAGTCTCTTCCAGAGGCGGATAACGTCCACAGCCAACCTTCTCCAGAGCGTCTACTGCACAGACAGCTTTCGTTTGGTGTGAGCAGCGAAGAAGTGAATGAGATCATTCTTCCGCTTGCCAAAACAGCCTATGAGCCGTTAGGTTCAATGGGTGCTGACTGGCCGGTTGCGGTACTGTCTCACCAGTCTCAACATCTATCAAACTACTTTAAGCAGCTGTTTGCTCAGGTCACTAACCCGCCTATCGACCCGATTCGTGAGCGTATGGTTATGTCTCTGAACACTTACATCGGTAAGGATCAGAACCTGCTTGCAGAGTCTCCTGCTCACTGTCGTAAAGTAGAACTTGAGTCGCCTGTTATCTCTAACGCCGAGCTAGAAAAGCTGCGTGCGATTGATAACGAGCACTTACAAGCGAAAACACTAGATATCGTTTTCCAAGCAAGTGAAGACGAAGGTAAGCTGGAACGTGCACTGAAACGTATCTGCCAATATGCAGAAGACGCAGTGAATGACGGTTACTCTATCATTCTACTGACTGACCGTGCCGTAAACTCCAACCACGCCTCTATCCCAGCGATGCTTGCTGTGGGTGCGGTTCACCACCACCTAATCCGTAAAGGTCTTCGTGCTAAATGCGGTATTGTGGTAGAAACCGGTGACGCTCGTGAAACTCACCACTTTGCCACTTTAGTCGGCTATGGTGCTAACGCGGTTAACCCATACCTAGTCACGGAAACGATCGTTGAACTACAGCGCATCAAGAAGCTGGACGCAGAAGTGTCGGTGGATACTTACTTCGATAACTATCGCAAAGGTGTCAACGGCGGTCTGTTGAAGATCTTCTCTAAGATGGGTATCTCTACGCTACAGTCTTATCACGGTGCGCAGATTTTTGAAGCGCTGGGTATTAGCAAATCTGTGGTTGAGAAATACTTCACTGGCACCGTCAGCCGTATCCAAGGTTTAACTCTGGATGACATCGCCAAAGAAGTTCTGGTCCGTCACCGCACGGGTTACCCGACTCGCGAAATCCCAGTTCAAGTCCTAGATGTGGGTGGGGTTTACCAGTGGAAACAGCGTGGCGAAAAACACCTGTTCAACCCAGAAACTATTTCTCTGCTGCAACAATCAACACGCAACAAAGACTTTGATCAGTTTAAGCAATACGCAAGCGAAGTTGACGCGCAAGGTAGCAAAGCCGTTACCCTTCGTAGCCAACTTGAGTTTGTGAAAAACCCAGCGGGTTCCATTCCACTAGAAGAAGTGGAGCCAATCGAGAACATCGTTAAGCGCTTTGCCACTGGTGCAATGTCATTCGGTTCTATTTCGTACGAAGCGCACTCAACACTGGCAGTTGCGATGAACCGCCTTGGTGCTAAGTCGAACTCTGGTGAAGGTGGTGAAGACCCAATTCGTTTCACACCAAAAGAAAACGGTGACTCTGAGCGTTCAGCGATCAAACAGGTCGCATCTGGTCGCTTCGGTGTGACGTCATACTACCTAACCAACTCTGATGAAATTCAGATCAAGATGGCACAAGGTGCGAAGCCAGGCGAAGGTGGTCAGCTACCCGGTGATAAAGTTGATGACTGGATCGGTGCCACTCGTCACTCCACTCCAGGAGTTGGCTTGATTTCTCCACCGCCACACCATGATATTTACTCAATCGAAGATTTGGCTCAGCTGATCTACGATCTGAAAAACGCCAACCGCGAAGGTCGTGTAAACGTTAAATTGGTATCAGAAGCGGGCGTTGGTACTATCGCTTCCGGTGTCGCTAAAGCAAAAGCTGACGTTGTTCTGATTGCAGGCTATGACGGTGGTACAGGTGCATCACCTATTTCATCGATTCGCCACACAGGTCTTCCTTGGGAGCTTGGCTTGGCAGAAACGCACCAAACGCTACTGAAGAATGGTCTACGTAACCGTATCGTTGTTCAAGCAGATGGTCAGATGAAGACACCTCGTGACATCGCTATCGCGACACTTTTAGGTGCCGAAGAGTGGGGTGTAGCTACAGCCGCATTGGTTGTTGAAGGCTGTATCATGATGCGTAAGTGTCACAAGAACACTTGCCCAGTCGGTATTGCAACCCAGAACAAGACGCTACGTGAACGCTTTGACGGTCGTGTTGAAGACGTGGTGACTTTCTTCACCTATATGGCTGAAGGTCTACGTGAAATCATGGCTGAGCTTGGCTTTAAAACCATCGATGAGATGATTGGTCAATCGCACAAACTGCGTGTACGTCAAGATGAGACTCACTGGAAGTATAAGAACCTTGATCTATCTCCGGTGCTATTCATTGAGAAGCCTCGTGCAGAAGATGGTATCTACAACCAGACTAAACAGAACCATAACCTAGAGTCAGTGCTAGACCGCAAGCTCATTGCAGCCGCGCAACCGGCTCTTGAACGTGGTGAAGCGGTAAGCGCAGAATTCCCAATCGTCAACACTGACCGCAGTGCGGGTACTATGTTGTCGAACGAAATTTCTAAGGTTTACCAAGACCAAGGTCTACCACAGCCAATGAACGTTAAGTTCTACGGTAGTGCGGGTCAATCGTTTGGTGCTTTCCTTGCTAAAGGCGTGAAGTTTGAAGTGGAAGGCGATGCCAACGACTACTGGGGTAAAGGTCTATCTGGCGGTACGCTAGTGCTTTATCCAGATGCGAAATCTTCGATTGTAGCGGAAGATAACATCGTGGTTGGTAACGTATGTTTCTACGGTGCAACCTCTGGTGAATCTTACATCCGCGGTCTCGCTGGCGAGCGCTTCTGTGTTCGTAACTCAGGCGCCAAAGTTGTTGTTGAAGGCGTTGGTGACCACGGTTGTGAGTACATGACTGGCGGTGTGGCTGTGATTCTTGGCTCTACAGGCAGAAACTTTGCTGCTGGTATGAGTGGCGGTGTGGCTTATGTATGGAACCGTGACGGTGACTTCGAAAGCAAACTGAACGCTGAACTCGTGGACCTTGATCCGATTGAACAAGAAGACAAAGACTTGCTGCATGACATGCTCACTAAGCAGGTTGAATTCACAGGAAGTGAAGTTGCTAAGTCTTTCCTAGCTGACTTTGAAGCAAACCTTGGCGCAATGGTTAAAGTTATGCCTCGTGACTACAAAGCGGTACTAGAGAAACGCAAAGCTGAGCAACAAAAAGAAGTGGAGGCCGTATAAAATGGGTAAGCCTACTGGATTTTTAGAGCATGGTCGTGAACTACCAGGTAAGATCGAACCATCTGAGCGTATTCAAAACAACAAAGAATTTGTGCTAAACGAAGAGTTTGGCGACAAAATCAATACTCAAGCATCTCGTTGTATGGATTGTGGTGTGCCGTTTTGTCATAACGGTTGCCCAATCGGCAACATCATCCCAGAGTTTAACGACGCGGTATTCCGTGATAGTTGGGAAGAAGCTTGGAATATCCTAAGTACCACGAACAACTTCCCCGAGTTTACTGGACGTGTTTGTCCAGCTCCGTGTGAAAGTGCTTGTGTACTGGGTATCAACCAAGATCCAATCACTATCTGTAACATCGAGAAAACCATCGTTGAGACGGCATACCGCGAAGGCTACGCGAAACCAAAAACACCGCGTTCTCGCACCGGTAAATCGGTGGCGATTATCGGTAGTGGTCCAGCTGGTCTTGCGGCTGCAGAGCAACTGAACAGTGCTGGTCACCATGTGACCGTGTACGAGCGTGACGAAAAAGTCGGTGGTCTGCTGCGTTTTGGTATCCCTGACTTCAAACTAGGCATGGATGTTATTGACCGTAAGATCAACCTTATGGCGGAAGCGGGCGTTAACTTTGTGGTTAATGCTCACATCGGCGTTGACGTTAACGCACAGCAACTACGTCAAGAACACGATGTAGTGCTTCTAACTGGCGGCTCTACCGTTCCTCGTGATCTTCCTGTTACAGGTCGTGAACTACAAGGCGTCCACTTTGCGATGGAATTTCTAGCGCAAAATAACCGCCGTGCCAACGACATGGAATTAAAAGGTGAAGAAATCCACGCTGCCGATAAACACGTTGTGGTTATCGGTGGTGGTGATACCGGTTCTGACTGCGTGGGTACTTCTAACCGCCATGGCGCGAAAAGCGTCACTCAGGTTGAGATCATGCCGATTCCACCAGAGAAGCGTCCTGCAAACATGCCTTGGCCGCAATATCCAATGATTATGAAGACCACAACGTCTCACGAAGAGGGTTGTGAACGTCACTGGAACATTCTGACCAAAGCGTTTATCGGCAACGATAAAGGTGAAGTCACCGGTCTTCGTATTGCAGATATCGTCTGGAAAGATGCCGCTCCTGGTGAGCGCCCATCGTTTGAAGAAGTTGCAGGCAGCGAACGTGTTATCCCATGTGATATGGCGTTCCTAGCAATGGGCTTCTTACACCCAGAACCAACCGGTGTCTTAGCACAACTTGATATTGCCCTTGATGAGCGTGGCAACGTGGCGACTCAAGAGTTCCAAACCAACCAAGAAGGTGTCTTCGCAGCCGGCGATATGCGCACAGGTCAGTCACTGGTGGTTCGTTGTATCAACGAAGGTCGTGAATGTGCTCGTGCTATCGATAGCTACCTAATGGGCAACACCAACCTTGAAGCTAAAGCTAATTCTTTAATGCTATCAGCCTAAATAACAAATGATTACATCGATAAGTAATCAATAATTTTCCTTCCATATTTGGCCAGCTTTTTTAGCTGGCCTTTTTTATCCGCAATGAAAAGCCTCTTTTGATCCTTCAACTGCCCCTCCCTCAATGCTTGATCTTTGACCACACAAAGGATAATTTGTAACACCAAAGATATTTTAATAAAGATAAAATGTTAATAAACGGTGGTAATTCATCTAACCAACCATTAAAACTATAAAAAAACCAGTCTATTACTGTCAGGATGACAGCAAGTTGAGAGGGAGAAAGGCAATGGCTCTTTACGATCCGAGTCTTGAAAAAGACAACTGTGGCTTCGGTCTGATTGCACATACCGAAGGTCAACCTAGCCATAAATTAGTCAGAACGGCCATTTCGGCACTGGATCGCATGACACACCGCGGAGGCATCGCTGCTGACGGAAAAACCGGTGATGGCTGCGGTTTGCTACTGCAAAAACCAGACTCTTATTTTCGATTACTCGCCGCTGATAACCAATGGAATCTTGGCAAGCAATATGCCGTCGGCATGCTGTTTCTTTCACCCGATCCCGTCAAAGCACAGTCGGCTAAAGACATCATAGTGCAAGAGCTATCACAAGAAACGCTCTCGATTTCCGGTTGGCGAGATGTACCAACCAATAGCGATGTCCTCGGTCCGATCGCTAAACAATCGGTTCCTAATATTGTCCAGTTTTTTGTCTCCGCTCCCGCGGGTTGGCGTCAGCAAGATATCGAACGTCGCCTCTATATTGCACGACGACGAATTGAAAAACGTATTACCGATGACGACAACTTCTATATCTGCAGCTTATCGACACAAGTGATCGTTTATAAAGGGCTATGTATGCCCGCGGATCTACCGCGCTTCTATCTCGATCTTGCCGATCTCCGTATGGAGTCAGCGATCTGCTTATTCCACCAGCGTTTCTCAACCAACACCCAACCTCGTTGGCCATTGGCTCAGCCTTTCCGATATCTCGCCCACAACGGAGAGATCAACACCATTGAGGGCAACCGACAATGGGCAAAAGCAAGGGGTTACAAATTTGCTTCGCCTCTCCTGCCAGATTTGCAATCAGCTGCGCCATTTGTCAATGAATCCGGCTCAGATTCATCCAACCTCGACAACATGTTAGAGCTGTTCCTCGCGGGCGGTATGGATATTTTCAGAGCCATGAGAATGTTAGTGCCGCCAGCATGGCAAAATCATCCCGATATGGATGAGGATCTGAAAGCCTTCTATGACTTTAACTCCAAACATATGGAACCATGGGATGGTCCGGCGGGGATCGTGTTATCCGATGGACGACATGCGGCTTGTAACCTTGACCGCAACGGCTTACGCCCGGCTCGCTATGTGATTACCAAAGACAAACTGATTACCCTTGCTTCGGAAGTGGGGATCTGGGATTACGCTCCCGATGAGGTGGCAGAAAAAGGTCGAGTCGGTCCAGGCGAATTATTGGTTATCGATACTAAGCTGGGCAAGGTTTGGCACTCTTCAGAGATCGACAACGATCTAAAAAGTCGCCACCCCTATCGTCAGTGGATGGAACACAATGTTCATAAACTCACACCGCTTGATCTGCTACCGGACGCCCAAGTTGGTGAACGCAGTTTTGATGACTCGCAATTAAAAACCTATCAAAAACAGTTTGCGATGAGCAATGAGGAGATAGAGCAAGTCTTGCAAGTGTTGGCCGACCTTGGTCAAGAAGCGGTAGGCTCTATGGGGGACGACACCCCAATGGCGGTGCTGTCGTCAAAAGCGCGTTTAGTGACTGACTATTTCCGTCAAAAGTTCGCGCAGGTGACCAACCCACCTATCGACCCATTAAGAGAGAAACACGTCATGTCCCTTGCCACCAGCATGGGGCAAGAGATGAATATATTTAATGAAACCGATGGCCACGCCCATAGGGTAACGTTCGATAGTCCTATCCTGCTTTATTCCGATATGCAGCAACTCTTAGGGCTAACAGGGCAACATTATCAGAATACCCTCTTAGACATTAACTACGATCCACACAAACAGGATCTAAAACAAGCCATTATCGACTTATGTGATCGCGCGGAAGAGGTGGTACAAAAAGGCACGGTTATTCTTATTTTATCTGATCGAGCATTAGTGAAAGATCGCCTTCCCATTCCCGCCGCGATGGCGGTTGGAGCGGTTCAGACTCGACTGGCTAAAGCCAATCTGCGCTGCGATGCCAACATTGTTATCGAAACCGCAGCAGCACGAGATCCGCACCAGTTTGCTGTGCTGCTCGGGTTTGGTGCTACCGCCATCTACCCTTACCTCGCCTATGAAGTGCTGGGCAAGTTAATCGATAGTGGCGCACTTAAACATAGCTATCGCAAAGCGATGCAAAATTACCAAATTGGCATCAATAAAGGTCTGTATAAGATCATGTCTAAAATGGGGATCTCAACGGTCGCTTCCTATCGCTGTTCACAATTGTTTGAGGCAGTCGGTCTGCATAATGATGTGGTCGACCTCTGCTTTGAGGGGGTGACAACGCGGATTCAAGGCGCAAATTTTGATGACTTCCAGCAAGATTTATTTAACTTATCTCGAACCGCATGGACGGCACGCAAGCCGCTTGAACATGGGGGTTTACTTAAATATGTTCACAATGGTGAGTATCACGCTTATAACCCCGATGTCGTGAGCACGCTCCAACAAGCCGTTAAATCGGGCGAAAGTAACGATTATCAAAGCTATGCTAAGCAAGTGAATGATCGTCCAGTTGCCATGCTACGTGATCTACTCCGTTTAAATAAAGCGGCTCAGCCACTGCCGTTAGAGCAAATTGAACCCAACAGCGAGCTCTTCAAACGGTTTGATTCCGCGGCAATGTCAATTGGTGCGTTAAGCCCTGAAGCCCATGAAGCCTTGGCCATGGCGATGAATCAACTTGGGGGTTACTCTAATTCAGGTGAAGGTGGGGAAGATCCGCGTCGCTTTGGTACCCATCGCAACTCTCGCATCAAGCAAATTGCTTCGGGTCGATTTGGGGTTACCCCTCACTACCTCGCTAACGCCGATGTATTGCAGATAAAGGTCGCTCAAGGTGCCAAGCCGGGAGAAGGCGGTCAATTACCGGGGCATAAAGTCACGGCGGAGATCGCTAAATTACGCTACTCGGTGCAAGGCGTCACTCTTATCTCTCCGCCTCCACACCATGATATTTATTCCATTGAAGATTTAGCACAGCTTATTTTTGACCTCAAGCAGGTCAACCCAGAGGCTTTGGTTTCCGTCAAACTGGTCTCAGAGCCCGGCGTCGGTACGATTGCCACAGGCGTGGCTAAAGCCTATGCCGACCTAATCACTATCTCTGGATATGATGGCGGTACAGCAGCGAGCCCGCTGACCTCCGTTAAGTATGCTGGTTGCCCATGGGAGTTAGGTCTTGCCGAAACCCAACAAGCCTTAGTTGCCAATAATCTAAGACACAAGATCCGCTTACAAGTCGACGGTGGACTAAAAACAGGCTTAGATGTGGTAAAAGCGGCAATATTGGGCGCGGAAAGTTTCGGTTTTGGTACTGCGCCGATGGTCGCAATGGGATGCAAATTCTTACGTATTTGCCATCTCAACAACTGTGCAACGGGTGTTGCGACCCAAGATGAAACCTTGAGAAAAGAGTATTTCAAAGGGCTTCCTGAGATGGTCGTCAACTATTTTACCGGTCTTGCCAATGAAGTAAGAGGGTTACTCGCCGAGTTAGGTGTGAAGCAATTAACCGACTTAATTGGACGCACTGACCTGTTAACCGCATTGGAAGGGTTCAGTGCCAAGCAGGCTAAACTGGATCTCTCGCCTATCCTTGAGCAACCCATCTCACCGATTAATGCGCCCGTTTATTGGACTGAACCCAATCATCCGTTTGATAAAGGGGAATTGAACCAAAAAATTGTTGATGAAGCCCTAGATGCCGTGAATAGCCAAACCACATCGAGCTACTTCTACGATGTCAAAAACACCGATCGTTCGATTGGCGCTAGGTTGTCTGGTGAAATTGCCAAACGCTACGGTAATCAAGGACTGGTGAGCTCGCCAATCAAACTGCATCTTAATGGCACGGCGGGTCAATCGCTCGGCGTATGGAATGCGGGGGGTGTAGAAATCACGCTGACGGGCGATGCCAATGACTATGTGGGTAAAGGCATGGCGGGGGGCGTGATTGCGATCAAGCCTCATGTTGGCACGGCTTATAGAAGCAATGAAGCCAGCATCATTGGTAATACCTGCTTATATGGCGCAACGGGGGGCAAACTGTTTGCAGCCGGTAGCGCTGGCGAACGTTTTGCGGTGCGCAACTCAGGAACTATCGCGGTTATTGAAGGAGCCGGCGACAATGCTTGTGAATATATGACCGGCGGTATCGTGGCTATTTTAGGCGCAACCGGCGTGAACTTTGGTGCCGGTATGACTGGCGGCTTTGCCTATATCATGGACAGTAATGATAATTTTTCTGGCAGAGTGAATAACGAGTCGGTAGAAGCGATTTCCTTATCCCAACTCTACATCCATCAAGAACATTTACGCGGCCTGATTGATGAACACCTAACGGCAACTCAATCTATTCACGCAGAAGAGATATTGGCGAACTTTGATCAATGGATTCCAAAGTTCTATTTGGTGAAACCGAAAGCTGCGGATCTCAACACCCTATTAGGGCATCAGAGCCGAAGCGCTGCAGAGCTGCGTGTTCAAGCGCAATAATTGGAAGGAGCCAATATTATGAGCCAGAACGTTTACCAGTTTATCGATGTGAATCGCATCGACCCAGCCAAAAAGCCGCTAAAGATCCGCAAGATCGAGTTTGTTGAGATCTATGAGCCGTTCACCAAACAACAGGCGACAGCACAAGCCGATCGCTGCTTAGATTGTGGCAATCCATATTGTGAATGGAAGTGCCCGGTCCATAACTACATCCCACAATGGTTAAAACTCGCCAATGAGGGACGGATCATTGAGGCGGCGGAACTGTCGCATCAAACCAACAGCTTACCCGAGGTGTGTGGTCGAGTGTGCCCGCAAGATCGCTTGTGTGAAGGTTCATGTACCCTAAACGATGACTTTGGTGCGGTCACCATTGGTAATATCGAAAAATACATCACGGACAAAGCATTTAAAATGGGATGGAAGCCAGATATGTCCCATGTGCAGTGGACTGATAAAAAAGTCGCGATTATCGGCGCAGGTCCTGCTGGTCTCGCGGCGGCTGACATTTTAGTTCGCAACGGTGTCAAAGCGGTGGTTTTCGACCGCTATCCTGAGATTGGCGGATTGCTGACTTTCGGCATTCCCTCTTTCAAGCTAGAAAAAGAAGTGATGCTCAATCGCCGTCAGATCTTTACTGAAATGGGCGTGGAGTTTCAGCTTAATACTGAGGTCGGAAAAGACATCGAAATGTCCACCTTAATTCAAGACTATGATGCGGTGTTCCTTGGTGTTGGTACCTATAAGAATATGCGAGCTGGATTAGACAACGAAGAGGCTCCGGGTGTGTATGACGCCCTGCCATTTCTTATCTCCAACACCTACCGCGTCATGGGGCTCGATGACCCAAATAGCTTTATCGATATGAAAGATAAAAAAGTGGTGGTACTCGGTGGTGGTGATACCGCGATGGACTGCGTGCGCACCTCTATTCGTCAAAACGCAGAACATGTTATCTGTGCTTATCGTCGTGATGAGGCGAATATGCCGGGTTCACGTCGAGAAGTAAAAAATGCTCGAGAAGAGGGCGTGGAGTTTATGTTCAACCTGCAACCGATCGGCATTGAATTAAATAGTTCTGGGCAGGTCAATGGCGTCAAGGTGGTGAAAACTGAGCTCGGTGAACCCGATGCCGCAGGTCGTCGTCGTCCTCAACCTATTGAGGGCAGTGAACATAGACTGCCAGCGGATGCCATTATCATGGCGTTTGGTTTCCAACCCCACACTATGTCTTGGCTAGAACCTTTTGGGGTAGAATTAGACGACTGGGGCAGAATCAAAGCGGCGACGCAGCAAACCTTTGCTTATCAAACCAGTAATGAAAAAATCTTTGCGGGTGGTGATGCGGTGAGAGGCTCAGATTTAGTCGTCACCGCTATCGATGAAGGACGCAAGGCGGCTGAAGGTATACTAGACTTTTTAGAGGTTTAGCTCTATCGACTTAACATATGCCCAGTTTCGCTGGGCTTTTAGGCTAACTATGAACAAGCATCATACAACAATAAAAATCGCCTCTCTTATGGCAACAACACTACTTATCACAGCATGCAGTAACAAGGTGGATACCATGCCTGACCGCAGTCACTCTCCCTGTGGAGACAAACCAAATTGTGTCTCGACTCAAGATAGCCGAGCAGACTTTAATCTCGCCCCTTATCCATTAAAAGGGGACGTCAGCATCGATCAGATTGAGTCCATCGCCCTTAGTTTTCCAAGAGCAACAGTCGCGACTAAAGAGAGCCACTATCTGCGCGTGGAATATCGTTCAAAAGTGTTCCGCTTTGTTGACGATATGGAGATGAGAATCGAAGATGGTCAGTTGCTTGTGCGCTCTGAGTCTCGCACCGGTTATTCAGATTTTAATGTCAATCGTAAGCGTGCAGATGCTTTGCGGGACAAGTTACTGCAAGCGGATCTTATCTTTGCTGACAACCATTAGTTTGGCACTGCACCAATGCCACAACTACTGATATGCCCAAGTTACCTCGCATCTTGAGGTAACTTGGGTATATACTAGCCGCCAACAAATTCCCATTATTCAAGAGAATCACTATGAAAATCGGTATTATTGGTGCGATGGAACAGGAAGTCGCCATCCTTAAATCTCAGCTGACTGAGCAACAAGAGATCAAAAAAGGCGGTTGTACCTTCTTTACTGGCTCACTCAATGGTGCTGAGGTTGTCTTGCTGCAATCAGGCATTGGTAAGGTTGCTGCAGCTATCGGAACCAGCCTATTACTGAGTGATTACCAACCAGATGTGGTGATTAACACCGGTTCAGCGGGTGGCTTTGAGTCATCGCTCAACCTTGGCGACGTGGTTATCTCGACTGAAGTTCGTCACCACGATGCCGATGTGACCGCTTTCGGTTACGAAATTGGTCAGATGGCGGGACAACCTGCCGCATTTATCGCTGACGACCGCCTAATGCAAGTTGCTGAACAAGCGTTAGCACAAATGGAAGATACCCACGCGGTTCGTGGTTTGATCTGCACGGGTGATGAATTTGTTTGCCGTCCAGAGCGCCAAGCAGCGATCCGCAACCACTTCCCGGGCGTCATTGCTGTTGAGATGGAAGCATCGGCCATCGCGCAAACATGTCACCAATTCAACACCCCCTTTGTTGTGGTTCGCGCCATTTCTGATGTCGCCGATAAAGAGTCACCAATGAGTTTTGAAGAATTCTTACCACTAGCAGCGAAAAGCTCTTCTGAGATGGTAGTTAAGATGGTTGAACTGCTTAAAACCGCAGCTTAATCCTTCGCTGTATCACAAGGAACTTTGATGAACTCTTTATTTGAGAGTTTTTATGGTGGCGGCGCACTGCTGATTTTATGGGGTGCGCTGATTACAAACCTACTACTCCCTATTCCAACCACTCTGCATCCCATCCATTGGTGGCGACAAATCGCTGAGCTCGTCTCGAACAAAGTTAATCAAGCGAACGCCAGTGCTTCACAGCAAACTTTGGCTGGCACCTTGGCGCTAGCCTTGCTTATGTTGCCCGCCCTAGCGGTATTATTGGCTCTTGAGCCTTTAGTGTGGCAACAAAACCTTTATCAATTAGCCTTGCTGATTCTCGCAATGGACTGGCGCAACACTGAGCTATTTTCACGTCAATTGATCCAATTTATGTCCAAAGAAGATAAGACCGAGACCCGACGACTCCTAGAGCAGAAGTGCAACCGCGAAACCACCAGCCTTTCATTGCTTGGCTTAGGCAAAGCGGGGGCTGAGACAATGATTCTGAGCTTTTCACGACAAGTGATTGGTGTCCTATTTTGGTATGCGTTAGCGGGAGGCATTGGTGCGCTATTTTATCGCTTGCTACTCGAACTCGCTCGCCTATGGAGTCCATACAAACCCCGCTATCAACACTTCTCGTCGGCGACACATCACCTGTTTATCCTTATGGACTATCTCCCTCAAAAATTGTTTTCAATGTTAGCGCTGCTGGGAAGCTCAGTGTCTGTGATCAAGCAATCGCTAATACAGAGCAAAGCATGGCATAACCACGCGACCGCTTGGCTACTGACCGGCTACGGCAATAAGTTTGAGCTTTCATTGGGCGGACCTGCTATGTATGGCGAAGAGAAACTGCAACGGGCAAGAATTGGCGGAAAAGTTGCCCCTGCGACTTACCACTTGGCTCAGGTACATAAGCACCTCTCAACCCGCCTTTATATTTGGCTTACCCTACAAAGCCTAATTTTGGTTGTCATTCATCAAGGATTTTAGAATGAGAAGCATCATCTTATTAATAACGAGTCTACTGGCAAGTCAGGCTGCTTTTGCTGCGGCACAACGTGTTATCAGCCTTGCACCCCATACCACCGAGTTAGCTTACGCCGCTGGCTTAGGTGACAGCATGATTGCCGCCAGTGACTACAGTGACTATCCAGAAGCCGCATTAGAACTTGAAAGAGTCGCTAATTATCAGGGCATCAACTTAGAACGAATTGTTACCCTAAACCCAGATCTTATATTGGCATGGCCGGTAGGCAACGCCCAAAGAGAGCTAGAAAAGCTGGAAAAATTAGGCTTTGAAATTTTCTACTCTTCAACAGGATCGTTAGAAAAGATCGCTGAGAATCTAGAGCGACTGAGTCACTACGCCGATGATCCTCAAATTGGTCTGAAGGCAGCTCGTGATTTCAGAACGCAGCTGGCAGAAATCGAATCCAACACTCACTCGAAAGAGCCGGTTTCCTATTTTTACCAACTGAGCGAAAAGCCGATGATTACCTTAGGCGGTAAAAGCTGGCCTAATGAAGTATTTGAGTTTTGTGGCGGTAAAAACATATTTGCGCAGAGCAAAGCTCCCTATCCTCAAGTCAATATGGAACAAATCATTGTTGCCAAACCTCAAGCTATCTTCACCTCTGAACATGCCATTGCGCATCATCAATGGTGGCTGAAATGGTCCAATGAACTACCAGCAGTATCGAAAAATCATATCTGGTCACTTACGTCTGACTGGCTAAATCGCCCAACACCTCGTACTCTTTTGGCTATCAAAGAAGTCTGCCAACACTTTGACACCATCAGAGAATCTAACCTCGCTAAAGATTAACGGAGCTTCCCCTCAAGTAACCAGCCATCCCATAAAGAAATGCGCATAGAAAATTTGCAAACAAAGGCTGCGTAAATAAAAGAAGTTGCGTAAAATCCGCCTACTTCATTATTTCTTTTTATGAGTCTTAAACCGTGGATTCCATGCTCTATTTCGTCGATTTATTCGGAACGGCTATTTTTGCTATTTCAGGTGTGTTGCTTGCTGGACGTTTAAGGATGGACCCCTTTGGTGTCACTGTGCTGGGTGCCGTAACGGCGATTGGTGGCGGTACGATTAGAGATCTAACTCTCGGCGCGACGCCTGTTTTCTGGATCACCGATACCACTTATTTATGGGTCATTATCATCACTTGTATTATAACTATGCTGTTGGTGAGACATCCCAGACGACTTCCTTGGTGGGTGCTGCCTGTCTGCGACGCCATCGGTCTTGCGGTGTTCGTCGGCATTGGGGTAGAAAAAGCGTTAACATTCCAAGACTCTTATCTTGTCGCTGTCATCATGGGCGTTATCACCGGTTGTGGTGGTGGTATTATTCGCGATATTTTAGCGCGTGAAGTGCCTATGGTTCTGCGCCGAGAAGTCTATGCGACGGCTTGTATCATCGGTGGCGTATTCCACACCTGTGCCCTGTCACTTGGCGCTTCTCAAGAGTCAGCATTTTTGAGCAGTATCATTGCCACCTTGGTGATTCGACTGGGCGCGATTCGCTGGCAGCTATCTCTGCCTACTTTTGCTTTGGAAAGATAACTAATGCTTTGGAAAGATAACTAAGCATCCGATGCGGATTAACCGCTAATCACAGCCCCAAACTGCGTGAATAAGCCTTCTGAGAAAGAAGGCTTATTCATATCTACTCAGGTAATTTGTCAGAGTTTGTCAGATCCCCGTGTTCAAGCGCTATTATTCTTGCTCTCCGTTTAGTATGTTGTTTTATACCTAACTTTTTTATAACTGATTTTTCATATCCAAGTCACCGAACGACACGAGGTTCAGCGAGATGTTGTTTGATCGCTATCAAACATAAGCTACCAAGCAAACTCGCCGCAGGGAACCCTTTTAATAGAGCAGGAAATCGAAATAAATGGACATTACTTTTTCCAACATAAAACTCAGTGACCCAAGAGAATTAAGTATTCCTTATTGGCAACTCAAGCAAGGTCAACACTGGGCAATTTTTGAAACACAAAACAAAGTAGGCGCTTCAATCGCAGACTTACTTTGTGGTGAATTGATGCCTCAACAGGGCAATATTGATGCAGGTAAGCGTCATATTGAGCAAGTGTCTCTACAATCTTTACAACGTTTACTCGATCATGAAGATGCCAATGATGACACTGACTTTCTCGACCGCATTGATTATGGGCGAACGGTTCATACACTTGTCTACGAGCATGCGCAGAATGAGCGAGTCGCTGAGCAGTTACTACAAGATCTCAACCTGATCCCTTTGCGTGAGCGTGGCATCAAGCAACTTTCCACTGGTGAATCTCGCCGCCTGATGATCGCTATCGCCATATCGAAAGCACCAGACTTGCTGGTTTTACACGATCCTTTTTCCGGATTAGATATCCACCATCGAAAACTATTATCTGAATACCTCTACTCTCTCTCGATCCACATTCAGATGATCGTCATAACCTCACGACAAGATGAAATTCCTCGTTGGATTGATCAGGTCGCTTTATTCAATGGTGGAACATTAGATCAGGTTCTGAGCTTTGTTGAATGGCAAAACCATCCCGTCATTGCTCACTTAAAAGCGCAATCTGCCGAACAGAGTCAACACTGGTTAACACTTATTCGTAAGCATAAGCAACAACATCAGTTCAATGATCCCTTAGTCTCGATCACGGATGGTAAGGTTGAATACGTCGATCAGACAATCTTTACCAATGTGAATTGGCAGATCAAACGTGGCGAACACTGGCAAATCCGTGGACCTAATGGTTGTGGCAAAAGTACTCTGTTGGGACTGATCTTTGGTGATCACCCACAATGCTACAGCAATGATATCCAGATCTATGGGATGCAGCGGGGCAGTGGCGAAACCGTTTGGGATATCAAAAAACACACCGGCATGGTATCCAGCGCTCTACACGCTCAATATAAAGTGAACTGTAGCGCACTCGAAGTGCTGTTGTCGGGTTTCTATGACTCGATTGGTCTGTATGACAACCCCAGCAAGCGCCAGATTCAAACCGCGAATGAATGGCTGACGATATTGCATCTACAACATCTCGCTCAACAAGGTTTCAAATCATTCGAGTACAGCCAACAACGTCTGCTGCTTATCGCACGAGCCATTATTAAGCAGCCTTGTTTATTGATTGTTGATGAGCCTTACCAAGGTCTAGACTTCCTAGGTCGACAGTTGGTGATGAATACCTTGGATATGATTGCGCAAGAAAACCTCAGCCAATTACTCTACGTCTCACATCACAAGGAAGATACCCTTCCCAGCATCGAGTATTTTGCTGACTTTGAATATCGTCCACAGCAAGCATGCTACTCCCTTGTGATCCATCAGGCACAAAAAAGCCCACTTATTTAAGTGGGCAAAGAGGTTGTCTTAGGGGCAGTCACCTGCCCCTTAGTTTTTATCTCTATTCAGCTTTATTGATTAAGCCTTGTTCACCTGAGCGTGAAGCTCTTGAACGGATGTCACTGACGCTTTTGCATCCGCAGTATGAGACATGCATGTAGCAAATGCCGCATTTAGCGTTGTGGTATAGTTCACTTTCTCAGCCAACGCACCGCGACGTAGAACTTTTGAGTCTTCAATCGCTTGACGACCCGCTGCGGTGTTGACGATATAGGTGTACTCATTGTTCTTGATACGGTCAAGAATGTGTGGACGACCTTCGTGCACCTTGTTAACGAGACGAGGGTTAATGCCCGCTTCACCAAGAATAACCGCAGTACCGTGTGTCGCATCCAATTGGTAACCAAGCTTAGTTAGCTTAGACGCTAGGTCTACAACGCGCTGTTTGTCGCCTTCGCGAACAGACAGTAGCGCACGGCCACCTTCAGGGTAAATATTGCCACAACCGAGTTCTGCTTTCGCATAAGCTTCAGCAAAAGTGGCACCGACACCCATCACTTCACCAGTAGAGCGCATTTCTGGACCTAATAGTGGATCAACACCCGGGAACTTGTTGAATGGCAGAACCACTTCTTTCACCGAGTAATAAGGAGGAATAATCTCTTTGGTGAAGCCTTGCGACTCAAGAGATTGACCAGCCATCACACGCGCGGCAATCTTAGCCAGTGGTGCACCAGTTGCTTTAGACACAAACGGTACCGTACGAGCGGCACGAGGGTTGACCTCGATTAAGTAAACATCGTTGCCTTTCACTGCAAACTGAGTATTCATAAGACCACGAACACCGAGTTCAAATGCCAGTTTCTCAACCTGTTCACGCATCACATCTTGAATCTCTTGGCTTAGCGTGTAAGCCGGTAGAGAACATGCCGAGTCACCTGAGTGAACACCCGCTTGTTCGATGTGTTCCATGATACCGCCGATCACCACACGCTCACCGTCACAGATAGCGTCGATGTCTACTTCAGTTGCATCATCAAGGAAACGGTCTAGTAGTACTGGAGACTCATTCGATACGCTTACCGCTTCGTTAAAGTAACGACGCAGATCTTGCTCGTCATACACGATTTCCATCGCACGACCACCAAGAACATAAGATGGGCGAACAACCAATGGGAAGCCAATTTCTTTAGACTTCTCAACCGCTTGCTCCATAGTTGTGACTGTTGCGTTTTCTGGCTGTAGTAGCCCTAAACGCTCAACCGCAGCTTGGAAACGCTCACGGTCTTCTGCACGGTCAATAGCATCTGGACTTGTACCGATAATTGGCACGCCCGCCGCTTCAAGTGCACGAGCCAGTTTCAATGGCGTTTGACCACCGTACTGAACAATCACACCTTTTGGCTTTTCGACACGGACGATAGCAAGAACATCTTCTAACGTGACGGGTTCAAAGTACAGACGATCCGATGTGTCGTAGTCCGTTGATACGGTCTCTGGGTTACAGTTAACCATAATGGTCTCGTAACCATCTTCACGCAGTGCTAGTGACGCATGTACACAACAGTAATCGAATTCGATACCTTGACCGATACGGTTTGGACCACCGCCCAGAACCATGATTTTGTCTTTATCGGTAGGCTGTGCTTCACACTCTTCATCGTAAGATGAGTACATGTAAGCGGTGTCTGATGAGAACTCAGCAGCACAAGTATCCACACGCTTGTAAACAGGGTGAATATCGTACTGGTCACGCAGACGACGGATTTCGCTTTCAGCGACACCTAATAGTGTTGATAGACGAGCGTCAGAGAAACCTTTGCGCTTCATAGTACGCAGAACGCTTTCAGTTAGACCCGCAAAGCCACCGGCTTTCACTTGGTCTTCCAGCTTCACGAGTTCTTCAATTTGAACGAGGAACCAGCGGTCAACTTGCGTTAGGTTGAAAACACCGTCAACTGATAGACCAGCACGGAATGCATCGGCGATATACCAGATACGCTCTGCACCCGCTTCTTTAAGCTCGTGACGAATCTTAGACAGTGCATCTGGAGAATCTAGGTCTACCATCTCGTCAAAGCCATTCACACCGACTTCTAGACCGCGGAGTGCTTTTTGTAGTGACTCTTGCTGGTTACGACCAATCGCCATTACCTCACCCACTGACTTCATCTGCGTGGTTAGACGGTCGTTAGCACCGGCAAACTTCTCGAAGTTAAAGCGAGGGATCTTAGTCACAACGTAGTCGATAGTTGGCTCAAACGATGCTGGCGTCGCGCCACCAGTGATGTCATTCATCAACTCATCTAGAGTGAAACCTACCGCCAGTTTGGCCGCGATTTTCGCAATTGGGAAACCCGTTGCTTTAGAGGCTAGAGCTGAAGAGCGAGATACACGTGGGTTCATCTCGATGATAACCATACGGCCATCTTTCGGGTTAATACCAAACTGTACGTTAGAACCACCAGTCTCAACACCAATCTCACGCAGTACCGCTAAAGAAGCGTTACGCATTAGTTGGTACTCTTTATCTGTTAGAGTCTGAGCCGGTGCAACTGTGATTGAGTCACCAGTGTGGATACCCATAGGGTCGAAGTTTTCAATCGCACATACGATGATACAGTTGTCCGCTTTGTCACGAACCACTTCCATTTCGTACTCTTTCCAACCGATTAGCGACTCATCAATCAGCAGCTCGTTAGTTGGGGAAAGGTCTAAACCACGACGGCAGATCTCTTCGAATTCTTCTTTGTTATAAGCGATACCACCACCGGTACCACCCATCGTAAATGATGGACGGATGATACATGGGAAACCAACCATATCGAGGACTTTATAAGCCTCTTCCATGGTTTTCGCGGTATCGGCACGAGGACAATCAAGGCCGATTGATTTCATCGCTTTATCAAAACGTGAACGGTCTTCTGCTTTATCAATCGCATCCGCCGTTGCACCAATCATCTCAACGCCAAACTCTTCAAGAACGCCTTGACGCTCTAGTTCAAGCGCACAGTTAAGCGCAGTCTGACCACCCATAGTCGGTAGTACCGCATCTGGACGCTCTTTTTCGATGATCTTGCGCACGACTTCCCATTGAATTGGCTCGATATAAGTCGCATCTGCCATATCAGGGTCAGTCATGATCGTTGCTGGGTTAGAGTTAACTAGAATAACTCGGTAACCCTCTTCGCGTAGCGCTTTACACGCTTGGGCGCCAGAGTAGTCAAACTCACAAGCCTGACCGATAACAATTGGGCCAGCACCAAGAATTAGAATACTTTTTAAGTCAGTACGTTTTGGCATTCTCAACTACTCCGAATTACGCTTTATGTTCTTTAATGAGTTCAATGAAGTGGTCAAACAATGGCGCTGCATCGTGTGGACCTGGGCTCGCTTCAGGGTGACCTTGGAAGCTGAACGCTGGCTTATCTGTGCGGTGGATACCTTGCAGAGTACCGTCAAACAGTGACTTATGCGTTGCACGAAGGGTTGCAGGTAGCGTCTCTTCGTCAGCAGCGAAACCGTGGTTCTGAGAAGTAATCATGACCACATCGCGGTCAAGATCTTTAACCGGGTGGTTAGCACCGTGGTGACCAAACTTCATTTTCACTGTCTGCGCGCCAGAAGCAAGCGCAAGGATCTGGTGACCTAAACAAATACCGAAGATAGGCAGACCTTTTTCTAGGAATACTTTTGTCGCTTCAATCGCGTAAGTACAAGGCGCTGGGTCACCAGGACCGTTAGAAAGGAAGACACCGTCTGGATTAAGTGCAAGCACTTCTTCTGCAGGCGTTTGTGCCGGTACCACCGTTAGGCGACAACCACGGTCAACAAGCATGCGTAGGATGTTACGCTTAGCACCAAAATCGTAGGCAACGACATGGAAAGGCAAGTCACTATCGGCTTTTGCTTCAGGTAGACCACCGGTTAACGTCCAAGAACCTTGCTTCCATTGATAACTCTCTTGAGTCGTCACTTCTTTCGCAAGATCCATGCCTTTCAGACCAGGAAACTCTTTCGCCTTCGCTAACGCCAGTGCTTCATCTAAGTTGTTACCTGCAACGATACAGCCGTTTTGGGCACCTTTTTCACGCAACAAACGAGTCAATTTGCGCGTATCGATATCAGCGATACCCACAATATTTTGTGACTTCAGATAATCTGAAAGAGACTGTTCATTACGGAAATTTGAAGCGATAAGGGGAAGATCGCGAATCACAAGGCCTTGTGCGTGGATAGCTGAAGATTCTTCATCTTCTGAGTTAGTACCAGTATTGCCAATGTGTGGATAAGTAAGGGTGACGATCTGTTGAGAATAGGAAGGATCAGTGAGGATTTCTTGGTACCCCGTCATCGAGGTATTAAAAACAACTTCACCAACGGATAAACCATCTGCTCCAATGGAAACACCGCGGAACACTGTCCCATCTTCTAGGACTAACAGTGCTGATTTACTCAAGACAACCTCCAGAATAAAAATGCATAAATTTAAAATTAAATTGCAAATTTGCCTTCCTTGACGCGTTAACTATGCGTTTTAGATAGTGCAGACAAATTGGCGGTATTCTAATGACGCAGATCACAACTGTCAATAATTGCAGAAAAATAAAATTAATTTTTTCTATGATTCAGCAAAAATTGGCATTAAACCTCTAAAAAACTACATTTAAGGTGCATTTTTTCACCAGTTAAGGCTTAGCATACCTAATTACTACGTTTAGCAATCCTCAAATCAACGTTAAGAATTTCAACTTTTGCGCAAACGCTTACCAAAGTCACTTTTTTGCTATAAATGGAGCAAAATGAACAAATCAGCCATTAAGACTCCATTTACCACAACAAAAAGCAACGATAGTGATGTTTTTTTACTCAAACAGCGCAACTCACACTAAAACAGAGATATTACGTACACCACCCTATAACTAAATGGGAAACGAATAGTTATGTCATCAGCGCTAATGGGAATAAAAAGGCTAACGGCATAAAAAAAGCGCCGATAGGCGCTTTTCATTAAATACTGTCTAAACCGAGAACCTCAGTCATGGTGTAGAAACCGGCAGGTTTACTGTCTAACCATACGGCGGCTCTCACTGCACCGTTAGCAAAGGTCATTCTATCCGTCGCTTTGTGTGTAATCTCAACACGTTCACCAATATCAGCAAACATGGCAGTATGCTCGCCAATGATGTCCCCAGCTCGAATGGTAGCAAAACCGATTTCATCTCGACTTCTTTCACCGGTAATGCCCTCACGAGCATAAACAGCGACATCACTCAGTTCATTGCCCATCGCATTGGCAATGGCTTCACCCATACCAATCGCCGTTCCTGATGGTGCATCCACTTTATGACGGTGATGTGCTTCAACGATTTCGATATCAGTATAGTCACCCATCACTTTCGCCGCTTTCTCTAGTAATTTAAAGACTAGGTTAACGCCAACACTGTAGTTTGGGGCCATAACAATAGAGACATCTTTGGCAGCACTGTCGATCAAGGCACGCTCTTCTTCAGAGAAACCCGTTGTACCGATAACAATCTTTTTGCCATATGTCTTACAAAGTTCAATATTCGCAAGGGTCGTTTTTGGTGTAGTGAAGTCAATAATGACGTCAAACGCTTCAATCGATTTATTGAGGTCTTCAACAAGGGCTACATCAAATCGCCCTTCACCACAAAGCTCACCCACATCGACACCAACTAAAGACGACTCTGGTCGCTCTGAAGCCGCACCTACTTGGGATTGCTTATTGTGAAAAGTTGCTTTTACGAGGTTGCGGCCCATACGGCCAGCGGCTCCTGCAATCGCAATTCGTACCATTGCGTTATTCTCCTTTGTGATTTTGCTACCAATGTAGCGTAAACGTATCGGGGTCGCCAGTAGTGTGAAGAGTTTAGCGATACTTTTTCTGAACTTTTTCTACAATCGGACGATTCGCTTCTGGGAAGGTAAATTGAGCAAGTGTTTCAATCGCTACCCACTGACTCTCTTGCCCCTCTTTTCCATAAGGTTCAGCATTAAATTGTGTCACTTCATAGAAGTCGAACTTAAGTTTCTTTTCGGGGTAATCAAAGCTAAATTGTTCAAAAAGGCTCAACTCAGTCACCTCTATACCCAACTCTTCAAACAGTTCACGCTTCATAGCTTGCTGTGAGGTTTCATCACTCTCTACTTTCCCACCGGGAAACTCCCAAAAGCCACCTTTGTGTACATGGTCTGGGCGTTTAGTGATAAAAAGGTGCGTCTTTGCCGAGTTAAGGATAATGGCAGCAACAATATGTGTTCGTTTCACAATGTGTTCTCAAAGATAAATCTTGTCGTCCACACTAGCGCCAGTTAAGACTAAAATGCAAGACAACAAGTAAAAAAAGAGCCGCTATATAGCGACTCTTCTTTTCATCGGTCTAGCAAGATTATGCAATCTTACCGTGACACTGTTTGTACTTCTTACCGGATCCGCACGGGCATGGCTCATTACGACCGACTTTGCGATCTTCACGAACCATTGGTTGGTGTGAATCATCCGTCGCGTCGCCATCGGCAAGCTGATTTTCCGCTTCAGCATGTTGAGCTTTTGCTAAACGTGCTGCGGCTTCAGCCTGAGCTTGACGCTGAGCTTCCATACGCTCAACCTCTTCTTGCTGTTGCACTCGAACTTTAGACAAGATAGTAATCACGTCCATCTTCAGTGAGTCTAACAATTGCTCAAATAGCTCAAACGATTCACGCTTGTACTCTTGTTTCGGGTTCTTCTGTGCATAACCACGCAAGTGGATACCTTGACGAAGATGATCCATTGCAGCCAAGTGCTCTTTCCACAAAGTGTCCAAGGTTTGCAGCATGACTGACTTTTCAAAGTTACGCAGCACTTCCGCACCAACGACTTGTTCTTTCTCCTTGTATACAGTCACTGCATTTTCAAGGATCTTCTCACGTAGTGCTTCTTCATAGAGTTTATCGTCTTCTTCCAACCAAGATTGAATTGGAAGCTCAAGATCGAAATCATTCTTCAAACGCTCTTGCAGACCTGCAATGTCCCACATGTCTTCTAAAGATTGTGGCGGGATATACTCATCCATGACCAAGGTGAACACATCTTGACGGTTGTGAGCCAGCATATCGCTGATATCATCCGCACTCATTAGCTCATCACGCAGTTCATAAACCACTTTACGCTGGTCGTTGGCAACGTCATCAAACTCTAGTAGCTGTTTACGGATATCGAAGTTACGACCTTCGACTTTACGCTGTGCTTTTTCAATGGAACGAGAAAGCATCTTACTCTCGATCGCTTCACCTTCTTCCATACCGCTTTGAATCAGGCTTGCCATACGGTCAGAAGTAAAGATACGCAATAGCGTGTCTTCCATTGATAAGTAGAAACGTGAAGAACCCGCATCACCCTGACGACCAGAACGACCACGTAGCTGGTTATCGATACGACGCGATTCATGGCGCTCAGTACCAATGATGTGTAGACCACCAGCTTCAAGTACCTTGTCATGGACTTCTTTCCATTCAGCTTTAATCGCTGCGATCTGCTCTGGAGTCGGGTTTTCGATTTGGTCGACTTTTGCCTGCCAACTACCACCCAACACAATATCAGTACCACGACCAGCCATGTTAGTTGCGATAGTGACCGCGCCTGGCGTACCCGCTTGCTCAACGATTTCCGCTTCTTTCTCGTGGAATTTTGCGTTTAGAACACTGTGCTTGATCTTAGCTTGCTTCAAAGCGTTAGAAAGGAGTTCCGATTTTTCAATCGATACCGTGCCCACCAAGATAGGCTGACCTTTTACTGAGCGCTCTTTAATATCTTCAATAATCGCGTTGAATTTTTCCGTTTCAGTACGATAAACCATGTCAGGCATATCATCACGAACCATCGGCTTGTTGGTTGGGATAACCACGGTATCTAAGCCGTAGATTGACTGGAATTCAAACGCTTCGGTATCAGCGGTACCCGTCATACCTGATAATTTTTCGTACAGACGGAAGTAGTTCTGGAAAGTAATCGAAGCAAGAGTTTGGTTTTCATTCTGAATTTGAACCCCTTCTTTTGCTTCTACCGCTTGGTGTAAACCTTCAGACCAACGACGACCTGGCATAGTACGACCAGTGTGTTCGTCAACGATAACCACTTCGCCTTCTTCACTGACGATATAATCAACATCTTTTTCAAACAGCACATGAGCACGAAGAGCGGCATTTACGTGGTGAAGTAGGCTGATGTTAGTTGGAGAGTAAAGGGTGTCTCCCTCTTCCATCAGGTCGTTATCCATCAGTAACTGTTCAACAAATTCTTGACCCGTTTCAGTCAGGTGAACCTGTTTCGATTTCTCGTCAACGGTATAGTGACCATCGCCGCGATACTCTTCTGAATCTTCTTTATCTTGACGCTCAAGTTTAGGGATCAGCAGGTTAATTTGGCTGTAGAGTTCGGAGCTATCTTCTGCTGGACCGGAAATGATCAACGGCGTACGCGCTTCATCGATTAAGATCGAGTCAACTTCATCGATTACCGCAAAGAAACGCTCGCGCTGTACGCGGTCTTCTGCACGGAAGGCCATATTGTCACGCAGGTAATCGAAACCAAATTCGTTGTTTGTTCCGTAAAGAATATCCGCTTGATATGCCGCTTTTTTATCGTGTGGCGCCATGTTGGGTACGTTAACGCCAACCGTCATGCCTAGGAATTCAAATAAAGGTCGGTTCGTTTCAGCATCTCGCTTCGCTAGATAATCGTTAACGGTAACGACATGTACGCCTTTGCTTGGAAGAGCATTTAAATAAGCTGGTAGTGTTGCTGTCAGCGTTTTACCTTCACCAGTACGCATCTCTGCAATTTGACCACTTTCGAGAACCATACCACCGATTAACTGCACATCGAAGTGACGCATGCCAAACACACGCTTAGATGCTTCGCGAACGGTAGCAAATGCTTCTGGTAGAATATGATCGAGTGTTTCGCCTTTATCTAAACGCTCACGAAATTCAATTGTTTTCGCTTTTAATTCTTCGTCAGACAACGCTTCGAACTGTGGCTCGTAGTTATTAATCTGTTTTACGATTTTTCTTAGTCGACGCAATGTTCTGTCGTTGCGACTACCAATGACCTTGGTCAGTAGCTTAGTAATCATTGTATTTTATTTCTCTCTACCATTAGATCGTAATGATCTATTTTAAATGCCTTCCGTCTCGATTTAGGTCACTGAACCATACTGAGATCATATCCACTTCTGCTGATATTGAGTCCGAAGGTTGAAATTTCAAGGTGCTCATATCAATTAATGGCACATAGTGTAAGGAATTTTTAAGCGAACAACAAAGCATCAAGACATACTATCCGCCATTAGTTTGATGTATTTAGAACTTTTATGGCGAGATCGAAGAAGAATTGCACAATTATTAATGCAGATTATCAAATCAAAGCTTGCCGCTTATTGTTAGAAAGACAAATAGAGAGGCAAAAAATTGCCGCTTTACGCGGAGTTAACACTAATTTAGGTATAAAAAAATCAGGCTCAAGAGCCTGATTTTCTGTTAATTCATATGCTGAATTTCAATTACGCAAGAACCATTTATGCAAGAACCATCGTTGGGTCGGCAAAAGCGACAGGGGACTCGACTTCTTGTTCGAAGGTTGCCCATTCCCAAGCTTCTTGGTCAGCCAATACCGCACGCAATAATTGGTTGTTTAGACCGTGACCAGATTTATACGCCGAGAAATCACCAAGAATGGCATGACCAGCCATATAAAGGTCACCAATCGCATCAAGAACCTTGTGAGTCACGAATTCATTCTCGAAACGTAGACCTTCTTCGTTCAGGATTCGGTACTCGTCCAGTACGATTGCATTATCGAAACTGCCACCTAACACCAAGTTTTGTGATTGAAGATACTCGATATCACGCATAAAACCAAAGGTACGAGCGCGAGAGATCTCTTTAATAAAGCCTTGGCTAGAGAAGTCAAAAACAAGTCTCTGTTCATCAGCATCAATGGCTGGGTGATTGAATTCGATTTCGAAATCCATTCTAAAACCGTTATAAGGTTTTAGCTCAGCCCACTTATCACCATCTTCAAAGCGCACAGGCTTCTTAATACGAATGAATCGCTTCGGTGCATTCTGCATCTCAATACCTGCTTGTTGCAGCAGATAAACGAACGGGCTTGCACTGCCATCCATAATTGGAATTTCTGGAGCATCAACTTCAATAACTAAGTTATCGATACCCATACCAGCAAGCGCTGCGTTTAAGTGTTCTACTGTTGAAATACGAACACCTTCATCGTTGACCAATGCAGTACAAAGCATAGTATCTCGTACAGAGAGAGGATCAGCTGGGAAATCTACCGGTGGGTTTACGTCAGTACGACGGTAAACGATACCTGTATTAGCAGCAGCTGGACGCAAAGTTAGTGTTACTTTACGGCCAGAATGGAGA
The DNA here is from genome assembly GCF_921292975.1 of Vibrio hippocampi. Lineage (NCBI taxonomy): Bacteria > Pseudomonadati > Pseudomonadota > Gammaproteobacteria > Vibrionales > Vibrionaceae > Vibrio > Vibrio hippocampi. The sequence goes on from NZ_CAKLCM010000002.1 coordinate 2,108,316, forward strand.
CCCACCCCTACTGTAGTCACTATTTCTTTAAGCGTACGTTGTCTGATCATCTGAAAACCTCTCAATCTACGCTACAAATATCACTGATGATAATGTAAGCAAGCGCGAATCCTACCCAGTTTTTTGAGCTATGTCAAATTTGACCAAGTGTTCAGTCAGCTTGACGACGCAAAAATGCAGGGATATCCAAGTAGCCACTTTCTTTCTCTGGCTTGTTAGCAACCGCTGCGCTACCTGCTGACGGCGAGCCTTGAGATGGCGTCTGTGCCGCAGTTTGAGGTTTCGCCTCTGTGCTACCTTTGGCATTAACATGCAATGTTTGTGCCTTGTTGTCTTCCATACTTGCTGCTGGCGTTGCCGGTGCTGTCGTTTGAGCAGGTGCTGTTTGCGCTTTACCGCCAGTCACTAAAGTGATATCTGGTTTGCGCTCGTTTCCAATACCTGTCGCGACCACAGTCACACGAATTTCATCGCTCATATCTGGGTCTAGAGAAGTACCGATAACCACTGTTGCATTGTCAGAAGCAAAAGCTTTAACTGTGTTACCCACCGTCTCGAACTCGTCTAGGCGCATATCGAGACCCGCTGTGATGTTAACCAGCACACCGCGAGCTCCCGCTAAGTCGATATCTTCTAAAAGAGGGCTAGAAATTGCCATCTCTGAAGCTTCTTCAGCACGGTCTTCGCCTTTAGCAATACCGCTACCCATCATCGCATGACCCATTTCCGACATCACTGTTCTTACATCAGCAAAGTCGACGTTAATCATGCCAGGGCGAGTAATCAACTCTGCAATACCTTGTACTGCATTTTTGAGTACATCATTGGCACTTGCAAAAGCTTCTAATAAAGTAACACCACGACCTAGAACCTTAAGTAGCTTTTCATTTGGAATCGTGATTAGAGAATCAACGTGCTTTGACAGCTCTTCGATACCCTGTTCCGCAAATGCAAGACGCTTTTTACCTTCGAAGCTAAATGGCTTAGTCACCACCGCTACCGTTAAGATTCCAAGCTCTTTAGCTACTTCAGCAATAACAGGCGCTGCACCAGTACCCGTACCGCCGCCCATGCCAGCTGCTATAAACACCATATCGGCGCCAGCAATGCTTTCTTTAATTCTTTCTTTGTCTTCTAGAGCAGAATCACGTCCAACTTGAGGGTTTGCACCCGCACCAAGACCTTTAGTGATATCACCACCAATTTGGATCACACTGTTAATGCTCGTCTTTTTCAACGCCTGAGCATCAGTGTTAACACTGATAAACTCAACGCCTTCAATAGATTCGCGAACCATGTGTTCTACAGCGTTACCACCGCCACCACCGACGCCAACAACTTTAATTACCGCTTCGTCAGACATTTCCATCATCGGTTCAAACATTTGTTATCTCCGTTTTCCTGCAACTCAGGTTAAAACTCTTTTTGTATCCAGTTACGCAATTTTCCAAATAATGATGTTACCGATTGGCGCTTTGGTTCGCTGTAATCGTTGTCATCATTAATCTGGCTATCTCTTGCATAATGAAGTAATCCTACTGCCGTAGAATGATACGGCTCTTTAACGTAGTCCGTAAGGCCACTCACCTCTAAAGGTTTGCCAATACGAACCTGGTTGCGAAACACGCGTTCAGCGCACTCCTCAACCCCTTTTAGTTGTGCGGCACCGCCTGTTAAGACTATGCCCGCAGCCAGATGGTGTTTAACACCACTGTCTCTAAGTTTAGCTTGAACATTGTCAATTGTTTGATTAACAAGTCCCATCAATTCTGTATATCGGGGCTCGATCACTTCTGCCAGCATTTGACGCTGTAGGCTTCGTGATGGACGACCACCGACACTAGGTACATTTACTGTGTCATCTTTGCTGACCAACTCGCTTAATGCGCAGCCATATTTGACCTTGATTTCTTCAGCATCACTAATTGGCGTACCGAATGCAAATGCGATATCACTCGTCACCGCATTGCCAGCATAAGAGAACACTTCAGTGTGCCTTAAAGCGCCACCGGTCCAAATAGAAACATCCATCGTCCCAGCGCCAATATCAACCACACACACACCAAGTTCACGTTCGTCTTCTGTGATTACGGCATTACTCGACGCCAGACCTGAGAAAACCAACTGCTCCACTTTAAGACCACAACGCTCAACAGCCTTAATGATATTTCTTGCCATATCATTGTGGCAGGAAATTAAGTGAACACTAACTTCCATTCTCACACCTGATAAACCAAGCGGATTTTTGATGCCTTCTTGATAGTCTATGGTAAATTCTTGCGGAATCACATGAAGAATACGCTGTTCATCGCCAATTTTGATCGATTTAGCGGTATGGATCGCGCGATCCATATCTTCTTGAGACACTTCCTCTTCGGAAATGGTTCCCATACCTTTTTCAATACGACTAGCAATATGCTTGCCAGAAAGTGAGAGAAACACATTACTAATTTGGCATTCGGCCATAAGTTCTGCTTGATCGATCGCGCGCTGTACAGATTTTACTACCGACTCAAGGTCGTTAACGCCACCTTTGTCCATTCCCCTTGAGGGACTGGTTCCAGCACCAATGATATTCACCTGCCCATCCGGTAGAACTTCACCTACCAGAGCAGACACAGTGGCAGTGCCGATATCAAGACCGACAATAATATTGTCATCCATGGCCTTCGTCATCTTTTCTCTCTTATCTTGGTTTTCGCTTAGACATAAAGTTAGTTATCACCCATCTTCCAATGAGTGATAACTAACTTAATGCACTGACTACTTGGTTTGAGTTCCGTCTTGGAGTTCATCCTGTAAGTCTTGATACCAACCAACCGCTGCGCCAGTATCGTATCGTAAATCAATGTAGCTAACTTTACTCGCTTTATCTCCTAACTCTTGATAAAGCGCAATAAAACGCAACAATCTTTCTTTTAACGAGTCTTTACCGAGTTCAAGGCGTATCCCATTATCCAAAATAATTTGCCAAGCTCTTCGATCATTGAGCACCAATGAAGAGATAGATAATCCCAATTGCTTGAGTGAATTATTACTATCTCGATAAGTGCTTAATACATCCACTTGAGAACCATCTGGACCATAGAGCTTAGCCTGCTCTTGCTCCAATTGAGTTAGGTCGCCATTAAACACAACACCATTAACGTCTAATAGGCTTATGCCATTCCAAATAGCGACTGCTTGATACTCTGTTAAAAATACTTTTACTGTGTCTGGCCACTGTTTACGGACCGATGCCTGCGAAACCCACGGGATCTGCTCAACACTGTGTTGCAGAACATTGATATCTTGCGACATAAAACTGCCAATATGCTCCAACTGTCCAAAAGCGTCTTGAACATCCGCAGCACTAACGTGAGTAAGTTCACCTTGTAGCACAATCTTCGACAGTGGTAGCCGTTGATCGTCTAGCATCCAGCTTATTGTCGAATAGAGCAGCCAAGCAATTACTGCAATAACCGTAACTAAAAAAACAGCTCCGATTCCGTGTTTTGATAACAGAGGAATAGGATGTGCTTTTTCATCACTGAGGTATGAAGTATTTGCCAAGCTTCTGTTTCCTTACCCACTTTCTGTGACTATTTCTGATAACAATACCAAATAAAAGCTCAAGTCAAATTGAGATATCGACCGATTATACTCACGAAAACTAAACTATCCAACTATATGCACCATAAAAGACCATTTGTCACCATAAGCGTTTTGGCGGCAAACTCTTTTACTGGTTGCGATACTTCAAACGAATAACAATGCCACAAGCGCAGAGGCTTAACAAGCAGGTAACTTTTAAAGATAAAAATTAACTGTTACTCATTGTATGAATGTTGAGTTGCATCTGCTGCAGTTGTTTCGCTACCTTACCAATATCACCTGCACCTTGAGTTAAAACAAGATCGCCTTCTTGGATCAAATTTGAGAGCACCGACGGTAATGCCGCGACGTCAGGAACAAAAACAGGATCGATTTTACCTCTTGCTCGAATGGTACGGCATAAGGCACGTCCATCGGCACCGGAAATAGGCGCTTCCCCTGCTGCATAGACATCTAACATCACTAAAACATCAACCTGTTCCAATACATTGGCGAAATCATCATAAAGATCTCGTGTTCTGCTATAGCGATGCGGCTGAAAAACCATCACTAAACGGCGATCCTGCCAACCACTTCGGGCCGCTTTAATCGTCACATCCACTTCGGTTGGATGATGACCATAGTCGTCAACCAACATAACTTGACCATTACCGGTATCAAACTCGCCAAGATGATCAAAGCGGCGTCCTGTACCTTGAGTGCCTAGCATGGCACTCAAAATAGCATCGTCACTGATGTTGTCATCGGTTGCTACTGCGATAGCCGCCGCCGCATTCAATGCATTGTGTTGACCCGGTATATTTAAGGTAATTTCGAGATCGTCTTTCGCTTCTCGAACCACGGTAAATTTGCCTTGCTGACCTTGTTGACGATAGTTTTCAATGCGCACATCCGCATCATCGGAGAAACCATAGGTAATCACATGGCGACTAATTCTAGGGATTAATTCACGCACCACAGGATCATCAATACACAGCACCGCCTGACCGTAAAATGGTAGATTATGCAAGAAATCAACAAACGTCTGCTTTAAGGTTTCAAAGTCACCACCATAGGTATCCATGTGATCCGCTTCGATGTTGGTAACAATGCTAACCATCGGTTGCAGGTGCAAGAATGAAGCATCACTTTCGTCCGCTTCTGCAATCAATATCCGACTTGAACCTAAACGAGCATTGGTACCCGCACTCTTAACTAAACCACCATTAACAAACGTCGGATCCATTCCAGCCTCAGAGTAAATCTGAGTCACAAGGGCAGTCGTGGTTGTTTTACCATGCGTGCCAGCAACCGCGATCCCATGACGAAATCGCATTAATTCCGCTAACATCTCAGCACGACGCACGACTGGGATCCGAAGCTCTTTTGCCGCGATCAATTCAGGGTTTTTAATGTCGATCGCGGTCGAAACCACGACCACACTCGCTTGCTCAACATTTGATGTTTGATGACCAATATAAATCGTGGCACCTTTCTGCTTTAAGCTCTCTGTCACAGCATTTTCTGCCAAATCAGAACCTGTGATCTGGTAGCCTTCATTAAGCAGAACTTCCGCAATACCGCTCATACCTGCACCACCGATGCCGACAAAGTGAATACTCTTCACTCTTCTCATCTCAGGCACCAAGGCACGGATTTGCGCTAAGTCTTGTTTATGTTGCTGTGTCATGGAATGTGTCTCGTTAAGTTATTTAGTGAGTTCTTTGATTGCTTGTGCAACTTGAATATCTGCCTCTGGCTTAGCCGCCGCTTTCGCGTTCTCCGCTAAGGTCTGCAACTGCTGACGATTTAATTGCTGAATTTGCGAGGCCAACTTTTCGGCTGTTAATTCCGACTGTTCAATCATATACGCCGCATTTTTTTCTACAAGATAATCGCCATTTAGGGCTTGCTGACGATCTTTGTGCATAAACGGGATAAATATCGCGCCCAAGCCAACTGCAGCCAGTTCTGATACCGTTAATGCGCCAGAGCGACAAATCACGATATCCGCCCATGTATAGGCTTGCGCGACGTCATCAATAAACTCTGTGACTTCGGCTGTTGTTATCTGTTTTTGCTGATAGTCCGCCTCAACCTGCTGCTGATTTCCCGCACCAACTTGATGCAAGATCTGATAATCGCGCCCCAAGAGTGCCATTACCTCAGGAAGGGTTTGGTTCAAAATACGCGCGCCTTGACTGCCGCCCATCACCAGAATTCTGATAGGTCCTTGTCTATCTGCGAACCTCTGCTGTGGTGAGTCAAGAGTCAGTAAATCTTGGCGAACCGGATTACCAACCACTTCAGCGTTAGCAAAGGCGCCGGGAAATGCTTGAAACACCTTAGTAGCGATTTTTGACAGCCATTTATTGGTTAAACCTGCTACGCCATTCTGCTCATGCAGAATAACGGGAATACCTAATGTCCATGCAGCTAAGCCACCAGGACCACTAACATATCCTCCCATACCGAGGACGGCATCAGGCTGCCAATGCTTCAGATGCTTACGCGCCTGTAAAACCGCATTTAAAATCTGCCAAGGGGCGCTGATTAGCTTAGCTAAACTTTGCCCTCGTAATCCTTTGACCTTAATGAAATCGATCTCAATACCATATTTGGGGACGAGATCGGCTTCCATTCGATCGGCTGTACCCAACCAGCGGATCTCCCAGCCTTCCTGCTGTAGTCTTTTGGCTACAGATAAACCAGGAAACACGTGTCCGCCAGTACCTCCAGCCATCACCATCAAACGCTTATTCTTTGTCATCTAATTCGGACTCTTGTTCATTCACTGGCGCTTTTTTCGGAGTCGCCTTGTTCGGACTGACTGCTAATAAGCGACATTCAAAATCTATTCTGAGCAATATGGAGACCGCCGTCGCCATAACAATCAAACTGGAACCGCCGTAACTGATCAGCGGCAGCGTTAGACCTTTGGTCGGCACCATACCCGAAGCTGCGCCGACATTCACTAATGTTTGGAAAGCAAACCAAATACCGATAGCAAAAGCGAGGTATCCACCGAATAGCTGTTTATTATCAAAAGCGCGTTTACCGATGTAGAGCGCCTTTAGCACTAAAGCAAACACGAGCATTAACACTAGAGTCACGCCGATAAAACCCAGTTCTTCAGCTAAAACTGCAAACACAAAGTCCGTATGCGCTTCAGGCAAGTACTCAAGTTTCTGTACCGAGTTACCCAACCCTTGCCCCGTCCAGTGACCACGACCAAATGCCATTAATGACTGGGTCAATTGATAGCCACTACCAAAGGGCTCTTCCCATGGGTCCAAGAAAGAAGTCACACGCCTGATACGATAGGGTTCAATTAAAATCAACCCGATAACAGCAGACAGCCCCGCCACCAGCAACGCGATAAATTGGTATAGTTTGGCACCCGCGATAAACAGCATTCCAAACAAGGTTACCAACATCACCACCACGGTTCCCAAGTCAGGTTGACCCAGTAGCAATACCGCCAGAGTAACAAAAATAATGATCGGCTTAATAAAGCCGCCAAAGAAAGAGTGGCGCACCTCATCTTGCTTGCGAACAAGATAACTCGACATAAAAATAAACAGCGACAATTTGGCGACTTCTGCTGGCTGTAAGTTAAAAAGCCCCAAAGGGATCCAGCGAGATGCTCCGTTAACTGACTTACCCACCAGCAAAACCACAATTAATAAGCCAATGGCGATCGCCAACAAATGAGAGCTATATTGAAACCATTTTTGGCTGGGTATCACCAAGACCACACCGGATACACCTAAAGCCAAAACCAGAAAGACAGCATGACGGATCATAAAATGAAATGGCTGATCCGTCAGTCGGGTACTGATAGGAAAAGAAGCAGATGTCACCATAACTAGCCCAGTGATCATTAAAGCAAACGCTAACCAGACCAACTGTCTATCATACAGAGGCTCAATTGGGCTTTTGCTCTCTTGCCACCATAGGCGGTTATTCCATAGCTTCGCTATCATCGCCACCACCTACTCATTCACATTTTGAGAATAGTGTTCAGCCAAGGTGGTAAAATGATCACCTCGAGCCATAAAGTTAGCAAACTGATCAAAACTGGCACACGCAGGAGAGAGCATGACCATATCTCCCGCTTTTAGTTGAGGTGTCACTAAATCAATGACTTCATCCATGCTGTCGTATAACTTGGCACTTGAGTGTAAATCCAAGAACGCTTGCCCATCCTTACCAAAGCAGCATAAAGCCACATTCAGAGAGGAAAGCGCAGGTTTAAGATCGGAAAAATCGGCGCCTTTACCGACACCACCGACTAGCAGGTAAAGCTTACCTTCCAACTGCAAACCTGACAAAGCCGCCAAAGTGCTTGCAACATTGGTTGCTTTGGAGTCGTTGACCCAAGTGACGCTATCTCTCTGGGCAACGACTTGGCATCGATGGCTAAGACCTGAGTAATCTTTTAAGGCTGTTAGGCTGTTACGATAATCAATACCGGCCAACTTCAACAGCGCACAAGCCACCAAGGCGTTGGACCAATTATGCTTTCCTATCAACTTCAGCTGTTGAGCCTGAACAATTAGCTCACCCTGATCCAGCAACCCTGTTTCGTGCTCGGAGATTTGCATACCAAAGTCATTCGCATCTGAACCAAAGGTATGTAATTTACCTTGATGTAATCTGCCTTGAATAGCGTCTGTGTTTGGGTAAGTCTCTGGCTCGTCACGATTCACCAATAGATGTTCAGCGTGGGTGAAAATACGGCGCTTGGCTTGCGCATAATCTTCCATGCCCTGATAGCGATCCATATGGTCTTCAGACAGATTGAGGAATGCGGACACTCGGGTTCGCAAACTCGACGTTGTTTCAAGCTGGAAGCTGGAGAGTTCCAACACATACAAATCAGCGTCAATATCCAATAAATCTAAGGCTGGAACACCGATATTCCCACCGACCCCGACATTCAAACCGGCGGCACGAGCCAAAACGCCAGTAAGATCCGTCACGGTACTTTTTCCGTTTGATCCAGTAATCGCAATAACCGGTTTGCTATTGCTCCAAGCAAATAACTCAATATCACCGACAACTGGCACATTCGCCTGTATTGCAGCTGTAATCTCAGGCGTCGCTAAAGCAATCCCCGGATTGCAGACCACGAGATCAGCATTCAGCAGCCACTCTAAATTAAAGCTTCCCGAGTGGAGCGCCACATTAGAGGGCAATTCGTCTTTGCCAGGAGGATTGTCTCGCGAATCCATCACGCGAACCGTCACATGAGGATAACGTTTAGTGACGTGTTGAACGACAGAGAGCCCGGTAATACCGAGCCCTACGACGACGAGATTGTTGATATTTTGCCAACGTTCCATGAGTCCTAGTCCTTGAACTTGCCTTATCGAACTTTCAACGTTGCCAAGCCAATGAGCACTAGCACGATAGAGATAATCCAAAAACGTACGATAACTCTTGGTTCTGGCCAACCTTTTAATTCGTAATGATGATGAATCGGAGCCATACGGAAAATACGTTGACCGCGCAACTTATACGAACCGACCTGCAAAATCACCGATAAGGTTTCCATGACGAACACGCCGCCCATGATCACCAATACAAATTCTTGACGAACCAGCACCGCAATAACGCCTAATGCGCCACCTAACGCTAGCGAACCAACATCGCCCATAAACACTTGAGCTGGATAGGTGTTAAACCACAAGAAACCCAGACCGGCTCCAACAATCGCGGTACAAACCACAACAAGTTCAGAGGCAAGTGGAATATGAGGAATATGCAGATAGCTGGCAAAGTTAACATTACCCGTTGCCCAAGCGATTGCCGCAAAACCGGCCGAAACCAACACCGTTGGCATAATCGCCAGACCATCTAAACCATCAGTTAAGTTAACGGCATTACTGGTACCAACAATAACAAAATAGGTAAAGACAATATAAAATAACCCCAGTTGAGGCATCACATCTTTAAAGAAAGGAACCACCAATTGGGTCGCCGCAGTATCATGACCATGCGCATACAACGCAAAGGCGGCAACCAGTGCGATGACTGACTGCCAAAAATACTTCCAGCGAGCGATCAGTCCGTCGGTATTTTTACGCACCACTTTGCGGTAATCATCGACAAAACCAACCGTGCCATAACCCAACAGCACAAACAATACTGCCCAAACATAGGGATTACTCAAATTTGCCCAAAGCAACACGGTAATGACAATAGCAGCAAGGATCATCACCCCACCCATTGTAGGCGTACCACGTTTACTAAAGTGGGACTCTGGACCTTCGTTTCGTACCACTTGACCGATCTGCAGCATCTGCAACTTGGCAATCAGTTTGGGTCCCATCCATAGCGAAAGGCTCAGCGCGGTTAAAATGCTAACAATCGCTCGAAAAGACAAATATTCGAATAAACGAAAAAAAGAAAAATATGGCTGGAGTAGTTCCGAAAGCCAAATAATCATGAGTAATTCTCCTTCAGTGCTTTGGCAATCGTGTACATGCCCGCACTTAACGCCCCTTTAACTAACATAGTATGAGGAGTCTGATTTAACTGTTCTAAAGTTTTAACAATATACGCAAACATGCTGTCATGATCGGCAAAGTGTTGACCACCACAAATTTCACTGATCACTCTGGCATCGTCACCAAAGGTCAGTACATGTTCAAACGCAAAAGGTGCAGCATGTTGTCCGACTTCGCTATGAAGTGCAAGGCTTTCATGCCCCAATTCTGCCATATTTCCCAAAATCAACCATCGCTCGTCAGTAAAGGACGACAACAAGTCAACCGCCGCTTTCATCGCGGGCACGCTGGCGTTGTAGCTATCATCAATAAGGGTGATCTGTTGAGTTAACTTCTCAACCTCGACTCGACGCTTCACTTTGCTGAGAGACTGCAAACCAGTTTGAATTTGACTTAATTCAATTCCACAGTGATAGGCAATCGCGCTGGCAGCAATAGCATTGACCACATTATGGGAACCCAATAGGCTAAGTTCTACATGGCTCGTTCCCAAAGGGGTGTGGAGTGTAAAAGAAGAGGTCGCTTCAGATGACAGGGTTATGTCAGAGGCGTAAAAATCTGCCTCACAATGAGTGGCAGAAATCGTCGTCACCTGTTTATCTGCCAGCACTGGCTGCCAATAGCCTTCTCCTTGACTGTCTAAATTAACAATCGCAATTCCGTCAGAAGACAGACCTTGATATATCTCACCTTTCGCTTGTTTTACACCATCAAGCGAGCCAAAACCTTCAAGGTGTGCTTCTGCGACATTATTAACTAATGCAATATCTGGTCGAGTCAGTTGAGTGGTGTAAGCGATCTCTCCGATATGATTCGCACCCAATTCGATGACCGAATAGTCATCACTTGGCTGATTGCGTAATAACGTTAAAGGCACACCGATGTCATTATTAAAGTTACCATCCGTGTACAGCACATTAGCCTGTTGACCTAAAATGGCAGCGACCATCTCTTTTACTGTCGTTTTACCGCAACTGCCGGTGATCGCAATGGTTTTGCTATCACAACGACGATGAACTTCAGCCCCTAACGCTCCAAGTGCCAACTTAGTATCCGTTACCAAGATTTGTGCCACCTCAACGTCAACTGGACGCTGGACAATCATTGCGACCGCGCCATTATCCAGTGCTTGCTGTGCGAAGTCGTGTGCATCAAACCGCTCGCCAATCAGAGCAATAAATAGCGAGCCTTGCGTGATCGCTCGAGTGTCAGTGGTCACATGAGTAATCTCGCACTCTTTGCCTATCAGTTGACCACTCACAATCGATGAAATTTCAGAAAGCGTTAAATTAATCATAATGTTAATCCTAACAAAGCCGCGGCAGATTCACGATCAGAATAGTGGATAGACTCTCTACCGACCACTTGGTAGTCTTCATGACCTTTACCAGCAAGCAGGATGATATCCTGAGCACCAGCGTGCTTCACAGCATAGTTTGCTGCCTGATAACGACTATGTTCAATCTTTGCTTGTTGAGGTTGCTGCATTCCCGCGAGCATGTCGTCGATGATGAGCGCAGGATCTTCACTACGAGGATTGTCATCACTTAAGATAACCTGATCGGCGAGTTGCTCAGCAATGGCCGCCATCATAGGGCGTTTGCCCTTATCTCTATCACCACCGCATCCAACGACGACCCAGAGTTTACCCTCACAATGGACGCGCAAAGCTTGCAACGCTTTTTCTAATGCATCTGGCGTATGAGCATAATCGACCACTACCTTTGGCTTACCCAAGGTGTGGAACAGCTCCATTCTTCCTAGCACAGGCTGCAATTGGCTTGCTGTTTGTTGTAATTGTTTAATATCGAAACCCAGAGAAAGCAAAGAGGCAAAAGCCAGCATCAGATTGCTGGCATTAAACTGACCGATAAGAGGCGCGCTCAACGCTCCCTCACCAAAATGCCCAGCAAAATTTAGTGCAATCCCCTTATCACTGTAATCAACCTGCGTCGCCCATAAACCATTTTGATCCACACGCTTACCTTCAACCGACACCGCGATCGCATCACGACGATCGGCAAGCCAACGCTCACCGACTTCATCATCAATATTAAGGACAGCAAGTTCACAATGGTGTCCGGTGAAAAGCAGTTTTTTCGCAGCTTCATAACCTTGCATATTTCCGTGATAATCCAAATGATCACGACTCAGGTTAGTAAATACGCCAAGCTTAAAAGGCACAGCTGCAACGCGCCCCTGAACCAAGCCATGTGAAGACACTTCCATTGCGGTATAAACCGCACCTTTGCCATCAAGTTCCGCTAAACTTCTCTGAACATCAATCGCGCTGCCTGTGGTGTTTTTCGCTTCCTCAAGTTGATGCAAGAAACCATTTCCTGTGGTTCCCATCACCGCTGCTTTTTGATCGAGTAACTCTATCCATTGTGCAATCAACTGAGTGATCGTGGTTTTGCCATTGGTTCCGGTCACCCCGATCACCTGCTGATCGTAGTGGTATAAGCGAGCTGCGATCACCGAAAGTAAACTATCCAAACCATGAATATGAACAATTGGCACATCTTGATGCCATTGCACCTCACCGTGCTTATGCTCACTATCGGCTTGCGCGATCACCGAGTTTGCGCCAGCGTCAATCGCACGTTCAATAAACAATCGACCATCTACGGCATGACCGATGACAGCAACAAAAGTATCGCCCTCTGCTACCGTTCGACTGTCTAAAATCAACTGATTGACTGGAATGTCACAAAGCGGTGAGTCACTGGCGGTTAGCCAAGGCTTAAGAAGTGATGCTAATGTCATGCTAGTTCGCATACTCATGGTCCTACTGTTGGAACTGGTTTTCGTCTGGGGCGACATTTAAAATCTGTAATGCGCCTTTCATAATTTCGGAGAAAACGGGGGCAGCGACTGAACCACCGTAATATTGATCACCTTGTGGCTCATTGATCACCACCACCAGCGATACCCTTGGGTTACTCACCGGCGCAACGCCTACTGTTAATGCAACATACTCATCACTATAACCGCCAGACGTCGCTTTTCTCGACGTTCCTGTTTTGGCGGCAATTCGGTAACCCGGTACAGCAGCTCGCGTTGCAGTGCCTCCAGGCTGAGTTACGGCTTCTAGCATACCCAATACGGTGTTGGCATGTTCTCTATCGAGTACCTGCTTGGAAAGATCCTGTTGGTTATTCTCTATGATATAAATTGGCTTATATTCGCCAGAATTTCCTAAGGTCGCGTAGGCGTGAGCAAGCTGCAATGGTGTGATTGAAAGGCCATAACCAAAGGTCAGTGTGGCAATTTCAAAAGAAGACCAACGACGGCGATTGGGGAAAATACCGGTTGTTTCACCGATTAAGTTCAGCCCAGATAACTGACCAAAGCCAATCGAGCTATACATACCTAACAAGGCTTCGAGAGGCATATCAAGACCGAGCTTAGCGACACCGATATTACTCGACTTTTGAAGGATCTTCGCCAGATTAGCCTTACCGACTTTCGACGTATCACGCACTCGGCTGCCGCCAATCTGCATAATGCCATTCCCGGTATCTATGATGGTTTCCGTATCGGCGATACCGGCCTCTAATGCGGCTAAAACCACAAATGGCTTCACAGTAGAGCCCGGCTCCATCGCGTCAGTAATCACTCGATTTCGCATGGTAAAAGATTGGCGGGAAGATCGATTATTGGGGTTATAAGAAGGGGCATTCACCATCGCCAGCACCGCGCCTGTTTTGACATCAATCAGTACAGCACTGCCTGACGTCGCTCGGTGGTCGGCAACTGCCTGCTTGATGGCACGATAAGCGATTGCTTGCAGTCTTTGATCAATGGTTAATTTAAGCGGTTTACCTTGCTCGCGTTCTTCAAGAGCAATATTCTCAACAACACGACCAAAGCGGTCTTTACGAATAATACGTTTACCCGCTTCGCCAGTTAGCCACTTATCATAACTGCGCTCAACACCTTCAAGACCGTGACCATCAATACCCGTCACACCAACTAAATGGGCACTGACTTCACCCGCTGGGTAATAGCGTCTGGACTCTGCTTTTAACCCAACCCCAGCGAGCTTCAACTCTTTGATATATTTTGCCATGGCAGGGCTAACTTGACGCTGTAAATAGATAAAACGGCGTGTGCGATTTTTTTCTATCTTTTCGATCAAATCTTGACGTTCAAGGCCCAATACATCGGCTAGTGCAAACCATCGTTCGCGTTCTTCAAATCCACCTTCTTTAAAAATGGTGAAAGGGTCTGCCCATACCGCCTGAACCGGTACACTCACCGCCAGTGGATTGTCGTTGCGATCAGAGATAATACCGCGCGCTGAATGCAGAGCTTTCACACGAACAGAGCGCATATCACCTTGTTTTATCAGATTATCGGGTTCGATAACTTGTAGGTAGCCAATACGCGCAATAAGAGCGCCAAAAATGATCAATACCGTTCCGAGCACTAAGCGAAAACGCCAAGGAATCAACAACGGCTTTTGTTTTTGAACTTTCTTTTTATTGGCTAATTTACTGTTTTTATTGGCGTTCATTTCAGGTTGACCACCACTTCCTTGTCAGCATCAGGACGCTTCATTTGTAACTCTTCATCGGCAATAGCTTGAACGCGGCTATGTTCCGCGAGCGCATTCTCTTCTAACAAAAGATTTCGCCATTCATCGTCTAAGCGCTCTCGCTCTTGTTGAGCGACATCTTTCTCATTGATGGCTTGACGCGTATGGTGAGTAGCAAATACAACTGACATTGCTGAAATAAAAATCACGACCAGAATCGCTAACGGTACTTTACCGACCGTAATAAGATCCTTGGCAATGATTTTGGCTAAGTTGTGTTTTTGTTGCTGCGTCATACCTGCTGGCTCAATCCCTTGAATCAAAATTACAGTTTTTCAGCGACACGAAGAACCGAACTTCTTGAGCGCGCGTTCACTTCAATTTCTTCTGATGTTGGTTTGAGTGCTTTGCCTACCGTTTTTAGGTTCGCGCTGCCTAAGGCTTGGATCTGCGCTTCCGTCATCGGGATACCGTGTGGTACTTGAGGTCCTTGACTCTCTTTACGCATAAAGCGCTTCACCATTCTATCTTCAAGCGAATGGAAGCTGATCACTGACAATCGACCTTGCGGCGCTAATATACTCGCGGCACCTTTTAATGCCGTGTCGATTTCCTCAAGTTCACTATTGATATAAATACGGAAGGCTTGAAAGGCACGGGTCGCAGGGTGCTTTTTCTCTTTAAAGCTTTTTGGAGCCGCTTCAGAAATAAGTTTCGCCAAATGACTGGTACGCGTTAGTGGCTCTTTGTCTTCATTTTCACGATGCGCCACGATCGCTTTGGCGATGCGACGTGCATGTTTGTCCTCACCAAACTCACGAATCACCCAAGTAATATCATCAAGGTCGGCTTCCGCTAGCCATTCAGAGACGGGCATACCACTGGTTGGATCCATACGCATATCAAGTGGACCATCTTTCATAAAGCTAAAGCCACGCTCTGCATCATCAAGTTGAGGTGATGACACCCCGAGGTCAAAAAGCACACCGTCTACCTTACCAACCAGATCATAGCGTTCGGCATAGTCAGCAATACCAGAAAATGGTCCATGCACTATGGTAAAGCGAGGGTCTTGAATCTTGCTTGCTTCTTCTATCGCCTGAGGATCACGGTCAATACTAAACAAACTACCATTCTCGCCCAGTTTCGCCAAAATCTGACGACTGTGACCACCACGACCAAAGGTTCCATCAATGTAAGTACCATCGGGTTTTATCGCTAAACCATCAATGGATTCATGAAGTAATACCGAAATGTGTTGAAAAGATTCGCTCATGGCTGCTCTCAAGGCTTGTAATGCAAAGTGGTAAGTTTACTGATTTCCAACAATGACGTCACTGCAAGAATCCGTCATTGGTATAAATTAGTGATCAAAAAACACAATATCGACTTTAGATGTCATTCTAAGGTTCAATTTGATGCATAAATTGTCAGGCTCATCTAACACATCATCGACTCAGCGCACTCCGCAGCTTGTTCCCAACTGACCTCAGATATGAAGTTCAAAGAGAATTGCTCGGTTTGTAGGCGAGAAAATAACTGAGGAAAACGATGGGAATATATCAGCGTAAGATTAAGGTTGAGGAAAGGGTATATCTGTTGATATTACAAGACCTCGCAGCATTTGCGAGGTCTTGTAAATAAAGGAGGTGAAGTTGACCTGTAAGCCGGGTTCTGTACCGTCGAAACGGTGATAGTCATTCGTCTAGGCCAGCAATCGCTCACTGGCTCAAGCAACCTACCCGCCCCCTTACGCGAGCCACGCAATGTGGGGGCCTATTTGGTCTTGCTCCGGGTGGAGTTTACCTTGCAACGAACTGTTGCCAGCCGTCCGGTGCGCTCTTACCGCACCCTTTCACCCTTACCTGTGCCCTAAGGCCATCGGCGGTCTTCTCTCTGCTGCACTTGTCGTAGGCTTTAGCCTCCCAGGCGTTACCTGGCACCCTGCTCTATGGAGCCCGGACTTTCCTCCCCTCCATCAGTCTCCCCGAGCAAGCTCAAGGGACATCAATGAAGCAGCGACTATCCGGTCAACTTCGGGCGCGGATTGTAACCAAGACTGAGCGATTACTCAAGGTTTTCTAGTCCCCATTTGTATAACGCGTTCTTTTTCAGGTTATAAATTTCCGCCGTCATCGCAGCAGCTTTCTTCAATGGCAACTCTTTAACCAAGATACCCAAGGTACGTGTCGCCTCATCAGGAAGCGTCTCTGAACTCTGTTCGCGATAACCGTGAATCAAAAGAACCATTTCACCACGCTTTCGGTTGTCATCTTCTTCAATCCACTCAACCAACTCACCAAGCGGTAAGCCTTGAATCGTTTCATAGGTTTTGGTTAACTCTCTAGCCAAGACCACTTCTCGCTCTGCGCCCAATACTGACAGCATGTCTGCCAGAGATTCGGTAATTCGATGTGGCGACTCATAGAAAATACAGGTACGCTCTGCTTTGGCAATTTCTAAAAATTTATCTTTACGCCCTTTGCTCTTCGCTGGAAGAAATCCCTCGAAACTAAAACGATCTGACGGTAAACCAGAGGCACTCAATGCGGTAATCACGGCACAAGCGCCCGGCAGAGGGACAACTTTAACGCCGGCTTGACGACACTGCGTGACTAAGTGATACCCTGGATCACTGATAAGCGGTGTTCCAGCATCAGAGACCAAAGCAATCGACTCACCGGCGAGTAATTTGCCAACTAACACCTGAGCTTTTTGCTGTTCATTATGGTCATGCAGAGCAAAGGTTCTAGTTTGAATATTGAAGTGAGACAATAATTTACCTGTATGACGAGTGTCCTCTGCCGCAATTATGTCGACACTTTGCAGAACATCGAGTGATCTTTGTGTAATATCACCGAGATTTCCAATAGGAGTCGGTACAATAAACAGCGTAGGTTGTTCAATATGGATGGATTTGTTGCTTGTCATTTGTTTACCAGCACTTCAACGATTAATATAATGATTTTACACGAATAGTGATTAAAGAGCCCACGGTAATGATGAACCCTAAGAGAAATAGTGTAACACGTCTGCTGACTCCAATCGCATTGGCTTTGACCATTGCGGCTTGTTCGAGTCAGCCACCCGCACCTACTTATGTCGATTTTACTCAGGCTCCTAGTGCCTCTTCTGAAACCTACATTATGCGCGCCGATGCCAATCAAGGTGGGTTCGCTAACGAATGGCTTATCTTAGCGTTTAAAGCCGCTCTAGAAGAGCGAGATTATCAAAAAGCCGAATCGCTATCGAATCGGCTCAGCAAGCAGAACCTCACCACTATTCAACAAGCCGAGTGGCAACTGGTTCGTTCGCAGCTCAATCTTGCCACCAACAACCCTGAAGCGGCTTTCTTAGAGCTTAATTTTCCGAATTCATGGCCATTAAGTCCGAGTCAGTGGCAGCAATACCATCGTTCACGCGCCGACGCGCTAACCCAATTGCAACGCTATTTTGAAGCGAGCAGAGAGTTAGTCGCGATGACCCAATATGCGCCACTTTCCCAACAGAAATCAGCAAATGATGAAATCTGGGCTAATTTGGAACGCTATTCGCCTCAACAACTCAATTCATTCGACGTAAAAGCCGATGAAGATGTGCTAGATGGTTGGGTACAACTGGCTGCCTATATGAAAGCATTGACTGGCAGCCTGCCTCAGTTACAAACAAGTCTGAAGAATTGGTTGGCAGAGAACCCAAACCACCCTGCGGCTTTATACACACCACAAACGATTACTGACATCCTTCAACTTGAGATCTCAACCCCACACAGCACAGCCTTACTGTTACCTCTAACGGGCAAATATGCCAAGCAGGCTCAGTTCGTGCGTGACGGTTTTATGATGGCGATGATGAATGATAACCAACGCGATCCACAAGCGGTGTTCACCATTGTTGATACCAATGAGACCGCGCCTTCGGCGATCAAACAACGCTTAGCCACCAATAATGTCGATTTTATTGTCGGTCCGCTAATCAAAGAAAATGTCGAAAAATTACAAAATGCACAAGCAACAGCGGTCACCCCTATTCCAGCACTCGCACTGAATATCCCGAGTGAGTTAGAGGCATCAAATATGATGTGCTATCTCACACTCTCTCCGGAACAAGAGGTCGCTCAAGCCGCTCAGCATCTTAATCAGCAAGAATATCAATACCCACTGATTATCGTTCCGAAAGGGAGCTTAGGTGATCGCGCGGTGAGCGCGTTTAAACAAGAGTGGGCTACGTTAAGCGATCATAAAGTGGCGGTAGCGCAATACACCAACCGCACTCAGCTACAAAAAACCGTTAATCAAGTGTTTGGTCTCCAAGAAAGCCAACAGCGTATTGCACAAATGGAAGCTCTTGTTGGTATGAAACTAGAAAATCAACCAAGAAGTCGCCGAGATATCGATTCTGTTTATATCGTCGCCAATAATGCCGATCTCACCTTGATTAAGCCATTTATCGAGGTGGCGATTAACCCAGATACGAAACAGCCTCAGCTGTTTGCTGACTCTCATAGCCATACGAGCAAGCGTCAATATGAAGATCTTACCGGGGTCATTTATAGTGATATTCCTTTGTTGATTGAAGATCCTGCAAACCTTAACGCTCAAATGACTGAGCTTTGGCCGAAAAGCTCTAACGTCGAAACCCGTCTAAGAGCCTTGGGTATGGACGCGTATGCTTTAACCAAAGAGTTGCCGCAGCTAAAAGCGGTTCAAGGCTATCAAGTGCAAGGCCAAACCGGAGATCTATCCATTGGCGACAACTGTGTTATTCAGCGACAAGTTGCTTGGGCGGAATATGGCAAAGAGCCAGTTACCCCTGCAGTCATAGTTGAACCAGAAGCTAATGAGGTTACTGCCCCTGCAGAGTCGACCGTGGAGACTGGCAGTAATGAAACAACTTTGGACAACACCGAAAGCAACCAATAAACGCCAGATAGGTAACCATTATGAAGCCCTTGCCAAGCGCCATTTAACGCAGCAAGGGCTAATTGAAGTTGCAGACAACTTCAATGCTAAATGTGGCGAAATCGACCTTATCATGCGTGATTTGGAGTGCATTGTGTTTATTGAAGTCAAGTATCGCCAAAACCGCCATTTCGGTTTAGCACAGGAAATGGTCACGGCCAGCAAGGCGAGAAAATTACAAAAAACGGCCACTTTATGGTTGATGAATCAAGGTTTATCACCCTATACCACAGAATTTCGTTTTGATATCGTTGCCATTCACAATAACGGCCATGATATCAACTGGATCCAAAACGCGATAACTCAAGGATAACCATGCGCGATAGCATTAAAGAAAGCTTTACTGAGAGTATTCAGATTCAAATCGCCGCTGCTGAAGCGCTGCCGGACGTCATCACCCATGCTGCTCAAGCCATGGTGGCGACATTGCTAAATGGCAATAAGATCCTCTGCTGTGGCAATGGCGGTTCTGCGTCTAATGCTCAGCAATTTGTTTCTTGTTTACTTAACCGTTTCGAAACTGAGCGCCCGAGCTTACCTGCTCTTGCGCTAACGACCGACAATATCACCATGACCGCCGTCGCCAACGACTATAACTTTGCCGACATCTTTGCCAAACAGGTGAGAGCATTTGGGCAGGCCAACGATATCTTGCTTGCCATATCCACCAGCGGTAACAGCAAGAATGTCATTAAAGCGATGGAAGCAGCCGTAACACGTGATATGACTATCATTGCTTTCACAGGCAAAGATGGCGGTGAAATGGCAGGTTTACTGGGTGAAAATGATGTTGAGATCAGAATACCGTCACATCGCACCGCTAGAATACATGAAGTCCATATGGTGACACTGCACTGCTTATGTGATCTTATTGATCAAGTTCTATTCCCCGCTCATGAAGAGTAAAACGATGAAAAAATATTATGCTATTGCTCTGCTGTTATCAGCTAGCTTACTGTCTGGTTGTGCCGGCGTCTTTGTTGCTGGTGCAGCGACAACCGTTAACCTTGTTACTGATACTCGTAGCAGTAAAGAAATTTGGGTCGATAACGCTATCGAATCTGAAGTCGCGGGTCTGAGCAACAAACAACCTTATGTTGGACAAGTTCGAGTTGTCGCCAGCTCACAACGCGGCACAGTTGTACTGATGGGACAAGCGAAAACCCAAGAGTTGAGCAATCAAGTCGCCCAACAAGTAGAGAAAATTAGCGACGTAAAACGTGTCTACAATCAGATGCGTATTAAAGCACCTATCGATCTTGCGGCAATGAGCAATGACACTTGGTTGACAACTAAAATCAAGTCTTCGGTGCTCACAGACAAGCGTTTAAGTGGCATTAAAATTAAAGTCATTACTGAAGACAGTGAGGTCTTCCTACTCGGTTATGTATCAAAAGAAAATGGCGATATTGCCACGGACATTGCTCGTAATACCTCTGGTGTTAAACAGGTCGTTCGTGCATTTCAGTACAGTGAAGACGAAGAGCGTCTAAACACTGAATCGCAACAAGAAGCAGAGCCAGTGCCTGCTCCGGTGAATGATATTAATAGTTCGCCTCAACCTACTTCTGACGCGCCACAGCCTATTGTGGAAGAGCCAGCACCATTCTTGGAAGTCGAAGGTTAATCTTGATACTTAACCACCAGAAACTAAAAAAGCGAGCTTTGTTAGCTCGCTTTTTACTATCCACTTTATTCAACTGAAGCGTTATCCTGCTGAACTTTAGCCGTTTAAGGTTTTAAGGCTCTTTCTCCGCGAGCGATACCGACAATACCACTTCTCGCCACCTCAATAACATCCGTCACTTCAGTTAACGCAGAAACAAAGGCATCTAACTTCTCACTGGTTCCAGCTAATTGAACTGTATATTGCCCGGCAGTCACATCGACGATCTGTCCTCGGAAGATATCTGCAGTACGTTTCACCTCAGCGCGAGCAAAGCCGTCTGCCTTAACTTTCACCATCATCAATTCACGCTCGATATGCTCAAACTCCGTCACTTCCTGAACCTTCAGCACATCAATTAATTTATGCAGTTGCTTCTGGATCTGCTCAAGCTCCAACTTATCGGATTCCGTGGTGATGTTCAGACGAGACAGTGTTTCATCATCCGTCGGCGAAACGTTCAAAGATTCGATATTGTAGCCACGTTGAGAAAATAGACCGACAACTCGAGACAAAGCACCGGGTTGGTTTTCCATTAATAGCGAAATAATGTGTCTCATATTAGGTTCTCTCCGTCTTGCTTAGCCACATCTTATCCATACCCTCGCCTTTAATTTGCATTGGGTAAACATGCTCAGTTTCGTCAACGTTGATATCAACAAACACCAGACGGTCTTTCATCTCCAGCGCTTTTTTCAGACCCGCTTCTAGTTCACTTGGCTTAGAAATACGGATACCGACATGACCGTACGCCTCTGCAATCGCGGCAAAATCTGGCACGGAGTCCATGTAAGAGTTAGAGTGACGACCTTGATAGATAATGTCTTGCCACTGCTTCACCATGCCTAAGAAACGGTTGTTCAGGTTAATGATTTTAACCGGCACTTGATACTGCATTGCCGTAGACAGTTCCTGAATATTCATCTGAATACTGCCATCCCCTGTCACACACACCACTTCTTCATCTGGGTACGCAAACTTAACACCGATAGCCGCAGGGAAACCAAAGCCCATCGTGCCTAAGCCACCAGAATTAATCCAACGTCTTGGCTTGTTAAATGGATAGTACAGGGCGGCAAACATCTGATGCTGACCCACATCAGAAGCCACAAATGCATCACCACCCGTCAACTTGTGCAGCACTTCTATCACTTGTTGAGGCTTAATACGCTCTTCCGATGTTTCATAACTTAAGCAGTTACGTTGACGCCAAGTGGCAATATCGTCCCACCAAGCAGACAGATATTGTGGATCTCGCTCGTGATTTTGATCTTCCAATAGCCTATCTTCCAATAGCTTAAGCATACTGTCCAACACGACATTGGCTGAGCCAACAATTGGCAGATCAACACGGACATTTTTTGAGATAGACGATGGATCAATATCGATGTGAACCACTTTAGCGTCTGGACAATATTTATCTAAATTATTCGTGGTACGGTCATCGAAGCGAACGCCAACACCAAAGATAAGATCTGCGTTGTGCATCGCTAAGTTCGCTTCATAAGTGCCGTGCATCCCAAGCATACCCAAGGCTTGTTTATCGGTGCCAGGGAAAGCACCCAGCCCCATCAAAGTACTGACGACCGGCAAATTCAGTGTTTTAGCCAGTTTGATCACCTGTTGCTCTGCTTCAGAGATCACAGCGCCGCCGCCGACATACAAGACGGGTTTCTTGGCTTCAAGAATGGCTTTTAAAGCTTTTTTGATCTGTCCTTTATGCCCAGTGGTTGTTGGGTTGTAAGAACGCATCTTGATGCTTTCAGGATACTGGTAAGGAAACTTAATCTGTGGATTCATAACATCTTTTGGAATATCCACCACCACAGGACCCGGTCGACCTGTTGACGCGATATAGAACGCTTTTTTCAAGGTTTCTGGAATGTCTTCTGCACGCTGCAGCAAAAAGCTATGTTTTACTACAGGTCGTGAAACACCGACCATATCACACTCTTGGAATGCGTCATTACCGATCAGGTTGTTCGGCACGTTGCCCGATAACACTACCATTGGAATTGAATCCATATAAGCAGTGGCAATACCGGTAATCGTGTTGGTCGCACCCGGACCAGAACAGACAAGCACCACACCTGGCTTACCCGTGGCACGGGCGTAGCCGTCCGCCATATGGGTTGCCGCTTGTTCATGTCTCACTAATACGTGTTGGATTGATTCTGTCTTGGCGTGCAGCGCATCGTAGATGTCGAGGACGGAACCACCTGGGTAACCAAAGATCTGTTGTACACCTTCATCAATCAATGACTGCACAATCATCTCTGCGCCAGATAGCATTTCTGGGGTTGTTTCTGCCATATTGTCTCCTTAACCAGCACTCCCTTCGCAGGATATTCGAGGGACTGGTTTTACATAGTTAGGTCTTATTTGTAGCCTAAATCGAAATCACTCACTTTCGGCTATGTTGCGTGGCAAGTCATAACTCACCACCCATCTCCAAGGTTCACTTTAACTCGTTATTCTCATAAGATCGAACTGGTTAAAATGACCATTTGCGTAGAACTCTGCATTTAAAATTAATAAACAACATATTCACTAATTGTTGACCACATCTTGGTCATTTTGATTACCATCTAACAAAGTTTGATAGATAATTTTGTTTACCTAGAACTTCGCCTCAAGGTAATTCTGTTTCCCAACATCAATAAACAAGGCGTTAACACCAGCGTTAGTACCGTGGCAAAGGCGAGTCCACCCGCCACTGCAGTTGCTAGTTGTGACCACCATTGAGTGCTTGGAGCTCCGAACTCAATTTTCTGATTAAGCAGGTCGATGTTCATTTCCAACACCATTGGTAATAAACCCAGTATGGTGGTGACTGTCGTCAGTAATACCGGACGCAAACGCTGTACACCTGTCCTTAAAATCGCTTCATGCTTATCCAACCCGCGTTTGACCAATTGATTGTAGGTATCAATCAATACGATGTTGTTGTTGACGACAATACCCGCCAGTGCGATAACGCCAATACCCGACATCACCACACCAAACGGACGTTGGAAAATCAGTAGACCCGCAAACACACCAACGGTTGAAAAGATCACCGCACTCAGTATTAGCAAGGCCTGATAAAAACTATTAAATTGAGTCACGAGAATCAAAGCCATTACGACCAATGCGACCAAAAATGCCGACTGCAAAAACTCGGCAGAATTTTTTTGCTCTTCGTTCTGCCCTCGGATCTTAAATTCAATGCCATCAGGCAATGCTAATTCCGATAACCCCTGTTCAAATCCCGGCAATTCAAGGGTCAGATTATAACCTTCCGCCATATCGGCTTTCACGCTGATCACCCTGACACCATCCATACGATTGATCGTGTCCTGTTTAGGTTTGGGAATAATCTCGGCAAAATTGGTGATCGGCACCAAACCCGCGGGCGTTTTCACTCGCAATTCATCGAAACGACCAATGTCTCGTTTTTCTTTTGGATAGCGCACCAAAATATCCACTTCTTCGGTCGAATCATCCGGTAAGTAATCACCAATTTTAAGACCGTTCGTCACGAACTGAACCGTATTACCGACCAGCGTCGCATCAGCAGAAAAACGCGCAGCATCATCTCTGCGCACATCAATCTGCCAATCAATACCCGGTTTGCTTGAAGTGTCACTCACATTGATTAACATGCCATTACTGTCTGCCCATTCCCGCACCATTTTTGCGGCTTGATCCAAGCGCTCAGGAAAACGAGCGGATAGCTCGATCACCAGATCATTTTCAACTGGTGGTCCGGCATCTGGGAATTTATATTCAATTTCCACTCCGGCAAATTGATCGGTCGTCTGCGCGAGCTCTTCGATGATCTTATTAACGGGACGTCGATCTTGCCAATCAACGGGCGTGATCTGGATAATTCCAATCTCATCTTGTCCACCGGTTTTGGTGTACACACTTTCAAGCTCATCATGATTTAGCATCACTTGTTCAATCACACGCATGACCTGATCTTGTTCTTGAATCGAAAGATCACCATGTGAGCGGACTTTGACATTGAAATACGGCGGATCCACTTCAGGGAAAAACTCCGCGCCCAAACCCGCTTTGTTATAAGCAAATCCTACCCCTATCGCCATTAAGATCGCCAGCAGCAATATCTTTAACGGATGACCCAAGGCAATACGGAGTGTGTGGTAATAAAGCTTGGTAATGCCTGTTGCTTGAGTGAAATCCCCTTCTTGCAGCGCCTGCATCATTTTCTGCTGCTGCACTGAGACCACTTGTGGCTTACCGAATATGCCTCCTAATACAGGCACAAACAGTAACGCCATCGCCAATGAAGCGATAAGGGTGGCGATAAGAGTAAGAGGCAAGTACTTCATAAACTCACCTGTTATATCAGGCCAAAACAGCAACGGCGCAAAAGCCGCTAATGTGGTTGCTGTCGATGCGGTAATCGGCCACGCCATACGTTTAGCGGCATCACGGTAGGCTTGTTTGCGCTCGGTTCCTTCCTGCATTCGTCTATCCGCGAACTCCGTCACCACAATCGCACCATCCACCAGCATGCCGACCGCCATAATCAGCGAAAATAGCACGATGATATTAACGGTGAGACCAAATACGGATAACACTAACAAGCCAGTTAAAAACGAGCCGGGAATCGAAACGCCCACGAGGAGCGCGGTTCTCACTCCCAATATCGCGATGATGACGATCACCACTAAGATAATGGCGGATAAAATATTGTTTTGCAGGTCGTTAAGCATAATCTTAACGTCTTTTGATTGATCTTTGGTGTAGCGAACCTGTAGGTTGTTTGGCCATTCGTCTCGGGTTTGCGCTTGACGCATTACTTCTTTGACCAATTCCACCGTTTCGATAATATTTTCACCTGCGCGCTTTTTGATATCGAGAACCACCGCAGAGTTACCATCCAAACGAGCAAAGCTTTCTGGATCACGAAATGCACGGCGCACTTTTGCTACATCACCAAAGGTAATTACCTGCTTGCCGTCTACTTTGACGGGCAACTCAAGCACATCTTTGAGGCTATCAAATACGGAGGGGACTTTAACCGAGAAGCGTCCATAACCGGTATCAACAAAACCCGCTGCCACCACTCGATTATTCAAGGCAATCAGATTGTAAATATCTCCTTGGTCTAACCCATAGCTCTCCATGAGCAAAGGATCGACGACGATCTCAACAATATCCTCTCGGTCACCCGCTATATCGACTTCTAACACCTGACGATAACTTTCCAGCTTATCTCTTAACTGACGAGCCAGATAAACGATCGTTCGTTCAGGGACTGTGCCGTAGAGCACCACGGATAACACCGAATCCATTGAGGCAAAAGTGACTTCGTTGACGGTCGGCTCATCGCTATCGTCAGGCAGTTTAGGTTTAGCTAAATCGACGGCATCGCGCACATCGGCCATCGCTTTAGTGAGATCAACACCGACGTTAAACTCCAGTGTGACCGAACCATGCCCTTCAGACGCAATGGCGGTCATCTCTTTCACCCCTTCAATGGAACGCAGCTCATTTTCTAAAGGACGCACCAAAAGCCGCTCACTGTCCGTCGGTGAAATACCTTGGTGACTAACGGAAACATAAATCACTGGAATAGTGATATCAGGGCTCGACTCTTTAGGAATGGAGTGATACGTGAAGATACCGGCAACCAAGATAAACAGCAGCAGACTGACCATGGTTCTTGCTCGCGACAAAGCGGCATCAATTAATCCATACATGGTGATACCCTCTTTTTATTGTTCGGTCGCGTTCTGTGCGGTTGAATGCTGGGCGGTCGAAATTTTATTCGCTTCAGCGACGCTAATGGCTTCAACCCTATCGCCATCACGAACAAAGCCTTGCCCCAAAATAACAATATCCACTTGCTGACCTAAGCCAGTAAGCCACACACCATCCTGTTCAGCCTTAACCAGTTGAATAGGAACAAACTTGATATGGTCGTCCACTAATGTTTTTACGCCGAGATCGCCCTGTTCATCTAACGCTAACATGGCGGGCGTGACTTTAATTGCCGCTTGAGTATCGATCACGAGCTCAACTTCAGCACTGATGCCTGCGGGAATCCCTTGATTTGGATTGTCTATGGCGATTTCTATCGGAAAAGTGTTGGTGGTGGTCGATGCGACTCTAGAGATATAGCGAACCACGCCTTTAGCCGAGCTTCCGTCAGAAAAACGAATATTGGCGGTCTGATTAGGGGTCAGTTTTTGCACATGACGCTCACTCACATCGGCTTCTATCACAAGGACTTTTAGATCGATAGCCTTAGCAATCGGATCACCGACAGCGACAAAATCCCCTAATTCAATGTACAAGTGATCGACGATGCCACTGAAAGGCGCTAATACCGTCGAGTTTGCCAGTGCAAGTCTAGCGCTACGAAGCATCGCTTTTGCTTCCGCAAGGTTAGCGGCGGCGGTGGCATAGGCGACTTCCCCTTGCAAACCACGTTTTTTCAGTGACAGCGAGGCGTTGTACTCTTGTTGACGGACATTGAGCATCGCGTTGGCACGCTCAACTTGTAGTGGTAGATCACCTTGGTCAATCTGAGCAATCCCTTGACCGACTTTGACATAATCTCCTTTCTTAATGTTAAGTTTGACGATTTTTCCTGCGACTTCCGCCCCTAACGTTGCGGTACGGTCGGTAGCGGTGCGACCATAAAGATCGAGCTGTTTATCCACCTGAGTAGCGGTAAAATTCTGGTAGACAACACGCGCTAGCGGCGCTTGTGAAGGAACAGTTTGAGGTTGCGGTTC
Source organism: Vibrio hippocampi (assembly GCF_921292975.1). Classification (NCBI taxonomy): domain Bacteria; kingdom Pseudomonadati; phylum Pseudomonadota; class Gammaproteobacteria; order Vibrionales; family Vibrionaceae; genus Vibrio; species Vibrio hippocampi. Next base: position 2,136,326 of record NZ_CAKLCM010000002.1, read on the forward strand.
TTCAGCCTTTAATACTCCTAACCCCAGCCAAATCGACAGCAATACCATACAAAAAAGAGAAATTAACCAAGGGCGCTGACTCACTGCCTTCATTATGCTTTGCTGTGGCATCTACCACTCCTTTCGCCAACCTAGAACAACAACGTTAAAGCATAATTTACAACGTTTTTTTTACAAACAAAACAAAAAACCCACCGTTTCGGTGGGGTTTGGAATCACTATCTGCTAAATCGTGGTCTAGACGCTACATGATCTAGATACTGAATGATCTAGACGCTAAATGATGCGCCGCAGCCACAGGTTGTGGTCGCATTTGGGTTGTTGACGAAGAAACGCGAGCCTTCAAGACCCTCGGTATAATCCACAACACCACCGATAAGATATTGAAGACTCATCGGATCAACCACTAAAGTGACACCACACTTTTCAATCGTGGTATCACCCTCGTTCACGCTTTCATCGAAGGTAAAACCATATTGGAAACCACTACAGCCACCACCAGTGATATACACTCGCAGTTTTAGTTCTGGATTTTCTTCTTCATCAATCAGCAACTTAACTCGTGTTGCTGCTGCGTCAGAAAAACTTAACGGAATAGCTACATCGCTCACAGGAACCTCTCTTGCTATTTCTGCTCACAGCCCACGCTCTACACACGCACTATCAGTCGTTTATCACTACTATTAGTCGTTTATAAAAGCGGCACTGCGAATAAAATCGTCTGGTCTGTATTGGTACAAACACGTATCGTAATCGGAAGATTATCTAATACTTGACTACTTCGTTCAAGTATTTAGGTCCAACTAACCGTAACTATGCTCGGCTATCCCTAGTCACACAATGCAAGTTGAGGTTACAATGCCCCTCAATTGGTCCGAACAAAATCAGTAAAGAGGAACTTTTCATGACCAAATCAACGGAGCTATATCAAAAGGCTCAGCAAACTATTCCCGGTGGTGTTAACTCTCCAGTACGTGCGTTCAACGGGGTGGGTGGTTCGCCGATTTTCATTGAACGAGCCGATGGTCCGTTGATTTTTGATGCCGATGGCAAAGCCTATATTGATTATGTTGGCTCTTGGGGTCCGATGATCCTGGGTCACAATCACGTTGCTATTCGCGAAGCCGTGATCAATGCGGCGCAAAGAGGTCTGAGTTTCGGTGCGCCAACCGAAATGGAGATCAACATGGCTGAATTGGTGCGTAAACTTGTTCCATCAATGGAACAACTGCGCATGGTAAGTTCAGGTACCGAAGCGACGATGAGTGCTATCCGTTTGGCTCGTGGTTATACCAACCGCGATAAAATCATTAAGTTTGAGGGTTGTTACCACGGTCATGCTGACAGCTTGCTGGTTAAAGCAGGTTCTGGTGCCTTAACCCTTGGTCAACCAAGCTCTCCGGGTGTCCCTGCTGATTTTGCCAAATACACCTTAACCGCTCGCTTTAACGACCTAGACTCAGTGAAAGAATTGTTTGCCGCCAACAAAGATGAGATCGCCTGTATCATCGTTGAACCTGTTGCTGGCAATATGAACTGTATTCCTCCTGTTGAAGGCTTCCATGAGGGACTGCGTGAACTGTGTGATCAAGAAGGCGCTCTGCTGATCTTTGATGAAGTGATGACCGGCTTTCGTGTTGCTCAAGGTGGCGCGCAAGCTTACTACAACATCAAACCTGACCTAACCACACTTGGTAAAGTTATTGGTGGTGGTATGCCTGTGGGCGCATTCGGTGGTCGCAAAGAAGTGATGCAGTACATCGCACCAACAGGACCGGTTTATCAAGCGGGTACGCTTTCTGGCAACCCGATTGCAATGGCTGCGGGCTACGCTTGCCTGAGCGTCCTCGCTCAAGAAGGCAATGAAAAGCGTCTTGCGAAGAAGACACAGATCCTTGCTAATGGCTTCAAAGCGGCAGCCGACAAGCACGGCATCCCGCTACTTGTAAACCAAGTGGGTGGGATGTTTGGTTTCTTCTTTACCGAGCAAACCTCTGTGACTTGTTATGAAGACGTGGCTAAGTGCGATGTTGAGCGCTTCAAGCGTTTCTTCCACTTGATGCTTGAGCACGGTGTTTACCTTGCTCCATCGGCATTTGAAGCCAGCTTTACCTCTCTTGCTCATGGTGATAAAGAGATCGAAGCCACGCTGGAAGCGGCTGACCGCTGCTTCGCTGTACTGGCGCAAGAGGCTTAATTGCTCGTTGCAACTGATCAACTGAGAATGAAGAGCAAAAAATAACCGTTGAGAGATAAAGCCAAATAGCTCTCAACCAAAAATAACTCTCAACTAAAAAAGCGTTTGGTTAATCATAAGCAAGGTGTTTTCTGCATAGGCACAGTATCAGCGTATGGAGAAGTACCCAGGCATCTTGTATTGATTGACCAAATGCTGATTGACCAAGCTTTTTATAATAATCAAATCGTTATCTTAGTTATCCCTGCCAGTTCAATACCACCAAAACCACTAGAATCGCAATCGTCAGTGAAAACCAAGGGATTTTTCGCTTGGCTTTGCTGCCGTTTTTACAGGTTTTTTTCTCTCCACAACATCCCATAGCCGCTCCTGTTTTAGCATAAAAGCTTCATAATTATAAATTGCTAACTCTATGTTTTGCGTCCATTATATATCCTAGTTCCCTGATGGAAACTAGGATATAGCGCCACGCTGTTGATCCTATAAAACAAAGGAATCCACGTGAAAAACACCCTAAATGTAACGGCTAGCCACAGAGTGTTAATACTTGCGCTTTTGTTCGCGGCTTTTGCCTGTTACTTACTTATCGAACCCTATATTAACTCTATTGTAATGGCATTTATCTTGTCATTGCTCATGTTTCCTATCCATGAATGGATTGAAGCAAAACTCCCTAAGTACAAGAACATCGTCGCGTTTCTGTCTTGTCTTGTATTAACTTTCATTATTGTTATTCCATTGCTGTTGGTGTTTAGCGCGATCGTCCAGCAGGGGTCTGTGTTTTCACAGAATATGTATCAATGGGTGACGGGGGGCGGTATTCAAGAAATGTTTGCTCATCCTTGGGTGGTCAAAGGTTTGTCTATCGTTAACACCTATCTGCCGTTTGACACGATTGATCCGCAAGGTATTGCCCAAAAAGCCGCAGAATTTGCCACCAGTCTAGGCTCTAATCTGGTTGCCATCAGCGCCAAAGTACTAGGCGATGCCACTAACTTCTTGATGGATTTCTTCCTCATGCTGTTTGTGCTGTTCTTCTTGCTACGCGACCACGACAAACTGATTTCGGCACTACGACATATTCTTCCCTTCTCACGCAGTCAAGAAGATCGCCTGTTGTCTGAGATTGAAAAAGTCTCCAAATCTGCAGTGATGGGCTCATTCCTAACGGCCATCGCTCAAGGTATCGCGGGTGGTCTCGGTATGTGGTTAGCTGGCTTTCCGGGACTGTTCTGGGGAACCATGATGGGCTTTGCGTCATTTATCCCAGTTGTCGGCACCGCACTGATCTGGATTCCAGCAACGGCTTATCTGTTTATCACTGGTGATACTTCTTGGGGCATCTTCCTTGCGGTATGGAGCATTGCAGTGGTGGGTTCTATCGACAACATCTTGCGTCCGCTGTTAATGCAAGGCAGCGCAGGAATGAATACCCTGATGATCTTTTTCTCGCTACTTGGTGGTATTCACCTGTTTGGGCTTATCGGCTTGATTTACGGTCCGCTTATCTTTGCGCTCACCATGGTACTGTTCACCATGTATGAAGAAGAGTTTAAAGACTTCTTAAACAGCCAAGATAACAGCTAAGGCTACTTTTTTGCTTGGTGGGTTTATGAGAGAATCGCCCACCTATTTTTCTACACTACGAGACCGTTGCGACATGTCGACCTTTATCGCTCCCAGCCAAATCGCCGAAAGGCAGCTTGAATACTTTGCTAACCAAACCGTATTGGTGATTGGTGAGATTGAAGATCAATTTCCCATCGAGCTAAGCAAGCACTGCGACAAAGTCACCGTGTTCACCAGCAACTATATTGCCTACCGCCAACTCTCGCGTTCATCGGCTATTGATACCCTATTTGGCGCGCAACTCCCGGATGATATCGAAGCCAGTTTGGTGATGATCTATTGGCCTAAAGCCAAAGCAGAAGCACAAATGTTGTTGGAGATGGTACTGAGCAAATTAGGTAAGGAGACCGAGGTCGTTGTGGTCGGTGAAAATCGCTCGGGAGTAAAAAGTGTAGAAAAAATGTTTGCGCCTTATGGTCCTATCAATAAGTACGATTCAGCTAGACGCTGCTCTTTCTACTGGGGCGTCTGCCAAACGCCACCCACAAGCTTCAAGCTTGACGATTGGTTTAAGAGCTACCACGTCGAGGTGGCTGGAGAGAGTCTGACGATTAAAAGTCTGCCGGGCGTCTTTAGCCATGGCGAGTTTGATCTTGGTAGCCAACTACTACTGAATAACCTGCCAAAGCTGTCCGGGAAAGTTCTCGATTTTGGCTGTGGTGCTGGCATTATTGGCGCCTATATGGGGAAAACCGCCCCTGATATTCAGCTTAATATGTGCGACATTAATGCCTTTGCTATTGAATCGAGTAAACAAACGCTGATTGCCAACGGTCTTTCGGGTCGCGTGTTTGCGTCCGATGTCTACTCAGATATTGAGTCTGATTTCGACTTTATTATTAGCAATCCCCCGTTTCACTCTGGTTTAGACACGAGCTACTCAGCCACAGAAACGTTGTTAGCTCAGGCTCCAGATCATCTAAACCGCCAAGGTCAATTAACCATCGTTGCTAACAGCTTCTTAAAATATCCGCCGATCATTGAGCAGCACTTTGGTCACTGTCACACCCTAGATAAAAACCGCAAGTTTGCTATTTACTCTGCGACCAAATAACTCTGACTGAGTAACAACCCTGACTGAATAACCCTGACGGCTTGGTCCAAGTGATTTTAAGATGAAACTCTCGGACCCAGCTCAACGCGATATCTGTGCGTTTATCCTCATATAATATTGATTAATTTGCACATTCTAAACACTCTCCTACATTAGACAGACTTATTATCCCTATAAGGTTGTTGTGTTGCTGTCTAAACTCATTGCACAAGTAAAGCTGACGTTGCACTCTCGTCCCTTTTCCGCTCTGTTGATCAAAATTGACCGCTTCTACTTGAGGCAAAATTTACCTCTCAACGGACGAGAATGGCTTGATGGCAGCGTTCCGCAACGGATCTATGGTCACTTTGTATTATTGACTCGGGAACTACAACGCAGTCACTCCGCTCTCGCCGCCCAGCAACAACAGCTTCAGCGACAAACCATTCTGCTCGACCAGCACCAGCAACAGCAATTGGCGCTCAAAGACAGAATCCACCAGTTAGAACGTCTGGTGGCAAAACTCTCCCAAGAGCAACAACAATGGTTGGCTGATGCACAGAAACCACAGCAAAACACGGAACCTAAACAGTTACAGCAAAAGACAAGGCAAGAGTTAGTTTCGGCAATGAACCTAGCGCTAAAATATTGGCAAAGTCAGCCACAAGAGAACAAAGTAACTTTCGCCACCAAGAGCGGTTTATGGCGGGTTTACATTGATAGAGGAACGCCACAGACTCGGACACTCGATAAGTATCTCAACCAAGAGACTTTGCCGATGTCACCACGCTGGCGTCGCGTATTACACTCGATTGATTACATCTTGCAGCACTGCCAGATCGAGAATTTAGACCGAGAAAAGCTTATTGCGTTGCAGCAAAAACTGTCGCGACAGCTTTACTAATTTTGTCACACACAAGTCAATAAAAAGCCGCCAGAACAAGTAGGTTCTGGCGGCTTGGTTATTTAAGATTAGACAAGGTTAATCCGTCAATCCACTCACGCTGGCTCTTGGAAAATAACCGTCTCTGCTTTCGCTGTATACTCACCCATTCTATGGAAGTTGAGGTAACGATAAGTATCAGCAGCGGTCGGGTCAATCTGCTCCATATAAGCAAGATACTCTTCCTTGGTTGGAATACGACCTAGGATTGCACCCACAGAAGAGAGTTCGGCTGAAGCCAGGTAAACATTGGCACCGGTACCAAGACGGTTCGGGAAGTTACGTGTTGATGTCGACATCACCGTAGCTTTATCAGCAACACGCGCTTGGTTACCCATACACAGCGAACATCCCGGAGTTTCAATACGAACACCAGCACGACCAAAGATACCGTAATAGCCTTCTTCGGTCAGTTGGTCTTTATCCATCTTAGTTGGTGGCGCTACCCATAGGCGCGTGTCCAATTGACCATTGAACTTATCCAGCAATTTACCTGCGGCACGGAAGTGACCAATGTTGGTCATACATGAACCGATAAAGACTTCGTTGATCTCGGTTCCCTGCACTTCTGAAAGCAGACGCGCATCATCCGGATCGTTGGGCGCGCAAAGAATTGGCTCATGGATATCAGCAAGATCAATCTCGATCACATGGGCATATTCCGCATCGCTATCCGATTCCATGAGTTCTGGATTCTCAAGCCACTCTTGCATTGACACGATACGACGCTCAATCGTGCGACGGTCGCCATAGCCTTCAGAAATCATCCACTTAAGCATCGTGATATTCGAGCTTAGGTACTCTTCAATTGACGCTTGCGACAACTTAACCGTACAACCGGCAGCACTACGCTCTGCGGAGGCATCAGACAGCTCAAATGCTTGCTCAACCGTCAGGTGTTCAACCCCTTCAATTTCTAGAATACGACCAGAGAATTCATTGATCTTACCCGCTTTCTCTACCGTCAATAGACCTTGCTGAATAGCGTAGTAAGGGATCGCATGGACAAGATCACGCAGAGTAATACCCGGCTGCATCTCGCCTTTGAAACGAACCAAAATAGACTCCGGCATATCCAACGGCATAACACCTGTCGCGGCTGCAAATGCAACCAGTCCCGAACCCGCAGGGAAAGAGATCCCCAGTGGGAAACGAGTATGCGAATCACCACCCGTACCGACGGTATCTGGTAGCAACATACGGTTTAGCCATGAGTGAATCACGCCATCACCAGGACGCAGTGAAACACCCGCACGGTTCATAATGAAATCTGGCAAGGTATGGTGCGTATTCACGTCTACTGGTTTTGGATAAGCAGAGGTATGACAGAAAGACTGCATCACCAAGTCGGCAGAGAAACCGAGACAAGCTAAGTCTTTTAACTCATCACGGGTCATAGGACCGGTCGTATCTTGAGAACCCACGGTGGTCATCTTAGGCTCACAGTAAGTGCCTGGGCGTACACCCTCAACACCACACGCTTTACCGACCATCTTCTGGGCAAGGCTGTAACCTTTACCGGTATCTTCAACCGCCACAGGACGACGGAAGACTTCCGAAGGCGCAAGACCAAGCGATTGACGCGCACGGTCAGTCAGACCACGACCAACAATCAAAGGAATACGACCACCAGCACGAACTTCGTCGATCAGCACGTCGGTTTTAAGGGCAAATTCCGCCAGAGTCTCACCGGTTTCATGGTTGCAGACTTTGCCTTCAAATGGATACACGTCAATCACGTCACCCATATTCAGTTTGGTCACATCGACTTCAATCGGAAGTGCGCCAGCATCTTCCATGGTATTGAAGAAGATTGGGGCAATTTTACCGCCGAGAACATAACCCCCTGCGCGCTTGTTAGGCACATAAGGAATATCATCGCCCATAAACCAAAGCACAGAGTTAGTCGCTGATTTACGTGAAGAACCCGTACCCACAACATCGCCCACGTACACCAATTGGTGACCTTTTTGTTTTAGTACTTCAATTTGGTTGATTGGACCAACGCTGCCTTGCTGATCCGGAACGATACCTTCACGCTCATTTTTGAGCATTGCCAATGCGTGTACCGGGATATCTGGACGCGACCAAGCATCAGGTGCTGGCGAAAGATCATCGGTGTTAGTCTCGCCAGTCACTTTAAATACGGTCAAAGTGATCTTAGAGGCAAGTTCAGGCTTAGATAAGAACCACTCGGCTTCCGCCCAAGAGGTCATCACTTGTTTTGCATAGGCGTTGCCCGCTTTCACTTTCTCTTCCACATCATAGAAAGCATCAAACATAAGCAAGGTATGAGATAGCGCATTCACGGCAATCGGTGCCAACTCGGCATCTTCAAGCAGAGAAATCAATGGCTCAATGTTGTAACCGCCTTGCATTGTACCCAGTAGCTCAGCCGCTTTTGCTGGAGTCACAAGTGGAGAACTCACTTCGCCTTTTGTTAGTGCGGTAAGAAAACCTGCCTTAACATAAGCCGCTTCATCGACACCGGGAGGAATACGATTTTCTAGCAGATCAAGAATAAACTCTTCTTCACCTTGAGGTGGCACTTTAAGTAGCTCAACTAATTGAGCAACTTGTTCAGCATTAAGTGGGGTAGGGACAACACCTTGGGCAGCACGCTCTTCGACGTGTTTACGATAAGCTTCAAGCACGACTTTTTCCTCTCATTACGGTCCCTCCTGTATTGTTAGAATAGGAGTGGACATCCTTGGAATCTTGGCCTTTCCTAGCTATCCATTATCTTCATGAACAGAATCTGCAGCACCAGATAGGCCAAACTGTGGCGTGAACGATAGCAAATTTAACCAAAAATTAAAATCTCATCATATTGACCAACATTGCAACTTTGTCGAAAAGTGGTCAAATTTAATGCAAAATCGTCTGCTAATGATGATTTTTACTATCGACACAAGCCCTCTAGCATCAATGGCTAGAGAAGCAAAAACAATGAACAAAAACGCTTAATAGGTTGCGCCGATAATCAAGTAGACCGAATCCAATCCAGTTTCTACACGACCATAAGACAACATGATTGGACCAATTGGTGAATCTATTCCTGCAAATAGTGAACCGGCCCAAAATAGCTCTGAGCCTGGTAATTTATCATCACCATCCCATACGCCACCATACTCTACTGAAGCACCAAGATAGACTGGTGATTTAAACATACCAAAATCGTTGTCAAACCATCGGTAACGATAGACTAGGTTTGAATACGCCACATTTTGCGCTACCAGACTGCTTCTCGGTACCCCTGACATATTTAAAAAGCCGCCCAATTCCCTTGGGTTGACTGGCAGAGTGTCGTTTTCGGTGTCGATAATACCATAATCTAATGACGCAACTAAGGTATTACGTCCAAAGGTATGGGCGTATATCGTCTCTAAAGTGATCTCATTGGCGTTGTCAGATAAATCATATTCGTTGGTGATACTGTCTGTCGCCGTGTCTTTTGATAGTAGATATTCCGCATTTAAGTACCAACCTTTGGTCGGCAACGTGAAGTTATCCAAGGTATCAATTTTATAATTCACAAATACCCCTTTGCGTTCAAAGTCGAACACCCCCGTTGACGGTAGCGAAGTGATAAACGACTCACCTTTACTAAACCTTGCTCCGACTTGAAACGTCTGCCAAAGCCTAATCTGGTAACCCACTGCGGCTTCTGCTTCCCATCTCTGGTAAGAAATGGGAATGTAGTCACTCCCACCTTCAAGTGCTGGCGTGGTGCATGACTGTTTTACACTATCCAACTCACACAACACGTTGCGTTTTTCATTGGTATAGGTAACGCCCAATAAAGAAAACAGGTCTTGGTGAAGAAAGAAAGGGGAATAAAACTCAGCCTCAACCCGCTTGTCAGTACCGAATTCCACATTAAGGCGTAACTCCCCTCCTCGATCGTTCAAATCAGTAAAGTTAGTCGTCACACCAAGGGCATAGAAACTGTTGGTATCAAAATCTTCTTCAAGAAAGAATCGAAAGTCCATATAGTTCGGGCCCCAAGACTTTTCCTCGATATTGACGTTGAGTGTGGTCTCATCGTCTTTATTCTCATACTGATAAGTAATCAACTCAAAGCGATCTAGGGCATAAAGCTCTGCGACTTTCTGTTCTATTTCTTTGGTTTTAAACACCTGATTTGGCGTTAACCCGAGGCGCTCTTTGATTAACTCATCGCTATAATGGCTCTGGTTATTGATGACGATCTTATCAACTTTGGTTTCATCACCGTATTGCAACGTTCTGCGAAACGCTTGTTTATGGTCGATATAGGCTTGGTATTGCGCGGCATTAACCGACAGGTGAGATAATTGATCGGCGTTATTGACCGCAAAGTCATACCCAAGCTCATAAGCTTCTGGCATACGTGGAAAATCCGTGGTTGAGATCTGCCCAACCCCCGGATGCAAATAGATATCTTGATCGCTAAGTGATTGCATCTGATCTTCAGTGCTGCGTCGTACTAAGTAGTTCGACAATTGCTCACCCACAGTAAACACACTATTGAAGTCTTCACGCGTCTTATAGTCGCTACTGATATCAACCGCGATAATAATATCTGCACCCATCGCCTTGGCTAACTCAACTGGCATGTTATTGGTGACACCACCATCAACTAACAAATCACCATTGAGTTCATAAGGTGGCAATGCACCGGGTACCGACATACTCGCCATCATAGCGTCAACTAAGTGACCTTTGTCGATCACCACTGGCTCAAGCTTAAGAATATCGGTTGCGACGGAACGATAAGGAATGGCAAGGTGGTCGAAAGAATCAAATGCTGGCAGATTGCCCGTGGTTTGGCGCAGAATGCGCAGCATATTTTGTCCCTGAACGACACCTTTTGGTGCTTCAACCGAGGTCAGATGAAGCCCGAGGTCGGTGCGGATTTGGTAGCGGTCTTCGTTTTCTTTGTCACGGATTTTTCTTTGGCTACGATCGACGCGATCCACATAGCCGTCATTCCAGTTAACGGTATAGATAAAACTTTCAATTTCATCAGCACTCATGCCCGTCGCATACAAACCACCGACATAGGCGCCCATGCTGGTTCCTGTGAGGATATCAACGGGTATCTGCATCTCTTCGAGCGCTTTTAAAACACCAATATGAGCCGCACCTTTCGCACCACCACCCGCTAATACCACTCCTATTGTGGGTCTTTGCTTATCAGTCTGATGTTTTGCTGACGTTTGAATTTGTTCGGCATTGACAGCAAAGCCACTCGAAATACATAAAGCAGCGATTACCCAATTAGTAAAGCGTATCATATCTATCCTTAACCTCGCGCTTAACAAAGAATATCAGTCAGTTACATTATCCATCTATCGCTTAATAAGCTCAAGACGCATCATATTCACACAACTATTCCGTTAAGGCTATCCTTCTCTAACCTTGTTATTGCCTACCAAAGCATTCTCACTAAACCTAGCTGCTTGAGCAGAATTGGCTATATACAAGGATAGATCACCAACTGAAAAGTTCTCGTAGCCAAGGCTTTGAATTTTCACACTGTTGTTTAATTTTTCCTTGTGGATCCCAAACTGGGAACTGAGTTTGACTGCCGCAGTCGATAGTCCACTCTCCTTGCGCGTTCGCGGTATAACCAAGCATGGTGATATTTTTCGGCCAAGGCAGGACCAATTGCTGTGGGATACGATGATGGAGATAATCAGAATAGACCCGCAATGCACCGCTTGAACCCGTCAGCTTCATGGCTTTGTTATCATCTCGACCAATCCAAATTGTCGTCACTTCTCGCCCATCGACACCAACAAACCAACTGTCTCTTGTATCGTTACTGGTTCCCGTTTTCCCTGCAAGCATCGCTTGAGGAAATTGGCTATTTAGATAACGTCCCGTCCCTTCAGAGACACCTTTTTTCATTGCAAACATCGTTAACCAAGCCGCTTGCTGCGGAACCTTGGGAGTTGATTTAGGCAATGAGCGATACACGACTTCGCCTTCTACCGTTACAACCGAGCGTAATGCAGAGAGTTGCGCCTGTCGTCCCGAATTAGCAATGGTCTGGTACATCTGAGCCACCTCAAAGGGAGTCAATGATGTTGAACCTAAAAACATCGAAGGGACTGGGTTGATCTCTTTGGGATCAACACCAAGTTGCACTAAATTGCTCGCTACATTGTCTATTCCTAATGCCATCCCTAGACGAACTGTGGGAACATTCAGTGACTGAGCCAAAGAGCGATACAAAGGCACAGGACCTCTAAATTTTCGATCATAGTTGCGTGGCTTCCACAGATTGCCTTGGCTACCTTTTAGCGTCAGAGGCGAGTCATCCAAGGTCGAAGTCAGCTGATATTGCTCTGGTTTTTCTAACGCGGTCAAATAGACAGCAGGTTTAACCAAAGAACCAATAGGGCGTCGGGCATTCAACGCTCGGTTAAATCCGCTGTAATTGGCACGCTTGCCTCCAACCATGGCTCGGATCTCGCCACTATTGCGATCAACGGCGACGGCGGCCGCCTCAAGCCCTTTGCCCACCTGTTTTTCTAACTGTGGTAAACGTTTTTGTATCGCTTTTTCCAACATGGTTTGTGACACGGGATCCAGAGAAGTAAACACCTTGATACCTTCACCCTTTGGCAATTTTCCATCGAGCTTCTGCTGCAACTCTAATTTGAGCTGTTGGAAATAAGCTGGCTGACGACTGGCTACCTGCGGTGCTTTTTGTAGATCAAGAGAGCGACTGGCTAACGCATTAAATTGCTCACCGGTAAGCATGCCTTGATCCATCATCAGCTTTAAGACCAAGTCACGTCGTTTCTGCGCTCGCTCTGGATGACGAATAGGATTGTAGTAAGAGGGACCTTTAACCATGCCCACCAGCAAAGCTAACTGATCAATGCGCAGCTCTTGGATCGGTTGTCCAAAATAGTAGCGCGACGCTAAGCCAAAGCCATGAATGGCTTCACCCGCACTCTGCCCCAAATAGACTTCATTTAGGTAGGCTTCTAAGATTTGATCTTTGCTGTAGCGATAATCGAGGATCAAGGCGATATACACCTCTCTTAGCTTACGCCACAAGGTTCGCTCACTCGACAGGAATAGGTTTTTGACTAGCTGCTGAGTTAACGTACTGCCGCCTTGAACCGTTCTTCCTGCGCGAATATTGGCAAAGAATGCACGGGCAATCGCCGTCGGGGAAACCCCATCGTGTTGATAGAAATTGCGATCTTCTGTCGCCAGCAAAGCATCAATCATTAACTCTGGAAACTGCTCTCGACGCAAAAACAGTCGTTGCTCATCCTGCTTTTTCTCCAACATACCCAGCATCTTCGGCTCGATCTGCAAATAGCCCAGATCACCCGATTGCTCCAGAGACTGGATTCTTGTCAAACTGCTGTCGGCAAAATAGAGCATCACATGGCGATCCGGCTCAGGCCCATCAGCAAACTCAAATGGACGGCGGATCAACTCGATCTTAGTTGAAGAAGCCGCATATTCCCCAGGGTATCTCGGCTGAGTCACTTTTCGGTAATTCAGGGTATCCAGTTCATTGCGCACTTCTTTTAACGAAATGGCGTCTCCAATCGACAAGTTAAGTGATCTTGCATACACCACAGTTGGCAACTCAAACAGCGCGCCTTCAAAGCGCTGTTTGATCAATTGGTCGAGATAAAAACCGACCGCAGCCAATGCCACCAAGCAAACGAGAGTCAACTTCCAACCGATAGAAAACAGACGCTTTAACCAAGAGGGCTTAGCTTTATTGGTGCGCTTAGGTGACGCTGATTTGTTGCTTGAACGTCGCTTTGCGCTCGTGCTTCGAGACGAAGTCTTGGTTTTCGCTTTTGGCGGAGTCGGTTTTTTACTGCTTGCCGCTCGCTTTATTTTGTTCATCATGATTTTAATTGTCTTTTGGTTTTACTGGTCGCTTGATGATTCACGGGATCATCTGGCCACGGGTGTTTGGGATAACGACCTTTCATCTCTTTTTGCACCTCTTTATAAGCACCTTGCCAAAACGCAGCTAGGTCTTGAGTAATTTGCAATGGTCGTTGCGCTGGCGATAACAGTTCAAGCACAACGGCTTGCTGACCCTGTGCGATCATAGGCGAGCTTTTTTCTCCAAACATTTCTTGTAGCTTCACCGACAACATAGGGGGTTGTCCAAATTGATAGCGAATCTTGTGACGGTTCCCTGAGGCAACCTGAATATGTGTCGGTAACCATTCATCGAGTCGAGTTTGCAATTCCCATCCCAATCGAGCTTGCAATGCTTCCAGTAACCGAATCTGCTGAAGTTGCTTCACGCTCTTAGTTTGGCTCATATACGGCGCTAACCATTGCTCGAGATCGTCCAGCAAAGCCTGATCAGACAAAGACGACCAACCATATTCGGGCAACCATTGTCTCGCACACTCGACACGCTCCACAAACGCCTTAGACTCTGCTGTCCAATTTAAGATCGCCAAACCTTTTCGCCTAACATAATCCACTAAGGCACGTTCAACATCCGCATCTTCGGGCACCGGAACACTCTTTTGATGTACGGTAATGCGACCGAGCTGGCATCGATGGTAAGCCACAAACTTACCTTTGCTATCATCCCATTCAACAATATCTTGCGAAACAAAAAGCTGAGGGTAGCTTGTTAAAAGTTGCTCAATATCGAGGGGGAGCGCCTGAAATATCTGGCTGCTACCCACGCTGGTTCGCATCAGGTTTAGCGCCACTAAATAGCGTTGTTCAGAGAGTTTATCTTCAATGTTTAAAGACGCACCGTGACCACTTGAGAGTAAGTACTGACCCGACTCTTTATGACGCTGATTCGCGATTCGATCGGGGTAGCCTAAAGCGGCAATCATTCCCAACAAGCTTTCATCCACTTGTTGCAGTTGAAATGTGTGCTGTAGTCGCTCCGCTAAGGCTTTGGCTCGTTTCGACAACATCTGATGTCTTGGGTGGGTTTTCACCTGCCAACGATGCAGAGAAAGGGACAAATCAATCACGGAACGTTCTGGCTCTTCCATTAACACACACAGCGCAATCGCTGTAGAAAGTGGCTGCCCACCTTGCTGTTGACACTGTGACCGTTGGCTTTGTGAAAGTTGACGTTGTAAAAGCTGACACTGTAAAAGAATGCTCGCCCAACGTGCATCGACCCCTAATCCATACGCTTGAGTACCAAGCGTGGTCAATTGAGTACGATTGTCGATGAGTTGCAGTTGGGTAAGTAACTGCTGCGCTCGCTCTAGGCTGGCAGCATTGGGAACATCAATCCAATGCAGTTGATTCACATCACTGCATCCCCATTTGATCAATTCCAATTGCAGCTGAGTTAAGTCGCTACGCACTATCTCTGGTTCACTCTGCTTAGACTGAGATTGGAATTGAGATTCACTATAAAGGCGAACACAGATCCCCGGCTCTAAACGCCCGGCACGACCTGCTCGCTGTATCGCTGATGATTGAGCGATTCTGGCTGGCTCTAATTTCGTGATCCCTGAGCGAATATCAAAAGTCGCAAGATTCTCCAATCCCGAATCGACCACCATACGCACTCCCTCAATAGTGAGTGAGGTTTCAGCGATATTGGTTGCCAGCACCACCTTACGCTGACCCGTCGGTGCAGGTCGCAGCGCTTTTTGCTGGCTAGAAAGATCGAGCTGTCCATAAAGGGGGCAAATTTCCGCCTCAATGTTTGCCTCACGAAGCAATTCCGCAATACGTTTTATTGCGCCGACACCAGGAAGGAAAGCAAGTAAAGAGCCTTGCTGTTGTTGAAGCAACCGCTGTATTTGCTTTGACATGGCTTGCGGTAAATGCTCATTGGCGCCTAAAGGTTGATATTGCACCTCTACCGGATAACTGCGTCCTTGAGACTCGATAAACCTCGCTTGTGGCAAGATAGCCAGCAAGTCATCGGCTTCAAGTGTGGCTGACATAACTACAATTTTTAGGTCATCTCGCAGGGCTTCTTGAATTTCTAAGGTAAATGCCAAAGCAGTATCGGCATGCAAACTTCGCTCGTGAAACTCATCAAATAGAATGGCGCCAACCCCTTCAAGCTCAGGGTCAGTCTGCAGCATTCGAGTCAAAACCCCTTCAGTGACGATTTCAAGTTGGGTCGCGTTGCTGACTCGGTTGTCACCACGAATTCGGTAGCCCACTCTTTGCCCTACTGGCTCATCAAGACACTGCGCCAAATAACTAGCGATACTTTTCGCTGCCACTCGTCTTGGCTCCAACATAATGATCTTACCGTCAATATGGCGCTCAAGCAGCAGTTGCAAAGGGAAATAGGTGGATTTACCCGCCCCTGTAGCGGCCTTAAGGATCACCTGATTACTCACTTCTATCGCAGAAAAAAGCTCAGCAAGTACTTGTTGGATGGGAAGTTGTGACAACGGAATGACCTTGTGTTGTAATGAAGCTACTCATTCTAATAAAAATGCTCAACAAATGCAGTTTGATCCGCCACTTAAATACGCAAAGCTCATTAAACGCTATAAACGCTTTCTTGCTGATGTCATTACCGATGACGGTGAAACATTCACTATACATTGCGCCAATACCGGTGCGATGACCGGCTGCGCAACGCCTGGTTCTCGAGTTTATTACTCCACTTCTGACAACCCAAAAAGAAAATACCCACACAGTTGGGAACTGACCCAAACCGAAGCGGGGCATTCCATTTGTGTAAATACCGCTCGAGCCAATACGTTGGTTGTCGAAGCAATAAAACAGAATCGCATTCCAGAACTCGTCGGTTATCAGCAATTGCGAACGGAAGTGAAATACGGCAGTGAGAACAGCCGTATCGATGTTTTACTACAAGATAGTGATAACAGCGATTGCTATATAGAAGTAAAAAGTGTCACACTGCTGGATTCTGACCAAGGTGATGGACAGGGATTTTTTCCTGACACGACCACAGTTAGGGGACAAAAACATCTACGAGAGCTTACCGAAATGGTAACATCTGGTAACCGTGCAGTATTATTTTTCGCTGTTTTACATTCAGGGATTGAAAAAGTCTCAGCGGCACACCATATAGATGCACGATATTCACAATTACTTGAACAGGCAAGGGAAGCAGGGGTAGAAGTAATTTGTTATAAGGCGAATTTCACCAAAGATGAAATATCGCTGTTGTCTCGAATCGATTTCAATCAATAGTGACTAAATCTCACATTGATAACAACTTTAACAAACTTCAATTGCCACAGTGTTTTCTTTTTGCTATAGATACCCGCCTCAAAATTAACTGTTCGCACAGTTGACTAGGTGTAAGTAGGAGATGCTGCATGCCAGAATCAAAGAAAAAAGCGCTAGGCATCCTAGCCATTGCAGGCGTTGAGCCTTATCAAGAAAAAGCGGGCGAAGAGTATATGTCTCAAGCCCAGTTAGACCATTTCAAATTGATCTTAGGTGCTTGGCGCAATCAACTGAGAGAAGAAGTTGATCGCACTGTACACCATATGCAAGATGAAGCGGCGAACTTCCCAGATCCCGTTGACCGCGCTTCGCAAGAAGAAGAGTTCAGCTTGGAACTGCGTAACCGTGATCGTGAACGTCGTCTAATCAAGAAGATTGAAAAGACACTGAACAAGATCGAAGAAGACGATTTCGGCTTTTGTGAATCTTGCGGTATCGAGATCGGTATTCGTCGCCTAGAAGCTAGACCGACGGCTGACCTATGCATCGACTGCAAAACACTCGCAGAAATTAAAGAAAGACAGATGCAAGGCTAACCGAAACCGAAAAGGGAGCTAAGGCTCCCTTTTTTGATCAACAGCCTTATTGAGCAATATAGGCATAGGCAATATAGGCAATATAGGCAATATAGGCAAAGGCAATATAGGCAAAGGCGCAACAGCAATATGTACATAGGTCGCTTCGCACCTTCCCCATCCGGTCCACTCCACTTTGGCTCCCTGATTGCAGCACTTGGAAGTTACTTTCAAGCCAAAGCGAATCAAGGTAAGTGGCTAGTTCGAATTGAGGATATCGATCCTCCCAGAGAAATGCCCGGTGCGGATAAACTCATTTTAAATACACTCGAAGCTTATCATCTGTATTGGGATGAGGATGTGCTGTATCAAAGTGATCGTTTGGATGCTTATCAGCAGCAACTTGATCAATGGCTGAACCATAATCAAGCCTATTTGTGTCAATGTACCCGTAAGCAAATCAAAGCTTCAGGTGGATTTTATCAAGGGGTATGTCGAGACAAACATCTGACTAACGCTCAAGAGTGTGCGATTCGCTTGGTCATGAATCATCCGGTCGAATCTTTCGATGATGAAGCCTATGGAACGTTTGCTATCAATCGTGATTTAGCCCATGAAGACTTCATTATTAAACGTCGTGATGGTTTATTCGCGTATAACTTAGCGGTGGTACTGGACGATATCTACCAAGGCGTCACCGAGGTGGTTCGAGGTGCCGATTTGATTGAGCCAACTGGACGTCAAATTAGCCTGTATAAAACATTGGATAAAACACCGATAAGCTATGTGCATCTGCCACTTGCGCTCGACGACAATGGCAACAAACTGTCTAAACAGAACCATGCAAAAGCGATTGATACAGAGAACCCAAAAAAGACATTGCTGGAAGCGATGCGTTTCTTAGGTTTTACTATCGATCCATCTCTATGCAACGAAAGTATGGATAATATACTCGACTGGGGCGTCAAAAATTGGCATTTATCCCAACTGCCAAAAACGCTCAAAATCAAGCCACCATTCTCAAATGGTGCGCTCTAGGCTATTATTAGCGGCAAAATTCATACGACATGCACGAAACGGTTCACTGAATTGCACCTAATCGACAAGTAAAATTGCGTTAACATTATGAATAAAAACGAAAATCATCAAATAATCCATCAATCATATGAGGATATCTCTTTGCAGATCCATACTCGCGATGAGCATACTATTTCTCGCAAACAGATAAGCGACAACGCTTTAAAGGTCCTATATCGATTGAACGGCGCTGGTTATGACGCGTATCTTGTTGGCGGTGGGGTTCGCGACCTACTGCTAAAACAGCAGCCAAAAGATTTCGACATCGCAACCAATGCAACACCAGAGCAGATCAAAAAGCTCTTTCGCAACTGTCGCCTGATTGGTCGACGCTTCCGTCTGGCTCATATTATGTTCGGTCGCGATATCATCGAGGTGGCGACGTTCCGTGGTCACCATCAGGAAGCGGAAAAGAACATTTCACAACAGAGCAAAGACGGCATGTTATTGCGTGATAATGTCTACGGCTCTATTGACGAAGATGCTGAACGTCGAGATTTCACTATCAATGCGATGTATTACAACATCTCAGATTACGCGGTGCATGACTACGCGGGTGGTGTGGAAGATCTAGAAGAGCGTCTTATCCGTCTGATTGGCGATCCTGAAACACGTTACCGCGAAGATCCCGTGCGTATGCTCAGAGCCATACGTTTTGCGGCAAAACTCGACTTCGACATTGAAGAAGAGACCGGCGAACCGATTGAACATCTTGCGCCCTTGCTGGTCGATATTCCAGCCGCTCGTCTTTATGAAGAGTCACTTAAATTGCTGCAAGCGGGTCATGGTTTAGAAACCTACCATCTACTGCGTGAGTACAATCTATTCCAACAGTTGTTCCCTGTGATTGCGCCCTATTTCACCTCGGAATATGATTCGCACACTGAGCAGATGTTGGATCTGGTTCTGGATGCAACCGATATACGCATTGATGAAGGCAAACGCGTCAACCCTGCGTTTATGTTTGCGGCTCTGCTTTGGTACCCAATGATGGGACTCACTAAACAGCTTATGGACTCCGTGGGACTCTCTGACTACGACGCAATGATGGAAGCGAGTAATATCATCATTGAACAGCAAATCAAGTCGACAGCGATTCCTAGACGCCATACCGCAACCATTCGCGAGATATGGCAACTTCAATTTCGTCTGCCTCGTCGTACTGGCAAACGCGCTTACCGTTTGATGGAGCTAAACAAGTTTAGAGCGGGTTTTGACTTCCTAGAGATGCGCGCCCAAATAGAAGGCAAAGAGATCGAGGAATTAGCTAAGTGGTGGGGAACTTTCCAAACCGCGGGGCGCAATATGCGTCAAGCGATGGTGAACGATCTTGGTGGAGCGGGTTCTGGCTCCAAATCGAACTACCGTCGCAAGCGACCTGCAAAAAGTAAAGCCGCAAAAGGCAATAAATAATGACAAGCTGTTTTATTGCCATTGGCAGCAACCTATCGGATCCCGTAGCTCAAGCTAAAGCAGCCATTGATGCGCTCA
Source organism: Vibrio hippocampi (assembly GCF_921292975.1). NCBI lineage: Bacteria > Pseudomonadati > Pseudomonadota > Gammaproteobacteria > Vibrionales > Vibrionaceae > Vibrio > Vibrio hippocampi. The sequence continues at coordinate 2,156,404 of NZ_CAKLCM010000002.1, forward strand.
AAATGCTGCCGAAAAGTCAGCTGACTGCCCAATCTTCCCTCTACAGTAGTCAGCCTATGGGACCGAGCGATCAACCGGATTATATCAACGCGGTGGTCGAAATTACGACAGAATTAACGCCACTTGAACTCCTTGATTGCACCCAAGCTATCGAGTTAGAGCAAGGGCGTGTCCGTAAAGATGAACGTTGGGGACCTAGAACCTTAGATCTCGACATTATTCTTTTCGGCAATGAGGTGTTAGATTCCGAGCGCCTGACCATTCCCCATTATGGAATGAAGCAGAGAGAGTTTGTTCTCTATCCGCTGTTGGACATCGCACCAAATTTACAACTCCCTGATGGGACTAAGCTCGAAGACCTCATTTCACAGGTCGATCGTAACGGGCTGACTGTTTGGTCAGACTGACCAAACCCCCTAGTAAGGAAATAAAATGAAAAAAATCACCATTAACGACCTAATGAAATGCAAACAAGAAGGTCGTAAATTTGCATCTTCAACCGCTTATGATGCGAGTTTTGCTGGTCTATTTGAGAGTCAAGAGATGCCTGTTTTACTGGTTGGCGACTCATTAGGTATGGTGCTTCAAGGTCAAAACGACACGCTGCCAGTGACTGTAGAAGAGATTGCTTACCACACACGCAGTGTGCGTGCAGGTAGCCCAAATTGCTTATTAATGGCAGATATGCCGTTTATGAGTTATGCCACCCCAGAACAAGCTTGTGAAAACGCCGCTAAGCTGATGCGTGCCGGCGCTAACATGGTAAAAATTGAGGGTGGTGAATGGTTGGTTGATACCATCAAAACCCTGACTGAACGTGCCGTTCCTGTGTGTGCTCACCTTGGACTCACGCCACAAAGCGTTAACATTTTTGGTGGTTACAAGGTTCAAGGTCGCGATCAGAAACAAGCGGATCAAATGGTTCGTGATGCCCTTGCTCTACAAGACGCAGGAGCGCAGATTGTCCTATTAGAATGTGTTCCTCAAGAGTTGGCTAAACGTATTACTGAGGTACTTGATGTCCCGGTTATTGGCATTGGTGCGGGGAATGTGACCGATGGTCAGATTCTAGTCATGCATGACATGTTTGGTATCTCTGCCAATTACATGCCTAAGTTTTCTAAAAACTTCTTGGCTGAGACCGGTGACATGCGCCAAGCCGTTACTAAATATATCTCGGATGTGGAAAGCGGCGCTTTCCCAGATGAAGCTCATACGATTGCCTAGGGGGAATCATGCAAACTTTTGCTGATATTACCGAGTTAAGACAACAGCTTGTCCAAGCAAAGCGTGAACAGAAACGTATCGCGTTTGTACCGACTATGGGTAATCTACATGACGGTCACCTAACCTTGGTTCGCAAGGCTCGTGAGCACGCTGATATGGTCGTGGTAAGCATTTTTGTTAACCCAATGCAGTTTGACCGTGCAGATGACCTCAATAACTACCCACGTACTTTAGAAGATGACCTCAATAAATTGGCTTCTGAGAACGTAGAGTTAGTATTTACACCAACGCCAGAAATCATGTACCCACAAGGTCTTGAGAGCCAAACGTTTGTTGAAGTGCCTGGGATCTCACACATGCTTGAAGGCACATCCAGACCGGGGCACTTTCGAGGCGTAGCAACCATTGTCACTAAACTGTTCAATATTGTGCAGCCAGACGTCGCCTGCTTTGGTGAAAAAGATTTCCAACAGTTAGCGGTTATTCGTCAAATGGTGGCAGACCTAGCGATGAACATCGAGATCGTTGGTGTACCGACAATCCGTGAAATGGATGGCTTAGCCATGAGTTCTCGCAATGGTTATCTGACGATGGATGAGCGCCAACGTGCCCCTGTTCTCGCAAAAACCATGCGTTGGATCAGCAGTGCGATTCGAGGTGGACGCAATGACTTCGATTCTGTTATTGAAGATGCCAGTGACCAACTTCGTGCCGCTGGCTTAGTCCCTGATGAGATTTTTGTTCGCGATGCCAAAACCCTACTGCCTGTGAGCGCTGATACGTCGCAAGCGGTTATCCTAATGTCGGCTTACCTAGGTAAAGCAAGATTGATTGATAACCAAGTGCTGGATTTAGTGCCAGCGTCAAACGAGACAAACTCTGAGTCAACGACCCCAGCTTAGGTCATGTCGATTTCCCGATACCAAAAGGAAGTCGAGAGATAAAAAAACGCAGCCCTTGAGCTGCGTTTTTTTGTGATTGCTAAGCCGGTTATACTTTGTATGAATTCAGCTTGCCATCCAAATCTTGCGCACTGCGCTGCATAGATTCTGATGTTGCAAGCAGTTCAGTAATCACAGTCACTGACGCTTCTACCAGTTTTCTGACATTGGTTAGATTCTGGTTCATTTCTTCCGCAACGCTGCTCTGCTGACCCGCAGCCGTCGCAATCTGGAAGTTCATATCATTGATTTGGTTCACTTGGTTTACAATGCCGTCTAGCTCTGTGCCTGCGTTGGTGACCAATTCAACCCCTTCCGCTGCCTCAACAACACTCTTCTCCATCAGACCGACGGCTGAGTTTGCGCTGTTTTGTAGTTGGGTAATCATATCTTGGATCTCAACCGTCGCTTGCTGCGTTCTTTGCGCTAGGTTACGAACCTCATCCGCAACTACCGCAAAACCGCGACCTGCTTCACCAGCACGTGCCGCTTCAATCGCTGCGTTAAGTGCTAGAAGGTTGGTTTGCTCTGAGATACCTTGGATGGTGCCAACAACGCTACCAATCGATTCTACGCGCTCTTCAACTTGATTAACCGCTTGAGCTGACGCTGAGATGTCAGTAGACAATTCACTCATCTTAGTTACAGTGCCTTGAACAAAGCGTTGACCAGTTTGCGCCTGACCCGAAGCTTGCTCGGTTAATTCAGATGCACTCCTTGCATGATCAGCCACAGTTTGCACTGTTGATGTCATTTCGCTCATTGCGGTCGCCAACATATCAATCTCTTGGAACTCTTCCATTGACGACTGTTTGGTCTCTGACATGCTCATGGTCATGGCTTCTGTTAACGCAATCAACTCTTGAGACATTGTCACCTGAGTTTTAATGATTTCTTGCAGTTGGCTTCGTGTCGTTTCCAGCTCTTTGGCAACCTCACCAAACTCATCTTTTGACTCCATAACCACTGGAACCGTCAAATCTTTGCCAGCCATACGCTTAATCGAATCGCTAAGATAATTGGTTTGCATTGCCATCACTTTTGCCGCGAAGACAAAAACAAACACAGCGATGCCAATCATAATCACCGTCTGCCACAGCATATGCATAAGATAAGCATCATAATGCTGCTGCGCTACCTGTGCATTTTGAGTTGCCGCCAGTAAGGCATCATGGAAAGTACTGGCATCCCAAAGCTGCTTACAGATAAGTAGCACTGCACTCACTACGGTTAAAATCAATAACTTTGGCACCAATCGAACATCTGAGATAACCTTTTGCCAAGGTTTAAACACCAATGTTGCCATTATCCATTCTCCATTTTTATTATTAAGCTAGGGCTTAGCCGTCACTTTTACTACAACTCAATCGCATCTTACCTGTCAAAAAAAGTGATTCGCAGAATACAAGGATGACAGTGGGATACCGCTTTAAGGGTTTATTTTATCAGAACCGAACCTAACTCATTGAGTATTCGGTCACTAATTCTGTCATTATTCATGTAATTAGTGATAACAATACAACACCACTCATCCAGCAATCTGACAGATACTTTTATATCGACCAACCATTGATTAACTGAAGAGGTGGGAGTGGCAAATTTTCACAAGTAGTGACCTAGCCCACACAGGGACCAAAAGACTAGAAGCAATGCGGTGATTTTTGCTGTATTCGATAGGAGCAACGGGAGACATAAGCCTCCCGTTAAGAAGGAGGGATTGTTAATCTTGGTTCCAATAGGATTGAACTTCAATACTGATCTGTCGTGTCTGTTCCATGGCATGTAATATCGAATTTTCTTGGCGAGTCAACCATCTAACCAGTTGATCTTGCTGCTCACCTTCGAGCTTAGGTACCAATGATTCCAATTGCTCTAACATCAACAAATCATCAATACCTTGCAACAAATCTGTCCAAGGGAGCCTAAAACTGTTTCGCTCATCGGCACTATACAGACTTGCAAAACTCACTCCGGTATACAGATTACGCGTCAGTCGATATTGTTGATCAACATACTCTTGTCGAGAGATCTCTTTTTCTGGCGGAAACGCCGCTAAGAGCTCAAGCCAAGTTCGCTCAAGTTGCTTAGCCGAAAAAGGCTTGATCGGGCGTGACATTCTCTGCTGTGCTTTTTCATCAAGGAAAGGCTGCCAGCCTCGGGATAGGATCCAGCGACTCAGATCCAAAAGTAACCCAGTGTAGCGAGATGAAAGGATAAGTTTTAGCATATCTTCTCTAGATGGAAGATCTTGCGTGATCTCGGTAAGTTCGGATACCAAGAACTTGCGTGCGTCGAGTTTACGCAGCACATGCCCCTTATCTTCTAACAGACCTTTCAGATAGTCATAACTCTTTAGCCAGTCCAATTCTTCTTCTAGCCACTTAAGCTCTTGGCGCAAGATAGCACTCGCTCGACGAGGAACGATGCCACCATAGACGGTCAACGTTTGACGAATAAAACTGATAGCGTGGCTTATCTCATGCAGCGCAAGCAGTGACGAGTCACTCTCGATATAGATCTGCTCATGATAATGCCAATGCTCTAACGCATGCTCTAGAGAGTTGATCAAACAAGCCTCTACGCTATCATCCGCGTGGGTATCTACCAATGACAACGGCTTGATTGGGCTACCGGTATAACCTCCGGCTAACCGATAACCTCGCGCGGCCTTGCTAAGATTACCCAGGCGAATGCCACCATACTCACTTAAGGTACGAGCTAACGTAAACAAGGCATCGGTTTGCCCAGATTTTAACTCTAACTCGACTTCGCAGATAGGATCAGAAAGATCCCCAGAAGAGACCGAACCTTGATCAAAAGCGACCTCGATTTGACTGCCATCAGGCATGCCAATCAACCACTGCTCACGGGTGAAATCGGTAGAAAAAAGCGGGATAAGCTGCTGCTGCAAAATCTCTATAGAACGCCCTTCAGGATAAATTTCTGCCGGGTGGAGAGTAAGAAGTGGCTCGTTGCATGAATGTTCGGCATTAAATTCTGGACGCTGATGCAATCCAGCGACGACCCGACCTGCCGTTTTTATGGTCTGTACAAACACATCATCAAAACGGCGAATACGCAGACCAATGTCGTGTTGCCTAAGCCAATTGTCTGGGGTATCGAAGTAAGTGTTTCCTAACTCACGACAACTGTGCTGAAGGACTTTCGTCTCTAAGATTTTTTGTCGCAAAATCTCTGAAAATTCAGGAGAAACAAAAAACTTCAGTTCTATCTCGGTTTCCATAGTTTTACCTTTAAAGGACACTTCTCACAGGATATGAGCAATTGTTTAATCCGGCAAGTCACAAATATCACCGAAATCATGATCTAAAACAGTTTAAATCAGTGTTTGATTCGGTTAACATGCGCGTCTTTATAGCCATCGCTCAACATTTCACCATGACCTATGCTTATAGGGTGAATGTTAATTATTAGGTTATAGCTTTAGGTTGAATGACCATGCCAGTAAATACAATTATGGGGTTGTTTGCAAAGTCCCCAATCAAACCTTTGCAAAGACACGTTGTGTGCGTAACAGAGTGTTGCTCACACTTGGTGAACTTTTTTGAAACCAGTTTCCAAGGTGATTGGGAGAAGGCGGACGAAATTCGTGCGCAGATCTCTCACCTAGAGAAAGAAGCGGACGTTTTAAAGCGTGAAATTCGCCTTAAACTTCCGCGTGGGCTGTTTTTGCCTGTTGACCGTAGCGACATGTTGGAGCTACTGACGCAGCAAGATAAGCTTGCAAACCTTGCCAAAGATATCGCTGGCCGTGTTTACGGACGCCAGCTGATTATCCCACAACCAATGCAAACTAACTTTATTGCCTATGTTAGTCGCTGTCTTGATGCTGCAAATCAAGCTCAAAAAGTCATTAATGAGCTAGATGAGTTGCTTGAAACAGGCTTCAAAGGTCGTGAAGTGACGTTGGTTGCTGAGATGATTCATCAACTAGATACCATTGAAGATGACACCGATGCGATGCAGATCCAACTTCGTCAGCAACTGCTGAAAATCGAAGCGGATTACAATCCTATCGATATCATGTTCTTGTATAAAATTCTTGAATGGATTGGTGGCATTGCCGATCAAGCTCAGCGTGTTGGTGCGCGACTTGAATTAATGCTGTCTCGTTCATAAATCACTACATTCACAATGTAACAAAGAGTAAAAACTTACAAAGAGGGATTACCGACTACAGTTGTAGACGGCGATCGTCTTCGCGTAGGGTGTTGCTCCGCTTGTTCAGAAAAACAACTAGGTATTACAATGGATATTCTTGCACAATACGGCACTATCCTAATTATCACGGCAGCAGTATTCGGTTTCCTTATGGCTATCGGTATTGGTGCGAATGATGTTGCCAATGCAATGGGTACTTCTGTTGGCTCTAAAGCTCTAACAGTAAAACAAGCCATCATTATCGCGATGATCTTCGAGTTCGCGGGGGCTTACTTAGCCGGTGGTGAAGTCACAGACACGATCCGTAAAGGGGTGATTGAGACTTCTCTATTTGCACATCAACCTGATGTTCTTGTGTTCGGTATGATGTCATCTCTGCTTGCGGCAGGGACGTGGCTACTGTTAGCGTCTTTTATGGGCTGGCCTGTTTCTACCACCCACTCAATCATCGGTGCCATCATTGGCTTCGCCTGTGTCTCTGTCGGCACAGAAGCGGTTGACTGGGGTTCAGTAAAAGGCATTGTTGGTAGTTGGGTCATCACACCCGTTATCTCCGGTCTATTCGCCTACGTGATCTTTATCAGTGCACAACGCCTGATCTTCGATACCGAAAAGCCATTATTTAACGCCAAACGTTTTGTGCCTGTGTACATGTTCCTTACTACGATGGTTATCGCACTCGTTACCATTAAGAAAGGTCTTAAACACGTTGGTTTACACCTAAGCAACGTTGAGGCGTGGGTATGGTCTGCGGGTGTATCAGCGCTTGTTATGGTGGGTGGTTATCTCTATATCCAGCGTAAATTTGCTAACCGTAAAGAAGAGCATGGCTTTAACGGTGTTGAAGGTATCTTTAGCGTACTGATGGTTATTACGGCTTGCGCCATGGCATTTGCTCACGGTTCTAACGATGTAGCCAACGCGATTGGTCCTCTGTCTGCCGTGGTTAGCACGATTGAACACGCTGGTGAGATCTCGTCTAAAGCTTCTATCGCTTGGTGGATTCTACCTCTTGGCGGTTTTGGTATCGTTGTTGGTCTGGCGACCATGGGTCATAAAGTAATGGCGACTGTTGGCACTGGTATTACCGAGCTAACTCCTAGCCGTGGCTTCGCTGCACAGCTTGCGACCGCATGTACAGTGGTACTAGCTTCAGGTACTGGCTTACCTATTTCGACTACTCAAACCCTTGTTGGTGCGGTATTAGGTGTTGGTTTTGCTCGTGGTATTGCCGCTCTGAACTTAAGTGTCGTGCGTAACATTGTGGCATCTTGGGTCGTTACACTGCCTGCCGGTGCTCTACTGGCTGTGGTGTTCTACTACGCAATGCAAGCTGTCTTTGGCGGCTAAACTAACTAAAGTCAATATATTGTGAACACGACGTCATAATTAACGCAAATCGAAAAGAAGGGGGGCATTGCCTCCCTTCTTTGTTGCACCCGACGAAGAAACTTCATATTATTTGCTTTTCCCACTAATTCGAACTTAAGAGACATACCGTGAAAAAACTGCTCTGCATGATCTTAGTCTCCCTTGTTGCAACGCCAATGGCATTTGCACAGGAATACTATATCGCTGACAAGCTTTACACCTATATTCATTCTGGCCCAAGCAATCAATTCCGCATTATTGGCAGCATCAATGCAGGCGATAAAGTTCAGCTTATTGCATCCAACAAAGAGAATGGCTTTTCACAAATTGAAGATGCTCGTGGTCGTAAAGGTTGGGTAGAATCCAAATTTGTAACCCGCCAAGAAAGCATGGCGGTTCGATTACCTAAGCTTGAGAAAGAGCTTTCTGAGGTTAAGTCTCTGCTAGCCAATGCTCAACAGAGCGCTGATAGCGAGAAAAGCGGCTTATTGACTTCCCTTGATGCTAGAAATTCACAAATTGCTGAACTCGAGCAAAACTATTCGGATATCAGCAATCAGCTCAATAGTTCACAAAGCGAAGTTCGCGAACTAAGAGCGAAGTTGGACACTCAAAAAGAAGACCTTCTATTACGCTACTTTATGTATGGCGGTGGTGTTGCTGGAGCGGGGCTAATTTTTGGTCTACTGCTTCCGCACTTAATTCCACGCCGCAAAAAGAGTCCTAGTGGCTGGAATTAACACAAAACGAGTTAATTCCAAACAAGCAGTTATGTCGCGAAACTAAATTATGTCGAGAAACAATGTGTCGCGATATAATGAATGTTATCGCTAATAAAAAAAACCGCCAAGGCGGTTTTTTTATTTAATGGTATTTAAATACCAACAATGACGAATAATTAATCATCATTAAAATTAAATAGAGACTCCATATTTAAGCCCTGCTTAACCAAGATATCTCTTAAGCGGCGCAAACCTTCCACTTGAATTTGTCGAACGCGTTCACGAGTCAGACTGATCTCTCTCCCCACTTCTTCTAGCGTTGATGGTTCATAGCCTAGCAATCCAAAGCGGCGTGCAAGTACCTCTTTCTGTTTTGGATTCAGCTCATCAAGCCAATGAATCAATGAACTCTTAATGTCATCGTCTTGGGTTGATACTTCAGGATCGGAGTGGGTCGAATCTGGAATAATATCCAACAACGCTTTCTCACCATCCCCGCCAATTGGCGTGTCCACTGAACTAATGCGCTCATTAAGACGAAGCATCTTGGATACATCCCCAACTGGCTTATCAAGTTGCTGCGCAATCTCTTCAGCGGTCGGTTCGTGATCCAACTTTTGAGATAACTCTCTCGCGGTTCTAAGGTAGATATTCAGCTCTTTCACGACATGAATGGGCAAACGAATGGTACGCGTTTGATTCATCAAAGCTCGTTCGATGGTTTGGCGGATCCACCAAGTCGCATAAGTTGAAAACCTAAAGCCACGCTCTGGATCGAATTTTTCTACTGCGCGGATCAAACCAAGGTTACCCTCTTCGATCAGATCCAGTAGTGCTAATCCACGGTTGCTATAACGTCTTGAGATCTTCACCACCAATCGAAGGTTACTTTCTATCATTCTCTTACGAGCGGCCTCGTCCCCTTTCAGGGCGCGTCGAGCGTAGAGAACTTCTTCTTCGGCGGTGAGTAGTGGCGAGAAACCGATCTCACCGAGATAAAGTTGTGTTGCATCTAAGCTTTTCGCCGATGCATCGTACAGTTCCTTGTCTTCGGTTTCGGTAATCGTTTCATTGTTGGAAAAATTTTCATCTTTGGATACTGCATTACTGATACTCATAGCGCCTCCCCCTGGCGAGCTAGTATGACGATTAAACGTCACTTGACGTCATGACTAGCTTCTTCTCATTATGTATTCAATGTGCAAGCAATTAAGGTAAGTACCGTTTAGGATTTACGGACTTCCCTTTGTAACGGATCTCAAAGTGCAATCTAACACTGCTTGTCCCCGAACTTCCCATCGTTGCGATTTTCTGCCCGGCTTTGACACTCTGTCCTTCCGTTACTAATAACCGATCGTTATGGGCGTAAGCACTTAAGTAACTGTCGTTGTGTTTTACGATGACTAAGTTGCCATAGCCCCGCAGTGCGTTACCCGAATAAACCACGGTTCCCCCTGCAGTGGCGATAATTGCTTGTCCACGTTGACCAGCAATATCTATCCCCTTGTTTCCTTGGTTACCTGCAGAGAAATTCTTTATGACACGCCCTTTTGTCGGCCAAATCCACTTCGATACCTTTGTATTAGCGGTGGGTTTGGGTGTGACAGGCGCCTTATAATTAACATTTTGTTTACCTTTAGCCTCACCATACTCCTTTGTTTTGGAATTGGCAACTCCCTTTGTGGTTGATTTTTCAACAGGCTTTTTCGCGGTTGTTACGGCTTTAGGTTGGCTTGACGTTTTTGGTTTTGTGCTGGCATTGGAAGCCTGAGCACTCGCTGTGGCAGTGGCTGCAGCCGCAGTAGATACTGACGCCTTGGCTGCGGGAGCGACGGTTGGCGCTTTATAAACGGGACGCCAAAGGTTAAGGCGTTGACCAGGATGAATCGTGTATGGAGGAGACAGTTTATTCAAACTAATCAATTCTTTAACATCTTTATTAGTGACGTAAGAAATAAAATAGAGGGTATCGCCTTTTTCTACGACATAGTAATTCCCTCGATAGCTACCGCGAGATATATTGTCGTATTTCCCTCCACCGACATCGGAGACAGGCGCAGACACATGCTCAGCACAACCAAGTAGTGCTAGAGGCAACAATGTGATTCCTACGACTCTTCTCCAAACCTTATTCATTTACGCCAACTCACCTGCAATCAAAGGGACAAAATTCACTAATTCAACCACTTGAGTAGTAAAGCTATCACCTTTTCGGGTAATTTTTAACAACTGCTGTTCATTATCACCCACCGGGATCACCAAGCGACCGTTGTCTGATAATTGCATCAATAATTGCTCCGGTACCGACGCAGCTGCAGCGGTAACGATAATGGCATCAAAGGGCGCTTTAGAGCTCCAGCCTTGCCAACCATCACCATGTTTAGTGGAAACATTATAGATGTCAATACGCTTAAGACGACGTTTTGCTTCCCACTGTAGAGCTTTAATTCTCTCCACTGAGTAAACATGGTCAACGAGCTGTGCCAGTACCGCGGTTTGATAACCTGAACCCGTTCCAATTTCTAGCACTTTTGTTTGTGGATTTAACTCTAATAGTTGAGTCATTTTTGCCACAATATAGGGCTGAGAAATCGTCTGGCCGCTGCCTATCGGCAGTGCATTGTTATCATAAGCTTGATGAGCCATTGCTTGAGAGACAAACAGCTCTCTTGGCACATTGGCGATAGCCGTTAGAACATTCTCATCCTTGACGCCATACTGACGAATAAATTCAACTAATCTCGCCGCTTGCGGATTCATTTTTCACTCCCGCTTATCCATCGCTCCATGGCACCAATAGACTCATGGGCTGTCAGATCAACCTGTAAAGGTGTAATGGAAATATTGCCTTGTTCAATCGCGTAAAAATCCGTTCCTGCACCAGCATCTTGCTCTTTACCCGGAGGCCCTAGCCAATAGATTTCATGTCCACGCGGATCGAGTTGCTTGATCATATTCTCCGCGTGATGTCTTGCACCTAAGCGAGTCACTTCGATGTCATCTAAGCTGAGTTCGGTTTTATCGGGAATATTAATATTTAACAGGCGATTGGTTGGAATACGGTGGCTCAAATGTCGCTCAACTAACTGACGCGCAATCATCGCCGCGGTATCAAAGTTCTGATTGCCAACTAAGCTAAATGCGATCGACTGAACCCCGAGAAAGTGCCCTTCCATTGCCGCTGCCACCGTGCCGGAATACAGCACATCATCACCCAAGTTCGCACCATGATTAATACCCGATACGACGATATCGGGTAGATCATCTTTCATTAATTCATTCAGTGCGAAATGGACACAATCTGTCGGTGTGCCCTGAACGGAATAGACGTTAGGCTCTATCTCAGAGACTCGCAGTGCTTGCTCCAATGTCAGTGAGTTGGATGCCCCAGAGCGATTACGATCAGGAGCCACAATCGTGACCTGAGCAATGTCACTCAATGCTTTGCCCAATGCACGAATACCTTGTGCGTGTACGCCATCATCATTACTGATAAGAATCTTAAGCGTTTTTTGCTTATCCATAGCCATTAAAATTGTCTTTCTACCTGTTGCAGTTGCGCTAATTCTCGTAGAACTGAAGTGGCAAAGCTACCAGAATCTAAGAAGAATTTGAGAACAACACTATTTTCCTCAGCTTGATAGCTAAACTGCTGTGGTAACAGCACAATGTTTCTACGATCGTGTCTCATTCGATTACCACGAATCAGTTTCATTAGATCCGGTTCTTGATCGACAATCGACTGCTCTAATTCTAAAGCTTGCTCTTGAGTGGGCAGCGCATTGTCACCCGCCATCGCCGCGGTGATATTCCAGTCCTCTCGACTCGCTAAATCCACCTCACTAGCCAGTACAAATTGCCCATCAAATTCAATCATATCACCCGCTATCGTTTGGTCAAAACAACCTTGATTCAATCGCTTGGACACAATGTGATTGAAAATCCATGAGCGGGCAGCGGAGAGGTACAAACTACGTTTGTTTTGATTTCGCGTACGGACATTGTCTCGTCCCCAGCGTCTCGCTTCGGTGACATTATTGCCTTCATGACCAAAACGCTGCTCACCAAAGTAGTTTGGCACCCCAGCACGGGTCACTAACGCTAAGCGCGCGACCAACGCATCCATGTCTGACACTGACGTAAGGCGAATTTCAAATTCATTACCTATCAAGTCACCTGGGCGCAATTTCTTATTGTGCCAATCTGTCGCAAGTACTTCGATACTTGGATATTGTTGCTGAAAAGCGCCAAAATCTGGGAGTTGCTTCTTAGGAAGGTGGACACTCAACCACTGCTCGGTAATCGCATGGCGATCTTTCAAGCCTGCCCAACCAATATCTTTGGATTTAACACCGCACACTTTTGCCAACTCATTGGCAACAAAGCTGGTGTTCTCGCCATTTTTACGGATGCGAACCATAAGGTGTTCGCCTTCTCCGCTAAAAGGAAAACCGAGGACTTCTTTCACAATGAAGTCTTGATTCTGTGCTTTGTAATTGGCGGTAAGTTGAGGCTTACCATTGAGGTAAGCGAGATTTTCTAGGATATCTGTCATTTATAGGGCTCGTTAACGGGAGACTTTTTCAATAAGCACGACGGCTTCAGTCGCAATGCCTTCTTTGCGTCCAGTAAAACCAAGGCGCTCTGAGGTTGTCGCTTTCACATTGATATCATCGCGATCAGTATTTAGGACTTGAGCAATGCATTGGCACATGGCTTCGATATGAGACGCCATTTTAGGGGCTTGCGCAATAATGGTGATATCGGCATTCACCAGTTGATAGCCTTTGTCCTGTACTTTTTGATACACATCTTTCAATAATTCACGACTGTCCGCTCCTTTCCAAGCGTCATCGGTATCAGGAAAATGGCGACCAATATCGCCCAGTGCAACGGCACCGAGGAGTGCATCGCAAAGCGCGTGCAGTGCAACATCACCATCTGAATGTGCGACCAAACCTTGGCTATAAGGGACTTCAACCCCGCCAATGATCACTGGACCGTCACCGCCAAACTTATGAACATCAAAGCCGTGGCCTATTCTCATTGATTTTTTTCCTCTTGAATCAGGTAAAACTCGGCTAGCGATAGATCTTCTGGTCGAGTTACTTTTATATTGTCGCTTCGCCCTTCTACCAATAGAGGAGCCAACCCCATCCACTCAATCGCAGAGGCTTCATCTGTCATCACCGCGCCCTCACTCAGCGCACTAGAAAGTGCACTTTGCAGTAATTCTGCTTTAAACATTTGGGGGGTGAGCGCATGCCAGAGTTCAGCACGCTCAACCGTGTGGTCAATACAGTGGGCATCATTGGCGCGCTTCATGGTGTCTTTGACTGGCGATGCCAGTATGCCACCGACAGGGTGAGTGCTAGCTTGATAAATCAGTTTACTGATGTCTGTCAACGTGACACACGGCCGTGCGGCATCGTGTACTAAACACCAAGCATTGGGGATACGTTGCTGGACATAATCGACGGCAGCTAAAACAGAGTCAGCGCGCTCTGAGCCACCGATAACCTTAATCACCGATTTGCCAGCATCAAAAATTTGCCGGTCATAGTATGGGTCATCTTGACTGACTGCAACGACAACACACTCCACACTTGGGTGGGAAAGTAATTTGTTGACCGTATGCTGAAGTAACGTTTTGTGGTTAATTTCTAGATACTGCTTTGGTCGCTCACTCTGCATACGTTTGCCAACGCCGGCAGCAGGCACAATAGCGATAATAGGGTGTTGTTCAGGAATCATTGGTTTTCCTCCCCAATGATACGATAGAAGGTTTCACCATCTTGCACTAAGCCAAGTTCATGCCTTGCTCTCTCTTCGATGGCATCGAGTCCCTGTCTTAAATCATCAATCTCCGCAAACATATTGTTGTTGCGAGTCTGTAGGTTAGTGTTCACTTGATTTTGGATCTCAATTTCACTGCTCACTTGATTAAAGTCTGCAATGCCATTTTTTCCAAACCAAAGGGTATATTGCAACCAACCTAAAACAACCAACAGTAAAAACGTCAACTTGCGCATCGTTGATGATATTCCATTCCAATGAGTGTGTTTATCGCCCAACATTTGTTCCGAATAAACGCGAGGTTTGCCGAAAAAACAGCTTGGGTTACAACTGTAAACAATATTGCTATATATAGCATAAATTGCCTGTTGGAATAACCCCAAGGCTGGGCCCTGAGCACTTCTCATCGGCTTTCTTTCCCGTTAAAGAACTCAACCGCTTAATGACACCAATAAGGGTGTCATCAATTCGACACTGATTCGTCACCCTTTCTCAATCGAAAAGACGTCAATTTGACATATCAGCGTCATACCATTTTCACGTTGAAAAATAGTATGACTTTGAGGTGGTTATGGAAATCAAGAGTCCGTTTCGTTTACCAAGGAAATCCCCTTTTGGACTAGCCGAAAATGTGGCTGAATGGGCAACCGGCTTGTCCTTGCTCGATAAGCTTTACGCTCAGCGCCCTGTCAATTGCGATACCGAAAGCTTTCTAAGATACGCACTTGATGTATTAAATATTGATTACCAAATAACCTCGGGAGCGCTCAATCCAATTCCCAAAGCTGGTGCGACGATTGTGGTCGCCAATCATCCTCTTGGCTGCGTCGAGGGTGTGATATTGGCAGAACTACTGCTAAGACAGCGTAAAGACGTCAAGATTCTCGCCAACGAATATCTCAAATTAGTTCCCGAGATCGCTTCGCTGTTTATTGGTGTGGATGTGTTTGAAGGACAAAACGCGCACCGTGCTAATACCCGAGCCTTGCGACAGGCTAATCAGCATCTTGAAAATAGTGGCTTACTGTTGGTGTTTCCTGCGGGTGAGGTTTCCCAACTGGTCGATAGAAGAACATTACGCATAGAAGATAAAGAGTGGAGTCGTTCAGTCGCGACCTTAATCAAAAGAAACAAAGCCACCTCGGTGCCGATTCATATTGGTGGACTCAACTCCAAACACTTCTACCTCGCTAGCAAGGTTCACCCTATGCTACGAACCGCTATGCTCGGGCGAGAGCTATTGAATAAGAAAGATAAACCGATCACCATCTCTATTGGTGACAGCATTAAATATAAAGAAGTGAGCAAGCTAGACAATCGTCAGTTGGTCAATTATCTCAGGCTCAATACCTACCTACTTAGCCGTGCCCAAACAGAGGAACAACACACCACCTCTGCAATGCTTGATTATCAAGAGATTGCGCCCGCGCTGTCTACTGCTGAGTTATTAAAAGATATTGAGCAGCTACCGAAACAGCATCATCTACTGACGAGCGGTGATTTTGAGGTCTACTGTACTACGATGGATCATATTCCATCGGTGATTCATGAAATTGGCCGTCTCAGGGAAATCAACTTTCGTGAGGTGGGAGAAGGCACAGGGCTTTCGTTAGATATTGATTCGTTTGATAAAACCTATCACCACTTATTTGTGTGGGATCGCCAACAGCAATGCTTGCTCGGAGCGTACCGCCTCGGTTTGGTCGATGAATTAACGGAAAGGTTTGGCACTGAAGGACTCTATTCTCGCACTCTATTTCATTATGGATCCCCATTCTTAGAGACCATGGGAAAATCAATTGAGATGGGACGTTCGGTTGTCGCGCAAGAGTATCAAAAAAGCATGTCCTCGCTACTGCTTTTATGGAAAGGCATTGCTGAGTTTGTCTATCGAAACCCGAGCTATACTCACCTTTTTGGTCCAGTGAGCATTAGTAGCGATTACAGTGAAGTGGCGAGACAACTCTTGACCGATACCATGACCCTGCATCACTACGACAACGTCGGTGCCCGTTATGTCACCGCACCCAATCCACCTAAATTAGCGCAACAACCGAGTTGGAATACCCAGTTACTCACCGCACTGGCCGATATGCAGTTGCTCTCTAGAGTCATCTCTCGACTTGATCAAGGAAAGGGAGTACCCGTGCTGCTGCGCCAATACCTGAGCCTTAATGGCAAACTGGTGAGCTTTAATGTCGATCCCGACTTTAATAATGCGCTCGATGGATTGATTGTTGTTGATCTAAGAAGCGTGCCTCAGAAATCTTTGGCACGCTATATGGGGTCAGAGAATGCCAAGCAGTATCTCTGCGCGCATCACTCTTTCTCTGGTGTTGAGGAGTCTAGTAACGAGACTTCATCTTCAGTGTAAAGTTCACTAATGCGATAAGCACCGGCACCTCAATCAGTGGACCAATGACACCCGCAAACGCCTCTGGAGAATTGAGACCAAACACAGCAATAGCAACAGCAATCGCGAGTTCAAAGTTGTTGCCTGTTGCTGTGTAAGCAATCGATGCATTCTTATCAAATGGCACACCCATTCTCTTTGCGACAAAGAAACTGATAAAGAACATCAAGAAAAAGTAGATGGTCAATGGAATCGCAACACGCACCACCTGCATCGGCAGTTCCACAATCATCTCACCCTTCAAGCTGAACATCAGCACGATGGTCGCTAATAGTGCCACTAAAGTGATCGGTGAAATAGCCGGTACAAACTTGTCGTTGTACCACTGCTCGCCTTTCTTCGCGACTAAGATCTTGCGGCTCAGGAAGCCGGCTAAGAATGGTATACCTAGGTAAATCATCACGCTTTCGGCGATCTCACCCATGGAAATATTCACCACTTGACCTTGGAAGCCCAACTTTGGCGGCAAGACAGTGATAAACAACCAAGCTAAGAAACTGTATGTGATAATTTGGAATACGCTGTTTAGCGCTACCAGCGCCGCACCATACTCTTTATTACCACCACCAATGTCATTCCAAACCAGCACCATCGCAATACAGCGAGCAAGACCGATAAGAATCACACCGGTCATCAAACTCGGTTCATCACCCAAAAAGACCAATGCCAAAACAAACATCAGAATCGGACCGACTAACCAGTTCATCACCAGTGATAAGGTCACCGCTTTTTTGTCTTGAAGCACGGTGCCCATCAAGCCGTAGTTCACTTTTGCTAACGGCGGATACATCATCAAAATTAAGCCAATAGCCAATGGAATATTGGTATTCCCCATTGTCATCGAGGCATTAAGAGACTCGATCTGCGACGGGAATGCCACCCCTAAGGCAACACCGATACCCATAGCGACAAAAATCCACAAAGTGAGGAAGCGGTCAAGAAAGCCTAATTTTTTAGGTTCCTCTGCAATTTGGGTCGTCATGTTAACTCTCCGGCATCGTCAATCGTCGAAAAGCGATGCATTTTAGTTTAAAAAATGCCGACACTGTCGGCAGTATAAAAATCAGTCAAACAAGGTTTGTGTAAACAGTGAAAAACGATTAAACGCTTCTCTATCTATGCGATAACAGACCTTAGGCGGCATCGCTTCTGCGTGAATAAACCCTGCTACCTTAAGAATTCTCAGGTGTTCCGACACCGTTGATTGGGCTAACCCCAGCTGCGACACCAGGTCACTATTTAAACAACCGCCCTGACGCTCAAGATCCGATAGTATTTTCAAAATTCGCAATCTTGCCGGATGGGATAAAGCTTTTGCTTGTGAAGCGATAGCTTTTTCGTCAGCCAGCTGAGCCTCGGTGACGGCAAAAATATCTTGGCTGTTTGGATTACAACGGTTCACGGCCTGACTCCTATCGTCTTTTAACGATTAATTTACTCCGAATAAAAAAAGAGTCAATCGTTTTTTCACGATTGACTCTTTTCTCTATTTGGTAACGACACTTAATAGCGAAGTAGAATGATGAAATCAGAGCTAGTTGGCGAGCTTCGACTTAGGCGCTCCGGGTAGACGAATCGATATGATCGTCGTCAACACCAAGAAGGCAAACGAAACCCATAAACACGCAGAAAGACCGGCCATCTGGAAAACCCAACCTGACAGTACAGTGCCGATTAAACGCCCCATCGCATTCGCCATATAGTAGAAACCAACATCGAGAGAAACACCGTCGCCTTTGGCATAGCTAACAATTAGGTAGCTATGCAGCGATGAGTTAACCGCAAAAATAGCACCGAAAATCAGCAGACCAACCACAATCACGATTTGCGGATACCATTCTTGCTGTACACAATAGGCAATGATTCCCGTGACGATAGCAAGGGCAAATGCCCACCACATTGCTGCGCTACCATCGGGAACTCGACCTTGGGCTTTACCCGTGATCTTAGGTGCGATACCTTGCACAAATCCATAAGCGATAACCCATAACGCCAGAAAGCCACCCACCCACGAGTGATTCCAGCCAAACACGGTACCGAGATAGATAGGCAAAGCGACAACAAACCAAACATCACGCGCGCCAAATAGGAACATACGCGCAGCTGAAAGAATGTTAATACTCTCCGACTTAGAGAAAATTTGATTGAACTTAGGCTTCGACTTTGCCTTGCCCATATCATTTTCTAAAGTCAGAACACTGCCAATAAACACTAAGGTCAAAACTCCTGCCATGGCTGCCACGGCGTATTGGAATCCCATGACCGTTAACAGCAGACCACCAATAAAGAAACCCGCCCCTTTTAGCGCGTTTTTAGAACCGGTCAGGATCGCTATCCACTTATAAAGCGCCCCTTGCTGTTCATCAGGCACCAAGGTTTTAATGGCACTCTTGGCACTCATTTTATTCAGATCTTTAGCAATACCGGAGAGCGCTTGAGCGGCCATGACCCAAGGTATGGTCAACCATGCGTTAGGCACAGCAAGCATGAGTAACGCAAAAATCTGCATCCCCAAGCCGACATTCATGGTGCGATTTAAGCCAAGTCGAGCGCCTAGCCAGCCACCCACTAAGTTGGTCACGACGCCAAAAAATTCATAGAAGAGAAAAAGAGAAGCGATCTCTAGTGAGCTATACCCCAAGTCATAGAAGTAAAGCACCACCAGCATTCTGAGGGCACCATCTGTGATGGTAAAATTCCAGTAATTAAACGTCACCAGCATATACTGACGAACGCTTTTGCTTAGATTAGACAACATACGCTTTCTGCCTGATTAGAATAGAGGTATCAAGCCTGAACTCAATACGGGGCTCTTAAGTCAAGCCGTGAGCCCCAAACAGTGTGCTGGATTATGGTTTAAAAACCTTTCGCCAATTGTTCTACATAAACAATTTGCGGTGCTTTGGTAAAGGCACCCGGACGCAATGCTTGAACTTCACTGCGAACCTTATCCAGTTCCCAACCAAGCTCTAGCAGCAGGTTTGCTGCCAATAAGCCTGTACGACCAGAACCTCCCATGCAATGCATCGCAATCTTCTCACCCGCTTCGACCGCTTGGTGAAGCTCTGGTGAAATCGCTTGCCACTGCGCAGCAAACTCGTCACCCGGCGCACGGTCATCTTCAATCGGCGTTTGAAACCACTTCATTCCCAGCGCTTTTGTTTTTTCACCAAGCTCAGCAACACCCGCTTCGGTTAACTCATGGCTATCAAGAGCAGTAACGATCACCGTCACGCCTTGCTGCTTAAGCTGCTCTAAAGAGTCATCAAGACCCAAGTCTTTGGTACCTGGACACGGAGTCAGTACCAGCGCTGCGTTATTAACTTTTAATTCCCATGTTGGATGCATTGTCATTACCCTACTAAACCTACTTTACGAACCAATTCAGCTGTGCGAGTTGCATAGCCCATTTCATTGTCATACCACGCATAGATTTTAACCATGCGAGAACCCACCACCATGGTTGACATCGCATCAACGATGGTCGAGCGTTGGTCACCTTTGTAATCAATAGACACCAATGGGCGATCTTCAAAACCAAGAATACCTTTGAGCTCACCTTCAGACGCTTCTTTTAGCAAAGCATTTACTTCTTCTGCTGTAGTGTCTTTTTTCACATCAAAGATGATATCGGTCAGCGACGCATTCGCCAGAGGAACTCGAACGGCGTGACCATTAATCTTGCCTTTTAGCTCAGGGAAGATTTCAACGATTGCCGTTGCACTGCCGGTTGTGGTTGGGATCAAGCTCATACCACATGCGCGAGCGCGACGTAGATCTTTATGAGGCGCATCCAAAATAGTCTGCGTATTGGTAAGATCGTGAATCGTGGTAAATGAGGACTGCTCAATACCAAGTTTCTCATGGATCACTTTGACCACAGGCGCAATACAGTTGGTGGTGCACGATGCCGCAGTCACAATACGATGAACCGCTGGGTCAAAGATATGGTCGTTAACACCAACAACGATATTAGCAATGCCTTCTTCTTTTACCGGTGCCGAAACCACAACACGCTTTACGCCTTGCTGTAAATATTGGTTAAGGAATGAAGTCTTACGGTGAACACCGGTAGCTTCAATGACCACATCACAATCTGACCAATCGACCGCGTCAATCTCGCGCTCTTGTGTCGTCGCAACACGCTGACCATTGATAATAAGTTCGTTGCCTTCTACGGCGACTTCATGGTGCCAGCGACCTTGAACTGAATCGAACTCAAGTAGATGACCGAGCGTTTTTGCATCACCTGCTACATCATTAATTTTTACGAATTCGAGTTCTTGCCAATCAAATGCCGCACGCAGTGCTAGGCGACCAATTCGACCAAAACCGTTAATACCTACTTTAATAGTCATCACTTAATCTCTTTATTGTGTTGTCACGTGTTGTGTCTCTAATGATGACACAACGTCGTTAAAATTTAATTGATAAGCACTCTGCAAACAATTGGATTGCTGGAGTCCTTGTAGGGTTCGATACAACCAACCTGGCAACTCATTCGCCAAGCAGTAAAAAACTTTCTGTCCCTGTCTATTATCTTTGATAACTCCAGCCTGTCTCAGTGTCGCTAGGTGTCTTGACACTTTTGGCTGACTCTCATTCAATGCCGCCACGAGGCTATTTACGCTGACGGATTCATGGGCATGAATCCAAAGCAAAATACGAATTCTGGTTTCATCTGACATCAGTTTGAAGAAATCATGAGGCAACATATAGTCACATCCTTATATATGGATATGCGTATATATTAATTTCCACATTTAATTCGTCAAGCACTAATCGCTGATTGTCATAAAAGTTTCATTTTTATTAAGGCACACTTTACTCGAGTAAAGCCCCCTCACCGTTCAAGTCACTTCCCAAATGTCCCTACACCTAGTCGTACTACAGATAAAGCTCTTTCATTCCATCTGCGTAACTTCCATAATAGTCGCTAAACCCAACATTGACTTGAATATGGGAATCTTGGAAAACAGACATGGGCAAAAAAATACTCTTTGTTTGTCGAGGCAACTCGGCACGTTCACAGCTAGCGGAAGCGATTGTCAATCAAGATTATGCCGATCTTTATCAAGCATTTAGTGCAGGTAGCACCCCAGGTGAAGTCGATAAGCGCACCATAGAAACGCTAACTCAAGCCGGATATAACACGCATAATCTACGCTCAAAATCCGTCGATGAGTTTGCTGGCGAGCATTTTGACTATGTCATCACGCTCTGCTCTTCTGCTCAGCAAGAATGCGGGGTATTTCATAACACCGATGAAAACATTTTCTGGGATCTACCAAGTCCAACCACGCTTTCATCATCGAGTTTTGAGAGTTCGCTATACGATTTACAAAAACGAATAGAATTGTTTGTTAACGTTCACAGCGACAGCAAAGATCTCGACTTTGATCCCATGACCCTGCACAAATGTCTTAGTGATAGAACGCGCTTGATGATCACCTTAATGATATTCAGTGAGGTTGAACTCAGTGTGGGCGAGTTATGCCAAGCGTTGCAGGAGTCACAACCCAAGATATCCAGAGCGCTCGCTATTTTGCGTAATTGTGGACTGGTCACTGACCGTCGAAAAGGACAATGGGCATTTTATTCGATATCGAAACAGTTACCGCTTTGGGCGATTGAAGTTCTTGATGCATCATTGAGAAGTGTTAAACCCTCGCTGGTCGCGGCGATACAATTGCTCAACCAAGCCGAACGTCCCTATAAGCATTTATAACGCCCCTTTACATATTTGATAAGGCTTAACATTATAAGTAACGCCCTGTTCACTTTTTGGTTATAGGCTTAGATGATTTTCTAGTTCACCTAAGTGTTCAATTCTCACCAGGTTGGGACTGTCGATAGTACAGGGATTATCCGGGTCTTCATCATGGGCAAAATAGAGCGTCTTAATTCCAGCAGACACACCAGCTTGAACACCCACGATTGAATCATCAATAAACAGGCACTGCTCTGCTTTTACCTGCATTTTATCCATCACGTACTCGAGCATTTTGGGGTCAGGTTTCCAGGCTTGAGCATCAAATGCACTGAATACCGTCCCTTCAAAGTAACGGTCGAGGTTGGTCAAGGGCAGCGTCACCTGCATCTTTTCGTGAGGCGCGTTGGAAGCGATACAGATCTTGATGCCTTTCGCTATCAAGCTCTCAAGTAATACTTCAACGCCGTCCATCGTTGTCAGGTAACGAGTAAAGAGTTCGTTGCTTATCACTCGATAGCGGGCGATTAACTGTTCCATCCCGTCCCCTGCTATCACGTTTTTGTCTTCAACTAAACTGCCCAACACAATATGTATTTTGATGCCTTGGTAGTCACGCTTTAGCGCTTCGTAGTCGATTTTGGTTCCGACCTCGGCAAGGGTTTGCACTAGCGCTTGTAAACAGAGACGCTCACTGTCAATTAATGTACCGTCACAATCAAAGATGACGCACTGGATCGGATTGGTTGCTGTCACTCGCAGGTCCTTTTGAGAGCAAGGTGAATGAGTTTTAGACTAGCAAGATTCTGTCGTAGACACCATCAAGGATTAAGCGGTGACAAGTTGTATAAAGATAACGAATTGAGCGAAAAAATCTCATCACATGAAAAAAAGTTACAAAACACAAAATCGAACGAAAAGTATTTATTTTGAAGTAAAAATTAAATAGAAAGCGAAGAAACATTGCTCTAAAACAAGTTCTATATCGTGAATTTTGATCAATTCAATGGTAGAATCCGCCCCCGAAAAGAAAATTAATTACAGAATTAGACGTTATTTTTCTGCAACCTTACTGTTATAAAGTGGGCTATATCACAGAAAACTAACCTTTTACGTAAGCAAAAGCGTCATTTGACGACTGATTAGCCGTAAGACTTTCAACTCTAGAAGAAAAGACTAGACTCAATGAAAGCTCAATGAAGATGAATTTTGGGCGCTGCTAGGCTTCTAGAGACTATACTAACTTTCAATTTTTAACATTATTCACCGGAGAATATCTTCCATGAAAAAGACCAAAATCGTATGTACGATTGGCCCAAAAACTGAATCTGTAGAGAAGCTAACTGAACTTGTAAACGCTGGCATGAATGTTATGCGTCTTAACTTCTCTCACGGTAACTTTGAAGAGCACGCTGCGCGTATCGACAACTACCGTGAAGTTATGGCTAACACTGGCAAGCAGCTAGCTATCCTTCTAGATACTAAAGGTCCAGAAATTCGTACTATCAAACTAGAAGGCGGCAACGACGTTGATCTAGTGGCTGGTCAAGAGTTCACTTTCACAACTGACGCTTCAGTTGTAGGTAACAAAGATATCGTTGCTGTCACTTACACAGGTTTCGCAAACGACCTGACAGCAGGCAACACTATCCTAGTTGATGATGGTCTAATCGAGATGGAAGTTATCTCAACGACTGAAACTGAAGTTAAGTGTAAAGTTCTTAACAACGGTGCTCTAGGTGAAAACAAAGGTGTTAACCTTCCTGGCGTTTCTGTTCAACTTCCTGCGCTATCTGAAAAAGATAAAGCTGACCTTAAATTTGGTTGTGAGCAAGGCGTTGACTTCGTTGCTGCTTCTTTCATCCGTAAAGAAGAAGACGTTAAAGAAATCCGTACTCTTCTAGATGCGAACGGTGGCGAAAACATCCACATCATCTCTAAGATCGAAAACCAAGAAGGTGTTGATAACTTCGACGCTATTCTAGAAGCTTCTGACGGTATCATGGTTGCTCGTGGTGACCTAGGTGTTGAGATCCCAGCTGAAGAAGTTATCTTCGCTCAGAAAATGATGATTGAGAAGTGTAACCGTGCTCGTAAGATGGTTATCACTGCAACTCAAATGCTAGATTCTATGATCCAAAACCCACGCCCAACTCGTGCTGAAGCTGGCGACGTTGCGAACGCGGTTATGGACGGTACTGATGCAGTTATGCTTTCTGGCGAAACTGCAAAAGGTAAGTACCCTGTTGAAGCAGTCACTATCATGGCTCAAATCTGTGCTCGTACAGATGGCGCTCTAAAAGCTGAGCTAGGTTCTCGTCTAGACAGCCCACGCCTACGCATCACTGAAGCAGTATGTAAAGGCGCTGTAGACACAGCTGAAAAACTAGCGGCTCCACTGATCGTTGTAGCCACTGAAGCGGGTAAATCTGCACGTTCTGTACGTAAGTACTTCCCAACGGCAAACATCATCGCTGTAACAACTAACACTAAGACAGCTGCTCAGCTTGTTCTTACTAAAGGTGTTACTCCAGTTGTTGTTGATTCAATCAACAGCACTGATGCTTTCTACGTAACAGGTAAAGAGATCGCTCTTGAAACTGGTCTAGGTAAGAAAGGCGACATCGTAGTAATGGTTTCTGGTGCTCTAGTGGCATCTGGTACAACAAACACTGCATCTGTACACGTACTATAATTTTCCAAGAATTATAGACTTATCTACAAAAAGAGGGCTTCGGCCCTCTTTTTTTATCAATTCTTTCTAGATTACCTCTTGCTCAACTTTTCCACACGATGTACCATTAAATGAATTTACAATATGGCATACCTTTGGTTTTGCTTATACAAATTCTATTTCGTTGTGAGGTATATTGTGTCAAGTCCAACATTGACAGATAAGGTAGCAAAGCAGATTTGCCAAGACATCTTGTCTGGGGAACTCAAACCTAATCAAAAGCTTGTCGTATCAGATCTTAAAGAGAAATACGATGTTGGTGCCTCACCTATTCGAGAAGCTCTCATTCAACTATCTTGGATTAAGTACGTAAAACTTGAGCCACAGAAAGGATGCTGGGTCGCACCAATCTCCAAGTTGGAACTCTACGATTTATATGAGAGCCTCAAAATCGTTTCTTCTGTGTTACTAGAAAAATCCATTCGTGAAGGCAGTGAAAGTTGGGAGCTTGAAATTCTGACGGAATACCACAAACTGTCTCGCTTTAAATTTCAAGGCGATAACTTCAACTGGCAGGATTGGGAAGAGAGACAAGAAGCCTTCTATACGTCACTGCTCAAAGGCTGTTTCTCAAAGAATATGCTGCAATTTTTTGACGATATCATCCGTCAAATCAAACGCTATCGTAGCATTTCTTTAAGTTATTCACCGATGAACTTCGAACAGATGTTCCAAATTGAGCAGCACGAGAAAATCATGAAACTAACGCTCGATAAAGACTATGAAGGTGCGAAACAGCAACTCGAGAGTTATCTAACAAGCATGATGAAAGAGATTGAACCGACGGTAGACAATATCGAAATGGCGTAAGTGCATCACGCTCTCAACGACTTTCAGTACCAAACAAACGAATAAGAAAAGGGCCATTGTTTATCAATGGCCCTTTTCTTATTCGTTACTTACCAACCGAAAAACTCTCTGTGATGAGTGTTTAAAAGCAGCACCATAAGCAAAAAGTATAACGCGCTAAGTTTGATACCAAGGATCGCAAGTGTACCTACGGTAAGTCTGACAAGGAAAGGATTGAACATGGTAAACCTCTGCACTCAATATGTTAATTTCCATAGAGTTTTTTTAAAAGCAGATGAATTCCATTCACTCGCTCAGTCAATATCAGTCATCTGATAGTGACAGAATTTGTAGGTCGGTCAGTATACTCTTTCGCCAAAGGCGGTCAAGCATTAGCCAAGTCTTAGACTAAAGTCTAAGATCAAATCAATTCGCTGCAAATAAAAAAACACCTCGCTTTGCGAGGTGTTTTTGTCAGCATAAAGCTGGAACTAACTTATTCAGTAACGAATTAAGCTTGGCCTTTCACTTCTTTTAGACCATTGTATGGTGCTTTAGCACCTAGCGCTTCTTCGATACGAATTAGCTGGTTGTACTTAGCAACACGGTCAGAACGGCTCATAGAACCCGTCTTGATTTGACCTGCAGCAGTACCTACCGCTAGATCAGCGATAGTTGCATCTTCAGTTTCGCCTGAACGGTGAGAGATTACTGCTGTGTAACCTGCGTCTTTAGCCATCTTGATAGCAGCTAGAGTCTCAGTTAGAGAACCGATTTGGTTGAACTTGATAAGGATAGAGTTAGCTACGCCTTTCTCGATACCTTCTGCAAGGATCTTAGTGTTAGTAACGAATAGATCGTCACCAACTAGTTGAAGCTTGTCGCCTAGTAGTTCAGTTTGGTGCTTGAAGCCATCCCAATCTGACTCGTCCAAACCGTCTTCGATAGAAACGATTGGGAACTTGCTCGCTAGCTCAGCTAGGTAGTGGTTGAACTCTTCAGAAGTGAAAGTTTTACCTTCGCCCTTCATGTTGTAGATGCCAGCTTCTTTGTCGAAGAACTCAGATGCTGCACAGTCCATAGCAAGAGTTACATCTTTACCTAGTTCGTAACCAGCAGCTGCAACCGCTTCTGCGATAACTTCTAGAGCTTCTGCGTTAGACTTAAGGTTAGGAGCGAAACCACCTTCGTCACCAACTGCAGTGCTGTAGCCTTTAGACTTAAGAACTTTAGCTAGGTTGTGGAATACTTCTGCACCGATACGTAGACCTTCTTTAAGAGTCTTAGCGCCAACAGGTTGGATCATGAACTCTTGGATATCAACGTTGTTATCTGCGTGCTCACCACCGTTGATGATGTTCATCATTGGTAGAGGCATAGAGAATACGCCTGCAGTGCCGTTTAGCTCAGCGATGTGCTCGAACAAAGGCATGCCTTTAGCCGCTGCTGCCGCTTTAGCGTTCGCTAGAGATACCGCTAGGATTGCGTTAGCACCGAACTTTGACTTGTTCTCAGTACCGTCAAGGTCGATCATCACTTGGTCAACGTCAGCTTGAGCTTTCGCATCTTGACCCACTAGAGCTTCTGCGATTGCACCGTTAACAGCTTCAACAGCTTTAAGAACACCTTTACCTAGGAAACGTGCTTTGTCGCCGTCGCGTAGCTCAAGCGCCTCACGAGAACCAGTAGATGCACCAGATGGAGCAGCAGCCATACCTACGAAACCACCTTCTAGGTGTACTTCAGCTTCTACAGTTGGGTTACCACGTGAGTCGATGATTTCACGACCTAGAACTTTAACGATCTTAGACATTAATGTTTCCTCTCATTGAATTTAAATGTCAAATTAAGGGCAGCTGCACAACCTTCGCAACCGCCCGTATCCTTTTATATTACTTCTCTAATTTTCCGCTTTGGAACTCACCCGCCGCTTTAACAAAGCCGCTAAATAGAGGGTGGCCGTCGCGAGGTGTTGAAGTAAATTCAGGGTGGAACTGAGCTGCCACAAAGAATGGGTGAGCTGGGTTCTCAATTACTTCAACCAGTTTCTTGTCTGCTGACAAACCAGAAACTTTTAATCCTGCTTTTTCGATCTTCGGACGAAGTACGTTATTGACTTCGTAACGGTGACGGTGACGCTCATGAATTTGCTCGCTACCGTACATCTCGTAAGCTTTAGTGCCTTTCTCTAAGTGGCAAAGTTGCGAACCTAGACGCATGGTACCACCAAGATCTGAGGTTTCGGTGCGCTCTTCCACTTTACCTTCGCCATCAACCCATTCGGTGATCAAGCCTACCACAGGGTATTTGGTCTCTTTGTTAAATTCTGTTGAATGTGCGCCTTTCATGCCAGCAACGTTGCGAGCATACTCAATAAGTGCCACTTGCATGCCTAGACAGATACCTAGGTAAGGGATCTTATTTTCACGCGCATATTGTGCTGCACGGATCTTACCTTCAACACCACGGTCACCGAAGCCACCAGGAACAAGAATCGCATCAAGACCTACAAGCGCTTCTTCGCCCTTAGACTCCACATCTTGTGAATCTACATACTTAATATTAACGTTTAGGCGATTTTTCAAGCCTGCATGTTTCAATGCTTCGTTAACCGACTTGTAAGCATCTGGTAATTCGATGTATTTACCGACCATACCAATCGTGACTTCACCAGTCGGATTCGCTTCTTCATAGATAACTTGCTCCCACTCAGAAAGATCCGCTTCTGGTGCTTTAATACCAAAACGAGTACAAACAAGATCATCAAGACCTTGTGATTTCACTAGCTGAGGGATCTTATAGATGGAATCAACGTCTTTCATTGAGATAACCGCTTTTTCCTGTACGTTACAGAAAAGTGCGATCTTGCGACGTTCGTTTGCAGGGACCACGCGGTCGCTACGACAAATCAGAATATCTGGCTGGATACCGATAGAAAGCAGTTCTTTTACCGAGTGTTGCGTTGGCTTAGTTTTCACTTCGCCCGCAGCGGCTAGATAAGGAACGAGTGTCAGGTGCATAAACATCGCACGCTCTCGGCCTAGCTCAACGGCTAGTTGACGAATCGCTTCCATAAATGGCAATGACTCGATATCACCCACTGTACCGCCAACTTCAACGATAGCGATATCATGACCTTCTGCGCCATCGATAACACGATCTTTGATTTCGTTAGTGATATGAGGGATAACCTGAATGGTTGCACCTAGGTAGTCACCGCGACGCTCTTTACGTAGAACGTCGGCATAAACACGACCTGCGGTGAAGTTGTTGCGCTTGGACATTTTGGTACGGATGAAACGCTCATAGTGACCTAAGTCAAGGTCTGTCTCTGCGCCATCTTCAGTAACAAAAACTTCTCCGTGCTGAATCGGGCTCATTGTACCCGGATCAACGTTGATGTAAGGGTCAAGCTTCATCATGGTCACTTTAAGACCACGAGCTTCTAAAATTGCGGCCAATGATGCTGCTGCAATACCTTTACCTAGAGAGGATACAACCCCGCCAGTAACAAAAATGTAATTTGTTGTCATGTTTAACCTGAAATTGGTTGAATGAGGGAAAAACGGATTTCTTCTGGACGGGATGAAAATATACCAGAAGCCCTCTACTGTCACAACGTGAAACTTATCACATCGATGATTTTTATTTTTTGCTTCAAATCAATACCGAAACAGTCGCAGACTCAAATTTCACTCACGTTTTGTCCTGCTTTTCCTCTTGCTTCACCTGATCCCAGAAACCATCTAACTGCGCTAAGCTATAGTCCGTCAACGCTCCACCCTGTTGTGCCGCTTTACATTCGACGCCTTTGAAGCGGCGCATAAACTTATTATTTGCCTGACTCAACGCTGTCTCCGGGTCCTGCCCCAAGTGTCTCGCAAGATTCACAGCAGCAAATAGCAAGTCACCCACTTCTTCCTGTACTTTATCGTCAGAGATTGGTGATTGGATTGCTTCGACCCGAACCTCTTCCAACTCTTCCTTGACCTTATCAATCACAGGTTCCAGCGTATCCCAATCAAACCCATATTTGGCACAACGTTTCTGGATTTTATTCGCTTTAGAGAGGGCTGGAAGAGAGTTTGGTATAGAGTCTAGAATACTTTGCTCGGTTTTACCTAATGCGGTTTTTTCTTTCCGTTTTTCCGCTTCCCAATTGGCTTGAATCGACGCTTCGTCATCAAACTCCACGTCAGAGAATACATGTGGATGACGTCGAGTCAGCTTGTTATTTAAGCCCTCAACAACGTCTTCAAAATCAAATAACTGCTGCTCTTTCGCCATCTGACTATAAAAAATGACTTGGAATAATAGATCACCTAACTCCTCTTGCAGGTTGACCCAATCCTGATTGTGTATGGCATCCGCAACCTCAAACGTCTCTTCAATCGTATAAGGCACAATCGTCTCAAAAGTCTGTTTTTTATCCCAAGGGCAACCTTGCTCTGGATCGCGCAGTTGGCTCATGATGTTCAGCAGTTGGTGAACGGCTTGGCTCATTATTCACTCCGATAAATTGATTCAACAAAAAAGGGTTGGCACGCCAACCCTTTATTAATTTTAGTCGCCCACTAGCCGAGGCGCTTAACGCTCATCACATCTTTAATTTGCTCAACACGAGTGATCACGCGAGACAGAATTTCTATATTATTGACCTCGAGATCAAAGTCCATAATCGTTAACTGTCGCTTGTAGTCACTCCGGCTCTTCATGGTCACGACTTTGACTTTCTCATTCGTCAGCAGTGTGGTGACATCTTTAAGTAAGCCACCTCGTTCAAGGGCTTCTACACGAATCGTCAGAATATAAGAACCGACAAAACCACTGCCCCAAACAGTATCAATGATACGTTCAGGCGCATGATGACTGAGTTCATCGAGCTGTTCACAATCCGCTCGGTGAACCGAAATACCGCGCCCTTGGGTAATGTAACCCTTAATCTGATCACCAGGAATAGGCTGACAACAGCGCGCAAGGTGAGTCATCAGGTTATCAACCCCTTCTACGACAACCGCATCTTTGTGAGGACGACTTTGACTGGTATTCTTAGTGCCCGATTCTTGCAGTTTCTCCAACGCTTGCTGGTCTTCTTCTTCAGCCGTCGGCTTATTCACCAGCGCATTAATATGGTTGATAACCTGATTAATACGCAGGTCACCGCTACCCACACCAACATACAGTTCATCTGGCGTATTGACGTTGAAACGCTTGAGGGCATACTGCTCAGCATCTTTGAGTGTTGCCCCTATCTTATGCAGTTCCGATTCGAGGATTTCTTTACCGGCTTCTAGGTTCTTCTCTCGGCTCTGCTTTCTGAACCACGCATTGATCTTGGCGCGGGCACGACCGGAGTGAACAAATCCTAAAGAGGGGTTTAGCCAGTCGCGAGACGGGTTTGGTTCTTTGGCGGTAATAATCTCTACCTGATCACCCATGGTCAGTTTGTGAGTAAAGGGCACGATACGTCCTGCCACTTTGGCTCCAATACAGCGATGTCCGACTTCTGAGTGAATATGGTAAGCAAAATCAAGCGGTGTTGCGCCCATTGGTAAATCAACGACATCACCACGCGGGGTGAAGGCATAAACTCGATCATCAAATACCTGACTACGAAGTTCATCGAGCATTTCGCCCGAGTCTGACATCTCTTCTTGCCAATCAAGCAGTTTACGCAGCCAAGTAATTTTCTCGTCGTAGCCGCTGCGACCAGAGCTCGCACCTTCTTTATATTTCCAGTGCGCGGCCACCCCTAATTCAGAGTCTTCGTGCATCTGTTTGGTGCGGATCTGGATCTCAATGGTTTTACCTTCTGGACCAAGGATCACAGTATGGATCGATTGATAGCCGTTAGGTTTTGGGTTGGCAACGTAGTCGTCAAACTCACTAGGTAAGTGCTTATATTTGGTATGAACTATCCCTAGTGCGGCGTAACAATCCTGAAGTCGCTCAGCAATAATTCGTACTGCGCGCACATCAAATAGTTCATCAAAGGCGAGACCTTTTTTCTGCATTTTGCGCCAGATGCTGTAGATGTGCTTAGGTCGACCACTCACTTCGGCAAGAATGCTTGAAGCTTGCATTTCGGCAGTTAAGTCATCGACAAAATCTTTAATGTACTGTTCACGGACGATTCGACGTTCGGAAAGTTGTTTCGCAATCTGCTTGTAGGTTTGCGGGTGTTGGTAGCGAAAAGCGTAGTCTTCAATTTCCCACTTTAACTGACCGATACCAAGACGGTTCGCGAGCGGTGCGTAGATATTGGCACACTCTTTCGCTGCGGCTCTGCGCACTTCATCCGATTCATCTTTGACTTCTCGCAGATTACTTATGCGCTCAGCCAACTTAATGACCACACAGCGAAAATCATCCACCATCGCCAATAACATGCGACGCACATTATCCACTTGCCCTGAAGCCTCTGAACCATCGAGGGTCACGTTCAACTGCCCGATAGCCGCCATTTCTGCTACACCATCAATCATCTTGATGATAGCTTTACCGTGATCTTCTTCTAGCTGTTCTTGTGGATACGCGCCCTCAGCCACCAGCGGATAAAGTAACGCCGCCACCAACGTTGCTTTGTCCATAGACAGAGTGACTAGGATTTCTATCATCTCCCGACCACGCCAAAGCAGTAAATTGCCTTGTTCATTCCCGTCGAGAACCTGAGCACACCGCTGGTAAACTTCTTTGAGCCTTTTCGCTGTGCCCTTTTCCTGCTTCAGAGATGCTATCCACTTGTCTAAATCGAACTTTTCATCCGGATTTAAATGTGCGCTTCTAACCGCAACCATCGTCTAATCTTCCCAATCCTATTTATTCACCCACCCACCACTTTACGCTTGATATATCTTTACTTATTTTTGCGTATTGCGGCGCGTGAATTGTTGTTATTCCGTTAATTGTTCTTGCGACTACCCAAGCCAACTCAACCTCTAGGGAGTGTTCGCTTTTGGGCATCGGAGCATGGGCTGTTATTTCTCAAACAGCGCCATAGATTCTAAGTGACTGGTGTGTGGAAACATATCTAACATTCCCAGTTTCACCAATTGATAACCTTGTTCAATCAGGCTTTGACTGTCTCTGGCTAGAGTAGCAGGATTACAAGAAACATAAAGCACTCTTGAGGCTCCCAACTGTGAGACTTTGTCAATAATACCGCTTGCCCCTGCACGGGCGGGATCGAGCAGTATTTTATCGAATTGTTCGCGGGTCCAAACGAGATCTTGCCAATCTTGTTCAAGGTTCGCTTGATAAAACTCGACGTTAAACAGTTGGTTGTGAAGCGCATTATGACTTGCCCAATCGACCATGTCTTGCACACCTTCAACACCGACCACTTTTTGACAAACCTGTGCCAATGGCAAGGTGAAATTACCAAGTCCGCAGAATAAATCTAGCACTCTATCTTGCGATTGTGGGCTAAGCCACGCCATCGCCTGCGCCACCATCTTCTTATTAATCTCTTGATTCACTTGAATAAAGTGTGAGGGTAGAAATGGCAACGCCAACCCTAATTCCGAATAATAAGGCTGCTCACCGGTAACATGCTGCAACTGACCTGCCTCAGGCATCAAATACAAGCAGATCTGATTCTTTTCAGAATATGAGGTCAGCGATTGCAGGTCTTTTTCTGACAGTTTTTGCGTATGTCTCAGCACCACAACCGATGTGTTGTCGGCTTGAACTAGCTCTATGTGCCCCAAAGCGGCTGGATTAGAGAATTGAGTGAGTATCTCTCGCAATTCAGGGATGCGCGCATTTAATGAATCAAGTAACACTGGGCAGTGATTAATGTCCACCAACTCGTTACTGCGTTTACGACGGAATCCCATTACCAATTGACGGTTTTTCTTGTTCAATTTGATACTTAAACGAGCACGACGGCGATAGGCTTTGTCTTGGGACTCAATTGAAGGGGACAACGTCAGCGTTTGGTTAGCAAACTTGCTCATCAACTGACTCAGCGCCTGCTGCTTATACTCCCGTTGAGCGTCATTATTCAAGTGTTGCTGGTTACAGCCTCCACACTGTTCGTAATGAGGGCAAAATGGCTCAACGCGCGTCTCCGATGCTTGAAGCACCTTAATCAACTGCGCTTTGGCAAATTTACTTTTACTCTCGGTTAACTGCGCAAGTACCTTCTCACCTTCTATTGCCCCTTCAATAAAAACTGGCTTTTTATTCTGATAAGCGATGCCTGCTCCTTGATGATCCATACGCTCAATCATCATTTCTTGATGCTTACTAGAAAAAGAGGTTTTCTTGGTGGGTTTAAAAAAACGTGCCATATCTATTATCCGGTGCTAAAAAAGGAGTGTTAATTCAAAGCGTAAAAATGTGTCTATGTCTCACTATTCTGTCGAACAGAGATTGTCGAACAGACTCGCTTTGATTAAGCTTACGTCATCCAAGTGATGCAGTGTTGGGTATTGTCCCATATCCACATAATCATTCCAGACAAATAATGACTTCAAACTAAAATGACAAGATACGGCCTCCGCGCTCGAGTAATGACATTAACGCTGGCACCGACCCTAATTATTGGTCTTGTGCTTAGTGCATTCTTTTCCTACAACCGCTACCACGATCTTGAAACACAAGTCGTCAATGCCGGTGCCGGGATCATTGAACCACTTGCCATTGCAAGTGAACAGGGACTCATTAATCATAGTCGGGAATCGGTTCGCCGCTTGATAAGCTACGCGCATCGCAAAAATTCCAAAGTGGTACGCAGCATTGCGGTGTTTGATGCCAACCATGAGCTGTTTGTCACGTCCAACTTTCACCCTAATTTTGATGCGCTGACCTTTCCCAAAGAAAAGCCGATTCCTTTTCTTAGCTCCTCAGAACTCAACGCCAACACGCTGATCCTTCGTACACCGATTATCGCAGAAAGCCAGTTAGTCTCCGGCAGTACGGAGATCACCTCTAGCAG
Source organism: Vibrio hippocampi (assembly GCF_921292975.1). Classification (NCBI taxonomy): domain Bacteria; kingdom Pseudomonadati; phylum Pseudomonadota; class Gammaproteobacteria; order Vibrionales; family Vibrionaceae; genus Vibrio; species Vibrio hippocampi. Next base: position 2,191,230 of record NZ_CAKLCM010000002.1, read on the forward strand.
CAAGACCCTTGGTTATGTTGCGGTTGAACTCGATCTTTCATCACTACGCTTGCAGCAATATCAAGAAGTCTTCTTCGCCTTTTTGGTGTTAGTCTTTGGATTGGTGTTGGCGGGCTTCTTCGCCTATCAATTAATGCATGATGTGACACGCCCTATTTCACACATGCAGAACATGGTGGATCGCATTCGTCGCGGTCACTTAGATGTGCGTATTGAAGGCAAGATGCACGGTGAGTTGGACTCACTCAAAAAAGGTATCAATGCGATGGCGGTGTCTCTGTCTGAATACCATGTAGAGATGCAACACAGTATTGACCAAGCCACCTCCGATTTACGTGAAACATTAGAACAGCTTGAAATCCAAAACGTCGAACTCGATATTGCTAAAAAACGCGCTCAAGAAGCGGCGCGCGTGAAGTCAGAATTCTTGGCCAATATGTCACACGAACTGCGTACGCCACTTAATGGAGTGATTGGCTTCACTCGACAAATGCTAAAAACCCAACTGACGAACAGCCAAACCGACTATCTACAGACCATTGAAAAATCGGCCAATAACCTGCTGAATATCATCAATGACATTCTCGATTTCTCCAAACTTGAAGCGGGTAAGTTAGCGCTAGAGAATATTCCATTTGAATTCCAAGACAGCTTGGAAGAAGTCGTCGCTCTGCAAGCCACCAGCGCCCACGAAAAAGGCTTAGAACTGACCCTGAAAGTGGATCCAAAAATCCCAACAGGATTAGTGGGTGACCCGCTGCGTATTCAGCAAGTCCTGACCAACTTGATTGGTAACTCGATTAAATTCACCGAAAGAGGCAACATTGATATCAGCGTTGAGCTGAAATCGACCAAAGAAGACCGCGTTGAGCTGCAATTTATGGTGCGCGATACCGGCATTGGTATTTCTGAGCGCCAACAAGCGCAATTATTCCAAGCCTTTAGCCAAGCAGATGCCAGTATTTCAAGGCGTTATGGCGGCACAGGTCTTGGTCTGGTCATCACGCAAAAACTCGTCGGTCAAATGGGCGGTGAGATCAGTCTTACCAGTCGTCTGCACCAAGGTTCCACTTTCTGGTTTACCCTCAGACTGCTCTCGACGGATATCCCAATGATCACGCCACTTGACCTGAGCATGATAGAGAGTAAACAGTTGTTACTGGTTGAGCCTAACATTCAAGCGGCGGCGGTAATTCAACAAGTATTGGCGCAAGAAAAAATGTCCGTCACCTACCGTTCTGCCATACCAGAGCGATTGGAGCCGTACGACTACATTGTACTTTGTCTGCAACCGAACGAAGATATTGCCCTTAATGTGGTTGAGGAGTGGATAGCGCAATGCCAAGACTACACCTCCAACCTGATCATCGGTACCTCGAGCACTCAATTGGCGCTATCCGATTATTTGATGCAGAACCATGATGTTCAGTGTTTGACGAAACCCCTGTCGCGCAAGCGTCTACTGCAATCACTACTGGAAAAACAGCCGTTACAACTCGCTCCCGTGGTTCATGTCGAAAGTGTTGAAAAACGTCCTATCACTGTGATGGCGGTGGATGACAATCTGGCGAACTTGAAACTGATTACGGCTCTGCTTTCTGAACGCGTTGAGACGGTGGTTTCATGTGATAGTGGCACGGTGGCAGTCGAAAAAGCGCAACAGCAAAAATTTGATATGGTATTTATGGATATACAGATGCCGAAGATGGATGGTGTCACTGCCTGTAAATATATCAAAGAGACCGAATCTAACCAGTCTACTCCAGTGATTGCGGTCACTGCGCATGCGATGTCAGGAGAAAGAGACCGACTGCTATCTGAAGGGATGGATGATTATCTCACCAAACCTATTGACGAGCCTATACTCGAACAGGTTATGAACAAATGGGTACCTGTGACTCAGGCTCTGCCGTTGGAACATGCCTCGGCAACTCACGCAGAGACCGACCCCAAACCTTTAGCGCCAGCAATCAACCTTATCGACAACAATAAGATCATCGACTGGCAAGCTGCGCTGCGCCAATCGGCTCACAAAGAAGATCTGGCAATCGATATGCTTAAGATGTTGCTGGATTACATTCCAGAGGTCTATCAAATCTCGCAGCAAGTTCTGGAGCAAGATTATGATGACCGTGACGATGTCATCCATCATATTCATAAACTACACGGTAGTTGCTCTTACAGTGGCGTTCCTCGATTAAAAGCTATTTGCGCCGCAATCGAGAAAGCCCTGCGCTCAGGTGAGTCGCTAGAAAATATTGAACCCGAGCTGTTTGAGTTACAAGAAGAAATGGATAAGGTGATAGAAGCGGCTCCACTTTATATCAACCATAAGACCTAAACCGCCTCAAAGATCACTGTCGCCACCGCGTAGTGGCGTTCATCAGAAATGGTCAGGTGGATAGCATTGATACCACGTTCAGCGGCAATCTCTGCCGCTCGCTTATTCAATATCAATATTGGCTTACCCAAGTCATCATTCGATATTTGAAAATCTTGAAAAGTCACACCTTGAGCAATACCAGTACCTAAGGCTTTTGATGCCGCTTCTTTGGCGGCGAAACGCTTGGCCAAAAACCGGGCTTGCTGCTTAAGAGACTGAAACTGAGCAAACTCAGTTTCAGTCAATATGCGCTTAGCAAACGCCTCTCCGCTTCGAGACAGCGTTTTTTCCAATCTGCCGATTTCTGCAATATCGGTACCTAAGCCTAAAATCGCCATCAAAAATTAACCGCGTCGTGCGTCTGCCATGATGGCTTTCATATCGGCAACGGCTTTATCAAGACCATCAAACACCGCGCGCCCAATAATAGAGTGGCCGATATTGAGTTCATAGATTTCTGGCAGAGCGGCAATCGGACCCACATTGTGGTAAGTCAAACCGTGACCTGCATTAACAATAAGACCGATGTCGGCAGCATAGCTCGCGGCGGCAGCGATCTTCTTCAGTTCATTCTGCTGCTCTGCTTCGCTCTCCGCATCCGCATAATGACCAGTATGCAACTCGATATAGGGTGCACCCGCCGCTTTAGCCGCGTCAATCTGAGCGTTATCGGCATCAATAAACAGTGACACTTTGATCCCTGCTTGCGTCATTTTCTCAGTGGCTGCTTTAATCTTCTCTAGCTGACCTTTGACATCCAAACCACCCTCTGTGGTCAGTTCTTCACGTTTTTCTGGCACAAGGCAGACAAATTCTGGTTGGGTTTGCAGTGCAATCCCAACCATTTCTTCGGTCACTGCCATCTCAAGGTTCATTCGGGTCTGCAAGGTTTCTCTCAGGATGCGTACGTCACGATCAACAATATGACGACGGTCTTCGCGCAGGTGAATAGTGATACCATCAGCACCCGCACGCTCAGCGATTTCTGCGGCATGAACGGGATCTGGATACTTGGTTCCACGGGCATTACGAAGAGTGGCAATATGGTCAATATTGACCCCGAGTAGGATAGGATTCATCAATTTTACTCCTTGATTAAAGCTGCTTTAGTTTGGGAATAAACAGCTCCCTGCTTTTTAATGGTTTCCCGCCAAGATAAGGCTTAAGTGCTATACGTGTAAAGCGTTTTGCCGCTTGAAGTTGAGATTTACTGGCAAAGCGACGCTCACTAATTGCGATGAGTTCTTCCCCAACAAACGTCAGATTATCGTTGCGAACACTGGCAATAAAGCCTTTCTGCTCTCTGTATCGATACGTCATTTTTGGGTCGATGGGTTCACCGGTACCCGCGCAATGAAGAAAATCCACGCCGTAACCCATGGCTGAAAGCAACGCCAACTCAAAACGTCTCAAGGCAGGCTCTGGGTTACTATTTTGCGCCAGCTCTGTTAAAGCTTGAAGATAGTCATGAAATAAAGAGGGGAATGGAACCTCACTGGCTAACACGCGGGCAATCAACTCATTCACATACAAGGCTGAGTAAAGATTAATGCCGGTTAATGGCAGCCCAAGACTGATGGCTTCTGCTTGGCGCAGCGTCTTCATCGAGCCCTTTCCAGACCATTTGAGTAGCAGTGGGGTAAAAGGTTGCAAGGCACCTTTTAGATTGGAGCGTTTACTTCGTGCCCCTTTGGAAAGAATAGATAGACGACCGTACTCTTCACTGAACACATCCAGAATCAAGCTCGACTCGCTGTAGGGTCTGCGATGTAAAACAAAGCAACGCTGTAATCCATCCATATAATTTTAACCTGACAACCTCAAAAAGGTTCTACGCTCAAAAAGGTTCTACACCTAGAAAGGGGCTAAACCTAAAAAAGGAGCTATGCCTAGAAAAAGAGCCGATGCCTAGATAGAACAGTCCGAGCTAGATGAGCTCGGACTGTTGTGTTTATTTATTCTCGATATCGTCGATATAGCCGAGCGAGCGCAGTGCCCTCTCGTCATCCGCCCAACCGGACTTCACTTTAACCCAAGTCTCTAGATAGACTTTACGGTCAAATAATTCTTCCATATCCAATCTTGCTTCACGACCGATGGTTTTGATTTTCTCACCACCTTTACCAATGACCATTTTCTTCTGACCATTACGCTCAACTAAGATTAGCGCATTGATATGGAAGCCATCGGTTTCCGGGTTATAATCAAAACGTTCGATTTCTACCGTCACTGAGTAAGGTAACTCTTCTCCGGTAAAACGCATTAACTTCTCACGCAAGATCTCTGACGCCATAAAGCGCTGCGAGCGGTCAGTAACATACTCTTCTGGGAAGTGGTGAACCGCCTCTGGCAAATGCTCGCGCACATGCTTGCGAATCACGTCGATGTTTTTACCTTGTTTGGCAGAGATAGGCACGACATCAACAAACTCCATCTTGTTCGACAATTCACGCATATGCAGCATCACGTCATTACGGTCTTTGACGTTATCGACTTTGTTAACACAAAGCACGACCGGAAATTCTGCTTTACGTAGCTTGTTGAGTACCATTTCATCATCGTTCGTCCAATGAGTTCCATCGACAAGAAACAGCACCAAGTTTACATCACTCAATGAGCTGTTCGCCGCACGGTTCATCAAACGGTTGATGGCACGCTTTTCTTCAATATGTAGCCCTGGGGTATCCACATAAATCGCTTGATAATCACCGTCGGTCTCTACGCCCATAATACGGTGACGTGTTGTCTGTGGCTTACGAGACGTGATCGAAATCTTCTGCCCAAGAATATGGTTAAGCAGAGTCGATTTGCCCACATTAGGACGACCCACGATGGCAATAAAACCACAGTGTTGGCTTTCTGCGTGATTTGTCTCTAAGCCGCTTGATTCGCCGTTTGAGGCAAAATAAGCATCAATATCAAATTCGTTATCAGACATTCGTTAATTTCTCTAGAGCCAGTTCTGCAGCGGCTTGCTCTGCCTTGCGGCGACTGGTGCCTCGACCAATAACAGGTTTATCCATGCCTGCTACCTCACAGGAAACTGTAAACTCTTGGTTATGAGCTTCCCCTTTAATATTAGTCACTGTATACGCAGGCAGCGGTTTTCTTCTGCCTTGTAAGAACTCTTGCAGTCGGGTCTTCGGATCTTTTTGAGAAACGCCTGGCTGAATCGACTCTAAGCGCCCTTGGTACCAAGCGAGAATCATTTGACGTACGGTTTCTACATCGCTGTCCAAATAGATAGCGCCAATAATGGCCTCAACCGCATCCGCCAAGATAGAATCACGACGGAAACCGCCACTTTTTAGCTCGCCAGGACCCAGTTGTAAGTATTCGCCTAACTCAAATTCACGACCCAACTCAGCTAAGGTATTACCTCGAACTAACGTCGCGCGCATACGGCTCATATCGCCTTCATTAATTTTTGGAAAGCGGTGATAAAGGTCATCAGCAACAACAAAACTGAGAATAGAATCGCCCAGAAACTCTAGGCGTTCATTGTGCTGGCTGTGCGCACTACGGTGCGTTAACGCAAGAGTTAATAGCTCTTCGTTACGAAACTGGTAACCCAGTTTTTTTTCTAATCGTTCAATATGAGATTTCATACTCTTTCGTTCAATCAATGCCACCGATGCGATTAAATCTCACACCCGTTGGGATCCACGTAGGTAAGACACTGTCATAGCCACGCTCAAATTCAAAACTAATCCAAATACCGACTGCTTTGCCGACTAGATTCGCTTCCGGCACAAAGCCCCAGTAACGGCTATCCGCGCTATTGTCACGGTTGTCACCCATTACAAAATAATTACCTTCTGGCACAACCCACTCTCTCACGCCTGGGCGAGGCTGATATCGGTCAATACGGTCACGGCTAACGGGGTTAACCAAGATCGAATGTGCGACCGCGCCTAATTTCTCATCCATTTGAATTAAAGGTATTCCATCTTGGAAAAACGGGCTATCGACCACATTGGAAAGTTTCACTGGTTTACAGTTCGACTCACCTTTAGGCTGAATACAGATATCCTTGGTTGCACTGTAGCGAATCGTATCTCCGGGCATACCGACAACACGTTTAATGTAATCGACATTGGGTGATGGCGGAAATTTAAACACCGCAACATCACCTCGCTCCGGCTTACCGGTTTCAACTAACTCACTGCGCCACACTGGGTCTTTAATACCATAGCTGAATTTTTCAACTAAGATAAAATCGCCCACCAGCAAAGTTGGCATCATCGAGCCAGACGGTATTTGGAACGGCTCATAGATAAAAGAACGCAACACTAATACAAAACCGATGACGGGGAAAATGGACACACTATTTTCAACAAACCATGAAGGAGCCAACACTTTTTCTGCGGTTGCATCATCAAGATTGTTTGCTTGCGCTTGAATATCCGCCAACTTTTGTTGACGTTTTTTCTTCAATACCAGCTTATCCAAAACCCAAACTACACCTGTCACCAAGGTTACAATAACCAGGATCAATGAGAAGGTATTAGCCATTACATTCCCTTATTTTCGTCTCTATAAAAATAACGAAAGTGAAAGCACCCTAAAGCGCTTTCACTTCTACTATTTGCTTCTGTTGTCACATTAGCTTCTGTTGTCACAAGGATGATTAATCTTTGCCAACATGCAAAATTGCCAAGAAGGCTTCTTGAGGCAGTTCAACGTTACCGATCTGCTTCATACGTTTCTTACCTTCTTTCTGCTTCTTAAGCAGTTTCTTCTTACGGCTCACGTCACCACCATAACATTTTGCGATTACGTTCTTACGCAACTGCTTAACGGTAGAGCGAGCAATAATATGGTTACCAATCGCTGCTTGAATCGCGATATCGAACATTTGGCGAGGGATGAACTCTTTCATCTTCTCAACCAGTTGACGACCACGGGTTTGCGACTGATCTTTGTGAGTAATCAAAGCCAGCGCATCAACACGGTCACCGTTAAGAAGCACATCCACACGAACCATGTCAGACTCTTCAAAACGGATAAAGTTGTAATCCAGAGAAGCATAACCACGAGAGGTTGACTTCAGACGGTCAAAGAAGTCTAGAACCACTTCGGCCATTGGAATGTCATAGGTGATCGCAACTTGGTTGCCGTGGTAAACCATATCAACCTGAAGACCACGTTTTTCCACACACAAGGTGATCACGTTACCGAGGTAATCAGACGGAACTAAGATATTACAACGAGCAATGGGCTCGCGGATCTCTTCAATATCGTTGATAGCAGGCAGCTTAGCTGGGCTATCGACGTAAAGAAGATCGCCGTCAGTCTTAACCACTTCATAAACTACCGTTGGTGCGGTGGTAATAAGGTCAAGGTCGTATTCACGCTCTAAACGCTCTTGGATAATCTCCATGTGGAGCATACCCAAGAAGCCACAACGGAAACCAAAACCAAGCGCTGCAGAGCTTTCTGGTTCATAGAACAGAGACGCATCATTTAGGCTCAGTTTACCCAGTGCATCACGGAAGTTTTCATAGTCATCAGAAGAGACTGGGAATAGACCCGCGTATACCTGAGGTTTGACTTTCTTAAAGCCAGGAAGCGCTTGGTCACTACCATTCTTAGCTAGAGTCAATGTATCACCGACTGGCGCACCTAAGATATCTTTAATACCACAAACAACCCAACCTACTTCACCCGTATTCAGTTCCGTAGTATCAATCTGTTTTGGTGTGAAGATACCTAGACGGTCAACACCCCAAACCTGACCAGTCGACATGACTTTAATCTTGTCATTTTTCTTCAATACGCCATTTTTAATACGAACCAAAGAGACAACACCTAGATAGTTGTCGAACCAAGAGTCGATAATTAGCGCTTGCAGTGGTGCATCAGGATCGCCTTCTGGAGCTGGGATCTTAGCCACGATCTCTTCAAGCACACCGTCTACACCCAGACCGGTTTTCGCCGAGCAGCGAACCGCTTCAACCGCGTCGATGCCCACGATGTCTTCAATTTCTTCCGCAACACGCTCAGGCTCTGCCGCTGGTAGGTCAATCTTGTTTAGAACCGGAACGACTTCAAGATCCATTTCGATCGCTGTATAGCAGTTCGCCAAAGTCTGAGCTTCAACACCCTGACCAGCATCGACGACGAGAAGCGCACCTTCACACGCTGCTAGAGAACGAGAAACCTCATAGGAGAAGTCAACGTGTCCAGGGGTATCGATAAAGTTTAACTGATACGTTTCACCGTCTTGGGCTTTGTAATCCAGAGTGACACTCTGAGCCTTGATGGTAATACCACGCTCACGCTCAAGATCCATAGAATCAAGAACTTGGGCTGCCATTTCACGGTCACTTAAGCCACCACAAACCTGAATCAAGCGGTCTGATAGAGTGGACTTACCGTGGTCGATATGGGCAATAATCGAAAAGTTACGAATGTGCTTCATAGATTTGATGTAGCTAAACTCTTAAACAAAAGGGACACAGAACCAACAAGCCAAAGGCGTGTTGTTCAAATAAGTTGGCAGATTCTACCGAATTTCGACAGGGTTCGCACCTTATTTAGGCTACAGACTGTCCAAGAACCCGAATAAGCACGACTTGTTGTGAGGAAGACTGCTCCAGTTTTGCAATCCACTTGCGTGCGATAAAAAAACCAAACACAGAAAAAATGATAGCACTTAATATCATGGTCAGTTCGTTGTACTCGGTCCAGGGACCCAGCACCAGCTTACTTAAGACCGCACCGATAAAAAGAAACAGTAGGGGCAATAGATAGGCAAGAGCGGCCGATTTAAGTAAGTGATTTTCAGGGAAACCGATTTCGACCACATCGCCCTGCTTAACGGATTTATCCGTTTTGAGCGACCAAAGCAGTTGCTTGTTACCCACAGCCTTGCTGACGATACCCGTACCGCAACTACTCTTTGATTGGCATGAGCTGCAGCTGGTTTTTTGCTCACAACTCAATACCACGTCAAACTCGTGCTCTTTGGACTTCACACTTGTGACGGTTGCCAACGCAGTCATCATGGCCCGCTTACCTCAGGGCTGCTCGATTTAATCAATACCGATTTAGCGATACGCTGAGCCGTGGCTGGGGGAATATCACCCACAACCGAGATCTGTTTGCTGCCAATGACAATGTTATGCACGGTTCGTCTACCTTGTCTGATCAAAGGACCATTCAATGACTGGTTATCACTTTCCGATACATAGACTGAAAAGCTAAACAGACCATCGCTGAACATCTGGCTTTCGACCACATGCTCAGTCGAGAACATAGCGTAACGATTCAACTCTTTGGCATCAAAACCATCCGGAACCCAAGTCACCTCCCAATCACTGCTCTCAATATCACCTTTCGGTAAGGCAAGTACGGCCGGTAATTGCACATCATTAAGAGAGCTAAGCGCTGTAGCGAAATGTTGATTTACGGTATAAGAGATCACGCGATACTGTTCCAAAATCTCACCATCACGATCAAGCAAGTCAGCACGCAATGGGAGTTTCGTCTCTTCATCTATCCACAGTACGTAGGAGTAACGTAGACCATCTTTGGGAACAATACGGAATACTTGCGTCGCGACACCAACTTCACGGGCACGCCCCATGTGGACGTAATCATAATATTGACCAATTTGATTGATGTCAGTCCCAATGAGAGGCATTAAAGGCGCGACCATCTTGCCGGATTCGATGGTGAAAGGATCGACACCCGGCTCAATATAGCTCACTTCATTACCTCTGCGAATCACCTCTCGGATAGGTCCACTGAGATAAACGAGGTGCGCAAGTTGCTGATCCTCTAGATTGGCATGACGATAAACCAGAGGTTCTATGCTGTTCTTTTTGATAAGAATATAAGACAGTTCATAATTCAACTGCTGTGTCGCTTGGCTCATATCCTGTAACAGCGCCTCTGCTGAGAGTTGCTCAGCAGAGGCGGCATTTACATTCAATAAACTGAACAGCAATAATGAACTGGTCAGAAGTTTTTTCATTCAACGACCGATTCTGTTTCTGTATTCAATGGAGCTTGCGCGTCACTGTTAAGGCGCAGTTGCAACTCATAATCTTGGAGCATAGCATGAATTCTGCGACGCTGTTCGCTGCTCACGGCTTCTTGGTGAGTAGTCGATTCAACAGACTGTCGCGTCAAGCTAACTGGCTCCACACTCCCAGAAAATGGGATAGTTTGTAACACTGGTAACGTTTCGGTTTCCACTTGATTTGCATCTGTCATCGAATATTGCTGCACACCAACAATCACCGCAAGAGAAACACAAGCCGCTACCCCAACTTGTCCAAGTTGAGACAGCCACGCTGGAAGTTGACGTTTGGCTTTTTGCGGCGAAGGCTGAGCCTCCATAGGCATAACCACAGGTGCTACCGGGGTGTGAGGCGCTTCATTCTCAAGCGCAGCAGCCACACTGTCAGCGATATTCCAGTCCAAGTTTTTAGGTTCGTCACCACGCATTACATCACCAATAAGATGATAATGCTGCCAACTCTGCTGGCTCTCTTGGTCCTGGGCTAACGCTTCCACGAAAGCATCATCTATCAGGTCTCCATCCATGAATGCTGAAAGATTTTGTTTATCAGCCATTATTTTCACCATAGTTAATCAATAGTATTAGCGTTCGAGAAGAGGCTTAATCTTCTTCTCTACAGCCTCTCTAGCGCGGAAAATGCGGGAGCGAACAGTACCAACGGGACAATCCATCACCTCTGCAATTTCCTCGTAGCTGAGCCCATCAAGCTCACGAAGCGTCATTGCGGTTTTCAAGTCTTCTGGTAAAGCTTCAATCGCAGCGAACACAGTACGTTTCAATTCATTCGACAACGTTAAGTTCTCTGGGTTCGATATTTCTTTCAAAGCATTACCAGATTCAAAAAATTCGGCATCTTCTGCGTCTACATCGCTCGCTGGCGGTCGACGGCTTTGCGCAACGATGTGGTTCTTTGCTGTGTTCACAGCAATACGATATAGCCAAGTATAAAATGCACTCTCACCTCGGAAAGTGGGTATTGCACGATACGCCTTGATAAAGGCTTCTTGGGCAATATCTGCAACATCACCAGAATTGCTCACGTATCTTGATATGAGATTACACACCTTATTTTGGTACTTAAGTACTAACAGATTAAAGGCTTGCTTATCTCCACTTTGAACGCGCTCAATCAGTACCTGATCGGTCGGTTGCTCGTTCATTCGAGCCTACACTCCTATTGGTTATGACTCCTACCTTCTCAGATATGAGTGCTATTTATCTATTATTGTAGTCTTGACACCACCGCTAACAAGCGCATTATTGTGACTGTGCGTTCAATGAAAAGTTCAAACTTTATGGTTTAATTTGTCTTTTTTCCATTCGCTATGTGAATTAACGTCAAGTACAATTTGATCCATTGACAAGGATGTATGAGTTTATCCACTAACTCAATCGTTTTTTGCCTTAATAGAGCAAGAACCCATTCATAGAACTTAAGTGTCCCTCTCCAACTACAGGCACGTAGCCTCCTGCCATGTGCTTACATCTGAATTAGAGTGACGCAACTCTACCCTAGGTCAGGATTTTTAACAGAATATGAAGACAAACCGAGAGCATCTTTGTGATGTATTAGTCATAGGAAGTGGTGCTGCAGGGCTCTCACTAGCATTGCGCGTTGCAGAACGCGCTAAAGTGATCGTCTTGAGTAAAGGGCCTCGAAGTGAAGGGGCAACTTATTACGCTCAAGGGGGCATTGCAGCAGTATTTGACGAATCAGACAGCATTGAGTCACATGTCAATGATACCAACATCGCTGGCGCTGGGCTGTGTGAAGAGGAAACCGTTCAGTTTATTGCCGAGAATGCCAAAGAGTGCGTTCAATGGCTGATTGACGGCGGAGTTCCCTTTGACCAAGTTGAACCAGCAAAAAGCGGGCAACCTCGTTATCACCTTACTCGTGAGGGTGGACATAGCCACCGTCGAATTCTTCATGCGGCGGATGCCACCGGCATGGCGATGCAGACGACACTGCAGGACAATGTGAATAGCCACCCCAACATTCAGATTCTAGAGCGCTACAACGCGTTAGATATCATTACTGGAGACAAGGTAGGCGGTGACAAGAGCAAAGTCGTTGGCGCTTATATTTGGAACCGAAACCAAGAACATGTCGAAACGGTAAGAGCTAAATTTGTGGTACTGGCGACAGGCGGCGCCTCAAAAGTGTATCAATACACCTCCAACCCTGACGTTTCGTCCGGTGACGGTATTGCTATGGCTTGGCGTGCCGGTTGTCGTGTTGCCAATTTAGAGTTCAATCAGTTCCACCCAACATGCCTATACCATCCTGACGCAAGAAACTTCCTCCTTACTGAAGCCTTGCGCGGTGAAGGCGCGTATCTGTTGCGACCTGATGGATCTCGCTTTATGCCTGACTTTGATGAGCGTGGCGAACTTGCGCCTCGTGATGTGGTTGCCAGAGCGATTGACTTTGAGATGAAGCGCTTGGGTGCAGACTGTATGTTCCTAGACATCAGCCATAAGCCGGAAGAATTTATTGTCAAACACTTCCCAACGATACATATGCGTCTGCAGGATCTCGGTATTGATATGACCAAAGATCCGATCCCGGTCGTGCCTGCGGCGCACTACACTTGCGGTGGCGTTATGGTTAACAAGTCCGGTAAAACCGACTTAGAGCAACTGTATGCGATTGGAGAAGTGAGTTACACCGGTCTACACGGCGCAAACCGTATGGCGTCGAACTCACTGCTAGAATGTGTGGTTTATGCTTGGTCTGCCGCAAACGATATTCTCAATGGACTAGACAAGGCTAGCATTGCCCCAAGTCTTCCTGCATGGGATGAAAGCCAAGTCAGTGACTCCGATGAAGAAGTCATTATCCAACATAACTGGCACGAGTTGCGCTTATTCATGTGGGATTACATGGGTATTGTGCGTACCGAAAAGCGCCTTGAGCGAGCATTAAGACGCATCCAATTACTGCAACAAGAAACCCATGAGTACTACAGTAACTTCAAGGTCTCTAACAACCTACTCGAGTTACGTAACCTGCTTCAAGTTGCTGAACTTATGGTGCGCTGTGCTATGCAGAGAAAAGAAAGTCGTGGGTTACATTACACCTTAGATTATCCAGATATGCTTGAACATAGTGGACCGACTATTCTCGATCCGAGTCAAGCGTTCAACGACAAGGTTTAGTCGCCAAGTCACTTCTCGTTAAGTCACTTCTCGCCAAGGCAGTCTCTACGACTGCCTTTTTATTGCCACTACTAAGCGTCGGTAGACTTCATCCTGACAAGAGTCTCGCCAAAGTAAGTACCAATGACCCGATAATTTAATCGCTAATAACCAATGCTTAAACGTCAGCATATACTCGGGAGATAAGTGCGTTTTATTGCGGGCTTTAACCTGTTTCTGCGATAACAAGAATTCCCCACTTAGCGAGGGACGAAGCCAATGATAATGAATAACTATGGATGCCAGATAGGCGGTGGCGATGAGGGGAATATCAGAAATAATGATAATTAATAAGACGCTAACCAATAATTGACGCTCAATCAAAACAGCATGTATCGATTTATGTGCCTTTACAAACACATGCCATTTTGAGGGTTCAGGATACGTTCGCTTTGAATCAACGAACTTTGCTGAGGTTATAGGCAACAATCTTGTCAACTATTGAAGCATGGCCCAAATTGTCACTGCGTCCATGACCCATGACCCAAGTGAATAGATCGGGATCATCACATTCTAGCAGAGAGGCAAAATCACGTTGTTCTTGATCGTTTAATGTTTCAAAGCATTCTTCAAAGAAAGGCATGAACACCACATCGAGTTCAAGCATTCCTCTACGGCACGCCCACTTTATCCGTGCTTTTTCCTCACTAGAGTACATTCCATTCTCCATCTACAACATTAATTCTGCTGAGTGTAGCAAGATGGCTCAATCACAACCACAATGCGAATCATAAAAGCTAGTTGTATCACAAGTTCTAAGGTTCAACAATCTGCTGACAAATTGAGTGCTAAAGACTAACATACCCGTTATGTTCACCAATGAGATACAGATTTATGGATTGGTTTCCAGCACATAAGACTCTAGAAATTTCCGCTTCAACCCCCGCCCCGAACTTAATGTTCACCCGCCTAGCTTCATGGGGTGTGATCGAAATGACTGGCGACGATAAGAAATCCTATTTGCAAGGTCAAGTCACTTGTGATGTTGTGTCGCTCAATGAAGATGCTTCAGTTCTTGGCGCACATTGCGATGCAAAAGGTAAGGTATGGAGTCTGTTCCGCCTTTTCAATACGCCTCGTGGTTATGGAATGGCACAGCCACTCAGTGCGATAGAAAAAGAGCTTACCGAACTCAAGAAATACGCCATTTTTTCCAAGGTAGAGATCATCACCAGCGAACTTCCTCTATTCGGTGTTATCGGTGAAGAAGCTGAGCAATGGATTAATGACCACTTCCCCTCTCAAGGTGACGTACGACAATCAGAGCAATCCACAGCCATTAAGATTGATGGACAGCGTTGGATGGTTTTATGTGATCAAGCATTTGCCTCACAGCACCTAATGAATAACGAGGATGCTTGGGTTACAGAAGCTCTCTGGCGCAAGATGGATATCGAAGCTGGATTGCCTATTCTAGAAGCTGAGCAACAAAATGCTCATATCCCACAAGCTTTCAATTTGGACCAACTCGGCGGCATTAGCTTCCACAAGGGGTGTTATACTGGTCAAGAGACCGTCGCAAGAGCCAAATATCGCGGTATCAACAAACGCATGATGGCAACGCTGTCTGGTGAACTAGAGTCTGATTTAGATCTGAGCGCTATCGAGATAGAGCGTTCTGTGGGTGATAACTGGCGCAAAGCCGGTGACGTTTTAGCAAGCTATTACGCTGACAAAGAATTTGTCGCTTTGGTTATCCTTCCCAACAACCTAGATGATGACACGCAATTTAGAGTGACAGGACAGAGCCAACAACTGCAACTCTCTCTCCCCTCATATCTCGCCGAGCAAGATGATTGATACGCCTATCACTCGTTTTTTACAGCTCTCAAACGTTCCTTTTAGGGTTCTTATACAAGAGCGAGAAGCCGTATCCATCGAGGATGCGGCTCAACTTAGAGGCATTAAGCCACAAACAATGCTTAAGACGATGGTACTAAGAGACATGGATAATCAGTATGTACTCGCATGTTGTCCGGGCGATAAGCAAGTTGACCCCAAAAAAGTCCGCACTCTCCTCTCACGCCGTCGTATGACCTGTTTGTCCAGTGACGAAGTAGAAGCCATCACCGGGTATAAAATTGGCACCGTCACTCCACTGCTTCTCAAGCAACCGTTACCCATCGTTTTAGATCTTGATATTAAACGTAATCACACCATTACCATCAGCAGTGGCGAACGAATCGCGGGGATTGAGCTCCCCCTTGAACAGTTGCTTTCTCTAATTACTCCGGTTTGGGGAGCGATTACACGCTAGTCCATATCAAAGTTTTAATGAAACATCGAACTTCTGTTGCATTTATAAATTCGGCGTAACTCACAGAAAAAACAAAACTTCAATGAAAATATATCTATTTATTACGCATAAATAGTCATCTGGTGATTTTTGTACTATTGTAAACCTATCGCAACCAACGACTCCGTGTGATTGCGATAGCACTAGAGTGACTATCTGCAACCGCAGTAACTCCACTTTTGTGTAATGCATCTGTGACATTTGGCCCGCTGAGCGGGCTTTTTTTTATTCATCGAATCGCTTTGATTGTAAAACTTCTTTTCAGTAAACAACTTTTCTCTCAATTTCCGGTCTATGTAATAGCTAGGCAATATTAAGACTTCTGATGAACATGGCTTTAATGAGCATGGTTCTGGTAAACATAGCTCTGATGAACATGACTCTGATGAACATAGCTCCGATGAACATTGTTGACGCGCTGTGCGTAACAAATCAGAAAAGACAACGTGGATTAAGAAAAACAACTTGAACTCAGAAAAAATACGGTTCAGAGAAATACAGGGTAGCTTCGATTCAGAATAAACAAGAGGACATTTTCTAGAATCAAAAGAATCTCGTACTAGATTAACCTGTTAATACTCTGATGATAATTCAAATGATAACAACAAGAGCTTTTGTGGTGAATATCACATAAAAATAGATGATATGCTAATTTTATGGTATAGACAGCACAAAACCCTAAAGACCACAAATTACGTCGCCAAAAAGCCTAGGCAATCACACATTTTAATGATGATTTTTTTTATAATCTTTTCGCTAGGCTATATCGATAAGGAAAGCTGTATGAGACTCTTTAAGCGCTACACTCCAGGTATGATCGCCAAACATATTAGTCGTCTGTTTAAAGGTAAAATATATATCTATGGATTAGGTCGCTTCGAGTTTGATAACGGTAAACTCATTATCCCAGACAGAGCAGAAAAACGACATTTTCAGGCCGTAAAAGAAGTGAACCAAGAGGTTATGAGACTGCGCTGCGCATACGCTTAAGCAAATCCAAAATTACCATTCCAATAACAAAAATCGTGTTCTCTCCCTACAGTAAAAAGCGACCATCTTTCGGATGGTCGCTTTTTAAATTCCTATGATTGATTTCCCAATCACCTCAACAGGTGAGGTGCAGCGAAACTATTTGGATATTTTTCTGCTTAAAGCTTTCTTCTCAACAACATCGTGGCAACGAATAAAAACACGATACTTGGGGCGACGGCCCCCCAGAATGGTGGGACGTTGTAAACAATACTCAGCGGTCCAAAAAACTCACTCGATATGTAGAAAGCAAAACCGGCGATCACGCCAGAGAGGATTCTAGCGCCCATCGTCACACTCCGTAATGGTCCAAACACAAACGACAGTGCCATTAACATCATAACGCCAACAGATAACGGCTGAGTTACCTTACGCCATAGTGCCAACTCATAACGAGCGGATTCCTGCTCTGAATCTTTCAAGTAAGTGACATAATCATAAAGCCCACTGAGCGCCAGTTCTTCCGGTTTAACAGTTACAATCGCTAGCTTGTCAGGAGCGAGTGACGTCTTCCATTCATAGTTAGGTATGTCACTCTTAGTAATCTGAACATCATTCCTCATGTCGGTGATATCAACATTGGTCATGCGCCACTTGTTATCGGCGAGGTACTCTGCTTGCTCAGCGAATAGCACTTGTTGTAACTTCTTGTCTTTATTAAAGCTCCAGATGGTAATGCCATTGAGATGTGCGTCATTGACCTCATTGATAAAGATATAATCATCCACATCTCTGGCCCATACGCCACTTCTCACCGATACTATGCTACCCCCAGAAATCGAGGCTGCTCTCATTTCACGAGCTGTCTTCTGCGCTTGAGGCGCTCCCCACTCTCCAAGAATAACAACCATGACGATCAAGGGAATCGCTGTCTTAAGTACCGACAGACCGATATCTAACTTAGAATAACCGGCTGCCTGCATGACGGTCAGTTCTGAGCTTGATGCAAGGGTGCCCAGTGCAATCAATGCTCCTAACAAGGCGGCCATGGGAAAGAACATCTCAATATCGCGAGGAATACTCAAAACAACATAGTATAGCGCCGTCATCAAATCATAGGTTCCCTGCCCGACTTTTCTTAACTGTTCTACATATTTGATGATGCTAGAAAGACCAACAAAGGTAGCCAGTGTCAGTACTGTGGTCGCTATGATGGTTCTACCAATGTAGAGGTCGAGAATCTTAAACACGCTTTGCTAACCTCTTTTGACGAAAGTTATCTTTAAGTTTTCTCACGAAAACACTGTCCATAGAATTCAATAAAATGCCTAAAACAAGCAGCGCAATATTAATGGGCCACATACCAATTAAACCCGGAATGGAACCATCTTCAATCGCAGATTTTGCCGCACTAATTGATAAGAAATAAGCAAGATAAAATAAAATCGCTGGTCCCATTTTAGCAAAGCGACCTTGACGCGGGTTGACCGCTGATAACGGGATCACCACCATGGTCAGTAACGGGATACAAATGATCAAAGAGATACGCCAGTGAAGCTCCGCAATCGCCTTAGGGTTATCCGACTTAAACAACTCGACTGTGGGAATTGCATCCCAGTCTCTTCCCTTACGCTTTACTTCACGCTGACCGATAAGTGCATCGTACTCATCAAAGTAAGTCACCATATATTCGACATTTTTCGGCACGCCTTGATAGCGAGCGCCGTCGTACAGGGTTAAAATCTGACGACCGTCAGATAACTCTTTGACAATACCGCCACTCGAAATAGACACACTGGGTTTAATCGACTCTCTAGGTAATACTTGAGCAACAAACACACCCTCAAGCTTTTTGTTTTTCACCCCATCAATAAACACCACCGCAGAGCCATCCGGCGTGCGCTGAAATTGACCACTTTGTAGCAACTCAACGCTATTTTCTGCAGCGACTTGTTCTATCAATTCAGCTTCTTTATTTTGCGCCCAAGGAGAAAGAAATAAGGAATTAAACGCTGCTACTCCCGAGGTGATAAGCGCCAGATAAAGCGGAGCCATAATAAGGAACTTATTGCCTATTCCAGTGGCATTCATCACGGTAATTTCACTTTCTGCGTATAAACGACCAAAAGTAATCAAAATACCAATATATAGACTCAGAGGCAGCATAAGCAGCCCCATCGCCGGCATATTCAATCCAACAATTGAAGCAATAAGACTGGCAGGAATATCGCCGTCTGAAGCGTCAGCCAGCACACGGATTATTTTTTGACTTAAAAAGATGAGAAATAGGACAAAAAATATCGCAAATTGGCTTTTGATTGTTTCTCGGATCAAATATCTAACAATAATCACTGTGAAAATACCTATACAAAACTTGTTTTTTTGATGGAATCGCTATAGTTTTCGGGTAAACCTTTTGTTTTTTACTTTTTTGAACGATTCTAATCTTTGATGATTATAGGCCTTAATGGCTTACGAGGTTCAGTGTCAAAGATCGATTATCCAACATTTCGTTCTATTTGTCTTTAGGATGTGGGAGTTAGCATGGAGTTTAATGTAAAAAGTGGCAGCCCAGAGAAACAACGCAGTGCATGCATCGTCGTCGGTGTGTTTGAGCCACGTCGTCTCTCTCCGGTTGCTGAGCAACTAGATAAAATCAGTGACGGCTATATTAGCTCTTTGCTTCGTCGTGGTGATTTAGAAGGAAAACCCGGACAAATGCTGTTACTACACCAAGTACCCGGCGTGCTTTCTGAGAGAGTGCTGCTAGTAGGTTGTGGTAAAGAACGTGAGTTGGGTGAACGCCAATACAAAGAAATCATTCAAAAAACCATCAGCACATTGAACGAAACGGGTTCAATGGAAGCGGTTTGTTTCCTAACTGAGCTACATGTCAAAGGTCGTGATACCTATTGGAAAGTGCGCCAAGCTATTGAAGCCACTAAAGACGGTCTTTACACTTTTGATCAATTCAAAAGCAATAAGCCAGAGACTCGCCGCCCATTGCGCAAGTTGGTGTTTAACGTACCGACTCGTCGTGAGCTGAACTTAGGTGAAAAAGCCATTGCACATGGTTTAGCTATCTCATCGGGCGTTAAAGCGAGTAAAGACCTTGGCAACATGCCGCCAAACGTCGCCAATCCAGCCTACCTTGCTTCTCAAGCGCGCCGCTTAGCTGACGATTACGACACCATCACTACCAAGATCATTGGTGAGCAAGAGATGGAAAAATTGGGTATGACGTCTTACCTAGCGGTGGGTCGTGGCTCCAAAAATGAGTCTATGATGTCAATCATGGAGTACAAAGGTAATCCAGACTCCGATGCCAAGCCTATTGTATTGATTGGTAAGGGTTTGACGTTCGACTCAGGCGGTATTTCATTGAAACCAGGCGAAGGCATGGATGAGATGAAATATGATATGTGTGGCGCAGCCTCTGTTTTCGGCGCCATGAAAGCGCTGGCTAAACTCAACTTACCTATCAATGTGGTTGCTATACTCGCAGGTTGTGAAAACATGCCTGGTAGCAATGCGTATCGCCCTGGTGACATTCTAACGACAATGTCAGGCCAGACGGTTGAAGTGTTGAATACTGACGCAGAAGGTCGCTTGGTACTTTGTGATGCACTGACTTACGTCGAGCGCTATGAGCCAGAATGCGTCGTTGACGTAGCTACTCTCACTGGTGCCTGCGTAATTGCCCTTGGTCATCACATCAGTGGTGTTATCTCCAACCACAACCCTCTTTCGCATGAGTTAGTCAACGCTTCTGAGCAAGCCGGTGACCGTGCATGGCGTCTGCCTATGGCCGACGAGTATCAAGAGCAACTAAACAGCCCATTCGCTGATATGGCGAACATCGGTGGACGCCCAGGTGGCACCATCACTGCGGGTTGTTTCCTGTCTCGCTTCGCCAAAAAGTACAACTGGGCACACCTAGATATCGCAGGGACGGCTTGGAAGTCTGGTCAAGCTAAAGGCTCTACGGGTCGACCAGTCTCACTCCTTGTCCAATTCCTGCTCAATCGCAGTGGCCAAGAGACTGAAGAGTAATCATCAAAGGGCCGCAAGGCCCTTTTTAATATCCGCTTGTTAAACTCAATGATTCGATAACCATAGACCGACAATGAATACCGCGACTTTTTACATCATTCAAGAGGGCTCTCCACAAGACTCTACGTTGGGGTGGGCAAGCTATGTGCATTTTCTCTGTCGACACTTCAGCGCCCAAGGTGCAAAGGTCTATATCAACTGCGACGACAAAATCGCTGCCGAACAACTTGCTGAACATTTCTGGCAGCAAGAGCCAAATGATTATCTGGCGCACAACTTAGTGGGTGAAGGTCCCAAAAGTGGCACGCCAGTAGAGATAGGCTTTGCCGGTCTAAAGCCGAGTTGGAACCGCCAATTAGTAATAAATATGGCGAATAACGCTGCAACCTTTGCGAACTCCTTTGCTCAAGTGGTAGACTTCGTTCCTTGCGAAGAAAAAGCTAAGCAACTTGCACGAGAAAGGTATAAAATTTATCGTCAAGCGGGCTATCAGCTTCAAACCATTGAGATTCAGCACCCTGAATCCTAACCAAGGTCAATCCTTATAAGTAAGCAGCCGTCGCGTTTACTTATAAGGTTTGGCAAATTTCTTTCACAGATTAAAGTAAGTATCCAAGAAAGCTATGGAAAAGACATATAACCCTCAATCTATCGAACAAGCTCTATACAAGACTTGGGAAGAGAAAGGCTACTTTAAGCCTCACGGTGACACCACTAAAGAATCATACAGCATCATGATCCCGCCACCGAACGTCACTGGTAGCCTACACATGGGTCACGCTTTCCAAGACACCATCATGGATACGCTAATCCGTTGTGAACGTATGAAAGGCAAGAACACCCTTTGGCAAGTGGGTACCGACCACGCTGGTATCGCGACGCAAATGGTTGTTGAGCGTAAAATTGCTGCTGAAGAAAACAAGACCAAGAATGATTACGGTCGTGACGCCTTCATCGACAAAATCTGGGAGTGGAAAGCAGAATCTGGCGGCACGATTACTAAGCAGCTTCGCCGTCTAGGTGCTTCGGTTGATTGGGATCGTGAGCGCTTCACTATGGATGACGGTCTATCAAACGCAGTTCAAGAAGTGTTTGTTCGCCTATATGAAGATGACCTCATCTACCGCGGTAAACGTCTGGTTAACTGGGATCCAAAACTGCACACTGCGATTTCTGATCTCGAAGTAGAAAACAAAGATAAGAAAGGTCACATGTGGCACTTCCGCTACCCACTCGCGGATGGCGTAAAAACGGCCGATGGCAAAGACTACATTGTTGTCGCAACCACTCGTCCAGAAACCATGCTGGGTGACACTGGCGTTGCGGTAAACCCAGAAGATCCACGTTACAAAGATCTTATTGGTAAAGAACTGATCCTGCCAATCGTTGATCGTCGTATCCCTATCGTGGGTGACGAACATGCTGATATGGAAAAAGGAACTGGCTGTGTAAAAATCACGCCCGCTCACGACTTCAATGACTATGAAGTGGGTAAACGTCATCAATTGCCGATGATCAACATCCTGACTTTTGACGCCAATATTCGCAATGCGGCTGAAGTATTCACGACCAATGGTGAGCCAAGTGATGCATACGCCGCTGACCTGCCTGAACAGTATCAAGGTATGGAACGCTTCGCAGCACGTAAAGCCATCGTGGCGGAATTTGAAGCACTAGGTCTACTCGATGAAATCAAAGATCACGACCTAACCGTTCCTTACGGTGACCGTGGTGGTGTTGTTATTGAACCTATGCTGACTGACCAATGGTATGTGCGTACTGCACCGCTCGCAGAGACAGCAACCAAAGCCGTCGAAGACGGTGAAATCCAGTTTGTACCTAAGCAGTATGAAAACATGTATTTCTCTTGGATGCGTGACATTCAAGATTGGTGTATTTCACGTCAACTATGGTGGGGTCACCGTATCCCAGCTTGGTACGACAACGACGGTAATGTCTATGTTGGTCGTTCTGAAGAAGAAGTTCGTGCGAATAACAACCTAGCGCCTGTTGTGGTGCTACGCCAAGATGACGATGTGTTAGATACTTGGTTCTCTTCGGCACTTTGGACCTTTGGTACTCAAGGTTGGCCAGAGCAGACTGACGACCTTAAAACCTTCCACCCATCCGATGTATTGGTAACAGGTTTCGATATCATCTTCTTCTGGGTTGCTCGTATGATCATGATGACCATGCACTTCTGTAAAGATGAAGACGGTAAGCCTCAAGTTCCGTTTAAGACCGTTTATGTGACTGGTCTTATCCGTGATGAGAACGGCGACAAGATGTCTAAGTCGAAAGGCAACGTACTTGACCCAATCGACATGATTGACGGTATTGACCTAGAATCTTTGGTTGAGAAGCGCACTGGCAATATGATGCAGCCGCAACTGGCGAAAAAGATCGAGAAAAACACGCGTAAAACGTTCGAGAACGGCATTGAAGCTTATGGTACCGATGCACTGCGCTTTACTCTAGCGGCGATGGCTTCTACTGGTCGTGATATCAACTGGGATATGAAACGTCTAGAGGGTTATCGTAACTTCTGTAACAAGCTTTGGAATGCGAGCCGTTATGTATTGATGAACACAGAAGAGCAAGATTGTGGCTTCCCATCTACAAACGGACAGGGTAGCGACATTGAGTTCTCGCAAGCGGATAAATGGATCGAGTCCCAGTTTGAGCTTGCAGCGAAGGAGTTTAACAACCACATCGACAACTACCGTCTCGATATGGCTGCGAACACCATTTATGAGTTCATCTGGAACCAATTCTGTGACTGGTATCTAGAGCTAACCAAACCCGTATTATGGAAAGGGACAGAAGCACAGCAGCGCGGTACGCGTCGTACCCTGATCACGGTGCTAGAAAAGACGCTACGCTTGGCACATCCTGTATTGCCATACATCACCGAAACTATCTGGCAGAGCATTAAGCCGCTGATAGACGGTGTTGAAGGCGATACGATTATGCTACAAGCCCTTCCTCAATATCAAGAAGCTAACTTCAGCCAAGAAGCGCTTGATGACATTGAGTGGGTTAAAGCCTTTATCACTAGTATCCGTAACCTAAGAGCCGAGTACGATATTGCTCCAAGCAAGCCACTTGATGTGATGCTAAAAGTCGCAGATGAGAAAGATGCTGCTCGCCTTGAAGCAAACAAAGCGGTATTGGTTTCACTGGCTAAGCTTGAGACCATCAAGGTTCTGTCTGCCGGCGAAGAAACGCCAGCGTGTGCAACTGCGTTGGTCGCTAAATCTGAGCTGATGATCCCAATGGCGGGCCTGATTGACAAAGATGCCGAGCTAGATCGCTTAAGCAAAGAGATTGCCAAAACTCAAGGCGAGATCAAACGTATCGCAGGTAAGTTAGGTAACGAAGGTTTTGTTGCCAAAGCACCTGAAGCTGTTGTGGCTAAAGAGCGTGAAAAGCTTGAAGGCTACAAAGATACGTTAAGCAAGCTTGAAGAACAGAAAGTGACGATTGCGGCGCTATAATCTTCAGCCTTAAACAAAACAACAAACCGAGAGCCAAAAGCTCTCGGTTTTTTTTCAGCTAAATTCAGTACAAAATATCTAGCACGGATTATTGACATTTCACGACGAAACACGTTGAATGGTGAAGCTATCAAGCAGAAGAGGAGCACTGCCCAGGCAGGTAATATGTGGAGCCACAACTCCAATACCTATTATCTATGGGGAGCAGTGCCGAGATGGACTAGAATTGTCGGTTTTAGTTTGTCGGTTAAACGGGCTGAATCCCTTTAACTGTCACCAACCTATTGGTGAGGAGCTTCTGAGGTCTATTGTTACTTTCTTATTCCTCTGCTCTAATTTCTCTTCAAACATCGGATGTTGGGCTATAAGCCCGCTTTAATTTTTGGAATTCTTGGAGAAACAGTGTGAGCGCATTCAATGTCGCTAAATTTGGTGGAACTAGCGTCGCCAACTTCGAAGCAATGAGCCGTTGTGCAGAAATCATCGAAAACAACCCACAAACAAGACTCGTTGTTAGCAGCGCCTGCTCAGGCGTCACCAATATTTTGGTCGAACTTGCTAATGGTGTAAAAGACGATGTACGTCGTGCCGAACTCATTAAGCAATTAAAACACATTCACTACAACATCATGGGGCAGCTATCTGATGCGAGCGCCATTGAAGCTCGCGTTGACGCTTTAATTGATAAGGTTGCTACCCTATCTGAAGCGGCTTGCATTGATGCGACCGCAAAGCTTACTGATCATCTTGTTGCCTGCGGTGAACGCATGTCGACACATATACTTTCCCGATTGATGCAAGAACGAGGTATCAACGCGGTACGCTTCGATATTCGCGAAGTTCTAAAAACAGACAGTGACTTTGGTAAAGCAGAGCCTAACCTTGAAGCCACCAGAGCAGCAGCAGAACATAAACTGGTTCCTCTTTGCAATGAGCATGTTGTCGTGACACAAGGATTTATTGGTTCTGACGATGAAGGCGATACTACAACGCTTGGGCGTGGTGGCAGTGACTATAGCGCAGCTCTTATTGCCGAAGCGGTGCAAGCTTCCGGTCTAGAGATTTGGACCGATGTTCCGGGGATCTATACCACGGACCCACGAATTGCGCCTAACGCTCGTCCAATTCCGGAAATTAGCTTTAGTGAAGCTTCAGAGATGGCAAACTTCGGTGCAAAAATTCTGCATCCGTCGACGCTACTCCCTGCTCTTCGCCATCAAATCCCAGTTTTTGTCGGCTCTTCTAAAGCGCCTCGAGAAGGGGGAACTTGGGTCAAGCAAAGTGTACAAAGTGCGCCGCTATTTAGAGCGTTAGCACTACGCAATAACCAAACCATGGTGACACTGCGTAATCCTAAGATGTTCCAAGCGTATGGCTTCTTAGCGGATGTATTCACGGTACTCGCTAAACATAAAATCTCTGTTGACCTGGTGACGACATCAGAAGTCAGCGTGTCCTTAACCTTGGATCAAACCGATACCGCTGGCGGTGCACCACAACTGCCTCAAGCCACTCTAGAAGAGCTACAACAACTGTGCACCGTTGAAGTAAAGCAAGGACTCAGCCTAATTGCACTGATCGGCAATAACATGAGTGAAACCAAAGGATCGGCGGCTGAAGTATTCGATACATTAGACGACTTTAATATTCGCATGATTTGCTACGGAGCAAGCCCTCATAATCTCTGCTTCTTACTCGATGAACAAGAGGCTAAGCAAGCGGTGAAAGCACTCCATGAAGAGCTTTTTGAATAGTCAGAGTTAGTTTGGAATACGACAAGGGCAGCATTAAGCTGCCTTTTTTATTGCTCTGTGATTTGTTAAAGCGAGTGTATAGCTTGCTTGAGGTAGGGTCATTCCTTCGAAAGAATGATGGTGATAGGAAATAGGTGCTAGGCAGTAGGCAAGGTATCGAGTGGGTGGTGAATGTTAGGGTTTCAGCAACTATCGGAAGGGCATTTTCTATTGGCTGGTGGATACAAACAACAGACACGAAAAAGCCCTAGCATTGCTGCTAGGGCTTTTTCTAAATAAATGGCGGAGTGGACGGGACTCGAACCCGCGACCCCCGGCGTGACAGGCCGGTATTCTAACCAACTGAACTACCACTCCGCAGTGGTACTATCTAAAGTCTGACCAAAAAAGGGCTTTAAATAGACAATGTTTAAAGCCTGGCGATGACCTACTCTCACATGGGGAAGCCCCACACTACCATCGGCGCTGTTTCGTTTCACTTCTGAGTTCGGAATGGAGTCAGGTGGGTCCAAAACGCTATGGTCGCCAAGCAAATTCTTGCTTACTTTCAGCTTTAAAAAAGCTAAAGGTAAAAATCTGGAAAGCTGATTAAGTTCTCACACATTCAATCTGTTCTTGCTTTGAGTCCATCAAAACCCTTTGGGTGTTGTATGGTTAAGCCTCACGGGCAATTAGTACAGGTTAGCTCAACGCCTCACAACGCTTACACACCCTGCCTATCAACGTTCTAGTCTCGAACAACCCTTTAGGACGCTTAAAGCGCCAGGGAAGACTCATCTCAGGGCTCGCTTCCCGCTTAGATGCTTTCAGCGGTTATCGATTCCGAACTTAGCTACCGGGCAATGCCATTGGCATGACAACCCGAACACCAGAGGTTCGTCCACTCCGGTCCTCTCGTACTAGGAGCAGCCCCCTTCAATCTTCCAACGCCCACGGCAGATAGGGACCGAACTGTCTCACGACGTTCTAAACCCAGCTCGCGTACCACTTTAAATGGCGAACAGCCATACCCTTGGGACCGACTTCAGCCCCAGGATGTGATGAGCCGACATCGAGGTGCCAAACACCGCCGTCGATATGAACTCTTGGGCGGTATCAGCCTGTTATCCCCGGAGTACCTTTTATCCGTTGAGCGATGGCCCTTCCATTCAGAACCACCGGATCACTATGACCTGCTTTCGCACCTGCTCGAATTGTCATTCTCGCAGTCAAGCGGGCTTATGCCATTGCACTAACCTCACGATGTCCAACCGTGATTAGCCCACCTTCGTGCTCCTCCGTTACTCTTTGGGAGGAGACCGCCCCAGTCAAACTACCCACCAGGCACTGTCCTCAACCCCGATAAGGGGTCTAAGTTAGAACATCAACACTACAAGGGTGGTATTTCAAGGACGGCTCCAACGATACTAGCGTACCGTCTTCAAAGCCTCCCACCTATCCTACACATGTAGGGTCAATGTTCAGTGCCAAGCTGTAGTAAAGGTTCACGGGGTCTTTCCGTCTAGCCGCGGGTACACTGCATCTTCACAGCGATTTCAATTTCACTGAGTCTCGGGTGGAGACAGCGTGGCCATCATTACGCCATTCGTGCAGGTCGGAACTTACCCGACAAGGAATTTCGCTACCTTAGGACCGTTATAGTTACGGCCGCCGTTTACCGGGGCTTCGATCAAGAGCTTCGACCTAAGTCTAACCCCATCAATTAACCTTCCGGCACCGGGCAGGCGTCACACCGTATACGTCATCTTACGATTTTGCACAGTGCTGTGTTTTTAATAAACAGTTGCAGCCACCTGGTATCTGCGACTCTCGGCCGCTCCATCCGCTAGGGACTTCACCGCTAAGAGCGTACCTTCTCCCGAAGTTACGGTACCATTTTGCCTAGTTCCTTCACCCGAGTTCTCTCAAGCGCCTTGGTATTCTCTACCCGACCACCTGTGTCGGTTTGGGGTACGATTCCTTACAATCTGAAGCTTAGAGGCTTTTCCTGGAAGCATGGCATCAATGACTTCACATCCGTAGATGCTCGACGTCGTGTCTCAGCCTTAAGAAGGTCCGGATTTACCTAAACCTTCAGCCTACGCACTTGAACCTGGACAACCATCGCCAGGCCCACCTAGCCTTCTCCGTCCCCCCATCGCAATTGTAAGAAGTACGGGAATATTAACCCGTTTCCCATCGACTACGCCTTTCGGCCTCGCCTTAGGAGTCGACTCACCCTGCCCCGATTAACGTTGGACAGGAACCCTTGGTCTTCCGGCGAGGAGGTTTTTCACCCCCTTTATCGTTACTCATGTCAGCATTCGCACTTCTGATACCTCCAGCAAACCTTACAGTTCACCTTCAACGGCTTACAGAACGCTCCCCTACCCAATAACTAAAAGTTATTGCCGCAGCTTCGGTGTATAGCTTAGCCCCGTTACATCTTCCGCGCAGGCCGACTCGACTAGTGAGCTATTACGCTTTCTTTAAATGATGGCTGCTTCTAAGCCAACATCCTAGCTGTCTAAGCCTTCCCACATCGTTTCCCACTTAGCTATACTTTGGGACCTTAGCTGGCGGTCTGGGTTGTTTCCCTCTCCACGACGGACGTTAGCACCCGCCGTGTGTCTCCCGGATAGTACTTACTGGTATTCGGAGTTTGCAAAGGGTTGGTAAGTCGGGATGACCCCCTAGCCTTAACAGTGCTCTACCCCCAGTAGTATTCGTCCGAGGCGCTACCTAAATAGCTTTCGGGGAGAACCAGCTATCTCCAGGTTTGATTGGCCTTTCACCCCTAGCCACAAGTCATCCGCTAATTTTTCAACATTAGTCGGTTCGGTCCTCCAGTTGATGTTACTCAACCTTCAACCTGCCCATGGCTAGATCACCTGGTTTCGGGTCTATATCCAGCAACTCGACGCCCAGTTAAGACTCGATTTCTCTACGGCTCCCCTATTCGGTTAACCTTGCTACTGAATATAAGTCGCTGACCCATTATACAAAAGGTACGCAGTCACCCCATAAAAGAGGCTCCTACTGCTTGTACGTACACGGTTTCAGGTTCTATTTCACTCCCCTCACAGGGGTTCTTTTCGCCTTTCCCTCACGGTACTGGTTCACTATCGGTCAGTCAGGAGTATTTAGCCTTGGAGGATGGTCCCCCCATATTCAGACAGGATATCACGTGTCCCGCCCTACTCGTTTTCACTGATTGCACGTTGTCGGTTACGGGGCTATCACCCTTTATTGCGAGACTTTCCAGACTCTTCACCTGACGCGCTAAAAGCTTAAGGGCTAATCCAATTTCGCTCGCCGCTACTTTCGGAATCTCGGTTGATTTCTTTTCCTCGGGGTACTTAGATGTTTCAGTTCCCCCGGTTCGCCTCATTAACCTATGTATTCAGTTAATGATACTAGCTTATGCTAGTGGGTTTCCCCATTCAGACATCCCAGACTCACAGGTTGTTACTACCTAATCTGGGCTTATCGCAAGTTACTACGTCTTTCATCGCCTCTGACTGCCAAGGCATCCACCGTGTACGCTTAGTCACTTAACCATACAACCCCAAAGAGTTTCTAAAGAAATCTTGGCGCTGTCGTTAAACAACCAAAGTCGCTATCTCATTATTTGAATGAGCGAGATAGCTTTGATTTTGCCGGACTCAAATAACTCTTTATTTCCGCTTTTTATAAAAAAGCAGAAGCAAAAAGTGAACAAACACAACCGAAGTTATGTTGTTTCCAAGAACACTTGAATGTGTGTTGGTACCTAATCATTCTTTATTGAAAAAGAATCACTAGGATTTGAGAACTTTTATTTGAATAACAACGCTTATCTAAAGATAAGGGGATTGTTGTTATTCGTCAGCTTTCCAAATTGTTAAAGAGCAATGTTTCACCTTCTCTATAAAGAAGGAAACCATTTTTAAAGACACTATCACTAATGCGCTTAAAGATGGTGGAGCTATGCGGGATCGAACCGCAGACCTCCTGCGTGCAAGGCAGGCGCTCTCCCAGCTGAGCTATAGCCCCATCAGGTGTTGATACTGTATGCCAAAATCCGTTAGGACTATTGGTGGGTCTGAGTGGACTTGAACCACCGACCTCTCGCTTATCAGGCGAACGCTCTAACCACCTGAGCTACAGACCCAGTATCGTCTTTAATCTATAAACCATCAATCTGTGTGAACACTCATCGCAATAATCTTATCGTTAAGGAGGTGATCCAGCGCCAGGTTCCCCTAGCGCTACCTTGTTACGACTTCACCCCAGTCATGAACCACAAAGTGGTGAGCGTCCTCCCGAAGGTTAAACTACCCACTTCTTTTGCAGCCCACTCCCATGGTGTGACGGGCGGTGTGTACAAGGCCCGGGAACGTATTCACCGTAGCATTCTGATCTACGATTACTAGCGATTCCGACTTCATGGAGTCGAGTTGCAGACTCCAATCCGGACTACGACGCACTTTTTGGGATTCGCTCACCATCGCTGGTTGGCCGCCCTCTGTATGCGCCATTGTAGCACGTGTGTAGCCCTACTCGTAAGGGCCATGATGACTTGACGTCGTCCCCACCTTCCTCCGGTTTATCACCGGCAGTCTCCCTGGAGTTCCCACCATTACGTGCTGGCAAACAAGGATAAGGGTTGCGCTCGTTGCGGGACTTAACCCAACATTTCACAACACGAGCTGACGACAGCCATGCAGCACCTGTCTCAGAGCTCCCGAAGGCACACCTGCGTCTCCGCTGGCTTCTCTGGATGTCAAGAGTAGGTAAGGTTCTTCGCGTTGCATCGAATTAAACCACATGCTCCACCGCTTGTGCGGGCCCCCGTCAATTCATTTGAGTTTTAATCTTGCGACCGTACTCCCCAGGCGGTCTACTTAACGCGTTAGCTCCGAAAGCCACTCCTCAAGGGAACAACCTCCAAGTAGACATCGTTTACGGCGTGGACTACCAGGGTATCTAATCCTGTTTGCTCCCCACGCTTTCGCATCTGAGTGTCAGTATCTGTCCAGGGGGCCGCCTTCGCCACCGGTATTCCTTCAGATCTCTACGCATTTCACCGCTACACCTGAAATTCTACCCCCCTCTACAGTACTCTAGTCCGCCAGTTTCAAATGCAGTTCCGAGGTTGAGCCCCGGGCTTTCACATCTGACTTAACGAACCACCTGCATGCGCTTTACGCCCAGTAATTCCGATTAACGCTCGCACCCTCCGTATTACCGCGGCTGCTGGCACGGAGTTAGCCGGTGCTTCTTCTGTCGCTAACGTCAAAGACATACGCTATTAACGTATACCCCTTCCTCACGACTGAAAGTGCTTTACAACCCGAAGGCCTTCTTCACACACGCGGCATGGCTGCATCAGGCTTGCGCCCATTGTGCAATATTCCCCACTGCTGCCTCCCGTAGGAGTCTGGACCGTGTCTCAGTTCCAGTGTGGCTGATCATCCTCTCAGACCAGCTAGGGATCGTCGCCTTGGTGAGCCATTACCTCACCAACTAGCTAATCCCACCTGGGCTAATCTTGACGCGAGAGGTCCGAAGATCCCCCTCTTTGGCCCGAAGGCATTATGCGGTATTAGCCATCGTTTCCAATGGTTATCCCCCACATCAAGGCATATTCCCAGGCATTACTCACCCGTCCGCCGCTCGACGCCGCTATCGTTCCCCGAAGGTTCAGATAACTCGTTTCCGCTCGACTTGCATGTGTTAGGCCTGCCGCCAGCGTTCAATCTGAGCCATGATCAAACTCTTCAATTTAAGATTTTGATTCCCTATGAAATAGGGGAGACTCAACGAATACTGACTTCAAAACTGTCCTTACTCGAAAGTAAGAAGTCATTTTAAAGCTATTGTTGTTCCAACAGAACAACAATGAATTGACTGTGCCAAGTCTTTCGACTTGATTGGTCACTCAGTTCATTGAAATCTAAATGGATACCGAAGTATCTCTTTTTGATTATCATCAACGAGTGCCCACACAGATTGATAGGTTTATATTGTTAAAGAGCTTGTTTTGAGCTTCTCTCAAAACGGACGGCCATTTTAGCGAGATAAGTTGTTGTGTCAACCACTTTTTTCAACTTAATTTCTCTAACCTCTAGGAGGTTGACCTGTCACTGATTTGGTAGAGGTTTTAATGCCTCGTTCCCGTGTCAGCGAGGGTGCATTATAGAGATCGGATTCATCTTGGCAAGGCTTTTTTTACTGAAAATGGATTTTTTATTGCGTTTGGTTCTTTAATAGGCACAAAAGCGCAAAAGCGACCATTTTCTGGTTAATTTTAGCCTTTGTCACTTTCAAAGTAGTAAGAAACTCGGCTCCTCGGGTTCAGGTATTCTCTTACTTCCGGCGGCAATTTATCTGGATGTATGACTTTATCGACTTTTAGTTCTTTCTCTTCTAAGGCGATAATCGGAGCCTGCATCTTTGGAACATTTGGATCATAAAGGAGTACATTCGGGTTTAATAGGTTGCCGCTATTTACAGATACAACCAACCCAACCATCTTGTTGGTGAGTCTGACAATGGTTCCAGGTGGGTAAACTCCCATATACTTGATCAAGATATTGAGGTTTTCTTGATTGTACTCGTGCCTACACTGCTTAAATAAGTAGGACAGTGCCGCATAAGGTATCTTCTTTTCACTTGGAATATTATGGTGGCAGAGATTATCAAAGGCGTTGGCGACAGCAATGATCTGTGCCACTGGGTGGATCTGCTCTTTCTTTAAACCTTTCGGGTAACCACTACCATCAAACTTTTCATGGTGTTGGTCGATCACTTTGATCGTGGTTTCTGACAGCACTTCTATTTTATTGGCAAGGTCGACGCCATACTTGGTATGCATTTTATAATAATTGAGTTCGGGATCAGTCAGTGGCGTCACCTTTCTCAATATAGCGGGTGGGATCTTAATTTTACCAATATCATGAAATAGAGCGGCCATCGCCACTTGTTTTATCTGCTCACTATTCATTTTTTTAGCTTTCGCTATGATCATTGATAAAACTGCAACATTCAGGCTGTGAAAGTAGACGTCCTCAAACTCGCTTTTGCTACCGACAAGATGTAGTGCAACGTCTTCTTCGGCTAACAGTGTGTCGACAATATTTTCAACCAGAAACTGAGCCTCTTGCGCGGCTTGCTCTGGTCTATTGCGTAGTTTTGCCATCACTGAGCGAATCTGCGCCAGTGAACGTTCAAATTCTTTTTCACACTTTGCTACGCGACGCCTGTAACGGCTCAACTCTTCAATGCGTTTTTGCTTCTCTGCCCATAGTTTCTGAGCAGCATCATCTTGAGGAGCTTGTTCTTCCGGCTTTATTTCTTCAAAACTTCGTGGCGCAACATCACTGAGCTCGGGTGCTACGAAGACATACTTTAGCCCCAGATGCTTAATGACATGTATCTGGTCTTGGGATTTGATCTTGAATGTATTAAAAAGAAATGGATGCTCATTCCATTTCAGGGGAAGACGTACATGTAATCCTGGCTGAAGACGTTCTACCGAAACTTTAATGCTAGCCACATTACCTCTTTGCTTCATTATTATCTCGTTGGCGAATTGTAGTTAACTCTTAACATTAATTCATCTAATTCTTTCATGCTTTCACTGCGTCTATCTAAGACTTTTCATGCACAGTATCTAAACATCCATTGCTTAAATTTAAAGCAAATCGACATCTAATAACTGACCACTTGCAAATATTACAATTTATTTCAACCGGTTACAGCATTATGTGAAGTGGCACGTACTTTGCGTTAATTCTATAGAGTCTATTTATTAATACAAGGATGCTATATGGCTTATTTAGAACCCAATGAGTTTGTGAAAAAGATGGTCGACTCTGGAGAGTCGAAAGTTTTTATGTCAACAAAAGATACCTTAATTAGAGCTTTTATGGCCGGCGCTATTCTGGCTCTCGCCGCCATGTTTGCGATCACAGTAACCATTCAATCTGGTTCAGCTCTGGTTGGCGCGATTCTCTTCCCCGTTGGATTTATCATGCTCTATTTAATGAAATTCGACCTTCTTACTGGTGTTTTTACTCTAGTACCACTTGCTCTCATAGATAAAAGACCCGGCGTTAACATGCAGCAATTACTCAGAAACTGGGGACTAGTCTTTGTGGGTAACTTTGCTGGCGCACTAACCGTTGCTGTGATGATGTCTTTTATACTGACTTATGGTTATAAAATTGATGGCGGTGCTATTGCTGCGAAAGTGAGTGCTATCGGTGAATCACGGACGGTGGGTTATCAGGCTCATGGTACAACGGGTTGGCTGACTATCTTTATAAGGGGCATGCTATGTAACTGGATGGTGTCAATGGGCGTCGTTGGCGCGATGATATCAACCACGGCTGGCGGTAAAATGTTGGCGATGTGGATGCCGATCATGCTGTTCTTCTTTATGGGTTTCGAACACTCAATTGTTAACATGTTCCTATTCCCATTCTCTATGATTATGGGCGGAGATTTTACTGTTGCTGAATACTTAATCTGGAATGAACTACCAACAGCATTGGGGAACTTGGTCGGAGGGTTCTGTTTTGTTGGCTTGCCTCTCTATCTTACACACGTTCGTACTAGTCCAAACAGACAGATGGCATAAGTTAAAAAATGAGGAGGCAATGCCTCCTCATTTTTTATCCCGCTTAATTTAGCACCCAACTACATTACTGCATATTGCGCTGTTGAACTTCTTCATCAAGTTGGGCAAGTTTCTCTTCCATCTGTTGACGGCAGATTTCAGCTAGTTGGCGAACATTCTCTTTTTCATACCCCTCAACAGAAACTGGTGGCAGCATCTCAATGATAACGTGACCATTATTCCACTTATTCAATTTGAGGTGATTGGTACTACTGCAAACGATAGGAATCACGGGAACATCGGCGCCAATTGCAGCATGAAATGCACCTGTTTTAAAAGGAAGTAACCCTCGACCACGCGAACGTGTGCCTTCTGGGAACATCCACACTGACAGATTACTGCTTTTTATACTGTCGACAACCTGATCAATCGTTCCTTTCGCTTTGCTACGGTTGGCACGATCAATCAAAATATTACCGGTTAGATAATAGAGCTGACCAAATAGTGGCATCCATACTAAACTCTTTTTACCCACGGTCACCACATTCGGAGTGACCGCAGAAGATACAGTGAAAAGGTCCCAGTTATTCTGGTGGTTAGCGATATAGACATGCTGACCACGCTGATACGCATCTTCGGGCAGACGCAGTTCCAATTTGATACCAAACACCTTGGACATCGCGCCAAAATAGCGACCAAATCTGAAGACGTGCTTTGGATTTCTTGGGCTTAGCAGACAGTATCCACACCCAAAAATAAACATTAAACACGCAAAAATCGCTACAGCAATGCAGCGAATCAAAGCAATCATTTTTTACTCCGACATTCCATTCAAAAAAGAGCCGAAACCAAAGGGTTCCGGCTCATTACATTGTTGGCTATTTATTCCGATCCTTCGACACGCTTTATGTTTGCACCTAAAGCAGACAACTTATCTTCTATTTTTTCATACCCACGATCGATATGATAAATACGGTCGACGATCGTCTCGCCTTGCGCAATACAGCCGGCAATCACTAAACTTGCCGATGCACGTAAGTCTGTCGCCATGACTTGAGCGCCACTTAGCGACTCTACATCACCGCAAATCACTGTGTTGCCTTCGATTTCGGCTTTCGCCCCCATGCGCATTAGCTCTGGTACGTGCATAAAGCGGTTTTCAAAAATGTTCTCGGTGATCACACCGCCGCCCTTGGCCAGCATATTAAGCAAAGTAAACTGAGCCTGCATATCCGTTGGGAAACCCGGATGTGGTGCGGTGCGAATCGAAACAGCTTGTAATTCACGACCCGTCATATCAAGTGAGATCCAATCATCTCCGGTCTCAATCTTGGCACCCGCTTCTTCTAACTTGGCCAATACGGCTTCAAGAAGGTGTGCATTGGTATTTTTACACACGACTTTACCGCCGGAGACCGCCGCTGCGACTAAAAAGGTACCGGTTTCAATACGGTCTGCAACAACAGTATGTTGACCGCCACCAAGACGCTCGACACCTTCAATGGTAATCGTATCTGTACCTGCGCCTGAAACCTTGGCACCAATTTGGTTTAAGAAGTCCGCGGTATCAACAATCTCTGGTTCACGAGCTGCGTTGTCCAATACCGTAGTACCCTCGGCAAGAGTCGCTGCACACATCACTGTAATAGTGGCACCAACACTCACTTTGTCCATTACGACATGAGCACCTTTAAGACGACCATCAACGCTTGCTTTTACATAGCCATCTTCTAATGTGATGTCAGCACCGAGTGCTTCAAGACCGTGAATATGCAAATCAACCGGTCGAGCACCGATAGCGCATCCACCCGGAAGAGAAACCTGTCCCTGACCAAAACGCGCTACAAGTGGACCCAATGCCCAAATCGACGCACGCATGGTCTTTACCAAGTCGTAAGGGGCGCAAAACTCGTTGATCCCGCTGCCGTCGACATGTACTGAACCATTACGACGCACCTTGGCACCTAAACGAGTCAGAAGTTGCATCGTGGTATCGATATCACGAAGATGTGGGACATTCGCTACTTCTACTGGCTCTTCTGCCAGAATCGAAGCAAATAAGATAGGAAGCGCTGCATTCTTGGCGCCTGAGATCGATACCTCACCAGATAGTGGTTGGTTCGATCCAATAACTTGAAACTTATCCATCAATAAAACCTTATAAAGACATCAGCTTTTTATCACGAGCCCACTCTTCTGGTGTGTAGGCTTTAATTGAAACTGCGTGGATGTCATTACGCTGAATATATTCCATAAGAGGTCCGTAGATCAGCTGTTGTTTCTTGACACGGCTCATGCCGTCGAACTGCGCATCAACAGCAATTACCTCATAGTGGCTACCTTCACCCTTTACATGTAGCTCTGCAAGATTTAATGCGTTTTGCAATAGTTCCTGTACTTTTGTGCTATCCACAAGATACTCCTAAATATGTTTCTCAATCACCGAATCTAGGTTGTATAATTCGATTAATATTTCTAGTTGTTTCGGTATGAAGCTGAGCATTATATGACACTTTCGATTTTTTGCATGCTCTAATAAGTGAATTAACATCACGAGTCCCGCAGAATCAAAGCGCGTTGTATGCTGCAATGACACCTCCAACTGCTCAACCGCAAACGGCAAGCTCATTACCTGCTGCCACAAGAACGGCACACTGGTATGTGTGATGTCCCCTTTCAATCGATAGTTACTCGCTTCAATAACTTCAATCGTTGCCGATGACATTACTTACTACCTTCAACGCGAATTGGAGTATCCGCTAATCTTTGTAGCTCTTCTGCAACAGACAAAATCCCCTCTTGGCGAATCTTACTATTCCACTCTGATTGCTTGCTAGATAGCAGACTCACGCCTTCCGCAATCATATCAAAGGCCTTCCACTCGCCCGATTTTTTATCTTTGCGCAGTTTAAACTCAAGTCTAATATTCGGTCTTGGGCTGTCCAAGATGGTCACTTGCACACCTGCAATGCTGGTTTGATCATCAATGACCGGTCGGTTTCCAAAACGGATCTCTTGACCATCGTACTGAGTTAAAACTTGAGCATACGAAGTCACAAGATAACCATGAAAAGCATTGATAAACGTCAATACATCCTCACGTTTTGCCCCTTTTAGATTAGGACCTAACAATTTAAGTGCGGCATAACGGTCATTGACGTAAGGCATCAGCTCTTCATTTACCACCACTTTTAGGTAGTCAGGATCGGCTTTTATCTTATCTTGCTCGGATTTCAAACGACCAAACGCATGCATTGATACCTGCTGCATCATGTTGTAAGGATCGGTTCTATCAATCTCGATATCCGCAGCAACACTACCAAAAGAAACCACGATTACAGCCAACCACGAAAAATACTTCTTAAACATACTACTGCTCCTACTTCGAATCATCACTGCCGCTAATGCTATACAATACCTGGCCGATCATATCTTCTAAGACTAGAGCAGACTTGGTGTCTTCGATACGGTCGCCATCGGATAAATAGCCTTCATCGTCAAAAATGAAACCCGGTACTAGTCCGATATATTGCTCACCGATCAATCCAGAGGTAAGAATCTGCGCACTCGACGTTTCAGGGAACTGATAATCACTATTTAGCGCTAACGTCACCGTCGGTAGATAACTTTCTTTATCTAACTGGATAGCGCTAACACGGCCAACAACCACTCCCCCAACTTTAACTGGGGAGCGAACTTTTAAACTGCCGATATTATCGAAGCGAGCTTCTAGGGTATAAGTATCGCTTGAACCTAACCCCTTTACGTCAGCAACTTGAAAAATCATAAACAAAATGGCGCAAAGCCCAATAAGAACAAAGCTACCAACCCATAATTCCAACTTACGTGTTTGTTGCATCGAATAATCCTTAAATTTAGCTGCCAAACATGAGGGCGGTAAGAATAAAATCTAGGCCTAAAACAGCCAGTGATGAGTGAACCACCGTTTTGGTGGTTGCACGGCTAATACCTTCGGAAGTCGGCAAGGCATCATAACCATTAAATAGAGCAATCCAAGTGACGGTAATAGCAAAGGCAACACATTTGATAAAGCTATTACCAATATCTTTGCCAAGCTCAACCGATGACTGCATTGCAGACCAGAAGCTGCCGTGATCCACGCCTTTCCAGTCAACCCCAACAACATGCGCGCCTAAAATCCCGACCGACATAAAAATCATCGCCAGCATAGGCATCGAGATCACACCCGCCCAAAATCGTGGCGACACCACTCGACGAATGGGGTCTATTGCCATCATTTCTAAGCTAGAGAGTTGCTCTGTTGTTTTCATTAGACCAATTTCTGCCGTCAAGGCAGAGCCAGCACGTCCAGCAAAAAGCAACGCCGTCACGACAGGTCCCAACTCTCTTAGCAGCGATAGCGCAACCATCTGTCCCAGGCTTCCTTCTGCACCATAGTCCACCAGCACGATATAGCCTTGCAGGCTCAACACCATACCGATAAATAGACCAGAAACCACAATAATCGCGAGAGACTGTACACCTAAGTTATGCAATTGTTTGAGTAGCAGGGGAAAATGCTTACTTGGCTGAGGCTTGGCAAACAACACTCCCATCAACATAAATGTAGCTCGCCCCCATGCATAACATAGGGATAACGTCTTATGACCCAAGCTTTGTATCCAATCGGACATCACGAAAACAACTCCTCAGCTAACGGTGGGCTAGGAAAGCGAAATGGCACCGGACCATCCGAGTTTCCTTGCAAAAATTGCTGAACACCCGCATCCGGATTATTACGCAAATCTTCCGGCGAGCCTTGAGCGATAATACGTCCATCGACCAACAAATAAGCCCAATCAGCTATCGACATCACCTCTGGAACATCATGAGAGACGACAATAGAGGTGAGGTTCAAGGCACGATTTAACTTACCAATAAGCTCAACCAAAATTCCCATAGTAATCGGGTCCTGACCAACAAACGGTTCGTCATACATGATTAACTCAGGATCAAGAGCAATCGCCCTTGCCAACGCTGCTCGCCGAGCCATACCGCCAGACAATTCACTGGGCATTAACTGTGAAGCACCACGTAGACCTACGGCT
The DNA here is from genome assembly GCF_921292975.1 of Vibrio hippocampi. Taxonomy (NCBI): domain Bacteria; kingdom Pseudomonadati; phylum Pseudomonadota; class Gammaproteobacteria; order Vibrionales; family Vibrionaceae; genus Vibrio; species Vibrio hippocampi. Next base: position 2,231,068 of record NZ_CAKLCM010000002.1, read on the forward strand.
TCTAGCTTAAGCAGCGACAACGTTCGAATCATTTCTTCGCTAAGTTCCGTATGCTCTCGAAGAGGAAATGCCACATTTTCCAGTACATTGAGGTCAGTAAAGAGTGCTCCCGACTGAAACAACATGCCCATTTTTTTGCGTACTTGGTAAAGGCGTTTTCTAGACAAGGCAGGAATGTTGTCGGATTCAAAACAGATCTCACCTTTATCCGGTTGAAGTTGACCGCCGATCAATCTTAATAATGTCGTTTTACCAATCCCTGACGGTCCCATAATCGCGGTGACTTTTCCTCTAGGCACATCCAAGCTGATGTCATCGAAGATAACACGCTCTCCGCGAGTAAAAGAGAGACCTTTCACTGACACCAAGCTATTGTTTAACATACCATTCCTTTCTGATGAACCGGAAATCAAGAAGCATCAATATTAGTCTGACCTGAAGATGAATGAAACCCGAGGATACAATTACTGACATAATTTCATCTACAATAAATGCTCTATATCAAAAATTTACCCATTTTAACGTGGTTAAAGACGCAAAATGCGAGAACGACGAGATAATGCTGAGAGGGCTAAATAATGCGACTCCATAAATTTTAGTTGTAGACTTAACTTATACCCAATAACCGTCAGCATGAGTGCAACAAGGCCAGACGCGGTATAATTACTAATTTATTGATTGATATACTTCCATTTTGGCACGCAAGCCGTAGAATTAGCCGCCAAATATCTTTATTAAACACCATGGATATCCCAAATGCTTGAAGCTGTCGTTTTTCTTATTATTGGTCTGGTTTTTCTAGTCTGGAGTGCAGACAAACTGGTTTTTGGGTCAGCTGCTTTAGCAAGGAACTTTGGGATATCCCCCCTCGTTATTGGTATGACGATTCTAGCGATGGGATCATCCGCTCCTGAGATGATGGTATCTGCGACTGCCGCACTGGATGGAAAAACTGACACCGCAGTGGGCAACGTCTTAGGCTCCAACATTGCCAATATCGCACTTATCTTAGGTATTACTGCACTTATCAAGCCTTTATCTATCTCTTCCGCGGTGCTTAAGCGAGAACTGCCGCTGATGATTGTTGTCACACTCATTGCTGGCGCCCTACTTTGGGATAACTATTTGGGCTTCTATGAAGGTGTATTACTCGTTGTACTATTTTTAGCCTTTATCATCACCATGCTAAGAATCAGCCAAGCAGAAAAAGCCAAAGGCGGCAGCGATGCCATGCTCGAAGAGCAAGAGTCTGAAGTACCAGAGGGCGTTAGCAACGGCAAAGCTGCCATGTGGGTTGTGATCGGCTTAATTGTGCTACCACTCGCCGCCGATCGATTGGTTGATAGTGCGGTCACGATTGCTCAGTATTTCGGAATGAGCGATCTCGTGATCGGTTTAACCATCATCGCTATCGGTACCAGCTTGCCTGAACTGGCCGCTTCTCTTGCTGGCGTATTGAAAGGCGAAGATGATATGGCTGTGGGCAATATTATCGGCTCCAACGTGTTTAACATCCTTGCCGTAATGGGACTACCAGGTCTTATCAATCCTTCGGTACTCAGTGAATATGCAATGGGGCGTGACTTCTGGGTTATGCTAGCGGTTTCTTTACTGTTAGTGGTGATGGCCTTAGGCAAATCCAAGAGCATTAATCGCATTGAAGGTGGCATCCTAATCGTGCTCTTCATTGGTTATCAGGTTTATCTATTTGCAAACATGGCAGCATAAGGGCGAATTTCATGTCTAGATTTGATTATATCCAAAGTGCTAAGCGGGTGTTGGATATTGAAGTACAAGCGCTGAAACATATTGAACACTATTTCGATGACCAATTTGCTGCCGTTTGTGACACTATTCTCAATCATGCAGGTAAAGTCATTGTCATGGGCATGGGGAAATCCGGTCACATCGGCAAAAAGATAGCGGCGACGCTCGCGAGCACGGGCACCTCAGCATTTTTTGTTCATCCCGGCGAAGCAGCGCATGGCGATCTTGGTATGGTTGAAGCCAAAGACCTCGTGATCGCAATTTCAAACTCAGGCGAATCGGATGAAATCTTGGGTTTGTTTCCAGTATTTAAGCGCTTGGGTATTCGCACCGTCAGCATGACTGGAAAACCAGAATCAAGCATGGCTAAACTGTCTGACTTCCACTTACAAATTACAGTTCCTAAAGAAGCTTGTCCTCTCGGTTTAGCACCGACCTCAAGTTCAACCGCCACTCTTGTGATGGGGGACGCCTTGGCGGTCGCGCTGCTTGAAGCGCGTGGATTTAATGAACAGGATTTTGCCCTTTCTCATCCTGGTGGGGCATTAGGTCGTAAATTACTACTAAAATTAAGCGATATTATGCACTCTGGTGATGCATTACCGACTGTCAGTGCCGACACCTTAGTCCGCGATGCGCTATTAGAAATCTCTGATAAAGGTTTAGGTATGACCACCATCATTGATGAACATCAACATCTATTGGGTCTATTCACCGACGGTGATTTGCGGCGTATTTTAGATAAGCGCATCGATATTCACACCACTAAAATTGGTGAAGTCATGACAGAAAACCCAACCACGACCTCTCCACACCTATTAGCGGCAGAGGGTCTCCATCTTATGCAGTCCAAGAACATCAATGGTTTAATCTTAGTCGAACAAGGTAAACTAGCGGGACAAGACAAAGTAGTGGGCGCATTAAATATGCATGATCTATTAAAAGCAGGGGTCGTCTAATGACACAAAAAATTGAAACACTTTATGGTCCAGTAGATAAAAACATTGTCGAGATTGCCGCCAAGATAAAGCTATTAATCTGCGACGTCGACGGTGTGTTCTCTGACGGTTTGGTCTTTATGGGCAACCAGGGCGAAGAACTGAAAACCTTTCATACTCGTGACGGCTATGGCATTAAGTCATTAATGAATGCTGGCATCGAAATCGCGATCATTACCGGTAGACAGTCTCAAATCGTCGAAAATCGCATGAATGCTTTAGGCATAGAACTCATCTATCAAGGACAAGACAATAAGCTCCAAGCGTATCAGGATATTGTTTCTAAACTGAATATCGCTCCTGAGCACACCGCCTACATTGGTGATGACTTGATTGATTGGCCAGTAATGGAAAAAGTCGCGCTGGGAGTCTGCGTTGCTGATGGGCACCCATTGCTGCAACGTAAAGCGATCCATACCACAACCATTCCTGGCGGACGGGGCGCGGTACGTGAAGTGTGTGACCTGATATTAGAAGCAAAAGGCGAACTAGAGACTCATAAGGGTCTCAGTATATGAGTTTGTCTCGTATTCTATATGGGGTACTGGTGTTGATTTCCATCGGTTGTGGCTACTACCTTTGGACTAACGAAGATGATTCGGTTATTACCGTGAATCCAGGCATTGAAATGCCTGCATTCAACGCGCGCAATCTTCAAAACGTGGCTTACACCAATAATGGTATGCGCAGCTATAGCATTAGTTCGTCACATCTTTCTCACTTTGCTAAAAAAGAAGAGACAATCTTTGATTACCCCGTATTGCGTATTTTCGCTGATGGCAGCACGCAGGAATGGGAAATATCAGCAAACCGAGCAGTATTAGATAAGGATGAAGTATTGACACTTTATGGTAATGTGATTGCTAGAAATCTGTTACCTGAATCCGGTTTCGATACTTTATCAACAGAGCAGATGGGTATTCAGTTAGACAATCGCGACTTTTGGGCGGATACTGACACCCTTCTACTCGGCCCACAATTTGAAACGCAAGGTGCGGCAATGAAAGGAAATTTTGCCAATCACCTTGCCGAGCTCTACAAAAAAGTGAACAGCAAATATGAAATTCTCTCACCTCAGTATTAGTCTTTGTGTTTTATTTTCGGCCTCTGCCTTTGCTCTATCAACGGATACAAAGCAGCCCGTTTATATTGATTCAGATACACAACAGCTTGATATGAAGAGTAATCAAGTGACGTTTGCCGGTGATGTTAAGTTGAAACAGGGAAGCATCAACATTAATGCCGATAAGATTATCGTCACTCGCGATGCAAAGACGGGGGAAATTCAAGATATCGAGGGTTTCGGAAAGCCTGCGACATTTTCCCAATTAACAGACGATGGCAAAGAACTGAAAGGCGAAGCTGACACGTTGCGTTATTCACTCAAGCAAGATCGTCTGACAATGACCAGTAATGCAATGCTAGCGCAAGATGGCAACACTATCCGTGGTACGACGATCAATTACAGTATTTCAACCCAAAAACTGATCGCCGATGGTAGCTCCAAAGAGCGTGTATCTACCGTACTACAACCGCAACAAATTCAAGAGTAAGCAGCACAGTTATGGCGCTATTAAAAGCATCTCACTTAGCGAAAAGTTATAAAAATAGAAAGGTCGTTTCCGACGTTAGTCTCTCGGTTGAATCTGGACAGATTGTCGGTCTTCTTGGTCCTAACGGAGCAGGAAAAACCACCTCGTTTTATATGATTGTCGGCTTAGTTGCGCGAGATGAAGGGACCATTTCTATCGATGGCGAAGACATCAGCGTACTTCCTATGCACAGCCGTGCGCGTATGGGGATTGGTTATCTCCCTCAAGAAGCCTCTATTTTTCGTAAACTGAGTGTTGAAAACAACATCATGGCGGTACTTCAAACGCGAAAAGAGCTGACTGAAGAGGAACGCCAAGACCGACTAGAAGATTTATTGGATGAGTTTAATATCCAGCATATTCGAGCAAGTGCAGGTATGGCTCTCTCCGGTGGTGAAAGAAGACGAGTAGAAATCGCTAGAGCTTTGGCTGCAAACCCGCAGTTTATTCTGCTTGATGAACCCTTTGCTGGGGTTGACCCAATCTCAGTTATTGATATAAAGAAAATTATAGAACACTTGCGCGACAGAGGCTTAGGTGTTTTGATAACTGACCACAACGTTCGCGAAACATTGGATGTTTGTGAAAAAGCCTACATAGTTAGCCAAGGTCATCTCATTGCCGAAGGCTCACCGGAAGATGTTCTCAATAATGAGCATGTAAAACAGGTTTATCTCGGTGAACAATTCAGACTATGATTAAATAGGCGTGTGTAGAAATTTTTAATAATAGGCCAACAACACTTAATGAAACCCTCATTACAACTCAAGCTAGGTCAACAATTAGCGATGACACCTCAACTGCAACAGGCTATTCGCTTGCTGCAGTTGTCGACGCTTGATCTGCAACAAGAGATTCAAGAGGCGTTAGATTCTAACCCCTTACTCGATGTTGAAGAGTCAACGGATGACGTACCGGCCAACGAAGAAAAGAACTCATCTGAAGGCAAAGAAGAGGCCGAAGTCAGCGCCGACATCCTTAGCGAACCTGATCTAAAAGATAGCTCAGAACAGATAGAGAAATCGGAAATTTCTAACGAACTAGAAATGGATACCACTTGGGATGACGTCTACAGCGCGAACACGGGGAATACCGGTATCGCCCTTGACGACGACATGCCTATCTACCAAGGTGAAACCACTCAGTCTCTGCAAGACTATCTTGTTTGGCAGTTAGGTCTAACCCCTTTCTCGGAAATCGATCGCGCCATTGCTCTCGCCATCATCGACGCTGTCGATAACTACGGATACCTCACCCTAAGCTGCGAAGAGATCTTAGACAGTCTTGATATTGAAGATGTCGAACTGGACGAAGTGGTTGCGGTAAAAAAACGCGTTCAGCAATTTGATCCTCTGGGTGTTGCCTCGGTTAACTTACAAGACTGCTTGTTGCTGCAACTAGCAACGTATCCAGAAGATACTCCATGGCTTACAGAAGCCAAGTTAGTCCTTACCAACCACATCGACCAACTCGGTAATCGTGACTACAAGCTTGTCATCAAAGAGACTAAGCTTAAAGAAGCTGAATTACGAGAAGTGTTAAAACTGATTCAGCAACTCGACCCACGTCCGGGTAGCAAGATTACACCTGACGAAACAGAATACGTTGTACCTGACGTGTCGGTTTTCAAAGATCATGGTAAATGGGTGGTACAAATAAATCCAGACAGTGCACCGAAGCTCAAAGTGAATCAGCAGTATGCACAACTTGGAACGGGTAATAGCCCAGATAGTCAATACATTCGCTCCAATCTTCAAGAAGCGAAATGGTTAATTAAGAGCCTTGAGAGCCGTAATGAAACCCTGCTCAAAGTGGCAAAGTGTATCGTCGAACATCAACACGATTTCTTTGAGCATGGCGAAGAAGCAATGAAGCCGATGGTTCTCAATGACGTAGCTTTAGCTGTAGAAATGCATGAATCCACCATTTCTCGTGTAACAACACAGAAATACATGCATACACCCCGTGGAATTTTTGAACTTAAGTACTTTTTCTCGAGTCATGTCTCTACAGACAACGGTGGGGAATGCTCCTCTACTGCGATTCGAGCCTTAATCAAGAAGCTTGTCGCTGCGGAAAACCCAGCCAAGCCATTGAGTGATAGCAAAATTGCTACCCAACTGGCTGACCAAGGAATTCAGGTAGCTAGACGAACCATCGCTAAGTACCGTGAATCGTTGGGCATTGCCCCTTCCAGTCAGCGTAAACGCCTACTATAGGGCCACTAACCAAGAAGGAAAGTCTATGCAAATTCAAATTACAGGCCACCATGTCGATGTTACTGACGCAATGCAAGACTACGTTCAGAGTAAGTTCCAAAAGCTAGAGCGCTTTTTTGACCATATAAATAGTATTAATGTCATTTTAAAAGTTGAAAAATTAAACCAAATCGCAGAAGCTACGCTCCATGTGAACCAAGCCGAGATTCACGCTGCAGCAGACGATGAGAATATGTACGCTGCAATCGACGCTCTGGTCGATAAACTGGTTAGACAGTTGAACAAACACAAAGAAAAACTAAGTAGCCACTAACATGCAAATCAACGAAGTATTGACATTGGACTGCACCAAAAGTGCAGTCCAATGCACAAGCAAAAAACGTGCTTTAGAAATTATTAGTGAGATTGCCGCAGAACATACCGGACAAAATCCAACAGAACTGTTCGAATGTATGCTAAGTCGCGAAAAAGTCGGAAGTACAGGAATTGGCAACGGAATAGCCATTCCCCATGCGAGAATGCAAGACAGCGACAAAGCCGTCGCCGTTTTACTGCAATGCCAACAGCCCGTCGATTTCAACTCCATCGATAATCGCCCTGTTGACCTCATGTTTGCCCTGTTGGTGCCAGACGCACAGTGTAAAGAACATTTAAACACATTGTCATGTATGGCAGCGCGTTTAAATGATAAAACTGTTCTCAAACAACTGAGAAAAGCTCAAAGCGATCAAGAGCTATTCGATATCATCATTAGCCATTAATCATTGCCGGAATACAGTATGCGCTTAATCATAGTCAGTGGTCACTCAGGTGCAGGTAAAAGTGTTGCTCTTAGAGTGCTGGAAGATTTAGGGTATTACTGTGTCGATAACCTACCCGTTAGCCTTTTGGATTCTTTTGTTTCAACAACGAAAGACTCCAATCAAAACGTTGCCGTTAGCATTGATATTCGTAATTTGCCGACCAACCTCTCGAGTCTGTCTCTACAGCTTGAGCAAATAGGTAAGCAACATCAAATACAGGTCCTGTTCCTTGATGCTTCAAAAGAGGTATTACTGAAACGCTACAGCGAAACTCGTCGCATTCACCCTCTCTCGCAACTTGAAGATAAATTAAGCCTAGAGCAAGCTATCGATCGCGAGAAATGCTTACTCACACCTATCCGAGATCAAGCTGACTTTCTGATCGATTCCAGTCAGCAGTCTATTCACGACTTAAGTGAAAAAATTCGAGTCGAGCTTGAAGGCAAAGAAAAGCGCGATCTAGTTATGGTGTTTCAATCTTTTGGCTTTAAAAACGGTATGCCGCAAGATGCTGACTATGTATTTGATGTGCGATTTTTGCCTAACCCTCACTGGGAACCAGCTCTGCGACCATTTACCGGGTTAGATGAGCCCGTCATTGCATTTTTAGATGTTATCCCGGAAGTTGCTGAACTGCGTACCGATATCCAAAATTTCGTCGAGCGCTGGTTACCTATGCTAGAAAAAAACAACCGCAGCTACCTTACTGTGGCGATTGGTTGCACTGGCGGTAAACATCGTTCAGTCTATCTAACTGAAAAGTTGGGGCAGTATTTTATGAGCTTGGGACATCAAGTTAAAATTCGCCATACTTCATTAGAAGACAAAAAGTAGTAACAAGGAAGACAATGACACTCTCTCGCACCGTTCTTATTCAAAACCGCCTTGGTCTTCATGCTCGAGCGGCTGTAAAATTGGTTGAGCTAGCACAAAGCTTTGATGCAACACTCACCATCTGTAATCATGAGAACAAAGAAGCCACGGCTGATAGTGTCATGGGGCTGCTTATGCTTGAGTCGGCTCAAGGTGAAAACATCACGATCAAGTCGCAAGGAAAAGATGCCCAAGGCGCGCTTGATGCTGTATGTGAACTGGTAGAACATAGATTCGACGAAGAAGAATAATCCTCTGCTGCCGCCTCTCAACTGCTAAAATTAACCACACTCAGCAAACTCATGATTTGTTTATTAATCTAATTGGTTAGGCTCTATAATGAACATACGTTTATTAATCGACTGATCAATATATTTACCTTTAGGGGGATCAATGGCAGAGCAAATAGAATTCGACCAAGCTCACCAGACCCTACAAGAAGTAAGCGAGGCGCTTGAAAATGGGCGTTTCGTTTATGTTCGTAGACAACTTCAGGACATGGAACCTGAAGATATTGCACATCTTTTAGAAGCCTCACCCCGTAAAAGTCGTGAAGTTTTATGGCAGCTAACGGATCCTGAAGACTATGGTGAAATCCTCGATGAACTGAATGAGGATGTCAAAGATGGTCTTGTGTCCAAAATGGCACCAGAGAAGTTGGCCGAAGCAACTGAAGGGATGGACACCGATGACGTAGCGTATGTGTTACGTAGTCTCCCCGACGATGTTTCCCGCGAAGTCCTATCGCAAATGGACACCGCAGATCGACTCCGTGTCGAAACCGCCCTCTCTTATCCAGAGGATAGCGCCGGCGGCATTATGAATACCGACTTTATCACCATCCGTGGTGACGTCGATATTGATGTCGTGTTGCGTTACCTAAGAATGAAAGGTGAATTGCCGGAAGCCACCGATGCTCTCTATGTTATTGACGATGAAGACATGCTGATTGGTCACCTTTCTTTGGCCACACTTTTAACCAGCCAGCCCGATGTCAAAGTCGCCGATGTCATGGACGATGCCGATGAAGCTATCCATGTTGAAACGAGTGATTCCGATGTTGCCTCTTTGTTCGAACGTCGTGACTGGGTTTCAGCGCCGGTTGTTGACAGTCAACAGCATCTTGTCGGTCGTATTACCATTGATGATGTGGTCGATATCATTCGTGAAGATGCAGAACACTCAATGATGAGTATGGCAGGTATGGATGATGATGAAGATACCTTTGCACCCGTGGTGAAATCAGCCAGACGACGCAGTGTCTGGTTAGGCGCTAACGTATTAGCCGCGCTGGCTGCGGCTTCAGTCTCCAATATGTTTGAAGCGACCCTTGAACAAATGGCCGCTATTGCCATCTTAATGACCATCGTCCCATCTATGGGAGGTGTTGCCGGTAACCAAACGATCGCTCTAGTGATTCGCGGGCTCGCCTTGGGTCATATCGGTGATAGTAACCGGAGAGAACTGTTACTTAAAGAAGCTGCCATTGGCTTACTCAACGGTATTTTGTGGGCGCTGATTATTGGCGGTATTGTTGTCGCATGGAAGAGTAACTGGGTGCTGGGTGGCATCATCTCAGCCGCTATGCTAACCAACCTTGTGGTTGCGGGCATTGCTGGGGTAACCATTCCGATTTTATTAAAGAAACTCAATATCGATCCAGCCCTAGCTGGCGGAATGGCGCTAACCACGATTACTGACGTTGTGGGCTTATCGGTCTTTCTTGGCTTAGCGACACTGCTTATCACTTAGAGCGAGCATCACTTAGACCGAGCATGACTTAGACGGGACAGTACTTGGACTGGATATTACTTTGAGTTGTTCATTACGCAAAGGCTGCTTATCTCCAAGACAAATCGTCCCTTTGCCTAGCAAATCAACAAGGGTCTTGTGGTCAAACTACAAGACCCTTGTTTTATCATTCGGCTTTAAGCGTTTAAATATTCAGAAATCGAGGCAGCCAATCTTTCATACCTTGGGCGCAATGGTGAGCCAGGACGATAAGCGAGTACCAAGCTTCTTGCTGGTGTTGGATTGACAGCTTTAACATAGCAGACGCCATCTTTTACTTTATCTAACGGCAAAGATAACTCAGGTAATAATGTGATACCCGCTCCTGCCGCCACCATATTGCGTAAAGTTTCTAGGCTGGTCGCTTTGAAACGCTCATCATCTTTTGCTCCGGCAGCAAAGCAATAGCCCAAAGCTTGATCACGTAAACAGTGCCCATCCCCTAATGACAGAACCGTTTTACCTTCCAACTGATCCATTTCAATCTCAGATAGACTTGCCCATTCGTGATCACAAGGGATGGCGATACTTAGTGGTTCATTGTAAACCTCAATCTCTTTAAATGGGGCGGTCTCTGGAACCGAAGCCAGTACCAAGCAATCCAATTTTCCATCCTCTAATTGGCGAACCAGTTGATGGGTTTGGGCTTCGTGCAGATACAACTCCAGATCAGGAAACGCTTCTTTGAGTCTTGGAACAATTTTAGGCAATAAGTAAGGTCCCACGGTTGGGATAAAACCAATATGCATCGGTCCTGTCATCTCACCACTTTGACCCGCAGCCATTTCTCGAAAGGTTTTCACTTCTTTCAAAACGCGCTGCGCTTGGTCCACCAGCTGTAAGCCCGCATCGGTAAATAGCACGCGACGGCTGCTGCGCTCTAACAGAGAAGTGCCAATCTCATCTTCAAGCTTTCGGATCTGACCACTCAAGGTCGGCTGACTCACAAAACAAGCCTCCGCAGCCTTGCGAAAATGCTTATGCTCCGCCAACGCGACTAGGTACTCGAAATCTCGAATGTTCATGTTTCTCTCCGATAGAAAATAACTATGAGTACAATATCAATATTAGGGGTTGACTATCAATAGGTTTGTTTGGTTATCTGTGCTTCTAGGTTTTAGGGGCTAGATTTTAGGGGATAGGGGCTGAAAAGAAAAAAGCCCCAGAGTCAAAACTGACTTGGGGCCTTCTTAGATTCTTCTAAGAAAAAGCAGTGGTACTTTAGTAGACTCCGCCTTTTCCTGTTGGTTCAATGTTTCTGATGAATTTTCTAAATTAAATTAATTTAATTTTTAATCTAACTATTTTTCAGATAGTTAAGCGACATTCACCTTGGCAATAACCTGTTCAACAAGGTTCACTTCCAATGCCACTTCATCACAAGCGTGCTGTCTTGGGCATTGGTCGCAATCTTTTAGCACTTTTTCTGGAAGCAATGTTTTAGAGGTCGGAATAAAGTCATGCTTCATAAAGAATTCAGGAGTACGCGTTAGTACAAACACTTTCTTGATGGCCATTTTACGCGCCTTCTCAACAAGGTGTTGAACAATCGCGGTACCTTGACCTTGTCCCTGCCATCCAGCTTCTACTCCTAGAGAACGAATTTCCGCCAACCCAGAGTCATACACATACAGCGATGCACAACCGGTCACTTCACCATGATGCTCTGCTACCGCAAATGAACCGATGTCTCTGACTAATTCATTGCGATTGCGTGGTAGGTTTTCACCGAGATTCGCCCAATAAGCAACCATGCTTTCAAGTGCATCAATGTCCGTCAATCTCGCCGAGCGTACTTTCACTTTCGAGTTATCTCTCGCGAGTAAACGTTTCTCCGCTTGATTCACCGCATAGTTCACTTGTGTTGGTGAGACTCCACCTAGCGCACTGCGTTTTTCTAAGCAGCTTTCAATCGTTAGGATTTCGTACACATCGCTATCAATAACTTCCGAGAACTGTTTGAGTTCCTCAATTGATAACTCTTCTAATGCGCAGCCTTTGGCTATCGCACTCACCACGGCAACCCCCACAATATGGTGAGCTTCACGGAATGGGATCCCTTTCGCCACCAGATAATCCGCCAACTCTGTAGAATTGGCGTAGCCTTGCTTCGCAGCTTCTAGTGTACGCTCGCCATTGACTTTAATCCCATCAAAGCAAAGCGCTGCCATCTCCATACAATCATTCCAAGTATCTAGAGCGTCAAACAGCCCTTCCTTGTCTTCCTGCATATCTTTGTTATAAGCCAAAGGCAAAGCTTTTACCGTCATCATCATGCCAGCAAGCGAACCATAAACACGCCCAGTCTTACCACGAATCAACTCCAATGCATCTGGGTTTTTCTTTTGTGGCATCAGAGACGATCCAGAAGTGACCGTATCCGCTAGCTCAATAAAGTTCGACTCACCGGAATTATAAAAAATCATATCTTCTGCAAGACGAGAAAGGTGCAGCATAGAGATAGAGGCAATCGACATTAACTCCATAACATGGTCACGATCAGAAACCGAATCGAGACTATTACGGGTTGCACGGTGGAAACCAAGATTGTGGGCTAACTGCTCACGGTCCATAGGATAAGCGGTACCCGCTAACGCCCCAGAACCCAACGGGCATGTGTCTAGACGCTTGATGGCATCCTCAAGACGGGAGTAGTCACGCTCGAACATTTCGACATACGCCAAACACCAGTGAGCAAATGTGACAGGCTGAGCTCTTTGCAGGTGAGTGTAGCCTGGCAGTACCGTGCCTTGATGTGCTTTTGCTACTTCAACCATCTGCATTTGCAGTCTATCTAGCCCTAGCAGCAGTTGTTGTCCTTGTTGACGACACCAAAGTTTAAGATCCGTCGCGACTTGGTCATTACGAGAACGCCCGGTATGAAGCTTCTTGCCCAAGTCGCCCACTTTGCCTATCAGTTGCTGCTCGACCCAACTATGGATATCTTCGGCATCAGAACGCAAGATCTGTTCAGGATCTTCCATCACTTCTAATTTAAGTTCATTCAGCGCTAATTCTAGTTTTTGCTGCTCATCTTCGGTGAGTACATTCACCGATACTAACGCTTTTGACCAAGCAATGGAGCCAACAATATCTTGCTCAGCAAGTCGATAATCAAAGCGCAATGAATCATTGAAGTCTTTGAATCTCGTATCTGCTGCTTGGGTAAATCTTCCGCCCCATAATGCCATTGTGTCTCTCCTAAACTGCTCGGTCTTTGCCGTGTACTGAACGATGAAAAACGATGCCTAAATCGATAAGCTTAAAGTTACGGCAATTGCGGCTAAAAATAAAGTAAAAATTCATTAATTCCACATAAGTATTCAAAATAATTTTCTACTTATGTTTATTATGATTAAGGCAAGGCACTCAAGTGCTCGCGTTTCATTCCCGTAAGCATAAGTTATTAATCACTTTTACTGCAAAAAGAAAACCCCATTTGTTACCAAATGGGGTGATTAACGGTCAAACAATCAATGTTAATTATTTTTTCGCTGCGTTTAGCGCTCTGATACGACTTGCAAGTGAGTAAAGACGGATAAAGCCGCCCGCATGGCTTTGGTCATACACGTCGTCTTCACCAAAAGTCGCAAACTCTTCTGAATACAAGCTGTTATCACTGCGTTTTTGCGTGACGGTTGCTTGACCCTTGTAGAGTTTCACCACCACTTCACCATTCACATCTTTCGCTAACTCTTCTGATGCCGCAAGAATTGAGCTACATAGCGGTGTAAACCAACGACCATCGTAAACAAGGTGTGATGCTTTGACACCTAACTCTTCACGGAATTCATACGACGCTTTATCAAGAACCAATTGCTCAACGGCACGCAATGCTTCCATCATGATGGTGCCTCCTGGAGTTTCATAACAACCACGAGACTTCATACCGACAAGACGGTTTTCAACGATATCAATACGACCCACGCCATGTTTAGAACCCTTATCATTGAGGTAAACCAAAGCGTTATATGGTGTCATTTGCTCACCATCAACCGCAACCACTTCACCCTGCTTCACTTCCAGCGTGACGTATTCCGCCTGATCCGGTGCTTGTTCAGGAGCAACCGTCCATTCCCAGCAATCTTCATTTGGCGCATTCCAAGTATTTTCCAGTACGCCACCTTCCGTAGAAATATGCCAAGCGTTAGCATCACGAGAATAAATCTTGGTCAGTGAAGCGCTACAAGGAATGTTGCGCTCGGCAAGATAATCGAGGCACTCTTCACGGCTGACCAAATCCCATTCACGCCATGGTGCAATCACAGCAAGATCCGGCGCAAGCGCAGCAAACGCACCTTCAAAACGCACTTGGTCGTTACCTTTACCAGTACAACCGTGACAAAGCGCATCAGCACCTACTTTACGCGCGATCTCAACTTGCGCTTTAGCAATGATTGGACGCGCCATTGAAGTCCCTAGCAAATACTTACCTTCGTAGTATGCGCCAGTTTTTAGTGTTGGGTAAATGTAGTCAGCGACCATTTCTTCTTTAAGATCGACCACGTAACACTCGGAAGCACCTGAAGCTTTCGCTTTCTCTTCGATACCAACCAACTCTTCTTCACCCTGACCCACATCAGCGACAAACGCCACCACTTCACAGTCATAGTTCTCTTTTAGCCATGGGATGATTACTGAGGTATCAAGACCGCCAGAATAGGCCACAACTACCTTGTTTACAGATGGTTTACTCATTTTATTTCTCTCCTGAAATCCGTGCCTGAGGCGGTCAGCGCATCGGTATAATAAACATTAAGATTAATTGGGTACAAATTGTGTTCCGATGCTGTTCCCTGCGAACAACTCCGTCAGTTTTTCTGGATAGCGCCAAGTAGCGACTTCAATGGGACGACCTAAGTCATTGGCTGCCGTCAGTGCCGCTCGTACTTTCACAATCATGCCATCAGTGATCACTTTCCCTGCAATCAAAGACTCTGCTTGTTCAGCGCTTAAACTCGATAACAAGTGTCCTTTACCATCCAGTACACCGCTGACATCTGACAGCAAAACGAGCTCTGCATCTAAAGCACCCGCAACGGCAACAGCGGCTTGGTCGGCGTTGACATTCATGATCTGACCTTCTGCCGTGTGACCAATTGAACTAATAATGGGCAGCGCACCCGTTGATAGCACCGCTTTTAATAACGCTGAATTACCCGGAGAAGCCGCACCGACTGCGCCCAGTTCTGGATCAAGCTCAACAATTTGGCACAGACCACCATCAGCCAAGCTAAGACCTACCGTATTCAAGCCCGCTTTAATAGCGTCGCCTTGCAATAGTTTGTTTGCAGTCCCAGCCAACGCACCTGCAATCACCCCAATTTGGTCATAGGGTGTCACGCGTAGCCCTTGTTTTTTTTCAACCGGAAGCTGCAATTTCTGCATCAATTCATCGACTAGATAACCGCCACCATGAACAATAATAATTTCACGCTGAGCTTGCTGCTGATATTGAGAAATTGCGCCAAACAAATCCCCTAGAGTCTTTGTGCATGAAAGCGCAGCGCCACCTAATTTGATGACCAACGGCACGGATTGTGATGAAGTAGAGTTCATAGCAAGCTCCTTTGCTAGACGAGTGCCGTCAATTCGGCGAATTGATTTTTAATATTCAAACATTGCATCGCTTGACTCGATGCCCCTTTAAGCAGGTTATCAATCGCAGAAACCACGATAATATGCTGTCCTTGCACCTGCCAACCAATATCACAAAACGGCGTATTTTCAACATCTTGTATTCTTGGAATGCTATTTTTTACACGTACACATGGCGTATCAGCATAAACGGAGAAGGCTTCCGCAACCTGTTGTTCACTCACGCCGTCTGCCAACTTCATGGTGATCGTCGCCAAAATACCGCGTTTAAAGTTGCCAAGATGAGGAGTAAAAATCACATCACAGCCCAGATGCGTGGCAATCTCAGGTTGGTGTCTATGATTAAAAATGCCATAAGGTTGCAAGCTCACCTCACAAAAGCTATTGGTCATACTCGCTTTACGCCCTGCGCCCGAAACACCACTGGTTGCATTGATCACCGGCCACACTTGAGTATCCAGTAGTTGTTTTTCTAGCAAGGGCTTGATCGCCAATTGAGAAGCCGTCGGGTAACAACCCGGCACCGCTACTAGTTGTGCCTGCTGGATCGCGGCACTGTTCCACTCCGCAAGACCATATACCGCTTGTTCTAGCCAGTTGGCATTTTGGTGTTCAAAGCCATAAAACTGGGTATAGAAGCTGTCACTCTGGACACGGTAAGCGCCGGACAAATCAAATACCTGACAGCCCTGCTCTAAAAACGTCGGGGCAAGATCATGGCTCACTTCATGCGCCGTTGCTAAAAACACCACATCACTCTGTGCCGCTACTTGAGCAACATCGGTAAGCGCTTGAACAGGCATATCAACCACACCGCCTAATTTACCGTGCAGTTGAGAAATCGGTTTTCCGGCATCAACACTATTGGCGGAAACATACAAACCTGATAGCTTGAGCTGCGGATGTTTGCAGACCATCAGAGCTAATTCTGCTCCTGTGTAGCCGCTGGCGCCGATAATAGTGGTTTTTAGCATCACTTTACGTCCGTTATTAATTCGATGAACCCAAGCATTAATGAGTAGTAATATAAAAAAATCGCTTTAAATTGATTTTTTATTCATTAATTTTGATTTAATATGTGTTTTACCGTCTTGAGATTCATCTGTCAACCATAGAAGTGAAGATAATATGCAATTAGCGACTTTTTTAGATGTCTACAAGGGACTCATCAGTACCCCATCCATCAGTTCAACCGACCCTAGTTGGGATCTGGGCAATAAAGCCGTGATTGAAAAACTCGCCGCTTGGATGACCGATCTCGGCTTTCAGGTCGAGGTGATTGAAGTTGAAAGCAATAAATACAACATGATTGCCAAAATGGGTGAAGGTGAAGGTGGTCTAATATTGGCAGGACACAGCGATACGGTGCCTTTTGATGAGGGACGTTGGAACTTCAACCCTCATGACCTTACCGAAGCGAACAACCGCTTCTACGGTTTAGGCACCGCCGATATGAAAGGCTTTTTTGCTTTTATTTATGAAGCGGTAAAAAGCATTGATTGGAGTAAACAGAGCAAACCGCTGTATGTTTTAGCTACCTGTGACGAAGAAACCACCATGCTAGGCGCGCGACACTTTACGCAAAGCGCCCCCTTTGATCCGGACTACTGCATTATTGGTGAGCCAACAAGCCTAGTGCCAATTCGAGGTCACAAAGGTCATGTCGCGAATGCCATTCGCGTCACCGGAAAATCAGGTCACTCATCCGATCCCGCTCTTGGGGTCAACGCTATCGAAATTATGCACGAAGTGCTGTTTGCCATGATGAAGCTCAGAGATCGCTTGATTAAAGAGTATCACCATCCAGGCTTTGCTATTCCCGGTCCAACCTTGAATCTCGGTCATATTCACGGCGGTGATAGTGCCAACCGTATCTGTGGTTGCTGTGAACTGCATTACGATGTCCGTCCATTACCCGGCATCAGTCTCGACAATTTAGACAACTTGCTGCGTGATGCCCTTCAAGAGGTTGAAGCAAAATGGCCCGGGCGACTGAGCATAACGGCACTGCATGAACCCATTCCTGGTTATGAATGCGATCATCAGCATCCCTTTGTACAAGGCATGGAAAGCCTATGTGAACAGAATTCCGAAACGGTGAACTACTGTACAGAAGCGCCGTTCCTGCAGCAGCTTTGTCCAACATTGGTGCTCGGCCCCGGTTCTATCGACCAAGCTCACCAGCCCGATGAGTTCTTAAGTTTAGATTTTATCGACCCGACGATAAAAATTATTCGCAAAGCAATCCATCAATATTGCTTTGGTTAAAACGAAAAATGTAATAAATTTTCAGTAATAATAACGATTTGAGTCAGGCCTAGTGTACACTTGCCTCAACGATAAAAAGTGCAAACTAGGTTTACTTTATTTGACTCCGACTAGCGTTTTTCGTTAGATTGTGAGCCCCGAAAGGGAAAATGGATGTAGTTAAATTACAAGGCAGGATGACTATGAACGAAAAATATGCCCCCCTCAAAAGCAATGTACGCATGCTTGGGCATTTGCTCGGAAACACCATCAAGGAAGCACATGGTGATGCTATTTTGGAGAAGGTTGAGAAAATTCGCCAACTTTCAAAATCAGTAGTTCGTGCAGGCAATGAAGCCGATCGAGTAACGCTAATCGAAGAAATCAAAAGCCTGCCGAATGAGCAGCTAACACCCGTTGCTCATGCATTTAACCAATTCTTGAACCTGACTAATATTGCCGATCAGTACCACACAATTTCTCGCAGTTGCGAGGCCGATGTCTGTGTACCGGATCCAATCGACGCTCTATTCTCTAAGCTTAGCCAGCAAGAAGTACGCAAATTAGACACAGCAGAAGCTGTGCGTGATCTTAATATTGAGCTGGTACTTACCGCGCACCCGACAGAAATTACTCGTCGTACAATGATCAACAAACTGGTCAAGATTAACGAGTGTCTATCTAAACTTGAACTCAATGAGCTTTCAACCAAAGAGCGCAAGAAGACCGAGCGTCGCCTAGAACAACTTATTTCGCAAAGCTGGCATTCAGACGTGATTCGTAAGCAGCGTCCAACACCACTGGATGAAGCTAAATGGGGCTTTGCCGTTGTTGAAAACTCCCTTTGGGACGCGGTGCCTGAGTTCCTACGTGAACTGGATGAGCGCGTCACTGGCTACCTTGGTGAAGGTCTGCCTATTGATGCTCGCCCGGTGCACTTCTCATCTTGGATGGGTGGCGACCGCGACGGTAACCCATTTGTGACTCACACCATTACTCGTGAAGTCATGCTGTTGTCACGCTGGAAAGCGGCTGAGCTTTATCTTAAAGATATTCAAGAGCTTATCTCTGAACTGTCTATGGTTAAGTGTAACGATGAAGTTCGAGAGCTTGCCGGTGATGCCCATGAACCTTACCGTGCCGTACTGAAACCTCTTCGCACCCTATTGGTCAACACACTCGAAGTACTGGATGCCGAAATCACTCATCAAGAGGTTCCAAAGAAACCGATTCTTGAAGATGTTGAGCAACTTTGGACTCCACTGATGGCGTGTTACAAATCACTGCGTGAAAGTGGCATGTGTTTGATCGCTGACGGTTCACTACTTGATACTATTCGTCGTGTAAAAGCCTTCGGTGTTCATCTTGTACGTCTTGATATCCGCCAAGAAAGCACCCGTCATTCAGACGTCATTTCTGAGCTGACTCGCCACCTTGGTCTGGGTGACTACGACCAATGGAGTGAACAAGACAAGATTTCATTCCTAATCAATGAACTGAGCTCAAAACGCCCACTACTACCTCGCGATTGGCAACCATCTCCAGAGGTACAAGAAGTTCTCGATACTTGTCGAGTCATCGCCTCTCAATCACGCGAAGCCTTTGGTGCCTACGTGATTTCAATGGCAAGAACCGCTTCGGACGTATTGGCTGTTCACCTGATCCTACAAGAGTGTGGTTGTAAATTCCGTATGGATGTTTGCCCACTGTTCGAGACACTAGAAGACCTGAATAACTCTGAAGATGTGATGAAGCAACTGTTCGATATCGACTGGTATCGTGGCTTTATTCAAAATAATCAAATGGTGATGATTGGTTACTCGGATTCTGCGAAAGATGCGGGTGCCATGGCCGCTGGCTGGGCACAATATCGTGCAATGGAAGCCCTCGTTGAAGTCGCTGACGAAGCGGGGATTGAATTAACGCTATTCCACGGTCGCGGCGGTACTATCGGTCGTGGTGGTGCGCCTGCGCATGCTGCGCTTCTTTCTCAGCCACCAAAGAGCCTAAAAGGCGGTCTGCGTGTGACGGAGCAAGGCGAGATGATTCGCTTTAAGCTTGGTCTCCCCGAAATCGCGGTAAACAGCTTTAGCCTCTATGCCAGTGCCATTCTAGAAGCGAACTTACTGCCGCCACCAGAGCCAAAACAAGACTGGCGTGATCTCATGGAAGTGCTGTCTCAAGTGTCTTGTGAAGCCTACCGTAAGATCGTTCGTGGCGAACCTGACTTTGTTCCATACTTCCGTCAAGCAACGCCTGAATTAGAGCTTGGTAAACTACCGCTAGGTTCTCGCCCAGCGAAACGTAACCCGAATGGCGGTGTTGAAAGCCTGCGTGCAATTCCATGGATCTTCTCTTGGAGTCAGAACCGTCTGCTTCTGCCAGCATGGCTTGGCGCGGGTGAAGCGATTCAATACTCTATCGATAAAGGTCATCAAGCGCTGCTTGAAGAGATGTGCCGCGAATGGCCGTTCTTCTCGACTCGCCTTGGTATGCTAGAGATGGTTTACACCAAGTGTAATGTCGAAGTCTCTCGTTATTACGATCAGCAATTAGTGGATGTCGAGTTACAACCGCTTGGCGACAAGCTCCGTTCTCAGTTACAACGCGATATTACTGCGGTATTGAACGTAGAAAACAACGACCACTTAATGCAAAGCGATCCTTGGGGGATGGAATCTATCCGCCTTCGTAATATTTACACCGAACCACTCAACATTCTTCAGTCTGAGCTTCTGTATCGAACTCGTCAAAGTGAAGAGACCGAAGCGGAACTCGAAGAAGCCCTGATGGTGACAGTAGCGGGTATCGCAGCGGGTATGCGCAACACAGGTTAGTCACTCAATCTGTTTCATACCTGAGACAAAAGACCGCAAATTGCGGTCTTTTTTGTTCAAACAGCGATAATTTTCTGCTTGTTTAGATTTTAAGGTGGAGAATAATTATCGTTTAATTTATTATTAGGCAATCTGACACACTGACCTTCTGTTCACTTCAATACTATATAATTACACGAACAGTTAAGGTGTCATCACATCGTCCCCCTAGGTGACAATGGCTTAGATAAGGTTATACCGCGTTTGGTCTTTGCTTCGAGTTTTAGACTCGATAAGCAAACCCTGTAAACGCCACTGACAATCACACCGATGCAGTTTGATCGGCAGTCACGCAAGATTGCTCTCAGGTTGCTTTCAGAATGGTGTTCGTCAGTGAAGATAATTATATTAGTTTAACCATTTGGATTTAAGACATGTCATTACCACACGTGATTCTTACCGTTCTTAGCACACGAGATGCAACCGGCTACGATATTACTAAAGAATTTTCCGCCAACATCGGATACTTTTGGAAAGCGAGCCACCAACAAGTCTATCGTGAACTTAACAAGATGGCCTCAAGCGAGTGGGTAACCTGTACTCTCGAGCCTCAAGAGGGTAAACCTGACCGTAAAGTCTATGCCATCACTGATGCAGGGCGCGTCGCGCTGAGTCAGTGGTTTGAGCAGGCAACTGTCCACCCGACAGTGCGTGACGAGTTTGCAGCAAAACTAGCCGCTTGTGCGGTTCAACCCTCTGCAGCATTTCGTATTCAGCTTGAAGCGTTGATTGAAGAATCAAAACGCTTAGTTGCCCACTACAAAGAGATTGAAGCGGCGTACTACGCAACCCCTAACACATTGACTAAGCCACAGCGTCTTGAGCGCCTAACCCTTCGTAGAAACATTTTTTCGAGACAGGCTTGGATTGATTGGGCAGAAGAGTCGCTTGCTGAACTAGAAGCGATCAACTAACCCTTATTCTTCCAATCATAAAAAAACCTCTCAACGCAATGCGTGAGAGGTTTTTGTTTTTTAACGAACCGATTTTCGTAACAGACTGAATTGCTTAAACCGCGACGTTCGGTCTCACTCCAAGAGTATGACAAAGCGCGTAAGTCATTTCAGCGCGGTTAAGAGTATAGAAGTGGAAATCTTTCACTCCCTCTCGACTTAATACTCGCACCATATCAATCGCTTGGCTGGCACCGACTAACTGACGTGTCGTTGGGTCATCATCTAGACCCTCAAACTGTTTCTGCATCCAACCGGGCACTTTAACGTTATTCATGGCAGCAAAACGAGAGGCCTGCTTAAAGTTTGTCACCGGTAAAATACCCGGTACGATTTCAACATCAATGCCCGCTGCCACACAGCGATCTCTAAACCGCAGATAAGACTCAACATCAAAGAAGAACTGAGTGATAGCACGGTTCGCGCCTGCATCAACTTTACGTTTAAGATTGAGTAAGTCAGCCTGGGCACTTTTAGCTTCAGGGTGAACCTCTGGAAACGCAGCGACTGAAATATCGAAATCGTGGCGTGACTTAAGCAGTTCCACCAAATCAGAGGCATACATATCTGGTGCGCCGCCGCCCTCTGGAATATCACCACGTAACGCAACAATGCTTTCAATACCATTGCTCCAATAATCATCGGCAATGGTAATCAACTCCTCTCGAGAGGCGTCAATACAAGTCAGGTGTGGAGCAGCAATCAGCCCAGTCTCTGATTTGATCTCTTTAATAATGGAGTGAGTTCTATCACGCTCGCCCGAATTAGCGCCGTAAGTGACTGAAACAAACTTGGGCTGTAATGTTTTTAAACGATGAACCGACTTCCACAAGGTTTCTTCCATTGTCGGCGTGCTCGGCGGGAAAAACTCAAACGAAACATTAATATCGTCCGATAACTCAGCGATATTCTGGTTGAGTGCATCAATATGTCCTGCGTGTGTGTATCCCATGGTTATCTCCCTATCACACTAAAGCCTGGTCAATCCTTTGGCTTAAACCTGTCTGTTTTTGTGGTTGGTCTTTTTCAACGTAATTATGTTTTCTGCATCAATGACTTTTAATGTAGATAATTGTGAACGTAAGTACTTTGAACGTAATGTTGTGTATTACTGCTTTTGTTATTTTCGACGTTTAGACGTCTATATGTCTACAGAATGACGGGGACGCGGTTTAAAGTCAATAGACAATTGATGATTTTTTCGCTCATAGATGATGGATGTAAAGCGCATTAAAAAAGCGCCTTGTTTGGGATTTCGCTAAATCCGTAACAAAGGCGCTTAATCAATGGTTAGAATAAGCTGGATAACAGGTTCAAATCCGATTGAATTGCCCCTGCCGTCACCTCGCGACCGGCACCGGGTCCCCTGATCACCAGCGGATTATCTTTGTACCATGCACTTTCAATCGCGAATATGTTGTCACAAGGCAGCAAGTTTGCCAACGCGTGCTCTTTTGACAAGGCTTCAATACCCACTCTTGCTTTACCGTATTTATCAAGGCGAGCAACATAGCGCAGCACCTTGTCTTCTCGCTTGGCTTTATCCAACCGTTCTTGAAGTTGCTCGCTCAATAAAGCCGCTTGGTCAAAAAATTCGTCCAGTGATAGATGCTTCAGCTCCGCTGGCACCAAAGACTCAACCGTCACCGATGTTGGCTCAATATTCACGCCCGACTCTCTAGCAAGAATCACCAATTTTCTCATCACATCTGAGCCATCAAGATCCAAACGTGGATCGGGTTCAGTCAGACCTTGCTGCCAAGCTAGATCAACCAACTCACTGAATGGCACACTGCCATCGAACTGCTGGAATAACCAAGACAAAGTGCCAGAGAAAATGCCTGATAGCGCGGTGATCTCATCGCCACTCTCTTTTAAGTCTCGCACCGTGTGGTTGATCGGTAATCCAGCCCCCACGGTGGCGTTGTAAAGCCACTGACGCCCAGTTTTGGCAAACGCATCCTGCACCGCATGGTAAATATCACTCGGCGCAGATCCCGCTACCTTATTCGCCGATATCAGATGCATACCACTTTCCGCGATATCGATATATCGTTCAGAAAGTGCTTTGCTTGCCGTGACATCCAGCACCACAACTTCATCGTAGCCCTGCAAGCTCGCCAGTTGACTTAACCACTCATCGCCTTGATACGCCACTGCTTCGTCACTGTATCTATCCAGAGCGGTCTGCTCATCCAACCCATTAGGATCGAGCCAAAGCTTTTGGCTATCGACAATGGCGACCAAGTCAAAACTCATGCCGCGGCGTTTTTCAATCTCAGACTTTTGTCGCTTGAACAGCTCCAACCAACTTGAACCTATATTGCCCTTTCCACATAAAGCAATGGCAACACGCTTATGGGCTTGGAACAGCTGAGTATGCAGCGACTTCACCAAGCCACTAAGCTCAGTGGTACGCAGAAGCGCAACCAGACTCAGTCCAGATTCACTCTCAAAGAAGAATTCCGTCGGTGCATTTTTTAACTGTTGATAGAAGCCAAAACAGTGGTTGGCATTCTTGGTCACTCCCGCACCAACGGCTGCCAGCATGGAATAGCCTTCTTTCAGGCGGATCTCCGCCGTCACGGCTGAATCTTGTAGCTGTTCGAGCACGCCAGACGCGATCTCGGTGGTATAAGCGAGACGAAGACGAGCCTGATCACTCTGCGCTTCAAAGGCTAAAGGTTCTAATTGGGCGCGGTATAAGCTACTGAGTACCTGCTCTTTGGCTCGTTCAAAATCATGACCGCTGGCAAAACTCAGCTCAATCAGTAGCACCTCATCGAGAGAGGTTATAATTTTTGCACCCCGCCCAGAGACTAACACGCGCTCGATACGTGTCGAGCCAGACTCTGGCTGATAACTGCAGCGTAAGCTCAAATCCATCGCACTTTGCGCCACTGGTTGTAGCGTTCGACTATGCAACACCGGAGCCGCTAGTCTTGCTAATTCGCTCGCTTCATCCAGTCGCAACAGGGGCAGCAAGCAAGCATCATTCACTAGTCTTGGATCCGCGCTATAAACACCCGCCACGTCACTCCAAATTGTGACGATATCCACCTCGGCCAATGCGCCAATCACGGTTGCTGAGTAATCCGAACCATTTCGCCCCAGCAGTACAGTGTCACCTTGAGTGCTTTGTGCCATAAAGCCGGTAATCACCACTCGGTGGTGTTGATGCTGTGCCAACATCTCTTTGATTAATGGATAGGATTGTGCACGATCCACCTCAGGCTGAGTGCCGGGCTCCGCTCTTAAGAACGCTCTAGCATCTTGCGCCACGGCAGCCAGATCAGACTGACGAAGTAGAGCGGCTAACAATCGAGATGACCAGACTTCACCGTGACCCAGCACAGCCGCTCGCTCAGCCTCTGAAAGTGGTAGGGTCAGTTCACCAAGCTGAGTAAAGTCTTTACTCATCGACTCAGACAGGGCGGTGGCTTCCTCATCCTTAAGCAATTCATCCACCAAGGATAACTGAAACTGTCTAAGTTGGTGCAGATGCTCATGAGCAAGACGCCCATCTTTACTCAGCGCATCAAGAAATTGAATGAGTCGATTGGTGGTTTTGCCTGCCGCAGAGACCACCACTAGATCTTCACAGTGTGAATAATCGCGTAAAATCGCGGCTACGCGACGATAGCACTCAGGATCGGCTAAGCTACTACCACCAAATTTATGCAGCTGCCTTTTCGTATTCATCTTGTTATTCACCCTTGGTAACGATGCGTTTTAGCAAACGCTTGTTGTAAATCGGCAATCAAATCTTGGGCATCTTCAAGACCCACAGACAAACGCAGCAATTGTTGTGAGACACCCGCCTTTGCCAGCGCTTCCTCTCCCATCGCTCGATGTGTCATCGAGGCTGGATGACAGATAAGGCTTTCCACTCCTCCCAGAGACTCAGCAAGGGAAAACAAGGACAACTCACCCACAAAGTACTTAAGCTGATCAAAGCTGCCCGCAAACTCAAAACTGAGCATGGAACCAAAACCCGATTGCTGCTTCTTGGCAATCTCGTGCCCTGGGTGTTCAGGTAGGCTTGGGTGATAAATCGTTTTAACTAAAGACTGCGTCGTGAGGAATTTAAGGATCTCCAGTGAGCTCTCTTCATGGACTCGCATACGCGCCCCCAAAGTACGCAGTCCTCTTAGGGTCATATAGCTATCAAACGGTGTGCCGGTTGCACCGATACAGTTGCCCCACCAAGCCAGTTCTTCGGCATCTTGTGCTGACTTCGCAATAATCACTCCACCGATCACGTCTGAGTGTCCATTGATGAACTTAGTGGTTGAGTGGATAACAAAATCAGCCCCCAGCTCTAACGGCTTTTGATAGATAGGCGTTAAAAAGGTGTTGTCTACCGCCACCATGGCACCGATCGCTTTTGCTTTTTGGCAAATTTTTTCAATATCCACCACGCGTACTAGAGGATTTGATGGGGTTTCCAACAGAATCAACTTGGGCTTCTGTGCCAACGCTTGGTCCAATGCGGCTTCATCCACTTGATCAACAAAGTTAACCTTGAAGTCACCCTTATTTGCTCGTGTATTGAAAAGGCGGAAAGTACCACCGTAGCAATCATGCGGCGCTACAATCAGATCATCGGGACCTAAAAATGTCGACACCCAAAGGTTTAGAGCTGAGGTACCACAGTTAGTGATCACTGCGCCTTCACCGGATTCTAACTCACTCAGCGCTTGCTCGAGTAATCCTCGGTTTGGGTTTCCTGAGCGGGTATAGTCGTAATTTGGCACTTCCCCAAAGGCAGGAAAACCATAGTTGGTTGAGAGGTAAATAGGGGGAACAACAGCATGGTGTTGAGTGTCAGACTCGATACCTGTGCGTACGGCAATTGTAGACGGCTTCCGATCGCTCATAGAAAAATCCTTTATCAAACGCGATTAATGAAAATTAGTATACCCAAGTCAAACTGTGATACTAGGCTTGTTGCCTAACAATCGTCAGTAATTTTGACCTTACAGATTTTCATCGAACTGCTGCGCAAAATATCGAAAGCGCAACAGTCCATAAAAGTAGAATGGGTTCACTTTACCATTACGAAAAAAGACGTCAACACTTCTAGACGTCTATAAGGCTTTGCATATGGCAGTAAATGCCGCTAAAATTGCGCCATTGTGAATTACTCTATTTCAAACAGTGGAACGAAGGTACGCTATGGCAGACTGGAACGGTGAATACATCAGCCCTTACGCAGAGCATGGTAAAAAGAGCGAGCAAGTAAAGAAAATCACGGTATCCATTCCGTTAAAGGTGCTTAAAGTACTGACCGATGAACGCACTCGCCGCCAGATCAACAACCTGCGCCACGCGACCAACAGCGAACTGCTTTGCGAAGCGTTCCTGCACGCGTATACCGGTCAACCCTTACCCACCGATGAAGACCTAAGAAAAGACCGTCCAGACGACATCCCAACCGAAGCCAAACAGCTAATGACGGAGATGGGTATTGAGTTTGAAGCCTTCGATGAAGAGTAAGAGATAAGATTCTAGGTTTTAGGCCCTAGGTCCTAGAATCTAGGTCCCGTCTACTTTCACGGGACCATATCACCCTAGCACCTATCACCTAGCACCTAGCACCTAGCACCTATTTAGTTTAGTTTAAACCATATAACTCTCAGGCAACTCAATCCTCGCCACCCCAGACTCAACCGCAGCCAACGCTACCGCTTTCGCGACACGAGGTAATAGACGCGGGTCCATGGGTTTAGGGATAATATAATCATTACCAAAACTAAGGCTTTCAACGCCCGCCGCATGTAAAACGGCTTCTGGTACTTCTTCTTTTGCTAACTGACGAATTGCTTCAACCGCGGCTAATTTCATCTCATCATTAATTTCGCTGGCACGCACATCTAATGCACCACGGAAAATAAATGGGAAGCAGAGTACGTTATTCACTTGGTTTGGATAATCAGAGCGACCTGTACCCATGATCAAATCATCTCGAACTTGGTAAGCCAACTCCGGTTTAATCTCGGGATCTGGATTAGAGCATGCAAAAACCACTGGCTTATCAGCCATCAGCTTTAATGCGTCCGCAGGCAGTAAGTCTGGACCAGACACACCCAAGAAAAGATCCGCACCTTCAATCACATCTTCCAAGGTGCGTTTGTCAGTGTTATTGGCAAACAGTGCTTTATATTCATTCAGATCATCACGGCGAGTATGGATCACGCCCTTACGATCCAGCATGTAGATCTTCTCACGCATTGCGCCGCATTTGATCAACAATTCCATACAAGCAATCGCCGCAGCACCTGCACCCAAGCAGACGATGGTCGCCTCTTTTAGCTCTTTGCCTTGTAGTTCAAGGGCATTCAGCATCCCCGCTGCGGTTACAATCGCTGTACCGTGCTGATCATCATGGAATACTGGTACATCGCAACGCTCGATAAGACGTTTCTCAATTTCAAAGCAATCCGGCGCTTTAATATCTTCTAAGTTGATGCCACCAAAAGTGTCAGAAATATTGGCTACAGTGTCAACAAACTCATCGATAGTGCGGTGCTTCACTTCTATGTCGATAGAATCCAATCCTGCAAAACGCTTAAACAACAACGCCTTGCCTTCCATAACCGGTTTTGACGCTAAGGGTCCCAAGTTACCCAAACCTAAAATAGCGGTCCCGTTTGAGATCACGGCGACCATATTGCCTTTCGCGGTGTACTTATAAACGTTGTCCGCACTTTGCGCTATTTCACGCACGGGCTCTGCAACGCCTGGGCTATACGCAAGCGCAAGATCTTTGGCTGAGTTAGCCGGTTTGGTCAGTGCGACTTCAATTTTTCCAGGAACAGGATGGGCATGGTAATCAAGAGCTTGCTGGCGAAACTCGTTGATCAGATTGTCATCAGACATAGTGTGTAACCTTACTGTGAGTCGTTTTAATAACTATTAATTAAAACATCACATACTACCCAGATCACACAAATTGAAAAGAGGCATCGTGAATTTAATCACACTGGCAGGAGCAGTCATCTAATAAAGTGACTATACCCAAGTTACCTCAAGATGCAGAGTTCAGAAGTAACTTGGGTATATATTTTAAGGGCAAGCTTGAACGGATATAACGCTTGTTGATGACGTGTTTATCTATGAGGCAAAGAAAAAGGACGCCGATTGGCGTCCTTTTCTGGAATCTGTATATGCAGAATTACTTCTTGCTAGACAGAGCACCAAAACGCTTGTTGAAGCGATCAACACGGCCGCCCGTATCAACGATACGTTGCTTACCAGTGTAGAATGGGTGACATTTGTCACATACGTCAAGGTGAATTGACTCTTTAGATAGCGTTGAGTTGAACTCAAACTCGTTACCGCAAGAACAAGTTGCTTTAACTGCTTTGTACTCTGGGTGGATACCAGCTTTCATGGGAAACCTCAAATATTTAGGCCGTGTCGCCATCCGATTCTAAGCCGGACACCACACGTAGTTAAAAAGTAAATCGCAATGATAGGGACATTAGACCATACCATCAAGGCGCAGTATATTAATGAATACTCACCTTGGAATCAACAAAAATTGCCACTTTTTTCACCACCTTTAGGTGACGATTCTTCGTCACTTCAAAGGCAAAGCACAAAAATGAGCCGGAAAGCCTAACTTTATCACCGCAGTTAAGTATAGAATACCAATCCCATTGATTTAAGTTCTCTCTATTATGCGTCCAAATATCGCCCGAGTTGCCCTGCCTGTTCCCTTAGATAAGCAGTTCGACTACCTCGTTCCTGCTCACCTCTTTCCTGTGGTGGGCGGTCGAGTATCCGTGCCGTTTGGACGACAGACTTTAGTCGGCATCGTTACCGAGTTTAGTCATCAGTCCGAGTTTCCTATTGAACAACTCAAGTCGATAAAACAAGCCCTTGATACTCAACCGGTTTGGTCAAAGCCTCTGTATGAACTTATCGTTTGGTGCAGTCAATACTATCA
Source organism: Vibrio hippocampi (assembly GCF_921292975.1). Lineage (NCBI taxonomy): Bacteria > Pseudomonadati > Pseudomonadota > Gammaproteobacteria > Vibrionales > Vibrionaceae > Vibrio > Vibrio hippocampi. The sequence continues at coordinate 2,260,739 of NZ_CAKLCM010000002.1, forward strand.
ACATCCTTTAGGTGACACCCTCAACAATGCGCTGCCCGCAGCACTGCGTAAAGGCAAGCAAGCCAACTTCTCTGCCACGATTCAGTGGCGTTTAACCGACAGTGGTAAAAACCAACTCATGCAGGGATTTGGTCGGGCAGTCAAACAAGCGAAAGCGATGATGATGCTAGAGTCTGGTCCCTGTGACCATCAATCTCTACTCGATCATGAAATCAGTAGCGCTACGCTAAAGACCATTGAAGATAAAGGGTGGGTTGTCTCTGAGGAAAAAACCGTGACCGTGCCACCAAGACCAGCAGTGATCACTAATGATCCTGGTGATCTCAAGGTCAATTCAGAGCAAGCGATTGCCATCGCCTCAGTCAACAGCCAAAACCAGTTTGGGTGTTATTTACTGGAAGGCGTAACCGGCTCAGGTAAAACCGAAGTCTACCTGCAAATGATCAAACCGGTTGTCGAAAAAGGTCGACAGGCGCTGGTACTGGTTCCGGAGATTGGCTTAACGCCGCAAACTATCAACCGTTTTCGTAAACGCTTTAATGTACCTGTGGAAGTGATCCATTCTGGGCTCAATGATAGTGAACGCCTAAACGCATGGCTCAGTGCCCGAGACAATCACGCTGGCATTGTGATTGGTACACGCTCAGCATTACTTACGCCCTTTGCTGATCTTGGCATTATTATTGTCGACGAAGAGCATGATACCTCCTACAAACAGCAAGATAGCCTACGCTACCATGCTCGCGATGTCGCCGTTATGCGAGCGGCCAAAGAGCAGATACCGATTATTTTAGGCTCTGCGACGCCTTCGCTCGAGACACTGCACAACGCATTAAGTGGTAAATATCATCATTTAGTACTGAGCCAGCGCGCGGGTCTAGCGGTCCCCACCACGAATAAGGTTATTGATGTCAAAGGGCAGTATCTAGAAGCTGGTCTTTCTGCCCCGCTAATTGCTGAATTACGCAAGCACCTTAATCAAGGCAATCAAGTGATGCTGTTTCTCAACCGTCGCGGATTTAGCCCAGCCCTGATGTGCCATGAATGTGGTTGGACTGCCGATTGCCAACGCTGTGATGCTTACTATACCTATCACCAATCCAGCCGCGAGATGCGCTGCCACCATTGTGGCTCGCAGCGTCCAACGATTCATCAATGCCAAAATTGCAATTCTAATCAGTTGGTCACCGTCGGTGTGGGCACCGAGCAACTTGAACAGCAACTCGCGACACTCTTCCCTGAATACAAAGCGATTCGTATCGATCGGGATAGCACTCGACGTAAAGGCAGTCTGGAGAATGCGCTCGAATCGATTCGCAATAATGAATATCAGATATTAATCGGCACTCAAATGCTCGCTAAAGGTCACCACTTTCCTAATGTGACTCTGGTGGCACTATTAGACGTTGATGCCTCTTTATATAGCAGTGATTTTCGCGCCTCTGAGCGATTAGCACAGCTATTTATTCAAGTTGCGGGACGCGCAGGGCGAGCCAGTAAACCTGGGGAAGTCTTACTGCAAACGCACCATCCAGAGCACTCGCTGCTGCAAACCTTACTGCACAAAGACTATCACCACTTTGCCCAGAGTGTATTACAAGAACGCAAGTATGCCATGTTGCCTCCTTTCAGCTTTCTCACTCTATTTAGAGCGGAAGCGAATCAATCGGACGACGCCGAAATATTTTTGCGTCAAGTTCGCCACTCTCTTGAAGCGCACCCACTATTTGACCACCAGGCGATCGTTTTAGGACCCACACCGGCTCCTATGGCTAAGCGAGCGGGTAAATCCCGTTGGCAATTGATGTTACAAGTGACCAGTCGCAGCCAGATGCAAAAGATCTTGGCCAGTGCCAAGCCAGTCATTGCTCAACTTCCCAATGCAAAAAAAGTGCGCTGGTCTATGGATATAGAGCCTCAAGATCTCAGCTAACCAAAAGAAAGAGTGGATCGTTCATTAAACTCACACACCATTAAAGCGTGAGGACTGTCGCAAAACAAATGTAATTATTGTTATACAAACCGTAACTTTGTGCCAAGAAATGCATATTACTCATTAATACGTCATTATATGTTGCCAAAGCATTTGTGCTGAAAAAGGTAATACACATTTAGATTCATGGATAATCGTAAGAGTGCCTTTGCTTTGGTAGTTAGATGTAGCACTCTTATCCAGCCATCATAAAGTAGAGGATAAAAATATTATGGCGACAATGAAGGATGTTGCCCAGTTAGCAGGGGTATCGACCGCAACCGTATCTAGAGCATTGATGAACCCAGAAAAAGTCTCATCAACCACTCGAAAACGCGTAGAATCCGCAGTGCTAGAGGCGGGTTATTCTCCAAACTCGTTGGCGCGCAACCTAAGAAAGAATGAGTCAAAAACCATCGTGACCATTGTTCCTGATATCTGCGATCCCTATTTCTCAGAGATTATTCGTGGCATTGAAGATGTCGCGATGGAACATGGCTACTTAGTGCTACTTGGCGACAGCGGTCAATCGAAAAAGCGTGAATCCTCATTTGTAAACTTAGTGTTCACCAAACAAGCGGATGGCATGCTGCTGCTTGGAACCGATCTTCCTTTTGACATCAGTAAACCAGAGCAGAAAAACCTGCCTCCAATGGTGATGGCCTGTGAGTTTGCACCTGAATTAGGCTTGCCAACCGTTCACATTGATAACTTAACCTCAGCTTATGAGGCGGTGAATTATTTAGCGCAATTAGGGCATAAACGTGTCGCGCAAATCTCTGGTCCCGAAACGGCCTTCTTATGCCGCTTTAGGCAGCAAGGTTATCAACAAGCTCTGCGTCGTGCCGGTCTTACGATGAAACCTGAGTACACCATTCGAGGCGACTTTACCTTTGAATCCGGAGCGAAATCTGTGCGCTCACTGCTCGCACTTCCTGAGCCACCAACCGCAATTTTCTGTCATAACGACATCATGGCCATTGGCGCTATGCAAGAGGCGAAAAAGCTAGGATTACGCGTCCCTCAAGACCTCTCTGTCGTTGGCTTTGATGACATTCAGTTCGCTCAATACTGCGAACCTCCGCTGACCACCATCTCGCAGCCACGTTATGAGATAGGTCGACAAGCCATGTATCTGATGCTTGAAACACTTAAAGGTGTCGATATTCATCCCGGCTCTCGTCTATTAGAGACTCGATTAGTGGTCCGTGAGAGTGCGACAGCTCCAAGAACTTTCTAAGCCTACTTGCAACTTGGCCTCGTGGTATTTACCATGAGGTCTGTTTATTTCCCAAGTATCAGTATCAAACCTAGTGGCAAACCGAGACTATGTAAAACGTGGCAAAGGTAGCACTCGCACCTCACGTAAAAAAGCACCCAGCAGAAAAAAACCATGGCGCAGTGGGCTGTTAGCGATCATCGCTACCGGTGTATTTGCATGGGGGTTATATACCTTAAGCTCTGATCCAGAGCCTGAGATCCCGGCTAAATCAACCCCAGCGGTCGCAACTCAGACCGAACAAAAAGCGAAGCCTAAAGCACAAATTCCACCGCCTCCAGAAGAGAAATGGGATTATGTGGATACCTTGCCAAATCGAGAGATCGAAGTACAAGCCAAGGAGCAGATAAAATCGAAAGTGCCCTACATCATGCAATGCGGCGCTTACCGAACCATCGCTCAAGCAGAAAGCCGTAAACTGGATATTGCGTTTCAAGGTCTAAGCAGCCAGATCGTAAAAAAAGAAGGCAGCAGCTTTCATCGTGTCGTACTGGGTCCCTATTCGTTAAAGCGCGATGCTGAACGCGATAAACATAAGCTGCAACGCGCCAAGATTGAGCCATGTAAGATTTGGAAAGAAGCGCTCTAAATCATCGCGCTCTCCCCTCATCATTAGCCATTAAAACCGTATAAGCCGCGAAACTTTAAACCCTTCGCGGCTTATTTTTTAATTCCGTACTCCAATTTTTTATTCCGTACTCCAACTTTGACCAATTAAAGCTGACTGCCTTTTCTACTATTGCGGTTTCTACTATTGCGGTAAGGTTTTTCCATTCACTGTTTTCGCTTCCGCCTTGAAAACTTCTCTTCCTCCTTGAAAACAACGCCAACTATCCCTATATCCAGATAATAACCATTCAGAAACAAACCATGAGGCAAACGTCGTGACTACTATTGTATCTGTACGCCGTAATAATAAAGTTGTCATCGCAGGCGATGGGCAAGTATCGCTAGGCAATACCGTTATGAAGGGCAACGCTCGCAAGGTGCGTCGACTTTATAACAACCAAGTATTGGCTGGCTTTGCTGGTGGCACCGCTGACGCGTTTACTCTGTTTGAACGCTTTGAAAGCAAACTGCAAATGCATCAAGGTCATCTGACCAAAGCTGCGGTTGAGCTGGCAAAAGATTGGCGCAGTGACCGTGCTCTGAGAAAGCTTGAAGCCTTGTTAGCCGTTGCGGATGAAACCGCCTCTCTGATTATCACCGGTAACGGTGACGTCGTGCAGCCGGAGCATGATTTGATTGCTATCGGTTCAGGTGGCAGCTTTGCCCAAGCCGCAGCAACCGCCCTGCTTGAGAACACTGAGTTGGATGCGCGTGACATCGCCGAGAAAGCATTGAAGATTGCTGGCGACATCTGTGTATTTACGAACCACAACCACACTATCGAAGAACTAGAAATCGACCAAGAATAAGGTCTAAACACCACACATAAACAAAGATAGTGTTTAAGAAATTTAAGGATTTCCTATGTCTGAAATGACTCCAAGAGAGATTGTCCACGAACTAAATCGTCATATCGTGGGTCAAGAGAAAGCGAAGCGCTCAGTCGCTATTGCACTTCGTAACCGCTGGCGCAGAATGCAGCTTGATGACAACTTACGTCCAGAAGTCACACCAAAGAACATCCTCATGATCGGTCCAACTGGTGTGGGTAAAACCGAGATCGCACGCCGCCTAGCTAAACTGGCCAACGCACCGTTTATCAAAGTGGAAGCGACCAAATTTACTGAAGTCGGCTATGTGGGTAAGGAAGTGGAAACCATTATCCGCGATCTCACCGATGCCGCAATTAAGATGACGCATCAGCAAGCGATGGAAAAATTTCAATTCCGCGCGCAAGAACAAGCTGAGGAACGTATTCTTGATGCGTTATTGCCACCCGCTCGCGACGCTTGGGGACAAAACGAAACACCGGCAGACACCAGTTCCAGCACTCGCCAGACTTTCCGCAAAAAACTGCGTGAAGGTAAACTCGATGATAAAGAGATTGAAATCGATATCGCCGCACCACAAATGGGTGTCGAGATCATGGCACCTCCTGGTATGGAAGAAATGACCAACCAGCTGCAAAGCATGTTCCAAAACCTAGGTGGTGATACCAAGAAGAAACGTAAGCTGAAAATTAAAGATGCGTTCAAAGCGTTAACGGAAGAAGAAGCCGCTAAGCTGGTCAATCAAGAAGAATTGAAAGAGCAAGCGATCTACAACGTCGAAAACCACGGCATCGTGTTTATTGATGAGATTGACAAGATCTGTAAGCGAGGTGAGTCATCAGGTCCAGACGTCTCTCGTGAAGGCGTACAGCGCGATCTACTGCCATTAATTGAAGGTAGCACCGTCTCTACCAAGCACGGCATGGTAAAAACAGACCATATTTTATTTATCACCTCGGGTGCATTCCAGGTCGCTAAGCCATCGGATCTTATCCCTGAGCTTCAAGGTCGCCTGCCGATCCGCGTTGAACTAGAAGCGTTAAGCAGCGAAGACTTCAAACGTATCCTAACGGAACCCAAAGCGTCACTGACCGAGCAATACATCGCTCTGATGAAGACCGAAGAAGTGACTATTGAGTTTACTGCTGACGGCATCCAACAGATCGCCGATGCCGCTTGGACGGTTAACGAGACCACAGAAAACATCGGTGCTCGTCGCCTACACACCGTTATGGAACGCCTAATGGATGAGATCTCATTTGACGCAACGGACAAACCAGGTTCCACAATGGTCATCGATTCCGCTTACGTCAACGCTCGTCTGGGTGAGTTTGTTGAAGATGAAGACCTAAGCCGCTTCATTCTATAAGCTTAAAAACGCTATCAGGTTAGACTGCGCCCCTTGATTGCTCTGACAATCAAGGGGCGTTTTTTTGTTCTGCCACCATTACCTTGAACGTCTAACTGGTATCTTTGGATATTTAACTTGGACATTTAAATAAGATTTACTCTCAAGGGTGCCTGCATATTGCAGCAAGATGGGGTTATATAACGACTCTTTATTTAGAACCACTGAATCTTCGAATCGTTGCCTTGTCCACAAACCACGCAAATCTCGCTGAACCTCGCATCTTGAGGTAACTTGGGTATACTAACAAAAAGCTTTTTCAATCAATTGCATTATGAACTCATCGATTCAAATCTGGCTTGATGCCGCTAGACCCAAAACCTTGCCATTAGCCTTAGTCTCCATTGTCACTGGCAGCGCCCTCGCTTTCTCTTCTGACAGTATGTCATGGAGCGTCACTCTGCTTGCCCTTGCCACGGCAACGCTATTGCAAGTTCTGTCCAATTTAGCCAATGACTATGGTGATGCCGTCAAAGGCACTGACAATGAACAGCGCCTTGGTCCAATGCGTGCGATTCAGTCTGGTGATGTCTCTGTCCATTCGATGAGAAAGGCGATTATCATCAATGTCATCGCAACCATCCTTGTGGGTCTCACGCTGCTTTTTCACGCCCTTGATTCCTTACAAAATATTATCGCTTTCATCCTACTTGGGCTGTTAGCCATTGCCGCCGCCATTGCCTACACCATTGGCAACAAACCCTACGGCTACGTCGGACTTGGCGATATTTCAGTCTTTATTTTCTTTGGGCTGCTTGGCGTTTCGGGCAGCTATTTCTTGCACACTGGTCACTTGGACTATCGACTCTTTTTACCCGCCATCGGCTGTGGTCTGCTTGCGGTCGCGGTTCTGAATGTTAACAATATGCGTGATATTGAAAATGACCAAGCCTGCGGGAAGCGAACGGTTGCAGTGCGTCTAGGTCAACAGAAAGCGAAACTCTATCACTGCGCTTTACTACTCAGCGCTCTGCTCTGTTTCGCACTCTATCTGATGATTCAACCGACGCCTCTTTGGGTGAGCCTACCATTTTTAATTAGCTTATTGATTGTGGTTAAACACGGCAAAGCGGTGTGGCAAGCCACCAAACCAGCGCAGATAGCGCCTATGATGCCAGTGGTGGTGAAATGCTCGGTCATTACCAATATCCTGTTTGCGGGAACCGTTATAGCTCAAAGTCTTATCAGTTAATTGCGTATTGTCATTGCATTGACCTATCCAGCAGATATACTCAAAACTGTTTGTTAACTAATAGAAGAGCCGCCATGGAATACAGTACCTCAGCCTTATGTGACATCTATTTGGAACAGGTGGATGTTGTTGAACCTATGTTTAGTAACTTTGGTGGCAGAGCCTCATTCGCAGGTCAGGTCACTACCATCAAGTGTTTCGAAGATAACGGCATTATCCGCGATATCCTAGAACAAGACGGCGAAGGTCGCGTTCTTCTTATCGATGGCGGTGGCTCACTACGCAAAGCACTTATCGATGCCGACATTGCCCAGCAAGCAGAAGAGAGCAACTGGGAAGGCATTATTGTTTACGGCTGTGTACGCGAAGTGGACGAATTAGAAGGTATGGACATCGGCATTCAAGCCCTCGCCTCCATTCCTGTCGGCGCAATCCAAACTGAAGTAGGTGAAGTCGACATCCCAGTCAATTTTGGCGGTGTAACTTTCCTACCTGAAGACTATGTTTATGCGGATAATACTGGGGTGATTTTGTCTCAGGAGTCGCTGGATGTGTCTTTGGAAGATGAATTTGATGAGGCAGAAGCTGAGTAGTTATTTCATTCTCTCATCAAGAAGAAATATTAAAAAAAACGAGTTCATATGAACTCGTTTTTTTATCTAGGATAAAGTGCCCTAGGAAAACCTAACTGTATATTCTGAGGTCTTTAATCACTTGGCGTTTAACACGGTTTCTAGAGATGCTAAGCTTTTCCAGAATCCTTCACCATTATTTTTGTGACCTTGCCAAATTTCAGGTATCCAAGTGGTATTCGGCGCGTCAGCTTCAAGCGCAGAAAAAACAGTAATAAAGTCCACGTCACCATCTCCAATCTGCAAGCCTTCACCATCAGCACCTTTCGCATCAGAAATATGGTGATGAGCTGAATACTTGGCAATGTCTTTAGCGAAATCGTTCAGATCCCACTTATAGTAATTACATGCCAGTGCAGTATGAGATAAATCAAAACAGATTCTGTAGTTGTATTGATGACAGAACTCGATGATTTCATCCTTATCTACAAACAAGTTGTGATATTGCTGACCACCAAAATGCCATGGGAATGGAGGCATAGTTTGTGGAATTAACTCTACGCCTTCAGCGTCTAGCATGGAGAAGCTTTCAGCCACTTTCGCATACAGGGCTGTTCTTTCACTTTCAGACACAAATCCATCAGAAGTAAAGCCACCACAGTTAACCACAATACAGACACGATCATTCTTGTTACGGAAGTACTGTTTGACATCTCGAGCCATATCAATCACACGCTGCATGTGCTTGATAGATTGTTGACGATATTCTTCATCTGGAGAGCAAAGGTCAAGTACATGATCATTTTCAAAGAGTTCTGGAGCATGGATAGCCACATCCATATTGTAATTGCCATTCAAGTACTCAGTAATATCAACACTGAGGTCTTTGTAACTTAAATGGAACTCAATCATTTCTAATTCACCACCAGCACAAATAGTCGCAAAATCATGATATCTAACCGGAATACCATACTTTAACGGCAGTTGATATTTGCGCGCTTGAACCACATTTCCATCGATATCACTCTGATAAAAAAAGTCGTTCTTAGCGATGTCACGTACTGCAACACGATTAACCAAGTCACCCATTTTATAAGGTGCCAAACCTTTACCTGGTGATTTGATAGCCAGCATTTCTTCAGTAATCACATCACCTTTTGAAATTGCCACATTAGCGACGACACTCTTCGCCAAAGTCTCACGGTTCATCATTTCACCCTGAGTGATGGTCTTTGAAATATCCGCACTACCTAACGATTCTTCAACCGCTCTAATCGACATCACCATGTTTTTGAACTCATCTGGAAGCAGACTTACTTTGTGGTCATTACCTTCCATAGATTTATCAACGGTGAAATGCTTTTCGATGATTTTCGCACCCAATGGAACACTCGCAATCGGAATGGCAATCCCACGCTCATGACCAGAATAACCGATCACAGTACGCCCCAAAGCTTTTAAGCGATCTAGATAAGCAAGGTTGACGTCTTTGAAGGGTGCAGGATAAGTCGAGTTACAGTGCAAAAGAGCAAAAGAAGCAGACTCTTGCTCCAATAGTTCAACCGCGGCAATGATTTCCTGCTCAACACTCATCCCTGTAGAAAGGATCAATGGCAGCTTCTTGGCAGCTAAATGTTTAAGTAACTTATGGTTAGTTAAATCTGCTGACGCTACTTTAAACCCAGCAACGCCGATTTTTTCTAGCTTATCCGCACTTGATTCATCAAATGGAGTACAAAGAGCAAGGATGTTTTTCTGCTTACAATAAGCAAACAACTCGATAAATTCGTCATCTGAGAGTTGGAATCGCTTCAACAAATCCAGAACATATTGAGCCCCCAAATCTTGTGATGCATCGTTATCATCACCTTCATTGTTATACATGCTCGCCATATCACGCATCTGAAATTTAACGCAATCTGCCCCAGCATCGACCGCTAAATCGACTAACTCTTTGGCTAACTCAAGAGAGCCGTTATGATTATTGCCAATTTCGGCAATGATAAATGATGGCTCTTGATCACCGATACGACGACCAGCAATCTCAATAACAGGCTCATCATTACCGATCACACCTACCAGCAAATCTGACTTATCAAGAATTGGGACATTCTTGATCTTACTCGACAGTAAGTTGTAGCCATTAGAAATAGATTGGTCATTATAAATATATTGAAAATCACGGTTTGCCGCTTGTACGACCGTCGCGGTCAGATCTTGGCTCTTTTCAACTAAGTAACGACGTATATCACCGTCTGCTAGTGCCCCAATGACAGAGCCGTTATGATCAACGACGAAGAGTATTTTGGTCTTTTTTTCTGATAGCTTTTCTAGGGCCTGTAGCAGCGTAGAGGTATAGGAAATTTTAAAGCTTTCGGTATCTCGATTGATATACATTGCTATTTACTCATTAATTGTTCGATGATGTCAAAATCTACAAAGGTGTCTATCTCAAAGCCCGTTTCTTCTCTCATGACGTGTACGCCTACCGAGCCATTCAAACGGCATTTGGATGCGAGTAGATCCTCTGTTTTCATCACGTAAATTGAACCATTTTCTTGGTACTCTTTAATTTCTTGGCGCATCTTACGATTATTTGGATCATAGTTTACCGGCGTCGCCACACCAGCATCATCCGTTCTCCATAAGAACTTGTGATTTTCAACCACACTCAACGCACTATCAAATTGACCATTGGTCACCAAACCAAGGCAATCTTCTATATCATTCAAATCACGGATAGGACTAGTACATTGTAAGAAAACGAGATGGGATGCTTGATAGCCTGTAGCAGTTAGTTCATTAATCGCATGAATTAATGCATCTTCAGAGGAAGCAAAATCGCCACTAATATCATCAGGTCGTTTGATTACTTCAGCGCCGTACTGAACTGACACCGCGCCAATCTCATCACAGTCTGTGCTGACAATAACTCGATCAATGCTCTTAGTTGCGACAGCTTGTTCAATTGAGTAAGCAATTAACGGCTTTTCTAAAAGAGGCTTGATATTTTTTTTAGGCACCCCTTTAGAGCCCCCCCTTGCTGGGATAATCGCGACCACATTATTGCTAATTGTCATTTTGTTACACTCTCTTTCAGCTTTTTTTGTTTATTTTTCGTACTGTCTACGCACGATTCAATGGCTACTTACGATTCTACATCAATTAGCATCAACAGGCGTAATTCCACTGGGAAAATGGATAATGATAAATTCATGCTCAACATGTAGCATAGTTAGAATTTCCTTGGCTAGCCAAGTCTATATCAATCCCATCATTGGTAACCCACATCCAACAGTTACTGTCCAAATTGCGTTTTTATCACACTAACTGTTTGTCGATTTTTATGGTTTCAATACCAATTTCTGAGTAGTAAGCGTTAATATTATTGGCAGATACTACTCTCTTAGGATCAATATAAAAGTCGGTAATATCAAAATTCACTAACTCAATATTTTCATACTCAATAAAAATATTGTAGGCGACGGTTGAAGCAAATGAAGCGATCACTGATGGGTAGTCTCGCGACTGTTGCAGATACAACTCAAACGGGAGGGTCATGGTTTTGACTGTGTACCCGATACTCGCAATTTTTTCGAGCTTATCTTGTGACTCTTCTCGGTGCGGGAAGTAATAAACTTGATCCTTGCTCTGCTTATACAAGTTATAGACATAGGATAAAAACTTAAGTTCTTGGTCTGGGCTCACGATATGTGCTTCAGAGAACTTCGATCCCATAACAAACACGCTACTGCCTATCTCGACCTTCTTTGGTACTAGCGCATGATGATCAAAATAGTTTTTTCGACCTTCTGGATACTGAGTAAATTTAAACACCGAATAAAGATTCGGTCTAATCACCTTATCAACGTTTGGTAACAATGCAGGTTTAGTTTTGTTGATACTGCGCTGAGCGGTAATAGTGTAAGCACCATCATCTAGCAACAAGACTTTTTTGGGCATCAGTAAGAAACCTAGCCTGCGCATATGTTTATTGCGGTATTCCCCGTAAAAGTAATAATTGACCCGATGCTTTAACAGCGACAGCAAAGGCGACACCACTTTACCAAAGGTTTTAACCTTCTTGCCGCTCTTACTTTCGTTGATGTAAATTATCTTTGAGAACAGAGCCTTATCCAACACTCGCACCATCTGATTGGTATTATTCGTACTGTTAGACATATTGATGACCAAAGCATTATTGATCAGTTTTAAATCCTCGATAGCTTTTTGAGCCATCTTTAACTGCAGAGGGCTCTCTACATTAAATACATTAATCACTTAGGCTACCTTTATAAAAAACAAATAATACTTGTGACTCTCGATAACAACATGGTCTTGCCATATTCAAGCAGTAAAACGATGCCATCGGTGATCTATCGACTCGTTAATCACTACCAAAAAGGTCTCGAGTATAAACCTTATCGGCAACATCCTTAATCTCATCCACCATACGGTTAGAGACTATCACATCACAGGTCGCTTTAAATTCGTTAAGATCTTTGATCACTTCAGAATGGAAAAATTCCGCTTCTTCAAGCACTGGCTCATACACAACAACCTCAATACCTTTGGCTTTAATGCGCTTCATGACCCCTTGGATACTTGAAGCACGGAAGTTGTCCGAACCGGATTTCATAATAAGACGATAGATACCCACGCGTTTTGGATTTTTGCTCACAATCGAGTCAGCAATAAAGTCCTTACGCGTGCGATTCGCTTCCACAATGGCACCAATAATTTCGTTCGGCACATCTTGATAGTTAGCGCGCAGTTGTTTGGTATCTTTTGGTAAGCAGTAACCGCCGTAGCCAAAAGACGGATTGTTGTAGTGATTCCCAATACGTGGGTCTAAACCGACACCTTCAATGATCTGACGCGAGTCTAAACCATGGGTCTCCGCATAGGTATCAAGTTCATTAAAATAAGACACGCGTAAAGCAAGATAGGTATTTGAGAATAGCTTCACCGCTTCTGCTTCAGTTGAATCAGTAAATAACACCGAGATATCTTGCTTAATTGCACCTTCCACTAATAGGTTAGCAAACACTTCTGCACGTGCGCTGCGCTCACCGACAATAATGCGTGACGGATGAAGATTGTCGTACAGCGCTTTACCCTCGCGTAAAAATTCTGGCGAGAAGATAAGATTGTCACAAGCAAACTCTTGCTTAATACGCTCAGTGTAACCGACCGGAACCGTTGATTTAATCACCATCACCGCATCAGGGTTAATCGACATAACATCTTTGATCACGGCTTCAACTGAGGATGTGTTGAAGTAGTTGGTTGCAGGATCATAGTCGGTTGGCGTGGCGATAATGACATAATCTGCCCCTTGGTAGGCAAGTTGCTTATCCAGTGTTGCTTTGAAATTTAGAGACTTATTCGCCAGAAAGTCTGAGATTTCATCATCGACAATCGGAGATTGTTGATTATTCAGTAAATCAACTTTCTCTGCCACAATGTCGATCGCGACGACTTCATTGTGTTGCGCCAACAACATTGCGTTAGACAGGCCAACATATCCGGTACCTGCGATTGCTATTTTCATTTTCATGACCTTGTAATTTGATAACTAAGCATGTAGCCAAGTTACCTCAAGATGCGAGGTAACTTGGGTATAAGTCTACAACATGCCTGTTTAGACGGGTAATCATACTATTGCATCATTAAAATCTAAACTATTGAATGGATATGAATGGGATTTGGCTCCAAGTCACTTACTAAAGTGTAATTTCCCAGTAACGATACAGACATCAATAGGTATATCTTTTACACTAGAATCATACAAATATAGAGTCATCAACGTTTAAGGTTAGGTCAATGAATATTCTAGTAACCGGTGGAATGGGCTACATAGGTAGCCACACATGCATCCAGTTGATCCATGCTGGCATGACACCCATTATTTTCGATAATTTAGACAACAGCAAGGCATCGGTGCTGCCACGAATTGAAAAGGTATGTGGTCAGCAGCCGCAATTTATTCAGGGCGACATTCGTAACAAACAACGGCTGATTGAGGTGCTAAAACAGCACGATATCGATGCCGTCATTCACTTTGCGGGTCTAAAAGCGGTCGGCGAATCAGTGCAGAAACCGCTCGAATACTACGACAATAACGTTAATGGTACCTTGGTGCTGGTTGATGCGATGCGTGAGTGTGGCGTGAAAAGCTTAGTGTTTAGCTCTTCAGCAACGGTATATGGCGATCCGGCTTCAGTGCCCATCACAGAGTCTTTCCCAACGAGCGCCACCAACCCATACGGACGCAGTAAGTTGATGGTCGAAGAGTGCCTGACCGACTTCCAAGCTGCGAATCCAGAGTGGAGCATTACCTTACTGCGTTACTTCAATCCGGTTGGCTCACACCCAAGCGGCGAATTAGGTGAAGATCCACAGGGTATTCCGAATAACTTGATGCCTTTTGTTTCTCAAGTGGCGGTCGGTCGTCGAGAGTTTCTATCGGTATTTGGTAGCGATTACCCAACCAAAGATGGCACTGGGGTTCGTGACTATATTCATGTGATGGATCTTGCTGACGGGCATATCGCTGCACTGCAAAAAGTGGGCAGCCAATCGGGTTTGCATGTCTACAACTTAGGGACGGGTAACGGCTCGAGTGTATTAGAAATGGTGGCTGCATTTGAACAAGCCAGTGGTCAACCCGTACCTTACCAGTTGGTGGAACGTCGTCCGGGCGACATCGCTGAGTGCTGGGCAGATCCTAGCAAAGCGGAGAAAGAGTTAGGCTGGGTAGCCACTAAAACACTGGAAGACATGACACAAGATACTTGGCGCTGGCAGTCTGGGAACCCTAACGGCTATCCGGAATAGGTCGTTGTAACACGGTAAGCATCAGACTCATTGTTTCAGAAAAATAAAAGGCTCAGCGACATTCAATGTCCTGAGCCTTTATCGATATTATCACTCTAACAGCTTAAATCTCCGCACAATCCCATTCTGGATAGTGCTTACGGATATAGGCGTTCAGCTCTTTATCTGCTTGCGAGTAAATTCTGCCTTCTTCCTCGCTACCCGTTGCAATCTTGTTCACCATACCCGCGCCGACAGTCACATTGCTATGGCGATCAATGACAACAAACGCACCGGTTTGTGGCAATTCGCGATACACATCAACAGCCACTTTATCGGTGAGCGAAATACTAGACAAAGCAATCTCATTCAGTTCCAGGCTCTCACTGCCCTCTGCGTGTTGCTGCAAGGTATTCACGTCCACCTTATGAGCAATGTCAGATACCTTACCAGTACACGATTTAGTCGCGAACTTGAAGATATACTCTTTGTGAGTGCGCATTGGATTTTCATCCATCCACACTATATGCGCATCCACTTTGTTGGTCACCGCAGGCTCATGACCTGACAACACCAACATATCACCGCGAGAGACGTCAATTTCATCTTCCAAGGTCAGTGTGATGGCTTGACCTGGATAAGCGGTATCAAGTTCACCATCATGCGTATAAATCGCCTTAACACGCGATGCTTTACCTGACGGAAGTGCGGTCACTTCGTCACCGACTTGTACCACACCAGACGCTAGCGTGCCGCAGAATCCGCGGAAGTCTAAGTTTGGACGATTCACATACTGAACCGGGAAGCGCATACGCTTAAGATCTTTATCTTGACCAATCTTCACCGTCTCAAGCAACTTCATGAGTGTCGCCCCAGGATACCAACCCATATTCTCGCTTGGGGTAACAACGTTATCCCCTTTTAGCGCTGAGATAGGCACAAAGCGAATATCATCGATATTGAAGTTCTTCGCCATCTCGCGATAGTCAGATTTGATTTTTTGGTAAACATCTTGGCTGTACTCCATCAAATCCATCTTGTTCACCGCAACAATGATGTGTTTGATACCCAACAAACTACAGATGTAGCTGTGACGCTTAGTTTGCGTCTGAATACCGTAACGAGCATCCACCATCACGATAGCAAGATCGCAAGTCGATGCGCCCGTCACCATATTACGAGTGTACTGCTCATGCCCAGGAGTGTCGGCGATGATAAACTTTCTCTTATCGGTAGAGAAATAACGATAGGCAACATCAATGGTAATGCCCTGTTCGCGCTCCGATTGCAGACCATCCACTAGCAGTGCAAGATCAAAAGCTTCATCAGTGGTATTAAACTTCTGCGAATCTTTTTCAATTGCCGCCATCTGATCTTCGTAGATCAGTTTGCTATCAAACAGCAGGCGACCAATCAAGGTGGACTTACCATCATCAACGTTACCGCAGGTCAGGAAACGCAGCAGATCTTTGTTTTCATGGACTTTGAGATACGCTTCGATATCGGTAGCGATCAATTCAGAAGAGTGAGACATGTCTATATCCTTTTAGTAAAAAATGATCTCGTCACTTTTTAAATGTTTATTGGTAGAAACGATTCAGTGCGTCAATAAAGTCCGCTTTGCTCGTAACAGGGAGTTGGTTAATCCCTGCTGCGGCTTTACGCCCACCTCCGGTTGGAAAAGCAGAGCAAATCTCATCTGCGCCAACGCGATTATTAAGGGGGGCTCTTACACTGACGGTATAGTCGTTTCCACTGCTGTTGAGTGTCAGTACGCCATGGGCTGTACTCGGAGCTAGGTTGGCTAATTCGTTGCCGAACACACCACTGATACGTCTTGCCCACGCTTCACAAGGCAACTCAAACACTCGGGCAATTGAGTTATCACTAATCGGCGTCAACTGTTCGACGTTGTGATAATCGGACGCATAGCCTTGCTTAAGAATGTAATATGGCGAGGCGAGATCCTCTCTCAGTGCCAATGGACAAGGGTATTGCAGCAATTGGCGGTATAACTCAGCAGGCTCAATGTGCAGATCATCCAGTGAGGCACCATAGCCGTTGTAGTTGATCAGTGTGCCTAACTCTTTTAGGAACTCGGTATCTTGCTCTGATAACCCAATGTCATTGGCCAACGTTTCTGCACTTGCAAACAAGTTGTCACCAAAGGCAGCGGCAACCGCCCATTTAGCAAACTGTCCATTGAGTTTTTGGTTGATCAACAAACTGGTGCAAACTTCGGCATCCAAATTGATCAATGCTGTTAGCTTGTCTGAGGCCGGTATTTCACCCGCTCGATGGTGATCGCAATAGAAGACCTCAATATCTTTGTCCAGCAGCTGATTCAACGGTTCAAGATTCTTTTCCATTGAAATATCCAGAGCCGTCACTGAACTCACATCGCTGTTGTCCACTATCTTGCTTAGTAGCTTAATATCTCGCTTCACACCCGTTACCAACACAGACTCTTTAGGCTCAGCAAGGCGCATCTGAATCAATGCAATAATGCCATCGGCATCGCCGTTAAATAGATCGTAATGCATACTAACCCTCTCCCAAAGTGAGATAACCGAGTTCGGCCAGTTGTGCGACCACATATTCTGCACACTCTTCGACACTTTTATCCGCGGTTTGGACATGAATTTCCGGGTTCACCGGTGCTTCATAAGCAGAATCAATGCCAGTGAAGTTTTTAATTTCACCGGCGCGCGCCTTTTTATACAAACCTTTAGGGTCACGCTGCTCACATATCTCTATCGGTGTATCGATAAACACCTCAAGAAACTGCCCTGCCTCTAACAGATCGCGAGCTTGCTGGCGGTCGCTAATAAAGGGCGAAATAAAAGCCGACAGCACCAAGGTGCCAGAATCGACAAATAGCTTGGCAACTTCCCCAATGCGACGGATGTTCTCAACTCTGTCATCATCGCTAAAACCCAAGTCTTTATTAAGACCATGGCGAACATTATCACCATCAAGTAAATAGCTGTGTTTACCTAAGCTCAGCAGTTTGCTTTCGACCGCATTAGCCACGGTAGATTTTCCGGAACCACTAAGACCGGTAAACCAAAGCACGGCTGGCTGTTGCTGTTTAAGTTCAATGCGGTCTTGATGACTCACGGTGGTGTTATGCCAAACCACATCATCACTCACGGAGTCGTTTTGTTTACGCTCGTAAGGTGTGGTCATTAGAAATATCCTTCTCGCTTTTTCTTCTCCATCGAGCCAGAACTATCATGGTCAATCGCGCGACCTTGACGCTCAGAAGTCGTGGTGAGCAACATCTCTTGAATCACTTCCGGTAGTGTAGTGGCTTGTGACTCAACCGCACCGGTCAGTGGATAACAGCCCAAGGTACGGAAACGCACCATTCTCTCTTCAACCACTTCATCCTGTTGCAACTCCATGCGCTCATCGTCCACCATGATAAGCATACCGTCACGCTCTACCACTGGGCGCATTTCAGAAAGGTACAAACCTGGGATCTCAATGCTCTCAAGATAGATATATTGCCAAATATCCAACTCAGTCCAGTTGGATAGCGGGAAAACGCGGATACTTTCGCCCTTATTGACCTTACCGTTGTAAATATTCCAAAGCTCAGGACGCTGGTTTTTCGGATCCCAACGATGGTGTTCATCACGGAAAGAATAAACTCGCTCTTTGGCACGAGACTTCTCTTCATCACGACGTGCGCCACCAAAAGCCGCATCAAAGCCATGCTTGTCCAGCGCCTGTTTTAGACCTTGAGTCTTCATGATATCCGTATGTTTTGAACTGCCGTGAACAAATGGGTTAATGTTCATCGCCAAGCCTTCTGGGTTTTGATGCACAATAAGCTTCATGCCCACTTTTTCCGCCATCTGGTCACGGAACTGGATCATCTCTTTAAACTTCCAAGTGGTGTCGACGTGCATCAGTGGGAAGGGCGGGACGCCCGGAGCAAATGCTTTTTTCGCTAGGTGCAGCATGACCGACGAGTCTTTACCTACAGAATAAAGCATAACTGGGTTATCAAACTCTGCTGCGACTTCGCGCATAATATGAATCGACTCAGCTTCCAACTGCTTTAGGTGAGTCATACGTTCTGGAGAAATCTTCATTCTCTGTTCCTGTATAAATATTTAAAGAGATAACATTGCCGTGTACTAACCCTGTTACTACACGCCATAAATCAAGGTGATTGCAGAGACAACAAGAATGCCGTAAAGCAGCCCGATTGGCGCCCCTACTTTCACAAAGTCTATTATTTTATAACGACCGACGTTGTGTACCATTAAATTAGTCTGATAACTGTACGGACTAATAAAGCTGGCACTTGCTCCAAATGCAACCGCTAAAATATAGCTATGCAGATTGCCATCCAAACCTATCGCTAAGCCATGAGCAATAGGAAAAATTAACGCGGCGGCGGCATTATTGGTGACTAATTCTGTTAACAACCAGGTTAACACATACACTATCACCAAACCGACAAAGGGCGTAAAGAACTCTTGGTTGTTACTTATGACGGTGTCCAATATCAATAAGGCGTTGGTATTAATCAAGGCTTGAGAAAGGAGCAGTGCCGAGGAGATGATCACCCAAATCTGTATCGGTAAGCGTTGCAAAATCTCATTGGTAGTCAAACATCCCGTTAACAAAAGTACACCCAGCAACACCAGCATGCTTTGAAACAATGGAACCACTTCAAGTGCCGCCAACACAACCGCACCAAAAAAACCGAAGATTGATAACCCCTCTTTGCTACCTTGTAATTGGTGCTCGGTTTCTATGCCGCTGAGCATAAAAAAGTTTTTGTTTAGATTACGTCTCGCCTTAAAGTCCTCACCGACGGCAAGAATCAAATAGTCACCGGGGCTCAGCACCATCTCCCCTAATTTCCCTGAAACCTGTTCTCCATCGCGCTTCATCGCCACCACGGCAGCATCAAAAAGTGCTCGAAAACCCGCTCTCTTAAGCGTTCTGCCCGAAAGCATACTGCCGGGGCGGATAACCACCTCAATCAGGTTATCTAAAGGTAAGCCATTTTGATGAGCAAACAGATTGAGCCCATCAAACTGGTTCAGTAGCGTCACTTTTTTAATATCACCACTAAACATTAAGCGGTCGTCGGGTTTGATCACCTCTTGTGGGGAGACTGGAGAAATCAGTCGTCCTTCACGCAAAATCTCCACCAAAAACAGCGATTCTAAGTTTCTTAAGCCATTGGCTTCAATAGTACGACCGATCAAGTTCGATCCGCGCTCAACCTTAGCATCAAGAAAGTAACTCGCTGCAGATAGAGAATCTTTCCCACGATTTGGCAATAAGCCTGACAATAAAAACAGTAACAAGCCACAACCCATCACAACAATAAGTCCGACTAAGGTAAAATCAAAAAACCTCAAACTGGGAAGATTGGCTTCCAATACCATGCTGTTGACGATCAAATTGGTTGAGGTCCCCACTAAGGTCAACGTACCACCGAGAATGGCCGCATAAGAGAGCGGTAACAATAATCGACTCGCTGAATGGTGTGGGTTGTTACGGATCGGTGCGATCATGGTCGAGACCACCGCTGTATTATTCAAGATAGCGGATGAAATCGCGGTCAGGCTAAATAAACGTAACCAAGTTAAGTGATAACTTGGCTTAATAATAAAATTAGCGATGCGCCTAAGCAGTTTGGTTTTTTCTAGTGCTAGAGAGCAAATCATTAGTAACATAAGAGTCAATAGCCCTTGATTGGCAAAGCTATTGATCACCTGACTGGTCGTCACTAGGTTAGTCAAATAAAGCACCAGCAACAGCAAACCGAATACTCTTTCAGGTTTACTCTGATATTTGATTAACCCTACGATTGTGGCGATAAAAAGTGCGAGAACAATGTAAGGAGAAAAGGTGGCCAGCATAATCCGTTCTGTTATCAACTATAATCCTGTCATTTTGAATTGCATATCGTACTACAAAAAAAGAGCACTAAAACAAACATATGGCAATAAAGACAAATATATGGGAATAAAGGCTAAACTTTTCGACCGTTTTATCCCTAATACCTAAAAGGACAGGTCTCATGTTATTAGAAACCTGTCGCTTGATTTGCGAGCAAGGAACAAGGTTACTCCACCTGACTAGGTCTTTGGAACCAAGGCGAGCGAGCATCTGTTAAATCAAACAACTGATACTTCCTACCCAACATCTGACCGCCATCACGGGTAATCGGCTGCCAAGAAATATCTGCTCGATTGTTGCTTGGCTTGACCGTCATCACATCAAATGGGATCGAGACATAGAAGCCCTTGGTAAAGCTACCTTCACCATAATCTTCGGTGCTCATATCAGTGAAGCTGGCATAAGCGCCGGCAATCACTCCACTGTCGAACTGTTTAGAGAAATCAATTCGAGTCCCGAAGTCACCCGCTAAGAACTGACCCACGCCAACTTTCAACAAGGTACTCTCCAGGAACTGCCATTGTGGCATGTAATATCCGGTCACAAAACCAGTGACACCTTGCGATTGCACTTGATAATAGACACCATCTGCATTGCTATATTGACGATCTTCGCTAAACAGCCCAAATACACTATCCGGATCTCGCTGAGAAACTAGGTTAACATCCGCACCTATGGCCCAATTTCGATTTAATGGACGATATAACAACTCACCACCCACACCAGCAAACATACTTTCTAGGTAGCCGCCATAAGCTTGCGCATACACGCCATCGACGACTTGGTTCATATACGTTAGCTGCAAGTTATTAACCCATGCGGCGTTGTCAGAGACATAAGAGCGGAACAAGGTTCTTACCCTTGGTACGCTGGTACCATCGGGCGGCACTTCGTAATTAAACTTATCGTAGTTGTCGATAAGATTAAAATGCAATCCACCAGAAGCGATTAAATGACGCGTTAAGCGATATTCTGCCGCGGCATTAAGACCAATTTCGTAAAGATAGAAGCCCTCTGCTGAGCCAAAAGACTGTGCGAGACTTGGCGAAATTGAATAATCAAAGCGCTTAAGGTTATCAACATAAGGGTCATCGGTTAGACGACTCGGTACTTCTTGAGGGTCTGATTTTACTTGTGCAAACTCACTACCTAGCAAAGGTGTGCTTTGCTGAGACTTATATTCGAAGCTATCAATATCAACGGAGGTGAGCGGCATATTTTCAGCGGTTTCAACAATCCGGTAGTGAGTAATAGTCTGCGGTACAAAGCTAGCGATAATCGCCGCAGCACGCTGTTGGGCCTGCTCTCTATCGCGATACTTAGTCTGAGTCGCCGTCACGATAAGCGTGTTGTTTTCAATATCAATACGAGCATCACTATAGCCGGCATTACTCTGTAACTGTTTCGCTAGCGAGTCCCAGTTAACCTGTTCGATAGACGGTGCGGCTTCACTGGGTCTTGGTTTAAGTGCTGGTTCATCTAGCCACATGGCTTTCATATCATTGAAATTGGTGCGCATCGTCAGACCTAACGCAAGAGCATTACCTCTTTGATAACTCACCCTTGCATCGCCCCAGTCGCCCAGTCGATAAAGAACACCAACGTTCCAAGGCGTTTCCGGTGTCATATCGACATCACGACCACGTAATACTGCAAAGTCTTGTGAATAATCATTGGAGTCATATTCCAACTTAAAACGCAACGGCTTCCAAGGCGTTTGATATTCAATCCCACCAAACAGTGCAGCCGGTCCTTTAAACCAACGATCATAATCGACACTGCCTCCGTTACCACGAACATCAGAAGGACGATCGCAGAACTTATCGCTCGCCTTACAAAATGGATTGGTGATGCTATCACGCGTTCCTAGATAACCCCAGCCCATACCCAAGGTAAAATCGAGATTGCCAAAGCGTTTCGTTGCCGCGATAAACTCGCCATCAAACAATCCGGTGCCGCCAAAATCCCTAAAGCCGACCGAGGTCTCCGGGAGAAAGGTCGATTCTTGCCATAAACGGATCTTAAAATCGATGCCTTTATCGGTATATTTGGTATCACCACTAAAGCTTGGCGAATGGCTATAAAGACTATCCTGAACCAAGGTATAGCGTATCGTTGTCTCCAACCAAGGCATTACCTGTAGATTAACATTGTATTTATGATATTCATCGCTCCAATCACCATTGAGACTAAACTCCCCCTCAGCAGCCATTCGACCAGATGGCATCTGCATCAGACCCACGCCTCCAAAATCAGATTGAGAAGGTTTGAGTACCGTAGGCGAAAAAGCATCCGCCAGCAACACAGGCGAAAACAACGAAGCAATAAGACCTGACAACAAGGTCGGACGTAAACCAGAATGAGATAAAATATTCGCAGACATCGCGCAACAACCTATTGTGAATAAGAGACTTTATTGCTCAGCAGTTGAGCAATGTCGGCATTGAGAGATTGATAGTCACTCGGTAAGTTATCAAAGGGAACCCAAACTAAGGCACCCGGTGCAATAAAATGCGGTTGGAAGTTCCAAATACCATACTGCGCGATTTGCACTTCACCGGTGGGTTGCACCACTAAAGCATAACTGCCACTCGCAGCATCGAGTTTAACACTGCCGATATGCTCGAAGTAGTCAGATAAGAACCATCTCGCCTTATGAGACAAGGATTGCGGCTTTTTGACTGCCCCCAAAAAGTACACTGAGTTATCACGAGGAAACAGGTTAAGTTCAAATTGCCCCGCTAAAATCGGGTTGGCATCCAGTTGCGATTGCACATCATCAAAATCCAGGGACACCCACTGTCGCGACTTAAACTTCATGGCTTGTAACTGGTTCAAAATGCTTTTCGCTCCGGAGTTCGGATACTCATTTTGCAGTTGTTGCAACCTCATCAATACAGCTTGCTTTTGACTTTCAATCTCTGCTTGTTTTGTCAGATCAAAGAGTTGTGCTTGCCATGAAACATATTGCCATACTGAACGATCTGGCTGTTCCTTAACCGCACGCTGGTGAACATCACCCAATAGCTGCTCAAGAGAGGTCGGTTGTTGATAGTCAAAACTCACTTGTTGCTGGGGGAGATTGACCTTAAGTGATGCAGCGCTTACGGGAAAAACCAGTGATAACAAAGGTATCGCGAGTCGTAGTAATCTTATGCTTCCTTGGTGCATTTTTATTTTTCCTGATGTTATGGCCGTGCTAGGTGCTAGGTGCTAGGTGCTAGGCAGAGATTAGTTAGATAGTTGGAGCCTTTAGTAGAGTCATTTCTATCTTGTGCATCTGTGGACCAATATATTCTATTTGTTTGATCACTTGATTGCTGACGATATCTTTCCAGTAATAATTGGTGATCTTAGCGTCGATCGCGTCGAAGCTCACCGTCTCTGCATATTTTCTGGTGTTGTAATTCTGCAAAGGGGTTGAGATGCTTTCTTGAGTTAACGCAGTCTGTATCGCAATGCCGTTGTAGCCGTAGCGATATTGTGGCGACCAATCATAGGTGACGGACCAAGATGTGTTGGTTTGTGCTTTACGTTCCAAGCCAACTAAGTTGTCTCCAAGCAAGCCGAGTGTTTTCACAATACGTCCTTGTTCAGTAACGATCATGGCTCTGTCGCTGGACATCCATTTGTATTGCGTATAACCCGTCAAAGGATTTTGTTGTGCGAAAGCCAGCACCATAAATATCTGAGCGCCATCGTTAATACGCACATAAGTACTGGCATAAGGAAGGTCACTGATTTGCTCTGCCGTTAAAACCGCATCATCGGGACCATAAAAAGCGTGAGAAAAGGTGGCGTTCACATCCTGAAAACGCTGAGAGCAAGCTGTCAATAACAGCAGTGACAACGACAAAACTAACCTTTTAGTTTTCAAAACTACGTCCTTGAATAAATTCTGTTGCATCTATTTTCACCAAGATGCCAAATAATGAAGTCGATTCAATAAATGAATAAATGAGATGTTAGCTTAGCGATATTACAAGCTATTAAAGTAATTAAAGCCAGGTAATTATCTTGATTAATTTTAGCGTTAAGCGTCTAGCATCGTTAATCGTACTCTTTAATCCGTATACTGCTCCACAGCATTGCCCTAGAGATTGGTTCTGTCGATAAAACAAATGACCTTATCGATATAGCAAATTATCTAGAAGACAAAACAAAGCCCCCGCCATAACTAGCAAAAGGGGCTTTAGAGTCTATATCAACAGCAATTACTGACCAGCAGTTACAGTTGTTGTTGTTGCATTGTCGTCATCTGAAGAGATAACAGCAACTGCACCAACAACAAGCGCAGCACCAGCAGCCATACCGCCAGACACTGCTGCACCCGAACCAGCTGCTGCTGCATTCGCAGCACCTGCCGACTCTGCTTCAGCGAATGCCGGAGAAGACATTGCTGCAGCCATCGCCATTACTAGAGCGATTTTTTTCATTGTCGCATTCCTTAACTTACTAAATTATCGATAATTCAGTGCAATCAGTTGAAGACACTGACCTCTAATAGTAGTCGAAAATTTCCGCTAATGAAACGGACATTTCCCCTCATCAAGATATTTACCCAAAATAATAGGATTAATAATCATTATTTACTTATCAGTCATTTGTGACCTCATTGACGACCTAATCAGCTTGCCCCTTGTGGGCAGCCAAGATGATTTCCTATATAATTGCCAATAATTTAATTCAAAAACGGAAGCACTTATGATCATCGTAACTGGCGGAGCTGGCATGATTGGCAGCAACATCGTGAAAGCACTCAATGAAGCGGGCCACAATGATATTCTGGTTGTCGACAATCTTAAAAACGGTCGCAAGTTCCAAAACTTGGTCGACCTTAATATTACCGACTATATGGATCGCGATGATTTCCTTACCCAGATCATGGCTGGTGATGACTTCGGTCCTATTGACGCGGTGTTTCATGAAGGCGCTTGCTCAGCAACCACTGAGTGGGATGGAAAATACATGATGCTCAACAACTACGAGTATTCAAAAGAGCTTCTGCACTACTGTCTAGACCGTGAGATTCCTTTCCTTTACGCCTCTTCGGCGGCAACCTACGGCGAAACCAAGATCTTTAAAGAAGAGCGCCAATACGAAGGCGCGCTCAACGTCTACGGCTACTCAAAACAGCAATTCGACAACTATGTACGCCGCCTATGGCAAGATGCCAAAGAGCATGGTGAAACCCTTTCGCAAATCACAGGTTTCCGTTACTTCAATGTCTACGGTCCACGTGAACAACACAAAGGCAGCATGGCCTCTGTTGCATTCCACCTCAATAACCAAATGAACGCAGGTGAAAATCCAAAACTGTTTGAAGGTAGTGAAGGTTTTAGGCGTGATTTCGTCTATGTGGGTGATGTTGCCGCCGTTAACTTATGGTTCTTGCAAAATGGAACCTCGGGTATCTTCAACCTCGGTACGGGCAATGCGGAATCGTTTGAGGAAGTCGCCAAAGCGGTTATCCAGTTCCACCAACGTGGAGAAATTGAAACGATTCCTTTCCCTGAGCATTTAAAAGGCGCTTACCAAGAGTTTACTCAGGCCGATTTAACCAATCTCCGCGCTGCGGGTTGCCAACATAGCTTCAAGACTGTCGCACAAGGTGTGGCGGAGTACTTGGCGATTGTTAATGGCTAATTGTTATTGCTAATTTTTAACTGTTAATTGTTAGCCAATAACCCTGAGATTAACCAAGTGTTATACTCACTCATAAACAAGCAAAGTAAGTAGTTACTTTGCTTGTTTCATTAGCCTAATCAATAGATCGAACAGACCCTTTCGGACCCGATACAATGAAAATTCTAATTATAGGCCCATCCTGGGTCGGTGATATGGTGATGTCGCAAAGCCTGTACAGCGAACTGAAACATCGTCATCCACAAGCACAAATCGATGTCCTGGCTCCAGCATGGTGTAAGCCAATCCTTGAGCGTATGCCAGAAGTGAATCGAGCGATTGAAATGCCTATCGGTCACGGCTCATTTGACTTAGCGGGTCGTTGGAAAATTGGTCGTCAGCTCAAATCTGAGCAATACAGCCACGCTTTTGTGTTGCCGAACTCTGCCAAATCCGCATTGATTCCTCTGTTTGCTCGTATTCCAAACCGTATCGGCTGGAAGGGAGAAAGCCGCTACGGCCTGCTCACAGACCTGCGCCCTAACAAACGTGACTTCCAGTTTTATGTCGAGCGTTTTGTCGCCCTTGCTTCCAGTAAAGCCGCAATGAAACAAGAAGTGTCCATAGAACACTGCCCAAGACCTAGTCTGTCGGTGAATCCACAACAGCAACAACAAACCCTAAGTAAGTTCTCACTTACCCGCGAGTCCGCGATTATTGGTATGTGCCCCGGGGCAGAGTTTGGTCCAGCAAAACGTTGGCCAGAACAGCATTACACCTCGGTCGCTCAGCAACAAATCGACAGTGGCAAGCAGGTTTGGTTATTTGGTTCCGCCAAAGATAAAGAGACAACCGATAAGATTCGCAATGCCCTAACTCCCGAGGCTCAGCAGTCCTGTTTTAACCTTGCTGGCGCAACTTCACTCACCGAAGCGCTCGATCTTCTTGCCGCTTGTAAAACTGTCGTCAGTAACGACTCAGGTTTGATGCATGTCTCTGCGGCTGTGGGTTGTAATATCGTTGCGGTTTATGGTTCTACCTCGCCAGATTACACCCCGCCATTAACGGATAAAGTTCGCATTATTCATACTGATATTGAATGTCGTCCGTGCTTTAAACGAGAATGTCCCCTTGGACACCTTAAATGTTTAGTCGACCTTGAGCCGCAACGAATCATTACCGCGATAGAAGAATTAGAAAATACTTAAGTGAAATGCCCTTCCAATCTCAAAGATTTGGGAGGGCATCTTGTATCCAAATGGCGCTTTATAGGGCTGTTCACGATTTTTCTATCTACGCTAAGTTAACATGCAGCTCTAAGCTAACATTCACCATTGACTGCGAGTGGCTATTATCATGTCTATGCCAACCCCCACCATTTCTGTTATTTGCCCTTGCTACAATGAGCAAGAGGGCTTAAACAGCTTTATGCAACGCATTACTCCTGTGCTCGAACAAACCAACTTGGAGTATGAAATCCTACTCATCAATGATGGCAGCAAGGACAATACACTTGATGTGATCTACCAATTGAGTGAACAGAACACCCGAGTTCGTGCCATCAATTTATCTCGCAACTTTGGCAAAGAAGCCGCTCTGACCGCGGGGATTGATCGCGCCAAGGGAGAAGTGTTGATCCCGATCGATGCCGATCTGCAAGATCCACCAGAGCTGATCCACGATTTTATCCGCGAGTGGCAAAAAGGTTATGACGTCGTGGTGGCAAAACGCGTCGACCGTAGCAGCGACACTTGGGCTAAGAAATTCTCGGCAGAGATGTTCTATAAGTTTCACAACATGGTTGCCCAAGTCGAGATCCCAGAAAACGTCGGCGATTTCCGCCTAATCAATCGTCGAGTCGTGCAAGCGATTCAATTACTGCCCGAGAACCAGCGCTTTATGAAAGGGGTGTTCTCTTGGGTTGGCTTTAAAACCTCGGTGGTGGAATACAAACGCGATGCAAGGGAAGCTGGTGAATCGAGCTTTAATGGTTGGAAACTATGGAACTTCGCACTGGACGGCATCACAAGTTTTAGCACTGCCCCGCTGCGTATCTGGCTTTATATTGGCTGCGTTATCTCGGCTCTGTCTTTCCTATTCGGCAGCTTCACGATATTAAAAACCTTAATGTTTGGTATCGACGCGCCCGGTTACGCTTCCATGCTCACCGTTATTCTGTTCTTGGGTGGCGTGCAGTTGATCGGAATTGGCGTATTGGGTGAATATGTTGGGCGACTCTATATGGAATCCAAACGACGTCCGATTTATATTGTTGAACATGATGATGCAGAATCAGCTAGCGATCCCTTTCATCACAACCCTGTTGAAAGCCCATCATTAACCCAAGAGAAGAGTGAACACTTTGACAAGTTGGCGTGACAAACTGTTAGCAATAAGAATCGTACGCTTCGGGTTGGTCGGTGGGATTGCCACCGCGATCCACCTCAGTGTTGCCTTTGCTTTTCTCTATTTAATTAAAGACAGTGTCTTGCTCGCGAACATACTGGGGTTCTGTTTGGCATTTGTCTTCTCTTACTTTGCACAAACCAAACTGGTTTTTCAGCGCCAACTCAACTTGCACAATGCCCTACGTTTTTTCATGGTGCAGTTTGGCGCATTAATGCTTAGTCAAGCCAGCAGTGCATTACTGACCCACAGCAACAGTTACCTTAAGGTGCTGTTTGTTGTTATTATATTGCCTATTATCACTTATTTGATTCATCGCTTTTGGACCTTTGCTCAACCAAGCAAAATCTGATCAATCGATGAAACCGAAGCCTATGATTCGACTGATTTATACCCTTATTCTTGCTGTGGCTAGCCCAATTTTACTCTTGGGGTTATACAAAAAAAAACCAGGTAAACCCTCTGTAGGGTCTCGCTGGAAAGAGCATTTTGGCTGCACGCCTAAGCTCAGTAATCCCAACGCTCGCCCAGTGTGGATTCACGCGGTTTCCGTCGGCGAAGTGATTGCAATATCGCCTCTAATCCGCCAGTTGAAACAACAGCAACCAGAAACCACGATTGTCCTTACCACCACCACACCAACCGGTGCCGAGCAAGCGAGTAAACTCGGTGAGTGGGTTGAACATCGCTATATGCCCATTGATTTTGGCTTTGCGGTCTCGGGTTTTATCAAAGCCATCCAACCTCAAGCACTGTACATCGTCGAAACTGAACTTTGGCCCAACACCTTACACAAGGTGGCGCAAGCAGGGATCCCTATTTCAGTCATCAATGCTCGACTTTCTGAGCGCTCATACCAACGTTACGCCAAGTTCCAATCCGTGTTTGATCTCGTTTCTAAAAATCTCACCACGCTACTTTGCCAATATCAAGATGACGCCGAGCGCTTTATTCGCCTAGGAGTCGATGCTGAAAAAGTATTTGTGACGGGCTCGATTAAGTTTGATATCCAAGTTGACCCGACGGCACTAACCCAAGGACAAGCACTACGCCAACCAATCGGCCAACGCCCAGTTTGGATTGCAGCGAGTACCCATGAGGGTGAAGATCTGCCCATTATAAAAGCTCATCAAACTCTTTTAAAATCGCACCCTAACGCGCTATTAATCCTAGTGCCTCGCCACCCTGAGCGCTTTAATGCTGTTGCAAACTTGGTAAGCCAACAAGGCTTAACTATCGTAACTCGCACCAGCGGAGAAACCATTACCCCAAACACCCAAGTCTATCTTGCCGATACGATGGGGGAGATGATGTCCATGCTATCAGCGGCTGATATCTGCTTTATGGGCGGCAGTCTGCTTGGCGATAAGGTGGGTGGACATAACCTATTAGAACCGGCAGAGATCGGTATGCCTATGCTAACCGGACCGAGTTACTTTAACTTTAAAGACATCAGTGAGCAGTTGATAGCACTTCGGGCGTGTCAGGTTGTAGAGACACCGGAAGCCATTGCGAAGGCGGTTGAAGGGTTGATTGATTCGGAGACGGATCGAATTGAGCAAGGTCGAAATGCGAAGGCGTTTGTGAGACAAAGTAAAGGAGCGGTTGGGAGGACGATTGAGATTTTAGACAAAAGGGGCTAGATTTTAGGGGCTAGGGGCTAGGGGCTAGGAAGTGATTTCGATATGAGCCTTTAAAAGTGGCAGGATCACCCCTAGATTCTAGGACCTAGCGCCTAGATTCTAATAACTTACGGCTTCAAACAAAATGTTTAAGTCTTCTTCGCTGAATTTCGCGCCGCATTTATCACGTTCCTTATAAAACGAACGCTTAAGGCGGTCTAAATTGCCTTGTTTCCAATCATCGCCTGATTGTTGATAGCACTTGTCAAAGTCGATGATCCACACTTGCTGTTGGTCATCAATTAAGATGTTATGGATATTCAGATCAGTGTGGTTGACCTGAGCTTGATGCATTTTAGCGATCTCCTGCCCGATCTTTTGGTACATGCTGACTGGCAATGCTTGCTGCTGAATAATGCCGACCAAATCCTGTGCGTTGGGGATTTTTTCACTCAATAGATCGGCACGATAGAATAGACCAAACTTCACCGCTCGAGCTGCGATAGGTCTCGGAACATTAACGCCCGCCTCTCGCAAGCGAGTGAGTAGTTCAAATTCCATATAACTGCGGGTTTTCTCCCACTGAGTAAACCAATACTGGTCTTCTACCAGTTTGCCAAACAGTCCCCCGCGGCGATAATGTCTTAGTGCAGCGGGCAGTTGTTGCGTGGCGACAAACCACGTTGTGCCGCGCCCCTGTGCACTGCCTAGCACTTTATCTTGCTGCTGCCAAAAAGCGACATCAAACACAGACTCAACGGGCTCGGTTAGTAGCGCTTTATCAAACCAATAACAGGTTTGGTTGTGTTTATAGGTTTCCATCGTCAGCAATCCTTATTCACCATTGATTCGGTCATCGGCTTTATTCAGCAAATCTTGGGCAATGATTTTACATTCAAACCGTTGAGCTGCATAATTCTTACCACATAGATTTTGCTAGTTTAATAACTAACACAGAGACTTGCCCTGGTGAGTGAAATCCGCCAAGGCGCAGTAACTCCGATAACTCATGGTGAATACACAGCAATGAATACGCAAAAAGTCATCTATCCTGGCACTTTTGATCCAGTGACCAATGGTCATATTGATATTATTCACCGAGCGGCCAATATGTTTGATGAGGTCGTGGTTGCCGTCGCAGCGAGTCCCTCGAAAAAAACCATGTTTAGTTTAGAGGAACGAGTTGATCTTATCTCTGAAGCTTGTCATTCACTTGAGAACGTCAGCGCTATGGGTTTTAGTGGCTTATTGGTTGATTTTGCCCAACAGCAACAGGCGAACATTCTCGTGCGCGGGTTGCGTACCACGGTGGATTTTGAATATGAATTCGGACTCACCAGCATGTATCGACGCCTTTTACCCAATTTAGAGAGCATCTTCCTGACTCCCTCTGAAGAGTATGCGTTTCTTTCCTCGACTATCGTGCGAGAGGTCGCCATTCACGGTGGTGATATCACCCGCTTTGTACCAGAATGTGTACAGAATGCGATAAAACAAAAAACCGCCTAACCTCTCAACTTTGCTTAGATAGCCATTTATGAAATTCACTAAACTGCATTATTACAGTCAATCGGCTCTGTTAGCGCTTATTCCAAGGGTTCTGTTTCGCCATTGGGCGAACAAGCGACTGGCTGAGTATTCTCAACAAGAATCCAGCGATATCCAAACCCGAGTCGATTATTACAATAAGCTTGAGCAAACTTTTACCTTAGACAACGAAGCTATTGCGATTAAAGATTTTAAAAAGAATGGAGGAACTACCTATTTCCTCGATATGCTCAAAGTCATCAAGGGATTCAACGCCAAGTTTCGCTTTCATGTCCTTAATGGCGACATTCAATTTATTCCCGAGCGTCCAAGCTTTCTCAAAAGTCGTCCCATCGCCGACAACAACCAAAATGGTGTGGTATTAAAACTCAATGCCGTGCGTCACTTCAATTTTGTTGATGACAAGCGAGCTTTCAAGGATAAAAAGCCCATGGCGGTTTGGCGAGGCATCGGCAAGAAACGGCATCGACAAGTGGTGATCCAGCAATACTACCAACACCCTCTGTGTGATATTGGGCAGACCAAACCGATCAATGGCGATCCGTGGGAGAAAGGTTTTCTGTCCATCGAGCAACAACTCGAATACAAATATCTGGTTTCTATCGAAGGCAATGATGTCGCCAGTGGTCTAAAATGGGCCATGTCTTCTAACTCTTTAGTGCTGATGGCAAAACCCAAATTTGAGACTTGGTTTATGGAAGGTCGCCTTGAGCCCAATGTCCATTATGCGGAAGTCAAAGCCGATTACTCCGATCTTATCGAGAAGATGGAATACTACAATGAGCATCCAGAAGCCGCCGAAGCGATTATTGCCAATGCGCATCAATGGGTCGATCAATTTAGAGACCAAAAACGTGAGCGTCTTATCTCACTATTAGTCGCTAAAAAGTACTTTGAAAAATCGGGGCAAATGTAGGTTCTACCATTATGAATAATAAATACGATCAGCCAGTGTTTTCACTTTCACTACTCAAACCACAAAACTGGGGAGTATGGCTGGGGTTTGGTTTGCTTGCCCTTGTAGTCAACCTACTGCCTTATGCGATTTTGTCCAAGATGGGACAAGCCTTTGGTCGGCTGGGACTCAAATACGGCAAAAAGCGCGCTCATATTGTGCGCCGTAACCTAGAGCTTAGCTTTCCAGAGATGTCTGATACTGAACGAGACCAGT
This sequence comes from Vibrio hippocampi, assembly GCF_921292975.1. Lineage (NCBI taxonomy): Bacteria > Pseudomonadati > Pseudomonadota > Gammaproteobacteria > Vibrionales > Vibrionaceae > Vibrio > Vibrio hippocampi. The sequence continues at coordinate 2,293,726 of NZ_CAKLCM010000002.1, forward strand.
TCATCGTTAAAAACTTTGCCAATACCGGCATGGCATTAATTGAAACTGGCATCACTTGGTTTTGGCCAACGTGGCGCTTTAAGCGCCTGATCGTCGAGCAAGACATCGACGCACTTAAACGTTGCAGTGAGAACAATAAAGGCGTGCTGCTGTGCTGCGTACATGCCCTCAATTTAGAAATCACCGCCCGAGCATTTGCGGTGCTAGGTTATGCTGGGTATGGCGCGTATCGTCCACATGCCAATCCCGCCTATAACTGGATTCAATATCGTGGTCGCACTCAAAATGGAAACAAGCTGATCGATCGTAAAGATCTCAAACAAATGATCAGAGTGCTTCGACAAGGGGGACGACTGTTTTACCTACCCGATCATGACTACGGTCGAAATAAATCGGTCTTTGTGCCTTTCTTTGCGGTAAAAGAAGCCTGTACAACGACGGGAACCAGCATTCTCGCCTATACCAGTCGTTGCGCGATTATTCCAGGCTCAGGGTTTCGAAATGATGAGGGTAAGTACCAACTTATGGCCGATAAAACCATTGACGAACACTACCCACAAAAAGATGAACAAGCCGCAGCGGCGTATATGAATCAATATGTCGAAGAGACGATTCTTCGCGCTCCTGAACAATGGATGTGGTTACATAAAAGATTCAAGACGGCTAAAGATCCCAGCACCAAAAAAGGTAAGCTCTACCAATAACCAAAGGTTATGGCTCATTCATTTAATTTTCACGACAACAATAAGATAGAGGAAGTTTTGTTAAATATTCTGATGGTCTATAACGGTGAACTGCCACCGACCACTTATGGCGGCACACAACGTGTTGTTTGGAGCTTGATCAAAGGATTAGCACAACTCAACCACAAAGTGTATTTGCTGACCAGCGAGCCGATCGATTCTCCGTGGGTAACTTGTATCCATCGAGACAAATCCAAGCCTTTAGAAGCACAAATACCAAGCTATATTGATGTTGTGCATTTCCAAAATAGCGGAAAAAGCGACAAACCTTACGTTATCACTCGTCATGGCAATAGTGCTGCTACCGACAAACACGACGCCAATACCATTTTTGTTTCTCACAAACATGCCTTAAATCATGGTGGTGAGGCGTATGTTCACAATGGTTTGGACTGGAGTGACTATCAACAACCGAACCTACAGATCGAGAACCGAGATAACCGCTATCACTTTTTAGGTAAAGCAGCTTGGCGTATTAAGAACGTTCAAGGCGCCATCGACATTACCAAAAAGTCTGGTACCAAACTGGACGTATTAGGCGGCAGTCGATTAAATCTTAAAATGGGTTTTAGACTAACCCTCGACATGCATGTGAAATTTCACGGCATGGTTGGCAACGATCTAAAGTGTCAGGTTTTGCAGCGCTCAAAAGGACTGATCTTCCCGGTCACTTGGGAAGAACCTTTCGGTTTAGCCATTACCGAAAGCCTGTATATGGGTTGCCCAGTATATAGCACGCCTTATGGTTCACTACCTGAGTTAATCACCAATGAGGTTGGTGTTCTATCCAACAAGGAAGACGAGTTAGTTGAGGCAGTGAAGCATGGCAACTTCTCACCTCGCCTGTGCCATGAATATGCGCGTGAATACTTTGATCACCTCAGCATGGCAAAAAGCTATATTGAGAAATATGAGCAAGCGATCGCACAGCAACCTCTCAACCAGTTTTTATCGACACCGTTAGAAAAAAAGAAAGGGCTCACTTATATCAAGTAATCGACAGATATAAATCCACGGATTGGAATCAAAAAGGTCGCAAGAGAACAACTATTGGGGTTCAGTTCAATTTGCGACCTTTTTATTGATTTAGTGAGCGATTACTGGCTCGCTTTACCAGCTCTCTTCATCTCATAAACCTCAAGCAATTTTTGATAGTTTTGCTCAAGCACAATATCAACATCCATAGACAATGCCAGTTGACGACAGGTTTGACTAACCTCTGTGGTGCGCTTTTTGTCGGCCCAATAGATCATCGCCTGTGTCAGTTCATCGATATTGACATCACCACCAATGACCGTCGCCACTTGCTCATTCACCACCTCTTTCGCACCTGAGTTTTCAGTCAAAATCGCTGGCGTTCCGGATGCGATAGACTCAATCACGGTAAAGCCAAATGGTTCGTAGAGTGTTGGTAGGACATAGCAATCAGCAAGCGCAAAGAAGAGTTCTGGGCGCTTGTCTTCTCCTAAGAACTGACAAGAATCGGCAACACCCAATTGCTTGGCGTGCGCCTTGTACTCACCATCATGGGTTTCTCTACCGACAATGAGCATATGAGCCGGAAACTCTAGCTTAGAGAATGCCTCAAGCGCCTGCTTTAAGCCCTTACGCTCATAGCCCGTGCCCAAGAACAGATAAACCGGTTTGCCATCATCGACCCCCAACTCTTGCTTCAATGCCAGCGCAGGTTCAGCGACGCGCTCAGCTGAGAATTTTTTAGTATCGACAAAGTTGTGTATAACGGTCGTTTTATCTTCTGGAACGCCATGAATATCTTGCACCTCACTGGCACTTTTGTGCGAGTTGCATATCACGTGATAATACGCCCCCGGAGACATCGCTTTTCGTTCGATGATATTGTTCACTCGATCTTTAAATCGCATTGGACGGTTTAATGCCTGCGACATATGCAGCGCCGTACCCGCACCAATCCGCAGTACATCGTGGGTCCAAGCATGAGCCAGACCGTAAACAAGATCATAGTCAGCGCTTTGAACATGCTTTTCTACTGATTTAGCAAACTTCCATAAGCGGTGAGTTTTACCAATACTGAAACCACGTAAACGCACAAACTTGACGTTGGGGTGCGGCGGGGTGTCTTCGTGAGAGCGACAGATAATCGATACCTCAGCGCCTCGCTCTGCCAAATACGCAGCCATTTTATTCAAATAGAGTTCAACTCCACCGGAATATCCATGGCGAAGGTGAACGATGGCGATTTTCATAACTTGGCATCTCCTAAAAACAGATGGAAAACGAAACGAGTACAAGTAAACCCTAGCGCCCTAGGTAATCCATTATTTTCACTAAAATAAAAAAGGTCAGAGGAATCATACCCTCTGACCTAGCTTAAGAAAAATATTTATTATTTTAAATGCCGTATTCCGCGCGATAGGCTTTAACCGCAGCCAAATGTTCCGTATCACCGCCCGCTTCTTCAAGATAAGTAATCAGATCGGTCAGGCTAACAATAGAGATAACCGCACAGCCAAAGTCACGCTCGACTTCTTGGATTGCCGATAGCTCGCCTTTCCCTTTTTCTTGTCGGTCAATCGCGACAAGTACACCCGCCAAGTCAGCGCCATTAGCTTGGATGATCTCCATTGACTCACGGATCGCCGTGCCCGCTGTAATGACGTCGTCCACCAGCATAATACGTCCCTCAAGCGCGCTGCCGACGAGATTACCGCCTTCACCATGGTCTTTAGCTTCTTTGCGGTTAAAGCAATAAGGCGTATCAACGTCATGGTGATCCGCTAACGCGACCGCCGTTGTGGTCGCAATTGGGATACCTTTGTAAGCTGGACCAAATAGCACATCATATTCAATACCTGAATCTGCTAGCGCTGCCGCATAGAAACGACCAAGACGCGCTAAATCACGACCTGTATTAAACAGACCAGCATTAAAAAAGTAAGGGCTTTTACGACCCGATTTAAGAGTGAATTCACCAAACTTTAGAACCTGTTTTTCTAGTGCAAATTCAATAAACTCACGCTGATATGCTTTCATGTCTCTTCTCTCTATTGTTACTGTCTAAAAGCGGGACGACGTATTCAGGGACGACGTCTATCACTTAGCAAGGTAATGCCGATACAAAAAGCTCCCAAAAAAGGGAGCTTAATAAATTAGTCTTCGAGCGCTTGCTTCTGCGCTGCGACGATCTCTGTAATGCCTTTCTTCGCCGAGGCCAACAACGCCAGCAATTCTTCATGACTAAACGGTTCGCCTTCAGCCGTACCCTGAATTTCTATCATACGACCGTCTTCCGTCATCACCACATTCATATCGGTATCCGCGGCAGAATCTTCCACGTACTCTAGGTCACAAAGAACCTCTTCGCCAAGGATACCCACAGAAACCGCGGCAACATGACCTTTCATCGGGTTTTTCTTTAGCTTGCCGCTTTCCACCAGCGATTGGAATGCATCTGCCATGGCAACGCTGGCACCAGAGATAGACGCGGTACGCGTTCCACCATCAGCTTGAATGACATCACAATCAACGGTGACCATAACCTCACCCATCGCTTCAAGATCGACCACGGCACGCAGACTACGAGCGATCAGCCTTTGGATCTCCATCGTGCGTCCACCTTGCTTACCATTCGCGGCTTCGCGGCGCATTCTTGAGTGCGTCGAACGTGGCAGCATTCCGTATTCTGCGGTTACCCAACCTTTACCTTGGCCTTTTAGCCAACGAGGCACATTATCTTCTACTGTCGCGTTGCAAAGCACTTTGGTATTACCGAATTCAACAAGTACAGAGCCTTCTGCATAAGCGGTATAGTTGCGAGTCATTTTTATTGGGCGCACTTGGTCTGCTGCGCGATTATCTGGACGCATGGAAGTACCTTTGGTTGGGAGTCTATTAGATTGGAAAAGGATTATAGCGGAATTCCTGAATACTGCATAGGATTGAAACTGAAGCCATTAATGACTGAAGCTATTGATGACTAATACCATCAATGCAGCCCTAAGCATCGACGCAAAAAATTAACCAGTGACACTCTGATGTGCTAACATAATCGCCGTTTATCAATGATTCATTTACCAAGGACATCTATCCATGATCTACAGCATGACAGCTTATGCACGTAAGGAAGTCAAAGCGGACTGGGGCAGCGCAGTATGGGAAATTCGCTCAGTCAATCAACGTTACCTAGAGACCTACTTCCGTTTACCTGAGCAATTTCGTGGTCTAGAGCCCGTTCTTCGTGAAAAATTCCGTAAACGTTTAGCACGTGGCAAGGTTGAATGTCACTTGCGCTTTGAAGCGAACCCAGCGGCAAAAGGTGAGCTCAATATCAATGAAACGTTGGCAAAGCAAGTCATTGGTGCCGCACAGCAGATCATGACATTGACTGGCGAAGAGAGCCGTCTCAACCCATTCCAAGTGATGCAGTGGCCCGGCGTGATGGAAACACCTGAACAGGATATGGACAGTATCAACACACAGCTGCTTGAAGCATTTGAAAACACACTGTCGGACTTTATTGAGGCTCGTGGTCGTGAAGGTAGCAACATGCGCAGCCTAATCGAGCAACGTCTCACGACCATCACCGATGAAGTGGTCAAAGTGCGCGCTCGTATGCCTGAAATCATCGAATGGCAACGTGAACGTCTACAGAGCAAATTTGAAGACGCAAAAATCGAACTTGATCCTTCACGCACCGAACAAGAGCTGATTTTACTGGCTCAAAAATCCGACGTCGCTGAAGAGTTAGATCGCCTAGACTCTCACGTAAAAGAAACCCTCAACATCTTAAACAAAGGTGGCGCAGTCGGTCGTCGCTTGGACTTTATGATGCAAGAGTTTAACCGTGAATCAAATACTCTGGCATCTAAATCGATCAGCACTGACATCACAGCATCAGGCGTAGAATTGAAAGTACTCATTGAGCAAATGAGAGAGCAGATCCAGAATATTGAATAACCTCATATTGGCTGGTTAACTCACCAACAACGCGAGTTTTACCTTATCCAAAAATCCAATTTTATGTCATTAAAATTAAAGATGACGTCATCCCGGCGAAAGCCGGGATCTACCCAACGGCCACACCAATCCCCTTTTCACTTTCAAAAAAAAGACCCCAATATTCATTGAGGTCTCGTTCTCACAATCTGGCACCAGTTAACAGTCAACGATATGAGCAAGAACCTCATCCACCAACTGCTTTGCTCGCTCAGCTGTATCAGCTTCTGCATAACAGCGCAGCTCTGGTGCATTTCCTGACGGACGTAAATGGATAATGTTATTGTCCGATAATGTAACACGCAATCCATCGGTCAAATCCAGCTTAGATGCTACGAGCGGTTCTAGACCAAGCTTGGCTATCAATGTGGCTGGGGCATTAATGCCATCAGCGATAATTTGCTGACTACGTTCAGTGGCAAAGTTCTGGATTCTATCACTGCAGGTCACACGACTTGGTAAGCTCATGGTCAACTGTGCGATACTCGTCTCACTTGCCGCTAGGAGTAGCATGATGGCAGGAAGCACCGCATCACGGGTTGGAAGAGCGGCTAAATGATGACCGTTAATTACAACATCACTTCCCAACAAATAGCCACCATTGGCCTCAAAGCCAGCGACTCTTTGAAAGCGAGCATTGAGTGTAGCGAACTCAGCAATAACGTAAGGAGAACCTATTTTTGTACGCTCGACAAAATCGAACAAACCGCTAGCTTCAATCGATGTATTACAGCTCACTGGTACTGCTAACGCCTCTATGTTAAGCGCTTTTGAACAAAGCAGACCAAGTATATCTCCACGTAACCAAATGCCATTTTCATCAGCGATCAGCGGACGGTCTCCGTCTCCGTCGGTAGAAAAAATCATATCAAAGTGATGTTTTTCCGCCCAACCTTTCGCTTTTAGCTGATCGGCTTGCGAGACGGCTTCGGTGTCGATTGGAACAAATTCATTACTGCGCTCAAGAGACAGGACATCTGCACCTAAACGAGTAAACAATTCTCCATAAAGATCACGACCTGCACTCGAGTGTTCATAGATACCTATCTGCTTACCCTTTAAAAAATCAGGGCTAAACAAGCGAGTATAACGCTCAATATACTCTTTGCCGGCTCTAGGTGAGACACACAATTCAGGCAGGTCATCTATTGATTCAAAAGCAACATTGGCAGCAATGATAGCTTGCTCATCAGCTTTGGTGATTTCACCATCAGGGCGATAAAACTTAAGTCCATTTCTATCAAAAGGAATATGGCTACCAGTCACCATAATGGATGGCATGTCATCTTGCATGGCAACATACGCTAAAGCTGGTGTCGGAACAACACCGTAATACACCGCATTAATACCTGCTTGCTCTAGAGCCCTAATACAAGCTTGAGCCATACGTTCACTGCTTGGACGATTATCTATTGCCACTGCGACGGTATCAAAACTAAACTCTTGCTGCATTCCATGGATAAATGCGTGAGTAAAAGCAGCAGTGACATCAGATGTAAACTGTTCAACTAACCCTCTCGCGCCGCTGGTTCCAAATTGAATACCGCTACCTGATATTACTTCTGCACTTTTAAGCATGAGTTACACTCTCCCATAGCGATCGTCAAAACGAACGATGTCGTCTTCACCTAAGTATGAGCCGGTTTGCACTTCAATCATCTCCAACGGAATTTTCCCTGGGTTTTCCAAAGCATGAATGGTGCCCAATGGAATATAGGTGGATTGATCTTCCGTGACTAAAATCACTTCATCACCATTCGTCACACTTGCAGTTCCTGATACCACAATCCAGTGCTCAGCTCTATGATAGTGTTTTTGAATCGACAACTTCTGACCGGGATTGACGGTAATTCGTTTTACTTGGTCACGTTGACCCACGTCTATGGAGTCATATTTCCCCCAAGGACGATAAACCTCTCTATGGACTTTATACTCACCACGCCCAGCCTCTTTAAGCTGCTTAACAACCGCTTTTACATCTTGAACCTGAGACTTATCAGCCACCAAGATGGCATCTTTGGTTTCTACGATCACCATATCACTGACGCCTACGGTAGCAATCAACTTATTCTCTGAGTGGACATAGTTATTGTTAGAGTTTACCGATAAAACATCACCAATGTGAGCGTTGTCATCACCGTCTCTCTTAGATACATCCCATAGCGCAGACCAAGAACCTACATCACTCCATCCGGCATCCATAGGCACAACCGTCAAGTCTGCTTGCCCATCGGCGCACACAGGCTCCATAATCGCGTAATCAATCGAGTCGGATGGGCAGGCTTCAAATGCCTCTTTATTGACTCGAACAAACTCAAGATCTGCTTGAGTATTTTCCATCGCCTTTTTACAAGCATCGAGCATATCAGGATGATACTTTCTCAGTGAATCAAGGTACGCTGACGCCTTGAACATAAACATACCGCTGTTCCAGTAGTATTCGCCAGAATCAAGATACTCTTGTGCAGTGTTTACGTCTGGTTTTTCAACAAAGTTTGCCACTGTAAACGCCCCGTCATCTCGGTTTTCACCTCTTTTAACATAGCCGTAACCGGTTTCTGGAGCTGTCGCAACAATACCGAAAGTAACAAGATGTTCTTTACGAGCATAGTCGAGTGCTTTGCTGACCGAAGTTTGAAAAGCGTTTTGATTTTCAATCAAGTGATCTGCAGCGAGAACTAAAAGAATAGGATCTTGTTGTAAGTCACTCTCTTGAGCTTGCGTAAGTGCATGGATAGCCGCCAGTGCAATAGCGGGAGCCGTATTACGCCCCACTGGCTCTAAGATAATCCCCGAATGCTCGAAGCCACCCAGTCGCATCTGCTCCGCTGCAATAAAACGATGTTCTTCATTACAAATCAATAAAGGCGCTTGATGTTCCAAGCCATGTAATCTTGATACTGTTTGCTGAAGCATAGATTGCTCACCAAACAATTTTAAAAACTGCTTTGGATACAATTCACGAGACAAAGGCCAAAGTCGACTGCCTGTTCCACCAGCCATAATTATCGGTACTAACATATCATCCTCGGATCTTTCCGCTTCTGTGCGTAATTTAGCTCAAGCGTACCATAAAGATTATCGCCGACTCTATCCAAAATCTGCAAAAAGCTACAGTAACGCTACCATAAACGACAAAGCCCCAATCGTTGTATATCAACGCTTGGGGCTTAATAGTTATTGACAAGAAATAGTACCGTTAATTCTAATTAAGACCAATAACTAGAGCAAAATCAAATACGTCATAAACAGTCCACACAACACATAAATTACCGGATGAACCTGCTTACCTTTGCCTGCTACAACCATGCTAAAGGCATAACTAATAAAGCCCATCGCCATACCATTCGCAGGAGAAAAACTAAGAACCGTAAACATAATGGTGAAAAACGCCGCTATACGTGACTCTTTCTGGTCCCAACTGATTTGACCCAGTCGACCAATCATATAGATACCGACAACGACCATGGCAGGTGCCACCATTCCCGCAGAGAAAATAGAGAAAATCGGATACATGAACAGTGATAGCAGAAACAGTCCCGCAACCGTGACCGCAGCAAGCCCTGTTTTCGCACCTTGTGAAGAGGCTATCCCCGATTCAGAGAAAGCGGTGATTGAAGTTGTGCCCAATACCGAGCCTATCACCGTACCGCCTGCATCCGCCACCAGCGCAGAGCGGGCATTCGGTACCTTGCCGTCTTTGTCGATAATCCCCGCATCGCGACCAACACCGATGATCGTGCTTAAACCATCAAAGAAATCGACAATCAGGAAGATAATGACAATAAACAGCAGGTCAAACATCTTATCCGCCGTTAAGCCTGAAAAATCAAACACAGCGCCAAAGCTACCGGCAATACTCGGTGGTGCGGTAAAGAATTGTTCGGGGATTGGTGCATTGTTGGTGCCCATCATCACATCCGCCAGAATAGTCAGCACAATCGCCGTAATAAACGAGACAAAGGTCGCCAATTTGATATCACGTACCATACAACCCAAGGCGACAAAGATACTGATGTAAGCAATGATAACTTTAGGGTCGGCGATGTCGCCCATGCTGACGAGGATGATAGGGTTGGAAACAATAATACCGGCGTTTTTTAATCCTAAGAACGCAATAAACAATCCAAGGGAGACGGTAATCGCCAACTTAAGATCTTCGGGTATTGATTCAATCATAGCTTTGCGAATATTGGTCAAAGACAAGATTAAATACAACACACCGGACAAGAAGATACCAAATAACGCTTCGTGCCAAACCAAAGCAACCGAGCCGCTGAGTAGCATACCTTTAAAAAAGCCATTCATACTCATGCCGGGCGCTAACATCACAGGATAGTTGCCCCAGATACCCATGATGAGAGTCGCTAGCGCCGCCGCCAGTGCGGTTGCAGTAAATACCGCGCCCTTCTCCATTCCAGGGATCCCACCCAAAATGGCTGGGTTAACCGCTAGGATATAACTCATCGCGAGGAAGGTAATAAAACCAGCATAAACCTCAGTACCTACCGTGGTCTTACGCTCAGAGAGTTTAAAAGTAGATTCTAACCAACCGCCTTGCTTAGTACGGTCTGCACTTACTTGGGTATTCACTTTACAACCTTATCAATTTGACGAAATGATGATTTGCTCTCGATACCTGATGAATTTGAATCAATTAACCGACTCATATCGCACTGGAGCAAACGTTTGCGCGAATTGTAAGGATCTTTGTAAATAATTCAATCTTTATTACAGCCAGTTGCTTATTTCACACAAAGCATACAATAATAAAACATACGTAATTCATAAGTAACAAAAAACAACAATACACTTACCATCGGTCTGGCAATTATTGCGCCAATTTGTGATACTCTACCAAAAACACAAAATACCACTGATTTTATTGTCAATAGCGCATTGAGACGAATAACCAAACAATGCAAAATGCCGTAAAAATTAAAAATAACTATTATACAAACTTAGGATGTGTGTTCCGGTTGAAAGAATTGAAGTTTCATATCCTAATAACTGTAAATGGGTCGATATCATGAATTTAACTCTACGCTACGCCATTTTCCGCCACAAGAACAAAATGATGGGTCGTTGTTTTGAGTTTTTGATGGTTGCGCTTGCCATGACAGCCTGTGCCGCTATGTTAATCAGCTCTAATGTTAACGTGCTGCTTTCAGCGCTCGGCACGATTTTCTTCTGTATTGTGTCGTTTTGGTTTTTTAACCGTGCAGAGAAGATGAGAAGGACGATGGCGGATTAGGTGATAAAGGTTTTCTAGGTGCTAGGTGCTAGGTGCTAGGTGCTAGATTAACCCAAAAATTGAGCTCTCCTAATAGGTTACGTCTCCCCAAAAAATTATGTCTCCCCCAAGATTTACGTCTCCCCAGCGGAGGCTGGGGGCTACTTGAAGCAAGTGTTCGCTTTAACAAGATTCCTTTCTACAAAGGAATGACGGGGATGGAAAGGAATGACGGAGTGGGGAGAATGATTGGCGTGTTGACTATATTATTTGTGCTGAAAGGTTAGAACGCGAGGGTTCAATGTGTTAAATGAAACTTCGTTTAAACTTTTCATGGTTTTCGACATTCGATTTTAAATCTTCTCGATCCCAAATTTGAAGTTCCCACGGGAAGTAAAAATTACTACTATTCTTAAAATAGATATGAAGCCCTTTATAGCCTTCCTTATCGCGCAAATACCAGTTTTTTAAACCAAGTTCATCTTGCCAGTTATCCAGTTCTTCCATCACTTCTGCGATCTCAGACTCGGTTAAAATGACCCTAGCTCCAAAAATATCATTGAGCCAATTGTTCACCGGATACTGATTTTCACGCTCACTATAACGCACAATTTTGTCGTCGATACTCTCTCTTGTTTTTACTCGATAAAAGAATTTCAACTCAATATGGGATGTCATCAAATAGTCATTGATGCTTTCATGAAGCACCAATCGGTATTTATAGATATGAGAGGTTGGAACGTTCGAGATTGTCCTAGATAGTTTCACTCGCTCAAACATCCCCTTATCGAAGCAAGACTCTGAAAACTCTTTATGAATTCTATTGATCTCTTCAACGAGCTTTTTAACTTGCCCTTTCATCCCACCTCCACGACTTTAACTGAGTTATAAATAATCTGATATGACTAAAGATGAATGGGAGTATAGCAAGTTTGACGATGGAAGCTAAGGCGAAAAAGTGAGGCTTAGTTAAGATTATCGACACCTGTCAACCACTCTACCCAATATTCTTTCGCTCCTGTACAATGCTCACCATGAAAGCATCAACCCTACTCATTACTGGTGGCTCTGGTTTTATCGGTTCTGCGCTGATTAGACATATACTTGATAACACGTCACATCGTGTGATTAACTTTGACAAGCTCACTTATGCGGTCAATCCTTTGTCGCTGGATAACTACCAATCACATCCCAACTACACCTTTATTCATGGCGATATCTGCGATGGAGATCAGTTAGAAGCGACCTTTGATAAACACCAGCCTGATTATGTGGTCCACTTAGCGGCAGAAAGCCACGTGGATAAATCGATATACGCCTCGAGCGCCTTTATTCAAACCAATATTATTGGAACCTATCAATTATTGCAGTGTACATTAGGTTATTGGCACACCCTAGAAACGGACAAACAGTCAGCATTTCGTTTACTCCATATCTCAACAGATGAAGTTTTTGGTGATTTAGAACCTAATGACGCTCCGTTTACCGAGCGATCCCGCTATAAACCAAGTAGCCCTTATTCAGCCTCTAAAGCGTCGTCCGATCATTTGGTTAGAGCTTGGCACCGAACCTATGGACTGCCGATTTTAATCAGTAACTGCAGCAATAATTATGGACCGTATCAACATGCGGAAAAACTGATTCCTAAATTAATCCATAATGCTTATCTACAGCTCCCTTTGCCTATCTATGGTGATGGACAGCAAATTCGAGATTGGCTGCATGTTGACGATCATGCTCAAGCAATGTTGTTACTACTGGAAAAGGGAAAAGTTGGGGAGACATACTGTGTGGGTGGGGAATGCGAAAGAGCGAACCTAGAAATAGTTAACCGTATTTGTGAAACGATGGATGGCTTGTTTCCAAACCATGCACCGCATATCGACTTGATCCAACATGTGAAGGATAGAGAAGGGCACGATGTACGCTATTCAGTTAATACGAACAAAATTAAAAACTTAGGTTGGTATCCATCAAAAAGTCTTGAGTATGAACTGCCTTATTTAATTAGACACTTCATTCTACAAACTGAGCACTAATGACAACAGCGGGTGTTTAAGTTGCTTATTAGCGTCAGCATAAACACCCTTTGATCACGAAATTAGCATGGTTAATAAGCGCCATCACGCTTCAGAACAACGCCAACGGTTTTAAATAAAATAACAATGTCACTCCACAATGACCAATTTTTAACGTACCAAGCATCTAAATAGACTCGGGTCTCATAGTCAGTGTCACTCCTACCACTTACCTGCCATAAACCAGACATACCAGGTTTAGCCATCAAGTAATAGGCAACATCCTCTTTATACCGTTGAAGCTCTTCATCTATAATTGGGCGTGGACCAACTAAACTCATCTCTCCTTTAAGCACGTTCCATAGCTGAGGTAATTCATCAAGGCTTGTTCGTCGCAAAAAAGCACCTGTTGGCGTCACTCGTGGATCGTGCTTAAGCTTAAACTCTTTGTCCCACTCAGCCTTTGCTATCGGGTCTGTCGCTAAGAGCTGCTCAAGAACCTCCTTAGAGTTCATAACCATAGAGCGAAACTTTAAGCACTTAAATGGCTTACCTTTATACCCTATCCTCTCATGCCCATACGTCGCAGAGCCACCATCTCGAGTTACTTTATATGAAATGTAACCAAAAAATGGAGCTAACACTAACAATAGCGCGGAAGACACAAAAATATCAAAAAGGCGCTTTATAAACTGCGATGACTTTCGAGCTAAATTATTCCTAATCCGAAGCATCATCACTTCGTGACTAAAGAAATGTGATACATCCATACCCACAAGCGGCACACCACGTAAGTCAGGCACAACAGAAATATTACTTATTCCCATTTTAGCAAGAGTTCTAAACCACTCATCTCTTAATTCAGTTTGGTTTTTTTCTAGTGCAATAAATATCTTAAATGGAACAGATTCACTCTGTTGTAAGAAATCCAATGGCGATAAATATGGAATATCATCCACAAAAGTTGCCTTCTGTACTTTATACTTTGGCGCTATAAAAGCGTCTATTCTGAATCCTGTCGATGGTTCACTTCTAATAGCCAAATATGCCTCATTTGCATTTTTTTCATCACCAATAATAACACTTGGCATCGCCCATGAACCAACTAGATTCAAATAGTACTTTGTACAAGCTCGAAACAAAGGCAAAATAACAAACAAACTTGACCAGGTAATTAACCAAACCATCGGTTTAGCTTCCAATGCAACAAATGTTGTTAATGCCAAATCAATAAGTGCGATAGATGACAAAGTTATATAGGATTCTCTAAGTTCATCCCAAAATGGTTTTCGATACGTGTAGTGACGCTTACTACCCCAAAACCAAGCGATTGATAAAAATGTCACACTTGAGAATACAATTGCTCTAGTTACTGTATCGTTATTTATTTCGAAATCAAAAAAATTGAAGCTAGAGAAATAAGTGACACTTCCTATTAAAGCCGCCACAAAAAAAGACAGAGTATCACTTAATATAAGGAATTTTTTATTTTTACTTGCAGAAAAATTACCCTTAAGATCCAACCTGCAAGCATGTTCCAATGTTTGCAATTCACTCATACAACTATACCTCTTAAAGTTTTCTTAGTGACTTTAATTCATAAATACTATCGAGCAAAAATATTTAAAGTGTTAAAGCCAAAAATCCTTTTCACTTGATATATACACAATATATTTTGCGTTGCGATAGCCAATGCTGTAATCACAGCTACCCCTAACATACCCAAAATAGGTGTGAATATAACTGAACCCACAACAAGAATTAGCGTTGATATAGCCATGTTATTTCGTAACACACGCTCATTCGCTGTCATTTGTAATAAATAACCTACTGAACCAGTAATAACATTAATAAACTGTCCAACTGCAAGAATTCGTAATATTATCGCACTTTCCGCAAAACTAGGACCAAATAAGCTCATTAACCAAGGAGCAAAAATGACCATAAATATTAGTACTGGGATGGCGGCTGCGGTCATAAGACGACTAGATGAAAGTGCTATCTGTTCAATTTCATCATGGCGATTTTTCTTAAAAGCCTCAGCAAACTTTGGAGCGGCAATAGCATTAACAGCAACCAAGATGAAACTGGTTAGCATTGCTGTGCGCTGTGCAGTTGCAAACAGAGCAACTTCATGGGGCGTGCTCCAAATACCCAGCACCAACTGCCCCGCCCACTGTGTAACCTGCGACATCAATAAAATCAAAAAGAGTGGTTTAATTGCTTGATTAACTTCATACTTATCCCTTGCGCCTAGCACTTCATAAGTTCTCCCAACGACTTTAAGCCAATGCAAAAAAGCCAGTGTCGCAACAGTAAAAGTACAAATAACGTAGATCCAAATCGCTGATAATGAATCGTCAGGCGACAGAAGCCAAAGTACCACGACAGCGAGCGTAGCTAACAAAGCTGATTGATAAAATATTGCAGGTACAACCTTTTTCATACCTTGGAAACAAAAACCTATCAATTGACTCAGAGCCAATGGCACTATTAAAAAACTTGCAGCCTCAAGTATTGGTGTCAATAGCGGTTTGTTAAATACTGTATTACTAAGCCATGGAGACAGAAAGTATAAAATTAAAGAAACCAAGCAGCCGACAAAAAATACTCGTAAAGACGCATATTTAAATAAACCACCAACTTTCTCTATATCGCCAGACACTCTATAACCAGCAATAAAACGAACCAAGGCGTTATTCAACCCTTGTCGAGTTAGGTTGGCAATCATTATACAAACGGCCAGCGCTAGGAAAAAATACCCCGCTTGCTCTGCACCAAGATTACGAGCGACAATAACATTGAGCAAAAATGCTCCGCCGGCTGCTAACAGCTTTACACCGAAAGCACTGAGCGCACCAATTATTAGTGAGGGATCTTTTAGTCTCTTACCCATTCTAGAAATAAAGCTAGCCATTATTTCTAGCCTTCATAATTAATAAGCTCACTTTTTCAAAATACCTACCAGTTTACGATCATCTACAACGACTAGCGCACTTATATTGGATACATCCATCAATTCATAAGCACTTTGAATCGACATTTGTGGTGTAGTTGTAATCGGGTTTGGTGTATATATTGACTCAGCAGTAATAGAAAACGAATCTTTACCATATTTTTCTATTGTTCGACGAAGGTCACCATCTGTAATCATCCCTTGAATTTCACCATCGCTCAACACAATAGCTAACCCCAAGCGACCTTCCGATATTTTCGCAATAATCTCTGGCAAAACACTATGAGTATGAATAACGGGTAAGTTTTTGCACACCATTTCATCACTCACTCGCCCTAGCAAACGGCGACCAAGACTCCCTCCAGGATGGAAGCGAGCAAAATTTTCAGGTTTAAAATTACGCTGCTCCATTAAACAAATAGTTAAAGCATCACCCATAGCCAACGTGGCCGTCGTCGATGCTGTGGGTGCGAGTTGTAAAGGGCAAGCTTCTTTAGGCACGGCAACATTCAAATGACATTGCGCAGCCTGTGCTAAAGTCGATTCTGCACGACCAGTGATAGCGATAATGAAATTGCCATTATCACGTAAAAAAGGGAGTAATTTCAGTACTTCATCTGTTTCACCGGAGTTGGAAATAGCAATAAATACATCCTCAGGCTTAACCATACCTAAATCACCGTGAAATGCCTCTCCTGGGTGCATAAAAAAACTCGCTGTCCCAGTGCTTGCCAATGACGCGGCAATTTTTTTACCGATAATACCGGATTTACCCATACCACAGATGATAGTACGACCTTTATTATTTAGGATAGTAGCAATGGCAACTTCAAATGATTGACCAAGCTGTTTGGACATATATTCCAATCCACCAATTTCGGTGCGAATAACGTCTCTAGCACGTTCTATTACTGACATGTAATTTTTCCATTATTGTTTTAACTTTTAAATAGTCTTGTTCTGTATCAATACCATGCGGAGGGGCTTGCTCTACTACTGTTACGCCAATGGACAAGCCGTTACTTAGTGCTCTTAGTTGTTCAAGCTTCTCTATACGCTCTAATGTTGATTCTGGGTATTGGCAAAACTGTCGAAGACTCCTAACTGAATATGCATAGATCCCGATATGTCTGTAGATTGCATCGAGAATTCCCGAATGATCACGATTATAAGGTATTGGTAGACGAGAGAAGTATACAGCCTGACTTGATTCCCCCACAGCAACCTTAACGATACTTGGATTGTTAGCATCTTCGTGACAACTTAAGGGGGAAATCACTGTTGTAATGTCAAATTGCAGGTTCTGCTGAGTAAATTTAATAAGCTGACTTATTAGAGTGCTGGGGATTAATGGTTCGTCTCCTTGCACATTAATAACTAAGGTATCATCGCTCCAATTTAATTTAGTCGCGACTTCATTCAATCTATCAGTTCCACTATTATGGCTAGCATCAGTCATAATAACCGCGATATTTGATTGAGAAGCCAGCTTGAAAATACGTTCATCGTCTGTCGCTAGAACGATATCTTCAGAATGCAAACCTGCCTCAATAGCACGTTGATAAACATGCCAAAAGATCGGTTTTCCACATAACTCTAATAACGGCTTACCTGGTAAACGAGAAGATCCATACCTTGCCGGGATCACGACTTTAATTTTGTTAGTCATTGCTTTTAACCATAGTCAACAAAAAGCAGCTGCAATAAGTGATCAAACTCCAGCTTTACTCTTAAACCAATTTAGATTCAATAAATGGACGCTTGTTCACAACCTCATCAAGTTCGAGTAAAGTCTCAAGCAACTCTCTCATATGGCATAATGGCAGCATATTGGGTCCATCACTTAACGCAACTTCTGGGTTGGGATGGGTTTCCATAAATAAGCCATCGATACCAGCAGCAACGGCTGCACGCGCAAGTACAGGCACCATCTCACGCTGCCCACCTGAAGTCGCGCCTTGACCACCTGGCTGTTGTACAGAGTGTGTCGCGTCAAAAACAACTTTACATCCAGTTTGTCGCATTACTGATAGACCGCGCATATCCGAAACGAGAGTGTTGTAACCAAAAGAGGTTCCTCGGTCGCACAACCAAATATCTTTATTTCCTACTTCGTGACATTTATTGATTACTTGCTCCATATCCCAAGGGGCTTGGAATTGACCTTTTTTGATATTGACAGGCTTTCCTGCTGCAGCCACTTTCTGAATAAAATTCGTTTGACGCACCAAAAAAGCTGGGGTTTGCATAACGTCAACCACCGAAGCAACTTCATCGATGGGAGTATCTTCATGCACATCTGTTAATACGCGTAAACCCAATTCTTTTTTTACATTTGCAAGAATTTCTAAACCCTTTTCTATTCCTGGACCTCGGTAACTAGATGTTGAACTGCGGTTAGCCTTATCAAAACTTGCCTTGAAAATATATTCCATACCTAACTCGTTTGTAATCTGCTTCATAGTAGAAGCAACTTCAAATACAAGATCTTCTGATTCAATAACACATGGTCCTGAGATTAAAAACATAACTTCCTCTAATATCTTAACTTTTATATAGTGCAATAAGCTCTTTTGAAAAACGTTCAACGGAGAAACGCTCAAAAACAACATGATATGCGTTTTCAGCACACTTTTTATAAGGAGTCCGATCCTGTATAAATTGTTCTACTAATTCAATACCTTCGGAAGTAGTATTGAATAGATAACCAGTTTCTTTATGCTCAATGATGTCAACATTTCCGAGACATGAATTGGCAATAATTGGCAAGCATGCTGCACTTGCCTCTATCAATGATACCGGCATTCCTTCCCATCGAGCGGTAGAGAGGTATAAGTCAGCTGAATATAATTCTTGAATAACCTCTTGCTTAGATTTCCAACCTGTTACAGTAACGCCAGCTTCATTAAGTAATTTTTTTTCAGTATCATTTCCATCTCCAACCCAGATGAAACTAACATTTTTGCATTTAAAATTTTTTGCAATTCTAATAAACTCAAGATAACCTTTCTGAGGTCTAATACCTCCTACAGTTATAACTTTCAATTCATCACCAATTGTTCTAGCAATTGGATTGTATTTAAAGTCCGACAATACTACTGCATTTTCTAGTAACACTACGTCTACATTAGGAAGCGCTGCTGCGATTACTTCCTGTTCGCTTCTTGAGCAAGCAATGTATTTGGATTTCTTTATACAGGCAAAACACTCAAACATTCGAAAAAGAAACTTCTTCACATGTCCAATATCTTTTCGCATTAAAGATATACAATGAGGACTATATAAAATATCAATATCTAACCCCAAACAAGACATACGTGATATAAATCCCGCAATTGAAGAATGCGCATGTACCACATCAGGAGCAATTTCTTTTAACTCTCTCCTTAGCCTAATGACAGACCTAAAAGCATTCACAATAGACAAGTTGCATTCGATAAGCTTCACACTTGAATCAAAGTTAGCTTTAACATCATCAGGTGTATCCTTTCTTCTAGAAAATATTACACTTACATTGTGTTTGTATTTGGCTTGTATATTTGCCATCAAAGAACAAATTGACAATGTACCTGTCGCGGTAGATTCAATTATATGTACTATTTTCATTACTCACCACAAACAACCTTAAAATTAAATACGTTAACAATATGTCAAACACGGAAACACCACCGATATACATCGGAATGACTAGCCCAGCAATCAATGTAAACAATACATATTCATTATATTTCATCAAAGCGAGAGAAACATTTTTCTTTAATGCATAAAATATCATGCTAAGGAAAGTGATTAAACCAACAAATCCGTGCTCATAAATAAAGTTAATATAAAAACTATGCGCACTATATTTCCTTCCGATTCCAAATTCTTCTGAAACTATAACGCCTACTTGCTCAGCAAAATCACCAGATATTCTACCATGCCCCATAAGAAAGCTCATAACATTTGATAATGCATTCTCTATATAGACTCCCCAAATGTAAGGACGCTTAGTTAGCAAGGTATTTAAATAAGCGTCATCATATAGAAAAACAGCCATATACAATTGAATAACAACTATAGAAATCAACGAAAAAATCAATATATTGATCCAATTCCTTTGGTATATACTTACCTTCAAAAATGCCCCATGGACAAGATACAAAAAAACAACAACAAGTCCCGTGCGAGAATCTAAATATATTGATAGAAAAGCAATAAATAGACACCTAACAAATTTTACTCTCAGGGAACTGACTGTCATTATAGAGTACAATGCCATGATCAATATAATATTGCCGCTGAGCTTTATATTCAGCACCACTGATAAGATAAATGTAACCACTGAAGCTAAAAAAAGCGAATCCAGTACTTTTCTTTCTTGATTAAAAGTGACATTTATTATTACAATATAGGTGAGAACACAAACAATAAGTCTTAAAAATGAATACTGCACTATATGTATAGATGCATTCATATAAGCAAATAGATAAAGGTCTTTGAAGAGTAAAAAAATCAAAAAAGAAAAGAAAACAACAACCCGACTAGAAATAAATAATCGAATGCTACCGCGAAGCATAATTATGATTATGGTCGTGAAGTATATCAATAAAAAAGATATGGATTTCAATGATATTGATAACAGATCAGATGATAGAACGATAGAATATATCGATATTAGCAAGGATATTATAACAGCAGACAATCTACTCTTTGTTAGAATTGCCATTTTATTTTTTTTTGACCTTAGAGATAACGCTCTTGAACCAGTTAAAGGTATTTAAAAGTCTAACTTTATATTCAATTGATAAATTTAAATAATCTTTATTAATATGCTCTGAGATGGATTCATTTTCATTTCCGCACACCAAGTCATCTATGGTTTTACACGCATCAATGTTTGAGTCGAGGCTAAATCGCTTCTGGAAATTCATTCTATCTGATGATTTACTTAGAAAAGAAATAAATGTTCGATTTAATTCAACACCATCTGATATAATCCAACCAGCTGGTTGAGTAATTGGCGCATCTCGATATAAAAGCAATGCAGTTGGAATATTAGCTTCAACCGCCGTATTTATAATAGTTGATGGAGTACTCACAACATGACTATACTTGAGTAAAGTTTCTTGAAAACCCTCATTAATGTCATTTTTATTTTGTTCAATATTCAATTCATTTATTACTCTTTTATCATATATCCTAAAACTATAATCAATATTACTCTTTTCTAGATAGTCTATAATTTTAGTAAGCAATCTAATCAAACTACAGAATTCAAATTCATCAAAGTAAGCAGAATTTGCTGTAGTTAAAAGAATCTTATCATTAGTTAAGTTTTTCATTTTTTTTATAGGATTCGCATGCCTTGGACAGTACCCAACAAATTTAGAACCAAGAGATTCTATGTATCCCTTCATCATTAAATCAATAGAAAACACATATGTAAACTTGTTACTATGTAGAAGTTTAAATTTTATTTTCTTCAAGTATGGATTACTATGTGAATTGCTAAATTCATATGTACCATCCATAATTAACACTGTATTTAAACCTAAATAGTTACAATACGAGATAAGTCTTCTAGATACAGCACTATGCTCAATGCACGTAACAACTAAATCGTACTGTTCACAAAAACTTTTTAAGCTTGTTATAACGACTGGGACACCGAACCTTACTTCGTGCCCTTTAATAATTAAATCTTCAATTGAAATCAGCCGTTCAAAATAAAACCTTGGCTCGATAAATAGTATTTTCAATCTAATAACCTAATAGCTTGTAATCTAGTTTATAAAGCGACCTGATTTTTTCTTTAACTAATTCACTATATTCCTTAGGCTTACAAACACGACCTTTATTTCTATGCTTTAAAGTCTTGTCTATATCTAAGTTTAAGCATATTTCTTTGAAATCACTTTCAATGTTTTCAAACCTTCCCACGTAATCTACAGACAAATCCCCCTCAATTGTTATATATTCATATTGAGGAACAAAGTGTATCCAACTTCGAATCTTCTTATCATCAAGCCAATTCATCACAAAGTCTTCAAAATCCAAAGTTTCTCTTTTTAATTTTTCTCCGAACATTTTGTCAACTTCATTACCCCCTCCTGAAATAAGGTAATGATATGAAGAGCTAATACGATCTAAAGGGTCTCTAACAAACGTAAACTTATAATAAGATTCAAATTTATGTGAGCATTCTTTAAAATAGTCAATCGAATAGTAATGCCCAGGTTTTTCATTCCCAAATATTTCACCTGCAACCGATCTCCCTGCAGCCTTTGGTATATGAATAAATATAGCTTTGCATTTCACATACTGTTCATTGACTATTTTCTTTCCCATAAACCCTCGCACTTCTAAATAGAAACGCCTAAAGTTAGGAAACTTCACCTTCCCTAGCTCTGTAAAATACCTTATTTTTATCATCATAATAAAACCTTTTAAAGGGATAGTATAAAATCCATTGATGACAACTATCAAAATAAAGACTATAAATCGAGTAAATTTTTAAATGCAGATAAATTCACAGACTAAGCATTATTTATAGAAAAATTCATAGTACTGGGTATCTTTTAAATAATTCAATCTATGTGGTTCAAACTCATTAATAAAGTTCGCATATACATCACCGTACCATTTTTTTTCCGCGCTATTATCTCTTTTTAACTCACCTATATCAAAACCTAAAAAACCTTCTATTTCTAACATTCGTTCTTTTATATCTTCTATTCTAAAAACAAGCAATTCTACATTTTTGTTTTTAAATTTGGCAATCTTATTTTTTTTCAATAATTTACTTTCATAAACATTGATTTCAAAATACTTCTCAACTTGCTCATAAAACCAACTAATCGAACTATATTGAGGATATTGGGTTAAAAATATTTCAATCAACTCGTCTGTCTTGAGTTGCTTAACGTTTAATTCATTTACTTTTATAAAATGATCTAAAGTTTGAAAAAAATCAGATATGTTGCGTTTAATCGGATTCCGTGTCACTGATATTATTTTTATGTTCTTGTTCCTGATTGCTTTCTTTATCACATAGACCCATATTTTCCTCAACTGGAATCTGACACCACCTCTATTAACAAATGTACCTGGCACAAGCCTAAGCCGATGAATTTGAATAACAGGAACAGTCGTTGAACGTTTAATATTATTATATAAAGATGTAGAACCTACCTTCCCCATTTGATAAACAATAATAACTTCTTTCGAAAATAACATTTTCACTAAATTGGTTAACCTTAACAGTTTGTTGCCAATTTTCATTTTCCACATACAATAACCTTAATTAGTCCCAGGTGAGCATAAATAACCCAAAAGATATATGATTTTTATATACAACTTCCAGCTATTCTACCAACTACTTCATTCGCACACTTACACTATATTCAGTTGATATTTTTCATTAAATAAATTTAGTTTCCCTACATAAGAGTTGATAATTCATCTTATATAAATTCTGAATTTATTCTAGTAAGAATCATTACTAATCGTTATGTATTTACTAGTTATCAACCAACTTTAGCATAAAAATACTTTTACAATTATGCCTATATTTTTAACTTAGCCTTTATCACTAATATATGAATAATTATAGTAACCATATGAGTTACTCGCTTTTCTTTCGATCGCATTGAAGATCACCCCTTTCACTTCAATCCCTGATTGTTCAAAGCGACCTCTTGCGACTTCAATCTCTTTCACGGTATTTTGCCCGTAGCGTGCAACCATCAATGTGGTACCGGCTAAAGCACCGACGATACTTGGATCGGTCACTGCTAACACCGGCGGTGTATCAATAATTACCAAATCATAATTCTGCGAACTCCACTCAACAAACTCAGCAAAACGGGGATGCATCAGCAGTTCTGACGGGTTTGGTGGAACTTGTCCTCTGGTGACAATGTCTAAGTTCTCGATATTGGTTTTTTTAACCGATTGAGTTTGCTCAATCTTGCCGCTGAGCAATTCGGATAGACCGTTGTCCCAATCCAAGTTAAATGGGCGCTGTAGGTAACCTTTACGCATATCGGCATCCACCAACAACACGCGCTGTCCGGTATTTGCCACTACCGCGGCAAAGTTGGTTGAGATAAATGATTTACCGATACTTGGCGCTGGACCCGAAATCATGACGACATTATTTTTTGCTTCCATCATGGCAAAGTGCAAACTCGTGCGTAAGCCACGCAACGCTTCAATCGATAATTCAGCCGGGTTATGGATAGCTAGCAGTTCCTGCTTACCTCTTTTGGATTTACGTCTTTGGTCCAGTTGTTCCTGAATATCCGACTTAGGAACGCTTGCATACACAGGAAGACCCATCGCTTCGATTTCTTCTGCACTTTCCACACCTTTATGGAAAGCCGCTTTCACCAACACAAATGCCACACTCAGCATGCCACCCAACAATATACTCAAGACTACTATTAACGGCTTCTTAGGTTTCACGGCTTCAGTGTATGACGTTGCAGCATCAACAATGCGCACATTACCCACCGTGCCCGCTTTAACAATATTCAATTCTTGAACTTTGTTTAATAGTTGCAGATAGATTTGTTGGTTCACTTCAACATCACGTGTCATACGCAACACTTCACGTTGGGTCTTGGGTAACTTTTGGATTTGCTGATTTAGACGCTCTTTTTCGCCAAGTAAGGTTTGACGTTTTTCTAGTAGCGCACGATAAGATGGATGATCTTGGGTAAAGCGCTGACTAATTTCACTCTCTTTGAAGGTTAACTCATTCAATTGCGCTTCGAGCTCGACCATCACTTTCAGCGTTGACTGCGCTTCTAAGCCTAGATCGATCGACTCATTTTCTTGACGAAAGCTGTTTAGCGTATCTTCCGCTACAGTCAAGCTCGCTTTAATATCCGGCAAGTGGCTTTTTAAAAACTCTAAGCTTTGCTCAGCCTCCGCAGACTGTCTTTCTACATTCTGAAGAAAATAGTTCTGGCTGATATCATTAAGAACACGCTCAATGGTTGGTTTGTGTTCGCCCTCTAGTGACATTTGTAAAATGCCGGTTTGCTTGCCACGTTCAGAAATTGACAGTGATTTTTGTAACTCTGAAATAGCATCAATGCGAGCAATTTTACCTAAACTATATTCTTGCCCGAGTTGACCACTTAATTCCGTTACAAACAGTTTAAAGCCACCGTCTAGAGCAAGTTCACCCACCACACCGGATAAAACAATGCGGTCTTCAGCATCCAACAAATCGTATTGAGTATTTTGCTCATCGGTTTGGCGTAACGTGAGTGATTGGTCTTGTTTGTAGTACCACTGCTCTGGCAACTCAAGTCGGCCAACACTGATATAACCTTGCTGCCCCGTTAAACGAGCAATACCTTTGCCAATGACTGGTATATAGCTTGGGGATGCGACGGTGGTTAAATTTAGCTTATCGACCGTTTGACCCAACACCATACGAGATTTAATTAACTCGATTTCCGTGGTCGCCGAAGACTCTTGTGCAAACATATCCCCTAATCCTTCACCGATCAGTGAAGACATACCACTACTTTTCTGTTCTACCTGAATCAAAGCATCCGCTTTATATATCGGCGTCGACATCAAGGCATAAGCTACACCCAAACAAGCGAATAGGAAGGTAACAAAAACAATTAACCATTTTGCATCAAGTAAAATACCAAACAGTTTGCCTAAATCGATTTCGTCGGCTGAATTGGAATTGGAACTTTGTGGAGAAGTTGGGGTTTGCATTGTTTATATAAATCCGATTTATTTTAATTGCTAGGTGCTAGGTGCTAGGTGCTAGGTGCTAGGTGCTAGGTGCTAGGTGCTAGGTGCTAGGTGCTAGGTGCTAGGTGCTAGGTGCTAGGTGCTAGGTGCTAGGTGCTAGGTGCTAGGTGCTAGGTGCTAGGTGCTAGGTGCTAGGTGCTAGGTAAAATTTTTAATTTTGAGTTAGTGATGTCAATAGTTTTTTAGTCAAGCATGAAACAAAAGAGGCGGGTTTGCACTAACAACAAACACCCCTAAACCCTAGATTCTAGGACCTAGCCCCTTTAAGTACATTCATTTTAACTTTCTAACCCACTCATTCGCTGATTGTTCAATCAAGTCATAAGCGAATTCAAACGCTTCTTTACTTTGTCTATAAGGATCTGGGATGTCTTTTTGACCGATCCACTGTCCAAATAGCATTGTTTTGCCGCGTGCTTCAGGGGCGATGCTGGTGAGTGCTTCAATATGTCCTTTTTCCATCACTAGAATTAAGTCATATTGCTTACATAATTCACTGGTCAATTGTTGTGAGGCGTGTTCTGCCACATTCACATTATGCTCAGCAGCGACTTCAATGGCGGTTCGATCTGCTGGTTTGCCAACCAATCCACTTTTGGCAGAGGCAATACCGGCTGAAGCGACGTCTTTGTGTGGTAATAGTTTCTTAAGGAGTCTTTCGCCGATTGGAGAGCGGCAGATATTGCCTACGCAGACTACAAGAATTTTATCGAACATATCTAATTCCTAGATCCTAGATCCTAGATCCTAGGTCCTAGAATCTAGGACCTAGGTAAATTACTTACCAAGTGCGAACTCGGTTGACACTTTCGGTGACGGTATTAATGCCATCAATGGTTGGGATAATTTGCGCTAGTAGACGGTTCCAACGTGTTAGCGGTGTCGCTGTTACGTAAATCACATCGTATGGCTCTAACTCAAATTCGGTGCCTAAAAACAACGATGTCGCATCTTGCATATTTAGCTGATAAACATTAGCGATTTTATCTGATAGCTCCTTGCTCGCATTCGGTCGAATAACAAAGATCCCCGTTGCTGCGGCGCCAATCTCATTAATACCGCCGACGGTGCTTAACGCTTCGGTTAAGCTCATACCGTTACGTTCCATTTTTAATGTTTGCGGTGAGACAACTTCACCCATCACAAATACTTTTTGCGCATCGTTACGTGGAACATGGATAATATCGCCAGGTTGCATCAAACGGTTTTGAGTTAAATCGCCTTTTTGCATTAAAGCAAAAAGAGAGATGCGTTGTTCAACCCCATTACGAGTCAAAGCGACATTGCGCCAGTCTGCATCTGTTTCCAAGCCACCCGCTTGATTCACCGCGTCCAACAGCGTCATGGGAATATTGGTGACCGCTTGTTGACCTGGGTTTTCAACTTCACCAGTCACATAGACCTTCTTAGAGCGAAACGCCGCCACATTGACATCCACTTGCGGGCTTTCAATGTATTTGGTCAAGCGCTGTTGCATCTCGGCACGAATTTCACGCGTGGTTTTTCCGTCCACTTGTACAAAACCGATATAGGGATAGAAGATGGTGCCGTCGGCATTGACCCAATTGCCCGACTCTTCGGAGCTACGGTACGAACCAGCGGGAATCGTTAGTTCTGGGTGATCCCAAACGGTAATATTAAGGATATCACCAGGACCAACACGGTATTGGTATTGGGCGATTTCAAGGTCAAGAGAAGTGTTGGCTTGGGCGGTTGGCTCCGGGGATTTAAATGAAGCAACACGCTCTGGGGTGAGAGGATAGACGTTAACCAAAGAGGAAATATCGGTGGTTTCATCCTCTGCTTGGATGACATGCTTGTTTTTAGTGGAGATGTGTCCTCCGGGCATTGCACATCCTGCGATGATCAGAGGTAGGAATAACGCTATCGTAGTTTTTTTGACGTTGTTCATTAAAGTGTAAGTTCCGAGTTTTACAGCAAGGATAATTTTATGGGTCTAGGGTCTAGGGTCTAGGGTCTAGGGTCTAGGGTCTAGGGTCTAGGGTCTAGGGTCTAGGGTCTAGGGTCTAGGGTCTAGGGTCTAGGGTCTAGGGTCTAGGGTCTAGGGTCTAGGGTTCCATTATCGTTTTGTCTAGCCGTCTCAAGTCAAGGCTTGATTATAGTTTTGTTAGTAAATTGCGATTAACATCAAGTTGGTACGCTACCGCCCGCCGGTGTTCAGCACTCAACCATTTTGTGCAATTCGATTTAGTCCGTTAATGTCGCTGCGAGTTTACTCGTTGTTGCTAAGTATCGTGGCTAGTTAGTTACAGCAGTCGTTCTATGCCACATAACTTTATGCCACAAATGTGAAGCTTAAATGTCACAATCAAAGTTGCGATAGTTTGAACATCGCTAATCACGCATGCAAATCTGCCGCACCATTATCCATAATATGGTCGCTTTTACAATTGATGCATACCTTAAATAACAAATATTAACGTACCAATTTTCCACCTACGAAATAGATGACAAGATAATAACACTTTACTCATCAGTAAATCCCCACAAACCCAGTAATGACCAGCATTTATTGACAGATTGATTATTATTTTATTGCGTAAGATACAAAAGCAAACTGGTCATATTTGTAACTTCTTTGACGTCTTTATTTTTATTGCCATGTTAGTTATATTCCTATGCATTCGCTTTCCTTTTTCATAGGAACAAGGGGGCTTGCAAATCTCGGAGTAAATCTGCAATCTTGTCCTTAACTCACAAGGTATGTTAATCTTCGCCTCCCTTTTTCTGAGTGAATTTTCTACACTTATGGGTAGTTGTTAGAAGGTTCACAAATAGAAGATTAAGTTGATAACCCAATTTCATCACTGACTCTCCGATAAGTAAGTCGGTTCTTACCAAACTCAAAGGTTCAAACAGATGATCGGCAAAGGCACTCTTTATATCGTATCTGCTCCAAGTGGCGCAGGTAAATCGAGCTTGATTTCCGCTATGCTAGAAACCAACCCGACCTATGCCATGAAGGTGTCGGTATCACACACGACTCGTGGTATGCGTCCGGGTGAAGAGCATGGTGTCCATTACCACTTTGTTGAGAAACATGAGTTTGAAGCCCTGATCAAACAAAATGCTTTTTTAGAGTACGCTGAGGTGTTTGGTAACTACTACGGTACGTCACGCCCATGGATTGAAGAGACCTTGAATAAAGGTATCGATGTTTTCCTAGATATCGACTGGCAAGGTGCACGCCAAATTCGTGAACAGATGCCACAAGCAAAAAGCGTTTTTATTCTGCCGCCATCAAACAGCGAGCTCGAGCGTCGCCTGAATGTCCGTGGTCAAGATAGCGAAGCAGTGATCGCCAAGCGCATGAGCGAAGCGAAGTCTGAAATGTCTCATTATGGCGAGTACGACTATGTGATCGTTAACGACGACTTTGATGGTGCGCTGGTTGATTTCAAAGCGATCCTTCGTGCTGAACGTCTAAAGCAAGATAAGCAGTCGACGAAGTATAAGGGTATGCTTGATGCTTTGCTTTCGGAGTAGAGTTTTAGAATTTAGGTGTTAGGTGTTAGGTGTTAGGTGTTAGGTGTTAGGTGTTAGGTGTTAGGTGTTAGGTGTTAGGGTAAAGCCCCCTACATCCTAGAATCTAGCCCCCTAGACCCTAAAGTCTGATATCTATTTATTAATTGTTATCTAGAATCTATTCTTAATAACTTGTATACTTTCTCGTCATTCAAAATTTAGTTAATTATTGGAGTTCTTATGGCACGCGTAACTGTTCAAGACGCTGTTGAAAAAGTTGGTAACCGCTTTGATCTTGTTCTTATTTCGGCTCGCCGCGCACGTCAGATGCAAATCGGTGGTAAAGATGCACTTGTGCCAGAAGAGAACGATAAACCAACGGTTATCGCTCTACGCGAAATCGAAGAAGGTTTGATCACTAAAGAAGTTCTTGATGCACGTGAGCGTCAAGAGCAGCAAGAGCAAGAAGCAGCAGAACTAGCGGCAGTCAGCAGCATCGCTCACAACCGTTAATTCTCTCCTACTTAGAGTTTCATCGACTTTCGGGCCTAAAATTTGTACCTATTCGATAGCCTTAAAGACGTTGCCCAAGAATACCTAACAGAGCCTCAAATTGAGGCTCTGCGTCAATCTTATGTGGTAGCAAGAGATGCCCATGAAGGGCAGACCCGCTCAAGCGGGGAACCTTACATCATTCACCCTGTTGCTGTAGCTCGCATCTTGGCAGAAATGCGCCTGGATTTGGAGACGCTACAAGCGGCACTGTTGCATGATGTCATTGAAGACACTGAAGTCACGAAAGAAGAGCTAGAAGCGCAATTTGGTAACAGTGTAGCCGAACTGGTTGATGGTGTTTCTAAACTCGATAAGCTGAAATTCCGCGATCGTAAAGAAGCCCAAGCCGAGAACTTTAGAAAAATGGTTCTGGCGATGGTGCAAGATATTCGCGTCATCCTGATTAAGCTTAGTGACCGAACCCACAACATGCGTACCCTTGGTGCCCTGCGTCCCGACAAAAAACGTCGTATCGCGCGTGAAACCTTGGAGATCTACGCGCCACTCGCTCACCGTCTTGGTATCCATAATATTAAGACCGAGCTAGAAGAGTTGGGGTTTGAGGCACTTTATCCGAATCGCTATCGCGTATTGCGTGACGTCGTTAAGGCGGCTCGCGGTAACCGTAAAGAGATGATTCAGCGCATTCACCGTGAAATTGAAGGTCGCTTAGACGAGTTCGGTTTGCAATGTCGCGTCTTAGGTCGTGAAAAGAACCTCTATTCCATCTACAACAAGATGAAATCGAAAGAGCAGAGATTCCATACCATTATGGACATCTATGCGTTTCGCGTCATCGTAGATAGTGCTGACACCTGTTATCGCGTGTTAGGTCAGGTTCACAGCCTGTACAAGCCTCGTCCAAGTCGCATGAAAGATTACATCGCGGTTCCGAAAGCGAACGGCTATCAATCTTTGCATACCTCGATGGTCGGTCCTCACGGCGTTCCTGTTGAAGTACAGATTCGTACTGAAGATATGGACCAGATGGCAGACAAAGGTGTGGCGGCACACTGGGCTTATAAAGGTAATGGTGACCGCACTGGCACCACAGCACAGATTAAAGCACAACGCTGGATGCAAAGCCTACTTGAGCTACAGCAAAGCGCCGGTAACTCGTTTGAATTTATCGAAAACGTAAAATCTGACCTGTTCCCTGATGAGATTTACGTCTTTACACCGAAAGGTCGCATCGTCGAATTGCCGTTGGGTGCTACTGCCGTTGATTTTGCTTACGCGGTACATACCGATGTGGGTAATACTTGTGTTGGCGCCAGAGTCGATCGCAGCCCTTATCCTTTGAGCAAAGCCCTTAAGAACGGACAGACGGTTGAGATCATCAGCGCCCCTGGTGCCAGACCAAATGCCGCTTGGCTGAACTATGTGGTGACCTCTCGGGCTCGCACTAAGATCCGCCAGGTACTTAAGACGATGCGTCGCGAAGAATCGATTGTGTTGGGTCGTCGTTTACTCAACCATGCTTTAGGTCGTCACTCGATTGATACTATCTATCCAGAAAATGTGGCCGAAGTATTAAGCGATCTTAGACTGGAAAGCACCGATGAATTGCTTGCCGCTATCGGTCTTGGTGAATTGATGAGCATCGTGATTGCTCGCCGACTATTGGGTGATACCGATGAACTGACACAAACCAGTTCGGTTCCATCATCTGGTAAGAGACTGCCGATTCGTGGCGCGGAAGGTATTTTGCTGACCTTTGCCAATTGCTGCCATCCGATTCCAGACGATCATATTATTGCGCACGTTTCTCCGGGGCGTGGTCTTGTGGTTCACCGTGAAACCTGTCCAAATGTTCGTGGCTATCAAAAAGAGCCGGATAAATATATGGCAGTTGAGTGGAGTGATGATTACGAACAGGAATTTACGGCCGAACTGAAAGTGGACCTACAAAACCACCAAGGTGCACTGGCAGAATTGACCAATGTCATTGCGAAAACTGGCTCGAATATTCACGGTATTTCAACCGAAGAGCGTGATGGTCGTTTGTATACCGTCACCGTGCTGTTGACGACCAAAGATCGTGTCCACCTCGCTGGTATTATGAAGCGTATTCGCGTGATGCCTCATGCACTTCGTGTCAGACGTCGTAAAAACTAGTACCAACGCTTAATTTAATACGGGTTCGATATCATATCGAGCCCGTTTTATTTGGAATCTATTAATGAATTTAGAACGTTACCAGCGCATTTTAGAGGTGCTAAAAGCACGCCAACCTGATCTCACTCTGCTACTTGAGCAAGTCCATAAGCCCAACAATGTGTCTGCGGTTATCCGTACCGCCGATGCCGCGGGTGTTCATAAAGTTCACGCCGTCTGGCCTGATGAAAAAATGCGTACTCTCAGCCATACCTCCGCCGGCGCAAGAAACTGGGTGGAAGTCGAAACCCATGACACCGTCGCCGACGCGGTGCGCGAGTTAAAGTCACAAGGAATGCAAGTTTTAGCGACCAACCTATCGGACAGTGCCGTCGACTTTCGTGAAATCGACTACACCAAACCAACCGCAATTATCCTCGGCGGCGAGAAGCACGGCATTACCCAAGACGCACTCTCTGAAGCAGACCAAGATATTATTATTCCCATGGTCGGCATGGTGCAGTCACTCAATGTCTCCGTAGCAAGCGCTTTGATCCTGTTTGAAGCACAAAGGCAGCGCCAATTAGCGGGGATGTATGACCGTGAGTACAGTGCTTTGCCGCAAGAGACCATTCATCGCATTCTGTTTGAACGCGGGCATCCGGTTTTAGCGAAGGTAGCGAAGAAGAAAGGGTTAGCCTATCCAGCATTGGATGAGCAAGGACAGGTTGTGGCGGATGAGGGGTGGTGGGGTGAAATGCAAAATAAGTAGTAGAAGAAGGGGCTAGGTGCTAGGTGCTAGGTGCTAGGTGCTAGGTGCTAGGTGCTAGGTAATAGGCTGAGCGAGCGACTAAAAGTCTGCTACTACAGAAAAACTATCGATACCTTAGACATTAAAGCGCGCTCCCTCTAACTCCTAGAATCTAGTCCCTTTCCTTCCCTTTCCCTAATCTTTATCAATTGCGCTAGCATCGCTGAGATTTGTTTCGCTTCATTAATAAATTCAATAGCTTGAGTTTTTCTTATATAACCTAGCTCGGAAGCGATGTAGAGCTGAGTGATAACTTCGCCGCATGAGCCTTTTGCTATGTAGAAAAATCGAGCTGACTCTCGCTTAGTCTGGCGTTCTTCTCCCTCCGCGATGTTAGAAGGTACGGAGAGCGAACTTCGACATAGTTGGTCTTTTAGTCCGAAATTCTTACAGCTATCCATTGTTCGAACAATATCAACACACAAACGACAACTTCTCTTCCAAACATTAAGTCGCTCAAAACGCATCACCACACCCTCCAATCAACTAGTTTTCCTCAGAATCTCACAAAACACCGCCTAGCACCTACAACCTAGCCTCTACAACCTCTAGTCCCTTCCAACCTTTAAAACTGTACAAAATAACAGTAATATATTTACTCATTACCAAAAACAAAATCGGATGGTCGATATGGCTCAGTTACTCTCAGCAATTCCTTTAACTTCACTTAATGGTGTTGGGGCTAAGGTCGCGGAGAAGCTGGAGAAAGTGGGTTTGCATAGTGTTCAAGACTTGCTGTTTCATCTGCCTCATCGTTATGAAGACCGTACTCGGATCTATCCGATTATTAAGCTCCATCCCGGGCTTTGGGGGTCTGTTCAGGGGAGGATAATGACGAGCGATGTTGCTTTTGGTCGACGCAAGATGCTGACGGTTAAGGTGAGTGATGGTAATGGCACGATTACCCTGCGCTTCTTTAACTTCACTGCAGCGATGAAGAATAACTTTAGTGAAGGTCGAGTCGTTGTTGCTTATGGGGAAGTGAAACGAGGTAACCATGGACTGGAAATCATTCATCCTGAATATAAGTTTCATACCGAAGGCAACAACGTCAAGCTAGAGCAAACCCTGACGCCGGTTTACCCAACCACTGATGGGCTTAGACAGCTCACACTCAAAAGCCTGACTGACCAAGCGTTGGCGTTGATGAATAAAGCCGCGGTCGATGAGCTGCTGCCAAGTGGCTTATATCACCAACAAATGACCCTCGTAGAAGCGCTGCACACCATTCATCGGCCACCACCGAACATTAACCTTGATGATTTTGACCAAGGTAAGCATCCTGCTCAGCAACGTCTGATCATCGAAGAGTTAATGGCACAGAATCTTTCGATGTTGGCCGTCAGAGCGAAAGGTCAGCAAGATGATGCGATCTCTCTTCCTCGATCTACAACGCTTGTACAACAGTTGCTCGCGCAGTTACCTTTCTCACCTACTGGTGCTCAAAGTCGCGTAGTTGACGAGGTAGTCGGCGACCTAGCAAAGTCGATTCCAATGATGCGATTGGTGCAAGGTGATGTCGGTTCTGGCAAGACGTTAGTCGCTGCATTGTCCGCGCTGCAAGCGATTGAGCAGGGTTATCAAGTAGCAATGATGGCACCGACCGAGTTGCTTGCAGAGCAGCATGCGATCAATTTTTCGCAATGGTTTGAGCCGCTAGGTATCCAAGTGGGCTGGTTATCCGGCAAGCAAAAGGGTAAGGCGAAGCAGCAGCAACTGGATTTGATTAAGAGTGGTGAAGCTAAGATGGTGGTCGGCACTCATGCGCTATTTCAAGAGTCGGTTGAGTTTGAACGTCTGGTTTTGGTGATTATTGATGAGCAGCATCGCTTTGGTGTTCACCAGCGTTTGGAGCTAAGAGCCAAGGGTGAAAAGCAAGGTTTCCATCCGCACCAGTTGATTATGACCGCCACGCCAATTCCTCGCACTCTGGCGATGACCGCTTATGCCGATCTTGAAACCTCGGTGATCGACGAGTTACCGCCGGGGAGAACACCGATACAAACCGTCGCCATCCCTGATACCAAGCGTGATGACATTATCGAGCGGGTGAGAAACGCCTGTCTCAATGAAGGCAAACAAGCCTATTGGGTTTGTACCTTAATTGATGAGTCGGAAGTCTTGGAAGCGCAAGCGGCAGCGGAAACCGCCGATGAGCTGCAACGCAAACTACCCGAAATAAAAATAGGTTTGGTACATGGTCGAATGAAGTCAGCCGAAAAACAGCAGGTGATGCAGCAGTTTAAAGACAACGAACTGCACCTTTTGGTGGCAACAACGGTGATCGAAGTCGGTGTGGATGTACCCAACTCAAGCTTGATGATCATCGAGAACCCAGAGCGCCTTGGTCTTGCCCAATTGCATCAGTTGCGAGGGCGAGTTGGGCGAGGATCGGTGGCGAGTCATTGCGTGCTTTTATATCACTCACCTTTATCTAAAACGGCACAAAAGCGTCTTGGGGTACTCAGAGAAAGTAACGATGGCTTTGTGATTGCCCAAAAAGATCTGGAAATACGCGGTCCCGGTGAGTTATTGGGTACCAAACAGACCGGACTGGCGGACTTTAAAATTGCCGATTTAGTGCGAGATCAACGGTTGATTCCGGAAGTACAAAGAATTGCTCGCCATGTTCACGAGCAATACCCAGACAATGCAGAAAAAATTATCGACCGTTGGTTGGGCGATAGAGAACTCTATGCTAAAGCGTAAACAGCGATAGATAAGAGGGGCATTATGCCCCTTTGATAACAGGGAAATTAAGCTGCACCTTTAACCCTCCCTCACTGCGATTCGATACGCTGACCGCGCCATGGTGTTGACCAATAATACGTTTCACAATCGCTAAGCCTAGCCCTGTCCCTTCACT
This sequence comes from Vibrio hippocampi, assembly GCF_921292975.1. Taxonomy (NCBI): domain Bacteria; kingdom Pseudomonadati; phylum Pseudomonadota; class Gammaproteobacteria; order Vibrionales; family Vibrionaceae; genus Vibrio; species Vibrio hippocampi. Next base: position 2,329,230 of record NZ_CAKLCM010000002.1, read on the forward strand.
TCCTCGCGCGGTATCACCTCGGGTGAAAGGTTCAAACAATCGACTGATCTGGCTATCTTCAATACCGGGACCATTGTCTTCTACGATCACCCAGACATGCTTGCTGTTTGCCGTAATACCCGTACTGACTCTCACCCAACCATTGCCATAACGAACAGAGTTAACGACAAGATTGGTAATGGCGCGCTTCAATGCAATCGGGCTGCCTTGTATCTCTTTGACCTGCTGGTAGGGTTCATAGTCAATAGTGACGTCTTGGTTACGCTCCGAGTAAACAATGTCTTTTACAATGTCGTTGACGCTCAACGACTCATAAGATTCGGTATTAGCCGGTTTAAGGTAATCCATAAACTGACCAATGATTTCATTACACTCTTCGGTATCGCTAATAATCCCCTCGGCAAGGTAACTGTCTTCTGGTGACATCATTTCCGTTGCTAAGCGGATTCGCGTTAATGGGGTGCGAATATCATGACTGATTCCCGCCATCAGCAAGGATCGATCTTCCTCTAGCGCCTTAATGCCCTCTGCCATCTGGTTAAATGCCCGCGTCACCGAGCGGATTTCTATCGCGCCTGTTTCTGGCATACTCGGTGGCGTTTCACCTTTACCGACTAAAAGCGCCGCTTTTTCAAGGGCGAGTAACGGACGATTTTGCAATCGAATAAACAGCCAACCACCAGAAATCACCAGCAAGGCCATAATCACACTATTACGGAATAGAGGGGTAAAATCTTCTTGCTGCAGTTCAGCCAAAGGAATACGGATCAAGGAACTTGGCAGTGCATCTATTTTCATCCAAAGAATATAACTTTCCTCGCCGAGAATCAGCCGAACCTCAGTGTTGGATTTCAACTCATCGGTCATCTCTTCGCTCATGAGATCAATCGGCATTGCGTGCATAAACTCGCTCGCCATGTCGCTATTCTCAGCATGAATCGTTACGCCCAGCTCTTCCAGCACTCGCCTTTTTAACGGCGCATCCATCTCTAACTCTTCGTTTTCTTCTTCTTGATCTTCGAGGAAAAAAGCCATTTCGTAGGCTAATAATTTGTTGAACTGCTGCAAACTCGGCACTAATGCATAATTGTATACCGCATAGTAAGAGAAAATTTGACTAGCAATCAGCAGGGTAAAGAAGAGTAAAATTGATTGCGTAAAAGAACTGCGAAATCGCATAACAACATTTCCTTGAGTTATATTTTTTAAAGCTATTTTTGCTTGCTTAACAAGCTAAACAAACTCACTAAAGTTTCGCAAGCAAAATCCCTTTGCCCATCTTTAGTTCGCTTTACAATGAGAAAGGCACTTTCCTACCGCCTAGCACCTAGTACCTTTTCTTCCACCTAATACCTTTCTTTTCCCCCTAACGCAAAAAGCTCTGGAATAACCAGAGCCTTTTATAGTATTACGCTTCTTTACCATCCGGAACAAAGACGTAACCTAACCCCCACACCGTTTGGATGTAGCGTGGTTTGCTTGGGTCAATCTCTAGCATGCGGCGCAGTCTGGAGATCTGTACGTCAATAGAACGTTCCATTGCTGAGTATTCACGACCACGGGCCATGTTCATCAACTTATCACGGGACATCGGTTCGCGAGCGTTGGTAACTAAGGCTTTAAGCACAGCAAACTCACCCGAAGTCAGTGGCATACTTTCTTCACCGCGGAACATTTCACGCGTGCCTAAGTTAAGTCTAAACTCACCAAATTCAACCACTGCTTCCTCTTGGCTTGGTGCTCCCGGAGCCTCAATCGTCTGACGACGAAGTACCGCTTTAATACGAGCTAGCAATTCACGAGGGTTAAACGGTTTAGGCAGATAGTCATCAGCACCGACTTCAAGACCCACAATGCGATCAACCTCATCACCTTTTGCAGTCAACATCAAAATAGGCAACATGTTGTTGGCGTTGCGTAAACGACGACAGATTGAAAGACCATCTTCACCAGGTAGCATGAGATCCAGTACCATTAGGTGGAAGTTTTCTCGGGTTAACAGGCGGTCCATCTGCTCACTGTTAGCAACACTGCGTACTTGGAATCCTTGCTCTGATAAGTAACGCTCTAGTAATGCACGCAAACGTGCATCATCATCAACAACTAAAATCTTTAGATTTTCTTGCATATTTCGATTCCACCACTCTTAAGCCATTGACACTTTAACCCTATAGCTATCGATTAATATCAATCGACACTCATATAAATATAGACTTATTTGGAGCAGCTATACGGCAAAATTGAACAGGGCTAAATGTAACATTAGATGATGCTTTTTTGTTCATATAATTGTTAACGTTTATTAATACGGGTTACTTCTTACATAAAATTTACACAACTGCGCTGGATAAGTCCCTGTTTTAGCAACCCACTAGTACAAATTGGTCCATTCTTCATTAATATACTTGATGATATGTGTCTGCTTAGTGCGGTTTTTTACCACTTTTGTACTTTCGTTACGTTTCCGGTGAACGATCTTGATCGGCGGTTCGTTGTGATAATTTAAAAAAAGTTGCTGTACTTTGGTCAATATTGTTTGCTATTATTTCTGCCCTCTGGAGGGGTTCCCGAGTGGCCAAAGGGATCAGACTGTAAATCTGACGGCACTGCCTTCGATGGTTCGAATCCGTCCCCCTCCACCATATAAAGAAAGCCAGCACAATGTGCTGGCTTTCGTCGTTTTTGGCTTGAGTTATTTCTAACTTGAGTCTCAAACTGCCGCCATCGTTGCTAGCTACAGCCATTGATGCCTTGGTGGGATGACTTATAGCGACTTGTTTTATAGCGCTTTATTTTATTGCGACCTGTTTTATTGCGACTTGCTGTACTCGATGGAATTCACAAACCATTCTTTATCACCCTCGGGGGTGCGTACCACAAATTCATCGTCGACTTGTTTCTTAAGGAGCGCTCGCGCCATTGGTGAGTCGATGGAGATATACTCTTTAGCGTCACCGTAGATCTCTTCCGGTCCGACAATACGAAACTTCTTAATGTCACCCGCTTCGTTCTCTATCTCCACCCAAGCACCAAAGAAGACTTTCCCTTCTTGTTGAGGTGAATAATCAACAATCGTCACCTCGGGTAAAAACTTTCTTAAGAAGCGCACTCGGCGATCAATCTGACGCAGCAAGCGCTTATTAAAGGTGTAGTCTGCGTTTTCTGAGCGATCGCCCAAACTTGCCGCCCAAGTCACTATCTTGGTCACCTCTGGACGTCGTTCATTCCACAGGTAATCATGTTCTTGCTTTAGCTTGTTGTAACCCTCACGAGTAATCAGTTTGGTTTTCAATCGAAACTCCTCACCTATTCGTCGCTGTGGTTACAGCTCAATGCCGATGTTACTGATACCCTGCTCTTTCAGTTCGACTCTTAGATCTTTGATGAGATCAATATCGCGCTCTGTCGCGTCTCTTAGCGGACGGAAGATGGCCCATTGCATGTCCCATTCTGCACACACGGCTTCATTTTCCTTTTGGTTTTCATCTGTGATTTCTTCACCGGTTTGTGCGGTTTCTAACTCTGCGACGGTAACGACAGACTGTTGACTAATTTTTAGCGTCGAATCAAAGAGGTAGTCTCTATCGAGTAGACCATGTAGCAGAGTCGATAACCCAACACAGGCATCAATCGCTGGATATACGCCGTAGAAGTCAAACTCTTCTGAGGTTGGGATGATCTCTTCGAGCTTTTCGAGCTGTTTTTCAAAGTTAATTTTAGCCGTTTTCACCGTCAACAGTTCCCAAACGCTATCCAGAATATCGCGATAGATTCGGGCCTCGGCAAACTGGGTATTTTCACAAAAAGCTGCGAAATTTGGGTACATGCGCTCACACAAGCAGGTCATAAAGGTGATATGCTGCCAAGGCTCAAATTTTTCGATACGTACCTGAATAGGGTTTCTTAACATAGTGGCTCTGCCATGGTGAATATTAAACATCGGAAGTGTAACTCATACATAAGGAAAATAGCCAGTTATGACTGTATCTTCGCATCGTTTAGCCCTTGTTACCGAAGACAACGAACGCTATCTTGCTCTGCTCAATAACCTGCAACTCCCTGAGCTAGAGGTGGTCGATAACCTCGCCGATGCGACGATTGTATTAGCAGCGCCTCCGCAACTGGTCCCGTCTCTCGACCACGCAAGCCAACTCGAATGGGTTCAATCCACTTATGCCGGTGTCGATGCTCTGCTTAATGAAGCGTTAAGAAAAGACTATAAGCTCACCAATGTGAAGGGCATGTTTGGACCTTTGATCAGCGAGTATGTACTGGGTTATGCCATTAGCCACTATCGCCATTTCAATCTTTATCATTCACAGCAGCGCAATCAAGATTGGCAACCGCATCCCTATCAATCACTGAGCGGAAAACTGATCGTGATATTTGGCACAGGTGCCATCGGGAACTCTCTCGCCAATAGTGTCAAAGCGTTGGGTTTAGTGCCGATTGGCGTCAATCGCACTGGCATTCCCCCAAAACAATCGGCTTTTGAGGCGACCTATCACGTGCATGAAGCGAAATTGGCATTATCTAAAGCGGACATTGTGGTGAATACCTTACCCAACACCCCGGAGACCGTCGGTCTTTTCGATAAACCGTTATTTGAGGCTTGTCATCGCGTGCTGTTCTTTAATGTGGGTCGCGGTCATGCCGTGGACAGCGGTGCGCTATTGAGTGCATTGGAGGCTGGAAATGTTGAACACGCCTTCTTGGACGTTTTTATCGACGAACCTATCTCCCAAGAATGCCCCTACTGGCACAACCCTCAGGTAACCGTCACCCCGCACATCGCAGCAATCAGCTTGCCAGAACAAGTGATTGAAGTCTTTGCCGAAAACTATCAGCGTTGGATTGATGGCTATCAGCTAAAGTTTTTGATTGATTTTGAGAAAGGGTATTAGAATAAACTGAAGGTTGTAGGTACTAGAGTCTAGGTTGTAGGGGGGCTTTCCCTAGCGCCTAGTACCTAAAACCTAGTCCTCTAATTACCATACTCCACAAACATCTTCGCGACCTGATCATTAATAAACGCTTCGCGGTCTTGCGGTGACATGGACTCTGTTAATTGTCGTTGAGAGATTGAACGCCAAATTACCTGATTGGTCTTAGCGTCGATCAGTTCGACATTAATCTTGCCGTATTTACGTTCTTTAATACGCTCTGGGGTGCTGACGCCGACACCATAACCTGCGCCGCGATAACGCCCACTACCGACACCAAACGTAAAACTTGGACCGTCGGCGAGCAGTTCGCTGGCTTCGATAATGCTGTAGTAAACCAACATATTTGCATCAGCGTCGACTTTTTTAAGACCTTTTTGTGCCAATTGTTGGTCAACGGCGGATTTGATTCGTGCGGCATCTAAACTGATAGGCGTATCAGGGTCTTCTTTATATTGGTATTGAGTGTATGAGGAAAAATCAACATCGGCATTGAAGTCTGTGGCTACATCCGAGGCACAACCCGCAACCAAGAATAAGCTAACAACAGCGGATATAAGAGCTTTATACATGCGAACACCTTTGGTTTTCTCTGCCTCAAGCGACGCTTAAGGCAGAGCAATGATATTAAGTCACTTATGTTAGCTTAAAAGAATAATCACCAGCAAGCAAAGTGGGAATGATTATTATTAATAGCAGTTACTTATGATAAGGTTTTGATAGCTCGTGAACGGCTTCGACAAAGATGCCTGCGTTTTCTGGCGGCACATCTAAGTGAATGCCGTGTCCAAGGTTGAACACGTGCCCCGTGCCAGTATCGCCGTAACCTTCAAGAATCGTCGCTACTTCTTCTCTTATACGCTCTCTCGGTGCATAAAGAACAGAAGGGTCCATATTACCTTGCAAGGCAACCTTATCACCCACTCTACGCTTGGCATCTTGGATGTTTATCGTCCAGTCTAGACCAACCGCATCACAACCTGTCGCGGCGATCTGTTCTAGCCACATACCACCGTTCTTAGTGAATAGCGTCACAGGCACTCGACGACCTTCGTTTTCACGAATCAAACCATCAACGATTTTGTGCATGTATTGCAGTGAGAATAGGTTGTAATCACGAGGTGTCAATACGCCACCCCAAGTATCAAAGACCATCACGGACTGAGCGCCCGCTTTAATCTGTGCGTTTAGATATTCGATAACGCTATCAGCAAGTTTATCCAGCAAAGCGTGCAAAGTTTGTGGCTCTGCATACATCATTTTCTTAATTTTGGTGAACGCTTTTGAACTGCCACCTTCAACCATGTAGGTCGCCAGTGTCCATGGACTGCCGGAGAAGCCAATCAAAGGCACATCGCCGTTCAGGTCTTTGCGAATTTGGCGAACCGCATTCATAACGTATTGCAGTTCACCTTCTGGATCAGGCAAGCCAATCTTGTCAACATCTGCTTTACAAGTAATTGGACGCTCAAACTTAGGTCCTTCACCAGTTTCAAAGTAAAGACCTAGTCCCATTGCATCTGGGATCGTAAGGATGTCAGAAAACAAGATAGCTGCATCAAGTGGGAAGCGGCGCAAAGGCTGCAACGTTACCTCTGACGCTAGCTCAGCATTTTTACACAGCGACATAAAGTCACCGGCCACCGCTCGGGTTGCGCGATATTCTGGTAGATAACGACCGGCCTGGCGCATCATCCATACTGGCGTGTAATCAACGGGCTGCTTTAGTAACGCTCTTAGATAGCGATCATTCTTCAATTCTGTCATTCTATTTTCTCTCCCATAGAAAGCGCTAGTGTATCGCTAATTCCTTAGCATTGGCACTATCAGATAACATTTCTGTTACCAAATACCGACCTTATGGCTAAATATCGTCCAATCCGTTGCCATCACCGTCACACTTTCCGAATCACATCTTGCTGAACTTGTTGTGCGGTCTCGGCGATCAGTGCTCTGGCGATGGTTCCTTCGGGGGCAACATGAGGTAATTGGGTCGTTTCGAACCACTGAGCATCTTTTAGCTCACTAAAATCGGGCTTAAGTTCTCCCGATTGATAGTCGGCGAGAAATGCCATCATCATACTGGAAGGAAATGCCCAAGGTTGGCTGCCGAAGTAGCGAATGTTGTTGACCTTGATCCCGGTCTCTTCTTCAATTTCACGGGCGACACACATTTCTAGCGTTTCGCCTACTTCAAGGAAGCCAGCGATCACGGTATACATTCCGCTAGTATGTCGATTGTGATTGGCGAGCAGTATTTGGGTGCCTTTGCGTACTGCAACGATGATACACGGGAAGATACGAGGATAGTGCAGCGTTCGACAATCTTGGCACTGCATAGCAAGTTGATTGTGATTGAGATGATTACGACCGCCGCATTGGGGACAATAGCGCATACTTTGCGTCATGTAGCCATACTGTATCGCTTTTGAGACTAAGTAAAAAAGTGCTTCTGGCAAGTGCAGTAACGTTCGCAATGAAAACAGCTCGCGCTGACCCTCTAACTCACTGTCGTTCAGCCACATCACTGGATACCCATCAAAGTCTCCGACTTGTATCGCCTGTTCTGTGTTGAGCTCAAGCTCATTGGCGGTTGCCAAAGGAAGTTGATCGTTGATCAACCAGACGTCATTTCCAGCAACGATACACCAGTAAGCCTTCAAATCTTTACTGTCACTTTTTTTTAACATCTTCCATCCTCTTTACTTGCAGTTCGACCATTTTACTGGCAATCTAAAACGATACCAACATAGAAAATTTAGATTTCTAAACGTGGTATGTTAGGGAAATCAGCACGTAATTTTCATTAAAATTTTTGAGGCTGTTGATTTGCAGCCCCGATCATGAGGACATGGTCATGCTAAATAAATTCAAGCAAGTACAAGAACAATGGGGTGGCTCAAGTGAGGTCATCGATCATTGGTTAGAAACGCGCCAAGCGCTTATTGTTGAATATTGTAAACTCGCATCACTACAGCCTTCTTCCTCTCAAGGCAATGTTGCGGAACTCCCCTCGCCTAAAGATCTCAAGTCTTTCTCAGGTCACTTGGTTGACTACATCTCGGAAGGTCATTTTAAAATCTACGACATGGTCATGGATAAATGGCAAGCAACCGGCTTTAAAACCAATGAAGACATTGATGCTACTTATGCCAAGATAGTGATGACCACTGAACCTCTGCTTGAATTTAACGACAAGTATTCAAAACTTCTCGCCGATGATGAACTGACCGCTTTTGAAACGGATATGTCCAAGGTGGGAGAAATCCTTGAGCTAAGGTTTGAAGTGGAAGACCATTTGATACAGTTGATTGCGGATAGTTTAGCGATACCGCCCGGGGCTTGAGATTAGGTTCTATTAATACAATGAGCGTCGCCGCCTAACACAATGAACGTCGTTCCTTATTAACGTTCTCCCTTATTAACGCTCTCCTTTATTAACGTCGTCCCTGCGAAGGCAGGGACCTACTCAAAGCGCGTGCCCCACTCAAGTAGATTCCTGCCTTCGCAGGAAAGACGTAATTAATTAGGAAAGACGTAATTAATTAGGAAAGACGTAGTGAATTACGAAAGACGTCAAAGATTAACGAGCGGCTCAATAACACAAAAAAGCTCCAGACACAAAAAAGGCACCTTTCGGTGCCTTTTTACTATCTCGCTATCGATTACTCTTCAGCAGAGAAACCTGCGTTCAGTAGAGCGACTAGATTGTCCGTTGCTTGTTCAGCAGATGGACCTTCTTGCTCTTCGTTACGCTTAGCTTGACGGTCTTGGTGATACGCAAAACCAGTACCCGCTGGGATCAGACGACCCACAATCACGTTCTCTTTCAGACCACGTAGGTCATCACGCTTACCAGATACCGCTGCCTCTGTTAGTACGCGCGTCGTTTCTTGGAACGATGCCGCAGAGATGAACGATTCTGTTGCTAGCGATGCCTTCGTGATACCTAGTAGGTCACGCTCGAAGCGTACAAGCTCTTTGCCTTCTGCTTCTAGTGTACGGTTAGCAATCTTAACTTGAGAGTACTCAACCTGCTCACCTGGTAGGAACTCAGAGTCACCTGCGTGAGTGATCGTACACTTACGTAGCATCTGACGAACGATAGTCTCAATGTGCTTATCGTTAATCTTAACACCCTGTAGACGGTATACTTCTTGAACTTCGTTCGCGATGTATTGAGTCACAGCGTGAATACCACGTAGACGTAGGATGTCATGCGGAGTTTCTGGACCATCAGCAATAACGTCACCACGCTCAACACGTTCACCTTCGAACACGTTTAGCTGACGATGCTTAGGAATCATCTCTTCGTATGCATCACCGCTATCGCGAGTGATCACTAGACGACGCTTACCTTTGGTTTCTTTACCAAATGAAACGGTACCTGAGTGCTCAGCAAGGATTGCAGGCTCTTTCGGCTTACGTGCTTCAAATAGGTCTGCTACGCGAGGTAGACCACCGGTGATGTCTCGGTTACCGCCAGATTTCTGAGGGATACGAGCTAATGTGTCACCAATGCCTACTTCAGCACCATCTTCGATGTTTACAATCGCTTTACCTGGTAGGAAGTAAAGTGCTGGCATATCTGTGCCGGCGATCATTACGTCGTTACCTTGCTCATCAACAAGTTTGATCGCTGGACGCATATCTTTACCTGCTGCTGGGCGAGCGGCTGGTTCAGTTACTTCGCTTGAAGATAGACCCGTTAGGTCATCAGTTTGGCGAGATACTGTTACACCGTCGATCATGTCAACAAATTGGATGCGACCCGCTACTTCAGTAATGATTGGTAGTGTGTGCGCTTCCCAGTTTGCCACTGTTTCACCAGCTTGAACTGCGTCGTTGTCACCCTTAGTTAGCATCGAACCGTAAGGAAGTTTGTGCTTCTCTTTAGTACGACCAAACTCATCGATAATGGTCATTTCTGACGCACGAGAGGTGATAACAAGTTTCTTGTCTTTGTTGATAACAAACTTAGCATTGTGAAGTCTCACAGAACCTGTGTTCTTCGCTTGAATGCTGTTCTCTGCTGCTGCTGTCGATGCTGCACCACCGATGTGGAACGTACGCATCGTAAGCTGTGTACCCGGCTCACCGATAGACTGAGCAGCGATAACACCAACTGCTTCACCTTGGTTCACTAGGTGACCACGTGCTAGGTCACGACCATAACACTGTGCACAACAACCGAAGTCCGCGTCACAGGTCACTACTGAGCGCACTTTCATGCTATCTACAGAGTTGTCTTCCATGATCTGACACCACTTCTCATCAATCAGAGTATTACGTGGGATCAGAACATCTTCAGTACCTGGCTTAAGAACGTCTTGAGCAACAACACGACCTAGTGCCAACTCAGAAAGTGCAACTTTAACGTCACCACCTTCGATGTGAGGCATCATGTCAACACCTTCATGGGTGCCACAGTCATGTTCGTGAACAACAACGTCCTGAGCAACGTCAACAAGACGACGAGTTAGGTAACCCGAGTTCGCTGTTTTCAGTGCCGTATCCGCAAGACCCTTACGAGCACCGTGCGTTGAGATAAAGTACTGAAGTACGTTTAGACCTTCTTTAAAGTTCGCGGTGATTGGCGTCTCGATGATTGAACCATCTGGACGTGCCATCAGACCACGCATACCAGCAAGCTGACGAATCTGAGCTGCAGAACCACGAGCGCCCGAGTCAGCCATCATGTAGATGCTGTTAAACGACTCTTGCTGTTCTTCTTCACCGTCACGGTTAGTTACCGTTTCAGATGAAAGGTTGTCCATCATCGCTTTCGCTACGCGATCATTGGTCGATGCCCAAATATCGATCACTTTGTTGTAGCGCTCACCTGCCGTTACCAAACCAGATTGGAACTGCTCTTGGATTTCGCGAACTTCTTCTTCTGCTGATTCGATCTCGTCGTACTTCGCTTGAGGTACAACCATATCGTCGATACCAACAGAAACACCAGAAAGTGCTGCATAAGCAAAACCGGCGTACATTACTTGGTCAGCAAAGATAACGGTATCTTTCAGACCCAGCTTACGGTATGCCTCGTTCAGTAGGTTAGAAATTTGTTTCTTACCTAGCTTTTGGTTTACCAAGCTGTATGGAAGACCTTTTGGTACGATTTGCCATAGCATTGCACGACCAACAGTGGTATCAACCATCTTAGTCTCTGTTGTGCTGTTGCCATCTTCATCAACCACGGTTTCAGTGATACGTACTTTTACGCGAGCGTGTAGCTCTGCGCTCTTAGTACGGTATGCCTTTTCAGCCTCTTCCGGGCCAGCAAGGTACATACCTTCACCTTTAACGTTGATCTTCTCACGAGTCATGTAGTAAAGACCCAATACAACGTCCTGAGAAGGTACGATGATCGGATCACCTGACGCTGGCGACAGAATGTTGTTTGTCGACATCATCAGAGTACGAGCTTCAAGCTGTGCTTCTAGAGTTAGAGGCACGTGTACCGCCATTTGGTCACCATCGAAGTCCGCGTTATACGCCGCACACACAAGTGGGTGTAGCTGAATCGCTTTACCTTCGATTAGTACTGGTTCGAACGCCTGGATACCAAGACGGTGAAGTGTTGGTGCACGGTTCAATAGTACTGGGTGTTCGCGGATAACTTCGTCTAGGATATCCCAAACGATCGCTTCTTCACGCTCTACCATCTTCTTCGCTGCTTTGATCGTCGTCGCCATGCCACGAGTTTCTAGCTTGCTGTAGATAAATGGTTTGAATAGCTCAAGTGCCATCTTCTTAGGAAGACCACACTGGTGTAGACGAAGGTATGGACCTACTGTGATTACAGAACGGCCAGAGTAGTCTACACGTTTACCAAGTAGGTTCTGACGGAAACGACCTTGTTTACCCTTGATCATATCAGCAAGAGATTTTAGAGGACGCTTGTTAGAACCTGTGATCGCACGACCACGACGACCGTTATCGAGAAGCGCATCAACAGACTCTTGCAGCATACGCTTTTCGTTGCGTACGATGATGTCCGGAGCAGCAAGCTCTAGTAGACGCTTCAAACGGTTGTTACGGTTGATCACACGACGGTATAGGTCGTTCAGATCTGAAGTCGCAAAACGACCGCCATCTAGTGGAACTAGAGGACGTAGATCTGGCGGCAGAACTGGAAGTACAGTTAGGATCATCCACTCTGGGTTGTTACCAGATTGGATAAACGCTTCAACCAGTTTTAGACGCTTAGTGACTTTCTTACGCTTAGTCTCAGAGTTAGTTGTTTCTAGCTCTTCGCGCATCATTTCCGCTTCAGCGTGCATGTCCATTGTAGACAGCAGATCTTTGATCGCTTCTGCACCCATCTTAGCGGTAAACTCGTCACCCCACTCTTCTAGACGATCAAGATACTCTTCTTCAGTAAGCATCTGACCTTTTTCTAGATCCGTCATACCCGGTTCTGTTACTACGTACATTTCGAAGTAAAGAACACGCTCGATATCACGCAGAGGGATATCCATCAGTAGACCGATACGAGACGGTAGTGATTTTAGGAACCAAATGTGTGCAACTGGAGACGCAAGCTCGATGTGGCCCATACGGTCACGACGAACTTTAGTCTGGGTTACTTCAACGCCACACTTCTCACAGATCACACCACGGTGTTTTAGACGCTTATATTTGCCACAAAGACATTCGTAGTCTTTTACTGGACCAAAAATACGCGCACAGAACAGACCATCACGCTCAGGTTTGAACGTACGATAGTTGATCGTTTCAGGTTTTTTCACTTCACCAAAAGACCATGAACGAATCATGTCCGGTGAAGATAGACCGATTTTGATTGCATCAAATTCTTCGGCCTTATGCTGTGCTTTTAGAAAGTTTAATAAGTCTTTCACAATCAGCTCCTGTAAGGAGTTAAAAGGAGCTCACCGTTAAGTGAGCACCTTCTACCAAATAATCCGCTTTTTACTCTCTCAACCCTAAGCATTCAGTGCAGTAAAGTTGAGAGAGAAAGAGATTACTCTTCGTCTTCTAGCTCGATGTTGATACCTAGCGAGCGAATCTCTTTCAACAGTACGTTGAATGACTCTGGCATGCCAGGTTCCATGCTATGGTTACCGTCAACGATGTTCTTATACATCTTGGTACGACCGTTAACGTCATCTGACTTAACAGTTAGCATTTCTTGTAGAGTGTAAGCCGCACCGTATGCTTCTAGTGCCCATACTTCCATCTCACCGAAACGCTGACCACCGAACTGAGCTTTACCACCAAGTGGTTGCTGAGTTACTAGGCTGTACGAACCCGTTGAACGAGCGTGCATCTTGTCATCAACAAGGTGGTTTAGTTTCAGCATGTACATGTAACCAACAGTTACAGGACGCTCAAACGCATCACCCGTGCGACCATCAAACAGAGTTAGCTGACCAGATTCTGGTAGGTCACCCAGTTTTAGAAGCTCTTTAATTGACTTCTCTGATGCACCGTCAAAGACAGGTGTCGCAATCGGTAGACCGCCACGTAGGTTTTTAACCAGTGTGCGTACTTCGTCATCAGACAGTGACGCAATGTCAACGTTCTGACGAGTGCCACCAAGATCGTAAACTTTCTGCAGGAATTCGCGGAATTTCGCTAGCTCTTGCTGCTGTTTCACCATCTCGTTGATCTTGTCACCGATACCTTTCGCTGCCAGACCTAAGTGAACCTCAAGGATCTGACCGATGTTCATACGCGATGGTACACCCAGTGGGTTAAGTACGATGTCTACAGGCTGACCTTTCTCATCGTAAGGCATGTCTTCTACAGGGTTGATCTTAGAGATTACACCCTTGTTACCGTGACGACCTGCCATCTTATCACCAGGCTGGATACGACGTTTAACCGCTAGGTAAACCTTAACAATCTTCAGAACGCCAGGTGCTAGGTCATCGCCTTGAGTGATCTTACGACGCTTAGTTTCAAACTTCTTATCGAAGTCTGCTCTTAGCTCGTCATACTGCTCTGCAAGTTGCTCAAGCTGAGTTTGCAGTGCGTCATCTTCAAGAGTCAGTTCTAGCCATTGCTTACGGTCAACACCATCAAGCTTAGCGTCAGAGTAACCACCTTGTAGAAGTACAGCTCTAACACGGTTTAGAAGACCACCTTCAAGGATTTGGAACTCCTCGGTAAGGTCTTTCTTCGCCTCTTTAAGCTGCATCTGCTCGATTTCTAGAGCACGCTTGTCTTTCTCTACGCCATCGCGAGTGAAGACTTGAACGTCAATGATGGTACCTGAAACAGAGTTAGGTACACGCAGTGAAGTATCTTTAACATCCGATGCTTTTTCACCGAAGATAGCACGTAGTAGCTTCTCTTCAGGCGTTAGCTGAGTTTCACCCTTAGGCGTTACTTTACCAACTAGGATGTCGCCACCCTTAACTTCAGCACCGATGTAAACGATACCTGACTCGTCTAGTTTAGACAGAGCAGACTCACCTACGTTTGGAATATCCGCTGTGATCTCTTCAGAGCCCAGCTTAGTATCACGTGCCACACAAGAAAGCTCTTGAATGTGGATCGTCGTGAAGCGGTCTTCTTGAACTACGCGCTCAGATACTAAGATCGAGTCTTCGAAGTTATAACCGTTCCAAGGCATGAACGCGATACGCATGTTTTGACCAAGCGCTAGCTCACCAAGGTCGGTTGAAGGACCGTCAGCAAGAACATCACCACGTGCTACTGGTTCACCAGGTAGTACGGTTGGGCGCTGGTTAATACAAGTGTTCTGGTTTGAACGCGTGTACTTAGTCAGGTTGTAGATGTCGATACCGGCTTCGCCAGGGATCAGCTCATCTTCGTTAACTTTAATAACGATACGAGAAGCATCTACAGACTGAACGGTACCGCCACGTTTAGCGACTGCTGTTACACCAGAGTCAACGGCTACGTTGCGTTCGATACCCGTACCAACAAGAGGCTTATCTGCCTTAAGTGTTGGAACAGCCTGACGTTGCATGTTCGCACCCATCAATGCACGGTTCGCATCATCGTGTTCTAGGAACGGGATAAGCGACGCAGCGATAGATACTACTTGGTTTGTTGCAACGTCCATGTAGTTAACATGGTCGCGTGGGTGAAGACCAGATTCACCTTTTTGACGTGCAGTGATTAGCTCGTCTGCAAAAGTGCTTTCTTCCGTTAACGCAGCGTTAGCCTGTGCGATAACGAATTGACCTTCTTCGATTGCAGATAGGTAATCCACTTCGTCTGTCACTACACCATCGACGACACGACGGTACGGAGTTTCTAGGAAACCGTACTCGTTACAACGTGCAAACGCAGATAGCGAGTTAATTAGACCGATGTTCGGACCTTCAGGCGTTTCGATAGGACATAGACGACCGTAGTGCGTTACGTGTACGTCACGTACTTCAAAGCCAGCACGCTCACGAGTTAGACCACCAGGACCCAATGCAGAGATACGACGCTTGTGCGTGACTTCTGATAGTGGGTTGTTCTGGTCCATAAACTGAGACAGCTGTGAAGAACCGAAGAATTCTTTAACTGCAGCAGAAATCGGCTTAGCGTTGATTAGGTCTTGAGGCATGATAGCGTCAAGATCACCAAGGCTTAGGCGTTCTTTAACCGCACGTTCAACACGTACTAAACCAACACGGAATTGGTTTTCTGCCATTTCGCCAACACTACGGATACGACGGTTACCAAGGTGGTCGATATCATCAACTTCACCAATACCGTTACGGATCGCGATCAGCTTCTTCATCACTTCAACGATATCGGTCTCGTCTAGCGTACCTTGTTCGCCAGCGTCTTCACGACCGATAGAGCTGTTAAACTTCATACGACCAACAGTCGATAGGTCATAACGCTCTTCAGCGAAGAATAAGCTTTCAAATAGCGCTTCTGCAGCTTCTTTTGTTGGTGGCTCGCCAGGGCGCATCATGCGGTAGATTTCTACCAATGCAGAGATGCGATCTACTGTGCTATCGATACGTAGTGTATCTGACATAAACGGACCGTGGTCTAGGTCGTTTGTGAATAGCACTTCAAGCTGCTTGTGACCTGCTTGAGATAGGTTAGCTAAGCCTTCTAGGCTGATCTCTTGGTTTGCACCGATAACGATCTCGCCTGTGTCTTCATTGACGTAGTCTTTCGATGAGACTTTACCTACGATGTACTCAACAGGTACTTCAATGAATTCCACACCGTCTTTTTCTAGTTGACGGATGTGACGCGCAGTTACGCGACGACCAGTTTCTACATAAGTCGTGCCGTTTGCTTCAATATCGAATGAAGCCGTCTCACCACGTAGGCGCTCAGGAACCAACTCCATAAGTAGAGTTTGGTCTTTCACTTCGAAGTTAACTTTCTCGAAGAAGACGTCTAGGATCTCTTCTGAAGTTTTGCCTAATGCACGAAGAATGATCGATGCTGGTAGCTTACGACGACGGTCGATACGAACGTACAGGTTATCTTTCGGGTCAAACTCGAAATCGAGCCATGAACCACGGTAAGGAATAACACGTGCGTTATAAAGAACTTTACCTGATGAGTGGGTCTTACCCTTATCGCTGTCGAAGAACACGCCTGGGCTTCGGTGCAGCTGGGATACGATAACCCTCTCGGTACCATTGATAACGAAGGTACCATTGTCTGTCATAAGCGGAATTTCGCCCATGTAGACTTCTTGTTCTTTAATGTCTTTTACAGTACCTGCTGGTGCGTCTTTATCGAAAATAACTAAGCGTAGTTTTACGCGTAGTGGTTTCGAGTAAGTGACGCCGCGGATTTGACATTCTTTAACATCAAATACAGGCTCACCAAGACGGTAGCTAACGTATTGCAGCTCAGAATTGCCGTTATAGCTCTGAATCGGGAATACAGAACGAAAAGCAGCTTCAAGTCCATATTGCCCTTCCGGATCCTGTTCGATGAATTTGTCGAAAGAATCAAGCTGGATCGATAGCAGGTATGGAATGTCCAACACTTGTGGACGAGTACCAAAGTCCTTACGGATGCGCTTTTTCTCGGTATAAGAGTAAACCATGGGGTTCCTCAGCTCGCTGATAAGTGACCCAAACTGTCTGCCCAACCTAGTTACTTAAGGCGGGTGATTAGACAGTGACTAACAACTGTTTACTGTAGTGACGTTAACTCAAGCAAAGAGCAACGTTTTTTGCATGGATACGCAGGTGCTTAAACAGCAGGAAAATTCACCTACGCCCTACAGCGCAAAAAGGCCGGTGGTCAATAAACCACCAGCCATTAGCCTGTTAGGCTAAGAAATTAAGTATAAATTACTTAACTTCAACAGAAGCACCAGCTTCTTCTAGCTGAGCTTTAAGAGCTTCAGCTTCAGCTTTGTCAACGCCTTCTTTTAGAGGTGCTGGAGCTGAGTCTACAAGACCTTTAGCTTCTTTAAGGCCTAGACCTGTTGCGCCACGTACCGCTTTGATAACAGCAACTTTGTTACCGCCAGCAGCAGTTAGGATTACGTCGAATTCAGTTTGCTCAGCAGCAGCTTCGCCAGCTGCAGCACCGCCAGCAACTACAGCAGCTGCTGCAGATACGCCGAATTTCTCTTCCATAGCTTCGATAAGCTCAACAACTTGCATTACAGACATTTCTGCAACTGCGTCTAGGATTTGCTCGTTAGTAATAGACATAACAATTCTCTTTTAAGTCAACAATAAGTTTATTTTGCAACCAGTAAAAAGCAAGCTGATTAAGCAGCTTCTTCTTGCTTCTGGTCGCGTAGTGCAGCGATAGTACGTACCAGCTTGCCTGCAGAAGCTTCTTTCATGCACATCATTAGGCGTGCAATTGCTTCGTCGTAAGTTGGTAGTGTCGCTAGTACGTCAGCATCAGTAACCGCGCCTTCAAATGCAGCAGCTTTGATCTCGAAATCTTTGTTCTCTTTAGCGAAGTCTTTGAAAAGACGCGCTGCAGCACCTGGGTGCTCGTTAGAGAATGCAAGTAGAGTTGGACCAGTGAAAGTGTCTGTTAGACACTCATACTCAGTACCTTCTACTGCACGGCGTGCTAGAGTGTTACGAACAACTCTCATGTAAACACCCGCTTCACGCGCTTGTTTACGTAGAGAAGTCATCGCGCCTACTTCAACGCCACGAGAATCAGCTACAACTGCAGAAAGTGCACCACTGGCTGCTTCGTTGACTTCAGCAACAATTGCTTTTTTGTCTTGAAGGTTTAAAGCCATCTTGGATTTACTCCTGGTTGTTTTTACACCACCCGAAATCTTCACGATTTTGGGAGTTCATACGGTGCTTTTTCCAGAAGAAAGATAAACATTACGCTCAACTTTCTTTCAGTCTGGCACCATCTACGTAGGTATGATTAAGTTCTTTTCAGAACGCCTACGGTCTTGGACGGAGGCTAAATTTCCAAAGGAATTTCAGCCCCAACCACAAATTGATAGGCGCAAAATTATACTGAAATTTTGCGCCTATGCAAGCAATTAAGCTTGAGTATCTAGAGTAGATTGATCTACTGATACGCCAGCACCCATTGTAGTTGAGATGCTAACTTTCTTCAGGAAAGTACCTTTCGCTGAAGACGGCTTCGCTTTCTTAAGCGCAACTAGTAGAGCTTCTAGGTTCTCTTGTAGTTGGTTTGCTTCGAAAGACACCTTACCAATGGTAGTGTGAATGATGCCGTTTTTGTCGTTACGGTAACGAACCTGACCCGCTTTAGCGTTCTTAACCGCTTCAGCAACGTTAGGAGTTACAGTACCAACTTTAGGGTTTGGCATAAGACCGCGAGGACCTAGGATAGTACCTAGTTGACCAACAACGCGCATTGCATCTGGAGAAGCAACAACTACGTCAAAGTTCATTTCGCCTTTCTTAACTTGCTCAGCAAGATCTTCCATACCTACGATGTCTGCGCCAGCTTCTTTAGCTGCTTCAGCGTTTGCACCTTGAGTGAACACTGCAACGCGGATGTCGCGGCCAGTACCGTGAGGTAGTACAGTTGCACCACGTACGTTCTGGTCAGATTTACGAGCATCGATGCCTAGGTTAACTGCAACGTCAACAGACTCAACGAATTTAGCTGTTGCTAGTTCTTTAAGAAGAGCAACTGCTTCGTTGATTTCGTATTCTTTAGTTACGTCAACTTTTTCGCGAATTACGCGCATACGCTTAGTAAGTTTTGCCATGTTCTTAACCCTCTACCACTAGGCCCATTGAACGAGCAGTACCCGCAATAGAACGCTTCATCGCTTCAATGTCAGCACCAGTCATATCTGCAGCTTTAGTTTCTGCGATTTCTTGGACTTGAGCGTCAGTCACAGTACCCACTTTTTCAGTGTTAGGACGACCAGAACCAGACTTAACGCCTGCTGCTTTCTTAAGAAGAACTGCAGCTGGTGGAGTCTTAGTTACAAATGTGAAAGAACGGTCGTTGTATACAGTGATAACAACTGGAGTCGGTAGACCTTTCTCAACAGAATCTGTTTTTGCGTTGAACGCTTTACAGAATTCCATGATGTTCACACCGTGTTGACCTAGAGCAGGACCAACCGGTGGACTTGGGTTTGCCATACCCGCTGCAACTTGCAGCTTGATATAAGCTTCAACTTTCTTAGCCATGATATTTCCTAGTTTGGGTACAAGCGCCGTCCGAGTGGAAAGCTCCCCGTTGTTTAGATAAAACTTTCTGCAGTCTTGCTGCAAAAAGGCGCGAAATTATAAGCATAATTCGCGCCTTATACAAGCCTAAAAAGGCTATTTTTTATACTCTTTTAAAAAGAGTGGTTTAGTCTAGTTTTTCAACTTGACCAAACTCGAGTTCAACCGGTGTTGCACGACCAAAGATCGATACAGACACTTTAATGCGGCTCTTCTCGTAATCCACTTCTTCAACGGTACCGTTAAAGTCTGCAAATGGACCTTCATTAACACGTACCACTTCACCAGCTTCAAACATGGTTCTTGGGCGAGGAGCTTCGCTCGCTTTCTCAAGACGATTCAAGATAGCGTCAGCTTCTTTGTCTGTGATAGGTGCAGGGCGGTCTGAGGTACCACCAATGAAGCCCATTACTCGCGGAACACTGCGTACTAAGTGCCAAGATTCATCGTTCATGATCATTTGAACAAGAACGTAGCCTGGGAAGAACTTACGCTCACTCTTACGACGTTGGCCTGCACGCATTTCCACAACTTCTTCAGTCGGTACTAGTACATCACCAAAGTATTCTTCCATACCATGCATTTTGATATGTTCACGAAGAGATTGAGCCACACGTCCTTCGAAACCAGAGAAGGCTTGAACAACGTACCAGCGTTTTTTAGGAGCTTCACTCATGAATTAAAACCCTCTATAACCCGGTTACAAAAGCAACAAGACGAACCATAATGCCGTCGATACCCCATAACGCGAGCGCCATGATAATACTTACCGCAAGGACAATTAGCGTTGTTTGCATCGTTTCTTGACGCGTTGGCCAAACCACTTTGCGCACTTCAACACGTGCTTCACGTGCGAAGGTAATCGCTGCCTTACCTTTAATTGTAGTTGCAGCTACACCTAATGCTGCAGCAATTAATACAACCACACCTGCTGCTCGAAGAACGAAAGAATATTCTCCATACAGGTAATTACCCACAACAGCAACGGCTAGCAGGACAAAAGCGATAATCCACTTCATTACATCTGCTGCATTTGAGCTATCAGGAGTTTCAGCATTTGCTTTCATAAAACCAACCTGTGACAAGTCTAACTATTAGACGACAACAACCCCGCTGTTGCAGGGCTTATTCCTACTCTGTACCAAGGTTTCATTTGAGTCGAACCTCGATACGTGAAGACTCAGAATTAAAAACTCTCAGCCTTTATAATCCTTTATTTACCCGCCCTGTGAGCGAATAATGCACAACCCAAAAGAGTAGTGCATAAAAAGGGCATCAAATGATGCCCTTTTTGCTAGTGCTTAGTCAAATCTTATTCAAAGATTTTACCTGAGCTTGCGACAATTCTAAGAATTAGTCGAAGATCTTAGCAACAACACCAGCACCTACTGTACGGCCACCTTCACGGATAGCGAAACGTAGGCCTTCATCCATTGCG
The DNA here is from genome assembly GCF_921292975.1 of Vibrio hippocampi. NCBI lineage: Bacteria > Pseudomonadati > Pseudomonadota > Gammaproteobacteria > Vibrionales > Vibrionaceae > Vibrio > Vibrio hippocampi. Next base: position 2,350,235 of record NZ_CAKLCM010000002.1, read on the forward strand.
ATTGGAGCGATTAGCTCAACTTGCATTTGGATGTTGTCGCCTGGCATTACCATTTCTACGCCTTCTGGTAGAGAGATATCACCAGTTACGTCAGTTGTACGGAAGTAGAACTGTGGACGGTAGCCTTTGAAGAATGGAGTGTGACGACCACCTTCATCTTTAGACAGTACGTATACTTCTGATTCGAACTTAGTGTGTGGGTTGATTGAACCCGGTGCCGCTAGAACTTGACCACGTTCAACGTCATCACGCTTAGTACCACGTAGAAGTGCACCAACGTTCTCACCTGCACGACCTTCGTCAAGAAGCTTACGGAACATTTCAACACCAGTACAAGTCGTTGTAGTCGTCTCTTTGATACCAACGATTTCTACTTCGTCACCTACACGTAGGATACCGCGCTCGATACGACCAGTTACAACTGTACCACGACCTTGGATCGAGAATACGTCTTCGATTGGTAGTAGGAACGGTAGGTCTACTGCACGCTCTGGCTCTGGGATGTAGCTGTCTAGTGCTTCAGCAAGTTCAACAATTTTCGCTTCCCACTGCTCTTCGCCGTTTAGAGCGCCTAGTGCAGAACCTTGGATAACTGGTAGGTCATCACCTGGGAAATCGTACTCAGATAGAAGTTCACGAACTTCCATTTCTACTAGCTCTAGAAGCTCTTCATCATCAACCATGTCACATTTGTTCATGAACACGATGATGTATGGGATACCAACCTGACGGCCAAGTAGGATGTGCTCACGAGTCTGAGGCATTGGACCGTCAGTTGCAGCAACAACTAGGATACCACCGTCCATTTGCGCAGCACCAGTGATCATGTTTTTAACATAATCCGCGTGTCCTGGGCAGTCTACGTGTGCGTAGTGACGAGCTGGAGTATCGTACTCAACGTGAGAAGTTGCGATTGTGATACCGCGCTCACGCTCTTCTGGAGCGTTATCGATAGATGCGAAGTCTTTCGCTACACCGCCGTAAACTTTTGCAAGTGTAGTACAGATTGCAGCAGTAAGAGTTGTTTTACCGTGGTCAACGTGGCCGATAGTACCAACGTTTACGTGCGGTTTCGTACGTTCAAATTTTTCTTTAGACATGAGTTGTCCCTCTAGGTACGGATTTAGGTGGCTTTGTGGACCACGCAACCAAAAAATATTGGTAATAAACCTTCTCTTAAGCACTAAACATAGTTTAGCCAAAAGAAAGTATCAAAAGGAAATAATTGCTTAGAAAGCTGGTGCTGATAGGCAGACTCGAACTGCCGACCTCATCCTTACCAAGGATGCGCTCTACCACCTGAGCTATATCAGCACTCTAAAAGAGTTGGAGCGGGCAGCGGGAATCGAACCCGCATCATCAGCTTGGAAGGCTGAGGTAATAGCCATTATACGATGCCCGCAACACGTAACTCAGAGAGCTATTTCCTTAAGAATATGGTGGAGGGGGACGGATTCGAACCATCGAAGGCAGTGCCGTCAGATTTACAGTCTGATCCCTTTGGCCACTCGGGAACCCCTCCAAATTACTTGCCACTTTCGTCATCATTGCCCTAGGCAAAGTGAAAGTGGTGCCGACTACCGGAATCGAACTGGTGACCTACTGATTACAAGTCAGTTGCTCTACCTACTGAGCTAAGTCGGCACAAGTGGGGCGCATTTTATTGAATCCATTAAAGTGATGCAACCGTTATATCAAAAAAAAAACGCTTTTTTGCCAGTTTCGAGTTATTTGATGTTTTTTTGTTCAAATTTCTAGGCTGAGCACGGTGTATGTTGTCGGAATTCTTTGATTTCTCGTCTTGTTAGGGTATGTTCAGCACTCTTCATTAAACAACATTAGATGGATTAATCATGAGTCCTTTCATTTCCTTCAGTCGTGAACAGTGGGCTAAGCTGCGTAACGCTGTGCCGATGACTTTGACACAGGATGATCTCATCGAATTGCAAGGTATTAATGAAAACCTGACGATGCAAGAAGCGATGGAGATCTACCTACCTCTATCGCGTTTACTCAACCTTTACGTTGCTGCAAGGCAGCGCCGTAATTCCGTGCTGAGTGAGTTCTTGGGTAAAACCACGCAAACCCCTCCACCTTTCGTTATTGGCATTGCCGGTAGTGTGGCAGTCGGTAAATCGACAACGGCTCGCTTATTAACAGCGCTGCTTAGACGCTGGGAGAACCATCCAAAAGTGGAGTTAATTACCACTGACGGTTTCTTATACCCCAATAAAGTCTTGGACGAGAAAGGTATGATGGCTCGCAAAGGCTTTCCAGAGTCTTATGATATTCGCCGCCTGGTTCAATTTGTGTCTGATGTTAAATCAGGCAAGCGCGATGTCGTCGCCCCTGTCTATTCCCATATCACTTATGATATTACCGACGAGCAGAAAGTAGTCGACAGACCCGATGTCTTAATTATTGAAGGGCTCAATGTATTGCAGTCAGGAATGGATTATCCACACGATCCGCATCGGGTGTTTATTTCTGACTTCCTTGATTTCTCACTCTATGTGGATGCTCCGAGTGAGTTGATTGAGCATTGGTATGTGGATCGCTTTATGAAGTTCCGTCAAGGTGCTTTTACCAAGCCGGGCTCCTACTTCAGTCATTACACCCAACTGCATGAGCAAGAAGCCATTAAGAAAGCCAAAAACATCTGGACTTCTATCAATGGCATCAACCTTGAAAACAATATTCTTCCCACTAAAGAGCGCGCACATCTGATTTTGCAAAAAGGCATGAATCATAGTGTCGAGAAAATCTATTTGCGTAAGCAGTAGCATGATGCTGCCAGCGCTCTGACTCACACACTCATTAACTCACGCATTGACGCTGGTTAGCGGTCGTCACCTCGCAATGAGATCTCACCTCCGATATAGGGCGTGATGCCTTCATCGGTTTCCAGAAGAATAGCGCCACTGGCATCAATTCCTCTGGCGATCCCTTTTATCTCGCGGTTAGCCATAATCAGCTTCACCTCGCGATTTAAGAAGTTGTCGTATTGATTCCAGCGCTCCACAAATCCTTGCATCCCCTGAAATTCATACTGCTTCAAGGCGCTATACCAAGCATTAGCAAACGAAGCTGCCAACTGATTTCGCTGCAAAGGTTGATCGCTCGCCTCGGCTAATGAAGTCCAAGGCTGATCAATAGCGGAGACTTCACCACTCATCATCAGGTTCATTCCCATCCCTATGACTAAGTTTGCAGCTCCACCTGCTTGCCCTGACATTTCAACCAAAATGCCAGCTAGCTTTTTATCTTTATAATAGAGGTCATTTGGCCACTTGAGTTTTACATCATGGATCCCCTGCTGCTCCAGAGATTCAACGATAGCAACACCCACGACTAAGCTCAGCCCCATCGCAGCAGCCATACCGGCGTCGAGACGCCAATACATCGACAAATAAAGGTTGCTTGCAAATGGAGAAACCCACTGACGCCCTCTCCTTCCTCGTCCTGCCGCTTGATATTCCGCTAGGCATACCGCTCCAGACGGCAAGGTGTCTTGCTTCTCAATCAAATATTGGTTGGTCGAGTCAATAATTGGGATCAATTCGAAAGGCACCACTAGGTTTTGTTCCAGTTGCTTAGGGTCGAGCAGTTCTATCGGTGTTGCCAATTGATAGCCTTTGCCTTGGACGCGAAAAATATCAACGCCCCACTCTTGGATGCCTTTTATATGCTTACTGACGGCAGCTCGAGATATGCCCAAGTGTTCTCCCAGTCGCTCACCGGAATGAAAGCCGCCTTGTGCTAATAGAGACAGTATCGCCAACTTGGTGTTATGCTCTTTCATAACAAATCGCTCTTTCATACCAAATCCCTTAAATACACCTCATTCAACGCACCCATAAAGCGAACTTCATGTTCCAGTTCTACGTTAAATTTCTCCAGCACTCGATCTCTAACATAGGCTGCTAAAGCAACCACATCTTGTGCCGTTGCTTGTTTCGCATTCACCAACACTAAAGCTTGGTTTGGATGCACCATAGCGCCGCCTAACGTATAGCCCTTAAGTCCACACTGATCGATCAACCAGCCCGCAGCGAGTTTCATCTGCTCACCCGCAGGGTAAGCTACTAAATTGGGGAACAACTGATTGAGTTGTTGATACTGTTGCTGAGAGATCACGGGGTTTTTAAAAAAGCTGCCCGCATTGCCGGTCACTTCGGGATCGGGCAATTTCTGTTGACGAACATCGACAACAATGTCGAAGATTTGCTGGGCAGTTACGGTTTGCTCATCTAATTGCTGCAGCGGTCCATAGTTGAGATTAGGTTGCCACTGTTTTGCCAGTTTAATACCTACCGCAGTAATAATGGCTCTGTCTTTCAGTTGGTGTTTAAAAATAGAGTCACGATAGCCAAACTGACATTCCACTTGAGTCAGACGCTTCACCTCGAAGCTTTCTAAGCAGAGGTAATCCACATACTCACAGATATCTTTGAATTCTACCCCGTATGCGCCAATGTTTTGGATCGGAGCGCTACCGGTACAACCGGGAATTAGAGCCAGATTTTCCAATCCAGAAAAGCCTGCTTTCGTCGCCCACTCAACCAGTTCAGGCCAATCCTCACCACCGCTCACGTGCAAATAGTGATACTCACTATCTTGTCGATGTTCACGCCCCATCAATTGATTCACTACAACTAATCCTTGATACGGTTGAGTAAACAGCATATTGCTGCCCTTACCTAACATCAGCTTTTCCATTGCCTGCCACTGCTCATCTCGGTAAAGAGCAATCAAATCGTCAATGGTTTGGGCTTTGGCTAAGACGGCACAGGTTTGAGCAATACCAAAGGTATGGAAGTGAGACAATTGTGCATTGTGTTGAATTTGCATGAGCGTTCTTTGATGATTTAAACTTGCGCCATTCTATCCTCTAGCAACCAGAGTTGGCTATGACTAGCTTCAAGTTCAGTGTTCTTGACCCGGTAAAAATACCGCTAGTGAAAAAGATCTATAAGTCTCATTACCCAGCGGGTAAGCCCAAATCCGACGAGCGTATTATTATCGCGACACAAGAGAGCCAAACGGTCGCCGTCGTAAGGCTGAAAACCGTTGAGCAACAACGTTTGATGACGGGTATGTTAGTAATTCCAGCATGCCGTGGTCTAGGGATTGCTCATCAACTGATGCAGCATCTAAAACAGAATGAGTTGACCGACAATGATTACTGCTTCGCCCTTGCTCATTTAGAGGGCTTTTACAATCAACATGGTTTTCAACACATTGATACTGAAGCGCTCCCCAATACTTTGAAACAATTATTCAGTCGCTATACCGGCAGTGGTAAAGCGCTTGTCGCAATGCGATATCATGATCGCGATTAAACTTATAAACTGTTTACTATCCAACTGTCATCAAAGTTTGATAAAATCGTGTGTTGGCAATTTTGCAACGATATAAAGGTAATCTCTTTCATCATGATGGCTCTTAGGAACTCTTTTGAACAACTCCCTTCACTTGCGCAAGATCCGAATAAATTTCATGTTCTTGCATCAGCCAGTGAATACCGTGAGTACTTGATTCAAGCGATTCGTGAAGCAAAATCTAGAATCTACCTAGTTGCATTGTATCTCGAAGATGATGAAGCGGGACGCGCTGTCCTGTCTGAATTATACAACGCCAAGCAAAACAATCCTGACTTAGATATCAAGGTCTGCGTTGACTGGCATCGCGCCCAACGCGGTCTGATTGGTGCTGACCAATCTGACGGTAATGCTGTGATGTATCGTGAGTATCGCCAAAACCATCAGCATGGGGTTCCCGTCTTTGGGGTTCCTGTGCGTGGTCGAGAAGTCTTTGGCGTACTTCACCTAAAAGGCTTTGTGGTCGATGATACCGTAATATACAGCGGCGCTAGCTTGAACAATATCTATCTCAACTATAAAGATCGCTATCGCTTTGATCGCTACCATGTTCTGGGAAATCCGTCTCTTGCTGATTCCATGGTGCAATTCATCAACCAAGAGATGATTGCCAACCCTGCTGTCAACGACCTGTCTCTGAGCGAAAAACCCACCACTAAGCAGATCAAGTCGGATATTCGTCAACTCCGTGGCTCACTATCACAGGCACAATATCAATTCACGCCTGAGCGATTGAACGCGGATCAAGTGGCGGTCACTCCTCTGGTCGGTATTGGTAAGCGTCGTAATAGACTCAATCATGCCGTAAACCAACTGTTGGCAAGAGCCAAGAATGAAATATTTATCTGCACCCCCTATTTTAACTTCCCAAAATCGGTGGCTAAACAGATTAAACGCGCACTAAAACGTGGCGTCAAAGTCAGCATCGTGGTGGGCGATAAAACGGCGAATGACTTTTATATCTCGCCAGAAGAAGAGTTTAAAACCATTGGCGGTCTGCCTTATATGTACGAACTCAACTTGCGCCGTTTTGCCAAGTCGAATGAAGCGCACATTGCTAGTCGTCGCTTGAGTATCAAACTCTGGAAGCACGACGATAACAGTTTCCACCTCAAGGGTATTTGGGTGGATAAGACCAATATGCTGATCACGGGCAATAATCTCAATCCAAGAGCATGGACTTTGGACTTAGAGAACGCACTGTTAATTCGCGATCCACATGGACATTTAGTTGAGAAGTTTGAACAAGAAGTAGCCAATATTCTTGAGCATACTCAGCTTATCTGCACTTATAAGCAGTTCGAGAAAGTAGAGCACTACCCAGTGCCTGCACAGAAATTGATTCGCAAAATTACTCGCGTTAAAGCGGATCGAGTGTTGAAGCGACTGCTTTAATAACCATCACTAATAACCATCACTTTTAATAACCATCACTGCGACATTACAGCAAGCACAAAAAAACCAGCCGAAGCTGGTTTTTTTCATAATAAGCAGTCCAATTAAGACTTCGCTACGCGGCTTGCGCGCTTACGATCGCTCTCAGAAAGAAACTTCTTACGAAGACGAATGCTTTCTGGCGTCACTTCTACTAGTTCATCTTCATCGATAAACTCTAGCGCTTGCTCAAGCGTGTGCTTGATTGGCGGCGTTAGAACCTGAGCTTCATCAGTACCAGATGCACGAACGTTGGTTAGCTGCTTACCTTTCAGTGCGTTAACGGTTAGGTCGTTATCACGGCTATGAATACCGATGATCATACCTTCGTAAACATCAACACCGTGACCGATAAATAGGCGACCACGCTCTTGTAGGTTAAACAGTGCGTTAGTCAGTGCTTTACCCGCTGCGTTTGCAATCAATACGCCGTTGTTACGTTGACCAATGGTACCGCCCTTGTGTGGACCGTAGTGATCAAACGTATGGTAAAGCAGACCTGAACCCGAAGTTAGCGTCAAAAATTCAGTTTGGAAACCGATCAAGCCACGAGAAGGCATATTGAAGTCCATACGCACACGACCTTTGCCGTCTGGTGCCATGTCTTTCAGCTCACCTTTACGTAGACCGATTTTCTCCATGATGCCGCCTTGATGTTCTTCAAGAACATCAATCGTTACGGTTTCAAACGGTTCCATCAGCTGACCATCTTCTTCTTTGATGATAACTTCTGGACGAGATACCGCTAGCTCGAAGCCTTCACGACGCATGTTTTCAATCAGGATAGAAAGGTGAAGCTCACCACGACCAGAAACACGGAATTTGTCTGGATCATCACTCTGCTCTACGCGCAATGCAACGTTGTGTACCAGTTCTTTCTCAAGGCGCTCAAGGATGTTACGTGACGTCACGAACTTACCCTCTTTACCAGCGAAAGGCGACGTGTTTACTTGGAACGTCATGGTAACGGTTGGTTCGTCAACCGACAGTGCTGGTAGTGCTTCTACTTGGTTTTGCGCACAAATCGTATCTGAGATTTTAAGTTCGCCCAGACCCGTGATCGCAATGATGTCGCCCGCGTTCGCTTGCTCAACTTCGTGACGCTCAAGACCAAGGTAACCCAGTACTGTGCCTACTTTACCGTTACGAGTCTTGCCATCTGCGCCGACGACTGTCACTTGTTGGTTTGGTTTCGCAGTACCGCGTGTTACGCGACCTACACCAATAACGCCAACGTAAGAGCTGTAGTCTAGCTGAGAGATTTGCATCTGCAATGGACCATCAAGGTCAACATCTGGTGCAGCAACATTGTCAACGATTGCTTGGAACAGAGGTTCCATGTTCTCGCCAATTTCGCCTTCTTCAAGTGTTGCCCAACCGTTAAGTGCTGATGCGTAAACCACTTGGAAGTCCAACTGTTCGTCAGTTGCACCTAGGTTATCGAATAGGTCGAATACTTGGTCCATAACCCAATCAGGACGTGCGCCTGGACGGTCAATTTTGTTGATAACAACAATTGGCTTCAGACCGTGTGCAAACGCTTTTTGCGTTACAAAACGAGTTTGTGGCATAGGACCGTCAACAGCGTCAACGATAAGCAGTACAGAGTCTACCATCGACATGATGCGTTCTACTTCACCACCGAAGTCCGCGTGTCCCGGAGTATCTACGATATTGATGTGGTGATCGTTCCAGTTGATCGCCGTGTTTTTTGCAAGAATGGTAATACCACGCTCTTTTTCAATATCATTCGAGTCCATCACGCGTTCTTCAGTTTCACCGCGAGACTCTAACGTCCCGGATTGCTGAAGTAGCTTGTCAACTAGGGTAGTTTTACCGTGGTCAACGTGCGCGATAATCGCTATGTTTCTTAACTTATCAATCTGTGGAGTTGACATGGATTTCTTTCACTCAGTCAAGAGTCGCCGCACTATCGCCGCTGACTCGATTAAAAAAACGCCCGCAATATAACAGAAATTACGAGAGTTGTGATCTTCTTCGTTGAAATCTTGCCTAAACATAGCCTGTTTATAGTAAATTTTCCTTACTTTGTTCATTTAAGGTATCAATAGTGTCGCTTTGATTACGCTCACGACTTATTCGCAAAAATAGGTTTGCAAAAATGGGGTTGTAAAATAGGGTGCAGAGATAATTTTTTACTCTGTCGCGGTATGTTATTGACAGCTCACCAAAAACCATGCTGAATATATGGGCTTGTTGTATCAAATTGGTGCAAAACTTAATTCTTGCACCAATTTGACACAACAGCGATCCATAATGGTGCAAATCTATGAACCAATATGTCGCAGTAACTTTTAAGGTTATGAATTAAAAGGATTTTTATTTTTGGCACAGTTTTAGCTATAGCTAAATCAGCATCGATTAACGCACTTCAAATACGCAGACGTTAATCAATGCCGATTATCACTATCGAGCTATTAACCGCTTTAATAACACTGGAGGTTTTCCGAGATGTCAGTAGAAAATGTTCTATCGCTGATCCAAGAGAACGAAGTTAAATTCGTTGATCTACGCTTTACAGACACTAAGGGTAAAGAGCAACACATTTCTATCCCTGCTCACCAAATAGATGCAGACTTCTTTGAAGAAGGCAAAATGTTTGACGGTTCATCTGTTGCTGGCTGGAAAGGCATCAATGAATCAGACATGGTTATGATGCCGGATGCATCTAGCGCAGTTCTTGACCCATTCACTGAAGATGCAACTCTGAACATTCGTTGTGACATCCTTGAGCCTGCAACGATGCAAGGCTACGATCGTGACCCACGTTCTATTGCTAAGCGCGCTGAAGACTACATGCGCTCTACTGGTATCGCTGACACCGTTCTTATCGGTCCTGAGCCAGAATTCTTCCTATTTGACGATGTTAAGTTCTCAACTGACATGTCTGGTTCTTTCTACAAAATTGACGACGTAGAAGCTTCTTGGAACTCGGGTTCTGATTTCGAAGAAGGCAACAAAGGTCACCGTCCAGGCGTTAAAGGTGGTTACTTCCCAGTTGCTCCTGTTGACTCTTCTCAAGACATCCGTTCTGCAATGTGTCTCGTTATGGAAGAGATGGGTCTTGTTGTTGAAGCTCACCACCACGAAGTGGCAACAGCGGGTCAGAACGAAATCGCAACTCGTTTCAACACGCTAACCACTAAAGCTGACGAAATCCAAATCTACAAGTACGTTGTTCACAACGTAGCACACGCATTTGGCAAGACAGCAACATTTATGCCTAAGCCACTAGTGGGTGATAACGGTTCTGGTATGCACGTTCACCAATCTCTAGCAAAAGACGGTGTTAACCTATTTGCTGGTGACAAGTACGGCGGTCTATCTGAAACGGCTCTTTACTATATCGGCGGTATCGTCAAGCACGCTCGTGCAATCAACGCATTTGCTAACCCTGCGACTAACTCGTACAAGCGTCTTGTACCAGGTTTCGAAGCACCGGTAATGCTAGCTTACTCTGCTCGTAACCGTTCTGCTTCTATCCGTATCCCAGTGGTACCTAGCCCTAAAGCACGTCGTATCGAAGTTCGTTTCGGTGACCCAGCAGCTAACCCATACCTAGCATTTGCCGCTATGCTTATGGCTGGTCTTGACGGTATTAAGAACAAGATCCACCCAGGCGAAGCGATGGATAAAGACCTTTACGATCTACCAGCTGAAGAAGCAGCAGAGATCCCAACAGTGGCTTACTCACTAAAAGACGCGCTAGCAGAACTTGATGCTGACCGTGAGTTCCTAACTTCTGGTGGCGTATTCTCTGATGACTTTATCGATTCTTACATCGATCTTAAAGCTCAAGACGTAGAGAAAGTTAACATGACAACGACTCCTCTAGAGTTCGAACTATACTACTCTGTATAATTCTCGTTGTTATTAGCTAACACTCAAAGGCTTGCCAATCGGCAAGCCTTTTTTATTCCGTACTACACCTTTCTCCTTCCAAACAATACCTCTGTTTTTAGGTTTCCTTTGAAGAACAATAGATTGCACTGAATAATCTCATGAATCGGCATTGTTATTGCATTGTTATCAAGAGCAATAGTGCAATCGTGTCGTTTTAGGTGCAAACCTAGAGAATAAACGTCTTCTGCGAGATTATTAAACCATCGCAGGACGCATGATAGTTGATGTTGCACTTTTTTGGTGCATATGTATTATCAACAGCTGTGCATTGCACTTTTTTTGAGCAATCTAAGGATATCCAGTGACGGACTCAGAACTGACTAAAACGATTTTGGATAATACTGTAACGGCAACTTTGATGTTGGACGAAGGTCTGACCGTGAAGTACGCCAATCCCGCCGCTGAGCAATTGTTCTCTCAAAGCTCTAAGCGATTAATCGATGCCCACTTATCTCAGTTCATCCAACACGCTTCACTGGATTTAGCGCTACTGTCGCAGCCGTTGCAAAGTGGTCAAAGTATTACCGACAGTGATGTCACTTTTGTCGTCGACGGTAAACCTCTGCTTTTAGAGGTAACGGTCAGTCCACTCTCATGGAATAAGCAACTGATGTTACTTATTGAAATGAGAAAAATTGGTCAGCAGAAACGTTTGTCACAAGAATTAAACCAGCACGCACAGCAGCAAGCGGCGAAGTTGTTGGTTAGAGGGCTGGCTCACGAAATCAAAAATCCGCTGGGTGGGTTGCGGGGCGCCGCTCAGTTACTGGCCAAAATGTTGCCAGACCCATCACTGAATGAATACACCAATATTATTATCGAGCAAGCCGATCGATTGAGAGCCCTAGTGGATAGACTGCTGGGTCCACAAAAACCCGGCAAAAAAACCGAAGAAAACCTGCACCTAATCTTGGAAAAAGTACGCCAACTGGTGGAACTTGAGGCGGGTACGGATCTTATTATCGAACGCGATTATGACCCGAGTTTGCCTCACCTTGTGATGGACACCGACCAGATAGAGCAGGCTCTGCTCAACATCGTCAGTAACGCTGCACAAATACTATCAAAACAAGACAATGGTCAGATTATTTTCCGTACTCGAACGGTTCACCAAGCCAATATTCACGGCTGCCGACACAAGTTAGCGGCGCGTATCGAGATTATTGATAACGGTCCGGGGATCCCTTCTGATCTGCAAGATACGCTGTTCTACCCCATGGTGAGCGGTCGAGAAGGCGGCACAGGTTTAGGCTTATCAATTTCACAAAATTTGATCGACCAACACAACGGCAAGATTGACGTTGAAAGTTGGCCTGGTCGCACCATTTTTACTATTTATCTGCCAATTTAATAAAGTGAACAATTAAGATTGGCCCGCTGTAAGGAAGTTTGGCTATGAGTAAAGGATATGTATGGGTCGTCGATGACGACAGCTCAATTCGTTGGGTAATGGACAAAACCCTCTCTTCAGCAAATATCAAATGCGAGACATTTGCTGATGCTGAGAGTGTGTTGTTGGCGCTAGAACGTGAATTACCCGATGTATTGGTGTCAGATATCCGCATGCCTGGTATCGACGGTATTGAACTGCTGCATCGTGTACAAGAAATGGCACCGGATCTGCCTGTTATTATTATGACCGCACACTCCGACCTTGATGCTGCTGTCAATGCCTATCAGAAAGGGGCGTTTGAATATCTTCCTAAACCTTTTGATATCGATGAGACCTTAACTCTGGTTGAGCGTGCAATTGTCCACAGTCACGAGCAAAAGAGTAGCCAAGTCACGGATGAAGTGATTACCACCGACGCACCAGAAATCATTGGTGAAGCGCCGGCAATGCAGGAAGTGTTTAGAGCAATCGGACGCCTTTCTCGTTCATCGATCTCGGTGCTAATCAATGGTGAGTCTGGTACCGGTAAAGAACTGGTCGCCCATGCCTTACATCGACATAGTCCCCGCTCCAGCAAGCCCTTTATCGCCCTTAACATGGCAGCCATTCCCAAGGACTTGATTGAGTCTGAACTATTTGGCCATGAAAAAGGCGCGTTTACGGGTGCTAACAGCGTGCGCCAAGGGCGATTTGAACAGGCCAACGGCGGCACACTGTTTTTGGATGAGATTGGCGACATGCCTTTAGACATTCAAACTCGCCTGCTGCGTGTTCTCGCTGATGGACAGTTTTATCGCGTTGGTGGTCATTCCGCAGTAAAAGTGGACGTACGCATTGTGGCCGCAACCCACCAAAATCTTGAACGACTGGTGACCGAGGGGGATTTCCGTGAGGATTTATTCCATCGCCTTAACGTTATTCGCATCCATATTCCAGCGCTGAGAGAGCGTAAGCAAGATATAGAGAAACTGACGCTTCACTTCTTGTCGCTTGCGGCTGATGAATTAGGCGTAGAGACCAAGTCACTCAACGCTGAAACTGTGGATATCCTCAATAAGCTCGACTGGCCAGGTAACGTACGTCAATTAGAAAATACTTGTCGTTGGCTCACCGTGATGGCGAGCGGCAGTGAAATACTGCCCAACGATTTACCGTCAGAGTTACTCGATGAACCTAAACGCGCTTCTGAGATGGGCAGTGGTGATTGGCAACAACTGCTCTCTTCATGGGCCGAAAATGCGTTGCAGTCGGGAGAGACTGAGATCCTCAACCGAGCTCAGCCACAATTTGAACGCATCTTGTTGGAAGCAGCTCTAAACCATACTAACGGCCATAAACAGGACGCGGCTAAGGTGCTGGGCTGGGGTAGAAACACCCTAACTCGTAAGCTCAAAGAATTATATTAATCCTTTATATTGCGCTTATAAAAATGGCCACAGTTTTCGCTGTGGCCATTTTTCTGTTGTACGTATTGGAACTACTGTCCATATTGGAAGTTTTGTAGCGCGTATTGAGTGTAGGTTAAATCACGCGCGAGAATTGTTGCTGCCTCGCTTTCTGGCGCAGATATTTATCAAAACACATACAGATATTACGAATGAGTAGTCGACCTCGTAAGGTCACTTCGATACTGGTCTCCGAAACCTTCACCAATTCATCGTCAACGAAGGTCTGTAGCAGTTTCATATCTTCGGCGAAATATGAGTTAAACGTTAGAGCAAAGTCTCTTTCAATGCCTTGAACATCGAGCTTAAAGTTGCAAATGAGTTGCTTAATCACTTCGCGACGGATCAGATCATCTTGGTCAAGTACCACCCCTTTCCACAGTGCATGGCGCTGCTCATTGACCTGTTCATAGTATTTTTTCAGCTCTTTCTGATTCTGTGCATAGCTATCGCCAATCATAGAAATAGCAGAAACCCCAAAACCAACCAGATCACAATTACCCTGTGTCGTATAGCCTTGGAAATTTCGATGTAATTCACCGGCACGTTGAGCGGTCGCCAGTTCATCTTCTGGCAAGGCAAAGTGGTCCATACCGATAAATTGATACCCGGCATCGGTTAAGCGAGTGATGGTATCTTGTAGAATCGCCATCTTCTCTTTCGGTGCGGGCAGATCTTCATCTTTGATCTTGCGCTGAGCCGCAAACAGATTGGGCATATGAGCATAATTAAAGACCGATAAACGACCCGGTCGCATCTCAAGCACTCGCTCTAAGGTAAGAGCAAAAGATTGTTGAGTCTGCTTTGGTAAGCCGTAAATCAAATCTAGGTTGGTTGAACGGAAGCCCAACTTACGCGCTCTCTCGACCATCGCAAAAATGAACGCTTCATCTTGCTCACGGTTAACCAATTGCTGAACCTCTTTATTGAAGTCCTGCACACCAATGCTCAGCCTGTTGAAGCCCTCTTGACGCAAGTGGTCAAGCACATCCAACTCTATCTCACGCGGATCAACCTCAATACTAATCTCAGCACCATCATCAAAGAAAAACTCACCACGTAGAATAGCCATCAAGCGACTGATCTGTTGCTTGGTTAAAAACGTTGGTGTGCCTCCACCAAAGTGAAGTTGTGTGACGGTTCGACCTTGCAATAAAGAGGCTCGCTGGCGGATTTCATGTTCAATAATATCCAAGTACTCATCCGCTTTATGGGCATGACGAGTAATGACCTTATTACAACCGCAGTAGTAACAAAGCTTGTGGCAGAATGGGATATGAATATAGAGAGAAAGCGGTCTATCTGTATACTGGGCACAAGCCATATCGTAGTCAGAAATCGTGTAAGCCTCGTGAAACTCAACCGCCGTCGGATAAGATGTATACCTTGGACCCGAGTAGTTGTACTTATCGAGAACAGCCTGATCCCATACTATTTGTTGTTTCGTTTCTGAATGACTTTGCGACATGTTAATGTTTCCAGTAAGCACCTAATGACCGATTGCTTTCCTTTAAAATCAAAGGACTGGTTAGTGTGCCATAATAATGTGACGGATTACGCTAGGCAGTGATGTTATCACTAATATTCATGATAAAAATGATACATTGATCACTCGTTACTGAATGTTATTTTTAGTGACTGACTGTCTTTATTTGGATTTGATTATTGAGCGGCTTAACCTGTTGCTGTAACTGTTTGACCTCTTCAATAATCGCCGCCTCTAAGCGACCTTCAGCCTTGTGTCTCGTCAAGTTATCTCGCATTCGATCTTTTTTATTCATGCTCTGCCTTGCGTCTCCGCGTGGCATCTCTTTGACGACATGAAACAGTTCTGACAGTGCAGGATAGGCTTGGTCAAAATCAATTCTGCTCTCGCCTTGGACATAGTCCATGATGTTATACAGTCGAATTGCCGCCTCTGAGAGGTCGCATTGTCCCTGAATAGTCGCGAGACAAATGGTATCCACACTTTCAAAGATATTGGCATTGCGCTTATCGATAGCTAACTTTTGGTGTTTTTGCTGCAATTGTTGCTGTTTTTTAAGTTGCAGTAACAAGTATCCAGCATAACTGGCTAAACCGGCAATGATCACGCCACCGACTATAGCTAACAACATCATGGTACTCATTACTACAACTCCTTTTAGTTTTTGAACTGATTGAGATCGAGGTCTTCAAAATCGGCCAGCAGCTCTGCGTCATCTTTACGCTTCTTGCTTGGCTTCACGACTTTTTCTTCCATCTCTGGTTCTTCAATCTCTGGCTCTTCCTCTTCGAATAGCCCCAGCTGCTTCATCAATATTTCGATACGATCGAGTTTCTCATCGACGTATTTTTGCAGCCCTAAACCAAGCTTGTCACCATTATCAAGGCGATCAAGCAGTACATTAAGCTGCGCGTCATTTTCAAGCAGTTCCAACTCTTTCTCAGCAGACACCCTACGTTCTTGCTTGCTTGGTTTCTTCTTCGCTTCAACAATCAGAGGGATTTTCTTTTTGCTGCCCAAGCGCGGATCTAGCCCTTGCTTGCTACCTGGGGTCGCGCTACCGCTACCTTGAGAATGGCGGCTACCTGATTTTTGACCTTTGCGCTTTTTTAAACGCTTGCGCAGGCGACCTTCAACATCAGACTCGGTACGATTGCGAGTAACGATAACCGGTTCTGGTGAAGAACCTGGTTTTCTTGATTTTTTCGTACGGCTCATTACGTAAGTTTCCTCAGTAAAATGACATCATTGCCAATAAATTCAATTTCTAAATTATCGCGCTGAGCTAGGTAGATAAATGTAGCTCGACTAAAAAACACCACATGGGTTTGGTCATTTTTATAGTGCCAGTTTGCAAAGGCCTCTACATCGATCACCAATTTAGTCATCAAACCTAACCATCCTGAAGGCTTGAGCAGCGACAACCATTGTTGCCAAACCGTATTCGGTTCATAGAGGTGTTCAATCACCTCTGTCGCAGTAATAAAGTCGTATTGATAGTTCAATACGGATAATTCTGGGTAATAGTATAAATCATACAGCGACATTAAATGCCCCTGCTCTTCAAACATCAGCGACAAAGTCGGTCCCGGTCCGCAACCAAAGTCCAAACCTTTCGATTGAGGCGAGATACGCTGTGCGAGAGGAGACACTATGCGGGATAAAAAACGTCGGTAACCTGAGTCGTTGGGATCATTAAGATGGAGATCATAAATCTCTTTCTCGGCATCGGCATTCAGCCTCTGCTGGCGAGGAACAAACACCAACTGACATTCTTGGCACTGCAAGTAGTCACGCTTTTTATCACTATGATAGTGCTGTATGGATAACGCCGAACATAAAGGGCAAGTTTCCACAATTTATCCCTTTCAATGCTTCCAGAACAATACAAGGCTGCGAAACATACCAGAAACTAGAGATGGATGGAAACAGAGTCGCGCAATTTTTCTACAATTATTACCATCAACCGATTGCGTGGGTTAGCCAGTGCTAAAAAAACGATGATTTATAGGCGGGAACGAGGGAAAAAACAGATAACCCAACAGGTGTCATTACTTGAGTAACAGTCCACTGCCTGAATGTGTACATTCAACGGTTATCTGAGATTCGCCCTGATGAAAGGTAAGTGACTACTTACATCCAATCCGTATTACGGATAATACCGACGGCAATACCTTCAATGGTGAGGTGCTGCGACGTGAGATCCACTTGGATGGGAGAAAACTCCTCATTTTCTGCATGCAGTAATACGGTAGAACCTTTGCGCTCTAAGCGCTTAACCGTCACATCATCATCAACTCGTGCGACAACAACCTGACCATCTCTTACATCCATCGTTTTATGAACCGCAAGCAAGTCGCCATCCATAATACCGATATCTTTCATACTCTCGCCATGCACTTTAAGCAAGAAGTCCGCCTGAGGTTTAAACATATTAGGGTCAACTTGATAGTGTGCTTCTACATGTTCTTGCGCCAAAATAGGCTCACCGGCAGCAACTTGACCAATCAGAGGTAAGCCAGCATCTTCATTCGCCGCCTCTTCAATCAGCAATCGGATACCTCGAGAAGCACCTGGAATGATCTCAATCGCTTTTTTACGAGCCAGCGCTTTTAGGTGTTCTTCTGCAGCATTCGCCGAGCGAAAACCCAATTCTTTGGCAATTTCTGCACGGGTTGGCGGCATGCCAGCATCATCAATTTTAGCTTTAATTAAGTCGTATACTTGCTGTTGGCGGGGCGTTAAGGGCTTCATAAGTCACCTGTCTTTTTATACAGTTAACTGTGAGTATATCCAGTAATGTGTGAATTGCAACGGGAATTGTTTATTTTTTAACTGCATCATCAAGCCGTTAGCTTTAATATGCGCACTGAATGGGCTCAATGCCTGTTGAGCCCGCCAGCGCGACGGAAATTATTCGGTAAAGTTTTGTGTAAAGACTTTTTTCACTCAAAGGTAAGACCAGTTTCTGGTATGCTTGGCGAGCATTAATTTTAGTGTCTAGGATTACATCAGTGTCGATCGTATTCTGATGTAATCCTAGACATTGTTTCTATGAATAAATTGAGGCTGTGAACCTTTATGTCTTCAGGACAATCATTACTGCGATCTTTTCTCAAGCTGCCTATGTCTGTGCTTGTGAAAGGAACGGCTATCCCATCGAATCCGATTGAAGATCTCAACATAGATATCTCCAAACCAATTGTTTACGCACTGCCTTTCAGTTCCAAAGTGGATCTATTGGCTCTACGTAAACAAGCGCTGGCGTTAGGTTTAACAGACCCATTCGAACCCATCGAACTCAATGGTGAAAAACGCAGTCGATTTGTTTTTATTGCTTCACAGCCTACCTTAATTGGCAGCGACCAAGATGTACCCAATGAGTCCATTGCCCTATTTTCTGAGCTGTTAAAGGCGCACGAAACAGACAAGCAATTGGATGTTCAAGTCGTACCAACCACCGTACTTTGGGGTCGCAAACCAGGTCGTGAAGAACAAGCTAAGCCTTATTTACAGCCGATGAATGGCATGCAGAAAGCCATGGCTGTGTTGTCATCTGGCCGTGACTGCATGATTCGCTTCAGTCCGGTGGTGTCATTACGTTATATGGCCGACGCTCACGGTACCGACCAATCTATCGCACATAAATTGGCGCGCGTTGCCCGGATTCACTTCTCAAGACAGAAGTTGGCCGCCTCGGGTCCGAATTTACCCAATCGACAGGTTTTATTTAATCGTCTGTTAAAGTCTCAAGTCATTGAACAAGCGATTCAAGACCATGCCAGCGCAAACAATGTGCCAGTAGAAAAAGCACATAAAGAGGCGTTACAGATCATGGACGAGATTGCGGCTGACTTCTCCTATAAGTTAGTCAGAAGCGGCGATCGCATCATGACTTGGCTTTGGAATAAGCTCTATCAAGGCATTAATGTCAGCAATGCCTCTACGGTGCGTAAACTGGCACAAGACGGTCATGAGATTGTTTATGTGCCTTGTCACCGAAGTCATATGGACTATCTGCTCCTGTCCTACGTCTTATACAAAGAAGGCATGGTTCCGCCTCATATTGCCGCCGGTATTAACCTCAACTTCTTCCCAGCCGGTCCTATTTTTAGACGCGGCGGCGCATTCTTTATTCGCCGTAGCTTTAAAGGCAACAAGCTTTACTCAACCATCTTTAGAGAATATTTGGCTGAGCTATTTGCTAAAGGCTATTCAGTGGAGTATTTCAGCGAAGGCGGTCGCTCGCGCACGGGTCGTCTATTGCAGGCAAAAACCGGGATGCTGGCAATGACCGTCCAAGCCATGCTAAGAGGTCTGAATCGCCCTGTGACGCTAGTGCCAGTCTATATTGGCTATGAGCACGTAATGGAAGTAAGCACTTACGCTAAGGAACTGCGTGGTAAGCGTAAAGAGAAAGAAAATGCCGGCCAAATTATTCGAACGCTTCGCAAGCTCCGCAACTTCGGACAAGGTTATGTCAACTTCGGTGAGCCGATTCCGTTAAATCAATACTTGAATGAACAAGCACCAAACTGGACCAAAGATATTAACCCGATGGGGGGCGAGAAACCGCAATGGTTGGCTCCAGCTGTCAACAACTTAGCGACGAAGATGATGACCAATATCAACGACGCGGCAGCAGCCAATGCTTTGACACTGTGTGCCACTGCCTTGTTAGCGTCACGTCAACGCGCTTTGTCTCGCGATAGTCTCATCAATCAGATTGAGTGCTACTTAGCGTTGCTAAAAAATGTGCCTTATTCAAGCACAGCAACCATGCCAACATCATCGGCTTTGGAATTAGTCGAACATGCTGAGTCGTTAGATAAGTTTGTTATCGAGTCGGATAATCTGGGCGACATTATTTCACTGGATAGAGATCAATCTATCCTGATGACCTACTATCGCAACAATATTATTCATCTGTTTGCTTTGCCATCACTGGTGGCGCAGATCCTGATTAGAATGCGCAAGTTACCGGTCGAAACCATTAAGCACAATGTCCAACAACTGTATCCTTTCCTTAAAAAAGAGCTGTTTTTGAGCATCAAAGAGGATGAGTTGGAGCAAATGACGGATCGGATCCTTGACGAACTGCAAGCGCAAAAGCTTATCTATGTTGAAGAGGGTATTGCTTGGACTAACCAATCCAATACTCAGCCATTGATGTTGTTAGGTCGCACGATTTCGGAAACTTTACAGCGCTACTCTATCTCGCTCGACCTATTAGCCACTTACCCTGAACTGGATAAGACCGAGCTTGAGCAAAAGAGCCAAGAGATTGCACAGCGCCTTGGTCGACTGCATGGTATCAACGCACCAGAGTTCTTTGATAAAGGTGTGTTCTCTGCACTATTCAGCACCCTTAAAGAACAAGATTACTTAGACAATGATGGCGAGTGTCATCGTGAGAAAACTGAGCAATTAGCGCAGTTGCTTTACTCGTTGCTCTACCCAGAGGTACGCCTGACCATTGAAGAGAGCGTGCATCAAACCGAATCACCTGAGCCTGATATTTCGTTGTAATTATCTCGCTGCGAATTAATTCACTGTCATTAATGGGCTGCAATTAAAGAGGCCACTGCTTAGCAGTGGCCTCTTTGTCTTTGAAACAGACTGTCGACTTAGCTGCATCAATAATTATAGATAAGCCACCAGCAAGCCCACCGTTACCGCCATGCCCACATGGTTGTTATTGAGAAACGCTTGGAAACACTGCGCTCGATCTCGATGACGAATCAACCACTGTTGGTAAACGAACAAGCCCGCCGCCACCAATAGACTCCAGTAATAAGCCGTGCTGATTTGGTAGTAGTCGCCCACTGCAATCAATAAACACAGAGTGGCTAATTGCAGTCCACCAATAATCAACTTATCTCTACGCCCAAAAAGGATTGCTGTTGATTTGATGCCGATTTTTAAATCATCCTCTCTATCCACCATGGCGTATTGGGTATCATAAGCAATGGTCCACAAAGCGTTTATCACGAACAATAACCAAACCATGGAGCCGATTTCGTTGGTTTGTGCAGCCCATGCCATCGGTATAGACCAACTAAATGCTAACCCTAAAAACAACTGCGGGAGATGGGTAAAACGCTTCATAAATGGGTAGATGAACGCCAATGCCAACCCCACCACTGACAACTTAATCGTCAGTGTATTCATGGTCAGCACTAATAAAAATGAGAGTAGCGCTAAAACAATAAACAGAGCTAAAGCTTCTTTGGAAGAAACATCTCCTGAAGGTATCGGTCGAGCCTTCGTTCGCTCAACATGACCATCCACTTTGCGATCGGCAAAGTCATTAATGACACAACCGGCACTGCGCATCATAATAACACCAGCAATAAAAACCAGCAGCACATGGAGATCGGGGATCCCTTGAGCAGCCAGTATTAACGACCAGAGCGTAGGCCAGAGAAGCAACAGAGAGCCAATCGGTTTATCGATTCGCATCAATCGACAATACGCCTTTGCTTTCACTAGCTCCATTCATGACTCTCCGCAATATAGATGGGCGCGTCGGGTAAAAATAGTTCTGTCACCAGCATCGGCGTCTGATCAACCCAAATACGAGAGCGACGTGCGTATAACGGCATACCATCAACCGTCACCTGCGTTAATTCCAACGCATCTCGGGCTGTATTTTGACTCGCAAAGACGGTCTCGCCCAAGGGCGTGTTCCCTTGATGTGATAGATTATAATTTCCCATTTCCATCCCTAAAACAGGCATTAAAGTGCGACCAACTAACCATGGAACGCTATCTCCATGCAGCACAACTTCTCTTAACCAACAATGGGTATCTTCTAATAACTCGCTCTCCGACGGAGCAATATCTGCAATTTGGCATTGAGCATTAGTCACGACATCAACGGTTAGATTTTGGCATTGCTGCAACAGTTTATGAGTTAACGATCCCTGCTCCATCAACCATTGCTTGACATGTTCGCTAGCAAATTGGAACTGTTCAGGCGTCTGCCACTGTGCTTGATTTATAATTTTTCGATATTCAGATACTGATTTATTCATTTTTGCTATTCAACAACAAGCGCTTAAAACGTACAATCCCTGTTCAATTGAACTAATGAGTATGACGTTCAAAAATTTTATCTATTCTAGATGTCTCATGCTATTGTAACAAGAACGAGCATACGGAATATCAGCTTGCAGGGGTTTAAGAAAAAAATATGTGTAAACGTTACCTAGTCCAATTTTTCCTTATATTTGGCTTGACGGCGTCGACGTTTGCTAATGCTACACAAGAGCCTATGGCAAAACTGGCGTACTTCACGCTAGAACCCGACCTAACCACCAACTTCTATACCGAAGGTAAAAAACTGGGGTATGTTCAGGTGCGTATCGACATCATGGTTGCAGACTCAAGTTACCTTGCCGTTGTAGAACATCATCAGCCTCTTATTCGCGATGCGGTCATAGAACACCTTGGTCGCCAAAACGCTGAAGTCATTAAGTCCCTAGCAGGAAGAGAAGCCACTCGACGCCATCTAGTTGAAACCTTAAATAATCTGCTGCTCACTGAAACGGGAAAGAGCGTGATTACCGATCTCCTGTTTACCAAGTATATCTATCAGTAACGTTTCAGCCTTTTACTGTCTATCCAACCTAGCGCCATACCACTCACGAGACCTAGTGTGTGTGCGGCGTTGGCGATGGCTAGGTAAGGTTGAACAAAGCCAAGCACTAACCACACCAGCATAAAGCCGATGATAGGTTTTGGAATAGTCAGTTGAATGTCTGTTCTATAATAGGTCAGTATCCACAAATACCCCATCAGGGCATAGACAACGCCCGATAACCCACCAAAGTTAATGCCGCTGAACCAGTACTGTCCCAAGCCTGATATTGCCGCCGAAACCAGAAAGATCTCCAGTAGTTTTTTACTGCCCAACTCCTGTTCAATGTCGCCACCAAACTGCCACCACCATAGCAAGTTAAAAACAATATGGGTCACTGAAAAATGTAATATTGCATGTGTGACCCAGCGCCACACCTGTAAAACTTCCGCCTCGGATGATGGAAAGTGCAATAGCGAAAAAACAGACTCACCAAAGCCTATCGACTGCAAACCATAAACCACTATCGACAACACCATAATAGCCAGTGTGAATACTCCAGCCTTAGCTCGCACATAAGAGAGCAAGCTGGGTCCTTGATAACGAAAGGTATTTTTCCGGCTTTCGGCCATATCCCAAGACGAGGCTAAATATTTTGCATCATTAGGTTGTTGCAGAAATTGTTTGAGTTCGGCTTCGGTTTCTAATTGGTCTTCATCGTTAACTAACCAAAGAACAAACTGCCCCTGTCCTTCAGGCATCATTTGAACATCAATATTCCGTGACGCCATGTAATCAATGAAGCCTTGAGCCATTCTGGGATTATTCACAACAATAAGACGAATCATATCTACTTCTCTATTTTCTCTATCTTCTCTATCGGTAAATTGCCACGATGCCAAGCCTCAAAGCCACCGTCGACGCTGTAAACCTGTTCAAAGCCTTGGTTTAACAAATATTGAGCTGCACCTTGACTGCTAATACCGTGGTAACACATGACCAGAACCGGAGACTCAAACTCGGTCTGGTTGATAAATTCCACCATAGTGTCATTGGTTAAATGAAAAGCGCCAACAGGGTGAGCGACCTGAAACGATTGAGGATCACGAATGTCGACAAGACGCGCATCGGTGTCTTGTTCAATGAGTTGTTGAGCTTGAAACACATCAATATGTTGAAACTGTTCCATGAGTGACTTCTCCTTCTTGCATGAGGTTATTTTTGGCAATACTGCACAGAATTTCATGCTGATATAATGTTTATTATTGAATCATCATCTTATCACTATTCAGTGCTAATAATGACCCCAAGTCATTCATGGTTTAACATTGGTGGATAGTTTTTCACCAGTTGTGGGTAAGTTTGTGGATTGTGTTGATAAGCTAACTTTTTCTCGATCGATCCACTATATATAGTGATGATCCTGATCTTCCTGTGAGCAATTACAAAACTATCCCCATCTCATATTTTGTTCTCAAGGCTTACCTAATGGCGTTTTTTGCTCAACTCCAAATAATTTTATCACAGACTTATCCACACCCTATCTGCAATATATCGTCCTTAAATAGTAAGGGCTAAGATCGTTTGATCTCAGCCCTTATTGACTCAATAACCATCAACCACATTTTATTGTTCATCAACGCTCAAAGCGTGTTAAAGATCCACAGCAAACAGCACCGTAAAGGAATCGCTGTATTGACCTGTTTTTACTTGGTCAATGGTCCGATTTTCATAACCAATTGTGAGCTCATAGTTGACTGTGCTTTTATCGGCTCCAGTGGGCGCAGTCACCACACCACTATTGGCTCCCACAGCCGTTGTCACCGTTCCATCGACGACGATTTGTTGATAATCGGAACAGGTTGAACAGGTGATATAGTAAGGGATCTTATCGGTTGCTCCGTTACCGCCGCCTTCATGCATGAGTTGATAATCTTTACTGGTATCAAATTGCATTTTTAGACCGTTATTAAAATAACCTGTCGCTTCAACTTTATAGCTTGTTTGTCCTTTCACATTTGATGGCGTGTACTCCGGCTCCATCACTCCCGCATCAGGGGAATAAACGTTTAACGACCGCAAAATATTGGGCATATACGTCACCATCAGCGTGATTGGCATCGACAAAGTACGGTAAGTTAGAACCGATTGTTGGTTGTAGTAATAATATTTAAAAGAAACATGAAATGTTGCCGAGTAAGTGCCTTCTGGCTTCCCGCTCAATGCCGTCATTAAATCATCAACACTAAAAAGTGGACGGACAAAAAAGAAAGGCGTTTGAAACGCAGCGGCATTGTTCAATTCAATGGATGAAGCACACGTCGTATCACCACTTGAGGTTGAATATACCGCCAGCGTCGAGCTTGAAGTGGAACTAGTGGTACAGAAACCAGGCTCCAATCCCGTATTAGTATTCGCTGATGAAGTCAGGGAAACGCCTCCCCAATCATATTCGAAACCGTGCAAAGTCATGTTCGTGCTGACGGTTTCCCCATTCAGTCCATTCAATGTTAGCGTCTGCGTTGTTTTCGTTGCAGATGGAAACCAACGGTTGGTCGGCTCTAGTCCCGCATAGGACTGAGCCGATGTGACTCGGTAAATATCACCACTAAAGGTATTCGCATTTTCATAGGTCACAGAATCGCCTTGAACGGTGATATTGAGTGTTGCAGCGTGCAACCATAATGGCGCACACAAAATCGAAGCCACTATCGCTTTGACCATCCAAAATGCTTTGCTCGCTGTTCTCATTGTCATTACCTACTAGTTTGAATTAGCAACCGTCACTTGCTCCTTATGACGCTCTGAATGGTCATACACGGTGACATTGAGTGCTTTACCCACCGCCTCTGGTGGCAGTGGTAGTATCTTAGCTCGACCTTTGATTAAGATGTAAGTTCGACGACAATCCAAGCTATGCTCTCCATTACAATTATCAATCACGACCTTAATCATGGTGTTACTCTTGTTATGGATTTTCACGTCTTTGCCCATCGGCGTGATGTCATAAGCCAACTTCGGTTCTTTCGCTGGAATAATAAACACTGCTGAGTAGCCCACGAAAACCGTGACCGTCTGCTCGGACTTTTCTCCCTTTGGCACATAAGGCTTAGGGACTAAAGTCACTTCAAAGGTTTTATCTTCTGACAGATCGCACTTATCACCACAAATTGCCTTTACGCCAATACTTCGCGTTCTACCCGGTTCTATCACCAATCGAGGGTTGCTGACGGCAATTTCCCACTCATCAATATTGTTAATGTCGTACTTAACACGCTCTATGGTGCCTTGCTCTGTTGTAAATAGCTCGCTTACTTCACTTTCTATGAAGTAAGGTAATGACTTGTCATTTGCCATGACAAAAGCCCCATTACCATCCTTGTCAGCCACCTCCAACATCTTGTCGATGTTCATCGCATAAAGCGCATTCGATAGCGTCAATGCAGCGAACCCAAACGCTGTGAATATCGTTTTTTTCATATTGCCTCACTAATTTTGCGTTAAATCAACAGACTCATCGGTTCGAGCAAATCTAAGTAGAGACTCGATCACGTCCGCTTGATCCATAGTAATTAAGGTTTGATCTTCGTATGTGATGTATATAGAAGAATAGAACTGATGCTCCTGTAAATACACCATGATGTTACTGCTGCTCAGCCTTTCCAATGCTTCGGCAATATCGGAATCTTGATGGAAGTCGCCTAGGTACTGAATCACCTTGCTGTTTCCTTCTTGATCCGTAAGTCGCTTAATCTGTCCCAACAATAAACTTGGGAAGCAGTAGTTGTTGCCATAGTTCACTTTAGCTGACATCTGGACATTTAAGTCGCAAACGTAATCATCATTGACCAGATGAAAGGGCTGTTGATTCAACACCGTAATATTGAACACTCCATCAACAAGTGGCGTCACATCGACACAACCAATACCTTTACAAGAGAGCTCTTGAATTGGGCGGTTAAAGATATCGGTAAAGCCCGCAACAAGACGCTTGGTTATACCGATATTGGCATCCATCTTAACCACACCACCTGGAAATGAATAACCGTCCACATAGCGTTCACCCACATTATGCAAGTCAGCAATACTGGTATCTAAGTCCAGTTGGTACTGTCCGTATTCAGACAGAGGAATTGCCGTGGATGTACGATAGAGAACATGTCGTTGGTAATTTCCATTTTCACCTTCCACCATTAAATGCCCTTTAAGACCCTCATTTTCATCAATCAGGCTCGACGTAGGTCGCAAGTCGACAACGGCATAGGAGGAAGCTTGAGTCGATGAGTGGTACAAATCACCATCTGTCATAATGGTTGATGTCTTAAATCCAATAGAACCGCCGTTATAGTTGTTGCTATCTGCGGTTAGATAACCATTCAAAGCGACACGGTCGTTATCATATTGACCAGATAGAGACGCATCATAATAGTCACCTCGTTCAGCCTGATAAGTATGCCCTGCGTAGCCACGAACATTAGTAGACTCCGTATTGTAGATACGATTTGCCGTCAGGCTGTTACGAACCACATCAATACCCTGTCCCTTGCTATGTAACTGAGTATTCCACGTCAACTCAGCAGGCGTCCCTAGACTCAGAGATAGTGAAATCGAGCCATAGAATTCACCATCATCAAAGCTTTTGATAACGTTTTCAGTTTGATAGCCCAGATCAACATTAATGCGTGACCAACTGTTCAGTTGTGAAGATAGCCCTGTGTTTAGGTTGGTTGATTCATACTCAATACCTGTGGTTTCGCTATCTTGCTGGCTGTAAGAACCACTGAATCGCAAGAAACCAACCCCACTGACGCTGTATCCATAGTTCACATACCAACGTTCATAATCGCCATAGCCAAACAAAGTGCTGGCTAAGTTATTCTCGTCCGAGCCCCTTAAACGTTGATAACTCAGTCCAAGGCGACCAACATTAACCGTCGCGTTGAAGTGACGCTCGTGGGTGGAAGCATAATTCAGTACGGTGTCAAAATTGATATTCCAAGGGCTATCGACTGATAGACCACCACTTGCAACCTGACCTTCATCACTGACTATCAAGCCAGTACCAAGGAGTGTCGAATGATGCAATTTAGTCGAAAACAGACCACGACCAAACGCGATTGTGCTTCCCGCCCCCCAGTAGTTATTACTCTCTAAGGTTCCAGCCGAAAGTGCATAATCAACATCGTTGACGGCCAAATCGTCTGTTAGATTATTAAAAATAGTATGCGTTTCTCGTGAAAGAACTTGTTCACCATTGCGCACTTCAACTTCGACCTCATACACACCATACGGAAGCTCCGAGTAACTTAACGCTCGTTGCCCCTGCTCGGTATTACGCTCTACCAAATAACGACCATTGGTCGTATCGCGCACAACAACACGACCCACAGCGGGAGCATAGTAATATAAGACTTTAGATTGGTTGCTTTTGCCTCTCAGAAGATTCTTTGAACTCCCGATTTCTACGGCGATCTCTTTGGTTCCATTGATCGCAGAAGCACTACGCAGAAAGTCGGTACTATTCAGTGGCTCAAAGCTACGAAACTGACCCGCTCTAACGTGCATATTGTCAACATCAAGATGGTAGGCTAGCGTGTACAGATCAAATTCTTCACTGACAGACTGATACTGCATATCGGCATGCAGATAGCCGTAGCCAAGGTTGGCATAAACCTCATCATTGACACGAAATGAAGCGTCTGACCCTGAAAATTTATCCGCATTAAGTGAAAGATGATTAATTATTGCCGATTGTGGATTATAAGGCTGATAATAATCTAAGGCTTGCGATGAATGATTATTATCATTAAGTCGTTTGGGGTTAACAAACAACAATAACAAATTCTTTTCGTTATCAAACAAGAACTCATATTCATCTGGAAGCAGTGTGCACTTAGAAATATTTATTTTACTGCATTGCTTGAAGTCAACATCAATACCTTGTTGTAAATCAGACACAATCACACCTACCGTGTCTTGATTAATATTAGACGACAGTAAGGTTTCTCGAATTGAATCGCGATCATGATTATCATGACTAAGACGAATATGGTTTTGATTAGTCTCTAAATTGACTGTGGAATAATTTCCGTTAGGATCACGCAACTTAACTTGCTTATACTTAAGCTCATAAAAAGACTCGAACCCTGATGGAACATTCTCATAGGCATTTGAATAACCAGAAATTATGGAAACAATGGCACTCAAAGAGACGATAATTAACGGCTTCATAGGTTATATCTAAACCCCAAGACAAAATTACCCTCGCAATAACGAACGTTATCATTATTGATAACGGGATAAGTCAAAATGATCGAGTGTTCTGAAGCTGCCTTTACGCCAGCCGTGGTGCCAGTACCGAAAGCGGCAATGTCCTTGGCGAAATTGAGCACCATCGGATTAGATAATGAGTCGAGATGTACCGTTGCAATAGACTCATAGCCAGCAATCGCCGTAGCACTCGTGCTACTAATGCTGTCGTAGCAAGTAGAGTTATTTTCGGTAAGAGTCAGTTGATAGCCATTTTGTACATAATCATCTTGGCTATCGAGT
The DNA here is from genome assembly GCF_921292975.1 of Vibrio hippocampi. Classification (NCBI taxonomy): domain Bacteria; kingdom Pseudomonadati; phylum Pseudomonadota; class Gammaproteobacteria; order Vibrionales; family Vibrionaceae; genus Vibrio; species Vibrio hippocampi. The sequence goes on from NZ_CAKLCM010000002.1 coordinate 2,379,432, forward strand.
GTGCTATTAATTGCCAGAGAAAAATGTTGGTCAAAAAACTTGCCTGCATTTTTATCAAATAATAGCGTGGCGCTCACTGGATCAAATTCAAGTGTGACGGTATCAGCTAACATCATTGAACGGTCAATATTCGTTGAAACGTCTAACTGGCGAGTCTGCATCGCTTGCACAGGCATCACTACAATGCCAAAGCTCACGCTACAAACCAGTAACGATTCACAACGGAAAAAACTTTTAAGAATATCCATCTAAAATCGCACCCAATACAGTGATAAAAACGAGAATAAATGGGCGCATGGCAATGCGCCCAGATCATATAGTGCGGAAAAATTAACTACCAGTAAGCACGATCGTGACTGAAACCGCTGCATCCTTGCCAGAATGGCTATCGATCACATTTTTAGTTGCAGTATCATCGCTTGAAGCAACATTCACCTTAATGATGTTATCAGTAGCAAGAGTACCTGACGTTAGGGCACCCATGCCGTCAAACGCTGCGATTTCTGTATTGCCGTTGTTCACAGTCCAACCAATACCATTAACTGGAGCGCCCTCAACAAAGGTAGCAATATCAGTAACTTGCCACTCAAGACCTGAATATGCTGTTGCCCCGCCCGCAATATCGTCGTTGATCGTAGTGCCGACTTCGATAAGCTCACCAGGAACAGGGGTAGCAGCAGTACCTGTATTGGTCCATGCTTCCAGCTGAATATCAGGACCTACCAACGAGCCTGATGTATTACGCATAAGCTGACCGATTGGCACCACTTCTGCGCCATCTCTACCAGTAATCATAATCGTTTCACCAGCGACAATACCTGAGATAACACCCTGCCAGCTTGCCGTTGCTGAAGTCGTTGAAGCGCTTGCCGAGAAAGACGCTACCATAGCGGCAGACAGCGCAGCTAAACCAAGTTTTTTCATAAAAGTACCCTTCTTACTTAATTTAAAATTAAGTTTCAATCTAACACATTAATTTTCATTAAAACTATTAATAACAAAACCCACTCATCGAAATCATCGACTTGTTTGGAGAATATAATTAAATTGCCCTAAACCGTTTTGCTATAAGAACGATAATCAAATAAGCAAACTGGGTTAACCCAATAATCCTCAGCACGAAATCTAACGGTTAATAACTTAATTGGGAATAGTACATGTACGAAAAGGTACTATTTTCATCTTTTACTTACATAAGCCTTCCTCATTGCGATATTAAATGAAGGAAAGTTCCTACAAGAGTGGTCGCTATATAGGATAAAATGAAGGAGAGTTGGAATTGGGAGGGAGAAATAAAAATGAATAGCTATTGATAATTTAATTTAAGCTTAAAGTCCATCAGCAAACAGGAATAAAAATATATCCCACTAAACTAGTGGTTATACTTTACAGGCTACGATATATCAAGCTTAAAGTATACCTTCTATAGATATTAATTGTTATACCCAAGTTATCTCAATATGCAGAATTCAGAGGTAATTGGGGTACGGTTGAAGAGAATAAATGCAACTCATACAAAAACGGTAACCACAATATGATTGTGATTACCGTAATAACTGGATTAGTTGACTTGGTTGGTGACTAAAACTCACCAACCGCAGACTTCAGTTTCTTCATAGCATTTTTTTCAAGCTGACGAATTCGCTCAGCAGATACACCATAAGTATTCGCGAGATCTTGCAAGGTGGACTTATCATCATCCAACCAACGAGAGCGCACGATATGCTGACTTCTCTCGTCCAGAGTGGCCAATGCATGACTCAGGCGATTGTTGGTATGATTCTCCCAGTTCTGGGCTTCATAGTCTTCTGCCAAATCCGAGCTCTTATCTTCAAGATAAAGCGCTGGAGCGGTGTAAGTAGTATTTGCGTCATCATCATCGGTCGGCATTTCGAACGTTGCGTCTTGAGCCGCCAAGCGAGATTCCATCTCACGTACTTCAGCAGGCGCGACGCCAAGCTCTTTGGCAACCGTTTCAACTTCACCGTTGTTAAACCAACCCAGACGCTTTTTAGACTTGCGTAGGTTGAAGAACAATTTACGCTGCGCTTTGGTCGTGGCAATCTTAACAATACGCCAGTTACGCAATACATACTCATGGATTTCAGCTTTAATCCAATGCACGGCGAACGAAACCAGTCTCACGCCCACTTCTGGGTTAAAGCGTTTAACGGCTTTCATCAAGCCAATGTTGCCTTCTTGAACAAGATCAGCCATTGGTAGCCCGTAGCCAGAGTAGCCGCGAGCGACATGAACAACAAATCGTAGATGAGAAAGGATCAAGCCTTTCGCAGCATCAATTTCACCGTTGTAGTGTAATCTTTCCGCAAGTTCACGCTCTTCATCAGCCGTCAGCATAGGATATCCATTCGCAGAACGGATATAGCTGTCTAGACTGTCTTGCGTTACTAAAGCCATCGAATACGCTTGGTTTGCCATTCACTTCCTCGTATATCTTTCATCAGGACACTTTGTTTACTTGCCCGTTACTTTAGTCAAGTGACGGTAAATTTCAACAAAGGGGTTAGTTATTATGCACAATCGTTGATAGTTCACAAGTGCCAATGGGTACAAAATAGTCTAGCAAGATTAGGTTTCAATATTGTCACAACCCGTCAGCACCCATGCTTAGGCACATTACTGACGGCATTTCGCTCATAGTAAGACAGGCAACCCTTAAACAGGTTCAATCTCTTTTAGATGACGTTTTGCTGAGAGGCTAGCAGCCCCCATTCCCAGAAACAATCCCGTCATCAAGATGATAAGAGACTCATCCCAGCCGAGACCGAGAAGACGATAGTCGCTGTCATAAAGATAGGAAAGTTCGCTGACGGCATTGTTGGCTAATACAGTTACGAGTGCTGTTAACGCCCACGCGACAATAGCGCCAAGTAAACCAAACCACATACCAGTATAGAGATAAGGACGAAGAATGTACGCATCGGTTGCGCCAATCAATTTCATAGTTTGAATCGACTCTTTGTTCGCTAACACGTTAAATCTGAGAGTGTTGCCAACGATAAGCACCACGGAAAGGAACATGAGCACCGAAAAGATGCCACCCACAACCAGCGCTAACTGTTTAATCGCATCAAAACGACCAAGCCAATCTTTATCGCGTCGAATATCAGTGATGTCGGGAAAATTAGACAGTTTTTCCACCAGCGCACTATCCGTCGCTGCCGTTAAATCTTTAGGTTGAATCAATAACACGCCTGGCAACACATAACCTTCAAGCATACTGACGGCTTGCTCAAGTCCTGAGTGTTCACTCAAATCCACCAAGCCTTGCTCTGGCGTGATATAGGTAACACTGGCAACCTCATCCCAAGTCTCTATTTTATCTTTCGCCACCAAAACCTTAGCATCCGGTGTGCCTTCACTAATAAAAGCGGTCACTTGAGATTGATAGGTGACACTCGCGTTCACGGCGAGGATATTTTTCGCGACGAGATATAAACAACTCGGCACACTCAGTGCCATCGCTATCACCGCGAGAGTCAGAATATGACCAAGTGGACGTTTCCAAAGCGTTTGAAATGCACTTTTGGCTTGCTTCGACTGAGTGGAAAAGAAACCTTCTGGTTTGAGTCGCTGCTTACCCTGCTTGCTTCTTCTCTGTTTAGACACCATCACTCACCTCACTCAAGAAACCTTGGTTAAGCTCTAGGTAACGATATTGCGGTCTGGAGCGTACTAAATGAATATCGTGAGTCGCGATCAGAATAGAGACACCCGCACGGTTAAACTCTTCAAATAACTGCATGACCTTATTTGATAATTCAGGATCAAGGTTACCAGTAGGCTCATCAGCAAGCAGAACGGCAGGGCGATTCACCACTGCACGAGCAATACCAACACGCTGCTGCTCACCACCCGATAACTGTGTCGGTAAGCATTTAGCTTTATCGAGCAATCCCGTTTTATCTAAAGCCGCGCTTACCCGTCGCTTGATCTCATGTTCAGGGATAGATTCAATTCGCATGGGCAAAGCCACATTATCAAAGACACTCTTATCCATAAGCAATCTATGATCTTGAAACACAATACCAATGTTGCGACGCAAAAAAGGAATGTCCTTAGTTGGTAAGCGACTAATATCATGCTGATTAAATAGGATACGGCCATCGGTGGGTCTTTCGATTGCGCATATCAACTTCATTAACGTACTTTTACCCGCTCCTGAGTGACCACCTAAGAAGGCCATCTCACCTTTTCTAAGATGAAAGTCTACCTTTTGCAGAGCTTGACGCCCGCCACGATACGCTTTGCTTACATGCTCGAATTTGATCACCTAATCATTCCTCTGATTTGGATGCCCGCTCAAGGCAAAGCGAGGCTTTGCCTGATTTTTACTTAGTCTTCTCGGCTAAATAACGCGTCAATAAAGTCTTGAGTCTCAAATGGTCTCAAATCATCAATTCCTTCCCCTACACCAATGTAGCGAATAGGGATCTGGAATTGGTCTGCAAGAGCAAAGATAACACCACCTTTTGCTGTACCATCAAGCTTAGTCAATGTAATACCCGTAACTGGAGCAACATCACTAAATAACTTAGCTTGGCTAATGGCATTTTGACCTGTGCCCGCATCTAAGGTCAGCATGATCTCATGAGGTGCTGAGTCATCCACTTTTTTCATTACGCGGACTATCTTACGCAACTCTTCCATTAAGTTTGCTTTGTTTTGCAAGCGACCTGCGGTATCTGCAATCACCACGTCGACGTCACGAGCCGTTGCGGCTTCAATGGCATCATAAATAACAGACGCGCTATCTGCACCCGTATGTTGAGCAATAACAGGAACGTCATTACGCTCGCCCCACACTTGCAGTTGCTCGACAGCAGCAGCACGGAACGTATCCCCCGCTGCTAACATCACTTTCTTACCTTGAGACTGGAACTGTTTGGCAAGCTTACCGATGGTCGTTGTCTTGCCCACGCCGTTTACACCAACCATTAAGATGACGTATGGCTTGTTTTTATTGTCGATTTCTAGTGGTTTTTCGACCTGAGCAAGGATCTCCGCCATCTCTTCTTTTAGCAGACCGTAAAGTGCTTCACCATCTTTAAGATCGCGACGGGATGCCTTCTCCGTCAAGTTGTCGATGATTTTCACCGTGGTGTTCATACCCACATCGGCAATCAGCAACTGCTCCTCTAACTCTTCAAACAGCTCATCATCAATCTGCTTGCCTTTAAACAGACCAAAAAAGCCAGCGCCAATATTCGCTTTGGTTCGGCTTAGGCTACGCTTCAAACGGGCAAAGAAGCTTTCGGTGGGCTTCTCTTGCTCTTGGATTCGCGTGACTGTTTCTGTTTCTGTTTCTGTTTCTGTTTCTTCAGTTTTTAATTCATCGTCCTGAACAACCACTTCTTCAATATGTTGCGCTTCAACATCTTGTTCTTCTTGTTGTTCTTCTGCTACTGGCTGTTCTACAACCTGCTTCGACTCTTCTGATGAAGCCTCTTCTTGAGCTTGATTCTCTTCAACGGAAGGTGATTTCGCCTGTTCCTGCTCTTCGTCGCCGAAACCAAGCCACGAAAGTAATCCGCGTTTTTTCTTTTCTGTCATCTAAAACTATCCTAAATGCTATCTGTCGTGAGATTGCAGCTCGATTTCACCGCATCACAAGAAAGGGCTATCCGTCCTTGTGGGATGAAATTTGAAATATTTACTATAAAGCAGTAATAAGTTGGCAAAGAGATTGATACACTTCGCTTCTCATCACTTCAAGTTTAATTTTAACTCGATATAGTAACACTTTATTGGCGGTCAAAAAATCTATGGTTAGACGTCGTAGGCAAACTCCATCACAAAAACCATCCCCAACCGGGAATGTACGCATCATCAGTGGCTTATGGCGCGGTAGAAAGCTACCGGTTCATGACGCAGAAGGGTTACGTCCAACGACGGACCGCGTTAAAGAGACACTGTTCAATTGGTTAGCACAAGATATACCGCAATCAAAGGTGTTGGATCTGTTCGCTGGCTCTGGTGGTTTAGGATTTGAGTCTGCATCAAGGCAAGCCGATTCCGTCACTATGGTTGAACTCAATTCGCAAGCCTACCAACAACTTAAAAGTAATATCCAACTCGTTAAAGCCGATAATATTCAAGCCTTTAATCAAGATGCGCTGACATTCTTGGCGCAAGGTCCCCAAAGTGAGGGGTTTGATGTTATTTTTATCGATCCGCCATTCCGTCAAGGGTTGTTACCTGAGGTGGTCGAACGATTAGAAGCGAATGGTTGGTTGACCGATAATGCTTTAATCTATATCGAAACCGAAAAAGAGCTACAACTCGATATCATCCCAGAGCATTGGGATATGTTAAAAGAGAAGACAGCGGGCCAAGTGAGCTACCGACTGTTCGAGAGGAATTCACAGTGAAAGTATTACTTACCATCGCCAAGCTTTGCTTTGCCTTTATTTGGTTCATCCTGATTTTAAATATTTTTTATCCGTTTCCCGGTAAAGGAGCAATTGCCCTTTACATTATGGGGGCATTTCTATTCCTGATGCATGGTTTACAAACGCTGATCTTCTTAGGCGCATTTGGGGACAAGTTGAAATTATCCTCTTGGGAAAAGTACTCCATACTGATTTTTGGTATCTTTGCACTGCTGGATATACGCCAAAAGTATATGATGGCACCAGCCGAAGAAACGCCCGCCGAAGACAAAAGCGAATAAATAAAACAGTAAGGCCACCTTTTGAGGTGGCCTTACTGTTTTAGATTGAATCCATTGGATTTGCAGATTCGTTAACCGTCAATTTCGTTAACCAACCATTTCGTTAACCAGCAATTTCCTTAACCGCCAATATAGCTCCTCACTCCATTCAGGAACATCTGCGTGGAGATCATGACCAGTAATAACCCCATCAACCTTTCTACTGCTTTTAAGCCTCGTTCACCCAACAGCTTATTAAAAAAGTCATAGAACATAAGAATCAAAAAGGTCGCTCCCCAGGCAAGCAAGACCGCTAGGGACATCTCTTGTAATGCATCTGGATTTTGAGATGACAACAACAGAAGTGACGCAATCACCGAGGGACCGGCGAGCATCGGGATGGCCATAGGAACAATAAATGGTTCCTCACCTGCCGCCAACCCTGTGACGCTGCCAGCCTGAGGAAATATCATCCGAATCGCAATGATAAATAGAATAATACCGCCGGAGATACTTAAGGTTTCAGGCTCAACGTGTAAGAAACTAAGGATGCTCTTACCTGCAAACAAGAAAAGCATCAAAATCACTAATGCAAAGCAGAGTTCTCGAATCAACACCTTTCGACGGCGTTTGGGATCTAGGTGTTTAAGAATAGAGAGGACAATCGGAAGGTTGCCCAGCGGATCCATGATAAGAAACAGCATGGTAGCCGCAGATAGAATATCCATGAGTAAAGCCTGCTAGCGAATAAAAGCCGCCATTGTATACTGAAGTGGTTCACAGGTGCATTCATCAAATCATTATTATCAATAGGCTGAGCTAAAATCGGCTATTTATCTTAACAATAATCACACAAGGCTTAATGAGAGCAAACACGCTCTAGGTTTAGATGCCAAACCCCTTCTTTTTCGACCACTTTCTGATTTTGAACAAAAAAGCTAAATAGCGAATCTAAATCAAATCCTTCACGGCTACAGGTGTGGAAAGAGACTTCTTCACCAAATTGTTCTTTGACCTCAGCGACTAAGCTTTCACGAGTCATTGGTTGTTGTTTAAGAAGATTAAGTACTTTGTGAGCATGAACATTTGTCGACATGATGTGCCTATATAATTGGAACGTTATAATTGAAGTGTTCTAAAGCTAGAATCATAGCGATTAGCAATAATAAGGCGATGATCTAGCGCAAATCGGCTAGGCAAATATCGAAGCGACCATCAAGGTATGGGCAAGATAATACCCGCCAACTAACCCATAATGAGCCTGCTTTGTCGGGAATCGATAGCCGTTGAGAGCAAATAGAATCGCCGTCAACGCCAATACTAACGATCCGACAAAACCCAAGAAAGCATGCGCTGTACTATCGATTAACCAAGCCTCTCCCGCCATACATACCAAAGTCAATAAACAGAGTGTCATCACTGTTGTGGGTATAAGCAACGACTCTAACTTGGGAAGCAGCATCAATAGAGTCACAATGGCAACGCAGAGAAACAGTACAGGAAACCACAAGACAAGTTGTTGGCTATCTAACGGAATGGCAAATGCCACTGCATACATCAAGGCACCGACCAAAAAGCCGATCACAGTAATATTTCTTAAGTGATAAACGTGCCAAATTAGGTTGCTGATCGAGAAAACGGCGAGCGCCGCGACAAACCATCCCCATGAGAGATCGTGAGGGTTGCTGTTAATCATTTGAATAAGTAGCAAACTATGAGAAAGGAAACTAAAAATAATGCAGCGGGTTTTATCGCCTTTTTCTATCGCAAATAGGTATAACAAACACGATAAAAAGATCGCTAACCAACTCCACATAAGCCCGCCTTTCACATCACAGTTCGACCAGTTTATGAGGCCTTACTGTGATGTCCAGCTTAAATAATGAAAAATGGTACTTATCTTATGATTTGTGTGGTTTTTTATACAATTAGATCAGGTAAACAAAGGCTAATACTGTGTGAATCAGACGAGAGCCAGACGAACTCTCTCACGTAACGAGTCTTTGACCACCGAGTCTACTTTATTGCTACATCAAAGGATTATTTAAGAATGATATGCTGCACTTTTTCCCAGTGGATATAATAAAACCCAAGCGCAATGAGTGTAATGAGTGCCATCAAGCCCACCGCTGTTTTCCATATAAAACGACTGCTTCTTGGGGTCAGTTCTTGTTCACACTCATCGCAGGCCTGCAAGAAACTGGAGCGATCCTCAAGTTTATAATCGTCTTCGTGTACAACCTTGTTTCTTATCGTAGCAATATAACGCAGCTTACTGATCACATGATGCGGTAAACGCTCTTCACAACTGGTGACCAACTGGTGTAATCCCTTGCCATCGGCTCGATATTGTTGACGAAGCAGCTTTTCAAGACGCTTTGTTCTTAGTACTACTCGTTCAATGTCGGACATCGTATTCCTCCTACCACTCAATCATGGCCATTGCCTAAGTGGTCAATGATGATCAACTTCCATCATTGTGTCCCAAATAAAGCCAAAATTCGACTAAAGCTAAGTAAATTCAAGTAAAGATGTAACCCACATCAAGGTCGTGATAATTTACCTTTCAAACCAATGTGTAAGGATACCTCTATGTCGATCAAACATTCCCTTAATCGACTCATTATATTGACACTTAGTTTGGCAATAGTTCCAGCTTGCAGCGCAAAAAACTATCAAGGCAAAATCAATGATGCCGAGGTACACCTCGTTGACTACTTCCAAAATAGCGCGGGCACACAAGCTCTAATCGCGAACATGGATAAGTTAAATATAGAACACTCCATCGTCATGGGCTTACCTGTTATCAAAAAGTGGTCTAGCACCGAGCCTATGCCACCGCGCTTTGTTTATGGGGATGATACGCCGGTTTATTACTATTCATACACTGACGAGTTAGTGGCTCGCGGAATTGAGTCTCTTGCTAAAAATGACCAAAAACGGCTGCATCCATTCTTAAGTGGCTTTAACACCACCGACCTCAATGCCGCAGAGCATATCGAGCGAGAGCTTGAATATCGTCCCGGATTTTGGCAAGGCATTGGTGAAATTATTACGCGACATGATTTATTGACTGCATTAACACCAGGTGAGAAGCCAAGAGCGAATCATCCAGCCTTGACCAAGGTCTACACGCTAGCCGCCAAGCATCAACTTCCCGTGTTGTTGCACACCAACATCACTTCCCAGCGAGAAAATCAGCCTATTTATCTTGATGAGCTAAAGCAGGTGCTGCATCAGCACCCAGACACTCACTTTATTTGGGCGCATGCCGGCACTACAGCGACACTAACACGTAATCTCGATATGGCGTTCCTGTACTCTACCGTCTCTAAGTTGCTTGCGGACTACCCCAACCTATCAATATTGGCGTCTTGGTCCTTGGCGGATGTAATGATACCAAAAGGGAAAGTAGACAAACGCTGGCTTAAACTGGTGAACGACTATCCGGATAGGTTTATGATCGGCAGTGATGTTGTTGGCTCTTTTGATTACCAATACACCTCATTAGCGCTTTGGTTCCCACTTCTCAATGCACTACCTACAGAGACAGCCCATCGAGTCGCTTATCAAAATATCTTAGATGCTTTACCAGCCAATCAGAGCCATTAAAAATCGTGGAAGGAAATAGTACTCCTTCCACGATTTTTTACTTCAAGTAGTTTAGATATCAAATAGCTTAAATATCAAATAACTCAAGTTTCAAATAACTTAGGAACGGTCAGCTCCGTTGGTTTAACGCTGTTGGTTAAGTTCAACGAGCTGAGAGCGGTTAGTCGAAAGAAACTCACTATAACGACTAAACGGAAGCAGCCTGCATTTTTTGAGTCCAGTTCTGAGCATCTGCCAACGCAGCAAACACATCATCTTGAGTCACACCCAGTTGCACCCTGAGTTTTTCCATACCTTGCCAATCAGCCAATTCAAAACACTCACCAAGCAACAATAGCTGACCATACGGTCCTTCGCGTCGTAGCAAAGCCATCTTGATATCTTCCGCAAGAGGGATTTTTTTCATCAGCTGAGCGATCGGAATGTCCATAATGGCATCAAGGATTGAAAATAGACCGATCATAAAAGCCTGCTCTCTATGTGAGCGCAACCCTTCATGACGACTCATTAAGCGGCAAAAGTGCGCTCGCTGTAGAGAGAGTTCATACAACGCTTTCGGTTTACCACGAGAAACAAAAGAAGCGACAGCCAGAGACACAAAGAGCTTTAACTGCTCTTGCCCAAGATAGACGAGTGCTTGACGAAATGATGAGATTTCTGTCTCCAGTCGATTGCCCATATTATTGACAAACTTGAGTAGCTTATAAGACAGAGTCACATCTTTAGACACAATTTGCTCGATGCGGTCAAAGTCCACTTCAGGTAGGCACACTTGATGGAACAACTCCATGGCAACCACCTGTTCTGAGCTCACATAAACCTGTTTTTTTATGATCGGCTTGCTAAAAAAGAACCCTTGAAAAAAACTAAAACCGGCCTGCTTCGCCGCTTGAAAATCTTGGTCAGTTTCCACTTTTTCAGCGAGATAACGGCGTGAGCTTCCCTGTTTTTGCTGCTTCACAACAAACTCGCAGGCTTTATCTATCCCCATAGCCATCACATCAAGCTTAACAATATGGACAAAAGGTAAGAATCGCTCCCACTCTTCGCTAAAAGCAAAATCATCAAGCGCAATCAAGTAGCCGTTTTGGCGCAACTCACGGACAGCCTCGAGCAGTTCATCATTTGGAGTACAAGTTTCAAGCACTTCAACCACGATAGTGTCTTTGGGAAGACTGAGTGGCAAACGTCGAACTAAGCTTTGATGAGGAAAATTAATGAAACATCGAGATTTAGAATCATCCTCTTGCCCTACCGATAGATAATTTTCTGCAATTAGTCGATAGGTTGAACGGTCTGGCGCTACATGGGTGGGAAAAGCATTGTTTTCGCCATCGCGAAACAGCAACTCATGACCAATGGTCATTGAACGAGCATTGAAAATAGGTTGTCTTGCAACGTAAGTAGTGAATGCTTCCATAACTTCCTAATCTAAGCTTTAGCTGTGGCTAACAACGCAGCACAGCCAACAAACATGGAGCCAAATAACTTATTTATTCTTGTCATCGCTTTCTGTGAGCGAATAAAGCGTCCCATTTGCGCAGCAAGAGACGTGTAACCAAGCATCACCATGCCATCTATAATAATAGTTGTCGCGCCTAAGATAAGAAGTTGGTTAGCTTGATCACCTTTCGGGTCTATAAATTGTGGAAAAAGTGCCACCAAAAAGACGATCGACTTGGGATTGGTGAGATTAATAAAACAAGCGGTTTTTAACATCGAGAATGCGGATAGCGGTTTATCTTCTATCTGAGTAGTCAAGGCGCTTCTATCACGCCACTTTTGAATACCTAACCAAACTAGGTAAAACGCGCCAACCCACTTAATGACGGTAAAAGCCATCGCAGATTTAGCCACAATCGCCCCGATACCCGCGCCAACGAGAACAATATGAAACAACAAACCAAGCTGTAAACCCGCTATCGCCATTAAGGACTTTCTGGTTCCGTAGTTAATACCATTACTAATAGAGTTCACCGTCCCAGACCCCGGAGCTAAGCTAAATACGATAGCGGTAACGACATAAGCGAGCCAAATATGATAATCCATTTCATTTCCTTACTACGATTTTCATCTTATCCTTAGGCGGTAGACACCAGCGATGACCCACAACCTATTCAATATGCGTCGCTTTTATGAGAATCAAACAACGGAATCACCCATGACAACATCAACTGGCGATCACTTTACCTTTACTCAAGAACATAATTTCACTGACGTTATGATGAAACAGATTGCACCATTTTGGGCAAAACGCCAAGAAGGTTTTCATACGACACGTGATAAGGTAAATGTATTCTGGTGTCATATCACTGACAAAGCAAACACTAAGGCAATTTTTGTTGTCAATGGGCGAATTGAATCAAGCTATAAATACCAAGAGCTGTTTTTTGATCTGTTTCAACAAGGGTATAACATCTACTCGTTCGATCATCGAGGACAAGGTTTATCCGACCGTATGGCACCCAATCCAGAAATGGGACATGTGGAAAGCTTTGATGATTATCTACAGGATATGGACGAGATCATTGAACTCTTCAATCTAGCTCAATATGAACAATGCCATCTACTGGCTCATTCTATGGGCGGCAACATAGCCACGCGTTACATTCAGACTCGTGCCCATCATCCATTCAGTAAAATCGCCCTCAGTGCCCCTATGTATGGGGTTAACCTAGCTTGGTATCTCAAACCCATCGCCGCGTTAGTGGCTCAAGCGATGACCTACGGCAACTCAAAACCTACCTACGCGCCCGGGTACAAGGGTTACAACCCAAAACCTTTTGCTGACAACCCGCTATCACAAAGTGAGGTTCGCTATCGTTGGTTCCGCGAGTTGTATGAGCAAAAGCCCAAGATGAAACTGGGTGGTCCAAGTACTCGCTGGGTTTGGCAAGGCTTGGTTTCTTCCCGAAAATGCCTCCAGCACTCGGAACAAATCACTATCCCTCTACTGCTAGTTCAAGCCGGGGCTGACACGATTGTGAGCAACCAAGCTCAAGATGAGTTTATCTCTAAACTCAAAGCCAGCAATTCTTCGTGTCAATTGCTCTCTGTGAGCGAAGCGAAACATGAAATATTGTTTGAAGCCGACCAATATCGTAACCCTGCATTGGAAGCGATAAGTCAGTTTTTTATAAGCTAAGCGCAGCTCCATCAGAAAATAGGGAAAGTCTCACCATAATAGGTTTACCCTCTTTCTTGCTACCCGTTTCTTATACAATGGTCTTGCTTCAATAACATACCCTCAAAATCCCCGGTCCAGTGTCATTCCCCGCAACTTTGGACTGGGTTTAAAATAGAGAACATTATGAGCCAAATTAACGATTCTTTTGACCATCAGTCCATCCAAATTGTTGCTTCTGATCTTGATGGGACGCTGCTATCACCCAACCATCGGTTAAGTGACTATGCTAAACAGACCCTCAAAGCGCTTCATCAACAAGGCTATAACTTTATTTTTGCCACGGGTCGACACCATATTGATGTTGCAGGCATTCGACAGTCCGTTGGGATCCCTGCCTACATGATCACCTCAAATGGCGCACGCGTACACGATATTGAAGATAACCTGATGTTAGCAGAGAACATCCAACCAGAAATGGTTCAGGCAATCGTGAATATCATGGCGGAGCCGCATCTGATGGTGCATATCTACCAAGATGATATCTGGTGGGTAAGCCGAGAAGATGAACACTTGCGCCAATACCATGCTGACCAAGATTATAGCTATCAGATGTTCGATTCCGCCAATGCACCAACCGCGGGGATTGCTAAGATATTCGTTACTCATCCCGAGCACGACCACGACTATTTGGTGGGCATTGAGACTAAACTCCAGCAAGCGTTTGGTGATCAACTGGCGATTGCTTTCTCGACCCCTTGGTGTTTGGAAGTAATGGCGAGTGGTGTCTCGAAAGGTCATGCATTGGATATGGTGGCGCAGAAATTAGGCTTCGAACTCAATCACTGCATTGCATTTGGTGACGGCATGAATGATGTCGAAATGCTCTCTATGGCAGGTAAAGGACTGGTTATGGAGACGGCACATAACAAAGTGAAAGCCGCACTACCTGACAATGAAGTGATCGGCTCCAACCAGCACGATGCGGTAGCCCAATACTTAGAGCAGCACCTACTGCAGCGATAGCGCTCCAATGGTCGTTTTTAAAGCCATAGTTTTGAAAGCCATAGTTCGAAAGCAATTAGTTTTTTTGAAGTCATTAGTTTTTTAAAGCAATGAGTTTACAACAACAGCGTTGTACACTCTTTAGAGTGATCGAGCCTGCTTTAAAATCACCTGCCATTCAGATTCGGAAACCGGCATGACAGAAAGTCGGTTTCCCCGTTTCACTAGTGCTATGTCCTGCAACTCAGGCAGAGTCTTGAGCAAGCTCAGTGGAACAATTCGAGCAAACTTTTCCACAAACTGAATGTCTACCATTAGCCAACGTGGTTTTTCGGGATCGGATTTGGGATCGAAATAGTCACTACTTGGGTCAAACTGAAAGTGATCCACATACGCGGATTTGGTCACTTGAGCAATACCCGCGACGCCTATCTGTTTGCAAGAAGAGTGGTAAATAAACACGTAATCACCCACAGCAATCTGATCTCGAATCATATTCCGTGCTTGATAATTACGCACCCCTTCCCAACACGCTACGTCTTTAACTCGTAGTGTGTCAATCGAGAACTCGTCGGGCTCTGTTTTAAATAACCAATATGCCATAATAAAAATTACTCACACCGTAAAATGGATTCAGGAAAATCACTATGAAATTTAAGCGAATTGCGCTCACTATTCTGCCGCTTATACTGCTGCAAGCGTGTTCTGTATTCAAGCCTCAAGGAGATGAAAACATCTCTGAAACACCATTGGCAGAACTTGCACAACCTGATTCCATTACCACCCCTTCTTTTGTATTGCGAGGTCAGGCGGTGATCGGTCATGAAGTACAAACCATCCAGCCTTGTGGCAGCCAACATCAATATTGGCTGCAATTGCCCGCAGACATCAAACCCCTAGCCGCCGCTTTGACCACCTCTCCTTACCAGCCGATGTATGCGGAAGTCATTGGGCATCTTGAAGCACCAAGCCACCGAGGCTTTGACTCCGATTACACCGCTCGATTTGTGGTTGAACAGATCAATATATTATCCGCTGAGAATCCAAACCGTTGTAAGACGCCTTTGCGCTCGACCCGTGTGTTTGGTAATGAGCCTTTTTGGTCATTAGAGTTTCAAAAGGCTGAACAGGCACAATTTTCTAAGATGGGGGGCGAGAAAACCAATCTGCTCCTCAAGCAAGCACAACGCTCAACGGATTACCGTCGCTATGAGTTCGACAATGCCAATCTCATCATGAGTCATGAGATATGTCAGGATGGTATGAGTGATTCTCTATACGGTTGGGCGGCTTCTCTATCGGTCACCGACGGCAATTACAAAGGGTGTGCAACCTTATCTAACCAAGATCCAACACTTGTCTGGAGTGGAAACTACACGGCACAATCAACGCAATCACAGGGGGTTAGCGTCTCTCTAGATCTAGATACCGATCATTCGGCACTGGTGCGGTATGAATATAGTGACAATACTCCCGCCATTGAAGAGCGTGGCTTTTGGCAGCAGATCAACAACAAACAAGTACTGGTGGTTATGACAAGGCACCAGCAACAATATTTGGTCTCTCAACGGGTGTTTACTTTGGAGGCTGACAAGCTGATCGCCAAAAATGAAAGGGTGGGAGAGATCCTCTACCCCATCGCTGATGGCGGCTTAGTGCTATTCAAGAGCTTGGCTCAATGATCGCCGCTTGTAAACAGTGTGGACTTATCCACAACTGCTACTGCCAAGCGATCCCCAAGATCGCTTGTGATCTTTATATCACCTTGCTCACCCATGAGAACGAGTTACTCCGAGCTACGAACACTGGTCATTTGGCAAAAAAGGTATTGAAGCACTGCGAAGTAGAGATCTGGCAACGCAAACAGCCTATTCAGGCGCTTGCAAGCGATCGTATCCCCATGTTGCTATTTCCTGATGACGACAGTCGCGCCTTCAATGACTTATCGGTTGATGAGATCGCTCAAGCACAGTTTATTGTGCTTGACGCTACCTGGCAGGAAGCGAAAAAAATGCTAAATAGAACACCTGAACTCAAGCAATTGCCTAAGGTGATGATCAGCAGTAATACTGAATCAAGTTACGCCTTGAGACGTAATCAAGAGAAAGGCAATTTATGCACTTACGAGGTCGCGGCTCAGATGGTAGAACAGCTCGGTGACGCCTCTCAATCAGACAAGATGATGACCTTCTTTAATTATTACCTAGCTTGCTTCCAAGCGGAACGAAGTGGTCATCAGTACAAAAATAGCACCGTATAACTGCGGTGCTATCTATCCGTGTTATCACTGGTGAGTAGAGTCGTCGTTAAGGAAGTAGTGTTAATAGAGATGATAGCGAGGATATTTCAATATCAGGTAACACCTTAAGCCTTGAGCTTTCTAATGGCGTCACGCCTCTATCATTGAACCAGCAGGCAAGTAGCCCATGTCTTTTCGCGCCCCCCACATCCGTGACACAGTGGTCGCCGACATGCAAAATACGCTGCTTGGGCAGATCTAGAAACTCAACCGCCTTATCAAACATATCCGCCTCTGGTTTTGCCCGACCGTCAGGACCCGCTTTAAGTATTAATGAAAAATAGTGACTCAAGCCAATCTTCTCTACGTTAACATTGCCATTGGTAATAGCGACAAGAGGCATATTGCGACTCAATTGAGATAAAACGTCGTGTGTTTCACATGGAACATCAAACTCATTGCGCCAAGTTAACACCATGTCGATCAACTGCTGTGCTACGGATTGAGCTTTAGGATCATCGTAACCCAAATGCCCCAAACCCTGTCTTAGTTGCTGAAAGCGCCAACGGGTAACATCGTGTTTAAGTGTGTCATCTTGCTTTAAAACCTGCTGTTTACAGTCCTGCCACTGCTGCTTGGTCCAGTTTTGACTGATTGGATGTTGGCTAAACAGCCACTCTGCCGCTAACGTCTCAACTCGTTGGATGACAGGGCGGTTATCATACAAGGTGTCATCAAGATCAAAGGTCATGGCCTGAACCGTCGGTATATTGCGATAAAAGCGCATTTAGTCGTCCTTTTTCTTATGAGCCCTTGGGTGAGCCTGATCGTACGCTTGAGCTAAGTGTTGAAAATCAAGGTGGGTATAAATTTGAGTCGTAGAAATATTTTCATGCCCCAACAACTCCTGCACCGCCCTTAGGTTACTGCTCGACTCTAACATATGAGTCGCAAACGA
Organism: Vibrio hippocampi; assembly: GCF_921292975.1. Lineage (NCBI taxonomy): Bacteria > Pseudomonadati > Pseudomonadota > Gammaproteobacteria > Vibrionales > Vibrionaceae > Vibrio > Vibrio hippocampi. The sequence goes on from NZ_CAKLCM010000002.1 coordinate 2,397,043, forward strand.
ATGGCGCAATTTATGGGGACTGACATGACTCGCTAAGGACTGTTTTTGTCCCCACTCCGACATACGCTTTTGCACGTTTCTATGGGAAATTCGCTGCCCAAGCTTAGAGACAAACAGTGCTTTCTCTTCCGATTTAGCAAACTGGCTTCTTACCTTCAGCCATTTCTTCACCCATTCGGTCGCTTTGCCTGCAAACGGAACTTTACGCTCCTTGTCACCTTTACCGATGACACGGATTTCACCACTAAAGGTGTTAATGTCCTTAACGTTAATCGAGATCATCTCAGCTAGGCGCAAACCAGCACCGTACATTAACTCCATCATGGCACGGTCACGAATGGCTAAAGGATCGTCCTCATTCACCTCAAGTAACTGAGTGACTTCATCAATATCGAGATTTTTGGGTAAAGGGCGCTGCTTTCTTGGTGCACTGACCCCTTTAGCAGGGTTCGCACTCAACTCACCTCTCAAGATAAGAAAATCAAAAAAGCTTCTGAGTGACGAGAGTCGAGTAGCAATACTACTGGCTTTCATTCCCTCACGCATGCCTTTACTGGCTAGTTGTCTTACCCAACCAGCATCCACTTGCTGCCAATTTTTCACCCCCATGGTTGCCAAATGTTCTGCCATAGTATGAAGTTGCTGGCGATAGTTGCGCTGGGTATGCAGACTTAAGCCTTTTTCGCTATGTAGGTATTGATAAAAACGCTCAAGGGGTTGAGCAAGACCGTCAGGCAGTGTGGGATTCGACATGAACATCCTCATTTGATTGCCATTCTAGGCTCTCACACAGGTAAGAAACTAGCATAGCCAAGTGTCTTAAGAATAGAGTATCCATATCAGGTTGGAAATGCCCACCTTCATCACTGGAAAAAATCAAGAAACCTTGAGCAAACTGACGCTTCAAAGGCATGACAACATAAGAGCCCATTTCTGGCACTGGGTGTTGACCAAATAATAGCTGTCGGTCTGCCTGTCTCAGTCGTCCTAAATAGGCCGCTTTACCATTCAAATGATTAGTATTAAAGCGTTGCCAGTTTTCCATAGAGATAGCATGAGTGTCGTCCTTATGGTTTAACAGTTTGACATAGCCTTTCAAGCCTAAGTCATGGGCAGTGGCTTCAATCGCCCTCACCACACTCGGCAAGTTGCTGCACTTCAATAGCGCCTCTTGCAGAGCCATAAACTCATAAAAGGTTTTATCGTTGCGTGCTGCCAGAGACATTAAGGTCGTGATTTCTTCTTCTAGTGCCTCGATACGTTCGCGCTGTCTTTGCAGTTGGACACCAACTAATGAAACCGTACCTTGTTGATGACAAGGTAAGGACAGGGTCTCAACTAACGACTCTCGGTCTTTAAAGAAGTCTGGATGATCCGCGAGATATTGAGCGATCACTTCTTCAGTTAGATAATTGGCTTCAAATTCAGACAAAACGGTCCCTTTCTTTTCCGACATAACACTTTCTATTCCGACATAAAAATAGCGGGTCAGTGAGGTGCTGACCCGCCGTTAGTATAACCAAATGTCGCCGGAAGAGGCAGGCAACATGATTTTTCTGTTATTGACTTAACAAGATATCTGACCATCGAAGACATGAGCGGCAGCACCTCTCATATACAAAGGATGCCCCTCTCCTTTCCAAGAGATATCTAAATCACCGCCAGTTAAGTGAACCTTAACATTTTCGTTTAGCAAGCCTTGGGCAATACCCACAGCGACGGCACCACAAGCACCACTGCCGCATGCTTGAGTCTCTCCCGCTCCGCGCTCATAGACTCTGAGCTTGACCTCATTGCGACTTATCACCTGCATAAAACCTACATTAACGCGCTCAGGGAAGCGTTCATGGGACTCTAAACTGGGTCCCAAGGTTGCTACGTTAGCGGTATCCACATCGTCAACTACAGTGACGACATGAGGATTCCCCATGCTCACCGCACCACAAAACAGCGTGGCGTCATTAGTTCGTAGAATATAGGTTTTTTCTTTCTGTTTGGCTTTGAATGGGATCTTGTTCGGCTCAAATTCTGGCTTGCCCATATTCACGGTCACTAAGCCATTTTCTTCGATTTTAAGCACCATTTTGCCCTTTTTGGTGCTGACGTTGACACTGTATTTATTGGTCAAGCCTTTCATTTGCACAAAGCGAGCAAAACAGCGGGCACCGTTACCACACTGCTCTACTTCACTACCATCAGCATTAAAGATTCGGTAGTGAAAATCCGTTTCCGGATCATAAGGTGCTTCCACGATCAGCAATTGGTCGAAACCTACTCCCGTGTGACGATCCGCCAAGCGACGAATCAAGTCTGGTGAAAAAAACACGTTTTGAGTAATACAATCAACAACCATAAAGTCATTGCCCAAACCGTGCATTTTAGAGAAGTGAAAATGCATAAAACTATTATTACTCCGGTAAAAGCGCTTCGAGTTCCCACAAGCTAGAGAGCGATTCTCTTTGGCGAACAATGTGAGCTTTATCGCCATCCACCATGATCTCGGCGACTCTCGGTCTAGTATTGTAGTTTGAAGACATCACAAAGCCGTATGCACCAGCAGAACGAACTGCCAGAAGGTCTTCTGCCTCAAGCACCAATTGACGGTCTTTACCAATAAAATCGCCGGTTTCACAAATTGGACCGACTAAATCGTAAGTCACCGCTTCTCCTTCGCGAGGAGCAACAGGCACAATGTCTTGCCAAGCTGAATATAAGGCAGGGCGCATCAAATCATTCATCGCCGCATCAACAATCGCGAAGTTCTTGTGCTCTGTGTGCTTCAAGAATTCTACTTTCGTCACCAAAACCCCCGCATTGGCTGCAATGGCTCGACCCGGTTCAAAAATCAGTTCGAGATCAGGGTGATTATTCAATCGAGCAAGCAAAGCCTTGGCATAATCTGAAGGCTGAGGCGGTTGTTCGTCACGATAGACCACACCTAAACCACCACCGACATCTAGATGCTTAATATTGATGCCTTTCTCTTTCAAGTTATCAATCAAAGCTAAAAGACGATCTGTGGCATCAATGAACGGGTCAATCTCGGTTAACTGAGAGCCAATGTGGCAATCAATGCCTTTAACATCGAGGTGCTCCAAGCTAGCCGCAAACTGATATACCTCAAGCGCACGGTCAAAAGCGATTCCAAACTTGTTATCACGCAAGCCAGTAGAAATATAAGGGTGCGTCTTTGCATCAACGTCCGGGTTAATTCGTAGCGAGATTGGCGCAACAACACCCATCTTGTTTGCCACTTCATTCAGTCGTTCTAGCTCTGGCTCTGATTCTACATTGAAGCATTTAATACCAAGCTCTAGCGCACGCTGCATTTCTTGTGCCGTTTTACCCACACCAGAAAACACCACTTTTTTTGGATTGCCACCGGCTGCAACCACACGCTCCAATTCACCACCAGATACAATATCAAAGCCAGAACCTAGGCGAGCAAGTACATTCAGAACACCAAGATTAGAGTTTGCCTTAACTGCATAACAAACAAGATGTGGATGGTCGCCAACTGATTTATCAAAGGCATTCCAGTGACGCTCTAGCGTCGCACGCGAATACACATAAAGAGGTGTACCAAACTCAGAGGCAAGTTGTGTAAGTGACGTATTTTCGGCCCAAAGTTGACCATCGTCCTGATAGTTAAAATAATCCAATGCTTGTATCCCTTAATTCTTGATATTGCTATTGTGCTTGCGAGTTGGTTGGTGGTGCTTCATCAGGTAAGTAAAGAGGTCCCATTTGACCGCACCCTGATAACGTCACCGCAACTAAAATAAAAAAAGCAGAGATTGTCTTTTTCATAGCGTTGATCGTGATAATTAATTCAATGCCCCCTATAATCGCACCAAGAATGAGAAAAGCAATAGGAACACTGAAATGAACGACACGGAATTTCATCAACTTGTCGATAAAAAGATGCAAATCATCGAAGAGATGATTGATGACTCTGAAGCAGATATCGATTACGAGGTGTCTGGCAATGTTATGACACTAGAATTTGAAGATCGCAGTCAGATTATTATTAACCGCCAAGAACCAATGCATGAGATTTGGTTGGCTTCCAAATCGGGTGGTTTTCACTTTAAATTGATCGAGGATACTTGGGTTTGTTCAAAGACCGGGTTGGAATTGATCGAGATGGTTAAACAAGAGTGCGTCAAACACGCTGATGAAGAGATTGATTGGGCCTAGAGCCGAGCTCTAGGCATTGACAACTTTTGAGTTCTTAGTCGAGGGAGAGGTATCGTTACGATAAGGAACGATGTATGCGTCGCCCTCTTCTGGATGAACTATCTGATAATATTGAGGCAGATTGAAATTGATCTGCTTCGCTGCCTGCTCACCAGACTGACTCACGTTCGATGTATAGAAGTTATTCACACTGGTGATCATCTCATCCTTGCTGCCACGCATCTGATGGTACACTTCAACCTGATTGTTCTCATCAAGCACATAGATATTGAAGCCATGCTCGGTATCCTCAAAGAAGAACTGAATCAAGCCTTCACTCGCAAATCCATCGACAATCTCAGGTAGCTGATACGCGTCTTCTCTATCCAACATAAACAGAGGTGAGCCTTTCAGTTTGTTGGAAGAAATACTTCGATAGAAATCGACTGAATTTTCCAGTTTCTGAACCGATACACCACGACGTTCGAAGAACAAGCCGTACATTTCATTCGCGAGTTTGATCGCCTTAAAGCGTCGGCGTTTCTCTTGGTCAAGGGGTTTTAAACGCAGGTCAATACACTCAGCTAGCAGTTGATAAACGGTATTTCTCAATACACCACGCAGGTTCTCACTGTAGCAGAACACGTCGACCGACTCTGGTGCTAGCGCATCTTGGTGCATTTTACTTAAAATGGTCTTTAACGCATCCAACATGGCCGTATCGCCAACAAAGTGCATGGTTCTTACTTCATGCCAAGAGTTGCGGTAAACCAAATCAACAGAACCCACTAAACTCTTACCTTGCTCACCAAAGCTCAAAATATCGATATCCTTAGGATCGACTTTATTCGCCTTGATGGGGATCTCACTGGTTGGGTCATTTTCAAAATTGATGAACATCGCAAGCTGGCTAATCGCACAAGGATTCGCCAGCGCTTGTAAGCTTGGTCGATGTTTACGTAACGAGAAAGTATTGCGTAAGTCACTCACCATTTGGTAAAACTTATCGATATCAATCTGCGCTTCACGCACTACGGAGTTCAGGTTGGTCGCTTCTGTGATCAAGCCATTAAAAAATGCCCACGCCACAAGTTTACTTAGATACTCGTGATGCTCTAACGGTGGCTGACCGATGATTTTTTCAGGGATCAGTGGCTGCTTATACAGATACCATCCAGACTTGTAGTTTCGACCCGCAGCTGCCTCGATAAAGGTAAGGTCTGACTCATGCAGATCCGGCGAAATTTGCGGATTCAACAAGGTCACCTTGCCTGGCAGTTCTTCAAAAGCCGCATACAGCTTACGCGCTAGAATGCTGATATCTTGAGGGCTGATCGCCGAGGTAATATCATTACGGCGTGCAAACTGAATCAAATTACGATAGCTCAGCATCAGAGCTTCAAGCAGCGCATTGTGGACAACGACGACTTGCTCAACTTTCCAATTGCGTCGGTTATCCAGCTCTTCAATAAGCTCTTGAGACCAATTCCAGTCCTGAGTCATCTGCAGCAGTGCTTCACGACGCCAAGCGACAGAGCCCACTCCAGACTCACGAGATAACTTCTCATGAGTTTTAAGATAGAAGCAGCGACGCACTAAATCCAAACGCGTTTCGTCACCCACCCTCTCTAAGTAGCGAGTCACTTTCTCAAGCATCAGATAATAGGCATCCATCCCGTACAAATCAGGATCATTGGCAAAAAAGCGTCGCTTAGTGTCAATGCTTAATAGTTGAGTATTTGGGTATTCCCAAGAGTATGCCTCTAACAAGATGGCTTTTAACACCGATTTGTAAGGCGAATCGATACTCTTATATAGCTGCCATAAACTGGAGCCAAAATACTCTTCCGCTGGGATGCGATTTAAACGACCAAAGTCGATCCACTCACTGCAGTCAACTTCGCCGCCAGCGCAAAGTTGCGCAACGTATTCTTCATAACACTCTTCCATCTCAGGCGGGACAATTTGCCACAATAGACGCTGTCCACCCAACCTTACCGCTGAACGATAAAATTCATCTAGCAAGAGTAAATGCTGAGAAGAGCCACAGTTATCCCCTGTCATCTCTTCTGAAATATTGGTACGGAAGCGCTGTTCATCCATTAAGAAGAAATTAGCTTCAACCCCTTGGGATTTCGCCCAATCAGTGATGAGTAAGCATTTGTTACTCAGCTTCTCTCTGTCTTCAGTCGACATATCTGGGGCGATACAAACCCAAATATCTAAATCACTCGATGTACTCTGACCAATAGACGAGGTACTGCCCATCGTATAAAGACCCAATATTTGGCTTTGCTCTGGTTGCGGCAATGCTTGTCCAAGCGCGACTTCTGTATCATCGATGAACTTTTGCTGAGTTGGATTAGCGACAAAATTATGCAGACCCGCTGGCGTCTCGGCATTGAAAAAACCTGGGACAACAGGGTGGTTATAATTAAATAACAGAGGGATAAGATGGAAAACGGTTTGGCCTTGCAGGTCCATCAGCGCCAGCGCACGATCAATACGCTGCTGATTAAGATTATCTAGCCGTTGGATAATTGTGTGAGTGTAAGCCTGCAAAGGGTAATCCTAGTTTCAGTATCGTTGTTTTAATGCGTAGGTTTTGAGCAAACAACACTTCAAAACGTGATCAATGTATCATTTTTATTATGTATGGTAAAGCAAATCGCGGTACAACATACAGCGATTGGAACATTGACCGTTTCGGCATACTGCACAAATCATAGCGGATAATTCTATCAACCGCTTCCACAACAAATGAGACAAGAGTCACACATTGAGTAATCCCCAAGCTATTAAATCAGTTAGAGAAACCTAGCCTCTGGGAAATGATTCATTATTCTTACTGGACAGTGATAGGATTACACCCAATTAGACTCATTAGACGTATCAAAGAGAAAATTATGACGCATGCCAGACCGATTAAAATTGCCACCCGCAAAAGCCCACTCGCGCTTTGGCAGGCTCATTTTGTTAAAGACGCACTCATCGCAGCACACCCTGGATTGGATGTTGAACTGGTCACTATGGTGACCAAAGGCGACATTATTTTAGATACGCCGTTAGCTAAGGTGGGAGGCAAAGGTTTGTTTGTCAAAGAGCTTGAGCTAGCCATGCTTGAGGGACGAGCCGATCTCGCAGTGCATTCGATGAAAGACGTTCCCGTCGACTTTCCTGAGGGGCTAGGTTTAGTCACTATCTGTGAGCGCGAAGACCCACGAGATGCTTTTGTCTCCAATACCTACCCTAGCCTTGATGAATTACCACACGGAGCAACCGTCGGCACCTGTAGCTTACGTCGTCAATGTCAGATCAAAGCACTGCGCCCGGACATCAATATCAAAGAGCTAAGAGGTAATGTCGGTACTCGATTAGGCAAACTTGATAACGGTGACTTCGATGCGATTATCCTCGCAGCGGCAGGACTCAAGCGCCTTGAGTTAGAAGACCGAATTCGTAGCTTTATCGAACCCGAAGTCTCATTACCGGCTGTTGGTCAAGGAGCAGTAGGCATCGAATGCCGTCTAGACGATGATTATCTCATTAAACTGCTAGAACCACTTAATCACCAAGAAACCGCTGACCGCGTTCGCTGTGAACGAGCAATGAACCTGACACTCGAGGGGGGCTGCCAAGTTCCTATCGGTAGTTATGCGGTTATTGATGGCGACAATATTCATCTTAAAGCATTAGTCGGTGAGCCAGACGGTACTCAAATTGTTCGCGGCGAGATTCAGGGTAAACGTCAAGACGCTGAGGTTCTTGGTACCACTCTCGCCAAGCAACTCCTTAACGAAGGTGCAAAAGAGATTTTAGAGCGCCTATACCAAGACCACGAGTGAATCTAGATGACTGTGCTGGTAACCCGTCCAGAGCGCGCTGGGCAAGAGTTAACTCAGTCCATCATCAAGTTGGGTGGTGATGCTATTCATCATCCACTGATTGCTATCAAGCTCAATCCAGCCCCCTCTCTCGATATCACTTATATTGAGAACTGCGACATTGTTATCGCCGTCAGCCAACATGCTGTTCACTATAGTGAACAGCTATTTTCCAACCTTGGCATACATTGGTCTACTAGGGCGACATATATCGGCATTGGTCAAAAAACTGCACAAGAATTAAGCAAACTAACACCACAAAAAGTACACTACCCGATACAAGGAGAGAGTGAGCACCTCGTTACTATGCGTCAACTTCAGGACGTAGAAGGCAAAAACATACTCATACTTCGAGGTGTCGGTGGGCGAGAGTTGATTAATAGTCACTTGACTAACTTAGGGGCTAACGTCCAATATTTAGAAGTATATCAACGACATTTGATTCCGATACCCAGTCACTCCTTTGAGGAGTGGCGACAAAAAGGCGTCGATACTGTCGTTGTCACCAGTGGCGAGCAACTCACTCATCTGGTATCCGCCACGTCCGAGCCAGAGAAACAGTGGCTCGAACAACTTTTGCTACTCGTTCCCAGCGAACGGATAGCTTGTTTAGCTAAGGCCCAAGGATTTGAGCATGTAATTAACATGCACGGTGCCTCAAACTCAATAACACTCGATACGCTAAAGCGTCTAGCAACAGGACTTCAGCATGACGAATAAAAATAAAGACGAAACCAAACTGTCTAATGAGAAACAACCCGTCACCGCACCAACTGAGGACAAAGGTCAAAGCGAACCAGAAACGTCAACCGCAAATACTGAGGCATCTGAGGTCGAAGAGACCAAAGAACTCAATAAAGAAGCCAAAGTAAAACCTACAGAAAAGCCAGCAAAGAAAGGCAACACTCTCGGTACGCTTGCTATTATTCTCGTTATTCTTTTCGGTGGCGGGCTGACCTATTTGATGCAGAAGCAAGCTGACCAATATCAAGCTAAAATTGATAGTTTGGAAGCAAGACTCAATGCCTCTCAAAGTCAAATAGATAACACCATCTCGCAAGCTCAAAAACAGACGGTAGAACAAGCGCAAGCGGCGACCGAAAAAGTTAAAGTCGAGATTAACCAGCAACAGAAAAGCATCAAAAGCCTGCAACTTGCCGTTGCCGATGTCAAAGGTCGCCGTCCAAATGATTGGCTATTGGCTGAAGCCGACTACTTAGTCAAACTTGCAGGTAGAAAGCTGTTTCTTGAGCATGATGTCGTTAGTGCCACTCGCCTTATGGAAAGTGCCGACCAGCGTATCGCAGCACTGAACGATCCAAGTTTGATGTCGCTGCGTCAATCTATGGCTAACGACATCACAAAACTTCGCACCGTGCCAATTATAGACCGAGACGGTCTGGTGCTAAGATTGATTGCGCTGCAAAACCAAGTCGACCAATTGCCTTTAGCTAACGCCATTCTCCCTGAAGCAGAAAAGGTTGAGAAGCAACAGGTTTCTAGTGACGTCACTGACTGGAAAGCGAATCTGACCACATCATTGAAAGATTTTTCCGATCACTTTATCACTTTCCGTTCTCGTGATGGCAATGTCATCCCACTGCTGTCTCCAACCCAACACTTCTATCTACAAGAGAACATTAAGGCAAAAGTAGAAACCGCTATTCGTGCTGTCTATCGCGAACAAGGGGAAATGTATCAAACCTCTTTAGCGACAGCTAAAGACTGGACGAGCAAGTTTTTCGACCCAGAGAGCCAGCAAGTGGTCCAGTTTATGGCGGCTTTAGATAAACTCGAAGGGCAGAACATCAACGTTGATTACCCGGTCAAGCTCGAAACCCAATCCGTACTTGCCGATATCATCTCACAGCGCCTAAGACGTGAAGTGACTACCATGATCACGGAGGATAAATAATGATTCGAATTATCTTCCTCTTTATCGTATTGGGGGCAGGACTCTTCGTTGGAACTCAATACACCGGTCAGCAAGGTTATGTGCTGATTTCTATTGCTAATAAAACCATAGAGATGAGTGTGACAACACTTGTTATCTTCGTGATAGCGGCACTGGCTGTACTCTTTTTCCTTGAGTACCTATTTAAAAAATTGATGTACGCCGGCACCTCAACCTTTAACTATTTCAGCGTGCGTAAAATGCGTCGCTCTCGACGCTTTACCAACGAAGGGATCCTAAAACTTCTCGAGGGTGACTGGAAACAAGCCGAGAAAAAGGTAACTCGATGGGCTAGTTATCACGATATGCCGTTGCTTTGCTATCTTGTCGCTTCTGAAGCCGCTCTGGGACAAGGGGATAAAGAAAAGTGTCAGCATTACTTAGACCTGGCATCTCAACAGAAAAACTCCGAACTTGCCGTACAACTGACAAGAGCAAAACAAGCAATCAGAGAAGAAAATTATCAGATCGCTCAAAGTACACTGGAAACATTGGCTATCTCCCACCCATCTCATAAGGTTGTACAGGATCTACTAAAAACCACCTACATCAAACAAAATCAGTGGAAACCCTTGGTGGAGTTATTGCCTAGCTTAAAGAAAAGCAAACTGATTGATGATAGCGAAAAGAGCGAACTTGAACTGAGAGCCGTATGTGGTCAAATGCACGATATTGCGGGTCAACAAGGTAGTGAAGGTCTAGTGACCTATTGGAATTCGCTTACTAAAAAGATGCGACAGCAATCTCATCTCATTCAATGCTTTGTCAAACTGTTGATCAGCCGTAAAGCGGACGACAAAGCTTTTACTGTAATTAAAGAGAGCACTAAGAAGCAACACATCAATGAGCTCTACGAATTAATACCGAGCTTAAACCTAGCGGATCGCCATCCTGCGATTGTTTTATTGGAACAAGTCATTAGTAAGACGGAAAAGAATGCGTCCGTACACAGTTCATTGGGTCAGCTGTACTTAAGGGAGTCTCGTTGGCAGGACGCTCAGAAACAGTTTGAGGCGGCATTAACCCTACGCCCCGACGTATCTGATTACGCCTATCTTGCCGATGCGCTAGAAAACCAGAATATGACCAAAGCCGCTGGCGAAGTATCAAGAAAAGCACTAACGCTAGTCAGTTAGTTGGCGTGCTCAGATCCATATTAAAGCTTCCCTATCGGAAGCTTTTTTTACAGGTCGTGTTTGTCTAAAGCAACACTCACCAAGTTTTGTGTAAATGGATTAATTTTCCAATGTGTCGGGCTCCAACCAAGCAGAAAGCGCTGAAAGTCTGCCCAAGCGAGACCGACAAGAGGACGCCAGCAACGTTCTAAATCTGAACTGTCTATGGTGGGGTGATAAATAATGACTGCAGCTTCTAGTTGCTCAAAGTAGTAATCAACCCATGGTTCAATAGACAGTTGTGGATCCGTAAAGTCCAGTGCGCTGGTTAGCAGTAGAACCAAATCTTGAACACCGATACCTTGCCCCACATATTGAAAGTCCACGGCCATCGTTTTGGAGAGAGCATTATCAAAACAGAAGTTAGCTAACTTAGCATCACCATGTACCAAAGTTTGGTAGCGACAAGAGTATATTCGCTCTGCTATATCCGGTGCCGCCTGTTTTAGACGCCCTTGCTGCATCGCTTCAAATTCATTCTGCCTTGTGCCGAGGTGCCAATAGGTACCGCGCGACCATAACCTTTCTGGCGCACAACCAAGCCAGTAAGCGTGGAAACATGCTAACCACTCGATAGCTAACTTAATATGCCGTTGAGAGGGCATTTCAACGCTATTGGCGCAATCAATTAACTTAAGGTCTTCAAGAATTAAGTCTAAACGTTGATTGGTTTTGGTCGCCATTAAGCATTGTGGAACCCAATCTAAAGGCTGCTGTGATGCATAATTCTTATACCAGTTAAATTCTACTTGATAAGAATCGAGCTTACGTTGATGCGAAGCCGGTGTATTCCATCCCTTTGGGTGCGCTATAGCAGGTTCTGAGGGCAACTGAATAGACTTTAAGATAACACTTGGGATCTGTGGATGTTCAATAAAACAACGAACAAGATAGCCGTAGTCACTCCACAACGGTTGGATGATTTCATGGTTAACAACGCAGAACCTTTCGCCATCCAACTCAATACTCTCAGGTAATGAGGATGAGAACTTAGACACTTTAACTCCCAAATAAGCCAGGCAATACAAAGCAACAGTCTAACCAAGATAACAAGACATCTAAAGAGAAGGGTAAGAGGAAAAAGTATCGATGATAGAAATGAAAAAAGCCCGCGGCGGGCTTTTCAATAATAAAGATAGGCGCTTAACAATCAATGGCAATGAGCCCTATATGCATTCCATTATGGCTGTTGACGGGTCGCGGCAACCACAATCTCACGGATACACACACCTTGAGGTTGCTGGTAAGCAAACTCAACAGTACGTGCGATATCATCAGCAACTAAAATACCTTCCATGCTCTCTTTCCACTGTTCGTAGCCATTCTTGATATCATCAGAAGTGGTGTGAGAAAGCAACTCAGTCTCTACAGCACCAGGGGCAATCGTAGTGATGCGAACATTAGAATCAGCCACCTCTTCACGCACATTTTCAGAAATGGCGTGCACTGCGAACTTAGTACCACAATATGCAGCATGGTTCGGGAAGGTCTTGCGGCCCGCAATTGAGCTGATATTGATGATAGTACCAGACTTGCGCGCTTTCATTGGCGCCAATACCGCCTGCATGCCATTCATTAGTCCAATGACGTTTACATCGAACATTGTCTTCCACTCAGCGGCATCTTGGTCTACGAGTTCACTTAGCAGCATCATACCCGCGTTGTTCACGATGCAATCTGTTGCTCCGTATGTCTCTTCTGCTTTAGCAATGGCAGCTTCAAAAGAGGCTTTGTCAGTAACGTCTACTTTTGCACATAGCGTGTTCGGCAGATTAAGCGCTTCTAGACGCTCAATGCGACGGGCAATAAGAAGAAGTGGATGACCAGCATCGCTCATACGACGCGCGATTGCTTCACCAATACCAGAACTTGCACCTGTAATAACAACTAATTGTTTCATCATCTACTCCAAAGCATTTATCATCATTTGACGGTATGAGGTTAGCAGCAATCTTTGTATGCTGCCGTTTTGTTGCTGCAGATATTACGAGGTTCATCAGTGTTGATATATAGGATGCAGATCAAATTACTGTTTCCATATGGAAACAATAATCAGCTAATTACGCGTAAACTGATCCTGCATAAACTGAATAAAGGCTTGCTGTCGTTTCGGCTGATATTTATCGCGATGGTAAATAGCATAGAACGGTACTGGCGTAATCTGCCACTGTTCCATCACAGGCACTAGTAGCCCTTGCTCAATCTCTTGTCTGCAATACATCATAGGGACTCGGATAATGCCATTTCCCGCAACGGCCCCCGCGATCAATGCTCTGCCGTTCTTACACACAAGGTGAGCCGTTACGGCTACTTCTTGCTTCTCATCGCTGGTTATATTTTGATAGCTCCAGCGGGTGACTGAGCCACGAAGAATACGGTGTGCTAATAGGTCTTTGGGGTGCTCAGGTTCACCATAAGCCGCGATGTATTCAGGGCTTGTCAGTGTCACCATCTCGATATCTCTCAGATGTTTACCGATAAAGTTAGCATCGGCGAGTTCTCCCATACGAAAAGCAACATCGAAATGGTCTTCAATCAAATCAATTCGTGGACTCGAAAAATCCAACTCAACGGTGATGTGTTTATTTTGCTGCATAAACTTCGCGATATAATCGGCAACAACATCTTCCCCTAATGGACCACCGACACTATTAACGCGGATATGCCCTTGCACATTCTCCGTATCATCTATCGCAGCAATAAGTGCCTGTTCAACTTGCATCAATGCGGTTTCACACTGTTTATAAAAGCGTTCACCTGCGTAGGTCAACTTCAACGAACGAGTCGTTCGAGTCAACAAGCTAACACCAATTTGAGCTTCTAATGCCGATATCTGGCGAGAAACATGAGAGCGTGAAACATTCAGTGCTTCCGCAGCCTTAGTAAAATTACCCAACTGGGCAATCAAGACAAAGGAGCGAATATCAGAAAGGTTAACGTCGTTGAGCATAGTAAGACTCTTGATTGCGGTGTGTGATTTGAGCATAACAGAAATTGATATTTAATCAGTGCAGAACAGGATGGGCTAAAAGAAAATAGCAAGAGACGACAGACAAAGTAGACTGAGAAAGGAGATAACTAGAAAAGAAAAACCCCAGCATTTCTGCTGGGGTTTCGAATAGTGGCGGAGAGATAGGGATTTGAACCCTAGAACCGCTATTAACGGTTGCCGGTTTTCAAGACCGGTGCTTTCGACCACTCAGCCATCTCTCCACAAATTGTTACTAAAACTTAGTCTTACTCAAATAACGCTAGGTTCTAGTTTTGCTTTCAGGCTTTCTATTAACAAAAGGGTCTGAAAACATAATTAAAGCCTGGCGATGACCTACTCTCACATGGGGAAGCCCCACACTACCATCGGCGCTGTTTCGTTTCACTTCTGAGTTCGGAATGGAATCAGGTGGGTCCAAAACGCTATGGTCGCCAAGCAAAATTCTTGCTTACTTTCAGCTTTAAAAAGCTAAAGGTAAAAATCTGGAAAGCTGTTCAAATTCTCACACATTCAATCTGTTCTTGCTTTGAGTCCATCAAAACCCTTTGGGTGTTGTATGGTTAAGCCTCACGGGCAATTAGTACAGGTTAGCTCAACGCCTCACAACGCTTACACACCCTGCCTATCAACGTTCTAGTCTCGAACAACCCTTTAGGACACTTAAAGTGCCAGGGAAGACTCATCTCAGGGCTCGCTTCCCGCTTAGATGCTTTCAGCGGTTATCGATTCCGAACTTAGCTACCGGGCAATGCCATTGGCATGACAACCCGAACACCAGAGGTTCGTCCACTCCGGTCCTCTCGTACTAGGAGCAGCCCCCTTCAATCTTCCAACGCCCACGGCAGATAGGGACCGAACTGTCTCACGACGTTCTAAACCCAGCTCGCGTACCACTTTAAATGGCGAACAGCCATACCCTTGGGACCGACTTCAGCCCCAGGATGTGATGAGCCGACATCGAGGTGCCAAACACCGCCGTCGATATGAACTCTTGGGCGGTATCAGCCTGTTATCCCCGGAGTACCTTTTATCCGTTGAGCGATGGCCCTTCCATTCAGAACCACCGGATCACTATGACCTGCTTTCGCACCTGCTCGAATTGTCATTCTCGCAGTCAAGCGGGCTTATGCCATTGCACTAACCTCACGATGTCCAACCGTGATTAGCCCACCTTCGTGCTCCTCCGTTACTCTTTGGGAGGAGACCGCCCCAGTCAAACTACCCACCAGGCACTGTCCTCAACCCCGATAAGGGGTCTAAGTTAGAACATCAACACTACAAGGGTGGTATTTCAAGGACGGCTCCAACGATACTAGCGTACCGTCTTCAAAGCCTCCCACCTATCCTACACATGTAGGGTCAATGTTCAGTGCCAAGCTGTAGTAAAGGTTCACGGGGTCTTTCCGTCTAGCCGCGGGTACACTGCATCTTCACAGCGATTTCAATTTCACTGAGTCTCGGGTGGAGACAGCGTGGCCATCATTACGCCATTCGTGCAGGTCGGAACTTACCCGACAAGGAATTTCGCTACCTTAGGACCGTTATAGTTACGGCCGCCGTTTACCGGGGCTTCGATCAAGAGCTTCGACCTAAGTCTAACCCCATCAATTAACCTTCCGGCACCGGGCAGGCGTCACACCGTATACGTCATCTTACGATTTTGCACAGTGCTGTGTTTTTAATAAACAGTTGCAGCCACCTGGTATCTGCGACTCTCGGCCGCTCCATCCGCTAGGGACTTCACCGCTAAGAGCGTACCTTCTCCCGAAGTTACGGTACCATTTTGCCTAGTTCCTTCACCCGAGTTCTCTCAAGCGCCTTGGTATTCTCTACCCGACCACCTGTGTCGGTTTGGGGTACGATTCCTTACAATCTGAAGCTTAGAGGCTTTTCCTGGAAGCATGGCATCAATGACTTCACATCCGTAGATGCTCGACGTCGTGTCTCAGCCTTAAGAAGGTCCGGATTTACCTAAACCTTCAGCCTACGCACTTGAACCTGGACAACCATCGCCAGGCCCACCTAGCCTTCTCCGTCCCCCCATCGCAATTGTAAGAAGTACGGGAATATTAACCCGTTTCCCATCGACTACGCCTTTCGGCCTCGCCTTAGGAGTCGACTCACCCTGCCCCGATTAACGTTGGACAGGAACCCTTGGTCTTCCGGCGAGGAGGTTTTTCACCCCCTTTATCGTTACTCATGTCAGCATTCGCACTTCTGATACCTCCAGCAAACCTTACAGTTCACCTTCAACGGCTTACAGAACGCTCCCCTACCCAATAACTTAAAAAGTTATTGCCGCAGCTTCGGTGTATAGCTTAGCCCCGTTACATCTTCCGCGCAGGCCGACTCGACTAGTGAGCTATTACGCTTTCTTTAAATGATGGCTGCTTCTAAGCCAACATCCTAGCTGTCTAAGCCTTCCCACATCGTTTCCCACTTAGCTATACTTTGGGACCTTAGCTGGCGGTCTGGGTTGTTTCCCTCTCCACGACGGACGTTAGCACCCGCCGTGTGTCTCCCGGATAGTACTTACTGGTATTCGGAGTTTGCAAAGGGTTGGTAAGTCGGGATGACCCCCTAGCCTTAACAGTGCTCTACCCCCAGTAGTATTCGTCCGAGGCGCTACCTAAATAGCTTTCGGGGAGAACCAGCTATCTCCAGGTTTGATTGGCCTTTCACCCCTAGCCACAAGTCATCCGCTAATTTTTCAACATTAGTCGGTTCGGTCCTCCAGTTGATGTTACTCAACCTTCAACCTGCCCATGGCTAGATCACCTGGTTTCGGGTCTATATCCAGCAACTCGACGCCCAGTTAAGACTCGATTTCTCTACGGCTCCCCTATTCGGTTAACCTTGCTACTGAATATAAGTCGCTGACCCATTATACAAAAGGTACGCAGTCACCCCACAAAGGAGGCTCCTACTGCTTGTACGTACACGGTTTCAGGTTCTATTTCACTCCCCTCACAGGGGTTCTTTTCGCCTTTCCCTCACGGTACTGGTTCACTATCGGTCAGTCAGGAGTATTTAGCCTTGGAGGATGGTCCCCCCATATTCAGACAGGATATCACGTGTCCCGCCCTACTCGTTTTCACTGATTGCACGTTGTCGGTTACGGGGCTATCACCCTTTATTGCGAGACTTTCCAGACTCTTCACCTGACGCGCTAAAAGCTTAAGGGCTAATCCAATTTCGCTCGCCGCTACTTTCGGAATCTCGGTTGATTTCTTTTCCTCGGGGTACTTAGATGTTTCAGTTCCCCCGGTTCGCCTCATTAACCTATGTATTCAGTTAATGATACTAGCTTATGCTAGTGGGTTTCCCCATTCAGACATCCCAGACTCACAGGTTGTTACTACCTAATCTGGGCTTATCGCAAGTTACTACGTCTTTCATCGCCTCTGACTGCCAAGGCATCCACCGTGTACGCTTAGTCACTTAACCATACAACCCCAAAGAGTTTCAAAAGAAATCTTGGCGCTGTCGTTAAACAACCAAAGTCGCTATCTCATTATTTGAATGAGCGAGATAGCTTTGATTTTGCCGGACTCAAATAACTCTTTATTTCCGCTTTTTATAAAAAAGCAGAAGCAAAAAGTGAACAAACACAACCGAAGTTATGTTGTTTCCAAGAACACTTGAATGTGTGTTGGTACCTAATCATTCTTTATTGAAAAAGAATCACTAGGATTTGAGAACTTTTATTTGAATAACAACGCTTATCTAAAAGATAAGGGGATTGTTGTTATTCGTCAGCTTTCCAAATTGTTAAAGAGCAATGTTTCTTTCGAAACCATTTTTAAAGATTCTACTTTCCATTTAAAAGGATTAAGAACACTTAAAGATGGTATCCCGTAGGGGAGTCGAACCCCTGTTACCGCCGTGAAAGGGCGGTGTCCTAGGCCTCTAGACGAACGGGACACTTAGGCGAACACCTTGGGGGGTGTTCCATCTCTTAAACTACATAAACCATCAATCTGTGTGAACACTCATCGCAATAATCTTATCGTTAAGGAGGTGATCCAGCGCCAGGTTCCCCTAGCGCTACCTTGTTACGACTTCACCCCAGTCATGAACCACAAAGTGGTGAGCGTCCTCCCGAAGGTTAAACTACCCACTTCTTTTGCAGCCCACTCCCATGGTGTGACGGGCGGTGTGTACAAGGCCCGGGAACGTATTCACCGTAGCATTCTGATCTACGATTACTAGCGATTCCGACTTCATGGAGTCGAGTTGCAGACTCCAATCCGGACTACGACGCACTTTTTGGGATTCGCTCACCATCGCTGGTTGGCCGCCCTCTGTATGCGCCATTGTAGCACGTGTGTAGCCCTACTCGTAAGGGCCATGATGACTTGACGTCGTCCCCACCTTCCTCCGGTTTATCACCGGCAGTCTCCCTGGAGTTCCCACCATTACGTGCTGGCAAACAAGGATAAGGGTTGCGCTCGTTGCGGGACTTAACCCAACATTTCACAACACGAGCTGACGACAGCCATGCAGCACCTGTCTCAGAGCTCCCGAAGGCACACCAGAATCTCTTCCGGCTTCTCTGGATGTCAAGAGTAGGTAAGGTTCTTCGCGTTGCATCGAATTAAACCACATGCTCCACCGCTTGTGCGGGCCCCCGTCAATTCATTTGAGTTTTAATCTTGCGACCGTACTCCCCAG